>NZ_JANHDN010000011.1 GCF_024494565.1 Halorubrum rutilum
GCATCGTACTGTTTTCATAAGCAATTATGAGATTTTGAATGTTAAAACCGGCGACGGGGCGTTGAATATCCGGTTGGAGTGTCGTCGTGGGGTTGTCAGTCGGAGTGTCGGATTCATCCCGCGCCTAAAGGCGCAGGTATTCTCCTTGTTGTTTATAAACGATCAAATCTTCAAAACTGCTCACCAAGACGATGACGCGGTATCGAACGCGAACCGTCCGAACAGCTACTTATAAGCCGACGACTGCGACTCCGTAAATCACAATCGTCCCGACGGCGCCGACGGCCACCGACTTCGCGTTCAGCCGGACCGCGCGCTTCCGGTCGGCCGCCAGCGCCGCCTCGTCGAGGACCCGGTTCGTCCCGTCGCCGACGTCGAAGACGCCGATACCGGCGAAGCCAATGCAGAACCGCTCGCGGTACTGGAAGTAGCCCATCGCGGCGCCGTACAGCGGGAAGACGGAGAGCAGCAGCGCCCGGCGCGGCCAGCCGACCGCGACGACGGCGGCGACGAGACCGACCGCGAGGAGGAGCGACGCGATCCCGAGGAGGAGCCGCCGCCGCTGTTGGGCCGGCCCGATGTTACAGACACCCGGTTGGTACTCCATGCCGTCTCGTGGGCGCGCGGCGACGAAAGCGCACCGGATCCGCTCCGGAGTCGCGTCCCTCCGGCAGGGGGCGAGCGGTCGGGATCCGACCGCGCTCCGACTCCGCAAGCGACTGGGATTCGACCGCGCGAGCGACGACCGTGACGACCCATTTTATTACTGAACGGCTGAAACGAACGGACGAGAAGCGCCATGACGGACAGGTCACCTCGGGACAGGGAGATACGGCGGTATGAGACGATCCTCGACTCGCTCGACGACGCGGTCTACGCCGTGCGTCCCGACGGGACCATCGCGTACGTCAACGACCGGTACGCGGAGATGAAAGGCGTGAGCCGGGAGGAGCTGCTGGGGACGGACATCTACGACTGGGTGACGGAGGAGGCCGCGGAGAAGGCCGGCCGGGTGCGCGACGAGGTGAACGCCGGCGACCGCGACGTCGGCACGGTCGAGTACGACTTCCTCACGGCCGACGGCGAGCGGTTCCCGGTGGAGATGCGCTTCAACCGGGTGACCGGCGAGGAGGGCGAGGAGCTGGACCGCGTCGGCGTCATCCGCGACGTCAGCGAGCAGAAGCGCCGCGAGGACGCGCTCCGGGAGAAGAACGAGCGGCTGGAGGAGTTCGCCAGCATCGTCTCGCACGACCTCCGGAACCCGCTCAGCGTGGCGCGGGGGCGGCTCGACCTCGCCCGCGAGGAGTGCGACTCCGAGCACCTCGACGCCGTCGCCGACGCCCACGACCGGATGGGGACGCTCATCGACGACCTCCTCGCGCTCGCCCGCGAGGGCGACGGCGTCGAGGAGACGGAGCGGGTCTCGCTCTGCGAGCTCGTCGAGGACTGCTGGGAGGGCGTCGAGACCGCGGACGCGACGCTGCGGGTCGAGACCGACCGCGCCGTCCGCGCCGACCGGAGCCGGCTCAGGCAGGTGTTCGAGAACCTCGTACGCAACGGCGTGGAGCACGCGGGCGAGGACGTCACGGTGACGGTCGGCGACCTCGACGGCGGCTTCTACGTCGCCGACGACGGTCCGGGGATCCCCGAGGCGGACCGCGAGGCGGTGTTCGAGGCCGGGTACACCACGAACGACGACGGCACCGGCTTCGGGCTGGAGATCGTCGAGGCGGTCGCGGCGGCCCACGGCTGGGAGGTGCGGGTCGCCGAGAGCGAGTCCGGCGGCGCGCGCTTCGAGTTCACCGGCGTCGACGTGCTCGACTGAGCGGGCGCCCGCTCCGCGGCGGCGCTCGCCGACGTGCTCGACCGAGTGCCGCGGAGGCAACCCTCAAATGCGCGCCCGACGACGGGAGGGTGTGAAGCGGATCCAGCTCGGCAACACCGTGTTCGAGGGCGCGAACGACGTCTACCTGCTCGACGGCGAGACGACCGCGCTGGTCGACACCGGCGTCGCGCTCCCGGACGTCCGCGACGACCTCGCGGCGGGCCTCGCCGAGCACGGCGTCGCGTTCGCCGACGTCGACGCGGTCGCCCTGACGCACTGGCACCCCGACCACGCGGGACTGGCCGGCGAGATACAGGCCGAGAGCGGCGCCGACGTGTACGTCCACGAGGCCGACGCCTCCCTCGTCGACGGGACGGAGACGCCGCTCTTCCTCGACGGCGACCTCCAGCGCGAGACGTTCGAGCGGTGGGGGCTCCCGGATGAGGACCAAGAGCGCCTCCGCGAGTTCTTCGACGCGGTGAGCGCCGACCTCAGCGGCCGTCCCGCCGAGGTGACGGCGATCGCCGACGGCGACGCCGTCGAGGCCGGCGGCGTCGCGCTGGAGGCCGTCCACCTGCCGGGTCACACCGCCGGGCTCACCGGCTTCGCGTTCGACCCGCGCGAGGTCCCGGGCCACGAGCCGGTCGGGCGGAGCGGGCGAGGACCGCGGCGGGGGTCGGACCGCGCCCGCGGCGAGTCGACCGCCCCCGCGGAGCTGTTCGCCGGCGACGCGCTCCTCCCGCGGTACACCCCGAACGTCGGCGGCGCGGACGTCCGCGTGGACGCGCCGCTCGCGGCGTACGCCCGGAGCCTCGCGCGGGTCGTCGAGCGCGACTTCGACGCCGCGCACCCGGGCCACCGCGAGCGGATCGACGACCCGAGCCGGCGGGCCGCGACGATCCTCGACCACCACCGCCACCGGACGCGGCGCGTGCTCGCCGTCCTCGCCGACCGCGGCCCCGCGACGGCGTGGGAGGTGTCGGCCGAGCTGTTCGGCGACTTGGTCGACATCCACGTGCTCCACGGGCCGGGCGAGGCGTTCGCGCACCTCGACCACCTCGCCGACGCCGGGGTCGTCGAGCGCGACGGCGCCCGCTACCGCCTCGTCGACACGGACCCCGACGTCGACGCGCTGTTCCCGACGACGCCCCTGGACGGCGCCGTCGACGGCGGGGCGGACTGACGGCGACGCAGCGCCCCCGCCGAAAGCTATTCCCGCGGCACGGCGTACCCCCGGACGTGCAACGGGACGCCCTCGCCGCGGTCCTCCTCGCCCTCCTCGCGGTCGTCGCGCTCGGCGTCGCGGCCGCGACCCTCGACTCCGCCGTGAGCCTCGGCGGCGGCGGGCTCGGCGGCGGCGGTGACGCCGGCGGACCGGGCGGTCAGAGCGCCGACCTCGGCGCGTCGCCGGCCCCGAGCGGCGGCGGCGCCCTCTCGATCCCGCCCGCGTGCTACGAGTTCCTCCGGGAGCCGCCGGCGCTGCTGGCGTTCGCCGCGGTCCTCTTCGGGCTCGCCGCGTTCGTCTACCGGGACACGGGCTCGGGGCTCGCCGCGGGCGCCGTCGTCGGGTCGCTGGGGGTCCCGACCGCCGCGCTGGGGTGGCTGCTCTCGGCCTGCCGCCCGGTCGACGAGGGGGTCGAGTTCGCGCTCGGCGCCGCGGCCGACGAGGGCGGGTTCCTCCCCGAGGGCGGCGGGGGGCTCGGCGGGGCCGGCGGCGGGGAGGGGACCGCCTCGGCGCCGGAGCTCCTCTTCGCCCTCGTCGTGGTCGCGGCCCTCGTCGCGAGCGTCGCCGTCCTCCTCGGCGCCGGCGGCGACGACGAACCGACCGACGGCGAGGCCGCGGCCGAGAGCGACGGCGGCGACGAGCCCGGCGACCCGGACCTCCGCGCGGTCGGGCGGACCGCGGGCGCGGCGGCCGACCAGATCGAGCGGTCCGACGCCGACAACGAGGTGTACCGCGCGTGGCGCGACATGACCGAGGCCCTCGACGTCGAGCGCCCCGCGTCCTCGACGCCGGCCGAGTTCGCGGCCGCGGCCGTCGACGCTGGCGTCGACGAGGAGCCCGTCGCCGACCTCACGGCCGTCTTCGAGCGGGTGCGGTACGGGGGCGAAGAGGCGACCGCGGAGCGCGAGCGCCGGGCCGTCGAGGCCCTCCGACGGATCGAGGAGCGCCACGGGGGTGCGGCGTAGCCGTGCGCCCCCTCGTCGCGCTCGGCGTGGCGTCGGTCGCTGTCGGCTTCGTCGCCGCCGTCGACCGCGGGGTCGCGAGCGCGCTGGACCCGTCGACGACCGTCGTCACCCTGATCGGCGCGCTCGGCGCGGTCCAGGGCGTCAGGTACGCGAACGCCCGCCGCGACCGGGAGCGCAGAGCGGCCGACCCCGGTGACCCGGAGCGGCGGGCGCCGGCGACGGTGCCCGGCGCCGACCTCGACGAGCGCGTCGCGCGGGCGACCGGCTCCGCGCTCCGCGGGCACCGGGCCCGGCGGGAGCTCCGCGACCGGACCAGGGAGCTCGCGGTCGCGGCGGTCGCCCGCGACCGGAACGCCTCGACCGAGGCGGCCGCGGAGCTCGTCGAGGGCGGCGAGTGGACCGACGACGCGACCGCCGCCGCGTTCCTCGCGCGGGAGTCGTCGTACCCGGTCCGGATTCGACTTCGGGCGGCGCTCTCCGGACGCTCGCGCTACGGGTTCGGCCTCCGGGCGGCCGTCGACGCGATCGGTCGGCTGGAAGGAGACGAGGAGGGAGGAGGCGACGGGAGGTCGGGGGCGAGCGATGCGTGAGGACGACGGGGGAGCGACGACCGAGCGCAGGGCTCTCCGCGAGGCCGAGACCGGGCGCTGGGACGGAATTCGCGGGGCGGCGCTCGCCCTGGTCGGCGTCGGGGTCGTGACGCGGCGCCCGAGCCTCGTGCTCCTCGGCGCGGTGGGGGTCGGCTACGCCCTGTACGCCGGCGTCGGCGAGGCGCCGGCGGCGACCCTCGACGTGAGCCGGACCGTGAGCGACGCGATCCCCGAACCGGGCGACGAGGTGACCGTCGCGGTCCGGGCGCGCAACGCGGGGGACGCCCCGATCGCCGACCTCCGGCTCGTCGACGGGGTCCCGCCGGGGCTGGCGGTCGTCGACGGCCCAGCGCGGGTCGCGACCGCGCTCCGCCCGGGCGCGTCGGTCGCGTTCGAGTACGTCGTGCGCGCGAGCCGCGGCGAGCACGAGTGGGAGGCGCTCACGGCGATCGCGCGGAACCCCGCCGGGTCGCGCGAGCGGACGACCGAAGTCGACCCGGCCGACCCCGCGCGGGTCGTCTGCACCCCGGAGCTCGCCGCCGGCGGCGACCTCCCCCTCCGCGGGCTGACGACGCGGTACCACGGCCGGATGCCGACCGACGTCGGCGGGTCGGGCGTGGAGTTCCACGCCACCCGCGAGTACCGCCGCGGCGACCCCCTCAAGCGGGTGGACTGGAACCGGCGGGCGCGGACGGGCGAGCTGGCGACCGTGGAGCTCCGGGAGGAGCGCGCCGCGACCGTCGTCCTCCTGATCGACGCGCGGGAGTCGGCGTACGCCGCCGCCGAGCCCGAGGGGCGGACCGCGGTCGAGGCGAGCGTCGGGGCCGCCGGCCGGGCGTTCCGCGCGCTCCTCGACGGCGGCGACCGCGTCGGCATCGCGGCGCTCGGCCCCGTGGACTGCTGGCTCGCGCCGGGCGCCGGGACGGCGCACGCCGCCGAGGGGCGCGAGACGCTGGCGACCGACCCCGCGCTGGCGCCGACGCCGAGCGGGCAGCGGTTCTACCGGTCGCGGTGGCTCCGGCGGTTCCGACGGCGGCTCCCGGCCGACGCGCAGGTGCTCTTCTTCACTCCCCTGATCGACGACGCGGCCGCGTCGCTCGCGCGCCGGATCGACGCGCACGGCCACCTCGTCACCGTCCTCTCGCCCGACGTGACCGCGGGCGGGACCACCGGCGAGCGGCTCGTCCGGTTCGAGCGCCGCGAGCGGCTCCGGGAGCTCCGGTCGGTGGGGATCCGCGTGGTCGAGTGGGACGGGGAGCCGTTCCCGGTCGCGGTCGCGCGGGCGACGAGCGGGTGGTCGCCGTGAGCGGTGGCGGGGCTCACGGCGAGGAGGGCGACGACGGCAACGACTCCGACGATCCCGACGACCAGGACGCGCCGACCGACCGACCCGAGCGCGACGCCCGCCCCCCGGCGCTCGCCGTCGTCCTCAGCCTCGTCGCGGCCGCGGTCGCGAGCCTCGCCGCCCTCCTCGCCGCGCCGCTCGGGGGCGCCCTCCTCGGCGCCGCGACGGTCGCCCTCGCGGCCGGGTCGGTCCGGCGGTCGCACCGCCTCCTCTCGTGGGCGGCCGGGATCGGGCTCGTCGGGCTCGCCGTCGGGGGGTACCGGGGCGGGAGCGTCGAACCGCTGCTCGTCGGCGGGGTCGCGCTCGCGGTCGCGTGGGACGCCGCGGACCACGGGCTCTCGGTCGGCGAGCAGGTCGGCCGCGGCGCCCGGACCCGCCGGAACGTCGCCGTCCACGCGGGGACGACCCTCCTCGCGGGCGCGCTCTCCGTCGGCGTCGTCTACGGCGTCTACCGCGCCGCGGCCGGGTCGCAGCCGGTCGCCGCGCTCGCGCTGCTGCTGTTCGGGGCGGTGGCCCTGGCGTCGGCGCTCCGGTGAGGGGAGGTCGGGCCGGGGCGGGACCGATCGCCTGTCCTTTTGTATCGCCCCGCCGACGGGTCGGTATGGACATCGCAGCGACCCCGGCGATCGCGGCGGCCGCGTTCCCTCCGAGTCACGGTTCCGCGGGGTGGTCGGCGTGACGGACCTCGTGACGTTCGGCGAGACGATGCTCCGGCTCTCGCCGCCGCGCGGCGAGCGCCTGGAGACGGCCCGGTCCCTCGACGTGCAGGCGGGCGGGGCGGAGAGCAACGTCGCGGTCGGCGCGTCTCGGCTCGGCGCCGACGCCGTCTGGCTCTCCAAGCTGCCGGAGTCCCCGCTCGGCCGCCGGGTCGTGAGCGAGCTCCGGAGCCACGGCGTCCGGACCGGCGTCGCGTGGGCCGACCCCGCGTCGAGCCGCGTCGGGACGTACTACCTCGAACACGGCGGCGAGCCGCGCGGGACGAGCGTGATCTACGACCGCGCCGACGCCGCGATCACGACGGTCGAGCCCGGGGAGCTGCCGACCGCCGCGCTGGAGGCGGCCGAGCGCTTCCACGCGACCGGGATCACCCCGGCCCTCTCCGACCGCGCGGCGGAGACGACGACCGCGCTGCTCCGCGCCGCGGGCGAGGCCGGCGCGACGCGCTCGTTCGACCTGAACTACCGGGCGAAGCTCTGGGGCCCCGAGGCGGCGCGGGCGGCGTACGAGGAGCTGTTCGCGCACGTCGACACCCTCTTCGTCCCGCGGCGCGACGCCCGGGAGGTGCTCGACCGCGAGGGCGACGCCGTCGAGATCGCCCACGGGCTCGCCTCCGAGTTCGGCTTCGACGCCGTCGTCGTCACGCGGGGGAGCGAGGGCGCGGTGGCCCTGCGGGACGGGTCGGTGTACGAGCAGGGCGTCTTCGACGCGGAGACGTTCGACGCGATCGGCACCGGCGACGCGTTCGTCGCGGGCTACCTCGCGCGGCGGCTCGACGGCGGGGGCGTCGCGGACGCGCTGGAGTGGGCCGCCGCGGCCGCCGCCCTGAAGCGGACCGTCGACGGCGACCTCGCCGTGATCACCCCCGAGGACGTCGCCGACGTCGTCGGCGGCGCGGCCGGGATCGACCGGTAGCGGTCGGCGTCGCCGCGTCGCGCGCGGCGACGAGCGTTTCTCTCGGATCGGTCGCTCTCGCCGGCGACGACCGTCGGCGAAATCGACGGACGGCGACGTTCGACCGGAAAATATCGAGAACGGGAACTTCGGGGGAACGGTTATCACCCCCCTTCCGGTAGTGATGGCGTATGAGTGGACGGCCCGATCGCGACCGCCGACCCGAGGCGTCGGCGAACCCTGCCCTCCGAAACGGTGAATGCGGCGCAGTCAGAGGCCGCGCGCGCCGGGGAGATGAGCGCTGACCGACCGACCCTCCACGTCGGCGGTCGCGGCGACCTGCCGGACGAACCGTGGACGAGCCTCCCGGACGGGACGGCGCTGACCGAACCGGACGGCGCCGCCGAGAGCGGCGCCGACGCGGCCCGGCCGGTCGTGATCGTCCGCCTCGGAGCGACCGGCGGCGACGCGGGCGGGCGGCTGCGTCGGGTCCGGGAGCGGTTCCCCGACGCGCCGGTCCTCGCGTACACCGCGGACGACGACGCGGACGCCGCGATCGACGCGAGCCGGCTGGGGGTCGAGTACGTCTCCGGGCGGCGGCTGGCGGCCGACGGCGAGACGCTCGCGGAGCGGGCGGCCGAGCTGGCGGAGTCGGCCGCCGAGCCGGCGGGGCCGGCCGGAAACGAGGTCGCGGGGACGGCGAGCGGGGAGGGCGAGGACCCGTTCCTCGAACGCTTCGTCCGGATCACCGCCGACCGGACCGCGGAGCTGGAGGAGAAGCTGGACGCGCTGCTCGACCTCGGCCGCGAGCGGCTCGGCCTGTCGATCGGCTACGCGTCGCACACGACCGACGACCGGTTCGCCGTCCGCCGGCAGCGGGGCGGGGACGAGCTGCTGGAATCGCTGATCGAGCGCGGCGTGATCGACGAGGACGGGACCATGCCGCTGGAGGACACGTACTGCCGGCGGACGGTCGGCGGTGTCGGGGACGACGCCGGGAAAGCCGGCGAGGACCCCGGGAGCGACGGAACCGACGCCGACGGCGGCGTCGTGGCGTTCACCGACCCCGCCGAGGCGGGGTGGGAGGGCGACCCGACCCACGAGCTGTTCGGGCTCGGGAGCTACATCGGCGGCCGGATCGTGGCCGACGGGGAGGTCGTCGGCACCCTCTGTTTCGTCGACGAGTCGAACCGGAGCCGCCCGTTCACCCCCCGGGAGCGGCTGTTCGTCGAGCTGCTCGCCGACTGGCTCGGCCGGGCGTTCGAGCGCCGTGCGGCCCGCGAGGAGCGCGAGGCGGCCGTCGACCGCCTGGAGGACACCCTCGAACGGATCGACGACGCGTTCTTCGCGCTGGACGACGAGTGGCGGTTCACCTACGTCAACGAGAAGGCGGCGGCGCTGCTCGACCGGTCCCCCGGGGAGCTCGTCGGCGAGAACGTCTGGGAGGAGTTCCCCGACGCGGTCGGCGAGACGTACGAGGAGCGCTACCGGCGGGCGATGGCGACCCAGGAGTCGGTGTCGTTCGTGGAGCGCTACGAGCCCCTCGACCTGTGGACCGAGGTGACGGCGTACCCCTCGTCGGACGGGCTGTCGGTGTTCTTCTCCGACGTCACCGACCGGAAGCGCCGGGAGCGGATCCTCGAACGCCTCCTCGGCACCGTCGAGGAGATCCAGCGGGCCGACGACAGGGCGGCGGTCGCCGACCGGCTGATCGAGGCCGCCGACGAGATCCTCGGACACGAGATCGGCGGCGTGCGGCTGTACGACCCCGACGCCGACCGGCTCCGGCTGGTCGCCACGAGCGACGGGCTCGGCGAGGCGTTCGCCGACCGCGGGCCGCGGCCGCCCGGCGAGGGGGTCACCGGCGAGGTGTACGCGAGCGGCGAGCCGTGGGTGTGCGACGACGTCGCCGCGCTGGGCGACGACCGCGACTACCACGAGATGCGCTCGTTCGCGGCCGTGCCGCTCGGCGAGCACGGCGCGTTCGTGGTCGGCGCCCCCGAACCGGGCGCGTTCGACGAGGACGACGTGTCGGTGCTGGAGCTGCTGGCGACGAACGCCGTCGCCGCGATGGACGCCCACGATCGCCGGCGCCGGCTCCGCACCTACGAGGACGCGCTCAAGAACGTCGACGACATGGTCTGCGTGCTCGACGCCGACGGCGCCGTGACGTACGCCACCGAGCCGTTCGCCGAGTGGCTCGGCGCGGACTCGGCGGCGCTCGTCGGGCGGCGGATCCGCGACGCGCTCCCGGCGGCGGACGGCGACCGCGTCGCCGACGCGGTGAACGCGGTCGGCGAGGCCGAGGCGAGGGCGACGGGGAGCGACGCGGGGGAAAACGGGAGCGACGCGGGGATCGAGCGGGTGCGACGGGTGGAGGTCGCCGTCGAGCGCGACGGGCGGCGGCGACACGGCGAGCTGCGCCTCTCGCCGCTGTCCGAGGGGTCGAGCGGGGTCGTCGCGTCGCTGACGGACGTCACCGACCTCCGGCGGACGCGGACGGAGCTCTCGCACGAGCGGGACCGCTTCGACCGGCTGTTCGAGCGCCTCCCGGACCCCGTGATGGAGGTCGCGCTCGAACCGGACGAGACGGTCATCGCCGGGGTCAACCCGGCGTTCGCGTCGCAGTTCGGCTACGACGCGGCCGCGCTCCGCGGGCGGACCATCGACGCGCTCGACATCCGCGACGACCGGCTCGCGGGCCTGGGCGACGAGGCCGGACGCGCCGGCGACGGCGCCGGGCCGACGGACGGGAGCGGCGAGGCGAGCGAGCGGTCCATCGACGAGCGGGTGCGCGACGAGGGGTTCGTCACGACGGAGGTCCGCCGGCGGACCGTCGACGGGCCGCGCGAGTTCCTCTTCCGCGGGTTCGCCTACGAGACCACGGACGGGCGCCGCGCGTTCGGCATCTACACCGACATCACCGACCGGCGGCGCCGCGAGCGGTACTTCCGGGTCGTCAACCGCATCCTCCGGCACAACCTCCGGAACGAGCTGAACGTCGTCTTCGGCTTCGCGAGCGAAATCGCGAACGACGCCGCGGACGAGCAGACCGCCGACTACGCCCGCCGGATCGAGACGACGGGGAAGCGGCTCGCCGGCCTCGCGGAGGGGGCGGCCGAGATCAGGCGCGTCGTCGAGGAGGGGATCGTGAGCGACCCCGACCCCGTGTCGGTGGGGCGGGTCGCCGCGGCGGTCCGCGAGGAGTACGCGGAGCGGTACCCCGAGGCCCGGATCGACGTCGCGGTCCCCGACGACGCCGTCGTCCGCGGCGACGAGCGGCTGGCGGAGGCGATCGGGCACCTCGTCGAGAACGCCGTGGTCCACTCGCGAGGGGACGGGCCCAGAGTCGAGATCGCCGCCGAACGCCACCCGGAGACCGGGACCGTCAGCGTGCGCGTCGCCGACGACGGGCCGGGGGTCCCCGAGGGCGTCCGAGGGGTCATCACGGGCGAGGCGGAGGTGACCCAGCTCAACCACAACACCGGCATCGGGCTGTGGATCGTCGCCTGGATCGTCGAGGCGTACGGCGGCGAGGTCGCCTTCGGACCGGGGATCGACGGCGAGGGGACGACCGTCACGCTGCGGCTCCCGGCGCCGGAGTGAGCGGGGCGGCGCGCCGGGGCGGACCGAGACCGCGTCGCGCGACGCTCCGCGCGTCCGTCGCGGCCTCGGCGCCCGCGTTCCGACCCGTTTATGGTCGCCGCCCCGTCCCGTGAGGGTATGACCGACGACGAGCGACGACGCGAGCTGATCGCCGCGCTCCGCGCGGCCGACGCCGTCAAATTCGGCGAGTTCGAGCTCTCGCACGGCGGGACGAGCGACTACTACGTCGACAAGTACCTGTTCGAGACCGACCCGGAGGCGCTGACGCTCGTGAGCGAGGCGTTCGCGGCCCGGCTCGCCGAGACGGACGCGAAGCTCGCGGGGGTCGCGCTCGGCGCGGTCCCGCTCGTGGCCGTGACGGCCGCCGAGCTGGGCCGCCCGTACGTCATCGCGCGCAAGTCGGCGAAGGAGTACGGCACCGGCAACCGCATCGAGGGTCGGCTCGACGAGGGCGAGGCGGTCGTCGTGTTAGAGGACATCGCCACGACCGGGCGGTCGGCCGTCGACGCCGTCGAGGCGCTGCGGGAGGCCGGCGCGACCGTGGACCGCGTGCTCGTCGTCGTCGACCGCGAGGAGGGGGCCGAGGAGCTGTTGGCCGAACACGACGTCGAGCTGGAGTCGCTGCTGACGGCGACGGAGCTGCTGGCGGAGCGCGACGAGGGGTAGGCGGTCTCCGCCCGGCGTCACGCCTCGGCCGCCTCGACCGTCGGCACCGCGACCCGGTCGAGGACGTCGGCGATCACGTCGCGCTCGTCGGCGTCGTTGACGGCGGCGTCCGGGGTCAGGACGAGCCGGTGCGCGAGCGTCGGCTCCGCGACGCGCTTCACGTCGTCCGGGGTGACGAACTCGCGGCCGGCGAGGACCGCGGCGGCGCGGGCCGTCTCGAACAGCCGCTGGGTGCCGCGGGGCGAGACGCCGACGTCGACGCGGCGATCCTCGCGGGTCGCGCGGGCGAGCGCGGCCATGTATTCCAGGAGGTCGTCCTCGACACGGACCGTCTCCGGCACCTCGCGGAGCGCCGCGACGGCGTCGGGGTCCAGCACGCGCTCGACCGTCGGCGCCCGCTCGGCGCGGCCCGCGCGCCGCCGGAGCAGCTCGACCTCGCCGTCGTCGTCGGGGTAGCCGATCGAGGTCTTGACCGCGAAGCGGTCGAGCTGCGCCTCGGGCAGCGGGAACGCGCCCTCGCTCTCGACCGGGTTCTGCGTCGCGATGACGTAGAACGGGCTCGGCAGCTCGTGGGTGTCGCCGTCGACGGTCACCTGCCCCTCCTCCATCGCCTCCAGCAGCGCGGCCTGCGTCTTCGGCGGCGCGCGGTTGATCTCGTCGGCGAGCACGACGTTCGCGAAGACCGGGCCGGGCGAGAACGAGAAGGAGCCGTCGCGCTCGTCGAAGACGTTGGTGCCGGTGACGTCGGACGGGAGGAGGTCCGGGGTGAACTGGATCCGGGAGAACTCCAAGCCGAGCGCGGTCGCGAACGAGCGCGCCGAGAGGGTCTTGCCGGTGCCGGGCGCGTCCTCCAAGAGGACGTGGCCGCGGGCGAGGATCCCGAGCGTCACGCGGTCGAGGAACTCGCGGTCGGCGACGACCGCGCCGCCGACCTCGTCGACGACGCGCGAGCAGGCCGCCGCGGCTTCGGGGACGTCCATACCGGCCGCACGGGAGCCGCCCCGAAAAGCGTTGCCGGCGGGGGTCCGAGGACGGTCGCGCCGCGGCGACGAGGGGGCGCCGCCGAGGGGGCGCCGCCGGCGATCGAAACGCATAACAGCGGAACCGGCCAACACGGAGGTGAGCCGAGGTAGCCTAGCCTGGCCAAGGCGGTAGATTCGAAATCTACTGTCCATTCGGACACCGGAGTTCAAATCTCCGCCTCGGCGCTTCTCCCGAGTTCCGCGCGTCAAGCCGCGGCGCCGGCGATTTATACGCGACGCCACGCGCGATCAGCCGGCGGCGCCCCGGGGAAAGAGCCATACGTCGCGCCCGTGACCGAATCGTATGTCCGACGCGACCCTGTACGACCGCCTCGGCGGCGAGCCGGCCGTCGGCGCGGTCGTCAACGAGTTCTACGAGCGGGTGCTGGCCGACGAGCGGGTGGCGCACCACTTCGACGACGTCGACATGGCCGACCAGCGGTCTCACCAGACGAAGTTCCTGAGCGCGGTCACCGGCGGGCCGATGGCGTACGAGGGCGACGACATGGAGACGGCCCACGAGGGGCTGGGAGTCACGGAGGACGAGTTCGACGCGATCGCGGCGCACCTCGACGCGGCGCTCCGCGAGTTCGACGTCGCCGACGCGGACCGGGAGGTGGTGATGGAGACGGTCGAGGGGTACCGCGACGACATCGTCGAGGCGTGACCGGCGGGTAGCGGGCGAACGGGAGCGACCGGGAGCGCGAGCGATCCCCTACGACTCCCCGCCCAACGACTCCTGTTCGCCTCCGGCGTCGCCCCGCAGCCGACGCCGGCGCTTGTCGTACGCCGCCTCCAGCTTCGCGTTCGTCGCCCGCGAGACGAGGTAACAGTCGACGTCGTCGCCGTCGCGGGGGTGCGCGCTCGCGACCCAGACGTGGCCGTCCCCCGTCGAGAGGTCGGCCGCCCAGCGCTCCGCGGCCGCGCGGCTCTCGAACGAGTGGCGGGGGCCGTCCTCGAAGACGAGCCGCCCCACCTTGGCGTTTCGCTTGCGCGCCGAGGGCTTCACCGCGACGACGACGCTCACGGGCGTCGTTCGAGCGGGCTCGCTTAAAAACCTCGTCAGACGCTGCCGGTCGGGGCGCGGGACGGCCCAGTCAGGGCGCGGGACGGCCTAGTCGCGGCGCCGGACGGCCTATCGCCGTCGACGGGCAGGGACGACCGGCGAACCGCAAGAATCCAGACCCTCGCCTCCCTACCCGAACTCATGAGCGACCCGGCCTGGTACGAGGACGCGACGATCTACTCGCTCGACGTCAAGACGTTCAACGACGGCGACGGCGACGGGTGGGGCGACTTTCGGGGGGCGACCGAGCGCCTGGACTACCTCGACGAGCTCGGGGTCGACGCGCTCTGGGTCCGGCCGTTCTACCCGAGCCCGCTCCGCGACAACGGGTACGACGTCGCCGACTACTACGGCGTCGACGACCGGCTGGGGAGCCTCGACGACTTCCGCGAGTTCGCCGACCGGGCGCACGAGCGCGGCATCCGGGTGATCACCGACCTCGTCTTCAACCACACCTCGGACGAGCACGAGTGGTTCCGGCGCGCCCGCGAGGACCCCGAGTCGGAGTACCACGACTACTACCTGTGGACGAGCCACCCGGACGACGCCCACCAGCGCGGCAACATCTTCCCGGAGTACGAGGACGGCGTCTGGACCCACGACGAGGTCGCGGGCAAACACTACTTCCACCAGTTCTACGGCCACCAGCCCGACCTCAACGTCGCGAACCCCGCGGTCCGCGGGGAGCTGTACGACGTGCTCCGGTTCTGGCTCGACCAGGGCGCCGACGGCTTCCGGATCGACGCCGCCCACCCGATGCTGATGCCGAAGGGCCACGACGCGACCACCCTCGACGAGACCGACCTCGGCGACGCCATCGAGCTGTTCAGGGAGATGCGGCGGGTCGTCGAGGCGGAGCAGTCGGACGCGGTGTTGCTGGCCGAGGCCGACGACGAGCCGGAGCACCTCGACTACTACTTCGGCGACGGCGAGGCGTTCCACCTGCAGTTCAACTTCGTGATGAACGCGCACCTCACCTACGCGGTCGGCGTGAAGGACACGTGGCCGCTCCGGCGGGCGGAGGAGATCCTGCCGGACGTCTCCGAGGTGGGCGGCTGGGTGAACTTCCTGCGGAACCACGACGAGTGGAACCTGCTGAAGCTCCCCGAGGAGGCGTTCGAGCACGCCCGCGAGTACTTCGGCGACGACGCCGGCGACTCCTGGATCTTCGAGCGCGGCCACCGGCTCCGGCTCGCCGACCTGTACGCCGGCGACCGCGACCGGATCGCCGTCGCCCACAGCCTCCTCTTCTCGTTGCCCGGCTCCGTCGCGCTCCAGTCCGGCGACGAGATCGGCATGGGCGCGGACCTCTCCCTGCCGGAGCGCGAGGCGGTCCGCACCCCGATGCAGTGGGACGACTCGGCGAACGGCGGCTTCTCGACCGCCGCCCCCGAAGACTGCTACAACCCCGTGGTCGACGAGGGGAAGTACGCCTACGATCGCGTGAACGTCGCCGCCCAGCGCGGCGACCCCGACTCGCTGCTCTCGCGGGTCAAGGCGCTCGTGGCGGCCCGCGACGCCTGCCCCGAGATCGCCCGGGGCGACTACCGAGCGCTCGACACCGACCACAAGGAGACGCGCGTCCACCGGTTCGACGGCGACGGTGAGGGAGCCGACGGAAACGAGACCGTCCTGCTCTGCGCGCACAACCTCGCGGACGGGCACCGCGAGGAGGTCGTCGGCTTCGACGTCGACCCGGCCACCGTCGAGCACGTCGTCGGCGACGGCGGGCACTACGTCGCGGAGGGAGGCGTCACGTTCGAGCTCGACGCCTGCGACTACGTCTGGCTGCGCGGCGAGAAGCGGTAGCGACGACGGCGCGTCCGGTCGAGGCGGGGCCCTCGCCGTTCAGTCGTCCGCGATCGCGCTCGGTTCCGCGTCCGCCTCGGCCGAGAGCAGTCGGTCGAGCCCGTCGACCATCGCGACGACGCTGGCGCGGGTGATGTCCGCGTCCGTCGAGGAGACCGAGACGGACCGGTCGCCGCGCGAGAGGTCGACCTCGACGGTGACGACCGCGTCGGTGCCGCCGGTGATCGCGTCGACGTGGTAGGAGTCGAGGTCGAAGGAGACGCCGCCGGGACCGTCGCCCTCGGCGCCGTCGGCGTCGGCGGCGCCGTCGTCCGCCAGCGCGGCCCGCACGGCTTCGAGGCCGGCGTCGACGGGGCCGGCGCCCGTGCCGGAGGCGACCCGCTCCTCGTCGCCGACGCGGAGCCGGACGGACGCGGTGGGGAGGTTCCCCCCGGAGGTGGCCGTCAGGTCGACGAGCTCGACGCGGCGGTCGCGCTCGCGGCCCTGCACGTCCTCGGTGATCGCGAGCAGGTCGGCGTCCGTGACGCGTTTCCCGCGGTCGCCGAGCTCCTTCACGCGGCTCACGACCGCGCTCAGCTCGTCGTCGTCGACCGCGACGTCGTGCTCGGCGAGCGCGGCCTTGACGCCGGCGCGGCCGGCGTGCTTGCCGAGGACGAGCCGGCGCTCGCGCCCCACGGTCTCCGGCGGGTACGGCTCGTACATCGTCCCGTCCTTCAGGGTTCCGTCGGTGTGGATCCCGGACTCGTGGGCGAAGGCGTTGGCGCCGCAGACCGCCTTGTTCGGCGGGAGTGCGACGCCGGTCGCCTCCGAGACGGTCCGGCAGAGCCGATAGAGCCGCTCCAGCTCGACCGTGTCGACGTCGTACGACCGGTCGAGCGCGACGGCGACCTCTTCGAGGGCGACGTTGCCGGCGCGCTCGCCGACGCCCATCACGGTGCCGTGGACGGTGTCGGCGCCCGCCTTCAGCCCGGCGTGGACGTTCGCCACGCCGAAGCCGAGGTCGTCGTGGGTGTGGAGGCTCGTCGGGCCGAGCTCGGCGAGCCGGGAGACGACCGCCGCGGTGCGCTCCGGGTCGGCCGCGCCGACCGTGTCGCAGTAGCAGATCCGGTCGGCGCCCGCGTCGAGGCCCGCGCCGAGCAGGCGTTCGAGGTAGTCGAGGTCGGCGCGCGAGCCGTCCTCGCCGAGCACCTCGACCCAGAGGCCGTGGTCCGTGGCGTACTCGACGAGCTCGACCGTCGTCTCGACCACCTCGTCGCGGGTCGAGCCGACCTTCGTCTCGACGTGTTTGTCCGAGGCGGGCACGACGAGGTTGATCCCGTCGACGCCGCAGTCGAGCGCGTGGTCGACGTCGCGTTTCACCCCGCGGGCGAAGCTCGTCACGGTCGCGTCGAGCCCCTCGCCGGCGACCCGGCGGATGGCCTCGCGCTCGCCCGCGGAGGTGCACGCCGAGCCGGCCTCGATCAGGTGCATCCCCGCCGCGTCGAGCGCGCGGGCGACGTCGACCTTCTCGGCCGGCGCCAGCGAGACGCCGGGCATCTGCTCGCCGTCGCGCAGGGTGGTGTCTAACAGCTGTACCTCGTCGAGGTCGGTGAGTGGTGTTCGGGTCAAAAGGGAGTCCGTCGGCTCTGCGGTGGGTTCGGGGTCGGTGCCGCCGCGGGGCGGTCGTGCCCCGGAGTCGTTATCGTCGGAGAATTTCGCGGCCAGCCGCCGCGAGGCGACTTCCTCTATCCTCCGAACGACCGCGATCGTCGCGTGTCATTCGTGTCCGTGGCGACGCGTCACACGCATATAAACGGACGGGTCGCGACAGGAATGACCGACGGATCGTCGGCGACCGCGGCGGTTCGGCGAGGATCCGTTAACGGAGTTCGTCAGCGAGAGGGCGGCGCGTCGCGCTCGCCGGGAGACCGCTAGCCGAGCAGCGACCGGAACGACCGGCGCCCGACCCCGCACTCCTCGCGGTAGTCGCAGGCGGAACACCGGTCGTCGTCGACGCGCGACGGCGGGCCGTCGATCGCGCGGGCGGCCCGCAGCGCCCGGCGGTAAGCGGCCTTCTTGCGGGTCGTGAGTCGGACCTCGCGCGCGGCGCCGACGCTCGGGTACTCGACCAGCGCGCGCGGCACCTCGCGCTCGCGCTCCCACGCGACCGCCTTCGCGACGGCGACGGCCCTGACCGCCTGTGACCCCCAGACGCCGTTCTCCGGGGGCTCGCCCGGCGAGACGACCGTGGGAAGGGGCGGCTCGTCGTCGCCCGGCGCGTCGGCGGCGGCGTCCTCGCCCGGCGCGTCGGCGGCGGCGTCCTCGCCCGGCGCGTCCGCGGCGTCGCCCCCGGCGCCGAGCACCTTGTGAACCGTTCCGTGACAGTCCTTCCCGGAGACGAACGCGCGCTCGCGAGCGGGGTCGACGAGCCAGTCGTAGTCGTCGCGGCCGCGGAGGCGGTCGAGGTTCCGGCGGTAGGCGGCCGGCGAGCGCCGGATCGGGAGCCGGCGGAGGGTCGCGTCCGGCGCGTCGACGAGCGCGGGGTAGCGATAGGCGAGGTCGATCCGGGCGCGGGCGTCCGGCGGGACCGCCCGGTCGTCCTCGCGGCGCGCGTAGTAGAGCTGTCGAGGGCAGTAGGCCGCGCGAGCGAGGTCGCTGAAAGGGATCACGGAGCGGTTGGGCGCGGTTTCGTACATAAGGAGTCGACTGCGGATAAACGACGAACACCGCCAAAGCCCCGGCCAGCCGGCCGTATGTGGTCGAATCCGGATCCCTAGCGAACACCGCCAAAGCCCCAGCCGCGAGGACGGCGCACGCTCGCTGCGCGCCTCACTCGGTCGCTGACGCTCCCTCGTTGCGGTGCTTGGGTCGCCTGCGCCGTCCTCGCGGCTGCCCCTTTGAGTCCCACCCAACCGCTCCGCACCGCAGCCTCGCGCCTCCCCAGCCTCGGCGGACGGCCCGGCGCGGGCAGAGCCGCGCCGGGCCGCCGCCTCCCTCGCGGGCGGGTCGCGTCCGGCGGACGCGACCCGGCGCGCCCATTCGTCGTTGGGACTCGTGAGCGTACGGTGGTGGTCGAGCGAGAGCGGGGAGGCGACGGACCGCGAAACCGGCTACAACGAGCGGCGATTTACAGGGAGACGTCCGTCTCGATATCCTCGGTCGCCTCTTTCAGGCCGTCCTCGCGGGCGGACTCGGCGTGGGTGCCCTCGATCTCGGCGTCGGTGAGGAGGTCGCGGAACTCGTCGCGGAAGCGGTCGTTCGCCCGCGTGGAGGTCAGGTCGACGCGGGCGACGCGGGCGTACTTCGCGACGACGTCGGGGTCAGTGCCAAGCGCCTCGGCGCAGTCGACGATGGAGCGTCCCTCGGCCGTGAGCGACTTCAGGGCGGCGTAGTCGAACTCGGCGTCGTCGACCTCGCGGTCGGCGTCGCGCACGAGGTGGAGGTCGAAGCGGGCGTCGCGCACGGTGTCGGGGTCGACGTCGACCGGTTCGGGAGCGTCGACCGGTTCGGAGCCGTCGCCGCCGACCTCGTCGGGCGCGCGGACCGCGTCGTCGCCCGCGGCGAGCGCGGCGGCGATCGCCGCGTCGTCGTCCAGCTCGAAGCGTCCGCGGGCGATCCGGGCGTAGGTCGCGTCGTCGAGGGGCGTCGAGAAGTCGTACCGCTCGCGCATCGCGGCGACCAGCTCGCGGACGCGCTCGGCGACGGCGGCCTCGTCGCGGTCGGTGAGGGTCCCGGGGGACTCCGCCTGCCGCTCGGTGACCGTGTCGGACCCGGTGGTCTCGACGAAGATGTCGCGGAGCTCGGCGGTCTTCTCGTCCATGGGCTCCCCCCTACGCGTTCCCGATAGAAAAGCCTCGCGTCCGATTTCGGCCGGCTCGGGCGCAGTCGCTCCGGATCGGCGACGGGAGGCGCGGCGGCCGGTGGACGCCGTCCGGCCGCGGGCGCGTCGTCAACCAGTATCTTCAAGTTGGTTTACGAGCCTGTCACGGACATGGCAACCAACACGGAGTCGGTGGATCTCGTCGGCGACGAGGCCGCGACGAACCTCGCCCGCGCGGCGCTGTTCGCCGCGCTCGTCGGCGCGTTCGCGTACGTCTCCTTCCCGTTCCCGGTGTCGCCCGCGCCGGTCACGCTACAGGTCCTCGGCGTCTTCCTCGCCGGGATATTCCTCGGTCCCGTCTGGGGCGGCGCGGCGCTCGTCCTGTACCTCGCCGCCGGCGCGCTCGGCGCGCCGGTGTTCGCGGGCGGCTCCGCGGGCTTCGGAGAGCTCGTGGGCGGGACCGCCGGCTACCTCTGGTCCTACCCCATCGCGGCCGCGCTCGTCGGCGCGATCGTCCACCGCGGCGGCGACATCCGCGACCTCGACGGCGTCTCCGTCCCGGTCCTGGTGGGCGCGATGGCCGTCGGCACGGCCGTCGTCTACGCGATGGGCGTCGCCGGCCTCTACCTGGTGCTGGAGCTCACCCCCGCCGAGGCGTTCGTCCAGGGCGCGGCCGTGTTCCTCCCCGCGGAGGCCGCGAAGATCGCCGCCGCGGTCGGGATCGTGCGCTCGGACGCGATCGCGGCCGCGTGAGGCGACGCCGTGAGCGATTCCGAGGTGACCGCGTGAGCCTTCCCGAGGTGGCGCCGTGACCGACCCGGAGGCGACGCCGTGATCGACGTCGACGGCGTCACGTGTCGGTACGGCGGGACGGGCGCCGGGGAGCGCGACGGGGGCGGGGTAGTCGCCGTCGACGACGTCTCCCTCTCGGTCCCCGACGGCGAGTTCCTGGTCGTCGCGGGCGCGAACGGCTCCGGGAAGACGACGCTGGTCCGGACGTTTAACGGGCTCGTCGAGCCGGACTCGGGGTCGGTCTCGGTCAACGGGACCCCCGTCGGCGACGACCTCGTCGCCGCCCGGACCGCGGTCGGCATGGTGTTCCAAGAGCCCCGCGACCAGTTCGTCGCGGCCACCGTCGGCGCCGACGTCGCGTTCGGCCCGGAGAACCTCGGGCTCTCGCACGCCGAGATCGACCGCCGGGTCGGGGCCGCGCTCGACGCCGTGAACATGGGCGGGCGCGGGGACGACCGGATCGCGTCGCTGTCGGGCGGCGAGCGCGAGCGCGTCGCGATCGCCGGCGCGCTGGCGATGGAGCCGGACCACCTCGTCCTCGACGAGCCGTTCACCGGGCTCGACGAGCCGGCCCGGCGGTCGGTCGTGGACGGCCTGCGAGAGCGCCACCGCGCGGGGACGGGCGTCGTCGTCGTCACCCACGACCTCCGCGACGTGCTCGGGCTCGCCGATCGCGTGGTGGGGCTGTCGGACGGCCGGATCGCGGTCGACGCGCCCCCGGACGCGGCCGTCGCTGACCTCCCGGGACTCGACGTGCGGGTCCCAGAAGGCGCGCTCACGGACCGCGGCGGTGACCACGTCCCGGCCTCCGACCCGTGACCCTCTCGTACGCCCCCGGCGACTCGCTCGCCCACCGGCTCGACCCGCGGTCGAAGCTCCTCGTGCAGGTCGGGTTCGCGGCCGCGGCCTTCGCGCACACGACGCCCCGCGGGCTCGCGGCGCTGACGGTCCTCGCCGCGGGCTGCCTGCGGGCGGCCGGCGGCGGCCCCCGCGACCTGTGGGCGTACCGGGTCGCGCTCCCGTTCCTCCTCGTCGCCCCGGTCGTGGCGGGCGCGACGGTCGGCGACCCCTGGTTCCGCCTCGACCGCGCGGCCGACACGGCGCTGGCGAGCTACCGGGTCCTCCTGGTGCTCGTCGTCGCCGCCGCCTACGTGCGGTCGACGCCGGTCCGCGACTCCCGGGCGGCGGTCCAGTACGCGGTCCCCGGCAGGCCCGGGCGGCTGCTCGCGGCCGGCGTCGCGCTCGTGTTCCGGTTCCTCCCGCTGCTGAAGCGCGACCTGCTGACCGCGCGCGACGCCATGCGGGCGCGCCTGGGCGACGAGCTACCGGTGCGGGACAGGATGCGGATCGTCGCCGTCGCGGGGATCGACCGCGCGTTCGGCCGCGCCGACCGGCTGGGAACCGCCCTCGCGGCCCGGTGTTTCGCGTGGAACCCGACGCTCCCGCGGCTGGCGTTCGGCCGGGGGGACGCCGTCGCGCTGGCGGTCGGAGTCGGCCTGCTCGCGGCCGCGCTGACCGGCGTGATCTGACGGGGACCCCGCGATCGATCGGGGCCAGAGACCGGGCCCGGAGACCGGACCGATCCCGCGCCGTGGCAAGTTTTAACCGGACCGTATCCGGCTAACCTACCATGACGCCCCTGCAGGCGGCCACCCGGGAGACGTTCTGGACGATCGGTCCGGTCGGGAAGGCCGCGTTCTACTGGCTCGCCGCGGTCGCGATCCTCGTGTTCCTGTACGGGGTGTACGCTCGGTTCGCGGCGTACGCCCGCGGGAGCGCGGACCCTCGCGACCGGCTGTCGGACCTGCCCTCTCGGACGGTCGCGGCGACGAGGACGGTGCTCTCGAACGAGAACCAGTTCGACGGCGACGCGTACACCGGCGTGATGCATACGTTCGTCCTCTGGGGGTTCCTCACCCTGCTCGTCGCGACGACGATCCTCGGGTTCGACATCGACGTCTACCGCCCGATCGCGGGCGAGTCGTTCTGGGTGGGCGACTTCTACCTCGCCTACCAGTTCGTCGTCGACGCGTTCGGCCTGCTGTTCGTCGTCGGCGTCGGGATGGCGATGGTCCGCCGCTACCGGAACCGCGAGGGGCGGCTGTGGGGGAGACACACCTCGCTGGAGGACGACGCGTTCGTCTGGACCCTCTTCGCGCTCGGCGTCGGCGGCTTCGTCGTGCAGGCGCTCGGCATCGTCGGCCAGCCCGCGCGCGCCGACGAGACGGTGAGCTTCGTCGGGATGGCGATGGCCGCGGGGTTCGAGGCCGCGGGGCTGACCCCAGCCGGCGCCGAGGCGGTCTACGGCGTCGTCTGGTGGAGCCACGCGCTGCTGGCGTTCGCGTTCATCGCCTGGATCCCGTACGCGAAGCCGTTCCACATGATCTCCTCGTTCGCGAACGTCGTCGCCCGCGACGAGAAGGCCGGCGCGCGGCTCCCGAACGTCCCCGCCGACCTCGACCACACCAACGCCGAGTCGCTCGACGACTTCACCTGGAAGGAGCTCATGGACGGCGACGCCTGTACCAAGTGCGGCCGCTGCACCGACGCCTGCCCGGCCGACACCGTCGGCCGGAACCTCGACCCGCGAGACGTGATCTTAGACCTGAAGGCGTACCGCGAGTCCGTGACCGACGACCCGGTCGCGGGGAGCGGCGGCGGTCCGGTCGCGACTGACGGCGGCGTGGCCGGCTCCGCCGCCGTCAACGACGGAGGAACCGTCCCCATCGTCGCCGACGAGGGCGGGGTCATCGACGCCGAATCGATGGAGTCGTGTATGTCCTGTATGGCCTGCATGGACGCCTGTCCGGTCGACATCGAGCACCTCACCTCGTTCACGAAGATGAACCGCCAGCTCGTCGACGAGGGGGCGGTTGACTCGAACCTCCAAGACGTGTTCCAAGACGTCATGGGGAAGGGGAACACCTTCGGCGAGTCCCAGGCGAACCGCGGCGACTGGGCGGACGACCTCGACGACGTCGAGGTCCCGGACGCCCGCGAGCGGGAGGTGGAGTACCTCTGGTACGTCGGCGACTACCCGAGCTTCGACGACCGCAACAAGAAGGTCGCCCGCGCGCTCGCCCGGCTGTTCGACGAGGCCGACGTGTCGTTCGGCATCCTCTTCGACGACGAGAAGACGGACGGCAACGACATTCGGCGGATCGGCGAGGAGTTCCTCTACCTCGAACTCGCCGGCCACCACGTCGAGACGTTCGCGGACTGCGAGTTCGAGAGCATCGTCTGTACGGACCCGCACTCGTACAACACCATCAAAAACGAGTACCCCG
Organism: Halorubrum rutilum; assembly: GCF_024494565.1. The sequence continues at coordinate 23,609 of NZ_JANHDN010000011.1, forward strand.
AGGTCGACTTCGCGGCGTTCGCCGACGACCCGATGATGCCGTTCGACCGCGAGGAGCCGTGGAACCCGGAGGGCGAGGTCGACGTGTTCCACTGGACGCAGGTGGTCGAGGAGCTGGTCGACGAGGGGCGGCTCGGCCTGTCGGGCGACGAGCTCGACTACACTGTCACCTACCACGACCCCTGCCACCTCGGCCGGTACAACGACGAGTACGAGGCGCCCCGCGAGCTGATTCGCGCGACCGGCGCCGACCTCCACGAGATGCCGCGCTCCCGGGACGACTCGTTCTGCTGCGGCGGCGGGGGCGGCGGGCTCTGGACCGAACACGACGAGGCGGTCAAACCGAGCGAGGAGCGCCTCCGCGAGGCGGTGGAGGACACCGACGCCGGCGACGCGGTCGAGAAGTTCGTCGTCGCCTGTCCGATGTGCACGACGATGTTCGAGGACGGCCGGAAGACGGGCGACTTCGAGGACGACGTGGAGATCGTCGACGTCGCGGAGCTCCTGATCGAGGCGGTGGCGGCCGGGAGAGCGTAACGGAGGCGTGGGGCGTTCCGGTTCGCGTCCGCGCTCGGTCCCCGACGAGCACTCGCGGGGAGCTCGCCGACCGATCTATATAGCGTATATAGCGCACCCGAGCGGTACCCCTCGGACCGTACCCATCATAGCATACTACTTAACCGAAACTCGCCGATCGACTGGTAATGGCATCCAGCCACGACACGGACGCGACGGGGATCACGCGGCGGCAATCGCTCGCGGCGCTCGGCGGGGCGGGCGCGCTGGCGCTCGCCGGCTGTACGCAGAGCGGCGGTGACGGCGGCTCCGGAGACGGCTCCGACGGCGGCTCCGGGGACGGCGCCGACGGTGGGAGCGGGGAGCTCTCCGGCCCGATCAACATCGCGGGGTCGAGCACGGTGTTCCCGCTGATGAGCGCGGTCATGGAGGACTTCGCCGAGATGCACCCGGGCGTCGACCCCGACATCAGCTCGACGGGGTCCGGCGGCGGCTTCTCGAACTTCTTCTGTACGGGCGACACGGATTTCAACAACGCCAGCCGCCCGATTCAGCCCGAGGAGGAGGAGCTGTGCGAGGAGAACGGCGTCGAGTACGTGGAGCTGATCGCGGCGACCGACGCGGTCACGGTCGTCGTCAACCCCGAGGCCGACTGGGTCGACTCGCTCACGACCGACGAGCTCGCGCAGATCTGGCGGTCCGACCCCGCACAGACCTGGGACGAGGTCCGCGACGAGTTCCCCAACGAGGAGATCGAGCGGTTCGGCGCCGCCGACACCTCCGGCACGTACGACTACTTCATCGAGGCGATCCTCGGCGAGGAGGGCCACACCAGCGACTACCAGGCGACCGAGCAGGACAACACGATCGCGCAGGGCGTCGCCGGCAGCGAGTACGCGATCGGCTACTTCGGCTTCGCGTACTACTTCCAGAACCCCGACCAGCTGAAGGCGCTCGGGATCGACGACGGGGACGGCCCGGTCGAGCCGAGCCTCGAAACGGCCTCCTCGGGCGAGTACACGCCCCTCTCGCGGCCGCTGTTCACGTACCCGTCGATCTCCTCGCTCGCCGAGGAGCACATCGCGGAGTTCGCCCGCTACTTCGTCGAGCAGACGACCAACGAGGAGCTCGTCGCGGGCGACGTCGGCTACGTCCCCGCCACCGAGGAGACGCAGGAGGAGCAGATGGGGAAGCTCGAAGACGCGATCGAGCGGGCCCAGGGGTAGCGCCCCCGGAATGAACCGGTGTATTGATTTACGACAGCGTTCGATACCTCACCGTTCGTGACTGACAGCACAGAGAGTCCCGACCTGTCCCGGCGGGGCGGGCTCACACGACTGAAGGAGGGAACCTACGGCGGGCTGTTCGCGGCGTGCGCGGCGATCACCCTGCTCACGACCGTCGCGATCTTCGTCACGCTCCTGTCGGACGCGGTGGTGTTCTTCCGGTCGATCCCCGTCGCCGAGTTCCTCACCGGCACCAACTGGAGCCCGAACCCGGCCGGCGGGGGGCAGGCGTTCGGCATCATCCCGCTGCTGATCGGGACGATCACCGTGACGGTCACCGCGGCGTTCATCTCGATCCCGATCGGGACGCTCACCGCGATCTACCTCAGCGAGTACGCGACCCCGAACGCCCGGTCGATCCTGAAGCCGCTGTTGGAGATCCTGGCCGGCATCCCGACCGTCGTCTACGGCTACTTCGCGCTGGTGTACGTCACCCCGGCACTGAAGGCGACGCTGTTCCCCGAGATGAGCACGTTCAACGCGCTCTCGGCGTCGATCATGGTCGGGATCATGACGATCCCGATGGTGTCGTCGATCTCCGAGGACGCCATGAGCGCGGTGCCGGACCAGCTCCGACAGGCCGGCTACGGGCTCGGCGCGACCAAGTTCGAGGTGTCGACCGGGATCGTCGTTCCGGCGTCGATCTCCGGGATCGCCTCCTCGTACATCCTCGCCGTCTCCCGCGCCGTCGGCGAGACGATGATCGTCGTCGTCGCGATGGGCGCGCAGGCGCGGATGCCGGAGGTCCAGCGGGCGCTGTTCGGGATCCCGTTCGTCGACCCCGCCGACATCCTGTTGGAGTCCGGGATGACCATCACCGTCGCGATGGTCCAGATCACCGGGGGCGACCTCACCGGCGGCACGCTCCCGTACAACTCCATGTTCGCGCTCGGTCTCGCGCTGTTCGCGGTCACCCTCGTCATGAACGTGATAAGCGACATCATCGCGGAACGCTACCGGGAGGAGTACTGATGGCGACCGAGAACCCGAACGCCGACGGCTTCGGCGAGGTCAGCCGGGTCAGGGGGATCGCCTTCGAGTACCTCTCGTTCGGCGCGAGCGTGTTCGGCCTCGTCGCGCTCGGCGTCCTCTTGGTGTACGTCGCGATCGACGCCTTCGACCTGGCGAACGCCAGCCCCGAGTGGCTGCTGACGTACTTCCTCACGCTGGTCGTCCCGTTCCTCGCGTTCTGCCTGTTCAGCGCGAGCGACCCCGACGTCACCCGGCGCTCGCTCGGCGCGCTCGGCGGCGGCCTCGTCGCCGTCGCGGTGCTTTTCACCGCGGTCGAGGCGCTCGTCGCCCCGATCCCGCGACTCAACTGGCAGCTCGCGTACCTCTTCGTCGTCGCCGGGCCCGTCGCGGCGTACCTCGCGTACGTCGGGAGCCGCGGCCGCGTCGGCGCGGTCGGCTTCGGGCTCCTCGGGCGGCTGATCGGCGGCGTCGCGATCGGGCTCGCGGTCGGCACCCTGTTCCTGGTGCTCGACCCGCTCGTGTGGTTCCTCGCGTACACGCTCGGGATCCTGCCGGCCGTCGGGCTGTACGCGCTCGGGCGGGGTCGGTCGTCGTCGCGCGCGCAGACCGCGGCGGCGCCGGTCGGGCTCGTCGGGCTGGTCGCCGCGGTGTTCCTCCGCGGCGTGGTCCCGGTGTTCCCGTCGGACCTCGTCATCTACCTCTGGACGATCGCGGTCCCGGTCGCGGCCGCGGGGGCGTTCCTCGTCGCCGACCGTCGGGGCCGGACCGCCGCGGCGGTCGCCGGCGGCGTTCCGCTCGCCGTCGCGACCGCCGGCGGGTTCCTGGCCGCGGGCGCCGGGCTGCCGGCCCCCACGGTCCTCCTCGTGCTCGTCCTGACTGGCGTGCCGACCGCGGTCTACGTCTCCCGCGTGGTCGACAGCGGGGAGGGCCTCGTCGGGCTGGGGCTCCCGCTGCTGCTCGCCGCGGGCGTGGTCGCCGGAGCGCTGATCGTCGAGGCGTGGGGCGTCCCGGCGCCCGACCCGTGGCTCGACCCGTCGTACCTCACGGAGGCGCCCTCCCGAACGCCGACCGAGGCGGGGCTCTACCCGGCCATCGTCGGCTCCGTCATCATCATCGCGATGGTCGCGGTGCTGTCGTTCGCGCTCGGCGTCGGCACCTCCGTATTCCTGGAGGAGTACACGCCGGAGAGCGGGCCGCTCGGTACCCTGACGCGGATCCTGCAGGTCAACGTCGCGAACCTCGCGGCGGTGCCGTCGGTCGTCTACGGCCTCCTCGGCCTCGGGCTGTTCGCGAACCTCCTCGGCCTCGGGATCGGGACGGCGGTGACCGCGGCGCTGACGCTGTCGCTGCTCATCCTGCCGATCACGATCATCTCGGCACAGGAGGCGATCCGGTCGGTGCCGGACGACCTCCGGCGGGGCTCGGACGCCATGGGCGCGACGCGCTGGCAGACGACGAAGAACGTGGTGCTGCCCGAGGCGATGCCGGGGATCCTCACCGGGACGATCCTCGCGCTCGGGCGGGCCATCGGCGAGACCGCGCCGCTCATCATGATCGGCGCGGCGACGACGGTGTTCAGGGCGCCGGACAGCCTCTTCAGCCGGTTCAGCGCGATGCCGATGCAGATCTACACGTGGGCCGGCTTCCCGCAGGCCGACTTCCGGTACGGCGTCGTCGCCGCGGGCGTCATCACGCTGCTGATCATCCTCGTCGGCATGAACGGGACGGCGATACTGCTGCGGAACCGCGCGGAGCGGGGGAGCTAACATGAGTAACACGACATCAGACGACTCGCTGATCACGACGGAGGTACAGGCGGAAACGGACGACGGACGGGCGCCGCTCGCCGACGCCGGCACCGCGGTGGCGGCGCGGAACCTCGACGTCTACTACGGCGACGAGCAGGCGATCGACGACGTGACGATGGAGATCCCCGAGAAGCGCGTCACCGCGCTGATCGGGCCGTCGGGCTGCGGCAAGTCGACGTTCCTCCGGTGTATCAACCGGATGAACGACATGATCGAGATCTGCCGCGTCGAGGGCGACGTCGAGTTCGGCGGCAAGAACGTGTACGACGACGACGTCGACCCGGTCGCCTTACGCCGGAAGATCGGGATGGTGTTCCAGAAGCCGAACCCCTTCCCGAAGTCGATCCGGGACAACGTCGCGTACGGCCTGAAGATCCAGGGGTACGAGGGCGACGTCGACGAGCGCGTCGAGGAGTCGCTGAAGGGCGCCGCGCTGTGGGACGAGGTGAAAGACCAGCTCGACTCCTCGGGGCTCGAACTGTCGGGCGGGCAACAGCAGCGGCTCTGTATCGCCCGCGCCATCGCGCCCGACCCGGAGGTCATCCTGATGGACGAGCCGACCTCGGCGCTCGACCCCGTCGCGGCCTCGAAGATCGAGGACCTCATCGACGACCTCGCGGAGGAGTACACCGTCATCATCGTCACGCACAACATGCAGCAGGCGGCCCGCATCTCCGACCGGACCGCGGTGTTCCTCACCGGCGGCGAGCTGGTCGAGTACGACGACACCACCAAGATCTTCGAGGATCCGGAAGAGCAGCGCGTCGAGGACTACATCACGGGGAAGTTCGGGTAGGCGCCCCGCGTCGCCCGCCGCTCGCTCCGCGGCGAGCGGTCCGGACCGTTCGACGGCGGGCGGTGCGGACCGGCGCGTGAGGGGCGGGCCGGAGCGCCCGCTTCCGGAACCACTAATCGGTTCCGCGCGCATCCTCCACCGTGACGTTACTCGGGGAGCTCATCGGCGATCAGTCGCTGTTCGTCTGGATCCCGATCGGCGTCGTCGGGTTCCTCCTGACCTGGAAGGGCGCGAACGTCGTCGAGTCGACGACGTCGAAGATCAGCGACCACTTCGGCGTCTCGCAGGCGATCCAGGGCGGGCTGATCGTCGCGGCCGCGACCTCGTTCCCCGAGCTCGCGATCATCGTGATCTCCGTGCTGGTCCTCGGCGAGTTCGGCGTCGGCGCCGGCGCGCTCATCGGCACCGCGGTGTTCAACATCTTGGTCATCCCCGCGGCCGTCGCCGTCACGAGCGGCGACACCACGACGACGCAGGGGATCGTCTACCGCGACGCCATCTTCTACATGGTCGCCGTCCTCGCGCTCTTCGGCGTGATCGCCCTGGGCGTCCTCGGCACCGACGGGCGGGAGCTCGCGCGGATCACGCCGCAGATGGGCGTCGGACTGCTGGTGCTGTACGGCGTGTACGTCATCCTGCTCGTCGGCGGGAAGAGCGGCGCGTCGGCGCGCAAGAAGGCCGAGTCGACGAACGTCCCGAAGCAGGTCGGGCTGTTCGCGGCCGGGCTGGCCGTCGTGCTCGTCGGCGTCGAGTCGATGATCGGGATGACGCTCGAAGCCTCCGAGGCGCTGGGCGCGCCGCCGTTCCTGATGTCCGTCACCGTGCTGTCGGTGATGAGCTCGTTCCCGGACCTCCTCGTCGGCGTGAAGATGGGCAAGGCCGGCGACAAGCGGGCCGCGGTCGCCAACGTCTTCGGGACGAACACGTTCAACCTCGTCGCCGCGCTGCCAATCGGCGTCATCCTCGCCGGCGGCGTCTCGATCGGGTTCCTCACCTCGGTCCCCCTCATGCTGTTCCTGTTTTACACCACCCTCGTCGTCGTGGTGATGGCCGCGACGGACTTCGAGATCACCACCGAGGAGGGGTACGCCTTCCTCGCGATGTACGCGGCCTTCCTCGGCTGGATGACGACCGAGGCGCTCGGGATCACCACCCTGTTGACCGAGTCGACGCTCCGGACGATCGTCGGGTGAGCCGGCGGTGACTCGATCGGTGGCGCGACCGAGTCCCCGGCCCGCCGCTACTCCGTCCGGATCCAGACCTCGATCCCGTCGGCGTCGGTGACGGCGACTCCGCCCTCCCGCTCTGCGACCGCGACGTCGACGTCGCCGCCGGCCGCGACCGCCTCCAGCCGAGTCCGGACCGCGTCGAGCGCGGCGGCGTCGGGAACCACGACCTCGAACCACGCGAGCCCGCGGCCCGCGGCCGGCGTCGTCCGCCCCCGCCACGCGTTCGCGGCGAGGTGGTGGTGGTAGCCGCCGGCCGCGACGAACCGGACGTCCGGGCCGGCCTCGCCGACCTCGAAGCCGATCCCGTCGACGTAGACGGCTTCGAACGCCGACAGCGACGTCGCTTCGAGGTGGACGTGGCCGACGTCGGTGCCGGACGGGACGCGGTCGACGGGCGAGGGGTCGGCGGGGGCGTCGCCCGCGTCGGCCGCCCCCGCGGCCGCCGCGACGCCCTCGACGTCGAGCGGCTCGGTCGCCATCCGAGGCGTCCCGTCGTCGTCGACCGGCCACTCCTCGCGGGGGCGGTCGCGGTAGATCTCCACCCCGTTCCCCTCCGGGTCGTCGAGGTACAGCGCCTCGCTGACGAGGTGGTCGGACGCGCCGTCGAGCCGCCAGCGCTCGCGCACCCGGCCCAGCGCCCCGCCGAGCGCGGCCCGAGAGGGGACCCGGAACGCGACGTGAAAGAGGCCGGCCTCGGTTGGGCCGCGCTCTGGGCGGTCCGGGTCGCGGCGAAGGGCGAGCAGGGGAACGGCCTCGCGCCCCGCGGCCTCCGCGCCGTCGACGCCGAGGACGGCCGCGTCGCCGTCGCGGTCGAGGACGGCGAGGCCGACGACGTCGCGGTAGAAGGCGGTCGTCTCGTCGAGGTCGGCGACGCGGAGCGCGACGCGGCCGATCCGCGTGTCGGCGGGGAGGCGGTCGCTCGCGGATCGGTCGGCGTCGGGGCGGTCGACGCGAGGGTCGTCGGGCATACCCCCGTCGAGGGGCGCCCGCGCGTTCAACGCGTCGATCCCACCCGATCGTCCGTTAGAGTCAAACGGCGGGGCGACGCAGTACCCGACATGAGCGTCGAACAGGAGGAGCGGGCCATCCGGTGTCTGGTGGCGAAGGTCGGCCTCGACGGCCACGACCGGGGCGCACACGTGATCGCGCGGGCGTTCCGCGACGCCGGCTTCGAGGTCGTCTACTCCGGGCTCCACCGCGCGCCCGAGGACATCGTGCAGGCGGCGGTCCAGGAGGACGTCGACGTGCTCGGCATCTCGATCCTCTCGGGCGCCCACAACACCCTCGTGCCGAAGGTGATCGAGGGGCTCAAGGAGTACGACGCGTTCGAGGACACCCTCATCCTGGTGGGCGGGATCATCCCCGACGACGACGAGGACGAGCTCAAGTCGCTCGGCGTCGCCGAGGTGTTCGGCCCCGGCACGCCGATGGAGGAGACGATCGAGTTCATCCGGGACAACGTGCCGGAGCGGGCGTAGATGGGCGGGCCGACCCCCGACGAGGAGTCGACGGCGCGGGCCCCGGAGCTGAGCGACCGCGACGCCGAGCTCGTCGAGGAGCTGCTCGCCGGGAGCCACCGGGCGCTCGCCCGGGTCATCACGCGGATCGAGGACCGCGCGGCGGGCCACCGGGCGATCGTCTCCGCGCTCCACGGGCACACCGGCGGCGCCGACGTGATCGGGATCACGGGCTCGCCCGGCGCGGGGAAGTCGACGCTCGTCGACAAGCTGGCGGCCGCCTACCGCGAGCGCGGCGACACCGTCGGCGTCGTCGCCGTCGACCCCTCCTCGCCGTACACCGGCGGCGCCGTGCTCGGCGACCGGATCCGCATGGGGTCGAACGTCGGCGACATGGACGTGTTCTTCCGGTCGATGAGCGCGCGCGGCCAGCTCGGCGGGCTCTCGATGGCGACGGCGGACGCCGTGAAGGCGCTCGACGCCTTCGGGAAGGACGCCGTGATCATCGAGACGGTCGGCGCGGGGCAGAACGAGGTCGACGTGGTCCGCACCGCCGACACGGTGGCGGTGCTCGTCCAGCCCGGCTCCGGCGACGACGTGCAGACGCTGAAGGCCGGCATCCTGGAGATCGGCGACGTGTTCGTCGTCAACAAGGCCGACATGGACGGCGCGGAGCGCACCCTCGCCGAGTTGGAGGAGATGGTCCACCGGCGGGAGGGGCCCACGAAGGGGCTCGAAACGGGCCACCACGGGTTCGACGCGCCGGAGCATCCGGACGACCCGGAGGATTCGGACGATTCGGACGCGGAGGACAGTTCGGGCTCCCCCGAGTGGACCCCCGAGGTGCTCCGGACCGTCGCGAACACGGGCGAGGGCGTCGACGAGCTGATCGCGGCGTTCGACGCCCACGCCGCGCACCTCCGGGAGTCGGGCGAGATCGAGGCGACGGAGCGCCGGCGCTACGCCGAGGAGATCCGGACGCTCGTGCGCTCGGACGTGGGCGCGCTCGCGGCCGGCGAGATCGAGCGCCGCGGCGGGATCGACCGGCTCGCCGAGGCGGTCCGGAGACGCGAGACCGACCCGTACAGCGTCGCCGCCGAGGTCGTCGCCCCCATCGTCGACTGCGTCGAGCCGGACGGGGAGTGACCCCTCCGCCACGAGGTATAAGTCGCCCGCGGACCAACAGGTTTCCATGAAGCTCAGGAACCTCGCCGGGACCGCCCTCCTCGGCGTCGGCGCGCTCGCCGCGGTCAACACCGGACTCCGCTACGAGGGCGAGCTGGAGGCCCCGCTCGACGGCGACGACGGCGTCTTCCGCTGGCGCGGGATGGACGTCGCGTTCACCGAGGCGGGCGACCCCGACGACCCGGACCTCGCGCTGCTCCACGGGATCAACGCCGCCGGCTCCTCGGGCGAGTGGCGCGCGGTGTTCGACGACCTGGCGGCCGACTACCACGTGATCGCGCCCGACTTCCCGGGGTACGGCCGCTCCGACCGGCCGCCGCTCCGGTACTCCGCGGCGCTGTACGAGGACTTCGTCCGCGACTTCCTCGCCGACCTCCACGAGCCGGCCGTCGTCGCCTCGTCGCTGTCGGCCGCGTACGCCGCCGCCGCGGCGACCGGGGACGGGTCCGGAAGCGACGCGGTCGACGTGCGCGGCTTCGTCGGGGTCTGTCCGACGAGCACCGCGGGACCGAGCCCGCCGAAGTCGTGGCTCCGCGAGCTGCTCCGGTCGCCGCTGATCGGCGACGCCCTCTTCAACGTCATCGCGTCGAAGCCGTCGATCCGCTACTTCAACGCCGACCACGGCTACGACGACCCGACGAACCCGAGCGAGGAGTGGACCGACTACGAGTGGCGGACGACCCACGTCGAGAACGCCCGGTTCGCGCCGGCCTCGTTCGTTTCCGGCTACCTCAACAGCGACCTGGACCTCGCGGCCGCGCTCGCCGACCTCGACGTGCCGCCGACGGTCGTCTGGGGGCGCGAGGCCGAGGTGAGCCCCCTCTCCGAGGGCCGCGAGCTGGCCGACGCGGCCGACGCGCGCCTCGTCGTCTTCGACCGCGCGCGACTGCTCCCGCACGTCGAACACCCGGACCGGTTCGTCGAGACGGTGCGGGAGAGCCTCGTCGCGGGCGCGACCGCCTGAGGCGGGCATCCCGTAGGGTCCGGCGTCCGGCGCGCGAGTATCAGCGCTGAGTATCGCGGGGTAACCGGTTTATTCCGGAACCGGCGACTCCGAGCCATGACCGACTCATCGCTTCGAGTGCTCTGCGTCGACGACGAGCCGGGGCTCGCGGCCCTCGTCGCCGCGTACCTCGAACGCGACGACGGGATCGGCTGCGAGGCCGTCGCCGAGACCGACCCGGAGGCGGCGCTGGACCGCATCGAGCGCGAGGCGTTCGACTGCGTCGTGAGCGACTACGACATGCCCGGCCGCACCGGGATCGAGCTCCTCTCGGCGGCGCGCGAGAGCGAGCCCGACCTCCCCTTCCTCCTCTTCTCCGCGACCGAGCCGGACGCCATCGCGGCCGAGATGGTCCGCGCGGGCGTCAGCGACTACGTCGCCAAGCGCGGCGGCGTCGACGGGTACACCGCGCTCCTGCGCCGCGTCGGACACGCGATCGACGGCGACGGCGGGAGCTTCGGGGCGGGCGACGAGGGCGAGTCGGCCGCGGCCGTCGACCCCGCGGCCGACGTCGCGCTCGACGGGGTCTGTACGGTCGCGCCCGACGGGACCTTCGAGTTCGTCGGCGATGAGTACGGGCGGCTGTACGGCTACGAGCCGGACGAGCTCGTCGGCGAGCGCTGGCAGCGCCTCCACCCGGACGAGGAGGTCGAACACATCCGGACGCACGTCATCCCGGCGGTGATGGAGGGCGAGCGGTGGACCGGGACGAGCGAGGGGCTCCGCGCCGACGGGACGACGTTCACCGAGTCGAAGCTGGTGAGCGCGGCGGGCGACGGCCGGCTCGTCATCTCGGTGTCCCCGTTCGACGAGGTCGCCGGCGGACGGGCCGCGAGCGACTGAGGCGGTGGCGAATTAGTCGCGTTCCGGGGGAACTCTTCGACGACGACAAGCCCGTGTCGGAACCGACGGCAGCGCGCCCGGGGTCGTCGACAGTGGACGCTTCCTGACGCTAATTACGGTGGCGCGTGCCTCCGAGCGCCCATCGGGCGCGAGGAGCACGCGCGAGGGACGCGGCGACCGAAGGGAGCCGCGAGGCTGGGGAGGCGTGAGGTGCGGTCGCTGTGCGGTCGGACGGGACTCAAAGGGGCAGCCGTGAGGCGGGCACAGGCGACGGAAGCACTGCAAGGAGCGAGCCCCGCGAGCGACTGAAGCGCGCAGCGAGCGTGTGCCCGCCTCACGGCTGGGGCTTTGTGGTTGGTCTCAATCTCGACGATCACGTACGGCCGAGGGGCTGAAGCTCTGGAGGAATTACCCGTCGACTCACGGTCTGGTATCTATCACCGAGCGGTCGGAGCTTCGGGGGCGTTCGCGTCGATGTCGCTCCCACTCAGTCTCGATACCATTCTCACGTATGCGGCCCGAAACGGGTATCCGCGCGCGTCCGCAACCCGACACCGATGGAGTGCGACAAGTGCGGGGCCGACGCCGTCCACCACGCCGCCTACTCCGGGGCGCACCTCTGCGGCCACCACCTCCGCCGGTCGGTCGAGAAGCGCGTGAAGCGCCGGATCCGCGAGGACGCCCTCCTCGACCCGGACGCGACACCCGAGGATCCCGACCGCTGGGTGATCGGCCTCTCGGGCGGGAAGGACAGCGTCGCGCTGACGCGGATTCTCGACGACGTGTTCGGCGAGGACCCCCGCGTCGAGATGCTCGCGCTGACGATCCACGAGGGGATCGAGGGGTACCGCGACGAGAGCCTCGACGCCTGCGTCGAGCTCGCCGAAGACCTCTCGCTGCGCCACGAGGTCGTCTCCTACGAGGAGGAGTTCGACGTGCGGATGGACGACGTCGTCGAGAGCGACCCGGAGGACATGGCCGCCTGCGCGTACTGCGGCGTGTTCCGGCGCGACCTCCTCGAAGCGTACGCCGCCGAGTTCGACGCCGACAAGCTGCTCACCGGTCACAACCTCGACGACGAGGCGCAGACGGCGATGATGAACTTCCTCGAAGGCGACGTGCGACAGGTGGCGAAACACTTCGACGCCTCGCTCGGCCCCTTCGACGAGCGGGAGGAGACGGACGCGTTCGTCCCGCGCGCCAAGCCCCTCCGCGACGTGCCCGAGAAGGAGGTCGCCCTCTACTGCCACGTCCGCGATCTCCCGACCCACATGGCCGAATGTCCCCACTCGTCGGAGGCGTACCGCGACGAGATCCAGTCGACGATCCACGAGCTGGAGGCGAACCACCCCGGCGCCCGCCACTCGATCATGGCCGGCTACGAGGAGCTCTCCGCGCTCGCGGCAGAGGCGTACCGCGAGGGCGGCGACGCCGCCGACGACTCGCCCGACCTCGGGGAGTGCGAGCGCTGCGGCTCGAAGACGAGCCGCGACGTCTGTCGGAAGTGTCGCCTGCTCGACTCGATCGAGGCGGCGACCTGACCTCGACGCCGGCCGGGTGAACCGCCCGACCGGCGGCGGTCAGGCGTCACCGTCGACGCGCCCGAGCAGGTCGAGCTGGTGGGTGAGGTAGACGAGCTCGCCGGAATCGACCTGCTCGCGGCGGGTTTCGAGCCACGCGTCGAGGTCGGCGGCCGACACGCCGGCGGCGTCCCCGTCGACGACCACCTCACCGGCGGCGTCCCCGTCGACCGCGATCACCTCGCCGACCGCCGCCTCCACGGTGTCGAGGATGTGTCGGAGGAAGAACGCCTCGTCGCCCGGGTAGCCGGCTCCGTCGCCCGGACGACCGCCCTCGTCGTCGTCCGGACGACCGCCCTCGTCGTCGACCGGGCGCACGACCCAGTCGGAGCCGGCGACGCCGAGGAGCGTCGAGCCGTCCGCCTCGCGCAGCCGCGCGAGCGCCTCGCCGCCGGCGCGGCTGTTCCCGCCCGGTTTCCCGTCCATGTGCCGGTGGTAGCGCCGCTCGATCGCCTCGTCGTCGGGGTGCGCCGGGCGAAAGCGCGTCCCGCCGTCGAACGTGATCGGGAAGTAGTACGTCCCGCCGGGCGCGAGCGCGCCGAGCAGGGCGTCGAGCCCGTCGAGGTCGAGCACGTCGAGCAGCGCCATCCCGATCAGCGCGTCGAACTCCCCCGGTCGCTCCGCGGCGTGCGCGACCGCGTCGGCGGCGACCGGCTCGACCGCGACGGTGCGCGCGTCGGTCTCGACGACGAGCGCGTCGCCGTCGGCGTCGTCGACGGACGCCGGTTCCTCCCTACTCGCCGCCCACTCCCGGAGGAACGGCTCGACCCCGGCGAGCGCCTCCGCGTCGCGGTCGACGGCGACGTACCGCGTCTCGCCCGGCGGGAGCACCTCCCAGTCGATCAGCCGGGCGACCATCGTCCCGACCCCGGCCCCGGCCTCCAGCGCGCGGAGGGGGCCGTTCCCCTCGGCGGCGCGCGCCGTCAGCCGCTCGCGGAGGAGCCCGACGAGCCGCCGGTCCAGCGCCCGGTCGTCGACGGGCCGCTTCGCGCGGAGGTACCGCCGGAACGCGGCGGTGTCGGCGGCGATGGCGTCGCCGTCGGGCGCGTCGTCGCCGGACCCGGCGCCCTCTCCCGTCACGTCGCCACCTCCGGATCGGGCGCGTGAGGGGCGTCGTCGGCGCCGGCGACCTCGGCGAGCAGCCGGCGGACGCGCGCGGTCGACTCCGCCCAATCCGGGTGGCGCTCGTACCGGCGCCTGGCGGCGCGGCCCATCTCGGCGAGCCGGTCGGGGTCGGCCGCGAACCCGTCGAGCGCGCGGGCGACGGCGGCCGGGTCGTCCGGGTCGACGAGGGCGCCCGTCTCGCCGTCCGTGACGGTCTCCGCCGCGCCGCCGGCGCGCGAGGCGATCGCCGGGAGGCCGAAGCTCATCCCCTCCAGGTAGACGATCCCGAACCCCTCGTAGCGCGAGGGGACAGCGAGGACGTGGCTCTCGCGGAGGACGTCGGCCAGCGCGGCGTCCGACAGCCGGCCGGCGAAGCGCACGCGGTCGCCGAGCCCGCGCTCCCGCACCAGTCGCTCGACGTCGGCGACGTGACTCTCGTCGACCGCGCGGCCGACGACGGTGAGGTCGACGGCGGCGTCGGCGAGCGCCACCCCCTCGACGAGCGTGTCCAGCCCCTTCCGCGGTCCGACGTTGCCGACGAACGCGACCCGGAGGGGGTCGGACTCGCCGAGCGCGGCGGCCCGCGCCGCGATCGCGGCGTCGTCGACCGCGGGGTCGAACCGGTCGCCGGCGGGCGGGGCGACGACGGTCGCCTCCGGATCGACGCCGAGTTCCGCGACGGCGTCGCGGGTCGCCGCGCTGTTGCAGACGACGCCGTCGACCGTCGCGAGGTATCGGCGCTCGACGGCGCGGTACAGCGGCGAGAGGCGCCGGGGCTCGCTCGCGCGCAGGTGGTGGACGACGCTCACGACCGGGTACGGCAGGTCGCGGTTGGCGAGGACCAGCGAGGGGTGCGCGAGCTCGTCCTGCAACATCACGTCGACGTCGACGCGGAGCCGGTCGCGGAGCGCCGGGCTGGCGTTGTCGAGCAGCCCGCGCGGGTACGATCGCCACGGGAGCTCGACGATCTCGACGGCGTCGCCGGCGGCCCGGAGCCCCTCGACCAGCTTCCGGTCGTAGCGGAATCCTCCCGACCGCTCGTCGAGGCTCCCGTACAGCGCGAGGCCGACCCTCATACCGGCGCGTCGTACGTCGCGGCGGCCGTCTCGTCCTCCCAGACGGTCACGGCCAGCTCCGTCACGGTCTCGTCGGTCACCGCGTCGGTCACGCGATCGAAGATCACGCGGGCGAAGCGCTCGACGCTGGGGTTGTCCCCCTCGAACTCGGGCAGGTCGTTCAGCAGCTCGTCGCGGTAGCGGTCGGCGAGGTCGGCGAGCGCCGCCTCGGCGTCGTCGATGTCGACGAGGTAGTCGTGGGCGTTCAGCTCGGGGCCGCGGAACGTCAGCTCCACCTCGAAGCGGTGGGAGTGCGGGACGCTCTCCGGCCCCTCGTCGACGACCGTGAGGTAGTGCTGGGCCACGAACTCCGTCAGCACCGTCGTCGCGTACATGGACCGATCCACGGGCGCGACGCACCTAAATCCGGAGGGCGTCGCGGTCGCGCCGTCCGGTCGCGGTCGCCGGGACACCTATACGTCTTCCCGCCTCGATACGACCGTGAACTGCCTGTTCGTCGGGGCCGGATCGATCGCGTCGGAGTACGCCGCCGGCCTGTCGGCGGGCCCGCTGTCGCTCGCCGGCGTCGTCGACCTCGACGCCGACCGCGCCGCGGCGCTCGCCGCGGACCGCGACTGCCCGTCGTTCACCGACCTGGAGGCGGCGCTCGCCGCGGTCGACGCGCCGCTCGTGGTGAACCTGACGAGCCACGCCGCCCACGCGCCGGTGACGCGGACCGCGCTGGAGGCCGACCGCCACGTCTACTCGCAGAAGCCGCTCGCGCTCGACGCCGACGAGGCGCGGGCGCTGGTGGGGCTCGCCCGCGACCGCGGCCTCGCGCTCGGCTGCGCGCCCGGGACGCCGCGGGCGCCCTCGCAGCGCCGGGCGGGTCGGCTCCTCGCGGACGGCCGGCTCGGTCCGGTGAGACTGGGGTACGCCCACGCCCACGTCGGGCGCGTGACCGACTGGCACGACCGCCCCGACTCCTTCCTGGAGATCGGGCCGCTGTACGACGGAGCGGTGTACCCGCTCGCGCTGCTGGTGACGTGGTTCGGTCCGGTCGAGCGCGTCCGCGTCGCCGACGCCCTCGACGTCTGGCCCGACCGCGAGGAGCGCCGGCCGTCGGCGCCGAGCCACGTGGAGGCCGCGCTCGCGTTCGCCGCGGGGCCGACCGTCAGGCTCACGGCCAGCTTCTACGCGCCCCACCGGAGCCGGGAGTTCTACGGCCTGGAGCTCCACGGCGACGACGGCTCGCTGTACCTGGCGGACGCTGGCGCGACGGCGACCGACCGCGACGGCGTCCGGTTCGGCCGCGTCGGTCGGGAGTACGTGAGCGCGCCGCCGGCGTCCCCCGAGGAGCCGTACGAGTACGTCGACGCCGTCGAGCGGCTCGCCGCGTCCGTCGAGTCCGGGTCGCCCTCGCGGGCCGGCGGCCGCCGGGGCGCCCACGTCGTCGCCGTCTGCAACGCGATCGAGGCGGCCGTCGAGGAGGGCGGGCCGGTCCCCGTCGACGACTGCGGGGCGACCGCCGACCCGCCCCCGGCGCCGGTCGTGCGGCCGGCGGCGTCTCTCAGCCGTGATACGAGCGAGGGGAGCGGGGAGGGCGCGGCCGCGGTCCGACTTCCGTCGGTCGGCTTCGGCTGCTCGCGCTACCGCGACGGGGCGTACGTCGAGCGCGCCGACTCGATCGCGACCGCGCTCGACGCCGGCTACCGCCTCCTCGACTCCGCCGAGCTGTACGGCAACGAACACCGGATCGGGGCGCTGCTCGCCGCGCCGGGCGCGCCCGACCGCGAGGGCGTGTTCCTCCTCGGGAAGGCGTGGCGGACCAACCACCGCCGCGAGCACCTGCTCGCCGCCTGCGCGGGCAGCCGGGAGGAGCTCGGGATCGACGCCTTCGACTGCTACGCGCTCCACTGGCCCTCGGCGCTCGAACACCGGGGCGAGCTGCGCCGGCTCGCCGAGGAGCCGGTCGAGCGGCGGGAGGCGCTCACCTTCCCCGAGGACGCGGACGGCGAGCTCGCGACCGACGACGTGTCGCTCGCGACCGCGTGGGAGAACCTGGAGGCCGTGTACGAGAAGGGGTGGGCCCGGACGCTCGGAATCTGTAACGTCTCGCGGGCGCAGCTGGAGACGGTACTGGAGACCGGCGACGTCGACCCGGCCCTGGTGCAGGTGGAACGTCACCCCTACCGGCCCCGGAACGATCTGGTCGACTTCTGCCACGAGCGCGGGATCCGGGTCGTCGCGCACTCGCCGCTGTCGGCGCCCGGGCTCCTCGACGAGCCCGTCCTGAACGCGATCGGGACGGACCGGGGGCTCTCGCCGGCCGAGGTCGTGATCGCGTGGAACGCGACCCGGGGCGTCGTCCCGATCCCGTCCAGCACCACGGAGTCGCACGTCGTCTCGAACCTGGCCGCCGGAGCCGCGCGGCTGACCGCGGACGAGGTCGCGCGCGTCGACGCCCTGCACGACCCCGACTTCGAGCGGTAGGGGGCCGGCGCCCGCCCGCCGATCGGTCGGTATTCCTATGTGACTGAAGTCCATGTGTGTGATATGGCAACGACCGAGACGCAGCAGCCCACGGTCGACATCGGCTCGCTGAACGGCCTCCACTGGGTGGGTATCGTCGCGGCCCTGGTCTCCGCCGCCGTCCACCTCTTCCTCGGCGTCAGCTTCGCGCCCTCCCCGCTGGGGATCAGCTTCGTCCTCGCGGGGCTCGGCTTCGTCGGCGGCGTCGTCCTCCTCGTGATCGACTACCGCCGGCGCGCGGTGTACGCGGTCGGGATCGCCTTCACGCTCGTCCAGATCGTCCTGTGGTACGTCGTCAACTTCGCGGGGGGCGCCGGATCGTTCCCGGGCGACGTCGGGACCCTCGGCGCCGTCGACAAGGTCGCGCAGGTCGTCCTGATCGCCGTGCTGGTCGCCCTCCTGCGGCGGTAGCCGTGCCGACTCCGGACCGCCGATCGCGACGCTCGCTCGCCGCCGCGCCGGTCGGAGGCGGCGGGAACGCGTGCGATCGCGGCGTAAACGCACCCGAGGCCGCCGTAAACGCCGTCTTTCGGGGGACGGCGGGAGGCGACGGGTAGATGGCCGAGGCCCCCCAGCGGCGGTCCGTCCACGTCGGGGTCGGGGTCGGACTGCCGCTCGTCGCCGCGGCCGCGCTCGGCGTCCTCCTGTTCCGGCTGTTCCCCGCGGACGCCATGGTCCGGTGGGGGCTCTCCCCGGCCGTCGTCGCCGGCGTCTGCTGGGCCGGACAGCTCTGGTACGTCGGCTACGGGCTCGATCCGGGGGGGATCGCCGACGGGTTCTGGCGGCGGCTGCTCGGTCTGGCGAACGCGGTCACGCTCGCGCGCGGCGCGCTGTACGCCGTCGTCGCCGGGTTCGTCGTCGTCCCGCCGGGGACGTCGCTCGCGTGGGGCCCGGCGCTGTGTTACGGCGCCGGGGTCGTCCTCGACAACCTCGACGGGGCCGTCGCCCGGACCGTCGGCCGGGAGACGGAGATCGGCCGGCGGCTCGACATGGCGTTCGACACGTTCGGGTTCGTCGCCGCGCCGCTGGTGGCGGTGTCGTGGGGGCTGCTCCCGGCCTGGTACCTCTCGATCTCCGCCGCGCGGTACGTCTTCCGCGGGGCGGTGTGGCTGCGGCGCGTCCGCGGACTCCCGGTCGGCGACCTCCCCGACGGCGACCTCAGCAGGTACCTCGCGGGCGTGCAGATGGTCTTCGTGACGGTCGCGCTCCTCCCGCCGACGCCGACGGAGCTGGCGTGGGCCCTCGCGCCCGTCGTCCTCGCGCCGTCGCTGGCGGTGTTCGCGCGGGACTACCTCGTCGTCAGCGGCCGGCTCTCCCGGCGCCGGTGACCGCGGCGGGCGCTCACGGGTACTCCAGGATCACCTGCACCGCCGCGTCGGGCTCCGCGTCGAGCAGCTCGTACGCCTCCGGCGCGCGCTCGAAGGGGATCCGGTGGGTGATCAGCTCGTCGGCGGGGATCCGCTCCAGCCGGTCGAGCGCCGCGTCCATGCGTCGGTCGCGGTCCCAGCGCCCCCGGAGCTCGGGGCTTATCGTCGACACCTGACTGGAGACGATGTCGATGCGGTCGCGGTGGAACCGCCCGCCGAGGTCGATCGGCGCGCGCTTGGTCCCGTACCACGAGCCGACGACGATCCGCGCGTCGTAGCCGACGACGCCGATCGCGTCGTCGAGCGCGTCGGGCTGGCCGGAGAGCTCGATCGCGAGGTCGGCGCCGTCGACGGCGGAGTCGGGGCCGAGGTCGGAGTCGGCGTCGCCACCGGTCGTCCCGATCGCGTCGCCCTCGCCGAGTTCGGCCGGGGTCGCCGTCCGGTCGGCGCCGAACGCCGCGGCGAGGGCGCGGCGCCGCTCGATCGGGTCGACGACGACGAGCGACTCCAGCGGGAACGCCGAGAGGATCCGGGTGACGCAGAGGCCGATCACGCCGGCGCCGAACACCACGACCCGCTCTCCGAGCCGGGGGGCGGCGTCGAGGACGACGTTCGTCGCGGTCTCGACCGACGGGAGCAGCGAGCCGGCCGCCGGCGTCGTCTCCGGCGGGAGCGCGACCACCGAGTCGGGGGTGGCGCGGAAGCGCGTCTGGTGGGGGACGAAGGCGAACACCGACCGACCGACCCACGCCGGATCGACGTCGGCGCCGACCTCGCTGACCACGCCGCTCGCGGCGTAGCCGTACCGGAGGGGGTACGAGAGGTCGCCGTCGAGCGCGTCGAGCGTCTCGTCGGCCGGGAGGTCGTCCGGCGTCTGGTCGCGGTACACGAGCAGCTCCGTTCCCGCGCTTATCGCCGACGCGCGGGCGTCGACGAGGAGCTCGTCCGCGTCCGGCGGGCCGACCGACGTCTCCCGGACCTCGACGGTCTCCGGGCCGGTGAAGTAGAGCGCGGCGTCGGTCATCGCGTCGCGCGCGCGGTCCCGTCTCGGTCGACGCCCGAGCGACGCCGCGGGCCTCGGCTCGGCTGGTGGCGTGACACGTCACAGTCCACGGACCGCGCGATGTTAAGTCCTCGCGCCGTCCCGCGGGTCGGGCGCGGAGCGGGCGGCGAAAAAGCGAGGCGGGTCGGTCGACGGGCGACGCCTAGCGGATGACGTCGAGGCCGTTGTTCTTCTCGGTCGGCTCGGTGCCGCCGTCGGACTCCCAGGCGCCGCCGTCGGCGCCTCCGGAGGCCGTCGCGCCGGCGGTGCCGTTCGTCTCGGCGGCCCGGGAGCGCGAGTCGCCGAGGTCCTCGCCGTCGACCGCGGCGCGGGACTTATCGGCCTGCTTCTGCGTCGAGGGACCGAGCACCTGCGCGCTCTGGACGCCCGTCATGATCGCCATGACGCGGACCTTCCCCTTGTACTCGTCCTGGATGCGGGCGCCCCAGATCACGTTGGCGCTCGCCTCCAGCCGCTCTGTGATGTTGTTCGCGATCCCCTCGGCCTCCTTCAGCGTGAGGTCCGGGCCGCCCGTGATGTGGACGAGCCCGCCGGAGGCGCCGCGGTAGTCGACGTCCAGGAGCGGGTGGTTCATCGCGTCGTTGACCACCTCCTGGGTCTTGTTCTTGTCCTGGGTCTCACCGACGAGCATGACCGCCACGCCGCCCTGGTTCATGATCGTGGACATGTCGGCGTAGTCTAGGTTGATGAGGCTCGGCTGGGTGATCGTCTCGGAGATCCCCTTCACCGTCTCCGCGATGATCTGGTCCATCACGGAGAACGCCTTCCCGATCGGCAGGTTCGGCACGTAGTCGAGCAGCCGGTTGTTGTCGAGGACGATGATGGAGTCCGCCTCGTTGCGGAGCGTCTCCAGGCCCTCCTCGGCCTTCACCGTGCGGGCGCGCTCGACGTTGAACGGGGTCGAGACCATCCCGACGACGATGGCGCCCTGCTCTTTCGCGATCTTCGAGATGACCGGCGCCGCGCCGGTGCCGGTGCCGCCGCCCATCCCGGCGGTGACGAAGACGAGGTCGGCGTCGCCGAGCACCTCCTTGATCGTGCCCTGCGCCATCTCGGTGGCGCGCTCGCCCATCTTCGGGTCGCCGCCGGCGCCGAGCCCCTGCGTGAGCGACTTGCCCACGAGGATCTTGGTGTCGGCCTCGACCATCTTGAGGTGCTGTTTGTCCGTGTTGACCGCGACGGTGTCGGCGCCGTCGACGCCGATGTTGTACAGTCGGTTGATCGTGTTGTTGCCGGCGCCGCCGGCGCCGACGATGACGATTCGGGGGTCCCCGAACTCGTCGTCCTCCATGTCGACGGAGTCCATGTCGCGCTTCTCCGCCTCCGCGTTGTCGAGGGCGTCCTGAACGAGATCTTGCATCGGTTTACACCTTCGCCCAGTTGCGGTTGCGGCCGCGCTCGTCGCGCTCGCCGTCCTGTTCGTTCAACATGTCGCGGACGGCCGACCGGATCGCCTCGCTCCGGTTCGGGAACTCGCCCGTCTCGACCATCTGTTCGACCTCGTCGATCTGCTGTTTCGGGATTCGTAGTGTCACACGCTCCATTGGTATTCCCCCGGTAAGACGGCGAACACGCGACGCGTGTGTCTTACAGCGACGGGTCGCCCGTCAGCGGGGTCATCCCCGCCGCGGACGGTCGCTGTAAGACGACCGTCTTACGCAGTTCGAATCACCGAGGCTATCATTATAAAACTACCGACGAGTGTAAGACATCATCCGAAACGCCGAATTTCGGGAGCCTTACGCCTCAGAAACTCGTTATCTGTCCTTCAACACGTCCGCAGCCGGCGTCCGACGGCCGCAGCCGGGGCAGAACGCCCAGTCGGTTCGCAGCTCGTCGCCGCACTCGCAGAACGCCCTGTGAGACTGTTTTTCGCCGCAGTTCGGGCAGTAGACGTGGTCCTCCGGAACGTTTTCGCCGCAGCCGCCGCAGACGCTCTCGGTCGCGCCCACGCTCGGCGGCGTCTTACGCGACTCCGTCTCGGCGTCCGCCGACGTCTCACGTGTCACACGCGCGTCCTCCGGATCGGCGTCAGGAGCGTCGAGAGAGACGTTCACGTTGATTTCGGCCGGGTTTTCGCGCGCATACGCCGCGTCGGACGGGCCCCGCCGACCGCCGAGTCGGTCGTCCAACGCGGCGTCGAGCCGCTCGGCGATGAGGTCGTCGACGCGGTCGGCCAGCGCGGCGTCGACCGTGTCGTCCGCGGCGTCTCGGCCCGCGTCGCCGGCGGTCGCCCCCGCCTCGGCGTCGTCGAGGTGAGCGCGGAGCGCCTCCCGCATCACCTCGCTCTTGGAGGCGTCACACGCTTCCAGCCGCTCAACGAGGCCGTCGTCGGCTCGGAAGGTGATCTTGCTCATACGGACGCCATATCGACCGCACTACAAGTATCTTCCCCCCGATATCGGGCGACGGCGCCGCGGCGTTTCAGTCCCTCGAAACGAACGCTCGGCGCCGTCGCGGTCGGCGAAATCGTGGGATATGGTCACACGTGTGTCTGACGCGGATTTATACGGCCCGCGTGAGCATACGTGTGTATATGAGTAACCGCGTCGAGGACCTCGAACGACAGGTCGCGGAGCTGCAGGCGGCGGTCAACGGGCTCACGGAGGAGCTGGTCGAGATGAAAGAGCGCGTCCGACAGGTCGAGGACGCGCAGGAGGTGTCCGTTCAGGCGGGGGCCGCGGGCGAGGACCCGGGGACCGCCGAGACTGCGACGGCGTCGGCCGCAGACGAGCCGACCGAATCGGCCGGCGGCGAGACGCGGACGCACTCCGACGACCACGTCGAGGTCGTCGAGCGGACGGGCGGCGAGGGCGCCGACGAGGCCGCCGGCGCCGGTGCCGACGCCGAGAGCGACGACATGGTCGTCCCCGAGCAGGAGGCGACGACGCCGGACGCCGAGGCCGGGGAGTCCGAGGCAACGAGCGACGACGAGGAGTCGGACAGCGACATCATCGTCGCGTAGTCCGCCTCCGCACCCCCGCGTCACATGCACATCAGCGAAGTCGTTCTGGACGGGTTCAAGAGCTTCGGGCGGACGACGAGGATCCCCTTTTACAACGACTTCACGGTCATCACGGGGCCGAACGGCTCCGGGAAGTCGAACATCATCGACGGGGTCCTCTTCGCGCTCGGACTGGCGCGCACCCGCGGGATCAGGGCGAAGAAGCTCACCGACCTGATCTACAACCCCGGCCACGACGACGGCGAGGGCTCCGGCGGCCCGAACGAGGCCTCGGTGACGGTGGTGCTCTCGAACGAGGACGGCACCCTCGACCGGTCGCAGGTCGTCTCCGCGGCCGGGACGGAGAACGTCGGCGACGTCTCCGAGATCACGATCAAACGCCGCGTGAAGGAGACCGAGGACAACTACTACTCGTACTACTACCTCAACGGGCGCTCGGTGAACCTCTCGGACGTGCAGGACCTGCTCGCGGCCGCGGGCGTGACGCCCGAGGGGTACAACGTGGTGATGCAGGGCGACGTGACCGAGATCATCAACATGACCCCCTACCAGCGGCGGGGGATCGTCGACGAGATCGCGGGCGTCGCCGAGTTCGACGAGAAGAAGGAGGCCGCCTACGAGGAGCTGGACACGGTCGGGGAGCGCATCGGCGAGGCCGACCTCCGGATCGGCGAGAAGGAGGACCGGCTCGACCGGCTGGCCGACGAGCGCGAGACCGCGCTTCAGTACCAACGGTTCCGCGAGGAGCTGGAGGAGTACCGCGGCTTCCGCAAGGCCTCCGAGCTGGAGGAGAAGCGCGAGGCGCTCGACGACATCGAGGCCGACATCGACGAGGCGGAGGCCGAACTCGCGGAGCTCCGCGAGGCGCTCGACGCGAGACAGGGGAAACTCACCCGGCTTGAGGAGGACCTGGCCGACCTCAACCACGAGATCGAGACGAAGGGCGAGGACGAGCAGATTCAGATTCGGTCGGAGATCGAGGAGGTGAAAGGCGAGATCTCGCGGCTGGAGGACAAGATCGAGGCGGCCGAGGAGCGCGCCGCCGAGGCGGAGACGGAGCGGCGCGACGCGTTCGTCCAGATCGACCGGAAGGAGGAGACGATCGAGGAGCTCGACGCGGAGATCCGCGAGGTGAAAGTCGAGAAGGCGTCCGTCAAGTCCGAGATCGCGACGAAACGGTCCGAGCTGGCGGACGTCGAGGCCGAGATCGAGGGCGCCGACACCGAGTTCGACGAGCTGAAAGACGAGCTCGCCGAGAAGAAGGAGGCGATCGAGTCGCTGCGCGAGGAGAAGAACGAGACGCAGCGCGAGAAGGACCGCCTGCTCGACGAGGCGCGCCGGCGCTCGAACGCGGTGAGCGAGGCGCGGACCGAGCTGGAGGAGGCCCGCGAGTCGCTTCCGGAGCACAAAGCGCGGATCTCCGAGCTCCGCAGCGAGCTCGACAAGGCCGAGAAGAACGAGGCGACGATCGAGGAGGCGGTCGCCGACCTCTTCTCGGAGAAGGCGGAGAGGAGCGAGGACCTGGAGGCGGTCGAAGCGGAGCTCCGCGAGAAGCAGAACGAGTACGCCAAGCTCGAGGCGGCGGCCGACGAGCGCGGCGACGCCTCCTGGCCGCGCGCGGTGACGGAGGTGAAGAACGGCGGCATCGACGGGGTCCACGGCGCGGTCGGCGAGCTGGGCTCGGTCGAGGCCGAGTACGCCGAGGCCTGCGAGACGGCCGCCGGTGGCCGGCTCGCGAACGTCGTCGTCGACGACGACGGCGTCGGCTCGACGTGTATCGACTACCTCAAGCGGCGGAACGCGGGCCGGGCCACCTTCCTCCCGATCACGGAGATGGACGACCGGAGCCTCCCGCGGAAGCCCTCGCTGCCGGGCGTCGTCGACTTCGCGCGGAACCTCGTCGACTACGACGCCGCGTACGCCTCGGTGTTCTCGTACGTGCTCGGCTCGACGCTCGTCGTGGAGGAGATGGACACCGCCCGGGAACTGATGGGCGACTACCGGATGGTCACCCTCGACGGCGACCTCGTCGAGAAGTCGGGCGCGATGACCGGCGGCTCCGGCGGCGGCTCGCGGTACGCGTTCACGAAGTCGGGCGGCGGGAAGCTCGAACGGCTCGCCGCGGAGATATCGGAGCTGGAGGACGAGCGGCAGTCGCTACAGGCCGAGATCGACGCCCTCGAAGACGACATCGACGACGCGCGCGACCGGAAGGCCGACGCCGCCGAGCGCGTCCGGTCGCTGGAGGCCAACGTCGAGCGCGCAGAGGACGAGCTGGCGGACGCCGAGGAGCGCATCGACGAGCTGGAGGCCGAGCTCGAGGAGCTGGAGGCCGAGCGCGAGTCGGTCGACGAGGAGATGAGCGAGATCGACGGGACGCTCGCCGAGCTCGACTCGGAGATCTCGGACCTGGAGGCCGAGATCGACGATATCGAGGCGGAGCTCGCGGACTCGGAGATCCCGGAGCTCTCCGAGCGCGCCGACGAGATCCGCGACGAGATCGCGGAGCTGGAAGACCGGATGAGCTCGCTCGACGGTCGGCAGAACGAGCTGGAGTTAGAGAAGGAGTACGCCGAGGACGCCGTCGACGAGCTTCACGACACCGTCGAGGAAGCGCAGAACCGGAAGGCCGACGCCGAGGAGGCGATCGCCGAGCACGAGGCCGCGATCGAGGAGAAGGAGGCCGAGCTCGAGGAAAAGAAGGCGGCGATCGCCGATCTCGAGGAGGAGCTCACGGAGCTGAAGGCCGACCGCGAGGACCTCCGCGAGGAGATCAAGGAAGCGACCCGCGAACGGGACGAGCAGCGCTCGCTCGTCTCGGCGGCGGAGTCCGACCTGGAGGACCTGACCGACCGCCGCGACCGGCTGGCGTGGGAGATCGACGAGCTGGAGTCGCAGGTCGGCGACTACGACGCCGACGAGATCCCCGACCTCGACGAGGTCGAGTCGCGGATCGAGGAGCTGGAGGCCGAGATGGAGGCGTTAGAGCCCGTCAATATGCTCGCGATCGACGAGTACGACGAGGTGCAGGAGGCGCTCGATCAGCTGCGGGAGCGCCGGGACGTCTTGGTCAAGGAGCGCGACGCGATCGAGGAGCGTATCGAGGGGTACGAGGCGGCGAAGAGGGAGACGTTCATGCAGACGTTCGAGTCGATCAACGACCACTTCGAGGACATCTTCGCCCGCCTCTCGGCCGGCAGCGGCGAGCTCCTCTTGGAGAACCCCGAGGACCCGTTCGAGGAGGGGCTGACGATGCGGGCGCAGCCCGCGGACAAGCCGGTTCAGCGGCTCGACGCGATGAGCGGCGGCGAGAAGTCGCTGACCGCCCTCTCCTTCATCTTCGCGGTCCAGCGGCACAACCCCGCGCCGTTCTACGCGCTCGACGAGATCGACGCGTTCCTCGACGCCGTCAACGCCGAGCGCGTCGGCGAGATGATCGAGGAGCTGGCCGCGGACGCCCAGTTCGTCGTGGTCGGCCACCGCTCGGCGCTGCTGGAGCGCTCCGACCGCGCGATCGGCGTCACGATGCAGGGCGACAACCTCTCCGCGGTCACCGGGATGCAGTTCGGCGACGACGGCGACGGGGACGAGGAGGTGACGGCGGATGACTGAGCCGCCGGAGTCGGCGGGCGCGGGCGGCGGCGGCTCGGACGACGGCGTCCCGGACCTCGACCTGACGAGCGATCGCGACGTCGGGGCGCACGACGGGGCGACGCCGGAAACGCTCGGAGGCGACGAACCGGCCACGGGCGACGCGGGAGGTGACGCCAGCGACAGCGATGCGGGCGTCGACGATGACGGCGAGGTCGAGCCCGTCGAGCTCCTCGTCCAGCTCGCCGAGGAGGGCGAGATCGAGCCCTGGGACATCGACATCGTGCAGGTGACGGACGCCTTCCTGGAGCGCCTCGACGAGACGGACCTCCGGACGACCGGCCGAGCGCTCTTTTACGCCAGCGTCCTGCTCCGGATGAAGAGCGACGGGATGTTGGCCGACGACGACGAGGACGAGGAGCCCGAGCCGGAGCCGTGGGAGGTCGCGATGGAGGGCGGCGCGCCCGACCCCGCCGACGGCGACGTCGACCCGGTCGACGAGCTGGAGGCCGAGATGGACCGGCGGCTCGACCGGAAGAACACCCGGGGGTCACCCGAGACGCTCGACGAGCTGGTCCGCGAGCTGCGCGAGGCCGAGCGCGGCTCGTGGTGGAAGGACTCCCGCGAGTACGACACCTCGGAGTCGCCGCAGGGGTACGACCGCGGCACCCAGACGCTCGACTACCGCGCGGGCGACGAGTTCCGGCGGGACGGGGAGCCGACAGCGGGCGAGGCGACCGACCGCACCCACGACGAGGACATCGAGGAGGTGATCGTGGAGATCGACAACGCCCTCCGGACCCACTTCGACCGCGGTCGCACGGAGGTGCTGTTCGCGGAGATCGAGACCGCGGGCGGCCGCCCGTTCATGACGTACCTCGCGCTGCTGTTCATGGCCCACCGCGGCTCGGTGCGGCTCCAGCAGGACGACTTCTTCGGCGACCTGTGGGTGAAGGACCCGGCGGCGGCGACCGGGGAGTCGGAAGCGATCGCGGACTGACCGGCGCCGCGGTCGCTCTCCGCGAACCCCGTCATCCGAGGCCGTCGCGGTCCGGACACCGCCACGCTGATTGTCCGGCCGCCCGCACCGTTCCGCGTGTTCCAGTTCGTCGCGGGCAACCCCCTCCTCGCCGTCGTCGTCGCGGCGCTGTGGGTCGCGCTCGTCCTGTACGGCGCCTCGTCGGCGTGGTGGCTCTTCGAATCCGTCGTCCTCGCGCGCGGCGGCCGCGTCGCCCCCGACGAGGTCGAGTGGGGGTACGACGACGTCCAAGTTCGAATCCTCACCGTCGACGCGGCGGCGGTCGTTCAGGCCACGGTGAACGCGGTGCCGGCGGGGCTCGACGACGTGCGCGTGATCGCGGAGGAACCGATCGACGTCGACGGCGCTGACGTTCACGTCGTCCCGGACTCCTTCGAGTGCGCCGCGACGAACAAGGGGCGGGCCGTCGAGTGGGCCCGCCGCGAGGTGCCCTGCGACCGCGAGTACGTGCTGTACCTCGACGAGGACACCATCATGGCCGGCTTCGAGGGGCTGCCCGACGCCGACGTGGTCCAGTTCACCGAGAAGCCGCTGTACACGGGGTCGCGGCTCACGTACCTGAGCGAGATCTTCCGCGTCGGCTACCAGTACGAGCAGTTCGCGTTCCACCGCCTCCGGTACCCGCTGTACGCGTGGGGCGGCGGCGTCGCGGTCCGGCATTCGCTGGAGGACGCGATCACGTGGGACGTCGCGACGATCACCGAGGACACGAACTTCATCTGGCGGGCCGCCGACCGCGCGGGCGTCTCCTTCGCCGTCCTCGACGTGCGGTTCCGGAACCAGGCGCCCCCGTCGCTGCGCGCGATGGCCAAACAGCGCCGTCGGTGGATCTCCGGGACGCGCGCCGACGGGGGGCTCCTCCCGCTCGCCTATCGGCCCGTGTATTACACGCGGATCGTCGCGTGGGCGTTCTCGCCGCTCGTGCCGCTGCTCGCGGTCGCGTCGATACTCCTCCCGGGCACCGCGCCGGCGATGGAATGGTACCAGACCGCGTCACTGGCGCTGGTCGGGATCCTGTTCGTGTACAAACTCGTCGGGACCGCCAGGTACGACAAACACCCCCTCACGTGGCCGGTCTACCTCGCGCTCACGCCGGTCGCCTTCTTCGCGCACTCGATCGGCGCCGTCTGGGGACTGATCAGCCCCGTGACGACCTTCGAGGTGACGGAGAAGCTGGCGCCGGAGGCGGTCGAAGAAGCCCACGACTCGATGGACGAGGGGCAGCTGCGCGACCACGACGGCTCCGAGCGGCTCACCCGTGAGTCCGACTCGGCGTTCACGTTCGCCGTGTTCGACGACTGAGACGCCGTCGCTCCCGCGGCGAACACCTCCAAAGCCCCAGCCGCTCGGTGGTACGTGATTGGCAACTGTAGATCGGCGGTGAACACCTCCAAAGCCCCAGCCGCGACGGCTCGCGCGGCTCGCTGCGCGCTTCACTCGGTCGCTGACGCTCCCTCGTTCCAGTGCTTGCGTCGCCGGGCTTCGCCCTCGCGGCTGCCCCTTCGAGTCCCACCCTCACAGCAACTGCAGCCTCACACCTCCCCAACCTCGCGGCTCCCTCCGCTTCGCTTCGGTCGCCGCGTCCCTCGCGCGTGCGACTCGCGCCCTGCGGGCGCTCGTCGGCACGCGCCACCGCACCGCAAAATTGTTCACAGGTAGTCGCCGAGCAGCGGCTCGACGCGCTCCTGCGTTTCTTCCGGAATCGCCTCGGTCGGCGTGTTGACGGTGCCGTCGAGCGACGTGTGCGCGTCGCACTCCAGATCTTCGGGGAGCGTCCGGACGGCCTCCTCGACCGCGGCCTTGATCGCCGCCTGGTTCTTCTCGGCGTTTTCGAGCACCTCTTCGAGCGTCACCTCGCTGTCTTCCTTCCAGACGTCGTAGTCGGTGACGCCCGCGATCGTCGCGTACGCGATCTCGGCCTCGCGGGCGAGCTTCGCCTCCGGGATCGCGGTCATGCCGACGAGGTCCCACCCCTGGCTCCTGTAGAACTCCGACTCCGCGCGCGTGGAGTACTGCGGCCCCTCGATGCAGACGTACGTGCCGCCCTTCACCACCTTCGTGTCGGCGGGTGCCGCCGACTCGGCCGCCTCGGTCAGGTGGTCGACCAGCTCCGGGCTGTACGGGTCCGCGAACGGCTGGTGGACGACGACGCCGTCGCCGTAGAAGGAGAGGTCGCGGCGCTTGGTGCGGTCGTATATCTGATCGGGGATGACGAGCGTGCCGGGCCCCAGTTCCTCTTTCAGACTTCCAACCGCGTTCGACGCGAAGACGTGGGTGACGCCCGCCCGCTTCAGCGCGTACATGTTCGCGCGGTACGGGAGGTCGGTGGGCGAGACGCCGTGGTCGGAGCCGTGCCGCGGGAGGAAGGCGACCTCTCTGCCCGTGTCCGCGAACTCGCCGATCGTGATCGCGTCGCTCGGCTCGCCGTAGGGGGTGTCGTACTCGACCTCGCGCACGTCGTTCAGGGGGAGCGCCTCGTAGATGCCGCTGCCGCCGATGAAGCCGATGGTGCCCATACCCGGAGTGCGGCGGCTCGCTACTTATAAGGAGTCATGTAAAACGGGGACTACAGCAGCCACCGCACCGCCGCCAGCGCGAGCGCGCTCACGACGAGCAGGTGGACGAGGACGGCGCCGACCGCGGCCCCGCCGACGTCGCGCATCTCGCGGAGCCGGATCGAGAGGCCGAGGCCGACGAACGCCAGCGTGAACAGCGCGTCCGAGACGCGCCCGATCGACGCCAGCGCGGCCGGCGAGAGGAGCCCGCTGTTCGCGACCGCGGCGACCGCGAGGAAGCCGAGCAGGAACTTCGGGAACTCGGCCCAGACCCGGCGTACGCCGGGGTCGGTCGCCGATCGCGCGGTGTACGCCAGCGAGTACGCGACGGCGACGCCCCCCAGCAGGGCGTTGCGCGCGAGCTTCGTCACGGTCGCCCACTGGCCGGCCTCGGGCGAGTGGGCGAACCCCGCGGCCGCGACGGGGCCGGTCGAGAACATGCTCACGCCGGCCCAGACGCCGAACTGCCGGCCGGTGAGCCCGAGCCACTCCCCCGCGATCGGGAACGCGACGAGCGTGACGGCGTCGAAGAGGAGCACGGTCGCCGCCGCGAAGGTGATCGCCGAGCCGCGCGCGTCGAGCACGCGTCCGACGGCGACGACAGCGGAGACCCCGCAGACGCTCGCGCCCGCCGCCAGCAGCGAGGGCGTGGTCCCGTCGAGCCGGAAGAGCACGCGGGCGATCAGCTCGGCGAGCAGCAGGCCGCCGGCGACCGTCGCGACGACCATGCCGAGCACGGTCGGCCCCGCGGCGAGGAACTCCTCGACGACGACCGCGGCGCCGAGCAGGACGATCCCGGTCTCCAAGAGGAGCTTGTCGACGCCGACGCCCGGCTTCGCGGCCTCGGGCGTCCCGACCGCGTTCCCGACGAGCGCGCCGAGCGCGACCGCGACGACGAGCGGGGAGAGCCCGGCGACCGCGCCGGCGACGAGGGTTGCGAGGACCGCCCCGGCGGCCAGCAGCGCGAGGCCGGGGAGGTACGGCCGAGCGGCGGCGGCGACGCCCATCAGAGGAGGCCCGCGACCTGTCCCGCGGCGTGGGCGGCGACGACCCCCAGCCCGAGCGCGAGCGCCTGCCAGCCGCGGTCGAGCGCGGTCCACCGGTCGACGAGCGGGGAGCCGGTCTCGCGGGCGGCGTCGTCCCCGGCGCCGTCGGCGCGAGCCGTGTCGTCGCCGTGCTCCGATACCATGCCCGCGGGTCGGCGCGCTCGGTACTTATAGGGACGGACTCGGCGGGGTGCGGGCGCCCGACGCGCGACCGAAAGAGCGACGGTCCGGGCGGTCGTCGGTCGGACATCCGGATGCCGACCACGCAGATCAAAGACCCCGTGCACGGCTACGTGGAGCTGCCGGACGCGCTCGTCGACGGCGTCGTCGACACCCGCCCGTTCCAGCGGCTGCGGTACGTCCGCCAGCTCTCGGCGACGCACCTCGTCTACCCCGGGGCGAACCACACGCGGTTCGAGCACTCGCTCGGCGTCTACCACCTCGGGCGGACCGTCTTCGAGAACCTCCGCCGGCAGCCGTACTTCACGCGGGACGCGACGACCGACGAGCTGGAGGAGATCCAGCGCACGCTGGAGTGCGCCTGCCTGCTCCACGACGTGGGGCATCCGCCCTTCTCGCACCTCTCCGAGTCGTTCCTCGACGAGGGGGTCCTCCGGGAGCGGGTCGCCGACGCCGGGCTGGTCGACGCCTTCGACCGGGCGGGCGTCGGCGGGGCGCCGCTCCGGTCGGCGAGCCCGCACGAGCTGCTCGGCTGCGTACTCATCGTCGAGGAGTACGGCGGCGCGCTGCGCTCGTTCGACGTGGACCCGTTCGAGGTGTGCGCGTACGTGCTCGGCTACAGCCTCGCGTACGAGCGCGGCGAGCCCTGGCAGTACGGCGTCGGCGCGCAGCTGCTCCACTCGCCAATCGACGTCGACCGGCTCGACTACATCACCCGCGACAATCAGATGACCGGCGCGGGCGTACTGAGCTTCGACGTCGACCGCATGGTCGACGCCTACACCGCCCATCCCGAGGCCGGGCTCGCGCTCACCGAGAAGGCGCTCTCGACCATCGGGAACTACCTCGAAGGCCGGATCGCGCTGTACATGTGGGTCACCCAGCATCACAAGGCCGTCTACGCGAACCGCCTCCTCCAGGAGCTGCTCGGCGAGTACGAGCGCGTGACCGGCGAGAGCCCGGTGACGGTCGACGGCGTGCTCTCGCGGGAGCTCGACGACAACGCCGTGCTCGAACGACTCAAGGTCGCCGCCCGCGAGCACCCCGACTCGACGCTGGCGTCGATGTACGACCGCTTCCGCGGGCGCCGCTTCCCGGCCACCTGCTGGAAACACCGGATCGCGCTGGCCGACCGGATCGGCGGCGACCTCGGCGATGACCGCGACGGCGGCGGTGACCGCGACGGCGACGCGGGCGGTTCCGGCGAGGGACGCGCCCCCGACCTCGACGACTTCACGGCGTGGCTCACCGAGGGCGACGACCGGCTGGAGCGGCTCCTCGCCGACGCGCTCGACGTGCCCGTCCACGAGGTGTGGATCGACCGCTCGTACGTCCCCGCGTACGACCCCGACGAACTGGAGGACATCCCCATCGCCTACGGCGGGACGACCCGGTCGGTCGGGGACTGGGGGCTGTACGGCGACCGCGCGTTCGACGTGCCGATCCCCTTCGTGTTCGTCCCCGACGGGACGAAGCGGCGGGCAATCCGCGTGCTCCGGGAGGCGTTCGAGCGGGAGGTCGGCGTGGCAGCGGGGACGTAGAACGCGACGGCGACGCCGTCGGACCGCGGCAGGGACCCCAAAACGGATACCGAGCGGCCGCGTACTCGGACGGAGACGCCGCGCCCTCCCGAACGGACACATGGACCTCGACTCGAACGCGGCCCTCCGGCGAGCGCTCCTCGGAACCCGGTCGTCACCGAGACGGTCGGGAGCCGCGGTAGCCGCGGGGCTGTTCGGCGTGACCGGGCTGTTCGCGTTCGCGTCACACGCCGCTTTCGACGCGATACCCGAGGCGGTCCTGTTGCCGTTCGTCCTGCTCGGCGGCCTGCTCGCGGTCGGCGCCGCGTACGCCGGAAGCGGACTGCTCGTCAGCACGGCCCTGGTGGTCGGACCGGTGTACGGACCGGTGACGTTCTACGCGTGGCTGATCTCGACGCGAGAGGCGGCGCCCGTGGCGTTCGTGCTGTCGTTTTACGGACACGGCGCGCCGGCGCTCTGGGCGCCGATAGCCGTCGTCCTCGCCGCGGGTAGCTACGCGATCGGAGCGCTCGCTCGGCGGTTCGGGGACCGTCTCGGACTCCGGTGAGTCGGAGGCGCGCAGGCGGGCCCGACCGCAACACCCTTTCGCGAGTTCCGCGAACCGATCCACATGACCGACCCGTCCGACGCGGACGCGTCCCCGCTGTTCGAGGCGAAGGCGTTCGACGAACCGTCCGTGTTCGCGCCGAGCGCCCTGCTGGAGAACGCCCGCCGTCAGAAGGAGCTCCCGGAGCGCTCGGTCCCGGAGGTCTGCGTCCTCGATCCGGACGGGGACGTCGTGCGCCGGCTGCGAGCGGCCGGAGAGGCCGAGCAGGACGAGACGTGGCCGGGGTACCACACCGAGCTCTACCGGTTCGAGCGGGGCGGCGAGGAGTTCGGAATCGTCGGGTGCGCCGTCGGGGCGTCGTTCGCGGTCCTCGTCGCGGAGCAGCTGTTCGCCGCCGGCTGCGAGTTCCTCGTGAGCGTCACCTCCTCGGGGCGGATCGTCCCGCGGGACGACCCGCCGTACTTCGTGCTCGTCGAGCGCGCGCTCCGCGACGAGGGGACGAGCCACCACTACCGGCCGGCGGACCGCTACGCGTCCCTCGATCCCGAGCTCCTGAGGCCGGTCGAGCGCGAGTGCGAGGCGGTGCCCAGACCGGTGTACACGGGAGCGTCGTGGACGACGGACGCGCCGTTCCGGGAGACGGAGACCGCGATCGAACGCGCCCGGTCGGAGGGGATCCTCGCGGTCGAGATGGAGGCGGCGGCCCTCTACGCGTTCGCGGACGCCCGAGACCGGCCGGTCGTCTGCTTCGCGCACGTGACCAACCAGATGGGCCAGACCGAGGAGGAGTTCGAGAAGGGAGACGCGAACGGCAGCGAAGACGCGCTGGCGGTGATCGACGCGGCCGCCGCCGCGTGGCGCGCGTCGGACTGAGCGCTCGCGTCGCGTCGTAGTCCGCGGTCGCGCCCCGTCGTAGTGCGCGTCACTCGCCGTCACGGGCGGCCCGGTACCGATCGCGGAGGCGAGCGAACAGCGCGTTCCCGGTCTCGGTCCGCAGCCGCGGCCCGGTCGTCGCGAAGAACTCGTCGAGGTCGTCGTACTCGCGGAACGCCCCCGGATCGCCGTCGGCGGGGTCGTACCGGTCGTCGCGCTCGTAGCGGACGGCCTGGAGGCAGACGTCGAGGAGGTCGCACTCCTTGACGAGTATCGCCTCCGGCGACTCGCGCGCCTCGTACGCCTCCCACGCGTCGCGGACGCGGTCGGGGAGCGGCCCGGCGAGGTCGCGCATCGCCTCGCGCTCGGCGGCCTCCTTGGCGGCCGGGTCGACGGCGTCCGCGGTCGAGTCGGCGCGGGTCGCGACGTCGCCCGTCTCCGCCTCGGCGACGTCGTGGACCACCGCGAGCCGGAGCGCGCGGTCGAGGTCGACGCCGGGGAGGTCCCCGCGGAACCGGTCGCCGAGCGCGAGGACGAGGTAGGCGACCCCCCACGCGTGGGCCGCGACCGACTCGGGGTCGTCGACCCCGCGGAGCTGCCACCCCGTGCGCCGCTCGTCCTTGAGGGCGGAGGCGTCGAGGAGGGCGTCGAGGGCCTGTTCGGGGACGCCGTGGGGGTCGTCGGCAGCGTCCGACTCCGGGTCGTCTCCGGGCATCGCGGGCGGTCAGTCGGCGAGTCGCCAGGTCCCGTCGCCCGCCGAGTCGGCGACGCCGCGGCGGACCATCTCGTCGAGCACCTCGTCGAGGCGGCCGGGCTGGGCGACCTCCATCTCGATGCGGCCGATGCTGTGGTACTCGTCGAGGTAGTGGCGGAGGTCGTCGCGGTCGAACGTCTCCTGGCCGGCGCGCTCCATCGCGCCCTCGGTGAGGTCGATCATGTCTTCGAGGAAGTTCCACGGGTAGACGACCCACGTCCACTGTTCGAGCCGCTCGCCGACGAAGTCCGGCTGGAACTCGGAGGTGCCGAGCAGCTGGAGCGTCGCGGTGCGGATCTCGGCGGCGTCCCGGTCGTCGACGTACTCCTCGGCGCGGCGGATCGAGCCGCCGGTGTCCGCGATGTCGTCGATGATCAGGACGTCTTTCCCCTCGACGCTCCCCTCCGGCATCGGGTAGCGGATCTGGGGCTCGCCGCTCTTCTCCGCGGTCCCGACGTAGTGCTCCATCTTCAGGCTCGTCAGGTCGTTGAGCCCGAGGAAGTCGCAGACGCACCGCCCCGCGAACCAGCCGCCGCGGGCCAGGGCGACGACCACGTCCGGCTCGAAGTCGGCCCGTTTCACCGCGTTCGAGACGTTGCGGCAGAGCCCGTAGATGTACTCCCAGTTGGTGAGGGTGCAGTCGAAGTCGTCCGGGAGGTCGCTCATACGGCCGTTCCTCCCACCCGCGCGCTCATAAGGGTTTAGCAACGGCGCCGGAGGGGAGACCGGCGCGAGCACCGCGGCACGATTTCTCGGGAACGGCTGCGGTGGCGCGCGCCTGCGAGCGCCCTTCGGGCGCGAGCAGCGCGTGCGAGGGAGTCGGTCGCCCGAAGCGACGCGGAGGGCGACCGACGAGGCTGGGGAGGCGTGGGGTTGCGGTGCCGTGCTGGGCGGGGTGGGACTCAAAGGGGCAGCCGCGAGGACGGCACAGGCGATGCAAGCACCGCAAGGAGCGAACGACGTGAGCGACTGAGGAGCGCAGCGAGCGTGGGCCGTCCTCGCGGCTGGGGCTTTGGAGGTGGTCGCCGACGATCCGGGATCGGCCGCGTATCACCGAGCGGCTGGGACTTTGAAACCGTTCACCGCGTCAGCGGCAGTAGCGACACACAGTCGAGAACCACGCGAACGAGCCTCCGAATCGACATCGTATCGGTCCCGACACGATTTAGGTGGCCGGCTCACAACGGACCGGTAATGAGCACTCAGGCCGCGACGGAGGAGCGGACGGTCGTGATCGGGCTGGAGGTCCACGTCCAGCTCGAGACCGACACGAAGATCTTCTGCGGCTGCTCGACGGAGCCCGAGGAGGACGAGGAGCCGAACACGCGCACCTGCCCGACCTGCCTCGGCCTGCCGGGCGCGCTGCCGGTCCTCAACGAGGCCGCCGTCGAGGCCGCGGTGAAGGTGGGGAAGGCGATCGACGCCGACATCCCCGAGACGACGACGTTCCACCGGAAGAACTACTACTACCCCGACCTGCCGAAGAACTTCCAGCTCACGCAGTACGACGCCCCGATCTGCCAGTCGGGCGAGCTCGAAGTGCGCGTCGACAGCGAGCCGCGCACCATCGGGATCACCCGGGCGCACCTGGAGGAGGACCCGGGGAGCCTCCAGCACGCCGGCGGCTCCATCGAGTCGGCGACCCACACCCTCGTGAACTACAACCGCGCCGGGACGCCGCTGATGGAGATCGTCACCGAGCCGGACTTCCGGTCGCCGGCGGAGACGCGCGCGTTCCTGGCGAAGCTCGAAGAAGTCCTCGAATACCTCGGCGTCTTCGACCCGACCCGCGACGGGAGCCTGCGCGTCGACGCCAACGTCTCGCTCGTACCGGAGGACCGGGTCGCAGACGACGGGACGATCACGGACGAGGCCCTCGCGGACGTGAACCGCGCCGAGGTGAAGAACATCTCCAGCCACAAGGGCGCCGAGCAGGCGCTCGCGTACGAGGTCACCCGCCAGGAGAACGTGCTCCGGCGCGGCCGCGAGATCGAGCAGGAGACGCGTCACTGGGACGAGGCGCGCGGCGTCACCGTCTCGATGCGCTCGAAGGAGGCCGAGAAGGACTACCGCTACTTCCGGGAGGCCGACCTGCCCGCGCTGGAGGTGTCGGACTGGAAGGAGTCGATCCCGATCCCGGAGCTGCCGGACGCCCGCCGGGAGCGCTTCCGCGATGAGTACGGGCTCGACCGCGAGTCCGCCTCGAAGCTCACCTCGACGAAGGCCGTCGCCGACTTCTTCGAGGACGTGGCCGAGTCGTTCGACCCCGAGCTCGCCGCGACGTGGGTCGCCGACAATCTGCTCGGCGAGCTCAACTACCGCGAGATGGCGATCACGGACGTCGAGGACCGCCTCGACGAGTTCAAGCGCCTGATCGAGCTGGTCGACGCCGAGGAGCTCACGGTGAAGAACGCCGAGGAGGTAGTCCTGCGCGAGATGCTCGACGCGGGCGAGGACCCCGAGACCGTCATCGAGCGCGAGGGGCTCGGCGTCGCCGACTCCGGCGAGGTCGAGGCCGCCGTCGACGCCGCGATCGACGACAACCCGGACGCCGTGAGCGACTACCACGACGGCGACGAGGGCGCGATCAACTTCCTCGTCGGCCAGGTGATGCAGGAGACGGGCGGCAGCGCCGACCCCGGCGAGGTGAACGGGCTGCTCCGCGAGCGGCTGGAGGGGTAGCCCCTCGATGCGCGTCTCGGTCGAGGTCGTCGGCGAGGGGACCCGAGCGGTCGACCTCCCCGACGACGCCACCTACGACGACCTCGTCCGCGAGGCCGGCTACCACCCGCAGGAGGCGTCGGCGCTGGTCGACGGCTCGCCCGTCCCCGGCGACCGCATTGTCGACGCCGACGAGGTCCGGATCCTGCGGCTGATCAAGGGCGGCGCGACGGGCGACGGCGCGTGAGCGAGAGCTCCGACCCCGCCGACGATCCGCCGGGCTCGGCCGGTTCCCGCGACCCGCCCGAGGACGTGATCGTCGAGCGGGCGACGCCCGACGACCGTCTCGACGTCCTCCGGATCCTCGACGCGGCGATGCTGGAGACGGACGCGGCGACCGTGGACGACCGGATCGCGGCCGGAGACGCCCTCGTCGCGCGCTCGACCAGAACCGGCGGGGTCGTCGGCGCGCTGGTCGCCGCCCGTCCCGACCCCGACCGGCTCCACGTCGACGGCGTCGCGGTCAGGCGTGCGCGTCGGGGAGGGGGGATCGGTTCCGCGCTCCTCGCGGCCGCGGTCGATCGCGGGCGGTCGGACTCCGCTATCGAGACCGTCACCGCCGCGTTCGACGACGACCTGGTCGCGTTCTACGAGGCAATCGGATTCGTCGTCACCGGCGACACGACCGACGCCCGCCGGCACGGCCGGATCCGCGTCGGCGACTGATCGCCCGTCAGTCGCCGACGCGGTACAGCTCGAACCGGACCCGCGTCCGGTCGTCGGCGTCCACAAACTCGACGGTCCCGTTGGCCGACTCGGCGATCCACCGCATGAGCCAGAGCCCCAGCCCGCTGCCGTGGGCGAGCGGCGTCTCCCTGGTCTCTCGGAGGCACCGCAGCTCGTGTTCGGGGATCGACCCCGGGTTCTGTACCTCGATCCGTACCCGCTCGCTCGTCGGAATCGACACCGCGATCTCGACTCTCGGCGTCGGGTCGTCCTGGTGGACGATCCCGTTCCGGATCGCCTCTTCGAGCGCAACGTCGAGGTTCACGTCCGCGAGAACGACGTGTTCCGGCGATGCAGGGGCTTGGATCCGCGCGTTCGGATACTCGATCCGGACCTCTTCGACAGCCCGCTCTATCGCCGGCCGGAGCGGCGTCGGCTCGACCGTCGAGCGCCCGATCGTCCGCTGGATGTACCGTGCCTTCGCTGCCGTCTCGACGACGGCGTCCGCGTGGCTCGCAGCGGCGGCGACGCGGTCGGCCTCGGCGGCCGTCAGCGACTCGCTCCTCGACAGCTCGGTGAGCACCCCCTGGACGACGTTGAGGTCGTTTCGGATGTTGTGGCGCAACACTCGGTTGAGGACGGTGAGCCGCTCCTCGCGGCGATCCAGCTCCCGGTTGCTCTCGGCCAGTCCCCGGGCCTGCTCTAACATGAGTCGAGCGTCGGGATGTTCCGCGTCTCCGGAGCGGTACGCTTCGAGCGAGACGTGAAAGGGGTTCTCGCAGAGCGTTCCGTCGAAGACGACCTGTCGGTGCGTCCGCAGCGCCTTCGCGGCCGCCGCCTCGTCGAACCGTCGGAGGTCGTACTGACACAGCGCGGTCACCGGCTCGTCGGGGCACGCCGAGTCGAACGCGAACTCGAAATCAACGATCTCGTCAAACGACTTCTCGGCCCCGAACGCCCACGTGTTCTCCCCGGCGAGCCAGAGCCCCTCGTAGCCGCCCGCGGCGCTCCGTTCCGCCTCCGACCGCAGCTCGGTGACGGTGTTGCTGGAGTCGAACCCGCCGTCGAGGTATACCTCCGACGCGTCGCGGACGGCGAGGTCGCCGGCGGCGGCCCGCGCCGCGACATCCACGTCTGCATCTCGAAGGGCCGCTTCGATCCGCGACTGCGGGTTCGCATCGGCGAGGTACACGCACCGATGCCCGGTCGCGAGCCCGTGCGAGAGGAACGCGGACACGGTGTCGAGCTGCGCGGCCGTCGACTCGTAGAACAGCGCGAGGTGACGGTCAAGGTCGCGGCCGGCGAACTCGGCGCGCAGGTTCTCTTGCGATCGGGCACCGAAGCCGATCGACTCTCCTTCGGTAGGCATCTGAGTATCGACTGTACAAAATGGAGGCGGATAAAACGGCCGGAAACGCTCTGAGTCGGCCGTTCACCGCTCGTCGCGGCGAAAATCAACGGCCGGCACCAGGGCGCCCCTCGGCCACAGTCGCTCTCCTCGCGGCTGGTGTCAACGGACCGAACCGCACTGAGCCGTCGACGGTCGCATTCGACGTTCATTTCCCGGTCGCTCCCGTTGTTACGGGTATGAGCGCGATTTCGCCCTCGATTTCGGCGGTCCCATCCCGGGGCGCGGTGATCAAGATATGAGCGGCAAAGACGAATACTACAACCGATCGAAACAGCAGGGGTACCGGAGCCGGGCCTCCTACAAGCTGAAGCAGATCGACGAGGATGCGGACCTCCTCGACCCCGGCGACACCGTGGTCGACCTCGGGGCCGCCCCGGGCGGGTGGCTGCAGGTCGCGGCCGAGGAAGTGGGCGAGTCGGGCACCGTCGTCGGCGTCGACCTCCAGCGCATCGAGGACCTCGACGAGGGCGACGTGGAGACCATCCGGGGCGACATGACCGAGGAGCGCACCCGACACTACCTGCGCGAGGCGGTCGGCGAGCGCGGCGCGGACGCGGTGCTCTCTGACATGGCCCCGAACATGACCGGCGAGTACGCGCTCGATCACGCGCGGTCGGTCCACCTCGCGCGGCAGGCGTTCGACGTGGCCGAGGAGCTGCTCGCGCCCGGCGGGGACTTCGTCGTCAAGGTGTTCCAGGGCGAGGACCTCGACGCCTTCCGCGAGGAGGTCCGGAGCGAGTTCCAGTACCTCCGGACCGTCTCGCCGCCCGCCTCCCGCGACTCCTCCTCGGAGGTGTACCTCGTCGCCAGGGGGCTGAACA
This sequence comes from Halorubrum rutilum, assembly GCF_024494565.1. Next base: position 64,114 of record NZ_JANHDN010000011.1, read on the forward strand.
CCGCGCCCGTCGCGGCCGGCGACCGGCTGGAGGTGACCGTCGAGGAGCTCGGCGACGAGGGCGACGGGATCGCGTACGTCGAGGGGTACTCGCTGTTCGTCCCGGACGCCGACGTGGGCGAGGCCGTGACCGTCGAGGTCGACGAGGCCAAGCCGCGGTTCGGATTCGCCGAGCGCGTCGACGGCGGCTCTGACAGCGATTCCGACGCCGAGAGCGACGACTGAGCCGACGACCCCTCCTCACTCGGCCGGGTCCCGCTCGACCGTGGCCCCGCGAACGACGTACCGGACGCCGTCCTCGTACCCGGGGTCGGGCTCCACGGTCCACCCCTCGACCCGGGCGAGCGCGCGGACGTTCGGCAGCGACATGCCCGCGTCGGCGCTCGGCTCGGCGCTCTCGTACTCGAAGAGGAGCGCCGCCTCGTCGCCGTCGGTCGCGGCGAACCGGCCGTCGTCCGCGATCGCGAACCCGTCGTCGGTCAGGGAGACGGTCACCGCCGTCGCGCCGTTGAACGCGGCGAACGCGAGCGCGTTCTTGAACACCTGCTTGAGGCGCGTCGGGGTCGCGAGCACCCGACCGCTCCCCTCGACGGTCACCGCGACGTCGGCGTCGGCGGCGGACTCCGCGTCGGCCACCGCCGCCTCGAAGTCGACGAGCGACGGCTCGTCGAAGTCGCGGGCGTGGCGCACCAGCGTGTGGAGGTCCTCGACGACGCCGCCGATCCGGCCGACGCGGCGGCGCGCGACCGCGACCGACTCGGCCGCGCCCTCGGCGTCGTCGTCGGCGAGCCGCTCCGCCGCGTCCGCGAGGTAGCCGTCGGCGACGGCGACGGAGTTCCGCAGCTCGTGGGCGATCGCGCCCGCCATGTCGCCGAGCTGTTCCTCGTGGCGTTCGAGCCGGTCGCGCTGTCGCTCGATGGCGGTCACGTCCTGCACGAGCAGCGCCCAGCCGAACTCCGCCCCGCCGACGGAGAGCGACTCGCTCGTGACGCAGTAGGTCCGCTCGTCGCCGCCGGCGTCGACGACGTCGACGAGGACGGGGGCCTCCTCGCGGTACGCGTCGGCGACGGGCGGCGAGACCTCCTCGACGCGGGTCGCGCCGTCCGCGATCGCGGGGAACAGCTCCGCGGCCCGCTCGTTGTGATCGCGGAGCCGGCCGTCGGCGTCGAGGACGAGGACGCCGCCGGCGGTGCGCTCGACGAACGAGCGCGTCGCCGTGCGCTCGACGGCGAGGAAGGTGTCCTCCACGAGGTAGACGGTCCCGACCGCGAAGACGGCGACGCCGAGCGGTTCGTAGCTCAGCGACGGCAACAGGGACGGCGCCGCCTGGGCGACCGCGTTCGGAACGACCGGGAGCCCCGTCGCCGCGAACAGCCCGGCGAGCGTCCACGACGAGTGCTCCGACTCCCGGAAGAGCCGGTACAGGAGGTAGAAGCCGACGAGCGAGAGCGCGTACGCGAGGGCGAGCGACCCCCAGTACAGCGCCCCCTCGTCGATGAGGAGGCGGCGGACGGGGTCGGTGCGGAACGACGCGTCGAAGTACCGGCCGTGGATCGGGTTCGTGAGCTTCGCCGCGACGACGGCGACGTAGACCGCGAGGCCCGCTCGCCGGTACGCCGACCGGCGGTGGTAGTCCCGGCCGGCGTACGCGGAGGCGAAGTACAGCCAGGCGAACGGCGTGGCGAAGCCGACGATGAGCGCGAGGACGTACAGCGCGACCGCCGTCGGCTCCCGGCCCGCGAGCAGCACCCCGGCCTGGAGGAGCCCCCAGACGCCGACGAGGACCAGGAGCCAGCGGAGCCCGCGCCTGGCGTCGTCGTTCCGCAGGCGAGACCCGTGAAGGGCGGCGACGAAACAGGCCGCAGCCGAGAGCGCGAACAGGCCGACGAGCCACCACGAGGCCGCCATCTATCGAGGTGACCCACGTCCGATACCCACTTAGTTTGGTCGCCTAACTCGGGGACGACTGGCGGACGAGGGACAGTCGACTGACACGTCGCGGGCGACGTGCCGGCTCACGCGGCGTCCGCGCGTCGGACCCACTCGCGGAGCGTGAACCCCTCGTAGTCCGTCTCGTCGGCCACGCGCCACTCCGACTCGTCCCACGCCGGGAACCGGGTGTCGCCCTCGTAGGCGCCGTCGACGTGGCTGAGGACCATCCGGTCGATCCGGGGCTGGAACAGCTCGTAGACCGTCCCGCCGCCGAGGACGTAGACGGCCGGCTCGGGCGCGTCGCCGAGCGACCCCGTCCCGGCGGGCGCCGCTTCCCCGGCGACACGGTCGACCGATCCGGCGTCGACGCCCTCGCCGACGAGCTCGCGGGCGAGGTCGATCGCCGCGTCGACGCCGTCGGCGACGACCGCGGTCGGCTCGTCCACCGCGTCGACGCTGCGGCTCACGACGATCTGCCGGCGGCCGGGGAGGTCGCCGCGCATCGACTCGAAGGTCCGACGGCCTAAGATCACCGGCGAGCCGGCGACGCGGGCGCGGTACTGACGCACGTCCTCGGGGAGGTCCGGCCACGGGACGCCGCCGTCGTTCCCGATCACCCGGTTCTCCGCGAGCGCGGCGACGCTGACGAGTTGCACGGGAGCGATACGGGCGGGAGCGATAAAAAGGCCGTCGCGGTCACTCGGCGAGTCCGAGCAGGTCGAACGGGGAGCCGTTGTCGGCCTCGTCGGCCTGCTCGTAGACGACGCGGGCGGCCGCGACGTCCTGGATCGCGAGGCCGGTGGAGTCGAAGACGGTGACGCCCGTGACGCCCGCCCCGCCCGTCGCGGGGCCGTTTCCGCCGGCGTCGACCCCGGCCCGACCCGAGCGGGCGCCGACGACGATCTCGCCGATCTCGCCGTAGATATCGTCGTCGGTGAGCGTCCCCGCCGCGTAGGGGACATTGATCTCGCCGGAGTGGGTGCACTGCTCGCGGTCGTCGATGACGATCGTCGCGTCGAGCAGGAGCTCGTCCGCCAGCTCGTGTTTCCCCGCCGCGTCGGCGCCCATCGCGTTGACGTGGGTGTGCTCGCCCACGTCGCCGGGGCCGACGATCGGGTCCTCGACGGGCGTCACCGTCGAGAGGATATCGCAGTGGCCGGCCTCCGAAACGGAGCCCGCCCGGACGTCGAACCGGTCGCCGAAGGCGTCGATGAAGTCGGCGACGCGCTCCTCGTCGAGGTCGCTCACGACGACCTCCTCGACGTCGCGCACCTCGGCGATGGCCTCCAGCTGCGTGTACGACTGGACGCCCGCGCCGACGATCCCGAGCGAGGTCGCGTCGGGGACGGCGAGGTGGTCGGTGGCGACCGCGGCGGCCGCGCCCGTTCGCTTCATGGTGAGCGTCGTGCCGTCGAGGATCGCCAGCGGGAACGCCGTCTCGGGGTCGGAGTAGATCATCGTCCCCATCACGGTCGGGAGGCCGTGGTCGGCGGGGTTGTTCGGGTGCGCGTTCACCCACTTGATCCCGGCCGCGTCCCACCCCTCGCCGTCGGCCGTCTCCTCGGCGGTGTCCGCCTCGCGCACGTCGAGGTAGGCGGGCATCGACCGGAAGTCGCCGTCGTACTCCGGGAGGTCGATGTACGACTTCGCCGGCATCTTCGCGTTCCCGCGCTCGTAGGCCGTGAACGCGCCGCGCACCGCGTCGATGACCCGGTCCATGCGAGCGTTCTCGTCGACGTCGTCGGCGTTCAGAAGCAGCGTCTGCATGCCGCGAGTTTTGCCGGTGGGGTACTTGAACCCTGCTGGATCGACGGCGGGCACGGGGGCGATCGGTGTGACCGGCCACCGCGGTGGCGCGTGCCGCCGAGGCCGCCTGGCGGCCGAGGGGCACGCGCGAGGGAGTCGCGAGGGAGCGGGCGACCGGCGGGAGCCCCGACCGAGCGACGAGGCTGGGGAGGCGTGAGGCTGCGGTGCGGAGCGGTTGGGTGGGACTCAAAGGGGCAGCCGCGAGGACGAAGCACGGCGACGGAAGCACCGCAGCGAGCAACGCGAGCGAGGAGCGCACCGAGCCGCGCGAGTCCTCGCGGCTGGGGCTTTGGAGGTGTTCTCTATATCACCGACAGCAACGATTTATAAGCGAGCGGCTGGGGCTTTGGAGCTCCTCGTCGTCGAGTCGCCGACCACGTACTACCGAGCGGCTGGGGCTTCGGCGATGCTCACCGCCGATCTGCCAGCCACAATTATATATAACCGAACTCCGAGATTCACCGCTCCACCTGTTCGTCGCACCACCTACAGCACGAACTGCACGACGGTGTAGATGCCGAAGCCCAGCCCCAGCGACCCGACGAGCGAGCCGACCCACGCGAGTACCGTGTACCCCATCTTCGCCCGGCTCACGCCCGCGTCGCCGGCGGCGTAGCCGGCGCCGACGATCGCGGAGACGATGATCTCGTTGAACGACACCGGGATCCCGAACGCGACCGCGGTCTGGGCGATCGCGAACGAGGGGATGAGCGCCGAGATCGACCGCCGCGGCCCCATCGAGGCGTAGTCCTGCGAGATCGCCTTGATCATCCGCGGCGCGCCGGTCCAGGACCCGGCCAGCAGCCCGACTCCGCCCCCGACGAGCAGCGCCCACAGCGGGATCCCGGCGTCGCCGACGAACAGGGGCACGAGCGGCCCGATCGCCAGCCCGACCTGCGACCCGCCGGCGGAGAACGCGACGAGCCCCCCCATCGCCAGCAGGAACCGCCGCTGGGCCCCCTCGCGGTCGCGGCCGAGGTCGAGGTACACCGCGACGGTGACGACCGCGGCCACCGCGGCCGTGACGAGGGGCGTGCCGACCGCGCCGACCCCGAGCCCGGGCCCGATCGCCTGCGAGAGCGACGCCTGCTCGCCCGGGGGGCCGAGCAGCGCGAACCCGACGTTCGCGACGATCGCGCCGACGAGACCCGCGAGCGCCGCGGTGAGCGGTCGCTCGGGGAGGCGCTCGCCGATCAGCGAGCGCGCCACGACGTAGGCGATCCCGCCGCCGACGAACGGGGTGAGCACCCACAGCGTGAGGATCTCTGTGTACTTCGGCCACGCGGGGTCGCCGCCCATCGCGAGGCCCACGCCGACCACCGCGCCGGTGACGGTGAAGGCGGTCGCGATCGGGTACCCGGCGAACACGCCGACCGCGACGAGCCCGGCGGCGGTGACCAGCGCGACGATGGCCGCGCCGGCGGTGAGCGTGACGCCGCCGATCAGCTCCGTGCCGACCGCCTCGGTCACGTTCGCGCCCTGCAGGACGGCGCCGAGCAGCCCGAGGACGCCCACGATCAGCCCGGCGCGCATCACGGAGATGGCGTTCGCCCCGACGGCCGGCGCGAACGGGGTGGACCCCGAGGAGCCGGCGCCGATCGACCACGCCATGAACATGCTCGCCGCGCCGGCGACGCCGAGGGTGAGAACGGTGACGACGACCATTACCGCTGGCCGTCCTCGTACCCCTCGCGGAGCCCGGTCAGCGTGCGCCGGACGAGGAGGAACCCGAAGAAGAAGAGCCCGAGCAGACCGACGAGAATAACCACGAACAGCGGTTCGACCGAGAGCATACAGTCGAATCCGTCGGCACGGTGTTAGGCGTTTCGGGACTCCCGTCCGCCGGCGGGCGGTGACTAAAGCGCGTGTTTGTCCCTAAGCTAGGTATAAGCTATCTCCGGCGTAACGTACGGACGCGACCCCCGCTTCGGCCCTCTCCCCCGCGATCGCTCCGCGTCGATCGGGCCGGTCCCCGCCGATCGCTCCCCCCTGCCCTCCCCCTGCTTTCCCCCCTCCCCATCCCCGGTCGTTCCGGCCCGCCGGCGCGGCTCGGCCCGCGGGGCGTCGCGTCCCGCCCGCTCTCCCCCCCCCTTCTCCCGCGGGCGGTACTTCTCACGGCCCGATCCGAAACCGCTCGAAGACCTCCCCGTCCGGCGTGACGAGTCGCCCGTCGAGCGCGGTCTCGCTCCCGTCGCGCCCGTCGGTCTCGCCCCCTCCGTCCCCGTCCGCATCCACCTCGGTCGCCGGCTCCAGTTCGGCGTGTCCCGGTCGGTTCCCTCGCGGCTGTGCGTGGCTCCCGGGGTTCAGGATCGGGAGGTCGCCCGAGTCGTCGAACCGCGGGCGGTGGCTGTGCCCGCAGATCACGGCGTCGGCGTCGCGTCCCCGACCGAGCATGACCAGTCCCGTGTCCCCGCTGCGGTGGCGGTGGGTGACGGCGAACCGCACGCCCGCGTACTCGACCGTCCGGACCTCCGAGAGGCGGTCGCGGATCGCGGCGTCGTCGTTGTTGCCGTACACCCCGCGTAGCGTCCGCGCCGCCGACTCGAAGGCGTCGAGCACCGGTTCGCGGTAGAAGTCGCCGGCGTGGACGACGAGGTCGGCCTCGCGGACCGCCTCCGCGGTGCGCCCCTGCAGCTTCGACTCCTCGCGTGCGTGCGTGTCGGAGACGACGACGAGCATACCCGCAGTCCGTGCGCGCCCGGCTTAAGAAGCGCGCCCGGGACGAGTACTCGAATGTGCCGGGGCGGTGGCGCGTGCCTGCGAGCGGCCCGCTGGCCGCGAGCAGCACGCGCGAGGGAGCCGGTGAGCGCTCGGTGAGCGCTCGGAGAGCGCGAACCGCGAGGTTGGGGTGGTGTGAGGTGCGGTCGCTGTGCGGTGCGGGGTGGGACTCAAAGGGGCAGCAGGGAGGCGGACGCAGGCGACGTAAGCACCGCAAGGAGTGAGCGGAGCGAACGACTGAGGAGCGCAGCGAGCGTGCGTCCGCCTCCCGGCTGGGGCTTTGGAGGTGTACCCAGTCGATTCTCAATCGTCATCATATCGCCGAACGACCGGAGCTTCGGAGACGGTCTGCCCGCCGCTGCTACCGTCGGTCTGTGATAAATAACTGCGATCGTACGCCGCGAACGAACCGAGACTTCGATCGTAACTGACCTATTCCTCTAACGAAAGCGACGCGAGCAGCGACTCCAGTTGCACCTGCTCGTTGGCGCCCTCGGCGATCCGGTAGTCGGCCTCGCCGATCCGCTCCATCAGCGCGACCGCCTCGCGCTCGCTCAGGTCGAACTCCCAGACGGAGCGGTGGAGCTGGTCGATCACGTCGCCGCCGGCCATCCCCGTCTCCGTGAGCAGCGTGTCCAGGGTCGCCCGCGCCCGCGAGAAGTCGCCCTCCAGCGCGTTCGTCACCATCGACTCGATCTCCTCGGGCCGCGCGGTCGCCGTGATCGCGTACACCGCCTCCTCGTCGACGACGTCGCCGGTCGTCGCCGCCGCCTGCAGCGAGTTGATCGCGCGTCGCATGTCGCCGTCGGCGGCGTACACGAGCGCGTCGACGCCTTCGTCGGTCACCTCGATCCCCTCCGCCGCGGCGATCTCGCGGGTCTGCGCGGCGACGGCCGCGTCCGAGAGCGGCGAGAAGCGGAAGACGGCGCAGCGCGACTGGATCGGGTCGATGATCTTCGACGAGTAGTTACACGAGAGGATGAAGCGGGTGTTGTCGGAGAACTGTTCCATCGTGCGGCGTAATGCTGACTGAGCGTCATCAGTAAGCGAGTCCGCCTCATCGAGGAACACGATCCGGAAATCGCCGCCGAACGACGAGCGCGCGAATCCCTTGATCCGGTCGCGCACCACGTCGATACCGCGCTGGTCGGAGGCGTTGAGCTCGAGGAAGTTGCCGCGCCAGTTGTCCTCGCCGTACACCTGCCGGGCGATGGCGGTGGCCGCGGTCGTCTTCCCGGTACCGGCAGGCCCCCCGAAGAGCAGGTGGGGGATGTCGTCCTGCTCGATGTAGCTTTCGAGCCGCTCGACGATCTCCTCCTGGCCGTGGATGTCGTCGAGCGACTGCGGCCGGTACTTCTCGATCCAGATCTCCCGGCCGGTCGCGGTCGCAGCCGTCTGCTCGTCGGCCTCGCTCATGGCGGATCGGAAGGTCGGCGGGGTGATAAACGAACCGAGAACGGGGCGCGGGCGGGACCGGGTCCCGGCCGTCGGCTCGGGCGAGTCAGTCGACGCGGTCTCAGGCGAACTCGTCGATGAGCTCGGGGACGACCTCGAACAGGTCCCCGACGACGCCGTAGTCGGCGATGTCGAAGATGGGCGCGTTCGGGTCGGTGTTGACCGCGATGATGGTGTCCGACCCCTTCATGCCGGCGACGTGCTGGACCGCGCCGGAGATGCCGACGGCGATGTACACGTCGGGGGTGACGACCTTTCCGCTCTGGCCGACCTGCCGGTTCTTCGGGAGCCAGCCGTTGTCGACGATCGGCCGGGAGGCGGACAGCGTCGCGCCGAGCGCGTCGGCGAGCTCCTCGACGAGCTCCAAGTTCTCCTCCTCCTCGATCCCGCGCCCGACCGAGACGAGCACGTCGGCGTCGGCGATGTCGACGTCGCCGCCGCCGACCTCCTCGAAGCCGGTGACGCGCGCGCCGGACTCGGGCAGCTCAACGTCGACCGACTCGATCGCCGCGTCGCCGACGCCCTCCGCGGGCGCCCACTCGCCGCCGCGGACCGTGAGCACGTGGCGGTCGCCGTCGACGTCGACCGTCGTCTCCACCTTCGAGCCGTACATCTCGCGGGTGACGGTCAGGCCGCCGTCGTGCTCGAACCCGATCGCGTCCGTCACCAGCGGGAGGTCGCGGTCCTCGGCCACCGCGGGGACGTAGTCGAGGCCGTTGACCGAGTTCGGCGCCACGACCGTCCCGGCGTCCGTGCGGTCGAGCAGGGCTCCGACCGCCGCCTGGTAGACGTTGTGGTCGAACTCTTCCCCGTTCTCGACGGCGTGGATCGCGTCCACACCCTCGCGGTTCAGGTCCTCGGTGAAGCCGTCCACGTCCCCGCCGATAACGGCGACGTGGAGGTCGCCGCCGCGCGCGTCGGCGAGCTCGCGGCCGGCCGTGATCGCCTCGTAGGAGACGTCGCGGAGCTCCCCGCGGCGGTGCTCGGCGACGACGAGCACGCTCATCACGCGCCCACCCCCTTGTCACGCAGCACCTCGGCGAGGCGTCCCGCGGCCTCGCCGGCGTCGCCCTCGATCATCTCGGCGTCCGACTCGCTCTCCGGCTCGTACATCGAGGTGATCGTCAGCGCGCTCTCGACGTCCGCGGCGGTCAGCCCGAGGTCGGACAGCTCCTTCGCGTCGATCTCCTTGCGCTGCGCCTGCCGGATGCCGCGCAGGCTCGCGTAGCGCGGCTCGTTGATCCCCGTCTGCACGGTCAACACGGCGGGGAGGTCGACGTCGGTGAGCTCCTCGACGCCGCCTTCCAGCTCGCGGCGGACGTGCGCGACGCCGGCGTCCGCGTCGACTTCGAGGTCGTTGACGACCGCGGCGTGCTCGAAGTCGATCCGCTCGGCGAGCGCGACCCCGGTCGCGCCGAATCCCGTGTCGGCGGCCTGGACCCCGCCCAGCACGAGGTCCGGCTCCTCGGCCTCGACGACGGCCTCGATCGTCGAGACCTTCGCGGCCACGTCGGCGAACCCCTCCTCGAAGGCGTCGTCCCAGACGCGTACGGCGCGGTCCGCCCCCTTCGCGAGCGCCATCCGGATCGTCTCCTCCGCCCGCTCCGGGCCGACGGTGACGGTGACGACCTCGTCGGCGACGCCGGCCTCCGCCAGCTGCACCGCGGCCTCGACGGCGTAGTCGTCCCACTCGTTGAGGTCGTACTCGAGGTCCGACTCCGCGATGTCGGTCCCCTCGATCGCGAAGTCGTCGTCCGCCTCCGCGACCTCTTTGACTGTCACTAGAACCTTCATGATCGTTACTCCGTCGCTCGCCCTGTAAGGGTTTTCGAAACGCCTCACTCGCCGCGAGGAGTTGGCTCCGGACGGGCCTCGCCGCCTACCGCGTTCGGGATCCGGGGCCCCTTCACCGCCCGGCGCGGTCGTCGTCCGCCGTCCCGCTCTCTCCGTCCGCCGACTCGTCGTCGCCGTCCGGAAGCGAGATCAGGTTCTCGCGGCCCAGGCGGAGCTTCTCGATCCGTCCCCCGTCGGCCATCTCCGACAGGAGCTGCGAGACCTTCGCGTCGGACCAGCCGGTCTCGGAGACGATGTCGGCCTGCCGCATCCGTCCGCCGTTCTCCGTGAGAAGCCGCTCGACGCGCTCCTCGTCCGAGAGCAGCGAGAGGTCCTCCTCGGGCTCCGACTCCGCGGACCCGTCGGGATCCCCCTCGGCGTCCGGCGGCCCGACCGCCCCGCCGTTCGGGCCGGCTCCCTCACCCGTCTCCCGGAAGGCGCCCTCGCCGTTTCCGTTCGCGCCGTTCGCGCCGTTCGCGCCGGCTGCGTCCGTCACGTCGTCCCCATTGGTCTCTATCCGCCGGTAGCCGACGACGCTCCCCGCGATGAGCAGCGCGGCGACGACGATCGCGGCGGTGAGCATCTCCCACGGGGGGCCCACGGGCCCCGTCGACGCGTACACGACGGCGACTCGCTCGCCCTCGGCGAACGTGCGCGGCCCCTCGATTATCACGGCGTTGTCGCGGAGCGGGACGGTGGCGCCGGGGGTCCCGGTGACGGTGTACCGCTCCGGGGTCGCCACCTCCAGCGTCTGTCCCTCGCCGAGCGACCGGAGCCACGTCCCCTCAGGGGTCGTCAGCGCGTCGCCCAGCACGAGGTCGTCGCCGTCGGTCCCGAGGAACTCCGTCCAGACGAACGTCAGTCGGAGCTCGCCGACGGCGACGGTCCCGTCGTCGGCGACGTCGAACTCGGACGGATCCTCGTGGACGATCACTTCGCGGTTGACGGCCCGGATCCGCATCGTCCGGTCGACGGTCCGGCTCGCCTCCCGCGCGAACCCCTCGAACAGCGCGGGGGTCGGGCCGACCTCGCCGTCGCGGAACCGCTCGCCGGCGCTCCGGAACGCCCCGACCTCCGTCTCGTCGGCCAGCGCGTACCTGACGGACACCTCCCACCGCGCGTCGCGGTCCGGCGTCGGTTCGATCCGGATCCGGGTCGCCGTGTTCGGGTCGAAGTCGGAGTCGATCTGCGCGGCGGGGCCCGCGGTCGTCCCGAGGGCCTCCGCCGACGGCGCTTCGGCGGTCTGCGCTCCGTGCGAGGCCGACGGGTCGAGCGGAGACGCCGCCGGGGACGCGACCGCGCCCCCGGCGACCGGCGCCGCGACGCCGCCGACGAGGAGGAGGGCGAACAGCGAGACGAGGAGGACGCGAAGGGGATTCCGCATGCACGTCTGTCCTCTCGTGGACCGGGCAAAACGCTTTCCATAGTCGGTTTGTGGGCGGGAAACGTCCGTTCGGTCATCCGAAGCGTCGCAGACCGACCCGGCGCCGCCGGGCCGTGCGGGGCCGTTGAGGTGGATTTTTTATATCAGGGGTCGAACCATCGAACGATGAGAGCCCTCCCTATCGTCGTCGCGGTCCTGCTGCTGGTCGTCCCGGTCGCAGGGACGACGTCCCCCGCTTTCGGGTCCGACTCCACGGCGATCGCCGAGGTCCCCGGCTCGATTCCGGTCGATGCCGCCGACCCGATCGAGCCGCCGCGGCTCCCGAACGACCCCTCGCAGGTCGACGAGCCGAACCTCACGTTCCGAACGCTCTCCGCGCCGGCCGGCGCCGACTCCCGGGTCGCCAGCGCTCCCCGCGGCGCGAACCTCGGTCCCGCGCTCTCCTTCTCGGTCGCGGACGCCGAGGCCGCCGTGGAGACCGCGGCGGTCGTCGACCGGATCGAGAGCGCCGAGACGAACGCGGAGCGGCGTCGACTCATCCTCGCGGCGCTCGATCGCGTCGAACGCGGCGAGGAGCGCCTCCACGGCCGCCAGTCGGACGCGTTCAGGGCGCACGCCTCCGGGAACCTCTCCGACCGGGAGTTCCTCAACGAGCTCGTCCGCATCTCCGCCATCGCCGAAGAGTACGACCGGCGGCTCGAAGAGATCGACGCGCTCGCGGAAGCGACCGACGGCTTCAGCTCCCCGACTCGGCTCGACGAGCTCCAGGTCGCGATTCAGGTGTACGAGGGGCCCGTCCGCGACCTCGCGCTCGCGACCGCCAGCGGCGAGGTCTCTGCGGCCGAGATTCATATCGAATCGACCCCGAACTCGGTCACGCTGGCGACGATCGTCGACGGCCAGTACGTCCGCGAGACGTTCCGGAACGACCGCTGGGACCGCGGCGGCGGCCCGATAAGCAACGACGCCGCGATCGAGGTAACGTCCGAGTCGTACCCCGAGACGGCGGCGCTCCGGGCGCCCGACGCGTTCGGGGTCGGCTCCGTCCAGCGGATCACCGTCCCGCACGAGTACGGGATCCTCCGCACCTTCGTCAGCGGCGGAACGCGGGAGGTGTTCGTCGAGCACCAGCGGATCGACCTCGACGCCTTCCCCGACGCCGAGCGCGTCTCCGAGACCGGCGACGGGTTCACCGTCACCGTCGACCGGAGCTACGTCGGCGGACCGGTGACCGTGACCGTCCTCGACGAGGAGACCGGCGAGCCGGAGCCCGACGTCACCGTCACGAAAAGCGTCGGTGACAGCGACAGCAGAGCGATCGGCACCACGAACGACGACGGCGTCGTCCGGACGCTCTCGCCGGCGGGGTCGTACCGCATCACCGTCGTCGACGAGCCCCGCGTCGTCGTCGTCGACGGTCTCGGGCCGATCCCGACGCCGCGGCCCGTCGACGAGGGGTAGCGCGGCACACGAACCGCGGGCGTCCGCCGTCCGGAACCGCGGGTTCCCGGCCTATCGGAACCCGGCACTGGCCTCTTGTCGGTCCCGCGACGACCCCCGACTATGCGCCTCCGCGGTCGGCCCCTCTCGCACTGGCTGCTCCTCGCCGCGCTCGGCCAGCTCGCGGCGCGTGCGGCCGTCGGCGGCGTCGCGCTCGTCGTCGACCCCTCCGGCGGCCTCGTGAACGCGTCGCCGGCTCCGCTCGCCGCGACCCCCGTCGACGACTTCCTACTCCCCGGCGTCCTCCTCCTCCTGCTGTTCGGCGTTTGTCCGCTCGTCGCCGGCTACGGGGTCAACGCGGGTCGCTCGTGGGGGCGAGCCACGGCCGTCGCCGTCGGCGTCGCGCTGGCGATCTGGGTCGGCGTCGAGACGGTCCTTGGGTTCGCCCGCCCGACACGGGGGCTGAACCTCGCCACCGCAGTCGCGGTGGCGGCGCTCGCCGCGGTTCCGCTCGCCCGGTCCTGACGTTTTTATCGGATACCGCGACCAGTCGCGCCGTGCTCTCCGACAGCTTACCGCCGCCGTCGCGCTCGCCGCCGCGTCGAAAGACCGACGCGGACGCCCGCCGCTCCGCCCGCGCGCTCGCCCCGGTCGCCGGCGTCCTCCTGCTCGCGATCACGGTCGTCCTCGCGGGCGGCGTCGTCACCGTCGCGCTCGGCGCTCCCGCCGAGCCCGTCGAGCCCGCCCCGACGGCGTCGCTGTCGCTGTCGGCGACCGACGACCGGATCGCGGTCACGCACCGCGGCGGCGACGCCCTCGACGCGAGCGAGCTCGACGTCCGCGTCACCGTCGACGGTGAGCCCCTCGCCCGCCAGCCGCCGGTGCCGTTCTTCTCCGCGGCGGGGTTCCGGCCGGGACCGACCGGCGCGTTCAACGCCGCCAGCGGCGGCGACTGGCGTGTCGGCGGGGAGGCGTCGTTCCGCGTCGCGGGGACGAACGACCCCGTCCTCGAACCGGGCCGCGCGGTCGCCGTCGAGATCTCCGTCGACGGGCGGCCGGTCGCGGCGTTAGAGACGGTCGTCGAACCGAGATGAACGACGGCGAAGCGAAGGAACCGAGCGCGTCGACCCGTCGCGCGCTACTCCCCGGGAACGCGAGCGACCGTCGTGATCGCTCGGGGGCTCCGCGGGGTCGCCCGCTGGATGTGGTGTTCGAACTCCTCGTAGCCCGCCGCCTCGAACATCCGGTCGGCCTCGTCCTCGTCGTAGAAGAGCATGATCGCGTCGGCGACCCGCTGGAGGACGCGGTTGCGCGGGTAGTCGGGGCCGACGACGAGCACCTGTCCGCCCGGCCTGGCGACGCGGCGCAGCTCTCGGAGCCCCTCGACGGGGTTCGGCCAGTACTCGATCGAGCCGGACGACCAGACGACGTCGAACGCGTCGTCGCGGAAGGGGAGCCGCTCGGCGTCGCCGCGGTAGAAGTTCACCAGGTCGCGCTTCCCGAACTTCTCGAACGCCTTCTCCATCTGGTGGACGCTCTGGTCGAGCCCGTGCACGTCGTCGGCGTGTTCCAGCAGTCCCTCGGTGCCGAACCCGGTGCCGCACCCGACGTCGAGCACCCTCGGATCGTCGCCGAACTCCAGCCAGGAGAGCGCCTCGGAACGCATCTCCTCGTTCCAGTTGAAGCGGTTGACCCGGTCGTACACCTTCGAGAGGTACTTGTAGAACAGGCGGGCGTTCGACTTGTCCTCGAGGATCCCCATTTACCGTTCCGTTGGGTCGCCCGCCCCATAACGACACGGATCCGCCCCGCGGCGGCGTCGATATGGCGGGGTATCGACGGGACGACACCGATATCTCGGCGAATCCGTTCGCGCCCCGGTCCGCCCCGCTTATCAGCCCGCCGACCGATCCACGCGTATGGACCCGACGACGAGCGGCCGGTTCCGCGTGCACGACCGGCGGCCGCGACCGGACATCGAGGACGACTCCGACGGCGGCGGGGGCGACGCAGCTCCCGACGCCGCCGACGCCCCCGAGGAGTTCGTCCTCGTCGAACTCCCGGACGGACCGATCGATCCGACGGCGGCCGACGCCGAGGACCGGTTCGATCCCCTGTACGCGACCGCGGAGGGGTACGAGGGGGAGCTCGCCGAGCGCGTGGCGTCGCTGGAGCCCGGCCACGTCGTCGACGCGACGCTGGCGTGGACGGACGCCTCGGCGCGGTTCGTCGACGTCGAGGTCGCCCGCGAGAGCCGGTTCCGGTTCGCCGACGACGTCGAGGGGATGTTCGAGGCGGCGGTCGAGACGTGGGACCGGATCCGCGCCGAGGGGGAGGCGGTCGGCTCGATCACGACCCGGTCGAACGACGGCGAGCCGAACGGAGCGCTGTACCTGTTCGCCGACGCGCCCGGCGGCGACGCCTTCGCCGACCTCCGGGCCGCGCGGCTCCCGATCGAGCCGCTCGTCGCCCGCGTCAACGAGTCGCGCGAGGACGACGGCCCGCGCGAGGTGTTCGTGCTGCGGCCCGCCGCCCACGACTTCGTCGCCGTCTACGTCGTCTTCGACCGCGACGGCGTGCTCGCCCAGACGGTCCGGGACACGTACGACCTCGGTCCCGGGTTAGCGGCGGGGCTGGAGGCGGGCGAGTTCGAGGCGGCGAAGGCGGACGATTCCGGAACCGCCGACGGCGACGGGGACGGCGAGAGCGACGGCGACGACTTCGACGCGCTCGACCGGCTGTAACCAGTCCCCGCTCGCGCCGCCGGTCGCCTCGTCGTCCCGCCTACAGCCAGTCGGCGTCGGGGTCGACCCGACCGGCCGGCGTCTCGCCGTTGAGGACGGCGGCGACGTCGGCCGCGCCGCTCCGGTTCAGGTCGTCCCTGGCCTCCTCGCTGTACCACGCCGCGTGAGGCGTGACGACGGTGTCGTCGCGACCGACTAGCGGGTCGTCCTCGGGCGGCTCCTCGGCGAGCACGTCGAGGCCGGCGCCCTTGATCGCCCCGGACTCCAGCGCGTCGAGCAGCGCGTCGGCGTCGACGACCGGGCCGCGGCTCACGTTGACGACGACCGAGTCCTCGCCGAGCCGCGCGAGCGCGTCGGCGTCCACCATCCCCCGGGTCGCGTCGGTCAGGGGGGCGTAGACGCCGACGTGGTCGGCGCGGTCGAACAGCGCCTCGAACCCGACCTCCTCGACGCCGTACTCCGCCATCTCGTCGGCGTCGACGAACGGGTCGTGCGCGAGCAGTTCGGCGTCGAAGCCGGCGAGCTGCTCGGCCGCGCGCTTCGCGATCGGTCCGAACGAGAGCAGTCCGATCGTCGAGGCGCTCACGCGGCGGACCGGCCGGCCGGTCTCCCAGCTCCAGCCGCCGGCGGCGACGTCGTCGTCGTACGACTTCAGCGAGCGCAGGCAGGCGAGCAGCAGCGAGACGGAGTGGGTCGCCACCTCGTCGGTGCAGTAGTCGGGGACGCGGGTGACGGTGACGCCCTCGTCGGCCGCGGCGCCGACGTCGACGTTGTCGACGCCGACCGCCGACCGGACGACGACCTCCAGGTCGAGCGCCGCGAGCGCCTCGGCGGTGACCGGCGTGTTGATGTCGGTGACGACCGCGTCGGCGCCCGCGGCCGCCTCGATCACCCGCTCGGCCGACCCCAGGTCGGCGACCTCGATCTCGACGGGCTCGTCGACGCGCTCGCCGAGCACCTCGCGGTACGTCTCCGGGTCGATCATCGGGAACGACGACAGGACGACCTTGGCCATGGACTCGCTTCGCCCCGACCCCACTTGATGGCTGGTATTGACGTTGTTAGGGACTCAAACGTCTATTTTCGATCGTGATATTCCGGGCGGCGACGGTCGCTCCCGAGCCGCTTCCGGAGGCTCTTTGCGCGCCGGGCGACTACGCGTTCCCGTGACCGACGAGAGCTCCTCTAAACCCCCGATGCTCGTCCTCCTCGAGTCGCTGGCGTTCTACCGGAACGTCCGGATCGGTCTCGTCGCGGGCGCCGGGCTCGCGGTCCTGCTGTACCTCGTCCGGACGCTGGAGCTGCTCGGCCCCGTGATCGACACGCGGGAGTACCCGCTGTTCGGGCCGGACGTCTGGTTCCTGTTCCTGGCGTTCGTGTTGGCGGCGACGTTCGCGCTGTTAGTCGCCGTCGCGCTCACGATCGCGGAGGCGGCGCGGGGTGCCGGTGAGGCGTCGACCGGGCGAGTCGAGTGACCCGGCGAGCGCGCCGCTCCGCGGCGCGAACGACCGTGTGGTCGGCGAGGTCGGGCGGGTCCGAACCGGTCGTCGGGTTCAGTCGGCGGTACAGGAGGCGTCGCACTCCTCGCCGGTGAACTCCTGTGCGGGCTCGGTGAGCTTGTAGAGGTTCTGTCTGGCGTCAGCGAAGTAGACGTCCTCGTCGACGACCCCGATCCCCTCCAACCGTTCGAGGGCGTACCGAACGGTTCGGGCCGACAGCATCGACTCCTGAACGATGCCCTTCTGTGTCAGCGGACCGTTGTATTCGAGCACCTTGAAGACGAGTTTGGCGCTCGGTGGGAGGTCGTCGAGCCCCTCCGATTGGGTTCCTTCCATCGTTACGATTCGAAACCGCACATCGGCATAAATGTTGATGGCCCGCGGTCCCATTTCCGGGATTCTCCCGCATTATCCGGGTTTTATTGCCGGTTATCGCGCTGATAACCAGCAACATGCTCCGGTATATGCCCGTTCGACTGACCAGTCAGTCAGCGACGGGGCTCGCGCGCGCTCTCGCCTTGTCGTCTCCGCCCGCCTCGCTCATCGCCCCCGCCCGCCTCGCTCATCGCCTCTGCTCGCCTCGCGCCGCTCGCGTTTTTTTTCGGCCTCACGGGTCCTCCGCGTTCGCGTCGGCCTCACGTCTCGCCCGCGCTCGACGCCGACGGTCCCGAACGCGCGACGGCCGGAACGAACGGCTTTTCACGGGTGCTCGCGGATCCGTTGGTATGAGCGACGACTCGGGCATGTCGGGCCACGCGCGCGGCGTGGTCGTCACGACGATCTGCTGTCTGGCGGGGATCGCCGCCGGCGTCGTCTCGGCCGCCTACGTGGGCACGACCGTGGCCGCCGCACAGAGCACGACGGTCGTGCTGGTCCTCGGCGCGTTCGTGCTCGCCCAGTTCCCGCTGTACAAGGTCATCGGCGTCGGCGACTTCGGCGTCAAGGACAACCTCTACGTGGCGTTCCTGACGTTCACGCTGTGGTTCATCAGCTACACCGTGCTGGCCACGTCCGGCGTGCAACTGGTGGCGTGAGATGGCGGACGACAGCATCGCCGTGGTCGACCTCGACAGGTGTCAGCCCGACCGGTGTAACTACGAGTGCGCGAACTACTGCCCGCCGAACCGGACGGGCAAGGAGTGCATCACCGAGCGCGGCGAGGACGCGGTCGAGGGCGACCCGGACCAGATCCACATCTCCGAGGAGATCTGTCTGGGCGAGACCTGCGGGATCTGCGTCGAGAAGTGCCCGTTCGACGCGATCGAGATCATCAACCTCCCCTCCGAGCTCGACGAGGACCCGGTCCACCGCTACGGCGAGAACGCCTTCTCGCTGTACGGGCTTCCGACCCCCGAGCCGGGCAACGTCACCGGCATCCTCGGCCCGAACGGGATCGGGAAGTCGACCGCGATCCACGGGCTCGCCGGCGAGATGGTCCCGAACCTCGGCGACCACGAGGCGGAGGCCGACTGGGACCGCGTGCTCGACCGGTTCCGCGGCACGGGGCTTCAGAACTACCTGAAATCGCTGAAGGCGGGCGACGTGAGCGTCTCCCGCAAACCCCAGTACGTCGACCAGATCCCGAAGCAGTTCGACGGCAACACCCGCGAGCTGCTGGAGCGCACCGACGAGCGCGGCGCGCTCGACGAGCTGATCGAGCGGCTCAACATCGCCCCGGTGATGGACCAGGACATCGACTCCATCTCCGGCGGGGAGCTCCAGCGCGTCGCCATCGCGGCGTGTCTCGCCCGCGACGCCGACTTCTACTTCCTCGACGAGATCACCCCCTATCTCGACATCGGCCAGCGGATGATCGTCGCCCGGCTCATCCGGGAGCTGGCGGACGACGACGCCGCCGACCGCTCGATGCTCGTCGTCGAGCACGACCTCGCCATCCTCGACCTGCTCGCCGACACCCTCCACGTCGCCTACGGGGAGCCCGGCGCGTACGGGGTCATCACCGATCCCAAGTCGGTCCGCAACGGGATCAACGAGTACCTGAAGGGGTACCTCGACAACGAGAACATGCGGATCCGCCCCTCCGCGATCACCTTCGAGGAGCACGCGCCCCGCGTCGCCTCGCGCAGCGAGACGCTGGTGGAGTACCCCGACCTCTCGAAGTCGTACGGCGACGGCGAGTTCGAACTGCACGTCGAGGGCGGCGAGATCAACCACTCCGAGGTGCTCGGCGTCGTCGGGCCGAACGGGATCGGGAAGTCGACGCTCGCGAAGCTGTTCGCGGGCTCGCTGGAGCCGGACGAGGGCGCGCTCGACTTCGCGCTCGACATCGCGTACAAGCCGCAGTACATCGAGATCGACCAGCCGATGCGCGTCGACGCGTTCCTCTCCTCGATCACCGACGAGTTCGGCTCCTCCTACTGGAACACGGAGGTCGCCCAGCCGCTCCAACTGGAGCGGATCATGGAGCAGAACCTCGCGGACCTGTCGGGCGGCGAGCGCCAGCGCGTCGCCATCGCGGCCTGTCTCTCCGAGGACGCCGACCTCTACCTGCTCGACGAGCCCTCCGCGCACCTCGACGTCGAGCAGCGCGTCCGCGCGACGACGGCGATCCGTCGGTACGCCGAGAACCACGACGCGACCGTGATGGTGATCGACCACGACATCTACATGATCGACCTCCTCGCCGACCGCCTGATGGTGTTCGACGGCGAGCCGGCCGAGCGCGGTCGCGCCGCGCCGCCGCAGGACATGCGCGACGGGATGAACGAGTTCCTCGCCGACCTCGACATCACCTTCCGCCGCGACGAGCGCACGGGCCGCCCCCGGATCAACAAGCCGGGTTCGCAGCTCGACAGCAGGCAGAAGCGCGAGGGCGAGTACTACTACTCCGGATGAGGGAAGGCCTCACCGCCGGACCGATCCGCCGTATCGAAGCGATTAAGCACGGAACCCGCGAACGGCGGGGTATGCAACACCTCATCATTCGCGGCGACCCCGGGATCCGGCGGGACGCGGTGATCGAGTACGAGGGCGAGGAGCTGGTCTGTTTCGGCATCAACGTCCAGGGCGGCTGGCACGGCCCGGACGAGCCCCAGCTCTGGTGCACCGTCGGCAGCGAGGACGAGCGCGAGGCGTACGACAAACGGGAGTACGTACCGCACTGGCTCGACGTTGACGCGGTCGACGCCGAGGAGGTCGAGGTGCTCAGCGAGAAGGGCGAGCTCGCGGTCTGAGGTCGCGGCCTGTTCTACGCTACGCTCCGCCCTACACCGGCGGGTCCGCCAGCCACGCCTCGATCGCGCCGGCCATCGCGCCGCGGCGGTGGACCGTCCCCGCTTCCGGATCGACGACGGTGCTCTCCGTGCCGGGCGTCTCGCCGTCGTCGATCACCGCGCCGACCCCCTCGCGGATCCGGTCGTCGAGGTCGGCGGGGTCGGTGACGCTACCCGTTCCGGAGACGTTCGCGCTCGTCGCGGTGAGCGGGCCGGTCTCACGGAGGAGCGCCCTCGCGACCGGCTGGTCGGGCACGCGGATCCCGACCCGGTCGCTCCCGGCGGTGAGCGCGTCGGGCACCGCGTCGCCGCGCTCGATGACGACCGTCACCGGGCCGGGGAGGAACGCCCGGGCGAACGCGACCGCGAACTCGGTGGGGCGGGCGTAGCGAAGCGCGTCGTCGACGCTCGCGACGCCCAGCGAGAGCGGCTTCGACCGGTCGCGGCCCTTCAGCTCGAAGGCGCGCTCGACGGCGTCGGCGTCGAGCGCGTCGGCGCCGAGCCCGTACACCGTCTCCGTGGGGTAGACGACGGGCTCGCCGTCGGCGACCGCCGCGGCCGCCCGCCGGACGTCGTCACGGCGGCTCGCGGCGTCGCGTCCCGGGTCCGCGTCGCGTCCGGGATCCGGCTCGGATCCGGGCCGAGGCTCCCGATCGTCTGTGTCGTCCGTCACGGCCGACCGTTCGGCCGCGATTTAAAAAAGGATGACGTGTGTGGGCGACGCGGTCGCACGGCGGAGACCGTCGTCGGGACCAGTCGAACCGGCGTCGACGAGGCCTCGGTCGAGCCGATATCGACGACGGTCTCAGTCGACGAGCCGACCGATCGCGTCGTCGATCGCCTCGGCGTCGGGGAACTCGGGGTGCTCGCTCGCGACCCACGCGTACTCGACGGTGCGGTCGGCGTCGAGGAGGAACACGGCCGGGCGCGTCTCGGTGATCCCGGTCATGCCGTCGATGTCGTGAGCGACGCCGTACTCCTCGATCACGCCCGCGCCGGGGTCCGAGAAGATCCGGACGTCCTCGCCGCGCTCGGCGAGCAGGCGCTTGTGGGCGTACGGCGACGAGATCGAGAGGCCGACCACGTCGAGGTCGTCGGCCCACCCGTGGTCGTCGATCGTGTTGTAGAGGTAGGTCGCCTGGAAGGCGCCGTCCATCGGATGGAAGACGAGGAGCGTCGGCCCGTCGACGACGTCGTCGAGCGCGCGGTCCTCCCAGTACTCCTCGTTCACGAGAGGGCGGGTGAAGTCGGGCGCCGCGTCGCCCTCGGCGACGTGGTCCGTCTCGGGCAGGGAGACGACGTCGAAGTCGGGCATCTCAGGCACCTCCCTCGTCGACTGCGCGGCCCCCGTCGGTCGCCGCGTCGTCGACTGCGCGGCCCCCGTCGGCCGCCGCGTCGCCGTACGTCCCTTCGAGGTACTCCACGATGTTCGCGCTCTCGGACATCGTCACCCCGGTCTCGCGGTCGACGATCGCCGGGACGCTCCGGGCGCCGGAAACGCGCTTGACGACGTTCCGCTCCGAGTGCATCGGCTCGACGTACCGGGACTCGTACTCCAGGCCGAACCGGTTCAGGGTCCGGACGACGCGCTCGCAGTACGGGCACGCCTGTAACCTGTACAGGGTGATCTGTGGCTCCGTCATGGGCGTCGATTCGACCGCGGGACGTGTAATCGTGTCGGCCGCGGCACGCTCCGCGCTCGCCCGGCGCGATCGAGAGCGATCCGCGGTCCGTCTCGCCGCCGACCGCCAACCGCCGACCGCCGACCCGTTCCGCCGCCGACCGCCGGTTCGCCCGCTCGTCCGGGTCGCCGAAGGTAATCCTTTAACCATCCGCCGCCGGAAGACGAATGAATATGGGCTTGTCGTCGAGCACGCTGACAGCCGGTCTGCTACAGCTGCCGATGCCGGGGGAGAACGCGGTGACGGTCCTCGGCGTCCTCGCCATCCTGACGCTGATCGGCCTGTCCGCGTTCTTCTCCTCGTCGGAGATCGCGATGTTCTCCCTCCCGCAGCACCGCGTGGACAGCCTCGTCGACGAGGGGGTCACGGGCGCGAAGACGATCCGCGACATGAAGGAGAACCCCCACCGGCTGCTCGTGACGATCCTCGTCGGCAACAACATCGTCAACGTCGCGATGACCTCCATCGCGACCGCGCTGTTCGGATTCTACCTCTCCAGCGGGCAGTCCGTGCTGGCGACGACGTTCGGGATCACCACCCTCGTCCTGATCTTCGGCGAGAGCGCCCCCAAGTCCTACGCCGTCGAGAACACCGAGTCGTGGGCGCTCCGGATCGCCCGCCCGCTGAAGGCCTCGGAGTACGCGCTCTACCCGCTGGTGGTGCTGTTCGACTACATCGTGAAGGGCGTCAACAGCGTCATCGGGGGCTCCGCGGCGATCGAGTCGACGTACGTCACCCGCGACGAGATCCAGGACATCATCGAGACGGGCGAGCGCGAGGGCGTCATCGAGGAGGAGGAGCGCGAGATGCTCGACCGCATCTTCCGGTTCAACAACACCATCGCCAAGGAGGTGATGACGCCCCGCCTCGACGTCACCGCGGTCGCGAAGGAGCAGCCGGTCGAGGAGGCGATCGAGACGTGCATCCAGGCCGACCACGAGCGCGTCCCCGTCTACGAGGGCAACCTCGACAACATCATCGGCGTGGTGACCGTCCGGGACCTCGTCCGCGAGCTGCGCTACTCCGAGGGCGAGCCGTCGCTGGCGCGGGTCGTCAAGCCGACGCTGCACGTCCCCGAGTCGAAGAACGCCGACGAGCTGCTCGCGGAGATGCAGGAGAACCGCCTCCAGATGGTCACCGTCATCGACGAGTTCGGCACCACGGAGGGGATCATCACCCTCGAAGACATGGTCGAGGAGATCGTCGGCGAGATCTTGGAGGGCGACGAGGAGGCGCCCGTCGAGTTCCTCGAAGAGAACGTCGCGGTCGTCCAGGGGGAGGTGAACATCGACGAGGTCAACGAGATCCTCGGCATCGACCTCCCGGAGGGCGAGGAGTTCGAGACGCTCGCCGGCTTCGTCTTCAACCGCGCCGGCCGCCTCGTCGAGGAGGGCGAGGAGATCAATTTCGACGGGGTCCGGATCCGCATCGAGCGCGTGGACAACACGCGGATCATGTCGGCGCGCGTAACGGTGCTCGACGTCGACGAAGAGGGGGCCGAGAAGGGCGGGGCCGGCGAGGCCGAAACGGCGCCCGACGACGCGGTATAAGTCGCCCGTACGCATCGTTCGGGCGATGGCGATCACTTGTGAGTCGTTGCTGTCGCCGGTGCGGTGAACTCCCCCAAAGCCTCAGCCGCTCGGCTGTACGTCGTGGCCGTCGCTGGTGCGGTACACACCTCCAAAGCCCCAGCCGTGAGCGGGACGCACGCTCGCTGCGGTCCTCAGTCGGTCGCTATCGCTCCCTCCTTGCGGTCCTTTCGTCGCCTGCGTCCCGCTCACGGCTGCCCCTTTGAGTCCCACTCCGACCGCAACCGCACGGCACCTCACGCCTCCCCAGCCTCGTCGCTGGCGGCGGTCGCCGCCAGCGACTCCCTCGCGCGGTGCTGCTCGGCCGCGGAGCGGCCTCGCAGGCACGCGCCGCCGCACTATTCATTTATAAACAGTTGTCGTCGATCGCCCGTGCCGTGTTCGAACCCCTACCCCTCTCTCAGCCTCTCATCGCCCCTCACACCGCGTACGCCCGGGCGGCCGCGACGAGCGCCTTCCGGTAGTCGCTCTCGGAGGGGTCGGGACCGAGCCCGAGGAAGCGCTCCTTGAACGCGTCGACGTCGACCGCGTCGGTGTCGCTGCCGGCGGCGCGCGCGAGGTCGTAGATCCGGTGGTCTCGTCCGGCGATCTCGTGGCGCTCGACGAGGGCGAGCGCGAACGCGGCGTTGACCGCGGTGATCTCCGGGTCGGCGCCGGCCGTCACGGGCGGCGAGCCGTCCCGCGAGACGGCGGGGCGGTCGGCGACAGCGGCCGCGAGGGTGGACTCCAGGAAGCCGAGGAGCTTGTCCGCGGGCGCGACGGAGAGGGTGATGTCGTCGGCGTAGATGTCCTTCATGTGGTTCGCGATCTGGTAGCAGTGCGCGAGCTTGCGGCGCTCCACCTTTTCGCCCGAGAGGCCCAGGTAGAGCGCCTCCTCCGTCGACTGGACGTGCGAGGCGTGGCCCTCCTCGTAGCGGGCCATGTGCGAGAGCTCGTGGACGGCCAGCTCGCGGGCCATCGCGCTGGTGGCGGCGCGCTTCGAGACGTTGAGGACGTGGTAGCCGTCGTAGTGGCCGGCCCACGTCCGCTCGTCGGGGTCCTCGCGCACCTTCACGTGAACCGGATCGTCGAGGGACCACTCGGTCTCGAACAGGTCGGCGGCGCCGAGGAACGGATCGGGGGGAACGTCACCCTGCACGCGGAGATCCATGCGTACCGTTCACACGACGGCGGGCGGTAAGTTTCTTGCGCCCCTCGGCGCGGACCGCCGAGCGCGGCGGTCGCCTACTCGCGCACGGCGCCCACGACGAGGTAGACGATCGGGGTGTCGAGGACGGCGATCGCGAGCTTGAGGAGGTATTGCCCGAGGCCGAGCGTGAGGAGGAGCGACGGCGCGAACGGCTCCCCGGTCCCGAGCAGGACCGGCGCGACGTAGAACGCGACGCCGACGAAGATCACGGTGTCGATCGCCTGACTCGTCGCGGTCGAGGCGATGTTGCGGAGCCACAGCAGCCCCTCGCCGGTGCGGTCGCGGATCGCGTGGAAGACGAACACGTCCCAGTTCTGGCTCACGACGTACGCGAGCAGGCTGCCGGCGACGACGCCAGTCGCCGGCGCGAGAGCGGTGTCGAACGCGGCCGAGATCTCGGGATTCACGCCGGGGGCGGCGAGCGTCGACCACACCAGCGCGAGGACGAGGAAGTTCGCGAGGAACGCGACGTTGACGACCACCTGCGCGGCGCGGCGGCCGTACAGCTCGGCGTAGCAGTCGGACGCGAGGAACGTCAGCGCGTACGCGAGCGCGGCGCCCGGCAGGGTGATCTCGGCGCCGACGACCGGGAGCGCGACCGGGAGCGGCAGCGCGAGCACCTTCGCGGCGGTGAGCTGCGCGGTCGCTAGGGCGACGACGAACAGGGTGATCAGCCCGACCGCGGCCACCGCGGAGCGGTCGAGCGGGTCGGCCGCGAAGGGGCCGCCGCTCCGGGCCTCTCCCCGCGTCCGGCTACTCATCGCTCGCCTCGTCGCCGTGGTCGGCGTCGCCCCCGTCGATGTTGCCCCCGTCGACGCCGCCGGTGTCGAGCCGGCCGTGCCGCGCGTCGATCTCGTCGAGGCGGTCGAGCGTCTTGCGGATCGACGCCCGGACCGCGTCGCTGCGGTTCACGAACTTCCCGTCGTCGCCGACGTGCTCGTCGAGGTCGTCGAGCAGTTCGCCGGGGATCTCGACGCTGATCTTGGGCACGGGTCACTCACCCTCCGGGGACGCCATCGTCCGATCGGCCGTCTCCGGCCGCTGGAATACTCTCATGATACTATCACGGGATTATCGTCGGGGTGATTAAAGCGCACCGTTCCGGACGCAGTACCGTCGCGTCGCGGGATGCGACGCCGTCGCGTCGCCCGATCGCGGGACGCCCCGTCGGCGCGCCGCGATCGAACGCCTTTCATAGGCCCGATGGTCGATATTCGCCGACTATGGTCCAACGAGAATCGTGGGCGACGCGGGCGGGGTTCATCCTCGCGGCGGCGGGCAGCGCCGTGGGACTCGGAAACGTCTGGCGATTCCCCTTCCTCACCGCCGAGTCAGGGGGCGCGGCGTTCCTCGTCGCGTACCTCCTGCTCGTCGTCGGGGTGGGGTTACCGCTCGTGCTGGCGGAGTTCGTGATCGGGCGGCGGTCGAACCGCAACGTGATCGGGGCGTTCGAGGCGCTCGGCCGCTCGAACTGGCGGTTCATCGGCGGCCTCGGCGCGCTCGCCGGCTTCGTCATCCTGTCGTACTACAGCGTGGTCGGCGGCTGGGTGATCCAGTACATCATCGCGAGCGTCACGGGCGCGTACACCAGCGACCCCGCGGCGTACTTCGAGTCGGTGTCGGTCGGAGCGAACGCGATCGCCTTCGACGCGCTGTTCATGGCGTTCGTCGCCGGCATCGTCGTCCTCGGCGTCCGCAACGGCCTCGAACGCGCGGCGAAGTTCATGATCCCGAGCGTCGTCGTCCTGCTCGTCCTCCTCGCCGGCTACGGCGCGACGCTGGAGGGCGCGGCCGAGGGGTACGCCTTCTACCTCTCGCCGGACGTCTCGACGCTGTTCGGCGACGCGCTCGCGCTGCTGCCCGACGCGGCCGGACAGGCCTTCTTCACCCTCTCGCTCGGGATGGGCGTGATGGTCACGTACGCCTCCTACCTCGGCGAGGACCGCAGTCTGCTCAACGACGGTCTGATCATCCTCGTCGTCGACACCTCCATCGCGCTCTTAGCCGGCCTCGCCATCTTCCCGTTCCTGTTCTCGCAGGGCGTCGATCCGGGGACGGGCGGCCCGGGAACGGTGTTCGTGGCGCTCGGGACCGCGTTCGCGGAGTTCCCGGCCGGTCGGGCCGTCGGCACGGTGTTCTACGTCGCGCTGTTCATGGCCGCGGTCACGAGCGCGTTCAGCATCCTCGAAGTGATCGTCGCCTACGTCACCGAGACGTTCGACGTCGACCGGAAGCCCGCGACCGCCGGTGTCGCGGTCGCGATCTTCCTCCTGGGGATCCCGACGGCGATCGACCTGCGCTACCTCACCGCGTACGACGTGCTCGCCAACCAGGTGCTGCTCATCGGCGGCGGACTCCTGCTCGCGGTCTTCGTCGGCTGGGCGTACGCCGCCGAGGGGACCGAGGAGCTCCGGACGGGGATGCGCGGCGGCGACGCGCTCGGCGCGGTCTGGATCTGGCTGCTCCGAGTCCCGATCGTCCTGATACTGTTGTACGTCCTCTACTTCGGCGTGCTGGCGACCGTCGACGCGATGGGGGCGGCGCTGTGAGCGCTCGGACGCGACGGCGGTGCGGACGCGACTGACGGACGGGACGCGCGGGCGGAGTCGGCGTGCGGTACCGAAGACTGCGCGCGGTACCGAAGACTGCCCTCCTCGCTCCCGACTGGGGAAAAAGCCCCACGGTGTCGGGGGCTCGGGCTTATCGAACTCGCGTCGCAACGATCGGACGCCGATGGACGAGACGACCATCGGCGACGGTTGAGCGGTACTCGTCACCGACGGTGTGTCCCGCTCCCTGTGGGACGCGCCCGTTACCCCCACGCCGCCCGTGAGCGACCCACCGCGGCGCGTCCCGCGGTCCTGACATCCGTGGGGTGCGCCCCGGGTCTCGACGACCCCGCTCTTCGTACTCCCGCTCGGTACCGACCGGTCCGCGCTCGACGAACCGGACCCGATCGCGACGCGTCGACGTCCCTCCGCTCGGACGGGTCCGTCGTCGTCGTCCGAGGCGTGCCACCGCCACCCACGCGAACGCCGTAGCGAAGCGGTTAAGGGCGAACCGCGGGAAATACGGCCAACTCGCTGGTGCGGACACAGCGGGCACTCGCCGCCGGGCGCCCGTCGACGCCGACGCGAACGTCGCCGTCGACGCGGTTGACACCCCGGGACGAGACGACATGTGGCCGCCTCGCGGCTGAATCGCAACCGTCCGCGGACAACATATGGCACGAAGCTTCTACTCGCACATCAAGGAGGCGTGGCGGTCCCCCAAGGAGGGGAAACTGGCGGAGCTGCAGTGGCAGCGCAAACAGGAGTGGCGCGACCAGGGCGCCATCGAGCGCATCGAGCGCCCCACTCGGCTGGACAAGGCCCGCGAGCTGGGCTACAAGGCCAAGCAGGGCGTCATCGTCGCCCGCGTGAGCGTCCGGAAAGGCGGCTCGCGCAAGCAGCGCTTCACGGCGGGTCGCCGCTCGAAGCGCCAGGGCGTCAACCGCCTCTCGCGCCGCAAGTCGATCCAGCGCATCGCCGAGGAGCGCGCCTCGCGGAAGTACCGCAACCTCCGCGTGCTCAACTCCTACTGGGTCGGCGAGGACGGCTCGCAGAAGTGGCACGAGGTCATCCTCGTGGACCCCGCCCACCCCGCGATCGAGAACGACGACGACCTCGGCTGGATCACCTCCGACGACCACCGCGGGCGCGCCTTCCGCGGGCTCACCTCCGCCGGCACGAAGGGCCGCGGCCAGCGCAAACGCGGCAAGGGCACGGAGAAGACCCGGCCGAGCGTCACCGGAAACGACCGCCAAGGCAAATAACGGTTCGCCGCCTGCGGTCGCAATCGACTTCTCTCGTTTATCAGTTGCGTAGCGGCGACGTCGAGCAGAGCTCTCGTGTCTCGAATCTCTCTGCTTCAGAACGTCCTCTTCTGAAACGGCGGGTCACCCAACGGGCATCCTGATCGATAGGGGGAGTGAGTGTTGCAGATCGGCGGTGGCGGTTCGGTATTTAAATAGCCGTGAGCGACGGCGACGATCACTTATAAATAGACGTGGCGGTGGCGCGCCCCGGCGAGCGGCCCGAAGGGCCGCGAGCCGACGGTGCGAGGGACGCGGTGAGCGCTCACAGAGCGCGAACCGCGAGGCTGGGGAGGCGTGAGGCTGCCGTGCGGTTGCGGTGGGTGGGACTCAAAGGGGCAGCCGCGCTCGGCGAACCCCAGCGACGAAAGGACCGCAAGGAGGGAGCGTTAGCGACCGACTGAGGACCGCAGCGAGCTGTGGGAGCCGAGCGCGGCTGGGGCTTTGAGGGTCTTCTCCGCAGCAGCGTCGATCAGGTATAAACCACCAACAGCAACACCACGTTCCGACTTATAAACGATCTCTCTCACAACGTACTATACCCACTCTCGCTGTTACTCACCGCTATTCCTGCATTGATTGTGACCGAAGTAGCGGTTTCGACTACGACGGGTTTCAGCAGTATAAAAAGGCAAAACCGGGGGAACGCAAGCGTGTGTGTTCGGGTGACGATGCGCGGTCGGAGCAGGTATGGGGGAGCTGTGACCTACCGAATCGTCACATCGCACCGCCCATGCCGCCCATGCCGCCCATGCCGCCGCCGGGCGCGCCGCCCTCGTCGTCGTCGCTGGCGGTCGACAGGTCGCCCGCGGAGATGATGTCGTCGATTTTCAGGACGAGGTTCGCGGCCTCGGCGGCCGAGGAGATCGCCTGCTCCTTCGCCTGCGCCGTCTCCACGACGCCGGCCTCGGCGGTGTCCTCGACCTCGCCAGAGAAGACGTTCAGCCCGGCGTGCGCGTCGCCCGCCTCGTGGGCCGCGCGCAGGTCGACGAGCAGGTCGATGGCGTCGAGCCCGGCGTTCTCGGCGAGCACGCGGGGAATCAGCTCCAGCGAGTCGGCGAACGCCTCGACGGCGAGCTGCTCGCGGCCGGAGACGGAGTCGGCGTAGTCGCGGAGCCGGCGGGCGAGCTCGACCTCGATGGCGCCGCCGCCAGGGAGCGTGCGGCCGTCGGAGACGGTCGTCGCGACGACGTCGATGGCGTCCTCGATGCCGCGTTCGAGCTCGTCGACGACGTGGTCGGTGGTGCCGTACAGCAGGAGGGTGACGCCGTGGGCGTCCTCGCCCTCGACGTAGAACAAGCCCTCCTCCTCGTCGCGCTCGATCGAGCCGACCGCGAGGTCCTCGGCGGTGAGCGAGTCGAGGTCGGTGACGATCGGCGCGCCGAGCACGTTCTTCAGGAAGCTCAGGTCGGACTTCTTCGTCCGGCGGACCGCGAGGATGCCCTCCTTCGCGAGGTAGTGCTGGGCGAGGTCGTCGATCCCCTTCTGACAGAAGACGACGTCGGCGCCCGACTCGACGATCTTGTCGACCTTCTCCCGGAGCTGCTCTTCCTCCTGGTCGAGGAACTTCTGGAGCTGGTCCGGGGAGTCGACGTTGACGGAGGTGTCGACGTCGGCCTCCTCAACCTCGATCGGGTCGTTGAGGAGGAGGACGTCGGCCGACTCGAAGTCGGTCGGCATGTCGTCGTGGACGGGGTCCTTGTCGATCACTGCACCCGAGAGGAGCTCCGACTCGCCGGCCGCGCGGCCGGTGCGGGTCTCGATGTTGAGGTTCGCGAGGTCGACGACGTGCGAGCCGTCGTCGGCCTCGACGGTGACGCCCTGGATGGCGCGGACGACGAGGTCGGCGAGGGTCTCCTTGTCGAGCTCGGCGCCCTTGCCGGTCATCGACGTCTCGGCGACGTTCTTCAGCGTCTCCGTGTCGTCGGGCTCGACGCGCGTGGCGACCTCGTCGACCTGCTCGCGGGCGTACTCGCTCGCGAGGTTGAAGCCCTTGATCACCGCCGTCGGGTGGATGTCCTGTTCGAGGAGGTCCTCGGCGTTCTTGAGGAGCTCGCCCGCGATCGCGACCGCGCTCGTCGTGCCGTCGCCGGCCTCGTCCTCCTGGGTCTCGGCGACCTCGACGATCATCTCGGCGGTCGGGTTGTCGATGTCCATCGTCTGCAGGATGGTGACGCCGTCGTTCGTGATGGTGACGTCGCCCGTCGAGTCGACGAGCATCTTGTCCATCCCTTTCGGTCCGAGCGTCGAGCGTACGGACTCGGCGACGCCGCGCGCCGCGGAGATGTTGTACTCCTGTGCGTCCTTGTCCTGGACGCGCTGGGCGTCGTCGCCCATGATGATCATCGGCTGACCCTGCTGCATTCGCTGACTCATACAGCGTTTGATTGATTGTGATTCTATATAAATCCGTCGTTGAGGAGCGATCGGTCGTCGCCGCGATCGACGGTGTATCGTTCCCGAAAAACGCCCGACTACGCGGCGATTAGTTCGATTTTGTGCGAGTAGTTAGCATGGCACTTCACGGCGATTCCGTCGCCTCTGCGGCATTATTTATATACTACGTCGACGCGTCGGAAGGCGGACGCGCGGGAAGAGCGTCGCTCTCGGCGCGTGAGACGGCTGGCGGGTCGCTCGCGGCGAGTAACTATATTCGCAAAATCGAAGACGGCGTTCGGTCGCGAGCGTTCACCGACCGAGCTCGTCCCCGTCGAGATACTCCGAGTCGACCTCGTCGAGCGTCGGCTCCGGCGGCTCGTCGGCGGCGCTGAGCTCGCGTTCGTTGAGCCGGCTCTCCAGCTGCCGGCGCTTGTCTCTCCCTTTCCGCTCGCGACCCGATTTCGTGTCTGGCATCGTCACCCGTGTCAACTCTACCCATGCATATGAGTCTTATGTCGGCCTCTGAGAACGTCGACTATACTGATGGAGACCACATCTTGCGACGCGGGTCGTACGGGTAGAAAACGCCGGGAGGAGGATTCAAACCGAAATCAGACGTGTTCGCTCGCATCGTTCGCTACGCGCGACTGGTTGGGTTCAAATCCTCGTCCGGGTTCGTCGACGCCGGACTCGCTCCTCGCTCCGCTCCTCGCTCGTGATCGGCGTCGACAAAGAACGCCAGGAGAGGGATTTGAACCCCCGATCCCGGAAGGGAACACGCTTTCCAGGCGTGCGCCTTACCACTCGGCCATCCTGGCTCACGCCGAGATAATCCGGTGCGACTGTTAAGTCCTTCTTTTCACGCGCTTCGCACGCAGACGGTGTTCGGTCGCGTAGGCGATTCCGCCGGACGCGACGGCGACGGCCGCGGCGAGACCGACCACGCCGCCGTACCCGACCGGGAGGTCGCCCGCGACGATCAGGAACCCCTGCGCGAGCACGACGAACCCGAACCCGCCGACGAGCCCCCACAGGGCCGCCGACTTCGCCCTGGCGCGCTTCGCCGGCCGCGCGGCGGGGGCGTCCGAGCGACCTCCCGCCTCGCGTTCGTCGCCCTCGCTCCCGCCCTCGTCGCCCTCGGCGGTCATCTACTCGACGGCGGCGACCGCCTCGATCTCGATCCCGACGCCCTTCGGGAGCGCGCCCGCCTGTACCGCCGACCGCGCCGGCGGCGACTCGTCGAAGTAGTCCGCGTACGTCGCGTTCATCTCGTCGAAGTCGTCGATGTCGGCGAGGAAGACGGTCGTCTTCAACACGTCCGCCGGCGCCGCGCCCGCCTCGTCGAGCACGGCGACGAGGTTGTCGAGGGCCCGCTCCGTCTGTTCCGCGATCGGCGCGTCGCCGAGGAGCTCGCCGTCGGGCGTCAGCGGGATCTGCCCGGCCGTGAAGACGAGCTCGCCGTTCGTCGTCGCCTGGCTGTACGCCCCGACCGCCTCGGGCGCCGCGTCGGTGTGAACGATCTCCTTCATGTACCCCCTCGTTCGGCGGGCCGCCCTAAGAGTGCCGGGGACCCGAGCGAACCCCCCCCTCCGACCGCCGTTGGGCATATATTCCTCGCCTGCTAACACACACCATATGACGGGTGGCAACCTCCTTCCGGTCGCCGCGGTGTTCGTCGGGGTGCTCGCCGCCAACGTCGTGCTCGCGTGGCTCCTCGCGAGGCGGAACTGGGACCCGCCCGAAGCGCTCGGCTCCCCGGGTGACTCGTCGCCGTCGGAGTCGATTCTGGAGGAGGACTCCGACTCCGACGGCGCCGCGGCCGCCGGGCCGGAGTTCGCCGTGGGCGCCGACGCCGGCTCGACGGCGAGCGGGACCGACCCGGACGGGGACCCGCCGCCGCTCGACGCCGACGGCGAGACCGTCGTCTGCCGGCACTGCGGGGCCGAGAACCGGCCGGACTTCCGCTACTGTCGGTGGTGCGTCCGGTCGGGGTTCGCGGGCGACGGCTCGGGCGCCGCCGGGGGGTCGGCGGTGACCGAGCGCTCGCTGTGAGCGCGGCCGGTCGGTCCGAGCCGAGTCGGCGTCGGCACGGACCCGACCGGCGCTAGTCCGCGTCCACGCGACAGCCGCCGGAGTAGTCGATCCCGTCGATCGTCTCGATGCCGTCGTCGCCGCACACCGGACAGTCCGGATTCCGGCGGTAGGGCACCGTCTCGAAGCTCAGGTCCATCGCGTCGTAGAAGAGGAGCCGGCCGTCGAGCGTCTCGCCCGCGTCGAGCAGGAGTTTGATCGCCTCGGTCGCCTGGATACACCCGACCGTGCCGGGGAGCACGCCGAGCACGCCGGTCGCCGCGCAGTCGGGGACCGTCCCGGGCTCGGGCGCCTCGGGGAACAGACACCGGTAGCAGGGGCCGTCGGGGACGAGCGTCGTCGCCTGCCCCTCGAACTTGTAGATCGCGCCGTGGACGACGGGCACCCCCTCGATCCGGGCCGCGTCGTTGACGACGTACCGCGTCCGGAAGTTGTCCGCGCAGTCGACGACGACGTCGTGCCCGGCGAGCAGGTCGCGCACGTTCCCCTCGTCGAGGCGCGTCTCGTGCGTCTCCACGTCGATGTCGGGGTTGAGCCGGTCGACGTACCTGGCCGCGGACTCGACCTTCGGCTCGCCCACGTCGGCGTCGCCGTGGACCACTTGCCGCTGGAGGTTCGAGCGCTCGACGACGTCGTCGTCGACGATCCCGAGCGTCCCCACGCCGGCGGCCGCGAGGTACTGGATGACGGGCGCGCCGAGCCCGCCCGCTCCAATGACGAGAGCGCGGCCGTCGAGGAGGCGTCGCTGTCCCTCCGGGCCGACCTCGTCCATGATGACGTGCCTGGAGTACCGGTCGAGCTGGTCGGCGTCGAGCGAGAGACTCATGGGTCGACGTGGGCGGGGCGACGGTATAATCGTGTTCCCGAGCGCACTCCATCGTTGCTGGTGTGGCGCCGACTGCGGTGAACACCGCCAGAGCCCCAGCCGCTCGGCGATACACGGTTGATCCCGGTTCGGTAGTGAACACCGCCAAAGCCCCAGTCGTCGAGGACGGCGCACGCTCGTTGCGCGCTTCGGTCGCTCGCGTTGCTCGCTCCCTCCAGTGCTTACGTCGCCTGCGCCGTCCTCGA
>NZ_JANHDN010000012.1 GCF_024494565.1 Halorubrum rutilum
GTGAGTCAAAACACCATTGCATGGTCTATGTGGTGTCCGGGTCAGCCAGCGACCTGGATGACACCGAACGACCACGGCTCACATCAGATTTCCGCTTACGCCGGAGCGCAGGGGGCGAAATCCTCATCTTCGCGGACCTGATTGTACCCTTCGAGGGGTCATAAACCCATCGAAGCGTTCCGGGTCCAGCGAAACCGGGCCGAGTTGAACGGCCCGAGTTCGCGGATGCGTTCTTCGCATTAGTCACGATGCCCGGGTCGTATTTAACCCCGTCGAACTATCGACGCCACGTCATGCGGTTTCATGCCGGAGAACTGTGAACGAACCCACAGCTACGCGGTGGGAGTTCCAAAAAGATCGAACGACGTCGCCGACTACTCCTCGTCGATGTACTCAATTCCCTGCTTCGACACGTTGGCCTTCGTGATGTCGTCGAGGTCGTTGAGCCAGAAGTCGTCGTCCGCCTCGTCGACTTCGGGGGCGCTGTCCTTCCAGGCCCAGCCCTCGTACTCGTGGACCTTTTTCGTCCCCTTCTCGCGGAGCCGGAGCGTGGTTCGATCCGCCTCCTCCTCGGAGGGAGCGGGGTCGAGCGTGCGAGCCGCCTTGAGCGCGGCCTGACGAGGCATGTTGCCGGAGAACTCGCTCGGTTCCGATCCGTCCTCTTCCCGAAGGGCGAAGTTTCGCTTACCGTCTTCACGTACCATGGTTTATGCTCCATGCGAACCCAGCACATAGTGTGTAATAAATATATCGGGGAAATGAAAGCTGCCCGGCAAAACATTTATATACTGACTCCGCTCGGGCTAGCGGTTTCGTCCGGTCAACGGGAAGTGGTTCGGGGAAGCGGGGTCAGATACGGGTCGGAACGGCCGACCGGCGCGTCGTGCGCGGGCGGACTGAATCGGAAGTGAGACGGGGCGGAGGGCGACGGAGCGGAACCGCCGCGAGACCGACCGTGGGCGGGTCGCGGGTGGGCGGGTAAACAACACTTATGTGTCTGCTATAGCGAAGTGCGACCAGTACAACCGCGATGGTCCGTAAAAAGAAGCTCAGCCCCAGTGGCGCCAAGGACGACGAGGGGGAGTACCACAACGTCCACGTGAATCTCCACGAGGACGAACTCGCCGTCGCCGGCATGGAGATCGGCGACGAGGTGTTCGTTCGGGTCCGAGACGGGAAGATAATCATCCAGAAGGCCGACTCCAACCCCGAACAGCTCGAACACGACTTCTGAATCGGGTCTCGTTTTCCGTCGTCCGCCGGACCGTCACCGCGAGCGACGGCGACGCCGCGAGGCGACCGGACGCGCGTCGACGCCGTCCTCGGTCGGCGGATTGATGCCGACTCGCGACGAATCCGAGACGATGAGCGCGTACGATCTGCTGAAGCCGGCGCTGTTCGCCCTCCCGCCGGAGACGGCACACGGGATGACGCACCGGCTGTTGCGAGGCGTACAGGGGACGGCGGTCACGGGCGCGCTGCGCGAGCGGTACGTCGTCGACGACCCGCGACTGCGGGTCGAGGCGTTCGGGGAGACGTTCCCGAACCCGGTCGGCGTGGCCGCCGGCTTCGACAAGAACGCGGAGGTGCCGCGCGCGCTCGCGTCGCTCGGGTTCGGACACGTCGAGGTGGGGGGCGTGACGGCCGAGCGGCAGCCGGGGAACCCGCGGCCGCGGCTGTTCCGGCTCCGCGAGGACGAGGCGCTGATCAACCGGATGGGGTTCAACAACGAGGGCGCGGACGCCGTCGGAGAGCGACTCGACCGGGAGCCGCTGCCCGACGTGCCGGTCGGGATCAACGTCGGGAAGTCGAAGTCGACGCCGCTCGCCGACGCGGCGGACGATTACCTGTACACCTACGAGCGGGTCGCGGACGCGGGCGACTACTTCGTCGTCAACGTGTCGAGCCCGAACACGCCCGGGCTCCGGGAGCTGCAGAACCGCGAGGCGTTAGAGGAGATACTCGGGGGCCTCGACGACGCGGGCGCGAGCCCGCTCCTCGTGAAGCTCTCGCCGGACCTCCCGGAGCCCGCGGTCGAGGACGCGCTCGGCGTCGTCAACGACCTCGGGCTCGACGGGGTCATCGCGACCAACACCACGACCGCCCGCCCGGAGTCGCTGGAGAGCCCGAACCGCGCCGAGCGCGGCGGCCTCTCTGGGAAGCCGATCGAAGCGCTCGCCACCGACCGGGTCCGGTTCGTCGCGGAACGCACGGATGTCCCGGTAATCGGCGTCGGGGGAGTCTCGGACGCGGCGGGGGCCTACGAGAAGATACGCGCCGGCGCCTCGCTCGTCCAGCTGTACACGGCGCTCGTCTACGAGGGGCCGGGCCTCGCGCGCGACATCAACGAGGGAGTCCTCGAACTGCTCGACCGAGACGGGTTCGACTCCGTCGACGAGGCGGTCGGCGCGGACCTGTAGGAGAGAGGGGGAGCCGATCCGACCTACGCCTCGTCGCGGACGATGACGACGACGTCGTCGGCTTCGAGCAGCTCGCCGTCGCCCCGGTACCGCCGCTCCTCCTCGATCGAGAACTCGTCGCCGACGAGCGTGACGCCGGCCGCGCGAAGCTCGTCGCCGTTGATCTCGTACTCCTCGCGCGCGATGGCGGCCTCGATGTCGCCGACCCGATCCCCGTACTTCGGGCCGATCGTCGCGTAGTCGAGGTCGATCCCGGTGACCACCGTCTCGACCGGCGCGTCGGCGTCGGGGTGGACCGCGAGGTCGGCGACGTGCATCACGCCCGTGATGTCGTCCTCGAACCCGCGGACGTCGGCGTACACCTCGACGGCGTCGAGCTCGGCGTTCAGCGGGAGCTGGTTCTCGCTCTTGTGCTTCCGGAGCGCGCCGACGACCGCGGTGGCGGCGGCGCCGGCCTCCCGGTCCGCCTCCAGCCCGAGCGGCTCGGGCCAGTCGGCGAGGTGGACCGAGTCGCTCGCGCCGTCGGAGACCGCGGCGTCGACCGCGTCGGGGTCGGTCGCGCCGTCGGCGTACATGTCGTGCCAGAGCTCTTCCGTCACGTGCGCGAGCAGGGGCGCGAACAGCTTCAGGAACCGGCGGTGCGCCGTCCGGAGCGTGTACGCCGCGGCGTCGTCGTCGCGCTGCTTGGCGATCTCGAGGTAGTCGTCACAGAACGTGTTCCAGAAGAAGCTCCGGAGCTCGTCGCGGGCCTTCGAGAACGCGCGGTCCTCGAACAGCCCGGTGAGCCGCTCGACCCGCTCGTCGAGCTCGGCGAGCAGCCAGCGGTCGAGCTCGCGGAGCTCCCCCTCGTCGGGCTCGTCCGGGTACGGCTCCGGGGCCAGCGACTCCACGAGCTTCGAGGCGTTCCAGAGCTTGCGGATCAGCTTCTCGCCCGCGCGGAGGTCCTTCTCCTTGAACGGGAAGTCGTCGCCGACGGCGGTGCCGGCCGCCCAGTAGCGCGTGGCGTCGACCGGGAACTCCGCCAGCACCTCCTCGGGCTCGACGACGTTACCCACCGACTTGGACATCTTCTCCCGGTTCTCGTCGAGGACGTGCCCGTTGATCATCGCCTCC
Organism: Halorubrum rutilum; assembly: GCF_024494565.1. The sequence goes on from NZ_JANHDN010000012.1 coordinate 3,534, forward strand.
TCGAACGGGACCTCGCCGGTGTGCTCGTAGCACTTGACGAGCGTGTGGAACAGCCAGAAGCTGATGATGTCGTGGCCCTGCGGCCGGAGGTCGAACCGGTACAGCTCCGGATGCTCCATCGTGAACTCCCCGGCCTCCGCGTCCCAGTCCCAGCCGGCGTTGATGAGCGGGGTGAGGCTGGAGGTGGCCCACGTGTCGAGCACGTCGTCCTCGGGCTCGAACTCCTCGTGCCCGCACGCGGGACACGCGTCGACCGGCGGGTCGTCGGAGAGGGGGTCGACGGGGAGGTCGGCCTTCTCGGCGATGACCTCCTCGCCGCAGTCCTCGCAGTACCACACCGGGAACGGGATGCCCGAGGAGCGCTGGCGGGAGATGAGCCAGTCCCACTGGAGCCCCTCGACCCAGTGCTCGTACCGGGTGAACATCTTCTCGGGCGACCACTCCATCTCCCGGCCGACCTCGAGGTACTCGTCCGCCTTGTCGAGCATCTCGATGTACCACTGCTCGGTGACGAGGAACTCGACGCTCGTCCCGCAGCGCTCGTGGACGTTGACGGCGTGGGAGATGTCGCGGCGGTCGAGCAGCGCGCCGGCCTCGTCGAGGTCCTCGACGATGGCCTCGCCGGCCTCGTCGGCGTGCATCCCCTCGTACCCCTCGGCGACGTCGGTCATGTGCCCGGACTCGTCGATGGCGACGCGGAGGTCCAGGTCGTGGACCTGGTACCACTCGATGTCGTTTTTGTCGCCGAACGTACAGCACATCACGATCCCGGAGCCCGTCTCCCTGTCGACGCGCTCGTCGGCGATGATCGGAACCTCGTGACCGAACAGCGGGACCTCGGCGGACTCGCCGACGAGACCCTGGTTCTCGTCGTCGTCGGGGTGGACGAAGACGGCGACGCAGGCCGGGAGGAGTTCGGGCCGCGTCGTCGAGATCGTGAAGGTCTCGGCGGCGCCGTCGGCGTCCTCCGCGTCGCCGTCCGCGACCGTGAACGCGATGTCGTTGAAGTGGCTGGCCTGCTCGTCGTCCTCCGTCTCGACCTGCGAGATGGCGGTCTCGCACTCGGGACACCAGATCGCGGGCGCCTTCTCGCGGTACTCGCGGCCCTGCTCGTAGAGGTCGACGAACGACAGCTGGGAGACGCGCTGGACGCGCGGCTCGATCGTCTGGTACGTCTGGTTCCAGTCGACGGAGACGCCGAGCGACTGGACGTTCTCGGTGAACTGCTCCTCGTACTGCGCGCAGACCTCCCGGCACTTCGCCTGGAACTCGCGGCGCTCGAAGTCTTGGTGCCGGATGTCGAGCTCGTCTTCGGTGAGCCGCTCGGAGGCGATCCCGTTGTCGTCGTAGCCGAACGGGAAGAACGTCGCGCCGCCGTTCATGCGCTCGAAGCGCGCGACGAAGTCCTGGAGGGTGAACCCGTACAGGTGGCCCATGTGGAGGCTCCCCGATACCGTCGGCGGGGGCGTGTCGATGGAGAAGACGGTGTTCGGATCGACCGGGTCGTCGTCGGGGTAGGCGTACGTCTCCTCGTCGACCCATCGCCGCTGCCACCGCGGCTCGACGGTGTCGGGGTCGTACTCACCACTGGGCATTTCACGCTCACGTTCCGCCGGTTCCCCCTTAACGGACTCGGTTGTGGGGGAGGGGTCGGGGCGGTCGGGCGGAGGGAGGTCGAGGAGGTCGGGTGGAAGGAAGCGGGCGGTCGGGGGTCGCCGAGCCCGGTCAGACCGTGTCGTCCGGGTCGTGTTCGGCCGCCATCCGCGACGCCTCGGACGCGAACCGCTCGACCTCGTCGGCCGGGCTCTCCCCGAGCGCGCTCTCGTCGACCTCGCGGCCGGCGGTGATCCCGTCGCCCGTGACGAGCCGCTGTTCGGCCAGCTCCTTCGTGTGCATCCGCTCACCGTCCTCGGTGGCGTAGGTGAGCCGCACGAGCCCCTTCGAGTCGAACTGCCGATCGACGAGCCAGACCGTGGTCATACGCGGTGATGGGCGCCTGCGACGCTTAAAAAGGACGGTCGGGCTGTGGGAGATCGGGGGAAGAGGTCAGTTCCGGAGGGCGGTTGCGGTGGTGCGTGCCGACGAGTGCCCGAAGGGCACGAGTCGCACGCGCGAGGGAGTCGGTGGTCCGAAGCGAAGCGAAGGACTACCGACGAGGCTGGGGAGGCGTGAGGTGCGGGGCGGTCGCGGTGGGGGGCGGGACTCAAAGCGGCAGCCGGGGGAAGTTCGGAGGCGACCCAAGCACCGCGGCGAAGGAGCGGAGCGACTGAGCGAGGCGCGCAGCGAGCGTCCGAACTTCCCCCGGCTGGGGCTTTGGAGGCGGTTATCGGTGATCGACCGTCGGGTCCGAGCCGACTGGATCCTCACACGCCTCCCGTCGCCACGGCTTTGTACCGTCTCACCTAACCGAGAGGCATGTACGTCGAGTTCGACCGCGACACCTGCGTGGGGATGTTCCAGTGCGTCGCCGAGTGGGACGCCTTCGAGAAGAACCTGAACGACGGGAAGGCCGACTTGGCGGGAAGCACCGAGGAGGACGAGGACCTGTTCGTCGTGGAGGTGCCCGACGGCGAGGAGTTCGACGCGAAGTTCGCGGCGCGGGTCTGCCCGGTCGACGCTATCGAGGTGTACGACGACGACGGCGAGCAGGTGGTCTAACGGGACTTGGTGATGACGACCTTTGAAATTCCAGCCGCCCAGTTATAAACTAATGTCGCCGGATCGACGGCGAACTCCTCCAAAGCCCCAGTCGCTCGGTTGTACGTGTCCAGCTACTCCACGGTAAACCCCTCCAAAGCCCCAGTCGCTCGGTTGTACGTGTCCAGCTACTCCACGGTAAACCCCTCCAAAGCCCCAGTCGCGACGGCTCGCGCACCTCGTTGCGCTCCTCACTCGGTCGCTATCGCTCCCTCGCTGCGGTGCTTACGTCGGTGTGCTTCGCCCTCGCGACTGCCCCTTTGAGTCCCGCACCGCATGGCAACCGCGCCTCACGCCTCCCCAGCCTCGTCGGCCACTCTCCGCGTCGCTCCGAGTGGCCGACTCCCTCGCGCGTGCGACTCGTGCCCTTCGGGCACTCGTCGGCACGCGCCACGGTGACTGAGTAGCGAGAGCGTCGGTCTCCACCGGCTCCTACTTATAACCGCTCGGCCAGGTCCTCAGCGAAGTACGTGACGATCAGGTCCGCGCCCGCGCGCTTGAGCGACAGCAGCGACTCGTGAGCGGTCTCTTCGAGGTCGAGCCATCCCTTCTCCGCGGCCGCGTGCAGCATCGCGTACTCGCCGGAGACGTTGTACGCGGCCACCGGGCGGTCGAACTCGCGCCGGACGTCGGCGACGACGTCGAGGTAGGGGAGGCCGGGCTTCACCATCAGCACGTCCGCGCCCTCCTCGGCGTCGATCCGGGCCTCGCGGAGCGCCTCGCGCCGGTTGGCCGGGTCCATCTGGTAGTGGCGGCGGTCGCCGAAGGCGGGCGCGCCGTCGGCCGCGTCGCGGAAGGGGCCGTAGAAGGCGGACTCGTACTTGACGGCGTAGCTCAGCAGCGCCACGTCCTCGTGGCCGGCCGCGTCGAGCGCCTCGCGGATCGCCCGGACCTGCCCGTCCGTCATCGCCGAGGGCGCGACCATGTCCGCGCCCGCGTCGGCCTGCGAGATGGCGGTCTCCGCGAGCAGCTCCAGCGTCTCGTCGTTTTTGACGGTGAGCGTCGGGTCGGTCTCCGCCGACTCCTCGATCACGCCGCAGTGGCCGTGGTCGGTATACTCGCAGAGGCAGACGTCGCCGATCACGTAGGCGTCGGTCTCGGCGGAGATCCGGCGGATCGCGCGCTGTATCACGCCGTCGTCGGCGTACGCCCGCGACCCCTCGGGGTCCTTCGACTCGGGGATCCCGAAGAGGATCACCGCCTCGACGCCGGTCTCGCGGACCTCCTCGACGCGGTCGACGGCCTCGTGCACGGGGACGCGCTCGTGGCCCGGCATCGTCTCGATCGGGACGCGCTCGTCGGTCGTCGCGTCGACGAAGACGGGCGCGACGAGGTCCGACGCCGACAGCGAGGTCTCGCTGACGAGGGGGCGGACGCCGTCGGTCCGGAGCCGCCGCGGCCGGTCGGTGGGGTGCATACCGGGGCGTTGGCTCCGGGCGGTCTTTTATGATCCGTCCGCGGCGAACCGATTCCGAAGCGAGAGGAGACGCGAGGAAGGCGCGGGGACTGGGAAGGAACACGGAGGAGGCGCAGGGACTGGGAAGGAACACGGAGGAGGCGCAGGGACTGGGAAGGAACATGGAGGAGGCGCAGGAACTGGGAAGGAACACGGAGGAGGCGCGGGTGCCGAGGGCGAACCCCTACTCCGACGACTCGACGTCGATCCGGTCGCGGAGCGACGCGAGCTCGTCCGACTCGGCGAGCTCCTCGACGCGCTGCTTGAAGTGCGCCTCGCAGAGACCGACGACCACGCCGCTCTGCTCGGCCTCGTACGTGGCCTCCCGCTCGCAGTAGTGACACCGCATGGTCGGTACTCTCTCGGCAGCGGGCTTAATCCTGTTCGTCGATCGGGGAAGATTCGGCTTCCCTCGGAGTCGGATCCGGCAGCCGGTCGCGGACGGGCTCGAAGGCCTCGGCGGTCAGCCCCGCCTCGGCGAGGGTCCGCTCGTGGGCGTCGCTCCCGCCGGTCAGGAGGAGGTCGCTCTCGGCGGCGACCCGCTCGACGCGGGCGTCGTCGACCGGGCGGCCGTACGGGTAGAACCGCTCGACCGCGTCCAGCTCGCGGGCGACGTCGAGCGCGGCGTCGACGTCGTCGTACCGGAACGGGTGCGCGAGCCCGACGAGCGCGCACGCGTCCCGGAGGAGCTCGACTCCCCGGTCCAGCGCGGTCACGTCGCGGGCGACGTAGCAGGGCCCGTCGTCGCCGATCAGCTCGTCGAAGGCGTCGGCGTAGTCGTACGGGGCCGGCGACTCCTCGATGGCGCGAGCGATGTGCGGGCGGCCGAGCCCGGGACGGGGCTCGACGCCGAGGTCGACGCCGAGCCGCTCTTCCACCGCCTCGAGCATCGCGGCGCCGCGGCGCTGGCGATCCGCCTGGAGGCGCTCGATCTCGTCGTCGAGCGCCGGGGTGCGCTCGACCGCGTAGCCGAGGAGGTCGAGCCGCCCGAAGCCGGCGTCGACGCGCAGCTCGATCCCCCGGACGACCCGGACCCCCTCGCGCTCGACGACGGGGGCGCCGAGGTCCGGATGGACCCGGTCGTGGTCGGTGACGGCGACCCAGTCGAGCCCCGCGTCGGCGGCGGTCGCCGCGAGCTCCGCGACCGTCATGGTGCCGTCGGAGACGGTGGTGTGCGCGTGGAGGTCGGCGACGATCCGGTCCGTGACCATGCGTCCCGTTCGGCGACCCGGTACTAATCGACCGCGATAGTCCCGTGTGAACGCGGGCCAATATAAGGAGATATAATCCGATACCTCGAACTAAGGTTGTGCATGGACAATCATTAAGAACCGTCGGCGATTGCGACTTGTTGATGCGCTTGAACGGCGTCGACGACCGACTCGAACGGCACCAATATCCGACGACCTCGGAGGAACTGATCGCGGCCCACGGGAACGCGACCGTAGAGCTCGCGGAGGGCTCCGAGCGTCTCGGCGACGTGCTGGAGCGGTTCGGAGACCAGACGTTCGACGACGCGGAGGACGTGTTCACCACGCTCCGCGCCGGCGTCTGCCACCGCGGAGTCGGTCGGCGGTTCTACTCGGACCGCGACCCGACGACCGACGCCGAGGACGGCCCCGCGCCGGTCTCGTTCTGAACGGCGCCGCGATCCGACGGGGTTTTTTCGTCGTAATCTCACGTCGCTAGCGACGGCGACGGCCGACCCCTACACCCAGTCGACAGCCGGGGACAGGTCGATCGGGACCGACCCCTTTCGATACCCCTCCACGTGCCCGTTCGGGCGCGCGCGGAGGACGACCGCCGGGCGGTGCCGGACGTCGGGTTCGGCGTCCCGGACCGCCGCCCAGTCGTCCGCGGGAAACGAGGTGCAGTCGACGAGCAGGGTGACGCCGCCGCCGTGCGCCTCCAGCTGGCCGCTCGTCTTCGTCTCGGCGGTGTCGCGGACCGCCGCGACGGGGCCGCTCGCGGACCGGTTCGAGGCGGGCTGCGGGCGCGTCACCTCGACGAGGGAGGCGCGTCCGGTGTCGGGATCGGTCGCCCGGAAATCGAGCGAGTGCCCGGTCGTCACCTCGATCTCCGGGGTCACGTCGTAGCCGGCGTCGGTGAGGATCCGCGCCGCGGTGAACTCCGCGATCGCCGCGCTCATCCGCACGAGGTCGAGCGACGCCGACGTGCCGAGCTTGCCGGCCATCGTCTCGCGGTAGTCGTCGAGGGTGCCCGGCCGCAGCGTCTCCTCGACGAAGCCCGTCCCCTCCTCACGGGTCGCGTCCGGGAACCCGGCCGCGTGGTCGCGGAAGAACGCCCGCGTCGTCTCCGCGCCGTCCTTCGAGCAGAACACGGGGAGGAAGTACCACGAGACGTGCGGGTACGCCGCGAGCCACGGCTCGTCGTCGTGGAGCGCGGCGAGCAACTCCCGCTGGACCCACCGGGAGACCGGGTACGGGACCTCGTCGAAGCCGTACTTGTCCGTGCGCCACAGCTCGCTCGGCGTCTCGGTGTTGCCGACCCAGTACCCCGCGGGGCCGCCGCTCGCTCCCGAGGGCGGGTCGGCGTCGTCGTCGGTCCAGCAGAACAGGGCGAACGAGCCGTCGTCCATGTCGAACCGCCGCGCGTCGTACCCCGGCGGAGGACTGAACCACGGGTCGCTCGCGGTCGCTCCGAGGTTGTCGTCGAGCGGCCGTTCGAGCTGCGAGCGGACGCGGTCGGCGCTCCACCGACCGGGAGCGCGCCTGAATCGGAGCGGTTGTGCCACGGCGGTGCTACCGGACGGCGGGTCTAATCGGTTCCGGTGGCGGGGAGACGCCGTACGCGACCGCGTCGCCGGGGTCGTCTCGGCGAACGGACAGCTCACCGACACATATATCAACAACTGTTTCCAAGGTATGGTGTACCATGTCAATGGGTGCCTACGACGAGGCCGAACACGAGCGTCGCGAGAAGAAGACCAGCGAAGTCGACGCCGACTTCGACGCCGAGCGGCCGGAGTACTCCGGGTCGCTCACGTACGACTCCGGCGACTCCGCGGAGGCACTCCTCGACAAGTTCCAGGAGCTGCAGGGCGAGTGAGACGGCGACGCCAGCTCGCGTTTCTGCGGACGCGTCGGGTTTGCTCCCGAATCCGTCGACTTCTCCCCGAACCACTGACTACGGTCCGGTCCGGTCAGGTCAGGTCAACGCGATCGCGGCCGAGCAGACGATCGCGACCGCGAGGACGTGGCCGACGACGGCTCCGAGGAGGATCGGCTCCTCGAACAGGAACGGGACGAGCGCCAGCTGGAGCGTCGAAAAGCCGATGTTCTCCGCATCGAGCCGCCTGACGCGCGCCGCCTCGCCCGGACCGAGGTCGACGTTGATCGCGCGCCACAGCGCGACGACCGCGCTCCACCACGACGTGCCGATCCGGTAGGTGAGGTCCCAGAGGATGAGCAGGGTGAGGTACACCACCGGGATCGGCGGATCGGGGCCGAACAGCCGCTCGATCAGGGTCCCGTCCCACGCGATCATGTACGTGAGCAGCGCGATGAACGCGAGCACGCCGAGGACGATCTCGACGCTCGACCCGAACAGCAGCCGCTTGTGCTCCGGCGGCGTCGAGAGCCGGCGGTTGGCGGCGCCGAGCCGGTGCATCTCCACGCTGCCGATGGCCGCGACGAGGACGGCGACCGTCCCCGCGACGACGGCGTTCCACAGCCCGTAGTACCAGCCGAGCGCGACCACGCCGACCTGGAACAGCAGGAACTGGATCGCGACCGCGAGCCTGCGCGAGACCCCGAGGCCGGGGATCCCCCCGACGAGGCTCTCGTACACCCACGTCTCGCCGTAGTTCCGGCTCACAGCTCGACCTCCAGCTCGGTCGGGGCGACCTCGTCGGTCGGGTCGCCGCGGCGGGGGCGGTCGATCGCCCGCGCGACGGCGACCTCGAACGGCGTCTGTTCGATCGGGACGAGGTCGCGGATCCGGTCGTCCTCGACGATCACGGTGTTGCGGAGCCCCTCGACGAGCGAGCGGGCGAGATAGGGGTTCACGTCGGTCACCAGTCGGAGCCACTTCGCCGACAGCTCCGGGCTCAACACCGGCACCCGGATGATCCACAGCGCGTGGCCGAGCTGCCGGCGGGTGCGGCGGAGGATCTCGGCGTACGTCAGGACGTTCGGCCCGCCGATCTCGAACGTGTCATCCCGGGTCTCCGGCACTTCGAGGACGCCGGTGAGGTAGCCGACGACGTCGTCGATCGCGATCGGCTGACAGAGCGTGTCGACCCACTTCGGCGTCGTCATCACCGGCAGCCGGCTCGCGAGCCCGTGGATGACCTCGAAGCTCGCGCTCCCGGCGCCGATGATGATGGCCGCCCGCAGCGTGGTCAGCGCCGGGGCGCCCGACGCGAGGATCCGCTCCACCTCGCGGCGGGACCGGAGGTGTTCGGAGAGCTCCTCGCGGTCCTCCCCGAGGCCGCCGAGGTAGATCACGCGGTCGACGCCGGCGGTCGACGCGGCCTCGACGAAGTTGGTCGCGCAGTTGCGGTCGCGCTCCTCGTACCCGGGGCCGCCGTCCATGGAGTGAACGAGGTAGTAGGCGGCGTCGACCGGGTCGCCGTCGACCTCGAACGCCGGCGGGAGAGTGTCCGGCTCCAGGAGGTCGCCCTCGACGACGCGGACCCCCGCGGGCGGGGCGTAGCCGTCGGCGTCGCGGACGAGCGCGACGACCTCGTGGCCGCGGTCGAGGAGGGTCGGAACGAGCCGGCTCCCGACGAACCCCGTCGCGCCGGTGACGAGCACGCGCATACCGATCGCTGGGGCGGGAGAACCATAAGCACCGGTCACGGCGACGCGGGTCCGGTCCGGGGCGTCGGTCCCGTCCGTCGCCGGGACCGATCCCTAAAAGGGGCCGGGCGGCGCTCGTTGGGGCATGCACGCAGGCGAGTTCGAACCGGTCCGCGGGGTCCCGGACCTGTACGTCCACGACACCGGGATGTTCGACACCGACGAATACGGGGCCGTGTACGTGTACGACGCCGAGCGCCCGATCGTGATCGACACCGGCACCGGCGCGAACCGCGAGGCGCTGTTCGAGACGATAGCCGAGGTCGGGATCGACCGCGAGGAGCTCGCGTGGATCCTGCCGACGCACGCCCACCTCGACCACGCGGGCGGGGCGGGCCACCTCGCCGAGCGCTACCCGAACGCGGAGGTCGTCGTGCCGGAGAAGGGAGTGCGACACCTCGTCGACCCGGAGGCGCTCGTCGCGGGGACGAAGTCCGCGGTCGAAGACCAGTGGGAGTACTACGACGAGCCCGAGCCGGTCCCCGAAGACCGTATCTCGGGGCTCGCGGAGGGCGACCGGATCGACCTCGGCGACCGCGAGCTGGTCGCGTACGAGGCGCCGGGCCACGCCCCGCACCACGCGATCTACCACGAGCCCGACGCCGACGTCGTCTTCGCCGCCGACGCGGCCGGGATCTACGTCCCCGCGGTCGACGGGATCGAGCCGACGACGCCGCCGCCGCAGTTCGACCTCGACCAGTGTCTCGCCGACGTGCGGACGATCGAGGAGCTCGACCCCGATACCCTCTGTTTCGGCCACTTCGGTCCCCGCGAGTACGAGCCGGAACTGGCCGGCGAGGTCAAGCGCGCGTACGTCGAGTGGGTGGAGGCGATCCGGGAGCAGCGCGAGGCGCTCGGCGACGACGACGCGGTCGTCGAGCACTTCGAGGCGGCGAGCCGGGACGTCGAGTTCTGGAACCCCGAGCGCGCCCGCGCCAACGCGAGCCTGAACGTCCGGGGCGTCCTCGCGTACCTCGACTACGTCGCGGAGAGCGGCGAGGAGTGAGACCCCGGGTCCGTCGCCACCGACGGAAACGTCCTAAACCCCGCGTCGCCTAGATCCGCTCATAGATGGGTATCTTCGACACGATCCGCGCCGTGCTCGGGACGAACGCCGAGACGGGCGCGACCCGCGAGGCCGACCCCGAGGACCTCTTCGGGATGTCGACGGCGTACATGACGATGGAGGCCGACCTCGGCTACGACCACTGCGGGGAGGCCGCGCTCTGCTTCTCCGGGGTGGACAGCACCCGGTTCGACGACGCCGTCGAAACCGTCGAAGCGATCCTGGAGGCCGGCGAGATCGAGACCGGCACGGGGTTCCACCGCCACGAGGACGACCACGGCTACCGCTGGTTCGTCCTCGAAGACGACGACCCGGAGGATCTCGTGACGAGCGTCCACTTCGCGGCCGACCAGTTCATCGAGGAGGGGTTCGGCTCCCGGCTGCTCGCGGCCGTCTTCGGCTTCGAGCGCGGTGACACCGCCGCCTACTGGATCTACTCGTTCCGGCGCGGCGCCTACTACCCGTTCTCGCCGAAAGGCACGAGCGACCGGAACCAGCAGGTCGAGTTCAAGCTCCAGTCCGTCCTCGACGGCGAGCTCGGGCTCGAAGACGACGAGTCCTACTGGTACCCGTTGTGGCCGGACGCGCCCGGGAACCACCCGTGGGAGTGACCCGATGACCGCGCCGGCGTCGGGAGGGGAGTCCGGCGGTGTCGCTTCCGAGGCCGGTCCGGACGGCGAGGCGTACGCCGGCCGCGACGCGCCGAGGAAGCGTGTGCTTCGAGTTGTCGCGGTGCAGGCCGCGGTGTTGAGCGCCGCCGTCCACCTGCTGTGGGCGTGGCCGCGGCTCGGCGACCCGGGCGACGCGCGGCCCTACGCGTTCCTGCTCGGCGGCGCGTTCGCCGTCGCCGTCGCGGTCGCGACGCTGCGCGCGCCCGAGTACCGGCGCCTGTACGCGCTGGGAGGCGGGACCCTCGCGGCGTTCCTCCTCGGCTACGTCGGCTGGCACGGCGCCGCGGCCGGGTCGGCGCTCGCGAGCGACCCGTTGGCGATCGTCGCGAAGGGGGCGGAACTCGTCGGGGTCGCCGCGTTCCTCGGGCTGTACCGGCTCGCACCGCCGACGAGCGCGGTGCTCGAACGACGGGACGGGTCGGTCGGCGGAGGCGACGACCCCGCCGAGAGCGACGATGTCGGCGAGGAGCGTGTCGACTCGTGACGGACGAGACGTACCTGACCGTCGCGGAGCCAGCGACGGCGACGTTCGAGGTCCGGGGATCGGAGTTCCTCGGGCACGTCGCCCCGGTCGACGCAGTCGACGAGGCCGAGGCGTTCGTCGAGCGCGTCCGCGAGGAGTACGGCGACGCGAGCCACAACGTGCCGGCGTACCGAGTCCCGGCCGGCGCGGCGTCCGAGCGGACGCCCGGGAGCGGCCCCATGCTCCGGGAGTACTCCTCCGACGACGGCGAGCCCTCCGGGTCGGCCGGGAAGCCGGCGCTCAACGTGCTCCAGCAGCGCGAGGTCCGCAACGTCGTCGCGGTGGTGACGCGGTACTACGGCGGGACGAACCTCGGCGTCGGCGGGCTCGCGCGCGCCTACTCGCGGGCGGTGAAGGAAGGAGTCGACGAGGCCGGGGTCGTCGAGGAGCGGCCGCACCGCCGGCTGGCCGTGGAGACCGCGTACGACGACTCGGGCACGGTTCGGGGCGTGATCGAGTCCGCGGGCGTGGAGTTCGACGCCGACTACGACGAGCGCGTGCGGTTCGAGCTCCGAGTTCCGGTGGCCGAGGTCGACGACCTGGTCGAGCGGCTCAACAGCGCGACGAGCGGCCGGGTCGAGATCGACCGGTAGGCCAGGGGGTCGGCCGCCGAGCGCGGTCCGAATGGCGAGCAGGCGACGGAGTCGAAACGGAGGGTCCCGCGGCGGTGCGTCGCGCTCCCGCCGAGTGCGCCGCGGGCGACGGTCACGTCACGGGCGGGGATGGCGGCGGTATCGAACTTCAACCGTCGGACCGATCCGACCGGGGGCAGCGACGGCTACGCGAACTTCCGCACGGTCATCTCCAGCGTGTCGAGGTCGAGGATGGGCGCGTATCCGGCGTCCGGATCGATGTTGACGGACTTCTGAAAGTCGGTCTGGGCCTGCCAGCAGCCGGAGTTGACCGCGAGGACGTTGTGGTACTTCCCCCAGCCCAGCTTGTGGACGTGGCCGGTGTGGAACACGTCCGGGACATCTTCGATGACGAGATAGTCGCGCTCCTCCGGCGCGACCCGGGTGTGCCCGCCGAACTGGGGCGCGACGTGGCGCTTCTTGAGGAGCTGGTACATCGCCTTGTGCGGCTCGTCGTAGCTCGCCTTCTCCTCCGGGAGCTCCGCGATCACCTCGTCGAGCGAGACGCCGTGGTACATCAGCACCTCGACGCCCTCGACCGAGACCGTAGCCGGGTTCGAGACGACCCGCGCGTCGTGGACGTTCAGGATGTCGCGGATCTCGTCGTTGAACCCGGGCTGCGGCTCGGCGAGCCGGACCGCGTCGTGGTTCCCCGGGATCATCACGACCTCGGTGTCCGCCGGCACCTCCTTGAGGTGCTCCGAGAACGCCTCGTACTGGTCGTAGATGTCGACGATCTCCAGCTCCTCGTCCTGATCGGGGTAGACGCCGACGCCCTCGACCATGTCGCCGGCGAGGAGGATGTACTCGACCGGGTCGGCCTCGGGCGTGTGGAGCCAGTCGGTGAAGCGGCTCCATGCGTCGGCCATGAACTCGTCGCTGCCGACGTGGACGTCGGAGATCAGCGCCGCTTGGACGTGGCGGTCGGCCCCGCCGGTCCGGTGGGTGCGGGGGACGTCCGGGAAGTGAAGCGAGTCGGCGAACAGGATTCCGGAGTCGTCGGCGAGCGTCCCCTCGACCGCGACGCACTCGTCCATCAGGATCTCGTCGACGACGTCGGCGAGCCCCTTGTCCTTCATCACCAGCGCGGGGAACGTCCCGGTGGTGTCCTCCAGCTCGACGAGCCAGTGGCCGGACTTGGTGGAGCGCACGTCGTTGACGAGCCCGATCATCGCGGCGTCGCTGCCGCCGGGCATGTCCGCGATCGCCTCCGCGGGCCGGTGGTTGACGCGACCGCGGAGGAGCTTCGAGAGGCGCTCGTAGCGGTCGCGGAACGTCCGGACGAAGTCGGCGTACTCGCCGGTCCCGGTGCTCCGCCCGGTCATGTCGTTCCCGACTTCCAGCTCGCGGCGCTCGGGGTCGCGAGCGCCGTCCCCCCCGGTCTCGTCGGCACCAGTCGACTCGCGAGCGCCGCCGGCGTCCGGCGCGGCGCGGTTCGGGGCTTCGTCCGTGGAGTCGGCGCGAACGGTTCCCACAGACCCCTCCGTTTCGACTGGAGATCGGTCGGCGTTGGCGGTCGTATCGAGGGATGCGTCCGTCTGAGTCCCGGAGTCGCCGTCGGGGTCCGGATCGGGATCGGGGGCGGTCGTAGTTTCGGAATCGGAATCGGTCGTGCTCTCGGGACCGACGGCGTCTGCCGAACCGATCGCCGCACGAACGTGGTCGGCGGTGATGCGGAGGGCGTCGTCGGGAGCGCGGTCGACGGCCGAGTCAAGGGCCGTCGCGGAGTCGGGCGCGCCCGCCAACAGGGTGACCGCTTCCCGCTCGGCGTTGTAGCCCCGTCTGGCGAGCTCCTCGACGATCCGGGCGTTCGACTCCAGCGGCACGACAGTCGAGAGGGGGGTGCGACTCAAAACGGTTCCGGAGGGGGCGCCCGGGCGTCGCGTCGACCGACGGCGGCGGTGACCCGGAAGCTTATCACCGAAACCCGACAACCCGGAGGTAATGGACGAAGGCGATCGGCCGGAGACGGACGGCGATCCGGCCGAGCGAAGCGGAGCGTCGGACGAGACCGGGGACGATCGGGACGAGACAGAGGGAGAGAGGAATGAGGGCGGCGACGGACGCGACGAGACCGAATGCGACGAGACCGAACGGGACGAGACCGAATTGGCCGACGCGGGCGACGGGATTAATGCGCGCGACGAGACCGATTCGGGCGATTTGACTGACACGGGGGACGTGACCGACACGGAGGATGTGACCGACACGGAGGGCCAAACCGATACGGACGACAGCGGCCGTTCGGCCGACCGCGGAGAGGAATCCGGGCTTTCGGTCGGCGGCGACGGTTCGAGCGATAAACTCGGACGCAGGCGTGATAGGTCTGATCCGGAGGAGACGAAGGGGTTCGTCCATCGGTTCCGCCACGACAAGGAGGGCCCACTGATGTGGGTCCGGGAGATGCTCACCAGCGTCGCCGTCGTGCTGGCTATCGGACTGATCCTGTTCGCGGTCAGCGGCGTGTGGCCGCCGATGGTCGCCGTCGAGTCCGGGAGCATGGAACCCAACATGCAGGTCGGCGACCTCGTCTTCGTGACGGAGCCCGGGCGGCTCGCGCCCGACGCCGCGGACAACGACGTCGGCGTGGTGACGTACGACGACGGGCGGGCCGCCGACTACCGGACGTTCGGGTCGTACGGGTCCGTGGTCATCTACCGGCCGCCGGGCCGGACCGCCTCGCCGATCATCCACCGGGCGATGTTTCACGTCGAGGAGGGCGAGAACTGGTACGACCGCGCCGACGAGGAGTACCACAGCGCGGCGGGATGCGCCGAGCTCCGCCACTGCCCGGCCCCCCACGACGGGTTCATCACGCTCGGCGACAACAACGGCGCGTACGACCAGGCGAACGGGCTCTCGCCCCCGGTCAGGGCCGAGTGGGTGACGGGCGTCGCGCGGGTTCGGGTCCCCTATCTCGGGTACGTGCGACTGGTCGCGAGCGGACAGGCCGAGCCGAGCGACGTGCTCGCGACGACCGCGGTCACTGGGTCCGGGATCGGGGGATCCGGTGCCGACGCCGAGCGGGGCGGTGCGAACGAGTTCGATGCGGTCGCCGAGCGGGAAGCTATCGAGGCGTTAGGAGTTCCGAGCGGAGGTTCAGTCGCGAGCGTATCAGTGTGATAGGGACCGTCAAGGCTCGACGTGAGCAGTCGGGATAGGCGAAGGCCGAAGTGACGCGAGTCAGTTGTCGAACCGGGCCTGGACGAACGGCTGGGCGTTTTCGATGTCGCCGAGCCGGGAGTCCGACAGGAGCACCGCTTCGGTCTCCTCGACCGGGACTGAGAGGCCCATCTCCTTCGTGCGGCCGTAGCGACCCTTCGACACGACGACCGCGTTGACGATCCCGAGCATGTCGAGCTCGCTGATGAGGTCGGTGACCCGGCGCTGGGTGAGGACGTCCGCGTCGATCTCCTCGCAGAGGCGCTTGTAGATGTTGAACACCTCGCCGGTGTTGATGTTGTGAACGCCGTTCTTCTCCAAGAGGATCACGGCGAAGAGGACGATCTTGCTCTGGGTCGGGAGCGTCCGGACGACTTCGACGACGCGGTCGAGCTCGATCTTGTCCTGCGCCTGCCGGACGTGTTTCTCGGCGACGATCTCGGCCTGCGAGCGCTCGGCGAGCTCGCCCGCGGTCCGGAGGAGGTCCAGCGCGCGGCGGGCGTCGCCGTGCTCCTGCGCGGCGAACGCGGCACAGAGCGGGATCACGTCGTCGGTGAGCGCCTCCTCTTTGAACGCGATGTCGGCGCGGTGCTGGAGGATGTCTCGGAGCTGGTTCGCGTCGTACGGCGGGAAGACGATCTCTTCCTCCCCGAGGCTGGACTTGACGCGGGGGTCGAGGAAGTCGGTGAACTTCAGATCGTTTGAGATCCCCATGATGGAGATCCGCGACCGGTCGAGCTCGGAGTTCATCCGCGAGAGGTTGTACAGGGTGTCGTCGCCGCTCTTCTCGACGAGCTTGTCGATCTCGTCGAGCATGATCACGACCACGCGCTCGTGGTAGTCGACCGCCTCGAAGAACGTCGAGTACACCCGGTCGGTCGGCCACCCGGTCATCGGGACCTCCTCCATCTCGTCCGCGTCGGCTTCGAGCTCGTCGATCCGCGCGTCGAGCTC
The DNA here is from genome assembly GCF_024494565.1 of Halorubrum rutilum. The sequence continues at coordinate 19,518 of NZ_JANHDN010000012.1, forward strand.
GTCGAGCGTCGCGAACTCGGTCCCGGCGAGCGCTCCGTGGTCGTCGGCCGCCTCGGACCTGAGCTCTCGGTACTCTTCGAGGCGGTCCGCGATGACCTGCTGGTTCTTCTCGATGAAGGTGTTGGCGAGCTGGGCGAGGACGCGGTACTGCGTGTCCGTCACCTCGCAGTTGATGTACTCGACCTCGCAGGGGACGTCGTACTTCTGTGAGGTCGATTCGAGCTCCTGAGAGACGAACTTCGCCGACGCCGTCTTCCCGGTGCCCGTCTTCCCGTAGATGAGGATGTTCGACGGGGTCTCCCCGCGGAGCGCGGAGACGAGGATCGTCGCCATCCGGTTGATCTGATCGTTCCGGTGCGGGAGCTCGTGCGGGGTGTACGAGGGGCGGAGCACCTCCTTGTTCTCGAAGATCGGCTCGCCGGACAGGAGGTCGTCGAACAGGCCTTGGTTGTCGTCGCCGTCGTCGAGAACGACCCCGTCGAAGTCGACATCGGGGGAGGAGCGGTCGCGACCGGCGCTTCCGACGTCGACCTCGCCCTCGGCCGTAACCCCGATATCGGTGTCGACGTCGACGTCAGTGACGATGCCGGGATCGGCGTCCCCGTCGGTGTCAGGGTCTGTATCGACGCCGGGGTCAGTACTGGGGCCTGTATCGACGCCGGAGTCGGTGTCGGGACCGTGATCGTCCGGACTGTCGGAGGGTCGGGCCGATCCTTCGGTTACCCCGTCCGTCGAACTCGAAGCCGGATCGTCGAGGTCGTCATCTGCCGTGGCCGGTTCACCGGTTTCCCCGTCGCTGTCCTCCGATCTTCCCGCCTGCGGTGTATGCTCTCCTTCGTCCATATGTACCCCCCTGTTTCAGGTGGAAATACGCCACGCGGAAGCGAGGCGTGTCGCGTTCCGGCCTGAAACGTTGACATCCGACGCATTACGTGCTTCCGGATGTCCAGTTGATGCAGTCGAACCAGATGAAGAGGTGGTACTAAAGTGTTGCTCTCCGGACTCGAAACGACCGTCCAGTCGTGACAGCGTTGGACGAGACCCGCCGCGTGGAACGGTGCGACTCGCCCCCGACCCGACGAGACCGCCGTCGGCTCGACGAGGTGAACCGTGTGCGAGGGACCGAGGACGTCCCGAGAACCGCGACCGGATCGAGCTCTAGGAGGTGAGAACGGGGGGCGGCACGAACGGTATCAGCTTCCGTGAGCGGGTCTCGATACGCGGGATCGGATACAACGGTACACGATGATCGAAGACGTCGTCCGAACGAACACCCTGTGCACGGGAAGTGGAGGGGGCGGAGACGGTCGTATCGGGAGGAGATCGCTCGTACGGTTTCGAATAATCCATGAAGCTCTCCGACGAGTCGAGCGGGACTGAGTGGAACCGAACGGGATCGAACGAATCCCGGCCCGGTGGTTTCCGGGCTGTTCGATCGAGACGAGTTTGTCGATACCCCCACACCCCTTTGTTTCGTGTGGAACGGAGATTGGGTGGGTGGGGGTGGCTGGGGGTGCTATTAGTTATGGAAGAATTTATATAGTAAATAGTACAACAGTACCCTCGACAAACCACCCTTCTTTTTTGTTGTTGTATCTGGTTTGTATGTATTACTCGGAAAGTGAATTTAACGCGCGTCGGTTCCGACCGCCACCGCCGCAACACCTACCGACCCACACCACCGACCGTCTCCAGTCGAAACGAAGGGGTGGGGGAGGAGGACCCACGGTGGAAGGGGGAGAAGGACTCACGGTGGAACAGAATCTTTCCGACACAGACGGACCGTCGTTCCGGGGCCCGGATTCGATTCATTCCCTCCGGCCCGACCCGGTTCTCTCCAACTCGACACCTTCTTATCTAGCTCGACGCCTTCTTCTCCAGCATCCGAAACGAAACGAGTATCCTGCGGCTCGAATCCACACGCGCCCAATATCGGCCGATCGGAACGTCTGACGCAGTTCTTAAGTGAGAGGGGCGTGGATTCAAGCTTAATTCCCCGAACGAACGCCGGGCGCGGCCGGATCGGGCGGTGACGCGCGACGCGGCTCGTTCGGGCGAAACCAGGACTGGAGGTCAGGATGGGACTGCTCACGAATCTCAAAGACAGCATATCACGGGTCACGGACGGGCTGTTCGCGGCCGACGAACCCAAGCGGATCGGGATCTACGGACCGCCGAACGCCGGAAAGACGACCCTCGCAAATCGGATCGCACGCGACTGGACGGGTGACGCCGTCGGCCCCGAGAGCCACATCCCGCACGAGACTCGACGGGCTCGCCGCAAGGAGAACGTCGAGATCGAGCGGAACGGCCGGAAGGTCACGATCGACATCGTCGACACGCCCGGGGTGACGACGAAGGTCGACTACAAGGAGTTCCTCGACCACGACATGGAGAAGGACGACGCGGTGCGTCGCTCCCGCGAGGCGACCGAGGGCGTCGCGGAGGCGATGCACTGGCTCCGCGAGGACGTCGACGGCGTCATCTACGTCCTCGACTCCACCACCGACCCGTTCACCCAGGTGAACACGATGCTCATCGGGATCATCGAGTCGCAGGACCTCCCGGCGCTGATCCTCGCGAACAAGACGGACCTCCCCGGAGCGGACGTCCAGCAGATCGCCAACGCCTTCCCGCAACACGAGACGATCCCCCTCTCGGCGCTCGAAGGCGACAACATGGACGAAGTGTACACGAAGATCGCGGAGTACTTCGGCTGATGCCCGGACCGACTCCCAACGTCGACGGCGACGCCTCCTCCGACGGCCCCGAGGATGACGGCGTCCGGATCGACATGATAAGCGGCGCCCGGATGGAGGGGCTCACCGGGATGGAGAAGATCCGTCTCATCCTCGACGGTGTCCGCGACGGCAACATCGTGATCTTGGAGGAGGGCCTCTCTCCGGACGAGGAGTCGAAGCTGATCGAGGTGACGATGACCGAGATCAGCCCGGACGACTTCACCGGGATCGAGATCGAGACGTACCCGAAGGCCGAGACGAGCGACCAGAGCTTCCTCGACAAGCTGATGGGCCGGAACTCCGCACAGAAACTCACCGTCATCGGTCCGGCCAACCGGATCGAGACGCTGCACAAAGACGAGAACCTCATCAGCACGCTCGTCTCCCGCAAGTAAATGCCCCACCAGTGTACCACCTGCGGCCGGACGTTCCCCGACGGGTCGAAGGAGATGCTCTCGGGCTGTCCGGACTGCGGTGGGAACAAGTTCCAATTCAAGCCCGCGGGCGCGACGACGGACGAGCAGTCGGCCCCGAACGAGCAGTCACCCCCGGACGGGCAGTCGACCTCGAACGACCGAGCGGTATCCGACGACCGAGCGGTATCCGACGACCGACCGGCACCCGATGAGCGGCCGACGCCCGACGAGACGGAACGGCCACCCTCTCCCTCACCCGATCCCACCGACGTCGACCCCGCCGGGAACGCCGACACCTCTCCCGACGACAACGCCGACTCGACCGACCCGACCTCCGATTCGACCCCCTCTGGTAATCCCGACCCGACCTCCGCCGTCGACGAGGAGTCGACGGGAACCGAACGCGTTCGCGAACGCAGCGGAGAGGACGTCGCGCAGGCGAGCGCCCGATCCGACGTCGTCTCGTCCGACGAACTCGATCAGGCGAGCCAGCCCGTCGACTCCGGGTCCGGCGCGGACTCCACCGGATCCCCCGACCCCGAAGGCCCCCGTCCCGATATCGACGAACTCCGAGACGAACTCAACGAGCAGTTCGAGAGCATCCGGATCGTGAGCCCCGGAAAGTACGAGCTCAACCTGATGGAGCTGTACGACCGCCAGGAGTACATCATCTCGCTGCAGGAGGACGGCCGATACGTCATCGAAATGCCCGACGCGTGGGGCATTCAAGACGAGTAGCGTCGGCGGTATCTCTCTCCCCGTGCGACGCACCGATCGAATCGACTGTTCGAAGATTCGATCGCCTATCCGTCTGAATCGTCCGTCCGGCAAAACCGTCTGCCGGGTCGAACCGTCCGCCAGGCCGAACTACCACCATACTGAATCGTCTCCTCGGCCGAACAGTACGTTCGGGCGACCATTGTCGAAGTGGACACAGTTATGCGGCTTCCTCCGTTACGGGCGCTCATGTCTACCGATCACGCTTTCACTTCGCGATCTCGATCCGCCTCTTCACCGGCCCGACCCGACGACCGCGACCCGAACGTCCCCGGTGAGGTGTCCGTATGCGCGTAGTCGCCAAGTTCGGCGGGACGAGCCTCGGGAGCGGCGACCGCATCGAGCGCGCGGCGGACTCGGTCGCGAACGCGGTCGAGGCGGGCCACGAGATCGCGGTCGTCGCGAGCGCGATGGGATCGACCACCGACGAGCTCCTCGACGACATCACCTTCGAGACCGACGACGCCGACCGCGCCGAGATCGTCTCGATGGGCGAGCGAACCAGCGTCAGGATGCTCAAGGCGGCCCTCTCGGTGCGCGGCATCGAGGCCGTCTTCCTCGAACCGGGCCACCCCGACTGGCCGGTGATCACGAACGAGCTCGGCGAGGTCGACGTCGAGGAGACGAAGGAGCGGGCGCACGCCATCGCGGAGCGGCTCGACGGCGTCGTCCCGATCATCACCGGCTTCCTCGCGGAGGACCACGACGGCAACGTCACGACGCTCGGCCGCGGCGGGTCCGACACGACCGCGGTGATGCTCGGCAACTACATGGACGCCGACGAGGTCGTGATCGTCACCGACGTCGAGGGCGTCATGACCGGCGACCCCCGCGTCGTCGAGGGGGCCCGGAACGTCGGTCGGATCACCGTCGACGAGCTCCGGAACCTCTCGTTCCGCGGCGCCGAGGTCGTCGCGCCGTCGGCGCTCTCGTACAAGGACGAGGACCTCTCCGTCCGCGTCGTCCACTACCAACACGGCGACCTCCTCAGGGGCGGAACCCGGATCGAGGGCCAGTTCGAGAGCCTGATCGACATGCGCGAGGAGCCGCTCGCGTGTCTCACCATCGCCGGCCGCGCGATCCGGAACCGGTCCGGCATCCTCTCGCAGCTCGCGAACGCCCTCCGCGAGGAGGAGATCAACATCGACGCGGTCGCCTCCGGCATGGATTCGGTCACGTTCTACGTCGACGTCGACGTCGCGGAGACCGCCGAGGCCCTCCTCCACGAGGCCGTCGTCGACGACGAGGCGCTCTCGTCGGTGACGGTCGCCGACCCCATCGCCGTCATCCGGGTGACCGGCGGCGAACTCCCGAACCAGCCGGGCGTCATCCAGGACATCATCGCCCCGCTGTCCGACGCCGGGATCAACATCATCGACCTCATCACGAGCGCGACGTCGGTCGCGGTGTTCGTCGACTGGGAGGACCGAGAGGAGGGCCTCGAAATCGTCCAACAGCGGTTCGACTGACGACTCGCCTAGGCGGGACGACTCGCTTGGCCGGGACGATTCGCCTGAGTGGGACGACTCACCCCCGGCCGGATTCGCCCGTCTCCGATCCGCAGTCGTTTCACCCGTCCGTCCGCCCGTCTAACTCCTCGTACTCGATCCGATACCGGGTCGTCCGCCGCCCCTCGAATCGCGGCCCTCTCCCCGCCACGGCGAACCCCGAGGCCTCGATGACCTCGCTCGTCTCCTCGTCGTTCGGAACGACCACCTCGACGCACATCTCCTCTCGACGCGCGAACCGCCGCGGCTCCCGGAAGAGCCGTTCGATCGTCGAACCGCTCCCGTCGAAGTCGGTCACGTGAACGGTCCCGTCGCGAACGTCGAACGCGACGAATCCGAGCACCGTCTCCTCGCCGTCGCCGCTACCCCCACTGCCCTCACCGTCTCCGCCCTCCACTGCGACTCGAACCGACCGGTCGTGGATCATGTTCCTCACGACGTCCTCGGGCCGACCGATCAGCGTCGCCAGCGACTCGGCGTCGGACTCGAGTGCGTCACGGATCCGCATACCACGGTTACCGGACGGACCCGTATAAACCCGCTGGCGCTCGGCGCCCGCGGTCCGTCGGGATTTCGCCCCCTCCCGCCGACCTGCACTCTGATTCACCCGAATCGCGTCGTTCCCCGCCCGAATCGCGTCGTTCCCCGCCCGAATCGCGTCGTTCCTCATCCGAATCCCTCCGTTCGCCACCCGAACCACGCCCCGCTCGTCCGAAGTAATATGGTTTTAACCGACCGGCGGCCTCAGGCACCGACATGAGCAAATCCACAACGATCGTGCTCGGAACGATCGGCGTCTCGGCGGCCCTGTCCGTACTCATCATCCTCTCGTACGTGCTCGGCTGATGTTCTCGTCCCGGCCGCTCGACGACGACCTCGACGCGGTCCGCGAGGACCACGCGCCGGGATCGCCCGTCCTCGACGTCGACGCCGACTTCGAAACCCTCCCGCCGGCGTCCGCCGAGGACCTCGGACTGTTTGTCGACGGACTCTCGCCCGCCTCCTACCCGGCGGAGTGGCTCCCCGAGGAGGTCCCCGAACTGCTCCGGCGGTACGCCGGCCCGACCTTCACCGTCGGCCTCCCCGGCGACGGGACCGTCGTCCGGACGACCCAGACCGAGCCGCAGACCGTGCTCGTCAAGAAGCGAGCGGAGGGGACGCCGGACGACTTCCTCGCGTTCCTGATCGCCGACCGGCTGGTCCAGATCGGCGTCTCGCCGTCCCCCGGATCGCTCCCGGACGACGTGCCATGGAACGACGCACCCGAGGGGTCCGCCCCTCGGGACCGCCTCCCCGAAAGCTTCCTCCCGTTCTTCGGCGAGCGCTACCGCGACCTCGACGCCGCGATCCGCCGACCCGACCCCGACACCGGCGGCTCGACCACGGGGCACGGCCCGAGCGACGTCTTCCAGGTCGCCGCCGCGCTGTTCGACGCGTGGATGGGGCTGTACACCCGCGACGTCTTCCCGTCGTGGGAGGACCGCCACCCGCGGCTGTTCGACGCGTGGCTCGACGCCGGCGACCGCCTGGAGGGCCGCCTCGGCGACCTCGCCGGAGAGGTCGCCCGCGGCGAGACCGACTTCGCGAGCGCGACCGAGTACGCCTGCTCGGCCGTCCGCCACGGCCTCGACCTCCCCGCGCCGTTCGCCCCGCTCGACACGGCGGCCTACCGCGACCGCGGCGCTCCCTACGCGGTGAAGTGGGCGGAGAAGACGTTCGAATCGATGGCCGACGACGACGCCTGATCTGCTTCCGCTCTTATATTTCGAAGCTGACGTTCCCCTCGCCGTCGAGCTCGATGACGCCCTCGAACAGCTCTCGGAACCGGTCGAGCGTGGCGACCTCGTGGACCTCCTCGGAGAGGTGGAAGATACCGACCGCGTCGTGCTCGTCGAGGAGCGCGAGGATGTCCGCGGCCGCCTCGTACACCGCGTCGTCGTCGGCGTAGTACGCCATCTCGGTGAGCGAGTCGACGGACACCCGTCGCTTCCCCTCGTTCTCGGTGAGGAACCGCTCGACTCGGTCGACGACGCCGTCGAGGTCGTCGGGCGCCGAGACGTAGTACACGTCGTCGCTGGAGCGCCGCGAGTACCCGCGCTCGACGGAGAGCGTGTCGAGGATCGTCGCCTTCGTCTCGTCGACGTCGTAGTACTCAAGCTTCTGTTCGACCTCGCGCGCGGTCGTCCGCGTGGAGACGACGAGGAACGCGTCGGTGTCGGTCTTCAGGAAGTCCGTGTCGATGCGGTCCGTCTCGCCGATGCTCGGGTGAACGAGCAGCAGTCCCGTCCCCCCCGGGATCGTTTCCGGCCCGTTCTCGATGGCGAGCGAGTAGTCCATGGGATCGGAAACCCCCCGACCGACTTAACGATGCGGGCCACGTCGGCCGACCGGTTTTTGACGCTCCCTCGCGTCGAGGTGCACGATGGCCGGTCACGACACCGCGCGCGACGTCTACCGACAGGCGCTGCCGGTGATCCTCGTCAGCCTCGTCGCCGGCCTGTTCGCCGGCACGATCCTCGGCTCCGAGACGATGCGCGCCGGCATCTCGGAGGTCCCCGGCCTCCTCCTCCTGCTCCCGGCGTTCCTCGCGACCCGCGGCGGCGTCTACGGCTCGCTCGGCGCCCGGCTCTCGACCGGGCTCCACCAGGGGCTCATCGAGCCCCGGTTCCGGCTCGACCGGCGGCTCAGGAACGCGATCCTCGCCTCCTTCATCAACGGGATGAGCGTCTCCGTCTTCATCGCCGTGGTCACCTACCTCTGGCTGACGCTCCTCGGGACGGACGGGAACCTCCTCCAGCTGGTCGGGATCATGGTCGTCGCCGGGTTCCTCTCCGCGACGCTCATGATCTCGGTGCTGATCGCCGTCATCTTCGTCGGCTACCGCCGGGGACTCGACCCGGACAACGTGATCGGCCCCGTCGTGACGACGCTCGGCGACGTGTTCGGGGTCTTCTTCCTCCTCGTCGGGATCTACGTCGTGGGGGCCGTGCTGTGACCGGCTCCGATAACGCGGGAGACGGTCCCGCCTCTGATCCGGACGGTCGCTCGGCATCCGGCACGGGGGCGACGATGGCCGACGAGTGGTCGATCCGGCGGATCGTCCGGACGATGATCCCCCTCCTCGCCGCGCTGTCCGTGCTCCAGCTCGTCTCGGGGACTGTCCTGGAGACGTACGAGGCGGTGCTCGTCGACAATCCGGCGCTGCTCGTGTTGGTTCCGGTCCAGATCGGCACGGCCGGCAACCTCGCGTCGATCACCTGCTCGCGGCTCACCACGCAGCTCTACCTCGGGACGTACGAGCTCGATCCGTCGAACCCCGCGCTCAGGGCGAACGCCGGCGCCGTGCTCGCGCTGGCGGGCACCGTCTTCGGCGTCGTCGGCGTCGCCGCCTGGGCCATCGGCGTCGCGCTCGGCGGCACGCTCGGGCTCGGACGGGTGCTGCTCGTCTCGATCGTCTCCGGCATGCTCCTCGCCGTCCTCGTCGTCGTCGCCAGCGTCGCCGCCGTAGAGGCCTCCTACCGGATCGGGCTCAACCCCGACGACACGACCATCCCCGTCGTCACCAACGTCTGCGACATCGCCGGCGTGTTGATCCTCTTCGCCGTCGTCTCGGTCGTCGTGTGAGTTCGGGCGGCGCCGTCGCCGTCCGCGCTCAGAACACGCTGTCCGCGGTCGCGGCGCCGACGACGCTGAACACCGCGCCGACCGAGACCGCCTTGGCCGTCGTCGCCCAGAGCTCCGCTCCCGTCACGCCCTGCTCGATAAGGAAAGTGTCCGGGGCGTCGAACAGCACCGCGAGGACGGCCACGGAGCCGAACGCGACGACCATCAGCGACAGGAACCGAGCCGGGATCCCCGCGATCTCCTGCTCGACGTCGGGGTCGCGGTCGGTGTCGGCCCGGTAGAGCGCGGCGTACCCGATCAGCGCGACGATCCCCGCGGTCAGGGCCCCCTGAACCCAGTGCATGCCGGCGGCGAGCACCCACACCTCCTCGGTGACGACGAACGGCCCCGCGAGGAGGAACCCCCCGACCGCCTGCTGCGCGGAGTCCGCGATCCGGAACTTCGGTCGACGGAGGCTCCGCGGGCGTTTCATACTCCCGTGAGGGACAGCGGCCGATAAAACGGCGACGCTTTTCGGCCGCCCCCTCTCGACGCGCGTCACGGGTCCCCCGTGTCCGAACCCCTCCGAACCGGTTTTCACCCGTCCCCCCGTCGTGCCGCCATGAGCGTTCGCGAGGAGTTCGACGAGTGGGCGGCGTCGGGAAAGGACCGCGGGATGGAGGACAGACACTGGCACACCGCGAAACACGTGCTCGCGCGGATGCCGGTCGAGACGGGCGACGCCGTCCTCGACCTGGGCACCGGCTCCGGCTACGCGCTCCGCGCGCTCCGCGAGCGCGGGATCGGTCGCGGGTACGGGCTCGACGGCGCGCCCGAAATGGTCCGCAACGCCCGGAGCTACACCGACGACGGCGCGGTCGGCTTCCTCGTCGGCGACTTCGACGCGCTCCCCTTCGCCGACGACTCGCTCGACCACGTCTTCTCGATGGAGGCGTTCTACTACGCGAGCGACCCGGGGAACACCCTCCGGGAGATCCGCCGCGTCCTGAAGCCCGGCGGCACCTTCTTCTGCGCGGTGAACTACTTCGCGGAGAGCGAATCGACCCACGCGTGGCAGGAGAACATCGCGATCGAGATGACGCTGTGGAGTCGCGCGGAGTACCGCGAGGCGTTCCGCGACGCCGGGCTGTACGTCGCCGAACAGGACAACGTCCCCGACCGCGAGATCGAGATCCCGGACGCCTCGGCGTTCCCGACCGACGACTGGGACTCCCGCGAGGCGATGGTCGACCGCTACCGCACGTGGGGGACGCTGTTGACGGTCGGCGTCGCACCCTGACTCGTACGGTTATTCGTTATCCATCGGCGTGCCGTGGCGGCTGGTTCGAACCGTCCCGTTTCCGCCGCGGCGAACACGTCTAAAGCCCCGGTCGCTCGGCTATACGTTGTTGACATCGGCTCCGCGGCGACCACCGCCAAAGCCCCAGCCGCTCGTATGTAATCGATTAACTGCAGATCGGCGGTCAACGCCTCCAAAGCCCCAGCCGAGAGGCGGGCGTACGCTCGCTGCGGTCCTCAGTCGCTCGTTCCACTCGCTCCTTCCGGTCCTTACCTCGCCTACGCCCGCCTCTCGGCTGCCCCTTTGAGTCCCACCCCACACAGCAACCGCGGCCTCACCCCTCCCCAGCCTCGTCGCCGGCGCTGGGCGCCGGCTTCCAGAGGCGCTTCGCGCCTCGCTGCCGCGGCCGCCAAAGCCGGCCGCGGACTCCCTCGCACGCGCTCCTCGTGCCCGGCGGGCACTCGGAGGCGCGCGCCGGCCGCCGTCTGTTTGTAAGTATCTACGCTCACCCGCCGATCCCTTTTAAGCGTGCGAACCGTTCGCACGGCTGATACCAGATGGAGCTCCGCTGTGAGGGCTGTGCCGGCTGCTGCGTCGACTGGCGCGCGTTCGCGCCGGACGCCGCCGGCTCCGACCGCGCCGGCGACCGCCCCCCGCTCGACGACGTATACGGGCTGGCCCCGCTCACCCGCGACGAGGTCGCCGCCTTCCTCGACGACGGGCTCGGCGACGCCCTCGTCCCGCGGCTGTTCGAGCCCGCCGAGCGCGACCCGACCGTCTCGATCGACGGCGTCGAGGTGGCCGCCGCCGGCGACCGCCCCGTCTTCGTGGTCGGGCTCCGGAAACCCCCGAAGCCGGTCGCGCCGATCGGGACCGACAAGCCCCGCTGGCTCGACGCCTGCGTCTTCCTCGACCCGACGACGCTCCAGTGCCGGATCCACGACGAGGACCTGTATCCCCGGACCTGCGCGACGTACCCCGGACACAACCTCGAACTCGACGCCGAGACCGAGTGCGAGCGCGTCGAGGCCGCGGGCGGCGGCGACCGCCTCCTCGACGCCGAGCCCCCGAGCGACCTCCCCCCGCCGGCGTTCGGCCCGCAGGCGCTCGGAACCACGGTCTTCGCCTACCCCGATCCGGACGACCTCGACGGCGTGGTCGACCGGATCCGGACCGACTCGCTCACCGCCGACGACCGCGCCCGGTTCGTCGGGGCCGCCGTCGGCTCGCGACCCGGGTCGCTGTCGGTCGACCGCGACCGGATGGCCGAGGCCCGGGCTCACGTCCGCGACGCCGACTCGTGGGCGGGCCGCGCGGTCCGCGAGTGGACGGCCCGGGCCGGGAGCGATGGCGCCGCCGTCGACCTCGACCCCGAGTCCCGCGACCGGCTCGTCAGCGAACTGGAGGACGACGCCGGCGCCCCGGGCACTCCCGGCTGGGAACGGTAGCGGTCCGTTCGTCGCGTCCCCCGGCGCTCTGCCCGGTCGCGCACGCACGCGCGCGTGAGGCTTACCCGTCTGCGGTCCCTCCGATCGGGTATGGCCGAACGGAACCCCGTCGACGATCAGTCTCCCGAGTACGCGCGCGAGGACGTCTCCGTCCTCGTCGTCGGCGCCGGCGCCGCGGGGGCGCGCACCGCCATCGAACTGGCCGAACGCGGGATCGACGACGTGCTCGTCCTCGGGAAGCGCGGCCACGGGGACGCGCACACCACGTGGGCGCGCGGCGGCATCAACGGGGCGCTGGGCACCCACGACCCCAAGGACTCGCCGGCGATCCACGCCGCCGACACCCTTAACGAGGGCCACTTCGTCAACGACCCGGCGAAGGTCGAGACCGTGACCGAGCAGATGCCGGAGCGCCTCCGCGAGCTCGACGAGTGGGGAATGGCGTACTCCCGTACCGACGACGGCGAGATCGACCAGCGCTTCTTCGGCGCGCAGTCGTTCCGCCGGACGGCCTTCGCCGGCGACCACACCGGCGAGTCGCTGCTGAACACCCTCGTCGACCGGGCGCAGGAGCTGTCGGTCCCGTACCGCGAGAACGTGATGATCACGAAGCTCGTCTCCGACGGCGACGCGGTCCACGGCGCCGTCGGCTTCGACATGGACGACGGCGAGTTCGTCCTGTTCAACGCGGGCACCGTCGTCCTCGCCGCCGGCGGCCACGCGGCGATCTACGACCGCCACACCTCCAGAGACGACGAGAACAACGGCGACGGGGCGGCGCTGGCGTACGACGCCGGCGCCTCGCTGCTGGACATGGAGTTCATGCAGTTCCACCCGACCGGGATGGCCGTCGACGAGAGCGACCCCGAGTGGGCGCCGTGGAGCGGCCGCCTCGTCACCGAGGCGGTCCGGGGCGAGGGCGGCCGTCTGTTCAACGCCGACGGCGAGCGATTCATGGAGCGCTACTCCCCCGATCAGATGGAGCTTGACGCCCGCGACGTCGTCGCCAGGGCGATAGCGCGGGAGGTCGCCGAGGGTCGCGGCACCGAGAACGGCGGCGTCTACCTCGACATCTCCCACCGCGACGCCGACTTCATCCGCGAGCGGCTCCCCCGGATGTACGAGCGGTTCGCCGACCTCGGCGTCGACATGGCCGAGGAGGCCGTCGAGGTGGCGCCGACCTCCCACTACGGGATGGGCGGCGTCGCCGTCGACGATCACGGCGAGACCGACGTTGACGGCCTGTTCGCCATCGGCGAGACGATGGCCGGCGTCCACGGCGCGAACCGCCTCGGCGGGAACTCGCTGGCCGAGACCGTCGCGTACGGGGTCGTCGCCGGCGAGCGGATCGCCGACCGCGTCGGCGGCCCGGGCGAGGTACCCGACGACCTCCGAGAGGGCCTCGTAGAGCCCCACCTCCGCGACCTGCACGCGTTGGCGGGTCACGACGGCGAGCACGAGGCCGCGGCGGTGCTCGCCGACCTCCGGGAGCTGATGTGGGACCACGCCGGGATCCTCCGCGACGAGGCGTCGCTCCGCGAGGGCCTCGACCGCCTCGACGCCGTCCGCGATCGCGCCGCCGACATGCGCGTCGGCCCGGTCACGAGCGAGTCGTTCGAACTCGCCGTCGACGTCGGGTTCTCCCTCGTCGCCGCCGAGGCGGTGCTCCGCGGCGCGCTCGAACGCGATGAGTCCCGGGGCGCCCACTACCGCACCGACTACCCCGACACCGACCCGGACTGGCGCCGGAACGTCTACTTCGACGCGGCCGACGTCGGCGGGATGACACTTCGGACGGAGCCGGTCGGCGAGCCGAGCGACGCCGTGCAGGCCGCGCTCGACGAGGGCCACGAACTGGACTACCACCAGTTGGAGTGACGCCGGCGCGGTTCCGAGAACGACGCCCCCGCCGGTAACCCGGTTTATCCGTCCCGATCCGGTTCACCCGCCCCGCTTCCGATACCAGACGCGCTGTCCGACCGCCGACTCGTCGTCGTCGATCGGCAGCCGCTCCACGACCAGGTCCCTGACGGCGACCGTCACGACGAGTTCGATCGGCGAGTCGTCTCCTCCCGTCGCCCCGCCCCCCTCGCCCTCTCCCCCCGACCCGACCGGACGAACCGTGAGGACCGCGTGGCCGTCGCGCTCCCCGATCGACTCGATCACCCCGACCGACCATCGGTCGACGCGGTGCGACGGCTCTCGGGCGTGGACCCGGTCGTGGTTCACCCGGTCCCTCCCGGCCGCCAGACCCCCTGCCGTCGGTCGAGCCACGCGACGACGACCACGTGCGGGAGCGTCATGGCCGCGATGGCGACGAGCGACACGGCGAGCAGGTCGCCCGGGGCGGCGACCCCGGCGGGGACCGAGAGCCCGACCGCGGCGACCACGAGGAACCCGCCGAGCGTGAGGGGGGCGGCGTCGCGCCCGAACCGCGCGAGGGCGCCGTGGAGGTCGCCGTCGCCGACCGCGGCCGCCGCCCGGTCGTCGACGAGGATCAGCCGGCCGACGTGGCGGAGGCCGTGCCAGAGCGCGAAGTACACCCCGATAGCGAACACGGGCGCGGCGAGCAGGAACCACGCCCACAGCGCCCCGACCTCCCCGGCGTCGCGGAGCCAGTCCCGGCGCGAGGCGCCCGCCCGAACGCGTCGGTAGCCCAGCCCGACCGACACCGCCGTCGCGGCCGTCATGAACGCGCCGACGGCCAGTCGCGTCTCCGGGACGAAGACGGGGTCGACCGCGGCGGCCGCCGCGGCCGCGTCGACGACGAACAGCCCGACGATCCACTCGGCGACCAGCCGGTACTCCTCCGGATGCGCGACGAGCGGGACGCCCATCGGGAGCCCCCCGCGGACGACGAGGCTCAGCCAGCGCTCGGCCGCGGTCGGGAGGTGATCGACGTCGGCGACGGTGAGTGCCGCGACGTCGCCCTGCCCCCAGTGGAGCCACGTGAGGGCGATGAACCCGACGAACGCCGCGACCGGCGCGAGGAAGAACGCCGCGACGACCGCCCCCCCGAGGATCGCGTAGGCGACGGAGACGACCGCGACCGACCGCCGGAGCGAGACGTCCGTCGCCGCCCGCAGGGGGACGAGGTGGTCGACCGCGCCGTGGGCCATCCCGACGACCAGCGTCCCCAGCGCGAACGTCGCGACGCCCACCTCCACCGGAAACAGGGGGGTGACGGCGGCGAGCGGCAGCAGCCCCGCGAGCGCCAGCGCGGGATAGAACGCGAACCACCGGTCGACCGCCGACCGGGCGGGGTCGTCGCCCTCGTCCGCCGTCGCTCGACGCCGGGTCGCCGAGCGCGTCGCGGTCTCAGTCATCGACCGGTTCGGCCGGCTCCGGGTCCGGTTCGAGCGCGTCGGCCGCGGTCTCGGTCGGCCGCCCCCGGCGGTCGTTCCAGTCGAGGACCCACTCGAACAGCACGAGCCCGTTCACGGTCATCACGCCGGCCGAGGCGAAGAAGAGCATCTCCTCGATCGGGAGCCCGAGGACGGCGATCCCGGTCGTGAACTCGGTCGAGAGCCGCCACGTCCCCATCGCGATCGCGATCCGGTCGGCGACCCAGAAGTACGCCGCGGGGATCAGCGTCGCCGCGAGCCACATCCGCGGCGTCCGGACCAGGTAGCCGCCGCCGACCGCCCACTGGAGCGCGAAGACGGGGCCGACCCACGCGATCAGCCCGCCGAGGTAGAGGTACGAGGGGTCGAGCGTCACGAGCCAGAGCCCGCCGGCGATCATCGCGACCCCGGCGACGACGCCGGCGATCCGGGGACCACGGTCGAAGTCGCCCTCGCGGAACGTCGGGTCGAACCCGATCAGGTGGAGCGCGAACGCGGTGACGACGGTCTGGATGGTGAAGAAGAGGTACTCGCCGAGCGGGATCGACAGCGCCCGGACGAGCACCGCCCCGTCGGCGTACGACCACGCCCCCCGCCGGATCATGTAGCTGATCCACGGCGTCGTGTAGAGGTACGCGATGGCGACGAGGATCGCGATCCCGGCCGTCGCGCGCCGCCGGCGAACGACGTCGTACCGCGGCGCGAGGTACCACAGCGCCGCGACCACGGGGAGGCTGAAGACGAGGTGGAACTGGAGGTACGTCAGCGTCGGAAGCATCTACTCACCCCGGCGACGGCGATCATGGCTCCATGTTCGCTTTCCCTCTTATTAAGGCCCCGTCCAAACAGTGTGACCGCGTCCGACGATCGTCGAGCTCCCGCTCGGCGGTCATCGAGGCGACGACTCGACCGACAGCACGCCGTGTCCCTCCAGCACCTTCCCGAGCCGGAACATCGAGGCGACGACGGCGTCGCAGGCGGGACGCACCGCGTCCTTCGGCACGAACCCGACCGCGAGCCCGGCGACCTCCAGCATCGGGAGGTCGTTCGCGCCGTCGCCGACCGCGACCGTCTCGCTCATCGGGACGCCGAGGTCACCCGCGAGCTCCGCCAGCGCGTCGTCTTTCGTCCCCTCGATGAGCGGTCCCTCGGCCTCCCCGGTGAGCTTCCCGCCGGCCGTCGGGAGGCGGTTGGCGACGATCGTGTCGGCCTCCGCCCCCGCCTTCGCCAGCGCGCGCTCGACGCCGCGCTCGAACCCGCCCGTGAGCACGGCGACGTAGTGGCCCTCGGCCCGGAGGCGCTCGATCAGCTCTCCGGCCCCCGGCCGGAGCGTCACCGCGTCGAACGCGGCGTCGACGTCGTCCTCGCCGAGTCCCCCGAGCAGCTCCGCCCGCTGATAGAGGCTCTCGGCGTAGCTGAGCTCGTCGTTCATCGCCCGCTCCGTGATCTCGGCCACCGCGTCGGCGACCCCCGCGCGCTCGGCGAGCAGGACCGTCATCTCGGAGTCGGACAGCGTGCCGTCGAAGTCGAACGCGATCAGGCTCATGGGCCCCGTTCGGCGCGGCGGGGTTTTGAAGCACCTGATCGCGCAACGGACGCCGCGGGCCGGTGAGACTTTGACGCCCGCCGCCGTCGCCCACGTATGGACCGAACCGACGCGGACCGCGCCGACGTCGACGTCGACGACCTCCTGAAGGTGATCCTGGGGCTCGCTATCGTGTGGCTTCTCCTGGAGGTCATCGGAGCGGTACTGGACCTGACGTTCGCGCTGATCGACGCGCTCCCGACCCTGATCGTCGTCGTCATCGTCGTGTTAATCGCCTTACGGCTCACCGACCGGATCTGAGGCGTGTTCAGCCTGAACGTCCCGCTCCCGCCTGCGATAGGCGATTTCGCGGCCGATCTCCACCCGAAACTCTCGGGGTTCGACCGCGTGCGCGACCGGCACACCCTCGTCTGCAAGCGTCTCGGGGTCGAGGCCGTCCCGGACCGCGTCGACGGCAACGGGTCGAGTTCCGGGCGCGACGGCGGCGCGCCGAGCCCGCCCAAGCCCGACGCGCTCGCGGCCCTCCGCGAGGACCTCCGCCCCCTGCTGTCGGGGACCGGCCCGTTCGACGCCGCCGCGACCGAGGTCGACGTCTTCGACGCGCCCGCGTCCGGGTCGCGGCCGGTGGTGTACCTCGCCGTCGAGAGCGACGCCCTCGTCCGGCTCCATCACCGGCTCTGTGCGGCTTACGATGCGATCGAGGGGATCGAGGGCGACGACTTCGTCCCGCACGTCACCCTGGCGCGCGGCGGGAACCCCGACCCGGGCGTCGTGGCCGACCTCGTGAACCGGGAGTTCGAGCCGATCCGGTGGCGCGTTCACGCGATGGAGGTGTACGACCCCGAGTTCCGCGAGGTCGCCGCGACGATCGAGTTGTAAATAGCTCCGAACGGATCGGCGGTGAACAACTCCAAAGCCCCAGCCACGAGGCGGGCGCACGCTCGCTGCGCTCCTCACTCGGTCGCTCACTTCGTTCGCTCCCTCGTTGCGGTGCTTGTGTCGCCTGCGCCCGCCTCGTGGCTGCCCCTTTGAGTCCCACCCGACCGCACAGCAACCGCGCCTCACGCCTCCCCAGCCTCGCGGTTCGCGCTCTTCGAGCGCTCACCGCGTCCCTCGCACGCGCTCCTCGCGGCCTACCGGCCGCTCGGAGGCGCGCGCCACCGCTATCAATTTATACATAGCACGTCGCCTACGGCGCTCACTCCTAGTCGCCGTCTTCAGTAGCCGCACCGTCGCGCTCGCCCGGCTCGTCGACCGCGTGGTGCGGCCCGACGGGGCCGTGCGTCGGGCAGACGCCGGCGATGGGGGTCGCGTTGAGACAGCAGGCGCGCTGTTCGCTCGCGATGACGCCCCGCGAGAGGGGCTCGCCGCAGCGCCGGCAGTACGACGCGGTCGCGTCGTCGGTTATCCCTACCGCTCGCGGACGCGCATCGGCACCGGGTGGTCGGGGTGCATCGTCAGCGAGCCGCGCAGCGAGAGCTCCGGCCCCTCGTACTCTAGGTCGTACCGCGAGCAGACCTCCGCGAGGATCAGCTTGGCCTCCAGCAGCGAGAACGCCTTCCCGATGCAGTGGCGGGGGCCGCCGCCGAACGGGAAGAAGGCGAACCGCGGGCGCCCGCTCCGGCGCTCGGGGGCCCACCGGTTCGGGTCGAACGCCTCGGGGTCGTCGTACCAGCGCGGCGACCGGTGGACCACCCACTGCGACAGCATGAGCGCGGCGCCCTCCGGGATCCGGTACCCCCCGACCTTCACGTCGAGCTTCGGCTCGCGGAACAGGGTGTAGACGGGGGGATACAGTCGCATCGACTCGTTGAGCACGCGCTCGGTGAACTCCATGTCGCGGGCGTCGGCGGCGGTCGGGGCGCCGTCGGCGGTCGCCGCCTCGGCCTCCGCCGCCACGCGCTCGCGGGCCTCGGGGTGGTTCGAGAGCAGGTAGAAGGTGTAGGTGAGCGCGAGCGCGGTCGTGTCGTGGCCGGCGAGCAGCATCGTCACCAGCTCGTCGCGGAGGTTCTCGTCGGTCTGCTCGCCGCGGTCGCGGGCGCGCAGCAGGACCGAGAGCAGGTCCATCGGGAGGTCGCCGTCGGCGTCGCCGGCGGGGCCCCGCACCGCGACGCCCTCGGGGCCGGCCGGGTCGGCGGCGGGGTCGCGCTCGGTGCCGCGGCGGCGCTCGACGATCCCGTCGATCACCGATTCGAGGGTGTCGACGGCGGCGTCGAACCGGCGGTTCTCGCGGGTCGGGACCCAGTTCGGGATCAGGAAGCGGCGCGGGTCGGGCTCGAACCGCGCCCCGAGCGGCTCCAGCTCCTCCTGGACCGTCTTCACCTCCTCGTCGGTGATGTCGGCGCCGAACATCGCCGAGACGATGATCTTGACGGTGAGGCGGGCGACCTCCAGCTGGACGTCGACGACGTCGCCGTCGCTCCAGTCCGCGAGCTGCGACTCGGTGTGGTCGACCATCGTCCCCGCGAGCGCCCCGATCCGCCGGTTGTGGAAGGAGGGGTTCGCGAGCTTCCGCTGGCGCTGCCACGTCTCCCCCTCGCTCATGAGGAGGCCGTTCCCGAGCAGGGTGTCCATGGCGTCGTCGCCGAACTGCGGCTTCCGGTAGCGGTCGGCGTCGGCGACCAGGACGCGCTCGACGTCGGCGGGGTTCGTCAGGAGGTAGGTCTCGCGCGGCCCGAGGTCGAAGCGGACGACGTCGCCGTAGCTGTCGGCGCAGGCGCGCATGAACGAGAACGGGTCGTCGGCGTACTGGCGACCGTTGCCGAAGACGGGGTCGCCGATGGGTCCGGGCGGCGTGACGGACATACGAGAGACAGGGTCCGGGCGAGGTTAAACGTTCGGCGGCGGGAGGGAAACGCCGGGAGTCGGACCGCTCGATCGGGCGACCACGGGCCGTCTACTGCCGGGCGTCCAACCGCTCGACGCGGGTGATCAGCTCGTCGACGGCGGCCTCCTGGTCGTCAGTCGCCTCGACGATGCGGTCGGTCGCGTCCTCTGTGCGGTCGGAGCGCTCCCGGACCGCCTCCAGCGATGACGTGAGCTCCTCGACGGTTGCGGCCTGGTCGTCCGTGGTCCGGGCGACCTCGGCGACCCCCGCGGCCGCCTCGTCGACCGCGTCGGCGATCTCCTCCAGCGAGTCGAGCACCGTCTCGATCTCGGTCCCGGCGTCCTCGATGCGGTCGTGCGAGCGCTCGACGGCGGTGCTCGTCTCGTCGGACTGCGCCTGGAGCTCCGCGAGGCTCTCCGTGATCTCCTCGGTGTAACCGCGGGTCTCGTCGGCGAGCTTCTTCACCTCCTCGGCGACGACCGCGAAGCCGTCCCCGCCCTCCCCGGCGCGGGCGGCCTCGATGTTGGCGTTCAGCGCGAGCAGGTTCGTCTGCTCGGCGACGTCGGAGATGACCTCGATGACCTCCTCGATGTCGTCCATGCGCTCCGAGAGCGCGCCCACGCTCTCGACGAGCTCGTCGCCGATCTCGACCACGTCCTCGGTCGCCTCCCGGGCGTCCTCGCTGGCGTCGAGTCCCTCGTCGGCGGCCTCGCTGGCGGCGACCGCGGCCGAGTCGACCTGGTCGGCGGTGGCGGCGACCTCCTCCATGCCGGCCGAGAACGACTGCATCTCGGAGACGCTCTCCTCTAACAGCTCGTTCTGCTCGTCGACGTTCTCGGCGATGTCGGCGGCGGCCCCGCTCGCCTCCTGGACGGTCTCGTCGATCTGGCGCGCCTGCTCGTGGACGCTCTCGGAGAGGTCCTGGAGGTTCTCGGCCATCCCGTTGACGACGCCGATGACGGCCAGCAGCTCCTCGTCGAGGATCTCGCACTCCTCGTGGCAGACGGCGCGGGCGTCGAGGTCGCCCTCCCCGATCTCCTCGGCCGTCTCGCGGATCTCCGAGACCAGCCGCTTCGTCGCGTCGCGCTCGTTGACGTTCTCGGTGCGGTCGATGACGACCTCGGTGACGCCGACGAGCTCGTCGCCGTCGTACAGCGGGGTCGCCGTGAACTCGATGTGCTTCTCGTCGCCGTGGCGGTCCACCATGGTGCTGGTGTCGCGGTAGCGGTCCTCCGCCGAGCCGCAGCGCTCGACCCCGTACACCTCGTCCGCGGTCTCGGGCGCGTCGAGCACCTTGTCGGCGAGGGTGTCGGCCCGGCGGCCGTCGGGGTAGAACAGCTCCGAGACGTGGCCGTGCCCGACGGCGTCCTCGCGCTCGGCGCCCGTGAGCGAGGCGATCGACTCGTTCCACTCGGCGACGTTGCCGTCGGCGTCGAGGATGAACGTCGGCACGCTCGTCGCGTCGAACACCTGCTCGAAGCCGGCGGCCGCGAGCGTCCCGGCGCGGTCGACGCCCTCCTCCTCGGTGATCTCGTACTCCTCGCCGTCGTCCCGCTCTCGCCCCCCGCTGGGCGCTCCGCCGGCGTCGGGGCCGTCGACGACGACGCCCCCGTCCGGGACCGACCGCGAGTTCCGATCCCGTCCGAACACGCTCCGGAGCAGTCCGCGAAGTCCCGTCATAACTACGTGGGATTCCCCCAAGCCTCCGGATAAACCGTTCCCTCCGTTACTCACGTCTGATAATCGCCCGGTCGGAGGGAGAGGAAAGGCGGGCGACCGAACACGTCGTCGCGCCCCCGCGGCGGCTCGCCTCCTCCGGCCCCCGCCCGCAGCGTTCAAACGCGTCGGGCGGCTACTCGGATTCGATGGACGCCGACGCCGTGCGCGAGCGGGCCGCGGACCTCCCGACCGAGCCCGGCGTCTACCAGTTCCAGGCGGGAGAGACGACGCTGTACGTCGGCAAGGCGGTCGACCTCCGGGACCGGGTGCGGTCGTACACCGACCCGCGCTCGGGGCGCATCCGGGGCATGGTCGCCCGCGCCGACCGGATCGAGTTCGCGGTCACGGACACCGAGACGCAGGCCCTGCTGTTGGAGGCGAACCTGATCAAGCGGCTCCGGCCGCGGTTCAACGTCCGGCTGAAGGACGACAAGTCGTACCCGCTGATCGCCGTGACCGACCACCCGGTCCCGCGCATCGAGGTCACCCGCGACCCGGAGGAGGGCGCGGTCGCGTACGGCCCCTTCACCGACAAGGGCCGGGTCGACGCCGTGGTGAAGGCGATCCGCGACGAGTACCGGCTCCGCGGCTGCTCGGACCACAAGTACGCGAACCGCGACCGCCCCTGCCTCGACTACGAGATGGGGATCTGCTCGGCCCCCTGCACCGGGGAGATATCTCCCGAGGAGTACGCCGAGGACGTGGCTGCAGTCCACCGGTTCCTGGAGGGCGAGACGGGCGTCCTCGCCGACCCGCTGCGCCGGCGGATGGAGGCCGCCGCCGAGGACGCGGAGTTCGAGCGCGCCGCCAACCTCCGGGACCGCCTCGAAGCGGTCGAGGCGTTCCACGGCGAGGGCGGCGAGGCCGTCAGCGACCGCTCCGACGACCGCACCGTCGACGTGCTCGCGGCCGCCGTCGAGGGCGACACCGCCCGCGTCGCCCGGCTCCACAGCGAACGCGGCCAGCTGGTCGACCGGAGCCGCCACCGGCTGGACGCGGCCGCGGTGGGGGACGGCGAGGCGGCGGACCCGACCGAGGGCGCCCCCGCCGACCCCGACGCCAACACCCCCGCCGCGGTGCTCTCCGCGTTCCTCACGCAGTACTACGCCGAGCGCGAGTTCCCGGACGCGGTCCTCCTGGCCGAGCGCCCCGCCGACCCCGACGTGGTCGACTGGCTGGAGGCCGAGGGGGTCGCGGTCCGGGTCCCCGGCGCGGGCCGCGAGGCGAAGCTCGTCGAGCTCGCGCTCAAGAACGCCCGCAAGCGCGGCGGCCGCGACGACCCGGTCGGCGCGCTCGGCGAGCGCCTCGGGATCGACCGTCCGGCCCGGATCGAGGGGTTCGACGTGAGCCACGCGCAGGGGACCGCGGTGGTCGGCTCCGACGTCTGCTTCGTCGACGGGAGCGCCGAGACGGCCGACTACCGCCGGAAGAAGCTCACCGATCGCAACGACGACTACGCCAACATGCGCGAGCTGGTCCGGTGGCGCGCCGAGCGCGCGGTCGAGGGGCGGGACGACCGCCCCGACCCCAACCTCCTCCTGATCGACGGGGGCGAGGGGCAGCTCGGCGCCGCCCGCGACGCCCTCGCGGAGACCGGCTGGGACGTGCCCGTCGTCGCCCTGGCGAAGGCCGAGGAGCTGGTCGTCACCCCGACCGGCACCCGGCGGTGGGACGACGACGCCCCCGAGCTCCACCTGCTCCAGCGCGTGCGCGACGAGGCGCACCGCTTCGCGGTCTCGTACCACCAGACCGTCCGCGACGAGGTGGCGACCGTCCTCGACGACGTGCCCGGCGTCGGGCCGGAGACGCGTCGGCGGCTGCTCCGGCGGTTCGGCTCGGTCGAGAACGTCCGCGACGCCTCCCGCGCGGACCTCACCGACGTCGACGGCGTCGGCGACGCGACGGCCGAGACGATCCGGGAGCGATTGTAAGTGAATCCGCGGTGGCGCGTGCCTCCGAGTGGCCGCCGAAGGCGGCCGCGAGGAGCACGCGCGAGGGAGTCGCCCGGCCGGAGCGAAGCGGAGGCCGGGCGACGAGGCTGGGGAGGTGTGAGGCGCGGTTGCGGTGCTGTGCGGGGCGGGACTCAAAGGGGCAGCCGTGAGGCCGGTGGAGGCGACGTAAGCACCGCAGGGAGCGAACAGAGTGAGCGACCGAGGAGCGCAGCGAGCGTCCGGCAGCCTCACGGCTGGGGCTTTGGAGGTGT
This sequence comes from Halorubrum rutilum, assembly GCF_024494565.1. The sequence continues at coordinate 42,950 of NZ_JANHDN010000012.1, forward strand.
TCCCCGTAGTTCTGTTATCAGCCACGTATCGCCGAGCGACTGGGGCTTTGGAGGTATCCGTCGCGCCGATGGAGGTTTATAAACCAGCGAGCGATTCCGCGCCAGACACTTATAAACGAACTCGATCAAAGACTCGCACGTAATGCGCGCGTTCTTCGCCGTCGACCTCCCGGACGCGCTGGCCGACCCGCTCGCGGCGGTCCAAGACGACCTCGACGACGCCGAAGGGCTGCGGGTCACCGACCCGACGCAGGCGCACGTGACGCTGAAGTTCCTCGGCGAGGTCGACTCCGAGAGCGACCCCGACGACGACCGCCCCGCCCTCAACGACGTGATCGCGGCCGGCGAGCGCGCGGTCGAGTCGGCCTCGGTCGAGGGCGCTTCCGTCGCGCCCTTCGACTGCGAGGTCGCGGGGCTCGGCGTCTTCCCCGACCTCGACTACGTCTCCGTCGTCTGGGCGGGGGTCGACGAGGGGACCGCGGCGCTGACCGCGCTCCACGAGGCGCTCGAACGGGAGACGACCGCGATCGGCGTCGACCCGGAGGAGCACGCGTTCACCCCGCACGTCACACTCGCGCGGATGGACGACGCCCGCGGGAAGGGGCTGGTTCAGCGCGTCGTCCGCGGTCGCGACCCGCGGTTCGGGCGGTTCACGGTCGACGACGTGCGGCTCGTGGAGTCGACGCTGACGCCAGACGGTCCGGAGTACGAGACGATCGAGACGTTCTCGTTGGACTGAGTTTTTTTACTAACAACCCGTTCTGGCGCGGAGCGCACCGCCACTGTCCGGGTCACTCTCTTATAAATTGACTCTGATTGATCGACGGCGAACACCTCCAAAGCCCCAGCCGGGGGGACTCGATGCGCTCGCTGTGCTCCTCGGTCGCTCACTTCGTTCGCTCCCTGCGGTGCTTGCGTCGCGCGTCTTCGTCCTCCCGGCTGCCCCTTTGAGTCCCGCCCCCCACAGCCCCGCGCCTCACGCCTCCCCAGCCTCGCGGTTCGCGCTCTCCGAGCGCTCACCGCGTCCCTCGCGCGTGCTCCTCGCGGCCTCCGCTTTCGCTCCGGCCGCTCGGAGGCACGCGCCACCGCGACCGCCCCGCAAATCGTCAGTCGTCGTTACTCGCGTCGTCGCCCGTCGGCTCCACGATTTCGCCCTCACCCGCGTACTCGACGCGAACCCGGGTGACCCGCGTCGCGGTCGCGTCCGTGACCGCGAGCGTGACGTCGTCGAGTTCGACGCGGTCGCCCTCCTCGGGGACGCGCCCGAGCCGCTGGGTGATCAGCCCCGCGACCGTCTCGGCGCCGTCGCTCGGCAGCGCGAGGCCGAGCGTCTCGTTGAGGTGCGCGACCGTGGTCCAGCCGTGGACCACCGCGGCGTCGGGGCCGAGCACGTCGACGTGGTCGTGCTCCCACCGCCCGACCAGCTCGCCGACGACCTCCTCGATCACGTCCTCCAGGGTGACGAGCCCGACGACCGCGCCGAACTCGTCGACGACGACCGCCAGCCGGAGGCCGTCGGCGCGCATCGTCGCGAACAGCTCGTCGAGCGGCTGCGTCTCCGGGACGAACGTCGGCTCGCGCAGCACACTCGCGAGGTCCTCGCCGGCCTCGTCCGCGCGGATCGCGTCGCGCACGTCGACGGTCCCGACCACGTCGTCGCGGTTCTCGCCGTAGACGGGCATCCGGGTGACGCCCTCGCTCGCGGCCGTCGAGAGGACGTCCGCGGGGGTCGCGGTGTCCGGGATCGCCACCATGTCGGTGCGCGGGACCATCACCGACGAGACGCGGGTCGACCCGAGGTCGAGGACGCCGCGGATCATCGCGCTCTCGTCGGCGTCGAGCGCCCCCGCGGCCTCCCCGGAGAGCACGAGCGTCGCGATCTCCTCCCGCGTGAGGTACGACTCGATGTCGGATTCGCCGCCCGTGAACCGGTTGACGATCCCCGAGAGCGCCTCGAAGACGTACAGCACGGGCCGGATGATCCGCTGGACGGCCGCGACCGGCCGCGAGACGCGCAGCGCGTGCTTCTCGGCGTTCGCCACCGCGTACGACTTCGGCGCGATCTCGCCGAAGACGATGATGAACACGGAGGTGATCGCGGTCGAGGCCGTGGCCGCCTGGCCGCCGGAGAAGCCGAACCGCACGAACACCGCGGTCGCGACCGAGGCGGCCGCGATGTTGGCGACGTTGTTGCTCACGAGGGCCGTGACGAGGAAGCGGTGCGAGTCCTCCCGCAGCGCCGAGAGCGCCCGCGCGCCCGGCACGTCGGCGGCGAGCAGCGAGTCGATCCGGTGCGTCGGCACGGAGAAGACGGCCAGCTCCGAGCTGGAGAAGAAGGCGCTGATCCCCGTCAACACGAGGATGGCGGCCACCCCGGCGAACGCGATCGTGATGTCCATGCGTCTCCCTGCGTCCGGATATCAAAGGGAGTACCGGAGCGGCGGCGTCGGACGGACGCGTCCGCCGGTCGCGAGTCGCCGTCGACCGCGATCCGGGTGACCACGAACGAGCCGCTTCCACCGGAAATGAAGGGGTGAAATACGCACGGACGCGGATCGCCGCGGACGGCAAAACGGCGCGATGAGGAAAGCGTTAACCTCGCGCCGCCGGTGGATCCGGACATGAAGGTACTCGTGACCGACCCCATCGCGGACCCGGGGTTGGACCGACTCCGAGACGCCGGCCACGAGGTCGAAACGGACTACGAGGTCGAGGGGGAGGCCCTCCTCGACGCCGTGAGCGACGCGAACGCGCTCATCGTCCGCTCCGGGACCGAGGTCACCGAGGCCGTCTTCGAGGCCGCCCCCGACCTCGTCATCGTCGGCCGCGCCGGCATCGGCGTCGACAACATCGACATCGAGGCCGCCACCGACCACGGCGTCATCGTCGCCAACGCGCCCGAGGGGAACGTCCGGGCCGCCGCCGAGCACACCGTCGCGATGACGTTCGCCGTCGCGCGCTCGATCCCGCAGGCGCACGGCCGCCTCCTCGGCGGCGAGTGGGCCAAGGGCGAGTTCCTCGGCACCGAGGTGAACAACAAGACGCTCACCATCGTCGGGCTCGGCCGCGTCGGCCAGGAGGTCGCCAAGCGGCTCGACTCGCTCGGGATGGACCTCGTCGTCTACGACCCGTACATCTCCGAGGAGCGCGCCGACCGGCTCGGCGCCGAGCTCGTGGAGGACCTCCACGAGGCGCTCGCCCGTGGCGACTTCGCGACGGTGCACACCCCGCTCCTCCCCGAGACCGAGGGAATGATCGGGGAAGACGAGCTGGCGCAGCTGGAGGGCGGCTACCTCATCAACTGCGCGCGCGGCGGCATCGTCGACGAGGACGCGCTCGCGGCGGCGGTCGACGACGGCGTCCTCGCGGGCGCCGCGCTCGACTCCTTCGCCGAGGAGCCGCTCCCGGGGGACTCGCCGCTGCTCGACGTCGAGGAGATCGTCTTGACCCCGCACCTCGGCGCCTCGACAGAGGCCGCACAGGAGAACGTCGCCGTCGACACCGCGGAGGCCGTGCTCGCGGCGTTCAACGACGAACCGGTGCTCACCGCGCTCAACGCCCCCTCCGTCGACGAGACCGCGTTCCCGCGGATCAAGCCGTACATCGCCGTCGCGGAGACCGCCGGGAAGGTCGCCGCGCAGCTGCTCGACGGCCGCATCACCGAGGTGGAGGCGACCTACGAGGGCGACATCGCCGAGGAGGACGTCGACCTCGTCACCGCGAGCGCGCTGAAGGGCGTCTTCGAGCCGCTGGAGTGGCAGGTGAACTCGGTGAACGCGCCGCGGCTCGCCGAGGAGCGCGGCATCGACGTCACCGAGTCGAAGACCCGCCAGACGGAGGACTTCCAGAGCCTCGTGCGCGTCGCCGTCCGCAACGGCGACGACGCCATCGCGGTCGAGGGGACCCTGTTCGCCGGCGAGGACCCGCGGATCGTCCGGATCGACGGGTTCCGCGTCGACGCGGTCCCGTACGGCCACATGCTGGTCGCGCGCAACACCGACGAGCCGGGCGTCATCGGGCTCATCGGCACCGTCCTCGGCGACCACGACGTCAACATCGCCGGGATGTACAACGCCCGCGAGACGCAGGGCGGCGAGGCGCTCACCGTCTACAACCTCGATCAGGACGTGCCCGACGAGGCCATCGAGGCGCTGCTCGACGACGACCGGATCGTCGAGGTCACGGAGATCACGCTGGACGAGGCGGACGAGCGGAAGGCGGAGTAATCAGTAGTCGACGACCGGGACGAACGAGTCGAAGTCCTCGATGTTCCGGGTCGCGACAGTCATTCCTTCGGCCTCGGCGACCCCGGCGATAAGCAGATCCGCGGTGGCCGCGTCGACGGCTCGCCTCGTGTGTTCGTCGGAGCGGTACAGTTCCGCCTCGAACTCGCTCGCCGCCAAGGCGTGTTCGCTCGTGATCGCAACTATCTCGAGCCAGTCGAACGCCGCCGAGAGTTCCGCCGGATCGAACGCGTCGTTCAGCCGCCACCCGACTGCGACCTCCTTGTAGTTCATCGCCGTCGTCGCGAACTCATCGTTTTCGTGCGCTTCGAGGAATCGCCGAACGTCGTCAGCTCCGTTAAGATAATCGATGAGAAATGTGGTGTCGAGCAGGTACCGGGTCACGCCGATCCTCCGTTTCCGGTCCTCGTGCGGTCGTCACCCGTTCGGTCGTCGCCGCCGTCGACTCCGTCGGCATCGGCGTCCTCGCCGAACCGATCGATCGCTTCGGCCTGCCTCTCGACACCCGACTCGTTGAGCCGCTCCCGACTCGCCCCGGCGGCCTCGCGGAGTGCGTCGGCGTCGGCCGTCGACAGCGACCCGAACCCCTCTCGCCAGTCACCCTCGCTCTCGTCGATCAGCCGATCGATGAGGTCGGTGAAGCTCTCGTCGTCACGCTTCCGGGCACGGAGCCGGTCGTACACCTCCTCTCGAACGCCGATTGTCTTGGTCCCCATCTCATATTTGTGTATGTGTTTGTGTATATAAATACTGGGCAAGCGGTCTGCGTCGACTCCCGGCTTCAGCCGTGCAGGTGGTCGAGCACCGCGTCCACGTCGTTCGGGACGGGCTCGGGGTCGCCGCCGGCCTCGTAGGCGGCCTCGGGGTCCTTCAGGAGATGGCCGGTCGTCAGGCAGACGACGCGCTCGTCGTCGTCGACGACGCCCGAGCGCCGGAGCTTCTTGAGGCCGGCGAGGCTCGCCGCGGAGGCGGGCTCGACGCCGACGCCCTCGGCGGCGAGGTGGCGCTGCGCGGCGGTGATCATCGAGTCGCTGACGGCGACGGCGGTGCCACCGGTGTTGCGGATCCCCGGGAGCGCCTTCGGCGCGTTGACCGGGTTGCCGATGCGGATGGCCGTCGCGCGCGTCTCGACCTCTTCCCACCGGCGGATCTCGTCGTTCCCCTCCTCGACCGCCTCGACCATCGGCGCGGCGCCCTCCGCCTGGACCCCGGTGAGCTTGGGGACCTCGTCGACGTCGAGCGCGCCGGCCTGGACGAGCTCGCGGAACCCCTTGTACAGCGCCGAGGTGTTGCCCGCGTTGCCGACGGGGAGGACGATCCGGTCCGGGAACGCCCCGTAGTCGGCGTAGAACTCCTCCAGGATCTCGAAGCCGATCGTCTTCTGTCCCTCCAGGCGGAACGGGTTCAGGGAGTTGAGCAGGTACGCCTCGCCCCGGGCGGCCAGCTCCTGGACGATGTCGAGGCAGGCGTCGAAGTTGCCGTCGACCTCCAGGATGCGGGCGCCGTGGAGGCTCGCCTGCGCGACCTTCCCCGCGGCGACCTTCCCCTGCGGGAGGAGCACGAGCGTCTGCATGTCGCCCCGGCCGCCGTAGGCGGCGAGCGCGGCGGAGGTGTTCCCGGTGGAGGCGCACGCGAGCGCGCCGACGCCGAGCTCCTTCGCGACCCGGACGCCGACGGTCATCCCGCGGTCCTTGAAGGATCCGGTGGGGTTCATCCCCTCGTGTTTGACCCGGAGCGCGTCGACCCCCACCGCCTCCTCGATCCGCGGGACGCGGTGGAGCGGGGTGTCGCCCTCGGGGAGCGTGACGCCGAGGTCGAACGGGAGCGCCTCGCGGTAGCGCCAGACGCCGCGGTCGGGGCCGTCGGAGGACGCCCCGGACCCGAACTCGTCGAACGTCGGCGGGTCGGCGTAGCGCACCTCCAGCAGCCCGTCGCACGCGTCGCAGGTGTACCGGACGTCGTCGAAGGGGGCGAACGTCTCGTCGCACTCGATGCAGGCGAGCCACGTCCCGTCGGCGGCGCAGCCGGGCGCCGCCGGGGCCGGGGCGTCGATGGCGAGGTCCATTACGTCGTGGTCCGTGCCGCCGCGGCTTAAGACGGGCGGTCGGGACGGACGTTGCCGTGCGCCCGACCCGAGGCGAACCGGTTCGGGGCGCGGCCGGCGAGCCGAGGGGCCGCGGCTCCGAGCCTCAGTCGACGATGATCTCGGAGCTCCCGTCGGACTCGTCGGTGCCGGACCCGAGCCGGTCCTGGTAGCGCCGGATCCAGTCGGCGAAGCAGTCGGGGCAGAGCCGCTGGGTGTCGATGTTCGCCCGGTCGACGCTCAGCCGGACGGTCCGCGAGAGCGCGTCCGTCGTCGGCTCGCCGCAGTCGTCGCACGGCTCGGTCGTCGGCGCGTTGCTCATACCGATCGGTCGCGGGGACGGCTCTTAAAAGTACGTCGGCGGTCGTCGCCCCCCTCGTCCCGCCGGCCTCACACCGTCCGGAAGGCGCGGTCGCCGGCGTCGCCGAGGCCGGGGACGATGAACCCGTCGTCGTCGAGGCGGTCGTCGATGGCGACCGTCAGGAGGTCGGCCTCGGGCACCTGCTCGCTCACGCGGACGAGCCCGTCGGGCGCGGAGACCGCGGAGAGGACGAACAGGTCCTCGAAGCCGTCGGCCTCGTCGAGGACGTGACCGAGCACCGCGCACATCGTCGAGCCGGTCGCGAGCATCGGGTCGGCGACGATGACGGTGTCGTCGGGACCGATCTCGGGCAGCTTCACGTAGTCGATGGTGATCGGGAACTCGCCGTCGGTCATCCCGGCCTCCTCGTCGCGGCCGGCGGAGATGACGCCCTGCTTCGCCCGCGGGAACGCCTTCAGGAGCCCCTCCACGAACGGGGTCGCGGCCCGGAGGACGTTGATGATCACCACGTCGTCGAGCCCCCTCACGCGCTCGCCGGTCGTCTCCTCTAAGGGGGTCTCGACCGGGACGTACTCCGTCTCCATCGCCCCGTCGATGATCTCGTAGCCGCAGATGCGGCCGAGCTTCACGAGCCCCTTCCGGAAGGCGACCTGCTCGGTCTCGACGTCCCGGAGCCGCGAGAGGGTGTCCTTCGCCAGCGCGTGCGTGATGAGGTGCGCGTCGTCCCGGTCTTCGATCGTCATTACCGGGAGAGGGACCGCGTTCGGCTTAAAACGTGGCGACCCTCGTCCGCCGGCGCGTTCGCGGCTGTCGACCCGTTCGCGGTCGTCGCCTCGGCGCCCGGTCCGGCGCGCTCCGGTCGGCTCACCGCAGCACCGCGGCGTACGTCACCCCGAAGATGATCAGCGTGAGCGTCGCGACGTTCACCGCGTTCAGCGCGGTCACCCCGAGCCGGTCGAGCCCCCAGACGACGGTCCAGCCGAACCACGCGGACAGGACCGCGTTCAACAGGAGGATCAGCCGCGGGTCCCCCTTCGAGTCCTCGACGCCCTCGCGGATCCCCTTCGGCTCCTCGCTCATACGAATCCACGCGGGAGACCGGCACTTAGCTCTTTGTCCGTGGGGCTCGTAGGGACCCCATGCGCGTCGAGGTCCACGTTCACAACCGCCACGGCGACAGGGTGGACCCGGTCCCGTTCCTCGTCACCGTCGGGATCGCGTTCACCTTCGCGCTGTCGTACGGCCCGATCTACGGCCTCTCGTACGGGCTCACGCTCCCGACGTCGCTGGCGCTGTCGACGCTGGCGTTCGCGGTCGCGACCGCGGTCGCCTACCAGCAGCTCGTCCGCTGCGCCCCGCCGCTCGACGCCGGCCCGCTCCCGCCGGGGCCGCGCGTCGAGCGCCTGCTGTACGCCGGGATGGGCCTCGGCGTCCTGATCGTCGCGCTCACCGTGCCGCTGCTGTGATCCGGTCTCGCCCGCCGTCTCCGACGACCTCGACGGCCGATCGCGCCTGTGCGTCTGGCTCACACAGCACCGGGGGAATAAGATGGCCGAACTCCTATGAACGTTCATGGGGATCTTCGACACGGTGACGGACGTGATGGAGGGATCGACGCAGCGAGCGCCCGGAAACGCCGGCGACGACGGCTCGGAGGGGTCGTACTGGTGCGACGACTGCGGCGTGCGCGTCCGGGACGTCGACGTCGACGACGAGGGGCTCGACCTCGACGCCGACGGCGCGCCGATCTGTCCCGACTGCGGCGAGTCGATGCGGTTCGAGCGCGCGAGCGGCACCGGCTGCGCCTGCTGAGACCGGCTTCCGCGCCCCGGCGTCCGACCGGCTCTTCTACGGCTCCCGGAGCGCCAGCTCCTCGCCCTGTTCGGTCGGGAACGGGAGCTCTCCCCCGCCGATCGCGTCGCCATCCGCCCCGACGCCCGCCCACTCCTCGTCGGTGACGAGCGCGTCGTCGAGGCGCTCGCGGATCGCCGCCTCGTCGATCCCGGTGCCGATGACGACGTACTCGGTCAGCCGGTCGCCGTGCTCGTCGTCCCAGTCGAGGTTCGGGCGGTTCGAGCGCAGCATGTCGCGCTCGACCTCGGGGAGGCTCGCGATCCAGGGCCCGAGCGCCTCGACGCGCACCGACGCGCCGGCCTGCCCGACCTGCTGGCGCTGGTCGGTGCCCGCGACCCACAGCGTCCCCTTCGAGCGGACGACCTCGGGGGGGAGGTCGCGCAGGACGGCGGCGATCCGGTCCGGGTGGAACGGTCGCCGCCGGCGGTAGGTGAAGGAGGTGACGCCGTACACCTCGTCCGGGTGCCGGTGGGCGTGTTCCCCGTGCTCCCCGCCGTCGCCCCCTCCCTCTCCGTCGGCGTCGCCCGCGTGACCGTGCCCCTCGTGGTCCTCCGCCAGTGCGCGTTTCCACCCTGGCAGGTCGCCGAGCGCACCCGCGTCGAACAGCCCGACGTCAAGGACGGCGTCGGGGTCGACCGCGGAGAACTCCGTGACGACCGTCTCCGCGTCGGGCTGGAGCGCGCCCACGAGCCCGATCGCCTCGTCCATCTCCGCGTCGGTACAGAGGTCCGCCTTGTTACACACCACCAAGTTCGACACCTCGACCTGCTCGACGAGGAGGTCAGAGAGCGGCCGGGCCGCCTCGTCGTCGTCCGGGTCGACTCGCCGTTCGGGGGTCTCGTCGCCGGCGAAGGCGTCGAGGAACCGCCGCGTGTCGATCACGGTCACCAGCGCGTCGACCCGGTAGCGGGCCGCCGCGCGCGACTTGGTGGTGAACAGCCGCGCGACCGGCGCGGGCTCGGAGATGCCCGACGACTCGACGACCAGGTTGTCGAAGGAGCGCTCGTTCGCGAGCCGCACCACGGCGGTCTCCAGGTCGTCCTGGAGCTCGCAGCAGATACAGCCGTTGGACAGCTCCGTGACGCCCTCCACGTCGACCTCGGACTCCTCGGCGATCAGCTCGGCGTCGACGTTGACGTCGCCCATGTCGTTGACCAGCACCGCGATGTCGCGCTCGCCGGCGTTCCGCAGGAGGTGGTTCAACAGCGTCGTCTTCCCCGCCCCGAGGCTCCCCGAGAGCACGGTCACCGGAATCCGATCGTCGTCCATGACGTTCGATGCGCGTGCCGGCCCCTTCAACGTCGCGGCGGCGGAACCGTCTCCCGTCGCTCGCCCTCCGTCGCCCGTCCCCCGTCGCCCGCCCTCAGCCGCCTCTCCTCGTTGCCGCCACCGCCCGTATCGGGCGCGCTCGCCGCCCGTGTCGCCGGTCGTCGCGTCTCCGCTTCGTCGGAAGCCGACACGTTGATACGTCGCGCCCGCGCACCGCCGACCATGCTCCCGTACGTGTCGGTGGTGGGAATCGTGGCGATCACGATGACCGTCCTGATGGTCGTCTCGATGCTGTACCTCGTCTGGGGCGCCCTCGACGGCGACGCGCACACGCCGAGCCCCGACGCGGACGAGCAGCCGGAGCTCGGCGACGGCGACGAGACCGCCGACGCGGACGAACCGCAGGGCGAGCTGACCGCCGACGGCAACTCGGCCTGACCGCCGACGGCAACTCGGCCTGACCGCCGACGGCAACTCGGCCTGACCGCCGACGCTAACTCGGCCCGACCGCGGGCCGAGGTCTCGATCCGGTCCGACCGTCGAACTCTCCGTGCTCGACCCGGAATTACCCCGAACGCTCCGCGCTCGGCTCCCGACCGCCGCCGAGCCTCGGACGCCCGACCGCGACAGCTTTTAACACGCCCCGACCGTCACGACCGATAATGACAGTCGCAGACCGGATCGAAACGTTCCGAGCCGCGCTCGAGGAGTGGCTCCGCGGCCTGTATCACGGCATGTTCACGCACCCGGCCTACGAGAAGATCGAGAAGGAGGCTGAGGACGTGGAAGACGAGTTCATGCTGGCGTGCTTCCCGGACGCGTTCGGTATCCCCTCGCCGGTCTCGTACTACACCGCCGAGCTGCTCCCCTACCTCGAAGACGAGTTCGAGGCGTGGGAGCGACGGCTGTGGGACCGCGAGAGCCTCATGGAACGAAAGGGCCAGCAGTACCACTTCTGATGGAGCAGTTCGTCTTCTTCGGCGGGAAGGGCGGGGTCGGGAAGACCACCGTCTCCTGCGCGTACGCCTACCGCTGCGCGAACGCCGGGCTGCGGACGCTCGTCGTCTCGACCGACCCCGCGCACTCGGTGTCGGACGTGTTCGACCAGCGGTTCGGCGACGACCCCGAGCCGGTCGACGGCGTCGAGGGGCTCGACGCGTTGGAGCTCGACCCCGAAGACGAGATGCAGCGCCACCTCCAGGAGATCCGCGAGGGGCTCTCGGAACAGGTGTCGGCGGCGATGGTCTCTGAGATCAACCGGCAGCTGGAGATGTCGCACGGCACGCCGGGCGCGTACGAGTCCGCCCTCTTCGACGCGTTCGTCGACGTGATGCGCGAGGAGAGCGACCCGTACGACCGGGTCGTCTTCGACACCGCGCCGACCGGGTCGACGCTGCGGCTGCTCGGGCTCCCCGAGTTCCTCGGCGACTGGATCGACCGGCTCCTCTACAAGCGCAAGCAGTCGATCGACCTGTTCGAGAAGGCCGCGATCGGCGACATGGAGCCGCGGCGTCTGATGGACGGCGACCCCGTGTTAGAGCGCCTCCAGCGCCGCAAGGAGTTCTTCGAGTTCGCGGGCGACACGATGCGGAACGACGCCGCCTTCTTCCTCGTGTTGAACCCCGACCAGCTGTCCGTCAACGAGACGGGCCGGGCGATCGAGGGGTTCACCGAGCGGGACCTGCGGGTCCGCGGGCTCGTGGCGAACAAGCTCACCCCGTCGCCCGAGGAGCACGAGGAGGGCCGCGGGGCCGCCTACCTCCGCGACAAGGTCGCGACCGAGCGCGAGCGGCTCGATCAGGTCCGCGAGGAGTTCGACCCGCCGCTGGTCGCCGAGATCGAATCCCGAACGCGAGAGGTCCGGGGCGACGTGCTCTCGGAGGTCGCGGCCGCGCTCGACGTCGAGACGGGGCAGCCCGTGAGCGCGCGCGAGTAGGCCGAAAGCGCGCGAACGGTCCGGGCGAGCGCGCGCGAGTAAGAACAACCGATTGGGACGCGAAATCAAGTTTCAAATCGGAGAAAGTAATTCCCGTACGGCTCTCAGTCGGACGATTCGCTCGGTACCGCCGCGTAACTATCACGGTCGAAGCCAATATTTAATACGCTCTTTCCGAACCGAATTCACGAGGCAGGGGAACTCATGACAAACGTAATATGGATAATGGTCGCTGTCCTCGGAACGTTCACCGTCGGCTATATGGGGTACTCGCGGTACCTCTCGCGGTTCGTCGAACTCGATGACGAGCGCGAGACGCCGGCGCACAAGTACGAGGACGGACAGGAGTACGTACCGTCGAAGAAGCCGGTACTACTGGGGCATCACTTCTCGAGTATCGCGGGCGGCGCGCCGATCGTCGGCCCGATCACCGCGGGCGCCATCTGGGGATGGGTCCCGGCGATGCTGTGGATCGCGATCGGGAACCCGCTGATGGGCGCGGTCCACGACTTCATCTCGCTGTCGAGCTCGATCCGCCACGAGGGGCGCTCGATCGGGTACATCGTGGGCCAGTACGTCGGGGAGCGAGGGAAGAACCTGCTGCTGTGGTTCGCGTTCCTCACCATCATCCTCGTCGTCGCGGTGTTCGCGCTGGTCGTCGGGATCGTGTTCAACGCGTTCCCGCAGGTGACGACCGCGAGCTTCGTGTACGTGCTGCTCGCGCTCGCGTTCGGGGTGTACCTCTACCAGCTCAACGGGCCGTTCGTCCCGGGGACGATCCTGTTCGTCGCCGGCGTCTTCGCCGGCGTCTGGGTCGGCATCCAGTACCCGTTCGCGCTGTTCGAGCTCGCCGAGGGGAGCCACCCCGCGGGGACGTTCGTGCTGTTCAGCGGGAGCACGGGGAGCTGGGTCCCCGGCGCGGCGGCGCTCGGCGGTAACGCCGCCGGCTGGGTCCCGATCGTGATGCTGTACGCCGGCATCGCGAGCGCGCTCCCGGTGTGGGTGCTCCTCCAGCCCCGCGACTACCTCTCGTCGTTCCTGCTGTACAGCGGGGTCGGCGGGGGCGTGCTGGCGATCATCGTCGGGACCGTCTTCGCCACGTCGAGCCAGCCGCTCGTCATCGACTCCTCGATCGGCGTCTTCGAGGGGTTCTGGGGGATCGAGGCCGCGGGGCTGTTCCCGCTGTTCCCGTTACTCTTCATCACCATCGCCTGCGGGACGATCAGCGGGTTCCACTCGCTCGTCTCCTCGGGCACTACCTCGAAGCAGCTCAACAAGGAGAGCGACGCCCGCCTGATCGGCTACGGCGGGATGCTCGGCGAGGGGCTGCTCGGCGCCCTCGCGCTGTCGACGCTCGCGGTCGCCGGCTTCGCCGGTGACGCCGCGGCCGGCGGCATCGGCGGCGCGCTGCCGAACTTCGCGACCGGCGGCGGGATCATCCTCACCAGCTTCGGGATCCCGGAGGCGATCGGGAGCGTCTTCATGGCGCTCGTCCTGGTGAGCTTCCTGCTCACCTCCACCGACACCGCGGTCCGCCTGGGTCGGTACATGATGGAGGAGATCGTTGGCATGGACGACGGGATGACCGTCTCCGGGCTCTCCGGCGGCATCGGCGCGGCCGCTCGCGGACGGTACACGAACCCGGTCATCCAGATCGGCATCGCGTACGTCCTCGTCATCTCCGGCCAGTGGCAGACGCTCTGGGGGCTGTTCGGCGGCGCGAACCAGCTGCTCGCGGCGCTCGCGCTGCTGACGGCGACCGTGTGGCTCGCCAACTGGGACGAGTCCAAGCAGCTCGTCTCCACCGGCGTCCCGATGGCGATCATGGTGACGATCACCGTCCTGGGGCTGACGTGGGTCGCGCTGTACAACAACCTCTACGTCAACCTCATCCAGGGCGGCGCCGGGACGCTCGGCGCCCAGCTGTCGTCCGCGGCGCAGATGGTGCTCGGCATCGCGCTGATCTACATCGCGCTGTCGCTCGTCCGGATCGGCGTCGGGAACCTCCGGTCCGTGCGGAGCGGCGAGGCGCCCGCGGCCGAACCGAGCGACGACTGACGGCGGCGCCGCTTCGCGGCACCGTTTCGCTTTTCGAACCCGTTTTCGCGTCCGACTAGCGCCAGAACCGCTTCGCGAACTTGGAGAAGATCCCGTCGTCCGGCTTCTCGACCGGCTCCCACAGCCGAAGCGCCTCGGCGCTGCTCGCGGCCTCGCTGGCGACGAGCCGCTCCTCGTCGGGCGCGACGACGACGAGGTTCACCTCGTAGTGGCCGTAGTAGCCGAACTTCAGCAGCGTCCGGTCCCGGAACCCGTCGACGAACTCGGCGACCGACTCCGGGATCCGATCGGCGACGAGCACGACCGTGACGTCGGTGCCGTAGTGCTGCTCGTTCCCCTCCACCCGCTCGTCGGCGACGTCGTGAGCGAACGCCACGAGCCGCTCTAACTCGCCGACCGTCGGGTTCCCGACGCGCCGGGCGAAGAGGTACTCCATCACGTCGTGGTCCGCGTAGCTCAGGGCGGGATGGAGGAACTGCTTCTGGTTGCGCATCCGCATCTCCGCGGTCAGGTCGAACCGCTCCCCGTCGACGACGACGTCGGCGTCGAGGTCGTAGCTGTACATCAGCCGGTCGGAGACCCGGTCGAGGTACTCGTCGTCGTAGTCCGGGACCGCCTCGCGGATCTCGGCCGGCAGCTCCTCGGGGTCGCGGCGGTCGTCGCCGCCGGCCGCGTCACTCATCGTCGGGATCGTACGCGACCGCGTCGTCGTCTGCGGGCGGCGCGCCGACCGCCAGTACGGTCACGGGGCCGTCGGCGTCGGCCGCGTTGTACGCGCGCTGCGGGCTCTCGGGGTCGACGACGAACAGGTCGTCCGCGGGCACCTCGTACGTCCCCTCCGGCGTCTCCACCGAGAGCGTCCCGTCGAGGACGTAGAACGCCTCCTGCTGGGTCTCGTGGTAGTGGTACGCGAGCGGGAGCTGCTCGCCCGGCTCGGCGCGGAACCGGTTGATCGCGGCGGCGTCGAGCCCGCCCGGCTCGGAGAGCTTCCGGCACTCGCAGGGGCGGTCGGGCTTCGGCTCCACCGAGTCCGTGTCGACGACGCGGTATCCCATGGGAACCAATTCCACGGAGCGATTGAAAAGGTCGTCGGGCCGAGTCGGGTCGGCGTCGCCCGGTTCCGCGGTCGACGTCGCCCGGTTCCGCGGCCGGCGCTGTCCGGTTCCGCGGCCGGCGCCGCAGCCCGAGAAAACGCCGTAGCGACGCCAGCGGTGGGTTTTAACTTCGTCGAACACGATCGTTCGGTAGAGAAACTTATGTCCGACGACGAGATCCAAGCGGAGGCGTGCGGACGGTGCTCGATGTCGACCGTCGTGGGCGCGGTGAACGGCGACAAGGACCCGGAGGAGCGGGCCGATCACGACCCGTTCGCGGAGGAGCGCATCGAGGTCGACGAGTCGTCGTTCCGCCGGGTCTCGCCGGGCGGATTCCTCAGCGACCTCAAGGACCGCGTCGACGAGCTCGGGCGTCGGCTCTCGTACGGGAAGTGAACTCCCCCGCACTCCCCCTCACCTGACGCTCGCGCTCGGTCGGAGAGACTTATACGCGTTCGTTCCCTACCGGGTGCCACGCGATGGAAGAGAGCATCTCCGGCTTCAAGATGCGCGGGGACTGGGGAGACGTCGTCGAACACGGCGAGCGGATCGCCTTAGCGCTCCGGGAGACGGGCGCCGACGGCGACGCGTTCTACGAGTTCGACGACTGGCGCCCGAAGTCTCACGAACGCATCGACGAGGACGTGTCGGCGAAGACCGCCGAGCAGGCGTCCGTCGGCGAGGGCGAGGGCGAACAGGCCGGTAAGACGCCGGGCGACGACCTCCAGACGGCCGGCGAGAAGCTCACCGAGTCCTACGAGAAGGTCGAGGAGAACGACACCGAGAGCGCGATGGAGAGCTGGGGCGAGTCGATCGGCCACGTCGCCCGCGCGGCCGACTCGGCGAGCCGCAAGGCGCTCCGGAAGGTCGAGGACACGGTGTACCGGAAGGTGATGACCCAGATGGCGCCGTACTACTTCGACAACGAGCTCGTCAGCGCCAACATCCAGGAGGTCGGCCGCGGCGAGGACGGGGAGACGTTCGAGTTCGAGGTGAACGTCAACGACGACGAGCTGAAGGCCGAGGTGAGCGAGATCCTCGACGAGTACGAGTCCGAGATCGACCGCTGGCACGTCGAGACCGAGAAGCGCACGGACGACGTCGCCGCCGCCGAGGGGGTCGAGCCCCCGGAGACGGAGGGCGGCCCGGACTCGACGATGACGTGACCCGCGAGCGCGGTACGGACGGTTTTAACCCGACGACTCGCGAAGGGAGCCCATGAGCGAGGTACTCCGGATCGAGGCCGGCGAGCTGTCGGCCGACGAGATCATCGACGCCCTCAACGACGGCCGGCGGATCCTCGTCGACGTCGAGCTCGCCGGCGGCCGCCACGAGGTCGTGCTCCGCTACGACGGCGAGACGTACCACTGCGACACCCCGACGAACCTCCACCGGCACGCTGAGGAGTCGGAGATGCGCGGCTGTATCGACCGGATGGGGTACGCCGACCCCGACGGCTGACCGCCCGGGGTGCGCCGACCCCGACGGCCGACCGCCCGGGGTGCGCCGACCCCGACGGCCGACCGCCCGCCGAGCGCGCCCACGCGTCACATCCGCCGGGCCCCCACCGCCGCCGATGACGACTTTTAACCCGACCGCAGTCGAACGGCGCCCATGAGCGACCCCGAGATCGAGGACCTCGTCGGCGACGTCTCCCCCTCGTTCGAGCACGTGCTCTCCTGCGTGTTCGGCGTCCGGGACCACGAGAGCCGCACGTACCTGACGCTGCTCGATCACCCGGGAAGCACCGTCGCCGAGCTCGCCGAGACGCTCGACCGGGACCGGTCGAACGTGAACCGCTCGCTGTCGACGCTGCGCGACAAGGGGCTCGTCGAGCGCCGCCGTCGGCTGCTTGACTCCGGCGGGTACGTCTACCAGTACACCGCGATCCCGGTCCCGGAGGCCAAAGAGCGGCTCCACGACGCGCTCGACGAGTGGGTCGAGGGCGTCCACGAGGCGATCGACGCGTTCGACCCCGACGACCGGGAGTAGGACTACCCGTCGTCCCCGTTGTCGAACGCCAGCGTGACGCCGTCGCCGTCGACGGTCGCGCCCGCGGCGCAGACGGGATGCTCGAAGTCGGCGTCGAGGACCTCGCTCGCGGCCTCTCCCGCGTCCGGCGCGCCGGTCGCGGCCGCCGCGAGCGGGTACGGCTCGGGACTATCGGTCTCGTAAGTGGCGACGATCGTCGGCTCGTCGACGGTCTCCACGAGCAGCGCGTCGCGGCGGACGACGCCGACCGTCGCCGTCTCGCTCCCGACGACGCCGGCGATCCGCGGCGTGTCGTAGTCGTCCTTCTCGAAGTCGAGCGCGAGCAGCGGGGTCGCCAGCGCGTCGCGCGCCGGGTAGCCGAGCTCCAGCTTCTCCGCGATCGGGTCGACGTGGGAGCCGTTGCCGACGACCGCGAGCGGCTCCTCCGTCGGCGTCCGGACCGCTCGCGCGCAGTTGTACGAGACGTACGGGTTGTCCGTCTCGGGGGCGTCCGGCGTCGGGCCCACGGTGAGGGTCTCGCCGCGGTCGAGCACGCGGCGGTTCGGGAACGAGCGCGAGGAGACGCGGTAGGCCCCGATTCCGGGGGCGACGACGACGAATCGTCCGACGTACATACGTCTTCGTGGCTATTCGGTCGGGTAAAACGCATCGATATGCGCACGTTCGTCGATCGCTTCGCGGCCGCGGTCGGGCGGTCGCGTTCCGTCACCGCCTGCGAACGAGTGACAGAGGGCCGGCGACGCGCAACGCTTACAAACACGCACAGGCTATCGGCGGTTGCGCACAGTCCATTGGGGTAGTGGCCAATCCTGAAGCCTTCTGGGGGCTTCGACCCTGGTTCGAATCCAGGATGGACTATTCCCGCGGTCCGCCGCTTCTCGCCCCGACTGCGACGCCCCGTTCCGTCTCGCCGAGAAGGACCGTTTCGAGTGGACCGACTCGCTACTCCGGTTCGACTCGATCGTTCCCTTCGTTTGGAGCCGCATCCTCTCCGAGTACCTCGGTTTCCAGTAGAAACGAAGGGGTGATCGGCCGTGCCAGATCACTTCTCGACGTCGAGCAGCGCGACGCGCTCGCGGACGACGTCGGCCAGGTCGCCGGCCGTCGCCGCGAGCTCGCGGTCGGTAACGTCGTAGAACTCCCGCACCCGGTCCGCGTCGAAGTCGGTGACGGCGTCGGCGCCGACGGTCGTCAGCCCCTCGATCGCGCGCTCGGCCGCGTCGAGGTCCGCGGCGGGCCGGTCCGCGCCGGGCACGTCGCCGAAGTCTGCGGCGAGGACGACCGCGCGCTGGTCCCCCTCGGCGACGCCGAGCGTCAGCGCCCGATCGATCTGCCGCCGGCCGGCCGCGTACAGCAGGACCTCGACGCCCGGGTCGCGCGCGACGGCCTCGCCGCGGGCGATCGCTCGCGCGGCGAGACGGGTCGCGGCGTCGAGGTGGGCGTCGGAGACGACGAGACCGGCGTCGAACGCTTGGACGACCGCGCCGGTGTCGGCGGCGATCTCGTCGAGCCGGGCGAGGAACCCGTCGAGGTCGTCGATGGCGACCGTCCCGCGGACGAGGCGGTGCGGCGGCGTCGGCGGGTCCGGTGGGCCGTCGCCGTCGGCCTCGCCCCCGCCGCCCTCGGAGCGACCGTCGTCGCTCACTCGAAGTCACCCAGGCTCGCCTGTCCGTCGCCGCTCTCGTCGCTCGCGGACCCGGCGGTCGCCGCCGCCGAGGCCGACTTGTCCGGCCGCACGTCGTCCATCGACGGGTCCTCGCGGCCGGCGTGTTCGAGGATGCGCTCGGCGGTGCGCTCGCGGCCGCGGAGCGCGCCGAGCACGACCGCCTTGTCGGCCTCGCGGAGGTCGGCGCGCGTCTCGATCCCGGCCTCGAACAGCCGCCGGGCGCGCTTCCGGCCGACGTTGCGGACGCCGGCCAGGTCGAGCAGCTCCTCGCGGACGCCGTACTCGATCCGCTTCCGCGCCTCGCGGACCGCGACGACGACGTCGCCGTCGACGCCCTCCACGTCGCGCGCGAGCGTCTCGGCCGCGCGCAGCAGCCACTCGGCGGTGTCGACCTTCCCGCGGATGTCGCCCGGACCGACGCCGTACCGCTCCGTGATCCGGTCCTCGTCGACCTCGTTCGCCCAGTCCTCCAGGAGCCGGGCCGTCTTCAGCGACGCGAGCCAGTCCTCGAAGCGCACGTCCTCGTACTCGGAGGGCACGTCGCCGAGGAACTCGGACTCGCGCTCGTAGCAGAGCTCGGTGTACGTCTCGCGGTCCCCCGACTTCAGGTAGAGCTCGTACATGTCGGGGGTGCGGCTGACGAGGTGGTAGAGGCCGAGCGGGGTGACTTCGGGGGACTCCGTCACCTCTCCGCCTTCCGTCCCGCTCACCTCGCCGTCCTCGCCGCCCTCGCCGCCCGCTCCGGCCCGCGTGTACGTCCCGAACCCGGGCTCGTCGGCGTCTCCGTCGCCGTCGGCCGTCATGACGAACTCCCCCTCGCCCTCGCCTCCCGCGCCGGCGACCTCGGCGCTCCCGGCCGCCCCGACCGACCGGAGCCCGTCGAGCATCTCCGCGGCGCTCATCGGGTCGAGGTAGAGCCGCGAGACGGTGTGGCCGATGCCGGTCGCGGTCAGGCCCTCGGTCCCCCCGTCGCGGTCGACGAAGTCGTTGACGGCGAGGTAGTCGAGGACGGTGTCGGTGACGGCCGCGAGCCGGCCCTCGTCGTCGGTCTGCGTGGCGTAGAGGGTGTTGTCGAGGAACGAGAGGAGCCCGTCGCGGGTGGAGGCGAAGCCGGAGGCGATGGTGGCGAGCACGTGGGTCCGGAGCGCGGGCTCGGCGGCGAGCTTCGACCGGACCGGCTCGGGGTCGGCCCAGAGGTACCGCTCGAACAGCTCCTCCTTCGTGTCCGCGTCGTTCGCGAGCAGCACGGCCTCGCCGTACGGGTCGAGCCCGGGTCGCCCAGCGCGCCCGCACATCTGGTGGACCTCCAGCACGTCGAGGGGTTTCATCCCGCCGAACTCCCCGTCGTAGCGGCGCCAGTCGCGCACGATCACCCGGCGGGCGGGGGTGTTGACCCCGGCGGCGAGGGTGGGCGTCGCGGAGATGCACTTGATGAGGCGGTCGCGGAACGCGTCCTCCACGAGCGACCGGTGTTCGCTCGCGAGGCCGGCGTGGTGGAACGCCGACCCCCGTTCGACCGCGTCGGCGAGGTCCTCGGAGGTGTCGGTGTCGGAGACGCCGCGGATCTCCTCGGCGAGCTCGCGGAGGCGGTCGCGCTCGTTGTCGGTGAGCCGCGACCCGGTGACCTCGGCCAGCTTCCGGGCCGACGACTCGGCGTTGCGCCGGGAGTTGACGAAGACGAGCGAGGAGCCGCCCTGCCCGTCCTCCTCCGTGTCGAGGGCGTCCGCGACGAGCCGGGCGGTCTGGTCCTCGCCGCGCTCGACGGGCACCTCGCGCTTGCTCCCGTCGGCGAAGTCGATCGCGTTGCCGAAGTGGACGCCCATCCGGAGGTCGATCGGGCGCCAGTCGGACTCGACGAGGCCGGCGTCGAGCCACTCGGCGATGACGTCGGCGTTGCCGACGGTCGCCGAGAGCGCGACCGTCTGGAGCCCGGGGTTCACCTTGCGGAGCTTCGCGAGGGTCACCTCCAGGGTGGGGCCGCGGTTCGGGTCGTCGACGAGGTGGACCTCGTCGCTCACGACGCAGGTGAGGTCGTCGATCCACGGGGCGCCGTTGCGGATCAGCGAGTCGACCTTCTCCGAGGTGGCGACGATGATGTCGCGCGTCGCCAGCCACTCGCCGTCCGACTCGTAGTTGCCGGTGGAGACGCCGACCGTGACGCCGTGGTCCTCCCAGCGCTCGAACTCGGTCTTCTTCTCGCTGGCGAGCGCGCGCAGCGGGACGATATAGAGGGCCTTCCCCCCGCGCTCGACCGCGGACAGCATGGCGAGCTCGGCGATCAGCGTCTTCCCGGAGGCCGTCGGCACCGCGGCGACGAGGCTCTCGCCGTCGACGACGCCGGCCTCGACCGCGGCCGCTTGGGGCGGATACAGCTCGGCGACGCCCTCCGCTTCGAGCGCCTCGCCGACGCCCGCGGGGAGCCCGGAGAGCGAACTCGGTTGCATTGGTGGAGGGTGGGTCCCGACCCGATTTAAACCGTCGGAACGGGGCGGAGGGCGGCCGGGCCACCCCCGTCCCCGCCGCGGTCGGCCTAGAGCTCGCCCTTCGTGCTCGGCGTGTCGCTGCGGCGCTCGTCGAGCCGCGTCGCGTCGTCGAGCGCCCGCGCGAGCGCCTTGAACAGCGCCTCGACCTCGTGGTGGGCGTTGTCTCCCGTCTCCACTGCGGCGTGGAGCGTCAGGCCGGCGTTGTGCGCTAACGACAGCGCGAAGTGGTCGGCCATGACGCTCGTGAACTCTCCGACCGACTCCTGAGAGAATTCGCCCGAGAACTCGTAGTACGGCCGGCCCGCGACGTCGACGACGACGCTCGCGACCGCCTCGTCGAGGGGGACGCGCCGGTCGGCGTACCGCCGGATGCCGCGCTTCTCGCCGAGCGCCTCGTCGAACGCCTCGCCGAGGCAGATCGCCACGTCCTCGACCGTGTGGTGGTCGTCGACGTCGAGGTCGCCGTCGCACCTGACGGTGAGGTCGAAGAGCCCGTGTTTGGCGAACGACGCCAGCATGTGGTCGTAGAAGCCGATCCCGGTGTCGACCTCGCTGTCGCCGTCGCCGTCGACCGCGAGCGTGAGCTCGATCGTCGTCTCGCTCGTCTCGCGGGTGACCGCGGCCGTCCGGTCGTGCTCGCTCATACCGGCCTGTCACGGCCGATTCGTAAGTCGGTTGCGGGTGCGGTGACCTCCGAATCGGAGCGGAGCGAGCGTCACCTGGAAGGAGGCGATCGTCTGTGAGAGCCGGTCGCGGTCGGCGCGCGCCTGTGAGCGCCCGGAGGGCGCGAAACAGCGCGTGCGAGGGAGTCGGACCGGCGCGGCCGCGCCGGTCCGACGAGGCTGGGGAGGTGTGAGGCGCGGTGCTGTGCGGGGCGGGTGGGTCTCAAAGGGGCAGCCGGGAGGATGGCACAGGCGACGCAAGCACCACAGGGAGCGAGCACAGCGAGCGACCGAGGAGCACAGCGAGCGTGTGCCATCCTCCCGGCTGGGGCTTTGGAGGTGTTCTCTGCCGATCCGTAGTCATCCCCGTATCGCCGAGCGACGGGGACTTCGACACCATTCACCCTCGACTCGTCGTCAGCAATTTATAAGCGAGCGGTCGGCGCTTCGCCGACCCCTCCCGTCGATCGCCCGCGTTTTTACCACACGCGCTCGAACAACGCGTATGACCCGAATCGTCGCCGTCTCCGGCAGCCGGAGCGCGGACAGCACCACGCGGGCCGCGCTGGATGTCGCACTCGACGCCGCGGCCGACGCCGGCGCCGAGACCGGGATGATCGACCTCGGCGCGGTCGACCTCCCGCTGTACCACCCCGACGAGGACGCGCAGGGCGACAGCGAGGCGCTGACGCGGCGCGTCCGCGAGGCCGACGGCGTGATCGCCGGCACCCCCGTCTACCGGGGGTCCTACTCCTCGACGTTCAAGAACTTCCACGACTTCTGCGGGTCGAGCGAGTACGAGAACACCGCCGTGGGCCTGCTCGCGACCGCCGGCGGCGGGTCGTACGGCGGGACGCTCGAACACCTCCGGTCGACGTTCCGGAACGTCCACGCGTGGACGGTCCCCCACGAGGTCGGGATCCGGGGCGCGTCGGGCGTCGTCGACGAGGGCGGGATCGCGGACGACGACCTCCGAGAGCGCACGGAGCGGCTCGGCCGGGTCGTCGCGGAGCACGCGGAGCGGCTGCGGCGGTAGCCCGGCGCTCCCGCCCTACCCCGCCCCGGCGTCGACCCGCCGCCCTTTTGACCGCCTCGCGCCTACGGCGCCCATGACCGAACCGGGTGACGACGACCGTGTCCGCTAACCGGAAGGGGGACCGCCGCGAGCGCGAGCTGGTGAACGCCCTCGACGAGGCGGGGTTCGCCGTGATGCGCGCGCCGGCCAGCGGCGCCGCGACGGAGCGGGAGCTCCCGGACGTCCTCGCCGGCGACGGGGAGGCGTTCTACGCGATCGAGGCGAAGTCGAGCGCCGGCGACCCGATCTACCTCACCGGCGAGGAGGTGGAGGCGCTGACCTTCTTCGCGCGGAACTTCGGCGCGAAGGCGCGGATCGCGGTGCGGTTCGACCGCGAGGACTGGTACTTCTTCCACCCGGGCGACCTCTACACCACCGACGCCGGGTCGTATCGGGTGAAGAAGGAGACGGCGCTCGCCGAGGGGACCGACTTCCCCGAGTTCGTCGGCGAGACGGAGAAGGTGACGCTCGACGAGGTCGGCGGCGACGGCGGCGACGGGGTCGACCCCGAGCTCCAAGAGCGCCGCGAGATCCTGGAGGCGGTCCGGGACGGCCACATGCCGGTCGCGGACGCGCTCGACGTGCTGTGAGCGTCGAGGGCGGCGGGCCGCCGGCTCGGCTCGCGGGGGCGTCGCGGTCCCCAGACCCTCTCGCTTATCCCTCGCGACGCCGAACGCCAACGCGAATGAGCGAGGAGTTCGTCCTGCTGGAGCCCGACGAGCAGCCCGGCGACGAGTGGGAACAGCTGGACGTCTCCGACACGGAGGCCGACCGGATCGCCCGCCGGCAGGACCGCGAGTTCGACGAGTTCCGCAAGCGGATCAAAGACACCGAGCAGTTCAAGCTGCAGGAGTCGGTGTTCGACGACGCGACGCTGGCGGCGGTGTACAAGCTCGTGCAGGACGGTTACGTCGACGCCTTCGGCGGCCCGGTGTCGACGGGGAAGGAGGCGAGCGTCTTCGAGGCGCTCGGCGGGCAGGCGGGCGAGCGGCCGGAGCCCGGCTCCGCGGCCGCGAGAGGGGGTCCGGAAGGCGTCACGCCCGAGCGCGAGGTCGCCGTGAAGGTGTACCGGATCAACTCCTCGAACTTCCGGCAGATGCGCGACTACCTGGAGGGCGACCCGCGGTTCGAGGGGATCGCGAGCGACAAGAAGGCGGTCGTGCTGGCGTGGACCCGCAAGGAGTTCGCGAACCTCGAACGCGCGCGGAAGGCGGGCGTCCGGGTCCCCGAGCCGATTGCGGTCCAGCGCAACGTCCTCGTGATGGAGCTGGTCGGCCACGCCGAGGACCGCGCCCGGCGCCTGAACGAGGTCGACGTGGAGAACCCCGAGACCGCCTACGAGGTCGTCCGGGAGTACATGCGCCGGCTCTACCGCGCCGGCCTGATCCACGGCGACCTCTCGGAGTACAACATGATCGTCCACGACGGCGAGCTGGTGATCATCGACCTCGGACAGGCCGTGACGGTCCACCACCCGAACGCCGGCGAGTTCCTCGACCGCGACTGCGAGAACGTGGCGGCCTTCTTCACCCGCGAGGGGATCGACGTCGACCCCGACGACCTCCGCGCGTACGTGACGGAGCCGGAGCCCGACCCGAGCGGGGAGCCCGATTCGAACGCGAATGACGAGTCGATCGACGCGGCCGACGAGTAGACCGCGGCGAGACCGCCCTCAGCGGGCCGAAGAACCACGTTACGCGACCGCACGCCCGGCGCGACCGGAACACGTTTAAAAGGCTTCGCCGGGTATTCCGACGCATGCAACACGTGACGGTTCCGCAGGACCGCATCGGCGTCGTCATCGGCGCCGGCGGCGAGACGATGCGAGAGATCGAAGAGCGGGCGAACGTGCGGCTGGACGTCGACTCGGAGTCGGGCAGCGTCGCCATCGAGGAGCGCGACGACCCCGTGGCCGCGATGGTCGCGCCGGACGTGATCAAGGCGATCGGGCGGGGGTTCACGCCGGAGACGGCGCTGTCGATCCTCGATCACGACCTCCGGACGCTCGACCTGATCGACCTCTCGGAGCACACCCGCAACGACAACGACCTCCAGCGCAAGAAAGGCCGGATCATCGGCGAGAACGGTCGGACGAGGGAGCTACTGGAGGAGCTGTCCGGCGCGAACGTCGTCGTCTACGGGTCGACCGTGGGCGCTGTCGGCCAGCCCGAGGAGCTGGAAGTGGTTCGCCGGGCAGTCGGGATGCTGCTCGACGGCGCCCCGCACGGCGCGGTGTACTCGTACTTAGAGCGGATGTCGAACGAGCTCGACGACGACGTGAGCTTCAACGCGCCGCAGTAGTCGAATCGCTCGTCGGTGTCGCGGTCGGCGTCGCTGTCTGTTTGTACGCGTCCGGTGACAGATCCACGAAGAACACCGCCAAAGTCCCAGTCGCGAGGCGGCCTCACAGGCACGCGCCGCCACAGTCAGTATATACGTAGTCACGTCCCGCCGCCCGATCTGTCGTTCTATATAAACACCCGTGATAACGAGACACATACCGCTCGAATATCCCCCACCGTGCCGCGGTTTCGCACGCGTCGAACGAAGGGTTTATATAGAATCACAAACAATCAAAGGTTGATTATGTCTCAGCGACAGCGGATGGGCAATCAGCCCATGATCGTACTTTCCGAGGAGTCGCAGCGCACCTCCGGAAAGGACGCCCAGAACATGAACATCACGGCCGGGAAGGCTGTCGCGGAGTCCGTCCGCACCACGCTCGGTCCGAAAGGGATGGACAAGATGCTCGTCGACTCCGGCGGGTCCGTCGTCGTCACGAACGACGGCGTCACCATCCTGAAGGAGATGGACATCGACCATCCGGCGGCCAACATGATCGTCGAGGTGGCCGAGACGCAGGAGGACGAGGTCGGCGACGGTACCACGAGCGCGGTCGTGGTCGCCGGTGAGCTCCTCGACCAGGCCGAGGAGCTCCTCGACCAGGACATCCACGCGACCACCCTCGCGCAGGGGTACCGCCAGGCCGCCGAGGAGGCCAAGGCGATCCTCGAAGACGAGGCCATCGACGTCTCCGAGGACGACTACGACACGCTCGTCGAGATCGCCCAGACGGCGATGACGGGCAAGGGCGCCGAGAACGCGAAGGACCTCCTCGCCGAGCTCGTCGTCGACGCCGTCCTCGCGGTCAAGGACGACGACGGCATCGACACGGAGAACGTCTCCGTCGAGAAGGTCGTCGGCAGCTCGATCGACCAATCCGAGCTCGTCGAGGGCGTCATCGTCGACAAGGAGCGCGTCGACGAGAACATGCCCTTCGCGGTCGAGGACGCCGACGTGGCGCTGTTCGACGGCGCCATCGAGGTCAAGGAGACCGAGATCGACGCCGAGGTCAACGTCACGGACCCCGACCAGCTCCAGCAGTTCCTCGACCAGGAGGAAGCGCAGCTCCGCGAGATGGTCGACCACCTCACCGACATCGGCGCCGACGTCGTCTTCGTCGGTGACGGCATCGACGACATGGCGCAGCACTACCTCGCGCAGGAGGGCATCCTCGCCGTCCGCCGCGCGAAGTCCGGCGACCTGAATCGCCTCGCTCGCGCGACCGGCGGCCGCGTCGTCTCCAACCTCGAAGACATCGAGTCGGACGACCTCGGCTTCGCCGGCTCCGTCGCCCAGAAGGACATCGGCGGCGACGAGCGCATCTTCGTCGAGGACGTCGAGGAGGCGAAGTCCGTCACCCTCATCCTCCGCGGCGGCACCGAGCACGTCGTCGACGAGGTCGAGCGCGCCATCGAGGACTCGCTCGGCGTCGTCCGCACGACGCTGCTCGACGGGCAGGTCCTGCCCGGCGGCGGCGCGCCCGAGGCCGAGCTCGCGCTGCAGCTCCGCGACTTCGCCGACTCCGTCGGCGGCCGCGAGCAGCTCGCCGTCGAGGCGTTCGCCGACGCGCTGGAAGTCGTCCCGCGCACCCTCGCCGAGAACGCGGGTCTCGACCCCATCGACTCGCTGGTCGACCTCCGCTCCCGGCACGACGCCGGCGAGTTCGGCGCCGGTCTCGACGCCTACACGGGCGACGTGATCGACATGGAGGCCGAGGGCGTCGTGGAGCCGCTCCGCGTCAAGACCCAGGCCATCGAGTCCGCCACCGAGGCGGCCGTCATGATCCTCCGCATCGACGACGTCATCGCGGCCGGCGACCTCAAGGGCGGCGGCACCGACGACGGCGGCGACGAGGGCGGCCCCGGCGGCGCGCCCGGCGGCATGGGCGGCGGCATGGGCGGCATGGGCGGTATGGGCGGTGCGATGTGAAGTTCGGCGAGAACTCACACAGCCCCCTGACTCCGACCTGACGCCGAACCGCACCGCCTCCCGACCGACCGTCGCGCGCCCCTTACGGGCCTCGACGACACGCGCTTTTTATCGACGACCGCTCGCGGAGCCGACGGCTCGTCGCTCGCGACGCCGTTCCACTCGATCTGCCGACACGACGATAACACCGACGTAACCACCCGACACGAGGGTTCGCGAGCCGTTAAGTGCCGGCCGCCCCTCCGATCGACCACGAGACGCGGGCGCCGCGATCGCGTGCGACGCGGCCCGTCCCGTCCGATTTGATTCATCATGCCACAGCAGAAAGCGGACTACGCGGACGACGCCGAGATCGACGACGCGCTCGACCAGCTTCCCGACGACGAGACCGTCGACTCGGCGGTCGCGGGGCTCGAAGCCAGCGGCTTCGAGGTCGTGGTCGTCGACTCGGCCGCGGAGGCGCTGGAGGCCGTCGAAGCACAGATTCCCGCGGGCGCGTCCGTGATGAACGGCCACTCGACGACCCTCGAAGAGATCGGCTTCGACGACCTCCTGAGCGAGGGCGACCACGAGTGGGAGAGCCTCGCCGACGAGATCTGGAGCATCGACGACGACGCCGAGCGACAGGCCGCGCGCCGGCAGTCACAGACCGCGGACTACTTCCTCGGCGGGATCAACGCGATCGCGGAGACGGGCGAGCTCGTCGCCGCCGACCTCTCCGGCAGCCGCGTCGGGGCGTACCCGTTCGCCGCCGGCAACGTGGTCATCGTCAGCGGCGTGAACAAGATCGTCCCCACGCTCGACGACGCCCTCGACCGGCTGGAGTCGGTCGCGTACCCGCTGGAGAACGAGCGCGCGCAGGAGGCGTACGGCGTCGAATCGTCGATCGCGAAACAGCTCATCTACCGGCAGGAGACCGAGGAGGGCCGGACGACGGTCGTCCTCGTGCGGGAGCGGCTCGGATACTGAGTTCGGTTTCGGCGACACGTCACGCGCTTTTTCCCTCGATTTCGACGACTTGGAGCGGTCGCGTCGCTCTCGGTGTTTTTCGCGGCGAGGAGTACGGGCGCGACGGGATTCGAACCACTGTCACTCCGCTTCGCTCCGTTCTCTGATTCGAATCCCTCCCTCAGCACAGCACCGCCGCTCGCGATGTTGCTCGCGGCGGTACAGCGGGCCGGGAGGGATTCGAACCCCCGACCGTCCGGTTAAAAGCCGGACGCTCTCCCTAACTGAGCTACCGGCCCAGGCACGGATCGGTAGGGCCAGACCACGGATAAACGTTTAGAAACCGCCCGCGACGAGGTTCCAGTCCGGCGGATCCGAAACGGTTTCCCGGCCCTCTACGTCCCCGCGAGCATGGACTTCGACATGCGGGCGTTCGCCGCCGACCTCTGTCGGTTCGCCTCCACCGCCGGCGAGGAGGCGGCCGCGGCCGACTTCGTCGAGGAGACGCTCGACGACCTCGGCTTCGAGACGTACGCGTGGGGCGCCGACGCCGACCTCCTCGCGGACCACCCCTCCTTCCCGGACGACCTCGACGAGACGGACGTGGCTGGGCGCCGGAGCGTCGGCGGCGTGCTCGAACTCGGCGGGGCGGACGCGGCGGGGACGGGACGCGGCGACCCAGACGGCGACGGGACTCCCGCGGTCGTGCTGAACGGGCACATCGACGTGGTCCCGGCCGAGCCCGCGGAGTGGTCGAGCGACCCCTTCGAGCCGGTGTGGGGGGAGGCCAGCGAGGGGATCGACGGCAACGCCGACGGCGACGCCCTCACCGCCCGCGGCGCGGCGGACATGAAGTCGGGGGTCGCGGCGTGCGTGGGCGCCGCGCTCGACGTGCGAGCGGCGGCCGAGGGCGGGGGACTCGACCTCGCGCCGGGCGGGCTCCGGGTCGTCGTCGAGGCGGTCGCGGGCGAGGAGGACGGCGGGTACGGCGCGGCGACCGCCGCGCTCGCGAACCCGTACCCCTTCGAGCGCGACGCGGCGATCGTGGCGGAGCCGACCGAGCTGCGCCCCGTGGTCGCCACCGAGGGGTCGCTCATGGCGCGGCTGGAGCTGACCGGGCGGAGCGCGCACGCCGCCACGCGCTGGCGCGGCGAGGACGTCCTCCCGCGGTTCGAGGCGATCCGGGGGGCGTTCGCCGAGCTGGAGACCGAGCGCGGCGAGTCGGTGACGCATCCCCTGTACGGGGAGTTCCCGGTGCCGTGGCCGGTGGTCTGCGGGACGGTCGAGGCCGGGTCGTGGGCGTCGACGGTGCCGGCGGCGCTGACCGCCGAGTTCCGGATCGGAGTCGCGCCCGGGGAGACGGTCGACGAGGTGGAGGCGGCGTTCCGCGAGCGGCTCGACGAGGTCGCCGCCGAGGACCCGTGGCTGCGCGAGCGCCCGCCGACGTTCGAGCGGTTCTCGGTGCAGTTCGAACCCGCGGAGGTCGCGGTCGACGAGCCGATCGTCGAGGCCGCGCGGGCGGGGCTCGTCGACGCCGGCCTCCCGAACCCGGAGCCGACGGGGGCGACGTACGGCGCCGACTCCAGGCACTACGTCGCGGCGGGGATCCCGACCGTCCTGTTGGGGCCGGGGACCGTCACGGAGGCGCACTACCCGGACGAGACGATCGCGTGGGACGAGGTCGAGAAGGGGCGGGCGGCGATCGCGGCCGCGGTCGGTCGGTTCGCCGCGCGCTACTCGGGCGCGTCGGCGAAGTAGCCGTCGAGCGCCTCGGCGACGAGCGCGCCGGGCTCGACGTTCCGGTTCGAGGCGCGGCGCCGGAGCTCCACGTAGGTGTCGAGGGGGAGGCGGACGCCGAGCGCCCCGAGCTCGGCGCCCACGTCGCGGACGGCGGCCTCGACGTCGGCGCCGTCGTTGACCGCGGAGGCGATGGAGCGCACTTCGCGGACCGTGAGGTCGCCGTCGATGGTCGCCCACGCGAGGAGGTAGCGGTCGGTGCCGCCGAGGCGCGCGACGTGTTTCGCCGCGCTCGGCGCGATGCGCCCCCCGGCGACCTGTCGGCGGATCGCCTGCGGGAGGTCGTGGACGCGGGCCCACTTGCGGATGAACGCCACGGAGACGTCGTCGCCCGCGCGTTCGGCGGCCGCCTTGTACGAGCCGACGCCGCGGACCAGGGCCGCGCACGCGGCCGCCCCGCGCAGCATCAGGACGTTGTCCTCGTCGCCGACGTCGCCGGCCGCGAAGCGGGCCACCGTCTCGGCCGCCTTGGCCACGCTCTCGGGGTCGTCGGGGTCGAAGCCGACCGCCTCCGCGGCCCGCTCGCCCGTCACCTCGGGGTCGGCCCGGACGACGGGCTCGCCGACGGGAGAGCGGCGGTCAGCGCGGGAGTCCTCGTTCATACGCTCATCTTCGGGTGTACGCATATAAGCGACCGGCACCGGGGCAGGATTCGCTCACGACCGGGACGAGCCCGGACGGACCGCGAGACCGCCGATGACGGCCCGAAGAGAGCGACAGCCGCCCGACGGCAACGATGTGGTTTATACGTGTGCCGTGAGGCGGCGTCACGGTTACTTATCATCGAATTGCGGTGGCGCGTGCCTCCGAGGCCGCCTCGCGGCCGAGGAGCACGCGCGAGGGAGCCGGTGAGCGCTCGCAGAGCGCGAACCGCGAGGCTGGGGAGGCGTGAGGCTGCGGTGCGGTTGCGGGCGGGTGGGACTCAAAGGGGCAGCCGCGAGGACGAAGGCGGCCGCAGTAAGCACCGCAGCGAGCATCGCGAGCGAGGAGCGCAGCAAGGCCTCCGAGTCGTCGCGGCTGGGGCTTTGAAGATGTTCACCGTCTATCTGTAGTTAGATGTTTATAAGCGAGCGGCTGGGCCTTTGGAGATGTTCACCGCGCTAGCAACTGCGTATAAGCGATCAATGCGACTCATAACGACGGAAGGTGCGTATAAACCACATCCGTCCAGTCGGCGACGCAACCCTTACGCGTCGTGACCGTCAAACTGGGCCGTATGACCGACGAACGCGACGGCGACCGCCACGAGTTCTCCGCGGGGCAGGGCGTCGACGCCGACTACGAGGAGTTCACCCTCGACCCCGAGGAGCTCGACGCCGACCCGAACACGGTCGACCCCGTCGACTCCCGCGTGCTGACCGACATCCTCGACAAGCGCAACGTCGAGAGCGACGCCATCGACGTGGAGCGACTCATCGACGTCGGGCTCTCGTATATGGGGATCAACCGCTTCGAGGAGGCGACCGAGACGTTCGAGCGCGCCGCCCACTTCGCCGAGGAGGACTCGCTGGAGGCCCAGGAGGCCTGGGTGAACAAGGGCGCGGCTCACGCCGAGTTAGAGGAGTACGACGAGGCCATCGGCGCCTACGAGGAGGCGCTGCGGATCGACGACGACTCGGAGCACGCCGCGACCGCCGAGACCAACCTCGCGTACGCGCTCTGGGAGTTCGGCCGCACCGAGCAGGCGCTCGAACACGCCGAGCGCGCCGTCGAGACCGACCCGCGCTTCGCCGAGGCGTGGTACAACCGGGGGTTCCTGCTGGTCGAGCGCGGGCTCGCCGAGGACGCCGTCACCTGCTTCGACAACGCGATTCGGCTCGGTTACCGGAGCGCGGGCGTCCTCGAAGAGAAGGCGCGCGCCCTCGAAGAGGCCGGCGAGCACGAGCAGGCCGAGGAGGTCGCCGACCGCGCCGACGAGATCCGGCGCGAGGCGGAAGAGCAGATGGTCGAGGAACAGACCGGGCAGGCGCCCGGGCCGGGCGGTGGGGGCGGTCGCGGGCGAGGCGGCGGTCGGGGCGGCGCCGGCGGTCCGGGGGGACAGGCGGGCGGCCGCGGCGGCCGGGGCGGGCAGCCGGGCGAGCGCGACGAGGCGGCCGAGCCCCCGGAGCGAGAGCTCCAGGGCGAGGGGCCAGAGGGCTTCTAGATGGGCGATCCGGCCGCCGCGATGCTCCTCCGCGAGCGCGAGACCGCGGAGGGGACGCTCGTCTCCGTCTGCGACGCGGACTGCCTCGGCGAGACGTACGAGGACGGCGCCGTGACGCTCGACGTCACCGAGGAGTTCTACGGCGGCGACGAGGCCGTCGAGGCCAGCGCCGAGGAGGTCGTCGCCGGGCTCGGCCGCGCGCAGGTCGCGAACATCGTCGGCGTCGAGGCCGTCCGCGTCGCGGTCGAGGCCGGCCTCGTCGACGAGGAGACGGTGCTCGACGTCGGCGGAACCCGACACGCACAACTGCTCTGGCTGTGAGCGGGACCGTATGAAGCGACTCGGACGGGCGGAGCTCGCGGAGCGACTGGGCCCGCGGCCGCCGTCGGACGCGTTCTGGAACCGCGCGATCGAGGCCGAGCGCGCCGTCATCGGCGTCGCGCCGGACGTCGTCGAGGAGGGGACGGAGGGCGACCGCGAGAACCCGGAGCGGGCGCGTCGAAACCGCCGGCGGCGCGGCATTCCCGGCCCGGACGGGCCGCTCTCGACGGGCGACATCGTCGACGTCGGCGACCACTCGTTCGTCGTCGTCGCGGTCGAGGAGACGGAGGCCGGCGGACGCCGGTACCGGATCGAACTGGTCGAGCCGCGGTCGGACGACTGACGGGGTAACGGAGACCGACCGCGCTACAGGTCCGCGACGTCCTCGATGGCGTCGGTGAGCTCCTTCACGCTCTCGACGGTGTGCTCGCCCATGTGACCGATCCGGAACGTCTCCTCGCCGAGGTCGCCGTAGCCGTTCGAGAAGGCCATGTCGTACTCCTCGCTCACGTCCTCGATCGCCCCGGCGACGTCGATCCCCCGGGTGTTCTCGATGCAGGCGACCGTCTGCGACTCGTACCCCTCTTCGGGGAACATCGCGAAGTGCTCGTCCGCCCAGTCGTGGACGTACGTCATCATCTCGCGGTGGCGCTCGTCGCGGGCGCGGTGGCCCTCGTCGAGCATGCGCTTCATCTGCTTGCGGTACGCCAACATGATCGGGATCGCGGGCGTCGAGTGCGTCTGGCCCTTGCGGTCGTAGTAGTCGATGGCGCGGCGGAAGCCGCCGTACCACGAGGAGTCGCCCTTCTCGACCTCGCGGTCGTAGGCGTCGTCGCTGACGACGCAGACCGCGAGCCCCGGCGGCATCGCGAACGCCTTCTGCGTGGACGCGAAGATCACGTCGATGCCGTGTCCCTCGATGTCGACGTAGTCGCCGCCGAGCGACGAGACGGCGTCGACGGCGAAGTAGGTGTCCGGGTACTCCGCGATCACGTCGCCCATCTCCTCGATCGGGTTCCGGACGCCGGTCGACGACTCGTTCATCACGCCCGCGACCATGTCGTACTCCGCGTCGGCGGCCTCGATGGCGTCGCGGACGTCCTCGGGCTTGACCGCCTCGCCCCACTCGTACTCCAGCCGGTCGACGTCCTTCCCGAGGCGCTCGGCGACGTTGGCGTAGCGCTCGCTGAACGCCCCGCAGGTCGGCACCAGGACGCGGTCGTCGACGAGGTTCAGCGTCGACGCCTCCCAGAACTCCGTCCCGGACGCGGTGAGGATGATCACGTCGTTGTCGGTGCCGAGGAATTCCTTCGTGTCCTCGACGATGGTGGTGTAGAGGTCGGTCATCCGGTCCATCCGGTGGCCGAACGTCGACTCCGTCATCGCCTCGATCACGTCCTCGCGGACCTCCGTCGGGCCGGGGATGTACAGCGTCTTGTCCTGGTAGTCGTCTCGGTATTCGCGTTTCTTCGTCACGGGATCCACCTGATGGATCGTATCGGGTCGCGAGACGGTATGGTCCTTGTGATACGCTCGACCGGGGGCGCGAGGCGGACAGACGGACGGACGAACGCACGCGCGTCCCGGAGCGCGACCTCGGGCGCCGGAGACGGCGTCGTTGCCCGGATCAGCCGGGTTTATACCGGACGAGGAGAGAAGTAGCGTATGACAGACGCCCGGCGAGTCACAACCGCCCGAGGTGGACCGGCGTGAGCGGCGACGAGGAGCTCGCGAAGGACCTCGGGCCGCTGGCGGCGCTCACGATCGGGATCGGGACGATGATCGGCGCGGGGATCTTCGTCCTCCCCGGGACCGCGGTCGCGCGGGCGGGCCCGCTCGCGGCGTTCACGTTCGTCCTCGGCGGCGTCATCGCCCTGTTCACGGCGCTGTCGGCCTCCGAACTCGGGACGGCGATGCCGAAGTCAGGCGGCGCGTACTTCTACGTCAACCGGGCGCTCGGGCCCATGTTCGGCTCCGTCGCCGGCTGGGCGAACTGGCTCGGCCTCGCCTTCGCGTCGGCGTTCTACATGTACGGCTTCGGCGAGTACGTCAACGCCCTCGTCGGGCTCGGACCGGTCGGGCTCGGCCCGGTGACGCTGGAGGCCGCGCAGGTGATCGGGCTCGCCGGCGCGCTCCTGTTCATCGCGGTCAACTACTTCGGCGCGAAGGAGACCGGCGGGCTCCAGATCGTCATCGTCATGTCGCTTCTGGGGATCCTCGCCGTCTTCACCGTCGTCGGTCTGTTGAACGCCGAGATGTCGTCGCTGCGACCCCTCGCGCCGCCGGGGACGACGAGTCAGGTGCTCCCGGTGACGGGGATCATCTTCGTCTCGTACCTCGGCTTCGTCCAGATCACCTCGGTCGCAGAGGAGATCAAGAACCCCGGGCGGAACCTCCCGCTCGCGGTCCTCGGCTCGGTCGTGATCGTCACGGTCGTCTACGCGCTGTTCCTCCTCGTGCTGCTCGCGGCGGTGCCGAACGAGTTGGTCGCGAACAACGAGACCGCCGTGGTCGACGCCGCCCGCCTGCTGTTCGGCAACTACGAGGTGTTCGGCTTCTCGCTCGGGGCCGTCGGCGCCGGCATGCTGCTGATCGGCGGGCTGCTCGCGACCGCCTCCTCCGCGAACGCGTCGATCCTCTCGTCGTCGCGGATCAACTTCGCGATGGGCCGCGAGAAGATCGTCACCCCGAAGCTCAACGAGATCCACGAGCGCTTCGGCACCCCGTACAAGTCGATCGCGCTCACCGGCGCGCTCATCCTCGTCTTCCTCGTCGCCGGCGGCGTCGAGTCGCTGTCGACGATGGGCTCCGTGCTCCACCTCATCGTCTACGGCCTGCTCAACCTCGCGCTCATCGTCATGCGCGAGTCTGAGGTCGAGGGGTACGACCCCGACTTCGAGGTCCCCTTCTACCCGGTCGTGCCGATAATCGGGACGGTGTCGTCGTTCGCGCTGATCGGCTACATCGAACCCCGGATCATCGCGATCTCCGGGGGGCTCGTCGCCTTCGCACTGCTCTGGTACCTCCTGTACGCCCGCGGGAAGGTGGAGTCGCGGGGCGTGTTGGGCGCGTGGATCCTCGACCGCTCCGACGAGCTGCCGAAGGCCGCGGTGTCGGCCGCGACCTCGGTCCAGCCGAGCGGCGACGACTACCGCGTGATGGTGCCGCTCGCGAACCCCGCGACCGAGGAGCACCTGATCACGCTCGCGTCCGCCATCGCCAAGCAGCGGAACGGGACGGTCGTCGCGGTCAACATCGCGAACGTCCCCGACCAGACGTCGCTGGAGGCGGCGCGCGACCGCGGCGCTCACGAGGCGGCCCACGGCCTGCTGGACCAGGCGCGCGAGGACGCCGAGACGTTCGGCGTCGACGTGGAGACGCACGTCGTCCTCTCGCACCGCGTGTTCGAGGAGGTGTTCGACGCCGCGCGCACCTACGGCGCCGACATCACGGTGATGGGCTGGGGCGAGGACTCCCACGGGGCGCCGGGGCGCGCCGAGTCCGCCGTCGACGAGCTCGCGCACTCGCTCCCCTCGGACTTCCTCGTCTTCCGCGACCGCGGCTTCGACGCCTCGCGCATCCTCGTCCCGACCGCCGGCGGCCCGGCCTCGGACCTCTCCGGCGCGGTCGCGCGGATGCTCCAGGCCGAGTTCGACGGCGACGTCACCCTGCTGCACGTCGCCGACGACGAGGCGGCGGGCCGGCGGTTCCTCATGGGATGGGCCGCCGAGCACGACCTCGCCGACGCGACGCTGCGGATCGAGAGTGGCGACGTCGAGACGGCGATCGACCGCGCCGCCCGCGACGCCACGATGCTGATCATCGGCGCGACCCAGCAGGGGCTGCTCTCGCGGCTGGTCAGCGGATCGCTCGTGTTGGACGTGCTCAACGAGGTGGAGTGCTCCGTGCTGCTCGCCGAGCCGAAGAGCGACCGCGGGCTCCTCGACCGGCTGTTCGGGAGCGGCGCGCGGGCGACCGACATCACCGAGGCCGCGGAGACGCCCGCGGACACCGGCGTCGAACCCGACCCGTCGACGCCGGGGACCGACGACGACGGCGGCGCGGCGAAGTGAGGCCCGAGCCGGCGGGTAGACGCGTAGACTCGGCCGGCGGGAATCAGGTATCAGCGAACACGGAGGCGATGCGCTCCGTTTCCACTGAGATAGGCAGTGGCGCGTGCCTGCGAGCGCCCGGAGGGCGCGAGGAGCACGCGCGAGGTCGCCGGCGCTACGCGCCGGCTGCCAGAGGGACCTCCGGTCCCTCGCTGGACGCGGTGAGCGCTCGGAGAGCGCGAACCGCGAGGCTGGGGAGGCGTGAGGCTGCGGTCGCGGTCGGGTGGGACTCAAAGGTGCAGTCGCCGGCGGCTTCGCCGCCGGCTGCCAGAGGCGCGAAGCGCCTCGCGGCTGGGGCTGTAGAGGTTCACCGCCGATCCGCAGACACGTATTTATAAGCGAGCGGCTGGGGTTTCCGAGGCGCTTCGCGTGACAGCTACGGTATAAACGATCGATTGTCCGAACGCGCCGATCCGGCGGGTTATTTCCAGTGCCAGAAGTCGTTCCCGTCCGCCTCGACGGGGTCGGTGCGCTCGCGGAGGTCGACGACGTCCGCCTCGGTCGGTTCGTGGTCGTCGGGGAGCGCCTCCATGCACTCGAAACAGAGGAAGAACTCGGCGCCGTCGGTCAGTTCCAGGGTCATCCCCTGCGTCGACTCGAACGCGAAGTTCCACAGGTCGCCGATCCCGCCGGCGATCCTGACGGACCGCTCGCAGACGAAACAGGACTCCGAGGCCATACGAAGGCTAGCGACTCCGAGCGCTAATGCGTGTCGGCGGAAACGTGATCGCTAGCATATCGACGGTGATAACCTCCAAAGCCCCAGCCGCGAGGGCTCCTGCGCCTCGCTGCGCGCTTCGGTCGCTCGCGGTGCTCGCTCCCTGCAGTGCTTACGTCGGCGGAGTTCGCCCTCGCGGCTGCCCCTTTGAGTTCCACCGCCCGCACAGCACCGCAGCCTCACACCTCCCCAGCCTCGCGGTTCGCGCTCTCCGAGCGCTCACCGCGTCCCTCGCGCGCGCTCCTCGTGGCCGCCTTCGGCGACCACTCGGAGGCACGCGCCGACCGCGTCGTTCAGTTATCAATAACCGCTCGTCACGTCCCGTCGACGCTGATAACGTGCGCGTCCTCGGGGTCGAAGCCGACGACGATCTCCCCGGAGAGGGGGTCACGCGTCCGGACCACGAGGTCGCGCCCGCCCCAGTCGAGGGTCACCCGCGTCGTCTCGCCGAGGAACTCCGCGCTCGCGACGGTCGCCCGGATCCGACTCTCGCCGCCGTCGATCCGGAGGTACTCCGGGCGGACGCAGAAGGTGAGGCGGTCGCCGACGGCGACGTCGGTTTCGTCTTCCCCGCCGACCGCGACGCGGAGCGTCTCGCCGCCGGCGTCGACGGCGGCGGTGCGGGCGGTCTCGTCGCCCGTCGCGTCTCTCACCTCGACGTCGGCCACCCGCCCCGCGAAGACGTTGTTGTCGCCGACGAACTCGGCCACGAACCGGGTGGCGGGCTCCCGGTAGACGGTCCGCGGAGGCGCGACCTGCTCGGGCGTCCCGCCGCGCATCACCGCGACGCGATCGGAGATCGCCAGCGCCTCTTCCTGGTCGTGGGTGACGTAGACGGTCGTGATCCCCAGTTCGGACTGGATCGTCCGGACCTGCACGCGGAGCCGTTCGCGGAGCCGCGCGTCGAGCGCGCTCATCGGCTCGTCGAGGAGGAGGAGGTCGGGACCGGGCGCGAGCGCGCGGGCCATCGCGACGCGCTGCCGCTGGCCGCCGGAGAGGCTCTCGGGCTCGCGGTCGGCGGCGTCGGGGAGGTCGACCAGTTCGAGCAGCTCCGCGACGCGCTCGTCGCGGGTGACCCCCTCGGGCGGGTCGGCGAAGTTGAGCCCGTAGCCGACGTTCTCGCCCACGGTCATGTGCGGGAACAGCGCGTAGTTCTGGAAGACGACGCCCACGTCGCGGTCCTCGGGCGGCACGCCCGCGACCGACTCGCCGCCGAACCGGACGGCGCCGGAAGAGGGATCCTCGAACCCCGCGATCAGCCGGAGCGTCGTCGTCTTTCCGCAGCCCGAGGGGCCGACGAGCGTGAAGAACTCGCCCTCGCGCACCCGGAGGCTCACGTCGTCGACGGCGGCGGTGTCCCCGTAGCGCTTGGTGACGCCGTCGAGCTCGACGGCGGGCGGGGCGTCGGAGCCGGGCGACTCGCGGCCGCCGCCGGCGGGACGCCGCGGATCAGAGCCCACGCGTCTCACCCCCGAGCCGGTCGATGACGACGAAGCTGAGCCCGGTGACGACGAGGAGGACGACGCCCATCGCGGTCGCCGGTCCGAGTCGCCGCCCGATGAACCGTTCGATCGCGACCGGCATCGTGTACGCGTCGGCGCCGGTCGCGAGCACCACCGTCGCGGTGAACTCGCCGATCGAGATGGCGAACGCGAACGCCGCGCCCGCGACGACGCCCGGCCACACGAGGGGGAGCTCCACGTCGCGGATCACCCGCGCCCGCGACGCGCCGAGCGCCCGCGCCGACTCGATCAGCGACCGGTCGAGCCCCTCCAGCCCGGGCGCGACCGTCCGGACGACGAACGGGTAGCCCGCGACCGCGTGCGCGACGACGATCGCGACGGCGCCGGTCGCGGCGACCCGCCAGCCCGCGATCTCGACGCCGAAGACCAGCCCGCGGAGAAGCCCGAGGCCGACGACGATCCCGGAGACGGCGAGCGGCGCCATCGCGGCCGCGTCGACCAGCTTCCGCCCGCGGTACCGCCGGGTCGTCAGCACCGCGACGACGACCCCCATCGGGAGGGCCAGGAGGGTCGCGGCGCTCGCGAACGTCAGCGAGTTCCGGACCGCGGGCCACGGCCGCACCTGGAACGCCGCGCCCGTCCGCTGGCGCTCCACGAGGAAGCGGTAGTGCTCCAGCGTCAGCGCGCCGTCGCCGCCC
Source organism: Halorubrum rutilum (assembly GCF_024494565.1). The sequence goes on from NZ_JANHDN010000012.1 coordinate 82,160, forward strand.
GTGACGCTGGCGAGGACCATCGAGGCGATCGGCGCGAGGAAGAGGACCGCCACGGCGACGGCGTAGGCGGCGAGGCCGACGCGCGGGAGGACCTCCCGGGGGGTCGGAGCCGCGGGCCGGAGGGACTTCCGCGGGAGCGGCCGAGCGCCGCGGGCGCTGACCGTGTTGCGCGCCTCGTAGCGCAGGTACGCGAGCAGTACCCCCAGCGAGATCGCGAGCTCGACGATCGCCAGCGCGGCCGCCTCGGCGTAGTTCAGATCGCGGACGAGCCGGTAGACGAACACCTCGACCGTCGCCAATTCGAACCCGCCGAGCGCGAGCACGATGGGGAAGGTGCCGAAGGTGAAGACGAACGTCAGGGCCGCGCCCGTCAGGACGGCGGGGGACACCTGCGGCGCGACCACGTCGAAGAACGCCCGGATCGGCCCCGCGCCGAGGCTCCGGGCGGTCTCGACCGCGCGCGCGTCGACCGACTCCCACGCCGCCGTCGTCACCCGGGCGACGAGCGGCGCGTTGTAGAAGGCGTGGGCGATCACGACCGCCTCCAGCGTGAACAGCAGCTCGACGGGCGGGAGCCCGAGCGCCGAGAGGACGGCGTTCAGGGTCCCGTTCGCGCCGAAGGTGGCGACGAAGCCGACCGCGATCATGATCGACGGGAGGACGAACGGGACGATCGTCAGCGACCGCAGCGTCCGCCGGCCGCGGAACTCGAAGCGCGCGAGGAGGTAGGCCGCCGGGAGCCCCAGCGCGACGCTGGCGACCATCGACAGCCCGGCCTGGTACGCCGTGAAGCCGACGATCCCGAGCCGCCGGTCCGGCGAGAGCAGGGCGCGCGCGACCGCGAGCGGCGACTCGCCCGCGAACAGCCGGGCGAGCTCCCCGAAGTAGAAGGGGTCGCGCAGCAGCGCGGCGAACACCGAGAGCGTGGCCGCGCCGTCGACGACGACCGCCTCGATCAGGACCGTGCCGACCGGGTAGTAGAAGGCGACGACGAGCGTGAGGCTCGTGACGACCGCGAGCGCGGTCAGCAGGTTCCCTTCGAGCCGGTCGCGGAGCGAGCGCGCGCGGCGGCTCGGGTCGGGGTCGCCGCGGCGGTCCGTCACGCGGTCGCCCTCAGTTCCCGGCGTACTGCCGCTCCCAGGCGTCGATCCACTCACTGACCGAGCCTCGGAGCTCGTCGTACGTGAACGTCACCGGTTCGGCCGGCTCCTTCGCGAGCTCGGCGTAGTCGTCGGGGAGCGTCGCGGTGTCGGTCGCGGGGAAGGCGACGTTGCGCTGGGCGATCTCTCCCTGCACTGCCGGCTCCAGCATGAACGACATGAACTCGCGGGCGAGCTCGGGCTCGTCGGCCTCGGCGAAGACGGCCATCCCCTCCGGGTTCGCGTACGCCTGGTCGTTCAGGAAGCGGATCTGGTGTTCCTCCAGGTTCGCGCCCTCCATGTCCGCGAACACCTGGTCCGTCGAGTAGGAGACGACCATCGGCGCCTCGCCGTTGCTCCAGGCGGTGTACGCCTCGTCCCAGTCCCCGAGCACCCGCACGTCGTTCGCCTGGAGGTCCGCCCAGTAGTCGAGGTAGTCGTAGTCGGGGTCGCCGTCGCCGCCCTCGACCGCCTCCTCGCCGCCGTCCCCGTAACCGCCTCCGCCGTCCCCGTCGCTCGCGACGCCGCCGTCGCCGAACCGGTGGATCGTGTGGAGCAGGAACGAGCGTCCGGTCGTCGATCCGCCCGGGTTCTGCGCGATGAGCGCCCCCGCGTGCTCGTCTGCGAGCAGCCCCTCGAACGTCTCCGGCGCCTCGGTCGCCGTGCCGTCGTAGACGAGGCTCACGTAGCCGGTGTCGAAGGGGACCGCCCGGTCGAACGGGTCGAACAGGAGCCCGTCGCGGACGTCGTCGAACCCTCCCACCTCGCCCCGCTCGGCGAACAGGTCGCCGTCGAGCCGGTCGTCGACGCGCACGAGGTCCTCGGTCGTCAGCCCGACGTAGAGGTCGGCGTCGACGGAGACGCCGGAAGCGGCGCGCTCGACGTAGTAGTTCAGCTCGTTGTCGGGCGTCGCCCACTCAAGCTCGGCGTCGACGCGCGACTCGAACTCCGCTTTGAGCCACTCGCCCGGGCTCACCGAGGGCGCGTCGATGAAGCTGGTGTACGTCGCGACCGTCAGCGTGGGCGTCTCTCCGTCGTCTCCGCCGTCCGAGCCGTCGGACTCGTTCGAGCCGTCGGAGCCGTCCCCGGCGCCGCCGTCCCCGCCGTCGCCGGTTCGCTCCGCGCTACAGCCGGCGAGCGCGACGGCGCCCGCCGCGCCGCCGAGCGCGAGGAACCGGCGGCGGGTCGAGCGGTCGGCGCCCCGCCGCGCTCGCCGGTCGCCCGGGTCCGCGTCGACGGCCGCGTCCGTGTCGTCTGGCATTACCGAGTAGTTACACCCGGTGGTTAAAAGCGATCCGTGTCGGTGACGACGCGGGGACGGCGACGGCGGCGATGGAATTCGGCGGTATCGTTCTCGATAGCCGCGGCAACACCCACTTACGGGGGCGACTCGTCCGGCGAGGTATGAACGACTCGTCGACCGGAGACGCGACCGGCACCGGACGTCGTCGACTCCTCGCCGCGGGCGCGAGCGCCGCGGCCGTCGGCCTTGCCGGCTGTCTCGGGGCCCGCGACGGTCCGGTGCCGGAACCGACCGTGACGAGCGACCGGATCGACGACGGCTGGCGGCTCCTCGACGAGTCGGAGAGCACGGTCTTCGAGCGGGCGTACGGGCCGGTGACGGTGCGCGCGCTCGAACACACGCTGATCTACGAGGACGCCTCCGTCGCCGAGGCCCTCGCCGAGGCGCTCGACGCGAGCGGCTCGCCGGTCGTCTTCTTCGCGACCCGTCTCGACCTCCGGCCCGCGATCGACGGGCTGCCGGGCGGGGTCGGCCGCGACCGGGTGATGTCGGCGGTCGAGACGGCCGCGGTCGACGCGTTCCGCGCGCGGCTCCGGAACGCCGGGATCGAAGACCTCCGGGAGGTCGACGAGGGGGTCACGACGGTGACGGGCGGCCACACCGCGACCGCGTGGCGCTTCGAGGGCGAGTTCGCGCTCGACGGCGAGGTCGCCCTCCCCGACGGCTCGACGACCGCGGTGGACGAGGCGACGGGCGTCAGGGCGCGGCTCGCCGTCTGGCACGACGGCACCGACGCCCTCGTGGCCGGCGGAGCGTTCCCGTCCGAGGCGATCACGGCCGTCATCGGCGACGCTCTCCCCGGCTCGATCGACGGCGAGACCGTCGTCGAATCGACGGCCGGCGCGGCGGCGGCGGACGCGCTGGCGACCGACCCGGCCGCGTTTGACGAGGAGGTCTCGGCGCTGATCGTCTCGGTGACGTAGCGCTCCTCGGAACCGACCCGTTTAATCCGCGCCCGCGACTCTCGGCGCGTATGAGCGGCTTCCCCGAGTTCGAGGTGATCCCGGCGGTCGACGTCCAGGACGGCGAGGTCGTCCAGCTCGTCGGCGGCGAGCGCGGGACGGGCAAGCGGTACGGCGACCCGGTCGCGGCCGCCGAGCGCTGGATCGAGGCGGGCGCGGAGACGCTCCACCTCGTCGACCTCGACGGCGCCTTCGAGGGCGAGCGCGTCAACGCCGACGCGATCGAGGCGGTGGTCGAGGCGGTCGGCGGGGACGGCGTCGGCCTCCAGCTCGGCGGCGGCATCCGCACCGCCGAAGGCGCGCGCGACCTCCTCGACCTGGGACTCGACCGCGTCATCCTGGGCACCGCGGCGGTCGAGACGCCCGAGATCGTCGCCGAGATCGATGAGACGCACCCCGAGAGCGTCGTCGTCAGCCTCGACGCGAAGGGCGGCGAGGTCGTCGTCAGCGGGTGGACCGAGGGGACCGGGTTGGACCCCGCCGAGGCGGCGGTCCGGTACGAGGAACTGGGCGCGGGGGCCATCCTGTTCACGAACGTCGACGTCGAGGGGCAACTGGCGGGGATCGACCGCGAGGCGGTCGCGAGCGTCGCGGACGCCGTCGATATCCCCGTGGTCGCCTCCGGCGGCGTGGCGACCGTCGACGACGTGGTCGCGCTGAGAGAGGCCGGCGCGGCCGCGGTCGTCGTGGGGACCGCGCTGTACGAGGGCGCGTTCACGCTGCGAGAGGCCCAAGAAGCGGCGGACGAGCGGTAGGTCTCGGCGCGGGCGTCGGCGGTGTTCGGCTATAGATCGCCGGTGCGGTGAATACCGCCAAAGCCCCAGCCGCTCGGCGATACATGATCGACAGTGGACCGCCGGTGAACACCACCAAAGCCCCAGCCGCTCGGCGATACATGATCGACAGTGGACCGCCGGTGAACACCACCAAAGCCCCAGCCGCGAGGACTCGGTGCGGTCGCTGCGGTCCTCAGTCGCTCGCGGTGCTCGCTCCTTGCGGTCCTTACGTCCCGCGCCTTCGTCCTCGCGGCTGCCCCTTTGAGTCCCACCCCCGCGACCGTACCGCACCTCAAACCTCCCCAGCCTCGCCGCTCACGCCCTGTCGGGCGTTCGCGGCGTCCCTCGCGCGTGCTGCTCGCGCCGATCGCACGAATATCACCTTCCCGTGGCCGACTCGCCGCCGCAAGGTTCGCGAACGGCACCGGGCATTATTGTCCCGGCCGCCGACGTGGGCCACATGGAGCAGATTTCCTTCGGCACGGACGGCTGGCGGGCGACGCTCGATACCTTCACCGACGAGCGCGTGCGGATCGTGGGACAGGCGGTCGCCGACCACCTCGACGCGGCGGGCCGCGACGAGCCGGTCGCGGTCGGCTACGACGCCCGCGAGACGTCGGAGGGGTTCGCCGAGAGCCTCGCCGAGGTGCTCGCCGGCAACGGCTTCGACGTCATCCTCCCCGAGCGCGACGCGCCGACGCCCGTGATCGCGTACGCCATCGTCGACCGCGGGCTCGCCGGCGCCTGCATGGTCACGGCCTCGCACAACCCGCCCGAGTACAACGGCGTGAAGTTCATCCCGCACGACGGCGCGCCCGCGCTCCCCGACGTCACCGAGGACATCGTGGACCGGCTCGCCGAGCCCGACCTCCTCCCCGAGGCCGAGCGCGGCGACGTCTCGCGGGTCGACCTCGTGAGCGCCCACGCCGACGCGGCCCGTGACCTCGTCGGCGCCGACCTCGACGGGCTCACGGTCGCGTACGACGCGATGCACGGGAGCGGGCGCGGCGTCACCGACGCCCTCCTCGAATCCGCGGGGGCCGAGGTCGTCCGCCTGCGCTGCGAGCGCGACGTGACGTTCGGCGGCGACTCCCCGGAGCCGTCGGCCGAGCACCTCGAAGAACTGGCAGAGCGCGTCACCGACCCCGAGAGCGACGTCGACCTCGGGATCGCCAACGACGGCGACGCCGACCGGATCGCGGTCGTCACGCCCGAGCGCGGCGTGCTCGACGCGAACCTCTTCTACGCCGCCTGCTACGACCGCCTGCTGGAGGGCGACTCCGGGCCCGCGGTCCGGACCGTCTCGACGACGTTCCTCGTCGACCGCATCGCCGAGGCGCACGGCGAGGCGGTGTACGAGACCCCGGTCGGGTTCAAGTGGGTCGCCGAGGCGATGGGCGAGCACGACGCGCTGTTCGGCGGCGAGGAGTCCGGCGGGTTCACCCTCCGCGGCCACGTCAGGGAGAAGGACGGCGTGTTGATGTCGCTGCTCGCCGCGGGCACCCACGCCGCGGAGCCGTTCGACGAGCGCGTGGACCGCCTGCTCGACGAGCACGGCCGCATCGCGGCCGGGAAGGTGTCGCTCGACTGCCCCGACGACCGGAAAGAAGGCGTCCTCGACGAGCTCGAAGACCACATCCCCGAGTCGGTGAACGGCTCCCCCGTCGCGAAGGTCGTCACGCTCGACGGGTTCAAGCTCCTCTTGGAGAACGGCTCGTGGCTGCTCGTGCGCCCCTCCGGAACCGAGCCGAAGCTGCGGGTGTACGCCGAGGCCGACTCCGAGGCGGCGGTCGACGACCTGCTCGCCGAGGGTCGCGAGACCGTCGAGCCGCTGATCTGATCGCCGACGTCCGCGGCGGTCGACGGCGACGCCCCGTGCGACGCTCGCGGTCGTCGTCGGCCGCCTCATCCGGTCGGTTTGAGCGTTTCCGTGCCGGTCGGATCGGGTGCCTTTTTAGGTGATACCGCCCTAGCCGAACGTATATGTTCAAGGCCATCGTGGGCGCGTCGACGTTTCAGGACGCGCTCGATTCGGTGAGCGTGCTGGTCGACGAGTGTAAGATCCGCCTGAACGAGGAGGAGCTCTCGATCCGCGCCGTCGACCCCGCCAACGTGGGCATGGTCGACCTGACCCTCGAAGCCGCCGCGTTCGAGTCGTACGAGGCCGACGGCGGCGTCATCGGCGTCAACCTCGCCCGCCTGGAGGACATCGCCGGGATGGCCAACTCCGGCGACCTGATCCACCTCGAACTCGACGAGGAGACCCGCAAGCTCCACATCGAGATCGACGGCCTCTCGTACACCCTCGCGCTCATCGACCCCGACTCCATCCGCCAGGAGCCGGACATCCCGGACCTCGACCTGGCCGCCGAGATCGTCGTCGAGGGCGCCCAGATCGACCGCGGGATCAAGGCCGCCGACATGGTCTCCGACCACATCCGCCTGCGCGTCGACGAGGCCGACGAGGCGTTCTTCATCGAGGCCGAGGGCGACACCGACGACGTCGACCTCGAGCTCACCCGCGAGGACCTCATCGCACTCACCGCCGGCCCCGCCGACTCGCTGTTCAGCCTCGACTACCTGAAGGACATGAACAAGGCGATCCCCGGCGACGCCGAGGTCACCATCGAGCTCGGCGAGGAGTTCCCGGTCAAGCTCCACTACGGGTTCGCGGAGGGGCTCGGACACGCAACGTATATGCTAGCCCCCCGCATTCAGAGCGACTAAATTGCCTAGGGAGACGTGCCCAGAATGCGGCAAATCGTTCAAGCGGGTCGGTAGTCACTGGGCACGCGGAAGCTGTACTTACCCTGAAATCCCCACATACCTTCGCGAGATGCTTATTGGCTGTTTCGTGGGTGATGGATCCGTCCCAAAGACGAACGACGGGTCTCACGGTCTGTTTCGTCTCCCGATGGTTAACAAGCAATTTTTGGAGTGGTTCGACCACGAAATGGGGATATTGAGTACTGGTGTCGTCCTAAAAAAGACGGCAGCGGAACTAGCACGTAATAACCGTGAATCGGGGTTCAGTCCGAACGCCAAGGCCGAGAACTACCATGATATGTACACCGTCATATCGCGATCTCACCCGTTCATGCGGTCTCTTCGTCGATGGTACCGGTCCGGCGAGAAGCGGTTCCCAGAGAATCTATCGCTAACGCCACGGATCGCGAAGATGTGGTACGTCTGTGACGGATATCTTGATGTTCAAAAGTACGGCGAGCCTAGATCCGCGATACGGATACGACACCGAGACGATCGTCAGGATTTTCTTTTAAATCTATTCGAGGAGGTTGGTCTCTCACCGACGTACAGCCGCGAAACGATCCGCTTCGGCGTCGAAGAGACCCGTTCTTTCCTCAACTGGATAGGCAATCCGCCGCCCGGTTTCGAGTACAAGTGGGTACTTGACTCGCGAGAGCGCTACGATCGCCTGAAGGCACAGGCGTACGGCGAGGCGCGTGCCTTCTAATCAGTCCACGACCGGAATCGACACCGTCACCTTCGTCCCTCGCGGCTCCCGATGGGCGTAGTCGACGTCGGCGCCGACCGCCGCCGCGCCCCACGCGACGACCCACAGCCCGAGCCCGGAGCCGTGTTCGAGCGCCGTCTCGCGCCCGGACTCGACGGTCTCGATCTCGTGGTCGGGGATCCCGGGGCCGTCGTCGCCGACGGTGAGGACGAATCGATCGGGCCCCTCGTCGCCCTCGCCTCCGCCCTCTCGTTCGAGCGTCACCCGGACCCACCGCCCGCCGTCGTCGCGCTCGACGCCCTCGCCGTCGTGGTGAACCAGGGCGTTCTCGACGGTGTTGTCCACGACCGCGCGGAGCGCGTCCGCCCTGACGCGGGTGACCCAGTCCCGAGCGGTCCCGCCGTCCGCCGCCTCCGCGTCCCGCTCGACCTCCAGTTCGACGGTCGCGTCGGGCTCGCGGTCGCGCGCGTCGGCGACGGCGTTCTCGACGAGCTCGTCGACGGCGACCGCGTCCGCCTCGCCGTCGGTGAGGAGCGCCTCCACGGTGCCCGCCTTCTCGCCGAGCGCGGCCAGCGCGCCCGCCCGTCGCTCGATCGCGTCGGCCATCCGGGCCAACTCCGGGTCCTCCAGGCGGTCGGCGAGGAGCTCGCCGTAGCCGTGGACGACGCCGGCGTCGTTCCGCAGGTTGTGCCGGAGCACGCGGTTCAACACCTCCAGCTGCTGGCGGCGGCGCTCCCGCTCCGTCACGTCGGAGAGGACCACCGTGTAGCCGACGCGGGTCCCGCTGGGGTCGGTCAGCGGCGAGGTCGACACCGCGTACGTGCGCCGTCCCGCGCCGGACCCGGCGTCGACCGCGACCGTCTCGCGGGCGCCGGCGTCGGCTCCTCCCGTCCTCCCGCCCTGTTCCGCCTCGTCGCTCCCGTCCGTCTCGCTGTCGCCGCTCGCGCCGTCCCCCTCGTTCACGCCGATCGGGAGATCGAGGAACGCGTCGAGCGGGCGGTCGCGGGCGGTCTCGGCGTCGACGCCGAGCAGCGCCTCGGCCGCGGGGTTGAGCCGGACGACCCGCCCGTCGAGCGCGAGCGCGACGATGGGGTCGGCGAGGTCGTCGATGGCGGTGCGCTCCGCGGCGCGGCTGGTCGTCGGATTGCGGTCGAACATCTCCGCGCGGTTGAACGCGTAGGCGTCCATGAGCACGTGCGGGACGAACAGCAGGGGGGCGAGCTGGAGCTGCGGGACCGGTCCGAGCTCCAGCGCCCACGCGACCAGGGCGAACCCCGGCGGCAGCGAGCTCAGCGCGACCGCGGCGCTCTCCCGGCGGTACAGCGGGCCGTAGCTGAGCAGGGTGTCGACGAGGAGGAAGACGGCGCTGGCGACGAGCACGGTCTCGACGGCGACGACGAGGTACGCCCAGGGGCCGAACGCGTACGAGACGGTCGCGACGCCGAACGCGGGGTCGCTCTCGAAGCCGGTCCAGAACGCCCCGTGGAGCGGGTTCGTGGCGAGCAGCGCGGTCGAGAGGAGCCCGAAGCCGACGACCGCCGCGAACAGGCGGCTCCGGACCACGTCGCTCCGGCCGGTGTACTCCAGCGCGAAGCCGAGGAAGGCGATCCCGGTCCATATCACGCCGAGCCACATCCCCGCCTCCAGCGCGGCCCGGAGCGTCGGGTCCGCGACGAGCAGCCCGACCCCGTACGAACAGCACCACGTCGCCTGCGCGGCGAACACGCCGAGGAACCAGTCGACGCCGGGGCGCCCCCGATGCTCGCGGATCGCCCACGCGAGCCCGAGCGCCCCCGCCCCGCCGGCGAGCGAGCCGACGGCGGGCCACGCGGGGACGGGGTCGAGGACCATGCGTGGGTACGACGGCGACGCCGGGGGTAAAACTGTCGCGCGCCGGCGGTCGGGCCCCCTCGGCCCCGACCCGGTCACCCGGTCCGCCGTCCGAACGCCGCGGCGACGGGGACGAGGAGGAGCGCGCCGACGAGGAACGGGGACGCGACGGCGACCGTGTAGAGGACGGCCATCAGGGGCGGCCCCACGGTCCGACCGAGGCTCGACGCGCCCTGGGTCACTCCGAAGGCGGCCCCCTGTTCCGCGTCGCCGGCCGACGCGGAGACGAGCGTCGCCAGCGAGACGTTCACGAGGGCGTTCCCGAGCGAGAGCGCCGCGAGCGCGAGGAGCAGCGCCGCGAGCGGGAGCGTGAGCCACCCCGGGCCGCCGAGAGCGACGTCCCCGGCAACCCGATCGACGAGGCCGGTCGCGGGGATCGCGACGAGCGCGACGCCGAGCACGACCGACCCGGCCGCGACGAGCGTCCGCGACGGGACGACCCGCGAGAGCCGCCCGACGAGGACGCCCTGATTCACCGCGCCGAGGACGCCGACGTAGGTGAGCAGGAGCGCCGCGGCCGTCGCGTCGTAGCCGAACGCGTCCGCGACGAACGGGATGAACATCACCTGCACGCCCGCGAACGCGACGGCGACGACGAAGTACGCGACCGTCAGCGGCCGGAGCGTCACCGACGCGAGGGCGTCGCGGAACTGCCCGATCGCGGTCGTGCGGCGGGCGGTCTCGCTCGCGGGGCGGGTCCGCTTCGGCTCTTCGAGGAAGGCGAACCCGACGCCGACCGCGAGGAGGCTCATCCCCGCCGCCGCGAAGCTCGGCAGCGAGTACGCCGTCGCCGGGACGAACGCGGGCAGGAGGGCGTCGGCGCGGGCGACCACCGGATCGGCGGCGAGCAGCCCGCCGATCGCCGGGCCGAAGACGAAGCCGAGCGCGAACGACGCGCCGACGAGCCCGAGGGCGCCCGCCCGCCGGTCCCGGGGCGTGATGTCCGCGACGTACGCCTGCGCGGCGGCGATGTTCCCGCCCATCGCCCCGGCGAGCGTCCGGGAGGCGAACAGCGTCGCCAGCGCCGCGACGGGGCCGAAGCGCGCCCCCGCCGCCCCGGCGTAGCCGAACGTCACCCACGCGACGCCGGCGGTCGCGAGCGACGCGAGCAGGACGGGTCGGCGCCCGATCCGGTCCGAGAGCCGACCGAGCGTGGGCGCGGCGAGGAACTGCGCGAGCGAGTACGACGCCGCGAGCAGCCCGATGAAGGCGTCGCTGACGCCGAACGACCGGACGTAGAAGGGGAGGATCGGGATCACGATCCCGAAGCCGACGAGGTCGATGAACACGACGCCGATCACGACTGCGAGCGCGCGCCGGGGGTTGGCGACGGCGGGGGGTCGCTGCCCCTCGTCGCCGTCGGGGTCGGGGTCGGCGACGAGCGTACCGACCTCGTTCCCGCTCGCCGCCGCGCCGGCCTCCGGGTGTGTCACGGTTGCGAGACGCCGCGCGGAAACTTAAGCGGGCGGCCGCGGTACGTCGCCGCGGCCGGCGGCGACTCAGAGTTATAAATGCCGCTCGATGACGCGCTTCGCGGCCTGGCCCTTCTCCTTCCAGCCGTACCCCTCGTCGTACACGTGGCGCTTGGCGTCGACGAGCTCCTCGGGCGTCGACTCCTCGAAGCCGCCGCGGTCCCACGCGCCGGACTCGCGGAGCCACTCGACGACGTTCTCGCGGGTCTCGGGCCACGAGAGCCCGACCATCTCGTACCACGCGACCATCGCGAAGACGGCGTTGTCGTGACAGCCGGGGACGGAGCCGTGCTCGTAGACGGTGCGCATGGGGTCGCGGGTCGGCTCCGAGACGAGCTCCTTGAACTCCGCGGCGGTGAGCAGCCGGAGGCGATCGCCCTCCTCGACGACGCGCTGTTCGCGCTCCAAGGCGTCGAGCGCGGCCTTGTGGAGCCCGCCCCACTCGCCGTGGACCGCCTCGCGGAGCGTGGACTCGGCCATCCCGTCGGGCTCGGCGGTGAGGACGGTCAGCAGGTCCGTGTACGCCTTCTCGATGGTCGGCCAGCTCACGCCCTCGAAGTCGCAGTCGGCGTCGTGGAGGCTGTTGGTCGTCCGACAGCCGGGGCACGGGTAGCGGAACGTCGGCACTGGGTGGGAGTGGGTCGCGCCCCGAGTTAGGGTTTTCGCGACGGCCGCCCGGCGCGGATCGCCGGCCGAGTCCGGAGACGCCCGGAATCGGCACGGTCAATCATGCCGTTCCGAAACGTTTACTCGCCGGCCGGCCGCGGTTTCAGACGGTATGACAAAAGTCAGCGTCATCGGTGCGGCGGGGACCGTCGGGGCGGCGGCGGGGTACAACCTCGCGCTGCGCGACGTGGTCGACGAGCTCGTCTTCGTCGACATTCCGGACCAGCGCGAGACGACGATCGGCCAGGCGGCCGACACGAACCACGGGATCGCCTACGACTCGAACACGACCGTCCGGCAGGGCGAGTACGAGGACACCGCCGGCTCGGACGTCGTCGTGGTCACGGCCGGCATCCCGCGGAAGGAGGGGCAGACCCGGATCGACCTCGCCGGCGACAACGCGCCCATCATGGAGGACATCGGCTCGTCGCTGGCCGAGCACAACGACGACTTCGTCACCGTCACCACCTCGAACCCTGTAGATCTCCTCAACCGCCACCTGTACGAGGCGGGCGACCGCGACCGCCACAAGGTGGTCGGTTTCGGCGGCCGGCTCGACTCCGCGCGCTTCCGCTACGTCCTCTCCGAGCGCTTCGACGCGCCCGTGAAGAACGTCGAGGCGACGATCCTCGGCGAGCACGGCGACGCGCAGGCGCCCGTCTTCTCGAAGGTGCGCGTGAACGGCCGCGACCCCGGCTTCGACGCCGACGAGAGAGAGGAGATCCTCGCGGACCTCCAGGAGTCGGCGATGGACGTGATCAGCCGCAAGGGCGCCACGCAGTGGGGGCCCGCCACCGGCGTCGCGCACACCGTCGAGGCGATCCTGAACGACACCGGCGAGGTGCTCCCCTGCTCGGTCGTGCTCGACGGCGAGTACGGCTACGAGGACACCGCGCTCGGCGTGCCCGCGAAGCTCGGGTCCGACGGCGTCGAGGAGGTCGTCGAGTGGGACCTCGACGAGTACGAGGCCGACCTGCTCGACGAGGCCGCCGAGAAGCTCTCCGAGCAGTACGAGAAGATCGCCTGAGGCGCGCCGGACGCGGCGGTCGAAGTTACACTCCCGATTTCGTTTTTAACGGCCGTGTTGAATCGCTGTAAGGCGTTGGAATTCACTGTTTGACGAGGCGTTTGATGTTATAGACGACACACATCAGCGCGATTTCGCGGAACTCACGGAACCATGACCGCGCTCGCACGGCGAAGC
>NZ_JANHDN010000001.1 GCF_024494565.1 Halorubrum rutilum
GCGACTCCCTCGCACGCGCTGTTCGCGCCCTTCGGGCGCTCACAGGCGCGCGCCACCGCAGTAACTTATAAATATCCGTCCAGTCGTGTCTCGTCCCTACTTCTCGTCCACGTGTCGGACCTCGCTCGCGACGCCGCGGGTCGACTCGACCATCTCCGGCCCGGACATCTCGGCGCGGCCGACCGCGAACGCCTCCGGCCCCTCGATGACGACCTCGTCGCCGACCCGGATCTCGTCGTCCGCGTCCACGACGCCGGGGGCGAGCACGGAGCCGTGCGGGACGAACGGATCGATCTCGACGCGCTTCGTGGGGGCGTCGCTCTCGACCCACCGGCGCGCGCCGGCGAGGGTGAACGAGAGGGTGCCGTACTGCGGCACCATCGTCGCGAGCTGCTCGCCCGGCTCGCCCTCGCGCCCGGCGTCCGGGTCGTCGCCCCACACCTGCAGCTTGGGGTAGCGCCCGGTGGTGCGGACGGCCGAGTCGCCCCCGTAGCTCCCGGACTCGCCGTCGCCGCCGGCGAGGCCGCCGAACAGGTCGTCGCCGGCGCCGTCGCCGAGGAGGTAGTCGGCGATCGCCCGGACCGTGTTGTGCTCGCGCTCGCGCTTGCTGTAGGCGGGCTCGCCCTGTAAGGCGGCGTTCAGCTCCCCGAGCGACTCGTCGCTCGTCGGGTGGCCGACGCAGGTGTACTCGAACGGGACGTCGATCGCGGGGTCGCGCTCGACGCGCTCGCAGATCTCGCGGTAGCCGTCCTCGGGGACGTGCGCGATCACTCGCGAGTAGTCGTTCCGCCGCAGGTACCGCCGGAGCACCTCGGCGACGAACCCGATCTCGTCCTCGCTCCAGTCGCCGGTGACGACCGCGTCGTAGTGCTGGGCGGGATAGGTCGTCTCCAGTTCCTGCGGCACCACGCCGATCGGCGAGGTCATCGAGACGGTGTGGCCGCGCCACTGGATCGCGTCGTGGAACTGGCCGTGGCTCTGCGAGTCGCTGTACGGCTTCGTCGCGGAACAGGGCACCAACACGAGCGGCTGGTCGGCGAAGCGGTTCCGGTACCGGCTCGTCACGCGGTCGGCGAACCGCCGGATCTCGACGCGGTCCAGCGTCTCCGCGCTCGCCGCGGTCACCTCGGCGTCGCGTATGAGGGGCGTCCGCTCCTCCAGGTACCCCCACTGGTCGTCGAACTCCCGGAACGCGGCCGTGAGCCACCCCTCGTGGCGGGCCTGTCCCTCGACGTAGTCGCGCAGGCGCCCCGCCCGGATCCGCTCGCGCACGCGTCGGAGCTCGGCGCGGAGCGCGTTGACGTTGTGCTCGGCGCAGTCGGCGCGCGTGAACTCGTCGCGAGGCCCCGCGCAGGCGGGACAGGCGCACGGCAGCTCGTCGAGGTCCGCCAGGAAGTGCTCGGCGTCGGCGGTGAGATATCGTCCCTGCGTCCCCTTCGTCCGCGCGAGGGTCGCGTCGACGAGGTCGACGCCCGCGTACGCGAGGACGGCGACGTTCAGCGGCGTGGCGACGCCGGAGAGGAACAGCGCGGTGTCGGCCGGCAGCGACGCCTTCGCCGAGACGACCGCGTCGCGGAACGCCTCGCCGTGGCCGACGAACCCGGACGCGTCCGAGAGCAGGTACGCGTCGGCGCCGACGTCGCGGGCGCCCTCGCTGTCGACGACGGCCGCGGCGGGGTAGTCGACGTCCGGGTGGTCGACCGCGAACGACTCGCGGACCTCCTCGCGGGTCCCCGCGGGGAACGAGCGGTGCGGCAGGACCGTGAGCGAGGCGTCGTCGCCGTCCGGCACCCCGCGGTCGCCGGCCCAGAGGCTCCCGGCGTCCTCCAGGAACGGGTCCGCGAGCGCCGGCGTCGTCACCGGCTCGGCGAGCCGCAGCTCCCCGAGTCGGGCGGCGCCGTCGCGCTCGTGGACCTCGAAGTGGTCGGTCATACTCCCCCTCGCGCGGGGACGGTCAATTCTCTTGTGTTCCGCGCCGCGGCCGTCGAAACGGGGTCGCCGCAACCGTTAGGCCCGCCCCGACCGAAGGGATCGCATGGACCCGTCCGGCCCGTGGGACCGCGACCGCGTCGACGAGTTCCTCGAAGAGGCGCGCGTGCCGGTCCGGCTCGGCTGCCGCACGCCCGCGGACGACCCGTGGATCGTCTCGCTGTGGTTCTCGTGGGACGGCGCCGTCCACTGCGCGACGAGCGCCGACGCCGACCTCGTCTCCTTCCTCGCGCACGACGACCACGTCTCCTTCGAGGTGTCGACGAACGACCCGCCGTACAGGGGGGTCCGGGGGCGCGGCCGCGCGACCGTGTCGCCGGACGCGGACAAGGAGCTGCTCCGCGCCCTGCTGGAGCGGTACCTCGGCGGCGTCGACAACCCGACCGGGGAGCGACTCCTCCGCCCGGAGCGCGAGGAGGTCCGGATCCGGATCGAGCCGGAGCGACTCCACACGTGGGACTACTCGGAGCGGATGGGGTCGGGAGACGGATAGCGTCGCGCGGCCGGCCCGCTTCCGGTCTCCGTCGACGGTCACGGAACGCGACGGAGGGAAACCGCCGAACGCAGAGCTCGGACATCCGCTTCGGACCGGTCGACGATCGACGCGAAACAGCGTTGGTATCAAAGCCGTCTTACTCTCAGCGGTTGCAGAGGGCGGTATGCGTCTCGCCCTCCGATACGCCGTCTCGATAGCCGTCGGACTGGCCGTTACGATTCCCGTCGGGGAGTGGGCTGCGGGAGACTGGCTTGTCACGGCCTCACTGCTGCCGCTCTTCGCGGCCGCGACGTCGCTGATTATCGCGCATCGCCGGCGATGGACGCGATCGAACGGCGAGCTCTCACCGAGGGCCGGAGCCGCAGTCGGCGGCGCCGGCGCGTTCACCGGGGGAGCGCTGATCCGGACGTCCCCGCCGGCCGCTGCCGCCGGATTCGGGTTGCTACTGCTCGGCATGGCGGCGGGCATCGCTGTGTCCGACTCGTCGTGAGCAACGGTACCGCGGAGGGGATCGACCTCGCTCACGCGTCGTACGGATCCGGCGGAAACCCCCTCGTGTCGGAATGCTCGATCACGTTCGACGTACGCCTTCGGAGCAACTTCGACGACGACGCCCGAGTCGACGGTCGACCGTCGGACCGGCTGTCCACCGTCGCCGATCGGAAGCCCCGCGCAGAGCGACTCGTGCCACCGGGAACCGTCGGGGGTCGCCCCGCGCGGCGGCGCTCAGCCCGCGTCGAGAACGAACGACACGAAGCGCCCTACCGCGTGTACCAACAGCGTCACCGGTAGCACGACGGCGGCCGCCGCCACCGCGACGGAGAGCGCCGTCGGGACCTCACCCGTCGAAAACGCGAATCCGGTCACTGCCAGGAGTCCGCCGACGAACGCTCCCGCGGCGACCGTCTCTAACGTCCTCATTCCGTCGTAGGCCAGCGCACGGGCGCTGCCGTCTCCGGTAAACGGGACGCCACGGCGACTCACTTCCAGATATCCGTGAACGAGCAGGAGGAGTGCCACACCGATCAGTAGGACGACACAGACGAGGGCGATGGCGGCTCCCCCTGTGAGTATCGACGTTTCCCCTCCGATCGCCGCTAACGACCCGAAGGCCAGAAGCGGGAGCGCGATCGCTCCGATCGCAATCGCCACGACGGAGATCCCGGCCTCGACGTAGAGCCCGTTCCGCGAGAGCCACGTGTACGCCCGGTCCGAGCGAGAGCCCGATCGTGAGGAGGCGCTGCGTCCGTCTTCGGAGGGAGACCCGCTCTCCGAGAGGTCGCCTGTCATATTGGGTGATCGGTCGTCCGGCGTATACCTCCTGTCCCGTGTTTCAACCGCGGAATCACGGTGGGGACGAACTCCTTCCACGAGCCGCGGCGCTCGGTGCGTCGTCCCGGCACCGATCGGATCGAGACCGAGACGCTCCGGTCGAGCGGTCGGACGGGTCCCGTTACCCCGACCGCCCGAGCGTCCGCAGGTCCTCCGTCTCGACGCGGTCGGGAACGGCGTCGAGCGCCGCCTCGGGCCACCCGTCGTGACCGAGCGTGATCGCGGTCTCGGGGTTCGCCGAGGCGAGCGCGGCGACGCCCTCGGCCGCCGCGACCCGCGCCGCCTCGTCGAGCCGCTCCGGGACCTCCGCGGTGAGGGGGTACGTCTCCGAGAGCGCCCGCGGGAAGGGGCCGAACGGCGGCTTCACGCGCCACACCGCGTCGTAGTCGTGCGTGGAGGGGGCGTTCGACTCCGTGAGCAGCAGGCGGTCCGGGACCTCCAGCCGGGCGAGCCGGTCGCGGTGCCGGCGGATCTCGGGGCGGCGGGCCGACTCGTGGGAGGTGTAGAAGAACGCGTCCTTCGAGACCGGGTCGGTGCGCTCCAGCTCGTCGGCGTGGTCCAGCAGCGCCCGGTAGCCGTCGAGCATCGCGGGGTGGCCGCGGGCCCGGCGGTCGACCAGTTCGAGGAGGTTCCCCGACCGGATCGCGGCCTTCACCCGGCGGAGCTCCTCGAAGGTGACGTGGAGGTTGTGCTCGGCCAGCAGCCGCTCGGCGGACGCGTCGGCGTCGGCGTCTCCGCCCCCGTCCATCTCCCGGAGCTCCGCGGGCGTGTGCTCGGCGCAGACCGGACACGAGCAGGGGAAGTACGCCATCTCCTCCAGGTGTTCGGTCCCCGACACGGTCAGGTAGCGCCCGTCGCGCGCCATCAGCGCGTAGGCGGCCGAGTCGAAGAGGTCGCAGCCGGCGGCGACCGCCAGCGCGAGCATCATCGGGTGGCCCGCGCCGAACAGGTGGACGGGGGCGTCCGGGTCGAGCCCGCGCTTCGCGGCGCGCACCGCCTCGACGACCTCGGCGTAGCGGTACGAGTTCAGGAGCGGGACCATCGCGCCGACCGGGAACACGTCGAGGTCGGTCTCGGTCGCGTGCCGGCCCGCCGCCTCCCGGAGGTCCGGGAACGTCGACCCCTGCACGGGGGCGTTGACGAGCATCTCGCCGGTCGCCGCGGCCTCGGCGTCGGCGAGCGCCCGCTCCGTGGTCGCCAGCTCCCGCTCGGCGCGCTCGCGGTCGACGTCGGGCGGGGTGGGGACGTCGACGGGCGTCGCCACGTCGCTCCCGATCCGCCGCTGGAACTCGATTATCTCCTCGGTGGTCACGTCGATGTCGCCGTACTCGGCGAGCTGGAAGGAGCCGGAGTCGGTCATGATCGCGCCGTCGAACCCGAGGAAGTCGTGGAGCCCCTCCGCCAGCACCCGGTCCCGGATCCGGTCCGTGCTCCGGATGATGTAGGAGTTGGTGATCAGCATCTCCGCGCCGAACTCCTCGCGGAGCCGCGACGGATCGACCGTGAGCACGTTGGGGTTGACGACCGGCAGCAGCGCCGGCGTCTCGACCGTGACCCCGGCGCGGGGGACCTCCAGCCGCCCGATCCGCCCGGCGGCGTCGTGGTCCCGAATCTCGAAGTGATCGCGCATACCCGAGGTGGACGGACGCGGGCGGTAAGGGTTGCGTTCGGGGGCGACGGGGCGCTCGGGGGAACGGCGCCCCCTCGGAACTCGGCCGCCGTTCTCAGAGCCCGGTCGGGTGGCTCACGTACTCCGTCTCCAGTCCCCACTCCGCCGACAGCGACCTGAGGGATCGGACCCCGAACGTCTCGGTCGCGTAGTGGCCACCGAGGAACACCGTAATTCCGGCCTCCCGCGCGTCGTGGTAGACCTGCTGTTTCCCCTCGCCCGTGATCAGCGCGTCGGCGCCGGCCTCGACCGCCTCGTCGAGCCAGTCGACGCCCGAGCCGGTGACGACCGCGACGCGCTCGACCTCGTCGGGGCCGAAGTCGAGGACCCGCGTCGGCGACGCCTCCCCCTCCGGCTGCCCCTCGAACCCGTCGAGCGTCCCGCGGATCGACGCGGGCGACCGCGGCGCGTCGAACTCGCCGATCGTCCCGATCGTGACCGGCCCGATCTCGCCGAACGGCTCCGTGTCGCCGAGTCCGATCTCGTCCGCGACGCCGGCCGCGTTGCCGAGGGCGGGATGGCCGTCCAGCGGGAGGTGCGAGACGTAGAGGGCGAGGTCGCGCTCGATCAGCGCCTCGATCCGGTCGTAGGTCGACCCGGTGACGCGGTCGATCCCGCCCCACGAGATCCCGTGGTGGACGACGAGGGCGTCGGCCCCCGCCTCGGCGGCGGCCTCGATGGTCGCGAGCGCGGCGTCGACCGCGAACGCGACGCGCTCGATTTCGGCGTCGTCCGGTCCCACCTGGAGCCCGTTCGCGCTGGCGTCGACGTCGGCGTACGCCGCCGTGTCGAGCTCGTCGTCGAGCCGCTCCGCGTACTCTGAGAGCTGCATACCGGCCGATACGCTCGGGGGAAGGTAAAGCGGTGCGGACCGGGGCGGCGAGCGGCCGCGGTCAGTCGTCGAGCTCCTCGGCGATCGACTCCGGCGGCCCGTCGAGGTCGGGGGCGCTCCCCTCGCCCGTCGACTCGCCGCCCGGCGTCTCCGGCGGGGCGTCGAACTCGGGGTTGAACAGCCGGAGCGCGGTCCGGATCGTCTCCCAGTCGTCCTCGCCGGCGGCGTCGCGCAGCGAGCTGGTGGGGGCCGCGAGCAGCTGGCCGACCAGGGCGTCCGCCATGTCCTCGACGGTCTCGCGCTGCGCCTCGGTCAGGTCCCCCTGCGACTCCAGCTTCGAGAGCGCGCGGTCGACCTCTCGGGCCTTGACGCGGTCGGCGCCCGCGTACATCGCGGAGATGGCGTCGTCGGCGCGCTTGCGCTTGTACGCCCGCAGGATGCGGTCGAGCTCCTCGTCGATGATCGCCTCGACCTCGCGCGCCTCCGCCTCGCGGCTCTCTCGGGTCCGCCGGGTCACGTCCTCCAACGCGTCGATGTCGTACAGCGAGAGCCCCTCGCGGTCGGCGACGGCCGGGTCGACGTCGCGGGGCTGCGCGATGTCGACGCAGACGAGCCGCCCCGCGTCGGCGACGTGGCGCGGCTCGATCACCGGCTCCGAGCTCCCCGTCGCCGAGATCACGAGGTCGGCGTCCGGGACAATCGCCGGGAGGTCGGCGAGGGGCACGGCCTCGGCGGGCGTGTCGATCTCGCTCGCGACGAACTCCGCGTTCGGCACCGTCCGGTTCGCGACGACGATCTCGGAGACCGCGGTGTCGTCGAGCGTCCGGGCCGCGAGCGTCCCCATCTCGCCGGCGCCGACGACGACCGCCGACCCGCCGGTGAGGTCGATCTCGGTGGCGGCCAGCCGGACCGCGGCCGAGCCGAGCGAGACGACGCCCTCGTTGATCGAGGTCTCGTTGCGCGCGCGCTCCCCGACGTGAAGCGCCTTCGTCACCGCGTCCTTGAGGACGGGGCCGATGCCGCCCGCGGACTTCGACTCCTCGTACGCCTCCCGCAGCTGGCCGATGATCTGGTCCTCGCCGAGCACGAGCGACTCAAGCCCGGAGGCGACGCGCATCAGGTGCTCCAGGCTCTCCTCGTGGTCGAGGCGGCGGACCGCGCCGCCGCGGACCTCGGGGGCGAACGACGCCAGCGCGTCGGTCCCGTCGACGGTCCGGTCGGTGACGACGAACGCCTCCGAGCGGTTGCACGTCTGGAGGGCGAACGCCTCCTCGACGCCGTCGCGCGCGAGCAGGTCCGAGACGGTCGCGCGGACGCCGTCGCCGCCGGCCGACTCGATCTCGTCGACCGTCGCGCGGGAGTGGGCGACGCTCGCGCCGGCGATGGCTCCCGTCTCCTTCATCCCTTGAGTACCTCCTCGATCACGGAATACGCCTCTTGGCGACCGTTGGATCTCCCCTTTTGTAAACCCTTCCAAACCCCCTCGGATCGCACGACGCGACGGATCGCCTCCCGCCGCGTCTGGGGGTCGATCCCCCGCTCTCTGAGCTCCGCGCGGAGCTCGCCCGAGAGCTCCGCCATCGCCCCCGCCCCGTCGATCTCGGCCTCGACGCGCTCCCTGAGCGCCTTCGCGAGCGCCGGGCTCGCACCCCCCGTCGAGAGCGCGACCCGCACCGGGTCGTCTTCCACCGTGGCGGGCACGACGACGCTCCCGACGTCGCGCGAGCCCGACCGGTCCGCGGCCGACGCGTCCGTCCGGTTGACGAGCAGGCCGGCGTCGAGCGCGGCGGCCTCGGCCGCGGCGTTGACGGCGGCGTCGTCGGTGGCGGCGACCACGAGGGCCGGTCCGAGGCGATCGATCCACTCTCCGACCGCCTCGGGGTCCGGCGCGGCGCGGACCAGCTCGACGGTCGGGCCCTCCGCCCCGCTCCGGCCGCCCTCCCTCGCGAGCTCGGCCAGCCGGTCGTCGAACGCGGGGCTCGCGACGACGACGCGGGCCTCGTCGGCGAACCGCGCCGCCTTCCGCGCCCCCACGGCGCCGCCGCCGAACACGAGCACCGACTCCCCGGCGAAGTCGTGGTAGAGGGGGATCACGACCGCCACCTCGGGACCGCTATCGGGACGGTCACGCCGTGTTGCTGTCGGCGCGGTCGGCGATGCGGATCCCCGTCTTCTTCAGGATCCGGGTCGAGAACAGCGTGTCCCAGTCGTCGGCGCCGACGTCCCAGTGCTCGTCCATCAGCTCCTTCACCTCCGCGATGCGGCGCTCGCTCTCGGCCTCCGTCCGCCCGTGCGTCATCGCGAAGAAGTTGTACTCCCAGACGCCGGCGTGTCGGGGGCGCTCGTAGCAGTGGGTGACGAAGTCGAGCGCGGCGACGGCCGGTCCGACCTCGTCGAGGGCGTCCTCCGGCACGTCCCAGACGGTCATCCCGTTCTCCGTGTACCCGAGCGCGTAGTGGTTCGGGATGACGCCGACGCGGCGCACCTTCCCCTCCCGCTCGAAGCGCTTCACCGTTTCGAGCACCCAGTCGACGTCGGCGTCGATCGCGGCCGCGACGTCGGCGTAGGGCGTCTCCGTGATCGGGAGGCCGCCCTGAATCTCGACGACGAGGTCGCGCTCGTCGGGGGTGAGCGTCCCGCGGTCGCTGGGTTCCACGGCGGGCCCGAGGTCGGACAGGTCGACGTCGCCGTCGGAGACCGGGCCGTCGACGAGGAACGTCGCGCCGACGTGGAACTCCCGGAGCTTCGGGAGGTTGTACGTCTCCTGGCCCGTCGCGGCCTCGATGTCGGCGAGCACCTCCTCGACGCGGTCGCTCCCGTCCTTGTCCGGGTCCGGGTGGTCGGCGACGCTGACCACGAACCACATGTTGAGGTGCGGGTGCTCGCGCTCGTAGTTGTGCGCGACCGCGGTGAACTCGTTGACCGTCTCCGCGATCTCGTCGTAGCGGTCCCCGGGCGCGTGCATCGCGACGAGCGACGCCGCCCCGCCGATCTCCTCGGCGTTGACGAGCGCGCCGAACCGCGATAAGATTCCCTCCGCGTCGAGCTCGCGGACGCGCTCGCACAGCTCCGGCCCGGTCACGTCGACGCCGCGCTCGCGCAGCGCCGCCGCGGCCGGCTTGAAGGGCCGCTCGGTCACCGGGAACCCGCCCTGGAAGGCGTTGATGATCCCGCGGTCGAGCGCCGTCAGATCCGCGTCGACCTCTCTCATGCCTCGGGGTCGGGTCCGAGCGAGAATAAGCGATCCGACCCGGGCCCGCGGACGCGGGAGGCGGGCGAGACCCCGTCTCCCCGCGCCGGTCTCAGCCGTCGAGGTCGCGCGCGATGTCCGACAGCGACGACGGCGGGCCGCGCGTCGCCTCGTACACGACGCGCTCGCCGGGGATCCGAAGCCCGTACAGCTCCCCCGGCACGACGACGTCGAGGACGACGCTATCGCCCGGCTCGCGGCCGTTCGCGTCGAGCCACGCGACCAGGCGGTTCTCCCCCTCGCCGGTCTCCCGCGCGAGCCGCCGGTTGTCGAACGCGCCCCGGATCAGCCGTCCGGCGCTGTCGGCGGTCACCGGCGCGTGCCGCTCCTCGCGGTCGATCACGACCCGGACCACGTCGCCGGCGGCCACCTCCAGCGACTCGCAGCTCCCGGACTCGACGCGCCCGGAGAGCTCGTCGTCGTCCGGAATTCGCACGCAGGGGCGGCGAGTACCGCCGCTCCGAGCGAGCGAGACGCGGACCGAAGCGACGCCCTCGTCGTCGGAGGGAACGCGGGGCATCGAGAACGAGCGTTACTCCTCGTCGGCGTCGCCGTCGTCCTCGCCGAGCGCGGCGGCGACGTCGTCGCCCTCGATCACCGAGACGTTGATCTGCGCGACGTCGTCGTCGACCTCGCGGCCGCGGACGGTGATGCGCTTGCGCTCGCCCTCGCGGGACGGCTCGAAGCCGACGCCGCCCTCTAACAGGAGCTCCTTCAGGCGCGTGCCCGAGACGTCCTCGCGCATCGGGCGCCCGGTCTCGTCGGAGCCGCCGGTGATCTCGATCGTGTGCCCGGAGAGCCCGACGGCGTCGCCGCCGATCTCGTCGCCGATCTCGCGACCGAGGAACCGGTTGGCGTCCTGTCCGTCGACCTCTCGCTGGAACGTCTCGCCGCTCTCGGGGTCGGCGATGACGACTTTGAATTCGGCCATGGGCGAACCGAGACCCCCGCGAATAAAAAGCACGTCGAAACCGCGATTCGGCCCCGATCGCCCTCCGAGGCCGCTCGACGCGCGGACTCGGCGCGGAGACGGACTCACCGCCCGGCGCCGATCCGCTCGACGCGCCGCGACCCGTCGCCCCACGGTCCCCCGACGAACGCGTCTTCCAGCGCCCGTGCGACGCGTTCCGGGTCGTCCGGCCCGCCGGCCGCCGCGACGCTCCCGACCGTTTCCGGATCGAACGGCACGCCGAGCGCGTCGTAGACGGCGTCGCTGACCGCGGCGATCTCGCTCGCGTCCCCCGGCGCGACGACGACGCAGCCGGCGACCAGCGCCGCGTCGGCGCGGACGCGCTGCGCGATCCCCGACACCTTCCCGCCGCCGGCGACGCGCACGGAGTGATCGCCCGGACAGAACGCGGCCGGCGGCTCGCCGGCGACGACATCGGCGCCGAGCCCCCGAAGCGCGCCGACGACCGTCTCGACGGCGCGGTCGTACCGCCCGGATATCGATCCGCGCGCGTCGTCCGCCGCCGCCTCGTCCGCCGCCACCCCGCCTCCGGCCGCATCGCTCGCCGCCGTCCCGCCGTCCAGGGGGACCGCGTGGGCGAACGCGAGCGTCTCCCCGGCGTACGCGACGGCCCGGCCGCCGACGTCGCGCTCGACCGCTCGGAACCCGCGATCGGCCGCGACCCGTTCGGCCCGGTCGAACCCCTCCGCGCGGGCGTCCCGGCGACCGAAGGCGACCTGCCGCATCGGCGTCCACACGCGGAGTCCGGGCGTCCCCGCGGCGGCGCCCGCGAGCAGCGCCGCCGTGCGCTCCCGGTCCGCGTCGGGGTCGCCGGCGGTCCCTCTGAGCACGCGCATACCGTTCGTAGGACGGCCGGCGGCAAGCCGATTTCGGCCGGCAGCGAGGCCCGCTCCCGGTGTCGCCCTCGTCCTCGCGTCGCCGGGGCGTATGACACAAACGTTTTGCCGGGCCTCTGACTGGGTCACGTATCGATGAGCGACCTCGGCGCGCTGCCGGTGCGAGCATACCTCGCGGCCTGCCTGCTTGCCGGGATCGTCGGCCTGTGGCTCGGCCGCGTCGCGTGGCGGGAGCGCGACCAACCGGGCGGCACCGAGGTGGCGCTCTACCTGCTGTGTGGCGGCGGAATATCGCTGTTGTACGCCGTCAGGGTGGCGAGTCCGAGCGAACTGGTCATGTCCGTCGCGCTCAACCTCGCGACGCCGTTGGTCGCCGCGGTCCCCGGGGTCTGGACGGCGTTCACGCTCGCGTTCGCCGGTCACGACCAGTGGCGGACGGAACGCCGGATCGTCTCGCTGGCGACCCCGCCGTTCGTCTGGGTGCTGCTCGCGTGGTCGAGCGCCACCCACGGCCTCTCCCGGCGGTCGCTCGGCGCGGTCGTCGAGGGCCCGTTCACGCTGCTCTCCTTCGACCTGGGCCTCGCGGACGTCGCGTTCGTCCTGTACGCGTACGCCCTCTGCGTCGTCGGCGTCCTCGTCGTCGCGGACCTGTACCGGCGGACCGGGAACCGCTACCGGCTCCAGACACTCGTGATCCTGCTGGGGACGCTGTTCCCGTTCCTCGGGGGGATCGCCACCGTCGTCGACCTAGGCAGCTACGCGGACCTCGCGTGGTTTCCGCCCGCGCTCGTCGTCCACGGCGTCTCCCTCTACGGGACGGTGTTCTGGCTCGGGACGCTCGACGCCGCGGTCGTCGCCCGCGACACCGCGGTCGAGGTGATGCAGGACCCGGTGATCGTGGCCGGCTCCGACGGTCGGATCCGCGACCTCAACCCGGCCGCCGAGGAGCTGCTCCCGCCGGACGCGGTCGGCTCGTCGCTCTCGGCGGTGTTCCCGCGGCTCGACGTCGGCGCCGAACACCCGATCGCCATCGACGGGCGACAGTTCGACATCCAGGAGGACCCGATCACGGACCCCCGCGAGACGGACCGCGGCCACGTGTTCCTGCTCCGCGACGTGACGGAGCGGGAGCGTCGGCAGACGGAGCTGGAGCGCCGCGAGGCGGAGCTGGAGCGGCAGAACGAGCGACTGGAGGACTTCGCCGGCGTCGTCTCTCACGACCTCCGGAACCCGCTCGCCGCGGCGACCGCGGCGGTCGAGCTGGCGCGTCACGGCGACGGCGGCGACGCGCTCGACCGGGCGGCGGACGCCCACGAGCGCATGGACGACCTGATCGAGGGGCTCCTCTCGCTGGCGACCGCCGGACACTCCGTCGACTCGGCGGACCGGGTGTCCCTCGACGCGACCGTGCGTCGGGTCTGGTCGCGGCTCGAAACCGCGGACGCGACGCTGTCGGTCGAGGGCCCGAACGCGACGGTCCTCGCCGACGGCGACCGACTCGAACAGCTGCTCTCGAACCTGTTCCGCAACGCGATCGAACACGCCGGCGACGACGTCGCGGTGCGGGTCGACATCGAGCGCCGCGCGGACGGCGTCGCGCTCGCCGTCGCCGACGACGGTCCGGGCGTCCCGCCGGAACAGCGCTCGCAGGTGACGGAGCGGGGCGTTTCGCTCGCCGGCGGGACGGGACTCGGGCTCGCGATCGTCGCCGACATCGCGGAGGCGCACGGCTGGGAGCTCTCGGTCGAGGAGTCCGAGTCGGGCGGCGCCCGCTTCCTGATCGTCGGCATCGAGCCCGCCGACGAGTGAGCGACCGCGGGGAGGGTCGCCCCCGACCGCGGCCGACTGCCGCCGCCGACGACCACTTGTCGGTCGGGCCCCGCCGTGCGAACGACGATGCCCGTCACGCTCCCGCCGGACGCCATCGACGGCTACCGGCGGTTCTCCCGGTTCAACTCGCCGTACCCGGCACACGACGACGGCTGCGCCGTCGACCTGTACCCCGAAGCGGATCGGGGGCTCTCGCCCGTCTCCGGGATCGTCCGCGAGACGCGGACCGTCGGCTGTCCGGACCGGTCGTACGCCGCGAGCGAGGACCACCTGATCGTCGTCGACCTCGACGACGAGTGGTGCCGGCGGGCCGGCGCCGAACCCGGAACCGTCGCGCGGGTCCTCCACGTGGTCCCCGAGGTGTCTCCCGGCGACCGCCTCGCCGTCGGCGACGACCTCGGACCGACGACGCGCTCCGGGTTCTTCGGGCGGTGGGTCGACGACCACGTCCACCTCGGGTTCCGGGCGCCCGGCGCGAACGCGCTCCGGGCGAGCGGGTCGCTCCCGGTCGAGGTCGATGTCGACGTCAAGCCGATCGCCTGGGACGGGGAGGGCGTCGTGGCCGAGCGCGGGCCGACGCACGCGCTCCTCGACGCGCCGGTCCACCCCGACCCGGGCGGGTCGTTCGCGGCGCTCGCGAGCGACGAGGGGATCCCGCTCGACGGCGGGCTGGCCCACTACGCCGGCGGGGGCGCGTTCGGCGGGGGCGCGGTCCCCGACGGCGACGGTGGCGGGAGAGTCGGACGGGCCGACCGTTTCGGCCGGCTCGACGAGGGGACGGCGGCGGCGCTGTGGGGCACCCGCGTCGGCGTCGCGGCGGGCCGCGGGCTCGCGTGGGACCCGGTCGACGTGCTCGCGAACGGCGAGCGCGTGGTGGGGCTGTCGCTGTTCGCGGCGCGGGACGCGGGGTACGGCGCGAAGGTCGTCTGTCCGGACCGCGAGCTCGCGGTCGGCGAGGCGGTGTCGCTCGACGTGGTCCCGAGCGACGACCCGATCCGGCTCGGGGTGGGATGATGCCTCCCCGTCGGTAGCGAGTGGCGATAGCGAACAGCCGGCGCTAACGACTCTCCGCGGCGGTGCGCCGGACTCCCGTCTCGGCCGCCGCGGGCGACGCGTCAGGTCACGGGGCGGCTGGGTCGGCATCGGTGATAAGCGGTCAGACGGTCCCGCCGCGGTGCGACTCCGACCCACGTCATCGTGGCCAACCGCCGACCAGTTGCCTCCCGTTTCGGGGGCTACAAGCGGGACCCTCGCGAGTGGGGAGTATGAACCGGACAGACGTCGCGGCGCTGGAGCCCCTGTCGGCGGAGGCCGTCGCGCTCGTCGAGCGGCGGATCGAGGAGGAGCACGGCTACCTCTCGTGGCTGAACACCTCGGTCGACCTCGTCGAGCGCGGGCGCGTCGTCCTCTCGATCCCGTTCGACGACAAGCTGACGAACAGCGACGGCGGCACCATCCACGGCGGCGTGGCCGCGACCCTGATCGACACCGCCGGCGGGGTCGCCCAGCGCACTGCCTTCGAGGACCCGCTCTCGGGCGGCGTCGCGACGGTGAACCTCAACGCGAACTACCTCCGTCCGGCGACGGGCGACCTCACCGCCGAGGCGACGGTCGTCAGGTCCGGCGGCTCGATCGGCGTCAGCGACATGACCGTCACCGGCGCCGCCGACGGCGAGACCGCCGAGGTCGTCGTCGGTCAGGGGTCGTTTCGGCTGTTCCGCGAGTAGCCCGCGAGGCCGTCGAGGAGGTCGGCGGGGTCGTCGAGCGCGGCCGCGAGCGCGGTCACCGCGTCGCGCTCGGTCCGGTCGGGCGCCGCGCGGACCGTCACCGACTGCTCGCCGAGCGACACGAAGCCGCAGTCGAGCCGCGCCGCCGTCTCGCGTAGCCCGAGCCCGACGTCGGCGGCGCCGGCGATCACCCTCCGCGCCGGGCTCTCGAACGCCCGCACCGTCAGGTCGTAGCCCGCGATCCCCTCCGTCAGCTCTCCCCGCGAGGTCGACCGCTCGTCGGCGAGCGCGTCGAGCGCGTCGTCGAGGCTCCGTCGGAGCCCGGAGTCGGTCGGGCGGTTGACGAACCGCAGGTCGCGGTCAACGACGTCCCCGAGCCCCGTCACGTCGGCCGGGTTGCCCGCGGGGACGACGAGCCCCCACTCGCGCGTCCACCCGCCGAGGTCGACCGTCTCGACCTCGCGGTCGGTCGGCCCCGCGACGACCGCGACGTCCGGGACGCCGTCGCGCAGTCGCCGGAGCCCCTCGCGGGAGCCGACCGGCAGGTACCGCGGGTTCTCCAACCGGTCGAGCAGGCGGTTGAGGGCCGGGTCGTCCTCCCCGACGCCGAGCAGGCTCGGCGGGCGCACGTCCGGCGAGAACAGCCGGACCGAGACGGTCTCGCCCCGATCGAGGTACTCCGTGTCCGGGTCGACGGCGACGACGCCGTCGGCCTCGACGAGGCTCGTCGTCGCCCCGGAGCCCTTGTCGACCGGGTGGACGAGCGGGCGGTCGCCGTCGTCCAGGTCGAGCAGTCCGACGGGCATCAGCCGCATGCGCCCCTCGCCGTAGCGCTCGCCGACGCCCATCCGCCCCTCGACCGTCGCCGTCGCGGGCTCGGGCAGGCCGGCCGCCTCGCGGATCGCGGGCGCGACGAACGTCCGGAAGATCGTGAGCGCGGAGACGGGGTAGCCGGGGAGCCCGACGTACGCCGACTCGCCGACTCGGTCGCTCTCGGGCGCCGCGTCGCTCCCGCCGCGGTCGAGCCGACCGACCAGCATCGGCTTGCCGGGCTTGACCGCGACGCCGTGGAGCAGCAGCTCGCCGCGCTCCTCGATCACGCGGTAGATGACGTCGACGGCGCTCGCCGAGGTCGACCCCGAGGAGAGGACGAGGTCGCACTCGTCGGCCGCGCGCCGGAGCAGCCGTTCCATCTCCGCGTAGTCGTCGCCGGCGTGCGGGTAGAGGACCGGCTCGCCGCCCGCCTCCTCGACCCCGGCCGCGATCGTCGTCGAGTTCACGTCGTAGATCTCGCCGCGCGAGGGGTCGAGCGCCTCGCCCGGCCGCACCAGCTCGTCGCCGGTCGAGACGATCCCGACGCGCGGTTTCCCCTCGACCGGGACCTCGTCCACGCCGAGCGCGGAGAGCAGTCCGATCTCGCGCGGCGTCAGGCGCGTTCCCGGACCGAGCGCACGGGCGCCCGCGGCGATGTCCGCGCCGGCGCTCATCACGTGGTCGCCCGGGGCGACGGCGGTCCGGACCGCGATCCGGCCGGGGTCGCCTTTCGCTCCCTCCCCCGCTCCCGTCTCCGCCTCTCCGTCCGCGCCCAGCTCGTCGGTCCGCTCGACCATCACCACGGCGTCGGCGCCCTCGGGCATCACGGCGCCCGTGGAGACCTCGGCGCAGGTGCCCGGCGAGACCGTCACCTCGGGCGCGGCGCCGGCGTGGACCGCCCCCACGAGGTCGAGCTCGGCGGGGTCGGCCTCGTCGGCGCCGAAGGTGTCTCGGGCGCGGACCGCGTACCCGTCCATCGACGCCCGGTCGAAGCCGGGCACGTCGATCGCGGCGTCGACCCGCTCCGCGAGGACGCGCCCGCGGGCCTCCGCCAGCGGGACCGTCTCCGGCTCCGGCGCGAGGTCGAGCGAGTCGATCGCCTCGCGGGCCGCCTCCGGCGTCGCGAGGTCCCGGAACTCCTTGCGGTCGCTCACGGCGTCACCTCCCAGAGCTCCACGTCGACGGCGTCGCCCGCGTCGAGCCCCTCCCGCGGCTCGGGCACGACGACCCAGCCGTCCGCGAGCGCGACGCTCGACAGGATGCCGGAGCCGCTCGCGCGGGTCGGGGTCGCGGCGGGGAGGTCGGCGTCGTCGCCGTCCTTCTCGCCGTCGCTCTCTTGCTCCGACAGCGATACCCGCGCGAAGGTCCGCGTCCCGGGTTCGCTCGGTACCTTTCGATCGAGGACCGCGCGCCGCGTCGGGAAGGGGTCGGCGGTCGTCCCGCCCACCTCCTTCTGGAGCGGCCGGAGGAACTGCGCGGCGTTGACGATGCAGGCGACCGGGTAGCCGGGGAGCGAGACGACCGGCGTGCCGTCGGCGACGCCGAGACAGACCGGGTGGCCCGGCTTCAGGGCGACGCCGTGGACGAGCACCTCGCCGAGCCCGTCGACGACCTCCGGGATCAGGTCGCGCTCTCCCACCGACGACCCGCCGGTGGTGACGACCACGTCGGCGTCGAGGTCGGCCTCCACCGCCGCCGCGAGCGCGTCCTCGTCGTCGGTGACGACGTCGCGGTATCGCGCCTCGCCGCCCCACCGCTCGACCAGCCGCGAGACGGTCAGGCCGTTCGTCTCGATCACCTCGCCGGGGTCGGGGTCGGACTGGACCAGCTCCTCGCCGGTCGGGATCACGGCGACGGTCGGCGGCTCGTAGACCGGGACCGCGTCGAGCCCGACCGACTTCAGGAGGCCGAGGTCGGACGGGCGCAGGACGTGGCCCGCGTCGAAGAGGCGCTGGCCGTCGGCGACGTCCTCGCCGGCCTCACCGACGTTCTCGCCGGTCGCGACGGCGTCGAACGCCTCCACCTCGTCCCCGACTTCCTCCACCTGTTCGATCATCACGACGGCGTCGGCGCCCTCCGGGACCGCGCTCCCCGTGTGGACCCGCGCGGCCTCGCCGGGCGCGATCGACTCCGCCTCGGTGCCGGCCGCGCGGAGGACCGCCGGCGAGCGGTCGGAGGCGCCGAAGGTGTCCTCGGCGCGGACCGCGTACCCGTCCATCGCCGCCCGGTCGTAGCTCGGGACCGGCGCCGGCGCGTCGATCGGCTCGGCGACGACCCGACCGTCGGCGCCGGCGACCGGGACCGACTCGGTCCGGCCGTGGGGCTCGGCGGCGTCGAGCAGCGTCGCCAGCGCGTCGGCGACGCGGGTCCGCCGCTTGAAGCCGGCCTCGCGTCTGTCGTGGCTCATGGGCGTCCGTTTCGGGCCCGCGTGCAAAAACCCCGCTCTCCGGGGGATCGGGATCGACCGGCGACCGGGGCGCGGCCGCCTCAGGTGATCCACGAGAGGACACGCGCCGCGCGGTGGGTCCCCTGGATCGCCGCGACGCGCGCGGTCGAGAGCGTCTCCGCGACCCCCCGTCGAGCCGCGGTCGCGCTCCGGACCGCGCCGGTCCGGGCGTAGTAGCCGGACTTTCGCCCCGCCGCGGCGACGTAGTGCTTCGCGGCCATCCGGATCGGCGCGCGGCGCCCGTCGACCGTGGTCGTCCCCGCCCGGATCGCGTCGAGGACGTCGGCGGCGGTGACGTCGGCGACCGACTCCCGGCCCTCGATCTCCACGTCGGTGAACGCCCGCCCCACGTACTCCAGGTGGTGCGCGTCGCTGGCGGCCACGCCCGGGTAGTCGTACTTCGCGGCGAAGCGCCGCGCGCGGCGGTTCCGGTAGCCGGTGAACAGCCAGGCGTTGAACACCTCGACGGCGTCGACCTCGTCGATGTGACCGACCGCGTCGCCGTCGGCGACCGGAACCCCCTCCTCGTCGACCTCCGGAACCGGGATGTTCCGCTGGCGGACGCCGTGCCGCGAGCGCTGGAAGGGGTGCGGGACGATCGCGACCCCGCCGCGCTCGTGGATCCACGCGATCGTCTCGTCGTAGGGGCGCCGGCGCGGGGGCATGCGCTCGACGCCGACCGCCAGCAGGTGGCCGTGCGCGGTCGACACCTCGACCCCGGGGATCCCGATCAGCCCGTACTCCGGGGCCAGCTCGGCCGCCCGCTTCGACTCGCCGATCACGTCGTGGTCGGTGATCACGACCGCGTCGAGGCCGATCTCCGCGGCGTGTTCCAAGATGAGCTCCACGGGCTCGTGGCCGTCGTAGCTCTCGTCCGAGTGGACGTGGGGGTCGATGCTGACGGTGACGCTGGACACACCCCGAGTAGGCGACGGGAGATACTTAAATGCGCGAGAGGCGTCTGACGAGTATTTAAAACAGAGCGCGGTGGCGCGCCTCCGAGCGGCCGCCACCGGCGGCCGCGAGGTGACCGCGAGGGAGTCGGACCGGCGCCGCTGCGCCGGTCCGACGAGGCTGGGGAGGCGTGAGGCGCTGTGCGGTGCGGTCGGGTGGGACTCAAAGGGGCGGCCGCGAGGATGACGGCGCGCGACGTAAGGACCGCAGGAACGAGTGAAACGAGTGACGAGGACCGCAGCGAGCGCACCGAGTCCTCGCGGCCGGGGCTTTGGAGGTGTTCGTCGCAGAGCCGTTGATGGCGTACAGCCGAGCGGCTGGGGCTTTGGCGGTGTTCACGGAGCCATCGACCGCAACGACGGATAGCCGATCCGTTCAGCCGAACAGCCCCTTGATCTTCTCGACGACCGACTCGTCCTCGTCGTCGGCCTCGGCCTCTCGCCGCTGCTGCTCCCGGAGCTCCCGGAGCTTCGCGGCCTGGTCGTCGGTCCCCTCGCCGCTCGCGGTCTTCTTCTCGCCGCCCTGGAGCCCCTTCAGCTCCGAGACCGCGTCGTTGACAGTGCCGGAAGTCGTCCGGGTCTCGGTGGCCGAGCCGGCGAGCTTCTCGCGGTCGACGTCGACGTCGTCGACCGCGCTCGTGTCCAGCTCCAGCCGGCGCGTCTCGCTGCGCTCGACGCCGCCCCACGTCAGCTCCGCGTCCTCCAGCTCGCGCTCGATGTCGGCCCGCACGTCGGCCTCGGTGACCGTTTCGCCGTCGTCGCCCGCGCCGGCGTCGCCGCCGGTGCCTCCCGCGGCGTCCGCCGCGCGTCCGCCGGCGGCGCCCGCGGCCGCGCTCGTCGCGCGCTCGACGCGGTGGGCGACCAGGGCGCCGCCGGTCGCGGCGATGACGGCGACGAGCCCGAGGGTGTACACCGCGACCACCTGCGCGCTGTAGTCGGTCGCGGTGGGGACGTTCCAGTTGTACGGGTACGCCCACGTGAACAGCCCGACGGCGACGAGGGTGATCGCGGCCCCGACGCCGGCGAGGTACAGCATCCGCCGGTCCACGGGGAGCAGCACGACGACGCCGAGCAGGAGGACCGGCAGTCCGACCGCGGCGGCGACGGCGGCGACCTCCCGGACGGCGTACGTCGACAGCGCCTCCGGCGGGAGCGTCGCGCTGTAAAAGAAGACGGCGACGCCGATCAGTCCGAGCCCAATCCCGGCGAAGAAGAGCCCGAAGCCCGCGTACACGTCGATCGTCCGGTCGGGGTCGCCGACGTAGCGCCGGTAGTACCCCAAGAGGCGGTTCTCCGTGTTCGACTCGCTCATACCGGACGGTCGCCGCCGACTCTAATGATTGTTACCCCGCGGTGCCGGCTGCGCGAGCGCCGGCGCCGGGGGGCCGCGCACTCGATCGGGGGACCCCGACTCCCCGTTTCGACCCCCCCGTTTCGACCCCGTCACCCCGTGCGCTTTTGAGGGCACGGGTCCACGACTCAACCGATAGCCCGTGTCACTCAACTGCCCTCGCTGCGGAACGACCCTGTCGACGTTCGCGCTCGGCGGGGCGACGGCGGTCGCCTGCGACGACTGCGGCTACGCCGGCGTCGAGGCCGACCACTCGGGCGAGCCGCGGCTCGTCGAGAGCTGGGAGGACGCCTTCGCGCGCTTCCAAGAGGAACGCGACTGACCATGCCGACCATCGACATCACCGACGACCACCGCGACCGTATCAAGTCGCTCCGCGAGGAGCTGGCGGCGGCCCACGCCGGCCCGTACGCCTCCGTCGACACCGAGGACGCGCTCGCGTACCTCCTCGACCTGGCCGACGCCGTCGACGACCCGGAGCGCGCCGCGGACGCGACCGCGCTCGGCGGCGACGAGGCGACCGAAGGGGCGCCGACCGACGGCCGGACCGCGGACGAGAGCGCCCCGCCGTTCGACCGCGAGCACGCCCGGGAGCGGCTCGAATCCCGCCCGCGGCGCCACGCCGATCCGGACGCCGCCGAGGAGCCGGACGTGTACGAGGTCGCGGCCGCGCTCGACGTGACCGGTCGCAGCGACATGACGAAAGCGGAGCTGGTCGAGGCGACGCTCGACGCCGCCGAGTCGCTGTCGGCCGACCCCTTCGCGTGGGCCGGCGTCGAACTCGACGGCGGCGACGAGACGGACGATGGCGACGGGGAGACCGACGAGACGGCGACCGAGAGCGACGACGGCGGGGGATCCGACCAGCTCGACGCGATGATGAGCCTCCTCGACACCCACGACGACAAGTGGAGCGAGGGGGACGGCGACGCGCGGTACGAGGTCGAACTGCCCGACGGCGACGTCGAGACGGCGCGCACCAAGGACGACGTGCGCGCGCTGCTGTTCAGGAACTACTGACGACCCATGGGACTGCTGTCGAGACTGCGCGCCTGGATCGCGGGGACGGCCGGCGACGACGAGAGCGCGGCGTCGTCGACCGATTCCGAGGGAGCGGCGACCGCCGAGGACGGCGAGAGCGCCGGCGGCGACGAGGCGACCGGGCTCGACCCGAGCGCTGCGACCGAGACCCGGACCGCGGCGACGGACGACGCGGTCGACGCGCTCCGCGACGTGCGACGGTCGCAGGAGGCCGCGCCGGCCGACGGGGACGCCGACTCTCACGGGGACGTCGACCCCGACGAGGCCGCTGACTCCGATTCCGACGGCGACCCGGGTGACCCCGACGGCGCCGATCGAGACGCGTCCTGACCGGGCCGACGCCGCCCGTCTCACGAAACGTTAGGTGTCCCGGGCCGAACACTCCCGTATGACCGATCCGAACGAGCGAGACGGGACCGCCGAGAGCGACGCCGCCGCTCCCGACGTCGACGATGACGCCGCCGATTCCGACGACGACGATGACGCCGCCGTCACCGACCGCGACCGCGAGCTCGTCGACCGGACGATCGAGCTCGCCGAGGAGGCGGTGGAGCGCGGGAACACCCCGTTCGGCGCGCTCCTCGTCGTCGACGGCGAGGTCGTCGCCGAGGCGCGCAACGAGACCAGGACCGAGGACGACCTCGCGGCGCACCCGGAGCTGGCGCTCGCGCGGCGGGCCGGCCGCGAGCTCGACGCCGACGAACGGGCGCGCTGCACGATGTACGCCAGCACGGAGCCCTGTCCGATGTGCGCGACGGGGATCCACTACGCCGGGCTCGGCCGCGTCGTCTTCGGCGTCGCGGGCGAGACGCTCGACGAGCTCACCGGCGACGTCGTCGCCGTTCCCTGCGAAGAGGTGATCCGCCGGGCCGACGGCGAGACGACGGTCGAGGGGCCGATCGCGACCGAGGCCGCGATGGCGGTCCACGAGTCGTTCTACGGGGACGGGGACGAGAACGGGGACGGGTCCGCCGGGGAGTCGTAGCGTGCGGGGTCGAATTCTGCGGGCGTCATGAGCGGGACGCCCTCGATCGTCGCGGTCGGCGCCGCGGCGATCGACGAGTGGTACGCCGTCAGCAACCTCCCCGAGCCGGACGGCGGCGCGTTCGCGAGCGAGGTAACGACCGCGTTCGGCGGCGTGGGCGCGAACGTCGCCGTCGGGCTCGATCGCCTCGGCCGCGACGTTGGCCTCGTCAGCCGCGTCGGCGACGACGAGTACGGCCGTCGCGCCCGCGGCTACCTCGCCGAGACGGGCGTGGACGCCTCGCGCGTGGCGGTCGGCGACGACCCGACCACCCGCTCGCTCGTCCTCAGCGCGCCCGACGGCGAGCGCGCGATCGTCACGACCGGCGAGAGCTTCCGCGGGCTCCGGCTCGCTCCCGGCGACCGCGAGGCGATCGCCGCGGCCGACGTCGCCTTCCTCACCGGCTACACGCCCGACGCGGTCTCGCGGGGCGTCCTGTCGGTCGTCGAGTCGACCGCGGACCCGCCCGCGCTCGTCTTCGACCTCTCCGGGCCGGTCGAGGAGCTGGTCGGGCGCGGTACCGAGCCCGGGACGGTTCACCGCCTCCTCCACCGGGCCGACCTGTTCGTCGCCGGCGATGTCGCCGCCGCGGCCTACTTCGGAAGCGAGGCGGCCGCGGTCGACCGGATCGCGGCCGCACAGCGGGCGCGAGACGGCGCGGCCGGCGGGACCCGAAGCGCCACCCCCGCGGCCGACGGCCGGCCGCGCGCCGTCCTCACCCACGGCGCCGACGGGATGACGGTCGTCGCCGCCGGCGACTCGCGGCGGTTCGACGCCTTCGACGTCGACGTGGTCGACGCGACGGGCGCCGGCGACGCGTTCGTCGCGGGGCTGATCGACCGGTGGGTCGCGGGGAGCGGATCCCCGACGGGTATCGAGGGCGACGACCTCGCCGACGGCGTCCGCTTCGCGGCCGCGGTCGCCGCGATCAACTGTACCGAGCGGTTCGCGCAGGGCGGGCTCCCGACCCGCGAGGCGGTCGAGCGGTTCCTCGCCGAGCGGGAGTAGCCCGGACCGGCGCCGGACTCACCGCGCCTCGTCCGCCCGCGCGACGAGTTCGGCGACCCGGTCCGGGTCGACCGGGGCGGTGGTCTCGCCGCCCTCCTTCAGCGCCGTCCCGACGACGACGCCGTCGGCGACCGACAGGGCGTCGCCGACCGTCTCCGCGCTGACCCCGCTCCCGACGAGGACCGGCGTGTCGAGCCCGTGCGCGTCGCGCTCGGCGACGACCGCCTCCAGCGCCTCCGGGTCCGTCGCCTCGCCGGTCCCCCGCCCGGAGGCGATCACGGCGTCGGCGAGGCCCCGCTCGGCGGTGTCGGCGAACGATTCCGCGGTGTACCCCTCGGCCGCGAGCGGCGCGGAGTGTTTCACGTCGGTGTCGGCGAATATCCCGACGTCGACGCCGAGCGCCTCCCGGAGCCGGAGCGTCTCGTGGGCCCGCCCCTCCACGACCCCCTGGTCCGTGACGCGGGCGCCGGTGTGGACGTTCACGCGGACGTAGTCGGCGCCGACCGCGGCCGCGACGGAGAGGGCCGCCTCGGCGTCGTTCCGGAGGACGTTGACCCCGAGCGGGAGGTCGGTCTCGGCGGCGACCGCGGTCGCGGCGCGCGTGACGGCCGCGACGACGTGTTTCGGCGCGTCGTCGGGGTAGAAGGGGGCGTCGCCGAAGTTCTCGACCACGATCCCGTCGACGCCGCCGCGGTCGAGGGCGCGGGCGTCGGCCGCGGCGCGGTCGAGCGCCTCCCGCATCGCGCGGGCGCCGTCGGCCGGCGCCTTCGGCGCGCCCGGGAGGGGCGGGAGGTGTACCATGCCGATCACCGGGGCGTCCGTGCCGAAGGTGGTCTCGAACTCCATGTCACCGGCAGCGACGCCCGCGCCCCTCATAAGCCCCTCCCATACCCGCCCCCACACGGTTTAGTCGACCGCGGTCGAATCCCCCGACGAGGGCCCATGAGCCTCGACGTCGACGACGACCCCGCGACCCGGAGCGGCGAGCTGACGCTCGTCCTCTCGCTCGGCGCGGCGCGGCGGCTCGCCGATCCCCCGGCGGCCTTCGCGGACGCCCGGCGCTGGAGCCGGTACGTCGGGATCGTCGCCAACGACGCCGACGCGGTCGAGCGGTTCGTCCGCGAGCACGGCGTCGAGAACGACTACGCGCTCCGCAACTGGGACAAGTGGGGGACGCTCGGCGACGTCTACGGCGAGGCCGACACGCCGCGGCACGTGTTCGTCGGCACCGACTCCTCCGACCGCCGCGTCGCGACGCACGTCGGCTTCGAGTACCGCGACGTCCGCGAGGCGGCCGAGCGGGCCGACTGGGAGCTCGGCGAGCCCGGATCCAACGACGACCCCGGCCTTCTCGACCGTCTCCGCCGTGCGGTGAGCGATCGGATCGGCTGAGCGACGGTCGAATCCCGTTCGCCGCGCCGACGATTCAGAATTAATACCGCGGTGGCGCGTGCCGACGAGCGCCCGAAGGGTGCGAGTCGCACGCGCGAGGGAGTCGCGAACGCCCGCAGGGCGTGAGCGACGAGGCTGGGGAGGCGTGAGGTGCTGTGCTGGGCGGAGCGGGGCGGGACTCAAAGGGGCAGCCGCGAGGGCGACGGCGCGGGACGCGAGGACCGCAGGGAGCGAGCCTCGCGAGCGACCGAGGACCGCAGCGACCGCACCGAGCCCTCGCGGCTGGGGCTTTGGCGGTGTTCTCGGTGGACGCAGTCACGTATCGCCGAGCCGCTGGGACTTCGGAGATGTTCGCCTTCGGTTCGTCGTCAGACTCGTACGAACGACCGAATGAGTCTCCGGAAGCCACCGGCCCGTCGAACCCTGCGACTCTCGCAAACACTCGGTCCGGCACCGAAGGTACAAGCCGCTCGTCGCCCAACGCCGTCGCATGGCGTCATCGCTCGCGGACGAGCCGGTCGAACCGTCGGAGGAGGGAGACGAGCCGCTGACCGAGGACGGGTACGCCGAGTACCTCGCCGAGCTCGGGGACGCGTGGGAGGTCGTCGACGACCACCACCTGGAGGCGACCTACGAGTTCGACGACTTCGCGTCCGCGCTGGCGTTCACCAACGACGTCGGCGAGCTCGCCGAGGCGGAGTGGCACCACCCAGACCTGCACCTGTCGTGGGGGGAGGTCGGGGTCGAGATGTGGAGCCACGACATCGGCGGGCTCCACGAGTCCGACTTCGTGATGGCCGCGCGCATGGACCGGATCTACGAGGGCTACGGCGACGACTGAGCCGCCCGCCCCGGACGCGTCAACCCGCCCTTCCGGTCGAGCGTCGTCCACCGATCGGGCGTCGTCAATCGATCGGGCGTCGTCTCCTGACCGGGGCGACGCGACAACGGACGGGTTTAAAACCCTCCCGGCGAAAACGGAGGCAATGAGCGCGAACGTCTTCCTGGTCCCGATCGACCCGGAGAACTTCGACCGAACGGTCCGGTCCGCGGTCGATCTCACCGAGTACGACGACCGGCCGGAGCCCCTGGCGGACCTCGACGAGGCCCGGCTGTGGGCCGTCGACGACGAGAGCGGCAACGGCTCCACCTTCGAGCGAATGTCCGAGGGCGACCTCCTGCTGTTCTACCACGACGGCGAGTACCTCGCGACCGGCCGCGTCGGCACGACCTTCGAGGACGAGGACCGCTGGGTCTCCGGCACGTTCTGGACCGCGTTCCCCACGACCCGCGTCTACACCGTCACCGACTTCGCGGCGGTCTCCGCGCCGAAGCGCGCCGTCAACGCCATCTTCGACTACTCCGCCTCCTACACGCCCGGCTTCATGCGCGTCGCCGACTCGCGGGTGAACGCCGAGCTCTCCTCCATCGAGTCCGCCATCGAGCACTACACGAAGCGGAACGCGTAGCCGACGCGCCGTCCCGCTCCTCGCCCGCCGTCAGACCGCCTCGAACAGCGCTTCGTACGCGGTCCCGTAGCGCTCCACGACCCGTTCCGGATCCCCCCGGACCTCGCCGCCGAGCGCCGGCAGATCGACCGTCGCCACCGGCTCGATCATGTCGGTCACGGTCCCCGTGTGCTCCTCCATGGTCCCCTCGCGGGGGCTCCTCGAGGCGACCGCACGCGCCTTCGCGTAGCGGTCGCCCGCGTAGATCCGCGCCCGTCCGGGGTCGACGACGGCGACCGCGTCTGGCGCCACCGGTCCGCCCCGCGGGAGCGGGTCGGCCACGTCCGCGTACGACTCGACGGCGACGGGGACCGCCGTCGCCGCGATCCGCTCCGCGAGCCGGTCGAACGCCGGGAGGTACTCCGCGGCCATCACGTCGTTGAACGCCGCCACGTCGTCCACGCGGGTCGCGTCCGCGAGCGGGAGCCGCGCCGCGAGGTCGTCGGGCAGGAGCCCCGCCGCCTCGGCCGCGCCGTTGACGACGAACCGGCTCCCCTCCGCGCCCGTGACGCGGTCGCAGAGGAACGTGCGGTCCGCGTCGCCGAGCATCCCGGTCCGCCCGGGCGTCGGCCGCCAGAGCCGGTGGACGGGGTTGATCGACTCGGGCGCGACCGTCTCGGGGCGACGCCCCCCGCCGACCGCGGCGAGCGGTCGGGTGCTCGCGGCCGCGAGGCGCCGCGCGTCCTTCCCGTAGAGCCGGCCGCCGTC
Source organism: Halorubrum rutilum (assembly GCF_024494565.1). Next base: position 27,176 of record NZ_JANHDN010000001.1, read on the forward strand.
GGTCGCGATCCGGTAGTCGTCGTGGTCGAACCAGTGGTCGTTGCCGGCGCGGGGCTTGACGCCGACCGCGTCGCCGCGTCGCTCGGCGAGCCACGCGGCCAGCCCCGTCGAGAACGTCGTCTTGCCGGCGTCGACGCGGGCGCCGCCCGCGACGAGCAGGACCGGCGCGTCGTCGGGTCGGCTCCCGCTCACGCGTCGGATCCGTCGCTCGCGTCGGCGTCGCCGCCGCTCTCGTCGGCCCCCTCGTCGATCGCGTGCTCGGCGACCCCGTAGTAGCCGGGGCCGTCCTCTTCCAACGGCTCCGCGATGACGACGTCCTCGGCGTGGGTCATCACCCACGGGATCGCCCAGTCGATCAGGACCGCCTCGGTGTCGGGGTCGACCTGCGCGTCCGGCTCCAACCCCTGCAGGAGCCGGGCGATCTCGGGGACGGTGTACATCAGGTCCGGCTCGAACAGCTCCGCGGGCTCGTAGAACTCGCACGGGTAGGTCGCGTCGAACGTCGACTTCGGCTCGGGCATGGCCGGCGGTACGGCGGCGGCTCCGTAAACGCTGCCGATACGGATCGAATCGGTCGGCGCACGACCGTCCGAGCCCACACGATCCACCGCGGCGGCGCGTGCCTGCGAGCGGCCGACAGGCCGCGAGTCAGCACGCGCGAGGGAGTCGGTGGTCCGAAGCGAAGCGGAGGACCACCGACGAGGCTGGGGAGGCGAGAGGTGCGGTCGCTGTGCGGTGCGGGGTGGGACTCAAAGGGGCAGCCGCGAGGACGAAGACGGCCGACGTAAGGACCGCAGGAGCGAACGGAGTGAGCGACGAGGACCGCAGCGAGGCCATCGAGTCCTCGCGGCTGGGGCTTTGGAGGTCTTCGTCAGTAATCCAGCGTCAACCGAGTGTACGTGGCTTCCCGGCGTCGAGGCCGTTCTCCGCTAATCTATCGGCGACTACTCGTACATCGGTCGGCCCGAACGAATCCGTCGCTTTCGGGCGGCGTACCGCGAAAAATGCGGATCTCGACGCGCGTAACGCGTCCTCTCGAACGCGCTTACTCGAAGAGGTCGACGGCCTGCTCGTAGCGGGCGGACGGCTCGGTCCAGTCGACGACTTCGAAGAAGTTGTCGACGAACTCGCCGCGGGCGGGGCCGTAGTCGTGGTAGTAGGAGTGCTCCCAGACGTCCAGCGCGAGGATGGGGTGACCGCCCCAGATCGCGCCCTGGTCGTGCTTGTCGACCACGACGTTGCGGAGCTGGTTCGAGAACGTGTCGTACATCAGGAGCGCCCAGCCGGACGCGTTGCCGGCGGCGGCCTCGAACTCGCCCTTCCAGGCCTCGTAGGAGCCGAAGTCCTCCTCGATGCGGTCGGCGAGCGCGCCCGAAGGCTCGTCGCCGCCCTCGGGGGACATGTTCTGCCAGAACAGGTCGTGGAGGATGTGACCCGAGGAGTTGTGGGTCACGTTCCGGATCGCGCCGGCCGACGAAGAGAAGTCGTGGGACTCACGGTTCTCTTCGAGCGTCTCTTCGGCCGAGTTCCAGCCGTTGACGTACCCCTGGTGATGGGTGTCGTGATGCCATTCGAGCACCTGCTCGGAGATGTGCGGTTCCAGCGCGTCGTACTCGTACGGTAGCGGATCGAGTTCGTAGCTCATGCTTGTATCACCTACTCCTAACATGTGTTGGAAACCTGTTAAAGATAATGCGGCACGCGATAACACACGGCACCGGACGCGAGCGTCGTCGTTCGATTCGGGCGATTAGCGGTATGATTGCGGTTCCAGGCGCACGGAGCGGGGACTCCGGTTGGCGTCGAGCGAGACCAGAGTTCGCGTGGACGTAACTAATTCCGTTTTCTCCACTGGTGGAGTGAGGGTCACACAGAAGACCTGATCGGGTGACTGCAGGGGTCCCGTTCGGGCACTGCGGCTCTCTGATTCGAATCCCGCACGAAACGTGCGCGGCGCGGGGTGCACCGCGCGCTCACGGTGGGACTGGGATTTGAACCCAGGAAGCCGTGAGGCTACCGGTTTTCAAGACCGGCGCAATGGGCCACTCTGCCATCCCACCGAGCAATCTGTGGGCGTCCCCGTCACGTCATGCGATTTCAGCGCCTTCGAGGACGAAACCAATGAAATTGACACGTTCCATTGTGCCTCGATTGAATCGCGCCGAAACCGCTGAAATCGCCGTCATACAGGGACTATGAGTCGAAACAACCCCGAGAAAGTTGAAGGTATCGTTCTTATTCCCCGTCCGTCCCGCGATTACCTCAATGAACGCCAACGAGTCGCCTACAAGAGTCACCGCCGAAAATTACTGAAATGGCTCGCGCGACAAGGAAAGAACCCGGACGCGCTCGAAGGGTACGCACACCACACCACGAAGAACTACGCGAGTATCATAGATAGATTTCTGCGCGAGATGTGGTCGCGTGACAGGTACACACTCGACGTTGACCACGACGACGCAGAAGATTACCTTCGGTCCTTGCTCTTGGCCGACGACGAGTATTCAAAGACCCACCTACACAACACGAAACTGGCTTTGCTTGCCTACTTTCGGTTCCAAGGAAACGAATGGGAGCCAGACATTACCATCAGTTCGTCGTCAGGTGTCTCGCAACCTCGGGACTTCTTGTCCGACGAGGAACGAACTGCGCTCCGCGAGGCCGCGCTCGAATACGGAACTGTCCCCGCCTACGCGGCACTCGAACCCGAGGAACGAACGAAGTGGAAGCGGTTCCTCGCTCGTCGATACGGGAAGCCAACGTCCGAAGTCTCACGAAACGATTGGGACCGTGCGAACGGCTTCAAATATCCATCAATCATCCATACGGCACTCGACGCAGGCCTTCGTCCCATAGAGGTTGGCCGCGCTCGAACCTATTGGGTAGATGTAGAGAATGCCACCCTTCGTATTCCAGAGGCGGAGAGTTCAAAGAACGAAGACAATTGGACAGTCAGCCTGCGCCGTGAGACGACTGAATATCTCGCCCGCTGGCTCGAAGAACGAGAAATGTACGAAAAGTATGAAGATTCTGACCGACTCTGGTTGACGCGACACTCGAACCCCTACAGTGCGTCGTCGCTCCGCTACGTCCTCGACGCCGTGTGTGACCTCGCAGAGATTGAGCGCGATATTAGTTGGTACGCGATTCGGCACTCGACTGGCACTTATATGGCGCGCGAAGAAGGGCTGGCCGCCGCGCAATCACAGCTTCGCCATCGTAGTATCAAAACGACCGCGAAGTATGACCAAGCGCCGGTCGAAGACCGCCGGGACGCGCTCGATAGGATGGGGTGATGCCCTACCTCAAGTGTCCAAGGATTGTAGAATCCAGAAGCAAGTTCGCCGTAGCCTCTTTCGGTTTGTCCTGCCTTTCCGCACCATTACTTCTATTTTCTAAAGTATTTGTAACGACAATTCTTTGGCAAATGGGCGAGAGTAGCCTACACATGGCCAATGACGACCTCGAATATCAAGAGTCAATCAAAGACGATTTAGAGCGCTTCTTTACTTCTCCATCAAAAGATAATCTTCCGGCTATTTTGAGCGTCGACAAAGAATACGATTATCTCGACTTCAAGAGTGAGTGGCACGAACGTTCACAATTGGCCCGACATATCTTGGCCTTCTCTAACTCTGGTGGGGGTGCTATCATAATCGGTGTAGAAGAAGCCGGAGATAAATCACTCGAATCATCTGGTGTAGACGACCCTCTTGATGAATCCGACTTTGGAAACAAGGTCGAAAAATATCTTCCTGACTCTGCGCATGATGTTTATTCACTGGAGACATTCTCATACGGGGAAGTATACGATGATGGAATTTCTGGCCATACATTTCAAGCCCTCTTCATTAATGGCGCAGGTGAACTTGTCCCTCTTGTAGCAACGAACGCCGGGAAAAACATCGACGAAGGCAGTATATATGTGAGAAGGAATACAAAAAGTAGCGTTGCGAATTATGAAGAGGTACAGTCACTCCTGCGAAGAAGACGAGAAAGTGGTGTCGAAAAGGAAACAGCAGAACTCCATGAAGAGTTGAGACAACTGAAAACGCTCTACAACGAGATTGACAGGAAAAAGACTATTTCTTCGTTAGCGGCTCTTGCGGGTGCGTTGAATACATTCCCGCATGAAGAAACAAGACCTAATCCACACTATCCCAACCAAGACTACGAAGAGTACATATCCCATCTGATAAAACAAAAGAAAATCAGAATTGAGAAACGACTCGGTATTGAGAACCTCGCTCTGTGACAGACATGAAGAGTGGCGGTAGAACTTGAACCGGACGACGAAGGCTGGTTATTTCTTCCCTTAAAATAAGCAGGGAATAATTATGAGTCGTCTGTGGCGTCTCTCTGTTCCTTACACCACTCGTACATTTCGTCTCGGAGGTACTCTGGTGTGTCACCGAAAACACGACCGAGTCGCCAACCGAGATTGTTCCACGTCAATTCTTCAAGCACACCTTCGTACTCTTGACCTTCCACGGCTCGCGTCCAGCCTTGTTTGAAGTTAGCCTTCCGTCCGCTGGTAGGGTCTTTCCGAACGTCTTCGTCGTAAGATAGTCGCTCTTCTACCATTGTCATAGAATCATTCAATCGACGCTAAATAGTCCTTGTCCACAACCGTCTCTAACGCTTTGAGCGGCGTCGAGAACAGGGCTGTGTCGCCGCTATGCTAACATAGGATTTTCTCGGAGTCGTCTTGCGGCTCTGACCGGCGTCTACTCGTCAGTCGTGTCGATACCGAGCGTCTTGTTCAGCCCGCAGAAGCAGGTCGTCGCGTTGAATCCCAACCCGAGCGCCCCGACGAGAGCCAGCAAGCCAGTCTTGCGCTTCCCCTTTCGGAGTGTGCTGACAGCCACGATGGTCAGCAGGGCGGCGAGCAATGCGCGGGCGAGACGGTCGCGGCCACCGACGTTTGTTTCTGCCATGTCAACGGAATGGGACGCCACTGGCTTGTATTTTCTCTCGTGGATTTCAGAACTCCAGCCGGGCGACGAGGGCGGAGTATTTTCTCGCCTACGTTGTGGTCAGTGTTTGCTTGATTACGACCGAGTTCGTCGGCGTGTGGACGACGCGAACGGTTATGCTATCGCCACTATTGAGTGTACACTCACTACTGGCTAACCGGAACGTTGCTGTTTCGCCCGGTTCCCACACGCCACCAGCCTCTCCAATTGGCCCACCTACTGAATTAGCCGAGTTGTCGAAAATATCGTCGCCACGAACGTACTCGCTCGTTGGTTGCGGGTCGCCACCACTTGCTGGCAGGTTCACTAATCGACCAGACTTCCCGCAGGCGTCCTGCGCGTCGACAGCGATTTCTAAATCACCTGTTTTTATTCTATCGCCTGCGATGTGTGTTATCCGGATAACACCCCCATCATTACCATCTTGAGAGACAAGCTCACCACTTGACTGTCCGACGAGGGGTCCGGGTCGGGTTATATCGTCAGCAAACCCAAGCCCATAGACAGACATTGTAGCGGCCAGTATAACCACTATTGCGACCATCAAGACTGTCGCAACAACAGATGAAACAGCCCGTGATGACGACGGAGCGCTCACTCTACACAATGTAGTAGTGTACTAACTCTAATGTGTTTGTATCGATAGCGAAAGCTGGACTCGTCATCAATAAACAAGGCTGGTCAGCTATTCATTCCTTATTCTGCCATGAACGAGTGTATTGACCCCTCTACCCTGACTTTCGGAGATAGTCGAACCGACAGCGAGCCGTGAGAGCGCCGTGAGTGCGCTGTGAGTGCGTTCGTCACGGAGCGAGTGGTATCGTTCCTTTCGGAGATGAACCAGAGCCACAACCATTAGAGCGCCTGAATAGCGTTTTATAACTCTATAACTCTCTATGAGTCGGTTTCACTGTTCGATAAACGAGCGCGGTTGAAGTTTCTCGGATTCGGCCAGCCACCATACCATGTTTCGACCCCCAATCTGCTTGCTCTCTAATCGACCTTCGTCAGCCAGTGAGCGGAGCCGGTTGTAGGTAGCGCGTCGTTTTAGCGGCACCTGTTCTGCCACTTCCGCAGTCGAAAGTACGGGGTCGTCCGTGTCTCGAAACAATTTGATGATTTCATCTCCACTCACTCTCGATGTAGGCCCCGGTTTCGTATCTTCGCTCATACAGGCTTCTATTACGCGTAATCAGTTAACTATGCCGTCCAAGGCAGTACACTTAATATCCATGCCCTCCAAGGTATAGATAGAGAAGGACTCGTCTCTTGGGGCGTGATTCGCGCGAAAACGCCCGGTGCGACAACACCGGACGAGGCCTTCTCACTTGGAGGCGACAAGGCCATGACAACATCGAACGCCGAGAGTGAAGAGTGTACTGAACGACAGATACTTCGCCAGCTACCGGGATTCCATCTGGACTCCGGTTGGCCGTGTGATTGCGGTATTGACGCCATCCGGACCAGCAAGTCGGTCGGTTACAGTGACTTTGTGACTTACACCCACCGCTGTACCGAGTGCGGGAACGAGTTCGTCACCTACATCGAGGGGTAACGATGGCGGCACTATCCCCTACCGATGTGGTGGACGTACTCGACGCCGACAAACAGGTAGAGAAACGAGCGGCTTGGGAAGCGTTCGAGTTCGCGCTTCTCGGTGACGGCAACGTAGAGGTGACGAATGGGTCGCATGGGGACGCTGGCAACCACACTTACACCGTCCATGTCGAGAGCGGTATCCCCTCGCACTGTACGTGTCCAGCGTGGGAGTACCAGCCCGGCGTGTGTAAGCATATGGTAGCCGTAGCGATTCGAGAACCAGTCCTCGAAGCGGCCACCGAAGACCAGCAAGTTCGCGCTGATGGAGGAACTGCGGCCCTCGAAGAGTTCGGTACTGACGACCGGAACGACGACCGTCCCGAGGATTGCGACTGTGGCGAGTGGAACGATGGCCTCGGGCTGTGCTGTTGGCCCTGCTATCGTGAGGGATTCGAGGAACCAAACCCGCACGCGGCGGGTGATGGGCAGTGACCCGACCATCTCCGGCGGCGGCGCTGAACGGCGTACAGGTAGGCCACATATGCGACCGGTGTAATAGGGGTATCAGGACGGGCGACATGGCGGTAGTCTACTCGACCTACTACGACGCCGATGGGTGGGTCGTCCGGCGAGTGATGTGCGACTGTGGAAGCCGCACTATCGGACTACCCACGGATGGTGCCGACGAGGTGATTGTCGAGGCCGTGTATTGGGGGTCGCGGCTGGTTGGTGTCAAGACCGTTGACCGAAGCAGACCGTAGACGTAGCAGGCAGATTTTTGATAATCGGCTCGCTGTTTCGCTGTATGCCAAACTTTGCTTCGCTCGAATCCCAAGAGGTACGCGAGTATTGGGAACACGAGGCTCAAGAGTTCACCCCGTGGATAGCGAGTGAGATACGTGCCGAAGACGTTTCGGAGTTAGAAGACTCGTTGGGGTTAGACCTTGAGATAATCGAGGAAGAGAAGAGCGTCGGACGCTACAACGTCGATATTCTCGCTGAAGTCGTAGACGACAATCGAAACGTCGTCATTGAAAACCAACTGAACCCCTCGGACCACGACCACTTGGGGAAATCAATTGCCTATGCTTCGGGCGTTGACGCTGACATTATCGTGTGGATTTCACCTCGATTTCACGACGAACACCGAGACGCGATTCAGTGGCTTAACGAGAACAGCCGCGAGGGTGTGGACCTATTCGCTATACGGCTCGAAGTATGGAAGATTGGTGAGTCTGACCCTGCTGTCCGACTGAACCCTGTCGCAGAGCCGAGCGAGTGGAAGGAGAAGGCCAAGCGGTCAGAGGGCGAACTAACGGACACGGAGAAATTACAGGAAGAGTTTTGGACCGAGTTTCGGGACCGGATTGAGGACCGCGAGACGCCCTTGAGCGCTCGGAAACCGAACCCACAACACTGGTACAACAATCCGATTGGGAAAACTGGCTTTGAACTCGCCTTCATTCTCAATTCCCGCGATAACGAACTCCGAGCTGAACTCATTATTCGAGATAACGCCGAAGCGTATCGGCAGTTGATAGACCAGTCACAACAAATCGAATCGGAGTTCGACCGACAATTAACCTGGCACGAACCTGAAGAGACGCGAGCCGGGAAGGAACGGAGCCGTATCGTTGCCACGAAGTCGGCTGATGTGACTGACCAAGACCAATGGGACGAATACCTCGAATGGATGGTTGAACACGGCGAACAGTTCCACAACGTGTTCTACGACCGGATTCAGCGGTTATAATAGTTTATGCCGGCAAGATACAGACCGGGTGTGAGAACGTTCTATAGGTAGGAGTAGTGGCCAGTTCGGTGAACTTTTTCCCCATCTCGGAGTGAGAGGTTTCCTTCATCATCGAGTGATGGTTGTTTATGTGATAGAATTGTCCTGTTTTCTGAATCCTCAAACAGTTGTTCCACACTGGAACCATCTCGAATATCTATCCAGCCAGTAGCCAGTGTCCTATCCGCTACCTTATTGTCGAATATGTCTCGATAAGAGATACCGATACCGAATCCAAGTGTACTAATATTCTCTTCCATGAGTTCTTCCACACCCTCACTGAATGAGAACCGAGTTGACTGTTCTCCGCCGGGTTCTACATATCGCTCGAAATAGAGTGAGAACTTCAGGTCCTGTTCATCATCTTCACGAAGAATCTCTTCTGTACGGGCTTGCGGTAGGTCTTCATCAGCGCCTACTCTCTTCGGTGTAGTTGCACCTCCTGTGTAGGTGGCACGAAATGTAACCTCTCCCCGTGGTGTGTCCTGTTCAGTACTGGTGAAAACTTTGTTAGAGAGCGGTTCCACCTCTACGCCCATATCATAATCAGCAGGCCCGTCCATCGCTTCTTCGCCAACGTAGAACTCAACATCAATCTTGAATCGCTTGGCGAGGCCAGTTCCTTGATTGGAACAGTGAATAGTGATAGAATCATCCGAGGCTTCAGTTACCGAAATATCGACAGCAGGAATGTACTCGGCCTCCATTATCTCTTGCTGTCGTTCTTGTATTGAAGTCTGTTCTTCACTGATTGACGTTTGCTCTTCTGCGATAGACGCTTGTTCTTCGCTAATGTCTCTCTGGTCTTCCAGAACTCTCGTCTGGCGAAGATATATCCATATCAGACCACCTGTAAGGAGAGTATTCACGAGAATAGAGATAACTGACAACGAGATATTCCCTGCTTCACTCGGAGTTGCGTTCGGAAAAATCGAATCGATTGCCGTTGTAAGGAGGCCCATTGAAAACAGGGTTATCCCGACAACCAGAAGTGCGACGTGAGAGAAGACAACGGCAATTCCGACCCCTTTTTCGACAGATATTTTCTCACTACGGAGTCTTTGCCAGTTCATAAATCCGATTTCGTGAAAATCAGGTTCGTGCTATTTTGTTCCAGCCACTTGGCCTTCTCCTTGTAGTTCGATACGTGTTCTCCGACCAACTGCCAGAACTCTCGCCCGTGGTGTTGTTCGGTCAGGTGGGCGAGTTCGTGAACAACGAGATAATCAACAACCTCGGGCGGGGCCATAATGAGCCGCCAGTTCAGGCTAATCGTTCCACCGGTCGAGCAACTACCCCACCGAGTTCGCTGGTTCCGAAGTTCGATTTTTTCGTACTCGACACCCATGCGTTCGGCGTAGTGGTCGGTACGGTCGGTGAGATAGTCCCGCGCCCGTCTCCTGTAGAAGTTTTCGAGAACTTGCTTGACCGTTGATTGCTCAACGGCGCTCTTCCGGAGACGAATCGAGTCCTCGTCCACATCATGCTTCCGGCGTGGCTCTATGACGACTTCCCGGTCTTCACCGAGTACGGGGAAGACCTCGCCAGCCTCGAAGGTCCGGTCGGGGGCTTGCTCACGGTAGGTGTCGTACTTCCGTTGCTGGTCAACGACCCACGCCGCGTTCTCCTTCAGCAATCTCGATGAACGAGCGTCTTCGGACTCGGGAAGGACGACCGTTACGCCATGTATGTCCACGTCGATACGTGGCTCGCTGGCGTCAGCACTGCGGCGTACCTCGTACTCGATGGGGTTCCCCAACAGGTCGATTTTCCGAGGTTGTGCTTTAGCCATTGTTCGCAATGAGGTAGTTCCGAATCGCGTCTATGAAATCGTCGTCGTCCTGAATCAAGCGTCCAAGGTCGTACTGCTTGACCAGCACGTCCAGCAGGACACGCTCGATTTCAGCGATGGTCTGCTGGTTCGTCTTCCAGCCGTGATACCCTCGGTCCACACGGTCGCGGAACTGCGTGACGATTTCCCCGGCCACGGCTTCGGCTTGTTCTTCGGACTCGATAGCCTCGGGTGTCTCTTCGGTTAGGTGGGTATAGATAGCGAACTCGGTGTCTTTCATCCCCTTCTCGTCGGCCTCGGCTTCTACGTCCAGAAGCTCTTCTTCGACGGTCTTGAGGGCTTCAACAGCCTCGGGGTCGCCTATCTCGTCTCCTTGCCAGCGTTCCACTATGTCCGTCACGCGCTCGCTCAAGCGCTTGTAGCGGGGGTTCTGATTCTCCCGAGGGTGTAGGTGTTCACGGGTTGCGTGGGCAATCTGTGACGCCTTCACGCCGGGATTGTCCAGCCCTTCCACGTCTTCGAGGTATTCCTCTCCGAGTTTGTACGTGGGGAAGTCCCGCTTGATTTCCCCGATTTCGACGTTCTCACTGATTATCTCGCGGGTCTTTTCGCGCATATCCTCTTCGGGGTCGTCGTCGCCGGAGGTGGTCCGCTTGAACGCGACGTGGACTCGACTCAACCATTTGTAGTCGTCCTCGATACCGCTCTCTATGAGCCGTTTGTCGGGTGCGACGGACTCATAGAGCGATTGTAGCCGTCGGAAACCCTGTTTGAACTGACGACGTTCAGGGTGGGTGCTGACGCGTTCGACGGCCTCGTAGGCGGCTTCTTGTGTGTCGTTCTTCGGTATCGCCTCGAAGATACCTATGACTGTTTCCAACTGGTCTTTCAGGTCCTCAAAGAGTTCACTTTTGTCGCGGGCGGCGTAGGCTTTCGTCTCGTCGTCGTAGTCCAGCGCCTCGTCGATATTCTCGAAAACGCCTTGGAAGTCTACTATCTCGCCGTTCCCCTTACCCTCGGCGGGCCGATTGGTCCGGGCGATAGCTTGCATAAGGGTATGGTTCTTGAGATTCCGGTCGAGGTAGATGGTCTTCAGAACCGGGGCGTCGAAGCCAGTCAGCAACATGTTATGGACGACCAGCAGTTTCGGGTCTTCGTCTTCCTTGAACGACTTGATGATACTGTCGCGTTCATCCGGGTCGGTGTGGAACTGCTGAATCAGGTCGGGGTCATCGTTGGTGGTCGTGTAGAGAACTTCCACCTCGTCTTCGCCACGACGGTCGGTGAGTCGCTTGCCGTACATGGCGGCTGACCGGCGGCTCGGCGTGACGACCATCCCCTTCCAGCCGTTCGGGGAAACGTGTTCGTCGTAATGTTGGTCGATTTCCTCGACTGCCTTGTCTACGCGCGGCTCGATTTCTGCGAGCGTGGTCGTGTTGACGGCTTCACGGATGAACTCGCGCTTCTCGTCTTTGGTGAGGCCCCGAAACTCTTGATCGAACTCGTCGTCCAACCCGGCCTCGTCAATCTTCCATTCCATCTCGTGGCGGAGCGTGAAGTAGACGGGTAGAATCAGGCCGTCCTCGATACCTTCCTTGACGGTGTACTGGTGTAGATACCGTTCGCCGGTTCGGTAGTCTTCGCCGTCGGGCGAGAACTCGCGGAAGGTGTTGCGGGCTTTCTGCGTCTCGCCTTCCCTAACCGGGGTTCCGGTGAAGCCGAAGTGGTAGCAGTCCGGAAGCGCGTTGTCGAGACGACTGCCAAGGTCGGCTTCCATAAATCTGTGAGCCTCGTCGCTCATGACAATTACCTCGTCGTTGCCCTGCGCGTCTGGCTCTACGTCTTGGAACTTCTGAATGGTGGTAAGGACGAGTTCGCTCTGGCCCTCTTCAATGAGTTCTTCGAGGTGGTCGATACCCGTGGCCTCGGTCCACCGTTCGAGGGAGAGGTTCGCCAGTTGGTCCCGCATTTGGGAGTTCAGTTTGTCCGTGTCCACAATGATGAACACCTGCGGGTTGTCGGCCATGTCGCGGGACAGCAGGTTCTCGGCGGCGTAGAGCATTGTGAAGGACTTCCCCGACCCCTGCGTGTGCCAAATGAGGCCGGTCTTGTCCTCGCCCTCACCCACGCGGTCGAGAATCGCGTTCACGGCGTAGTATTGCATATACCGAGGAACGATTTTCGCGTCCCCTCCGGCTCGGCGCTCGTAGAAGACGAAGTTCTTCAGAAGGTCCAGAAGGGAGCCGGGATTACACAGCGCCTTCACGGCTTGGCGCATTTCGTTGTCGTCGGCGTACTGTTCGGGGGCGTCGTTCCAAGGTTCGTAGAACTCGCGCGGTGCGCCGACCGCACTGTAGCGCAATTCCATCGTGTCTGCGGCGACGTTGAATAGGCCGGGGGCGAACAGTCGGGGTACACCCTCTTGGTAGGCCAGCAGGTCGCTCACAGCGTCATGCCAATCGTTGTCCTGTGCCCGGCTCTTGAGTTCCATCGTGACGAGCGGAATCCCGTTGACGAAGAGGTTCATGTCCGGGCGGATGGTCGTCTCGCGCGATACCGAGAACTGATTCACGGCGTGGAAGGTGTTGTTCTCGGGGTTTTTGTAGTCTATCAGGTCTACATAGACGGTCTTCGCCACTCCATCAGGGCGGCGGACGGAGAAGGTCTTGCCCTTCGTCAGCAGTTGGTAGAACGCCCGATTACCGTCTATCAGGCTCTCGCTGTCGAGGTCGCGCTTCAGGGACGAAATGAATTTCTCGACATTTTCCTCGGTCACGTCCTTGTTCAGCGCTATGACCTGTTCGGCCAGTAAATCCCAATAGACGATTTCGTGGCTCTGCCGGTCGTATGCGGCGTCGAGGGCGCTGGCACCACGGTCGCCGTCCTGTCCGTAGGTGTCCCACCCGACGGTATTGAGCCACGACAGTAGCGAGTGTTCAACGCCCTCTTCGGTTGGTGCTGTAGTCATTAGAAGCCTCCCGTGGCCGTTTCATACTTTACAGTCCACACGGACAGGCCCACGAATATGTACACAATCACCGTCAGTACGGCCTTAATCGGCCTGTCCAGTGCCCACGCAACTATCGGCAACATCGCATTGACCAGTTCCAGTATAAAAACTCCGAGCGTGTCGGCCACTTCAGAACTTGAGCTGGAGTAGAGTGGTGGGAGAATATTCAGATACGCAAGTGAGACATTGACGATGAAAGCGACGGACGCGCCAGTAGAATACATGTTTCGCCACTGGCTTGGCCCGGCGAGAAGATTCCCAAGAGCGTAGTTCAGTCCTCTATCACTAACCATGCTGTTCGATTTCTTCTGGCACCTCTATGTTAGTGTTGGTTGTTCGGACTGTTCCTGACAACAAGTCTTGTACGAGGCCCTGCTTGACTTGGTGAAGATTGTCCAGTTGCTTTTTGTTGGCCTGTGAAACCTCATCAACCGATTCGATTACCTCTATAATTTTTCTTTGTTCGTCTATCTCGGGAAGTGGAATCTCCAAGTTAGAGAAGAAGTGTAACTGAACCTTGTTGTGAGTACTGCCCGCCGAGAGTCGTTCAAGCTGTGGGGTTGCGTACTCGAAGAGGTACATGAGATACCGAGGGAGTACCTCACTTTTGTCACACTCGAACGTCACTTGGTCTTGGTCGGTCGCCATTTCTTTTCCCAAGATAGCCGTTTCTCCGATAGCACCAGTGCGACAAAGGACGAGAGTACCTTCTGGTAGGAGTTTTGCTCCCGAGTTGTTCAGACCTTCTTTGGTGATGGTGTCGTCAGTAGTGTGAATGACTGTTCCTTCGAGTTGGGTCAGGTCGTGAATGTCTACCCACGAAATTTCTCCGTCCCAATACTCATCGACAGAGGTAGATGGAGTGTGGCCTGTTTTTACCTCTGTAATCTTGCCTGATTTCTTAATATCCCACGCCGCAGGAAGGGTCTCTGTCCTTGTCATCACGTAAGCGTCCTGCATATCGACTTGGTGCCATTCTTGATGGTCGTAATAACCTCGCGAAAAGAACTCCTGAATGAAACTCTTTTTGAGCCGATTCGCCTGTTCAACTATTTCTCCCGTCTTCTGAATCGCTTGGTCTACGTTGTGAAGTACAGTAGCGATTTTTTGTTGTTCAGATTTTGATGGTACAGGCAGTTGATACTGTTTCAGCACATTCGTCTGAATACTCTCAACAGTCGTCCCCGTCTTCTTACAACTCCCGCGTATATCTTCGGAAAGACCCGAGATTGCTTGGAAAAAGTACTCTGCGTTGACTTGTTCATTGTCCGGGTCAAGTGCCTTCAAATCCTGATTGATAGTCGTTTGATTATCAACCATCGCAACCGGTAATGTGTGACGTAGAACGCCACTCCGAACAACCATGAGAGTTGTTCCTGAAGAATATATTTTGGATGTTGACGCCTCTACCCCCTTCTTCGTCATCTTGTCTTCAGTGTCATTCAGTCGTGGGGCGTCGAAATCTTTCGGCGTTGTCCACAGAATTTTTCCCCCATCCCAGTATTCGTCGTTGCTCTTTTTTGGAGTGCTTCCACCACCAATCTCGCACAGGTCAACAAGACTTTTTTCAGCCCATTCATTGGCCTGCTCTCGGTGGTCTTTGAAATCATCCAATTTTGCTTCCTCACTCATAATTCAGCGCCTCCATGTGGCTATCCATTCGAGTTTCTATCTCGTCACGTTCGGCCTGTAATTCGCGTAGTTTCCCAAGTTCTTCCTGTACGTCAATCTCTTCCTCCGGTTCGGTCGTATCGACGTACAACGCGATATTCAGGTTGTAATCGTTCTCCCGAATTTCGTCCAGTTCGGCTGTTCGACTAACACGTTCTTCCGTCGTCCAGTTACGGAAGTTCTCTACGATGTGGTCAAGTCCCTCTTTGGTGAGTTCATTCTGATTCGAGAGTTCGCGGTAGAATTCCTCATCAGCGGCGTGAACGAATTGTACCTCGTTCGCTCGCTCGTCGGGCTTGTCAGTGTTCAGGACGAGGATGGCCGACGGGATACTGTTATTCTGAAAGAGGTTGCCCGGAAGTCCGACGATTGCTTCCACAAGGTCGTCTTCGAGCATTGGCTCGCGGTATTTGCTCTCGTGCTTGCGGAACAGCACCCCGTGGGGAATGACGATAGCCGCCTTCCCACCCGAGTCGTCGCCACGCTCGGGGTCTTTCAGTTGCTCGGCCATGTGCATGATGAAACTGTAGTCGCCCCGGTCGGCGCGGGGGAGTTTCTCGTCCCAATGGAAGCGACCATACGGGTCGTCCTGAAGCCCGTCCTTGTCCCAATCGACGGAGAACGGGAAGTTAGCCAGCACCCGGTCGAAGCGCGTGAGTGCGTTGTCGTCCTCGTTGGTGAACGCGGGACTCGACAGTGAATCCTCGCGTTCGATGGTGCCATTCAGGCCGTGAATCGAGAGATTCATCTTCGCAATCGCCGCAATGTCGGGATTGATTTCCTGCCCGGTGAATGTCATCTTCGAGGGGTCGCCACCCTGTTCCTCGCGGTAGTAGCGGGCGGCCTCAATGAGCATACCACCCGAACCGACCGTCGGGTCGTGGAAGGTCATACCATCCTCGAACTCGTCCACGAGGCGAACGCAAAGATTGACGATATGTGGCGGCGTAAAAAATTGCCCCCCTGATTTCCCCTCTTCCTCTGCGAAGTGGCGAACTAAATCCATGTACGCCTCTCCGAGCATGTCTGGCGGGATGCTGTCCCGGTCGAGGTCGTACTTCGAGAGGTGTTCAACCAGCTTCCCGAGCCGGTCGTCGTCCAGCGCGTCGGCGTCGATGTAGTCTGCCCGGAAGAGTCCCTGAAGTTCGGGGTTTTCGTCGGTAAGCGCGTCGAAGGCTTCGTTCAGTTCCTTGTCCACGTTGTCCGAGACGGAACGAAGGTCGTCCCACAGGTAGCCCTCGGGAACAACCGGAATGTCGTATAGGTTCTCCCGGCGGGCGAAGTCCTCGCCGTACTCTTCGAGGTTCTGCTGGTACTGTTTCTCGAACTCGTCGGAAATCGACTTGTAGTACACGAGGGGGAGTATGAACTCCTTATAGTCGGTGGGGTCAACGGCGTCACGAATTATGTCGGCGCATTTGAAAAGATGTGAGTCCAGTTCTTCCAAGGAGAGGGTCATATGCGTCCTATTCCATGCGAGCCGGTTATTTGCTCCGGTGAAGCTCGGGGTGGACTATCTCGTTACCAGAATACCCCTGCCAACGTTCTAACTCGACAGGTGAGACACTCTGTTATTTTTCGGAAGCGACAGGGGTACGCACCCTCTTCTGTATCTGCCGGAGTTCCCGCCGTTGGTCGGCCTCAAAGTCCGGTTGGTCAGTAGAATTGAATGGAACGCCTTCGTTACGGAATGAGTCTCCGTCCGGTTCGTCCAGCACGAACTCGCCTGATTCAACTGCTTCCACGAAATCCCACGGTGCGTACCAAGTCCACGGGCCTTCGTCCGACAGGTCACTCACGTCCGCGTCGTCAACGACGATAAACCGTAAGTCCTCGTCGGGGAACGCGGCTTCATACACGTCCTGAATTAGTCGAAGACCATCGCGGCGGCGTGGCTTGATGAAGTCCTCAAACTGCGAGTTTTCGTACTTGTACTGTTCGCCTGCGATATGCTCTTCCCAAAGGTATTCTGCTTCCCGAATACCGGGGGTTTCCGTTTCCACCCTCAAATGCTGATTCCCAGTACACCACACGGGAGTCTCTTCAACGTGCGCCCAATACTGAATCCAACCGATAGGAACTGCCCGGTGTTCCGGATGGGGGTTGACAGAGACGCTGTTGTCCCTATCGAAACAGAGGACGACTCTTTCTGTCCTATCGCTGTGGTTGCTCATTGGTGGCCACGCCTATGTCAACTTAAGCGAATTAATCTCAAAAGGATTCCGACGGTCACGACCTGACGCCGACAAGCGAGAGGCTGTCAAGGACAATCTGACGGTCTACTTGACCTCGAAGTTCATTCCCTATTCGGAAACGGCATTCTTCGGGTAGAGGCCCTGATAGCCCTATTAGCAACGTTTTCGGCGGTTCGCTTATGCCCACGGAGTAATAAACGAATCGTAACGACAACGCCGGTCGCGCCGCTACGGAAAGCAGTCCCAAGGGGACGGATTCGGAAGGGGAGAGAGTATTGGGATTGTCCCTTCCTACGCACGACTGTTGTCGTAGGCGAGTACGACAATGAACGATACAAGCCCTGCCCGCAAAAGAGTATCGACCACACGAGAATCAAGCAGTAGCAGTGGGTCATTTCCGGCTTCCGAACTTACTGCTTGTACTCGATACAGTACCGACAGAGAAGACAGTGGAAAGCACCAGTACCCTCGTCTCCGTTCTATCTATGATTCGCCCCCGGAAGAAGCGAGGTATCACGGCCCGCTCTATTTCCTCACAGACGAAGAGATACGTCGGCATGACCGAGTAGTCACTGAAGAATCAGAATATGAGTTCTCGAATGGCTCAATCGCTACTGTTCTACAAGAGCGAGTCAAAGACGAAGGACGAGTACTCTATCAGGTAAAAGTAGAATCAGACGAAGTTCGCAACGAAGGTATCAGTGTAGTTCGTCAGTGGCTTTCAAAATTTGCTGACCAGTACCTTCCTGTCTCTCCCAACGATTGTACCCTGTACTACTCTGGCGGGCGCTCAATTCATCTTCATACGCCATTGTTCGTCGAGGGTATAGAACGGTTTGAGCGTGTTAAGGAACTGGTGGACGAGTTCAACAGCGAAACTGCGGCGCAATTAGACTCTGCGACGTTCAAGCAGAAACAACAGTTCCGCATACCCGATACTGAACACCATAGCGGTTCACCGAAAGTGGAGATTGGATGGAACTGGTCAAAAGGTAAAATCGCCCGCGAAACCAACCGAAGCCAACCGAGACCCCCTGACCGATATGTGGACGTACTTGAACGTGATTTTGGATATGGAATGTCGTACCTCTTTGCGAATATTGGAGAGTTTCTATATGACCCGACCACCACAGACGACGCTCCCATAGTCGACCCTCTACCTTGGGAACCGGGACAGCCGAAGTACGCGGGTGAAGGCTACGAGAAGTGGAAAGCGTACAACGACCAGTATTTCTCACCATATGCCAAGGTACGAACGCATAGACGTAGCGTGTTCGTCGGTCGCGTCATAGGGGGTGAATTCGTTCGAAGAAACGACCCTGAACGACGAGTTCTCATTCCATGCGTTGCTCGCTTTGCTCTCGGCGGCGACCCCGAATTTCATTACCACGGCAAGTACCTGCCACTCTATCTTTCCGAACCCGATTACAACAAGCGAGAGTATGCCCCCGGAGAGAGTCTCTTAATAATCGGTGGCGGCAACGGCCAGTCGAGAATCTTCGAGATTGATTCAACCCTCGGCAGTGTGCTTCACGGCGCAGTGGTCGATAAATCGTATTCGAAGGACCTGAACTACGAGGACGGGAAAGAGATTGTATTCGATACTCTTGACGAGTGGACGGATTTTGACCTTGGTAGCGGAGGTAAGAACGGGCGTCGCGGCGAACGAAGTTCGGAGTCTGGTCGTTCTTCCAATACCAGAGCGGCCCAGTTACAGCGAAAAGTGGAGCAGAATGGCCCGAAATCACTCACTGCCGAATACGACCAGATGTTCGTGATTGCGTGTCGTCTTCTCAAGTCGCGCGGATGGGACGGCACATATGAATGGTTCAGACGTGTTTACCGTGACGAGTTCAACCCACAGAAGACCCATAGTCACCTTCAGCGTATTGTGGAACAGTGGCCTAATCAATACCCTGTCAACGTCCCCTCGGGGCCATAGAAGTACCAGCCTTCCTATTATTGAAGCGGGAACCCGTGAAATCGAAGAGTATAGCGACTCTATTGGAAGCAAGGTGATTCGGAGTATAAAAAGGAATACGGCTGAAATCCCGAAGTGACTCTCTATCAGTAGGGCTATCAGCCGAACTCGCTGATAGGGATAATAGCAGAGCGACCGAACCCAACCCGGCCAAAATTTTGGTGATTTATGTGACTACTATCGGTCGCTCTCGATTCGACACCGGGGGGTGTTTTCAGATAACCCCACCGGGGCGTCTCCTTGTTCATTCCCGATATGGGAATGAGGGGGGTGAAAAGGTCAAATCGAATTGACCGGCTATCCCGATACCTTCCGATTTTAGCAAGGGGCCGAAACGGGCGAAACCGGCCTCTAAATCCTTCTAACGACGTTTTAGACAGTGTGAGAATTGCGTAGCACCTCTCTATGGCCCTGTGGGGCCGTCTCTGGTGGGGACAGTCCGACCCGTGAGCCACCTGACCTGTGTAGGCGCACAGCACGCACAGGCACCAGCAGAGCGCTGTCAGCGGCAGGGGCCACCGAGGTACCCCGTAGGCCGGGTGGGCTGGTGGGGTACGAGAGGCCGGGGGACTGGCCCCGTGGGGGTCAGGGGGTCGTCGGTCGGGCCGAGACAATCGGGGGTAGGGGTGGGGGCTTCGATAGGGTCGAAAATTTCAGAGCGGCAGGCACTCTACAGAGATGTGTGATTTTCGGGGGTCACAGGCCGCGTTCGTGGCGTCATGCTGGCCGCGTGCCAGTCGTGACGGTCGCCTTCGACAGCATGGGTCACTCGTCACCGTTGGACTTCAAGGACGTGAGGGATTGACTGCGAGCCGAGAGCGGGCCGGAAACATTCGTTGGAGAGGGCCGAATCACGGTAGTCGAACCCCCTGTTTTTGCGGCACCAATGTTTGCCACGTCTTTATTAAATTTATACGTGAGGCGCATAGCGCACACTCTCAAAGAACATCGCCATGTATCAAAGACCAGAAGCGGTGAGTAATGACTAACAGCGTCAAGAAATAGTGCGCCATCAGGCTGTAGACAATCCCGCTCACGATAAATGCCAGTCCCGAACCGGCGGTGCCGCCTATGCGCGATACCACGATTCCAAAGACCAGACAGATTATGAGAACTACGCCTGCCAGAATCGCATAGAGCGTGAACTCCTTTGTCTTTTTTACAGTCCGTTGCTCGTAGGGATGGCTACCATCCTTGTCGTACCTCATGAGCAGGATGATAGTGTTTATCGAAAACCCCGTCAGGACGCTCAAAACTGAAGCAGAAGCAGTGATGAATCCCGACCAAAGCACGACGTAGTTAGCGAGAGCGAATCCTACAATGGCAGGAAAAACGGCGAAAATACCAGCCAAGACGATGGAATCAAGCGGATTCTTTAGACCAGTCTCTTGGCCGAGGGATGAATAGTGGTCGCTGATGATACTCCCGATATTGCCGAATATCATTTTTCGACGTTTGCTGACCCGGTGACTGGTTCTACAATCTGCTGGTCCAAAATATCATTGGCCAAATCGTTTGACTCATTTCGGAGAGAACGTGCGGTGATAAGGCCAGCTTCAGTGCGGAGTTTCTCACTATCGAGGTCTTTCCGCATAGCCACTTCTTCGTTCAATAGCGAGAAGGTTTCGCTCCGGCCACCATCCTTCTGAATGGTCACAGTAAAGTTCTCCACATCGTCGCTGACAATCGTCCCGAAGTGCTTGTTCGTGTCCTTGAGGCTGGCCGCTTTACTCTTCACCCACTCAAAACTCCCACCGTGTTCGGGACGCAGAACGACCGAACGAGTTCCAACTTCTTCAGTTCTTAAGCCCTTTACTAACTCCATTCGCTTTTCATCGTCCCCCGGAATCTTCCGAACATTAATGTCTAACTTGGCAATTCGGTCGGCTCCTATCACCTTTTCAAGTACGTCTTCCGTGGTAACAGGGTCCATCTTCATTGTGTAGTCACTCACTCCCGAGAGACACGTCTGTTCGATATGCTTCTTCAATTTCCCCTTCACGCCAATTCGGTTCACTTGGTGAAGGATGATTAGAGCGGTCTGGCCATTATCATATGGCTTGCCATCGCGTGTGTGTGGGAGACAAATGAGGAAGTACAGCGGCATTTGCTCGGCTTCATCTTCTCCTTTCAGGTGAGTCATATCGCCTGACTCCACATCACGGATTTCGGCCTCGTATCCGTGATAGCCAGTCGAAACGATACCTTCGATTAGATTCCCGTCACGATGGTACTCTTCGATGACGAAGGTCTTGTCATTACTTGAAGGCTCAAGATTAGAATCCTGCTTCGAGAATAGATTCTCCATCAAATCGAGAATGTGGTTTTCATCGAACGCTGTATCGTGGGCGTGTAGTTGAGTGAGGTTGTAGCCGTTGTCAGGATTCCGTTGTTCGTATATTTCGAAAGAGTATGGGACAAGTTTCTCCGAAGGCATTGGCTGGCACCTTGTAGCGAATTGATATAAAAGTGGATATTATGTACTGTCTACAGGTCGCCAATCAGTTCCGCTTGGGCAACAGCCAGCGCCTTCTCTTCGTCCGTCTCCGCGCCAGCCATCTCGTGAACTTCGCTCTCGCCGTCGGGCAGATTGATTTCAGGGGACTTGTTCTGTTCGTCGCTCATACCCGTACTACCAGCCGCAAGGGGTGAGTAATTTTCGCTGGTTGGACCACCTGTCGGTGGTCAAAAGTTGTGCCACTGGGAGTCCTCTACATGGCCGCTTACAGGGGTAATAGCAACAGACGGCGGCGGGATTTTGCGCCTGTTCTCGGGAAATGACGGGAGTATATAAATCAGACCGGCAATTCCGCCCTAAATTGCGGTCGACAGAGTAAAGATAGGAACCATATCGGTTAGACTTATGAACCTATAATTTTATAAGTGCGAATCAACTATACTTGAGGTAGAAGGCGTATATCGGGTGATTACACGGGCCTACAGGAAGCCGTGAGGCTACCTGCTTTCAAGGCAGGCGCAATGGGCCACTCTGCCATCCCACCACGTCCCGACGGTCGGAGTCGTTCGACTAAGTGGTGTCGGTGTCGGCCGGTCTCTGGTGGCGATGTTTTAAACACCCTCGCCGTGGACCACACGATAATGGATCGGGACGAGATCGATGAGTACGTCGACCGATGTCAAGGGCTCATCGAGGCATCGCCACAGATGGACGAGGAGAACACGAAGGTGAAGTTGATCCAGCCGTTCCTCGAACTCCTCGGGTGGGATCTCTACTCGACGGAGGTCGCGCTGGAATACACGATCCCGATGGCGTCGGGGAGTACACACGTCGATTACGCGCTCCTCGTCGGCGACTCACCGGTCGTCTTCGTCGAAGCGAAGCCCGTGCGCTCGACCCTCTCGGACGACGAGGTCCGCCAGTTACGAAGCTACATGCGACAGGAACTGGATGTCGACTGGGGCATTCTGACTAACGGAAAATCATTCGAGGTGTTGACGAAGGACAGACGCCGAAACGGCGGCGAAGAGATGTCGGTCGTACAGTTCAGTCTCGAAGATCTCGGCGAACGGCCGGGCGTTCTCGAACTCCTCACGAAGGAGTCGATCCGCTCGGGAAAATCGGCGGAGATCGCCGAACAGGTCGCGGAAACGAACCGCGCGATCCGATACCTAAACGAACACGAATCGACGGTCACCAATTCCGTCGCGAGCGCGGTTACCGACGAGGTCGGCGAGCTACCGATCGACCTTGAAGCGCAGTCGAGAGAGTTCGTCCAGGGTCTCGTATCCGTGTTGCGCGAACAGCGCCAATTCGTCGGGGAAACCGACGGCCACACTCCCGAAGACGACTCCCCGCCCGACCCCGAAGTTACCGGAAGAGAGGGCGAGACGGGCTCTGCAGACGGTCCCGATAACCTCGAACATATCGAACCGATCGAAGACCACGTCGCGGGAACGATCCGCCGTCAAGATATCGAGGGCGACTCGGACGCGGCGGTTGCGGTGTTTCCGACTCGGGAGTCCGGACTTCCGTTTCTGAAGGAGAACGAGGCGTGGGGGTTCGTTCGTGTCGGACGCGACTTCGACTACGTCGCGATGTACGTGACCGGAGACGTTCGGCAGGTGAAATACATCGCCGAAGTCGAACGAGTGGTCTCACCGGACCAAGCGGATCTCAAGCGTGAGCCGTTGGAATACAAGGATCGAGGAGCGATCGCGGACGATAAGAAGGTCATCGTGTTCAGACCGGGCACGCTGTATGAACTCGAAGATCCGGTCCCGTTCGAGACACGCTATCCCCAAGGTCTGCGATACACGACGTTAGGAGAGCTTCGAACGGCAGAAACGACCGACGATATGCTGTGACTGATCTAAATACCGCCGTTCGTATTCAGATACGATGCGGTCCGCGAATTAGTCCCGCACCACGCGCTCCGCGCCGTCCTCGACGACCACGTCCAGTCCGTGCTGGTGGACGAACGCGGCGGTGTAGTCGGGGACGACGCGCTCGGCGGCGAACCGCGCGCGCAACAGGGGCACGGCGTCGAGCAGGTCGTCGCCGTCGACCATCGACGGCGAGGACTCCAGGAACTCCACGTCGAGGTCGGCGTCGGCGCCGCGCGCCGCCAGCGTCGGGAGGCTCGGGTCCTCGAACGCGCCGTCGAAGTCGATCGGCGCGGTGAAGCCCGCGTAGTAGACCCGCCCGCGGGTGGAGGGGCCGAGCACGACCTCGTTCGTCCGGAGCTTCATCGCGGCCGAGTCGATCACGGTGCGCGAGAGCAGCGGCGCCTGCGGGGTGACGACCGCGACGGAGTCGGCGTTCTCCTCGCGGAGCAGGTGCGTGACGGTGTTGCCGGCGCGCGCGCCGAACGACGACCCGACCTGCCGCTCGAACCGGGCGTCCTCGGTGCCGCCGAGGGTGTCGGCCACGAGCGTGCGCAGCTCGGCCTCGGGGGCGGTGTCGGTGCGGTGTTCGGCGGGGAGGTCGTCGTCGACCGGGTAGTTGACGAGGAGCTCGCCGCCGGAGCGGTCGACGGCGAGGACGGCGTCGCGGAACAGCGCCTCGTACAGGTCGGCGGCCTCGGCGGTCGAGAGCGGCGTCGACTCCGCGATCCCGGTCGCGACGAGCCCCTCGCGGGGCGGCTGCACCATGACGGCGACGACGGTCATACTCGGAGGAGTCGCCCGCGCGCCTTCAAGCCGCCGTTTCGGGTCGGGACCGGGGGGATCGGAACCGGCGAACAGGCGGGGGTGCTCGGCCGCCGGCGGGGCCGGCCGCTCAGGAGAAGTCGCGCCGCATCGCGATCTCGAACCACGGACAGAGCCGGAGCTGGCGGTACAGCGACGGGTTCTCGTGGAGGTGCTCGTAGTCGACCCACAGCATCCCGCCGATCTCGTCCTCGTCGGGGTCGAGCGAGGTGTCGTCCAGGGTCACCTTCAGCACCGAGCAGACCTCCCACTCGACGCCCTCGTTGGGGTAGTAGCGCTTGTACTCGAACTTGTCCGTCACCCGGAGGTCGTCGTACTGGTCCGGGGTGATCCCCAGCTCCTCCTCGAGTCGCTGCTCGGTCGCGTCCTCCTGCGTCTGACCCTCGACCGGGTGGGAGGCGACGGTCCCGTCCCAGTGACCGTCCCACAGCCGCTTCGTCGGCGCGCGCTGGGCCAGCAGGATCCGGTCGTCGGTGTCGTAGACGAGGCAGGTGAACGCCCGGTGCCGGATCCCGTCGCCGGTGTGGGCGTCGAGCCGGTTCACCGTCCCCTGCTCCGCGTCGTCGGGGTCGACGGCGATCACGTCCTGGAGCGCGTTCTCGTGGTCCTCGTTGGCGTCGGCCCCTCCGGAGGGGTCGCCGGGGGCGGCCGCGTCCTCTGAGCTCATGGCAGGTAGGTCTGTCACCAGGGCTAATAAGCGTTCGATACGCCGTGGGGCGGGCGACGCGCCCCCGCCGTCGCCGGCGGTCCCGACCGCGGTCCGACATCGGCGGTCCCGACCGTGGTCCGACATCGGCGGCCCCGACCGCGGTCCGACGTCGGCAGCCCCGACCGCGGTTCGACGCGCTTAACCGCGTCCCGCGGCTACGTCGCGCGGATGAGTGACCCGGCGCTCGACGTCGTCGAGTTCGTGCTGACGACGCACCTCTACACGGAGAACCGCGACCTCGACGAGAACGACCTGCCCCCGCGCTTCCGACAGGTGTTCTGGTCGGACGACGCCGCCGAGGACGCCCCCGGGGGCGTCGAGCGACCGCTCAAGGCGACCAGCGAGACCACCCGAACCGCCACCGGCGTCGAACACCCGTGGGACGCGGTCTCCGACCTCCTCTTCACCCAACGCACCGAGTTCTCCGGCGAGATCTCCCTGACGCAGCCGGCGATGGCGCTGGAGTGGTACCGCGACCACGCCGACGCCGACCGGATCGCCGAGAACCCGACGATCGTCGCCGCGCTCGAACTCGCCGCGGACCTCGACGCGCCCGTGACCCACGAGGAGGCGCGCGACAGCGTCCGGCCGATCCAGGCCGACCGCGTCTGGATCGACGCCCTGCTGGAGGAGTACTTCGACGAGGACGAGGACGGCGAGATGCTCGACCTCGTCAACGTCCAGGCCCCCGAGGAGATCGAGACGACGCTCGCGGACCTCGTGCTCACCGGCGACCAGGAGGGCGAGATCCAGAAGATCGTGAAGGCGATCGAGCACCGCGAGTACCTCGCGAGCATCGGGCTCCGCGAGATCGGGAAGCTCCTGTTTGTCGGCCCGCCGGGAACCGGGAAGACGACCGTCTCGCGGGCGCTCGCCCACCAGCTCGGCATCCCGCTCGTCGAGGTGAAGATGTCGATGATCACGAGCCAGTACCTCGGCGAGACGGCGAAGAACGTCGAGAAGACGTTCGAGGTCGCCAAGCGGCTCTCCCCGTGTATCCTCTTCATCGACGAGTTCGACTCGGTGGCGAAGACCCGGCGCTCCGACGAGCACGCCGCACTGAAGCGCGCGGTCAACACCCTGCTCAAGTCGATCGACGAGGTGTCGCTCGTGCGCGACGAGGTGCTCCTCATCGGCGCGACGAACCACCCGGACCAGCTCGACGCGGCCGCGTGGCGCCGCTTCGACGAGATCGTCAACTTCCCCAAGCCGGACCGCGACATGCGTGCGGACATCCTCCGGGTCGTCACCCGCGAGATGCAGATCGCCGACTTCGACCCCGAGGAGGTCGCCGACCGCACCAGCGGGCTCACGGGCTCGGACCTCCGGATGGTGCTGCGCGAGGCCGTCCTCGGCGCGCTCACGGAGGACCGGATGACGATCACGCAGGAGGACGTGATGGAGGCCGTCGAGGACTTCGAAGAGCGCGACAACCTCAAGAACATGGACATGATCGACGGCGAGGGCGCCGAGGTGCTCGGCGAGACGGACTCGGGCGAGCAGGACCACACCCACGAGGACCAGAGCGGAGACGCCGCGCACGACCACGGCGCGCACAGCCACTCGCACGACTGACTCGGACCCGCTTTTCGGGCCGTGCGGACGAGACCCGCTCAGCCTCCCCGTCTGATCCCGACGACCGTGTAGCCGAAGCCGCGGTCGACGATCCGGGGGTCGAGTCCCGCGTCGTCGAACGCGGCCGCGAGGGCCGCGGGCGTCCGGAACCGCGACGCCATCCCGATCGCGCGCTCGGCCGCGACGAGGGCGCGTCCCAGGGGGTGCTCGGGGTCGAACTCCCGGACCACGAGCGCGCCGCCCGGCGCGAGGACCCGCGCGGCCTCCCGGATCGCGGCCTCCTGATCGGGGAGGTGATGGAACGCGTCGACGATCGTTATCGCGTCGACCGACGCGTCTCGGAACGGGAGCCGCCCCGCGTCGCCGGCGACGCCCGAGAGTCCTCGGCCGTTCCGGGCGCGGGCGAGCAT
This sequence comes from Halorubrum rutilum, assembly GCF_024494565.1. The sequence continues at coordinate 53,995 of NZ_JANHDN010000001.1, forward strand.
GCCGAGCGAGGCGTCGACGACCGCGATCTCGGGGCCGGTCAGCGCGGCGGCCGCCCGGCCCGACCCGCCGCCGACGTCGAGCAGGCGGTCGATCGGCCGCGTCGCGTGGTCGAGCCCCGCGACCAGCGCCTCGCCGTCCGCCGGCGGCATGACGCGGTCGTACAGGGGCGCTACGCGGTCGAAAAAGCGGACGTCGCCGAGGCCGTGCATGGCGGCGATCGGCGTCGGGGCCACATAAACGGTCGCGCGTCGCTCGCGCCGGGAGGGACCGCGTTCGCCGCTCCGCATTTACGTGAACGGGCCGTGAGGCCGGTATGGAGTACGCGCTCGTCGGCGAGCCGGGCTCGGGGGCGACCCTGCGGCTCGACTACCGGGCGTTCGCCTACGCCGGCAAGTTCGTCGTCGGCGCGCCGGGCAAGGCCGCCCTCCGGACCCCCGACGGCTCGCCGGCGGTCCCGGAGTGGGAGCCGGACGAGCCCCTCCCCCCGACCGTCGAACCGGGCGCGTTCGACGACGACGTGGTCGCGGCGATCTCCTTCTCGCCCGACCGGACCGACCCCGCCCGCTGTCGGCTCCGGTACGTCACCGTCCACGTCGCGCGCCGGGGCGAGGGGCTCGGCCCGCGGCTCGTCGATCGGACCGTCGAGCGGCTCGCGGCCGACGGCTACGACCGGGTGCGGATCGCGGTGAACAACCCGTTCGCCTACGCCGCCCTGTACAAGTGCGGCTTCGCGTACACCGGCGAGCGGACCGGGCTCGCCGAGCTGGAGCTGGAGCGACCGGCCGCGGAGCCGGCCCCGGAGAGCGAGGTCGACGGCGGCGGGACGAGCGAGGAGGACGACCGGTACCGCGCCGGGCTGCGAGCGTTCCGCGAGGACGACCGCGAGCTCGACCCCCGCGAGCGGGCGTTCATCGCGGAGCGGCTCGGGGAAGACGGGGGTTAGATCAGGTCGTAATCCTCGCGGAACGTCTCCAGGGTCGCCGCGAGCACGCCGATGGCGATGGGGCCGACGAACAGCCCGGTGAAGCCGACCGAGTAGATCCCGCCGAACACGCCGAGGAGGATCACCGCGGGGTTCAGGTGCGCCTGCTGGTCGATGACGAACGGCCGGGCGTAGTTGTCGACCATCGCGATGACGAACACCCCGTACAGCGCGAGCAACACGCCCGCGGTGGTCTGGTCGATGACGACGAGGTAGGCCGCGGCCGGCCCCCAGACGAAGAACGCCCCGATCAGCGGTAACAGCGCGAGCACGGCCATCACGAACGTCCAGAAGACGACGTTCGGGATCCCGGCCGCCCAGAGGCCGACCCCCGCGATCACCGCCTGCAGCAGCGCCACGACAATGTGGCCGATCACCACCCCGCGGGTCATCGCGTCGACGCGGTCGACGAGGTCGGCGGTGACCTCCTGCGGAAGCGGACTCGTCGACCGGATCCACCGCACGAACGCCGGCCCGTCGAGCAGCGCGTAGTAGACTAAAAAGAGGGCGAGCGAGAGCCCGACCGACGCCCGGAGCGCGGTGGTGACGACCCCGCTGACCCCGCCGAACAGCGTGTTGACGAGGCTCTGTCCGACCGTCGCCAGCACGTCGCCGACCTCGACTGTCTGGCCGGTGAGCGCCGCGATCTCGGCCTCGATCGCCGCGACGTCGATGTCGGTGTTCCCCCGGGCGATCGCCGTGAGGTCGCGCACGAACACCCACGAGATGTACGCGAGCGGGAGGATGACGGCGACGATCGACGCCACGATGAGCGAGATGCCCGAGAGCATCCGACCCAGGCGGCGCGACACCGACTCTCGGACCCGGCCCGCCAGCGCCCTCCGGATCGCCCGCGACAGCCGGACGTGGAAGGGGTAGAGCACGTACGCGAGGATCGCCGACGCGATGACGTACTCGACGAACGGCAGGATGACGAACAGCGTCAGTAACGCGACGGCCCCGATGAGGAGGAGGAGGAACGATTGGCCGCGGTTCATGCCGACCACTGTCGCCGCCGGGACATAAACGTGGGCGGCTCTCGGGGCGGCGCGCGTCCGCGCCGCCTCGCGTTCGTCGCTCTCCGATCGCGCGCCCGATCGCCTCGCCCGCCTGCTCGCCCGCTACGCGCCTCCGACTCGCCTCGCCCGCTACGCGCTCGCCTCGTCCTCGTCGAGCCCGGGCGCGGCGGACGGGTCGACGTCCTCCGGCTCCTCCGTCCCGCCGCCGACCACCGTCTCGCCGTCGTCGGTCTCGACGTACACGTCGTCGGCGAAGCCGGCGAGCGCGTTCTCGTACTCCGCGGTCTTCAGCCGCTCCGGCGTCTCGGGCGCCTCGGCGACGCCCCCGACGGGCCGGAAGTCGCCGAGCGGGTCGTCGATCGTGATCCCGTGCTCGGCGAAGAACTCCTCGTAGCGCCGGTAATGCTCCTCAAGCTCGTCGCCCGGGATCTCCATCATCTCCGTCCAGCCGTGGTTGAAGAAGTCGAAGTTGGCCTGCACGTGGGTGACCTCGCGGGCCTCGGCCTCCGTGAAGCCGGCCTCCAGGGCGGCGACGTACGCGTCCATCGTCGCGTCGAAGAACTCGTCGAGGTGGTCGCGGCGCTCCTCGCGGCGCTCCTCGTCGGCCTTGTTGAGGAAGATGCTCGTGTGGAGGTCGACGAGCTTGTCGTTCGCGACGTCGCCGACGACCGGCGTCGTCAACGCCTTCTTCGCGGCCCAGTGGCGAATGTTCTGCCGGATCTTCATACGTTCCGTTCGGCGGGGACGGCCTTGAATCTGTGGCGTTCGGTCGCGCTCTGAGCCGTGCTGTGTCGGAGTATCATGATCTTCAACGCGGATGACAACCCACATTAACCCCGAATCCGAACGCCCGCCCATGAGCGATTCGTACGTGATCGTCGGGGACGGTATCGCGGGCGCGTCCGCGGCCGAGACGCTCCGCGAGCAAGCGCCCGACGCCGAGATCACGGTTCTCACCGACGAGGGGGAGTCCCTCTACAACCGGATTCTGATCAAGGAGTACGCGAAGGGGAAGCTCCCCGAGGCGCCCATCTCGATCCACCAGGAGTCGTGGTACGACGACCACGACGTCGACCTCCGGCTCAACACGGTCGTCGTCGACATCGACGTCGAGGGCGACGCGGTCCGCACCCACGAGGGCGAGACGTTCGAGTACGACTCCCTGCTGCTCGCGATCGGCGGGACCCCCCAGCAGCTCCCGGTCGAGAACGCCGACGCCGACGGGATCCACCACTTCTGGACGTTTCAGGACGCCCGCCGGATCAAGGAGAGCGTCGAGGGCGCCGAGCGGGCAGTCATCGTCGGCGCCGGCCTCCTCGGCATCGACTTCGCGGCCATCTGCGGCGCGCAGGACGTCGAGGCGAACTACCTCATGCGCGGCGACAACTGGTGGCGCTACGCGCTCTCGGAGGAGGGCGCGGAGATCATGCACGAGGCGATGCGCGAGCGCGGCGTCGAGCCCGTCTTCGGCTCCGGCGTCGACCGCTTCGAGGTCGACGACGAGGGGCACGTCGAGGCCGCGGTCGACCCGAACGGCGAGCGCTACGAGTGCGACTTCGCGGGCGTCGCTATCGGGCTGAACTTCAACACCGAGCTCGTCGAGGCGACGCCGCTGGAGCTCGACGACGGGATCGTCGTCGACGAGTTCATGCGCACCAACGTCGACAACGTGTTCGCCGCGGGCGACATCACGACGTTCGACGACCTGATCCTGGGCGACCGGGCGAAGAACGGCTCGTGGGGCTCCGCCAAGGAGCAGGGGACCATCGCCGCCCGCAACATGCTCGACTACGGCAGCGCGGAGTTCAGGTGGGTCTCCTCGTACTCGATCACGCACTTCGACTTCCCGTTCCTCTCCTTCGGCCACCCGACGCTCGGCGACGACTCGGTCGAGGCGACCACCGCCGAGGGCGAGTGGCGCCGCGTGGCCCTGAAGGACGGCAAGGTCGTCGGCGGCGTCCTCATCGGCGACCTCTCGCCGCAGTCCGCGTTCAAACAGCTCATGCGCGAGGGCCGCGACGTGAGCGACCAGACGGAAATCCTCATGGAGCCCGGCTTCTCGGTGGAGGACCTGGCGGCGACGACCGAGCAGTAGCCGGCGTCGAACCCCCGTCGCCCCGGCCTCGGCCGTCGCGCGATCTCTCGAACGTCACGCGATCCCTCGGCCGTCACGCGATCTCTCGAACGTCACGCGACCTCTCGGACATCAGTACCTTTTCACGTCCGTCGGTCGTATCTCCGCCCCTCATGGCACGCGAACCGTCGGCCGACCCGCCGTCGGCGCCGGGGGACGACTTCTTCGCCTCGTTCGTCGAGGGGTGTTCCGACCCGATCCTCTCCGTCGACGGCGACGGCGTGATCGTCTACGCGAACCCCGCCGTCGGCTCGGTCCTCGACCGCGATCCCGCCGCCCTCCGCGGGCGGCGCCTCGCGGAATTCATCCCCGAAGACCGGGACGACGAGCGCATCCGCTCGCTCCGTCGGCGGCTGTCGAGCGACGCCGATCCGGGCGACGTCGACGGTCTCACCTGTCCCCTGCGGCGCGACGACGGACGGACGATGGTGTTCTCCGTGCGGTTCCACGAGCACCGGTCGGCCGGCGAGCCCGTCTACACCGGCGTGTTCCGGGACGGGGTCGAGGAGGCGACCGCGCGCGACCTCCGGACCTTCCGCAACGTCGTCGAACACGCCGGTCACGCCGTTTACGTCACCGACACGGACGGGACGATCGAGTACGTCAACCCCGCGTTCACCGAGAACACGGGCTACGAGCCCGACGACGCGATCGGCCGGACGCCGACGATACTCAACTCGGGGGAGATGTCCGACGAGTACTTCGCGGCGCTGTGGGAGACGATCGGGTCCGGCGAGGTGTGGGAAGAGGAGATCGTCGACCGGCGGCGCGACGGCGAGGCGTACCGCGCCCACCAGACGATCGCGCCGGTGTTCGACGCGGACGGCGAGGTCTCCCGGTTCGTCGCGATCCAGACCGACGTGACGGAGAAGCGGGAGGCGATGGGCCGGCTGAAACAGCACCGCGAGATCGTCGAGGCGCTCGACGACCCGATCCTCCTCCAGAACCTCGACGGGGAGTTCGAGCTGCTCAACGAGGCGGTGAGCGAGTTCGCCGGCGTCCCCCGGGAGGAGCTGTACGGGGCCGACGAGTTCGCCTTCATGGACCCCGAGGCGGCGGCCGAGATCGCCGAGCGGAAGCGCGAGGTGCTGGAGACGGAGGCGCCGGTCGCGTACGAGACCTCGCCGACGTTCGAGCGCAGCGGCCGCGAGGCGACGTTCAGCACGCGGCGGTACCCCCACTACGACGCCGACGGCGAGCTGGCGGGTACGTTCGCGATCTGTCGCGACGTCACCGAGATGAAGCGCCGGGAGGCAGAGCTCGAACGCTACGAGCGCGCCGTCAACGGGGCGACCGACCTCATCGCCGCGGTCGACCGGGACGAGCGCTTCCTGTTCGCGAACCCGCAGTACCGGGCGTACCACGGGATCGAGACCGACGACGTGCGGGATCTCTCGATCGCGGACGTCGTGGGCGAGGAGCGGTACCCGGCCGTGAGACGGAACGTCGACCGCGCGCTGCGGGGCCGATCCGTCGAGTACCGGACGAAACGGACGCATCCGGTCCGGGGGACGCGGACGTTCGACGTCCGGTACTACCCGCTCGAAGACCCCGACGGCGACGGGGTCGCCGGCGTGGTCGGCGTGCTCCGAGACGTGACCGACAGCGAGAACCGGGCGCGCCAACTCAGCGTCGTGGACCGGGTGCTCCAGCACAACCTCCGGAACGCGCTGACGGTGATCCGGGGACGGGCGCGGGAGCTCGTCGAGGGCGCTCCCGACGACGACCGCGGCGACGACGTCGCCGAGTCGGCCGCATACATCGTCTCGCGGGCGGACGACCTCCTGACGACGAGCGAGAAGGCCCACAGCATCACCGAGATCCTGAGCGACGCGCCCGACGTGGAACCGATCGACGTCGGCCGGACCGTCGACGGGCTGGTCGCGGCGCTCGCCGACGAGTACCCGGACGCGCGGCTGACGGCGTCGACGCCGGCCGACGGGGACGCGGTCGCCTCGGGGACCGCGTGGCTCGACCGCGCGCTGGCGGAGCTGATCCGGAACGCGGTCGTCCACCACGACCGCGACCGGCCGACCGTCGACGTCGCCGTCGAGGCGACCGCGGACGCGGTCGAGGTGCGGATCGCCGACGACGGGCCGGGGATGAACGACATGAACCGCGACGTGCTCGAAACGGGCCGCGCCGTGGACGCGCTGTACCACGGGAGCGGGCTCGGCCTCTGGCTCGTCTACTGGGTCCTCCAGCAGTCGGGCGGGTCGGCGACGGTCGCGGACGCGGACCCCCGCGGAACCGTCGTGACGGTGACGCTGGCGCGCCCGGCCGAGTAGTCCCGGCGTCGGTCGGAGTAGTACCCCGGTGTCGGTCCGATCCCGGCACCGCCCCGCGAGCCCGGAACCGACGCAACGTTTATGATAAATCATGATGTATGCTATCGCATGTCAATCAGAGAGTCAGGGCGGCGGCTCCGCCTCCGCCGCACCGGTCGGATCCCGCCGGACGCGCGGGTCCGCCACTACGACGAGCTCGGCGAGGAGGCCCAGGTCCTCGTCAGGGAGCTCGCCGGGCGGCCGCGGACGGCGCCGGAGCCCGGCGAGCTCGACGACGGCGACGTCGTGAAGTTCACCGACTACTACCGAGTCCGCGCGCGCTGAGCGGTCGCGCCCAGCCTCCCCGCTCCGGCCCGCCGACCGGCCGGGTCGGACCGTCACCCCGGAAGCGAAGTTGTTTTCGCCCGCCGCGAGAACACGGATCCATGGACAGTGGCGGATCTACCGACATGACGCTCGCGTTCGAGCTGGAGGCGCTGAAGGCGCTCGCGGACCCCAACGACGTGTTCAACAACGCCCGGCAGTGGACCGAGTACGTCGGCGTCGTCAGCGAGAAGCCGACGTACGTCGTCACCAACTTCACGCGCAAACACCGCGTGCGCCAAGACTTCTTCTCGGGCCCGCGAGGCGTCGAGGAGAGCCTGGAGAACATCGCCGGCCAGTTCGACACGGACCGGCACGTCTTCGTCGGCGTCGACGAGGAGGACGAGGCGGTCGCCGAGGCCACGGGCTGGGAGTTCCTGCAGGTCGAGGACGCGGCCGAGGCCGCCGGGTGGATCCTCGCCGACGGCGAGCCGGACGAGGAGGAAGCGCCAGAGGAATCGGCGCGGGACGACTGGCCGTAGACCGGAACCGCCGGGCCCCGGACGGAGGCCGACGTACCGGCGCGTCGGACAGGTGTTTTCACGGTCGCCGAGGAAGGTGAGACCATGAGCGACGGGCACGACCACGAGGACGGCGGCGGGAGCCACGGCGATCACGACGGACACGGTCACGAGCATGGCGGCCGCGACGGACACGGCCACGACGATCACGGCCACCATCACCACGACGCCGAGTCGGTCGCGGTCGCGGTCGTGACGGTCTCCTCCTCGCGCTCGCTCGACGAGGACCCCTCCGGCGACCACGTCGCCGCCGCGTTCGAGGGCGCCGGCCACGAGGTCGCCGTCCGCGAGCTGGTCCCCGACGAGTACGACAGCGTGCAGGGCACCGTCGACCGGTTGGCGCGCCGCGAGGACACCGACGTCGTCGTGACCACCGGCGGGACCGGCGTGACGCCCGACGACGTGACGCCCGAGGCGGTGAAGGGGCTGTTCGCGAAGATCCTCCCCGGCTTCGGCGAGCTGTTCCGCCGACGCTCGGTCGAGGAGATCGGGACGCGGACGATCGGCTCGCGGGCGACCGCCGGGATCGTCTCCGCCACGCCGGTCTTCTGTCTGCCCGGCTCCGAGAACGCGGTCCGGCTCGGCGTCGACGAGATCGTCCTCCCCGAGGTCGGCCACCTCGTCGGGCTCGCCGGGCGGGGGGTCGACGAGGACGACGAGGAGGTGAAGGCGGAAGACGCGGGCGAGGACGGGACCGACGACGGCGACGAGAGCGGGGAGTCGGCGGAGGGAGACGCGGAGTGAGGCCCACGTAGCCGCGAGTCCTGGTATCTCTTTCAAACGGTCCGTTACAATTCGCACTGGGTAACTCGCGTTGCTCCCGTTGTGGTCAATCCAGGGAACTCAAGAATCGCTCAGTACAGGGTAGTAGTCTATCGGCGCTTCAGTAGCAAGAAACGAGCATAAGCGCCGAAAAGACGATTGCGAAGCCCATCACTCCGACTCCGAAAACGTAGTACGGGTTCGTGAAATCGGGACTGTTGAGGAACAGAAAGAGGCTAAAACTCGAACCCAGCAAGGCGATCACCGCAGACTGAATACTCGGATTATACCAGTCTCCGAGCAGATCCCGAACAGTCACATACATATTAGAACGATAACTTCTATTCCGGATAGCGTTTGTGGTCAGTGAAACTCCGATAAGTTTGCAGTTTTCAGCGAACGGCCGTTCAACAAAAAGTCTGGAAAGCGGATCTCGACGGAGCAGGTTACACGGACGCGAGGAAGTTCCGGATCAGGTCGTGGCCGGCCGCGGTCAACACGCTCTCCGGGTGGAACTGCACCGCCTCGATCGGGTGTTCCCGGCCCCGGATCCCCATCACGATCTCGTCGCCCTCGTGGTCTGTCGTCGCCGTCACCGCGAAGGCGTCGGGGACCTCGGTGGCGGCCAGCGAGTGGTACCGCCCGGCGCGGAACCCCTGGTCGAGCCCGGCGAACACGCCCTCGCCGTCGTGCTCGACCGGAAACGCCTTGCCGTGGATCGGCTCCGGCGCGTGGCCGACGGTCCCGCCGTACTCGTAGACGGCGGCCTCCAGCCCGAGACAGACGCCGAGCGTCGGGACCTCGGGCGAGAGCTCCCGGAGCACGTCCGCCGTCACGCCCACGTCGCGCTCGTTCTTCGGGTGGCCGGGACCGGGACTGATGATCACCGCGTCCGGGTTCGCCTCCCGGATCGCCTCCAGCGACGCGGTGTTCTTGAACACCTCGACGTCGACGGGCTCGGGCCCCGCGCCCGCCTCGTCGCCGCCAGCTTCCCCGTCCCCGCCGAGCGTCTGGTCGGAGACATACTCGACGAGGTTGTACGTGAACGAGTCGAAGTTGTCGACGACGACGACGTTCATTCGTCGACCTCCGTGCCGGCGGGAAGGGGCTCGTCCGGGCCGGCGTCGCCGGGGTCGCCGCTCGCGTCGTCGCCCTCACGGATCCGGTCGATCGCGGTCAACACCCCGTCCATCTTCTGCTCGGTCTCCTCGTACTCTGCGGCCGGGTCGGAGTCGGCGACGAGCCCGGCGCCGGCCCGGACCGTCACGGCGGTCTCGTCGGGCGAACCCGCGCCCGCCGGCGACTCGTCGAGCGTCGCGGTCCGGATCACGATGGCGAAGTCGGCGTCGCCGGTCCACGCGTAGTAGCCGACGCCGCCGCCGTACGCCCCCCGCGGCGTCGTCTCCAGGGCCTCGATGATCTCCATCGCGCGCACCTTCGGCGCGCCCGTGAGCGTGCCGGCGGGGAACGTCGCGCGCGTCGCGTCGAACGCGTCGGCGTCGGCCGCGAGCGTCCCCGTGACCGTCGACTCGATGTGCTGGACGTGGCTGTACTTCAGCACGTTCATGAACTCCTCGACGCGGACCGACCCCGCCTCCGAGACGCGGCGCACGTCGTTGCGCGCGAGGTCGACGAGCATCGTGTGCTCGGCGCGCTCCTTCGCGTCGGCGAGCATCTCGCCGGCGAGCCGGCGGTCCTCGACCGGGCTCGTCCCCCGCGGGCAGGTGCCCGCGATCGGGTTCGAGACGATCCGGTCGCCCTGCACCGACACGAGCGTCTCCGGGCTCGCGCCGACGATGCTGCGGTCGTCGTGGCGCAGCACGTACATGTACGGCGAGGGGTTCACCTCGCGGAGCGCCGCGTACAGCCCCAGCGAATCGACCTCGCCGCGGAGCTCGCGGCTCCGCGAGATCACGCCCTGATAGATGTCGCCGTCGAGCACGTGGCGCTTCGCGGTTCGGACGGCTTCCTCGTACGCCTCGCGGGGGTCGGCCGACTCCGAGTCGACCCGGATCCCGTCCGGCTCCGGCGGCGCGGCCTCGCGGAGCTCGGCGCTCACGCGCTCCGCCTCGGCGACGAGCTCGTCGTAGACGGCACCGGGGTCGTCGTCGACGCCGATGACGGGCGTGAAGACGAGCTCGGCGCTCCCCTCCTTCTCGTCGAAGACGACCGTGCGGGTCGTCAGCGCGAACTCGGCGTCGGGGAACTCGGTCTCGGGGCGCTCGACGCCGACCTCCTCCAACCAGAGGTCGTAGACCGCCTCGTACGCGAGGAAGCCGACGAACCCGCCCGAGAGGATCTGCCGGTCGGTGTCGGGGAACCCGCGCAGGCTCACGTCCGGGAACGCCGCGCGGATCCGGTCGACCGCGTCGCCCGCGTCGGGGCCGAGGTCGCTCTCGGATCCGCCCTCGGCGTCCGGGCCGCCCTCAGAGCCCTCCCCGACGAACGCCGCCGCCGGCCCGAGCCGCGTCACGTCGGTGCGGTCGGGGTGGACCGAGACGATCGCCTCCGGGTCGTACCCGACGAACGAGTAGCGCGCGTGTCGGTCGGCCTTCCCGCCCGAGGTGAACGCGCCGTCCGGGTCGCTGGAGGCGACCTTCTCGCCGGACTCCAGGAGGAACCCGTACGGCCCCTCGCCGACGAGCGTCGCGTACGCCGCGAGCGGGGTCACGTCGGCGTCGAGCGCCGCGGACGCGCGGACGACGACCGGCTTCTCCGCGTCGGCCGCGAGCTCGACGAACGCGGCCTTCGAGCGGTCGAGCGGGGCCGTCGACTCGGTCATGCGAGCTCCATCTCCCGGCCCGCGTTGGCGACGAAGCGGGCCACCGCGTTGTGGTCCTTCCGCCCGTCCGACAGCTCGACGCCGGAGGCGACGTCGACGGCGTACGGGTCGGCGACGCGGACCGCCTCGGCGACGTTGTCGGCCGTGAGCCCGCCCGCGAGGACGACCGGCGACGCGAGCCCGTCCGCCAGCTCGCCCGTCTTCGCCCAGTCGTGGGTCTCCCCGGTGCCGCCGGCGCCCGACTCGTCGGTCGAGTCGATCACGAGGGCGTCGGCGACCGCGTCGAACTCCTCGGCGCGGACCGGGTCGTCGGCGTCGACCGCGAGCAGCACCTTCCGCTCGGTCTCGGCCCGGACGTACCGGATCTCGTCGGGGGTCCACTCCCCGTGCAGCTGGAGCGCGTCGGGGCCGGTCGTCCGGACCAGCTCGACCGCGCGCTCGGCGGAGTCGGGCATCGTGACGAGCGTCGCGGTGACGAACGGCGGGACGTCGGCGAGCAGCTCGGCGGCCTTCGCGGGGTCGACCTCGCGCGCCGAGTCGACCGGCACCTCCGAGATAACGCCGACCGCGTCGGCGCCCGCGTCGACCGCGGCCCGGAGGTCCGCGCCGTCCGTGAGCCCGCAGATCTTCACCCGGGCCATCAGTCGTCGTCCTCCGCGCCCGCGGGGGGCTCCGGCTCCGACGCCGCCGCCTCCCCGCCGCACAGCGCCGCGAACTTCTCGGCGGCCGCGCCGGAGTCGATCGCCTCGGCGGCGCGCTCGACGCCCGCCGCGAGCGAGTCGGCCTCGCCGGCGACGTAGATCGCCGCGCCGGCGTTCGCCAGGATCAGGTCGCGCTTCGGCCCCGTGACGGAGCCGTCGACGATCCCGCGCAGGTCGGCCGCGTTCTCCTCGGGCGTCCCGCCCGCGACGGCCTCGATCGGGGCGCGGTCGAGCCCGAGGTCCTCCGGGGCGATCGTGAACTCGGTCACCTCGTCGCCGTCGACCTCGGCGGCGACCGTCTCGTCGTGGATCCCGATCTCGTCCATCCCCGCGCCGTGGACGACGAGGGCGCGCTCTACGGGCATGTGCGCCAGCGACCTGGCGATCGTGGGGACCAGCTCCGGGTCGTAGACGCCGAGCACCTGCGCGTCGGCGCCGGCGGGGTTGGTGAGCGGGCCGAGCACGTTGAAGATCGTCCGCATCCCGAGCTCCTTGCGCGGGCCGATGACGGCCTTCATCGCCGGGTGGAAGACGGGCGCGAGCATGAACCCGATTCCGTCGGCCTCGATCGCGTCCTCGACCGCCGGGGGCTCGGCCTCCACGTCGGCGCCCGCGACCTCCAGCACGTCGGCGCTCCCGGAGGATGAGGAGACGGAGTAGTTGCCGTGCTTGGCGATCGGGACGCCGGCGCCCGCCGCGACGATCGCGGCGGTCGTCGAGACGTTGATCGTGTCGTAGTCGTCGCCGCCCGTCCCGCAGGTGTCGACGAGGGGGTCCCGGTCCGGCTCGATCGTCCGGGCGGCGTCGCGCATCCCCCGCGCGAAGCCGGCGATCTCCGCCTCGGTCTCGCCCTTCGCCCGGAGGGCGGCGAGGAGGGCGCCGATCTGCGCCTCCGTGGCCTCCTCGAAGACCAGCCGCGCGGCCTCGCGCGACTCCTCGAGGGTCAGATCCGTCCCGTCCGTCACGCGTTCGACCGTGTCGTTGATATCCATGATGTTCACCGATGTATTACTTCGCGTTGTGATGTACAAGTCTGTACACCAATTTAACGCTGTCGCCGCGGTGTCACGCCGTCGCACGGGCCTCGTACGGCGGCCGCCGTCGCGCGGTCCCCGCCGTGACATCGCCGGAGACGGCTCTCGCGGCGGGGGGCGAACGCCGCGGGCCCCGAGCGCGGCTCACTCGACGTCGAGCGACGTCTCCCCGTCCGCCTCGACGACGACCACGGGGACCTCGGCGTCGTCGATCACGGTGTCGGTCGTGGAGCCGAAGACGAACCGGCCGACGGTGCCGGTGGTGGGCGCGCCGACGACGACGAGGTCGTAGTACGGCGACTGCTCGACGATGGCGCCGGCGGCGGTGCGGTCCTCGACGAGCCACCGGTCCACCCGGTCGAAGTCGCCGAGGCGGTCGCGGGCGGCCGAGAGGAGCCGGTCGCCGGCCGCGGCGTACTCGTCGGCGTCGGCCTCCCCGTCGACCGCGGTCGCGTCCCCGTCGACGAGCGCGCGGTCGGAGGGGACGACGTGGAACAGTTCGAGCCACGCGTCGGTCGCGTCGGCGACCTCGCGGGCCACGTCGACGGTCGCTCCGGTGTGAGGCCCCGCGCCCACGGCCACGAGGATCGACGACACGCGGTCCGGTCGGGCGGCGCGCTCGATCCCCTTCAGCCGGGCGTGTGCCGCGGTCGGCGTCGACGCGGCCGCCTCCCTGACGGCCGGCTCGACGACGGGCTCGCCGACGCCGTCGCCGACCGTCGGCGCCTCGGCGCTCGCCTCGTCCGCGTCGCTCCCGTGCATGCGTGTACCGTCAGACGCGCGTCCGATAAATCCCGTTGGTCCGAACCGGTTCGCGGGAACGACCGCCGCGGGCCGGTCAGTCTCGGAAGAACTCCTCGCGCTCGAACGGCTCGTCCTCGCCCTCGACGGCGACCACGTCGAGCGCGGTGACCGCGGCCCCGACGCCGAGCAGCCCGGCGAGGCTCGGCTCGGTGCGGCCCTCGTCCCCCGAGATCAGCTCCTTGATGTAGAGCCCGCCGGCGCCGCGGATCTCGACGGTCGCGTGGCGGGCGTCGACGCGCTCGGCGGTCGCCTCGTACACGTCGCGCTCGCGGGTGCGGCTCGCGCGGCGGTGGTCCACCCGGTTCGGGGTGTACTGCTCGACGGTCGTCCCCTCCAGCTCCTCGATCGCGGCCGCGAGGGCGTCGGCGTCGACGTCGGCGTCGAAGGTCACCTCGGCGCGGTAGCGCTTGGCGGCGTCGAGCTCCTTCACGCGCTCGACGGCGTCGTACGTCGCGAGCCGCAGGCCCTCGACCTCGACGGCGCCGTCGGCGAACGCGTTGATGTCCGACTGCAGGCGGTCGGTGTCGACCCGGCGCCGACGCGGCTCCTCCACCTCGACCACGAACGGGCGGCCGGTGCCGAGCATGCGGGCGTCCACGTCCTCGCGGCCCGCGCCGTGGAACGTCGCCTCCGTCCCGTCCATCACGTCCTCGACGATCGGCGCGGTGTACTCCTCGACGCTGTCGTCGTAGAGGTAGCCGGAGCCGCCGCAGTGGTCGCAGGGGTCGGCGCCCCGCCGGCCGGAGCCCTCGCACTCGCGGCAGGGCCACTCGGTCTGCGGGATGTCGCGCTCCAGCTTCCGGTAGCGCCCGTAGACGAACGCCGAGTTCACCTTCGCGTCGACCTCGTCCTCGGCGAGGTCGATCGTGAACTGCACGTCCGGGCGGTCGAACGAGACCTCCGCGCCCGTGAGCCGGCCGACCCGCTTGCCGACCTCGCGGTTGAACTCCGACTTGAACGGCTCGCCCGCGTCCTCGTCGAGGCCGGCGTCCGCGCGGAGGAGGGCCTCGTTCTCCTCGATCAGCGGCGGCGGGCGCGTGCCGACGTTGTAGGTGGCGAACTCGGTCCCCTCGACCGCCTCGGCGGCGCGCTCGGCCCACGCGTCGAACTCGGTGCACCGGCCCTCACAGACCCAGCAGTCCGCGGTGTTGACCGGCTCGTGGTCCTCGTCGTCGCGCAGCGCGAGCGAGACGCGCAGCGCCGACCCGCGCTCGGCGTTCGACAGCCCGAAGCTCCGGTCGGCGACGAGCCGGCCGAGACAGGCGTCGCAGACCGGTCCCGTCCCGGTCGCCCGCGCCGCGACCTCCAGTACGTCCATACGCCCTCCAGCGCCCCGCGTGGTAACTGTCTTACTACATCGCGGGCGGGCCGGACCGGACCCCCGGACCCCCCGCCGCTCCGCCCTCCCGGCCGACTTAAGGGGATCCGATTCGTTTCGCCGGGCGTGAACGAGCCGGGGTCGCGGGAGGCGAAGCTGGAGCTCGGCGTCGAGCTGCTCGCGCACCTCGAACGCGAGGAGCTGGCGCTGCCGGACGCGGTCGACCGGATCGAGACGGTGACGACGAGCCCGGCGCTCACCCGCGACATCCTCGACGCCGCCGAGAAGCGCGGCGTCATCGAGCGCGATGGCGCCCGGCTCAGGATCCGGCGCGGCGGGACCTACGTGAACTACGACAGCCAAGTCGTCCGGCGCGAGGGCGAGTTCGAGTGCCGCCGGTGCGGGACCGCCATCTCGACCGGTCACTTCGTGAACCTGGACGCGGGCGAGCTCGGCCCCTTCGGCTCCTCGTGCGTCCGGAAGGTGACCGGCCGCGACGGCGACGGTGGGTGAGTTCGATGCGAGCGACGAGGGCGGCCGCCTGCGGGAGGTGAGAAAGCGGAGGTGGTACCTTAGGTGTGTGGTCTTGGCCACACCTCTAACCGCCAACCGACCCCCCGGCGTCGGTTCGGCGTCAACGAGCAGCTCGTCGAGTCCGGATCCGCGTTTGTGTTACGGTCGAGATCGTCGCGAACCCGCCGGTCGGAAGGGTCGATCGAGGCAAAACGGCCGGGAAAAGAGCCTCCAGATAGTGTTGCCATTCACGAGGGGCCGCGCTACCGGAGCGTCTGGCCCTTCCCCCACGCGCTCCGCACCGGCCGGATCTTTGGACCCGACGCGTCACAGTAATGCGATACCGCACTTTTCGACCGCCACGAACCGCGACCGACGACGGGTCGGTCTCAGTTTTCGAACTGGTCGCTTGCGGGGCACATCGAACCGTTCCCGACTCAATGAGAGTAGTGAGCCGAGACGCGAAGGCGCGACGGGATCCGCGCGAGCGAACGCAGTGAGCGAGCGTGGGGACAGTCGCGTCCGTGACTGAGCGAAGCGAAGGAACGGGCGCGACGGGATTTGAACCCGCGGCATCTTGGTCCGGAACCAAGTGCTCTGTCCGCTGAGCTACGCGCCCTCACGACCGGCTACCCGCGGCGCGCGTTTAACGCTTCTGACTCGGTGCGTCGAGACCGCTCGACGGCGGCCGCTCGGCAGTGCTCGGAGTCGCGCGACCACCGTCACCGCTCGCGGCTCGCCGTTCGCTGCCCCGCCGTCTCCGGGTCCTCTCGCCGAGTATCTATTCTGATATCCGCGGCGCGGAGGTTTATACCCGTCCGTCCGTAGCGTGGACAGAACGCTCGTGACCCTCCGTCCCAGCGACCGACCGTCCGCTCCGCGGGGCGACGCCTCCCGCGACGACGAGCGGCGGACGCGCCCGGAACGGGGGCGCTCGACGACCGACGGGGGACCGAGTTCCGACCCGGCGCCCGAGCCGGGGGCGGTCGACGCGGCGGACGGTGCGGCCGCGGTCGACCCCGGTTCCGACCGCTTCGTCGCGGCGGTCGCCGTCGACGGCGAGGTCCTGTTCGCCGGTCCGTCGGTGCCGGCGGTGCTCGGCGTCGAACGCGAGGCGCTGCTCGGCGAGGACCTGCTGGCACGCGTCCACCCGAACGACCGCGACCCCGTCTCCGACGCGCTCTCCGCGGTCGCGACCGACCGGACCGTCACCCATCGGCTCCGGCACGCGAGCGGCGGCTTCGTCTGGGTCGAGTCCGTCGTCGACGAGGAGCTCGCGCCGGAGTTCGGCGGGCGCGTCGTCACCGCCCGTCGGGTCGACGTCGACCGCGCCTTCCCGGAGCGGTTCCGGCAGTTCCTCGAATACGGGACCGACCTCGTCACCGTCGTCGACGCCGACGGCCGGGTCCGGTACGAGAGCCCGTCCGTCGAGGAGGTGCTCGGCTACGAGCAGGGGTCGACGGTCGGCCGGTCGCCGCTCGGCTACGTCCACCCGGACGACCGCGAGCGCGTGACGGAGCGGTTCTATCACGCCCTCGACGACCCCGAGGCGGCGCCCACCATGGAGTACCGGTACCGCACCGCCGACGGCGACTGGGTCTGGCTGGAGTCGCGGACGCGCTCCCTGCCGGACGACGCCGCGGTCGGTCGCCTCCTCGTCAACTCCCGCGACGTGAGCGACCGGAAGGCGCGCGAGCGCCGGCTCGCCGACCGCAACGAGCGGCTTGACCGGTTCGCGGGCATCGTCTCGCACGACCTCCGGAACCCGCTGTCCGTGATCCGCGGGTCGATGGAGATGGCGCGGCTGAAGGGGGACACCGACCCGCTGGAGCGCGGCGAGCGCGCGGTCGACCGGATCGACCGGCTCGTCTCCGAGCTGCTGACGCTCGCCCGACAGGGGTCGGGGATCGACGAGCCGACCGAGTTCGACCTCGAAGGGGTCGTCCGCGACGCGTGGGCCACCGCGGGGAGCGAGGACGCGACGCTCGTCGTCGGCGCCGACGCCCGGGTCCGCGGCGACCGCGGGCGCCTGCGGCAGGCGCTGGAGAACCTCTTCCGCAACGCGGTCGAACACGCCTGCGAGGTCGACGCCGACCTCACGGTCGTCGTGAGCGCGACCGACGGGGGGGTGATCGTCGCCGACGACGGCGCCGGGATCGACCCGGCGCACCGCGAGGACGCCTTCGAGCCCGGCTTCACCACCACCCCCGACGGGACGGGTTACGGCCTCGATATCGTCCGCGAAATCGTCGAGTCGCACGGCTGGACCGTCGAGCTCCGTCCGGACGCGGACCCCCCGCTCCCGCCCGGAGCCCCCCGTCCCGACGGCGCGTGCTTCGCGATCGAGGCGCCCGGTCCCGACGCGGTCCCGGGGACCGAGCCGTGGATCGACGGCTGAGGCGGCCGGACCGTCCGGCGACCGCTCTCGGGGTCCGCCGTCCCGTCGCGTTTATTCCTCCCGCCCGCCAACTCCGACCGTGATACCCGTCGACGCCGCGATCCGCCGGGTCGAGCGCGCGGACCTGCTCGCGGTAGTGCGGATCGAGCGGGCGTGCTTCGCGGACCCGTGGCCGTACGACGCCTTCGAGCGCCTGCTCGACGAGCCGGCGTTCCTCGTGGCCGAGCGCGACGACGGGGTGGTCGGCTACGTCGTCGCGGACGCCACGCCGAACCACGGCCGCGACATCGGCCACGTCAAGGACCTCGCGGTCCACCCGGAGGCGCGGGGCGAGGGGCTCGGACGGGGCCTCCTCCGCTCGGCGCTCGCGCGGCTCCGCGGCGTCGGCGTCGCGGTCGTGCGCTTGGAGGTCCGCGAGAGCAACGCGGTCGCGCGGTCGCTGTACGCGGACGAGGGGTTCGAGCCGGTCCGCCGCGTCTCGAACTACTACCGGGACGGAGAGGACGCCGTCGTGCTCGTCGTCGACCTCGCCGAGTGGGCGACGGGAGCGTGATCGTCCCCGGCGCTCGTCGACGCTCGCTCACCCGCGAGCGTCCGCGTTTGACAAGGCTTAGTGCGCGCGGCGCGAACCGATCGGTATGAGTTCGGTTCCCGAGCGGGCGGAGATCGACGAGGCGTACAAGTGGGACCTCCGCGGGATCTACGCGGACGACGAGGCGTGGGAGGCGGCCTACGAGACGGTCGCCGACCGGATCGACGAGCTGCGCGACTACGAGGGACGCGTCACCGAGGACGCCGCCACTCTCTCGGAGCTGCTCGAACTCCGCGAGGAGATCTTCCGCGAGCTCCGGCAGGTGGCGACGTACGCCCGCCTCCGCAGCGCCGAGGACACCCGGAATCAGGAGTATCAGGCGATGTCGGCCAAGGCGTCCTCGCTGGGCTCCGAGGCGTCGAGCGCGGTCTCGTACCTCGAACCGGAGCTCCAGACGCTCACGGAGGCCGACGTCGAGGCCTTCGTCGACGACGAGCCCGCCCTCGCGGCGTACGAGCACTACCTCGACGACGTGTTGCGGATGAAAAACCACACGCGCTCGGCGGAGGTCGAGGAGGTGCTCGCCGACCTCTCGGAGGTCACCGACGCGCCGAGCGAGATCTACTCGATGTTGACGAACGCCGACATGACCTACGGCGTCGTCGAGGACCCGGACGGAGAGGACGTGGAGATCACGCAGTCGAACTTCACCAAGCTCCAGACGAACCCGGACCGAGCGTTCCGCGAGCGCGTCCACGAGACGTTCTACGAGCAGTGGGGCGACGTCCGCAACACGGTCGGCACCTCCCTGGAGAAGGCCGTCCGCGAGCACGCGACGAGCGCCGAGATCCGCGGCTACGACAGCGCCCGCGCCGCCGCGCTCGACGGCTCGAACGTCCCGGTCGAGGTGTACGACACCCTCGTCGAGACGGTCGACGACAACCTCGACGTGCTCCACCGGCACGCGGAGCTGAAGGAGCGGGCGCTCGGCGTCGACCAACTCGAAAGCCACGACCTCTACATGTCGCTGACGGGCGACCAGGGCCCGGACGTCGAGTACGACCGGGCGGTCGAGTGGGTGACCGAGGCGGTCGCGCCGCTCGGCGAGGCGTACCAGGACCGGATGGCCGAGGGGCTCGACTCGCGGTGGGTCGACGTGTACGAGAACCGCGGGAAGCGCTCCGGGGCGTTCTCCTCCGGCACCTACGACACCCAGCCGTACATCATGATGAACTACCAGGACGACATCGCCTCGCTGTTCACGCTGGCCCACGAGCTCGGCCACTCGATGCACTCCGAGCTGGCAGCCGACGCCCAGCCGTGGCACGACGCGAGCTACGAGATCTTCGTCGCGGAGATCGCCTCCACGGTCAACGAGACCCTGCTCACCCACCACCTGCTCGACACCGTCGAGGACGACGAGCTCCGCACCCACGTGCTCGACGAGTACCTCGAACGCTTCCGCTCGACCCTCTTCCGGCAGACGATGTTCGCGACGTTCGAACAGGAGATCCACGAGCGCGTGGAGGCCGGCGACGCGCTCACCCCGGACGCCTTCGACGAGCTCTACGCCGACCTGAAGGGCGACTACTACGCGCCCGCCGAGCTGACCGGCGGCATCGAGCGCGAGTGGGAGCGGATTCCGCACTTCTACTACGACTTCTACGTCTACCAGTACGCGACCGGCATCTCCGCGGCCGCCGCGATCGTCGAGCGCGTCCTCGACGAGGGCGAGCCCGCCGCCGCCGACTACCGCGAGATGCTGAAGGCCGGCGGCTCCGACTACCCCCTGAACGTCGTCGAACTCGCCGGCATCGACATGGCCTCGCCCGAGCCGATCGAGGCCGCCGTCGGGATCTACGACGACTACCTCGACGAGATCGCGGCGCTGCTCGACCTGGAGTAACGGCCGCGTTCGGGCCTCGTCCGGCCGGACGAGCCACACAAGGCCTTTATTCCGCTCGGCTCTACCCGCTCGGCGCGATGGACCGCAGGCTCCTCGCCGTCCCAGGCGCCCTCCTCCTCCTCGTCCTAGTCGCGGACGTGAGCGTCGTCGGCTGGCGGGCGGCGTTTTACCCGGGACTGGGGCTCAACCAGCACCCGGCCGTGAACGCGGCCGACCTCCCCGCGCGGTGCGCCGACGCCGCGGTCGCCCTCGCCGACGGGAACAACGTCTCGATCCGCGGATATCGGATCGCCCCCGGGTCCGTTGACCTCCTCCTAGAACACACGTCGGCCGTCGGGGAGTGGGCCATCGGCGAGACCAACTGCGCGGACCGCCTCGCCGGGGTCGACAATCTGCGCGTCGACGGGGAGTCGTACGGGGTCCTCGGAAGCTACTCGCGCGACCGGCTGGACCGAACCCCGCTGGCCGGGCTGGCGAGGCTCGGAAGCGGGATCGCCGGCGTCGCACTGCTCGCGGTCGGGCTCTTCGCAGCCGTTCACCGGGATTCCGGGTGACGGCCTCGTCGCGTTCCGACGAGACTATTTAAGTAACAGCGGTGGCGCGTGCCGACGAGCAGCCGGCAGGCTGCGAGTCGCACGCGCGAGGGAGTCGCGAGCGCTTTTAAGCGCGAGCGACGAGGCTGGGGAGGTGTGAGGCGCTGTGCGGTTGCGGTCGGGCGGGACTCAAAGGGGCAGCCGCGAGGCGGGCGCAGGTGATGCAAGGACCGCAGGGAGCGAGCACCGCGAGCGACCGAGGACCGCAGCGAGCGTGCGCCCGCCTCGCGGCTGGGGCTTTGGCGGTGTTCGCCCCTGATCTGCGATGAGTCATTTATAACCGAGCGACTGGGGCCTTGGAAGTATCTCCCACCGATCTGCGAGTGGCGATTTATAAATAAGCGACCGACTCACCGGCGAGAGTCGTCCCCGCGCCGTCGACTATTTATAAATAATCGCTGTCCCGGCACCGATTTACCCCTTCCCCGCGACGTATCCAGTACTCATGGACGAACGCGTACGCGAGCACGCCGAGGTGCTCGTCGACTGGAGCGCGCGGGTCGAGGCCGGCGACGACGTCGTCGTCAGCGTCGCCGAGGACGCCCACGACCTGGGCGTCGCCGTCGCCGAGGCGCTCGGCGAGCGCGGGGCGAACGTCACGACGCTGTACGGCTCCGACGAGCTTTCCCGGGCCTATTTAAAAGGCGCCGAGGCGAGAGCTGACGGCGACCGCAGCGGCGACAACCCCGACGACGACCCCGACGACGATTCCGCCGCCGACCCCGACGACCCCGGCGGAGTCCCCGACTTCGACGACGACCCGGCGGTCGACCGCGCGATCTTCGAGGCCGCCGACGCCTACCTCCGGATCGGGGGCGGGCGCAACACCACCGCGAGCGCCGACGTGGCGAGCGAGACGCGGCAGGCGTACGCCAAAGCGAGGAAAGGCGTCCGCGAGGCCCGGATGGACACCGACTGGGTGTCGACGGTCCACCCCACCCGGAGCCTCGCCCAGCAGGCGGGGATGGCGTACGAGGAGTATCAGGAGTTCGTCTACGACGCCGTCCTCCGCGACTGGGAGGCGCTCGCGGCCGAGATGGCCCGGATGAAGGAGGTCCTCGACGCGGGCGAGGAGGTCCGGATCGTCACCGAGCGCGACGGCGCGCCCGACACCGACGTGGCGATGTCGATCGCGGGTCGCACCGCGGTCAACTCCGCCGCCTCCGTGGCGTACGACTCCCACAACCTCCCGAGCGGCGAGGTGTTCACGGCGCCGTACGACGCCGAGGGCGAGGCCTTCTTCGACGTGCCGATGACGATCGACGCGACCCGCGTCCGAGACGTGCGCCTCGTCTTCGAGGGCGGCGAGGTCGTCGACTTCTCGGCGGAGGCCGGCGAGGACGCGCTCGCGAGCGTGCTCGACACCGACGCGGGGGCCCGGCGGCTCGGCGAGCTCGGGATCGGGATGAACCGCGGTATCGACCGCTTCACCGACTCGATCCTCTTCGACGAGAAGATGGGCGACACGGTCCACCTCGCGGTCGGCCGCGCCTACGACGCCTGCCTCCCGGCGGGCGAGTCCGGCAACGACAGCGCGGTCCACGTCGACATGATAAGCGACGTGGGCGAGCGCTCACGGCTGGAGGTCGACGGCGAGGTCGTCCAACGCGACGGCGCCTTCCGGTGGGAGGAGGGGTTCGAGGGGTAGCTCTCGCCGGCCGCGACGCCCCCGGCGGGATTGTCGAACCGCTATCGCGCCGGCGACCGCCCGGCCGCGTCGATGACCGTCGTCGCGTCGCGCACCGCGTCCCACTCCTCGGCGCACGGCACGCAGAGGTAGTAGGCGAACCCGTCGACGTCGTGGTGTGAGACCGACGCGTCCTCGCTGCAGCGTTCGCAGTTCATACCCGGCGGATACGCGAAAATAAATATATGCCTTGTGGTCAAATTATCGGAGCGCGTCGAGGTCGAACTCGAAGGCCGCGACCGGGACCTCCAGGTCGTGTTCGACGAGGACCGCGGGATGCACCTCGCCGATCACGCCGACCCGCTCGCCGTCGATCTCGACCGCGGCGGTCCGACCGTCGATGAACGACGGGTGCTCGGTGCGGGGCGTCGCCAGCTCGGCGCCGAAGTCGTCACAGACCGCCTGCAGGCGCCCCTTCGCGGCCTCGTAGGAGGCGTCGCGGCGGGCGACCGCGCCGGCGACGTGGCGCCGCTCGGCGACGCTCGTGTTCGCCGCGTCGTCGCGCTCGGCGACGAAGCCGACCTCCGCGACGTCCTGCGGGTACGCGTTGTGCGTGTTCCGCTCCAACAGCATGACGAGCGAGGGGAGCGCCCACGTGCGGAGCTGGGTGTACTCCTCGCTGTACGGCTCGGTGATCTCGACGGGGTCGCCGCCGCCGAAGGCGTCGGTCCCCGGCTCCAGGTTCATCCGGTCGTAGTTCTCCGTCCCGCTCGTCATGTGGAAGTTCAGCAGGTCCTCGAAGCCGAGCCCGACGAGGCTCGTCCGGACCGCGTCCTCCAGTCGGGAGCGCTCGTGGCGCCCGCCGACGGTCCCCACGTCGGGGTAGCGCGGCTCCAGCTCGTCGAAGCCGTACGCGCGTCCCACGTCGTCGACGAGGTCGAGCGGGTGGAGCACGTCGACGCGGTACGGCGGGATCTCGGCCTCGTAGGTGACGTCCTCGTCGAGGGTGTAGGAGGCGTCGAGCCCGGCGCGCTCGAAGCAGTCGACCACCTCCTCGGGCTCGAAGTCGACGCCGAGCAGCGTCTCGATCCGGTCGTGGCTCACCGACTTCTCGTCGGTGTCGAAGTTCGGACGGACGAGCTCGGCGCCGTACTCGTCGGGAGCGGCCGCGCCGTCGGCGTAGGTCACCTCGACCTCCTCGATCGTCGCGCCCCGCGCCGAGAGCGCGTAGCAGACGATGTTGCACATCCGGTCGATCGTCCACTGGTCGGTGCCGGTGAGCTCGACGAACAGCTCGCGCGAGCCCGTCGTCACCTCGGTGCGCTTCCCGTTGATCACGGGCGGGAACGAGAAGAGGCCGAGCTCGTCGTAGATCGCGGGGTACCGCTCCAGGTCCTCGACGAGGTCGGCGTACGTCCGGCCCGTGTCGTGCTCGTCGAGCACCGCGGCCGGGGTCAGCTCGTCGTTCGCGTCCAGCGGGACGAACGTGTCGCCCTCGGGGTCGACGCCGCGGTAGGTGATCGACGGCTCGGACCCCTCCTGGAGCGGCGCGCCCTTGATCATCGCGAGGTCGTGGATCCCGATCGCGCCCTTGGCGCGGCCGCGGCCCATCGTCGCGTGGAGCTTCTCCTGGAGTTGGATGAGGGATTCCAGCGCGCCCTCGTCGAGGTCGACCCCGCGGACCACGGCGCCCGTGACGTAGGGGCGCTCGTCGGGGACCGTCTCGTCGACCTCGATCGTCCACTCGGGGTCGTTCGTCTCGGGGACGTAGACGCCGCGGTCGTCGCCGTAGTGGTAGCGCAGCGAGCGCGCGACCCCCTCGACCGAGAGCCGGTCGAGCCGGTCGGGCGCGAACTCGAACTGGAGGAGGCCGTCGTCGGTCTTGCCCTCGAACTCCAGGCCGAGCCCGAACAGGTCCTCCTTGAACTCCTCGTCGGTCGCGTCGGTGCGGCCGGTGAGCCCGCGCAGCTCGTCGGTGTCGATGTCGACGACGGGCATCAGTAGCTCACCTCCGCGTTCCGCAGGAAGTCGATGTCGGCCAGCGTCCCGTGGAGGTCGCGGATGTCCTCCGCGCCCGTCGTCAGCATCGCGAGCCGTTCGAGGGCGAGCCCCCACGCCATCACGTCGCAGTCGACGCCGAGCGGGCCGGTGACCTCCTCGCGGAAGACGCCGGAGTTGCCGATCTCGATCTCCTCGCCGGTCTCCGGGTGCTCGCCGAACAGCTCGAAGGAGGGCTCGGTGTATGGGTTGTAGTGGGGCTTGAACCGGATGTCCGTAATTCCGAACTGCCGGTAGAACTCCTCGAAGGTGCCCATCAGGTCGCGCACCGAGAGGTCCTCGGCCATCACCCACCCCTCGATCTGGAAGAACTCCAGGAGGTGCGTCGGGTCGAGGGTGTCGTTGCGGTACACCTTCTCGACGGAGAAGTAGCGCTGCGGCGGCTCCAGCTCCGCGCCGGCGACCCCCGAGAGGTACCGCATCGACAGCGAGGTGGTGTGGCCGCGCAGGGCGACCTCGCGGGCGAACGCCTCTGACCACGGCGAGTGGTAGCCGTCGCCGTCCTCGCCCCACCCCTCCCGGTGGGCCGACTCGACCCGCCGGATCAGCTCCTCCGGAATCTCGTCCATCGGGTCGACGTCCAGCGCGAACCGGTCCCAGTGGGTCCGCGCCGGGTGGTCCTGCGGCATGAACAGGCAGTCGTTGATCCAGAAGTCGCTGTCGGCGTGGGGGCCCTCCATCTCCCGGAACCCCATGCCGACGAGGACGTCCTTCACGCGGTCGGCGGTCCGGCGGAGCACGTGCTTCCGGCCGCCGGAGACGCCGGGCGCGTCGGCCTCCACGTTGTACGCGGAGAACTCCACGTCGCGCCACTCGCCGCTGGCGAGCAGCTCGGGCGTGAGCTCCGAGACGGTCTCCGTCGCCTCGACGCCCGTCATCAGCGCGTCGACGCCCTCGTCGGTGAGCGTCACCGACCGGGTGACCGACTCGCCGCGGTCGACGAGTCCGCGGGAGTCGAGCCGTTCGAGGACCGCGTCGTCGGCGTCCGGGGTCTCACCGTCGGCGAGGGCCGCGAGCGCGGCCGCCTCCGGGTCGGCGTCGGGGGCGGCGTCGGGGTCGACGCGGAGCTCGCCCGAGTCGATCGAGCCGAACCCCTTCCGCGCGAAGTTCGAGAGCGCGATCTCGACCGCGGGGCCGTCGAGGTCGGCCTCGCCGATGACCCGCCCCATCGAGACCGGCGCCTCGTCGGCGTCGAGCGCGAGCCCCGCCCGGTAGAGCCGCGTCTCGGGGAGCCCGTCGTCGACGTAGCGCCGCCCCTCGTCGGTGAGGTCCAGGGTCTCGGCGGCGGTCTCGACGACGGACAGCAGTCCCTCGTCGCGGAGGTCGAAGGCGGCGCCGACGACCGTCTCGGGCTTCAGCCCGGTCTCCGCCGCGATCTCGTCTATCGTCCGTTCGTCCGTCGCGCTCGCGGCCTCGAGGACCGCGAGCTGTCGTTCCGGGAGTCGCATTCGAGTTGTATCCATACGCGTGTGGCTGGTTGGTAACGGTTCCGGCACGTCGCCGTCGCGGGGCGGCGCGGGGGGCGCGGAGAGCGCGGAACGGCGCGGGGCGGTTCGACTCCTCCCCCGCCGCCCTCTCTCCGTCGTCTTCTCTCCATCGTCTCCTCGCCGCCGATCCGCGCGGTTTCGCCGTCCGACCGCGGGACGGGTCCGCCGCGCGCCGATCAGTCGAAAAAGAGCTCGAACGCGTCGCCGTCGACTCTCCGGGCGATCCCAGCCGTGGCGCGTTCGAGTGCCATGCGAAAACGTCTCACACAAACGCTGTTAACCGTTTCGCTCCGGCCGACCGACCGGTCGAGTCAGTCGAATTATCAGTTCTGATTAACGACGGGGGGCGTTTATATACCGGTTCGGCGAACTGCCGGGTATGAGCAGTGTTCCGACGGGCGCTTCCGACGCCGGCCCGCTCCGCGGTGCGGTCCGCGTCGCTCACGGCCGCGACGACCGCTCCCCGAGCCGCGCGGTCGTCGAGGCGATCGCCGACCTCGCCGGCGTCGAGCCGACCGCGCTCGCCGACGAGGCGGACATCGTCCTGTACGACCACGTCGACCCCGACGCGCTCGACTCGCTCGTCGGGGGCGGTCCCGACGCCGACGTCTCCCTCTCGTTCTCCGTCGCCGAGTACGACGTGCGGGTCGACCGCGACGAGGTCGTCGCCCGACCGGCCGAGTAGCGCCGACACCGACGCGCCTCGCCCGTTCAGCGCTCGCCGTCCGCCCGTTCTCGAAGCGCCGCGATCCGGTCGCCGAGGGGCGGCTGCACCTCGAACCACGTCGACCAGTCGCCCGTCTCGGGCTCAACCCCGCGGATCGCGGCGGCGCGCTCGAAGGCGTCGGCGACGCGCCCCGCGCCGACCGCGTCCGCGGCGCGGTCGTCGGCCGCGTACTGCACTCGCCGCCCGACCCAGAACGCGGCGAGCCCCACGGCGACGAGCGACGCGAACCCGGCCTGAAACGGCACCGCGACCGTCACGATCGCCGCCAGCACCGCGAGCACCGCCGCGACGGCGACCGCGCGGAACTCGCCGTAGTACGTCTGGACGCGTCCCGCCTCCGCCGCGAGGAGGCCGATCGCGACGTCCTCGTCGAGGTCGTCGAGCACGCCCTCCGTAATGAACAGGACCCGCCTGCCGGGCGGGCCGCGGACGCCGACTTCGACCCGGCCGACGTTCGACCCGTCCTCGCCCTCGTCAGCCGTCGATTCGGCGTCGGTCTCGATCGCGACCCGTTCGACGTCGAGCCCGGCGGTCTCGCGGAGGGAGGCGAGCCGCGCGCGTTCCGCGTCGGTCGGCTCCCGCAGGTCCCGGAAGCGGTCGGCCGCGTAGAGGGGGCCGACCTCGATCACGAGGAAGGCGACGACGGCGACGGCGACGAGGAACGCGGCCGTGAGCATGACTCCCGGTCCGCCCCCGATCGGGTAAAACGACCCGATGTCCTCGCGCCGGACGACCCGTCAGCGGGGGACCCGCCCGGCCAGCTCCTCGATCGCCCGCGCGGCGTCGCCGTCGGGCGCGGCGTCGACGACCGGCCGCTCCGCGGCGACGGACCGCCCGACTCGCGGGTCGGCGGGGACCGCCGCCGCCGGCGCTCCCAGCGCGTCGGCGACGGCGTCCGTCGGCGGCTCCTCGGTCACTCGATTGACGGCGCAGCCGACGAGTCCGGCGTCCAGCTCGCGGGCGAGCTCCCGCGTCCGGATCGCGTCGGCCAGCGCGAACGCCCGCGGGGAGACGACCAGCAGACACGCCCTCGCGACCGCGAGCGGGACGCCGGCGTCCGCGCGCCGGCCGGCCGGACAGTCGAGGACGACGGTTCCGTGTTCCCGCTCGATCGCGGCCGTCGCCGCACCCAGCGCCGACAGGTCGGCGGCGCGGGCGCCGGCGAGCGTCCGCCCGCAGGGGACGATGTCGACGGGGCCCGTTCGAACGATTTCCGTCGGGTCGGCGCGCCCGGCGAGCACGTCGTGGAGGTCCGGGCCGCGACCGCCGGGGAGGTCGGCCATGCCGAGGTCCGCGTCGACGACGACCGCGTCGAGCGCGGCGGCGACGTTGTACGCGAGCGTCGTCTTCCCGACGCCGCCCTTGCCGCCGGCGACGGCGAGGATCACGAGAGCCGCTCCAGCGCGTCGACCGGGACGTCGGTCTCCGCCGCGCGCTCCGCCAGCGACGCCGCGCGCTCGCTCACCGACCGGAGCCGCTCCGCGTCGTCGTCGAGCCGGTCGTCGAGCTCGGCGAGCGCGTCGACGCCGCCCGCGTCCCCGACCACCTCCGTCGCCGTCTCGACGTCGGCGCCGGCCAGCCGCTCCGCCCGCTCGATCCGGGACTTGACCGCGGCGAACCAGTCGTCGACCGAATCGGGGTCCGTTCGCGTAAGCGCGCCGTCGTCCCCGACTTCGTCATCGTCCTCGGCGTCGCCCGCAGCACCGTCGTCGCCCTCGGCGTCGTCGTCCCCGGTGCCGTCCGCAGCACCGTCGTCGCCCTCGGCGTCGTCGCTCCCGACCTCGCCGGGACCACCGTCGTGACCGCGTCCGTCTCCGGCCGCCGCGGTGTCCTCCGACCGACCCCCGACCTCGGGATTCGCGTCCACCGCCGCCCGCGGCGGCCGGTGTTCGGCGAGCTCGCGGAGCGCGGCGGCCGGCGTCGAGCCGACGCCCCCGCCGTCGGCGGTGGGACCGGCGACATCCCGCCCGGATCCGTCGGGGTCGCTCGCGTCGACCGGCTCGACGGCGACGATCTCCACCGGCGGATCGACGGGCGGTGCCGGTGTCGCGAAGCCGAACCCGCGACGCTCGTCCGGACCCATCCGCAGGGTCACCCCGCTCGCGTCCCAGCCGTCCGCCGGCACGCCCGCCCGTCGCGGCGGGAGCACCGGCGCGTCGAACTCGCTCTCCACCCGCACGCGTCGCGGGGCGGCGTCGTCGTTGCGAACCCGACAGCGAACCAGCGACGCGTCGCCCGCCCGGTCGACGGTCCACGAGAGCTCCATACGCCGGCTGTCTCGGGATCTCATTTAAACTCCGGCCGGTACCGCCGCCGTTCACGAGTCGGGCGCGGCGGCCGGGGGGTCACCCGGACGAGCGATCGGGACGGGCGACCGCCGCGTCGAGCACCGCTTCCGGCGATCGCTCCCCTCGCTCGGCGAGCCAGCGGGCGGCCTCGACGCCGAGCGTGACCGCCCCGTCGAGGTCCGCGATCCGGACCGCCGCGAGCGACGCGGCGAGCCGCGGCCCGTCGTATTCCGACGGTTCCGAGCCGGCTCGTGACCGGGTACCGCCGGGGACCGCGGCGAGGGCGTCGCGGAACGCCGGATACGCTTCGCCGGCGAGCTCGCGGCGGGCCTCCCGTCGGCGGTTCCGCAGCCGGTCTCCGAGTTCGAGCCGTCGCTCCCGCTCGTCGCGGGCGCGGGCGGCCCGCTCGCGGGCCCGTTCGAGCGCCTGCTCCGCCGCGATCCGTTCGGTCTGCGCGGCCGAGAGCTCCGCCGCGACGGACTCGAGGTCGCCGAGCGCCCCGTCAGTCTCCGCGTCCACGGCTCGCCGCGCCCGGACGTCGCCGCGGAGCGCCGCGACGCGCTCCTTCAGTCGCTCCTCCTCGCCGCTCGCGTCGGCGACCCGCCGACGGGCCGCGGCGAGATCGACCGCGTCGACCTCGATCGCCGCGATCTCGTCGCGGAGCCGACCGAGCTCGCCTCTCGCCGACGACTCGTGCCCCCGAGACCGGGCGGCCGCCGCGAGCTCCCGCCGGAGGCTGGTCCCGGTCGGCACCCGACCGAGGACCGCCTCGGGCGCGGGGAGCGGGCGCTCGCTCGGCTCCGCGGGCTCCCCCGGCGTCGCCGGCTCCCGCCCGCCCGTCACAGCTCTTCGCCCTTCAACCGGTCCGGGTTCGGATGCTCCGTTCCGGCCGCGAACGCGGCGTACGGCGTCGACTTCGCGTCCCGATCCGCGTACGCGCTCGCGGCCTCGCGGACCGAGTCGTCGAGCGCGACGAACTCGTTGAACGGTTCCGTCCGCTCGATCTGGACGTCGCCGCCGTGCGACTCCCGGAGCCGCACGGCGAGGAACGCGGCGTACGCCGTCGCGTCGAGCAGCGCCGCCCGCCCGAACCGCCGAACGACCGGCTCCTCGTGGCGCCGACAGAGGTTTCGGAGGCCGGTGCGCGCCGCCTCCGAGTACGTCACGATCAGCAGCATGGACGCGGCTGATCGGAGGCCGAACTTATCGGTTCCGAACTACTCCGACTCCGTTACTCGTTCGACCTCGAACTCGATGACTGAGCCGTTTTCGTCGTTTGTCGGACTATTTGAACTATCGGACCCCTCCGCGTCGCTCGCGTCGGCCTTCGAGAGCGCGAGCACGCGCTCGCGGGCGGCCGGCGCGGAGGGGGCGACGACGACCCGCCCGTCGACCGGCTCGTCGCCGACCGCGCGGAACACGCCGCCGTCGCCGTCGAACTCCGTGGCGTAGGTGCGGAGCACCGCCGCCACCCGGCGCTCCGTGTCGGCGAGGTCGGCCTCGCCGTTCTCGAACGCGCGCAGGGCGTCCTCGACGTTCCGTATCGCGGAGATCCGGTCCATCTACGTCGTCCGCAGGTGGCCCTGCTTCGGCTCGTACACCTCGCCCCTCGTGCGGAGCTTCTCGATCTCCTGTTCCGCCTTCCCGGGGTCCATCCCGATCTCGCCGGCGCGGTCGAGCACCTCGTCGACGGGCGCGCCCTCCTGGTACTCCTCCTCGATGTCGGCGATGAGCCCCTTGATGTTCTTGATGCGGTCGCGCTGGCTCTTGGACGTGCCCGTCTCGACGACGTCGGCGTCGAACTGCCCCGTCTCGGGGTCGACGCCGATGTCCTTGAGACAGGACTCGACGATGTCGGTGGCGCGGTCGGCGTCCTCGCGCTCGACCGTGTCCGAGAGCCGGAGCCGCGCGCTCGCCTCCGCGAGCCGCACCATCGCCTCCAGCTTCCGAGCGGTGACGGGCACCGGCGCGTCCTCGTCGGCGCCCTTCGAGCGCAGGTCGACGTAGAACTCCTCGATCAGCTCCTTCGCCTCCTCCGTCATCGTCGGGTAACAGGAGCGCTTCGCGTGGGCGATGTACTTCCGGAGCAGCTCCGCGTCGATCTCCGGGGCGACCTCCTGGGTCACCTCCGCCACCTGGTCCGAGGTGAACTCCGAGCTCGCCAGCTCCTCGCGCTGGGTGTTGAGCTCGCCGGCGTAGTTCGTCTTGATGATGTGTTTCGCCAGCCGGGAGTCGTGTTCCGGGTCCGGGCTGTCGGTCACCGTGAAGATGAGGTCGAACCGCGAGATGAGCGCGGGCTCTAAGTCGATCTGCTCGCCGATCGGCTCGTACTGGTCGAACCGGCCGTACTTGGGGTTCGCGGCGCCGAGCAGGGAACACCGCGCCTTCAGCGTCGCGTTGATCCCGGCCTTCGAGACGGAGATCTTCTGCTGTTCGAGGCCCTCGTGCATCGCGGAGCGGTCGCTCGAATCCATTTTATCCAGCTCGTCGACTGCGGCGATTCCCTTGTCCGCGAGCACGAGAGCGCCGGCTTCGAGCGACCACTGCTGGCCGTCACCGAAGTCGTCGCGAACCGCTGCAGCGGTAAGGCCGGCCGCCGAGCTGCCTTTACCGGACGTATAAACCGATCTGGGGGCAATATTCTCGACATACGAGATCATCTGCGAGTTGTGAGATACGACCCCGTTTCCGAGATACGTATGCGTGTCTGCTACCTCGAGGTCGTATACCCACTCGTAGTCCGGTTCGACCGATTCGATGGACTCGATCCGGTCCCAGTGGATGTCGTTCGAACACAGGCGATCGAGTTCAGCGACGTCTGGACCCACCGATAAGGCCTCGTCGAGCCGATCCAAAATCACGCCCTTTGCGGCCGCTGTCTGTCCACCGTCGGGAGCAACACCGTTCCGCTCGTAGTAACTGATCGCGGTCTGAGAGACGTCCATACCGTCCGACAGCGTCTTTTGGGAGATATTCAGTTCTTCCCGCAGTGTCTCGACCGCTTGCCAGTTTCCGTCCAACAGTTCGTCACGCTTCTCTCGAAGCCAGTCCAAGCGAGTCTCGAACGTGTCGACAACCGTTCTCAGGCTCGATCTACTCGGGTTTCTGTCGTCACGTTCATAATGTTGATACGTGGGACGCGGCAATCCGATGTCGAACTGCGACAACGCGAGCGCCTCGCGGATCCGCCGGAGGTCGTCACTCAGTCCGGGAATCACGTCGGTGTTTGTGTTCTCTGGAACGTCGTCGAACGCTTTCGAGGCCGTCACTTTGCGATCGGTAACGAATCCAATCTTGTCGACGTATTTGACGAAATCCCGTCCACTGATCCGCAGTCGATAGCTGTCGTTGTGTCGTTTCCGAAGATGGCTCTGGATCCCGAACGCGAGGAGTAACGTCTGTACTCCGGTCAGCAGTTCTCTGCTCATCGAGGAAACGGTGATCTCACGTTCTTTGGGTGAGACCGTTCCCTCGCTGTCAACGTACGCCTGTAAGAACGCCTTCTTGTTCTCCGGACTCGCCCGTTTGAGACAACCTGGGACGAGTTGATCCTCAGAGTTTTTGAGTATCGCCGGTTCGAGTTCTCTGAGGAATCGGACGAACTCCAACGAAGAGCAGCTAACGATCTCAGCGGTCTCATGGCCCTGTTTATTTCGGCGAGACCACCGAACACCCAACTTCCGGAAGCAGTGTTCCACGTCCGTTAGAATCTCTTCATCGACGTTCGTGATCGCGGTAGCGGCGCTTGACTCCGACATGTGAGTGTGGCCCTCAGCAATGATATAGCCGAGAAGCCGCGCCAGTACGGGGTCGATCTGACTGGGAGGGGTGAAAGAATTTGCATTGTAGGTTTCGACCCGCTGGAACGAAACGTCGAGGGAATCATCCCAATCCGCGTCGATGTTTCCTGGGACGGCAATGAGGTCTCCTTCCGCCAATTGATCCGCTCGCTGGGGTGACAACCCTCTGTCCAACTGCCTGAAAAGGGGGTGCGACGGCGTCACTTCTACCTCTCGTCCCGAGGCCATTGTAATCTGGCACATCCGGTCTGGAGCTTCTCGTTTCCAGACTTTTGTCGCGGTCCCGGTCTCGATTTCTCCCGCTTCTGTTACGGTTTGAAGATCAATGTCAATTGATTCGTACACTCCATCATCAACTTCCATCGGATCTTCGAGGTTCGATTCTACTATCTCTCCGATAGCCCGTTCTGTTCCGTCAGCTAGTGTCACCTTAGTATCATATTTTTGACACTTACCAGTACCCGGATCTCCGATAAGGAGCATATGCAGGTCCCCCCGAATCCGCGACCCGTCGGGGAGGTGTTTGGTGACGCCGGAGAACAACTGGAGGATCATCGCGAGCTTCTCTTCCTCGTAGCCGTAGATGGCGGGCGCGATGGAGCCGACCATCGCCTCGTAGATGTCGTCGCGGTTGGAGAGCTCGATGATCTCGCGTTTGTCCGCTTCGGTGATGTCCATGTCCTCGAACTCCTCGTCCTCGATGGCGATGGAGACGCCGTCCATGTAGAGGTCGAAGATGGCGGACTTCTCGTTGCCCTGTTCGACCTGTTCGATGTGGAGGACGCCGACGCAGGTGACGTGGTCGCCGGGGCTCACCTTCCCGGTGATGTCGTCGACGATGTCGACGTCGAGCGACTGGGGCGTCTCACCGCCCCGGAGCCCCTCGGGTGACTCTTGGATGCGGAGCTTCTGGGAGTCGATGAACTCCGACTGGTCGAAGTTGACGCGGAAGGGGCCCTGTCGCTCGCAGCCCTGACACTCGTGGGGCTCCTGGAAGCCGCCGTCGCTCTGCGGGATGTACGTCATCGTGCCGCAGCGCTGGCACTCGAAGGCGGCCTCGGTCACCTTCGGGCGCACGTCGGTCGCCTTGCGGACGATCCCCTTCACGGAGACGAGCTTGCCGATGTGGTCGTCGTGGACGCGGATGCCGCGGATGTCGATGCTCTCGGGGAGGTTCTCGATCCGGACGTGCGCGCGGCCGAGGCTGACGTCGGCGGGGAGGTCGTAGAGCCGCAGCGCCTCCTCGGCGTACTCGCGCATCTGGTCCGGCTTCGTGCGGAAGTCCTCGGCGAGGTCGCGGTCGAACTGGAACAGATCGTCGTAGTCGACGTACAGGGAGCGCTGTTCGTTGGGGTACTTCTGTGCGAGGGTGCCGATCTCCTCGCGGTAGTAGTTGCGGTAGAACTGAATGAACCGCTCCGTGAGGTCCTGATTCCCGGCCTGAGCCATTACGAAACCCCTTCGTCGGCATCACGTATGAACCTCATGCTCGGGGCGGAGGTGGATCTCGGCACTCTTGTCAGACCGGAAATCCGGTTCCGTTCGGTCCGGACCGGCCCCGCTACGCCTTCGTCACGAACGTCGCGTCGGCGGAGGTACGGCCGTCGTTGAACGAGAGCACCTTCGCGCGGATCACGTCGCCTTTCCCCACGTCGCCGGGAATGTCCTCGGTGAAGAGGACGAACCCCTCGACCTTACCGACGGCGACCTCCTCGCCGGAGTGGTGGTCGGTGAGCTCGGTGACGCCGAACTCGTACGTCTCGCCGATCTCGACCGGCGGGTCGCGCTCCTGGGCCGCGTCGTGGGCACGCTTCGACTCCTTCGCCTCCCCGGACGGACCGCGCAGGCGACTGACGAGTGTTAACAGGACGAGCAGGGCGATCACGGCCACGGCCCCCAAGACGATAGGATCTGACGGTATCATACCGGTCGGTCGATCCCCGGTCACCTAAACGCTCGGGGTCGGCGGCGCGGTTCGGGCCCGCCGGACGCCAGATTCCGCCCCGACCGCTTTCGCCGCCCACATGAGAAACGCCTTTGGGCTGGAGCCCCCGGTTCGACGTGATGCGAACGACTCTCGGTCGCCGTCCGGTCGCCCGCGGGCGTGGTGCGGCGTGAAGGTCGCGGACGCGGTGCCGGAGTTCGCCGACGCCTTCGGGTTCGAGGAGTTCAACCGGATGCAACG
Organism: Halorubrum rutilum; assembly: GCF_024494565.1. The sequence continues at coordinate 88,818 of NZ_JANHDN010000001.1, forward strand.
CGAGGCGCTGCCGGGGATCTTGGAGACCGACCACAACGTGGTCGCGTCGGCGCCGACGGCGTCCGGCAAGACCGCGCTCGCCGAGCTCGCGATCTGCAGGACGCTCTCGGCGGGCGGCACCGCCCTCTTCGTCGCCCCGCTCCGCGCGCTCACCAACGAGAAGGAGAGCGAGTGGGAGCGGTTCGAGGAGTTGGGGTACTCGGTGTACGTCGTCTCCGGCGAGCGCGACCTCAACCCCCGCCGCGCCGAGCGCGCGGACGTGCTCGTGACCACCCCCGAGAAGGCCGACAGCGCGACCCGCAAACACGACTCCGCGCGCTACTCCTTCATCACCGACGTCGACTGCGTCGTCATCGACGAGGTCCACCTGCTCGACTCCGAGAAGCGCGGCGCGGTGCTCGAAGTCACCGTCTCGCGGCTCCGCCGCCTGCAGGACCCGCGCGTGGTCGCGCTCTCGGCGACGATGCCGAACGTCGCGGACGTCGCCGAGTGGCTCAACGCGCCCGCGGAGACGACGTACGCCTTCGGCGACGAGTACCGCCCGGTCGACCTGGAGACGGGCGTGAAGACGTACTCGCACGGCTCGAACGCCTTCGCCGACAAGTACCGGCGGCTCTACCGCGCGCTCGACCTAGCCGAGCCGCACGTGCGCGAGGACGGGCAGGCCTTGGTGTTCGTCTCCTCGCGACAGGACACGGTGCAGGCGGCCAAGAAGGCGCGCGACGAGATCACCGACCGCGACATCCCGATCGACTCCCGCGACGACTACGACTTCCACAACGAGGCGAAAGAGCTGACCAACGACGCGCTCCGCCAGTCGGTCACCGACGGCGTCGGCTTCCACCACGCCGGCCTCGGGAAGGACGACCGGGACCGCGTCGAGGAGTGGTTCAAGCAGGGGAAGATCAAGTTCCTCTTCTCGACCTCCACGCTCGCGTGGGGGGTGAACCTCCCGGCCCGGTGCGTCGTCATCCGCGACACGAAGTACCACGACCCGCTGGAGGGCGAGACCGACATCTCGCCGCTGGACGTGCTCCAGATGCTCGGTCGCGCCGGCCGCCCGGAGTACGACGACGTGGGGTACGGCTGGGTGGTCTGCGACCGCGCGGACGCCGACAAGTACCGGAAACTGCTTCGCGAGGGCAAAGAGATCGAGTCGCGGCTCGCCGCCGACCTCGAATCGCACCTCAACGCCGAGATCGCGATGGGGACGATCCGCGGGCTGGAGGACGTGATGGCGTGGTTGGAGACCACCTTCTACTACGTCCGCGCGGCGTCGAAGCCCGACGAGTACGACTTCGCCACCCTCCGCGACCGCGTTCGCGACACCCTCGACTCGCTCGTCGACGACGGCTTCGTCGCGGCCGACGACGACCTCGCGATCGAGCCGACGGCGCTGGGCCGACTCGCCTCGAAGTACTACCTGCGGCTGGACACGGCCCGCCGGTTCCGGCGGCTCGCGGACCGGGAGACGCTGACGGTCGACCGGATCTTGGAGGCCGTCGCGTCGGCCGGCGAGTTCGACTCGGTGTCGGCGCGGTCGGCCGAGTCGGACGCGATCGACCGGATCCTCGACGGCCGCGACACCGACCTGGAGGACGGCCACCGCAAGGTGTTCGCCATCCTGCTGGCCGGGATGGCCGACTCGATCCCCTCGGACCTGCGCTCGGACGCGTGGGTGATCCGGCAGAACGCGCTCCGCCTGATCGCGGCGCTCGCGGAGTTCCTCGACCGCTTCGCCGGCCCCCGCGCCGCCAACCTCGCGTGCCGCGTCGAGGCGCGCGTCGAGCACGGCGTCTCGCGAGAGGCGGTCGCGCTCACCGCGATCGACGGCGTCGGTTCCGGGCGCGCCGAGCGGCTCGCGGACGCCGGCCTCACCTCGCCCGCCGCCGTCGTCGACGCCGGCGCGAGCGTGCTGGAGGACGCCGGCATGAGCGACTCCGTCGCCGAGCGGATCGTCGACGCCGCGCGCGACTGCCCCCGGATCGACGTCGACTGGGGCGACTTCCCCGACGCGATCGCGGTCGGCGAGAACGAGCTGTGCGAGGTCGCGGTCTCGACCGTCTCCGGGAGCGCGCGCACGGGGATCCGAGTCACCGTCAACGACGTGGAGATGACGGCGACGACGACGTACCTCGACGGCGAGACGGCGGTCCCGGTCGGCGTCTTCGGTCCCCCCGACGCCGACGAGCTGGAGTTCGTCGTCGAGGTCGTCTTCCCCGACTTGCCGCTGATGCCGGTCAGGGCGACGCGGACGGTTCGCGTGGAGTAGGGGCGTCGGTTTCGGAAAATAGAGAAGCGGTGGCGCGCGCCTCCGAGTGGCCGGCAGGCCACGAGGAGCGCCGCGCGAGGGACGCGGTGAGCGCTCGGAGAGCGCGAACCGCGAGGTTGGGGAGGCCTGAAGCGCGGTGGCTGTGTGGTGCAGGGTGGGATTCAAAAGGGCAGCCGGGAGGCGGGCGCAGGTGATGTAAGCACCGCAGGAACGAGCGGAGCGAGTGACGAGGAGCGCAGCGAGCGTGCGCTCGCCTCCCGGCTGGGGCTTTTGAGGTGTTCACCGCAGGGGTTCCGATCACGTACGACCGAGCGGCTGGGGCTTTGGCGGTGTTCATAGTCGATCCGCTGTCGGTCACCCGGAAGCGGTCGACCGGAGCTCCGGCCCCATTCACCGCGCTAGCAACGAGAGATACCCCATATCGATCACTCGCGACACCCGCTCTATATCCCTCATAAATCCCCGCAACGACCGCTTTTCACCCATACCGCGGCCACCCGTCGTATGCCAGAACGACTCCGCGTGTTCGCCGGCGACTGCCGAGTGACCGAGCGCGGCGACCGCTCCCGGACGCACCGGGGGCGCGTCGTCGTCCTGATCAAGCCCGACGACACCACCCTCGTCCACGACGCCGACGGCTACCAGCCGGTCGCGTGGCTCACCCGGCCCGACTCGGTCGTCGTCGAGCGCGACGGCGACGGCTTCTCCGTCACCGCCCGCGACGGCACCCGGCGGCTGCGGGTCGTCGCCGAGGAGGCGACCGCCGCCCGCGCGCTGCCGGTCACGGAGGCCGGGATCCCGGTCGGTACCTGCCCCGAAGACGGCGGGCCGCTCGTGCGGTCGCGCGGCGACGTGGTCTGTCTCGACTGCGAGGAGCGGTGGGGGCTCCCGGCCGGCGCGAGCGTCACCGACGGGGTCTGTGACGACTGCGGCCTGCCGAAGATCCGGGTCGAGCGCGGCGAGCCGTTCCACCTCTGTCTCGATCCCGCCTGCGACCCGATGGAAGAGGCCGTCAGCGACCGGTTCGACCGCGTCTGGGACTGCCCCGACTGCGGCGGCGAACTGCTCGTGAAGTCGGCGCCAGGCCGCGTCTACCTCGGCTGCGAGAACCACCCCGACTGCGAGACGACGTTCTCGATCCCCTCCGGCGTCGTCGTCGACGAGTGCGACTGCGGGCTCGCGGTATTCGAGACGGCGACCGGTCGCGACTGCCTCGACGGGACCTGCGAGCGCGGGGGACGCGCGGCGGGCGAGACGGCGGGGGAGTGATCCGAAACGCGGTCGAAGCCGCCTACTCCGCCAGCTGCTCGCGTCCCGGCGCGATGAGCCGGTCGAGGTACTCCGCGAGCGCGCCCTTCGCGTCGGCGGGGTGGAGCTCGCCGGACTCCAGGTCGGCCTCGAGGGCGTCGTACCCGTCGTACTCCAGGTCGCCGCCGTACTCCGCCGGCCGCTCGACGCGGACGGTCTCGAACCGCGGGAAGACGTGGTACTCGAACACCTGGAGGACGGGGTTCTCGCGCTCGACGCCGTCGTCGGTCGGCTCGGGGTCGGCGGTCGGCGGGCAGTACGCGTCGTTCACCTTCGACTCGATGTCGTCGCGGGAGTCCTCCATCGAGATCGTGACGCCCGCGCTGGAGGACATCTTCCCGCGGCCGGTGCCCAGGTCGGCGATGAGCGGGGTGTGGAGGCTCGTCGGCGGCTCGCGGTCGATGCTCGGGAGCACGTCGCGCGCGAGCATGTGGACTTTCCGCTGCTCCATCCCGCCGACCGCGAGGTCGACGCCGAGGTACGGGATATCGAGCGCCTGCATCAGCGGGTACACCGCCTGCGACACCTTCACCGAGTCGCCGGAGGTGATCTCGGCCATCGCGCGCTCGGCCCGCGCGAGCGTCGTCTCCAGTTCGAGGGCGTGGAGGTCGAGGGTGTAGTCGTCGTCGAGCTGGAAGTCCGAGCCGAGCACGAACTGCGTGTTCGACTCGTCGAGCCCGTACGCGATGAACTGGTCGCGCATGCGCTCGGCGGTGTGGCGGATCTCCTCGAACGACCCCTTGTCGTTGAGGTAGGCGTGCACGTCGGCGAGCAGCACCGTCACCTCGAACCCGGCCTCTTGGAGGTCGATGAGCTTGTTCGCGGTGAGCATGTGCCCGATGTGGAGGACCCCCGAGGGCTCGTAGCCGACGTACGCCCGCTTCCCGTCGGGGTCGTCGGCCAGCGCCTCGATCTCCTCTTCGGTGACCACCTCGGCCGCGTTCCGGGTGATCCGCTCGTAAGCGTCCATACTCCCGATTGTGCGGTTGTCGGACATATGACTTCTGGAAGCGTGCGGGCGGGTGGCGAGGGCGATTCCGCCCGGCTGGGTCGCCAGCCGACCGCTATTCCTCGGTCTCGGGCAGCGTCCGCCCCGCCCGGTGCTCCGAGATGATCCGGTCGAGGTGCTCCTGCTTCTCCGCCTTCCGCCGCCGCTCCGCCCGCGTCTCCCAGTCGTCGATCGCGGCCTCCAGCTCCGCCTCGCCCGCGACCGCCAGCTCGTCGACCTCGCGGACGGGGACCGCGTCGGCCGGGACGACCGGCACGTCGTGGTCGAAGAGGACCCGGTCGGCGACGTCCGAGAGGTTCCCGTCGCGGATCACCGCCCGCGGATCGGTCTCGGCCAGCCGCTCGGCGGTCCGGCGGCCGGCCCCGGAGGCGTCCCGGAGGTAGACCACGTCGCCGGCGACGAGCCCGTACGCCTCGTCGGCGGCCGCTAACGCGTCGAGCGTGAACTGCTCGACCGCCTTCACGCTGACGAGCCCCCGGTCCGCGGCCACGTCGTCGAAGTTGGAGTGGTCGAGCCGCCACAGCTCCTTCAGCGTCTCCACCTTGGTCTCCAGCTCCGCGACGGTCTCGCGCGCCTCGTCGCGCTCGCGCTCCAGCCGGTCGGTCTCGCGTTCGAGCCGGGAGACGGCGCGGCGGGAGCGCGCCTCGATGCGCTCCTCGCGCTTCGCCTCCTCCAGCTCCCCCTCCAGCTCTTCGATCCGCTCGTCGCGCTCGGCGAGGTCCGCTTCCAGCGACTCCGCGTGCGACTCCAGCCGCTCGACCCGCTCGCGGAGCCGGCGGATCGTCTCCTCCTCCTCTGTGCGCTCGGGCTCGGTGGGGTCCGTCTCGTCCGCGTCGGCGTCGCCGCTTCCGTCGCTGCTCCCGTCGTCCTCGCTGAGGTCGGCGATGACCGACTCCACCGAGGCGTCGCCGGCGACGACACCCGCGATCACCGCCCCGCGGTCGAGCCGAGGCGGGGTCTTCGCCGCGACCCGCTCGAACTGGTCCTCGTGGTCGTCGTAGGCGTACAGCGCCGCCGCCAGCGCGTCGCGCTCGTGGTCGTTGTCGTAGCTCGCCTCGCGGGTCCGGTGGAGCTTCTCGTCGACGGGGAGGTCCGTGGTCGGTCGCCACCCGGCGGCGTCGAACGACCGCCGGAACTTCTCGACGGTCTCCGGCATCGGCTCCACGTCGGCGGCGACGATGATCGGGCGGCCCTGCTCGATGATCCACTCGGTCACGTCGGCGGTGTCGGCGGTCCGCGAGGAGTACAGGGCGTGAACGGTGCCGTCGAGTCCGACGACGGCCGCCGCGGTGGTCGTCCCCGGATCGATCCCGACGATCACCCGGTCGCGGCGCTGCACGAGCGGCTCGTACTCGATCCCGTCGCGGCGCTCGCGCTCGACCTCGACGCGGACGTCGCCGGCCCGCGAGTTCGACACCGGAATCTCCTCGGGGCGCGCCTCGACCGTGAACGTCGCGTTCGCGTAGCCGCCGTACTTCTCGGTCACGTCGCGTTCGAAGTCGAGGTTCGCCGCCTTCAGCTCCGACTGGACCTGCCGGGTCCGCTTCCGGACGTTACCGTGGATCCGTCGCGTGTAGCGGTCCTGGCTCCAGCCGCCCTTCCCGGTCGAGCGGCCGCGCGACACCTTCACCGTCGTCTCGTCGGTGAACGCGGTCACCTCGTGGCCGACGTTGGCCGCGGCCAGCCGGGCCGACGCCTCCGCCTCCTTCATCGGCTTCTTGCCGTACGGGATCCCGTGGCGGGAGGCGACCCGCGAGAGCGGCTCCGGGCGCTCCGCGCCGGTCACCTGCACGAGCCGGGTGCCGTCGGGCAGCGACCGGAGGAACCCCACGAGTTCGCCCTTGTCCGCCGCCAGCTCGTAGGCGTTGTCGGTGGCGACGTAGAGGGGTTCGCGGTCGTCGATCAGCCGGCAGAGCTTCCGGAACGACACCACGTCGCGGGTCACCCGCGCCATCGGTCCGTCGGCGTCGGGCGCGTCCGGGTCGTCCTCGTCGACAGGGTCCAGGATGACGAGGGCGTAGGAGGGGTCGTCGCCGCGGACGTCGCCGCTGTGCACGTCGACGCCGAACACCGGCCGGTCGCGGGCGCGGATGGTCCGGGCTGTCACGGGTTCACGTATGCCGTTCGCGCCTATATACCCCACGCCGGGTGCGGCGGTTTCGCCGCGGGATCAGGCTCCGTAGTTCTGGGGGGCTCTGACTTTCGACCAATAGGGAGAGCGGGTGAAGCAGATCGACAGTGACGATACGGTATTTAAATAACCGCGAGTGGCAGCAGCAGTTATTTATAAACGAGCGGCGCGGTGGCGCGTGCCTCCGAACGCCCGTAGGGCGTGAGGAGCACGCGCGAGGGACGCGGTGAGCGCTCGAAGAGCGCGAACCGCGAGGCTGGGGAGGTGTGAGGTGCTGTGCGGAGCGGTGCGGGGCGGGACTCAAAGGGGCAGCCGGGAGGGCGCAGCAGGCGACGCAAGCACCGCAAGGAGCGAGTGAAACGAGCGACTAAGGAGCGCAGCGAGCGTGCGGCGCCCTCCCGGCTGGGGCTTCGGAGGAGTTCACCGCGGAGTCCCCGATTACGTACTACCGGGCGGCTGGGGCTTTGGATGTCTGCTCCACAGCGCCGGCACTCACGTATAAATATCCGACTCAGTACAGATCTTCAAGCCCCTCCTCCACGTGCGAGTGCTCGTCGGCCGGGAACTCGTCGCTCTCGACGGCCTCCCGGTACGCCTCAACGGCGTCGAACATCTCGCTCCGCACGTCGCCGAACCGCCGGGAGAACGGGGGCGACCATTCGCCGAGCCCCACCACGTCGTTGATCACGAGCACCTGCCCGTCGCAGTCGGGGCCCGCGCCGATGCCGATCGTCGGGATCTCCAGCGCCTCCGTGACGGCGCCAGCGAGGTTCGCCGGGACGTGCTCCAAGACGAGCGCGAACGCGCCGGCGTCGGCGTGCGCGCCCGCGAGATCGATTATCTCCTCGGCGGCGTCTCGGTCGGTCCCCTGTCTGGTGTACCCGCCCAGCCGGTTGACGTGCTGGGGGGTCAAGCCGAGGTGCGCCATCACGGGGATCCCCACGTCGGTCATCCGTCGCGTCATCTCGACGGTGTGGGGGCCGCTCTCGATCTTCACCGCGTCGGCGCTCGCCTCCTTCAGCAGTCGGCCGGCGTTGCGGACGGACTCCGCCGGCTCGACGCCGAACGAGAGGAACGGCATGTCGGCGACGACGAGGGCGTCCTCGGCCGCGCGGGCGACCGCCGCGGTCCGGCTCGCGACCTCGTCGAGCGTGACGGGGAGCGTGGAGTCGTAGCCCAAGGCGGTGTTCCCCATGCTGTCGCCCACGAGGATCACGTCGATCCCGGCCTCGTCGACGACCGCCGCGGTGGGGGCGTCGTACGCGGTCAGCATCGTGATCGGCGCCTCGCGGTCCCGGAGTCCCCGCGTCGTGGTCATACCGGAACACGCCCCCGCGACCGGTTAAAATCGCCGGGATTCGGCGGCCGGCCCCGCTCTCCCCTCGCCCCCTCCCCGCCCCACCCCGATTCGCGTCCCGCCCCTGTTCCGTCCCGCTTCGCGCCCGCCGCGCGACCGCCACCGATTTGCCCCTCGGCGCCCGAGGAGAGGGCGTGCAACCTGTCGAGCGGGCCGAGTTCGAGGGGATCGACTACGGCTGGGTGATGCAGACGACGTTCGTGCTCACCATCGTCGTCGGCGCCCCGGTCGTCGCGGTCCTCTCCGCGTTCGTCACGCTCGACTCGTGGGGGGCCCGCGCCGCGTTCGCGGTCCGCGTCGGCGCGCCGATCTGGTTCATCACCGCCGTCGGCGTCGCGCTCTACGCGCGCCGCACCGACGCCGGGGACGGCGGGGTGGAGACGGACGATGACGGCGCCGAGGCCAGCGAAGGCGACGACGCCGAACCAGCCGAGAGCGACCGCGCGACCGACGCCGAGAGCTAGACCAAGTCCGCCGCCCACGCGAACGCGACCCCGGCGCGTTCCGCCGCCTCCGCGTCGCGCCGCGAGTCGCCGACGAAGAGGGCGTCCTCGGGCGCCGCGCCGAGCCTGTCGACCGCAGCGAGCAGCGACTCCGGGTCCGGCTTGTGCGACCCGACGGTGTCGCGGCCGACGATCGCGTCCGGATCGAGCGCGTCGCCGAGCCCGTGAGTCTCCACGGCGATCCGGCACGCCTCCTCGCAGTTGAGCGAGCAGACGCCGGCCGGCGGCGTGCCAGGCCGATCGCCGGCCCCCTCGGCCAGTCGCTCGCCGAGCGCGAGCAGCGTCGAGTCGCGCGCGCCGGCCCGCTCGTGGAGCGCGATCGCCTCCTCGACCGGCTCGCCGATCCCGTACTCGCCGGCCGCCTCCATGAGGTCCCACAGCTCGTCGGTCGGCGGCTTGACGGCGTGCTCGGCGTACACGTCGAGGACCGACGCCGCGACCGCGTCCCAGTCGACCGCGAGGTCGACGAGGGTCCCGTCGAGGTCGTAGACGACCGCGTCGTAGCCCGCGAGGCCGCCGGAGACCCCCTCCGCGACGGCGCCGTCGGCGGTCGGGGCGGCGCCGTCGGCGGTCGGAGCGGCGCCGTCCGCCCCGGGCTCGCTCGTCATTCGCCCACCACCCCCCGCGCGATGATCGTCTTCTGGATCTCCGTGGTCCCCTCGTAGATCTCCGTGATCTTCGCGTCGCGGTAGAGGCGCTCGACGTCGAAGTCGGTCGTGTAGCCGTAGCCGCCGTGGATCTGGACGGCCTCGTTGGTCACCGACATCGCCGCCTCGCTGGCGCGGTACTTCGCCTTCGAGGCCGCGACGCGGTTGTCCTCGCCCGCCTCGGCCTGCCGGCACGCCTCGCGGACGAGCAGGCGGGCCGCGGAGACGTCCGTCGCCATCTCCGCGAGCTTGTGCCGGATCGTCTGAATCTCGGCGATCGGCTCGCCGAACTGCTCGCGCTCGGCGGCGTACGACTTCGCCTCGTCGAGCGCGGCCTGCGCGACCCCGACCGCCTGCGCCGCGATCCCGATCCGGCCGCCGGTCAGGCTCCGGAACGCGGCCGAGAGCCCCTCTCCCTCCTCGGTGAGCCGGTTCTCCGCGGGGATCCGACAGCCGTCGAGGCTGATCCCGGTCGTGTCCGAGGCGCGGAGCCCGAGCTTCTCCTCCTTCTTCCCGACCTCGAACCCCTCGGCGTCGGCCGGGACGAGGAACTGGGTGATCGACCCGCGGCCGTCGCCGTCGTCCGCCGCCGGGTCGCTCTCGGCCGCCTCCTCCGCGTCGGGGCGGACGGCCTTCGCGAAGACGACGGCGACGCCGCCCCGTTCCCCGTTCGTGATCCACTGCTTCTCGCCGTTCAGGACGTACTCGTCGGCCTCGGCGTCGTACTCCGCGGTCGTCGACATCTCCGCCGGGTTCGACCCGGCGTGCGGCTCGGAGAGACAGAACATCCCGACCGGGCGCCCCGCCGCCGCCATCTCCGGGAGCCAGCGCTCCCGCTGGGCCTCGTTCCCGAACTCCGCGATGCAGGAGGTCGCGAGACAGTGGACGGAGAGCGCGGTCGCGACCGCGAGGTGGCCGTACGCCAGCTCCTCGTTGACGACCGCGTAGGTCGTCTCGTCGGCGTCGAAGCCGCCGTGCGCCTCGGGCGTCGTCAGCCCGGTCAGCCCGAGCTCCGCGAGCCCGTCCCAGGCGTCCTCCGGGAACGTCTCCGTCTCGTCGGCCTCGCCGGCCCCGGGCCGGAGCTCCTCGACCGCGAACTCCCGGACGAGCTCCCGGATCGCCTCCTGCTCGTCGGTGAGCGACGAGCCGACGCGTGCGCCAGTCATGGCTCGGAGTTCGAGCGCGCGCGGAAAAAAGGTGAGCGATCGGGGTGGGGAGGCGAGACCGCGGTGAGTCCCGGCGCGGGCCGCGACCCACGCGTCAGTCCCAGAGCGGGTAGAGCTCGTCGCGCGGCGGCTCCTCGATCCGGTCGCCGTCGAGGAGGACGGTGCCCGCCTCGGGGGTCTCGCCGTCCTCGCCGTCCCCGCCGCCCGGCGCCCGCACCTCGCCGATCTCGCCGACGCCGATCCCGGCGGCGTCAAGCGCGTCGGTCGCCTCGCCGACGCGCTCCGGGGGCACCGCCGCCAGCAGCGCGCCGGAGCCGAACGTCGCCAGCGGGTCGACGCCGACCGCCGCGCAGCAGGCCTCCGTTTCGGGCCGGACCGGGACCCGGTCGCGCTCGACCGCGAGGACCGCCCCGCTCGCGCTCGCGGTCTCGACGAGCGCGGTCAGTAGGCCCCCCTCGGTCGGGTCGTGCATGGCGCTCGCGGCGTCGCGGACCGCGGCCGCGTCGGGGACGACGCTCACCTCGTCGAGGAACGCGGCGGCGGAGTCGAGCGTCGCGGCCGGCACGCCCGCATCGGCGCACCGCTCGCGGAAGTCCGTCGCGAGGATCGCGGTCGCCTCGATCCCGGCGCCCTTCGTGAGGAGGATCCGGTCGCCCGGCTCGGCGTCCCCGCTCGACACGAACCGTTCCGTGGTCCCGAGCGCGGTCATCGAGCAGAGCGGGCGCTCCAGCGACGGCAGCACCTCGGTGTGGCCGCCGACGACCGCGACCCCGAGCCCCGCCGCCGTCGCGTCCACCTGCTCCGCGACGGTCCGGAGGCGGTCCGGGTCGCCGTCGGGCAGGAAGAGCGTGTGCGTGAGCCAGCGCGGGTCCGCGCCGCTCGCGGCCACGTCGTTGCAGGCGACGTGGACCGCCAGCTCGCCCACGGCGTCGGCCGCCAGCGACAGCGGGTCCGCGGCGACGACGAGCGTCGGCTCCGCGCCGGTCAGGTCGATCGCGGCCGCGTCCTCGCCGTAGGCGGGCCCCGCCTCGACCGCGGCGTCGTCGGCCCCGGTCGCCGCGAGCACCTCGGCGAGCGCCTCGGGTCCGAGCTTGCCGGTCATCGGTCGCGCAACCAGGCGGCGACCGCCTCCGGGTCGGCGTCGAGCCCGCCCCCCTGCGCGAACGTCGGTCCGCCGCCCCCGCCGCCGCCGAACTCGTCGGTGACCGCGTCCACGACCGCGCCGGCATCGGGGCCCCCGCCGCCCGGGCCGTCCCCGCCGGCGGCCCCCTCCGCGACCGCCGCGACCACGAACGGCGCGCTGCCGGTGCCGACCGCCGCGACCGCGTCGGGGGCGTCGCCGTCGGTCACGTCCCCGTCGCCCGCGAGGAGCGCCTCCGCCGGCTCGCGCAGGTCGTTCGGGTCGGCGTCGTCGACCGTGCCGACGGCCCACGTCGCCCCGTCGACCTCGACCGTCGGGAACTCGGCGAGCCGGGCGGTCAGCAGGTCGGCGCGGGCCGCCCTGAGCTCGCCCTCCAGCCGGTCGACCTCGTCGCGGAGACGGTCGACGGCGTCGGGGAGGTCGCCGACCCGCGCGTCGAGGCTCGTCGCGGCGTCGAGCGCGGCCGCGTGGACCGCGGCGTCGTGGTCGATCGCGGTCGGCCCGACCGCGAACTCGACGCGGGTCACCCCCTCGCCGGGGTTCGACCGGTCGAGCACCGATATCGGCCCGATCTCGCGCGTGTTCCGGACGTGCGTGCCGCCGCAGGCGGCGACGTCCCACGCCGACGCGGCGTCGGACTCCCGGTCAGCGTCGGCCTCGTCGCGCCCGCCGACCGTCACGACGCGGACCGCCTCGCCCCCGCTCATCGCGCCCTCCTCGGTCTTCGTGTTGAACGCGATCCCCGGCACCGCGCGGGCCTCCGCCTCCGGGAGCGTCTCCCACGAGACGGGCAGCGAGTCCCACACGGCGCGGTTGGCGAGCCGCTCCAACTCGACGAGGTCCGCGTCGTCGAGGGGCTCGGCCGTCGTCAGGTCGACCCGGACCTTCTCCGCCGAGATGTCGAAGCCGGCGTAGCCCAGCTCCTCGCAGGTCCGGCGCGCGGCGCCGTACAGCACGTGCGAGGCGGTGTGCGCCCGGGCGCAGTACGTCCGGAACGCGTCGTCGACGACCGCCGAGACCGTCTCGCCGACCGCGACGGACTCCGGGGGCGCCTCGCTCAGCACGTGGACGACCCGGCCGTCGCGCTCGGTCACGTCGTCGAGGAGGACGCCGTCTATCGTTCCCCGGTCCGCCGGCTGGCCGCCCGACTCGGCGTAGAAGAACGTCTCGCTCAGGACGACCTCGCGGCCGTCGACCGACTCCACCGTCGCCTCGAACGCCCTGACCTCGGGCTCCGCCGGCGCGCGTGACGCAGTCATTGCCGGCCCGTGGTGGCGGTCGGGTAAATAGGTGTCCGCCCGTCCAAATACTGATTACCGTGACGCCTCCATCCTCACGGAACGCATGCCCGAGAAACCGATCGCCGACTGGAACCTCTCCGAGCGGGACGCGATCATCCTACAGGAGCTCGCGCGGGACCCCCAGCTCACCTCCCGCGGGCTCCGCGACCTCCTCGCCGAGGAGCACGACATCGACGTCTCCCACGTCACGGTCAACGAGTCGATCCGCCGAATGCGCGACGACGGCGTGTTCCGCGAGGCGCTGGTCCCCAACGAGGAGCACCTCTTCTTCTCGCTGTTCGAGTTCCAGTTCAACCCCGAGGGGTTCGACGAGCACTGGCGTGACGCGCTCGAACACGTCCGGTCGAGCCGCCACACGTTCATGTACTTCCTCTCGGACGGCGACTACCAGTGGAAGACGATCATGATGTTCGAGGACCGGGAGCAGGAGTCGAAGTGGATCCACGAGTTCTACAAGGAGTACGGCGAGCTCGTCAACAACCTCCGCAACTCCGTCGTGACGAACGTCCTCAAGTTCGGGACCGACCCAGAGCTGTTCGAGGTGTTCCAAGCGGACGGCGACGACGAGTGACGTCGGGGGAACAGGGGGCGACCGCCGCCCTCGACCGCCGGCTCAGTCGAACTCGCCGAACCGCGTGACCGACGCCAGCTCCTCGGTCGGCGGGTCCGCGAAGGCGTCCCGCGCGATCGACCGGCGGTGGACCTCGTCGGCGCCGTCGACGAGCCGGAACTGCCGGACGTTCTCGTGGAAGCGCGCGATCGGCAGGTCGTACGCGATCCCGTTGCCGCCGCAGAACTGGAGCGCGTCGTCGATCGCCTCCTGGACGACGTTCGCGGCGAACGTCTTCGCCATCGCCACCTCGATCCGCGCCTCGTGGCCGTCGGCGATCCGCCCGGCGGCGTGCCTGACCATCGTGCGGGCGGCGTGGAGCTCGGTGCGGCGGTCGGCGATCCGGAACCGGGGGCCCTGCTTCTCCGAGAGCGGCTCGCCGAACCCCTCCCGCTCCGAGAGGTAGGCGGTCGCGATGTCGAGCGCGCGGTCGGCCATCCCGGCGTACCGCATACAGTGGGTGAGCCGGGCCGGCCCGAGCCGCCGCTGGACGAGGGTGAACCCCTCGTTCTCCTCGCCGAGCGTGTTCTCGACCGGGACCCGAACGTTATCGAACCGGATCTCGGCGTGGGTCGTCCCGACCAGCCCCTCGCCGAGGTGCGGGATGTTCCGGACGACCTCGACGCCGTCGGCGTCGGCGGGCACGAGGATGACCGAACAGCCGGCGTACGGGTGCGCCTCCCGATCGGTACGGGCGAAGACCAGCAGCAGCTCCGCCTCGACGCCCCCGGTCGTCCACCACTTGTGGCCGTTTATCACCCACTCGTCGCCGTCCTTCTCGGCCGTCGTGCCGAGCATCTTCGGGTCCGACCCCCCGCCCTGCATCGGCTCGGTCATCGCGAACCCCGAGTCGATCTCGCCGGCCGCCAGCGGGCGGAGCCACCGCTCCTTCTGCTCGTCCGTGGCCGCGATCTCCAGCGTGTGCATGTTGCCCTCGTCGGGCGCCGCACACCGGAGCGCGGTCGGTCCGAGCAGGCTCCGGCCCGCCTCCTCGAACACCGGGAGCATCTCGCGGAAGCCGAGCCCGAGCCCCCCGTACTCCTCGTCGACCTGCGGGGCGTAGACCCCCGCGTCGCGCGCGGCGTCGCGCAGCGCCTCGACCTCCGCCGGCGGGATCGGCCCCCGCCCGAGCCACTCGCGCTCGACCGGCAACACCGTCTCGTCGACGAACTCCCTGACGGCCGCGGCGATCTCCGGCCCGCGACCGATGTCGTCGTACTCCATGGTGTCGCTTGTTTAGCAATGTAAATAGTAGTTCCGGCAACGCGCGCCCAAAAGGCTATAAATCCCGAGCCTAACCGCTCTTGTATCCCAGATAGATTTACAATGTTAGTCAAATACGCCGGAAAGAGCGAACTTCGTTCGGCTCCGTCGCGGGGGGAGGACCCCCGGCCATGACGGACGCCGACTACCTCGACCGGCTGGTCGACGACGACGCGCTCGGGGCGTACCTGACCGCCGAGTTCGGGCCGGCGGACGCGTTCGCGGTCGAGCGGCACGCCGAGGGGCACTCCAACGAGACGCTGTTCGTCACGTGGGGCGACCGGGAGCTGGTGGTCAGGCGACCGCCCCCCGGCGAGACGGCCGACACGGCCCACGACGTGCTCCGAGAGCACCGCGTCGTCGACGCGCTCGGCGACACCGCGGTCCCGGTCCCCGAGGCCCTGCGGGCCTGCGACGACCACGCGGTCCTCGGCAGCGACTTCTACCTGATGGAGCGCGCCGAGGGCGACGTGCTCAGGGAGACGGAGCCGGAGCGCTTCGCCGACCCCGCCGCCCGCGAGCGGATCGGGACCGAGCTCGTCGACACCCTCGCCGCGATCCACGCGGTCGACTACGAGGCGGTCGGCCTCGGCGAGTTCGGCCGCCCCGCGGGGTACACGGCCCGACAGGTCGAGCGCTGGACCGGCCAGCTCGACTGGGCGTTCGAGACGACCGAGGTCGTCAGGGAGGTCCCAGACCTGGTCGCCGTCGGCGAGTGGCTCGCCGACAACGTCCCGGACGACCACGCCGAGACGCTCGTCCACGGCGACTTCAAGCTCGACAACGTGATGTACGGCCCCGGGACGCCGCCGGAAGTCGTCGCCGTCTTCGACTGGGAGCTGTCGACGCTCGGCGACCCGCTCGCCGACCTCGGCTGGCTGCTGCTGTTCTGGCACGACGAGGGCGACCCGGAGCCGCCGATGCCCGACCTGATGTCGACGTTCACCGCCCGGGAGGGGTACCCGACCCGCGCGGCGCTGATCGAGCGCTACGAGACCGCGACGGGCCGCGCGTTCGCCCACGAGCGGTTCTATCGGACGCTCGCGGCCTACAAGATGGCGGCGCTCGGCGAGATGTTCCTCGCGCGGCACCTGAACGACGACAGCGACGACCCGCTGTACCCGAAGATGGAGACGCAGGTGCCCGCGCTCGCGGCGCGCACCCTGGCGTACGTCGAGGGCGAGACGGAGCGGCTGTAGGCCCTCAGCGGGGCCGTCGACGGCGACGACTCACCGCGCCGTCCAGCCGCCGTCGGCCGCGAGCGTCTCGCCGGTGACGAAGCTCGCGGCGTCGCTGGCGAGGAAGGCGACCGGGCCCGCCATTTCCATCGGGTCGGCGAACCGATCGAGCGGCGTCCGGTCGAGGATCGACTCCCGGAGCCGCTCGTTCTCCCGGAGCGTCTCCGTGAGCTCCGTCGCGACGTACCCCGGCGCGACCGCGTTCACCCGAACCTCGGGCGCCCAGTCCAGCGCCGCGCTCTTCGTGAGCCCGACGAGCCCGTGCTTCGAGGCGACGTACGGGTGCTGTCTCGGCAGGCCGACCTCGCCCGCGACGCTGGCGACGTTGACGACGCTGCCGCCCGCCGCTCTCAGGTGCGGGCCGGCGGCGCGGAGGGTCCGGAACGCCCCCCGCAGGTTCACGTCGAGCACGTCGTCGACCGCGTCGCTCTCGACCTCGGCGGGGTCGCCGAGCGCGTCGCCGGGGTTGAACCCCGCGTTGTTGACGAGGACATCGAGCGAGCCGAACGCGTCGACCGCCTCGTCGACGAGCGCCTCGACGTCGGCGTCGTCGGTCACGTCGGCGGTGACCCCTCGCGCCTCGACGCCGAGCTCGCGGGCCTCGGCGGCGACCGCCTCGACCTCCGCCGCGGTCCGCGCCGAGGGGACGACCGTCGCCCCCGCGGCGGCCAGCCCGAGCGCGATCGCCTTCCCGATCCCGCGGCCGCCGCCGGTGACGACGGCGACCTCCCCGGAGAGGTCCGGGAGGGCGTCGTCCGGCGTCGGGGGGGTCTCGCCGCTCATTCCTCGCCCCCCGCCCCGGGCGCGTACGGGAGGTCCGGGTCGTCGACGGCCTCCCGGAGCGTCTTCTTGTCGAACTTCCCGGTCGCGGTCTTCGGGATCTCCTCGCGGAACCGCACGTCGTCCGGGAGCCACCACCGCGGGAACTCGTCGGCGAGGAACGCGCGCACGGCCTCGACGTCGAGCTCGCGGCCCGCCTTCGGCACGACGAACGCCAGCGGGCGCTCCTGCCAGCGCTCGTGCGAGGCGGCGATCACGACCGCCTCGGCGACGTCCTCGTGGGCCATCAGGGCGTTCTCCAGCTCGATGCTGGAGATCCACTCGCCGCCCGACTTGATCACGTCCTTGACGCGGTCGACGACCTCGACGTAGCCGTCCTCGTCGACGGTGGCGATGTCGCCGGTGCGGAGCCACCGCGCCCCGCCGTCGTCGGCCTCGGCGAAGTCGGTCTCGTCGGCCTCCGGGCGGTCGTAGTACTCGCCGACGACGGTGGGCCCCCGGACGAGCAGCTCGCCGAACGCCTCGCCGTCCCACGCGACCGGGTCGCCGTCGTCGTCGACGACCCGCATCTCCAGCCCGGGCGAGAGCAGCCCCTGTTTCGCCCGCTTGTCGAGCTCCGCCTCGCGGTCGGCGCCGGCCATCGCCGACGTCGGCCGGGAGACCGACCCGATGCTCATCGTCTCGGTCATCCCCCACGCGTGTTCGATCGTCACGTCGTGTTCGTCCTCGTACCGGCGCATAACTTCCCGGGGCGCCGCGCTGCCGCCGACGACGATCCGCTCCAACGAGGAGAGGTCGCCGCCGTGCTCGTCGAGGTGGTCCAGGACGTCGATCCACACCGTGGGGACGCCCGCGGTGAGCGTCACGTCCTCGGCCTCGATCAGCTCGACGAGGTCCGCCGGGTCCGGCGACGGACCCGGGTACACCTGCTTCGCGCCGGCCATCGTGACGGCGTACGGGAACTCCCACGAGTTCACGTGGAACATCGGGACGACGGGCATCACCACGTCGTCCTCGGCGATGTCGAGCGCGGCGGGCGTCATCACCATCATCGCGTGGGCGTAGATCATCTTGTGGGTGTACTCGACGCCCTTCGGCTTCCCCGTCGTCCCGGAGGTGTAACACATCCCGGCCGGGTCGTCCTCCGAGAGCGGCGGCCACGACGCCACCGGGTCGGCGTCGGCGATCAGCTCCTCGAACGCCGACAGCGGTATCTCCGACGCCGTCTCCGGGACCGAGTCGCCCATCACGACGACCTCGCGGACGCCGTCGATCCGGTCCCACAGCCGGTCGAGCGTCGCGACGGCGTCCTCGTCGACGATCAGCACGTCGTCCGCGGCGTCGTTGACGATGTACTCGACGTGGTCGTCCTGTAGGAGGAGGTTCACCGTGTGCAGCTGCGCGCCCGAGAGGGGGACCGCGTAGTACGCCTCGAAGTGCCGGTGCGTGTTCCAGCCGAGCGTCCCGACGCGGTCGCCGGGCTCGACGCCGAGGTCCGCGAGGGCGCCAGCCAGCCGCCGGACGCGGTCCCCGAAGTCGGCGTACGTGTACCGGTCGACCCCCTCGCGAGTGCGCGAGACGACCTCCGTCTCCGGGAACAGCCGGGTCGCCCGCCAGAAGAACGGGCGGAGGGTGAGCTCCTCAGGCATCCGCGCTCCCCACGGAGAGGTACGTTTCGAGGAGGTCGTCGCGGTCGCGGATCTCCTCGACGGTGCCGTCGAAGACGATCTGGCCGGTGTCCATGATGTATCCCCGCTCGGCGAGGTCGAACGCGAAGTCGACGTTCTGCTCGGTCAGCAGGACGGTGACGTTCTCGTCGACGACCGTCTGGACGATCTCGCGCAGGTCGTCGACGATGACCGGGGCGAGCCCCTCGGTCGGCTCGTCGAGGAGCAGCACGTCGGGCGCCTGCACCAGCGCGCGGGCGACCGACACCATCTGCTGTTCGCCGCCGCTGAGGTTCCGCCCCCTGTTCCCTCGGAGGGAGTCGAGCGCGGGGAACAGCTCGTACATCTCCTCGACCGGCCGCGGGTCGCTCGCGAGGTTGCGCGCGAGCCGGAGGTTCTCCCGGACCGTCAGGGTGGGGAACACCCGGCGGTCCTCCGGGACGAGCGAGATCCCGAGCGCGTTGATCTCGTCCGGGGACTTCCCGGCGATCTCCTCGCCGCGGAACGTGATCGACCCGGACCGCGGCGGCGACGCGCCGACGACGGACCGCATCGTCGTCGTCTTCCCCGCCCCGTTCCGTCCGAGCAGGGTCACGACCTCGCCCTCGTCGATCGAGAGCGAGACCTCGTGGAGGACGTGGCTGTTCCCGTAGTACGTGTCGATGTCGTCGACGTCGAGTATCGTCATACGCTATCACTCCCCAGGTACGCCTCCGTCACCCGCTCGTCCGTCAGCACGTCCTCCGGCGTCCCGTCGGCGAGGATCGCGCCCTCGGCGAGGACGACGATCCGGTCGGAGATGTCGGTGACGACGTCCATGTTGTGTTCGGTCACGACGAACGTGGCGTCCAGGTCGGCGTCGAGCTCGCGGATCAGCGAGACGATCTCGGTGACCTCCGTCGGGTTCATCCCCGCGGTCGGCTCGTCCATCAGGAACACGTTCGGCTCGATGGCGAGCGCCAGAGCGATCTCGACGGTCCGCTTCTCGCCGTGGCTCAGGGTGTCACACGACGTGTCCGCGATCCCGGTGAGCCCCGTCAGCTCCAGCAGCTCCTCGATGTCCGCCTCGACCGCCTCGTCCCCGGTCGCCCGCGACCGGAAGTCGAGGCGCGTCTTCTCGTGGCTGATCCGGGCGACCCGGACGTTCTCGCGCACGGTGAGCCCCTCGAAGATATTCGTGATCTGGTAGGAACGCGAGAGCCCGGCCTGCGCGACCTCGTGCGGCTCGGCGTCGGTGACGTCGCGGAGGCCGTCGTCGCCCGCCGCGGCGTCGCCGCTCCGTAGCCAGACCGAGCCCGCGGTCGGCCGGAGCACGCCCGTCAGCAGGTTGTAGAACGTGGTCTTGCCGGCCCCGTTCGGGCCGATGATGCTGGTGATATCGCCGTCGTCGATCTCGATCGACACGTCGTCGACGGCGGTCAGTTCGCCGAACTGCTTGCGGAGGTCTTCGGTCTTGAGAACGGTCGTCACGAGTCGTCACCTCGGTGGGGCCGCGAGTCGTCGCGCGGTGCGCCTGCGGCGGATCCGCCGTCGGCGGTCGCGTCGTCAGTTGCGCGACCGCCGTCGATGGTCGCGTCGTCGGCTGCGCGACCACCGTCGATGATCGCGTCGTCGGCTGCGCGACCGCCGTCGATGATCGCGTCGTCGGCTGCGCGACCGCCATCGGTCGCGGCGCCGTCGCCCGCGTCGGTCGCCTCGGAGCCGCCGGAGTCACCGGAGTCGCCGCCGCCGGCGTCCCCGTCCCCGAGCAGCCGATCGCGAAGCAGCAGGAGCCCGCCGACGGCCCCCTGCTTGAAGAACAGCACGACGGCGATGAGCAGCGCGCCGAAGAACAGCTCCCAGTACGCTTCGAGCGTCGGGAAGCGGCTGATCGCCCAGCGGATGTACAGGAAGACGAACGCGCCCACGATCGGTCCGGAGAAGTAGGTCGCGCCGCCGATCACGGTCGCGATGACGGCGATCGCGCTCGTCGACCAGTGCGTCAGCCCCGGGGACGCGACGCTCGCGAGCCCCGCGCGCAACACGCCGGCGATCCCGACGACCGTCGCCGAGACGATGAACGTCATCCAGCGGTGGTGCCTGACGTCGATCCCGAGCGCGGACGCCCGGTCGGGGCTCTCGCGGATCGCCTTACAGACGGTGCCGAACGGGGAGTTGACGACGCGCCACACCCCGTACGTCGTCGCGAGCACGGTGACGACCGTGAGCGCGTAGTACACCTGCCGACCGCCGAGCCGGACGCTCGCGGCCCCCAGGTCGACGCTCCCGAGCAGGACGATGACCCCGTCGGTCCCGTTCGTCAGCCCCGCCGGGTCCTGGATGATCAGCGAGTAGCCGAGCATCCCGAACGCGAGCGTGATCAGCGCGAAGTAGATCTCTTCGAGCCGGACGCTGAGCCACCCGACGGGCACCGCCACGGCGACGACGAGCGTCAGCCCGACGACGCCGCCGACGACGAACGTCGCGAGCGGGGCGACCCCGGCGCCGACGACGTCGGCGACGACCGGGCTCAGGTCCCGTAACACGATCGCGAGCCCGTAGGCGCCGCCCGCGTAGAACAGGCCGTGTCCGAACGACAGCAGTCCCGTGTAACCGTACAGCAGGTTGAAGCCGAGCGCGAACAGCGCGACGACGAGGAAGTCGGTGAACAGGTAGACCTGGAACGTCGGCCCGAACGCCAACAGGACCAGGCCGACCGCGGCGAGCAGGCCGAACCGTTCGCGGGTCCAGCCGTCGGCGACGGCCGCGCCGAACGCGCGGACCCGGCCGCCGGTGTCGGTCGCGCTCATTCGCCGATCCCCCCGAACAGCCCCTCCGGGCGGAACAGCAGCACGATCACCATCGCGAGGAAGGGGATCGCGATGCTACCGGCGCTGATGAACTGCGGGCCGAGGCTCTGCATCATGCCGATGAGCATCGCGCCGACGAACGCCCCGCTCATGGAGCCGAGCCCGCCGATGACGACGACGATGAACGCGTCGATGATCACCTGGTCGCCGAGCGCCGGACTGGTCGACTGCAGGGGCGAGGAGAGCGCGCCGCCGAGCCCGGCGAGCACGCTCCCGAGGAAGAAGACGCCGGTGTACAGCCGCGGCACGTCGACGCCGAGCATCGCCGCCATCTCGCGGTCCGAGGAGGTGCCCCTGACCAGCGAGCCGAAGTACGTCCGCGTGATGAACAGCCAGAGGCTCGCCAACACCGCGACGGCTAGGCCGATGACGACCAGCCGGTACGCGCTGAACGTGCTCCCGCCGAGCGACACGGAGAAGTTGAACACGTCGGGCGGGTCGATCGAGTACGACCCCGACCCCCAGACGAACCGGACGGTCTCGTGGATCACGAGCACGAACCCGAACGTGACGATGAGCTGGTCGAGGTCGGCGTCGACCCGGTCGTAGAGCCGCCGGATCGCCGCGAACTCGATGACGGCGCCGACGACGCCGACCGCGAGAGCGCCGGCGACGGCGGCGAGCCAGAAGTTGTCCACGACGTTCGTCACGACGGCGAGCGTGACGTACGCGCCGAGCATGTAGAACCCGCCGTGCGCGAAGTTGAGGACGCCGAGCACGCCGAAGATGAGGCTCAGCCCGACCGCGATCAGGAAGAGCCGGCTGCCGAGGCTCAGCCCGATGACGACGTCGGCGACCCCGATCAGTGGAACGAGAGATGGGAGACTCATGGAGGCGGCGGCGGGTTAGATTCCCGTCGGGAGGTCGGAGTCGCCGAGCGCCTCCGACAGCACCTCGGGGCCGGCGTCGTACCGGTCCACGGGGTCGAGCACGTTGCTCTCCCACTCCTCGTCGTACGTGACGGTGCCCCAGACGGACGCGACCGTCGCCTGGTTCGTCTCGCTGAACTCGTAGTCGCCGACCGGGCCCGAGTGCTCCATCCCGGTGAACTCCTCGACGAGCGCGTCGGCCTCCGTGCTCCCGGCCGACTCGATCGCCTGCTTGTACAGGTGGAGGGCGCGGTAGGCGCCCTCGGCGTTGTACGTCGGCAGCGACCCGTACTCCTCGTAGTAGGCCTCGCGGAACGAGTTGTTCGTCTCGGTGTCGGGCACGAACGGGTCGTACCGCGTGGAGGCGTACTCGCCCTCCGGGAGCGGGCTCCCCTCGCTCGGGTAGTCAGTGCCCATGCCGACGCTGAACAGCGTGTGGTCGATCTGGTCGAACCAGCCCGCGTCCTCGGCCTGCCCGATGAACGTCGTGAGGTCGGCGCCCCACAGCGGGGTGAGCACCGCGTCGGGGTCCGCGTCGAGGATGGAGCTGATGAAGGGGGTGTAGTCGCTCGTCGCCAGCGCCGGGAACTGCTCGGCCGTGAACTCGGCCTCCACGCCGAGCCCGTCGCAGAACGCCTGGAAGTAGTCCCACGTCTCGTAGCCGAACGCGTAGTCGGGGCCGATGGTGGCCCACTCGGTGGCGTCGAGCCCCTCGGCGGTGCGGGCGGCCCCGTAGATGTCCTGCGCGAGGCTGTTGGAGTCGCGGAACACGTACTCGTTCCCGACCGAGTCCTCGTGTTCCCCCTCCGGCGAGGTGACGAACGGCGTCGCGGCGTGGGTGATCATGAACGGCATCTGGAGCTGCGCCACCTGCGGCGCCACGGCCTGCGCGACCCCGCTGGAGTCGAGTCCGAACAGCCCGTCGACGTCGTCCTCCTGCACGAGGCTCCGGATCTGCTGGATCGCGGTGTCCGCGCTCGCCTCCGTGTCGCGGACGACGACCTCGACGTCCCGCCCGTCGATGCCGCCGTTGTCGTTGATCTCCGACTGCGCGAACTCGATCCCCCGCTCCGCCTCCTCGCCGTACAGCGAGGCGAACCCGGAGAGGATGTACGTGGCCCCGAGCGTCACCGGACCGCCGCCTCCGCCACCGCCCGAACAGCCGGCCAGCGCGACGGTCGCGCCGGCGCCGGCGGCCTGCAGGAACCGTCGTCGATCGACCGACGATCGGGTTTCCGAATCCGTCTCGACATCGCCAGTTCGGTTACTCTTGTTTCCGACATTCGAATCTGAACTTACCATTGTTAACGATTGTCCGTGTGTGTCCACTCCACATAAATATGTAGGTCAGAGACGCCCACTCTCGCCGCCGGACCCCCGGGAACGGCGGTAATGGCGGACGTCACGCGACGAAGACGTGTCAGTCGAGACGATAGCCTGCGCGCTCGGCCGCGCTTCTCGAAGGGGTCATAAAAAACGGAACCCGCCCGCGACTCCCCCGCGAGCGTCTCGCCTCGACGGCTCTCGGCGCTTCGTCCGAGGCTTTCGGCGCTTCGTCCGAGGCTTTCGGCGCTTCGTCCGAGGCTTTCGGCGCTTCGTCCGAGGCTTTCGGCGCTTCGTCCGAGGCTTTCGGCGCTTCGTCCGAGGCTCTCGACGCCTCAGTCCGACAGCTCGAACGCGACCTCGACCTCCGCCTGGTACTCCCGGTCGGCCGCGCTCTGTAGCTCCACGCCGAACTCCTCGACCTCCGCCCAGTAGACGTTTTCGAGCGTGTCCTCGGCGCGGTCGATCGCGTCGTCCGCGGCGGCGTCGAAGCTCTCCTCGCTCGTCCCGATCAGCGTGATCTTCTTGAACACCATGTCACGCGTTGATTGGACGCACGGGAGTATAAAACGGGGCGGTGAAAACGCCGTCAGGGGCTGCCGGGCGCGCCTTCCATCACCGCGAAGTCCTCGCCGTCGGCGTCGATGCCGATGACCGCCCAGTCGTACGGGGGCTTCTTCGAGACGAGGCGGTCGCGGAGGTCGCCGGCCCGGTCGCGCCACGTGACGAAACAGCGAAGCCGCGGGGTCTCGCCGCCGTCCGTCAGATACGGGTCCAGGTCGTCGTCGTCCATGCAAAGCACCGTCACGAGCACGCGTCGCCACTTCCGCTCCGCGACGAACTCCTGTCCGCCCTCGGAGACGGTGTAGCCGAGTTCACGGAAGACGTCTCTGGCCTCGGTCGTCGGTGGGATGCTCGCAGTGGCCATCTGTCTCGTCGTTCGCCGTCGTCCGTGATAAACCTTCTCACGATTTCTCGACGGCGGTTATTCGTGCGCTGCGTCCCACTCGTCGGGCTTTCGGATGTTGCCGCACTCCGTGCACTGGATCCGGCCCATCGTGTCCATCGCGGTGTCGAACGACTCGCAGTTCCCGCAGCGGAATCCCCACCGATCCGACCCGTCGGCGTCCGCGAAGACGACGTAGAACGGCCCCTCGGCGCCCCGCTCGGCCATCGTCCGATCGGTGTACACCCGCTCGCCGTCGGTCGTCGTCGACCCGTCGAGACTCATACCCGTCACTACCGGTCGGAACCGGTTAAAAACGTGCGTCGACGGCGACGCGGGGAGGGGCGGCCGGCGCGTCGCCTCACGTCCGGAACGACTCGCCGCAGCCGCACTCGGAGACGACGTTCGGGTTCTCGACCTCGAAGCCGGCCGCCTGCAGGCCGTGCTCGTAGTCGAGCTTGCTCCCGCCGATGTAGTTCCGGCTCGCGGGGTCGACGAACACGCGGAGCCCGTGGTGTTCGACGACGAGGTCGTCGTCCTCCGGCTCCGTGTCGAACCGCATCCCGTACGAGAGGCCCGCGCAGCCGCCCTGCTGGACGAACAGCCGGAGCCCGGCCTCCTCCGTGTCGAGGTCCTCGCCCTCCAGCAGGGAGAGCGCCTCTTCCGCGGCGTCGGGGGTCACCTCGATCGCCGGGTCGCTCGACGCGTCGACCGTTTCGGTGCTCATACGAACCAGTTCCGTTCGCACGGTAAAAACCCTGCCGGCGGAACCCCGCCCGTCGTTGCCGATGACGGTTACGTTCGCCGGCCGCGCCGCTCGCCTCCGATCCCCGCCGACCGGTGTCCCGGCCAGCGCGACCGTCCGCGGTACGTTTGTGTGGCTCGAACGCCTACTGGCCCCGTGAGCGTCCCGTCAGAGGCGGCGTTCGCCCGGCGGTACCGGTCGCTCTCGGCGGCCGAGCGGCGCGAGTTCGTTGCCGCGCTGTGGACCGCGCGCGGCTGGGAGCGAGTCCGTCGGGCGGACGAGTCGAACGTCGTCGTCGTCCGACGCGACGGCCGAGAGCGGCGCGTCGCGGTCGGGACGCCCGTCCCGGACGACGCCGACGCGGTCGTCGGCGACGGGTCGCGACGGCCCTTCTCCGCCTCGCCGCGTCGGCGGGCCGAGGCGGTCGGCGCGACGTACCTCTCCCCGGCCGACCTCCGCGAGCGGCTCCTCTACGGGGTCGACCGTGACGCGGCGGACCGCCTGTTCCGCGAGCGGTTCGGCGTCTCCCTCGCGACCGCCGCGGCGACCGACGACGGGGGGCGGGAGGGCGTCCGACGCCGCCTCTCGCGGGTCCGACGGGCGGCGGCGATCGACGGGCGAGGCGCGCTCCTCGCCGTCGTCCTCGTCGCGCTGCTGGCGGCTGCCGTCGCGGTCCTCGCCGCCGGCGGACCGCCCGCGCTCGCCGGCGTCCCCGGGTTCGGACCCGCCGCCGGCGACGCGGCCCCGGTCGCGCCCTCGCCGCCGGCCGACGGGGAGTACGCGGCCGCAGCGAGCGCGATCGGGACGGCCGAGTCCGCGGAGCGCGGCGCGGCCGCGCTCGACGACGCGGCGTCCCTCGGGCTCGACGAGGAGGCGCTCACGGGGACGATCGGGTCGACCGCCAGGACGCCGCCCGGCGTCTTCCTGACCGGGGTGTACGACCCGGACGCGCTCGCCGAGGCTCACGTCGCCACCGCGGCGAACCTCTCGTCCGCGTCCGTCCTCCTCGTCGCCTCGGGCCCGGCGAACGCGACCGATCTCGACGCGGCGACCGGCGGTCGCGTGGGGATCGCCGGCGACGGCGGCGTCGAGGTCGCGGTCGCGTCGGCGCGCCGGTACCGGCTCACCGGCTCCGCGAACGCGTCGGTCGTGAACGCGACCCGCGACGGGGTCGTCGAGGTGTTCGCCGACGGCGACGCCGTCTACCAGCGGGCCGCGGGGCCGGCGGGCGTGGAGACCCGCCGCGTCGCCCCCTCGGCGGCGCCGAACGCGACGAGGCTCGCCGCGACGGTCGCCGAGGAGCCGATCCGGCGGTTTCTGAACGGGAGCGAGTCGACCGTCCGCGCGGCCGCCACCGAGGTCCCGCTGTACCGGATCGAGGTGCGCGGCGAGCCGCGCGCGCTCGGCGACGAGGTCGACGACTTCCGGTCGGTCGCGTTCGTCACCGCCGACGGGCTGGTGCTCGAACTGTCGGCGACGTACGTCCACGAACCGACCGGGGAGCGGGTCCGGGTCGCGTTCCGGTACGACCGCCTCGGCGACACCGCCGCGGTCCCGCCGGCGTGGTACCCGGAGGTCGCGTCCGAGGAGGACGACGGCGACGGGGCGGGGTGACCGTCGCTCCGATCCTCCGAATCCCGCACCCACCGCGCTCGCCGAACTCGCTCACCGCGTTCGGTCGTCCGCGCCGTTCGCTCTCGGACGCCCCGCCCCCTCGGGCGAGCCAGCATCGACGAGCCCGATCAGCTCGCGGAGGCTCCCGATCTCGGCCGCCGGCTCGACGCCGAGGTCAAGGTCGGCGTTGTGCTCGCGCCTGAGGAACACTCCGTCGAGCCCGGCGCGCTCGGCGGCGATCACGTCGGTCGCGCGGTCGCCGACGTAGAGCCCGCCGCGGGCGCCGAGCGCGTCGAGGGCCTCGTCGAGGTAGTACGGGTCCGGCTTGCGGCGGCGGAACCCCTCGGGGCCGAGGTCCCGGCCGCGGACGAACGAGAACGCGTCGAGCCGGAAGTGGTCGACGACGAACTCGACGGTCGGGTGGTAGTTGTTGCTCACGAGCCCGACCGGGACGCGCTCGGCGACCGCGTCGATCGCGTCGACGTCGGGACAGAGCCGTCTCGTCCCGGCCGCCAGCCGCTCGACCGAGCGCTTCGCGCTCCGCTCCTCGCGGGCGCGGAACAGCGCCGCCGGGTCGACGCCGAGCGCCGCGCAGGCGTCACGGAACCCCTCGTCGTACGCGTCCGATTCGAGCGAGCGGCGGCGGTCGCCGGCGACCTCCAGTCCGCGCTCGTCGAGGACGTCGTCGAGCGCGCGGGCGTGGACCGCCGAATCGGTCCCCCAGCCGTCGAGGACCACGCCGTCCATGTCGAAGAGGACGACTTCGTCGTTCCGTCCGTCAGTCCGGGCGTCGGTATCGTGAGTCATTATCATGTATCTCGTGTCTCGTCGTCCGTTCGCGGATCGACCGCGGCGCGAGCCGTTCGTACTTACCTACCGTTCCATCTCGGCGGACCGAAGCCGGGACTGCCCCGCAGACAGGGAGTTTCAGCGCACCTTCCGGCGGGCGTACGCCGACACCCCCTCGCTCACCAGCACGACGCCGAGGATGGCGACCAGAAGCGCCGACACCGTCCGCCACGCGAACGAGTCGATCGCCTCGAACAGCTGGACGCCGATCCCGCCGGCACCGACGAACCCGAGGATCGTCGCCGCGCGGACGTTGATGTCCCAGCGGTACACGCTGAGCCCGACTAAGGCGGGCTTGATCTGCGGGACGATCCCGTAGATAAGCAGCTGAGCGGGGCTCGCGCCGGTCGCGCGGACTCCATCCACCTGTCCAAAGTCGATCTCCTCGATCTCCTCGCCGAGGAGCTTCGCGAGAAACCCGATCGACCGGACCGCGGTCGCGACGGTCCCCGCGAGCGCGCCCGGCCCGAGCATCACGACGAACAGCAGCGCCCAGACGATCGTGTGGACCGACCGCGAGACGGTGACGATGAGCTTCCCCAAGGCGTACGTCGCCCGGTTCGGCGTCGTGTTCTCGGCGGAGATGTACGCGACCGGGGCCGCCATCATCACCGCCGCGATCGTCCCGACGACGGCGATCTGTATCGTCTCGGCGAGCGGGCCGACCGCGTTCGGCAGGTACCCCCAGTCCGGCGGGACCATCCGCCCGAAGAGGTCGCCGACCTGCGCCGGCGCGGTGCTCACGTACTGGAGGCTCATGTCGAGCCACTCCCACGAGGCGACCACGACGGCGACGGCGACGGCGACGGACCCGATCCGGAAGAGCCGCTCGCGCGCGTCGAACCGGCTCCACTCGCGCGTGGCGCCCGCCATTACTGGACCCTCCGCCTGACGACGGCACTCACGAACTCGGCGACGAGGACCACGGCGATGATCGCGACGAGGATCGCCGCCACGTAGTCGTACTCGTACCGTTGGTAGGCTCGCTGGAGGAGGACGCCGATCCCACCGGCGCCGACGATCCCGACGATCGTTGACGACCGGATGTTGATGTCCCATCGGTAGACGGCGAGGCCGGCGAACCGCGGAACGACCTGTGGGACGACCCCGTAGACCACGCTCTGAAAGCCTGTCGCGCCGGTCGCTCGGACTGCCTCGACACCGCCCACGTCGATGTCCTCCAGGTCCTCGGCGAACAGTTTCGAGAAGAAGCCGATCGTCTTGAAGCTGATCGCGACGATCCCCGCGAGCGGGCCGAACCCGAGCGCGATGACAGCGATGATCGCGACGATCAGTCCATCGATGGCGCGCGTGGCGCTGATGATCCCGCGGCTCAGGTAGTACACCGGCCGCGGCGCGAGGTTCTCCGCCGCTCCGAACGCGACCGGCAGGCTGATCGCGATCCCGGCGACGGTGGCGACCATCGCCATCGCGATCGTCTCGATCATGCGGTCGAACAGCCTGAGCGTGTATTCGCTGCCGGTCTCGGGTGGCAGCATCGAGTCGATCAGCTCGTAGCCGTAGCCGAGTCCCGAGAGGAACCGCCCGAGGGTGATCTGTAGGCTCGCCACCGACCAGACGACGAGCGCGAGGACGGCCCCGTACACCGCCCACTTCGTGTACCGGTTCCGGAACGCGGTCGGGCGCCGCCACGTCCGCCGATCCGCCGCGCCCGTTGACCCCGTCGGCGAAGACGACTCGGTCGCCACGGGTCAGTCCTCCGCGGGCAGGCGGTCGGACCCGGCGTTCTGCCCGTTCCGCGAGTTCGACTCGTCGTCCGGACCCGACAGCCAGTCCGGGTCCGTCGCGGCCGATTCCGGCGGCTCCTCGCCGCGGTAGATGATTCCCTTCGACTCGTCGGTGAGGTCGCTCGCCGGCCCGTCGAAGACGAGTTCGCCGGCGTGGAGCCCGAGGATTCGGTCCGCGTACGCCTCCGCGAGGTCGACCTCGTGGATGTTGATCAGCACGGGCACGTCGCGGTCCTCGGCGATGTCGGTGAGCAGTTCCATCACGTCGCGGGAGGTCTCGGGGTCGAGGCTCGAGGTCGGCTCGTCGGCCAGCAGGATCTTCGGCTCCTGGACGACCGCCCTCGCGATGCCGACGCGCTGGCGCTGCCCGCCGGAGAGCTCGTCGACCCGCTTGTCCTCCATGCCGTCGAGCCCGACGAGGTCCAAGAGCTCGTAGGCGCGCTCGACGTCCTCCGGCGGGAAGTTCCGTCGGAGAGCCGCCCAGTTCGAGACGTAGCCGAGCCGCCCGGAGAGCACGTTCTCCATCACGGTGAGCCGCTCGACGAGGTTGTACTCCTGGAACACCATCCCGATGTTCCGGCGCGCGTCCCGCAGCCCGTCGTCGTCCAGCGCGGTCAGCTCCGTCTCGTCGAGGCGAACGCTCCCCGTCGTCGGCTCGACCAGCCGGTTGATACACCGGACGAACGTGCTCTTGCCGGCCCCGCTCGGCCCGATCATCGCGACGACCTCGCGGCCGTCGATCCGCACGGAAACGTCGCTGAGCGCCTCGTCAC
This sequence comes from Halorubrum rutilum, assembly GCF_024494565.1. The sequence continues at coordinate 118,927 of NZ_JANHDN010000001.1, forward strand.
CGGTCGGGTACGTCTTTCCGAGGCTGTCCGTTTCGAGCATCGTTACAGGTTCCCGCTCTCGTACTCGACGCCGTTGTACCGCTGGATGATCAGGATGTCGTTGAAGACGTTCTTGTAGTCGATTTCGACGTACTCGGCCTCACCGGTGTTTTCGGCGTACTCGGTGTCCGTCCAGTCGGTCCCGATGGTCGCTTCTTTGATCCCTTCGACGATGTCCGGGTGGAGGTCGTAGCGGTGGACCATCGGACCCGGCGGGAACGGGTTGCTCGCCCAGACCACTTTGAAATCGTCGTAGTCGATGTCCTCTGTCGCCTGGACGAGGTCGTCGACGCAGGTGCTGCAGATCGGCCCGGCGTCGTAGTCGCCCACCGCGATGCCGCGGGCGGTCTGGTCGTGGCCGCCCGAGAAGTTGACCTCGTAGTCCTCTCCGGCCGTCACGTCGAAGAACTGGTCGAAAAGCGCCGACGGCGCCTGATTGCCCGAGTTCGACGCCGGTTCGGAGTGTGCGATCTCGACGTCGTCGCGCGCGAAGTCGTTGACCGACTGGATATCGTGCTCGTCGTCGCGGGTGACCGCCAGCAGCCGGTAGCCGAACTGTCCGGAGGGACTTATCGGGACCGCGAACGGGACGACGCCGCCGAGGTTGACCCCGAAGGCGGACGTTCCGGTCGAGATATCGCCCAAGTGTCCGCGTCCCGCCCGAAACGACTCGACCGTCGCCGCGTTGGAGTCGACGGGCTGCCACTCGACCGTCCGGCCCGTGGTCTCTTCGAGTCGGTCCAGCAGCGGCTGGATGGTATCCTGGTACTGCGTCTGGCCGGACTCGCCGGGCTTGTCCACGAAAATGAGCGGGTCGGGGTCGACCCACTCGCTCTCGTCGTCGGGCAGCTCCCGTGGCGGGTCGCCGTGAGCTATCTCCTCGACGTCCTGGTTCCGCATGTTCTCCAGGTCCGTCTGGCTCCCCTGGAAGTAGTCGTTCTCCGAGACCGCCGTCATCAGGTAGTTATTCTCCTCCCAGTTGGGCTCGGCTGGATCGAACTCCGAGGCGTCCGCAAGCATCGGGTCGCCCGATCCCCCGTCACCGCCGTCCCCGCCGTCGCCGCCGTCCAAGCCCGCGCCGGCCTCGTCGTTACCGCTACCGCCGCTGCTCCCACCGGTACAGCCTGCCAGTCCGGCGATGCCGACCGCTCCGCCGGCCATGATGAACTTACGCCGCGAACTCGACTCCCGCCGTTGGCCGCTGTCTTCCACCATTGCGGATCGAAAACCGCGTTTTACGGGCAAGAAGCCTGCTATGAGCCGAATATGGCCGTCTAAACCGCTCTGTGGTGGGGCGGCACACACTGTGCGGGAACGAACCGTCCCGTACCCGCTCGGACTGATCTGTGACAGTATATACCGCTCCGGAGACAAGCGTCCGCTCCGGGTCAGGCAGGGGCGGGGTGCGGGGAGGCAGCGGGACGGTAAGTCACTCGAACCGCTTCCGGACGCTCTCGGCGTGCGCCTCCAACCCCTCGGCCTCCGCGAGCGTCGTGACCGTCTCCGAGAGGTCGGCGAGCGCGTCGCGGTCGAGCCGCTGGACCGTCGACGACCGGAGGAAGGTGTCGACTGAGAGCCCGCCGTAGCGCTTCGCGCCGCCGTTCGTCGGCAGCACGTGGTTCGTGCCGGTTGCGTAGTCGCCGGCGGCCACGGGGGAGTACGGGCCGAGGAAGACGGAGCCCGCGTTCGAGATCCGGTCGAGGAGGGCCTCGTCGTCGTCGGCGACGATCGAGAGGTGCTCGGCGGCGTACTCCTCGGCGAACAGCACCGCCTCGGGCATCGAGCGCGCGTGGAGCACGCCCGAGGCCTCGTTGTCGAGGGCGGCGCGGATCGTCTCCTCGCGCTCGCGCCCCGCGGCCTGTGCGTCGACCGCCTCGGCGACCGCCTCGGCGAGGTCGGCGTCGGCGGTGACCGCGACGACCGAGGCGTTCGGGTCGTGCTCGGCCTGCGCGACGAGGTCGGCCGCGACGAGCTCGGGGTCGGCCGTGTCGTCGGCGAGCACGAGCACCTCGCTCGGCCCCGCGAGGAAGTCGATCTCGACGTCGCCCTGCACGACCGCCTTCGCGGCGGTGACCCACTTGTTGCCGGGGCCGACCACCTTCTGCGCGTTCGTCACCGTCTCGGTGCCGTACGCGAGCGCGGCGATCGCCTGCGCGCCGCCGACCTGATAGACGGCGTCGGCGCCGGCCTCGTGGATCGCCGCGAGCGTGACCCGGTTCAGCTCCTCGGCCGGCGGGGTCGCGACGGCGACGTGGTCGACGCCGGCGACGACCGCCGGGATGACGCCCATCAGCGCGCTGGAGGGGTACGCCGCCGCGCCGCCGGGCACGTACACCCCCGCGCGGTCGATCGGGCGGAACCGGCGGCCCAGCTCCCGGCCGCCGAACTCGTCGCGCCAGTCCTCGGGGCGCTGCCGCTCGTGGAACGCCCGTACGTTGGCGGCGGCCTCGCGGACCGCGTCGAGGACCGGGTCGTCCGCGTCGTCCAGTTCGGCGTGCGCGCGCTCGGCGTCGTCCGTCACGTCGATGTTGCCGACCGTCACGCCGTCGAACTCCTCGGCGAACTCCCGCAGGGCGACGTCGCCCTCCTCGCGCACTCGGCCGACGATCTCGCTCACGTCGTCGCGGACCGCGTCGACGCCGGCGTCGCGCTCGAAGAGGGCGCGCCGCTCGGCCGGCGAGAGGTCGGCAACGGTTCGTACGTTCATACGACCCCTGCGAGCCGCGGTCAAAAGGGCGTTCCGACTTCGCCCACCTCGGTCGGACGCCCGGATGTCACCGACTGGGCTTCTGTTGTGCGGTATTTAAATAACCGCGAGCGACGACGACAACCAGTCATAAACCGGTGCGGTGGCGCGTGCCTCCGAGTGGCCGCCCTCGGCGGCCAAGAGGAGCGCGCGGGGGTGGGGGGGGTTCTGCGCGGCATCGCCCGCGCTGACCCGTCCGCCGAGGCTGGGGAGGCGTGAGGTGCGGTCGCTGTGCGGGCGGGGTGGGACTCAAAGGGGCAGCCGCGAGGACGACTCAGGCGACGTAAGCACCGCAAGGAGCGAGTGAAACGAGCGACTGAGGAGCGAGTGAAACGAGCGACTGAGGAGCGCAGCGAGCGTAAGTCGTCCTCGCGGCTGGGGCTTTGGGGGTGTCCGTCGCGGATTCGATGCCAGGAGCGTATCGTCGAGCGGTTAGGGCCGTGCGGTTGATCTCGATGTCGCCGGTCGCGTTCGGCCGAGCAGCCGGGGCGTTGGAGGCGTTCAGCGCGGAGAAGTCGATCACTCCAACTCTCTAACTCCCGTCACGTCGAGCGTCGCGAGGACGACGAGGACCGCAAGCAGCCCCGCGGCGACAAAGAGGATCGGCGCCGACAGCGCCACGGCCAGCTCGTACGGCGCGAGGAGGCGGGTCGTGCCGCGGACGACGAACGACAGAAAGACGAGTCCGAAGGCGAGCAGCGCGAGGCCGACGAAGCGGGACCGGTTCATTCCGACCCCCGACGCCCCGGTCCCCGGCGCCCCGGATCCCCCACGCTCAGTCCGACTGCGCGACGCCCGAGCCGTGCGGCCCGTGCTCCCGGTGGTCGCGGGCGCCGTCGAAGCCGCGGCACATCTCGTAGAACACCGCCTCGGGGTCCCTGTTCCACTGCCACTTCCAGCGCGTCCGGACGAGCAGCGAGATCTTGCGGGTAAAGGAGAGCTCCGGCGTCGTCGACACCGTGTCGTACCCCAGGTTCCGAATGAGCCGGTGGTGGTCAGCGTACAGCACCGCCGCGAGCAGCACCGCCAGCTGGCAGTCCTCGGGGAGGTACTTGATCCCCGCGACCCCCTCCTCGTAGAGCCGCTCCGTCCGGGCGAGCTCCTCGCGGATCGCGGCCGCGACGTTCGCGTCGAACTCGAGGTCGAGGATCTGCTCCTCGGTCACGTCGTGCCGCCGGAGCGTCTCCAAGGGGAGGTAGATCCGGTCGCGCTCCACGACGTCCTCCCGGACGTCCCGGATGAAGTTCGTCATCTGGAACGCCTCGCCGAGCTTGGTGGCGTGCGGGAGCGCCGCGGCCTCGGTCTCCTCGTCGAGCTCCATGATCGCCGTCATCATCCGGCCGACCGCGGCCGCGGAGCCGTCCATGTACGCCTCCAGCTCCTCGTACGTCTCGTAGCGGTCGGTGTCGATGTCGCTCTCCATCGCGTCGACGAACGAGTGGACGTCCTCGTCGGCGATCCCGTGCTCGGCCTTGATCTCGGCGAACGCCTCCAGCACCGGGTCGTCCGTCGCCTCCTCGCCGAGCGCGGCCCGCCGGAGCCGGTCGAGCTCGGCGCGCTGTTCGGCCGGGGGGTCGGTGTCCTCCGCGTCGACGACCTCGTCGGCGATCCGGAAGAAGCCGTACAGCACGTACGTGGCGTGGCGGATCCGCTCCGGCAGCAGCCGCGTGGCGACGTGGAACGTCTTCCCCGTGCGACGCTGGATCCGCTTGCTCCGGGCAACCTGGGTGTGCTCTACCATGATGACCCCTGGCGGTCGGCGAAGAGGGTCGAGAGCGGGTCGCCGGTCATGGCAGAAAAATCGACCTCCAAGAACATAACAGTTCGCACATCCATTGTTGTTTTCACCCCGACGCCCGTTGATTCCGTCTCGATCCGAGAGACGCGAAGGGGGTCCGGTCGAGCGAAAACCGGGGCGCCGCGGCGCTCCGCGCTCAGTAGAAGGTGTCGCTACAGTCGTAGACGACGCCGTGAGCCGGACAGACGTACTTGCAGTGTCGATGGTACATCGGCGTCCCGCAGCGCGGGCACGGTCGGCCGCCCCGGCCGGCCGCCGTCTCCTCCGAAGCGGTCCCGTCGCCGTCGCCCTCGGTCATACCGTCCCGTACCGACGCCGGAGGCATAACAGATCCCCCTCCGCGCCGCGGATCGCCCCCCGGTCATCACCGTCGTCCCTAACGAGTCAGGTCGCCGCCAGCGACTCGTACACCGACTCCGCGACGCGCTCCTCGCCGAACGGGAGCGTCAGCACCCCGCCCCACCCGTCGTCGGTCAGCGCGCTCACCGTCGGCTCGTCCAGCTCGACCCGCCGGACCTCGGTCCCGTCGAGCGTCATCGACGCGACGAACCGCTCCGGCTCGCCGACCGCGCCCGACGCCGCCAGCCGCTCCTGGAAGGCGTCGACCCCGTCGCCGTCGAGCGCGACGTACACGAGGTACTCGCCGTCGCCGTCGAAGACGCCCTCCACCTCGTCGAGGTCGGCCGCGCCGAACAGCCGCCGGTCGACCTCCCCGTCGCGGAGGAGCCGCGCCTCGAACGGGGCGTCCGGGTCGGCGTCGACCGCGCCGGCCGAGCCGCCGCTCTCGCCCGCCCCGGCCGAACCCCCGCCCACCGGGTCGCCGTCGATCGGTCCGCCGCCGCCCGCGCCGGCGTCGCTCGCGGCCCCGCCGTCCGACACCGCCGTCGCCCCGGCGAACCCGACGGCGCCGACCGCGCAGGCGGCGCCGACGCCCGCGAGCATCCCGCGTCGAGAGAGTTCCATACCCGACCGTTCCCGCCGGGGTTCAAAAGGGTTACACGCCGATTTGCGCGGCTGATAACGACGCGCCGGCCGATTCACGCCTCCGCGAACTCGACGTCCCCGAGGGCCGTCGTCTCGCCGAACAGCCAGTCCGCGTGGTCGACGGCGTACTCGCGGTGGTCCTCGGTGATGTACCCCAGCGCGTCCTCGACGACGACGGGCCGGTAGTCGCGGAGCCCCGCGCTGCCGGCGGTGTGGAGGACGCAGACGTTCGCGAGCGTCCCGCAGATCAGCAGGTCAGAGATCCCGTGCGCGTCGAGGTGTCCCTCCAGATCGGTGTTGTAGAAGGCGTCGTAGGTGTGCTTCTCGACGACGTGGTCGGCCTCGCCCACGTCGAGCCCCTCGACGAGCTCGGCGTCCCACGACCCCTCGACGACGTGCTCGCCCCAGCGGTCGAACTCGTCGTAGTAGTGCGCGTCGTCGAACTGCTCCGGCGGGTGGACGTCGCGGGTGTAGACGACGCTCGCGCCGGCCTCGCGCGCCCGTTCGACCAGCGCCGTCACCGGCCCGATCGCCGCCTCGCTCGGCTCGGCGTAGAGGCTCCCGTCCGGGTGACAGAACCCGTTCTGCATGTCGACGACGATCACCGCGGTTTCGGTCGGATCGTACGGCATGGGCGACGGTTGGGCGTCGCGACCCAAAAATCCGAAGCCGGAGCGGGGGCGACCGTCGGGCGCGTCCGGGCCGACCGCCGGGTGCGTCCGGGCCGACCGCCGGGTGCGTCCGGGCCGCCACCGCGGACCGTCCCCGGGCCGACCGCCGCACCGACGGCGCCCCCGGAGCCGCCGCACCGACAAACTACTTATCCGGTCGGTCGTAATCGCCCCTATGCGACGGGTTCTCACCCTCTCGGTCGTCGCCGCCGCGATCGCCCTCCTCTCGCTCGGCGTCGGCGGGGTCGCCGCCGCCGGCCCGGTCGCCGCCGGTCCGGTCGCCGAAAGCGTCGCGGTCAACTCGGCGGCCGCCGGGGGCGCCGCGCCGGCCAGCGCGACCGCGGCCGAGTGCGAGGCCGGCGACGGCGCCGACCTCGTCGGCTGCTGGAACGGGACCCACTACGAGGAGGAGCTCTCCTTCAACCAGAGCGACGGGCTCAACGAGTCCGAGCTGGAGGCGCTGACGCACCTGACGATGGCGCGCGTCGAGCACCTCCGCGAGCGGCCGTTCCGGGAGGACGTGCCGGTCGCGACCGTCACCCGGAGCGAGTACGCCAACGACACCGCGAGCGGCGGGAACGGCTCGACCGACGAGGCGTTCCGGCGCTGGAACGACCAGGTGTGGGAGGCGCTGTTCGTCGTCGGCGAGGACGAGAACGCGAACGACGAGATCGACGCGGTGTTCGGCGGCGCCGTCTCCGGCTTCTACTCGCCGGCGCAGGACCGGATCGTCCTCGTCGTCCCCGAGGGCGAGGAGGCCCGGATCGACCCCTCGACGCTGGCGCACGAGCTCGTCCACGGGATGCAGGACCAGTACCACGACCTCACGCGGCCCCGATACGCCGGCGCCACGCAGGACGGCGACCTCGCGGTCGACGGGATCGTCGAGGGCGAGGCCGTTCACGTCGAGGAGCTGTACGCCGCCCGCTGCGCGGCCGACTGGACCTGCCTCGACGCGCCGAGCGGCGGGGGCGGCGGGTCGCCGGCCGACTTCAACTTCGGCATCCTCCAGACCGTGCTCCAGCCGTACTCGGACGGCGCGCTCTACGTCGAGGAGCTGGTCGACGAGGGCGGGTGGGAGGCCGTCAACGAGACGATGACCGAGCCGCCGGGGAGCACCGCCGAGGTGATCCACCGGAACCCAGAGTACGAGACCCGTAACGTGACGTTCGAGGACGCCGCGACCGGCGAGTGGGAGACGTATCCCGACCAGGGGGTCGACGGCGCTGAGACGACCGGCGAGGCGTCGATGTTCGTGATGTTCTGGTACCAGAGCTTCGAGTACGGGTACCCGGTGCTCGACCCGGACGCGAGCCCCCGCGAGAACGTCCGGATCCACACGCGGCCGGACGAGGAGCTCCGGACCCGCGCGAACTACAACTACGCCCACGAGTCGACCGACGGCTGGGCGGGCGACGAGCTCTACCCGTACCGCGCCGGCGACGGCGACGACGCCCGCGACGGCTACGTCTGGGTGACGGAGTGGCAGACCCCCGGCGACGCCGCCGACTTCCGCGAGACGTACGTCACGATGATCACCGCTCACGGCGGCGACGAGTACGAGGCGGGCCGGGTGTACGAGATCGACGGCGGCGACTTCCCCGGCGCCTACGGCGTCGTGCGCGACGGGACTCGCGTGACGATCGCGCACGCCCCGACGCCCGACGGCGTCCTTGAAGTGCGTCCCGACGCGGACCTCGCGCCGCCCGCGACCGACGGCGACGGGACCGATGACACCGGCGACGGCGGCGCGGGCGACGAGGGCGGTTCGGACGGTGACGACGGGACCGACGAGGGGATCGACGGCGACGACGCCGACGGCTCGTCGGGACCGGACGCCTCGACCGGAGACGCGGCCCCCGGGTTCGGGGTCGTCGCCGCCCTCCTCGGACTGCTGGCGGCGGTGTCGCTGCTCGCGCGCCGGACCCGAGACTGACCGGCGCCGGCGGGCCGGAGGTCGGTGGAGCGTCGGCGTCGGACCCGGACCGCTTTTCTCTCGCGCGGGCCTGTTCCGTGACATGACCGAGTTCGACATCGTCGACGCGGCCGCGATCCGCGACGGTCGGGCGACGGACGCCTACTTCGAGCGGACCGAGGCCGCGCTGGAGGGCGCCGGCCGGAACCCGCGGGTCGTCGCCGAGGTGACCGCCGACCAGTTCCCCGACGGCGACTTCGAGCTGTTCGCCGGGCTGAAGGACGCGCTCGCGCTGTTGGAGGGGCGCGACGTCGACGTCGACGCGGTCCCCGAGGGCCGGCTGTTCGACGGCGGCCCGGTGATGCGGATCGAGGGGCCGTACCTCGCGTTCGCGCGGCTGGAGACCGCCCTCCTCGGCTTCCTCTCGCACGCCTCGGGGATGGCGACCGCCGCGCTCGACTGCCGGGTCGCGGCGCCGGAGTCGTCGGTGCTCTCCTTCGGCGCGCGCCACGTCCACCCCTCGATGACGGCGGCGGTCGAGCGGTCGGCGCTCGTCGCGGGGTTCGACGGGTTCTCGCACGTCGCCGCCGGTGACCTCATCGGCCGGGAGGCGTCGGGGACGATGCCCCACGCGCTCTCCATCTGCTTCGGCCGCGGCGCACAGGAGGCCGCGTGGCGCGCCTTCGACGAGGCCGTCGACGAGTCGGTGCCCCGGATCGCGCTCTGTGACACCTACTCCGACGAGGTCGACGAGACGCTCCGGGCGGTCGACGCGCTCGGCGACCGGCTGGACGGCGTCCGGCTCGACACCACCGGCTCGCGCCGCGGCGACTTCAGACACATCGTTCGCGAAGTCCAGTGGGAGCTCGACGCCCGCGGCCACGCCGACGTCGACGTGTACGTCTCCGGCGGGCTCGGTCCCGCCGACCTCCGGGAGCTTCGGGACGTCGTCGACGGCTTCGGCGTGGGCGGGTACGTCTCCAACGCCGACCCGGTCGACTTCGCGCTCGATGTCGTCGCCGTCGACGGCGAGCCGGCCGCGAAGCGCGGCAAGCTCTCGGGCGCGAAGGCCGTCTACCGCACCGCCGACGGCGCACACGCGGTCGGGCTCGCCGACCGCTCGGGCCCCGAGGACGCGGAGTCGCTCATGGAGCCGGCGATCCGCGACGGCGAGGTCGTCGCCGACGACATCGCCGACCTCGCGGGCGCGACAAAGCGCGCGCTCGCGGACGCGGAGGCGGTCGGGTACGGAACGGACGGATAGGGGGCGAAGAAGTGCGCGGATCGGCCGCGGTTCCGGCCGGTTACAGCTCCTCGACGGCGCCGCCGTCGGCGCGCTCTCGGAACACCTGGCCCTCGATGAGCGTCACCATCGTCTCCTCGTCCTGCCAAGCGTCCGGGGCCAGCTTCGCCTTCCGGCAGGCGCGCGAGAGGAACTCGGCGCCGGACCAGCCGTTCTCGACGGGCACGGTCGGGTAGAGCCAGCCGTGCGAGTTGCCGCCGTCGACGGCGACGCCGTGGGTGCCGATCTCCAGGTCGGCGAGGGGGTCGTTGGTGAGCACCGTGTTCGAGACGACGAACACGGAGACGGTGAGGTTGTCGAGCTCCTGCGGCTCGACCTCCGAGCCGCAGGAGTCGTCGGAGGCGGCCTTGATCGCGGCCTCGACGATCGCGTGGCCGAGCTGGTCGGAGGTCTCCCACGCGCCGGCGCAGCCGCGGAGCCGGCCTCGGCCCCTGGTGGACTCCAGTCGAACGAACGCCCCGGTGCGGGCGTAGAACGCCTCGCGCATGCTGCCGGGTTGTTCGCGTTGTCCGTGTCGGACGAACGACTCGACCGCCTCCCGCGCGAGTTCGACCGCTCGTGCACCGTCGTCGTACGACAGCTGAACGGTCTGGGCCTCGGACATAAAGGACCATTACGTTGCTGACGACTTGAACGCTTCCCTTGCGAATCGATAGCACGGCGTCACCGCCGAGCGTCCCCGTCTCGGTCCCGATCGCCATCGTTTCGGCTCCGATCGTTCCCGTCTCGGCTCCGACCGTCCCCGTCTCGCCCGCCAATCGGGCTCGGCCGACCCCCGACCGAATCGCTTATTCGCGCCCCCGGCGAACGTCGGGCCGGACAGAGGGAGCCCGACTCCCGTGCCTCCGGCATGAGGAAAGTCCCCCCACCGGCCGGACGGGCGACCGGGCACACGCCCGGAGTCGGAGACGGCTGGCTCTGGAACAGCAACGACACCCCCCGCCCCGACCTGTGAATCGCGTTCGGTCGGCTCGGCGACCGGCGGCGTTCGCGGGGTCACCCGCGAACGAGCGAACCGACCCGCGAGGGAAGGGAGTTAACCCGAGGAGGATCGACGGGCGGGAACGGATGGAACGGCGAATCCTCGCCGGTGCAAGTCCGCGCCACAAGGTAGTCCGGCCACGGCGCGGACGCTCAGCCGAATGTCGGGACGAACCGAAGGGGGCTTACTCCCCTCAGTCCACCGCTACTCGATAGCTGATGGTGTTTCGCTCGTTTGGTTATAACTCATTGCTTGTTCGGTCTTGGTGGACACCCCCAAAGCCCCAGCCGCTCGGTTACACGTGGGTGTCACCGGATCCCCGGTAAACACCTCCAAAGCCCCAGCCGGGAGACGGGCGCACGCTCGCTGCGCTCCTCACTCGGTCGCTCACTTTGTTCGCTTCCTCGTTGCGGTGCTTACGTCGCCTGCGCCCGCCTCCCGGCTGCCCCTTTGAGCCCCGCCCCGCACAGCACCGCGACCGCAGCCTCACGCCTCCCCAACCTCGTCGGTGGTCCTCCGCTTCGCTCCGGACCACCGACTTCCCTCGCGCGTGCTCCTCACACCCTGCGGGTGCTCGGAGGCACGCGCCGCCGCCTCAGTCGCTTACAACATCCCGTCGCCGTCGAAGGAACCCTCGATTCGCTGCCTGACGAATCAAACCGGTAGCAGCGCCGCGCTGCCGCCGGCCGCTGCTCGGAGCTCGTCGCTGTAAGCGATGGTGATGTACAGGATCGTGAAGATGACGGCGTTGTGGAGGCCGTGGAGCAGCGCCGGAACGACGAGGTTCCCGGTGTACTCGTACACCGCGCCGAAGACGATGCTCGGGAAGAAGAGGATGGCGATTGTGGTGAGTCGCCCGGAGATCCCGCCCGTCAGCGCCATCACGTGGACCGCCGCGAAGATCGCGGAGGCGATGAGGATCGCGGGCGCCGGCGACAGCGTCTCCCGGAGCCGCCCCTGCACGACGCCGCGGTACAGGATCTCCTCGGAGGGCCCGATCACGAGGAACGACGCCGCGACGAGGAGGGGAATGATCGCGGGGTTCTGCATCGCCAGCTCCGCGCTCTGATTGGACGCGGTCTCGGTGCCGAGCTGCTGGATCACGGCCGAGACGGCCGTGATCGCGACCAGGATGAGCGCCCAGCTCCCGATCACGAGGCCGATCTCCTTCAGGCTCGGCCGCCGCACCCCGAGGTACGCGACGATCCCGGCGCGGTCGAGCCCCCGCCACGCGAGGTAGCCGAGCGCCAGCCCGCCGAACGCGACGTACTGGCCCAACACCAGCGTGAGCGCGAGGCTCGCGGCGAGCGGGAGCCCGCCGGTCACGGTGTTGATCCCGAGCACCACGCCCCCGCTGGCGAGGGCGATCGCGGGACCGAGGACCCCCAGGAGCAGGGCCGTCCCGATCGCGACCGCGACGGCGCGACCGCCCGGGCCCTCCGGCGCGGTCGAGGCGACGGCGTCGTCGGCGGTCGCCGGCCCGTCGCCGGGCGCGGTCGAGCCGTCCGCCGGCTCGCCGCCGTCGGGAGCGCTCGGTTCGCCGCCGGAAGCCCCCGGCTCCCGTCGATTCCCGTCGTCGCTGGAGGGGTCAGCCATTACCCGGCGTACGGGCCCACGCATAATAGGGCTGTTCGTGCCGGGGCCCCGGGTGCGGTCGTCGCCGGCCCCACTCCCGCCTCACCGGTGCAGCAGCTCGTACCAGAGCACGGCGGTCACGGCCCGCCCGTCGCGCAGCCCCTCGTCGACGACGGCCGACAGCAGGTCGTCGTACGGGACCGTCTCGACCGCGATCGACTCGTTGTGGTCGAGGTCGCGCTCGGCCGTCGGTTCGCAGCCCGTCGCGAGGAAGTGGTGGTGGACCGCGTCCGCCATCCCGTTCGTCGGCTCGACGGTCGTCAGGCGCTCGAAGGCGTCGGCCTCGTACCCCGTCTCCTCGGCGAGCTCGCGGGCCGCGGCCCGTTCGAGGTCGGCGGCGTCCTCCGGCTCGACCGTCCCGGCCGGGAGCCCGCGGTTGACCCGGCCGACCGCCTGCCGCCACTCGTCGATGACGACGACGTCGCCGTCGGGGGTCAACGGGAGCACCACGACCGCCGGCGGCTCGTCGACGTAGTGGAAGCCGTCGGTCTCGCCGCCCGGGAACCGCACTTCGTCGCGACGCACGTCGAAGCCGGGACAGCGGTAGTCGATCTCGGTGCCGAGCGTCTCCCACGCCAGATCGTCCATGCGTCCGGGTCGGCGCTCGGGCACCTAAATCCCCTCACTCGGTCGGATCCGATCCGCTTCGAGCCCGGAACGCCTCGACCGCGCGGACCGCGACCGCGCCGGCGACCCACGCGAGCGTGCCCAAGACCAGGGCCTCGACGCCGACGAAGACGAGGCCGTCGACCGACAGCAGCGCGGCGACTCGCTCCCCGGCCGGGCGCCCGGAGAGCCCGAGCAGGTAGTGGTCGGCGCTGTACCCGAGGAGCGCGCCGTAGACGGCCGCCCACGCGAGCGCCAGCCCGGCCCGTCGATAGGCGAGGGCTACGGCCGCGACGGCGCCGAGGAGCGCCGCCTGTCCCGCGAGGAACACGACCCCGCCGGAGACCTCGAAGACCCCGAGCGCGTAGGCGGCGAAGGAGGCGAGGAACAACAGCGGCGGGGCGAGGAGCCGGTTCCGACGCGGCGAGCCGTTCCGATTCGAGCCGAGGAGGACGCGGCGAGCGAGGGACACGTTCCCGGATCGTCGCGGTCGCCTGATAAATCCACGCGCCGGTCCCGGCGTCGCTACCGCTCTCGCTCGCGGCGTCGCCGACGGTCCTCGTCGGCGGCCCCGCGGCCGAGCCTCACCCCCACTCCCCGAGCGACGCCTGGCCCTCACCGCGCTCGCTCGCCCGCCGGTCCCGCGACTCGTCCGTCTCGCCCCGGTCCCCGGCGCTCGGCTCACCGCCGACCCAGTCGGTGAGCTTGCCGCCGTCGCCGTCGGTGGCGACCGAGCGCGTCCGGCCCTCGCGGCCGCGGTCGCTCGCGGTCCCGCCTCCGCCCCCCGTCCCCTCGCCCGCGTCGAACCCTCCGAGGGTCGACTGGTCGCTCTCGGCGAAGTCGAGGTTGGAGACGCGCACGCCGAGCTTGCGGACGCGGTCGTCGGCGAACTCGTCGAGGAGGTCGAACGCGACCGACTCCACGAGGTCGGGGTCGTCGACCGGCCCGGGGAGGCTCCGCGCCCGGGTGTTGACGTCGTAGGGCGGCTGGACCGCCTTGATCCCGATGGTGCGGTAGAGGCACCCGCGCTCGCGGGTCCGCCGGGCCACGTCGGCCGCGAGCGCCGCCACGGTCTCTCGCTTCGTCCCCTCGTCCGCCGTCGGCGACAGCGACGACTCCCGCGAGAGGCTCTTGGGGAGCCCGGTCGGGGTGACCTCCCGGTCGTCGTCGCCGCGGGCGCGCCGGTGCAGTTCCGGGCCGCGCTCGCCCAGCTCGTCGGCGAGGCGGTCGGGGTCGGCGGCCGCGAGGTCGGCGGCGGTCTCGATCCCCATCTCGGCGAGCGTCCGCTCCGTCACGGGGCCGACGCCGTGGATCTCGGCGGTCGGGAGCGGCGCGAGGAACGACTCGACCGCGCCCGGCGGCACGACCACGAGCCCGTCCGGCTTGTCGGCGTCGCTGGCGACCTTCGCGGTCGACATGTTCGGCGCCACGCCGACGCTCGCCGGCACCCCGGCCTCGCGCTCGATGCGCTCCTTGACGTGCCGGGCGTACCCCTCCGCGAGGGTCCGCGCCTCGGCGGGGCCGGCCGCGGCGCTCGGCGGAGGACCGCCGCCGTCGCTCTCCCCCGCCGCCGCGCTCCCCCCGGCGACGTCCCACGCGGTCCGGTCGGTGACGTCGAGGTACGCCTCGTCGACGCTCACCTCGCGGAGCGTGTCGGCGCAGTCGCGGAGGACGGCCTTCACGTCGCCCGCGACCGCCTTGTAGAAGTCGAGGTCGACGGGGAGGTACCGGCCGGCCGCCTCGGGGTCCGGCGCGTCCGGGTCGTCGGGGTCGGCGTCGGCGCGGCGGGGGAGCAGGTCGAGCGCCTCCGAGATCGGCATCGCGCTCTCGACGCCGAACGCGCGGGCCTCGTAGCTCGCGGTCGCGACCGCGCCGATCGTCTCGCCCTCCTCGTACCCCATGCCGACGACCACGGGCTCGCCCGCGAGCTCGGGGCGCCGCAAGCGCTCGCAGGAGGCGTAAAAACAGTCCATGTCGACGTGGAACACGACGCGGTCGCTCCCGTCCGCCTCGTCGGTCGCCGTCCCGGGGAGCGTGCCGCCCGCCATCGCCCGAGGCTCCGCGCCCCGTCGCCTTAAGAATCAGCCACGCGCGGCGGTAGTGGAACCGGGGGTCGGCGTCTCGTCGTTCGGCGTCCCGCCGTCCGGCCCCGCCCCGCGCCCTCCGCCGGTTCGATCCTCAGAACTGATACCCGGGGCGGTATTCGTTTAACGGGCCGCCCCGTACCGGGTGCCATGCCCGAACGGATCGACGTGTTACACGTCGACGACGACCCCTCCGTGCTCGACCTGACGGAGGCGTACCTGGAACGCGAACTGGAGTCTGTCGCGGTGACGAGCGTCACGTCGCCCTCGGACGCGCTGGACGAGCTCGACGGCGGTCGGTTCGACTGCATCGTCAGCGACTACGACATGCCCGGCATGGACGGGCTGGCGTTCTTCGAGCGGCTCCGCGAGACCGACCGCTCGATCCCCTTCGTGCTGTACACCGGGAAGGGGAGCGAGGAGATCGCGAGCCAGGCGCTCAACGCCGGCGTCACCGGCTACTTCCAGAAGGGCGGCCCGGAGCAGCTCCGCCGGCTCGCGAACCGGGTTCACCAGGCGGTCGACGAGCACCGCACCCGGGAGATCGCGGACCGCTACTCCACCGTCATCGAGGCGCTCGGCTACCCGGTCTACGTCGTCGACGAGACCGGCGTCTTCCGGTTCGTCAACGAGCCGTTCGCGGAGCTGACCGGCTACGACCGCGAGGAGATAATCGGCAGTCCGCCGGGCTTCATCAAGGACGACGAGGCCGTCGAGGAGGCGGAGGACCGGCTCGGCACCATCCTCTCCGACGACGGCCCCGACGTCCAGCACTTCCCGGTCGACATCGTCCCGAGGGAGGGCGAGCCGGTCCCCTGCCGGGACCACATGGCGGCGCTGCCGTACGACGGGGAGTGCTTCGAGGGGAGCGTCGGTATCCTGCGCGACGTCTCGGACGAGGTGGAGCGGCGCGAGGAGCTGGAGACGAAGACCCGCGCGCTCGACGAGGCGCCCGTCGGCATCACCATCACGGACCCCGACCTGCCGGACAACCCGATGGTGTACGTCAACGACCGGTTCGTCGAGATGACCGGCTACGATCGCGAGGAGTCGATCGGCGTGAACTGCCGGTTCCTGCAGGGGCCCGACACCGACGAGGAGCCCGTCTCCGAGCTCCGCCGAGCGGTCGAGGCCGAGGAGCCGACGAGCGTCGAGCTGCTGAACTACCGGAAGGACGGCACCGAGTTCTGGAACCGGGTCAGCATCGCCCCCATCCGTGACGCGGACGGGCGGGTCACCGAGTGGGTCGGCTTCCAGGAGGACATCACGGGGTTCAAGGAGCGCGAGGCGGCGCTCGAACGCCAGAACGAGCGGCTCGACTCCTTCGCCGGCATCGTCTCGCACGACCTCCGGAACCCGCTCAACGTCGCGCAGGGCCGCGTCGACCTGGCGCAGATGACGACGGACGAGGCCGACGAGCACCTCGACGCCGCCGCCGCCGCCCTCGACCGGATCGAGTCGATCGTCGAGCACACGCTCACCCTCGCCCGCGAGGGCGACACCGTCGGCGACCCCGAGTCGGTCGACCTCGCGGCGGTCGCCGCGGACAGCTGGGAGACAGTCGACACCGGCGCGGCCGAGCTGGCGGTCGAGACCGACCGCGAGGCGCTAGCCGACCCCGACCGGCTCCGGAACCTCTTCGAGAACCTCATCCGGAACGCCGTGGAGCACGGCGGCCCGGACGTGACGGTCCGCGTCGGCGACCTCGACGGCGGCTTCTACGTCGCCGATGACGGGCCGGGGATCCCGGAGGGGGTCGCCGACGACCTCTTCGAGCCCGGCCAGAGCGGCGTCGAGGGGAACACCGGCTTCGGGCTGGCGATCGTCCAGGAGATCGCCACCGCCCACGGCTGGACCGTCTCGGCGACCGAGTCGGCCGAGGGCGGCGCGAGGTTCGAGATCCGCGGGATCGAGCGCCGTCGCCCGCCGCTGGCGGAGGCGTAGGAGTCGACGGCCTCCTCGCCTCGACCCTCCGCGAGTCGGACCGGACCGCCCGGAACCGGAACGACTCCCGCCGTTCGCAAACGCCTTTGTAATCCCGACCGAAGCGGAAGAAAATGGGGACGCTCTCCGGTATCGCCGACACCGACCGACGGGTCATCGTGCTCGCGCTCGCCCGGATGGTCGGGGCCGCCGGCAACTCCTTCCTCATCGTCGTGCTGCCGCTGTACGTCGCGAGCGACCTGATCGACGTCAGCGCGCTCCTCGGGACGGAGGTCGGCGTCGGCGCGGCGTCGGTCACCGTGACCGAGCCGCTGCTCATCGGGATCGTCCTCTCGCTGTTCGGCTTCCTCAACAGCCTCTCGCAGCCGGTCACCGGACGGCTCTCCGACCGGATGGGCGTCCGGCGACCCTTCGTGCTGATCGGCATCCTCCTCTTGGGGACCGCGAGCGGGCTGTACACCGTCGCGACCGTCTACTGGCAGCTGGTCGTCCTGCGGGCGATACAGGGGTTCGGCGCGTCCCTGATCATCCCCGCGACGGTCGCGCTGGTCAACGAGTACGCGGCGGCCGACGCCGACCGCGGCGGCAACTTCGGCGTCTACAACACCTTCCGGCTGATCGGCTTCGGCTTCGGGCCGGTGCTGGCCGGCGCCGTCGTCGAGGCGGGCCCGTACGACCTCACGGCGGTCGGACTCCCCGTGATCGACGGCTTCGACGCCGCCTTCGCCGCCGCCTGCGGCGGGGCGTACCTCAGCTTCGCCCTCGTCTTCCTCCTGGTCCGCGACGCGGCCGAGTCCAGCGAGGCGAGCGACGACCTCTCGATCCGCGTGCGGGGCGAGGGCGACCGCCTGCTCGACCCCGTGTTCGCGCTCGGGCTGGCGACGGTGGCGATGGGGATGTGTATCGCGCTGTTCGCGACGCTCCAGAACCAGGTGAACGTCCGGCTCGACCAGGCGCCGGTGTGGTTCGGAGTCCAGTTCGGCGCGGTCACCGTCGCGAACGTCCTCCTGCAGGTGCCGGTCGGCCAGGCCAGCGACCGGATCGGGCGCCGGCCGTTCCTGCTCGCCGGCTTCGTCCTCCTCGTCCCGACGACGCTGCTGCAGGGGATCGTCACGGACCCGATCGTGATGACGCTCGTCCGGCTGGGACAGGGCGTCGCCGTCGCGTTCGTCTTCGCGCCGTCGCTCGCGATCGCCGGCGACCTCGCGCGGGAGGGCGAGTCCGGGACGACCCTCTCCGTCCTCACGATGGGATTCGGCTTCGGCATCGCGCTCGGTCCCCTCGCGTCCGGCTGGCTCGTCGGCTTCGGCTTCGTCGTCCCCTTCGCGGTCGGCGCGGCGCTCGCGGTCGTCGCGTTCGCGGCGGTCGTGACGCAGGTCGAGGAGACGCTCGGCGCGAGCGACGACGCCGGCGCGGTCGCGGCGGACTGAGGGCGACCGACCGCCGCTATCTACGAAATCCGTGTCCCGACCGCAACCGATCCGTGTCCCGACTGCGACTGATCCCCGTGGCGCGCCCCCGCGCGGCCCCCCCCGGGGGCGGCGCGGCGACCGCGAGGGAGGCGGCGGGTCAGCGCGGCATCGCCCGCGCTGACCCGTCCGCCGAGGCTGGGGAGGCGTGAGGCGCGGTTGCGGTGCTGTGCGGGGCGGGACTCGAAGGGGCAGTCGCGAGGCGGGCGCAGGCGACGTAAGCACCGCAAGGAGCGAGTGAAACGAGCGACTGAGGAGCACAGCGAGCGTGCGCCCGTCTCGCGACTGGGGCTTTGTGGGAGTCTACCGTCGATCCGCAGCCAGTCACGCACAGTCGAGCGGCCGGGACTTCGGAGGCGTCTACCGTCGATCGGGCGAGATTTATTTATAAACGATCAGCGGAGTGCTCGGAGAGCGACACCGGAGTAGCGGTCGATCGCTTATAAGTTCGTGACCCGCCAACCCCGTCCACGTGCCGAACGACCGCGTTCGCTGCGTCGACTGCCGCGAGCCGATCCCGAGCGACGCCCGGGTCTGTCCCCACTGCGAGACCGTCCAGCCGTCGCCGCTCGTCGACGTCGCGGTGGCCGTCGCCGGCGTCTTCGCGTTCGCCTTCGGCCTGCTCCTCGCGACCCAGACGATCGGGACGAGCCGGCTGCTCGGCTTCCTGCTGCTCGTCGTCGGCTTCGGCCTCGCCGTCGGCGGTTACACCCGTCACGTCGACCGGCAGGCGGGGCGGCGGGCGCGGTGAGGTCGACGGGACCGACCGGTCCCCTCAGCGGCGGGACCGCCGCGACCGCCCGGTCCGGCGGCTTTTAACCGTCGCCGGCGAAAAGCCGGGCGTATGCTCACCCCAGTCAACGCCGGACTCGTCCTCGCGGGGCTGCTCCTCGCGTTCGTCGGCGCCGCGGTCTCCGTCTACGCCGTCACGCTGACCGGGCTGCTCGTCGGGGGCGGCGCGGGCTACCTCGCCGCGCCGGGCCTCGTCGGGCTGCTCGCGGTCGACGGGCTGGTCCTGACGAGCGTCGCGGTCGCGGTCGGCGCCGCCGTCGGCGGCTTCCTCGCGTACGCCGGGCTCTCGTTCGCCGTCGTCGCCATCGGCGGGCTGGTCGGCGGCTTCGCCGGTCGGTTCGCGGTCGGCCCGCTGTACGCGGCCGACGCGGCCGGGATCGAGGGGACGCTCCTGCTGGTCGGCGCGACGCTCGCGGGCGTCGCGGTCGGCGCGCTGCTCGGGTTCGTCCTGAGCCGGACGACGCTCGTCGTCTCGACCGCGTTCATCGGCGCGGCGTTCGCGTCGCGGTCGATCACCCCCGCGACGCTCGACGCGGCCGCCGCCGGGCCGTCGGTCGAGCCGCTCCTGTTCGACGTCAGCGCGCCGGCCTTCGTCGCCGTGTTCGCCCTCGGCGCGCTCTCGCAGCTGGGGCTGTTCCGGTTCGGCTACGTGACGAAACTGGTCGGGCTCCTCCCCGGCGCGCGCCGGTGGACCGCGGACGACGACCGGGACGCGAAGGGCGCCTGAGTCGGGCGCGCCCCGGCCGCCTCTCTCGTCTCCCTCGTCTTCCCCTACTCGCCGTACTCGTAGAACCCGCGCCCCGTCTTCTTGCCGAGGTCGCCGGCCTCCACCTTGCGCTTGACGAGGTACGCCGGCTTGTAGCGGTCGCCGAGCTCCGCGTGGAGCGTCTCGCTGGCGTCGAGGACCACGTCGAGGCCGATGTGGTCGGCGAGCTCTAAGGGCCCCATCGGGACGTTCGTCCCGAGCTTCATTCCGCGGTCGATGTCGGCCTTGTCGGCGACGCCCTCGTCGAAGGCGCGGACGCCCTCGTTGATCCACGGCATCAGGATCCGGTTCGTGACGAAGCCGGGCTTGTCGTCGGCCTCCCACGTCTCCTTGCCGAGGTCCGCGGCGAAGGCGTGCGCGAACTCGACGACCGGGTCCGCGGTGCGCTCCCCGACGACGACCTCCACGCCGTCCATGACCGGAACCGGGTTCATGAAGTGGAGGCCGATCACGTCGCTCGCGCGGTCCGTGGCGCTCGCGATGGTCGTGATCGACAGCGTCGAGGTGTTCGTCGCGAGGACGACGTCGTCGTCGGTCACGTCGTCGAGGTCGGCGAAGACGTCCCGTTTCACGTCCATCTCCTCGACCGCCGCCTCGACGACGAGGTCGGCGGTCGCGAGGTCGTCGAGGTCCGTGGTGCCCGCGATCCGGTCGCGGATCGCACCGGGGTCCTCGTCGAGGGCGCCCTTCGACGCCAACCGGTCGAGGCTGTCGTCGATACTTCCGAGGCCGCGCTCGACGTACTCCCGTTCGATGTCGCGCATCACGACCTCGTAGCCGGCGGTCGCGGCGACCTGCGCGATCCCGTTGCCCATCGTGCCGGCCCCTACCACGCCGACGACGTCGATGTCGGATAGCTCCCGCATGCGAATCGCTGCCCCGCCGCGGCTGGTAAGTATTGCGGCTCCGTCGGCGCGATCCCTCCGGTCGGTTCCGGCTCCTCGACCGGTTGCGACTCTCGAATCGGTTGCGATCCCCTGCCCGACCGCGACCTCCTTCTCCACCGCGACCTCCTTCTCCACCGCGACCCGCTCCGGCGGGGATCGTTTCGGACGAGAGATAATTAACTATCTGAGTAGTAAGTATGAACCACGCGAACCTCCCTTTTGAACGCGAGCGAAGCGGGCCGAGCCCGCCGAATTCGTTTCTTTACGTCCGCCGAAACGACCATAGCGTTTTTTATCGATGTAACGGGAGTACGTACTGATGCTTCCTCACGCCGCCGACGACATCTCCCGCGACGGCAAATCGCTGATCCTGGCGTACGACCACGGGATCGAGCACGGACCGGTCGACTTCGAGCCGAACCCGGACACGGCCGACCCCGAGCGGATCTTCGAGCTCGCCACCCACGAGGCGGTCACCTCGCTGGCCGTCCAGAAGGGGCTCGCCGAGGCGTACTACCCGGACTACGAGGACGAGGTGAACCTCCTGTTGAAGCTCAACGGGACCTCGAACCTCTGGATGGGCGAGCCGGACAGCGCGGTCAACTGCACGCCGGAGTACGCGGCCGAGCTCGGCGCCGACGCGATCGGGTTCACCGTCTACGGCGGCTCGAACCACGAGGTCGAGATGGCCGAGGAGTTCCGCCGGGCCCAGGAGGGCGCCCGCGCCCACGACATGGGCGTCGTCATGTGGTCGTACCCGCGCGGTCAGGGGCTCCGCAACGACGGGAGCCCGGACGTGATCTCGTACGGCGCGCGGCTCGGCCTGGAGCTCGGCGCCGACGTGGTGAAGGTGAAGTACCCCGGCTCCGCCGAGGCGATGGGCCACGCCGTCGAGATGGCCGGCCCCGCCAACGTCGTGATGTCCGGCGGAACGATGCGCGACGACGAGGAGTTCCTCCGGAACGTCTCGAACGCCATCGACGCGGGCGCGACCGGGATCGCGGTCGGCCGGAACGTCTTCCAGCGCGACGAGCCCGAGCGCATCCTCGACGCCTTGGAGGCCGTGATCTTCGACGAGGAGTCCCCGGTCGAGGCGCTCGCGGCCGCCGAGAGCGCCGACTGATGAGCGATCCCGACCCCGGCGACGACCGCGCCGACGACGACGCCGACCCCGGCGGCGCCGATCCCGCCGACTCGACCGTCGAGGCCGTCTTCGACGCGGTCGCCGCGACCGCCCCCGAGATCCGCGCCGCGCTCCCCGGCCGCCGCGTCGAGAGCGGGACGGACAACCCCTCGGGCGAGTCGGTGCTGGCCGGCGACCTCTACGCCGACGAGCTGCTCGGCGAGGCGATCACCGCGATCGACGGCGTCGGCTCGTTCGTCAGCGAGGAGCGCGAGGCCGCCGTCGACGCCGGCGGCGCGGTCGGGAGCGACGGCGACGGCGGTCCCTACGCGGTCGCGATCGACCCCCTCGACGGCTCCTCGAACCTCCGGTCGAACAACGCGATGGGCACCGTCGTCGGGGTCTACGACGCCCCGCTGCCCGCGACCGGTCGCGACCTCGTCGCCGCCGGCTACGTCCTCTACGGCCCGATCACGACGATGGTCGTCGCCGACGAGTCGGGCGTCCGCGAGGAGGTGGTGGAGGCCGATCCCGGCGGCGGTGGCGACGACGGCCCCGCCGTCTCCCGCTCCGTCGTCGAGGCCGACCTGACGCTCCCCGACCACCCCCTCGTCTACGGGTTCGGCGGGCGCGTCCCGGACTGGCCCGACGACTTCACCGCCTACGCCCGCGAGATCGAGGACGAGCTGAAGCTCCGGTACGGCGGCGCCATGGTCGGCGACGTGAACCAGGTGCTCACCTACGGCGGGATCTTCGCGTACCCGGCGCTCGTCGACGCGCCCGAGGGGAAGCTCCGGCTCTCCTTCGAGGCGAACCCGATCGCCTACGTCGTCGAGCGGGCGGGCGGCGCGGCCACCGACGGCGAGATCGACATCCTCGACGTCGAGCCAGAGGGCGTCCACGACCGCGTGCCGCTGTACGTCGGCAACGAGGAGCTGATCGAGCGGCTGCAGGCGGCGCTGGACTGACCGGCGCCGCCGAGCCGGGGTCGGCGGCGTCCGAACCCGCATGGAAAACTGTTTAGGACTCTCCGCAAATCTTGCGCCCATGAGAGTCCACGTCGGCGCGGCGGCGACGCCGGAGGAGGCCGAGGCGATCGCGAAGTCGCTCGCGGAGCACCTCGGCGTCGACGTCGACGTCCACGTCGGCGACGCGGCGGAGCCCGCCGCGAGCGCCGAGCCCCCCGAGACGGCCTACCCCCTCGACGACGACCTCGGCCCCACCGACCGCGAGCGCGACCTCCGGGCGGAGATCGACGACATCCTGCAGGGGGGACCGGAGAAGTACCGCGAGCGGCTCGCGGAGCGGGGGAAGCTGTTCGTCCGCGACCGGCTTGACCTCTGGTTCGGCGGCGAGGGCGGGACGCGCGGCGCGGGCGACGCGAGCGCGAGCGACGGCGACCCGGCCGGGCTCCACTTCGAGGACGGGAAGTTCGCCGCGTTCGACGACTGGCACCCGAACGCGCCGAATCGCGACGCCGACGACGAGGGCGACGAGCCCGAGGGGTCCGGCGACCGCCTCCCCGCCGACGGCCTGCTCACCGGGGCCGCCGAGTTCGAGGGGCGCGACGTCCACTTCATGGCCAACGACTTCACCGTGAAGGCCGGGTCGATGGCCGCGAAGGGCGTCGAGAAGTTCCTCCGGATGCAGCAGCGGGCCCTGAAGACGGGCAAGCCGGTGCTCTACCTGATGGACTCCTCGGGCGGTCGGATCGACCAGCAGACCGGCTTCTTCGCCAACCGCGAGGGGATCGGGAAGTACTACTACAACCACTCGATGCTCTCCGGCGCCGTGCCGCAGATCTGCGTCCTCTACGGCCCCTGTATCGCCGGCGCCGCCTACACGCCCGTCTTCGCCGACTTCACCGTGATGGTCGAGGGGATGTCCGCGATGGCGATCGCCTCCCCGCGGATGGTGGAGATGGTCACCGGCGAGGAGATCGAGCTGGAGGAGCTGGGCGGCCCCCGCGTCCACGCCGAGGAGTCCGGCTCCGCGGACCTGATCGCCCGCGACGAGGAGCACGCCCGCGAGCTCGTCGCCGACCTGATCGGCTACCTCCCCGACCGGGCGGGCGAGAAGCCCCCGAAACGCGAGACGAAGCCCCCGAAATACTCGCCCGAGGGGATCGACGAGGTGATCCCGGAGGCGCCGAACCGCCCGTACGACGCCCGCGACCTGCTCGACCGGATCGCCGACGCGGAGTCGGTGTTCGAGCTGAAGGAGGGGTACGGCCCGGAGATCGTCACGGCGTTCTGTCGGATCGACGGCCGCCCCGTCGGCGTCGTCGCGAACCAGCCGACGGAGCGCTCGGGCGCGATCTTCCCGGACGCCGCGGAGAAGGCCGCGGAGTTCATCTGGACCTGCGACGCCTACGGGATCCCCCTGTTGTACCTCTGTGACACGCCCGGCTTCATGGCCGGCTCGGGGGTCGAGAAGGACGCAATCCTGGAGAAGGGGAAGAAGATGATCTACGCCACCTCCTCCGCGACGGTGCCGAAGCAGACCGTCGTCGTCCGGAAGGCGTACGGCGCGGGGATCTACGCGATGGGCGGGCCCGCCTACGACCCCGAGAGCGTGATCGGGCTCCCCTCGGGCGAGATCGGTATCATGGGGCCCGAGGCCGCGATCAACGCCGTCTACGCCCGGAGGCTCGCCGCGATCGACGACCCCGACGAGCGCGCGGCCGAGGAGGAGCGCCTCCGCGAGGAGTACCGCGAGGACATCGACGTCCATCGGATGGCCAGCGAGGTCGTCATCGACGAGATCGTCCCCCCGTCGACGCTCCGCGAGGAGCTCGCGGCCCGGTTCGCCTTCTACGAGGGCGTGGAGAAGGACCTGCCGGAGAAGAAACACGGGACCGTGCTGTGAGGGCGGGACGGGTCTGCCCGGCCTACAGCGCCGCGACCAGCTCGCTCCCGTACGCGCCGACCGCGCCGTCGAGCCCGAAGCCGACGGCCAGCCCGACCGCGAGCAGCGCGCCGGCGTAGGCGGCGGACCCGACCAGCGACGCGGCGGCGAACCGCGGCGCGGTGACAGACGAGGCGTTCGCGGTCGGCACGGCGAGCCAGCCGCGCGTGCCGGGCACCGCGTTCGAGGCCGCCACCGCGGGGAGCCCCCACCGGTCGAACCAGCGCCCCGCGCCGTCCAGCCGCGCCTCGCCGACCGGAACGAGGGGGAGCGACGTCGGGTCCGCGTCGAACCGGCGGACGCCGACGAAGAGGAGGGACTGCCCGACCGTCGCGCCGGTCACCGCCGCGGCGAACACCGGGAGCACCGCGACCGCCTCGACGCCCGCGGCGACCACCGCCGCGACGAACAGCGTCCGCGCCGGTAACACCTTCCCTACGAGGGCCCCTTCGAGGGCGAAGACGGCGAAGACGGCGACGGCCCCGTAGGTACCGACGAGGGCGAGCAGCGTCTCCGCGTGGGGTCCGATCACGACCATACTCCGCGTCCCACGCGTATAACTCCCGTCGAGAGGGACGGTAGCACCCGTCAACGCGCCCACTATCGAGCGGCATGGGGCCCGCTCCGTTCGTTCCCGCACGGCCGGGGCGTGGCTATTTACTCCGGGCGCGCGCACCGATCCCCGTGACACCCGCATGATCGACGTCGGCGACACGGCCCCGGACTTCGCCGCGCCCGCGGTCACGGGCGAGCGCGCCGACGAGCTGGCGCTGTTCCGGCTCGTTGAGGCGCACGATGCGGTCGCGCTCTGTTTCGCCCCCGCGGACTTCGTCCCGACCTGCACGGCCGAGTTCGCCGCGGTGCGGGACGCGGGCTGGCACGACCGCGACGACCTCGCCGTCGTCGCGCTCACGGGCGACTCGCTGTACGCGGGGTTCGCGTACGCCGACCGGTTCGACCTCCCCTTCCCGGTCGTCTCGGACTTCCACGGCGGCGTCGCGGAGTCGTACGACCTGCTCGCCGACTCGTGGGAGGGGCATTCGGACATCCCGCGCCGCGCGACGGTCGTCGTCGGCGGGGACTGGACCGTCCGGTTCGCCGAGGCGACGGCAGACGCGCTCGACCGCCCGGCGCCCTCGCCCGTTCAGAACGCGACCGCGGCGCTCCGCGAACTCGGCGTCGACGTCGACCGGCCGCGGGTGAACTACGACGGGCCGTGGTGAGGGCGTCGCCGCCGCGGTCGGCGGCCGCCGTGTCGAGGTTATTTGAGGCCCCCGCGCCGACGGTCCGGCATGGAAGCCGCCTTCGCGGAGTACCTCGACGAGTTCACGCGCCGGGACTGGGAGACGCTCGACCCGACCGCCGTCACCGACCCCGTCCGAGTCGCGGTCGTCGGCGCCGGCTGGTTCGCCCGCGACTGGGCGCTGCCGGGCATCTCGCGGTCGGCGTACACCGAGGCGACGGTCGTCACCGACGTCGACGAGGACGCCGTCGAGGCCGTCGCCGCCGAGCGCGACGTGACCGGCGTCACGCCCGACGAGTTCCGGGCGGGCGCCGTCGCGGACGCGTACGACGCCGTGTACGTCGCGACGCCCAACGCGACCCACCTGGAGTACGTCCGGGCCGCCGCGGCGCAGGGGAAGGCGGTCCTCTGCGAGAAGCCGCTCGAAGCGACCCTCGACCGCGCCCGCAGGCTCGTGGCCGCGTGCGAGGACGCCGGCGTCCCCCTGATGGTCGGCTACCGGATGCAGACCGACCCCGCCGTCCGGCGGCTGCGCGACCTCCTCGACGCGGGCGTCGCCGGCGACGTGGTCGGCGTCCACGCGGCGATGTCGCAGACGATGCTCGGCGAGCTCGACGGCGACGCCGACCAGTGGCGGCTCGACCCGGCGCTGTCCGGCGGCTGCGCGGCCATGGACCTCGGGGTCTACCCGATCAACACCGCGCGGTTCGCGCTCGGCGAGGACCCGGAGCGCGTGTCGGGGCGGACCCGCTCGGAGCACGAGGCGTTCGCCGGCGTCGACGAGCACGCGACGTTCCGGCTGGAGTTCCCCGACGGCGTGGACGCGCTGTGCACGGTGAGCCAGAACGCCCAGCACGCGAGCCGGCTGGAGGTCACCGGCACCGAGGCCAGGCTCGTCCTCGACCCGGCGTTCTACGAGCGCGAGGACCGCGGGTTCGCGGTCGTCCGCGACGGGACCCGCGTCGACCTCGACTTCGACCAGGTCCACCAGATCGAGGAGGAGTTCGCGTACTTCGGCCACCAGCTGCTGGCGGACGAGCCGTTCCACCCGGACGGCGAGCACGCGCTCACGGACATGCGCGCGCTCGACGGGATCTACGAGTCGGCCGACACCGGGCGGCCGGTCGCGCTCGGCGACGACGCGGCGTGAGGAGGGCGAGCGACGACCGCCGGTCACGAGTCCCTACCGCTCGATGCCGTACACGTCGCTCGTCCAGTCGCGGGCCGGAGTGTCGTACACCGGCGCGTCGCGGTCGCGCTCGTCGAGGCGCCGCCGGTCGGCGTCGTCGAGCGCCCAGTCGAGGTCGGCGTTGGCCCGGACGTGGTCCGGCGTCGACGACCGCGGGAGCGGGACGACGCCCCGGTCGATCGCCCACCGGATCACGACCTGTGCGGGGTGTTTATCGTACTTCTCCGCCAGCTCGGCGACGACCTCGTCGCCGAACACGTCCGTCCGCGCGAGCGGCGCGGCCGCCTCGATCGCGGTGTCGGTCTCGCGGCAGTAGTCGACGAGGTCCGGGCGCTGGAACCACGGGTGGAACTCGATCTGGTTCACCGCGATCGGGACGTCCGAGACGTGGTGCGCGCAGCTCAGTTGGTACGCGCTGAAGTTCGAGACGCCGACGTCGCGGACGAGCCCGCGGTCGCGCAGCTCGGCCATCGCCCGGAGCGTCTCGCGCAGCGAGATGGCCGGGTTCGGCCAGTGGATGAGGTATAAGTCGAGGTAGTCGACCCCGAGCCGGTCGAGCGACGCCTCGCACGACTCGATCACCGACTCGTAGTTGAGGTTCTTCGCGAGCACCTTCGAGGTGAGGAAGACGTCGTCGCGGTCGTACTCGGCGAGGACCTCGCCGATCGCTTCCTCGTTGTGATACCCCTCGGCCGTGTCGACGTGCGCGTAGCCGGCGTCGAGCGCCGCGCGCACGCTCGCCGCCGTCTCGTCGTCGTCGAGGTCGTACGTGCCCAGTCCGAGCGCCGGCAGCTCGGCGCCGCTCGGGAGCGTCTTCGTTGGAACGGTCACACGCACGGGTTCGACGGATCGCCGATTGAAACTACCGGTCGGCGAACGATGCCCCGACGAAAACCTATGCCGTGGCGCGCGCCCGTGAGCGCCCGGCTGGCGCGAACGGCGCGTGCGAGGGAGTCGCTGGCTCCCGGAGCGAAGCGGAGGGTGCCAGCGACGAGGCTGGGGAGGCGTGAGGTGCGGTCGCTGTGCGGTGCCGTGAGAGAAACCCGATCCGTCAGTCGGGGGTCGCGACCGTTACGAGACCCTCCAGAACTCGCCTCGTGTGATTAAGAACGGCACCGGCCGAGACTCCCCGCGAGCAGCGCGAGCGGGGAGTCAGGCCGGTGGATCTTCGAGCGCAGCGAGAAGATCCACCGGCCGAGATTTGAACTAGGGAAAGACGGTCCTGCTCGCTCGCTCCGCTCGCTGCGCGGGCTGCGTCTTTCTGAGTTCAAATCCCTCTCGGTGATTTTGCTCACTCCGTTCGCAAAATGCACCGGCCGAGATTTGAACTCGGGTTGCAACCATGGCAAGGTTGCGTGATACCACTACACTACCGGTGCGTGCTTCGCGTCTGCACATAGTCCGAGTCGGAGATATAAGGGTTCCGAACGAGGGTCGGCGGAAGGGTCATCGGTGCCGCGGTCCCAGACGCACCCGAACGATGACCGACACCTCCGACCGCATCGACAGACGCACCGCCCTCCGCGCCGCCGTCGGGGTCACGGGCGCCGCCGCGCTCCCCGCGGTCGCCGGCTGTCTCGGCGACGGCGAGGGCACCGGCGCGGACGGTACCGATGGATCCGGCGACGGCTCCGACCCCACGCCCGACGACGGCGCCGACGTCGACTACGCGGTCGAGACCGTCGCCGAGGGGTTCGAAAGCCCGTGGGGCCTCGCGTTCCTCCCGGGCGACGGCCGCCTGCTGGTCACCGAACGGCCCGGCCGACTGTCGCTCGTCGACCCCGCGGACGGGAGCGTCGAGGCGGTCGCTGGCGCGCCCGAGGCGTTCGCGGCCGGACAGGGCGGCCTGCTCGACGTCGCGGTCCACCCCGATTACCCGGACGACGCGCGCGTGTACCTCACGTACTCGGCGCGCGCCGAGGACTCGCCCGCCGGCGGCGACGCGGACGGCGCGACGACCCACGTCGGCGCCGGCCGGCTCTCGCTCGACGGCGGCGACGCCCCGACGCTGTCGGCGTTCGAGGCGGTCCGCGTCGCCGAGCCGTTCCGCGACACGGACCTCCACTTCGGCTCGCGGGCGACGTTCGGCCCCGACGGCGCGCTGTTCGTCACGGTCGGCGACCGGCGGGACACCGACTTCGGGCCGGACCACGTCTCGCAGGACCGGTCGAACGAGCTCGGCGCGACGCTCCGGCTGACCCCCGACGGCGACGCCCACCCCGACAACCCGTTCGTCGGCGAGCCGGACGCGGCGGACGCGGTGTACAGCTACGGTCACCGGAACCCGCAGGCGATGGCGGTACGGCCCGAGACGGGGGCGGTCTGGCAGTGCGAGCACGGCGAGGAGGACGGCGACGAGATCAACGTCGTCGAGCGCGGCGGCAACTACGGCTGGCCGATAGCCAGCGAGGCGTGTCGGTACGGGACCGACGACCCCGTCGCGCCCGGCCACGACGAGCGGGACGACGCCGTCGCGCCCGTCCACTACTGGCCGTGCGGCTCCGGCGGGTTCCCGCCGAGCGGCGCCGTCTTCTACGACGGCGACGCCTTTCCCGAGTGGCGCGGCGACCTGTTCGCCGGCACGCTCGCCGCGCAGTACCTGGGTCGGTTCGCGGTCGAGGGGGCGGGCGCCGCCGGCGCCGACGTCACCGAGCGCGACCCGCTGCTCGCCGACCGCGGCTGGCGCGTCCGGGCGCTCGCGGTCGAGCCGGCCACGGGTCACCTCTACGTCGCTGTCGACGACGCGGACGCGCCGGTCGCGCGGATTGTCCCGGACTGAACCGCGGCGGTCGCACTCGGACCGTGCGACGGACTCCCTCGATCGTCGCCCGAATCGCCCGCCAGACCCCGTGTGAACGCGCCACAGTCCGAAATCCGGACCGCTATCCTTTTACGGTGCCGTCCGAAATCGAGGGGTACAGTCTCGCCACGATGCGTACCGAAGACGGACTCACGATCTGCGTCCCGTCTTCGGTCGTCCGGGAGGCCGAGGACGATCGCGAGGCGACTCGCAAACTCGGCTACG
This sequence comes from Halorubrum rutilum, assembly GCF_024494565.1. The sequence goes on from NZ_JANHDN010000001.1 coordinate 149,035, forward strand.
TCGCCCGCGCGGCGGCGGTGTTCCGGGCGGATCGACTGGTCGTCTTCCCGGACCGGGAAGGCGAGCGGCGACGGGGCGGCGAGTACGTTCGGACCGTGCTGGGGTACGCCGCGACCCCTCCGGGGCTCCGCAAGGACCTCTGGGGGGAGCGCGACGAGCTCCGGTACGCCGGCGTGCTCCCGCCGCTCCGCGTGCCGTGGCGGACCGGCTCGACCCCGAACGGGGGAGAGTCGAAAACACAGGGACTCGTGACCGAGGTCGGACCTGAAGGCCGCGTCCGGGTCAATTCCCCGCTGCGGGAACACCCGATCTCCCTGCTCGTCCCCTCCGGAACGGAGGTCGAGCGGGGGGAGCGCGTCACCATCAGGGTCTCTTCGAGAGAACCGGTCCGCGCCCGCATCACCGGGAAGCCGGAGGACGGCTTCCAGGTCGTGGCCGCGGACCTGTCGGAAGCGCTCGCCGGCGACGGACTGGCCGTCGCGACGTCGCGACACGGGGAGGAACTCTCCGTCTCGCGGCTCGGCGGCATCGTCTCGGACGCGCGGGAGGCCGGCGGCTACGCCGTCGCCTTCGGCGCGCCCGAGCGGGGGCTTCCGGAGATGCTCGGGCTCTCGCCCGACGACATTCGGGCGGCCGTCGCCGACGGCCGTCCGGTCGAACCCGATCCGGGGTTCGACCTCTGGCTGAATACGATCCCGGCACAGGCGAGCGAGGTCGTCCGAACGGAGGAGGCTCTGTTCGTGACTCTCGGCTCGCTCACACTCACGGAGTAAACACATGCCACAACCAAGCCGACCACGAAAAGGCTCGCTGGGCTACGGCCCGCGCACCCGCGCAGACCGAGAGGTCCCGCGCATTCGCTCGTGGCCAGACGACGACGGAGCCCCCGCGCTGCAGGGGTTCGCCGGCTACAAGGCCGGAATGACGCACGTCGTGATGGTCAACGACGAGGCCAACTCGCCGCGTGAGGGGATGGAAGAGTCCGTTCCCGTCACCGTCGTCGAGACGCCGCCGATGTACGCGGTGGCCCTGCGTGCCTACGAACAGACGGCGTACGGAAAGAAGCCGGTCGAAGAGGTCTGGGCGACCGAGTTCCACGAGGAGCTCGACCGCGCCCTCGACCTCCCGGCGGAAGACACCTTCGAGGAGGACGCCGAGGAGCTGCGCGCGTTGCTCGACGACGACGTCGTCGACGACGTCCGCGTCATCACCCACACCGTCCCCTCGGAGCTCGCGAACGTACCCAAGAAGAAGCCCGACGTCATGGAGACCCGAGTCGGCGGCGGCTCCCTCAAGGAGCGCGTCGACTTCGGGCTCGACCTGGTCGGGGAGGGCGGCGCCCACGAGTTCGGCGACGTCTTCCGCGCCGGTCAGTACACCGACGTCTCGGGCATCACGAAGGGGAAGGGGACCCAGGGTCCCGTCAAGCGCTGGGGCGTCCAGAAGCGGAAGGGCAAACACGCCCGCCAGGGATGGCGGCGCCGGATCGGCAACCTCGGTCCGTGGAACCCCTCCCGCGTGCGCTCCACCGTCCCCCAGCAGGGGCAGACCGGCTACCACCAGCGCACCGAGCTCAACAAGCGCCTCATCGACTTCGGCGAGGGCGACGACGCCTCCGTCGACGGCGGCTTCGTCAACTACGGCGAGGTCGACGGCGAGTACGCGCTCATCAAGGGCTCGCTGCCCGGTCCGGACCAGCGCCTGCTTCGGTTCCGCCCGGCCATCCGGCCGAACGACCAGCCGCGCCTCGACCCCGAGGTCCGGTACGTATCCACCGCATCCAACCAGGGATAACACATGAACGCAACAGTACACGACCTGGACGGCGGGGACGCGGGCAGTATCGAGCTGCCGGCGATCTTCGAGACCGCGTTCCGACCGGACCTCATCGGTCGGGCGGTCTCCGCCGCACAGGCCAACCGGAAACAGGCCTACGGCGCCGACGAGTTCGCCGGGCTGCGGACTCCCGCGGAGTCGTTCGGCTCCGGGCGCGGGCTCGCACATATCCCGCGCTCCGAGAACGTCGCCCGCCGCGTCCCGAGCGCCGTCTCGGGCCGCGCCGCGCACCCGCCGAAGGCCGAGAAGGACCAGAGCAAGAAACTGAACGACAAGGAGCGGCAGTTCGCGATCCGGTCGGCCGTCGCGGCCACGACCGACGCCGAGCTCGTCGCCGAGCGCGGCCACGCGTTCGACGACGACCTCGCGCTCCCGCTCGTCGTGAGCGACGAGTTCGAGGACCTCCAGAAGACCCAGGACGCCCTGGGCGTGCTGGAGGCCGTCGGCGCCGACGCCGACATCGAGCGCGCCGAGGAGGGCCGCTCCGTCCGCGCCGGACAGGGCAAGGCCCGCGGCCGCAAGTACAGCCAGCCGAAGTCCGTCCTCGTCGTCACCAGCGAGGAGCCGTCCCGCGCCGCCCGCAACCTCGCGGGCGTCGACGTCGCGACCGCGGGCGAGGTCAACGCGGAGGACCTCGCGCCCGGCGGACACCCGGGGCGACTCACGCTGTGGACCGAGAGCGCCGTCGAGGAGGTGGCCGACCGATGAACTCCGTCATCGAGCACCCGCTCGTCACCGAGCAGGCGATGAACGAGATGGACTTCAAGAACAAGCTGCTGTTCCTCGTCGACGTCGACGCGACGAAGCCCGACGTCCGCGAGGAGGTCCAGGACCGCTACGACGTCACCGTCACCGACGTGAACACGCAGGTGACCTCGAAGGGCAAGAAGAAGGCGACCGTCACGCTCTCCGAGGACGACGACGCGACCGAAATCGCCTCGCGCATCGGGGTGTTCTGAGATGGGACGACGAATCCAAGGACAGCGGCGTGGACGCGGCGGCCCGACGTTCCGGGCCCCCTCCCACCGCTACAAGGCGGAACTGTCGCACAAGAAGCTCGAAGACGTGGACACGGTCACCGGCGAGATCGTCGGGATCGAACACGACCCCGCCCGCTCGGCCCCCCTCGCGGAGGTCGAGTTCGAGGACGACGACCGTCGGCTCGTGCTCGCGCCGGAAGGCGTGCGCGTGGGCGAGACGATCCAGGTCGGCGTCTCGGCGGAGATCAAGCCCGGGAACACGCTCCCGCTGGCCGAGATCCCCGAGGGCGTCCCGGTCTGTAACGTCGAGAGCAACCGCGGGGACGGCGGGAAGTTCGCGCGCGCCTCCGGCGTGTCCGCGACGCTTCTCACCCACGACCGCGACGTCGCGGTCGTCCAGCTCCCCAGCGGGGAAGTGAAGCGGCTCGACCCGCAGTGCCGCGCCACGATCGGCGTGGTCGCGGGCGGCGGCCGGACGGAGAAGCCCTTCGTCAAGGCCGGCAACAAGCACCACAAGATGAAGGCGCGCGGGACCAAATACCCGCGCGTGCGCGGCGTCGCGATGAACGCCGTCGACCACCCCTTCGGCGGGGGCGGTCGCCAACACCCCGGCCAGCCGAAGTCCGTCTCGCGGGACGCCCCGCCGGGACGGAAGGTGGGTGACATCGCATCCAAGCGCACCGGACGAGGTGGCAACAAATGAGTTCCAACTACCGAACCGGCCGCGAGGGCAAGGAGTTCGCCTACCGCGGTCACTCGCTCGACGAGCTGCAGGAGATGGACGTCGAAGAGGTCGCGGAACTGCTCCCCGCACGCCAGCGGCGAAGCATCGTTCGCGGCCTCGGCACCGAACAGCAGAAGCTGCTGGAGACGGTGCGGAGCCGCGACAAGGAGACGACGGCGGACGACCCGATCCGGACGCACCTGCGCGACATGCCGGTGCTGCCGGAGTTCGTCGGCGTCACCTTCTCCGTGTACAACGGACACAGCTTCGAACGCGTGCAGGTCGAGCCCCAGATGATCGGACACTACCTGGGCGAGTTCCACCTCACGCGAAGCACCGTCGAACACGGTCAGGCCGGCATCGGCGCGACCCGGTCCTCGAAGTTCGTGCCCCTCAAGTAACAATGGGAATCAACTACAGCGTCGAGGCCGACCCGGAGACCACCGCCAAGGGGATGCTCCGCGACCGGCCCATCAGCGTGAAGGACAGCAAGGAGATCTCCCGGGAGATCAAAGGCGAGACCGTCGCCGACGCCGAGGAGTTCCTCCAGGAGGTCATCGACGAGGAGACGTCGGTGCCCATGCGCCAGCACAACGCCGGCGCGGGCCACCGCTCCGACATCGACGGCTGGGACGCGGGACGGTACCCCGAGAAGGCCGCCAAGGACTTCCTGAAGCTCTTAGAGAACGTCAAGAACAACGCGACCGAACAGGGGTTCGACGGCGACGAGATGGTCATCAAACACGTCGCCCCGCACAAGGTCGGCGAGCGACCCGGACGGAACCCGCGGGCCGCGGGCGCCACGCAGTGGAACACCACCCTCGCCGATGTCGAGCTCATCATCGAGGACCCGGAGGCCGACGACTAATGGCTGACGAACACCAATTCATCGAGGACGGCCTGCGCCGTTCACAGATCAACGAGTTCTTCGCGGACGAGCTCGGCCGAGCCGGCTACGGCGGCATGGACGTCGCCAAGACGCCGATGGGCACGCAGATCGTCCTGAAGGCCGAGAAGCCCGGCATGGTGATCGGGAAGGGCGGGAAGAACATCCGCAAGATCACCACCGAGCTGGAGGACCGCTTCGACATGGACGACCCGCAGATCGACGTTCAGGAGGTCGACGAGCCCGACCTGAACGCCCAGATCGTCGCGGACCGTCTCGCGAACGCCCTCGAACGCGGCTGGTACTTCCGGAAGGCCGGTCACACGACGATCGACCGGATCATGGACGCCGGCGCGCTGGGCGCCGAGATCGTCCTGAGCGGGAAGGTCACCGGCGCGCGCTCGCGCGTCGAGAAGTTCAACCGCGGCTATATCAAGCACAACGGCGAGCCCGCGGAGGAGGTCGTCGACCACGGCCAGGGCGTCGCGGTGATGAAGCTCGGGACGATCGGCGTCAACGTGAAGATCATCCCGCCGGGCGCGCAGCTCCCGGACGACTTCGAGGTCCGCGAGGACGCCGAGGTCCCGGAGGTCGAGCAGGCCGCCGCCGCCGGTGACGACGAGGGCGTCGAGGCGCTCCTCGAAGAGGAGCCCGAGGAGGTCCCCGACGTCGGCGCGGACGACGACGACGTCGAGGTGCCCGACGAGGACCCGACCGACCTCATCGACGAGGAGGTCGTCGAAGAGGTCGTCGAGGAGACGCAGGACACGGCCGCGGAGGCGACCGACGTCGCCGCCGAGGAACCGGTCGGCGACGCCGAGGCGGACGACGTCGACGAGCTCGACGAGGAGATCGAATCGGAGGCGGCGGACCTGGTCGCCGAGATGGAAGCCGCGGACGACGAGGAGGAGGACGAATAATGGCGATCCTCTACACCGACGAGATCCGCGACATGACGGCGGCCGAGCGCCAGGTCGAGCTCGAGGAGCTGGAGACCGAGCTGCTCAACTCCAAGGCGCAGCGCGCGGCCGGCGGCATGCCGGAGAGCCCGGGCCGCGTGAAGGAGCTGAAGAAGACGATCGCGCGGATCAAGACGATCCAGCAGGAAGAAGGCGACTTCGAGGACGAATAACGATGATATCCCCCGACACGCTCGTCCGGCACGAACTCGTCGGCCTCCCGGTTCGGGTGGCCGACGCCGCCAGCGACGCCCACGCGGGCGTCGCCGGCCGCGTGCTGTCCGAGACGTTCGGCACCCTCGTGGTCCGGACGCCGTCGGGGGACAAGCGCGTGCCCAAGTCGGGCGCGACGTTCGAGTTCGGCGTCGTCGAGACGCCGACCGCTCGCACAGATGAAGCCGCCGACGGCGCGCAGTCGTCGGGGTCCGCGTCCCAACTCGGGTCGGATACTACGGGGGTCCGCCCCCGTCAGTCTGGCCCGTCCGGGTCCGAAAGCGTCGTCACCGGTGACGGCGCGGATCCGGCGAGCCACCGCGGCGAGTGCAAAGACGCGGTCTACGTGACGGTGGATGGCGATCGGTTGCGGCATCGGCCCGCCGAACGCACCGAACGAGGTGTCACACAATGGCGATAGGAATCGACGTACCCACGCCTCCGGAGCCAGACAACCCGGAGGATTACGACTACGAGAAGTGCCCGTTCCACGGGCAGCTCTCCGTCCGCGGCCAGACCCGGGAGGGAACGGTCGTGTCGACGGATATGGAAAAGACCGTCATCGTCGAGCGAGAGTACGACGTGTTCGTACCGAAATACGACCGGTACATGAAGCGTCGCTCGCGCATCCCGGCCCACGTGCCGGGCGTGCTCGACTCGCTCGAAGTCGGTGACGAAGTGACGATCGCGGAGACGCGACCGCTCTCGAAGACGAAGTCCCACGTCGTCGTCGAGAACCTGTCGGGTGATCGGTGATGGAGGCCCTCAAGGCCGACGTCACGCAGGGGCTCTCGAAGGGCTCGCTGATCGCGTGCGCCGACAACACCGGCGCCCGCGAGCTGAAGGTGATCTCCGTGTCGGGCTACTCCGGCACGAAGAACCGCCACCCGAAGGCAGGTATCGGCGACAAGGTGACCGTCTCGGTCACCAAGGGGACCCCGGAGATGCGGCGGCAGGTGCTGGAGGCGGTCGTCGTCCGCCAGCGCAAGCCGATCCGCCGCCCGAGCGGGACCCGAGTGAAGTTCGAGGACAACGCGGCCGTCGTCATCGACGACCTCGAGGAGCCGCGGGGCACGGAGATCAAGGGCCCCGTCGCCCGCGAGGTCGCCGAACGATTCGGGAGCATCGCCTCGACCGCGACGATGATCGTCTGATCATGACGAAACAGCCACGCAAACAGCGAAAACGGTCGGAGACCGCGCCGCTCCACGAGCGGCAGAACCAGGTCCGGGCCACCCTCACGGACGACCTCCGCGAGGAGTACGGACAGCGCAACGTCCGCGTCAACGCCGGCGACACCGTCGAGGTGCTTCGCGGCGACGCGGCCGGGACGGAGGCGGAGGTCGTCGCCGTCGACCTGTCCGCGGAACGGATCACCGTCGAGGACGTCACCGTCGAGAAGGCGGACGGGGAGGAGGTTCCCCGTCCCATCCCGGCGAGCAACGTCCGGGTGACCGATCTGGACCTGGAAGACGACCGCCGTGCGGCGCGGCTCCGGGAGGACAACGAATGACGCGACACCAGAAGCGACTGTCGGTACCGAACTCCTGGCCGGTCGAGCGCAAGACGAACACGTTCACCGTGAAGGCGGGCGCGGGCCCGCACGGCGAGGCGGGCGTTCCGCTCGTCGTCCTGCTGCGGGACGTGCTCGGCTACGTCGACTCGACGAAGGAGGCGCGCTACGCGCTGAACAACGACTCGGTCCTCGTCAACGGGGACGCGGTGTCGGACGAGCAGCGTCCGATCGGGATGTTCGACATCCTGGCGTTCCCCGAGCGCGGGGAGTTCTTCCGCGTCTTCCCCGACGAGGGCGGTCGGCTCGCGCTGACCCCCGTCGACGAGGAGGCCGCGGGCAGCCGGCTCGGGAAGATCACGAACAAGACCGTCGTCCCCGGCGGCGCCGTCCAGCTGACGCTCCACGACGGGGCGAACGTCCGCGTCGACGACGACGCGCCGTACGACACCAAGGACTCGATCGTCGTCGACAACGAGTCGAAGGAGATCGTCGCCCACTTCGAGTACGAGGAGGGCGCCCTGGTCACCGCCGTCGCCGGCCAGCACGCCGGCCGGATCGGCGAGGTCGACGACATCGACGTGACGCTCGGCTCGGGCTCGAACACCGTGTACGTCGACGACGACGACGGCGGCTACGAGACGGTCGAGGAGTACCTCGTCGTCATCGACGAGAACTTCACGGGCGAGGAGGACGACGCGACCGACGCCGAGGAGGCGGGTGATTCGGATGAGTGAGTCCGAGAGCGCCGCCCACGAGATGCGCGAGCCGTACCTGGAAAAGGTCGTCGTCCACATGGGCGTCGGGCAGGGCGGTGAGCCGCTCGCCGACGCCGAGGAGATCATCGAGGAGATCACGGGCCAGCAGTCGGTCCGGACCACCTCGAAGCGCACCATCGCCGAGTTCGGGATCCGCAAGGGCGACCCGATCGGCGTCAAGGTGACGCTGCGGGGCGAGGACGCGCACGACTTCCTCGCGACCGCGCTCGACGTCGTCGACGTCTCGCGGAGCCAGTTCGACGACACGGGCAACCTGAGCTTCGGGGTCGAGGACCACACCGACTTCCCGAGCCAGGAGTACGACCCGAACATCGGCATCTACGGGCTCGACGTGACGACGACGATCGTCCGGCCCGGCTACCGCGTGTCGAAGCGGGACAAGGCGACGGCGTCTATCCCCGCGAACCACCGGATGACCGTCGAGGACGCGGCCGCGTTCCTCGAGACCAACTTCGACGTAGAGGTAACGGAATGAGCGAAGCGAACAACGACACGGGCGAACACGCGGCGAAGCGCACCGACTCCCGGCACAGCTGCCGGCGGTGCGACCGCGAGCAGGGGCTCGTCGGGAAGTACGACATCAACCTCTGCCGGCAGTGTTTCCGCGAGGTCGCCCGAGACATGGGATTCGAGAAGTACAGCTAATCATGACAGGAAACGATCCATTCACCAACGCGCTCGCCGGCATGGACAACGCCGAGAGCGTTGGCCACCTGTCGTACACGGTTGAGCCCGCCTCCAACATCATCGGCTCCGTCCTCGAGGTCCTCTACGACCGCGGGTACGTCGACGGCTTCGAGTACGTCGACGACGGGAAGGCCGGGAAGTTCGAGGTCGAACTGAAAGGCGCGATCAACGAGTGTGGCGCCGTCAAGCCCCGCTACTCCGCGGGCGCAGACGAGTTCGAGAAGTGGGAGAAGCGATACCTCCCCGCCCGCGACTACGGGACGCTCATCGTCACGACGAGCCACGGCGTCATGAGCCACTACGAGGCCCGCGAGGAGGGCATCGGCGGCCAAGTGATCGCATACGTCTACTAACAATGAACAGAGTCGAAATCGAGATTCCGGACGACGTCTCCGCCGAGACCGACCACCTCGAACTCACCGTCGAGGGTCCCAACGGGAGCGTCACGCGACGCCTCTGGTACCCCGACGTCGAGGTCACGGTCGAGGACGGTGTCGTCGCGATCGCCTCCGAGAGCGAGGACGCGAAGACGAACGCCACGGTCGGCACCTTCGAGAGCCACGTCGCCAACATGATCCACGGCGTCACCGACGGATGGGAGTACACGATGGAAGTGTACTACGCCCACTTCCCGATGCAGGTGACCGTGGAGGGCGACGAGGTCGTCATCGAGAACTTCCTCGGCGAGCGAGCACAGCGACGCACCCCGATCCGCGGGGACACGGACGTACAGGTCGACGGCGAGACGGTCACGCTCTCGGGCTCCGACAAGGAGGCCGTGGGGCAGACCGCCGCCGACATCGAACAGCTGACGAAGGTGACCGACAAGGACACGCGCGTCTTCCAGGACGGCGTGTACATCGTCGAGAAGCCGACCGGAGGTGCCTAACCGATGGCAGACGAACTGGAAGACATCAGCGGCGTCGGTCCCTCGAAGGCGGACGCCCTTCGCGAGGCCGGCTACGAGACGGTCGAGGACGTGAAGGCCGCCTCCCAATCGGAGCTCTCCGAGGTCGACGGCGTCGGCAACGCGCTCGCGGCGCGCATCAAGGCCGACGTCGGCGGGCTGGAGGTCGACGAGGAGGCGGACGCGGAGATCGAAGACGAGACCGAGGAGGAGGCGGCCGACGAGGCCGAATCCGACGAGGCGGTCGAGACGGAGCTTCGCCCCCGCGGCCACGCCGACAAGACGCCGGCGCTGGACGACGAGACCGCTCGCGCGCTCGCACAGAAGCACCGCGAGGGGAAACCGCAGTTCAACCGGCAGGACTACCACAAGAAGAAGCGGATCCCGACGTCGTGGCGCAAGCCGCGCGGCGGGCTCTCCAAGCAGCGCCGCCGCATGAAGGCGAAGGGGCCCGTCGTCGAGGCCGGCTTCCGCTCGCCGAAGGCGGCCCGCGACCTGCACCCGAGCGGCTTCGAGGAGGTCCGCGTGCACAACACGGACGACCTCGAGGGCGTCGACGGTGACACGCAGGCGGTGCGGATCGCCTCGAAGGTCGGCGGTCGCAAGCGCGAACTGATCGAAGACGAGGCGGCGGAGCGCGAGATCCGCGTGCTGAACCCGACCTACGTCGAAGTGGAGGTCGACGACGATGAGTGACCTGAAAGCACAGAAGCGGCTCGCGGCGGACGAGTTAGACGTCGGCAAGGGCCGCGTCTGGCTCGACCCCGAGGCACAGGAGGAGATCGAGGACGCCATCACGCGAGAGGACGTCCGCGAGCTCATCGAGCAGGGCACGATCCGCGCGAAGGACGCGAAGACGAACTCCCGCGGACAGGCCCGCGAGCGCGCCGAGAAGCGCTCGTACGGACACAAGTCCGGCGCCGGGACCCGGAAGGGGAAGGCCGGCGCGCGACAGAACACGAAGGACGACTGGAAGGCGCGGATCCGCGCGCAGCGCGCCCGCCTGAAGGAGCTCCGCGACGACGAGGACGTCCTCGACGCCAGCGAGTACCGCACGCTCTACAACAAGGCGAGCGGCGGCGAGTTCGAGGACGTGGCGCGACTGGAGGCGTACATCCAGACGCAGTACGGTTACGAGGTGACGGACTAATGGCGACAGGACCACGATACAAGGTGCCGATGCGGCGCCGCCGCGAGGTCCGGACGGATTACCATCAGAGGTTGCGCCTGCTGAAATCGGGCAAGCCTCGCCTGGTCGCTCGGGTGAGCAACGCTCACGTCAGGGCGCAGCTGGTGACTCCCGGACCCGACGGCGACGAGACCCACGCGGCCGCCTCCAGCGAGGACCTCGCTGCGTACGGCTGGGAGGCCCCTACGGGGAACCTCCCCAGCGCGTACCTCACGGGGTACCTCGCGGGGGCCCGCGCCGTCGACGCCGGCCTCGACGAGGCCGTCCTCGACATCGGGCTCAACACGGCGACGCCCGGCAACAAGACGTTCGCAGTACAGGAAGGAGCGATCGACGCCGGCCTCGAGATCCCGCACAACGACGGCGTGCTGGCCGACTGGTCGCGTACGCGAGGCGAGCACATCGCCGCGTACGACGAGCAGCTCGACGAGCCGCTGTACGGCGGCGAGTTCGACGCGGCCGACGTACCCGAGCACTTCGACGACGTGCTCGCGACAATCCAGGAGGACCATGAGTAGACACAACGACGGCTGGGAACCGCGGACGCGACTCGGCCGCAAGGTGCAGAACGGCGACATCTCGTCAATGGAACAGGCGCTCGACTCCGGCCTCCCGCTGAAGGAGGCCGAGATCGTCGACCAGCTCCTCCCGGGGCTGGAAGACGAGGTGCTGGACATCAACATGGTCCAGCGCATGACCGACTCCGGCCGCCGCGTGAAGTTCCGCTGCGTGGTCGCCGTGGGCAACCGCGACGGCTATCTCGGCTACGCGCAGGCCCGGGACGACCAGGTCGGCGGCGCCATCCAGAAGGCGATCGACGTCGCGAAGCTGAACATCATCTCCGTCGACCGCGGCTCCGGCTCCTGGGAGGACCAGCCCGGCGGCACCAACTCCCTGACCCGGACGGCGACCGGGAAGGCCGGCTCCGTCACGGTCGAGATCAAGCCGGCCCCGCAGGGGCTGGGCCTCGCGGCCGCGGAGACGGTCCGGAACATCTTAGAGCTCGCCGGCGTCGAGGACGCCTGGACGAACTCCGACGGCAACACCCGCACCACGGTGAACCTCGCGAAGGCGACGTTCAACGCCTTGGAGAACGCGGCGCAGTCCCGCACTCCCCAGCACGCGCGCGAGGTCCACTACGACGAGGTGAGCGAGTGATGCAGGCGATCGTCCAGCTCCGCGGCGACGTCAACCTCGAGTACGGCGTCGAGGACACGCTCGACATGCTGAACGTCGGGCGCGTCAACCACGCGACGTTCGTCCCCGAGACGGACTCGTACCGCGGCATGATCACGAAGGTCAACGACGTCGTCGCGTTCGGGGAACCGAGCGTCGACGCGGTCGCGACCACCATCGCGCGACGCGGCGAGCCCCTGGAGGGCTCGGCCGATGTCGACGACGAGTGGATCGAATCGAACACCGACTACGCCGACCTGGAGGCGCTGGCGGAGGCGCTCGTCGACGAGGAGACGACCCTGCGCGAGCAGGGCCTCTCGCCGACGCTCCGGCTCCACGCGCCCCGCGGCGGTCACGAGGGAATCAAGCATCCCGTGATCGAGGGCGGCGAACTCGGGAGACACACGACCGAGGAGATCGACGACCTCCTGGAGGCGATGCGATGACGAGCAAGAAACGGCGACAGCGCGGGTCTCGCACCCACGGCGGCGGCACGCACAAGAACCGGCGCGGCGCCGGTCACCGCGGCGGCCGCGGCGCGGCCGGCCGCGCGAAACACGAGTTCCACAACTACGGACCGCTCGGCAAGTACGGCTTCAAGCGGCCCGAGGACGCGCAGACGGACGTCCTCGAAGTCAAGGTCCAGAAGCTCGACGAGGACGCGGCGCTGTACGCCGCGGAGGGCCTCGCCGAGGAGGACGGCGACGCGTACGTGATCGACGCGCGCGACGTCGTCGACGACGGCCGCGACGCCGACGTGGTGAAGGTGCTCGGCGGCGGACAGGTCCGCCGCGAGCTCCACGTCACGGCCGACGCGTTCACCGCCGGCGCGGTCGAACTGATCGAGGAGGCCGGCGGCGAGGCGACGCTCTCCGAGCGCGCCGAGGAGGCCGCCGCCGAATCAGAAAACACTTCAGACGACGAGACTGACGAGGCGTAATCATGAGCTGGAAGGAGGCCGCCGAACCGGTGCTCTCGCGGATGCCCGTCGTGGAGCGACCGGCGGGGCACGTCCCGTTCAAACGGAAGCTCACGTGGACGGCCGGCATCCTGGTCGTCTACTTCTTCCTGACCAACATCAACCCGTTCGGGTTGGCGGTCGGACAGGGATCCGACTTCTTCGGGCAGTTCCGGTCGGTGCTCGCCGGCTCGTCCGGCTCGCTGTTACAGGTCGGTATCGGACCGATCGTCACGGCGTCCATCGTCCTCCAGCTGTTGGGCGGTGCGAACCTCCTCGGACTCGACACCGACGACCCGCGCGACCAGGTCCTGTATCAGGGCCTCCAGAAGCTGTTGGTGATCATCGTGACGGCGCTGACGGCGGCGCCGATGGTGTTCACCGGCGGGTTCCTGCCCGCGGATTCGGCCGTCGGGCAGGCGCTCGGTATCGGGACGTTCGGCGTTCAGGCGCTGATCTTCGCGCAGATCTTCGTCGGCGGCGTCCTCCTTCTGTTCATGGACGAGATCGTGAGCAAGTGGGGCGTCGGCTCCGGCGTCGGGCTGTTCATCATCGCGTCGGTGAGCCAGCAGATCGTCGGCGGCTTCTTCAGCTTCTCCGCGCTCGGTGCGCGGGGCTTCCTGGCGAACTGGTACGCGATCGCCACGGGCGGCACCGAGCTGGGGTCGCCGTTCACCGCCGGCGGGATCGACTCGCTGCTGTTCGCGCCCGGAAACCTCCTCGCGCTGTTCACGACGGTGTTCATCTTCGGGATCGTCGTCTACGCGGAGTCGGTCCGCGTCGAGATCCCGCTGTCGCACGCCCGGGTGAAGGGCGCGCGCGGCCGGTTCCCGGTGAAGCTCATCTACGCGTCCGTCCTGCCGATGATCCTCGTCCGCGCGCTGCAGGCGAACATCCAGTTCGTCGGGCAGCTCCTCTCCTCGCAGTGGGCGGGGATGCCGGCCTGGCTGGGGATGTACAGCGATCAGGGACAGCCCACGTCCGGGCTGTTCTACTACCTGAACCCCATCCAGCAGCCGGAGCAGTGGATGTGGTTCCGCGGCACGGCGACCGGCGAACCGTGGATGATCGCGATCCGGCTCGGGATCGACCTCACCTTCATGATCGTCGGCGGGGCGATCTTCGCCATCTTCTGGGTCGAGACGACCGGGATGGGCCCGGAGGCGACCGCCAAGCAGATCCAGAACTCCGGGATGCAGATCCCCGGCTTCCGCCGGAACCCGCAGGTCGTCGAGAAGGTGATGGAGCGGTACATCCCGCAGGTGACCGTCATCGGCGGCGCACTCGTCGGGTTCCTCGCCGTGATGGCGAACCTGCTCGGCACCATCGGTTCGGTCTCCGGGACCGGCCTGCTGCTCGCGGTCTCGATCACGTACAAGCTGTACGAGGAGATCGCCGAGGAGCAGCTGATGGAGATGCACCCGATGATGCGCCAGATGTTCGGCTCAGACGACTGAATATCCGCGGGCCTTAGGCCCGCTAACGGTTTCTCTTTCTTTCTTAGCAAACCGAAGAGACGTATCCGGATATCCTGATCAGACACCGCTAGCAGCTGCTCCGGGGGTGACGGCCTGATGGCGGTCTGTACCGCCCTCGGCTGTACCGCCGACGCCGAGGTCGTCATCCGCCTTGACGACGGCCGCGAACGTCCCGTCTGCCCCGACGACGCCGACGCGGGCGAGGTGGTCGACGATGTCTGACGAGGATGTCTCCGCCCGTGACGCGCTCGCAATCGCGCAGCGAGCGCTCGCGAAGGCCAACCGCGTGGACGACCTCGAAGACGAGATCAACGAACTCCAGGAAGAGGTGGCCGTGCTGGAGCTCCGGCTCTCGGAGTTCGACGACGATCGTGATTACCAGCAGCTGAGCCGCGCCGAGCGTGTCGGCCTCGTCCGCGAGCACGCCTTCCAGAAGGCCACGGCCGGGAGCGGCGTCGCCGCGCTCGACTACGACGACATCAAGTGGGAGGTGTTCGAGGGCGAACCCTCGGCGGACTACTGCTACACGTTGATGCAGCTCGCCGCCGACGTCCGCGGCTTCGAAGTACGGACGCCGGCGAACGGCAACCGCAGCCTCACCGTCGACGCCCAGGAGGCGAAGCGCGGTGCCGTGTTTTCGTCCGCGAATAAAACCGCCTCGGAGGAGGTGCGCTAGCGATGGCGGTCTTCTCCCGTGGGATTCCGCCGCCGCTTGTACTCCTCATAGATCACCACAAGCAGCGCTGTGTAAGCAATGGTCCGTTAGCTGTGAGGCCGTCGTTCTGGCCGGCGTCTGGCCGGCGTCGTTCGACGGTCCGAGCGGTTGGACGGGCTTTATTCGCGGACAAAAACCCACGATGTCCACCACCCACGACCGACGCAAGGAGAACGAGACGCTGACTGAGACGCTGATCCGGTTCTACCGGGAACGGTACCGTGACGCGGTCGGCACGCTCGCCCAGCGGTACGATGACCAGAAGTCACTCGTCATCGACTACGACGAGCTCTACGAGTTCGACCGGGAGATCGCCGAGGACGTCCTCACAAAGCCCGGGGAGATGGGCGAGTACCTGGAGGAAGCGCTCCGCAACTACGACCTCCCGGCTGATGTCGACCTCGCGAACGCGCACGTCCGCGTGTCGAACCTGCCGCCCGAGCACACCTACTACCCGGGCGGGTTCTCCCCGACGGACCAGGCGAGTAACTACCGTGCGATCACGGGCGAGGTGTCGAAGGTCACCGACGAGTACTCGAAGATCGTCGAGGCGGCGTTCGAGTGCCAGCGCTGCGGGACGATGACCTACATCGCCCAGAGCGACTCAGGCTTCCAGGAACCGCACGAGTGCCAGGGCTGTGAGCGACAGGGCCCCTTCCGCGTCAACTTCGACCAGTCGGGGTTCGTCGACGCCCAGCAGTTCCGCCTCGCGACGCCGCCGGAGATCGCCGAGGGGAGCGGCACCGAGATCGACGTCTTCGTCGAGGACGACCTCGCCGATATCGTCACCGCGGGCGACCGCGTCACCGTCGCCGGGACGATCCACCTTGAGCAGCAGACGCAGGGCAACCAGAAGACCGGGAAGTTCGAGCCGTACGTCGACGCCGGCGCGCTCGCCGTCGACGAGACGGACCACACCGACGTGGATACCACGCCCGAGGAGCGCGAACGCATTCACGAGCTCGCGGACGGCGCCGAGGGTGACCCGCTCGACCTCGCAGCCGAGTCGCTCGCGCCGAAGATCCACGGCAACGACGCGATCAAGCGCGTGCTCATCCTCGCGATGGTCGGCGGGTCGAAGACGGTCTACCCTGACGGCACCCACGACCGCGGCGAGTTCCACGTCCTCCTGCTGGGCGACCCCGGCACCGCGAAGTCGAAGCTTATCGACCGCGTCGAAGACCTCGGGTGGCGGACGGTCGGCGTGAGTGGGAAGGGCGCGACTGTCGCCGGCGTCACCGCCTCCGCCGTCCAGGACGACTTCGGCGACGGCGGCTCTGCGCTCGAAGCGGGCGCGTTCGTGAAGGCACACAAGGGCGCCGTCTGTGTCGACGAGCTCGACGACATGCCGGCCGACGTCCGCGCGGCGATGCTCGACCCGATGAGCAAACAGCGGATCTCCGTCAACAAGTGGGGGATCAACGCGACGCTCCGGACGGAGACGGCAGTGGTCGCGGCGGGCAACCCCAAGTACGGACGGTTCAACCCGTACGAGAACGTCCAGGACCAGTTCGACTTCGAGAGCAACCTCCTGAGTCGGTTCGACCTCGTGTTCACGCTCACTGACCAACCCGACCCCGAGCGTGACAGTACGATCTCCCGGCACATCCTCGACGCTCGCGACGCCGCGAAGCGGCAGATGGCGGGGCTGGATGTCGCCGATGAGGTCGCCGAGACGATCGCGACGCCGGTCGATCGTGACCTCCTCCGGAAGTGGATCGCCCTCGCGAAACAGCAGCCTGAGCCGGTGTTCGCAAGCCAGGAGGTGAAAGAGTGGCTCGACGAGAGCTTCACCGACCTGCGCTCGCTGAACGGCTACGACGAGGAGTCACCTGTCCCGGTGACGTTCCGGAAACTGGAGGGGATCGTCCGCATCGCGGAAGCGGCGGCGAAGTTCGAGTTCTCGGAGACCATCGAGATGCGCCACGTCCAGTTCGCGACGAACGTCGTCGGCGAATCGATGCGCGACTACGGCACCGATGAGGATGGCGTCTACGACGCGGACGTCCAGGAGACGGGCCGCTCGATGAGCCAAAAGCAGAAGATCAAGCTCCTAGAGCAGACGGTCACCGACCTCCAGCCGGACACCGCGGGCGGCGCCGAGATCGGCGACGTCGTCGATGCACTCGAAGATGAGGGGATCCAGTCGCCGTGGGACCTCATCGAGGCCGCAAAGAACGATGGTCGCGCCTACGAGCCGGGCGGTGGCGGCATCCGCTGGGTGGGTGATGCTTGATGCCGGCGACCACCCAGCACAACGAGCAGGCGACCGAGGTGCCGGACCTCAACGCCACAGAAAGCGAGCGCCTCGGCGAGAATCCGGCGCGGTTCCTCGTCGAGGACGTCGCCGCGGACAACGGCGACGGCACCACGGGCGAGCTCATCTTCGCTCGGATTCGCGGGATTGTCTCGACCGAGCTCGTCGACTACTGGCTCGGCGTCGAACGTTGGCTGGCGATGCAGGACGACCGTGAGCCGCGCGATCGCGTCATCGACGCGCTCGAAGCGCGGAAGGCCGAGCTCGACGAACACGGCGAGGGGCTCGCGCAGGCCGGGCTCTCACCCGCAGAGCGCCGCGAGCGGGCCGCCAAGCGTGACGCCGAGTCCGTGGCGGTGCTTGTCGACGAAGACGGCGAGGAGGTCTCCTGGAGTCGCCAGCGCGGCGCCGTCGTGGGGGCCAATTCGTGACGCCGTACTACAGCTGCGACGAGTGCTTCGCCTATTTCGCGACCGAGCGCCAGCGCGACTGTCACGAGGAGCGCGTCCACGGAGGCGACGATGAGTGATGTCGCTGTCAGTGATCTCGATGCTCACACTCGCGACCAGCTCGCTGAGCTCCCATGGTCGTCAACAGTCGTCTATCTCGAATTAAAAGCGGCATCCGGGCCCCGAACCGTCCGGAAGCTCGCTTACGACCTGTGTCGTTCGGAGCGGACGGTGCTGAGTGCGCTCCGCCGACTCCATCAGGCAGGACTCGTCTCCTGTGATCCACGTCATGAGGATCCACCGACGTCTGAATGGAGTGTTGCCGAGTGATCGCAGGATCTGCGCTCGGGGGTTCGTATAAGAGTTTGGCCAAGCAACACACGGGTGACGACAGCCGGGTGACCGGCGCGGCCGGGTGCCAGCACCAGAGGCGATCGGGCTGATGACGGCACCACACCCGCCGCGACACGACAGGACCGGAGAGACGGTTGGTCGTGAGTTTTTTGCAACTATGCCTGAGCAACCCGCCTACCACGAGCACGTGCTCGACGCATCGGACGTGTGTAACTCCTGTCACAGAGTCATCCGCGTCGAGCGGCAGAACCCGACACGCGGCGGGCTCACGCGGGAGTACGAGACCCATCACGAACGCCATCGTGATCACACGGTCGTCGACTACGGGCCCGCGGATACCGTCAGCGACCAACAGGGCACGTTCTGCGACCGCTGCGGGACCGAATCACCCTGGGACCGCTACTGGGACGATCACCGGACCGATGCCCACGAACTCGCGACCGCGCTCGGATGGCTCGACGACACCGACGAGCCCGCCACGACCCCCTGCCAGGAGCGCGCGGTCTCGCCGGCGAAGTTCCGCGAACTCCTCAAAGCGACCATCCGGACACTCGACGAGAAGGGTGTCACCCTCCATCGTAAGACGCTCGCTCGGGAGGCACTCCGCCGCCGTCGCGACGGCGAACACGTCGACGACTGTCTCGGCGAGGCGACCGAGGCGGCCATCCGACGCGCCGTCACGCGGGAGGACGCCGCCCCCGACCAGGTGCGAGGTGAGCTCCCGGCATGAGCGCCTCGCAGTACGACCGTGTTGCGTTCCCGTTCGGCGACCGGCAACTCGAGGGCGACGTCGTGGGGTTCGAGCCCGCTGGCGACGTGCGCGGCCCGGACGGTCTCCTGATCGTCGACGTGGACGGGCTGACGTACCGAACGACAGAGTCCGACGCGGAGCGACCGGATCGATAGCTCAGTCTGGGAGAGCTCGACGCTGAAGACGTCGCACGCCTCGGTTCGAATCCGAGTCGATCCATCTCCTGAGGGCGTGGTTCTCACTCGGCTTTTCTCCGAGGGGGCCCAGACCAGGTCAGCGCCCGAGGGAGTGCAGCGCCACACGAGCGACCGGCAGCCACGCGGCGAGATCGTGACATGCTCGTCCTTCGTGAGGACATTCGCGTCGATCGTTCCGTTCGGTTCGGTTCAAACCTGCCAAGTCCGGTCGCCTTGCCGTGCCTGTGGAGGTGACAGACGCCCCTATTGGGAGTGGCGAGATCCAAGCCCTCTACGGGGCTACCCTGTCCGGGGTTCGACTCCCCGCGCGGCCGTTCGAGACGCAGTAACACCCCTCCGTTTCACCTCCAGATGGACGACGACACACCTGAGTTCACCGAGCGCCAGCGCGACCTCCTGGAGATGCTCCCGGCGACGTCCCGGGATATCGCCGAGGAGTTCGACGTTGCGCTGACGACCGTCGAGTCGCATCGCAACGCGCTAAAGGATAAGGGCGTCCCGCTGGAGTTCGACCGCGAGACGAACGAGTGGTTCGTTGACGGCTCGCCAGGCTGGAAGGCCAGCGCTGCCGATCAGGACGATGGAGACGACGACGAGGACACCACGTTTCCGGAGGAACCAGACCCGTCCGACCTGACGGAACGCGAGCGGTACATCCTCCATCAGCTCCAAACCGCGACTGACACGGAGGAGCTCGCCGAGGACCTCGGTGAGTCGCCGTCGGTCGTCGAGAGCTACTTCCAGACGCTCGAAGCGAAGGGGTGGCAGATATACCACGACGAGACGGCCGACCTCTTCGAGATCGAAGGCGACCACACGCTCCGGTCGAGCGAACACAAGGGCACTCGCACCCGGAAAGCAAACCGCTGGTGGGAGAAGCGTCACAACGAGCTCGTCAAGGCGTGGAAGCGGATCGACACGCCGGAGATCGAGACGACAGCCACGGACGGCAACGAGGACTGGGTAGTCCACATGACGGACCTCCACGCCGGCGACCTCGTCCGTGGGTACGACGACTCGGTCGTCCACCAGAGTGAGGACCTCCCACCGATCATCGACTACATCACGGATCGGTCACTTGCTCTCAAGGAAAAGCACGGGAGCGCCTACGACACGGCGTACCTGCTCTGGGGTGGCGACTTCGTCACCAATGAGGGCATCTACGAGGGCCAACACGAGAACCTCGACCAGTGGCTCGACGAGCAGACCGACACGCTCCACCCGCCGCTGATGCGGCAGGTGAAAGCCTACTCGCAGGCGTTCGACAACGTCGTCATCATCTGCCAGGCGGGCAACCACGGCGACATCCGCGCGTCCGGCTCCTCGAAACAGGCCAACGCCGACCTCCTCCTCTACAAGTCGATCCGGAACGCGGTCGGCGAGCTCGCGGAGGTCGGCTACTGTGAGAACGTCGGGTTCAACATCGGCCGGGCAGGGTCGCCGACACCGTTCTGGCTCCGCGACGGCGCGATCCACGGCCAGCTCCGCCACGGCCAGGACCGGAAGCCGCAGGCGGAGACGTCGTCGCGAAAGAAGGAGTGGCTCTCGACGGTCGTCGACTCGCTCAACTTCGGGCAGGCGGTCGACATCATCTGGATGGGCCACTATCACGTGAGCGGCAGGATCCCGTGGAACGGCCCGCCGATCTTCGTCACGGCGTCGCCGCTGCCCGTCGGTGAGTACCCGCGGAAGCTCGGTGAGGTTGACGGGCTCAACGAGCCGGACATCGCGACGTGTCACGGCGTGAGCGACGACGGCGTCACCGGCGTGTTCCCGATCGACCCGCGGAAGTTCGACGGGAAAATCGGAGAATGATGCATCAGGACCCCACCGCCTCACACCAGTTCGACACGGACACGGTGTCCGTCGTCACGACTGAGGGCGAGGCGAGCCCGCTCGCGTTCTACGACCCGTCGAGCTCCCGCGCGTGGTTGACGATGCGCGACCCGCTCGACCTGCGCGCCTACCGCTAGGACCATGACTCGAACAGATGTCCCTCGACCGTCGACGTACAGACCGAATCGGTGCTCCGAGTGCGGCTGCCGGCTGGACTCCGAGAGACCATGCCAGTGTCAGCCCCTGATGGATGTCTCATGACGCCACCTCTCAGCGACCCTCAAGACGAGGCCCACTGCCTCGCGAAGTCCATCATGCCTAACGGACATCGACCCCTCGCAAGCATCACCGCTGGCGCGCTCGTGCTCGTGTGGCTCGCCATCACGCTGTCACTCACGTTTGAGGGGATCGAGGCGGTGGCCCCGCCGTACTACGGGATTTTTACAGCGCTGGTGTTCTTACTTGTCGGGAGACTCTGGGGTATCGAGCGCGAGCTGATGGAGGCGGCCGCCGACTCGCTTCCGATCAGCATCGACCTCAGCCAAGAGGACACGCAAGACGAGGACTAATGCAAGAGAAGCCTATCCGAACGCTTGTCGCTGGCGTCATCATCCTCGCGTTTTTCGGAACGTGGCTCGGGATGGAGTGGACCGGCCGCGAAGCTGACACGCTGATCCTGCTCGGCGCTGTCGCGATCGTGCTCGGCGCTGGCTATCACCTCTGGGACGACTCAATGGGCGAGGGCGTCGCCGCCGCTCAAGAGCTCCAAGGCGACGAGGAGAGCAGCGACGAGGGCGAGTGATGGCGTGGACCTGCTCCGAGTGCGACACGCAGTACTTGTTCGATGCGCCATCGAAGTGGCAATCGGGCGCTGACGAGGACGACGGACCGGTCTGCAGTGACTGTCGCGAGGAGTAATTACGTAATTATGACCACGACCATCTCGCTCCCGGACGACGTCGTCGACGAGCTTGACGCGTTGCTTCCGGACGACGACCGGACCCGCGCCGAGCAGTTCCAAGAGGTTGTTCTCCCAGCGCTCCGGGGCGACAACGTTGAGATCGTCCACGAGGCAGACGCCGACGCCGAGGTCCTTGAGCGCCTCGGCGAGCTGGAGAACCGGATCGAAGAGGTTCCGACACTCACGTCGTCGAAGGTCGTCACGGATCTCCAGTCGGCGCGCTAGTAATTACGTAATTATGCTCTCAGAGGAACACCAGCGCCCGGCAACACTGGTCAACCGCATCCGCTGCTGGCTTAGCTTCCACTCGTGGGAGCGTGTCCGCTGTCACGACTGCCGCGAAGACCGGCTTGTCCGGCAGGCCTTCGAAGACCGCGACGCACCGGCCCAGAAGTGTGGCGGGTGCGGGTCGCCGTCACTGTGGCCGATCGAGCGCCAGTCGTCGGCGGCGTTCTGTCCCGGTTGCGACCACGACCTCCTGCATCAGAAGGACGCGACGATCGACGAACGCGACGACGAAGCCACCGAGTTCACCTGCCAGTACTGCGGGACGACGTCTGGCTGGCTGCTCGGTGCGCCCGCGCCGATCCGACTCGACATCGAGAAGCTACGGTGAATTCACGAATTCACTGTTTGCTGACACACCCGACACCGGCATCGTGATGTCGACGCTATCCACGACGGCCCCCATTTAAAATATAAAACCCGCCAGGACGCTGCGGGACGCTTCTACCCCATGAGCAACAGAGACCGCCGAGTCAACCTCGCGCTAAAGTGGCACTATCTCGACAATCTCTCAGCCAAAGAGGTTCGAGACCGCTTCGAGCGCGAAGGGATCGCTGACCTGACGACGTCGACGATCCGGAACTACCTCAACGAGAAGCCGAAGGAAGAGATAATCCAGGCGATCGAAGAGGAGAACGCGAACGTTCGTCTCCAAGCCGCCGAACGGTTTGAGCGACTCTACCAGCAGGCGATCGAGGACCACGACGAACTCGCCGTCGACGACGAGCCGGTGTTGGCGATGGTCCCGCAGATGGAGGTCAACGAGGGCGAGACCGATCTCCGTGTTTCCGACTGGGAGCAGCTCGACCCCGACGACGACCGATGGCCCGAGTGGGCTGACGAACGCGACATCCCGATCGCGTTCACGAACGACCCTCGCCACATCCAGCCGGGCGAGGAGTACCCCGTCGGCGCGAAGCGTGGACGTCGCCCCGAGTACCGAAAAGCCGTCGTCGGCCTTCAGCGCGATCAGCCTGACCGCGTCGGGCGGAGCTACGCCCGCCAAGAGGCCGCCTCCCACATGCGCGAGAAGGCGGACGTCCTCGGCATCTACGAGACCGACATCAACCTGAACACCGACCTAGAGGGCGCGCTCCTTGAGTCGCTGAAAGGTGCGTACGAGGGCGACGATGACTGACTGGGAGAAGGTTCAGGAAGGCGCGTTCTACGAAATCCTCGCCGAGCAAGTGGATGAGGGTTACTTCGACACGGAGGACGACGATGAGTAGCACCCCAGCCACCACCGACGACGTCGACGGCGACGGGCCGTCCGTTCGTCCCCCGGAGCACTACGCCACTCGGGCCAAGCGTGGCGACGAGACGTGGCTCGAAGACGCCATCGAGGACTATCTCGGGCTCACGGTCACGGCGGCCCAGCAGCGCATCTGCCGGGCGCTCGTCAACAACGAGAAGGTGGTCGTCGTCACGGCGAACGGGCTGGGGAAGTCGTACATCCTCGCAGCGATCGTCAACGTCTGGCTGCTGACGAAGTACCCGGCGATCGCCTTCGGGACGAGCGGGACGTACGCCAAGCTGAAGCGGACGTTCTGTAAGCCGATCGAGGCGCTTCACGACAACGCACTCGAAGGCGTCGGCCTGCCGGGGACGTACAAGCAACAGCCGCCGCGCATCGAGATCGACGGCGAGCCCGAACACTACTTCGAGGCGGCCAGTCCCGAGGACGCCGGCGAGCTCGAAGGCGTCCACACGGCCTACACGCTCGGCATCATCGAGGAGGCCGACAAGAAGGCGATCGACAAAGACGTCCTCGACGCGATGACGTCGCTGGTGACCGACCACCGCGACCGTCTCATCGCTATCTCGAACCCGCCGGTCGACTCGACGAACGTCGTCGCGGACCTGATGGACGATCCGACGTGGGAGACAGTCCAGCTGTCGAGCTTCGAGAGCCACAACGTCCAGGTCGAGACAGGTGAGGCAGACGGGCCGCTGATCGACGGGCTGGCCACGCTGGGGAAGATCCGCGACGACTGGGAGAGCTTCAACGATGAGCCGTGGCCGGGCATCGAGCAGGCGCGGACGGCACACGAGCGACAGAAAGGCCTCGACACGCGATGGTACCGCCGGCGTGCGGGTGTCATCCCGCCGGACACAGCCAGTGCGTACCGGCCGTACAAGGCGAACACGGCGAAGCAGGCGTACACGGATCCGGCCGCGACGAACTACTTCGGCTCGGCCGACACGACCAACCGGCCGCTCGGGACCGGGATCGACGTCGCCGGCCCGGGCAGTGACCGGACGGTCGCGATCACCTACTTCCGGAACGGCGACTTCGAGGTTCGCTACACGACGCAGGATGCGGACTACCCGGCGCAGGAGACGGCGCTCATGCACGACTCGCGGCTCGGCGGCGACCGTTACCACCCGGTCGCCGTGGACGCCTCGGGCGAGGGGAGCGGCCTCGCGAGCTACCTCGACGACCGGCTGCCCGACGTCCACCGCTTCGGGAGCGATAAGAAGCCGCTCACGGAGGGCACGGACGACGACAACCCGTACGGCCTCGTGAACTACGCCTCGCAGCGGGCGGAGGCGCTGGCCGCTCTCGGCGACGTCCTCCCGGATGCGACGTACATCGACACGGACCTCCGCGAGGAGCTGGTCATCGGCGGCCGGACGATCGAGTACGGCACGAAGACGATCGACTCGCGGGGTGAGCACGGCGCGGAGGTCGTGACGGTCAACTCCAAAGAAAAGGTCGAGGAGCGACTCGGTCGGTCGCCGGACTTCCTTGACGCAGCGGCACAGGCAGTCTGGGCGGCCGAGTGTACCGACGGCGGCTTCGACCCGGACGATGCCATCGTGTTCTAATTCAACCAATCATGCAGGTAACAGTACTCTGGACGAGAGACACAGCCGACGCACAGGGCCGTGAAACGACGTGGGCAGGGATTGACTGGGTCGACGAGTATCCTGACGAGCTCAAGCTCCACCCGACCGACAGCGAGCACCCGGTCGTGGTTGATCGCGACCACGTGGCTGCGTACAACCGGACGGAGTGACCTGACCAATGCGTGATGCTTCCACTGGCCGGTCGGTCCCCGACGACACGACGGCAGCGCTCGCCGATGGGGACGGCGACGACGACGCTGAGGCGCAGCCCCAGGCCCGGGACAAGCAACCGATCCTCATCGGCAGTCGCGAACACACGGCAGAGCCGGATCAGGATGACATCCAGCAGTGGATCGACGCGTACGACAACAACCCACTGATCCGTGTTCCGGTCCAGAACTTCGCGTCTGACGTCCTCGAACCGGGCGTGTCGGTGATCCTCGACGCACGGCTGCCGGGTGGTGAGGCTGACACACCGACTGTCCCCAGCGACTACCCTGACTCGGAGTATCAGGGGATGGATCTCGATGACGCGCTCGAACGCTGGCTCGCAGAGAGCTACGTCGACGGCTGGGACTTCGACGCCTCGGCGGTTGACCTTCTTGAGGCTGTCGTCAAGGACCGGCGTGGCCGTCGCGGAACCGCGATCGTCGAACACGCGTGGGGCGAGCCGACCGACCGGAAACGCTTGCTCGCCCTCCGGCCGATCAAGACGGAGTCGGTCACGGCCTACACTCGCGAAGGGAAGAACATCGTGCTCCGCCCGGACGACGAGACTAACGACTTCGAGTCGGTCGCCATCCAGAACCTCGGCGACAACTCGCGTGAGGCGGCTCCGGAGACGCCGGCGGGCAAGACCGCGGCGATCGCCCAGTACGACGACGTCTTCGGGACGGACGAACGGGATGAGATCCCCTTTGCACTCGACGACATCACTGTGTCCGCGTATGACGCCGACACGGGCTCGCTGTTCGGTCGTCCGGACTCAGCGTCGGTTGTTGGTCGGGCCCAGGCAGTCTACAACAAACTCGAACACATCGACCAGGCGATCTTGAACACGGCATTCGCGAACATCATCGCGAAGGTCGACACTGACGATCGCGAGCTCGCCAAGAAAATCCGGAGCGACCTCGACGTCAACTCGCCGGATACGGTGTCGGGGACGAACGTTCCGGTCGAGATCCAAGAGCTCGAAGGGGCAGTCCCGGATGCAGTCGCGCAGATCCAACAGGAGATCGAGATGGTGCTTGCGGCGATGCCGACGCCGCTGTACCGAGTCGGGTTCGCCGGCGACATCAATCGCGACATCACGAAAGAGCAGCGCGAGGACTACCGCGACGAAGTCGAACGCGAGCGCAACCGGTTGGAGGCAGACCTTCAGAAGCCGCTGATACAGAAGGCCAAAGAGTTCCTCTACGGCGACGCACACAGCGACAAGTCGCTTGACGTCGTCCCACGGCTCCAGATCCGCCCGGAGGATGCGGAGTCGCCGCTGCGCAACGAGGAGTTCGATCCGGAGGCGTTCGCCTCGCTGATGAACGGGCTGGCGACGGCGGCGGGTCCGAAGGGCGGTGCCGATGTCATCATCCCGCGTGAGGAGATCGTCGGGACTATCCTCGAGATGGACACCGACGAGATACTCGACGGCGATGGCGAGGCGGCCGAGCTCGAAGCGCTCGATGAAGCCGACCCGCGTGTTCGGGCGGCGTTTGACGAGTTCACTGGGGCGTCACTGGCTACACCATCGGACTCGCCGGATGACAACCACGTGTTCGGCCCGGCGACGAACGGCGTCTCGTATCGCCTCGAGGCTGACGAAGCGTACTGTGAGCGCGAGGGTGAGCAGTTCGAGCAGTTCGACGAGGCCGACACCGATGCGAACGGACGCCGGCTCTGTCCGTACTGTGGCGATCCGCTCCAAGAGTATGACAAAGCCTACAACGCGCACCTCGCTGACGGTGGTGTCTACTTCGGCAACGTCGGGGGCGACCCCTTCGAGGACCAAGACACGCTTGAGGCGTTCCTCGATGCACTCGATGATGCAGCTGCTGGCGCGGTCGAGGTCGGGGACACCGAGTGGCCGGCGGACGACTACAGCATCCACGATCGCACGGTGACGGCCGCCGGGATCACACCGTCCGAGGCAACCACCATCTGGGAAGAGCATGCGGACAAGGCCGCCGGGCTGATGGGTCCACGACCTACGGCAGAACTCGCTACACGGTACACTCCCGGGTGACTGACCTATGTCCGAAGTGCCTGAAGACGTCCGCGAGGCGATGCGGAAGGAGATCCGTCGTCGCTTCCGCCGGCTCCGCGGCCGCATCCGCGAGTGGGTCGGCTACAGTGAGGACATCTTCGGCCTCGCCGAGAACGGGAGCGCGGCAGCGAGCCAGTCCGACCTTCCCGACGACGCGCCCAACGTCTACCGCTTTCAGACGGACTCCGCGAAGGTAGGGGCGTTTCTCGTGTGGTACCAGCAGCGCCTCCAAGCGGATATCTTCGAGCCACTGGCTCGTGAGCGTGTCCGGCGCGGCGACCACTGGACGGGCGAGTACCTCCGCCAGGCCTTCGCCCGAGCGTGGCAACAGTCGCGGAGCCGACTCCAGTCGGAAGGCGTCAGTGTTGGTTCGCTTCCCGGTGACGGTGACACAGACCTCATCGAGGCGCTGTTCGACATGCCCGCACCGCGGCGGGCGCTCCAGGAGGTCTACACCCGGACGTATGACAACCTGCAGAGCATCGACGAGGACGCCGTTGAGCCTGTCCGCGAGACACTGCTGGAGGGGATCGACGAAGGCTGGAATCCGCGGAAGACTGCCAGTAAGCTGACGAAAGAAGTCGAGACGCTACAAAAAACGCGAGCAGAAACGCTCGCCCGGACGGAGACGGTGAACGCCTACTCGGAGAGCACGATCGAGCGCTACCGCCGCGCCGATGTCGACAGTGTCGCCCACGGCGAGTGGTCTGACGCGAACGACTCCCGTGTATGCCCAATCTGCGAGCGACTCGACGGACGAGAAGTACCGCTATCAGACATTCATGAGGCGACGTTCACGTTCGAACCAGGTGAGGATGAGCCGGATCATCTCGCCGGTGAATACGGGCTCCGTCCTCCGATCCACCCGAATGATCGCTGTGTGCTGCTTCCCTCAGTAAACTGATAACCTACCGATGACCCCGCCGGGGCGAGGCCCTCCCGGTACGGACGCGAGACACAGTTTATGCCACAGACAGCAACGACAGAGAGTCGCATCGCCTACTGCCGCGAGCGCGACGCCGACGACTATGCACAGGTCGTTCACGGCGTCGCGCACGGGGCCGATGAGCTAACCCGTGGCCTCAACGGGCCAAAGTACTGGCCGGCGGCCGAGCTCAAACAGGCGGCTCCCACACTCGAAGGTCGGACCGTCTACAAGATTCACGGCGACGGCGAGCGAGAGGCTGTCGGCGAGGTTCTCCGCGCGGCCTATCAGGCGAATCTCGGCGTCGTCTACGAGGCCGGCATCGACGATCCCGACGTCGCCGAGGAACTTGCATCGGGCCAGCGCGAGGTCTCGATCGAGGCAGGCAACCCGAGTACGGTTGACCAGCACGACGAGACCGGCGCGGTGATCATGCGCGACTACGAGTACACTGGCCTCGCGACGCCGAAGCGCGGCGCGTCGGAGGCGAACTACACGGCTCCGGGGCCGGCCAACCAGAACCCGGCCGTGGCAGCGCTCTCGGCGGCCGATGTCCAAGGGGCACTCGATGACGATGCGTTCGATGTCGAGGCAGCGCTGAACGCCTACCAGTCGGCTGGTGGTGTTCGCTTCCGTGGCACGCGAGACGGCAAACTCGACCGGAGTGCGATCCCCTCGGACGGCTACGAGGAGTACTTCCTGTTTGACGGCGACACGAAGTCGGCGTCGAGCTATCCCGTCGTCGACGCCGAGGGATACCTCCGACGTGGCAACGTCGTGGCGGCCTACAGCGTCGGCCCGCGTGGCGGCGTCACTCGCGAGGAGCTGTACGAGAGACTCCGGGCCCTCAACCAAGCGTTCTCGACGCCGCCGATCACCGCGGACAAACTCCGGCTCGACATGAGCGAGTCGGCGCTGTCGGCCGGCGATCTCCGCACCGATCCCGCTGTGTTGTCTGAGGCAGCGGACGCAGTACTGGGGGATACGGTGTCACCGCCCCAGCCCGATGACCCGCAAGGCGAGGTCCCGGACGGTAGCGATACTGACACCACCACTGATTCTGACACACCCATGAGCGACGACAACGACGACAAGGATGTTGAGGCGTTCCTCGAACGCCTCGACGAGAAGGACGAACAGATCAACGACCTCGAGGCAGACCTCGAAGAGACGGAAGCGGAACTGTCTGAGAAAGAGGCTCGCGTCGAGGAGCTCGAAGACGAGACTGACGACCGGATCGCCGAACTCGAAGACGAGGTCGAAGAACTCCGCGAGCAGAACGAGGCGGCCCGCGAGCAGTATGCGGCCGCGCTCGCTGCGGCAGACACCGTCTTCGATGAGGATGAGCTGGCCGAGAACTACACGCTCGCTGAGCTCTCCGCGAAGATCGAGGAGGCCGACTTCTCGACTGACGACAGCGGGACGGAGCCGTTCATCCGCTCGGGCAGCGGCGAGGGGGCCGAGGCAAACCTCTCTGCGGCCGAGCAGGAGGAGAAGGCCGAACTCGAGGCCAAGCTCGACAACCTCGACGACAAGGAGGGCCCGCTCGTCGAGAAGGAGCGTGAGCGTGTCGAAGCTGAACTCGCCGACCTGACCGGAGGTGAAGCATGAGCCTCCGACCCGGCCAGTCCCACAAGGGCGACGCTCAGCACACCGAGACCCGGACCGCAGGTGAAGCGCTGTCGGGCGGTGACGCTGTCGCACTCGACGCGAACGACGAGCTCGTCACCGCCGACGGCACGGACAACCCGGTGGTGTACGGCATCGTCGGCTACAACCAAGGCGACGGTTACGAGGCCGGCGACGACGTGCTCGTCACCTACTCCGGGCCGGTGGTCGCGAACGTCGCGGCCGGCGTCGCCGGCGGCGTCGAACTCGGCTCGTCGGCGACCGAAGGCCAGCTCGCTGCTGGCACGTCGACGAAGGGCATCATGACGATGTACGCCGAGGGTGCGGCACCGGGTGGTATCCCGAATGTCCCCGACGGCTACGCCCATGTCGACGTGTAGAGCCGCCGAGACCATCACCAACTGACACCCACAGAGACACCACATCATGGCACTTCCTAACGTCAATCAGATTGTCGACCCGACGACCGTCCGCGAATTCGCCGCGGATCGCGTCGACGCACGCACCGTCGTTCGCGAGTTCTTCCAGGACGAAGACGTCCCGGACGGAGCTGGCGAAGAGTACGAGATCCCCGTTCCTGCGGAGGAGCTGGGCGAACCCGAAGAAGTCGAGCCCGGCGCGGACACCTCCTACGACCGTGAAGAGTACGGTCGCCCGCGTATCGTCCGCCAGATCTTCAAGAAGGGCTCGAAGATCCCCGAGGAGGACATCAACGACAACGTCTTCGACCTCCTGCAGGACCACTTCGACGGCCATGCGAAGAACATGGCCAAGCGGCTGGACCGCGCCGCGTTCGCGGTGCTCGATGGCGCTGCGCCTGCTGGGGAGGCAGTCGGCGATGCGGACGGCACGCTCTCGTTCCAGGACGTCAACGCCGGCGCGACCGAGCTCGCCAACCGTGGCGAGGACGGCTTCACCGCCGACATGGCGCTTGTCGGCCCGACCGGCAAGGAGTCGATCACCAACTTCCTCGCCGAACGCGGGACGGATATCGGTGACGAGGTCGTCCGCAACGGCGAGATCGGTGAGTTCGGTGGCATCACCTACATGTTCACCACCAACGTCGCGCTGAACGCGACGGCGAATCCGGAGGCCATCCTCGTCGATTCGAGCCAGTTCGGCTACGAGGGCGAGTGGCAGCCGGTCGACACCGATCAGAAGACGGACTTCGACGCCGACTCAATCAAGACGAAGATCAAGGCGGCCTACGGCTGGACTGAGAAATTCAGTGAGGCGGCCGTGAGAGTAGAAGGGTGACACCACATGCCCCACGAAGTTCGGCTCGCTGACGACGTGGCCGACGACGCCACGCTCACACTCGGGGCACACCCCGATGGAGAGCTCGCGTTCGAGGGCGGCACCGCGACCGTCGAGGGCGAAACACTCGCCCGACGACTCGCTGAGCGGTACGTCCGACTCGAGTACGTTGATGGAGGCGCCGAAGACGAGTCGGACAGCCCCGACGGTGACGGCGAAGCTGATGATGAGCCGTCGCCGGACGCGGCGGACGACGAGTCGGTCTCGGCACCGGTCGATCCCGGCGAGTACACGAACGCCGAGCTCGAGGCACACCTCGACGAGGAAGCGTACTCAGACGCAGAACTGCAGGCGCTGCTCGACGCCGAGGAGGCGGGGCGGGACCGCACCGGCGCGACGGACGCTATCGAAGCGGCCCTCGAGGAGTAGTGATCATCCGTGAGCTACGACGCCGAATCGGATCTCAAGTACATCGAGTCAGTCGACGATATCCCGCTGACAGGACCGGACCTGTGGGAGGGAGACTCCGACGCCAAGCTCGACGCGGCGGAGACGGCCGAGAGCAAGCTCGAAGCCGACGTCAACGACGGCGTCGTAATCGGCGACGCGACGACACTCCACGCGAAGGCTGCCAACGCCTACGCAAGCTATCTGCTGTTCATTGGGCCCGAGCACCCAGAGGACGCGCTCTCGGGACAGATGTACGGCGGCGCTGGCGATGACACGATGGAGTTCGCGACCGAGGTCCACGACGTCTACCGCTCGCTGCGGTCGAGTATCGAGGGCTCAGACGCAGACTCGAGTCAGGACACTACGGAGTTCGTCCTCTAACGCATGAGGTCCGAGCGTGCGCATTGATGGGTTCGAGGAGTCGGCCGATGACTTCGCCGAGTTCGCCGAGGGCCTCCGTGAATTCGCCGACGGTATGGATGACGCCGTCGACGAAGGCACGCGGGAGACGGTCAAGCAGATCGAGCGGACGGCCAAGCGACTCGTCGCGGTCGACAGCGGGACGCTTCGGTGGTCGATCGCGTTCCGCCGGATCGATCTCGCGGAGTACATCATCGGCACCCCCGTCGATTATGCGCCCGACGTCGAATTCGGGTCAGCGCCGCACGTGATCACGCCGACGACCGGTGAGTTTCTGTACTTCGAGGGTGAGGACGGCCACCTCATCCGCAAGCGCTCTGTCCAGCACCCCGGAACGCCTGCCCAACCGTTCATGCGGCCAGCACTCCGGGAGCATCGCTCCGATCTCGCCCGTAACATCCAGGCCGAGATCGACGCCCTCGCGAAGAAGGCCTTCAGCTAGATGACACCCCAAGACGTTCTCGACGCCATCGTCGCTGCACTCACGCAGTCGACAGCATTCGATGGTGGCGACTACATCACCGAAGAGATCGACGCGCCGGGGGCGAACAGCCGCCTCAAACAGCCGGTCGTGGAACTGCAGTTCATCGCCGGCGCACGGGCGGAGCAGTGGAATACTGATCGCGTCGGCTACACGACTGATGACTCCGGTAACCGAACCGGAGAGATCTTCGAGCCGACGTGGGAGGACGTCGAGATCCAGGCCGACATCAGGGTCGCTGCCGGGAATGCCCAGCTCGACGCGACCGAACTCGGGGGTAACTTCGAGCGGGCACTATACCGGCACGACTCGCAGGGCCCAGACATCCCACTTCCCGATGGGGCGGGCGGTACGGCCGATGGGATCGAGGAGTTCCTTGTCGGCGATGGGCGTCGGCAGGATGACCTCGCCGGGCCGGGCATCCGGCGCTGGCGACATGACCTGACAGTCACATTCACCGACCGGGTCACGACCGACACGGAGTACGTCGAGGTCGTCGAGACGCCGACGAGTGGCACTGCTTCGGGCGGCGACGACGTCGCCATCGAACTGACGGTTTCCAACTGATACGCAATGACAACCTACGGCAATCCAGCCCGGATCTTTGTCGACGTCGAAGGCGGCGGTATCGGGGCGCTGAACCTCGACACCGCACAGAAGATCGTCCTCTTCGGCGCCGGCGATCCGGGCAGTGGTAGCGCACAGACAAACGACCCGACGCAGGTGTCGGGCCCGGGCGAACTCGCATCGACGTTCGGCGCTGACTCCGAGCTCGTCGAGCTGTTCCGCGGGGCAGCCGCGAACGGCGTCGCCTACTCCATGATGTATGGCGTGATGCCCGCCAAGCAGTCCGTCACCGGCGAGGCGATCGCCGGCGGCAGTGGCGAGCTTGGCAACGCACCCATCCTCGAGGACACCGCCGAGATCACGGTCCAGAACACGACCGCCGGGCAGGAGGCGACGCCCGTGTGGCGGTACGAATCGCCGCCGCAGACGGGCGACCTCGCCGACGACGAAGTCGCAGTCAACCCCTTCTCGGGCGAGGTCGAAGCCGGCGACACCGACGACTACGAGGTCGACTACAAGTACTACCAGTGGCAGGACGCCTTCGACGCGGCGACCGGCGTCATCCAGGAGCAGGAGGAAGGCCTCTGGTACGTCCGGTCCGAGGCCGAGTCCATCATCTCGGACGCCATCGCGACGGCCGTCCCGCTGCGAGAGAACCAGTGGAAGATGGTGCGCGTCGCCGGCGACGCCCAGCCGAACGCGACGGCCGCCGACGGCTCGGCATCGATCGACGTCGACGCCTACGCGGACAACCTCGACAACGACGCGCTGTTCGTCACCGGCCCCGTCCGACAGGCGAACAGTTCCTACACTGTGTCTGGAGAAGTCGCCGGCGTGTTCGGTGGCGTCGACACGGACGAGTCGGTCATCGGCCAGACGCTCACCGGCGTCGGTGAGCTCACCCAGACGCTGAACGTCCCCGACCAGGAGGCGCTCGAAGACGAGGGCGTCATCCCGCTGTCGAACGCCGGCGCGGTGTCGATCGAGGGCAACCTCTCGACGTCGACGGCGACCGGGTGGACGCGGAGCTACTTCGCCCGTCGACTGGCCGACCAGCTCATCCTCGCTGCTCGGGCCATCGGCCGGGCCACGCGGGGCGACATCGCCAACGACGACACGACCCGGCTCATCGAGAGTCGGCTCGGCGATGAGATCGTCGACCTCGTCGATGACGGCGTGCTCGAACCGAACTCGCGGACGGAGACGAACTGGTTCGTGACCGCGGTCGAGGACGACGCCAACCCGCGCAAGCTCAACGTGAGCTTCGGGTTCACGCCGGAGGGCATCGTCGACACGATCGAGTTCTCCGCGACCATCAACACCTGAGGTAACAATACATGGATCAGAACGAGACTGGCAAGGACGGAGAGCTCACGGTCGAGACGCCGAATGGGACTCGCAACGTGCCGTTCACAAACGCCGACTACGAGATCAGCTACGACATCGCCGAGTCGGAGTTCAACGACTCGATGGAGAAGCCGTCGGCGTACACGGGCAAGCGGGCCGCAGGAACGATCGAGGCCGAGGGCTCGAAGGCGGAGCTCAAGCGGCTCCTCATGGACGAGCAGGGGATGCCCGTCGACGACATCCGCATCGAGATCTTCGGCAGCGAGGGCGGCGACCGCTTCACCGAGGTGAAGATCGAGTCGTTCGGCCGGGAGTTCCCCGGTGGCGACAAGACGACCACCGAGATCCCCTTCCAGGCCGACAAGCATCGCCCGATCAACCTCTAGCGTAACCCACCATGAGCAACAACGCACTCGACGTCTACGACGAGATCACGGGCGGTGACCGAGCCAACGGCACGTTCACGTTCGTGTACAACGACCAGCCCATCGAGTGGGACGTGAGGCCACTCCCGAAGCCACAAAAGAACGACCTGCTCTCGCAGCTCCCTGACGGCTACTTCGACCCCGTCCTCGACCTGGAAGAGCTCGACATCGACGAGGATGAGCTCGAGGAGATGGACGAGGACGAGGTGATGTCGCTGCTCAAAGAGCACGACGTCGACCTTGCCGAGGCCACGCGGAGCATGCTCCTCGACGAGGAGGGGACCAGGACAGCGATCAACGCGATCGTTGATAGCTTCAATCACCCCTCGCTGTCGGACCAGAAGACCAAGAACATCATCCTGTCGCCGGCCTTCCCCGACCGGGCGTTCGAGGAGGCGCTCCGCACCGTACTGGAGGTGTCGCAGGCGGACGACGACGTCGTCGAGTTTCGCTCGGAGAGATAAAGCCCAGAATCTGTTGGAGAACATTGAGCAGTTCGGGCTGCCAGAGGTTGACAACGTCCGCGACCTGACTGAGGCGCAAGCCGTCTTTGTCGCCGAAGCCCGACGCATCCGTCGCGAGAAACAGCAACCCGACACGAATCGAGGTCGATACTAAATGGAACTAGAAACGCTCAAAGCGAAACTCGTCGCCACCAACGAGATCTCGAAGTCGCTTGAGACGACTGCCGCATCCGCGGACCGGGTCGCCGACTCGATGCGCGAAGGGGCCGTGGCGGGTGCGGAACTCGCGACAGCCGCGGCGCGGACCGACGAGGAGGCGACGGACCTCGCGCGGTCGCTCGGAAAGGCGAACTCCGAGCTCGCTGAAGGCGCCGCACAGGGGGCCGTCTACGCCGAGGGCATGGGCGAGGTAGCCCAACAGCAGGCAGAGGCCTCCGCCGCGGCCGCGCTCTTCGAGCAGCGCCTCGAATCAGTTGGTGACGAAGCGACGCAATCGGCGGCCCAGCTGGGCGCGTTCAGCGGTGCCGCTGAGAGTGCTGCTTCGAGCTCGGTCCGAGCAAACGTTGCGGGGCTCTCCGGTCCACTGACCCGTGTCGGCGCCGTCGCCGCCGCTGCGACTCCTGCAGTACTCGGGCTCGGGTCGGCCCTCAGTGGCATTGCCGGCTTCAGCGGACTCGGCGGCCTCGCCGCCGGCGGGCTCACCGCTGCCGGCATCCAGGCGCGGGCAGAGGAGATGGCCGCCATGTCCAGCGAGCTAGAGGACGCGGCGGCCGCTCGAGAAGAGTTGTTCGCGAACTTCAAGGACCAACTGGCTGATGCATTTGCCCCAATCCAGAACGCCGACGTCACGCAACAGTTCGCCCTGCGGAACCTCGAGGCCGTCGTCGACGTTGCCGAAGACGCGTCGACGTCGCTGCAGGCCGTCGACGATACCGTGATCGGCGTCGCAAGTGGGCTGCGTGAAGCCGCGGTCGCGACGTCGCCTGAGGCGTTCGCAGCGCTGGCCGACCAGACCGAGCGCCTCGCGCCGCTGTTCAGTCGGCTTGACGGCGCGATCAGTGACCTCCCGCAACTCATCAACTTCCTCGGCGACGCCACCGCACGTGTCGGCCCTGACCTGTTTCAGCTCGCAGCAGCTGCGGTCCCGGTCGCAGCGGGACTTGCTGAAGTCGGGATCGCTGCCTCGGATGTCCTCTTACCACCCCTGAACGCGAGCCTCTTCGTTCTGGGTGGGCTGCTTGGCACATTTCAGGCACTTCCGAGCCCGATACAGAACGCGGCCGCTGGAATGGTTCTCGCTGCTGGGGCAGCCTCTATTGCGAGTTCGGCGATGGCCGCCTACTCTGCATCGACGTTTGCGTCTACGGTAGCGACCAAAGGACTGATTGCTGCCATCGGAACCCTGCTAGGCCCAGTTACCGCAACCGGGCTCGCTATCGCAGCCGTTGGCGGCGCTGTTCTTGGGCTAGCGTCACACTTTGGCCTCCTCGATGATGCCGCCGGTGTCCTGACAGGAACGTGGAACACCCTCGTAGAAGTTCAGGAGATGCTCCTCAACACTGTTCTCGGCACTGCGAAGGCACTCGGCGACTTCCTCGGACCGGTCTCCCTTCTCCTCGGCCCGATAGGGCTACTGTCATTCGCGATCTCGAACTGGGCCGAAATAATGGACTACGCCAACAACAGAATCGACTGGATGCAGCGCAAGATCAAAGCGCTTGCGAGAGTGGCTAACAACGTCCTTGGCCCAGTGCTCGACATGGTCAGGAAAACCTCAGAGGAGATCGATGAGGCTGGCGGTGTCGAGCTTGACGCCGCGAAGTTCGGCGACGAAGGTGACGATGGTGATGGTTCGTCTGGTCTAGGTGGATCCGACGGAGAAGGTCCGCCGCCAGCTGCACCGGCAGCGACGACTGGATCGGGCTCGACGGATCAGTCGGTCAACATCGACACGCTCGTCGTCGAGGACCGCAGCGGCAACGCCGACCAGACGGCTGACAAGGTCATCAGACGACTTAGGAAACAAAGCCGGCGAGAGGGCGGGCACCCAACCGGATAGCGAGTCATCCATGACTGACACACGCCCACAGACACGCCTCGGGCCGGTCGAATTCACCGATTTCCCACACCCTGAACTCTCCAGTTCTGGCTCGGGGAAGAAGGCAGAACTGGAGGTGCTCCCACAATCAGAGGCCGACAACACTGCGACGGTCATCCAGCCGATGGGGCGTAAGGCGCGGAAGTTCACCCTGCGGGGCACAACCACACGGGCGAACGCGACCGCGCTCGACGAGCTCGACGGCGAGGTCGTCGGCCTCCGCCACGCGAGGCATTCGGGAGACGTCTTCGTCGATGGCGTCGATACCGACCCGTTCGGCGGCGGCGATGATCCCGACGGCGACCCGGACCAGCGCTGGTACACGTACACCGTGTCGCTGTTGGAGGTGCGCTGATGCCAATCGCGACCGAGCCCGTCTACGGCTCCGTCTCCGTTGGCGGCGAGACATACCGCATCGTGCTCGGCGGTGAGACGCCGGCTGGGTCGACATCCCCGGACGGGCTCACCTACGACATCGACCGGTTCAACACAAGCGCCGAACTCGAGGCGGACATTCTCATGGAGACGCCGCCAACAGAGGATCGCATCGTCTCCTGTTCGCTCCAGGGCGAGACGATCTTCACGGGAAGCGTGACGAAAGCCGAGCAGCGAAGCGGGTTCGTGCACCTCATCGCGAACGACGTTGTCCATGAGCTGAAGCGGGCGACGCTGACGCAATCGTTCACCGAAGCCGATATCGCGACGATTGCTAAGGCCGCACTCGGCGCGGCGGACTTCAACGCGCGGTCGTCAGCGATGATCGACCTGCCGGCAGAGACGACATCGGCGGAGTTCTCCGAAGAGCGCTGTGACAAGATTCTGGAGGACGTCTCTGACTGGGGGAATGCGGTCTGGGGCGTCGACACCGCCGATAGCGTGTACCTCACACAGTTGATCGGCGCGCGGACGACACGGCATGAACTCGAGCAGGTCGTCGACGCCGCACCGGGCGAGCGCACCATGCCGTACCAGTCCGTCCGCGTCGAGGGTGCGTCGCCGGCCTCGCGAAAGGGCCAGCAGTCCATGCATCTCGTCGCCTCGGAGTCAGTCCGTGCGACCGCCGGCGACGGCGAGCCACAGTTCACCCACCAAGACTCCCGGATCAAGACGAAGGCGATGGCCGAGAACGCCGCGGAGGCCATCCTGACGGAACTCAAACGCCAGCGCGGCACCGGCACGATCACGGTGGCCGGCGACCCGACTATCCGGCCGTACGACACGGTCTCGCCGCTCGACACGATCGACACAGGTGAGTATCTCGTGAGTGGTATTCAGCATCGGATCACGAGTCAGGATGGTTTCCGGACGACCATCCAGTGCGGCGGGGTGGTGTCGTGACTGACGAACTCGACCCGAATCGACGAGGCGACACACTCCGCCGCATCAGCGACGCGAGCAGCCCGCCACGCGTCGGGCGCGTCGTTGCTGTGCGCGCACATACCGGCGAGGAGTCGCAGCCGTCGAACCACGAGGCCGACGTCGCCGTCCCGCCCGGTGGCGAGGTCGACCAGCAGCATCGGGAGATCCCGGTTCGACAGCCCGGTGCGGGCGTGGCGGTCGTCCCGCGCGAGGGCGACCTCGTCCTCGTGGGGTATCGGAACGGTGACGACCCGTACGTCGACGGTGCGATCTACGGCGACGCCGATGACGACCGGGCGCCGACCGCGTCGGCAGGCGACATCCGCCTCCGCCGAAAGGGCGCGACGATCGAGATCGCGTCGACGGACGCCGGCGACGACGTCGTCCGCGTCACGCGCCAGCCCGAGGACAGCGACGCCCCCGACATGGGACTAGAGCTGAACCTGTCGACAGGTGAGTTCCAGATCGGC
Source organism: Halorubrum rutilum (assembly GCF_024494565.1). Next base: position 188,127 of record NZ_JANHDN010000001.1, read on the forward strand.
GACGGCTCGGGCTACGGCATCGTCTCGGACGGCGCTGGGAACTTCCAGTGGTTCCTCGAGTCGCTCGACTACGTGACCGACGGCTCGACGCTCTCGTGGTGATGCCTCGTGGCAACTGACACACTCGCACTCGTCGGCGCGTCCTGTGAGGCGACCGGCCACCCCTCAGTGTGCGGCGAGACAGCGTCAGGAACTGTTCAGGACGCCGACAACGCCGCAGCCGTCACCCTCGACGGGGATGGACTCGCCACGCATGGCGACCGGATGCACTTCCCGAGTCACGGGCATGCAGTGAGCCCGACCGGCGGCTGTACCGACTATCAGACACACGATCTCGTCCCGGACCAGTCACCGCCGATCACGGTCGACGGCAACCCGGTGATGCGCGTTGGCGACTCGACGACTGATCCCAGGAGCGGCGGGACAGCGTCGATCGTCGACGCCGGCGGGACTAACGCGCTGACACACACGCATGGCTGAATCAACAGACGCCGATGACCCAAATGGCGAGGCACTCCTGACTGATGTGTCAATCTTTCCCTGCCCACCGTGAATAGGAGCAGTTGCCTACAAGTCACGACTCCTGTGTATCTGGTCGTGCAATCTCCCATGTTGTCCCATCGGAGGTGCCACCGCGGCGTTCTAACTCAACGCGAGGATCGTCGCTTTCGATCCGAGACAAGAGATGCCCCGCACGCTTAGCCGAAATACCCAGATCGGCCGCTACATAGCGGCTCTTCACAAACGGCTTCTCGTCTGCAAGGCGCCCGAGAAGATAGTCAACAATCCGGTCTTGGGCGGCGTCGCGGTCCGCAGTAGGCATCATTCACTAAATCAATGTCCGCTGTGTATCAATCTTTGTCTCGGACCCAGATTCACACAACACATTACCAATGGCTGAGCTAACAGACGCCGAGCGATTCGGCACCGGCATCGAGTTCGAACAGTCGTGGGACGTCGTCGCGTCGGAGACTGGGTCGATCGGGAAGACGTCCGGGCTGGCGGTCCTTGAGCGCGACCTCGCGTTCGCGCTGGGACGGGCTGCCCGTGAGGAGGACCTTCGCGGCCGGCGGTTCAACCCGAACCTCCGCGAGGATGTGCGGATTCTCGTGCGGTCGGTCGTGTCGGACATCGGCCGCATCCAGCAGCTCGTCGACGCCACGATCACCCAGCCCGATGACGCCCGGCGGACGGCCGAGGTCCAGCTGGTCGTCGAGGCGACGACCGGCACGCGCGGCGAGTTCGTCTTCACCGTCTGACCGACACCCTGCGGATCAACTGGAGGTACGATACTGTGCCTATTTCACCACCCACACAGAGCGACATTTACACCGACATCCGCGACCGGGTGATCGCATCCGACGCGGACCTGACGAACTGGTCGCCGAACAGCCCGGAGAAGGCGCTCACCGACGAGGGCTACGCCTCGCTGCTGGCAGTACTCTGGCACGCCACCCTCGCCGCCCAGCTATCGGGGTGGATCGCCTACGCCGGCGGGCCGATCACCACCGATGACCTCGACGAGCTCGGGCTCACGCCCGCGAGCGAGGGTGGCAGCGTCGACCTCGACCTGCTGAACAGCATGATGCGGGATGCTGACCTCGATGCGAAGGCGGCGCAGAACTCGGTGACACGCGACCCCGGCGCGTTCGCGACGGGCGAGCTCGAGATCACCACGACAAGTGACGCAGTCGTCGTCGACGAGGGCTTCCGCGTGACCACCGGCGGCACAGAGTCGCGGGCGTTCGTCACGACCGAGGAGGTGACGCCCGCCGACGGCTCGACCACGGTCACCGCGTCGATCGAGGCAGCCGAGCGTGGCAGCGAGTACAACGTCGGCTCGGACACGATCACCGTGATGCCGTCGCCGCCGCAGGGCGTCCAGGGCGTCACGAACCCCGCGGCGACGACCGGCGGGGAAGACGCCGAGACGAACGCCGAGCTCCGGGCGCGGGCCCAGCAGGCGATCGTCCAGAACTCCGGCGGCGGCACCACGGGCGGCATCGAGGGCGGCATCGTCTCCGCGTTCGACGGCGTCGCGACGGCCGACGTGATCGTCGACGAGTTCAAAGACGCAACCCCGGTGTACGCGGACGTCATCGTCGACGGCGGGCCCTCGGACGCGGAGGTTCAAGCCCGGATCGACGAACTCCGTCCGGTCGGTATCCAGCACAACCTGATCCGCCCGACGCAGATCACGATCGACGTGACTGCGGACGTCACCGGGACTGGTGCTGACGCCAGTGCACTCGAGAGCGCCGTGACGGAGTACATCGGCGAGCTGGGCATCGGGGAGGATGTCGTCCGCGACAGCATCGTCGCGACGCTGATGACCGAGGATCCGGATGTGACGGGCATCGACTCGCTGACTGTGTCGGACTCCTCGGGAACGATTGCTGACGACCGCGTGATCGGTGCTCGCGAGAAGGCTATCCCGGGGACGGTCTCGGTCACGGTGGTCTAGATGCTTGAGCGCGATGCAGACGCCGATGTCCCGCTTGGTGAGCGGGTGCCGTACCCACTTCCGCAGGATGACGATACGACGCTGCAGCAGTGGCTCGCCGAGCTGCAAGTCGAGGCCGACGACGTCGACGCCGCGGTCGACGCCGTGCTCGCGTCGGTCCAGCCGCGTGCTGCGAGCGGGCAGGCGCTCGACGAGCTCGGTCGTGACTTCGGCGTGCTCGGCCGCCGGCGTGGGCGTGATGACGAGCAATACCGGTCGTTCCTGCTTGGCCTTGTGGCGGCGTTCGACGGCCGCGGGACGGTTCCCGGCGTGGAGACGGCGATCGCCGCCGGCGTTCTCGCGACAGCCGACGACGTCTCGCTCACCGAGGACTTCGACACCCAGCAGTACGAGGTCACACTCGAAAACGAGGCGTGGAGCGCCCACCAAAGCGGGACGGTGCGTGAGCTCGCTGACCTCGCCGACCCGTCAGTTGTGGAGCTCCGGGAACCCGTGCACAATCGGCTCTCTCCGGCTGGGGTACAGGTCGTGTCCGGGGAGACCGAGATCACGGTGATGCACGTCTCAGCGTCGGCGACGCCGACTGTTCGGGCGGCCGACACACAGCACGAGACTGTCGACAGTGCGGGAACCTTCGGGACGGAGCAGTTCGGGACGGGCGAGTTCAGCTAGCGAGTTGCTGCAACCCACCCATCACTCGTGCTCACGACGGTGCCAGGCATAGAGATATTCCATCCCGGCTGGCACCCACCAGTCACAGCCCTCCTGCGGACAGCAGGCACGGCCATCAACATGTTTGAGCTCGCTCTCACTGTCCATTTTCGGGCACCTCAGATGGGGCGACTGCACCGTGTTCTTGCAGTTCCGAATCGAAGGAGACAAGCGTTGCATTTGCGCCCTCTGCGCAGGCGAGAATCATCGCATCCATCGGATACAGGAGCGTGTCACGCTGCAGTTTCACTGCCGTAGTGAAATCCCCGCTATCGGGAATGAAGACGTTGACGTCGCGTGTGAGATCCGTGATGATCGCTTCAACGTCGTCCTGTGGAAGTCGTTCTCGCTTCGTGAGGACAGCCCGCAATTCCATCGTCGTCAGCGCCGAGATGACAAAGTCGTGGCTCTGGGTGTCCAAAAGCGTGGCTGCCACGTCGGCGGTGTCACTGTCGTCGATGACGGTCGCGAGAATGATGTTCGTATCCAAGCACAACCTCATATCTGCTCGCGCATCTCACGAACAGCGTCGACGGGATCTACATCGACGTCCGAAGCGCGCCCACGAAGGCGCGTTCCGAGCGGTTCGCGAGGTGTGTCGTTCTCACCCATCTCGAAGAGGTCGGCGATATCTGCAGTGTACACGCCCATAGGCGAGTGTTGAGTTCGCGTCGGCAAAAGCATTCGGTGGCTCACGCAACTGGTTGACCGTCTCGTTGCCCCTCTCCGTTCTCCCGATGACCCGGAAGGCGAGGGCCTGCAGACGCTGTAACGCTTCTTGACTGCTTGCGATGACGAAAACAGACCCAGACACCTGTGACAACACTCACTGATCAGGGACTCGAGGCCATCGGCGACCGCCTGCGGGAGGCGGTCGCGTTCGTGGCACTCGGGTCCGGACAAAACGAATCGACCACGGCCACGGGCCTCGCCACGCGCGAGTACCTGGCCGATGTCTCGAACAACAACGTCGAGCTCGTCGAGACCACCACCACCGGCGCGTTCGAGGTGATCATCCGCGTGAAGGGTGGCACCGAAGTGGCTGGTGGGACCGCCATCTCCGAGATGGCCGTCTTCGATGGCGACCCTGACGCCGACGGTGTTGTGCTGGCGATCGACGAATTCGCCGCCAAGACCGTCGAATCCGGCCACTCAGAGGAGTTTACTATTCCTGTGGCACCGGGCCGTGACTGACTGCAGTGCAATCAACCATGACTGACACAGACACGACAGCCGAGACGGACGATCAGGACGCACAGAACGACCAGAACGATGCCGAGGAGCAGGACGCACAGCGCGACCAGGACGATCAGGATGACACGTTCACCGAATTCGGCGATGGCTGCTTCGACGGCCACGGGAGGTTCAGCTGATGGCTGAGTACACACTCGTCCAATCTGGAGAGGGGAACGCGGCCGAGAGTATCGGCTCGCTCGTCGGCACGATCCCCGTTGGGCGCATCATCGACGGGTTCGCCCTCTCCGGGTACGATCCGGCGGCGCCCAGCATCGAGGTGGGAGAGGGCAAGGCCGCCCACATCCTCGAGTCGGCGCTCGCCGAGTGGACGCTCAATGACGGCACCCAGCGGAGTGGCGAGCGCGACCTCGTCCAGCTCGCCACGCATCTGGACGGGCGGACGGTCCAGCTGGAGAGTGGGGCAGTGAACCACCTCTACGTCGATCCGAACGTGGGGACGAGTAACTCGCCGCAGCTGATCGTGACCACCGGGAGTGTGTCGGCTGCCGGCGCGCTGAAGATCGGCGCGGTCGACACGGCGGCGGACGAGGTGTCCGGTCAGTGGCGGCTTGTCGCTGCTGATGGGACGCTCACGTTTCCCGACGAGGCCGCGGCGAGTGCGGCGGCTAGCGAGCTCCCGAACGGGACCGTGGTCTACACCCGCAGCGAGGCAATCCACTGGTCGACGATCGCGGGCTCGCTCAAGCGGCTGGCCACATGGTCGGACCCGGACGGTGACGGGGTCTACCAGCTCCCAAGTGACACAGATGGGATAGATGTGGCATCGGTCAGTGCGAGCGATGGGGGGTTCAGCGACTCATTTACTGACCCATCGGGGACCGAACACAACGATGAGATAGCGGATACTGCTGATCTCGTCAAAGACCACGCGAATCTCACGAACGTCCAAAGCGATCAACATCACTCCCCATACACGGATTCAGACGCTCAGGCTGCTGTTGATGCGGGGAAAATATACTTTCAAGAAACCGAACCGACTGAAACACCCGATCCTACTAATGGTGAGGGAGGAGTCTGGTATCCGCTTACTAAGATTGTTACGAGTTTAGATAGTCAACAGTGGTCATTTTCGTCCCCCTCTTATGTACGATCTTCGGTAACCAGTAAGGATGGTACTGTTGTTTTCGGAAATGATGATGGAACTGTATACGGTGTGTCACTGAGTGATGGTACTGAACAGTGGACGTACTCAACTGGTGCTGCCGTAGACGCAGGTGTAGCTATCAGCGATGGTATTGTTGTTTTTGCAAGTAGTGCTGGTGACACAGATGTTGGTGGCTTGTATGCTGTGTCACTGAGTGATGGTACTGAACAGTGGACGTACTCAACTGGTGCCTTTGATTTTACGAGCGGAATTGCAATTAGTAATAACACGGTATTTGCGGGTTATTACGAAGATCTCCTCGCTTTGTCACTCAACGACGGTTCAGAAAAGTGGAGTGCGACCCCTGCCGACGATATACAGTCAGGTGTCGCAGTCAGTGATGGGACCGTTGTTTATGCGGACGATACTGGTGCCGTGTACGCGAGGTCAGTATCAGATGGGGGTGGAGAGTGGGAGTTCTCGGTGAATGATAGGGTGCGGTCAGATATAGGTATACGAAACGGTACTGTTGTTTTTGGGTCTGATACGAACAAAATATATGGAGTGTCACTAAGTGATGGTACTGAACAGTGGTCGTACTCAACAGGGTCGGGTGTAGAATCGGGCGTGGCGTTCACCGACAATATTGCTGTCATGGCGAGTGGGGACGGTAATGTGTACGCGCTCTCACTAAACGACGGGACTGAGCAGTGGTCTACAAATACAGGGAATGATAGTCAGGCAGGTGTAGCAATCAAAAACAACGCCGTTTTTGCCACTGCTAATTCCGTCTACGCACTCTCACTAAGCGATGGTTCTGTACTGTGGGACTACTACACAGGAAGTGGTTCTGGACCTGGACTAACAGTAGAAGATAAAACAGCGGTTACTCCAGCTGGCGACAACGTGCTTGCGCTGGAAAGTAATCTATCAAACAAGTACAAAACACAGTTGGTTTCAGATGGAGATAATTGGGTTGGGAAACTATGACACGACTCACACTCCGCTACGACGACGAGACGTATCGCATCACACAGACTTACTGGGGCAACGACGATCCTGAGTGGGCCGATAAGCAACGCGATGGTGAGACAGTCACGACGACCGAGACGACGCAACAGGCTCGTACTGATGCGCTCACCAACGCACTCAACAGCGTCGAAGCGGGCACTGACTACAATCCCGACACCGAGACGGCTGTTGGGAAGTTATGCTACGACCCCGACGCTGACGAACTATACGCTGAGGTCAAGATTCAACTGCTCCCTGACCAGTCGTGAGGCTGAGTAGCCACCCAGACAGTCTACGCTTCTAACAGACTGACACGAGACTCACCGAGCAAGGACTGGAGGGGCGGTCGTGGGAGCACACGATTGCCCCTCGCTGGAGGGCGTCTGCCCTCGCGGTGATACACACCGAAGTGCCAAGTAAAATTTGCGATATTCACCATGCGTATCCAGCGTATACTGACACTCGACACGCTGAGCCACATCGCTCACGAACCACTCGCCACAGCCGATGTCTAAGACCGAGTGGTTGCCTACACCGTCCACGTTGGTAGGTATGCGCTATCGGTCTTTATCAACCTGAGTTGGTCTGCTTGGCCAATATTTTTAAGACAAGTCAGATAGATAGTTTATGTTGGTTGAAATGAATGGGCACCCCCACCCGTACCACGCACGTCGCACCAGTACTCAACCAGCGGCTGGTCGAGCCACACTCAACCGCTTGGTGTGCGATTCGGCCAGAATACGCCTTCCTACCGTCAGCTCGCAAACCGAGAGGGTGATAGTATGATGAACCACCGTCGTCTGTGTGTGCGAGCGCGGAAGCCCCGAGCTACAGCAGCCGTAGCGGTGCCGTCAGGGGTGAGAGCATGAGTAGCGACTATCGTGTGAAGGCTCGTGCGCTCTTTCTGGCGGTGATGATGGTTCTGTCCGTTGTTGCGATGACGACGGCGTTTACGGGGAATGCGGCCGCAGTCCCCGATGAAGGGTCCGGAACGGCAGAGGACCCGTATCTGATTGATGACTGGGCCGATCTTGATGCCGTTCGTGATGACCCTGGTGCTAACTACGAACTTGCCAGCGATCTCGATGAAGATACCACTGGTTATCGCGAGGTTGTCGAGAGTGATGGGTTCGATCCAATTTCTGGGTTCAGCGGTACGCTAGATGGCCAAGGCAACACGATCAACGACTTGCAGGTTGATTCAAGTGGTCACGCTGCCCTGTTTGGCACAATCAACGGTGGGGTGGTAGAGGACCTAACAATAGACGGTGCGAGCGTCACTGGTGGTACCGATACAACTGGCGTTGTTGCTGGATTGATGGACGGTGGCACGTTATCTGACGTGACCGTTACCGGTTCCAGCGTTGAAGCAGATAACAACTTGGCCTTCGGTGGTGGGCTGGTCGTTGGAGCAACTTTCTCTAAATCTGTGAAGCTTGAACGTGTAGATGCAGATGGTAGTATTACTGTTACCACCTCAAACGATGATGCCAGTCGCATTGGCGGCCTTGTTGGGAAGATTGGACTTACCTCGGTAGGTGGTCCTGGTGCATCTATTACAGACTCATCCGCGAATGTTGAAGTGGATGGGAACGGCGCTCAGGGTGGTCTAGTGGGCGTCATCGGGGCCGCTGGAACAACAACGATTACAGGAACCACGGTAAGTGGCAAAATAACCCAAAATACTGGTTCCATAGGTGACAACCATGGCGGTCTCGTTGGCCTTGCAAAAGGAAGTGGAACCCTAAGAATCGAAAGGAGTGAGTTCACCGGCTCGTTAAATCTCAACACTGACGGGAACGGTGCTAATGAAGCGGGAGGCATCATTGGGTACACCACAATTGAGACGACGATCACTGAATCGGCCACTGACGCAAGCCTCTCATTTGCTAATAATGGTGGTGGAATTGTCGGAAGAAGTACTGCTAGTCTAACAATCACCGACTCATACTCAGACGCTAGGCTTGAGGTAGAGGGTCCGAAGACGGCTGCAGGCCGTGCAGGCGGGGTTATTGGTGCGATTACAGGTGGCTCTGTGACACTGGAGAACACATATGCTACTGGTTCAGCCGAATCTCTTATTGACGACCCTGAGACAGCGAACGTCTTCGGTGGTGTGACGGGACTGCTTGAAGATGAAGTCGGTTCTGAGGGGATTACTGTCGTGGATCAGAGTGTCTACTATGATTCCACTGTCGAAATTAACGGTGAGTCTGCAGACGCCCGCGGCCCTGGACAGAGTGGGCCAGACCAACCAGCAAAAAAATCCCTTTCAGACGTTGAATCCCTCTCAAGCAACGATTTGCAGGGATCGGCTCCGATCGATACGATGTCTGAGTTCGACTTTGGACGCATCTGGACTACTCAGGAAAATGACTACCCGGAGCTTCGTGCACTCGTCGATGAAGATACGCTTCCCGTATCTATCGGAGATCGGCGGTACGGGACAATCAGTAGTGCGGTTACTAACGCTAACTCTGGCGACACCATCCAAGTCGAGTCAGGAACATACACTGAGGATATAAAACTCGGCACAGATGACCTCACGCTCTCGGGAGCTGGTGCAAAGAGTACGACACTTGTTGGCCAAGGGACCCAGCCCGCAACCGTATTTATTCCGTCGAATCATCCCGGAATTACTGTTACCGGATTCAGGATAGAAGCCGGGAGTAACGATAATGCAGTTGACACTGCTACAGGTGCGGGAAGCACAGAAATAACGGATGTTACGTTCTCAAAGAATACGCTTGTTGCTGGTAGCGGCGAGGTTACAGCGTTCATTGGCGGCGATCACGAAGAGATTACGTTTGATCAAAACACGTTCACGAGCAGTGCTGGAGATGTTGGCAAACACCTCTTCTTCGGAGGTCAGTCATCCTATGGCTCTGGATTAGCATCTGCAACATCTGAGAGTTCGCAAAATGTCGTTACTAATAACGACTTTGATAGTTATAGCACAAACGCGATTGAATTTGAAGCCAGACACGGCACGATCAGTCGGAATTCGTTCGCTGCGAGTGGGACGGCAATCGCTATTCCGGGGGCCGTTGGAGCGGGGAACAACATAAATATTGACGGCGCTGACATAACCGTCTCGGAGAATAATTTCCCCGCTGGCGCTACTGGAGTCGACTTTGCTGGTAGTGGTACGCTCGACGCTACCCTCAACTGGTGGGGCGATGCGAATGGTCCGAGCACAGCGGCGAATCCGGCTCAAACATCTGGGGCAAGCATTACTGGCAGTGTCGAGTTTGAGCCGTGGGCAGATGCGCAAATCAATACCGACAATCCAGACCCCTCATTTACGTCAGCCGACCAGATCAGCGATGGCTCAACAACGGTTGATGAGACAGACTCATCGACGGTCTCCAGTACGACAATTCAATCGAATACGGACGAAGACGGAAGTGTCACGGTCTCGGTGTCTGACGAGCTTCCAGACACTGGTAGCCAGAGTAAAGACGATCTCGAAGAGGATGTGTCGACAGTTGACGAGAGTGCAGAGGTCGTGTCCGCGGTCGAGATAGATCCAAGCGACACAGAGATTGAGAGCAGTTCGGCCACGCTCGAGTTCACGCTCTCGCGCTCGAATATTGATGATCCGGCGAACATTCGCGTGGTGCGATTCAACGACAACACAGGGAGCTTCGAAAGCCTCTCAACGAGCTGGATTGATACAACGGCGGCCTCGTTTATTGTCCAGACACAGACCGATGGGTTCTCGCTGTTCACAATCGTGGAGACGGCCGAGACAACGGCTGGAGACCCAGTCGAACCAGACCCACTGAGCCTTACAGCTGACAGCGACACCGTCGCAGTCGGTGAGAACGTCACACTCTCTGTCACCAATGACGCCACCAACGACCCGGTCGCTAACGCAACTGTTGATCTGCCGAACCGGACCGTTCAAACCAACACAAATGGAACCGTGTCCGTCTCGTTCACCACCTCGGGAGACAAGAGGCTCATTACGACTGGGGCTCCCGGCGCTGAATACCTAGCCGACACGCTCACACTTACTGTAGTTGAGGCCGACATGCCTAATGGGTCGCTGATTCCGCTGAACCTTACTGCAGACAGCAACACCGTTGTAGTCGGCGAAAATGTGACACTCACCCTTAGCAATACCAACACAAGCGAACCAGTCGCTGGCATCCCGATTGCGCTGCCAAATCGGACTGTCCAAACTGGTGCTGATGGGACTGTGACGGTCGCCTTCGAGACGACAGGCAACCTGACAGTTGAAACGGCCGCCCCGACCGATACGTATGAGCAGGATAGCATCACGCTCTCGGTGGAACGTGCTGAGTCACCGCTCGGTGGCACAGCCGGCGAATACGATGACGACGGTGACGGCACGATCACGGCCTCCGAACTCGGAGACGCCGTCAACGCGTTCGGCCAGGGTAACCTGACCGCTGCCGAACTCGGAGATGTCGTCACCGCATTCGGACAATCCCAATAGGGCTGGTCGCACAACAGAATTTTTCCAAGTCTAACGAGAAGCTGAGCGCGAGTTCGTTAGAGTGCTCCTTGTCAGAAAGTAACCTCTATTTCTGACAGCCTAACGCGCCGCCCGATGTCTGTGTCGACGCCGATCGTGATCGAATCTTAACCTACACCAGCAGCGACAGGACCCGCGCTGTTGGGTAAGACGCGACGAGGAATCACTATGCAAACGCTACTGACGCTCGACACGTTGAGACGCATCGCTCGTGACCCACTAGCCACCGTCGACGTTTGGGGGCCGATCGCTGTGCCGGCGCTCGCGCTCGTGCTGCTGCTCGCAGCGCGGCAGTATCTGGGTCGGTGGCCCGACCTATGGCGGTTCCGACGTCGGGTACTCCCGATCGCCGACCGGCTCGCCGACGGCGACTACGACGAGCAGCTTGACGTCGTCGACGAGCGGGTCGGCGTCGACCTTGAGGCCGTGGCCGACGCGCTCCCGGAGAAGACTGGCGTACCACTCCAACAGTTCTCGGTGATCCGATTATCTTTATTAATCTGTCTCTGTGAAACTAACCCCTTGGATACCGAGGAGAGGATTGGCCCTCTCAGGGGCTCGTTTCTATCGTACTATCACGAACCAGATTACTTTTACTGGTAGTATCTCCTTCTTGATTATCACCTCGCTTCGGCACCGGTTTGACCCGGAACTCTCCGAAGCCGTACTTCGAGTGGTTCCCGACGCGAGTGATGCCGTTCTTCGCGGTCTCAATCGCCCGGTCGCCGTCGTAGCCGACGACCACGCCGTGATCGACCGTCTCCAACTCGTACACGTCGTCCCCTTCGACAACCTTCTCCAGGCGGTGGCGTAGCTGCGCTTCGTCGTCCACGCTCCACCACCACGGCACGTCCACGTTGTTCGCCGCCGGGTACTCTGACCGGAGTACGAACGGCGTCACGAGTTCGAGGATGAACCCCTCGCCGCCTTCGAGCCGGGAGTAGTCCAGTTCGTTGAGGTCCACGACCTGGGTGTCTTTCAGGGTGGTCATGCCGTAACCGTAGTTGCGCTTCCCACCGAACTGGAGCCCGTCAAGCACGTCCTCGCCCAGCGGCAGGAGATCGGGGTCATCGGCGTGCAGGTAGGCGTTCACGTACCAGCGCGTGGTCTGCTGCTGTTTCCGAGCATCATCGGGTCGACCCATGATGGTCTGGTGAGCCAGCGCGGGCATTCCGCTCTGAAATCGGATGTCGTGAGTGTTGAGCGCATCCCGGGGGCGAGAGTCAAGCAGCCACGGGTGGTCGGGGTGCCGGAAGAGGAACAGGTCATCGTAGGACTCCATGTCGGGGAGCGACGATCCCATGTACGGCCGGACGCCGGATTCACTGTGTTCCTCGAGAAACCTTCCGAACTGACCGGGCACGAACATCCCGTGGCTGGCGTTGATGTGCTGGTGAGCGTCGTGGTCCAGCTGCATCCCGAGTGCGTGGTAGATCGCGTTCCCCGAGACGTAGTAGGGATGCCCGAGGTAGTCCATGTTGAGCTCCCAGTGGACCTGCTGGATGCGGGTCATGAGTCCACCTCGCGCTCGTAGTCCTCGATGTACTGTAGTGCCGTTGACCAGCTCCAGATCCGGCGAAGGTTCGCGTCCAACACCATGTCGTGCTTGTGAGTATCGACATCGAGCGGATGTGCGGTCAGGCGCGCCCAGGTGGACGCCCACGAACGCCACGGGCGGCTTCCAAGGCACGCCCACGGGTTCCTGCCCGCGCTCTCGTCGATGCGGAGCGTGAAGCGGTCGCCCGCGTAGACCGTCCGGTGGGGCACGATCTCCTCGGAGACGTCCACGACCAACAGCAGATCCTCAAACGCGTGCCCGGAGCGGTAGTTGTCCAAGAGCGCCGCCACAAGCAGCGTGTGGTACTTCAGGCTCGTGTACGGGTAGTAGATGCTCTCGTTGAACCCGCTCGCTACGTCCGAAGAGAGCCACGCCCGATGCATCGCCTCTGGATCGGAGCCTGTTAGCAGGTCGCTGATGGCCTCAGAGAGGCGCGGACGCGAGAAATTCTCGGCGTCGTAGTGAGAGTCGCCCGTCAGCAGCGAGAGCCGGTAGAGCGTCTCGTGGTTCTCGACGGTCTGCTCAGGCTGGCCGCTGGGTCGGCTCAGCGCCGACGCATCACCGTCCGCGCCGTGGGAGACCGTCTGGTTCACGGGGACGCCCGCGAACGTCTCTGGAGCGTAGTCGTGGGGCTGGCCGTTCATTTTGTGCGCATCGTGGCGGTAGACCGCCACCATCTCGTCACTCATGGTCCCTCCTCGATGCACTCCTCGAGCGCGTCGACGAACGCCGGGCGGTACTCTTCGGCCCACTGGTCGTTCTTCTCGTCCATCGCGTTCGTGTTGCCTTTCCCGCGGTCGAAGACACGCTTCAGTTCGCGCTCCTCGTAGAGTGGGTTGATCAGGTGGCAATCGACGACCCCCGCACCGAAGTTGCGGGCACCGCCCAGCTGGTGCATGAAGTCGGTCTTGTGAGCATCGAGGAAGTCGATGCCTTCGGCTAGCAAGCCGATGAACTCCGGCTTCATCTCCCGGAAGGAGAGGTGCCAGCAGCCATCGAGGTTGGCGACGGCGTCGATCTCCGCGTTCCGCAGCGGTTCGCGGTTGTCCTCACGGTTCCGGGAGACGACGTTCCGGTTGAGCCGGCGGTAGTGACCCTCGGCCTGACCGCGCGTGTAGTCTACGCTGGAGCGGACGGGGTTGAACTTGATCGGGCGGCGCATCACCTTGCCGGGGATGCCACCGAAGCCGCCGAAGAGGTCGAAGACCACACAGCCGTCGTCTTCCTTCGGGTCGTCAGTGCACGTGCCCTTCTCGTGGTAGCCGGCGTTGAGGTCGCGGTCGTACACGCCGTCCTTCATGAAGTTCGCGTTGGCCTCGCCGGGATGGCAGGCCGTTCCGCCGTACTCCTGAACAGTCTCTTCCATCCCGTGGCGGAGCCAGCCGGAGAGCGGAAAGGCAGGGATGATGCCGCCGATCTGGTTCTGCGGGTCATCATCCTCGTAGTTACCGTTCGAGGCGTGATGCCGGTCGGTCATGATGCTGTCGCCGACCACCAGTAGGTCGGTCTGAATCCGTACGAACACGTCGCGGTCGATGTTTTCAATCATCTGCGTGATGGGTCACTTCGGTTGTTTCAGCGAGATCGGCTCGCTGTGCGATGCTGAGGGCGGCACTCTCGTCTCGGGAGACTGTGCCGACGGGACAGTCCTCGGTGGTGCACTCCACGGCATCCTGGCTGACAGAGCCGGGTTCGCCGCAGACGTGGCACTGCTGCGTCGTGTACTTCGGATCGATGTACGTCACCGGGATGCCCGCGTCGCGGGCCTTCACCGCGATAGCGTGCTGGAGCGCCGGGAGCAACCACGTCCCGACGTCGTCGGCTGTCCGGCGCTCCCACAACGTCGCTCCACAGAACGACAGGTCTTCGAGCACCAGCATCGGTCCGGCGAATTCCTGAGCGTACCGAACGACGCGGACAGCCGCGTCGTAGACCTGTGGGCGAATCTGGTGCCAGAGCGCCGCGAACAGTTGGATCTGCCCCTCGGTGCTGTCGAACTTCGCGCCCTGGAGCGCCCGCATCGCTTCCACAAGCGCCTCGTGGCGCGTCCGGATGTGGCTGCCCTCGATGGTGAACGCCGACTCCACGTCGCCGTTCGCCGGGACTGCCGCGATGAGGTTCTTCACGCCGACGTCCACGCCGACCGGCGTGACGGCGAGCGAGTGACACTGGCCGACCGTCGTCGGGAGTGGGGTGCTGCTCATCGGCTACTCACCCACTCGTCGCGGTCGGTCGGATCGTAGGCCACGATCTCGTCAAGGAGTTGTTCGACTTCGGTGATCGTCCGGAAGGCGTTGAGGTTGACCGTCTCAACGTAGTTCTCGTCGGCGGTGTAGATGTCGTACACGGGGACGCCGTTCTTGCACTGGCACCGGTTGTGCAGCTTCAACCCGTGGTAGTCCAGCACCACACCGTCCGGGTACGCGCCACCCATCATCTCTTGGAGGTAGCCCGAGGTCTCGTAGGGAAGATCGTCGCCCCGCGGCGCGATCACGTCGGTCGGGTCGGGGAGCGTCATTCCAACTCCTCCAGTTCGTTCATCCGCCGGGTCTCTTCGTCGATGATGGTGATCAGCTGGTCGCTGGCGTCGTCGTCGGCGTCGATGCCGTTGTAGTTGATGTCGCAGGCGAGCCATCCAGCGCAGTCGCCACACAGCTGGCCAGCGAGCATCCCGGGGAGTTCAGCCGCGCCGAGCGGGAACTTCACCTCGAAGTAAAAGCCGGGAGAGACGTCGTCGCCACACTGCATGCACTGCCCGTCGCCCATCTCGTGGTTCTGGACGTGCTGGCACGCCCGGCAGATGTCTGCTTCGAGCGGGGCGATGGTTTCGACGGTCGTCCGTTCGACCATCTCCGCGGGCTTCTCAGCGTCACAGACGTCGCACACCTGCGTGTCCGGAGCTTCGTCGCCGGTGCTGGCCGCTTCGACCGTGGGGAGCGTCGTGAGCGCCGCCGCAGCGCCGAGGAACGTACGGCGCTGCATCAGGGCCCCCCACCGTCGCACTTGCATCCGCCGTCGCGGAGGTCGCGGTGGCGCATCGCTTCGATGCCGCAACCGGTACACCGGAAGTAGTCGTAGCCGGTGTAGTCGCCGTACTTGTCGAACTCCGGGATCGGGCCTTCGATTCGCGCTTTACCGGTCGATTCGTCCGTCGTGCCGGAAGTCTGAAGTCCGGCAGATGTCTTCATTGGCATGCTTCCTTCCGGAAGCGCGGGGTCGGTGGCTTCAACACCGGCCTCACCTTCTGCGAGGCGTCCCGCGCTTCTCACTACCCTCTACAGTGGGATACTACTTAGTCTTTATGCTAAGCAAAATATTCAGCATAATGCTCCAAAAAGCATTAGGCAAAGAACTGAGTATTATGTCCCGTGCCCACGATGCAAGAACAACAGATGGTCAACGAGAACTACGAGCCGAATGATCGGGAGGAAGCTGTCATCGACCTGTTCAAGGAAGGCCGCGACTCCGGTGACCCTTGGGGCCGTGTGAATCCCCTCTTCCTGCGTCAGAGCTCCTCTCTTGACAAGGGGCAGGTTGAGTACGCACTCCGAAATCTGAAAAATGCTGGATGGGTCAAGCAAGTAAATCAGGGAGGACTCTACGAATTTGTTGAAGACCCACGCGAGGACGGATGATGAGTAGCGTCGAGTGCCCTACTTGCGGCAAGGACAATTTTGCCAGTGAAGGGTCAATGCGCAGCCATCACACCCGGGTTCATGGGGACAGTTTGCGGGAGATGGTAGAACTATCCTGCGAGTGGTGTGGAGAACCGTATGAAGTCCCGTCATACCAGGAATACAACTCCAGCTTCTGTTCCGGTTCCTGCCGAAGCAAATCGATTGGTGCGGGGCGTGATCCTGAACCTTAGCGCCGGGAAATCGCCTTGGAACGTGATGATCACACCTACCAGAGATGTGGTGATGAAGTGATTGACAATCTTGAGGCCGCAAAAAGCGCGAATGTTCATCACATCATACCTGTGGTCGCTGGCGGCCCTGACGTCCCCGAGAACTTGATAACCCTTTGCGAGGGCTGCCATTCTGAAGCCCACCGCGATATGAAGCACATCCACGAGTCGAACCCCGAGCTGCTCGGAAAACTCCGCGAAGTCGTCTGCGAGGACGACTGACCTGGCGAATAAAGAAATCGTATTACCAACAACTGATACGCGTCACTGTTTGCGAGTGACGCACGGTTCACGCCGAGTGAGCGCGCTGTTGAGCTACTGTCTGCTCGATAGTGTTGTCACTCAACGCGTGAGCCGTCCAAAAAATGAAGCCGCAAGCCGCAGCCGCACCGCAAAGAACCCGTGTGGGAGCGGGTGGTTACTTACGACTGACCGAACGCGTTGACGACCTCACCGAGTTCGGCAGCGGTCAGGTTACCCTGGCCGAACGCGTTGACGGCGTCACCGAGTTCGGAGGCGGTGATGGTGCCGTCACCATCATCGTCGAACTCGCCAGCCGCACCGTCAAGCGGCGAGTCAGTCGGGGCGACAACCTCTGCGTCGACGGTGAGTTCGTCATCGTCGGACGCGAACACGTGCGTGTAGTTGCCCGTGTCGAGGCTGTTCGTGTCGCTCGCAGCGACCTCGAAGGTGACCTCCGTCGAGCTACCCGCGTCGAGGGAGATCTCCTGACTGGCCGAGAGCTGCGAGAGGCCAGCCTCGTCGTCGAGGTCGTACGTGATGTCCTGCGTGCCAGCAGCGTCACCAGTGTTGGTCACGTTCACCGTGGCACTGAAGGACTCGTTCTGGGTGATGGTCGTCGGACCATCAACCAGATCGACCGAGAAGTTGGCCTGCGCTTCTTCAACTGTGGTGATTGTCACCGAGTCAGAGAAGCCCTGGTCATTGTAGATGCCAGTCACTTCAACATCGACTCCAGCCGTGTCAGCGGAGAACTGGAGCTGGGCCTGCCCGTTTGCGTCGGTGTTCTGTTCACGGATGATCGTGTTGACACCCGCATCCGAGCTGTTGTCGATAGCGAACGAGACTGCGTCATTATTGGAACTCAGCGGGTTCCCATTCTCGTCGACAACTTGGAGCGTGACGTTAGCGGTCTGGCTGTCATCGGCGACGAGCGTTTCCGTGTCAGCGGTCACTTCAACGCCAGCCGGGCTGCTCACGAACGTTTGGACAGCCGAACCAGATGTCACGAGACCGTCCGTATTCTGGGCGGTTAGCGTGAACTCCCCGGTCTCGGTGCTCTGGATGTTATTGTACACGAGCGGATCTGCCGCGTCCGCGCCGGTACCAGCATTGGGTGTTCCAAGATTACTCAGCGGGCCACTCGGATCCGCTGTGAGCACCGTGTTAGTGTCGTCAGCATCGCCGGCAAGGTCGTCATCAAGCACAGCGACGAGGGCGGTTGCCGAATCTGTCCCAGCCACACGGTCACGCGGGTCGTCCACAACCACGTACTGATCGGTCGGCAGCGTGTCGACCGACTCAGTCAACCATGGCGCGGTCACGACGTTACCTGCCGTGCCAGCGTTCGTCACATCCCCTTCGTTAGCGTCATCTTCGGTGACGCTCGGGGCAGTGTCGTCGCCCCACCAGTTGGCGCGGAGGCTCTGACCATCCTGACCATTGAGGTCAACGTCAACGGTGTTGTCAACGAGGTCGTTGAAGTGGATCGTGAGGTCATCCGTGCCACTGCTGGCTTGGATGCCAACTGCGTTGTCCGTGATGGTGTTGCGAACCACGTTCGTGTTGACGCCGTCATCGTTGTGGTTCACACCAAGCGCGTATCCGCTGATGGTGTTGTCCGACACGGTCGGAATACCATCACCGCCATCGGTGATAGTGTCCAGAGCGATCGCGGTGCGGTCACCCGTTCCGGGGCCATTGAACACGTTGTTCTGGATCACCGGATCTTCAGCACCACCAACTTCCACGTCGGGGTTGTTGTTATCAGCTGTCGGGTTGAATGTCAGCCCTTCAACGACAACATCGTCAGTGTCGACGTTGAGGATGGGGCTGGCTGCTTCGGTCGTGATTACCGTGTTTGAAGCGCCGTCAGCGGATGCGATCGTCACATCTGCGTGCTGCGTCGTGACGCCACTTTCCTCGTAGACACCCGAGCCAACCTCAACGTACTGGCCACTAGTACTAGTAGACTCCACACCAGCCTTGAACGTACCGTAGACGGCGTTCTCCTGGATGGTGCCGCCCTCTTCATCGAGGATTAGGACAACAGGCTCAACGGTATTGTCGTCGAGTACCGTCTGCTCGTCGTAGTTGTCCCCGGCGTCGTCGAAGTGCAGGGCGTTGCTTGCGAGCTCGTTGTTTTCGACAGTCACACCGGAGGCACTGATATCGAGAGCCGTCCCACTACCAGCGCCATCGTTGATATTCGAGATGTCGTTGTTCGTCACTTCGATCGTGTTGACCGAGCCAGCAGGGTTGTCAGCAATGCGAACCGCCTCTGCATTGCTACCTGCGTCGCCGCTGGTGATCGTGTTTCCGTCAATGACAATCTCGTCTGCGTTAATCTTGTCATCGCCGGGGGTTGCACCTTGTGTCCCAGCCTCATCCTGCTGAATGTCGATACCCTGGCCACCATTATCCAGTAGTTCGATATCGTTGTTTTCGATGGCAACCGCGAGGTTGTCTGAATCCTGATCGTCCGGAATCACTAGGATCCCGCTATCAGCGGCGGAGATAGTGTTTCCAGAGATGACAGCCTCAGTCGGAGAACCA
The DNA here is from genome assembly GCF_024494565.1 of Halorubrum rutilum. The sequence continues at coordinate 207,419 of NZ_JANHDN010000001.1, forward strand.
TCGTCACTTAGTCGGGTACCACTACCAGCGCCGGCGTCGGCCAGATTAATAGCAACGTAGTTGTTACCCTGACTGCGCGGCGTGAAGGTGTTATCGCTGATCGACACACCCTGGATTTCCGAGCCGGCATTGGCCTCAATACCAGTATGGTCGTTAGCAAGCTCAAACTGGACATTTTCGACGGTCAAGCCATCGATGGCGTTACTGCCGTCGTTGTCATCAATTGCTGCGGATGCACCACCACTCGTCCTGAGCGTCAGATCTTGGACGTTAATGTTGCTAACACCAGCGTTACTGGTGTCGATCTGGAAGATGTCGCTACCAGCTGCACCAGTTACGACAACATCCTCAGCAGCAGCACTACTTGCCGACCGGATTGTCACGTCACTTGCGGCGGAGCCAGTGGCCGTGCTAATCGTTCCGGTGAGGGTGTGTTCACCAGTGAGGATGACGGTTTCACTGTCAAGCAGATCGCCAGTCCCTTCAGTCCGGGCAGCGTCAAGCTGGCCGAAGATCGCGGTCTGGATGTTGTCTGAGGAGTCCTCAACAATTGCGTACTTGTTGAAGTCGTTGTTGCTGAAGACGTTGTCCAGAGAGACATCAGTCCCATCACTGACGTGGCGAGCGTTGTTTTCGAAGGAGTTGCTCTCAACCGTCAGTGTGTTCGTGTCGTCGGCGTTACTGAAGTCAACACCGATCATACCGTTATCGGCGCTGAAGTCAGTAATTGTGTTGGCGGTGAGCGAGATGTCGCCACCAGATCCATCGGTGAAGACGATCGCACCGTCACCGCTGGAGTCGGCATCTGCTCCGTTGAACGTGTTGTTCTGGAGGGTGACGCTGGCACCTTCATCAATGTCCAGCATCGCACCACCGTCGGGGTCACCCGAGAAGACGTTATCTTGGAGCGTGAGGCCCTGAACTGGTTCTTCAACGGTCGATGCGGAACCGGTGTTGATGTCGAGAGTAAAGCCCTCAACAGTCAGACCGGAGTAATCACCGTCGGCGGTGAAGATCGACCCTCCGGCGGCCTGAATTGTTGTCTGGCTTGGCCCTTGAGTAGCCACGAGGGTCACATCGTCGACCGAAAGGCTATCTTCGATGTTATTTTCGCTGTACGTTCCCGGTCCAACTTCGACGGTGTCACCAGCTTCGGCGTTGGTTAGTGCAGCACTGATCGTGTCGTAGCCAGTGTTACCGATTTTCACCGACGTGGTGGTGAAATCAACTGCCTCGGTATCTTCAACCGCGAACTGATCCCACGAGCCGATGCGACCGTCTTCAAGGTCGAATAGCACATCGTATCGGAGACTCTCTCCCGAACTAACGCCATTCGTGTCAATATTAGTAATATCAACAGCGGCGGTGAATGAGGTTGTGCCCGTTGCTGCTTCTTCAACAACAACTCGCAGTTCAGGAGAACCATCAATTACTACAACGTTAGCGTACTGGACATTCTCTGATATACTACTACTATCGCCTGAAGTGTCTTGAACACTCGCCTGTGCATTGCTAAAGTCAGCACCAGCAATACCAGCTTCCTCCAAATCAACAATAAAGGAGTTCCTATCTTGGGTGCCTGTTGACAGCCCAGACACGTCGATAGTAACCGTCTGACTGGTACTATCAGAATCAACGGCAACGTTAGTAGCCGAACTCGTGCTGTCAACTGACTGCGCAGCTGCGGGCGCAGCAGCCACCGACAGCACCATCAGCACGGCCATGAAGATAGCCGCACCAGTACCAAGTTTCTGCGGTATATTCATGCTGTCACCTCGTCGTGTGGGCTCGTCGCCCCCACGCGCGTCGTTTGACCGCCTGTCATGCGATTCCTCCGTCGTTATACCCGGGCAACCGGGTCCGATTGTGTACCATAATAAGTTGGTTACGCATTGTCGTCCTCAAGCTCGACGTGTGCCCGCAGGATCTCCTCGAGCTTTTCGGAGACATTTTTACCTTCACTCACGGCCTCGGCGCGCACTTGCCGCCAGACCTGGCGGTCGACCTCGATCGTCGTCCGCGCCATCGGACCGTTGCTATCCTCGTTTGTCATTGCTTCGCTCATACCGCTGTCATCCGTGTCTCATTTTCTGGGTGGTTCAGTGTAGCCTGTCGGCACGCTACAACCCACACGTTGTGCGCACCTATGTTAATGCTAACGGTGACGCGAACGTGTGCCGCAAGTAACATATGAGGGCAATAGAGCGGCTGTACCTCGCAATTCGTCACCGTGACACCCTATTCATGTGAGTTGGTCACACAGTCCTTGTACCGGCAGTGTTGGGATCTGGCTCACAGCTGGCGGCGTGAGGATCGCGGTCCGGCCCGGTTCTGTGCTGGGTGTGGCTGGTGCCGGGGCGGACCGACAACCGGCACCCACACCAAGCGTCCGCGACGGCGACACAAACCGATCCGTCTACAGGCTGCTTTGTTCGAAGATGCGCTTAGTATCGTCGTGTGGCGTGGTATCGTCAGCCTCGGCGAGTTGCTCGCGGCCGGCCGCGGTCAGCCGCCAATGGTTCGTCTTCTGACTATCGTCGCGCTCGACGACCCCCTTGTCGTGCATATCCATCAGCCGGACGCGAATCGTCGATTTCGCGTATGGGAGCGCATCGTACAGCATGCTCGTCGGTGTCCACTCGGCTTCGTAGATGGCAATCTCGTGGAGGATGGTGTTCGGGTTGAGGCTGGTCTGGCGTCCGGCAAAGTACTCCTCAAGATCCACCTCTTCGATCGGCGGGAGATCGGCCTCGTCAACCACGGCGCGACCAGCGTCAGTCAGCCACCACTTAAAATCGCGTTGCGGGGGTTCCTCGTGCTCGACGTAGGTGCCATCGAAGCGTCGCAAGCGCATGTAAGCGCCCTTATATGAGGTTGGGAGGTGTTCGGATATCTCACGTGTGCCCGCCGGGCCGATCCAATCGAGGACCCAACAGAACTCGGCTTCGGTGACGAGAGAATAAGACATGCTGTATTATTTCGCCACCTGACTAATAACGGTATCGGCGCGAAAGACTGTGTATGGCCAGTGCACAGGCGTCTCGCCGGTGTGGCGTCGGTAGCCATCACAGCGGGCCACGGAGGCAGTCCACGACATCAGTCGGGGACGAATCCGACAGCAGACGGCGTGGGGGATCTGGGTCCGGCCCGATCCGGTTCTGTGCTCGGTGTGGCTGGCGCCGGGGCGGATCGACCACCGGCACCAACACCAATTGTCCGCGACGGCGACACGCCGGTGGCCCAACACAGTGTGACGAGCGACGCAAACCGATCCGTTCAAACAGGAGGTTCTTCGAAGATGCGCTTGGTATCGTCGTGTGGCGTGGTGTCGTCAGCCTCGGCGAGTTGCTCGCGGCCGGCCTCGGTCAGCCGCCAGTGGTTTGTTTTCTGGCTGTCGTCGCGCTCGACGATCCCGTCGTCGTACATGTTCGTCAGGCGGCGCCGAATCGTCGATGTCCCGTACGGGAGCGCATCGTACAGCACACTCGTCGGCGTCCACTCGTCCTGATAAATCGCGATCTCGTAGAGGATCGTGTTCGGGTTGAGGGTGGTCTGGCGCCCGGCAAAGTATTCCTCAAGATCTACCTCTTCGATCGGCGGGAGGTCGGCCTCGTCAACCACAGCGCGACCAGCATCAGTTAGCCACCATGTGAAATCGCCTTGTGGGGGTTCCTCGTGCTCGACGTACGCGCCATCAAACCGTCGCAAGCGCGCATGGGTGCCACTATGTGAGATCGGGAGGTGCGCAGCGATTTCACTGGTGCCTGCCGGCCCAAGCCAGTCGAGGACCCAACAAAACTCCGCTTCGGTGACGAGAGAATATGCCATTGTGCATGATATCGCCGATTGACTAATAACGGTATCGCCGGGAGACACCCCGTTTCCCGGTGCGCAGGCGTGTCTCCGCTGCGAACGGCGCTGTTCGGCCGTACTTGATCAGTCGTGTTGTATCTACGCGTACGCATGACGCGCCCGCGAGCGAGCCCGTGTGAGAGTATGAGGTAAGCGGGTGGCGTTGCTTTCGTCTCGTCGACGTGCGGCCTCTGATTCTCGCCTGGGGCGTGGCTACCGTTCTTGCCACTCGTCGACGTCGCGCGCCTCGGTGCCGACGCTCGCAGAGGCGCCACACGAGCAGTAGAGCCGACCTGTAGCGCCTCGACCGAGATCGACAGCCGCTCTCGTGGAGTCGTCGTTGGCGGCAGCACCCTCCGCAGCACGGGCCACTGGCCGGGAACGTACAGAAGAGCTATACCTCGGAGAAAGACGATGATACACGAGCAATGACAGATGGGACAAATCGCCGATCTTTCCTCGCCGTAACTGGGACGAGTACCGCTGCGGCCCTCGCCGGCTGCTCTGGAGGGTCGCCGTCCCAAACCGATGACGGCAACGAGACGACAGCGAATGACGACGAGTCCGAGGCAGAAGCGCCAGACCCGACGGAAGCGACGCAAGCGACACTGACAATCCAGGTCCAACCGGACCAAGAGGCACTGACAACCGCTCAAGAGGACCTTCAGGAGCAAATCGAGGAAGGGGAACTCACCCGACAAGAGGCGCAAGAAGAGCTTCAGAGTACACAAGCGGAATTGACGGCGGAAGCGGTACGCGCCTACGAGGAAACCGCGGCGGACGCCGACGGCGTCTCAGTCGAGGACGCGGGACCGGAGTACGGTCTTCTCCGTGTCAACGCGCCTGCTGCGACGTTCGTCAGGGGGCTTCAAGACGGCGATGTGAGCGCGGTCCTGCCCAGTGAGTACTACGTTCAGTATATCCGGCAACAGCGGATCCAAGAACAGATCGCCACCCAGCAGGAAGACAACGGGAACACGACCGACGAGTAACGTTGCCGGGCGGTCGCAGGATCACTATTGAGGGCGCTCGTGTAGCCCGCTTTGCGAGAGCCGGCCTACCCGGCAGTTCGGTCAGTCGTCGACGGCGCCGATCTCCTCCAGCGTGGTCGTGTCCGCGAGGTCGCGTCGTGGTTCGCGAGTGATCGGCGGTTTGAGCCGGGTGAGCGGACGAGAGAGCTGATATCGGGGTTTTTAGCAAAACTTTTCAACGCGCTAGTAGTAGTAGTAGTCGGGGCCACTGAGAAAAACTGCTATCGAAGCCCCATGACCTGGCCCATGCCTCGCCGCTGTGACGGCGAGTAAGCCTGCTCCTGCGAGGGGGCGAAATCAGGCATATCCATCCTTTGAATCCAACATGAATAGTGCCACCAGCGGTCAGCTGGTGGCTACATTTCAGTTCACGTACGACCACGCAGCGAGTCCAGCGAGGGCGAGCCCTGCGCCGACCACCACGATGCCGCCGTGAACGAGCCATGCTCCTGCGAGAACCGCAAATCCTGGAGCTGTGACCCCAGGTAGAAGCGAAATATCAGACATATCCTTACCTCCTGCGTGGTATTTCATCCACGCAGATCGCCGCTCGTCGGCGACTTGCGGGCGCTTTGACACGACCGCTATCTACCGGGTGGGCGCGACCGTACTAAAGAATTCACCACCCGCTCATTTTGTCGCGTGTTCTCGTTGTTAATCCCGCTCCTGCCACTCGTCGATGTCGCGCGCCTCGATGTCGACGGAGAACGAAACGCCACACGAGCAGTGGACGCCGATCGTGCCGGCGTGGTCAGTCATCGGCCCCTTCGTCGTCCCGCAGCCCGGGCAGTCGACGCTGAACGTGTCGGCCATATCTCGAACTCAGTCACGAGCACCAAAGAGCGTGTAGGGTCGTTCCCTGTTGTCACGAAGCAAAGTGTTTTGACACGTGGTGTGGTACCGCCGTTTGCTGGCACCCACTGTACGAGATAGGGTGAGACACATCACGCACACGCGGCCAGCCATGAGGGGCCCCGGGTGCCAGCCCCCTGCTGAAGGGGCTCTCCGGTGTGATGAGACTCGTTACGCATCCAGGAGTGCGTCCCGCGCCTGTTTCAGCTCCGCGACGTCGTACGCTTCGTTGCCGCCCTGGTCGCTGTGGCCCATCTCACGAGTTCGCCGGCTGTCCGATCAGTCGTTGACGGCGTCGATCTCCTCCAGTGTCGGTGCGTTTTCGTGGAGCTCAAGGACGCGCTCTTTCGCGTCGGCCGCCTTCGACGCACACTCGTTCGGGTTGCCTGTCGCGGCGGCTGTGGTCGCGTCCGCGAGGTCGCTGTAGAGCTCCTGGAGTTCGCGCTCGTCGATGACGATCGGCTCAGGCATCGCGCTCCACCTCATCAAGCAGGCGTATCTCGCCGACCTCGTCGCCGGCAGCACGGACGTGGCGCCGGACTGTATCCGGGTCGTCGTTATCGAGCGCCTCGTTGGCTGCCTCGATGTGTGTCTCCAGTGCGACTACGTACTCGACCGGCGCATCCTCCGGGACGCTCCCTTGATCGACGTCGTCGCGCGGGTCGTCGACGAGCTCGTAGAGCGCGGTTGTGTCATGGAGCGACTGGACCACGTCACCAGCTTCTAGCACATCCAAACGGTTCCCGACCGTGTTGCGGTGGAGCCCGGTCTGGTCGATAAGATACTTTTTCGTTCGGGCACCCTCCTGGAGTTCATCGAGTATCGCCCGATCTGCGTCGGTGAGATCACCGGCTTCTATCACACGCTGCTGTTCCACAGCCATGAGTATGTGTCTATCGCACAGTCACTTAGCACTTATGCATACTGCATACATAAACTAACTATGCAGTATGCACAATCTATAAGTGCAAGTAGCACATACTGGGTAGTAGGAAGCACCGGATGGCCGCGGCTGGCAACGAGTCAGGGTGGCCGGGTGTAGGAGCACCCGACCGGTGCTCTCCACAAACGAGAGCATGTCCGCATTCGAAACCCAACCGCAAAACGGTACTGATAGCACCGAGACGATCACCGACCTGCGCGCCCTTGACGTGGGCGACCAGGTGCTCTTTGCCGGCCGGCAGCGCCAGCTCGACGTCGTCGCCGTCGGCACGCGCACGGTCGTCGACGAGCGCATCAACGCGGAGATCGAGACGCCGGTCGTCCGCGTCCAGGGCGACTGGGACGGCGCCGTCGACCGCGTGCTCGCGCACAAGCTTGACCGCTACGACGGCGGTATCCAGCTGGAGGAGCTCGACGACATCGTCGCCTGCGAGGGCGCCGACCTGGAGCGTGGCGAGGATGTGACCGTCCGGCGCGTTGCCTGCGGCGCGGAGGTGAGTGCCTGATGTCCGAAGGCACGTGCGGCGTCTGTGGTGACACCTACGTGTTCGGTCACGATGGCGATGATCCGTTCACCACGATCACGGTCTCGTTCCACGATGATGAGCGGGCTAACTTCTCGCACTCCGTCTGTCAGGAGTGCGGTGACGAGCTCCTCAGCGACGTCTACGACGAGGTTCTCCCGGAGGTGTCGGCCGATGCCTGAGGGCGCGGTCGACGCCGACTTCGACGACGCCGAGCTCCCGTACGAGCAGCGCGTCGCGAATGCCCTGGAGGACGTCCAGACCGAGCCTGTCGAGGGCGGCGTCGCGATCGACGTCATCACTCGGCAGGCCGTGTTTGTCAGGCAGCGCTCATACGACGATCTTGAAGCGCACTACGAGGCCGAAGGGTACGACCTCGCGACGTACAAGATGCATCCATACCTGCCCGGGATCGACGTCGACAACGCCGTCTACGAGTGCGTGTACGTCGACGGCAACCCACAGAACGCGCACAAGCCGGGGAAGACCTACGACTTCCCCAGCGCGCGGCTGATGCATCTACCCGTCGAGCAGGCGTGGGGCGACATGGAGGTCGACGATGTCTAAAGCCGACAGTGTCGACGCGACGGCCGGCCCCGGGACGTTCGACGAGCGGGCCGCCCGCGCCCTGACAAAGCCGATGACGGTCGTCGACACCCACGTTGACCGCGACCTTCGCGATGAGGAGTTCCGCGTCTACCGGCCGCACACGACGTACGTCGTTGACGCCGTCGCTGAGACGTGCGGCTGTCGGGATGCACTCCACCGCGGGACGAGATGCTTGCACCAGCGGCGGGTTGATTACGCAAGAGGTGCCGTCCCCATCCCTGGGTGGGTCAACCGCGATGCACTCGATACCGGGATCGGCGCCGCCGTGCGCGGTGCGCCACGCATCGCGACGGCGGACGGCCGGACGGAGGTGTTCGAGTCGTGAGCGACGAGCCCGGGCACGCCTCGGCGGTCAACGAACAGCTGCGCCAGGCCGAAGAGGACGACGAGCTCCCGGCGTCGACGGCCGACCGGAGCTCCCTTCGGCTCGCCGTCGACGGCGAGCTGCTTGCCGCCGACAACCCGATCGACTACCTCGTGCTGCTGCTCCTGGAGGGCACGCGCTACGACGGCGCGTGGGACGGCGACCAGATGGCCGTCGCGCAGTACGCGATCGCCTCGTGGTGTCAAGAGCTCGGCTGGGCGCCGGATCTCACCGGGTACGAGCCGGGCGAGCAGGTCGCGTTCGGCGACGAGATCGACTACTGTAATGCTGCGTTCTACGGCGCCGGCGACGCCGAGCAAGAAGAGGACAATAGCGAAGACCTCGGTGAACTCGTCGACGGCCACGAGCGCGGCGTCGTGGCCATCATCCGCGAAGGGATCAAGCAGCACCGTGGCAACGTGTACGATGCCACCGTTCCAATGACAAAGGATGAGCTCGACGCGGCGGCCGACGTGGCGAAGGCCGTCGAAGACGTCGCAACGGAGGGCGACGATGCCTGACGAGGAGGCGGGCGACCTCGCGAGCCTGCTCGACGACGTCGAGGCGTCGGTCGTCGATGACCTGACCAGCACGCCCCAGCAGCAGGTCGCCCGCGCGACCCTCCAGCGCGTCCGCCGCCGGCTCACTGCGGAGGCGCGCGACTCCTCGACGTCGACCGCGCCCGACGACCTCCCGACGGTCATCTACGAGACCGAGCACGGCGAGCGCCGGCGCGTCCGGTACGAGCGTGTCGCTGGGGAGCCCTGGAAGGTCGAGCGTCGTGTTGACCGCCACGATGGCCGGACGTGGGTGCCGTGTGGCGCCGACCCGCTCACCGAGCTCGTCGTCGACGGTGAACACCGCGCGGCGGTGCGCGTCACGGAGGGGCCGTAGATGGCGATGCGCTCGTTCGCCGATCCTGAAACCAAGTTCCGGATTGAAGCGTCCGGCACGCCGCCCTCGGTCGACGGGCTCGCGATTACTGAGCCGAAGTGGCTCGTCTGTGAGGAGTGCGGCGCGAAGGTCCGTATCGACGGCCCGGACGGTCACCAGACGACGATCGACAACCTCCCTCATGACCGCGACTGCGAACAGCGGGATGTGGTAAGTCGGTACTTCGAAGAGCAGTACGTCCGCTAATCGCACCTCACTTTTCAGCCTCTCCCTTTTCGTGTCGTCATCTTCGGTGTCGGCCTTACAACAGCGAATAGATTATATTGCATGACATTCTATACCAAGGTACCAGGATCGGATCGATCGCCTAACTAAGGGATACCGGCGAACGAACACACACCGATCCTGGGTCGCGATGCCGGTTTGGAGGGCCGGCAACACAAGCACACGCGGGGTTTGCACGCTGACGCTGGTCGCACCATCGTGGTGCGGCCTTTCGCACGGGTCTGCTCACCCCCGGAAGCGAGGCGGCGGTTTATTACCCCTGTCCACATCAGCAGTCACCTGTATGATACGTCGTCCAGAGGTCTTCGACGACGAGACCCCGCCACCTGACCTCCGGCATCGCGAAGCTCACGTCCAGGAGCTGATCCGACTCCTCCACCGAGCGCGCTCAGACCACGATCAGGGCGCACTGCTCGCTGGTCCGAGTGGCGTCGGGAAGACGGCGCTCGGGCGGACTGTCCTTCAGGAGTTCGCTCGCGAGTTCGGGACGCGTTGGGTATGGATCCAGGCACTCGGCACGACGACCGGCGAGCTCTTCCGCGAGGCCATCCGTGGCGCCGGTGGTACTGTTGCCGACAACGCTCCGAACGACGAGCTCCCAGCGCGGCTTCGGGAGACGCTCGCTGGTGAGGAGCTCTTCCTCCTGCTCGACGAGGCCGACGACATCGCGGGGACGGATGCGGTCGGCCAGCTCACGTCAGTTCCAGGTGTCGAGATCGTTGTGATCTGCCACGAGCCAGACGACTGGCTCGCCCGTGCTGAGTCGGGCGTCCGACAGTATCTCCACGGCGGCCGGATCGAACTTGACCGGTTCGGTGTCGACGAGCTCGCCGACATCCTTCGCGACCGGGCGCGCGTCGGGCTCGTCGATAACGCCGTCACACGCGACCAACTGGAGACAATCGCCGACGATGTCGCCGGCGTCGCTCGCGAGGGTATCCAGACGCTGCGAGCAGCGGCGGAGATCGCGGTCGAGCGCGAGCATGGTCGCATCTACGATGCCGACGTCGATGACGCCTACGAGCGCGCTCGTGCCAGCATCCGGAAGGCGAATCTTCGGTCACTCCCGTTCCATCATCGCGTCCTCTACGAGTTGATTCGCGACGCCGGTGAGATCACAGGGCGCGAGCTGCACCAGCAGTACGAGGAGATTGAAGAGCAGGTGTACGCGAACCGAGAACGGACGCCGATCAGTCGTCGCGACCGGCGGAACAAACTTGACAAGCTTCGTGCCTATGACCTCGTTGAGCGAGAGCGGCTCGACCACCGGTGGTTGTACTCAACTAAGCAGAAAAATTTGTCAAGCGGTATTGAGTTAGTGACTGAAATGGCTACAAATTAGTGCTTGTGTATCTATTTCAGTAGACGTACGGAACATCCCGTTCTTCATCTGGAGACATCTCTGATTCTACAAACTCCTCAATATCAAACGCTTGCTGAACTAACTGAACCGCGTTTACTCCATTACTAACTACTGTCTGGACAGAGTGATTGAACTCTGTTTGAGAGAAACCAGAGTCATTAGGGAATATCTTCCTGGTTACTTGAAACGCTTCAGGTGTCCCGGTATTCATCGTATCAATACTGAATCCAGACGTTGGACTAGATAGTAGTTTTATCAGATGATACGAGAGCTTCTCCTGATTTTCTGGCCTCATCTGTGACAGTAGTTCCCGAGCAGCTTCCTTCTTATGCTCCTCGGTGATTTTCTGCTCATCGAGACCTAAGATGCTCTTTATATCTGGTTCATTAAACACTGTGGCTACATTATTGACAATACTGAAAGCAAATGTCACAGTGACATGGTGCCCATTCGAGCCAGCAGATAACCAATATACCCAGTCGCCATGCCTAGCGGCATACTCGACGATCTTCTCCTCGCCGTCGATCTCTGTAGTCCGCTCGTGTGTTATTTCATCACCGATCTTCTCTACTTTCCCATCTAAACCAGCTAAAATATCGACAACGGGGACTTCGTCCGACATTTATTTGTCCAGTTCGTCCTGGAACTCCTTACTCAAATTATTCGCAAACTCATAGTCATCGTCCGCTTCTAATGTGACAAGGTCCTCATCGGACGACTCAGCACGCTCTATCAACGCAGATTTTACTGCGTTGGTATCACTAAATTTAAGCCGGTTTTCCAAGTCGTGTGACTTGGCTTTGGACGAGATGCTCTCATCTGTCGTGCGGACACGTTCCTGTGGCATGTGTAATGGTACAAGATTCTAACAATATATAACTTCTCTCCCAGGCGAATTATTAGTCTAGTTCTTTATCACCCCGGAAGTACGGCCCCCTTTTACTGTCTATCCACTCCTCGCCGCAGGTATGCCCTCACAGGCTGCCCGAACGACGGTCGAGTTGAGTGAGCTCGGCTTCGACGCCGCCGACGCCGCCGTCGCGGTCGCGATCGACGAGCGTGACGAGACGACGGTCGTCGACGTCGAACACGACACAGGCGACTGGACGCTCACGTTTAACGAGTACGGCGAACTGCAGCGCTCCCCTGGCCGGGCGGCGCCGCGCTGGCTCGGTCCCGTGGTGAAGAAGGCGGCGCCCGAGCTCCGGGTGACCTGATGGCGGTCGCGATCGACCGTGATGGCGCCGACAAGTGGCGGTACGCCTGTCCGAAGGGGCATACCAACTGGGAGCTCCTCGAGGACACGATCGTCTGTCGGACGTGTCCGCACGGGCGGCTGCCCAGATCGATGAGCTACAGCGTGTTGATCGACCGGAAGACCGGTGAGGAAATTGCGGTGAGTGAGGTGCGGCTGGTGTGAGGCTACTCGACCGGATCGAGGTCGGCTTCGACGCCGCCGATGCTGCCGTCGCGGTCGTGATCGACGAGCGTGACGAGATGACAGTCGTCGAGGTGGAACACGACACAGGTGAGCTGGGCGTCACAAGTGAGTGCTCGGGTCTCGCGTCGCATCCCGAACGGATGGCCATAATTTAGTAGCGGCCGCACCCATAGTAGGGTGTGTCCTCCACCCCACATCACACAACAGTCGATATTGCGTCCCTTGGTTTCGACACCCCCGGTAGTGATACAGCCGAGGTCATGATCGCTACCGCCGATGGCGCCACGCTCATCGAGGTCGCACACGCCGACGACGTCTGGTCGCTCACCTTCGACGAGGACGGGACACTTACTGACAGCCCCACACGATCGCCACCTGACTGGCTCGGGCACGTCATCACAGAGGCCGCACCAGCGTTCCAGATGACGTAAGAGACCGGACTTGGTTGAGGGCCGGGAACTGACGGTGCACGGCCACGGCGGTAGACGCACGACGGCAACGCGACTCTGGCGGCAAGCAATCGGACACTATTACGGTGGCATCGGTGGCTCGTGTTGTCGAGGCCATCACATCGCTCGGGGGGCGGAAGTACGGCCCCGGTTTACATTCCAAGCGCGCCAGCGTGTGGGTGTGGTCGCGATGACACACTCGGTCGCCCCCTCCGAAATGCACCCCTCGCTTATGCCGGGCGCGAGCGACAGCCAGAATGCGATGTCAGGAATCAGTCGGGTCGAGCTCGGCGGCGTCGAGCTCCTCGTCGAGATAGGCACGGCCGTCGTCGGTGAGGCGGTAGAGGCCTCGGTCGACGCGCTCGATGAGACCATATCGGCAAAGTTCTCGAAGCCGCCCTCCTGCGTAGTCCCGAGTCGCGTCGACGCGAGCGACCTCGCCTTCACGAGAGACTGCTCGCGGAGTCATGTTTCCCTCCTCGCGGAGGACCTCCAGGATGCGGTCATCAGTCGGCTGCCGCATCCAATCCGCGTCTTTTCGCATCTCAGTCTCCCGTGCGACGGTCGTACTCATAGTAACACCGATGTACCTACTACTTCTATCCACTCGCCCTTAATAATTCGGCCAATAGCTGGTAGTATCCAGTTAGTAGCGGGAAAAGACTAAGTATAGGGCGGGGTAACTATCGGTTGACCTGGCCTCCGCGGTGAAAACCCGCCGGCGTTGGAGCGCCGACGGCCAGGTCACAGACAGACCGCCTCTACACGAGGCATTTGCGAGTGACCCATGAGCAACTCACGTACGGGGCCTATTCAAGATAGCCCCAACGACAGCGGAGACGGCACAGAGCAGCGTGAGTATCAGTTTGGCGGCGACTACGTCATCAGCTCCAGCGCGAGCGCCGGCGCGTGGGTGTCGGCCACCTACCCGATGCTCGCCGTCGACCAGATCGACACGGGGGTGGCGTAAATGTCTAAATATAAGGATAAGTCGTATCTCCGAACTGAATATTGTGAAAAAGAAAAGACATTGAGAGAGATAGCCGACGATTGTGGCGCCTCAATTGACACAATCAGACGGTGGATGGAGAATTACGGCATAGATCGGCGGCCACGCGGTTCGTATCAGGTTAAGCCCTATGCCAAGTTTCAGACACTCCAAAACGGCTATGAATACTGGCATGATGGGGAGGCAGGCGGCACCACAAAGGATTGGGTTTTAGTCCATCGACTGCTCGCGGTTGCTGAGTTTGGTTTTGATTCCGTACAGAGCGACATTGATGTTCATCATAAGAACGGCGTTCGATGGGATAACCGGCCTGAAAATATCGGTCTGATGTCTCACAGTAAACACGCATCGTACCACAACAACGAGAGTTCCAACCAAGGTGGTAAGCATGCGTGACGGTGGCGACCGCCCCGGCACGTACGCGGCGTTCATCAACTCGGAGATCCTGCCGTTCGCGTCGCTCCCGGAGGAGTACCAGGGCGCGCTCGGTGATGCCCGCGAAGCTGAGGAGGTGGAGGCTGATGCCTGAGTCGTACGACATCGGTGATGCGAGTCGGGCCGCGGCGCTTGTCGTGTCGGAAGAGCGAGACAGCCACGGCGACGCCTACACGAACCACCGTCAGATTGCGGCGCTGTGGACGGCGTTCCTCGACGAGCAACTGGAGTCGGATATTGCGCCGTGGCAGGCCGCGATTATGATGCAGCAGGTCAAGCAGTCGCGGATGCAGGCTGGCGAGCTGATCGCTGACCACTTCGTCGACATCGCAGGCTACAGTGACGTCGGACTATACAGTGCGCTTCAGGACCCGGACACGGAGGTGGGTGACGTTGACGACCTCTAAGTCGACAACCGTCTACCTCGCTGGGCCAGTCGCGGCACTCGATGATGGAGGCGCTGAGTGGCGCGAGCGTGTCGGCCGTGATTACGGCGAGCAGTACGACTTCCAGAACCCGCTCGCGAAGTACAACGTTCCAGTCGAGGACCTGACCGTTGTGGATGGCGTGTCCGATCCCGACGATCACACGACGGTCGGCGCTGACGAGATCGTCACCAACGACAAAGCGAAACTGCTGGCAAGCGACGCGGTGCTTGTCGGGTACGTCGACACGCAGTCCATCGGGACACCAATGGAGGTCATGTACGCGTTCGAGCGTGAGATGCCCGTCGCGATCTGGATTCGTGATGACACGGACATCATGGATCTGAGTCCGTGGTATCTCCATCACGCCAGTGCGATCACGAACTCAGTCGAGATGGCGCTTGGCCGCCTCGATCGGGAGGTGAGTATCAATGCCGCGTGACGAGCTCGACGCGACTACGGACGTCGTCACGCTCGCCGAGCACACGAACGGCGTCGGGACGAACGTCGCGAGTCGACTGGAGGACGCCGGCATCGAGACGGTTGCGGACATCCTCATCACCGAGGAGGGTGCGCTCACCGAGGTGCCGTACGTTTCGGATCTGCGTGCCCATCGGATTCGCGAGGCCGCTAAGGACATCGTCGGTGTGCTCCCTCGCGACGTCGACTTCGCAGAGACGGAGAGCGTCGTGAGCGAGGCCGCGATCCCGCTGTCGGTGCGGCGCGGGGAGGCGGTACTGACGGCGAGCGGTCAGTCCGGGACGAACGGCACGTACCACACGACCGACTGTTCGGTCGTCCGTGGAGCTGGCACCCTTCGTGAGCGCGACTGGACGTGGGTCGAGAACAGAGCCGTCGAGGAGTGCCGTGCCTGTCGGAATCCGAACGTCCACAGCGAGGGGGCTGATGCGAGCCAGGACTCGGAGCTCGAACCCCTGGTCGACAGTCGCGAGGTCGCACTCGAAGCGACCGTCGGAGAGAAGCTGACGCTGACGATGACCGAACGGGACGGCTACGCGAACCCGTGGGCGGTCATCGACACCGCAGAGCCGACCGAGTGGGAAACGCCGACCGGCGACACGTGGCGGACGCGGCGGCTCCGGATCTCGAAGAAGATGAACGGCGAGGAGCACTACTCGGAGTGTGATCTCGTTGTTGCGGCCGACGAGATCCGGCTCGAAGACCCGCCGGTGAAGCGGCGGAGTGCACAGCCCGATGCACCGAGCTGGCGTGTCGAGTCCGTCGGCGCGGTCGGCCGCGTCTCGCCGTCGACGTACGCCCAGCTGCAGGGCCGGCTCGAACAGCAGGAGGCCCGCCCCGAGGGCGACGACTCCTGGAAGCAGTACCAGAAGCGGGGTGAAGCATGAGCGAGACCGACGCTCGCGACGAGGTGCGGACGGTCATCCAGCGGCACGCTGCCGAACTCGATGCTGAGGATCTCCGGGAGATCGCTGCGGACATCGAGTCAACTGCCGAGAAGTGGGGTGGAATTGATGTCTGACAGCGGAAAGGATGAGCGGGACGCGGGTGAGCCTCTGACAACTAGGGAATGTTTCCCCAGTGATAATATACTCGTCCGTAAACAAATAAATTGGACAACCAGAAATCAATGCCTGATTACAGACGGCGGTCAAGATGCCGATGAAATTGCTCATCGTGATGATATAGTAGTCGGACGTCCGATTAACCGCGAGACCATCAGGTCTGTTCGCGAGGGCATCCTCGTCACGTGCAACGATAACCACTGTATCCGAGAAGGTCGATGGCAAGGCCTCTTCCCGAACCCTGAACTCGCGAAGGAGGCGGTTGAATCACATTACGACCACGAACGCCGGAGCGGCGAGTATCACTTCGGTCAGCGGTCGTTCACAATTGTCCGACTCCTTGACGAGGAGACCGCACAAACCGTCGACGAGTCAAGTCTCGGCCTCACCGTTGAGGAGAATCGACTACGTTCAATCGACGGATCCGTTCGGGAGGTGGAGTTCCCACGGACGACGGGTGATGTTAGCGAACTCGTCCAACGCGGCGATCGTATCCTTGTCCCGCCGGAACGAGAGCAGAAGGTCACCAGCGTCACTGAGTCACGCTCGCACGGCCTCCCGACGTGGTCGGTCGGCTTCTGTGGCGTCGACCTCGATCTGGTGAGTGACCAGCTCCCGCCCCGTGGACAAAACGAGCTCATCGCCCGCGACGGAGAGGTTTACAGATCATTCGGCCCCGACCCGCTCGCGGCACCGGCTTTCGAGGTCGTTGGTCTCGCAGATCACCAAGCGGATTTCGCGAGGTTTGCAAACGGAGGTGAGGCGCGTGCCGAGTAATCGAACCGGGGGGGTCGACCGGACCTGTTCGGTCCATCACTGCGCGGCCGATCCATGCGTTCTCCATCGTGATGATGCTCAGGTCCGTTACATCGATGACACCACGCCGATCGAAAATCCGGAGTGTTGCGGTCGGGCGATGGACAACACTGCCCTAGCGGCTGGCGGAGACCTCGATCGGCACGTCCGCCACCGGTACGAGTGCGGGAGCTGTGGCGACCTCGCCGTCGTGCGAGAGCGAGAGCCACAACGCTCTCTAGCAGAGTTTGGAGAACCGATCACCGACGGCGGTCGTGTTCAAGACGGAGACGGAGTCTCGTGCGAGTGGGACGGCTGTGAGGAGACGTTCGACACCCAGCAGGGGATGCGGATCCATCACGTCCGCGTTCACGACGAGCGCGTCGTCGAGATGGAGACGTGTGACTACTGCGGCGAGGAGTTTGAGCCCGGCGCCGGCAGCACTGGAACCTACTGCTCGGTCGAGTGTTCGAGTCGCGCGCGCTCAAGCCGCGTCACGCTCACCTGCGAGCACTGTGGCAAGGAGTTCGAGCTCGCACCCTCGGAGGCTGAAGGGCGGCGGTACTGCTCGACCAACTGCTACGGTGAGGCAACGAACACGACGGAAGTCCGGACGTGCCCCTGTGGCACAACGTTTCGAGTCCGGCCAGACGACGACCAGCGAGCGTGTTGTCACCCGTGTGAGGGTGAGATTCGGACCTCAAAGCCGCGTCCAGACGACCTAGAGGCGCTGCTGTGGCTCTTGTACGTCTATGAGGACCACAATATGCGCCAGACGCACAAACGGGTCAACCACCACCGAGATCGCGACGAGCGGCTCACGCGGGATGCGGTGAGCGACCGGCTGATCGAGATGGGGGTTCACGCTAATCAGGCGCAGGAGATCGCCCGCCGAGCGACTGACCGCCCGGCGAGTGAGGCGCCTGACGGTGACGACTCCTGGAAGCGGTATCAGCAGGGGCGAGGTGAGGCTGATGACTGAGCCGCATCGCTGGGTCGCTCGGTGGGTGGCGGTCGGCCTCGCCGTGACGCTCGGCGTCACCATCCTCGTCGAGGTGATGGGATGAGCGCCGAGACCCAAAACGGCATCCACGCCACCTGGCACGCTCGCGACCGGTTCCACGACCGGGCGTCCGACCCTGCTGATTCGGTGTTAGCCGCCTGGCGGGACGGCGAGCCGCTCGCGATGCCCGAGGAGGCGCCGCTCCCGCATAACGACGAGCTGCGCTACGACCGCGTGAGCGATGTCGTCGTCTGTCGGCGTAACGAGGAGTTGACGACGGTGTGCGGGCTCACCCCAGAGTGCATTTCCAACATCCACGGCGTGGCCGTCGCAGCCGCCGTCGACGCACAGTTCGGGACCGACTACCGGTCCGGAATCCATGCCGCGAATCTGGAGAAGGTAAACCGATGAGTGCTACATCAAACGACGAACAGGCGTCTAAAGACGCGACCCGAGCGGAGACAGCCGTCGATCGCCACGGCGACGTCTACCGGGAGTGGGCTGGTGAGGACACGCCACGCGGCCGGCTCGCGCGGGCGATCCTCACTGTCGGAGGTGACGACGAGGATGCCGGAGATGACGATGATGGCGGGGCCGCCAACGAGGATGTCGGAGGTGACGACGATGCCGAGTGAGTCACTCGTCGAGGTGTCCGTCCTCGATCGCGAACTCCTCAGCGACGCGCTCGTCATTCTCGACGACGGTCGCTGCGTCGGCGGCGGCTTCGCGCTCGGCCCGTTCGTCGGCGTCGACGGTTGTCTCGCGCATCTCCGCGCGGGCGGCGTCGATGGCGTTCTGGATCTCCTCGCGAAGCGGGAAGCCACACCGGGGACAGTGGTATGCGGTGGATTTCACCTCGGCACGGCAGTTCGAGCAGGCGACGATCTCGGGCGCACCCTCGGACTCGTCACCCTCGTCGGGGTCGACGAACCCGTGACTCTGGAAGATGGAGTCGTTCCGCTCGGCGTCGCCGGTGTGATCGTAGCGGTCGCGCATCCGCATCCGGTCGTCGACGAGCATCGACATGTGCTCGATGTCGCGGTCGTTCAGCTCGGAGTCGCTGATCCGCGTCATGAAGACGTGCCGGAAGTGGTGGGGATGGACACGCTCGACATCGATATCAGCGCGGTCGGCAGCCCGCTTCATCGATTTTCGGACGGTCGAGGTGTGTGCTGCCATCATCTCTCGGTTGTCGGGGTCGTAGTGTTCGACGACGGGGAACAGCGGTGCCTCGTCGTGTGCGCGGCCGTTCGGTCCGGTGTGGTCGGGGTGGTTGCGGTTGACCCACTCTCGGAGCTCGGCCCGCGAGTAGAGAATCGGGTAGGAGACGTCGCGGACGCCCTTCAGGCTGAGCGCGTCGGTGTTCGGCGAGAAGGTCGGTCGCGGCGTCTCCAGACCGTCGATATCGCCGACGCGAAGCGAGGTCGCCAGCGAGATGCGTGCCCCGACGTCGGCGAGGAAGTCGATGAGGACGGGATCCCGGTTGTTCATACAGGCGCGCTTCAGCCGCTCAATCTCGTCTTCGGTGAGGAGCTCGTCTTTCGAGATGGTCTCCTCCTTGGTGTTGCGGTCGGGCAGGCTGATCCGCTCGCCAAACCCATACTCACCGTAGTGGGGCTCAGCGTCGAGCCACTGGAAGAAGACGCGGAGGACGCGCTTGTAGCCGAACATGCCGGATCCGTCGGGGTCGAGCCCGTAGCCGCCGCTCGCCTTCGGCGCGGCCAGCCGGCCAACAAAGGCTCGGGCGTCGCCGATGTCCATCTCCAAGAGTGGGGTCTCGGCGCGCTCGGCGGCCCGACGGAGGTTTCCTATATCGCTTATCAGTGTATTGAGCGACTTATCCTCCATCTGCCGGCGGTGCGTGACGAACTCGCGGATGGCCCGGCGGTCGGCCTCGTCGATGGTGGCGTCTTCGAGGAGCTCCTGCTCGCGCTCGAACTTCGCGCGGGTGGAGTTCGTGTCATTGACGTCGGCCATACACAGTCGAAAGACGCCCACATATTTGGAACCCCCAGCAAGAAATGCGCCAGATGTTCGGCAACGAGTAGCGTCGCTCTCCGACGTCTTTTCTCGCCAGACTTGCGCCCCGAGCAGACGCGCTCCGCGACGACCGTCTCGCCTCTCGGTTCGTTCGCGGCGGAGGGCGCCTCCGCGCCGTGAGTAAACCATATTACGGCCTGGCGGGTACGGCTGGACATGACGCTCCTTCGACGGCGCGGGTCGGTATCGACCGGACCGGGAGGCGGTCGACCGTGAGCCACCACCTCGACGAGATCGACCGGCAGATCATCCACGCGCTGATGTCGGACGCGCGGAACACCTCCGCACCGATGATCGCGGAGGAGATGAACGTCTCCGCGGGGACGGTCCGGAACCGGATCGAGCGCCTCGAAGAGGCCGGAGTCATCCGCGGCTACACGGCCATCGTCGACTTCGAGCAGGCGGGCGGGCGGCTCACCTCGGTGTTCATGTGCACCGTTCCCGCCGACGAGCGGGAGCGACTGGCGCTCGCGGCCCGCTCCATTCCGGGCGTGATCAACGTCCGCGTGCTGATGGCGGGGCGCCGGGACCTGCAGGTGGTCGCGGTCGGCGAGGAGACGAGCGACCTCCGCGAGATCGCGCGCACGCTCTCCGGACTCGACATCCGCATCGAGGACGAGGAGCTGCTCCAGACGGAGCTACACACCCCGTACTCCCGGTTCCTCTCCGACGACGCGGAGGGGTCGGTGGTCACGGACACCGTCACGCTCGCGGACGGGACCGCCGTGATCGAGGTGTGCGTCACCGACGACGCGCCGATCGTCGGCCACTCGCCGTCGGAGGCCCGCACCGACGGGCTCCTTTCCGACGACACCGTCGTGACGTCGATCGAACGGGACGGCTCGATCATCCATCCGGTCGGCGACGTGTCGATCCGCCCGAACGACGTGGTCACGGTGCTCCCGAAGGAGTCGTCCGAGGACGACGTCCTCGACGCGTTCCTCGCCGACGGCGACGAGCCCCCGGCGGCGACGTCGTGAGTCTCGCCGTTTATTGTTCCGGGCGGTCAACCGCCGGCCATGGCAGACACGATCCTCGTCCCGCTCGAACTCCCGGACCCGGAGCCGCTGTCTCCGGTGCTGATCGAGGACCTCTCGTCGCTGACGGTCGTCGT
The DNA here is from genome assembly GCF_024494565.1 of Halorubrum rutilum. Next base: position 228,390 of record NZ_JANHDN010000001.1, read on the forward strand.
CCTCGGTCACTACGACCTCCCCGAGCAGACCCCGGTCAGCGCCGCGCGCGAACAGTTCGGTGAGGGGGCGCGGGCGACGCTTGACGAGGTCGCCGACGCGTTCGCCGAGGCCGGCGCGTCCGTCCGGACGCGACTGGTGTTCGGAAAGGACCGGGCCGCCGCGATCCGGCAGATCGCGGCCGAGGAGGACTGCGCCGCAGAGCTCGACCCCGCGCCGACCGAGGGGATAGAGCGGATCCTCGTGCCGCTCCCGGACGTCGCCGAGTTCGATCGCCTGCCGAGGTTCATCCGGGTGTTGAGCGAGGACGGCACCCGGCGGATCACCCTGTTCCACGTCGTCGAGGGCGAGGAGCGTCGCGAGCGCGGCGAGGCCGTCGTCGAGGAGACCCGAGAGCGCCTGATCGCGGACGGGTTCGACGCCGGATCGGTCGACACGCTGGTCGTCGAGGGGGAGGGGCACGACGAGGAGATCGTCCGCGTCGCGGCCGACTACGACGCGGTCGTGATGTACGAGCCGGAGTCGCGCCTCGGCGACCGCGTCTTCGGGACGCTGGCGGACCGGATCGCCGACGAGACCGGCGACCCGGTGATCGTCGTCAACCGGGACTACTGACCGCGTCGGCTCGCCCGCCGGCCCTCGCCGCCCCTCACTCCGGCTTCGTCTGGGTGACCCCGTCCTCTTCCTCGCCGCGACGGGCGCGGAGGATCGTCCCGATCGCTCCGGTTCGGTCGGTCCGGGACCGGCCGTACGCGAGGTAGACGAGCGCGCTCCCGACGATGATCCCGACCGCCCCGAGGATCGGGACCGCTCCCATCTGCGTGAGCAGGGCGAGCCCCGCGAGGAAGCCGAACACCTGGACGAACGGGTAGCCGGGCGCCGTGAACTCCGGGTCGTACGAGGGCGCGTCGGCGACCCGAAAGGCGACGAGCGCCATGTTCTCGAACGAGAAGACGAGGATCTGGAACGCGCTCGCCAGCTTCGCCAGCTCGATCACCGGGACGAATCTGATGAGGAGGACCAGCACGATCCCGGTGAGCAGCACGGCGTTCCGCGGCGTCTTGAACCGCGGGTCGATGGCCCGGAGCGCGGGCGGCAGGAGGTCGTCGCGGCTCATCGCGAGCGGGAACCGCGAGGAGGAGAGGACCCCGGCGTTCGCCATGCTCGTGAGCGCGACCACGGCGATCACGGAGATGAAGAGCACGCCGGCGCCGCCGAGGAGCGCGCCCGCGCCGTCAGCCATCGGCGTGAGCGACGCCGTGCCGCCCGGCCCGCCCGTCCGCAGGACCGCCGGGTCGCTGAGGCCGATGATCGCGCCGACCACCCCGATGTACAGGACCGTCATGACCGCCATCGACCCCAGCATCGCCCGCGGGAGGTTCTTCGCCGGGTCCTTCACCTCCTCGGCGACGCTCGCGATCTTCGTGACGCCGGCGTACGAGACGAAGACGAAGGCGGCGGCGGTGACGACGCCGACGGTCCCGTCGGTCCTGAACGGCGTGTAGCGCGCGCCGTCGGCGACGAGTCCCGCGTTGACGACGTACGCGACCAGCCCGGCGACGACGAGGGTGACGATGACCGCCTGGATCCCGCCGCTCATCTTCGTTCCCGAGACGTTCAGGGCGACGACGAGGACCGCGAGCGCCAGCGCGACGTACACCACCGCCCCCTGCGAGAGCGGCGCGAACAGCAGCAGGTACGCGCCGAGGCCGACGAGCGCGAACGAGCTCTTGAACACCAGCGAGAACCACGCCCCGATCCCGGCGATCGTCCCGAACAGCGGCCCGAGCGCCCGGTCGATGTAGAGGTACGTTCCCCCGGACTCCGGCATCGCCGTCGCCATCTCGGCCTTCGACAGCGCGGCCGGCAGGACGACGACCGCGGCCAGCACGTACGCGACGATCACCGCCGGTCCGGCCTTCTTATACCCCAGCGCCGGCAGCACGAAGATCCCGCTGCCGATCATCGCGCCCATGCTGATCATCATCGTCGGGTACAGCCCGAGACTCCGATCCAAATCGTGCTGGCCCATGCGTCCGGTATCGGGTAACGGCCGTCCGGATTTATGACCTTCGGAAAACTCAAAATAGCCGGGGCTAAATTACGCATTCAGGAAATCAAGAGCCGTCGCCGTCGGCCGTCCGTTCCGTCGGCGGCTACGTGTCGCCGCGCCGATAGTCGACGTCGCTCTCGTCTTCGGCGTCGTCTGCGTCGCCGTCTCGGTCTTCGGCGTCGCCTTCGTCGCCGTCTCGCTCTCCGTCGCCCACCTCCTCGTCGATCGTCTCCTCGACCTTCTCGGTAACCGTCTCCTCGACCTTCTCATCGACGGTCTCCTCCACTTTTTCGCCCACCGTCTCCTCGACGGTCTTCTCCACGGTCTCCTCGACCTTCTCGTCGACCGTCTTCTCGACCGTCTCCTCGACCTTTTCACCGACGGTCTTCTCCACCGTCTCCTCGACGGTCTTCTCCACCGTTTCGCCCACCGTCTCCTCGACCTTTCCGCTCACCTCCTCGCTGACGTCGTCGGCGACTCCGCTCACCTCCTCGTTGACGGTGTCGCCCACGGTCTTCTCGACCGTCTCTTCGACTTTCTCGCCCACCGTCTCTTCGACCTTTTCACCGACCGTCTCTTCGACCTTCTCGCCCACCGTCTTCTCGACTTCCTTGCTGACGGTCTCGCCGACGCTCTTCTCGACTTCCTTGCTGACGGTCTCGCCCACGCTCTTCTCGACCTCTTTGTTGACGGTCTCGCCCACGCTCTTCTCGACCTCTTTGTTGACGGTCTCGCCCACGCTCTTCTCGACCTCCTTGCCGACCTGGTCGGCGACCTCGCGCGTCATCCAGTCGGGGTCGAACCGGGCCATCTTCCAGACGACGTGGACGACGTAGGAGGCGAACACCCCGATCCCGAACGCCACCCCGACGTCGGTCCCGTTCAGCGTCGCGATGAGGACGATCGACAGGATGATCAGCGCGCCGTAGGCGAGGTCGGTGAGCGCGTCGACGCGGGCGGGGCTCACCATCGCCGATCCGCCCCCGCGGTCGCGTCGCGTTCGCGCGTCGGACGGCCGCTCCGGTCTCGGTCGAGCGTAGCGTGCATCAGTGTGTTCGTCTATCCGCGGTGAGGGGCTAAAAGCCCCGCTTCGCGGCCGCGCCGTTCGCGATCGCCGGAGCGATCGCGGAGGGGACCGGAGGAACCGCGAACGGGCGGTCGACGAGAGCGCTCCGGCGGAGCGCGGTCCTTTTGTGCCGGATGGCCGAAGCCGGGGCATGGACATCGAGGAGGGCGGGCTCACCGTCTCCGTCCCCGAGGCCCGCGACGGGGCCAGCGAGGGCACCGGCGGCGGGGTCTTCTTCAACCCGACACAGGAGCTGAACCGCGACGTCACCGTCGCGGCGCTCCGCGCGTACCGCGAGCGGGAGCCGCGCGCGGCGTCGTACCTCGACGCGATGGCGGCCTCCGGGGTCCGGGGAGTGCGCGCCGCCGCCGAGGGGTACGACGTCACCTGCGCCGACGTCGACCCGGACGCCGTCGACCTCGCGGCCGAGAACCTCGCCGCCAACGACCTCGACGGGGAGGCGGTCCACCGCGACGTCAACGCGCTGCTGTACGACGAGGGCCCGTTCGACGTCGTCGACCTGGACCCGTACGGGACGCCGATCCCCTTCGCGGACGCCGCGCTCGCGAACGCGCGGAACCTCGTCTGCGTCACGGCGACCGACACCGCGCCGCTCTGCGGCGCCCACCTCAACAGCGGGATCCGGAAGTACGGCGCCGTCCCGCGCAACACCGACTACCACCCCGAGATGGGGCTCCGGACGCTGATCTCCGCGCTGGTCCGCACCGCCGCGCGCTACGACAAGGCGGCGACGCCGGTCGTCTCGCACGTCTCGCGTCACTACGCGCGGACCTACCTCGAACTGGAGTCGGGCGCGCGAGCGGCCGACGACCGCGTCGCCGAGCTCGGCCACGTCGACAACTGCGAGGACTGCCTCTGGCGGGAGCCGACCCGCGGGCTGATCGCGGACCCGGTCGACGCGTGCCCGGAGTGCGGGAGCGACCGCGTCCTCACGGCAGGTCCGATCTGGCTCGGCCCGGTCGCCGACGCCGACTTCGCCCGCGCGGTCCGCCGCGAGGTGTCCGACGACATGGGCGAGGCGAAGCGCGCCCGCGAGCTGCTCGGAACCGTCGCGCGCGAGCTCGACACGCCGACGCATTACGACCAGCACCGGCTGTACAAGCAGTGGGGCGAGCCCGCCATCGGCATGGACGAGTTCGTCGACCGCCTGCGGGGCGCGGGGCACGAGGCCAGCCGCGCGCACTACCGCGGCACCGCCGTCAAGAGCACGGCGTCGATCCCCGAGATGCGGGCGGCGGTCCTCGGCGACGGGACGGCCTGACGGCCTCGTCGCCGTCTCGGCCGCACCGCCCCGCTTTTGTCGGCATCGCCCGAACCCCGGAGCGTGTCCCGACACTCGACCACCGCCTTCGGCGCGGCGCGGCGCGTCGTCGACGTCGCGCTCGACCGCCAGGTGACGTTCCTCGCCGCCGCCATCGCCTACTACGCGTTCGTCTCGCTGATCCCCGCGCTGCTGCTACTCGTCGTCGTCGCCACCGCCGTCTTCGGCGAGGTTATCGCCGCCGAGCTCGCGGCGTCGGCCGGAGGGTTCCTCACCCCCGCGGGCGAGGAGGCCGTCGTCGGCGCGATCTCCGCCGCGGGCGGCCGGACCGGCGCCGGCGTGCTCGGCGTGGCCGTCCTGCTCTGGTCGACCCTGAAGGTGTTCCGCGGGCTCGACACGGCGTTCGTCTCGCTGTACGGCGTCGAGGGGTCGCCGGACTTCCTGAAGCAGGTCACCGACGCCGCCGCCGTCGTCCTCGCGGTCGGCGTGGGGATCGCCGTCATGGTCGGCGTCGGCGCGTTCGTCGCGGCCGCCGACGCGGTCCCCGCCGCGGAGGCGGCCAGCATCCTCGCGCTGCCGGCGTTCCTCGCCGTCGTCTTCCTCCCGATGTACTACCTGCTCCCGCAGCCCGCGATCGGGGTCCGGGAGGCGTTACCGGGCGCGCTGATCGCCGCGGTCGGGTGGACGCTGCTGCAGGCCGGCTTCCAGGTGTACGCCGCGGGCGCCGCGCAGTACCAAGTGTACGGCGTCATCGGCGGGGTCCTGCTGCTCGTCACGTGGCTCTACCTCGCCGCGGTCGTCGTCGTGGTCGGCGGGGTCGTCAACGTCGTGTTGGCCGGGCGAGACGCGTCCGGTTCGCCGGGCGGCGTCGACTCCCGGACCGCCTCGGCCGCCGTCGGCCACGCCGCGGACCGGCAGTTACAACACGACCGCGGCCGACCCACGGGTATGAACGGCGAGTCGGACGGCGCTGACGACGCCGGCGACGAGGAGCGGCCGCAGGGGGCGCCGGACGTCGCGGCGCTGGAGGAGGAGGTCGGGCGGCTGCGGGCGGAGTTCGACGAGTTCGAGGACGACGTCGAGCGGCGCACCGTCGACAGGCCCGCGGTGGAGTCGGAGCTGAAACGCTACGTCCGGTCCCGGATGCGGCGCGGCCACGCCCGCGGGTGGGGACCGTACCTCGTGCTGCTGTACGGGACGGTGCTGATACTCGGCGCGTTCTCCTTCCTCGACGGGCTCTACGCCATCGCGGCGATGCTCGTCCTCGGGCTGTCGACGCTCGGGCTGTACACGCTCTTCATCCTCGTCGGCGTCGGCCTCAACCTGCTCGAAACGCCCGGGAAGGCGCTCGACTACGCCCGGGACCGGGGCGACGACTGAGCCGTGACCGGGCTCGTCTCCGCGGAGCGCGGGGTCGGCGAGACCGCCCTCGTCGACGCGCTCCCCGAGGTCGCCGTCGTCCTCTTCGCGGCCGTCACCCACCTCGCCGACCCGTGGTTCCTCTTCGGGCTGCTGGCGGTCGCCTACTGGTTCGCCGGCGATCGGCTCGCGGCCTCGCCGCGCCGCGCCGGCGCGACCGCGATCGCCGTCGTCACCTGCGCGTACGCCGCCGTCGCGCTCGGCAAGGCGTGGTTCGCCCTCCCCCGACCGCCGGGCGCGATGCCACCGGCCGACGTCCCGACGTGGCTTCCCGCGCTCCTGACCGGCTGGTACGAGGCGCAGGTGCTCTCGGACGGGTTCGGCTTCCCGAGCGGGCACGCGACTGGCGGCGCGGCGGCGTACCTCGCGCTGGCGCTCGTGTACGACCGGGCGTGGACCGGCGGGAGACGGCTGCTCGCGGCCGGCGTCGTCGCCGTCGCCGTGGCCGCCTCCCGGGTGGTCATCGAGGTCCACTACCTCGTCGACGTGGTCGCCGGGCTGGCCGTCGGCGCGGGAACCGTCGGCCTCGCGCTCTGGCTCGCCGGCGATCCGCGAGTCCGGAGACGGAGCGCCTCGCCGGCGGACCGGCGCGATCCGACGACCGAACTCGACCCCGCCCCGGCGTTCCTGCTGGCCGCGGTCGTCTCGCTCGCGGCGGCCGGCGTCGCCCTCGCCGGCGGACACACCGGCGAGGTCGTCGAGGCGGGGATCGGCATCGCCACGGGGGTCGGCGGCGCGGTCGGTTGGCGGCTCGTCGCCGGCGACGAGTCGTCGGTCCCGGTCGGGATCGCGGTCCCGGCGCTCGCCGTCACCGGCGCGCTCTGGGTGGGGGCGTACGCGCTCGCCGACTCGGTCGTCGTCACGCTGACCGCGACGACCGCGGCGGTCGTCGCCGTCGTCGCCCTGCCCGCGCTCCCGGAGCGGATCGGTGCGGTCCGTCCGGACCGCGACGCGGGCGGCTGGTCGGACGGAAATAACTGAGAAGGAGACGGGGATCGGCGACGCGGACGCGGACCGGCCTAGAACGTCTCGAGGTAGCGGTCCTCCTCCCACTCCGAGACCTGGGTGAGGTACTCGCTGAACTCCTGGGACTTCGCCTCGGCGAACTTGTCGGAGACGTGCGGCCCGAGCGCGTCGGAGACGACCTCGTCCTGCTCCAGCTCCTCGACCGCGGCGCCGAGGTTCGGCGGGAGCGTGTCGATGCCGTACTCCTCGCGCTTCGCGTCGTCGAACTCGTAGATATCCTCCTGGACCGGGTCGCCGGGGTCGGCGTCGGTCTCGATCCCGTGGAGCCCGGCGGCGATGAGCGCCGCGTAGCCGAGGTACGGGTTACAGGACGGGTCGGGGCTGCGGACCTCGAAGCGCGCGGAGACGCCCGCGGCGTCGGGGACGCGGACGAGCGCCGAGCGGTTCGTGTCGGACCACGCAACGTAGATCGGCGCCTCGTAGCCGGGCACGAGGCGCTTGTAGGAGTTCACGGTCGGGTTCGTGACGGCCGTGAACGCCTGCGCGTGGTTCAGAACGCCGCCCATGAACTGGTAAGCCGTCTCGCTCAGGTTGAACTCGTCGTCGTCGTCAGCGAAGGCGTTGTTGCCGTCCTCGTCGAACAGCGAGATGTGGCTGTGCATCCCCGAGCCGTTGATCTCGGCGATCGGCTTGGGCATGAACGTCGCGTGGAGGTCGTGCTGCTCGGCGACGGCGCGGACGACGGCGCGGAACGTGGCGATGTTGTCCGCCGTGCCGAGCGCGTCGTCGTACTTGAAGTTGATCTCGTGTTGGCCCTCGGCGACCTCGTGGTGGGAGGCCTCGATCTCGAAGCCCATGTCCTCCAGCGTGAAGATGATCTCCTTGCGGACGTCGGACGCGAGGTCCTTGGGCGCGAGGTCGAAGTAGCCGCCGTTGTCGTGCGGGATCGTCGTCGCGTTGCCGTCCTCGTCCTTCTCGAACAGGAAGAACTCCGGCTCGGGGCCGATGGAGACGGAGTACCCCATCTCCTCGGCGTCTTCGAGGACGCTCTTCAGCACCTGGCGCGGACCGCCGACGAACGGCTCGCCGTCGGTGTCGACGATGTCACAGATGAGCCGCGCCGCGCCCGAGTCGCCGTCGTTGCGCCACGGGAGCACCGCGAACGTCTCGGGGTCGGGGACGAGCCGCATGTCCGACTCCTGGATCCGCACGAACCCCTCGATGGAGGAGCCGTCGAAGTAGATCCCCTCGGTGAATGCCTTCTCCGCCTGGTGGGCGGGGACGGAGACGTTCTTCACGACGCCGAGGATGTCGGTGAACTGGAGCCGCAGGAAGTCGATGTTCTCCTCTTCGATCTCGTCGAGTACCGCCTGTTCTTCGGCCGTGAGGCCGCCGTCTGGTTTCGCGTGTTCGTCCGTCATGTTCTGGACGGTCTATTCGTTATCTGCCAGTATAAAGGCCTTATCGCTTGGCGCATGAACCGCCAGTGCGGCAATACTGCTGGACGTTCGTAAAATTATAAACCCCTGACGGCGTGGATAGGTGTGATGACGTACGAAAACCTCGACGCCAAGCTCGTCAACTCGCTTCTCAGTAACGGCCGCGCGAGCCTCCGGAGCCTCGGCGACGAGCTCGACGTGTCCGTGACCACCGTCTCGAACCACCTCCGAGACCTCGAAGACGAGGGCGTGATCCGCGGGTACACGCCCATCGTCGACTACGACAAGCTCGGCTACGACGTGACGGCCGTGCTCCAGCTGAAGGTGGAGGGGAGCGCGCTCCCCGACGTGACGGAGAAGCTCAAGGCGGAGAAACAGATGGTGAGCGTCTACGAGGTCACGGGCGACTACGACGTGATCGCGATCGGGAAGTTCACCGACACGGACGGGATGAACGACCAGATCAAGTCGATCCTCACCGACGCCGACATCCGCGAGTCGAACACGAGCGTCGTGTTGAACGCGGTCACCGAGAACGAGCAGTTCGACCTCGACCTCAACGAGGAGTAGCCCTACCGCCGCCCGGCCGCCGCCTCCAGGGCCTCCACGGCCGGGAGCGGCTCGCCCGTCAGCGCGCGGATGTACGCGCCGCCGGCGATGGAGACGTGCGAGAAGTCGTCCTCGCTCAGGCCGTACATCTCGATCGCCCGCGAGGTGTCGCCGCCGCCGACGACCGAGAAGCAGTCGGTCTCGGCGATGGCTTCGAGCACGCCGACGGTGCCGTCGGCGAACCGCTCGTCCTCGAAGACGCCGAGCGCGCCCTTCACGAACACCGCGTCGGAGTCGCGGATCGGGGGCTCGTAGTCGGCGACCGTCTCGGAGCCCACGTCGAGGTACCCCTCGGTCTTCTCGTCGATTTCGTCGACGGCGACCTCGGCGCGCCCGCCGTCCGGTCCCTCGTACGCGAGGTCGGTCGCGAGGCGGACCGCGTCGCCGCGCTCGGCGAGCACCGACTCGATCAGCTCGCGGTTCTCCGCCCACTGCTCGTCGAACAGGTCCATCTCGCCCACGTCGTGGCCGACCGGGTGGCCCGCGGCGCGGAGGAAAAGCTCGCCGGCGACGCCGCCGAGGAGGAACCGGTCGACCCGGTCGTCTAACGCGTCCATCACGCCGATCACGTCGGTCGCCTTCGTCCCACCGACGACCATCGTCACCGGGCCGTCGAACTCGCGGGTCGCGATGGCGGTGTTGGCCTCGTACTCCGTCTCCATCACGCGCCCGGCGTACGCGGGGAGCGCGAGCGGGAACCCGACCAGCGAGGCGTGCTCCCGGTGGGCCGCGGAGTACGCGTCGTTGACGTACGCGTCGAAGCGCGGGGCGAGCGTCCGGACGAACTCGGTCTTGGCCTTCTCTTCCGGTGATTCCTCCGGGAGCTCGTCCTCGCACATCCGAGTGTTCTCTAAGAGGAGCACCTCGCCCGCGCCGAGCGCGTCGATCGCGTCCAGCGCCTCGCCGCCGTAGGTGTCGGCGACGAACGCCACGTCGCGGCCGACGTGGTCGGCGAGGATCGCGGCGTGGCCCGCGAGCGACGTGAAGTCGTCGCGGCCGGGGCGGCCCTGGTGGGCCATGCAGACGACGCGGTGGCCCGCCTCGGCGAGCTCGCGGACCGTCTCCGCGTGGCGGTCGAAGCGGCGGTTGTCCTGCGGTTCTCCGTCCTCGATCGGGGAGTTGAGGTCGAGCCGGACGAGGACGCGTTTGTCTGCCGGGAGGTCGTCGATGGTGTCGAAGTCGGCCATGGATGGGTGGTCGTCGACGGGGTATTTAACGAGTGGTTCTCCGGGTGAACGTTGCCGTCGGGGCCCCGACCGGGGCGACGGCGTCGAGGGAGGCGCGTCGAGCGCGACCGGCCGCCTACGCCTCGTCGTGGACGTACGCGGCCATGTCGAGCATCCGGTTCGAGAAGCCGTACTCGTTGTCGTACCAGGTGAGCACCTTCAGCAGCTTCCCGCCGGCGATCACGTTCGTCGACCGGAGGTCGACGTAGCTGGAGAAGGGGAGCCCGACGATGTCGCTGGAGACGACCTCGTCGTCGGTGTAGCCCAGGACGCCCGCGAGCGGGCCGGAGTCGGCGGCGTCGCGGAAGGCGTCGTTGACCGCCTCGGCGGTGACGGTCTCGTCGAGGCTGACGACGAACTCGGTGATCGAGCCGCTCGGGACCGGGACGCGCATCGCCATCCCGTCGATCTTCCCCTCCAGCTGCGGGAGGACCTCCTGGGCCGCGCCGGCCGCGCCCGTCGAGGTCGGCACGATGTTCTCGGCGGCCGCGCGGCCGCGGCGCGTCTTCGCCTTCGGGCCGTCGATGAGGGCCTGCGAGCCGGTGTAGGCGTGGACGGTGGTGAGCGTACCGGCGTCGATGCCGAACTCCGCGTCGAGCACCTTCGCGACCGGCGTGATGGAGTTCGTCGTACAGGAGGCGTTCGAGATCACGTCGTCGCCCTCGTACTCGTCGTGGTTGACGCCGTAGACGAGCTGTTTGACCGGCTCCTCGCCCTTCGGCGGCGCCGAGATGATCACGGTGTCCGCGCCGCCGTCGAGGTGCGCGCTCGCGTCCTCGCGCGTCCGGAAGACGCCCGTACACTCTAAGGCGACGTCGACGTCGAGCTCGTCCCACGGGAGGTCCGCCGGGTCCTGCACGTTGTACAGCGGGACCGAGGTGCCGCCGATCGTCAGCGCGTCGCCCTCGCGCTCGACGCCGTCGAGCCGACCCATGACGGTGTCGTACTTCGCGAGGTACGCCATGTCGTCGAACTCCATCACGTCGTTGATCCCGACGAGCTCGGTCCGCGGCGACTCCAGCACCGCGCGGAACACGTTGCGCCCGATCCGCCCGAACCCGTTGAGCCCCACTCGAACGACCTCGTCGTCGCTCACGCCGTCGTCCGCTGCGAGATATGATTTACTCATATCCGAAAAAGGCGAGCCGCAGATACTTAAATCCGGGCGAGTCGCCCGCGAGATGGTCACTATCGTTCGATTTCGTTACGTCCGGTGTCGATCGCGACGGATCCCCGCCGGCCAAAACGGCGACCGACAGAAGGCTTATCGGGGTCACCACCCTCACGTCGAGTATGGACAGAGACGACCGTGACGATCCGTTCGGCGATTTCTTCGAGGAGATCGAACGGATGATGAACGAGATGGCGAGCGGCGAACCGGGCACCGAGGACGCCGGCTTCGGGTCGGCGACGCACGTGGACGCGTACGCCACCGACGACGGCGTGCGGCTCGTGGCCGACCTCCCCGCCGTCTCGAAGGAGGAGCTCTCCCTGCAGTGCGACGGCGAGGCGCTCACCATCTCCGCGGCCTCCGACCGGCGGGAGTACGACGAGACCGTCGACCTCCCGGTCCCCGTCGACGAGCACTCCGCGAACGCGACGTTCAACAACGGCGTCCTCGAAGTCTCGTTCGACCGCGACGACGACTCCGCCTCGATCGATCTGGAGTAATCGCCCCGCGTTCCCCGACCGCTCTCTCCTCCCCTGACCGCTCTGCTCCCCCGTCTACTCCCCGCTTCCCCGACCGCTTTCCCCCGCTCAGTCCTCGCTCCCGGCGGTCCGCTCGATGAGCCCCGCGAGCCGGTCGTAGAAGTCGGGCTCGTACTTCGTCGCCGCGTCCACCGTCGGCCGCGCGTTGGTCTCGCTGACGACGAGTCGGTCGTCCGTTTCGAGCAGGTCGACGCCGAGGTAGTCGATGCCGAGGGTCTCGGCCGCCCGCTCGACCAGCTCCCGCGCGCGCTCCGGGAGGTCGACGCCGGTCGCCTCGGCGCCGCGGTGGACGTTGTGCTTCCACCGGCCCCGCTCTCTGGCGTCCGCGGGGAGCTCCCGGCGCACCGCGCCGGCGTACGCGCCGTCGACGACCATCGCGCGGTAGTCGCGCGCGTCGGGGAGGAACTCCTGGATCAGGTACGACTTGTCGCCGGTCGCGCGGTAGTCGTGGACGAGGTTCAGGTAGTCGACGACGCCGAGCAGGGAGTCGAGGTCGCCCGCGGTCGCGACGCCGACGCCCCGCGTCGCGGAGTTCGGCTTGACGACGACGGGGTAGGAGAACCGGGAGACCGCGTCGGCCACGACCGCCTCGCTCACGGGATTCGACACCAGCGTCGTGCGCGGCGTCGGGAGCCCGGCGTCGTCGAGCGCGGCGAGCGCGCCCGCCTTGTTCCGCGAGGCGAGGACGGCGTCGCGGCCGTTCACCCACGGGACCGACAGCCGCGCGTCGACGACGGCGCCCTCCATGAGCCGGGAGGGGTAGACGAAGCCGACGTCGAAGCCGTCGAACTCGGCGTTCCCCTCGCTCCCGTCGCCGCCCGCGCCTCCGCCACCCTCGCCGAGCGCGTCGGCTTCGCCGCCCGAGACGCGGAGCGACCGCTCCTTCGCTCGCACGTGCTCGACCTCGATCCCGCGGTCCGCGAGCGGCTCGCGCACCCGATCGAACGTCTCCGCGTCGGTCGTCATCGCGAGCCGGAGCATACGCTCGTTCGGGGTCGTTCGGACTTAAAAACGGCGCGGCGGTCGGTGGCGGTTCGCTCCGCGCGCGGCCCGCGCTACTGCAGGTGACCTTCCTCGCGGAGCTGCTCCGCCTCGCTCTTCTCGTAGCGCCACGCGATGTCGCCCTTCTCGTCTTGCCAGTCCCACGGCTCGACGAGGACGATGTCGTCCTCGCGGATCCAGACCCGCTTCTGCATCCGCCCGGGGATACGCGCCGTCCGCTCCTTCCCGTCCGCACAGCGGACGCGGACCCGGTTCGCGCCGAGCATCTCGACGACCTCCGCGAACACCTCGTCGTCGTCGGGCATCCGGAGGTCGTTTCGACCGTCGCCGTCTCCGTTGCTCATGCGTACGCGGTGATACGCGCTCCCGGAAATAAAAGGGCCGCTCTCGCGCGGAAGCGCCCTTTTAATACACGACGCCGGGGACGCGGCGGTCCGCGCCGCACTCGAAAGAGTCATGTCCCGTGACCGTCGCGGGCCGATATGGTCGAAGCACCCGCGGTCGCGGTCGAACTCGCGGAACTCCTCGCCGTCGTCGTCGGGGCCGGCGCGGCCTCGGCGGTCGGCGTCGTGCTCGAACGGTTCGGACTCTCGGCGGCCGCCGCCGGCGACCTCGCGCTCGCGGCGTGGGCCGTCGCGATGGGACTGCTCGCGCTGTACGTCGGCGTCGTCGCGCTCGGCTACGAGCAGGCGCTCCCCCGGCTGCGGCGGCTCGCGGGCGGCGAGTAGGACCGCCGCGCCGTCGCGCCGACTCCCGATTCTCCTACAGCTCCCCGTCCGCCGCCAGCTCACGTACCGCCGCGGCCCGCTCGCGGATCGCGGCCCACTCCTCGTCGTCCTTGTCGTCGACGTGCGAGTACATCAGCCCCATCCGACCCGTCCCGCGGAGCGTCTCCTCGTTCTCCTTCAGGAAGTCCCAGTAGAGGGCGTTGAAGGGACACGCGCCCTCGCCCGTCGTGCGGGAGACGGCGTAGGGACACGACGCGCAGTGGTCGCTCATCCGGTTCACGTAGCTCCCCGAGGAGGCGTACGGCTTCGAGGAGAGCACGTCGGTGCCGAACGACCCCATCGCGACCACGTTCGGCGTCGTCACCCAGTGGTAGGCGTCGACGAAGCCGAGGTGGAACCACTCGTTCACCTCGGCGGGGTCGGCGCCGTAGATCAGCGCGAAGTTCGACAGCACCATCAGCCGCTCGATGTGGTGAGCGTAGCCGTGCTCGCGGACGTGGTCGACGGCCTCGGAGAGACAGGTCATGTCGGTGTCGCCGTCCCAGTAGGCGGGCGGGAGGTCCCGGGTCTGGTCCAACTGGTTGGCCGCCGAAAGCTCCGGCATCGCCTCGCGGTAGACGTGACGCGTGAACTCCCGCCAGCCGAGCACCTGCCTGACGAACCCCTCCGCGGCGTTGAGGGGGACCGGGGGGAGGTCGGCGTCTGAGTCGTCGCCGTCGACGCTCCCCTCGTCGCCGTCGACGCTCCCCTCGTCGCCGTCGACGCTCCCCTCGTCGTCGCCGAACGCGTCGAGGGTCGCCTCGGTGCCGCCCGCCGCGTCGCCGTCGGCCGGATCGTACGCCCCGGGCTCGACGCCGCGCTCCTCGTACGCCGCCTCGACCGCCCGCACCGGCTCGCGCGGGTCGAGCAGGCCGAGGTTGATCGCGGGCGACAGCAGGGAGTGCGAGAGGAACGGCTCGCCCGTCACCATGGCGTCCTGATACCGGCCGAACGAGGGAAGTCCATCGCGGACGAACCGGTCGAGGGCCTCGCGGGCCGCCGCGCGCGTGACCGGCCACGCGAACCCGTCGAGCGAGCCCTCGCCCCACGTGTCGAAGCGGTCGCGGACCCAGGCGTGGGTCTCGCGGGTGAGCCCGTCCGGCTCGAACCGCGGGCGCTCCGGCGGCTCCCAGTCGTCCGGCGGCGTTTCCCGGTTCAGGTCGTCGTAGTTCCACTCGCCGCCGACGGGATCGTCGCCGTCCATCAGCACGCCCGTCTCGCGGCGGACGTGGCGGTACCACCCCTCCTGTCGGTAGGTGCGTTCGGCGGTCCCGTCCCCGTCGAGGAGCGAGCCGCCGTCCCATCCCCCCTCGGGCTCGTCCGCCCACTCGCGCCAGTCGGTCGGCGTCGTCCAGAACAGCTCGTTCTCCGTCAGCTCCAGCGACCCGCCCCGCTCGTCGACGAGCTCGCGGAGGCGCTCGCCCGCGCCGTGGCTCGCGGGGCGCATCAGCCGGAGGCCGGGGTCGGACCGGTCGGCGAGGAACGCGTCGAGGCCCTCGCCGAACGACGCCGCCTTCAGGTACGTCACGTCGTGGCCGCGCTCGCGGAGCTCGTCCCGGAAGTGGCGCATCGCGGAGAAGACGAGCGTCAGCTTGTGGGCGTGGTACGGCTTCCGGTCGGCGAAGCCGTGCGCCTCGATCAGGAGCACCTCGCCGGCGTCGTCGAGGGCGTCGAGCTCGGGGTTGAGCTGGTCGCCGAGCAGCCACTGGATCGGTCGCTCGCTCACGTCGGATCGCACGGGCTCCGGAACCATAGCTCCGGTGGAGAGCGCGGGTCCGACGCCGCCCGCCCGCGGGTGGTTTTTTGTCCCGGCTCCGCCTGCCCGGCGTATGGAGTACACCACGCTCGGCGACACCGGCACCACGGTGTCGGAGATCTGTCTCGGCTGCATGAGCTTCGGCGACTCGGACTGGCGCGAGTGGGTCCTCGACGAGGAGGAGGGGAAAGAGCTCGTCGAGCGCGCGATCGACCTCGGCGTGAACTTCTTCGACACCGCCAACATGTACTCGAACGGCGAGTCGGAGCGCGTCCTCGGCGAGGCGCTCGACGGCTACGACCGCGACGAGTTCGTCGTGGCGACGAAGGGATACTTCCGGATGGACGAGTCGAATCCGAACTCGGGCGGGCTCTCGCGGAAGGCGATCGAACAGGAGCTATCGAACTCCCTCGACCGGCTCGGCACCGACACGATCGACCTGTACCAGATCCACCGCTGGGACTACGACACCCCGATCGAGGAGACGCTCGCCGCGCTCGACGACGCGGTCCGCCGCGGCGACGTGCGGTACGTCGGCGCCTCCTCGATGTGGGCCCACCAGTTCGCCGAGTCGCTGCACGCGAGCGACCGCGAGGGGTACGAGCGGTTCGCGGCGATGCAGAACCACTACAACCTCGCGTACCGCGAGGAGGAGCGCGAGATGCTTCCCCTCTGTGAGAAGGAGGGGATCGGCGTGATGCCGTGGAGCCCGCTCGCCCGCGGCTACCTCGCTCGGCCGCACGAGGAGGTCGACGCGACCCTCCGCGGGGAGACCGAGGAACACCTCTACGAACACCCGTACCGCGAGGGCGGCGGCCCGACGGTCAACGAGCGCGTCGCGGAGCTGGCCGACGAGAAGGGCGTGAAGATGGCCCAGATCGCGCTGGCGTGGCTGTTCCGCAAGGAGTGGGTCGACACGCCCATCGTCGGCACGAGCAGCGTCGAACACCTGGAAGACGCGGTCGAAGCGCTCGATATCGACCTCTCCGCGTCCGACGCGGAGTGGCTGGAGGAGCCGTACGAACCGGTCCGGGTCTCCGGACACGAGTGAACGGTCTCGGTGCGCGATCGATCACCCGTACCGGACTTCGCTCCCGCTCCAATCGCCTTTGTGGCGTTTTAGGGATATAGTGACAAGCTATTAGTGTGATAACTGGTGTCACGGAACTATGACCGACGACACGGAACGGTCTCCGGTCCCGTCGAGCACCGAGTACGCTCGCGGTCGGACGCGGTGCCCGAACTGCGGCGACCACGTCCCGGCGGTCGGCCGCGACACGGAGACGACGGAGTGCCCGAACTGTCACCGCCCGGTCCGCGCCTGACGCTCGGGAGGGCGTTCGCGGGGCGACCCGCGCACGAAACGACCCGATATAAACGCAGCGTCGAGAGCCGAGCAACAACCCTTTTCGGCCGGGCTACCGAACCGGACTCCATGGCAGACGACGAGACCGACGACGCCGACGCCGGCGGAGAACAGGGCGGTGACCCCTCCGGAGATCAGGGCGACGACGCCGCCGGGAGCCAGGGCGACGACGGCGGCGAGGAGAAGTCCTTCCGCGAGCGCGTCGAGGAGATCCGCGAGCGGCGCGAGCAGGAGCGCGAGGAGGGCGACCGTCCCGACCCGGAGGAGATGATGGGCGGCGGCGGTCCGGGCGGCGCCGGCGGTCCGCCGGGCATGGGCGGCGGTGGCGGCGGCGGCAACCCCTTCGCGCAGATGATGTCCGGCATGATGGGCGGCGGCGGTCCGGGCGGGGCCGGCGGTCCGCCGGGGATGGGCGGCGGTGGCGGCGGCCGCGGCGAGGAGGGCGGCGACCAGGCCGGCAACGAGGAGCTCGTGCGCGAGGTGCGCCAGCTCCGCGACGAGGTCCGCGACGCGACCCGCCAGCTCCAGCGCATCGCGCAGGCGCTCGAAGACGACTGACCCGGCGATCGCGACTCTGTTTCGTTTTTAATACGTCGAAGCGGTACGCTCGTCTCTCGATCGGTAGCGGAAGAGCGTGTTGCAGATCGACGGCAACGATTCCGTATTTAAATAACCGCGAGCAGCAACGACGATCTCTGATATACGGGTGTGCGGTGGCGCGTGCCTGCGAGGCCGCCTTGCGGCCGAGCAGCACCGCGTGAGGGAGTCGCGGGGGGGGGGGGGCCCCCCGGCCGGGGGGGGGGGGGGGGGGGCCCCCCCCCCCCCCCCACGAGGCTGGGGAGGGGTGAGGTGCGGTCGCCGTGTGGGTGGGACTCAAAGGGGCAACCGCGAGGACGCCGCAGGCGACGCAAGCACCGCAAAGAGCGAGTGAAACGAGTGACTGAGGAGCGTGGTTCGAGAGAGCGAAGCTCTCTCGTCATCACGAGACGCCTTCGGCGTCCTCGCGGTTGGGGCTTTGGAGGCGTTCAGGCCGGAAACGCGTAAAAATCGCACTGCAAGCGTCGAACGACCGACTCGCTACGCTCTCAGCACTCCGACCAGCCGCACGACTCGCACGTCTTGCAGCCCTCGGAGTAGTAGAGGTTCATCCCGCCGCAGTCGGGACACTCGGGCGACTCGCCCGCCGCGATGAGCTCCTGCATCGCGTCGTCGGCGCCGGCCGCGTCGTCCTCGGCCGCCGGGCCGGCCCCGTTCGCGCTCGGGGCGTCGGTCGCCGCGTCCGCGTCGACCGCGCCGACCGCGCCGCCGTCGGTCTGGCTCGTCGGCTCGCTCGCTAGGTCGCGTTCGACGTCGTCGAGGCTCTGCTGTTGGGGGATCCCCTTGTCGACGTCGTCGTCGAGGTAGCGGCGGAGCGCGGTGCCGATCGCGTCCGGGATCGACTGGATCTGCTCGCCCTTGTCCCAGGCGACCTTCGGGCTCCGGGTGCCCTGCAGCTCGTCGACGATCTCCTCGGGGTCGACGCCCGAGCGGAGCGCCGTCGAGATGACCTTCGCGAGCGCCTCGGTGAAGGAGTTGGTGTAGCCGCCGGAGTGACCGATGTTCGCGAACAGCTCGAACGGCAGGCCGTTCTCGTCCTCGTTGATGGTGACGTAGAGCTTGCCGTACCCCGTCTCGACGCGCTGGGTGACGCCCGACAGCGAGTCGGGCCGCGGGCTGCGCTCGCTGTAGTCGATGCTGGGCTGCTCGCTGGCTTCGAGCAGGTCCGAGATCTCCGCGTCGATCGCGGCCTGCACGTCCTCGTTGTCGAGGAACGCCTCGATGCCGCCGAACACCTCGCCGATCTGCTCGACGATCGCCTCGGCCGCCTCGCTCTCGTCGGCGAACTCCGTGTTCTTCGCGCGGGTCGTGAGCACCTGCTTCGAGCGGGTTCCGTCGCGGTAGACGGTGACGCCCTTCCCGCCGTGGTCGTAGATGTAGCGGTACACCTCCTCCATCTCCTCGGCGGTGGCGTCGTTCGGGAAGTTACACGTCTTCGAGATGGCGGAGTCGACGCCCTCCTGGCAGGCGCACTGGACCGACGCGTGCTGCTTGCCGGAGAGGTCGCCGGTGACGACGAACAGCTCGCCGATGGCGTCCGGCACGGTGTCGAGGCCGTCCACGCCGTCGAACTCGTTCGCGGCCATCTGCTCCTGGGCCTCCGCCTTGACGGCGTCGACGTCGACGTCGTTCTCCTCTAAGGTGCGCAGGAAGTAGTCGTCGAACTCGACGAGCATCTCGTCGCCCTGCACGTCGTCGGAGACGTTCTTGTAGTAGGCGACGTTGTAGATGGGCTCGCAGCCGCCCGTGGTGTTCCCGATCATCGACGTCGTGCCCGTGGGCGCGATCGTCGTCGTGTTGTGGTTGCGGATCGGGAAGCCGTCCGCCCACTCGTCGGCGTCGAGGCCGGTGTAGTGCTCGAACCACTCGCGGTACTCGGTGGGGTCCGCGTACTTCGACTCCTCCCAGTCGTTGAACGTCCCGCGCTCCTGCGCGAGCTCGTGGGAGGTCCGCTTCGACGCGTGGTTGATGTGGGTCATCAGCTGGCGGGCGACCTCGTTGCCCTCCTCGGTGCCGTACTGGATGCCGAGCTGGATGTACAGCTGGGCGAGCCCCATGATCCCCAGGCCGATCTTCCGCATGTCCCGGACCTTCTGCTCGATCTTGTCGACCGGGAAGTCGGACATCGTCACGACGTTCTCGAGGAAGCGCGTGCCGTAGTCGATCCGCTCGTCGAACTCCTCGAAGTCGATCGCCTCCTCGAGGAACGCCGACATGGCGGCCTCCTTCGACGCGTACTCGTCGGCGTGCTCCGCGGACCAGACGCGCCAGTCCGGCGCGTCCTGCGCCGCGAGCGTCGAGAGGTTGATGTGGCCGAGGTTACACGCCTCGTACTCCTCCAACGGTTGCTCGCCGCAGGGGTTCGTCGCGAGGATCCGGTGGTCGGGGTGCTCCTCGGTGTCGAACGAGTGCTCCTTGTTGACGCGTTCGAGGTAGATGACGCCCGGCTCGCCGTTCTCGTGGGCGCCCTCGATCATGTCGTCCCACAGCTCCTGGGCCGGGATAGAGAGCTCCTCGCCGACCTCGACGTGCTCGCCGAGGCCGAACATGTCGTAGATCTCCTTCGTCTCCGGCGTCGTAATGTGCGGCTCACCCGTGCGCGGGTTGGTGAAGGTGAACTCCTCGTCGTTGTACAGCGCCTCCATGAAGTCGTCGGTGACGCCGACGCTGATGTTGAAGTTCGAGAGGTGTCCCTCCACCGCGTTCCGGAGGTGCTCGGGGACCTTCCCGTCCTCGTCGATGAGGCCCCGGGCCTCCTCTAGCGCCTCCTTGAAGGAGTTGTGCGTGAAGTCGTCGGGGTCGTTCAGGCGCAGCGAGTGGGCCAGGGAGACGTCCTTGTTCTTCGCGTGGATGAACTGGATCACGTCCGGGTGCGAGACGCGCATCACGCCCATCTGGGCGCCGCGGCGCGCGCCGCCCTGCGCGATCGTCTCGCACATCTGGTCGAACGTCCGCATGAACGTGATCGGGCCGGAGGCGATCCCGCCCGTCGAGCCGACGGAGTCGCCGTAGGGGCGGAGCTTCCAGAACGCGTACCCCATGCCGCCGCCGGACTGGAACACCTCTGCCGCCTCCTTGGCGGTCTGGTGGATGTCGGTGATGTCGTCCGCGGGAGAATCGACGAAGCAGGCGGAGAGCTGCTGGAGCTCGTCGCCCGCGTTCATGAGGGTCGGCGAGTTCGGCATGAACGAGAGCGACTCCATCCCGTCGCGGAACCGGTCCGCGGTCGCCTCGACGTGGTCGCGCACGCTCTCGGGCAGCTCGGGGACGACGGTGTCGTACGCGAACTTGTTGACGTTGTGCGCGGTCAGCGTCGTCTCCGCGTCGTCCGCGGCGGTCGTGCCGGCGCCGAACACCTCTTCCGCGAGCTCGTCGCGCCGCGGGTGGTCGGGCTTCAGCTGGTCGGGCGTGACGGTGACCTCGACGCCCTGCTTCTCGGCCTCGAAGACCGCCTCCGCGAGCGCGACGTTGCGCGCGACGCGGTCGAACAGCTCCTCGGGGCTCTCGACGTTCTCGCCGTCCGCGTTCTTCCGGAGGTAGCGCGCGGGCAGGATGTTGTGGTAGGCGTTGGCCGTGAGGCGCTCCTCCATCGTCTCGCCCGTGGTTCGTTTGATCGGCAGTTCGAGTTCGTCGGCGGCGACGCCGTCGCTGCTCATTCGACGGCCACCCCGCTCGGTTGACGTGCGTTCTGGCTCATGTATGGTGTCTACGTACTGTCGCAGCAGGCCCTTCTGTGTTCCGCTCCCGGCCCGGATAGGTGGCTACCTGTTCGATACGATATGTAATTCCCGGTCCGCCTGTCTGACGCCGGATCAGATTACGTTACACTCGCACGTGTTCCGGACACATAAACATGGCCAGAGCGGAGTGAAACTGGTCGTTCTCGTGAGAAACCGACCGACGTGACGGCTCTCCCACCGGAACAAAAGGGGGGTTGATACCTCTCGATTTTGGGCGTCCTGTCCCGTGTTACCGCGATCGCGACCGCCAAACGGCCGACTCCTTCGGTCCGGTTCCGCAGTTTTCACCGGTGTACGTATCAGAATCCAATAACCGCGGACGGGCCCTCTCATTCTCCCCCACAAGCTTATGCCGGACGTGCTCGTGGGGCCGGACATGACCGCTTCGCTCGCCGCGTCGGTGTCGTCGCTGCCGCTTCAGGCCGGGCTCCTCGGGAGTCAGGCGGGACAGCTCCTCGTCGCGCTCGTCGCCGTCGCGCTCGTCATCGTCGTCGGCAAGTTCGTGCTGAAGCTCGCGTGGCGACTGGTCACGATCGGGATCGTCCTCGTCGCCGCGTTCTTCCTGCTGTCGACGGCGGGAGTGATCTGAAAAGACGCCGCGTCCGGGGCTGTCAGAGACCGACCGGGGAACGCCGGCGGGCCGACGCTCCGGCTACTGGAACGCGGTGCCGGGCTCGGCGTCCGCGCGGTCGACGTCCGACCGCTTGAACTGCTTCTCGATCTCCTCGTAGCGCTCCCGCGTCTCGGGGGTGACGCTCGGGTTCACCTCGCCGAGGGCGTCCTCGAAGTGCGCCATCGTCACGCGGACGTTGCCGACGGACTCGCCGACCTCCTCGCGCGGGACGCTCCCGATGAACTCCCGGGAGGCGTTCATCGACGCCTCGCGCGCGACCGCTTCGAGGTCGGCGCCGACGTACCCCTCGGTCTTCCGGGCCAGCGCGTCGAGGTCGACGTCGTCGGCCAGCGGCTTGTTCCGGGTGTGGACCTCCAGGATCTTCCGGCGCGCGTCCTCGTCCGGCACGGGCACGTGCACGTGGCGGTCGAGCCGGCCGGGCCGGAGCAGCGCCGAGTCGATGAGGTCCGGGCGGTTCGTCGTGGCGATGACGACGACGTCCTCCAGCGATTCGAGCCCGTCGAGCTCGGTCAGCAGCTGGGAGACGACGCGCTCGCCGACGCCGGAGTCGCCGGAGTTCTGGCCGCGCTCGCTCGCGATCGAGTCGATCTCGTCGAAGAACACGATCGTCGGCGCGTTCTCGCGGGCCTTGCTGAACACCTCGCGGACGCCCTTCTCGGACTCGCCCACGTACTTGTTCAGCAGCTCCGGCCCCTTGATCGAGATGAAGTTCGACTCGCTCTCGTTGGCGACGGCCTTCGCGAGCAGGGTCTTCCCCGTGCCCGGCGGGCCGTACATCAGGACGCCCTTGGCGGCCTGCATGTCGAGCTCCTCGAACACCTCGGGGTACTCCAGCGGCCACTGGATCGTCTCGCGGAGGCGCTCTTTGGTGTCTTCGAGGCCGCCGACCTGGTCCCAGCTGACGTCCGGGACCTCGACGAACACCTCGCGGAGCGCGGAGGGCTCGATGCCCTTCATCGCCTCCTTGAAGTCCGCCTCGGTGACCTGGATGGAGTTCAGCACGTCGGCGTCGATCTCGTCGCTTTCGAGGTCGAGCTCGGGGCGGATCCGGCGCAGCGCGTGCATCGCGGACTCCTTCGCGAGCGACTCCAGGTCGGCCCCGACGAAGCCGTGGGTGTTCTCCGCGTACTCGTCGAGGTCGATCCCGTCCACGAGCGGCATGTTCCGCGTGTGGACCTGCAGGATCTCCTTGCGCCCGTCGCGGTCGGGGACGCCGACCTCGATCTCGCGGTCGAAGCGCCCGCCGCGCCGGAGCGCGGGGTCGATGGCGTCGACGCGGTTCGTCGCCCCGATGACGACGACCTCGCCGCGGTCTTCGAGCCCGTCCATCAGCGAGAGCAGCTGGGCCACGACGCGCCGTTCGACGTCGCCGCCGGCCTCCTCGCGCTTGGGCGCGATCGAGTCGAGCTCGTCCATGAAGATGATCGAGGGCGCCTCCTCGGAGGCCTCCTCGAAGATCTCGCGGAGCTGCTCCTCGCTCTCGCCGTAGTACTTCGACATGATCTCCGGGCCGGAGATGTTGTGGAAGCTGGCGTCGATCTCGTTGGCGACGGCCTTCGCGATCAGGGTCTTCCCCGTGCCCGGCGGGCCGTGCAGGAGGACGCCCTTCGGCGGGTCGATGCCGAGCCGCTTGAACAGCTCCGGGTGCCGCATCGGCAGCTCGATCATCTCGCGGACCTGTTCGAGCTCGCCGTCGAGCCCGCCGATGTCCTCGTAGGTCACGTCGGGGCCCTCGCTGGCGCCCTCGCCGCTCCCGCTCCGCTCGGCGAGCTCCTCGGCCGGGACCTCGGAGATCTCGATCTCGGTGTCGTCGGTGATGACGACCGTCCCCGACGGGACCGTCGAGGCGACCTTCATCGGCACCGCCTGCGACTGGCCGCCCATCAGGCCGAAGCCCATCGACGTGCGGATCGTCTGTCCCTCGGTCACCGGCTGGCCGGAGAGCTTGTCGCGGATGAACGGGGCGATCTGCCCGCGTACCCGAAGCTGGCTCGGGAAGGCGATCGTGACCGACTCCGCCCGCGAGACGTCGACCGACTCGACCGTCACGCGGTCGTCGATACCGACGTTCGCCTCCTGGCGGAGCCGCCCGTCGATGCGCACGACGCCGGTGCCGTCGTCCTCGGGGTAGCCGGGCCAGACGCGGGCGATCGCGGCCCCGTCCGACCCCTCGACGCGGACGATGTCGCCGCCGGAGAGCCCGAGCTCCTCGGCCGCGACGCGGTCGATCGCCGCGAGGCGGCGACCGGCGTCCTTCTGCTTGAGCGGTCTGACGGTGAGCTTCATCGCTCGCCCTCCGCCGTGTCGCCCTCGGTGGCCTCGTCTCCGTCCGCGCCGCCTTCGACCGTGACGACGCCGTTCGCGACCGCGCTCGACGCGGCCGGGCCCGGCAGTTCGAACTCCGACTCGACCGGCTCGCCATCGCCCTCGACGACGACGATCGCCGTCTCGCCGACCGTGTCGACGCTCACGTTCGCGGCGTCGGCGCCCAGATCGGCGGCGACGATCCACCCGTCCTCGTACTCGAACCGGCGGAGCAGCGGACCGTCGCCGGTCGATCGGGTCTGTTGGTGATTCATGCTAACTACAAGTTAGGCGCGAGGGTATATAAATACGTCGCTAAAAATCGCATGACGTGAGATATCGCGAGCGTATCGGTAGTGTTGCGGTTCGGGCCGCTTTCGGACGGAGACCGGCCGCCGACTTACCCTCGGGTGACGGCGTCCGCCGGACGGTTAGTGTCCGCCGAATGGTCAGCGTCCGCCGAATGGTCAGCGTCTGCCGAATGGTTAGCATCCGCGGGACGTTTATCACCTCCCGCGCGGGACGGCGACCATGCAGCGGGTCACCCACGACGGCCGCGACACCGCGTACCGGGTCTCCGACCGGGGCGGCGACGGCCCGACGGTCTGCTTGGTTCACGGGAGCGGCGGGAGTAAGGACGTCTGGAAGGCGCAGGCGCGCCTGAGCGACCGGTTTCCGGTCGTCGCGCTCGACCTCTCCGGGCACGGCGACAGCGACGACGTCGACGCGCCGCCCGGCCCCGAGACGCTCGACGCGTACGCGGACGACGTCGTCGCCGTCGCAGAGGCGACGAGGGCGACCGTCCTCTGCGGGAACTCGCTCGGCGGCGCCGTGGCGCTGTGGATCGCCTTGGAGCGCGAGCTCCCGCTCGACGGGCTCGTCCTCGCGGGCACGGGCGCGAGGCTCGCGGTCGCCGAGCCGCTGCTGGACGCGCTCGCGACCGACTTCGACCGGGCGATCGACCTGCTCCACGGGCCCGACCGCCTCTTCCACGACGCGCCCCCGGAGTACGCCGAGTTCTCGCGCGCCGGCATGCGCGAGTGCGGCCGCGCGGTCACCGAGCGCGACTTCCGCACCTGCCACGCGTTCGACGTGCGCGACCGGCTCGACGGGGTCGCGGCGCCGTCGCTCGCGGTCGTCGGCGAACACGACGCCCTCACGCCGCCCGAGTACCACGACTACCTCGCGGACCGGATCGGCGACTGCGAGCGCGCGGCGATCGAGGGCGCCGCGCACCTCGCGATGCTCGAACGCCCCGCCGCGTTCAACGCGGCGCTCTCGTCGTTCCTCGGTCGCCGCTCGGAGGGATCCGAGTAGCGGCGCGAGCGGTCGACGATCGATCGGTGACTTCGAAGCCGCGGGTAGCGGGGCGCGAGGGTCGGATCCGGGGGGAACGCCCCGCCGCGAAACGAGTGGATCGGACAGATTGCGGTCGCACGGTACCGCCGACGGTCGATGGGGACGTGATCTGGTCTCGGATGTCGTCGGTACTCACCTCGTGGTCCGTGTTACCATCTACCAATACATAAACCGTTCGCCGCCGGCTCTCCCCCGATGGAGTCCCCGTCCGGGCAGTCGCGCCCGCCGCCGAGACGATCGCGTCCGTTCCCGACGCGTTCCCGGCCGTCGACACGCTTTTGCGACGCCCGGTCGACCGTTCGCCAATGGACGGCGACGACTCGGGACGACGGTCCGTCGGATCGAGCTCGCCTCCCGACGCGGGCGGCTCGGAGCGATCGACCGACGGGGCGGGCGAGCGCGCCCCTCCGAACGGTCCCGAAGACCCCGACATCAACGACCTACTCGCGACGCTCGACGCCCTCAGCGACACCGTCGACGAGGGCCACGAGCGGGAGAAGGTCCGGCAGACGATCTCGCTCGTCGAGCGGATGCCGGGGAGCGCGGCGTTCCGGACCCGGATCACGAAGTACACCTCCCGCGACATGGCCGAGGCGTTCGTGGGGTCGGTCCTCTTCGCGCTCCCCCTGCTCGTCGAGGGCGGCGTCTTCGAGATCGCGGCGTGGTTCACCGCGGTCACCCCAAGCGGCGTCCCCGTCTTCCTGCTCGTGCACGTGGGGTTCGTGCTGGTCATGACCGCCGGGCTACTCTACTTCGCCGACTTCCGGCAGATCGAGATCAGCCATCCGATACTCGGCGTCGTCCCGCGGCGCTACGCCGGGATCCTGCTCGTCTCGCTGTTCACCTCCGTGCTCATGATGCTCCTCTGGGGGCGGCTCCACGAGGGCGACCCCGGCGCGCTCGAACGGCTCTCCCGGGTGGCGGTCGTCTGGGCCGGGGGAGCGTTCGGCGCGAGCCTCGGCGACATCCTCCCGGGGGAGTCCCAGGGCGAGGACATCAACGACCT
Organism: Halorubrum rutilum; assembly: GCF_024494565.1. The sequence continues at coordinate 254,689 of NZ_JANHDN010000001.1, forward strand.
CGACCTCGATTTCGACCTCGACGACTGACCGTTCCCTCCGTTCCGACCCCCTCTCTGGCCCCCTTTCCACACCTTTTTCGCCGCGGCGACCGTATCCGTCTCCATGTCAGCGCTACGCGACGCGCTCCGGGACCTCCCGGACGCGGTGTTTGCGGACCTGCTCGAATCAGACGACGGGTACGTCCTCGTCGTCGACCTCCCCGGCGCGACCGCGGAGACGACCGAGGTCCTCGCCGAGGACGGTCGGATCGTCATCGAGGGGCGCCGCGACAAGGGAGTCCCCGAGGGGTTCCGCTACGTCAGCGAGGACCGGCCGCTGTTCCTCGACGCGGAGCTCCCGCTCCCGGCCGACGCCGACGGGAGCGGCGCGGACGCCGAGATGGACCGCGGGGTCCTGGAGGTCGAGATCCCGAAGCGGACCGGCGACGTCTCGCGCACCATCCCGGTCGACGACGCCGACGGAGGCGACGCCGACGAGGACGACGGCCCCGCCGACGAGGCCGACGCCTGACGGGTGGTCACGCTGGTCAACCTTCGCGCCTACTGGCGGTTCTTCGTGGTCCTCCGGCAGTTCTCGCCGCTTATCGTCGCCTACTGGCGGGACCGGAAGCGGTTCCTCCTGTTCGGCGGGGGCCGCGACGTCGACGCGGAGACCCAGCGCGAGCGCGCCGCGGTCCTCCTCGACATCCTGCTCACCCTCGGCCCGACGTTCATCAAGCTGGGGCAGATCCTCTCGACGCGCCCCGACATCCTCCCGCCGGCCTACATCGAGGTGCTGGAGGGGCTCCAGGACGACGTGCCGCCGGCGCCGTGGGAGGAGTCGCGGGTCGTCCTCGAAGACGAGTTCGGTCCCGTCGACGAGACGTTCGACGACTTCGACCGCGACCCGATAAGCGGCGCGAGCCTCGGACAGGTGTACACCGCCACCTACGAGGGCAACGACGTCGCCGTGAAGGTGCGCCGGCCCGGGATCGAGTCGCTGGTCGAGGCCGACCTCCGGACGATCCGCTGGTCGATCCCGATCGTCAAGCGGTTCACCGGCAGCGGGCGGGCGTTCTCGCTGGAGAACCTCGCCGACGAGTTCGCGAAGACGATCCGCGAGGAGATGGACTACGAGCGCGAGCGCGAGATGCTCGAAGAGATCCGGGGGAACTTCGCCGACAACGACCGGATCCGGATCCCCACCGCCTACGAGGCGGTCTCCGGCCCCAGAGTGCTCACGATGGAGTACGTGCCGGGCGTGAAGATCAACCGGCTCGACGAGCTCGACGCGGCGGGGTTCGACCGCAACGCCATCGCCGAGACGCTCCAGGAGGTGTACCTGCAGATGATCATCGACGACGGCGTCTTCCACGCCGACCCCCACCCGGGGAACCTCGCCGTCGACGACGACGGCACCGTGATCTTCTACGACTTCGGGATGGCCGGGCGCGTGGACCCGTTCATTCAGGAGAAGATCGTCGAGTTCTACGTCGCCGTCGCCCGGCAGGACATCGACGCCATCCTCGACACGCTGATCGCGATGGGGACCCTCTCGCCCGAGGCGGACCGCGAGGTGATGGGGAACGTGATGGAGCTGGCCATCGCCGACGCCAGCGGCGAGGACATCGAGCAGTACCAGGTGAACCAGATCATCGAGCAGGTGGAGTCGACAATCTACGAGTTCCCCCTCCGGCTCCCGCCCGACCTCGCCTTGGTCCTGCGCGTCGCGACCGTCGTCGAGGGCGTCTGCGTCACCCTCGACCCCGAGTTCGACTTCATCTCGACGGCGACCGAGTACCTCCGCGAGGAGGGGTACTACGAGCAGACCGCCCGCGACCTCGCCGAGGACGCCGGCCGCCAGGTCCAGCGCACGACCGAGGCGCTGTTCACGGTCCCGCCGAAGGCCGATGACTTCCTCGAACGGGCGAACCGCGGCGACCTCCACGTCGACGTCACGATCGAGGACGACTCCAACGTCCTCGACAAGCTCGCGATGCGGATCGCCTACTCGGTGCTGCTCGCGGTCGGCGTCCTCTCCGCGACGATCCTCTACTCGTTCGCGGACGCCTGGCGGCTCGCGGGGATCGTGCTCCTCCTCGCGGTCCCGCTCGCGGTCGCGCTCTACCGCTCGTTCCGGAAGAAGCGCGGCATCCGGGCCACCCCCCAGTTCACCAGACAGGGGATGAAGGAGCGGCGCGACGACTGACCGGGGCCGCCCGCCTCACGTCGTGACGACCTGGATCGGAACGAGCAGGAAACAGAGCGCGCCGAGGCCGAACGTCGCGAGCCCGACGGCGACCCGGGGCCAGCCGAGCCGCTCCTCGTCGGCGGGGTTCGCCGGTCCGTTGAACGCGATCACGAGCGCGAACACCCCCCAGAACGCCCACAGCCCGACCGACTCGTCGAGCCCGAGGCCGCGCCAGAAGTAGAGGTACGCGGCGACGGAGAAGAGCGCGCCGGGCACGAGCGCCGCGATCGTCTCCTGACGCGGCCCGACCATCGCGCGGACGATGTGGCCCCCGTCGAGCTGGCCGACGGGCAGGAGGTTCAGGAGCGTGAAGAACATCCCCACCCAGCCGCCGATCACCACCGGGTGCGCCGTGAGCGTCGGGTCCTCGTACCCCGTCGGCTGGCCGACGAGGGCGGCGATGATGTCGAGCAGCGGGGGGTTGTTGAACCGGATCACGGTCCCGGAGGCGTTCGCGAGCTCCGCGGGGACGCGGATCGGGTCGAGCGAGAGGCCGATCGCGGTGACGACGACGGTGGCGACGAGCCCCGCGATCGGCCCGGCCGCGCCGATGTCGAACAGCACCTTCCGAGAGGGCATCCGCCCGCGCATCCGGATCACCGCCCCGAGCGTGCCGAGCGGGGGGAGGAACGGGATGACGTACGGGAGCGACACGTCGACGCCGTGGTACCGGCCGGCGGCGTAGTGGCCGAGCTCGTGGGTCATCAGGACGCCGAGCACCGCGGCCGTGAACGGCCACGCCCGCAAGGCGGTCAGCGGGTTCGCGGTGATCTCCCCGATCGGGACGTAGTACCAGCCGACGGCGCCGACGAGCAGCGTCGACAGGACCGTCGCCGCGAACATGGCGACGTTGACCCACGGGATCCCGTCCCGGCCGCGGTCGAAGGGCGTCGCGACGACGACGTGGCCGCTCTCGACCGTCTCCACGTCGACGTCGTACCCGGCGTCGCGGAACTGCGGGACCAGCTTCCGCAACAGCGTGCGCTCCGGGATGTACGACTCCCCGACGTACCGGACGCGGCCGTCCTCCCGGCGGACCTCGTCGATCCGGAAGAACGTCCGGAGCGGCTCCGGACGCGGAACGTCGGACGCCTCCGACGGCTCCCCGTCCTCGCGTTCTGGCATCGTCGATCGTAACCGGTCGGCGAGTATAAACCCCGCGTCGACCGCCGCACGCGTCGGTCGACGCGGGCGCCGCGGCGATCGTCGGCGTCAACGCGGGTCTGGAAAACGGCCGACCCCGAACGGCGGGGATCGGGCGGGGTTCGCGGGGAGAAAGCGGGGACGCGCGAGAGCGCGTGGTTTCGTCGGGAACGGGCGGGTTCGACGGTCCTCGTCAGGCGGGCTCGATGCGCCAGGTCGTCGCGCCGGTGTACGACCACTTCTCGACGGTGAGCTCCGTCGCGGAGTCGCGGAGCTTCACCATCAGGGCGCCGATCTCCTTCGGCGAGAGGTCCACGTCGTCGGCGATGAACTTCCCCTTGAAGTACATCTCGCCGTCCTGGGCGCGGTCGAGCAGGTACCGCTTCAGCCGCTCTTCCTTGCTGAGGTCGTCGGTGGAGTCCGCGTTCGCGGAGGGGTTCGCAGTCGCGCTCATGGTACACTCCCCGCTTGTCCCCGGAGGGTGTTATAAAGGTGAGACCGTTGGACGGTGTTCAGCGACTTTTGCGGCGTTTCAGACCGACCGCGGCGGCTAAAACGTGTCTGACGAACCGTTTAAAACTGTTTCAGAATGACGTAGACATTTTATAATACGATCAGAACCGTTCAAACGCTTCCGTTACCGCAGGGGCCTCCTGGTCTCGGCGAACGGGTCGTGCTCGGTCTCGCCAGCAAATGTTACCGGCAGATCCGCGACCGAGGCCGGCCCTCGTCCGGTGCGCGCGGCGGCCCCGGCCGGAGCTCTCGGCCGCGGACGCCGCCGCCCGGAGAGCGAGCGCCCGTCAGTCGCGCCGGTGAACCCAGAACTCCTCGGCCTCGGTCGCCTCCTTCTTGAAGATCGGCACCTCGTCTTTCAGCCGGTCGATCCCGTCCTCGACGGTCCGGAACGCCTCGCGCCGGTGTCCCGCGAGGACGACGACGAAGACGATGTCCTCGCCCGCCTCGATCACGCCCGTCCGGTGGTGCATCCGGACGTCGAACACGCCGTCGCGCTCGGTCAGCTCCGACGCGATCGCGTCCATGCGCTCCGCGGCGACGCCCTCGTACTTCTCGAAGGCCAGGTGGGTGGTGCGGTCGTCGCCGGGGGCGTCACGCGCCCGGACCCGGCCGGTGAACGTCGCCACGGCACCCGCGCGGTCCGCGTCCGCGGACGCCTCGACCCGCCGCACGAGCGTCTCGCGCGTGATCCACGGTTCGGCGGCGTCGAGGTCGGCGACGAGGCGATCGAGGTCGACTCCCTCCGGCCCGTCCGCCGCGGCGATCACCGTCCCGGGCACGTCCTCCGGGTCCGCGTCCGCTCCGAGCAGGACCGTCGGCACCCGCAGCCGGGAGTCCCCGACGGCGACGAGGTAGTCGTGGTCGGGAGCGAACCCGTCCAGGAGGTCGTCGAGGCCGTCGACCCGCCCACGCCCCGTCCACTCGCCGCTCGCCGCGAGCGTCACCTCGGCGTCGGCGTCGGTCCGGTCCGCCGGGGACTCGACCGCGACGCCGCCGTCGGTTGCCTCGTCGCTCTCGTCGGCTCCGTCGAGAACGCCGCGCTCGCCGCCGGCCCCGTTCACCACGGCGGTTCGGCCGTCGAGTCGGTCGACGAGCGCCGCCGCCAGGTCCGCCGCGCCGGGGCCCGCGATCGCTATCGGTTGCATACCCGAGAGCGGGGTGCGAGCGGCTTAGGCGTTTCCCGGCCGCGGTCGCCGATCGCGACGATCGGGCTGCTCGCCCGCGAGGCTGACGCCCGGACCCGGTCGCGTCCGGGCTTGATAATCCTTAAGAGCGAGACAGGGGTATGCGACGGTAATGAGAGTCGTCGTTTCTATCGGCGGGAGCGTGCTCGCGCCCGATCTCGACCCCGACCGGGTGGCCGCGTACGCCGAGGCGATCGAACGGATCGCCGCCGACGGCTGCGAGGCCGGCGTCGTCGTCGGCGGCGGCGGCGTCGCCCGTGACTACATCGGGACGGCGCGCGACCTCGGCGCCAACGAGGTCGAGCTCGACCAGCTCGGCATCGGGACCACCCGACTCAACGCCCGCCTCCTGATCGCCGCGCTCGACGGCCGCGCGAACCTCTCGCCGGCGACGGGCTACGACGAGGCGGCCGCGGCCCTCCGGCGCGGCGAGGTGTCGGTGATGGGCGGCGTCACCCCCGGTCAGACGACAGACGCCGTCGCCGCCGCGTTCGCCGAGTCCGTCGACGCCGACCTGCTCGTGTACGCGACGAGCGCGAACGGCGTCTACGACGCCGACCCCAACGCCGACCCGGACGCGACCCAGTTCGGCTCGATGTCGCCGGCGGAGCTCGTCGACGTCGTGCTCCCGATGAGCCGCGACGCCGGCGCCTCGGCCCCCGTGGACCTGCTCGCGGCCAAGCTGATCGACCGGGCGGGGATCCGCTCCGTCGTCCTCGACGGGACGGACCCGGAGGCCGTCGTCGACGCCGTGCTCCGCGGCGACCACACCGGGACCGACGTGGTCCCGATCGGCAGCGACGAGCCGACCTACTGGACGGGGGCGAGCGACGCGTGAGCGGCGACGACTCCCCGCACATCCTCTCCGAGGGAGGAGGGGACGCGGTCGGCGCCGCGGCGGCGGACGCGGCCCCGGAAGGCGCCGACGACGGCGACGGACGAGCGGCCGAGCGCGCCGGCGACTACCGCGCCTTCTGGGCCGACGTCGTCGCCGACGAGGTCGAGGCCCGCGACCCGGACGATCCGATCGTGATCAAGGGCGGCGTCTCCCCCTCGGGCGTCGCGCACCTCGGCAACTTCAACGAGATCATGCGCGGCTACTTCGTCGCCGCCGTGCTCCGCGAGCGCGGCCACGAGGTCCGGCAGGTGTTCACCTCCGACGACAAGGACCCCCTCCGCAAGCTCCCCCGGAAGCTGGCGAACGCCGACGGCGAGATCGTCGGCCTCGGCGAGGTCGACGCCGGCGCGCTGGGCCGTAACCTCGGGAAGCCGTACACCGCGATCCCGGACCCGTTCGGCGAGCGCGAGTCGTACGCGGCCCACTTCGCCGCCCTGTTGAAGGCGGACGCCGACCGGCTGGGCGTCCCGGTCGAGATGATATCGAACACCGAGCTGTACGCCGACGGCGACTTCGACGCCGTGACCCGGACGGTGCTCTCCGACCTGGACGGCGTCCGCGAGGTGCTCTCGGAGTATCAGGACAAGGTCGACGACGAGTACGTCCCGTTCAACCCGATCTGTTCGGAGTGCGGGAAGGTCACGGAGACGGTGACCGCGGTCGACCTCGACGCGGAGACCGTCGACTACGTCTGCACCGACATGGAAGTCGGCGACGAGGTCGTCGACGGGTGCGGCCACGAGGGGACCGCCACGTTCCGCGAGGGGAAGCTCCCGTGGCGCCTGGAGTGGCCGGGCCAGTGGGAGGTGCTCGGCGTTGACTTCGAGCCGTTCGGCAAGGACCACGCGGAGGGGTCGTGGCCCTCCGGCGTCGACGTCGCGCGCAACGTCCTCGGGATCGAGCCGCCGGTTCCGATGGTGTACGAGTGGTTCACGCTCAACGGGGAGCCGCTCTCCTCGTCGGCCGGGAACCTCGTCACCGTCCCGGAACTGCTCGACCTCCTCGAACCCGAGGTGCTCCGCTACTTCTTCGCGCTCCACCCGAAGAAGGCACGCGACCTGGACATCGAGCGGCTTGACCAGCTCGTCGACCGGTTCGACCGCTTCGAGCGCGCCTACTTCGGCGAGGTCGACGACGAGGACCTGACCGCCTTCGCCGAGCGCGCCTACCCGTTCGTCGTCGGTCGCGCCGACGACCCGCCGACCGAGAAGCCCGTCCGGCTCCCGTACACGTTCGCGGCCGTCCTCGGGATGGTCGACGACCTCGACTTCCGGGAGCGGCTCGCCCGCGACGAGGGACACATCCCGGCGGACGCCTCCGACGAGGTCGTCGCGGCCGCGCTCGCCCGCGTCGAGAAGGCGCGCAACTGGGCCGAGCGCACCGGCAACGAGTACGACTACAGACTTCAGACCGACCTGCCGGACGCCGAGTTCGACGACGACGTGGCCGCCGCGCTCGACGACCTCGCCGACTTCGTCGCCGCGGGCCACGACGGCGACGCGATCCAGGCGGAGATGTACGAGACGGCGCGGGCCCACGACGTCGACGTCGGCGACTTCTTCGCGGCCGGCTACCGCCTCTTCTTCGACGACACCCAGGGGCCGCGGCTCGGGGAGTTTCTCGGCGAACTGGAGCGCGACTACGTCGTGGCGCGGCTCCGCCGCGAGGCGTAGATGACCGAGGACTACTCGCTCGACGAGTTCGCCGGGGGCGACGCGGACGGAGGGGCGGAGTCGTCCCCCGGCGACGACGAACGCGAAACGGGCGGCGGCAGCGTCGACGCGGACGATGTCGACGCGGACGGAGAAGCGACGGCCGACGCCGACCCAGCGACCCCGACCGCGACGTGGACGACCGACGGCGCCGCCTGCGACCGGTGCGGCGAGTCGGTCGCGCGGCGCTGGTTCGACGACGGCGCCCTCGTCTGTCCCGCCTGCAAGGAGTGGTGACGCGGTCAGATTTAAGACGGCCCGCGCTATCGTTACTTACGACTGAGATAGTCTGAGGTTTACAGACACCATTATGAAATTTTCTCTGGACCGGATCTACGACCGCTCGCCGCGGGGGCTGGCGGTCGGCTTCCTCTGTGCGGGGTCGGTGCTCGTCCTCGCGGTCGACGTGGCGGTCGCCGTCGCCGCCGGCGACGCGGCCGCGTGGACGCCCGCCCGCCTCGCGGGCGGCTGGGCGGTCGTCGGCGTCTCCTCGCTGTTCCTCTACGGCGCGTTGACGTACCACCGCCGCCGCGCCGAGGCGGCCCGTCGGGAGCTGGAGACCTCGAACCAGCAGCTTCAGGTGTTGAGTCGGGTGTTCCGGCACAACGTCCGCAACGACCTCAACGTCATCCGGGGATACGCGGACCTGCTCGGCGAGCGCGTCGACGACGACCGGAGCCGGGCGCTCCTGGAGACGATCCGGGAGACGACCGACGACGTGGTCGAGATAAGCGAGAAGCTGCGCGTCATCGAGGAGTCCTCGCCCGAGGCGCCCGCGGAGCGGATCGACCTGGTCGAGGCGGCCCGCGAGGCGGCCGCGGACGTCGACGACTCGGACGTGGCGGTGCGGATGGAGACGCCCGAGGAGGCGTGGATCCGCGCCGACCGCTCCGTGGAGTACCCGATCCGCGAGGTGTTCGAGAACGCGGTCACGCACAACGACGCGTCGACGCGACGAGTCGAGGCGCGGATCGAGGAGAACGGGACGACCACCTGCCTAGAGGTCAGCGACAACGGTCCGGGGATCCCCGAGGACGAGCGCGCGGTGCTGCGCGCGGAGCGAGAGACCCCCCTCTCGCACGCGAGCAGCATCGGGCTCTGGCTCGTCAAGTGGATGTGCGAGACCCAAGGGGGGACCGTCGGGTTCGAGGCGACGGACGACGGGACCACGGTCCGGCTCCGCTTCGAGTCCGCGGCGGCCGCGGACCGGCCGGCGGCGGATCGGGCGGGAGCCGGGCCGGCGGCGGAGTCGGAGAGCGTCGAGAACCGGTAGGCTGACGCCGAAGAGGTGCCCGGGGCGCGAGGGCGCTCCGGTCAGTCGAGCTCGGTGATCGTCACCGCGTACACCGCCCCGCAGTTGCCGCATTCGACGTGGACGCCGCGGCTCGTTTCCCCGCGCGTGAACTCGGAGATCTCCTCCGAGCACGAGCATTCGAACTGAACTCTCATTGTTCCGGTTACGGCGTTCCGGTATTTAAAATACGGCGTCTCGGAATCGATCGCGAGAACCGGACGAGAGCGTCCACCGGCGCCCTCCGCGGCGATCGGAGCGACGACCCTCCTCGCGGCAATCGCAGCGACCGCGGCGACGCGCTCAGTCGTCCTCGACGATCACTTCGACGGGGCCGTCCCCGTCTTCGTCCGCGTCGGCGTCGCCGGCGTCATCGCCGACGGACTGGCTCTGCTGATAGTAGAGCCCGCCGGCGACCGCGAGGACGACCCACGACCGCCAGTTGGCGAGGTTCAGGGTGTAGCCGATGCCGAACGGCTTCTCCACTAGCATCCCCTTGCCGGGCTGCCAGTACGAGGACAGCAGCCGGCCGAGGCTCGGCCGCTCGAAGTTGTACGGGATCCCGAGTATCTCTCCCGAAGACGGTTTGTCTGCCATACCGGGACATCGCCCGCCGGGGATATAAATCGTGGCGGGACCGCGGCCCGGTCGCGGGGTCACCGCCGCCGCCTCCGGTCGCCGGTCAGCGGTACCGCCCGCGTCCCTCGACCTCGCGCAGCCGGTCGAGCACCTCGCCGTCGCCCGCCTCGGCGTAGCCGGCCTCGAACGCCTCGATCGGCGGGTCCGGGTCGCTCGCCGTCGCGCGGACGGACCCCTCGAACACGTGGAGGTCCATCGCGTGGTCCTCGACGTGGCCGGTGTGGTAGGCGAGCCCGAAGTCGATGAGCGTCGCCCGCCCGTCCCCGCCTTCACCGCCCTCGATCCGGACGTTTCGCGTCGTCGGGTCGCCGTGCACGATCCCCGCTCCGTGGAGCCGCGCGAGGTGGCGGCCGACGGCGGCCGTCCACCGCTCGTCGAGGGCGGCGGCGAGGTCGCGGTCGCCGACGTGCTGCAGTGTCAGCGTCGCCGCCGGCACGTCGACGTCGTACACCAGCGGGGTCGGGACGCCGGCCCGCCGCGCCTCGCTCGTCAGGCGCGCCTCGGCGACGGTCCGGTCCCGTCGGAGCGCGCGGTCAAGCTCGGGATGGCGGTACCGCTTGGGGATCCGGCGCTTGATCACGCGGCGGCCCTCGTTCCCGATGGCGTTCCCGTCGTCGGGCGCCGCGATCTCCACGGTCGCCTCCGCGCCCCGCCGGTCGGCGTCGCCGCCACTATCACCCGCCGACCTTTCGCCCTCGCGCTCTCGATCTCCCCGCCCGCGGGCGACCGACGCGTCGCCCTCGCGCCAAGTCACGGGCACCTGATCCGGCCGGAAGTCCGGGTCGATGGCGGAATCGGGGATCGACACCGTGTCGCCGGCCGCGGCCATCTTCGCGCCCAACACGGCGATCATCCCCGCGTTGTCGCGGAGGAACCGCGGCTCCGGCGCGTGGAAGTCGGCGCCGCGGGCCGCGCACATCGTCCCCAGCATCTCGCGGAGCCGGTCGTTCTGCGCGACGCCCCCGCCGAGCACGAGCTCGTCCGCGCCGGTCAGCGAGAGCGCCCGCTCGGACACCTCCGTCAGCATCGCGAAGGCGTGCTCCTGCAGCGAGAGGCAGATCTCTCCGACGGGCACGCCGTCGTCGTACGCGTGGTTGGCGGCGGAGCTGATCCCCGAGAAGGAGAAGTCCATCCCCTTGACGACGTACGGGAGGTCCACCAGATCGGCGTCCGGGTCGCGCTCGGCGGCCGCCTCCGCGGCCGCGGCCTCGACCTTCGGCCCCCCGGGGTGGTCCCAGCCGACGTGGCGCGTGAACTTGTCGATCGCGTTGCCGACGCCGGCGTCCATCGTCTCGCCGAGCACGCGGTAGCGACCGTCGTGGTGGCCGAGCAGGTGCGCGTTCGCCCCCGAGGCGTTCAGACACACCGGGTTCTCGAAGCCCGACCGGTGGCGACCGATCTCTAAGTGCGCCACCATGTGGTTGACGCCGACGAGGGGGACATCGAGCGTCCCCGCGAGCGCCCGCGCCGCCGTGCCGACGGTCCGGAGACAGGGGCCGAGCCCCGGCCCCTTCGAGAAGGCGACCGCGTCGACCGCGTCCGGGCCGTGCGCTTCCTCGGCCGCCGTCAGGACCGCGTCGACGACCTCGGGGACCGCCTCTGACATGTGTTCGGCGGCCTCGCGCGGGTGAATCCCGCCGCTGTCCGGCTCGTACGGGTCGGATTCGATGAGAACGGAGTCGGTCTCGGCGTCGTACAGCGCGGCGCTGGCGCACCACGCGGTCCCCTCGATGCCGAGAACGCGCATCCGGCGCGGCGTTACGCCTCTTCGGCGTCCGCGTCGGCCTCGTCGCCGATCTTGTTGCGGTCGAGCATGTGGTCCTGTTCGACGTCGAGCGCGTCCTCGGCGGTGTCGTACGCCTTCGCGTAGCCGACCGTCTTGCGCATGCCGAACTTCGTGTTCAGCTCGTGGACGACGACCTCCTCGGAGGCCTTGTCCAGCTTGGCCGCGAGCGAGTCGCGGACCGAGAGGCGGGAGGGCGTCGCCTCCTCGTGAGTCGTCTCGAATCGGATGTCCGTGCGGTGCAACATCGGGTTCTCCTCCTCGGAGATGATATCGACGTCCATGGTTCAGTTAGGCGTATATCCCCCCGAAAGCTGTAAAAGGATTTCGAAGCGGGGGTGACGCCGCCGAACTGCTCGCTGACCGTCGACTAATAGCCCTTTCTATATCAGGGTTCACTTCTTTGGGCCATGAGATTAATTACCATACAGATGCCCGACGACTACCAATTCGACCCGACCGACCGCTCGGAGTACGACCTCGTCCGGGCAGGGACCGTCATCGTCCCCTTGTCGCCGCTCCGCAAGGCCCGGGTCTGCGGCGCCGTCGCGCTTCTGGCTTCGTTCGCGGCACCGCTCGCCGCGACGCTGCCCGTGGCGGTCCGTGAGGCGGTGTTCACGAGGCCGCCAGTCACGACGCCGCTCGGCGTCGCGGCGGTCGTCTTGGTCGGGGCCGTCGCGGCCGGCGGGGCCGGCCTCGGCCTCGTCGCGCTCCAGCGCCACCTCGCGCGCGGCCCCGACCCGACCGGCGACGCCGTCTGGTCGGTCCTCGCCGTCGAGGACGTGCTCACGGGAATCGGGTTCGTCACCGGCGGCCTCGGCGTCGCCGTCGGCCTCTCGCTGCTGACGAGCGGTCACTGGGGTGTCGACGCGCTCGGCGGCCTCCGGCGTACCGGGATCGAACCGTACGCCTCGGTCTTGACGGTCCCGGTCACGCCCCGGCTGGCGACCGCGGTAGCGCTGGGGACCGGTCTCGCCGTCTTCGCGGCGACCGCCGTCGTCGACGGCGAATGATCCGATTGCTCGGCTCGTTCACTCCGCGTTCTCCCCGTCGAAGCTCTCGGGGTTGACGCCCAAAATCTCGTACGCGGCCGCGGTGTCGCCGTCGAGCCCCTCGAACAGCTCTCGGGCCTCCGCGCGCGACGTCGGCGTGACCGCGACGCGAACCATCCCCTCGCCCGGCTGGCCGTAGACGACGCTCGCGCCGTCGGGCGCCGCGAGTATCGCCGGCAGGGCGGCCAGGTCCTCCTCTCCGGTCACCTCGATGATGACCGGGTCGGCGGCGGAGAGCGCCTCGCCCAGCGCCGCGAGGAGTTCCGCCGACAGCGACGCGGCGGGGTTCTCGACGCGCACGCGGCGGTCCTCGGCGGCCGCGAGCGCGGACTCGATCTCCGCGTCGACCGCCTCGCGCTCGGTCTTGCCGTCGATCAGCGCGACGTCGGGGACGCGGCCCGCCTCTCGCAGGTGGTACGTCACCACGTCGCCCACCGCGACGATCGGAGCGTCGGGCGCGTCCCGCTCGGCGCGGGTCTCGGCCGCGGCCGCGAGCAGCTCGTCGGCGTCGGTCGTCACCGGGCCGAGCGGCTCCTTGAACGCGTCGCGCATGGCGTCCGGGAGCGTGAGCATGGGTGGTAGTGTCGAAGTGTGAAAGGCGTCGGCGTCGCTACCGGACCTTCAGCGCGTACGACCCGGCCTTCGTGACGTTCATCTCCTCGGCGATCTGGCTCTCCTCGGGCTTCGTGATGATGACGTAGCCCGCCCAGTCCTCCGTCAGCGACGACGACCCGCAGTGCTCGCAGGTCTGCGAGTCGGGGTCGTTGACGTGGTGACACTCACGGCAGGCGAGGCGGTCCTCGGCCATCAGTCGGCCTCCTCACCGGTCTGTTCGCGGTGGAGCCGCTTCCCCTCCAGCCACTCGTGTTTCCCGAGCCCCGGCTGCTTCGCCGTGAGCCCGATCTTCGAGTCGCGGGGGTTGCGCTCGTCGATGCTCTTCGTCACGACGCGGACCCGGACGGCGTCGTCGACGCCGAGGGTCTTGTCGGAGTCAGAGGAGGCGAGCTGCTGGTTCGCCCCGTCGAACGTGAGGTACTCGTCGGTGATCTGCGAGACGTGGAGCAGGCCGTCCACCGGCCCGATCCCGACGAAGGCGCCGAACTCGACGGTCTCGACGACCGTCCCGTCGGCGACCTCCTGCATGTCGGGGTCGTACGTCAGCGCGTCGAACTCGGCCTCGTAGTAGACGCCGGGGCGGTTGTGTAACACCGCGCCGTCGCCGATGTCGTGGACCTCGATGACGCTCACGACGCTGCCGACGTCCTCGTCCATTCGTCCTTCCAGTTTGTCCTGCAGCAGGGCTTTCACCCGCTCGTCGGTGACGTCCGCCAGGTGTTTCGGCGGCACCTCGACCGTATCCTTGAGTCGAACTCGTTTGTACATGATTGGTTGTCCGCGTCCGCTAGGGTTCCGTTATCGCCAGTGCGTTCCGACCCCTTAAACCGATTACTGGTGCGCCCGCCTCCAGCACCCGGTTCGCCAGCGGTCGATCGTTGGTGACGACGCCGTCGACCCGGCCCTCGGCGACCAGCTCGACCAGCGCGTCGTCGGCGTACGATTCGTCCGTCGCCACCGCCTCCGCCCGCGCCGCGAGGTCCGCGCCCACGCTCGCCGCGGTCGCCGCCTCGCCGTTCCCGCCCTGCAGCCGGTCGAGCTCCGAGACGACCGCCGTCGGGACGACCGCCTCGTACGCGCCGAGGAGCCGGTCGAGCTCCTCGAACAGCCGCAGGTCCGCCTCAACCGGCGCCATCAGCGCGCTCGCGTCGAGCGCGACGACCGGGGCGCCGTCGCCCCCGAACTCCGCGTCGGGGTCGCCGCCCGCGTCGATCGTCTCGCGGCCGTCCGCGCGGGCGTCGTCGGTCACGCTACGAGAGCGTCCCGACGCCGATGAGCCGCCAGCGCGCGCCGACGCGCCGGTTGATCGCGATCTGCGCGCCCGCCTCGGCGCAGACCGGCCGCTTGAGGCTCACCTCGCACTCGCCGTCGCGCGCGCTCGTCACCGCGCCGACCGTCGTCGCGGTGCCGACCGTGAGCATCAGGGGCTCGCCGGTGCTGATCTCCTCGATGTCGCTCTCGCCGCTCTCGTCGTCCTCCTTCCCGACGACGCGGTCGAGGAGGTCGACCTGCATCTCGAACTCGTTGCGCGTCGGCGGGAGCGTGCCGGGCTCGCCGGCGACCTGGCCGGCGAGCGCGTCGCCCTTCGTCAGGCTCGGGTCGAGCCCGGTGCCGACGCCGAGCAGTCCGCCCGGTCGGGCGCTCTCGACGTCGTTGCTGCCGGCCTGCAGCGAGCGGACCGTCGTTTCGAGGGGCCGCCACTCCGTCTGGCCCCCCTCGTCGACCTCGCGGCCGGGGCGGATCTCCAGGCCGTCGCCGACCGAGAGCTCGCCGCTGACGAGCGAGCCGCCGACGACGCCGCCCTTGAGGTCCGCCGCGGTCGCGCCCGGGCGGTTGATGTCGAACGAGCGCGCCGCGTACATCCGGGCGCTCTCGCCGGGGTCGCGGTCCGGCGTCGGGATCTCGGACTCGATCGCGTCGATGAGCAGGTCCATGTTGACCTCCTGCTGGGCCGAGACGGGGACGATCGGCGCGTCCTCCGCGACGGTGCCCTCGACGAACTCCCGGATCTGCTCGTAGTTGTCGACGGCGCGGTCGCGGTCGACCAGGTCGACCTTGTTCTGCGCGACGACGATGTTCTCGATCCCGATCAGGTCGAGCGCCATCAGGTGCTCCTCCGTCTGCGCCTGCGGGACGTCCTCGGTCGCGCTCACGACCAGCACGGCGCCGTCCATGATCGAGGCGCCCGAGAGCATCGTCGCCATCAGCGTCTCGTGGCCGGGCGCGTCGACGAACGAGACCGTCCGGATCGGCTCGCTCGCGGAGCCGTCCGCGCACTCCTCGTCGACGGTGTAACACTCGGGCGCGTCGACGCCGGGGCAGCGCCGGAACGTCGCGTCCGCGTACCCCAGCCGGATCGAGATGCCGCGCTTCATTTCCTCGCTGTGCTGGTCGGTCCACGAGCCGGACAACGCCTGCACGAGCGTCGTCTTCCCGTGGTCGACGTGACCGACGAGACCGATGTTCACCTCCGGTTGTGTGTTGGCTTCAGTCACTGTTGAACCTCCTAACGGAGTAGTCTTACCGGAAATTCGCCCCGTGCGAGTGATAAAGTTGCTGTTATAGTGGCGGCAGCGTCCTCAGGTGGCACGGCCGAGTCCGACGACGCGATGCCGATACCCGGGCGCGACGGCGACGATAGCCTATAAATAAGCGTGCGGTGCGGTGGCGCGTGCCTGCGAGGCCGCCTCGCGGCCGAGCAGCACGCGCGAGGGAGTCGGCCACTCGGAGCGAAGCGAAGAGTGGCCGACGAGGCTGGGGAGGTGGGAGGTGCGGTCGCTGTGGGGGTGGGACTCAAAGGGGCGGCCGCGAGGACGACGGCGCGGGAAGCAAGGACCGCAGGGAGCGAGCACCGCGAGCGACTGAGGACCGCAGCGACCGCACCGAGTCCTCGCGGCCGGGGCTTTGAAGGTGTTCACCGCCGCTCCACAGTCACCCGTTTATAACCGAGCGGCCGGGGCTTTGGAGGTGTTCACCACCGGCCCGGAGTTATCCGCTTATAAACGTCGTCAGCTCCGTATTCGTCCGACGCCGATTTACGCCTCACGCGCAAACTCACGCGCATACATGGGATACGCGTGCCCCATCTGCGAGACCCCGCAGCGCGACGGCGAACACCTCGCGCACCACCTCGCGTTCACGGCGATGCTCCACGGCGACGACCACGAGGCGTGGCTCGACGAGCACATTTCCGACTGGAACGACCGTGACCCCGACGGGCTCGCGGCCGAGGTGACGCCGCACGCCGAGACGGCCGAGTACCACGAGGTGTTCGAGGACACCGTCGACCGCGGGCGACCGGACGTCGACCTCGGGGACCACGACCACGCGGGGCACGGTCACGGCGGAGACCACGTCGCTCCCGGCGGTCGCGGCGCTCCCGGCGCGTCCGGCCCGGTCGACGAGTCGAGCGCGACCGATCCGGAGACCGAGGCCGCGCTGCGCGAGGCCCGCGAGCTGACGCGGAAGATGTTCGAGGAGGACGGAGAGGGCGACGCCACCGGAAGCGACGCCGCCGATGCCGAGGACGGCAACGACGCCACCACCGACGCCGACCCGTCCGCGTAACGGAACGCCCTTTCCGGTCGACGCCGAACCCGAGGTATGCACACCAGAGGGACGTTCGCTCCGGAGACCCGCGCCGACGCGCTCGAACGCTACGAGGAGGTCGGGCCGGTCGCGCAGGTCGTCGTCCGCGAGGCGACGAAGGCGATGGCGTTCGACGCCGACGAGTACGACGAGCGCGTCACCCCCGAAGTGGTCCGGACCGCGCGCGACGCGACCTTCGCCGAGCTGCTCGCGGTCCACGTCGGCGACGAGGCCGAGTTCGACGCGTGGCTCGCCGACAGCGAGTTCGACGCGGACGACGTCGTCCGGATCGGCTCCGACAACGTCGACAACCTCGTCTGGCACCCGATCCCGTTCGCCGACACCGTGATCGCGGCGACGTTCCAAGACGAGCCCGACGCGGCCGCCAGCACCCTCCGCCGGAACGCCTTCGGGCGCGTCTACCGCGAGGAGTTCTACGAGTCCGGTCGGTAATTCCCTCGGCGCTACCCTTCCGGCGCCGTCGCTCGGTGTCGGAGCAGGGCAGAATAAAAGACGAAACGAGACGGAGAGCGGCGCTTACGCGAGCTCGTTGATGTTCCCGGAAATCGGGGATTTCCGGGCGCTCGAAAAGCTCGCCTAGGCGAGCTTTTCGATGTTCTCGACGACGGCGTCGGCGAACTCGCTGGTGGCGAGCTTCTCGCCGCCCTCGATCTGGCGGTGGAGGTCGTAGGTGACCTTCCCGGAGGCGATGGTCTCCTCGACGGCCTCGCGTACGAGGTCGGCGGCGTCGGACCAGCCGAGGTAGTCGAGCATCTCGCGGCCCGAGAGGATCATCGCGGTGGGGTTCACCTTGTCCTCGCCGGCGTACTTGGGCGCGGAGCCGTGGACGGGCTCGGCGAGACAGCGACCGTGGCCCCGATTAATTCCCGGCGCGATGCCGAGGCCGCCGATCTGCGCGCCGGCGGCGTCGGACATGTAGTCGCCGTTGAGGTTCATCGTCGCGATGACGGAGTACTCGTCGGTGCGGGTCAGCAGCTGCTGGAGCATGTTGTCCGCGATGCGGTCCTTGACGACGAGGGCGCCCTCGGGCCGCTCGCCGTCGTGCTCCTCCCAGAGCTGGTCCTCGGTGATGACGTCGTCGCCGTACTCCTCCTCGGCGACCTCGTACCCCCAGTCGCGGAACGCGCCCTCGGTGAACTTCATAATGTTGCCCTTGTGAACGAGCGTAACCGAGTCGCGATCGTTCGCGAGCGCGTAGTCGATCGCCTCGCGGATGAGACGCTTCGAGCCGAACTCGGAGATGGGCTTGACGCCGATCCCGACCGGGCCGTCGTGGATGACGTCGGCCACGTCCATGTCCTCTTCGAGGAAGTCGCGCACCCGCTCGGACCCCTCGCTGCCGGCCTCCCACTCGATGCCGGCGTAGACATCCTCGGTGTTCTCTCGGAACGTGACCATGTCCATCTCGCCCGGGTTCTTGACGGGCGAGGGGACGCCGTCGATGTAGTAGGTGGGGCGGACGTTCGCGAACAGGTCGAGCGTCTTCCGGAGCGCGACGTTCAGCGAGCGGAAGCCGGCGCCGACGGGGGTCGTCAGCGGGCCCTTGATCGCGACGCGGTGGTCGCGGATGGCCGAGACGGTGTCGTCGGGGAGGTTCTCGCCGTACATCTCGCGGGCGCTGGCGCCGGCGTAGACGCGCATCCAGGCGATGGAGCGGCCGGTCGCCTCCGCGGCCGCGTCGAGGACCTGCTGTGCCGCCGGTCCGACGTCGGTGCCGATCCCGTCGC
Organism: Halorubrum rutilum; assembly: GCF_024494565.1. The sequence continues at coordinate 273,088 of NZ_JANHDN010000001.1, forward strand.
CGTGGATGATCGGGATGACGGGGTTCGACGGGACGTTCAGCTCGCCGGTCTCCTCGTCGGCGAGCGTGATCGCCTCGCCGTCGTCGGGGACGTCGACCTTATCGTAGCTCATGAACGTCCGTGGATTCTTGTGGCCCCCTAAAGTGCCTGCCGTTTTCGGCGGGAGCGGCGCGCTCGCAGGTGTTGCCGGTTTTCGGGCTCAGGCCGGCTCCACGTCCACGTCGAACATCGACCGCCACCGGTACCGCCGACCGCCCCAGACGAACGTCCGCCGCGCGAGGGCGTACGCGAGGAAGACCGGCGAGACGATCACCGAGGGCCCGGCGAGCAGGAACGTCGCCCGCCGGACTCCGAACCGCGCGTACGCCGCCCCCGCGAGCGCCGTGACGAGCGCCACGCCCGCGACCGGCGCGAGCAGGCACAGCGACGCGAGGGCGACCGAGAGGACGACGTTGACCGCGGTCGCCGGCGGCGCGTGGCGCCGCGTGATCTGGAAGAAGCGGACGAACCGCTCCAGCGACTCCCGCGGCGACCCGCCCGCCGCGACGGTCCGAGTCCGGTCGGCGGCGCTCACGTCGAGGTGCGCCGAGAGCGTCCCGTCGTCGCTGACGGTCCGGCGGAGGTCGGCGAGGAAGGCGTCCTCGTCGAGGTCGTCGCGCTCGAAGACGACCGCGCCGCCCCACGCGATCCCGCCCCGGGAGACCGGCAGCGTCCCGCCGATGACGTACGCCGGCTCGAAGAACCGGCCGAGCGGGTCGGCCCCGACGAACACGGGGACCTCCGTGGTCGGCCCCCGTCGGTCGTAGTCGGCGTTGAGCGCCGCGAGCCACCCCGGCGGGTGCCGGAAGTCGTCGTCGGTCCAGACGATCCGGTCGCGCTCGGCGGCCTCCATCCCGGCCGCGATCGCGTTCGCCTTGCCGGAACAGCCCTCGGGCTCCCCGGCGACGACGACGCGGACGCCGTCGGGGAGGCCGTCGCCGTCTCCCTCAACACTGGCCTCGTCGCCTCCCTCGACACCGCCCCTACCCTCTCGACGCCGAGCCACCGGGTCGTCGCCGGTGTCACAGATCACCAGCAGCTCGTCGCTCCCGTCGAGCTGGGCGGCCACCTCGGAGCACGCCTCGGTCCAGCGCACCGTCGGGAGGAGCACCGATGTCGGCGGATGGGTTCGCTCGCTGTCCGTCACGCCCGCCGGTTCGAGGCGCGGAGCAATAAGTAGGCGGCCGCCCGTCGGCCGTCCCGGACGCGGCCACCGTTCCGGACCTCACCCCGACCGACACGCCCGCGTCCCGAGCTCTCGGACCCGGGTCTCCCCGCCCTCCGTGACGTCGGTTTCAACCGTCTCGACGGTCACCGACGCGACCGCCTCGCCCGCGGGCCCCGCGGATCGATCACAGAGGTACGCGAGGAGCGGGTCGACGCGGGCGGGCGCCCCGTCGCCGGCCAGCAGGGTGAGGTACTTCCGCCAGCGCGCGGTCGGGTACGCCCGGGCGTCCGACGGGGGCCGGTCGAGAGCGACGGGGTCGCCGTACAGCGCGTCGACCGCGTCGCCGTCGGCGGTCGTCGCCGTCGCCAGGAGGCGCGCGTCGATCGAGCTCGGGTTCGGCGCGAACATGTCCCACCCGTACTCGGTCGGCTCCGCCGTCGCCGCCACGGGCTCGGGCGCGTCGACGAGGCCGACGGCCATCCCGTTCCACGCGAGCAGCGAGACGAGGAGCACGGCGGCGACGGCGGTGACGGCGCGGCCGCGGAGCGCCCGACTCGGAAGGGGGCGCGTCGATCGGTCCCTCGGTCCCTCGCGTCGCGGGTCGCCGGCGGGCGTCGACTCCGCGAGCCCCCGCAACCGCGCGCCCGTCGGTCCGACGAACCCCTCGACGCGGTCCCAGACGAACGGCGGGAAGAAGGGGAGCAGGGCGGCCGCCGATATCAGCGGGAAGACGCCGAGCTGGAGCGTGAGCGCCATCGAGCAGTGCGCGGCGAACAGGGTCCCGGCGAGGGCCGCCCTGACCCGGCCGGCGGACGCGACGAGCAGCGGCGACGCGACGAGCAGCGCGAGCCAGCCGTAGGTGGCGACCGAAAACAGCGCCGGCGCCTCGGGCAGCAGTCCCCCGAGCGGGCCGTGGAGGTACGTGAGCCGGAACACCCGGCCGACCGCCTCGCCGCCGGTCCACGCCGTCCCCCGGAGCTTCTCGACCGCGTTGGCGACGTAGATTACCACGACGACGGCCAGCGGGAGCGCGGAGGCCGGACCGATGAACCGCTCGCCCTCCGGCGCGCCGCTTCCGTTCCCGCTCTCCCCTCCCCCGGGCGAGCCCCGGCGACGGACGGCGTCGACCGACCAGCGCGCGCCGAGCGGACAGAACAGCCCGGCCGCGAGCAGGTGCACGAGCAGTTTGTCGCCAGCGTTGAGCACGAACGGGTTCCGCGCCTGCAGCGAGGCGAGCAGGACCAGCGAGACCGCGGCCGCGAGCCGGCTCCGGTGACCGACCGCGAGCGCGCCGGCGGCGACCCCGGCGACGAGGAACAGGGCCGCGACGGGCCACGTCGCGCCGGAGAGCGCGTGCAGCGAGAGCCGGGCGGCGAGGGGGTACGCCTCCGCGAGCGCCGACCGCGGGAGGGCGCCGGCGTCGGTGTAGAAGGCCGTGAGGTTCCGGGCGCGCAGCGCGAGGTCGACGAGGAGGACGACTCCGAGCGCGACCCGGAACGCCGCGAGGGCCCGCCGGTCGATCCCGACGCGGGCGCCGACCGCGGCCCGGAGGCGGCGGCGGACCGATCCCTCGTCCGTCGGCCCTCCCCCGACGCGGGACTCCGAGTTGCTTGCGGCGGCGCGTCCCCGATGCTCGTCCACGATGGGTGCGACTCCCCGAGCGGCGGGAATAGTTCTTGCGGCGCCGGACCGGGGGGCGGCCGCGGGGATCGCTCTGTGCTCGGCGTCATCACCCGCCGTTTTCCGGGGGCTTATCCGCCCGCCGCGGGACCCTCGCGTATGTCACGGCGATCCCCGATGCGCGTCGTCGTCCACGGCGGCGCCGGCGGCGCCCCGGACGAACCGGCGCCGAGACAGCAGGCGCTCGACCGGGCGGCCGAACGCGGCGCCGACGCCCAGACCCCCCTCGACGCGGTCGAGGCGGCGCTCGCGCCTCTCGAATCGAGCCCCCGGTTCAACGCCGGCGTCGGCGGCGCGGTCCAGTCCGACGGCGTCGTCCGCACCGACGCGGGCGTGATGACCTCCGACCGCGAGGTCGGCGCGGCCTGCTCGATGCCGGGCGTCGAACGCGCCGCGAGCGTCGCTCGCGTCGTCCACTCGGAGACGCCGCACGTCCTCGTCTCGGGCGGGCACGCCGTCGACCTCGCGAGCGAGTTCGGGACCGAGACCGGCGTCGACCTGCTCACCGACGAGACGCGCGAGCGTTACGAGGCGGAGGACCCGCCGCGGGGCGGCCCCCGCGAGCACCTCGGCTGGCTCGCGACGCGGTTCGGGTCGGGTGGCGATCGGGCCGGTGGAGGGTTGAACAACGGCGGAGCGGGCGGAGACGAACCGGGCCGCGCCCCCGACCACGACACGGTCGGCGCGGTGGCCTCGGACGGCGAGCGGTTCGCGGCGGCGACCTCCACGGGCGGCCGGTCGTTCGCGCTCGCGGGTCGGGTCGGCGACGTGCCGCAGGTCGGCTCGGGCTTCTTCTGTACCGAGGCCGGCGGCGCGAGCGCGACGGGCGCCGGCGAGGACATCGCGCGCGTCACGCTCTCTCGGCGGGCCGTGGGGCATCTCGAAGACGGGCTCGGGGCGCAGGCGGCGGCCGACCGGTCGATCGAGGAGTTCGAGGCGATTACCGAGTCGGGTGCCGGCGTGATCGTCCTCGGCGACGACGGCGCCGGGAGCGCGTTCAATACCGAGGAGATGCAGACGAGTATCGCGTATAAGTAGCCGAACGTGGATCTTCGGTCAACACCTCCAGAGGCCCAGCCGCTCGCTCATACGTGGCAGACTGCCGATCAGCGGTAATCAACTCTAAAGCCCCAGCCGCGAGGACTCGCGCACCTCGCTGCGGTCCTCAGTCGCTCGCGTTGCTCGCTCCCTGCGGTCCTTGCGTCGGTGTGCTTCGCCCTCGCGGCTGCCCCTTTGAGTCCCACCCCGCACCGCAACCGCACCTCACGCCTCCCCAGCCTCGGCGGACGGCCCGGCGCGGGCGGAGCCGCGCCGGCCCGCCGCCTCCCTCGCGCGTGCGACTCGCGGCCTGTCGGCCGCTCGGCGGCACGCGCCAATCATAAGAATCGGTTGAACGACGTCTATCATTTATAACCGAAGCCGTACGTCCATTCCGCTTCACGCCGTCGCCGCTCACGGAGGCGAGGATACAAATCCGCCCGCCGCCTTGCCCGCGTATGGTCACGTTCCTCGCCGGCGGCACGGGGACGCCGAAGCTCCTCGACGGGGCGACCCGCGTCTGGGATCCGGAGGCGATCGCGGTCGTCGCCAACACGGGCGACGACGTCGAGCTCGGCGGCCACCTCGTCTGTCCCGACGTCGACACGGTGCTGTTCGCCGGCGGCGGCGTCCTCGACCGCGAGACGTGGTGGGGGATCGCGGACGACACCACCGAGACCCACGCGGAGCTGCGCCGGCTCGCGGACGAGCTCGGGCTCGGCGCGGCCCCGCGCTACCTCGACGCCGAGGCGCAGACGAGCGGGCGCGAGATCGCGCGGTGGCGGCGGTTCTCGGGCGTCGGCGAGTTCATGGAGATCGGCGACCGCGACCGCGCGGTCCACGTCACCCGAACGAGCCTGCTCGACGAGGGGCGCACGCTCACCGAGGTCGTTCGGACGCTCGCCGACGCCTTCGGGCTCGATGTCGACCTCCTCCCGATGTCCGACGACCCGGTCGCGACGCTGATCCACACGGAGGCGGGCGAGACGATCCACTTCCAGGAGTACTGGGTCGCGCGCCGGGGCGAACCGGCCGTCGCCGACGCGGAGTTCCGGGGCGCGGACGACGCCGAGCCGACGGCGGAGGTCCTCGACGCCCTCGCCGAGCCCATCGTGATCGGGCCGTCGAACCCCGTCACGAGCGTCGGCCCGATGCTGGCGCTCCCCGGCTTCGAGGCGGCGCTCCGCGAGACGCCGGTCGTCGCGGTCTCGCCGTTCGTGGGCGACGAGGTCTTCTCCGGCCCGGCGGCCGACCTGATGGCGGGCGTCGGTCGCGACCCGTCGACCGCGGGCGTCGCCGCGGCGTACCCGTTCGCGGACGCGTTCGTCCTCGACGAGGCCGACCCGACCGAGCTCCCGGAGCGCCACGTCGAGCGCACCGACACCGGGATGGACGGCGCGGACGACGCCGAGCGCGTCGCCCGGGCCTGCGAGCGCGCGCTGGCGGCGGTGAGGGACGCGCCGGCGACCGATCCGGAGGTGGCCGAGTGACGGCGGACGGAGACGGGGGACCGGCCCCCTTCCTCGTCGCCGCCAGCCTCAGCGGCGCGGCCGACGCCGACTGGGCGCGCGCCGCGGCCCCGCACGTCGACGCGGCGGTGCTCGGCGGGATCGCGCTCGACCCGGCGAGCCGGGCCGCCGCGCGCGACCTCGTCGCTCGGGGGCGCACGGAGTTCCTCCCCGACGACCCGCTCGCGTGGGTCGACCGGCAGCTCGCCGCGCTCGCCGACGCCCCGGTCCGACCCGGGATCAACGTCCGCAGCGCGACCGTCGAGCCGGTGCGCGAGGCGGCGGCGGTCTGCGCCGACCGCGACGCGGTCTGCGAGGTCAACGCCCACTGCCGCCAGCCGGAGCTCCGCGCGGTCGGCTGCGGCGAGTCCCTCCTGCGCGACCGCGACCGGCTGACCGACTACGTCGCCGCCGCGGCCGCGACCGGCGCGACGACGAGCGTGAAGGTCCGCGCCGAGGTCCCCGGCGCCGACCTCGTCGCCGTCGCCGACGCGGTCGCCGAGGCGGGGGGCGACTGGCTCCACGTCGACGCGATGGACTCGGAGGGCGTCGTCGCCGACCTGACGGCGGGAGACGACGCCGCGGCCGGAGCGGCCCCCCGCGCCGGCCTCACCGCGATCGCCAACAACGGCGTCCGGGGCCGGGAGACGGTCGCCGAGTACGCCGCGCACGGGGCCGACGCCGTCAGCGTCGGGCGGCCGACCGAGCATCCCACGGAGCTCGCGCGCGTCGCCGAGGCGGTGCGCGCGTGGCGTGACGGGGAGCTGTCGGCGGGGGAGTCGGAACGCCGACGGGAGGCGCCGCCGTGACCGCCGACCGCGCCACGGTCGACGACGCGGTCCTCGCGCTCCTGCTCGAAGTCGCCGGGACCCCGAAGCCCGGGAACGTCGACCGACGCCGCGACCTCGCCGACCTCCGGTTCGAGGCGTTCCTCGGCGGGGCGGTCGGCGCCCGCGAGGGGCTCGAACTGGCGGTGGACGAGGCGGCTCCCGTCGGCGACGCCTTCGAGCGCGCGGTGGCGGGGATGGCCGACCGCGCGGGAACGAACACCCAGTTCGGCTGTCTGCTGCTGCTCGTCCCGCTGATCCGCGCGACGGTCGCGGGCGGGGACGCGTCGCCTCCGGGCGACCTCGGGCCCGACGCCGTCGACCGCGCGACCCGCGACACCGACGTCGCCGACGCGGTCGCCTTCTACCGCGCGTTCGAGCGCGTCGACGTCGCGGTCGGGGACCCGCCCGCGGGCGCGGCCGACCTCGACGTGCGCCGAGGGAGCGACGCGGCGCCGGCGCTCCGCGAGCGCGGGCTGACGCTGCGCGACGTGCTGGCGCTCTCGGCCGACCCCGACGACCCGGACCGCGTCCCCGACCGCAACGCGCGGGAGTGGGTCGAGGGGTTCCCCCGGACGTTCCGCGCCGCCGAGTGGATCCGCTCCGACGAGGGGCCGCTGACCGACCGGGCCGCGCGGGCGTTCCTCGGCCTGCTCGCCGCCGAGCCCGACACGCTGGTCGCCGCGGCCCGCGACTCCCGAACGGCCCGGGAGGCGAGCGCTCGGGCGGCCGCGCTGCTCGACGGGGCGGACGGCGTCGGCCCGGACCCCGCCGCGGGCGTCGACGCGATCGACGCCGACGCGGTCCACGGGGCCGACCTCGACGCCGCGGAGGGACTGGCGACCGCGTTCGTCGACGAGGGGATCAACCCCGGGACGACCGCGGACCTCACCTGCGCGGCGCTGTACGTCGCGCTCCGACGCGGCGCGGAGGTGGCGCCGTGAACGGGGAGGGCCCCGACGGGGACCGCGGAGCGTCGGCGGAGGGCGCCGACGCCGTCACCCCCGACGGCTGGCCGGTCGCGCTCCGCGGCGTCACGGAGTCGGTCGTGACGACGCTCGGCCCGAACGACCGGTGGAACGTCGCGGCGCTCGGACTCCACGCCCCGGACGATCCCGAAGACCCCGTGACCGCGCGGACCTACGGCCGCACCCGGACGTGGCGGAACTTCACCGAGCGCGGCGGCGGCGTCGTCCAGTTCACGACCGACCCCCGGACGTTCGTCGACGCCGCGCTGACGGTTCGCGAGGTCGACGAGCCCGTCCTCGAAACGGCCGACGCGTGGGTCGAGGTGACCGCCGAGGCGGTCGGGAGCGAGACCGAGGGCGACACGACGATCCGGACGTGGACGCTCTCTCCCGTCGAGGCCGAGATCCGCCGGGAGCGCGTCCCGACGGTCAACCGCGGGTTCGGCGCGGTCGTCGACGCCACCGTGGCCGCCTCGCGGCTCGACGTGCCCGCGTTCGACGCGGCGGACCTGCTCGACCGCCTGACCTACTTCGCCGACGTGGTCGACCGCTGCGGCGGGCCGGCCGAGCGCGAGGCGTTCGCCCGCATCGACGAGGCGACCGGGTGGCGGGCGCTCGCCGAGGCCGAGCGGCGTTCCGGGGCGGGACGCGACGACCGCGACGGCGACGCCTGAGCGACCGCGCGGCCGACGGACCGGCGTGATACCGCCTCGCGGCCGCTCGCGGCGGAACGAACCCTTTTAGTTCGGCCCGGCGGTAGCGCTCGGTATGGCCATCAAACCCAAGTACATCAAGCAGCTCGGGAACGTCCTGCTCGAACGGTATCCCGACTCGTTCAACACGAACTTCGAGACGAACAAGGAGAGCGTCACGGCCCTGACCACCGTCGAGTCGAAGGGCGTCCGCAACCGGATCGCCGGCTACGTCACCCAGAAGAAGTCGCAGGCGGCCCAGAAGGCCTAACGAGACCGAGTTTTCGACCGTTCGTTTCGCTCTCCCGGAGCCGCGGCGCTCGGTCTCACCGCGCACCCCCCGGCTTATCACCGAAGCCGCGGCCACCTCCCCGCGATGGACGCCCTCGTCCGCCCGGTCGTCGATCCGACGTTCGCGGCCGCCGCGCTCGCGTTCCTGTGCGGGGGCGCCGCGCTCGGCACGCTGAGCGGGCTCGTCCCGGGCCTCCACGCGAACAACTTCGCGCTGCTGCTCGCGGGGCTCGCCCCCTCGGTCGCCGCCGACCCCCTGCTCGTCGGCGTCGCGATGCTCGGGGCCGGGGTGGTCCACTCGTTCCTCGACATCGTGCCCGCGCTCGCGCTCGGCGTGCCCGACGCGGCGACGGCGGTCGCGGCGCTCCCGGGTCACCGGCTCGTGATCGCGGGGCGCGGCCGCGAGGCGATCCGGCTCTCGGCGGTCGGCTCCGGGCTGGCGGTCGCGCTCGCGGTCCCCCTCGCCGTGCCGATCACCTGGGTCATGATCCGCGGCTATCCCGCGGTGCGGGCGCACCTCCCACTGCTCCTCGCGGGCGTCGTCGCCTTCCTCGTGCTCACCGAGTCGTCGAAGCGGGCCGCGGTCGGCGGGTTCCTCGCGTTCCTCGCGAGCGCCGCGCTCGGGCTCGCGACGCTCGACGTCGACCCCGCGGCGCCGCTCGACGCCGGCGGCGTCCTCGCGCCGCTGTTCGCCGGGCTGTTCGGCGCGCCCGTGCTCGTCGACGCGCTCGGCGGCGAGGGCGTCCCGCCGCAGGCCGACGCGCGGGTCACGATGAGCCCCCGCGACCTCGGCGTGAGCGCCGGCGCCGGGTCGCTCGCGGGCGCGGTGGTCGGCTACGTCCCCGGCGTCTCCGCGGCGATCGCCGCCGTCGCGGCGCTGCCGGCGGTCCCGCGAGAGGACGGCGACCGCGGGTTCGTCGTCGCCACGAGCGGCGCGAACACGGCGAACACGATATTCGCGCTGTTCGCGCTCGTCGCGCTCGGCACGCCGCGGACGGGCGTCACGGTCGCGATCGACCGGGCCGGCGTCCCCTTCGCGCTCCCGATCCTCCTCGTCGCCGCGGGGGCCGCCGCGGCCGTCGGCTTCGCGCTCGTCCTCCTCGTCGGGGACGCCTACCTCCGGGTCGTCGGCAACGCGGACTACACCCGCCTCTCGCTCGGCGTCCTGGCGCTGCTCGCCGGCGTCTCGTTCCTGTTCGCGGGGCCGCTCGGCGTCGGTATCTTCGCCGTCGCCGGCGTGCTGGGACTCGCTCCGCCCCGGGTCGGCGCCCGGCGGGTCCACCTGATGGGCGTGTTGATCGGGCCGCTGATTATCGGGTGACGCGGCATCGGTCTCCGGGATGCCTCGGAACCGGAACGCGCTCGACGGGCGGGACGCGCGAGCGCCGCGGTACCGCGGCGCACCCGGCGTTCTCCCGTCGACCCCAAAGAACAACGGTTAAAAGTCGCGCGGTGGTGTTTCAGTGTATGAGCGAGAGTGAAACGCAGGGCACGCGGCAGTGCGTCTCCTGTGGCATCCAGGTGGCCGGTATGAACGCCGCGCGCTTCTCCTGCCCGGACTGCGGGGCGACGATCCACCGGTGCGCGAAGTGCCGGAAGCAGAGCAACCTCTACGAGTGCCACGACTGCGGCTTCCGAGGGCCCTAGTATGGGAGACGTCGCCGCCAAGATCAAGGTCATGCCGAACAGCCCCGACGTCGACCTCGACGACCTGCAGGACCGGCTGGAGGAGTCGCTCCCGCAGGGCGCGAAGATCCGCGGCTTCCAGCGCGACGACGTCGCGTTCGGCCTCGTCGCCCTCCTCCCGACCGTCATCGTCCCCGACGGCGCGGGCGGCACCGAGGCGGTCGAGGAGGCGTTCGCCGACGTCGACGGCGTCGAGTCCGTCGCCGTCGAGAACGTCGGTCGGCTGTAAGGCCGATTTCGCCGGGGCTCGACCCGGCGCTCGGTCGCGGTTTCGTTTCGCTCCGTGTCTCTCGTCCCGCGAGCGACGAGCGCGTCCCGGGCCCCGTCCGATCACTCGACGTGCTCGCGGACCCACGCGGCGAGCTCGTCGCCGGGGACGAACCCCTCGGCGCGGCGGGCGACGGGTTCGCCGTCGACGAACAGCACGAACAGCGGGACGCTCCGCACGTCGAACCGCTCGACGAGCGGCGGGTCGTCGCGGGGGTTGATCAGGGCGGCGTCGACGCCGAGGTCGCGGGCGACGTTGGCGAGGACGGGTTTCATCCCGTCGCAGAGACCGCAGCCGTCGGTGTAGAACTCCACGAGCGCGGCGTCGGCGTCGGCGACGAACGCGTCGAGCGCGTCCGCGTCGGCGAGCGAGGCCGGTCGCCGACGCCGCTCGTCTCCGCCGGACTCGGCATCGGTGGCAGTGGTATTGGGCATGATGGGCAATATCGGCTCCGAGCGGTAATAAACGCTCGCTCGACGCGCCGGCGTCGACCGCGGTGAGCGGTCCGGCGCGCGCCGACCCGTTACGACACGTCCACCGCGCCGCCCTCGGCCGCGCTCTCGGCGAGCGCGTCGACGACCCGCATGTTCGCGATCGCCTCCGCGCCGTCGGTCAGCGGGGCGGTGCCGTCGGCGATACGGTCGGCGAAGTGCTCCACCTGCAGGCGGTACTGGTCCACGGGGTCGAACGTCTCGACGCCGCGCCGGCCGTCGACCTCGTAGGTCAGCTCCACCGGCTCGTCCGCGGGCGCGTCGAACGCCCGCTCGACCTCGATCCAGCCGTTCGTCGCGTCGATCCGGTAGCGCTGCACGAGCTGCGTGTCGAAGCCGGAGGCGACCCGCGCGGACCGGCCGTCCGCGTACTCCAGCACGCCCGCGAGCTCCGTGTCGACGCCGGCGTCGCGGGTGTCGCTCGCGTGCGCGTACGCCCGCTCCGGCTCGCCGAGGACGGTCCGGGCGAGCGAGACGGGGTAACAGCCCACGTCCATCAGCGATCCCCCGGCGAGCGCCGGATCGAGGCGCACGTCGTCCGGCCGGCCGTACAGCGGGAACCGGAACGTCGAGGTCACCGTGCGCACGTCGTCCAGTTCCCGCTCGACCAGTTCGAGGACCCGTTCGGTGCGCGGGTGGTACCGGTACATGAACCCCTCCATCAGCGTGACGCCGCGGTCCTCGCAGCGCTCGGTCACCTCGCGCGCCTCCGCCGCGTCGACCGCGAGCGGCTTCTCGCAGAGCACGTGGAACCCGGCGTCGGCCGCGCGGGTCGTCCACTCGGCGTGGAGCCCGTTCGGGAGCGGGACGTAGACGGCGTCGAGCCCGCCGTCGTCGAGCAGGGCCTCGTAGGAGCCGTAGTTCCGCGGGATCGACTGCGCCTCCGCGAACGCCGCGGCCCGGTCGGGGTCGCGCGACGCGACGGCCCCGACCGCGTGGTCGCTCGCGGCGATCGCCGGGATCACCGCGTCGCGAGCGATTCCCGCGGTACTGAGCACGCCGAACGTGAGCGGATCGTCTCGTGTTGACATACGCGACCACCGACGCCCCGGCGTCTCAAAAGGACCGGTGACTCCGGCCCGGACCGGTCTCGCCGCGTCACCGATCGGTGCGGGGTCGGGCGGCGACGCCGTCGCCTACGCCGGCTCGTCGCGCTCGGGGTCGGTCCGCCAGCCGCCCGTGAGCGTGACGATCCACAGCAGGACGCCGGCGAGCGCGAAGACGCCGGCCATGTAGGGGATGAGCGGGAGCTCGACGCCGACGAAGTCGAGGACCGTCCGGAACTCGTAGACGATCACGCCGAACACCGCGAAGGCCACGAGGAGGCCGCCGCGGGTCCTGTCGAGGCTCATCGGCCCACCTCGACGAGCGCGGCGACCGCCTCGCCGACGGCGCCGACGAGGGGGGTCGCGGCGCCGACGAGCGCGTCGCGCAGCGGCACGAGCCACGCCGGATACGTGCCCACGCCGGGACCGAGCAGCCCGCCGCGCCGAACGATCGCCGCCAGCGGGAGGGCGTACGCGAGGACGACGAGCGTCAGCGCGATCCCCACCCAGAGCCGGAGGTTGTCGAGCACGGGCGGGGCGTCGTCGGGGCCGGACAGCGCCGGCGGCAGCGACTCGGCGAGCCCGGAGACCCGCGGGTTCCCCATCGTGAGCACGAGGTTCCCGACGAACAGCACCGTCGAGACGAACAGCAGCGTCCCGCCGATCGCGATCTGGACGTTGAGCTCCTCGAACCCGCCGAACATCGTCGGGTAGTCGAAGCCGCTGTACTCGGGCTCCGCCGTCCGGCGCGGCACGCCCATGATCCCCTGCGCGTGCATCGCGTTCGACATCAGCGCCATGCCGACGAACCAGAGCACGACCTGGAACAGCCCGATCGGCCGGCTGTAGATCGGTTTGTTGGAGATCTGCGGCCAGATCCAGTAGGTCGCGGCCATGAACGTGAGCGCGACGGCGGTGCCGACGGTGAGGTGGAAGTGTCCCGGCACCCAGATCGTGTTGTGGATCATGTAGTTGATGTTCATGCCCGCGTTCACCATCCCGGAGAAGCCGCCGGCGGCGAACATCAGCCCCGCGAGCATCATCCCGGTGAACTCGGGCTTCCGCCACGGGAGGTCGGTGAGCCAGCCTAAGAGCCCGGTCCCGCCGCGCTGCCGGGCGCCGTACTCGACGCTCGCGACGACCGTGAACGCCGTGAGCAGGCTCGGCAACAGCAGGAACATCGTGTTCGTCATCGAGATGAACTTGAACCCCTCGGCGATCCCGGGGTCGAGGTACTGGTGGTGGATGCCGACCGGGGTCGACAGCAGGAGGAACAGCACGAAGACGACGCGCGCGAGCGGGTCGCTGAACAGCCGTCCGCCGGCGATCTTCGGGAGGACGGTGTACCACAGCAGGTACGCCGGCATCAGCCAGAAGTACACCACCGGGTGGCCGAAGAACCAGAACAGCGTCCGGGTGAGCGTCGGGTTCACCTGGTCGATGAAGCCGAGCGACCACGGCAGGAGGAAGAGGAGCACCGACGCCGCGACCGCCGACGAGGCGATGTACCACATCGCCATCGTCGTCAGCACCATGAACGTCTGCAGCGGGATTCGTTCGTCGGGGTGGTCGCGCCGCCACGCGAGGAACGTCCGGAACCAGTCGGCGCCGGCGATCCACGAGCCGACGATGAAGACGGCGAGGCCGGCGTAGAACAGGGGATGCGCCTGCAACGGGGCGTAGAAGGTGAACAGGACGTCCGCGCTCATGTCGAGCGCGGGGAAAAAGCCGGCGAGGATCGAGACGCCGGTCATCGTCATCCCGACCGCCATGATCGCGTACCACGTCCACGTGATCCGGATGTCGACGAGCGGGCGGTCGAGGCTGCGCGTCACCGCCCACGTGAACAGCCCCACGAGGAAGAACGTCGTGAAGCTGATCGCGAGGAACACGCCGTGTGCGGTGAGGGACGTGTAGTAGTCGGTCGAGGAGATGATCCCCCGGAACACCCCCGTCCGGTGGAGCGTCTGGACGATCCCGAAGACCGCGCCGAGCGTCAGCGCGAAGAAGGAACTGAGGAGGGCGGCGCGGACGACGCGCGCCTCGTCGGGGAACTCGTCGACGAAGGAGCGCTCGGCCTCGATGGCGTCGCTCACGCCTCGTCACCCCCCTCGTTCCGCTCTTCGAACTCGGCCTGGCTGACGACGTTCACCTTCCCCTCCATCACGTGGTGGCCGGCGCCGCAGTACTCGTTACAGATGAGCCCGTACTCCTCGGCGCCGTCGACCTCGACGGTGAGCTCGGAGACCTCGCCGGGCACGACCATCGTGTTCGCGTTCGTGCCGACGACCTCGAACCCGTGGATCACGTCGGCGGAAGTGACGTAGAACGTCACGGTGCTGTTCGCCGGCAAGACGATGGGGTCAGGTTGGAAGCCGAACTGACGCGCGACGACGTACGCCGCGTACTCGTTCTCGCCGACCCGTTCGACGCGGGGCTCCGAGAACCGCTCGTCCTCGTCGAGCGCCTGGGCGTTCACCGTCGGCTCGCTGTCGGCGACCATCGCGACCCCGGGGCCGACGGCGCCGTAGGTGACCGAGCCGATGAGCAGCAGTATCAGCAGGATCGACGCCGCGAGCCAGAGCTTCTCGTAGGCGTGGATATGCATCCGCGGTCACCCCACCACGACCAGATCGCGGCCGAGGAACTCGACGTAGTAGATGTACACCCACGCCAGCAGCAGGATGACGAAGTAGATCCCGATGAGCGTGAGCGTCCCGATCGGGTCGAACTCCGCGTCCCCCTCACCGCTCGCCTCGCCCGTCGCGCCGCGCGCGGTCTCGGTCTGCGCCATGAGTCGCGGTAGTTCACACCCGAATATATACGATCGATCCGTTCCCAGACCGTGGGAATCTTGCCGTTATCTATGACGCGGGCGTTCCACCTCCGGGTATGGAGTTCACGCTGCAGCGGGCCCTGCTCCTCGTGTTGGGCGGTACCGTCCCGGCGGCGGTGTTCCTCGCCGACCGGGCGGAGGTCGTCGTCGCCGTGACGCTGGTGAACGTCCTGATCATCTGGGGGAGCCTCCGGGTCGCGACCGGCGGGAGCCTCCGTCCCGGATCGGCCTCGTCCGACGCGGCGGACCCGGACGAGGCGTAGCGGCGGCGCCGAGCGCCATCTCCACGCATGTCGGACTGCACCCTCTGTGAACTCCCGACCGGGGGCGACCCCCACACCGCTCCCGACGTCGACGGCGAGTTCTGCTGTCGCGGCTGCCTCGCGGTGGCCCGGTCGCTGGACGACGTCGACGACGCCGACGACCTCGACGAGCGACGCCCCGAGAGCGAGCCGGACGAGTCGTTCGACGGCGAGACGACGTTCCTCCGCGTCGACGGGATGCACTGCGCGACCTGCGAGTCGTTCCTGGAGCTGACCGCGGCCGAGCGCGAGGGCGTCGCGGCCGCCGAGGCGAGCTACGCCACCGACACGATCCGCGTCGACTACGACCCCGACGTCGTGAGCGCCGACGAGCTCGCCGAGCGGCTCTCGGTCGCGGGGTACACCGCGAGCGACCGGGCCGACCCGGAACCGGACCGCGACGACGACGTCGTCCGCTTCCTGATCGGCGGCGGCTTCTTCGGGATGATGGCGATGCTGTGGTACGTCCTCTTCCTCTATCCGACCTACTTCGGCTACGAGCCGATCGCGGATCTCGGCGGCGTCTCGGGCACGTACCTGTTCGCGCAGGTGTGGGTGTTCGCCTCGATCGTCCTCTGTTACACCGGCTACCCGATCCTGCGCGGCGCCTACGTGAGCCTCCGGGCGCGGCGGCCGAACATGGACCTCCTCGTGTCGCTCGCGGCGGGGAGCTCGTACGCCTACAGCACGCTCGCGCTGCTCGTCGGCCGCACCGACCTCTACTTCGACGTGACGATCGCCGTGATCTTGGTCGTCACCGCCGGCAACCGCTACGAGTCGATCGTCAAGCGGCGCGCGACCGGGATGCTCTCGGAGCTGACGACGGCCGGCGACCGGACGGTCCGCACCGAGTCCGGCGAGACCGTCGCGGCCGAGGCCGTCGACCCCGGCGACCGGCTCCTCGTGCGCCCCGGCGAGCGCGTCCCCTTCGACGGGACCGTCGTCGAGGGGACCGCCGCCGTCGACGAGGCGCTCGTCACGGGCGAGTCGCTCCCGGCGACGAAGCGCGAGGGCGACGCGGTCCGCGGCGGCACCGTCGTCACCGACGCGCCCGTCGTCGTCGCGGTCGGCGAGGACGCGACGAGCACGCTCGACCGGCTCGTCCGGCTCCTGTGGGAGATCCAGAGCTCGCGGTCGGGCGTCCAGCGGCTCGTCGACCGGCTCGCGA
This sequence comes from Halorubrum rutilum, assembly GCF_024494565.1. Next base: position 289,096 of record NZ_JANHDN010000001.1, read on the forward strand.
CCGCCTTCGTCCCGCTCGTCGTCGCGGTCGCCGTCGCCGGCGCCGGCGTCACCCTCGCGCTCGGATCGGCGCCCGTCGACGCCGCGCTGGTCGGGCTCACGGTGCTCATCGTCTCCTGTCCGTGCGCGCTCGGGCTCGCGACCCCGCTCGCGATCGCCGCCGGGATCCGCGACGCGGCCCGGCGCGGGATCGTGATCGTCTCGGACGCCGTCTTCGAGGAGGCGGCCGACGTGGAGACGGTGGTGCTCGACAAGACGGGGACGCTCACCGACGGCGAGATGCGGCTCGTCGACACGGTCGCGGACGGCGCGTCGCCGGCCGAGGTCCGCCGCCGGGCGGCGGCGGTCGAGCGCGCCTCCGCGCACCCGATCGCGGAGGCGATCGTCGCGGCCGCGGACGGCTCGGCCGCCGCGGACGGTCCGACGCCCGCGACCGACGGCGGGGCGGCGCGGACGGCCGAGACGGACCCCCCCGACGACGAGACGGCCGACGGCTCGTCCCCGTCGGTCGCCGACGTGACGGTCACGGACCGGGGCGTCCGCGGCCGGATCGACGGCGAGGCGGTCGTCGCCGGCCACCGGTCTCTGTTCGACGGGGCGGCGTGGACCGTGCCGGCGTCGCTGGACGCGGCCGGCGAGGCGGCCCGGGCGGACGGGCGCGTGCCCGTCTTCGTCGGCTGGGCGGGCGCGGTCGTCGGCGTCCTCGTCGTCGGCGACGAGGTCCGCGACGGCTGGGACGAGGTCGTCGCCGACCTCGCCGAGGGCGGGCGACGCGTCGTGGTGCTCACGGGCGACGCCCCCGAGGCGGCCCGCCGCTTCGAGGACCACCCGGCCGTGGACGAGGTGTTCGCGGCGGTCCCGCCCGAGGCGAAGGCGGAGACGGTCAGGCGGATCGCGGCGACCGAGCGGGTCGCCATGGTCGGCGACGGGAGCAACGACGCGCCGGCGCTCGCCGCGGCCGACCTCGGCGTCTCGATCGCGAGCGGGACCGACCTGGCGGCCGACGCCGCGGACGCCGTCCTCCTAGAGGACCGCCTCGCCGCGATCCCGGAGCTGTTCGCGGTCACCCGCGGGACGAACCGGCGGCTCAGGCAGAACCTCGGCTGGGCGTTCGCCTACAACGCGGCGGCGATCCCGATGGCGCTCGCCGGCGTGCTCAACCCGCTGCTCGCCGCGCTCGCGATGGCGACGAGCAGCGTCCTCGTGGTGACGAACTCGGCGCGGGCGGTCTACGCCGAGGAGTGACGGACCGTCACGCCGCCGCGCCGACGTACGGCCTGACGGCGCGCACGATGGCGTCCACGTCGTACTCGTCCTCGGTCTTGTCGAAGACGACCTCGCCGTCCGCACGGACGACGAACACGCCGTCGTCGCCCGTGACCAGCGCGACCTCGTCGAGCTCCTCGCCGAACTGTGTGAGCAGGGCTTCCGAGACGTCCTGAGCGCGGTTCAACATGCCGCACGGTACGCAGTACTCTATCTCGACTCGTGTCATACGAACCCACGTTCGCGCCGAACGCTTTTAAATTCGCGCCGCCCGGCCCGCCCGTCAGACCACGAGCGCGTCGAAGACGACGGCGAACAGCAGCAGGCCGAGGTAGGCGTTCGAGGCGTGGAACGCGCGGAACGCCGCCGACTCCGTCTGCTCGTAGTGCAGCCGGACGACCGCCCACAGGAACACCGCGCCGAGAGCGACGCCGACCGCGGCGTAGAGCGCGCCGAGCGGCTCGGCGACGGCGGCGAGCGCGACCGCGGCGACGAGCGTCGCGCCGAGGTACCAGACGATGTGCCGGCGCGTCGCCGTCTCGCCGCGGACGACGGGCATCATCGGGAAGCCGCCGCGCTCGTAGTCGTCCTTGTACGCCAGCGCGAGGTTGTAGAAGTGCGCGGGCGTCCACAGGAAGATGACCAGCGCGAGCAGCAGCCCGCCGCCGCCGACCTCGCCGGTCACCGCCGCCCAGCCGATGAGCGCGGGCAGCGCCCCCGCCGCCCCGCCGATGACGGTGTTCTGGACCGTGTTCGGCTTCAGCACGAGGGTGTAGACGACGCTGTAGAACAGGATCGCGACCAGTCCGAGGCCCGCGGTCAGCGGGTTCACCGTCCAGAAGAGGCCGAGGGAGACGGCCGCCAGCAGGACCCCGAACGCGAGCGCGTTTCGCACCGGGACGAGGTCGGTCGCCAGCGGGCGGTCGTTGGTCCGCTGCATCCGCCTGTCGATGTCGCGCTCGAACACGTGGTTGAACGTCCCCGAGGCGCCGATCGAGAGCGCGCCGCCGGCGAGCGTCGCGGCCACGACGTACGGCGTGAACCCCGGTCCGCCGGCCAGCGCCATCGCCGCGGCGGCCACCAGGCAGAGCAGCCACATCAGGCGGGGCTTCATCAGCCGGAAGTAGGCGGCCGCGGTCGCCCGCAGCCGCGGGACCGTCGCCGTCGGGATCTCGGGTTCGGGCGCCTCCTCGACCGGCGGGAGGTCGTCGGTCCCCGGCTGGAAGTCGACGGGAGCGTCGTCGGCGACGCCGGTCTCGGCCTCCAGCCGCCACGCGAGCGCGGCGAGGACGGCGCCGAAGATCGTCACGCCCAGCAGGAGGTGGACGGGGCCGAGCGAGGCGGGGAGCTCGCCGAGGGCGACGAGCGCCCCGACGCCGGCCTGCGCCGGAAACAGCAGGAGCGCGGCCGCGAGGGCGCCGCGGACGCGGCGGCTCGCCCTGTCGCGCCACGCGAGCGCGACCGACAGGACCACGAGGGCGCCGACGACGGCGGCGACGGCGCGGTGGCCGAGCGCGATCCAGCCGGCGGTCTCGGCGGGGAGCGCGGCCCCGCCGCCGCAGAGCGGCCAGCCGGAACAGGCCGCCGCCGCCTCCGTGAGCGAGGTCGTGGCGCCGACGACGAGCAGGAGGTACACCCCCATCGCCGTCGCCGCGAGGACCGCGGGGAATCGGTCGGGTATCGTCACTTGCGCGAGGTTGGGTGCGGACCCATATATGTCCCGCGCTTCGGCGGATCCCCCGGGATCGGGAGGCCTCACCGGCCGCCGTCGTCCGGTTATCCGCGCCCGCCCTCGCCGCCCTCACCCGGCCCCCCGCGCCGCCGGAGGACGCGCTCGACGATGTCGCCGCTGGAGAGCAGCTCCTCGTCGTACCGCGGCTCCCGCCCCGACGCCCGCTCGACGCGGCAGTCGATGTCGCGGGCGGCGAGCGCCTCGGCGATCCCCGCCTCGTCGTGGTGCTGGTCGTAGCCCAGCACGATCACGTCCGGGTCGAGCCGCTCGATGGGGACGAACACGTCCTCCGGGTCTCCGAGGTGCGCCTCGTCGACCGCGTCGAGGGCGGCCACCATGTCGCGCCGCTGGCGCGCGCAGAGGATCGGCTCGGGCTTGTGGGTGACGTTGGCGCGGCGCGCGACGATGGCGTGGAGCTCGTCGCCGCGCGCCGCCGCGTCTTCGAGGTAGTGCACGTGGCCGGGGTGGAGCAGGTCGAACGTCCCCTGCGCGACGACCCGCGTCATCTGAACCACGAGAGGAAGCCGCCGCCGTCGCGGCTCTCCTCGACGATCTCCGCGTCGATGTCCTCCTGAGTGAAGTCGAAGAAGTGCTCGTCGGGCACCTCGACGTCGAGCACGTCGAGGGTCGTCCGGTTCCCCTCGTTGTCGAACGCCCGCCAGTCGCCCCAGCCGTACGGCGCCCCGACGATGATGTGCACCTTCCCCTGCCCGAACGTCGCCAGGTCGGCCGCGCTCGGTCGGAGCGCCCCGTTCGGGTGCGAGTGGACGGACCCCACGGCCCGCATGTCGTTCGGCTTCATGTGCGTCCGCACGCTCGCGCTCGTCGGGCTCGACTCGGTGCCCGGGATGACGAGCACGTCGGTGATCACCTGTCCGTCTCGGTCGATATCGAGCTTCCGGGCGTCGTCCGCGCGGAGGAACCCCATGTACTCGTTGGGGTGGGTCTCCTCGCTCGCTTCGAGGACGAACTCCATCGTCTCTCGGGCGATCCCGAGGAGCTCGTCCGAGCGGAACAGTCGCATACGCCAGCGAAGGCGCCGTCGCCCCATAGGGGTTCCGGACCGCGCGACCGCGGGCTCGCGCCCGGCGGGTCGACCCGCACCGGATCGCCCGGCGAGACGGGCGGAGACGCGAGAGAACAGCCTTAACACCGGCCGTTCCCGATACCGTCACATGAGCGAGAACTCCGCCGGGGATTCCGGCACGCGGGGCGATTCGAGCCCCGAACCCGACGCCGCCGCGGCGAAGGGGGCGGCCGACGACCGGCCGACCGTCTACGATCTGGCGCCCGACTGCACCCTCGAAGACGCCGAGACCGACGCGCTGTACCACGCCGAGGTCAACGGCGTCGTCGACTACGGCGTCTTCGTCGACGTCTCCGACGCCCTCTCGGGGCTCGTCCACGAGTCGAACCTCGACGGCGACTACGCGGTCGGCGACCGACTGGTCGTCCGGCTGACCGAGGTGAAAGAGAACGGCGACGTCGCGTTCGACGACGAGCCCCTCGACGACTACCGCACCGAGGCGGTCGCCCACGAGCCGACGATCTCTCGCGTCCGCGGGCTCTCCCCGGGCGACGAGGTCACCGTCGAGGGCGAGGTCGTCCAGGCGAAACAGACCGGCGGTCCGACGATCTTCGCCGTCGCCGACGCCTCCGGCGTCGTCTCCTGCGCCGCCTTCGAGGAGGCCGGCGTCCGCGCGTACCCGGAGATCTCCGTCGGCGACATGGTCCACGTCAGCGGGGCCGTCGAGACCCGCGAGAACGCCCTCCAGCTGGAGGTCGACTCGCTGCGCCGGCTCCCCGACGAGCGCGCCGCCGAGGCCCGCGAGCGGTTCGAGGCCGCCTTGGACGAGCGCGCCGCGCCGGCCGACGTCGACCCGCTCGTCGAGTGGGAGGCGTTCGAACCGATCCACGACGACCTCCGCGAGCTCGCCCGGCTGCTCCGCCGGACCGTCCTCGCCGGCCGCCCGATCCGCGTCCGCCACCACGCCGACGGCGACGGGATGTGCGCCGCGATCCCGGTCCAGCTCGCCTTGGAGAACTTCGTTCAGGAGGTCCACGAGGACCCCGACGCGGCGCGCCACCTGTTCAAGCGGCTCCCGAGCAAGGCGCCGTACTACGAGATGGAGGACGTCACCCGGGACCTGAACTTCGCGCTGGAGGGGCGCGCCCGCCACGGCCAGAAGCTCCCCTTCCTCCTGATGCTCGACAACGGGTCGACCGAGGAGGACGTCCCCGCCTACGAGAACCTCGCGCACTACGACATCCCCATCGCGGCCGTCGACCACCACCACCCCGATCCCGAGGCGGTCGAGCCGCTGCTCGACGCCCACGTGAACCCGTACCTCCACGGCGAGGACTACCGGGTCACGACGGGGATGATGTGCGTCGAGCTCGCCCGGCTGATCGACCCCTCCATCACGGAGGAGCTGGAGCACGTCCCCGCGGTCGCCGGGCTCTCCGACCGCTCGAAGGCGGAGGCGATGGACGACTACGTCGCGCTCGCCGCCGAGGCCGGCTACGACGAGTCCGACCTGCTCGACATCGGCGAGGCGCTCGACTACGCCGCCCACTGGCTGCGCTACTCCGAGGGGAAGACGCTCGTCAACGACGCCCTGAACGTGGGCTGCGAGGACGAAGGGCGCCACGAGGAGCTGGTCGAGTTCCTCTCCGAGCGCGCCGAGCGCGACGTCGACCGACAGCTCGACGCGCTCGACGACCACGTCGACCACGAGCGGCTCGCCTCCGGCGCCCACCTCTACCGGATCGACCTCGACGAGTACGCCCACCGGTTCACCTACCCGGCGCCGGGGAAGACGACCGGCGAGCTCCACGACACCCGCGTCAGGGAGACGGGCGACCCCGTCATCACGATCGGCTACGGGCCGGACTTCTGCGTGCTCCGGTCCGACGGGGTCCGGCTCGACATCCCGAACATGGTGACCGAGCTGAACGAGGAGCTCCCGGAGGCGGGCGTCTCCGGCGGCGGCCACCTCGTCGTCGGCTCGATCAAGTTCGTGAAGGGCCGCCGGAGCGCGGTCATCGAGGCGCTCGTCGAGAAGATGGCCGAGGCGGAGATCGATGAGGCGCTCTCGTCGACGGCCGCGCTCGACGACTGAGACGGCCCCGCCCGGTCGCCCGCTCCCCGCGCGCCCGTCACGCGAACGTCACCTCCCGGTACGCGACGAGGCCGGCGCCGGCGACGACGACCCCGAGCCCGCCCGCGAACCCGACCGGCAGGTGGACTCCGCCGCCGCGCCAGTCGGCCGCGTACGCGCGGGCGTAGAAGTCGGCGACCGTCTCGTCCTCGACCGCGAGCAACACCTCTCGGTTCTCCGTCGCCGCGCCCGCGTTCCAGTTGAGGCTCCCGACGACCGCGGCGTCGTCGATCACGACGCCCTTCGCGTGGACCTTCCCGTACCGGCCGCGCGGCTCCGCGACGGCGACCGCGATCGGTTCGCCCGCGAGCGCCTCGGCGAGCGCGCGGTTCTCCTCCCGGTCGTACCACGCGTTCGACAGCAGCAGGTGGACGTCGACGCCGCGGTCGGCGGCCCGCCGGAGCGCCCGGACGAGCCGGTTGTCCGGGCCGCCGGTCCGCGGGACCAGCGCCAACACGCGGTCGTCGGCGGCGTCGATCCGCGCGACCAGCCGGTCGGCGGCGTTTCCGGGCGTCGTCAGGAGCTCGACGTCCGCGGCCCTCGGATCGGGCGCCTCGAACCGGGTCGGGTAACTCCCGTTCGCGGCGCCTCCGTCGTGGAACTCGGCGTCGGCGCGGAACGCCTTCCACGGCCGCGCGTCCGGCGCCGCGGCGTCGGCGCGGAACAGGGCGGCGAGGTCGTCCGCGGCCGTCGCGCCGGCGGTCGCGGACCGCGGCGTCCCGGTGACGACGCCCCACCCGCGGTTGGTCCGGCCGCCGGTGCCCGACGCCTTCCAGTTCTCCGTGAGGACCACGGCGCGGTCGTCCGCGACGGCGTACTTCGCGTGGTGGAAGCGGAACCGCTCGGCGTCGCCGTCGAGGACGCGGACCTCGACGCCGGCGGCGGCGACCCGGTCGAGGAGGCGCGCGCTCCGCGCCGAGAACCCCCCGACCGGCGACCCCTCGACGAGGACGCGCACCTCGACGCCGCGGTCGGCGGCGGCGACGAGCAGGTCGACGACGCGCTCCGACCCCAGCATGTAGCCGGCGAGCAGCAGGCGGTCCTCGGCCTCGCGGAGCGGCTCGACGGGCCGCCCCGGACTGTCCGGTAACACGAACGGGGTCACGGTCGCGTCCGCGGTCCGGACCGCGGGCCGCGGGTCGTACCCCCGCGGTCGCCACTCGCCCCAGTCGGCGCGCCAGCGCTGGCCCTCGGGCGCGCTCTCGTAGGCGACGACGTCGACCGCCGTCCCGTTCCGGCGGAGCTCGATCCGGTCGCCGGACGCCGAGAGGGGGAAGTAATCGCCGAGCGCGCGGAGCGCCGTCGGCCCGCGGTCGGCGCTCGCAGGCTCGTCGTCGAGCAGCGGCGTCGCGTTCGCGGGGTCCATCGAGAGCGCGACGACGCCGCTCGCGTTCGCCGGGATCGCGGCGTCGTAGTACCCGTCCGAGAGCGACCAGTTCCCGCGCTCGGGGAGCCGGACGACGAGGTACTCGCCCCGGTTCTCCGCCGCCGTCGGGTTCGGGAACAGCTCGACGATCCGCGGCCCGTCGCCCCCGGCCGTTCGGTTCTCCGACCCGCCGTCGGACTGCGCGACGGGGCCGTCGGAGTCGGGTCCGGCGACCGCGGGGTCGGTCCCGGCGTCGCCCCCGACCGCGACCGGCGCGGCGGCCGTCAGGACCAGCAGTCCGATCGCGACCGCGGCGACGCTCGCGGCGGCCGAGGGGCTCGCGGCCCGGTCGTTCGCGGAGCGCGACGGTGCGAGCGACACGGGGACGGTGGCCCCGCCATCGCATAAGAACGGTCGGACGGCCGCGGTCAGCGGACCTCGGGGTCAGGCGGTCGCCGACGCCGCGTCGAGCGCGCGCCGGGCCTTCTCGCCCTCGGTCGAGACGAGGAAGGAGCGCTCGTCGGCGTGCTCGGCGACGGCTTCGAGCGCCTCGCGGGTGCCGATCTGGCGGAGCGCCCAGCCGGCCGCGGCGCGCACGTCGTCCGAGCCCTCGCCGGCGAGCACGTCCGCGAGCGGGTCGACCGCGCGGGCGTCGCCGATGAGCCCGAGCGCGCGCGCCGCGTGCGGACGGACGAGTTCCTCCGTGTCGTCGTCGACGAGCGCGTCCGCGAGCGGTTGGACCGCCTCGCTCGCGCCGATCTCGCCGAGCGACTTGAACGTCGCCTTCTGGAGCTGCGGGTTCGACTCCTCGGGGACGTACTCCACGAGGGTCTCCGTCGCCTCCTCGGCGGCCATCTTCCCGAGGATGCGGATCGCGAACTGGTCGCGCTTCTCCGCGCGGCCGAGCAGCTCCTCCACGGAGGCCTCGGTCTTCCCGCGCTTGCCCATGCGCTCGAACGCTTCGAGGCAGTGGCGCTCCATGAAGTCGGAGGTGAGCGAGTCGAGCGCGAGCAGGATCATGTCGACGTTGCCGCGCGTCTCGTGCTCCTTCAGCGCGGCCCACTCCACCGGGAAGTCCTTGTAGTGACCGAGCACGTCGTAGTACCCCTGCGCGCGGAGCTGCTCGTGGGTCTCCAGGTCGTCCCACTCCTCGGCGTCGTCGAGCGCGGCCTCCAGCTCGTCCGTCGCCTCGATGAGCGCGGCGATGGCCGCCGCGTCGTCGTCGGGGTCGAGGGCGGCGTCCGCGACGCCCGCCGCGACGGCGTCGAGGGCGGCGACGAGCGCGGCGACCCGGTCGTCGTCGCTCGTTTCGTCGGTCTCGTCCTCCTCGGGGGCGTCGGAAGCGTCGGCCGCCGCGTCGTCGCCGCTCTCGTCGCCCGCACTGTCGTCGCTCCCGTCGCCTGCGTCCGGGTCCGTCTCGATCGCGTCCGCGTCCACCTCGTCGTCGACCGCGTCGGCGGCCGCCTCGACGAAGGCGCTCACCGCGTCGGCCGCGTCGTCGCGGCCGGCGGCGGTCCACTCGGTCCCTTCGAGCGTCGCCTCGGCACCCTCGATCGCGTCGACGACGTCCTCGGCGTACGGGCCGCGCGCCGCCTCGACGCCCTCGCGCAGCTCGGCGACCCGGGCTTCGAGGTCGCCGCGCGGGTCGTCGGCGTCCTCGTCGTCTTCGTCGGGCTCGGGGAGGTCGGCCTCCGCGATCCCCGCCTCGGCGTCGTCGAGGAGGGCGTCGACGTCGTCGAGGTCCGCCTCGGTCTCGGCGTCGTCGAGGAGCGCCGCGATCTCGTCGAGGTACTCGTTCAGGGACTCCTCGGTCGCTTCGTCGGGACGCGCCGGCGCGGCGGCCGCGTCCGTCGACTCGCCGGCGTCCGCCTCCGCGTCGTCCGCGGCGTCGGCCTCCTCGGAGGCGTCGGCCGGGTCGTCGTCGCCGTTGCTCATACACCACGAACTGCGCGCGTAGTCCATTAAGACGTTTCCCTTCGCGGGCGGACCGGCGCGCCGTCGGACGGGGAGCGGTCCCGGCGTGGGCGACCTCGTCTCACCGGACGCCTCCGCGAGCGGGACCGACGGCGATCTCGGACCGGACCGCGTGCGCCGATCCCCTCGACGTGGCGGGCGACATGGGTACTATGAAAAAATAATTTTCTATATACCAAACTCTGCTTACCATCGTGGAAACAGTTAAGTGCCCCACGCGCGTACGCAGAGGTAGACATGAGTACCCAGAAAGAGGCACGTCAACGCTACGGAGACGTTCACGAGAGCGAAGCGCTCCGCGTTCCCGAGGAGAAGGCCGAGCAGCTCGTCGACGCGCTCAACACCGACCTCGCGGCGACGTACGTCCTCTACCACCAGATCAAGAAGCACCACTGGCTCGTCGAGGGCGCCGAGTTCCGCGACATCCACGTCTACCTCGGCGAGGTCGCGGCGGACCTCGAAGAGGGCGCGGACGTGCTCGCCGAGCGCGCGCAGGCGCTCGGCGGCGTGCCGCTGTCGGGCGGCGCGAACTACGAGGAGCACGCCCCGGTGAGCCCGGAGGACGCCGACTCCTACGACATCCGGACGTCGCTGGAGAACGACCTGGAGCTGTTCGGCGACATCACGGAGATGCTCCGGGAGCACATCCAGCTCGCCAACAACCTCGGCGACTACAACACCGAGGAGCTGCTCCGTGACACCCTCAAGGACGTCGAGGAGCACGGCCACCACATCGAGCACTACCTGGAGGACGACACCCTCGTCACTCAGGGCACGCTCGAATAGACGCGTCGCGGCCGCCGCTTCCGACGGACGCACGGGCGCGCGAGCGCCGCTCGCTCGAATTCTCCCGTTCTTTTCAGCCCGTCAGCGACGGCGCCGCTCGGCCGATCGAGGCGATAAGCCGAATCGACGGGTCGAACCGATCACCCGAGCCGCTCGTCGAGGATGAGCCGCGTCTTCGTCGACTTCACCTCGTCCATCTCCCGGGCCTGCGAGATCAGCTCGTTGACGGCGCGCGTGTCGACCGCGTCGACGACGAGCACGACGTCGTCCTCGCCCGAGACCTGCCAGACGAAGTCCACCTCCTCCCACTCGACCATGCGCTCGCCGACGGCGGCGGTGTCGACGTTCATCTCCACCGAGATCTCGATCATCGCCTTCACGTTGCCCGTGCGGGTCGTGACGGTGAACCGCTCGATGATCCCCTCCTCGGTCATGCGGTCGACGCGGTTGCGCACCGTCCCCTCCGAGGTGCCGACGCGGTCCGCGATCTCCGTGTAGGGGGTCCGCGCGTCCCGTCGCAGGATCGAGAGGATCCGACGGTCGAGGTCGTCCATACCCGACCTACTCCCCCCGGCGACTTACTCGTTACGAATATCGTAACGAATCTACGAACGACGCATTTATTACCCTTTACGCGTACGTTTCTCGTAATGTCGGACGCCTATATCGCGCTGGCCGACGGACGCGTGCTCGAAGCGCGCGCCCGCGCGCCGGGGCGCACCCGTGGCGAACTGGTGTTCACGACCGCGTACACCGGCTACGAGGAGTCGCTCACCGACCCCTCCTACGCCGAACAGATCCTCACCTTCTCGTACCCCCTGATCGGGAACTACGGCGTCCGAACCGAGCGGTTCGAGTCCGAGTCGGTCCAGCCGCGCGCGGCGATCGCCCGCGAGCTGACCGACGACGTCGCCGAGTGGCTCGCCGGCGAGGGCGTCCCGGCCGTCGACCACGTCGACACCCGCGAGATCGTCACGACCGTCCGCGAGGAGGGCGCGATGGCCTGCGGGATCGCCGCCGGCCCGGACGCGACCCCCGACGACGCGGTCGCGGAGATGGAGGCGTGCGAGCCGATGAGCGCGCACACCGACATCGGCGCGCAGGTGTCGGTGTCGGAGCCGACCGTCCACGAGGGCGGCGGCGCCGCCGACGTCGCGATGCTCGACTGCGGCGCGAAGGGCTCGATCATCTCCTCGCTCACCGAGCGCGGGGCCGACGTCCACGTGCTCCCGTACGACGCGACCCCCGAGGACGTGGCCGCCGTCGAGCCCGACGTGCTCTTCGTCTCGAACGGCCCGGGCGACCCGGAGAACTTCGCCGCCGCCAAGGCGGTCGTCGACGAGTTCGCCGGCGAGCTGCCGATGGCCGGCATCTGCCTCGGCCAGCAGGTGATCACGAGCGCGCTCGGCGGCTCGACCGAGAAGATGATGTTCGGCCACCGCGGCGTCAACCAGCCAGTCAAGGACCTCCGCACTGACAAGGTCGTGATGACGACGCAGAACCACGGCTACACCGTCGACGACACCGGTCCGCTGGAGGTGACGCAGGTGAACGTCAACGACGACACCGTCGAGGGGCTCGACAGCGAGGAGCTCGACGTCATCACCCGCCAGTACCACCCCGAGGCGAACCCCGGTCCGCACGACTCGCTCGGCTTCTTCGACGAGGTGCTGGAGCTGGCGGAGGCGACGCCGCACGTCGCCGCGGACTGACCGTCGCCGCGGACTGACCGCCGACGTCGACCGACCGCCGCCGGCGCCCGTCGCTCCGCGCTCGACGATCCCCGCTCCGCCGCTCTCCTCCCGCTGACCGCCCCGGAGTACCACCCGCCCGACGCCTGCCGGTTCCCGCGTCGGATCCCTCGTCCGTCTCATCGCCCGCGACCGGCGACGTTTTCCCCCGGCCCGCCGCAGTGTCGCCCATGACCCTCGAGATCCTCCTCACCAACGACGACGGGATCGACGCCGTCGGGATCCGGGCGCTCTCGGACGCGCTCTCGCGCGAGCACGACGTGACGGTCGTCGCGCCGAAGCGGAACCAGTCCGGGGTCGGCGGCGCCCGGTCGTGGTGGGAGACCACCGTGGAGTACGCGGAGACGGACGCCGGCTACGCGGTCGAGGGCACGCCCGCCGACTGCGTCGCCGTCGCCGAGGTCGCGCTCGGGCTCGACCCGGACGTCGTCGTCTCCGGCTGCAATCACGGGCCGAACATCGGCGCGCACATCCTCGGGCAGTCCGGGACGGTCGGCGCCGCGATGGAGGCCGCCTTCCTCGGCACGCCCGCGGTCGCCGTCTCGCTGTACGACCGCGGGAACCTGCCCGTACCGCCGACGCTCGACGCCGAGGACTTCGCGCTCGCCGCCGAGGCGGTCCTCGACCTGCTCGACCGCGCGGAGGGGGACGACGCGAGTGACGGCGACAGCGGCGACTCGGTCGCGCTCCCGTTCGGCGCCGACGTGTTGAACGTCAACGCGCCGGCCGCGGACGACGAGGCCGCGAGCGACCCGACCTATCGGATCACGGAGCCCGCGCGCGGCTTCGACGTGATCGAGTTCCGCCCGGGCGAGGAGGGGCCGGAGGCGGAGGACGTCCCCGAGGGGTGGGAGTTCGGCGAGCGGCGCGGCGAGATGGGGATGGAGCTCCGCGATCGGTTCTGGCGGGAGTTCCTCCGCGGCGACGTCGCCGACGACCCGGGTTCGGACCGGCTCGCGGCGGTCGAGGGCGAGGTGAGCGTCTCGCCGCTGTCGTCGTCCCGGTCCGTCGCCGGCGACCGCGCGGGCGAGGTCGTCGCCGTCGGCGCTGGGACCCCCCTGCGGACGGACGGGGAGTGAGTCCGAGACGGGCCCGGGGCTTGCCGGGTCCTACCGGCGTCGTCCCGGTCGCCGCGACCCGCCGGTGAACTCGCCCGCGAGCCGGCCGAGGTACCACACGAACAGCAGCCCCAACAGGAGTCCGCCGCCGAGGGCGGCGAGCAGCTCCAGCGGCGTCGGGTTCCACTGGAGCGCGATGAGGGGCGGCGAGACGGCCACCAGGAGGAGGAAGCCGAGCTTGATCTTGCGGTTCCCCGCGTCGCGCTCCGCGTCCGACATGGGTCCTACCACGCCGACCCCTCCGCCGGCCGGAGGGCGCCCCGAGTCGCTCCCGTGTTCATGCGTCACCAACGGCGCGACGCGACATCAACCCGGCGAACCGCGACCGCACGGGTCGCGGCTCCGGCATGATAAGCCTCTCGACCGTTCACGGTCGTAATCCCACCCGAACGCGTCCGTCGAGCCGTGAACGGTCTCGGTCGTTTAAGTTCGTCCGCGCGCTGTGTTCGACTACCCCTACCCGCGGCCCCTCCCCCGCGGCCCCGCCGCGGTCGTCCCTCCGTCCCCGTTCGCGCCCCGGGCGGCGGCCTCCCGCGGGCCGTCGTTCCGCGGCGCTTTTGAGCCGACCCCGACAACCGACGGGCATGGACGACGAACTCCGCGAGCGCGTCGAGGCGGCCGGCGAGGCCGCCGCGCTGTTCAACGCGCTCAAACACGGCAGCGACCCGGACGTGGGCGCCATCATGGGGCCCCTGATGGGGGAGCACCCCGAGTTCCGACCGCACGGCGACGAGATTCCCGGGATCGTCGCGCCGGTCGTGAACCGGGTCGCCGACATGGACGAGGCCGAGCGCCGCGAGCGGCTCGGCGAGCTCGCGCCCGACCGGCTCGCGGAGCTGGAGGCCGACGACGAGGACGACGACCGCGTCCTCCCCGACCTCCCGAACGCCGAGGACGGCGCGGTCGTGATGCGCGCCGCGCCGAACCCGAACGGCCCCTGGCACGTCGGCCACGCCCGGATGCCCGCCGTCATCGGGACGTACAAGGAGCGGTACGACGGCGAGTTCATCTGCCGGTTCGACGACACCGACCCGGAGACGAAGCGGCCCGACCTCGACGCGTACGACGCCATCTTGGAGGACATCGCGTACCTCGGCTTCGAGGCCGACCGCGTGCTGAAGGCGTCGGACCGGCTGGAGACCTACTACGACCACGCCCGCGAGCTGATCGACCTGGGGGGCGCGTACACCTGCTCGTGTCCCGGCGAGGCGTTCTCCGAGCTGAAGAACGCCGGGGAGGCGTGTCCGCACCGCGAGAAGGACGCCGAGACGGTCCGCGAGGAGTTCGACGCCATGGTCGACGGCGACTACTCGGCCGGCGAGATGGTCCTCCGGGTCCGAACCGATATCGAACATAAGAACCCCGCGCTGCGCGACTGGGTCGCCTTCCGGCTGATCGACACGCCGCACCCGCGCGAGGAAGCCAGCGACTACCGCTGCTGGCCCATGCTGGACTTCCAGTCGGGCGTCGACGACCACCTCACGGGCGTCACGCACATCATCCGCGGCATCGACCTGCAGGACTCCGCGAAGCGCCAGCGGTTCGTCTACGACTACTTCGGCTGGGAGTACCCCGAGGTGCTCCACTGGGGCCACGTCCAGGTCGACGAGTACGACGTGACGCTCTCCACCTCGACGATCAAGGAGCTCATCGAAAACGGCGAGCTGACGGGGTGGGACGACCCGCGCGCGCCGACGATCCGGTCGATGCGCCGCCGCGGCATTCGGGGGCGGGCCCTCGTCGACTCGATGACGGAGCTGGGGATGTCCACCTCCGACGTCGACCTCGCGATGTCGTCCGTCTACGCGAACAACCGCGACCTGGTCGACGACGAGGCGAACCGGTACTTCTTCGTCCGCGACCGAGCGGACGCGCCCGCCGTGGAGCTGCCGGTCGTCGACGGCGACGCCCCCGCGCCCGCGGCCGGCCGCCCGCCGCTCCACCCCGACCACCCCGACCGCGGCGACCGCGAGGTTCCCGCCGGGCGGGTCGCGGTCGAGTCGCCGGACCTCCCGCCCGAGGGCGAGCGCGTCTGGCTCAAGGGGTACGGCTGCGTCCGGTACGCGGGCGACGAGCTGGTCTTCGCCGACGCCGACATCGAGGTGGTCCGCGACGGCGACGTGGACGTGATCCACTGGGCGCCGGTCGACGAGGGGCTCGACACGCTCATGCGGACGGTCGACGGCGACGTGCGAGGGGTCGCCGAGCCCGCGGTCGCCGACGTCGACCCCGACGCAGTCGTCCAGTTCGAGCGCGTCGGCTTCGCTCGGATCGACGCGTTCGAGCCCGCGGCGACAGACGAGGAGGACGGCCCCGACGGCTCCGAGGACCTGCTGGCGTACTACGCGCACCCGTAGGCCGCGGCATCGCGTCCGGACCGAGGCGGGTGCGGGCCGACGCGAGCGCGGGCCGACCGAACGCCTTCGTCGCGGAGTTTAAACCCGCGACCGGCGAAGCGGGGGCAACGATGGCCATCGATCCGAACTTCGAACAGAGCCGGGAGCAGGTCGGCGAGGAGGACGGCGTCGCCGTCTGGGGGCCCGTCGAGCCGCCGGAGAAGCAGGGGATCCGCGGCACGCACGTC
This sequence comes from Halorubrum rutilum, assembly GCF_024494565.1. The sequence goes on from NZ_JANHDN010000001.1 coordinate 304,833, forward strand.
GCCGTCGACTTCGACATCTGCCTCGCCGACGGCGCCTGTCTGGAGGACTGCCCGGTCGACGTGTTCGAGTGGGTCGACACGCCCGGCCACCCCGAGTCGGAGCGCAAGGCGAACCCGGCCGACGAGGACCAGTGTATCGACTGCATGCTGTGCGTGGACGTCTGTCCCGTCGACGCGATCGACGTCGATCCCGGCCGCGAGAACCGGATCTGATCGGTCGGGTTCGGTGCAGTGGGGGCGCTCGTCGTCGCCGTCGTCGTTCGTTTATAAAGGTCGATGTCGGATCTCCGACGAACACCGACAAAGCCCCAGCCGCTCGGTTGTACGTCGTTGCTATCGCCGGTGCGGTTAAGACCTCCAAAGCCCCAGCCGGGAGGCGGGCGCACGCTCGCTGCGCTCCTCAGTCGTTCACTTCGTTCGCTCCTTCCGGTGCTTGCATCGCCTGCGCCCGCCTCCCGGCTGCCCCTTTGAGTCCCATCCGTACGGCACCGCAACCGCACCTCGTACCTCCCCAGCCTCGCCGCTCGCTGCGCTCGCGGCGTCCCTCGCGCGTGCGGTTCGCGGCCTGTCGGCCGCTCACCGGCACGCGCCACCGCGACTCATCTATATACGCTAGCTGCACTCCCGTCAGTCGCTGATAAACCGCTCCCACTCTCGGAGCGCGAACTCGGTCCCGTACCGCTCGACGAGGGGCTCGTACGCGTCGCCGAGCGCGCGCATGCAGGCGGCCGTCGAGACGTAGCCGAGCCCGTCGGCGACCGACTCCCACGGGCGGCCCTGCAACACCTTCCTGACGAGGAGACGCTCCTCCCGCTGGTCGAGGTCGCTCCCCCCGACCAGCGCCGCCATCGCGAGGTCCCGGAACGCGCCCGGCGCGCTGTCGTACATCCCCGGACCGAACGACGCGCCGACGACGGAGCGCCACTCGGTCTCGGTCAGGTCGAGGGGAACCGAGGCCGAGCAGGCGCGGAGCGCCCCGACGACCACGTCGGGATCGACGTCGCGGTGGGCGTCCGAGAGCCCGTCGCGCTCGCGGTCCCGGAAGGCGGCGGCGTGGCGGGCGAGGAGGTCGCGGCCGGCCTCGGTCTCCGGGCGGAGCATGATCGCCGAGTGCTCGCCGGAGGCGTCGTTGCGCGAGGTCGAGAGGTGGACGGTCCGGTAGCCCGCCCGGTCCCAGAACCGGAGGAGGCGCGGCGTCGCGCCGTAGCCGACCGAGAAGTAGTCGACCGCCGCGCCGAACTCGGCGTGGACCTCGTCGAGCAGCCGGGACCCGAACCCCTCGTCCCTGACGGCGTGGTGGGTCGCGATCCGCACGGTCCGGAGCCCGCGCGGCCCCGCGGCGTCCTCGTCGCGGAGCTGGCTCGTGAGCACGTCCGGCACCATGTTGCCGCGGACGCGCTCGCCCTCGTACATCGCCCGGCGCGTCTCGGCGTCGAGCCCGCCCTCGCGCGCGAGCAGCGCGACCGCGACGACCCGCCCCTCGGCGACCAGCGCCCGCGCCGAGAGGTTCGGCGCGTCGAGCAGTCGCGCGAGGTCGTTCGGCTCGGTGCGGTAGTGGGCGGCGACCAGCAGCCCGAACGCCTCGCCGAGCAGGGCCTCGTCCGCGAGCAGGTCGTCCGGCGCGAGCGCGCGGTACGTCGCCTCGTCGACCGTCGTCCCCGCGACCGCCTCGTCGACCGCCGGCCGCGCGTCGAGCAGGAGCGCCCGCGACGCCCACGCCTCGACCGGGTCGTTCCGCGCGTACCGGATCGGCTCGTCGAGGCGGACGTCCCGCACCGCGAGCGGCCCGTCGAGCAGGCGCTCGCGGAACCGGATCGCGAAGCCGCGGCCCGCGCCCTCGTAGCCGTGGACGGTCGTGCAGAACGCGACCGAGAGCGACCCGTCGAGGAACGCCTCCAGCAGCCGCACCGGGAGCGCGGCCGCTTCGTCGACGACCGCGACGTCCGGGTCGCCGGGCAGCTCCGCGGCCTCGGCGGGCGAGCGGTATCGCACGCGACCGCCGCCCGGCGCGTCGATGCGGCGGGCTCCGCCCCCCGCGGCGGTCTCGCCGCCGTCGACGCCTCTCGACTCGATCAGCTCGCCCGCCCGCGCGAACACCTCCGCGGCGTTTCGGAAGGCGGGCGCCGTGACGAGCACGTCGGCGCCGGCGAGCGCGAGCGCGCCGGCCGCGAGCCCGGCCGCGCTCGACTTCCCCCGCCCGCGGTCCGCCTCGACGACGACCGCGTTGCCGGGCGTCGCGAGCGATTCGAACGCCCGCACCGCTCGGGCCTGGTCGGTCGTGAGACACGTCTCGTACGTCGCGGCGGGAAACGTCGCGTCCGGCGGGGCGGTCGGTCTCCCGACCGCGTCGCTCCCCGTCGCGGTTTCTCCCGTCAGCCCGTCGCGCTCGACGGCGTCGCCCTCGGGCCCGTCCGCACCGAGGGAGACGATCGCGATCCCCGGGTGCGCCCGCAGGGTGTCGACGAACCGCTCGCGGAACCGGCCGGTCACGTCGCCGACCTCGTACGGCGAGACCGCCAGCGAGTCGTCGAAGCGGTCGCGGACCGACGGCCAGTCGTCGAGCGCCGGCGTCAGGAGGACGAGGAGGCCGCCGCCGTCGACCGCGCCGACGCACCGCCCGAGCGCGTTCGGGACGAACCGCTCGTGGCAGTCCAGGACCACGACCTCGCGGGTGCGCCCGAGCAGCTCGTCCGCGTTCCGGGGGCGATGCTCCTCGAACCGGAACCCCTCGCGGGTCGAGACGACGGCGGTCGACCCGCCCCTGCCCCCGTCCTCGACTGCCTCGATCGCGTCGTAGGCCGCGTCGATCCCGCGGTCGCGGTCGCCGGCGAGGACGAGGACGCGCCGCTCGTTCGCCGCCTCGGCCTCCCGTTTCGCCTCCCGCGCGAGCGCCGCGATCATTCGTTCGGTCGTCGTTGCCGGGGCCCGGGGATGTGTCTTGCCCTCCGGTCCGTTCGCGCTCGGCTCCCCGGACCGCGGTGCTCTGGGCCCGCGGTGCTCCGGAACCGCGGAGATCACCCGCGAGGCGGGAGGCTTACGGCGTCGCGGGGCGTCGTGTCGCCCATGACCACGGTCACGCTCATCGGCACGCGGCTCGCGGACACGGGGCGCGAGTTCGTCTACGAGGGGGAGTCGCCCGACTGCGAGGGCTGCCCCTACCGGGGCCAGTGTCTCAACCTCTCCGAGGGGACCCGCTACCGCGTGACGGGGATCCGCGAGAACGCGCAGGTCCTCGACTGCGCCGTCCACGACGCCGGCGTCCGGGCGGTCGAGGTCGAGCCCGCGCCCGTCCCCGCGAACGTCCCGTCGAAGCAGGCGTACGCCGGCAGCCGCGTCTCGCTCGCCGGCCCGTGCCCCCACACCGAATGCCCGAGCCACGGGTACTGCGTCCCCGACGGCGCCGACTTCGACGACGAGCGCGTCATCGACCAGGTGCTCGGCGAGCCGCCCCACGACACCTGCGCGCTCGACCGGGACCTGACGCTGGTGGAGTTCCGGGCGGAAGACGAGTAACCGCGACCCCGCGGCCGCCGCCGCGCCGTTCCCTTACAGCGCGGTGACCGCGTTCAGCGTGATCCGGATCGCGCGTTCGACGTTGTCCTTCGCCTTCGCCGGGAGTTCGTCGTCGGAGTCCGCACCCTTCTGCGTGCCCGCGACGAGGTTGCCGTCGACGGTGCAGATCGCCCCGGCCCGGAGCCCCTTACGGCGTGCCAGCGCGAAGACGGTCGCGGCCTCCATCTCGATCGCGAGCAGGTTCGCGTCGTTCCAGTCGTCGACGTACGCGTCGCTCTCGTTGTAGAACGCGTCGTCGGAGACGATCGGGCCGACGTGGACGTCCTCGCCGTTCTCCTCCGCGGCGTCGACGAGTTCGCGCAGCGCGTCGTAGGCCGGGACCGCGGGGTAGTTCGCGGACTCGTAGCGCTTGCTCGTCCCCTCCTCCTTGGCCGCGCCCGTCGCGACCACCATGTCGCCGACCTCCATCTCGGCCTGTAACGCGCCGCAGGTGCCGCACCGGAGGAACGTCTCGACGCCGACCCGCGAGAGCTCCTCGACCGCGATCGCGGCCGACGGACAGCCGATCCCGGTCGAGCAGATCGTGAGGTCGGTCCCCTCGTAGCTCGCGTTGACGACCTTGTACTCGCGGTTCCGCGCGACGAGCTCGCTGTCGTCACAGATGTCCGCGATCCGGTCGACGCGCCCCGGGTCGCCCGGGATGACCGCGATCTCGTGGACGTCGCCCTCCTCGACCAGCAGGTGCGGCTGTTTCGCCATGCGAGCGGGTCCACGCGCCGCGCGCAAAAACGGACCGGTCGGAGGGCGGGGTCGGCAGTGCGAGACAAATTTTATATCGCGCTATACAATTTACTGACCGGGTAGGATCCTCGTAGTCCGGGTCTCAACCGATCCGCAACGCTCGGGCGATCGCCGGGCTTACCGTCCGAAAGCGCCGGCTCGGGCGTGACCGACCCGGACGGCGCCGTCGATCTCGCGCCGGGTCTCGGCGCCCTCGTCGTCACGTTCCTCCTCGTCACGCCGCTCGCTGCTATGTCCCTCAGCTTCGGACGCATGCCGCCTCTTCTGTGGGTTCGTGGGCTCCGCGGTCGTCGCGTCGACGCGGTTGACCGCGTGGCGGAAAACAGACGAGAACGACTGAGTCGGGGCGATGAACCGCGCCCGACCGCGTCGCCGTCGGTTATCGCGACTGAGACGGTGGACGGAGGATTTTATACCCGCGCGGCGCCGATGGCTCACAATGCGCTTCAGTCGCGACCGTCGAGGCCAGTCGGTCGTGATCGGGACCGTGATCCTCTTTGGGTTCTTGATCCTCGCGCTCTCGCTGTATCAGGTCCAGATCGTGCCGCAGCAGAACGCACAGGTCGAGTTCCAGCACTTCGAGGAGGTCCGGAACGACCTCGTCGAGCTCAGGGCGGGGATCTTGCAGGCGGGGAGCACCGACCGGCCGCAGTATCAGACGGTTCGACTGGGGACCAGTTACTCGACTCGCCTGTTTGCGATTAATCCGCCAGCGCCGGCTGGGACGATACGGACCGTTGAGGCACCACCTATCACCATCTCGAACGGCACGCCAGAGGGGACCGTGACGATTCCGACGCGATTCCTCCAGTACCAGCCGGGCTACAACGAAATCGATCAGTCGCCGACGTGGTACGACGCTTCCGTGCTCTACGTTGACGCTAGCGAGGAAGGAGGCGGAATCGCGGTGATCGAGGGTCAAGAGCTCGTTGATAATGAAGAAAAAGTAACTATCGTGGCGCTTCAAAGAGAATTTCGCCGGAGCGGGACTGGCCGGGTCACAGTAGAACTTCAGCCGGCTGTAAGTCCCACAGATGAAATTCCCGATGGGCCGCTTACTATTACTATTCCTACACGGCTGAGCGAGAGCGACTGGGAAAACAAGACGAACATCACAAGCAAAGATGCCTACGTTAGCGTTACGGACGACAACAACGACGACATCTACGACTTGGAACTCAGTACGACTGCTGAGAACCTAACGGTTGATACAGTTGGCGTACAGGAAGCACCTGAGGATCCGACACAGAACGGCGGCGGGACTGGTGGCGATGGTGGAACCGATGGTGGCGATGGTGGAACCGATGGTGGCGATGGTGGAGCCGATGGTGGTGATGGTGGTGGGACAACTACACTGTACCCGTCAAGTGGTACTGCAGATGCCGGTACTCTGTCTGACTTCGAGAATATGCAAGCTGATGATGGAAACGAAGCATTGTTGCAAGGGGTAACTAGCGGTTCAGATAAACAATCATTTGATGTGACGACTACAACTGAGAATGTTCCTGCTGGTGATTATACTCTTGAGATTCAGGTAGGTAGCGGGTCGTCTTTCCAAGGCAGTGGAGTTGATGTGACGGTGAGCGATACGAATGGTGAGATTGGTACCGGAACGATTAGTGGAACTGGCTTGTTTACAATTAATCTCGATCCGTCTGTTGAAGGTGACATCACAGTAACTTATCAAGCAAGAAACCAGAATGCTGAACTGGAGGTGCAGTTCCAGCGTTTGGTATAGTTGTGTAGATAGTAGCTTATGATCGTAAATCTTGAACTGGTATCTTCATGTGTCAGAAATATTCTAATTAACAATTTGTTATTTAATTGGACCTGACAAACGAGAATCACTGCTTCAAAATCTAGCAACAAGAGTTGAATTAAGTTATATAATCAGTAACATAAGTACTGAATAGGCTATTAATATTAGAACCGGCGTACTTGTTCCTTTGAGAGGCATTATTCCACAATCGACGTAAACCACCATCGACACACCCATATGCCGGCCGCATGAACGACCGTGCATGACCGAAGTCGGCATCGACGCCGTCGAGATCTGGACCGGGAAGCTCAAGCTCGACTTGCCGGGCACGTTCGCCCCGGAGAAGGGCGACGATCCGAAGAAGTACACGAAGGGGCTCGGGCTCAACAACTCATCGTTCCCGGACGTGTACGAGGACATCGTCACGATGGGCGCGAACGCCGCGAAGGGGCTGATGGACCGCAAGGGGCTCGAACCCTCCGATATCGGTCGGATCGACGTCGCCACCGAGTCGGCGTTCGACCACTCGAAGCCGGTGTCGACGTACATCGCGGGCTGTCTGGAGCAGGTGTACGACGGCGACTTCACCCACGCCAACAAGGGCGAGCGCAAGTTCGCCTGCCTGGCGGGGACGCAGGCGATCGACGACGCGTACAACTGGATCCGGGCCGGGCGGCACCGCGACCGCGCCGCGCTCGTGATCACGACCGACACCGCGCTGTACGCCCGCGGCGACCCCGGCGAGGCGACGCAGGGCGCCGGCGCCGTCGCGATGCTGATCGACGAGGACCCGTCGCTCGTCGCGCTCTCGACGGAGCAGGGATACGGCTCGAAGGACGAGACTGACTTCCTGAAACCGAACCAGCAGTTCCCGAGCGTCGACGGGAAGCGCTCCGTGCAGGTGTACCTCGCCCGGATGCGGGAGGCGCTGGAGGACTACGAGTCGGTCACCGACGACATCTCGCTCGACGACTTCGCGTACGCCCCGTTCCACACGCCGTTCCCGGGGATGGTCCGGAAGGCGGCCCTGCTCGCGTACCGCCACGTCATCCGCGACACGGGGTACGAGGCCGAGCTCGCCGACGAGATCGGCCGGCAGCCCCGCGAGGACGACTTCGCCGACCGCGAGGCGTACGAGGCGGCCATCAGCGACTACATGGACGAGCTGAAGACCACCGAGCAGTATCAGACGTGGTACGACACCGCCGTCGAGCCGACGCTGGGGCTCTCTCGGGAGGTCGGCAACTGGTACACGAGCTCGGTCCACATCGCCCGCGTCAGCGCCCTGCGCGACGCCCTGACGCGCGACCGGTCGTTCGTCGGCGAGACGCTGCTCGTCGCCTCGTACGGCTCCGGCGCACAGGCGGAGATCCACGCGGAGACGATCCGCGAGGGGTGGCGCGCGGAGGTCGAGGGGCTCGACATCGACGACCAGCTCGCGGCCCGCTACGACCTCGCGTGGGAGGAGTACGAGGACGTCCACGACGTCCACGAGTACGACATGGACGTGGAACGCGAGATCGAGGAGTTCACGCAGCCGGAGTCGGAGTTCGTCTTCACCGGCTGGGGCCGGATGAACGAGCGCAAGTACGAGTACGTCGAGTAGCGCGTCTCGGTCGCGACCGCCCCGCGCTCGCGTCGCCCGAGGCCGCGGTAGAGGGCCGCAACACCGTGAAAACGGCTACCACGGGGCTCTCTCGATACGATGGTTTTAAACGACGCTAGGGTGAATCGGTACTCAATGGTAACCATCTACGACGTGCCGGCGGACGCCCTCATCGAGGAGGTCGCCGCGCGACTCGAAGACCGGATCGACGAGCCCAACTGGGTGGAGTTCGCCAAGAGCGGCTCCGGCAAGGAGCTCCCGCCGGAACAGGAGGACTTCTGGTACGTGCGCTCCGCGAGCCTGCTCCGGAAGGTCGCCCAGAACGAGCCCGTCGGCATCGAGCGGCTCGCCACCGAGTACGGCTCGAAGAAGCGGGGTTCGAACCGCTACGCCGTCCGTCCCGGCCGCCACTCGGGCGGCTCCCGCAAGCTCATCCGCGCGTCGCTGCAGGCCCTCGAAGCGGAGGGGCTCGTCACGACCGCCGCCGGCGAGGGCCGCCGCGTCTCCGACGAGGGCGAGGCGTTCCTCTCGGAGGTCGCCACCGAGGTCTTCGAGGACCTCGACCGTCCGGAACTCGAACGCTACGCGTAGATCGCCGATTCGCTTTCCGGCTCTGCTTCTCCCGTCGAGCGGCGGCTCTCGCGGCGTGTTCGCCGCCGGATCTCCGATTTCTCGACCGTCGCTTCCGCCCGTCGATACCCGGTGGTTCGCCCCGCGTTCGAAGGCTTACATCAAATGACGCTATACGAAATATGAGGATTCCCGCCCGCACCCTCCACGTTCGCGTAGCTGGTTCGCCGACGCGGTCTATACGGTCGAAAAAGGAACCGGGAGTCCGCCGCCTCGTCGCCGCGCTATCCGGTGTTCTTCATCCCCGCGGCGATGCCGTTGACGGTGAGCCGGAGGGTGCGCTCCTCCTCTTCGGTGCGGTGGGTGCGGCCGAGGAGGTTCGCCTGTAGCAGGTTCAGCGGGTCGACGTAGGGATTCCGCCGGTCGAGGCTCTCTTCGAGCCACTCGCGCCGGAGGAGCTGGTCGCGGCCGCTGATTTCGAGGACGAGCTCGCGGCCGCGCTCGTACTCCCCGATCAGCTCGGGGAAGAAGCGCTCGCGGAGCTCGTCGTCGGCGAGGTCGGCGTACTCGGCGGCGATCTCCGGCTCCGTGCGGGCGAGCGCGAGCCCGGCGTTGTCGAGGGTGGTCCGGAAGAACGGCCACTCCTCGTACATCTCGCGGAGCGTTTCGAGCCCCTCCTCCTCGCCGGCCTCGTCGAGGTAGGCGTCGATGCCGGAGGCGAGCGAGTACCAGCCGGGGAGGATGAGCCGCGTCTGGGTCCACGAGAACACCCACGGGATGGCGCGGAGGTCCTCGACGGTGCGCTCGCCGGAGCGGGAGGCGGGCCGCGAGCCGAGGTTGAGGTCCTCGACGACGGAGATGGGCGTCGCCTGCCCGAAGTAGGAGACGAAGCCGTCGGTGTTCAGCAGGTCGCGGTACGTCTCGCGGGCGGCGGGCGCCATCGTCGTCATCGCGTCGACCCACGCGTCGGGCACGTCCTCGGTGGGCTCCGCGTTGGCCTCGTGGCGGGCGCGGATCTGCGCGTCGAGCATCTGTTCGAGCTCGCGCTCGGCGATCCGCGGGTTGGCGTACTTCTCGGCGATCGCCTCGCCCTGCTCGGTGAACTTCACCTGGCCGGTGACGGTCTCGTTCGGCAGCGCGAGCAGCGCCTCGTTCATCGGGCCGCCGCCGCGCGAGATGGAGCCGCCGCGGCCGTGGAACAGCCGGAGCGTGACGTCCTCCTCGCGGCAGAACCGCGCGATCCGCCGCTGGTTCTCGTAGAGGTCCCAGTTGGCGGCGAGGAACCCGTTCTCCTTGTTGGAGTCGGAGTAGCCGAGCATCACCTCCTGCAGGTCGCCCCGGCTCTCCAGCGCGGCCGCGTACGCCTCGTTGTCGAACAGCGCCCCGAGGATGCGCTCGGCGCCGTTGAGCGCCGACTCGGTCTCCAGCAAGGGGACGACGTCGAGCCCGCAGTGGTCCGGCAGCGAGACGGCGCCGACCTGGTCGGCCAGGAAGAGCACTTCGAGCACGTGGCTCGGCTCCTCCGTCATCGAGATGCAGTAGGTGTCGATCGCCTGCTGGCCGTACTCCTCCTGCCAGCCGGCGAGCTCGCTGAACCGCTCCAGCACGCGCTCGGTCGTCTCGGAGACGTCGCCGGGCTCGTCGGCGTCGACGACGGGGTCGTCCTGGAGGATGGCTCCGGTGAGGAACTCCTGACGCGCGTCCTCGTCCATCCCGCGGTAGTCGACGCCCTCGCTCGCGACCGCCTCGGCGACGGCCTCGGTGTGGTTCTCGCGGTGGTCGCGGAGGTCGAGCGAGGCGAGCGTGAACCCGAACGTGTCCACCTGTCGGCGGAGCGGCTCGACGAACGACTCGCGGACCGCGTCCTGGCCGTCGGCGCGGAGCGACTCGGCGATCACGTCGAGGTCGGCGAGGAACGCGTCGCCGTCGGGGTACTCGCCGGGGCGGACATCGTCCACGCGGTCGAGCCGCTCGCGCATCAGGCGGAGCTTCTGGCGGTACGGCTCGTCGGGGTAGCGCTCCCGCGCCTCCTCGACGACCGTCGGGAACCGCTCGGCGTCGGCCGCGAGCGACTCGGTGAGCCGGTCGTCGATCGCGTACCGCTCGCCGTCCTGGCTCAACACGGCCGAGAGGCGCTTACACCGGTCGCGGTACTTCTCGATGGCGACGGCCCGCTGGCGCTCCAGCGTCTCGTCGGTGACCTCGGGCGTGACGAACGGGTTGCCGTCGCGGTCCGACCCCGCCCACGACCGGAACTCGAACAGCTTCGGGCAGTCGACGTCGTCGTACTCCCCCGAGATGGTCTCCTCGAACTCCTCGTAGGCGTCGCCGACGACGTCGAAGAGGGTGTTCTCCAGGTACCAGCCGACGTTTCGCGCCTCGTCTTCCGGCTCCGGGCGGCGCTGGCGGACCTGCCGGGTACCCCAGAGGCTCGTCACCTCGGCGGTGACGTCGCGCCAGGTCGCGTTGCGCTCGCGCTCGGTGAGGTTGCGCTCGTCGAGCTCCTCCAAGTGGTTGGCGATCGAGCGGAGCTTCGCCTTCACCGTCGCGCGGCGCGCCTCGGTCGGGTGGGCCGTGAACGTCGGCTCGATGAGGACGTCCTCCAACAGCTCGCGCAGCTCGTCCGCCTCGACGCCCTGCTCGGCGAACTCCGCGATCGTCGCCTCGAAGGAGTCGTGGAGGGCGCCCTCGTCGTCGGCGTTCCGGATGGCGCGGACGCGCTCGCGCTCCTCGGCGAGGTTGATCAGCTCGAAGTAGGTGGTGAACGCGCGGGCGACGATCTCCTCGCGGTTCGACGAGAGCCCGTCGACCGACTCGTGGAGCCGGGCGCGGCTCTGCGCGTCGCCGCGACGGTACCGGATCGCCTCGTTCCGAAGGTCTTCCACCGTCTCGTACGCTTCCGTGGAGGCCTGCGCGGCGAGGACGTCACCCACGAGCGCACCGAGCTCCCTGACGTCCGTCCGCACGTCTCGATTGTGCAACTCCATACCACAGGTACACCGGTCGCCGCGGGTTAAAAGCGATGTCCCGACGAATGTTTGCCTCGCTTCCGAGTGAACATCCCGATCGATCATGTTCCGCGTCGAGACCGACTGTCCGTGCGGGTCGTTCCCGGTCGTCCGTGCGGGTCGCTCCCGGCCGTCCGTGCGGGTCGCTCCCGCGTCGGGTCCGACCGATCGACCGCCGCGGTGGCCGGTTCGTCACCCTTTTTACCGATCCATCCCGAACTGCGCGTATGAGTAAGTCCGACAAGTATCCGGCCGAGTCCGGTCGACGACGCTTCGTCAAGGGCGTCGTCGGGGGCGCGGCCCTCGCGGGCGTCGGGGCGATGGGGTCGGCGACCGTGAACACGCTGACGACCGCCGGGGGGGTCGGCGGCGGCGCGACGGTCGCGACGACGATCGCGAAGACCGGCGGCCCGGCGCCGCGCGGGCTCCCGCAGATCCCGCTTCGGGTGACCGACGACGGGTTCATCGAGGGCATCTGGCCCGAGACCCAGACGGTCACGCAGGAGGGACAGGAGATCCAGGTCGCTCAAGAGGAGCTCGGCGGGAAGACCTACTCCGGCGAGTGGTTCCAGTACTGCGGCGTCGAGTCCCAGGAGAACATCGCGCCCGACTTCGAGTCGGACAACCTGTTCCGCGCCGCCCCCGGGAAGTACGACTGGCAGGACGAGACGTACGACGCGGGCGAGCGCATCCACGTCGACGACTTCGAGAACTACGACACGTGGGGCAACGGGATCGGCGACGACGGCGTCGGCAAGCCGGCGTCGGTCACGTGGCGGTCCGAGGACGCCGAGACCAACCTGAACGCGATCGTCATCCGCTCGCCGCGGATCGAGGAGGCCGTCGCGAACTCCGACGACGAGTGGCTCCAAGCGTCCACCGACATGGGGTTCATCGCGTACCTCAACGTCTGTACGCACTTCTGCTGTATCCCCGACTACAAGGTGTTAGAGGAGTCCGCCCGGTACGACGCCGCCAACGGCACCTACTGCGTCTGCCACCAGTCGGTGTACGACCCGTTCACGCTCGAAGAGGCGCTGTTCATCGCCCGTCCGCGTCCGGAGGAGTAACGCCGGTCCCCCGCGGCTTCGACGCGGTTCGCCCCTTTCCGCCCGCGGCTCCCGAACCGGTCCCGGCGAGCGCCGCGCTTTTGCCTCGGCTTCGCGTACGTGAGTCCATGAGCGACGACGACGCGACGGACGCCGACGCGAGTCCCTCCAGTGACGGCGCGTCCGCCGGCGACGGCACCTCCGGCGGCGACGCGTTCGCCGCCGAGCTCGACCGCGCCCGCGGGCTCCTCGACGGCGACGACATCGAAGCGGTCCACGTCGGCGTCGTCCGCGACGGCGAGGTCGACACGACGTTCGCGCAGCGGGCCGACGACGACCCCGAGGGCGAGGGGCTCCGCGCGCTCGCGCTGCTCGCGGCGCACGTGCGACTGGTCTCGAACGAGGCCGGCGTCGAGCCCTCCGCGGTCGCCGGCGACGCGGCGACGCTCGCCGGGCGGGTGGAGCGGATCCCCGCCAGCACGGACGACCTGCCCGACGAGTGAGAGCGGCGACGCCGCCCTCGCGGCCCGTCGCGGTCTCCGCCTACTCGCTCGCCCGGATGCGCGAGAGCTGGTGGGCCACGCCGGCGAGCGCGACGAGGAGTATCGCGAGGTTGAACGCCGCCAGCGCGATCGGCTGGTAGGCCGGGTCGAGCCACGTCCGGATCGCGGCCCCGGTCTGGCTGTAGAACCCCCAGCCGGCGATCAGCGCGAGCAGGACCAGCGCGGCGAGGCCGACCCGGTCGAGGATCCCCCGAAGGCGGTCGGTCGAGAGCCGACCGATCCCGCCGTCGGTCGACCGGTTCGGGTCGCCGTCGTCGGTCGCGATTGGTTCTGTCGGTTCGGCGGCCGGGGTCGGTTCGGCCGTCGCGGTCGATTCGCCCGTCGCGGTCGCGTCGGTGTCGGTCATGGGTTGGGTCGCGGGTGGGTCGTCGTCGCGGTCGGCGGTGGATCGGTCGTCGTCGCGGTCGGTCGTCCGTCCGTTCTCGTCCCCGGCGGGACGCTCGTCGCCCGTCATGCTCGCCTCCGCGCGTACAGCGCCGCGGCGAGGAGCGCGGCGAGCGCGACGACCGGGCCGAAGCCGGGCGTGCCGTCCTCGGTGCTCCCGTCGCCGGTCGGCGCGCCGGCGTCCGCGCCGTCGGCGCCGCCGGCCGCGTCGTCGCCGCCAGCGAAGTCCTCGACGGAGAACTCCACCTCCTCGACGGTCTCGTCGGCGGAGATCGTCTCGCGGGGGTTCAGGTTGGCGACCCCCTGCGTCTCGTCGATGAGGACGTCGTCGCTCCACAGCGCCGCGTCGACGTAGTAGTTGTAGTTCGCGGGCACCTCGACCGTCATCGTCACCGTGTCGGTCCGACCGGGCCGGACCGACCCGACGGTCTCGCTGGCCTCGTCGGCGATCACGTTCGACTCGGCCTGCCGCATCAGGAGCCGGAGGTCGAGTGGCTCGGAGGCGGTGTCCCCGCGGTTGGTCACCGAGACGGAGACCGACAGCGTCGCGGTGGTGTTGTCCGCCTCGCGCACGCTCACCGCGACGGTCGGCCAGACGTTCCCCTCGGTGAAGCCGACCCGCGTGTCGGCGTAGTCGGGCGTGAGCGCGGCCACGCCGCCGACGCGGGTCGTCCGGCTCTCCCGGCGCTCCCCGTCGGCGAAGACGACCGTCTCGATCCGGTAGCCGCCCTCGCGCTCCACGTCGACGGAGCCGTTGATCGTGCGTTCGCCGCCGCCGTCGACGGTGCCGACGTCGACCGTCGTCTCGTCGACGAGCAGTCCCGAGTCGGCGCCGATCGCGCGGTGGCGCACGGTGACGTTCTCGACGGGCGGTCCTCGGTGCCGGAGGTCGACCCCGAGTCGGAGCTCCGCGGTCTCGCCGCGGACCTCGCCCGGCGAGACGACCACGCCGGCGACGTGGAGGTCGCCGGGGCGCTCGGTCTCCTCGCGGGGATCGTCGAGGGCGTCCGGCGCGGCGACGACCCCGACCGCGCTCACGACGAGCACCGCGGCCGCGGCCGCCAGGAGGGCAGTTCGCGTATCCATACGTCGCACGTCAGACCGGCGATATAAGTGCTTTGTCGAGTCCGGGGCCGCCGGACGGCGGCGCCGACCGTTCCTCCGGCCGGCTCACAGCACCCGATACCGCCCCCGCGACTCGGAGAGCTCGCCGCGCCGCGTCAGCTTCGTCAGGATCTCGCGGGCCGCCTCCGGGGGAATCCCGTGCTCGCTCGCGCGCGCGACGACGTTCGACTCGGTCGGCTCCTCGGCGGCCTCGACCGCGTCGCGGACGACCTCCGTCCGGGTCCGGGAGTTCGCCTCGCCGCCCTCGGCGCGGGCGCCGGCCTCGTCGACGGCGTCGGCGTCGATCCCGCCCGCTTCGAGGTACTCCCGGTCGTCGATCCCGGCGTCGTCGACGGCGCGTTCGAGCTCCGAGACGTGGTCGACCTCCGCGAACGCCGCGCTCTCGTCCCGCTTCTTCGCGAGCAGCGCGGCGCGGGCCTCCCGGGCCGCGTCGCGGTCCTCCGACTCGAAGAACCGCTTGAGCTTCGCCGTCCGGTGCGTCTTCCCGCAGCGCGGGCAGGTCGCGCTGTCGCTGGTCCGGGGGTCGGAGAGGAGCCACATGGCCGCGCACTCGTTGCAGCCGACGACCGCGTACATGTACTCGGGTTCCGCGGCGCGGGATTTGAACCCTCGGCTATACTCAGTTGACCAGGTCTCACCGACGAACGCTTCCAGAGTCCCAGGCGGTTATTTACAACCAATTGTTGACAGATTGACGGCGAACTCTTCCAAAGCCCCGGCCGGGAGGACTCGATGCGCTCGCTGTCGTTCGAGACGCCGAAGGCGTCTCGTGACGACGAAACGGCTTCGCCGTTTCGAACCACGGTCCTCGTCGCTCACTCCGTTCGCGCCTGCGGTCCTTGCGTCGCGCGTCTTCGTCCTCCCGACTGCCCCTTTGAGTCCCACCCGACCGCAACCGCACCGCAGCCTCACACCTCCCCAACCTCGTCGCTGGCGCCGTCGGTGCCAGCGACTCCCTCGCGCGGCGCTCCTTCGCGGCCGCCACCGGCGGCCGCTCGGAGGCGCGCGCCACCGCGTTCAGTTATAAATAATCGCGTCGGCGTTCCCCGTTTCATCCGCGCGCCGGTCCCACGCCCGAACTAATGCCCTTTTGAACGCGGGGGACCTCCGTCCGGGTATGACCGAGACCCTCAGGCTCGCCACGCGCGGGTCGGACCTGGCCCTCCGACAGGCCGGGGCCGTCCGCGACGCGCTGTCGAGCCGCCGACGCGACGTGGAGCTCCGGCGCGTCGAGACCCGCGGCGACCAGATCCCCGACGAGCTGATCCACCGGCTCGGGAAGACCGGCGCCTTCGTCCGGTCGCTCGACGAGGAGGTGCTCGCCGGCGACGCCGACCTCGCCGTCCACTCGCTGAAGGACGTGCCCACCGAGGGGATGGACGACATGGTCGTCGCCGGCGTCCCCGAGCGCGCGCCCTCCGGCGACGTGCTCGTCCACCCCGACGGGCTCGGGATCGCGGACCTCCCCGATGGCGCCGTCGTCGGGACGGGCTCGCTCCGGCGGACCGCCCAGCTCAAGGCCGCGCGCCCGGACCTCGTCGTCGAGCCGCTGCGCGGGAACGTCGACACCCGGATCGAGAAGCTGCTCGCGCCCGGGCTCCAGGCGGAACACGAGCGCCGGCTGATCGCCGCGGGCGAGGCGAGCGCGATGACCGCCGAAGAGGGCGGGACGGGCGAAGAAGGCGATGGGGAGGCCGACGCCGACGCCGAGGGCGACGAGCCCGAGGTCGACGAGGAGTTCGAGACCACCGTCGAGGAGTGGTTCGACTCCCTCTCCGACCTGGAGCGCTCGGCGATGGAGCGGAAGGTGGAGACGGAGTACGACGCCGTCGTCCTCGCGGAGGCCGGGCTCCGGCGCTCCGACCTGTTCCGCGAGGTCCCGACGACCCGGCTCCCGCGCGAGGAGTTCGTCCCCGCGGCGGGCCAGGGCGCCATCGCGGTGACCGCGACCGACCCCGACGTGATCGAGGCCGTGCGCTCCGCGGTCGACCACCCGCGGACCCGGGTGGCGGTCACCGTCGAGCGGACGATCCTCGGCGAGCTCAACGGCGGCTGCGTCGCGCCCATCGGCGTCTCGGCGCTCGTGCAGGGCGAACACGTCCACACCCGCGTTCGGGTGCTCTCGACCGACGGCACCGAGGAGGTCGCCGACACCCGCGACCTCCCGATCCGGTCGCACGCGAAGGCGGCCGAGTCGTTCGCGGCGGACCTGGCGGACCGGGGCGCGGCCGACCTGATCGCGGCCGCCCGCGATGAGGCCGAGACGGACGAAGGGACCCGTCAGGAGGCGGACGATGAGTGAGGGAGGAGGGGCGGCGACGCCGACCGAGGGGCGAGCCGACGCCGACCTCGGCACCGTCTACCTCGTCGGCTCCGGCCCGGGCGACCCGGATCTCATGACCGTGAAGGCCGCCCGGCTGATCGAGTCGGCCGACGTGGTCCTCCACGACAAGCTCCCCGGTCCGGAGATCCTCGACGAGATCCCGGCCGAGAAGCGCGAGGACGTCGGCAAGCGCGCCGGCGGCGAGTGGACCCCCCAGGAGTACACCAACCGGCGCCTCGTCGAGCTGGCGCGCGAGGGGAAGTCCGTCGTCCGGCTGAAGGGCGGCGACCCGTTCGTCTTCGGCCGGGGCGGCGAGGAGGCGGAACACCTCGCCGACGCCGGGGTCCCGTTCGAGGTCGTCCCCGGCGTCACCTCGGCGATCGCGGGCCCCGCGGTCGCCGGGATCCCGGTGACGCACCGCGACCACGCCTCCTCCGTCTCCTTCGTCACGGGCCACGAGGACCCGACGAAGGAGGAGTCGGCGGTCGACTGGGACGCGCTCGCCGCGACCGGCGGCACGATCGTCGTGCTGATGGGGGTGGGTAAGCTCCCGGCGTACGCCGCCGAGCTCCGCGACGCCGGCCTCGCCGGCGACACTCCCGTCGCGCTGGTCGAGCGCGCGACCTGGCCGGAGATGCGCGTCGCGACCGGGACGCTCGACACGATCGTCGACGTCCGCGACGAGGCGGGGATCGAGCCGCCCGCCGTCACCGTCATCGGCGACGTGGCCGCGACCCGGGACCGCGTCGTCGAGTTCCTCCGGAACGACCGGGATCGGGGTGGAGAGGCGTGAGCGACGGCGGTGCCGAGACCGAACGCGACGACGTCCCCCGCGTCGCCGTCTTCCGCCCGGCCGACGAGCGGATCGACGACGCGGCGGCCCTGCTGGAGTCGCTCGGCGCCGAGCCGGTCGCCGACCCGATGCTCGCGGTCGAGCCGACGGGCGCGGTCCCGGCCGCGGCCCCGTGGGTCGTCCTCACGAGCAAGACCGGCGTCGAGCTCGCGGCCGAGGCGGGCTGGGAGCCGGGCGACGCGGCGCTCGCCGCCATCGGCCCCGCGACCGCGGCCGCGGCGCGCGAGGCCGGCTGGACCGTCGACGTGGTCCCCGACGAGTACACCTCGGCGGGGCTCGTCGAGGCGCTCTCGGAGCGCGTCGACGGCGGACGCGTCGAGGTGGCGCGCTCGGACCACGGCAGCGACGTGCTCCTGTCGGGCCTCCGCGAGGCGGGCGCGACCGTGAACGAGACGGTGTTGTACCGCCTGACGCGGCCGGCGGGCGCGGGCGAGTCCGCCGAGCTGGCCGCCGCGGGCGAGCTCGACGCCGCCGCGTTCACCTCGTCGCTCACGGTGACGCACTTCCTCGACGCCGCCGCGGAGCGCGGGGTCCGCGACGCGGCGGTCGCGGGCCTCGCCGACGCGGTCACGGGCGCCATCGGCGCGCCGACCGCGGAGACGGCGGCCGAACGCGGGATCGACGTCGACGTCGTCCCGGAGGACGCCGACTTCGCGGCCCTCGCGGCGGCCGTCGTCGAGGCGGCGACGGACGACGGGACGACCGCCGCCAGCGATTCGGACCGATAGATCTCGAAATCGATACTCCGGTCCGACCCGACCGCGCCGTCGCGAGAACCGTCGGCCTGAACGCCCTCGGGGCGGTTCCTCTCGCCCGCGTCGCTGCCCGGAAATCAGAACCGATAATTCGAGACGCGTATTTATCAGCCGATAGGTGAGACGTAGCGGCATGCAACCGAGCGAGCGCTGGTCGCTGCGGACCGACGACGCGGTGGTCGTCGTCGAGTTTCCGCACGGGACGGGGCTCAGCCCCGCCGACGGCGAGGCGCTCCTCGACCGGTGGCGGAGCGTCACCGCCGACCGCGCGGTCGGCGCCGTCGTGCTCGTGGTGCGAACGAGCCGCCCGTGCTCCGACGCCGGACGGCGGGCGCTCCGCGAGTCCGCGCAGATCGCCGTCGCCCGCGGCGTGGACCGGTTCGCCGTCGTCGGCGAGCGCTCGAAGCGCCGCTACCTCGAGCGCACGATCGACGTCGAGGGGGTCGACACCGAGGCGTTCAACGACGACGACGCCGCGCTGCGGTGGGCGAAGTGCCCGTCGGCGACCGCGCCCTCCGTCGAGACGTCGTCGTAGCTAGCTGCCGTCTCCGGTAGCGGTCTCGGTTTCAGTGTCCGTTCCGTTTTCCGCGTCTCCGTCGTCGCTCTCCTCGTCGTCGGCCCCGTCCTCGCCGTCCTCGTCGTCATCATTTTCGTCGTCCTCGTCGTCTTCGTCGTCCTCGTCGTCGATCTCGTTGACGTCGACGTCGCGGCCCGCGACTCCGCTCCCGGAGATCACGGGCTTGAGGATGTAGCCGTTGTTCGGCCCGCGCTTGACGACGTTGATGTCGAAGACGAAGCTGACCGGCTCGTCGGGCGTGACCTCGAAGCCGTTCGTGATCTGGAGCTTCTCGCTCGGAAGCTTGACGTCGACCGTCTCGCCGCCGACGACCCCCTCGACGTTCGAAACCTCGAGCTCGATCTTCTCGTAGCTCCCCGCCGGGATCTCGCCGTCGAACACGGCGATCGCGTCGTCCTCGATCACCCGCGTGAGGTCGACCGTCGCGCCGTCGAGTTCCACGACAGTGAAGCCGCGGTCACTCTCGTCCTCGTCGTCGTCTTCCTCAGGTTCCTCGTCCGCGTCGTCCCCCTCGTCCGCGTCGTCCTCCTCGTCCCCGCCGTCTCCGTCGTCTGTCTCGTTCGCCCCGTCGTCTTCGTCCGCCGTTCCGTTCACCGACTCATCGTCGCCGTCGGTCTCCGTGGCGTTCTGATCGGAGTCGTCGTCGTCACCGTCTTCCTCGTCGTCATCCTCTTCCTCGTCGTCATCTTCCTCCTCGCCCTCCGGCGCCTCGAAGACGCGGGCCTCGCTGAGCGTGACGTCCAGCCGGTCGAAGTCGGCGATGTCGGCCGGGGCGTCGCTGATGAGGAGCCGGAAGTTTCCGGTGAGCGTCTGGGAGCCGTCGGAGCCGTCGGAGCCGTCAGCGCCGTCCGAGCCGTCCGAGCCGCCTGACGAGGGGAGCGCCCCGTCGCCGGCACAGCCCGCGAGCAGCGTCGCGCTCGCCCCGGCGCCGAGCGCCACGAACTCCCGTCGGCCGAAGCCGTCGGTCGAGGTATCGTACGAGTCGTCGCCCGTCGACTGCGATCGGTCCGTCATGGTGATTCGTCGAACGGCCCCGACGCGGGTATAAGAGGAAGATCCTCGCCCCGAATTTGCGCGGATTAACCCCGTTTGGGAGACTCCCGTCGCGGTTTCGGACCGAACCGTCGCGGCCGGGTTCCGTTGCGGAGGTCCGGGCGTCCCCGACGTGGCGGACGAACGCCCCCGAGAGGTCGAGACGGGAGCGTCCGAACGGAACCGACGGGCCGGGAGGTCCGCCGTGTCGAACGGTCGGCTCCGGAGCGTCCCCGTCAGGGCGCCTCGCGCGCCGTCGAGGGTGGAAAATACCTATGAGATTTCGCTCGCATACGCGCGGGTATGACGGGCGGTGACGCGGGTTCGGGACCGAACGGCGACGCCGACGAACTCCCGCCGGGCCCCGACGGGCTCCCGGTGCTGGGGAACGCCCATCAGTACGTCAGGCGACCGATGGGGTTCTTCGACGAACTCGCGAAGTACGGCGACGTCGTCCGCTGCGAGTTCCCGCGTATCGACGCGGTCGCCGTCTTCCATCCCGATCACATCGGTGACGTGCTGTTGGACCCGAGCACGTACGAGCGGTGGAACTTCGACGAGCTCAAGGAGATCCTCGACTACGAGATCGCACCGCGGGGGCTCACCTTCACCCGCGGAGAGGAGTGGCGGCGACAGCGACACTTCCTCCAGCCGATGTTCGGATTGGATCGGCTGGAGGGGTTCAGTTCGGCCATGGTCGCCGCCACCGACCGACTGGTCGCCGAGTGGGACGACGGCGAGGAGGTCGTCATCAACGAGGAGTTCTCTCGCCTGACGCTCTCGATCCTGACGAACTCGCTCTTCGACTTCGACCTCGGGGAGCGGCGGCAGGTGATCACCGACGCCGCAGACGAACTCCAAGCCATGGCCGATATGAGCGGTCTCGCGGCGGCGGAACTGCTCCTCCCGTCGTGGGTGCCGACGCACAGGAACCGTCGTTACACGCGGGTCATGGACGCTTTCGATGAGACCGTCGACGCGCTCGTCGAACGGCGACGAGCGAATCCGGACCGCTACGACGACCTGTTGACGACGATGCTCGAAAGGGAGGACGACCACGAGTACGCGATGAGCGACGAGGAGATCCACGACCACCTGATCACGTTCCTCATCGCCGGTCACGAGACGACCGCGACGGCGCTGACGTTCACGTGGCTGTTGTTAGCGACCAACGAGGACGAGCGGCGCCGGCTCGAAACGGAGGTTACGACCGCGTTGGACGGCCCGCCGACCGCCGACGACCTCCCCGAACTCGCGGTCACCGAGCGCGTGGCCAAGGAGGCGATGCGGATGTATCCGCCCGCGGGGATGCTGTTCCGGGAAGCCACCGAGGAGACGCGGCTCGGCGGGTATCGGATCCCCGAGGGGACGAAGGTCCTGCTCCCCCAGTTCACCGTCCACGCCGACGACCGATGGTTCGAGGCCCCCGACCGATTCCGTCCCGAACGCTTCACGCCCGAGCGGAGCGATCGGCGACCGGAGTTCGCCTACTTCCCGTTCGGCGGCGGTCCCCACCAGTGTATCGGCATGCACTTCGCGATGATGGAGCTGAAACACGTCGTCCCGATCCTCGCGCGACGCGTGCGGTTCGAGCTGTTGAGTTCGCCCGCGCCCGACGTGAACATGGAGCTGACGCTACAGCCGTCCGAGGACGTTCGGATGCGCGTCCACAAGCGGTGAACAAGGCGGCTACGCGGGGATCACGGCGCGGGCGCGTCGATTCCCGCCTCCTCGACCACGCGCTTCGCCTCCCGAGTGGCGCGCGCGCGGACCGCCTCGGCGTCGATCCCGACGTGTTCGCCGTCGTCGTACCGGACCTCGCCGTCGACCATCGCGAACATCACGTCGTCGCCGTGGGCGGCGTAGACGAGGTGCGAGAGGGGGTCGTGGACCGGGGTGGCGCGCGTGCGGTCCGTGGTGAGGCCGATCACGTCGGCGCGGTGGCCCTCGCGGAGGGTCCCGAGGCGGTCGAAGCCGGCGGCGCGCGCGCCGCTCGTCGTCGCCATCTTCAGCACGGTCGCGGCCGGGAGCCGGGTCGGGTCGCGGGCGTCGACCTTCCCGAGGAGGCTCGCCTGCCGCATCTCGGTGAACGGGTCGAGCGTGTTGTTACAGGGCGGGCCGTCGCTGCCGAGCGCGACCGTGATCCCGCGGTCGAGGTAGTCCTGGACGGGCGCGATCCCCGAGGCGAGCTTCATGTTCGACGACGGGCAGTGTGCGACGACCGTGTCGGTCTCGGCGAGCACCTCGCGCTCGCGCTCGTCGGTGTGGACGCAGTGCGCGAGGGTCACGTCCGGCCCCGTCAGGCCGACCTCGTCGAGCCACAGGACGTTCCGCTTGCCCGTGTCCGCCTCCACCGCGGCGATCTCGTCCTCGTTCTCGCTCGCGTGCGTGTGGATCGTCACGCCCTCGTGGCGGTCGGCGAGCGCGCGACAGCCCCGCAGGCAGGCCTCGCTGCAGGTGACGGCGAACCGCGGCGTGACCGCGTACCGGACCCGGCCGCCGGCGGCGCCGTGGTACTCTGAGATTAGGGCCTCGCTCTCGGCGAGCGCGGCGTCGGTGTCCTCCAGCAGCCCCTCGGGGGAGTCCCGGTCCATCAGCACCTTCCCGAGCCGCGCGCGGATCCCGGTGTCGACCGCGGCCTCGAACGCCTGCGCCGCGTGGTTGACCGAGAGGTGGTCGACGACGGTGGTCGTCCCCGATTCGAGGCATTCGAGGTAGCCGAGCTCGGCGGCGGCGCGGGTCGCCTCGGCGTCCATCGCGGCCTCCATCGGGAGCACCGCGTCGAACAGCCAGTCGAGGAGGGCGTCGTCGTCGGCGATCCCCCGGCCGAGCGACTGGACCGAGTGGACGTGGCCGCCGACGAGGCCGGGCGCGACGATGTCGAACGCGCGGCGCTCGTGGTCGGGGTAGCGGTCGCGGAGGGTGCTCTCCTCGCCGACCGCGGCGATCGTCTCGCCCTCGACGACGACGGCGCCGTCGGCGATCACGGTCTCGGGGTCGGCGACGACGGTTCCGGCGATCAGCATGTCCGTCCGTTCCTGACGGTCGACTCATAAGAGGGTGTCCCTCGCGGGTCGGCGACGACCGAGGCGGACGTCGACGCCGCGGTCCCCCGCCCGCTACTCCGGTTCCGGCTCGCGCTCGCGCCGTTCCCCGGACTCGCGTCGGCCCGGAGACTCGCGTCGGCCCGGAGACTCGCGTCGGCCCGCGGCGCCGGCGTCGGTCCGGTCGTCCGGTTCCTCGGTCTCTAACAGTCGGTCGAGCCGCCGCTCGAACTCCGCCTCGTCGATCTCGCCGCTCGCGTACCGTTCCCGGAGCGTCGCCAGCGGGTCCTCGGTCGCCGCGGTCGACGACGCGGACTCCCCGTCGGGATCCGCGGACTCGACCAGCGGGAACTCGTCCCCGAGCAGCAGCACCAGCGGGATGAGCACGAAGAAGCCGAGGATGAACGTGGCGGGTATCAGCGCCGACAGCGCCTCCGGGAGGAGGACGGCGAACAGCGACGTGAGTCCGAACGAGAGGATCGCGACGAGGCCGATCAGCTTCGTCTTCTCGAACGTCGGGAGGGCCATGTCGCATACGGTCAGACGAACTGACAAAAGCGTGTCGCCGAGCGATCGGCGGTCGTCGTCGACCGGCGCGCGAGCGCGACCGACGGCTATTCGTTCCGGCCGCCCCCACCCGGATCCGTGCTCAGATACGTGACGACGAACCCCGGGAAGGTGCGCGAGGCGGAGCGCTACCTCCCGGACGGCTCGGTGGAGCGGCTCGACTTCGACTACCCCGAGATCCAGGCGGCCGAACTCGGACCCATCGCCGCGCGCGGCGCTCGGGAGGCGTACCGTCACGTCGGCGAGCCGGTGCTCGTCGACGACGCGGGGCTGTTCGTCGAGGGGCTCGACGGCTTCCCGGGGCCGTACTCCTCGTACGTCGAGGAGACGCTGGGGATCGAGCGCGTCCACGAGACCGCGAGCGACCTCGACGACCGCCGGGCCGCGTTCCGCTGCACCCTCGGCTACTGCGACGGCGACGGCTTCGCCGCGAGCCCGGACCCGGTCGACCGAGGTGACCGGAACGCGGCCGCGGCGGCGGGCCCGGGGGGAGACGGCGACGGGGACGGAGCCGGTCAGCGCGGCGAGGCCGACGCGCTCCCGGTCAAGCTGTTCGAGGGGTACGTGCCCGGTCGGATCGTCGCGCCGCGCGGGGAGGGCGGCTTCGGCTACGACCCGATCTTCGAACACGACGGCGAGACGTTCGCCGAGATGGACACCGACCGGAAGAACGCGGTGTCACACCGGGGTCGGGCGTTGGAGAAGTTCGCCGAGTGGTACGCGGACCGGTGAGGCGGCGACCGCTCGGGCGGTGTCGTCGTCTCAGGCGGCGTCGTCGATGGCGGCGTCTCAGGCGACGTCCGCGATCGCGTCCGCGAGCAGGTCGCAGCCCAGCTCGATCTCGCGCTCGGTGACGTCGAGCGGCGGGAGGACCCGGAGCACGTCGTGGCCGGCCGCCAGCGTGAGCAGGCCCCGGGAGAACGCCGCCTTCAGGGCCGCGTCGCGGCGCTCCTTCGTGTCGAACCCGAGCGCGAGCATGAGCCCCTTCCCGCGCACGTCCTCGACGCCCGGCAGGTCGGCGTCGCGCATCGTCTCCTTGAACTGTCGGCCCCGGACGGTGGCGTTGTCCATGAGGTCGTGCTCGCGGATCGCGTCGAGCGTGAGCGCCCCCTGCGCGGCGGCGACGATATCGCCGGCGCCCCACGTCGACGAGAGGCGGCTCTTCTCCTCGGGGAACACGTCCTCGCGGGAGACCGTCGCGCCGACGCGGAGCCCCTTCGCGCTGGCGATCACGTCGGGTTCGAGCGCGTAGTGGTCGGCGCCCCACAGCTCGCCGGTGCGGCCGACGCCCGACTGGATCTCGTCGGCGATCAGCGTGATGTCGTGCTCGTCGACGAGGGCGGCGACCTCGTCGGTGAACGCGTCGGAGGGGAACCGGTAGCCGCCCTCGCCCTGGATCGGTTCGAGGATGAGGTACGCCACGTCGTCGGGGTCGATGTGTCCGCGCTCGGGGTCGAGCTTCTCGCGCAGCCGGGAGACGCCGCCGGCGAAGAAGCCGCACGAGCAGCTCTCGGGGGTGCAGGTCCGGTCCTCGCAGAACGGGGCGTCGTGGACGCCGCTGACCTCGGGGAAGTCGCGGCGGTAGACGGACTTGGAGCGGTTGAGCGAGAGCGCGCCGAGGGTCCGGCCGTGGAACGCCCCGTCGAACGTGATCGCGTGTTTGGCGCCGTCGGAGTCGTCGTACGCGATCTTGATCGCGTTCTCGACCGCCTCCGCCCCGGAGTTCGAGAGGAAGACGGTGTCCATGTCGTAGTGGGCGGTGACCTCGGTGAGCCGCTCCATCAGCCCGGACGACCCCGGGACCCCGTCGCCGGGTGAGTCGCCGCCGGCGACGTAGAAGTCTTGGCCCGCGATCTTTAGCGGATCGACGAGGTCGAACTCGGCGAGCGGCTCCATGATCAACGGATTATTGTAGCCGAGCGGCGCGGCGGCGACGTGGCTCGTGAAGTCCATGAGGACGTTGCCGTCGACGTCGGTGCAGAACGGGCCCTCGGCGGGCGCGGTGCGGTCCCAGACGAACTCGTAGACGTACGTGCTCGGCGCGGCCGACTCGTGGTGGTAGTCGACCCACTCCCGCGCGCGGTCGCCCGGGAGCTCGGTGACCTCGGGGGTGGCCGTGTGGCGATCCATGTCCACGGGTCGCACGCGAGCCGAATAAATCCGAGGCGATCCCGCGGTCGTTGGAGATAGCTCCAACCGCGGTCGCGGGCGGGGAGAAACCGAGTGGGGCGGGAGAGACGAGGAAAAGAGGGAAGCGAACGGGGCGGCGAGCGGCGAGGTCGGTCAGTGGTCGACGTACTGCGTCTCCCACTCGGTCCGGGCCTCGATCTCGCGGCGACCGCGGCGCGTCAGCGTGTAGTAGTTCGTGCGGCGGTCGCGCTGACCCTTCTCGACGAGCCCCTTCTCGACGAGCGTGTCGAGGTTGGGGTAGAGCCGGCCGTGGTGGATCTCCTTCTCGTAGTACTCCTCGAGCTCGTCTTTGATCGCGAGCCCGTGGGGCTCGTCCAGGCCGGCGATCACGTAGAGCAGGTCACGCTGAAAACCCGTAAGGTCGTACATACAACTGACCGTACATTCCCGTTCTAAATAAATAAATATGCCGTTATAACGGACCTCGATCCGCGCTTCGACCCGCGGAGTCACTCGATCCGCACGGTTTGGATCTGTCAGAAGGCCAACTATGGTGCGCGGATCCGGGCCCGAACCGCCGCCCCGATCGAACGCTCGAAAACTGATACGTCGCCGTCGGGACGCGTCGCTCGTGACGGGGCGTGGAGCGGCGGAAAGCGACGGGACCCGTCCGAGCGGTCGCTCCCGACTGTCGGGGAGTGTCGCGAGTGTCGGTGAGTGTCGGTGATCGGCCGTCGCGTCGCTCGCGAAAAGGCGGTATCGCGAGCAGAAAGCCGGCGCGCCCGACGCGGAAAAAAGCCGCGTCGGGCGGCCGATTGGTCCCCGCTGACGCTTCGGCCCTCCAGACGAAGCGTCACCTGTCGATACAGGGTTCAAACTGATAAAGGTAACGAGCCTTCGCTATTGGTGTTCGATCGGTCACACGTTACGGGTCGAAACGGGTCGGTCGGGGGGAGTCTCGGGCCGTGCGACTCGCTCACATGTGTTCCTCTTCCAGCACCCAGCCGAGCGCGCGCTTGTAGTGGGTGAACAGCTGCTCGACGCCCCGGTGGTTCATCTCCTCGTCGTCGAGCTGCTCGCGGAGGAACTCGTACTGCTCGCGGATCTCGTCTTCGGAGCGCATGGGCGCGGGTACGATTCGGGTCGGGATAGTGTTGTGGCCGCGGACGACGTATACGAGGCGTGATGCGGATCGACGGGGAAACATCTCTGACTCCCAGCCGCTCGGCTGTACGTGAGCGACGACTCCGCGGTGAACACTTCCAAAGCCCCAGCCGGGAGGACTCGATGGGCTCGCTGCGCTCCTCAGTCGCTCGTTTCACTCGCTCCCTGCGGTGCTTGCGTCGCCCGTCTTCGTCCTCCCGGCTGCCCCTTTGAGTCCCGCCCGACACGGCGACCGCACCTCACGCCTCCCCAACCTCGCGGCTCCCTCCGCTTCGCTCCGGTCGCCGCGTCCCTCGCGCGTGCACCTCGCGCCCTGCGAGCGCTCGGCGGCACGCGCCACCGCCCCGTTTATTTATAAGTCGACACCGTTCCGTCGGTCCGAACTCGCCCGCGAACGATACGTTGATACGTCGACCGCCGGTACTCGGTGAGACGATGGACGACCGGACGCGGGAGTACCTGAAGGGGCGGTTCGGCGACTACTACCGCCGCGCGTCGCCGTCGCTCCCGCCGGACGCGAACCTCCGCGAGTGGGGCCACATCCCGTGGACGCCCGGCTCCGGGACGACGATGGTCCGCCACCAGTCGCTGTTCGACCTGGGCGACGTCGACACGTTCTTCGCGGACAACGCGCCCCGGCACGCCTACTTCTCGGCCGCGCGCTACGACGACCCCAGCGCCTCGACGATGTCGAAGAAGGGGTGGCGCTCGGCGGACCTGATCTTCGACCTCGACGCCGACCACCTCCCCGGCGTGGACCCGGAGGCGACCCCGTACCCGGAGATGCTCGCCGAGTGCAAGGAGGCCCTCCTGCGGCTGCTTGACTTCCTCGACGACGACTTCGCCTTCGAGGACCTCACCGTCGTCTTCTCGGGCGGGCGCGGCTACCACGTCCACGTCCGCGACGAGAGCGTCCGGGAGTTGGACAGCGAGGCGCGCCGGGAGATCGTCGACTACGTCCGCGCGATCGACCTCGACACGGAGGGGCTGATCCGCACCGTCTCCGAGCGCGGCACGACGAAGCGCGTGCTCCGGACCGAGGGCGGGTGGGGCGCGCGCGTCCACGAGGCGCTCGTCGAGTACGCCGACGACCTCCGCGACATGGACGAGGAGGCGGCCCGCGAGCGCCTGATGGAGCTGGAGGGGATCGGCGAGGGACGCGCGGAGACGATCCTCGGCGCGTTCGAGCGCAACCCGGCCGCCGTCCGCGAGGGCAACGTCGAGGCCGGGGGGCCGGGCGTGCGCCGGCTCGTCTCCGCGCTCGCCTCGCGCGTGACCGCGACCGACACCGCCCCGATCGACGAGCCCGTCACGACCGACACGCGGCGGCTCATCCGACTCCCGGGGACGCTCCACGGCGGGTCCGGGCTCGTCGTCACGCCGATCGCGCGCGACGACCTCGCCGGCTTCGACCCGCTGCGAGACGCGGTGCCCGACCGGTTCGTCGGGCGGGAGATCCGGATCGAGACCGACCTCGATCGGACGGTAGAATTAAACGGCGAGCGCGTCAGAGTTGAACCCGGTAGAAACACCGTGCCCGAGTTCGCCGGGGTCTTCCTCATGGCCCGCGGCGAGGCGCGGAAGGCACCCGAACGATGAACCTCGACGAGCTCAGATCGGCGCAGGCGAAGGAACGCCGCAAGGACAGCCTCCAGCACCTGCGGGACTCCTTCTACGACGACGTGGCCGCCTACGTCGCCGACCTGCGCGCGGCCCGCGACCGCCGCGCCGAGCAGGTCGACAACCCCTTCTCCGACGACGACGTCCGCCGCCTCTCCGACGAGGTCGAGACGGCCGAGGAGGTCGCCGAGGCGCTGTACGAGCGCCGCGTCGGCAAGGTCGTCAAGCTCGCCTCGTTCGCGGCCGCCGACATGTCGGTCGACGCGGACGGCATGACGACCGAGGAGCGACGGCTGTTCGACGACCTCGTCGACCGGATCAAGGCGAACAAATCGAGCGTGCTCGACGTGCTCTCCGGCGAGGTGTCGACGGACGAGTCCGGGTCCGATCCGGCGTCCGGATCCGACTCGACGCCCGCGACCGACCCGACGCCCGATCCCGATTCGACTTCCGAACCCGATTCGACCTCCGAACCCGATTCGACCTCCGAACCCGATCCGGCGCTCGCGTCCGACGAGGCCGCGGGGGACGGACGGCCGGCGGAGGACGGCGAGGTCCCCGACGCGCTCGCCGGCGCCATGGGCGGCGCGGACGACGAAGTCGCGGACGCGCTCGACGCGCCCGCAGACGAGGCGGGGGCGGCGCCGGATTCGCCCCCGCCGACCGACGCCCCGGACCGCGGACCGAGCGACGCCCCCGGTGAGGGGGCGACCACCGACGGCGGCCCGACCGCGGTCCCGCCGGACCCCGCGCCGCCGGGCGCCCCCGGGGTCGACGACTCGGGAGGCGCGAGCGACGGCGATTCCCCCGGGGACGCGAACGAGACCGGCTCCCGCGACGGCGCGGCGGAGGCGCCCGCCGAGGGTGACGCCGGGACCGGCTCCGCCGTCGACGGCCGCGAAACCGTCCGGATCACGCGCGACGTCGGCGCCATCCTCGGCGTCGACGAGCGGGAGTACGACCTCGCGAGGGAGGACGTCGTGACCCTCCCCGCCGAGAACGCGGCCCCGCTCGTCGAGCGGGACGCCGCGGAGCGGCTCGACTGAGCCGGGAGCGCGACGCGCGGGTTTCTCCGAGGTCGCCCGAATCGGGACCGACGAGCACTAACGCCGCGGGCGACTACGGATCCGCAATGGAGGTCGAGTTCCTCGGCGGCGCCCGCGAGGTCGGTCGGAGCGCGGTCCTCGTCGACGACGCGCTGCTCCTCGACTACGGGCTGTTGACCGCGGAACCGCCGCAGTATCCGGTCCGCGATCCCGAGCCCGACGCGGTCGTCGTCTCGCACGGCCACCTCGACCACGCGGGCGCGGTGCCGGCGCTGCTGAAGGGCGACCGCCGGCCCGCGGTCCACTGGACCCCGCCCACCGCGGACCTGACGCGAACGCTCGCGCGCGACACGCTCAAGCTGCACGGCAACAGCCCGCTCTGTCCCTTCTCCGAGGAGCACGTCGCGCGGCTCGGCGAGGTCGAGGAGCGGCACGCGTACGGGGAGCCGTTCGTCGTCGAGGCCGGCGGGACCGACTACGAGGTGACGCTGTTCGACGCGGGCCACATCCCGGGGTCGGCGCATGTGCTCGTGGACGACGGCCGGACCCGACTGCTGTACACCGGCGACTTCCACACCGACGACCAGCGGCTCGTGTCCGGGACGACGGCGCGGCCCGACGCCGACGCCGTGATCTGCGAGTCGACGTACGCGGACGTGACCCACGGGAACCGCCGCGCGGTGGCGAAGCGCTGGGCCGAGAGCGTGCGGACGACGATCTGGGAGGGCGGCACCGTCGTCGCGCCCGCGTTCGCCATCGGGCGGACCCAGGAGATGATGCTCGTCGCCGAGGCGAACGACCTCACGCCATACGTCGACGGGATGGGGACCGAAGTGACGCGGCTGGTCCGTCGGTACCCCGAGTTCCTGTCCGACCCCGAGGCGCTCCGCCGGGCGGCGGGCGCCGCGCGGTTCGTCACCGGCCGCGACGGCCAGCGCGAGCGGATCGCCGCCGACAACGAACTGATAATCACCACCTCGGGGATGCTCGCGGGCGGTCCGGTCCGCTCGTACCTCCCGGCGATCCGCGGGAGCCCGACGAACCTCGTGACGCTGACTGGGTATCAGGTCGAGGGGACGCCGGGCCGAGAGCTACAGGACCGCGGGCGACTGGAGCTGAACGGTCGGGTCCGCCCCGTCAGTGCCCGGGTGGAGTCGTACGACTTCTCCGCGCACGCCGACCGCGAGGGGCTGGAGTCGTTCCTGGACTCGTACCGCGGCGCGCGGGTGCTGGCGAACCACGGCGACCGGTGCGAGGCGTTCGCCGAGGACCTCCGGGCCGACGGGTACGACGCGAGCGCGCCCGACGTCGGAGCGCGGGTCGAGCTGTGAGGAAGGCTGGTTGAGCTGTGAGGAAGGCGGGTCGGATTACGGAAGAGACGGATCGGGCCGTAGGGAAGGCGGGTCGTCGTCCTCGCTCTCGGCGGCGCTCCGGCTACTCGCCGCCGTCGGTGTACGCCCGGTCGTCGAGCACGCGGTCCGCGGTGGCGTCCGCCTCGGCCGGGCTGGGACACTGTCCGGAGACGACCTCGTCGGTGAGGTCGCAGGCGAGCGCGTAGACGGCCGAGCCGTCGGCGCGTTCGGCGACGCGCTCGAACGTCGGGCGGTAGCCGGCGGCGGCGCGCTGTCCGGTCTGGTCGAGGGAGGCGTCGATGGCGTACTCGAGCTGGCGAACCGCTTCCTGTGGTTCCATATCCGAACGCTCGGCCTCGTCGCACTTAAGTATACTCGGATTCGGAATTGAGTTAATAATCACGCGCCAGCTGGAGTCGCCGGCGCGGAGGGGCGCGGATCGACGTTTATACGCGGCAGGGTCCCGGAAGGCGTCCATGACCGACGCAGACGAGCGGGCGGCCGTGGCCGAGCGCGCGGCGCGAGCGGGGGGCCGCGTGGCGCACGACCGCTTCCGGGACGACATCGCGGTCGAGACCAAGGGAGAGGACGACGTGGTGACGGCGGCCGACCGCGCCGCCCAGCGAACCGTGATCGAGTCGATCCGGGAGACGTTCCCGGAGGACGCGATCGTCGGCGAGGAGAGCGACGAGCGCAAGACCGTGCCCGAGGAGGGCGCGGCGTGGGTGATCGACCCGATCGACGGGACGCACAACTACGTCCGCGAGATCCGCGTGTGGGGCACCGCGGTCGCGGCGGTCGTCGACGGCGAGCCGGTCGCGGCCGCCACCGCCTGTCCCGCGCTCGGCGACGTGTACACCGCCGACGGCGACGGGGCGTTCCGGAACGGCGAGCCGATCGCCGTCAGCGACGTCGCCGACCCGCGTCGGGCCGCCGTCGACCCGACGCTGTGGTGGGACCACGACGCCCGCGACGAGTACGCCAACGCCTGCGAGGCGATCGTCCGGCGGTTCGCCGACATGCGGCGGTTCGGCGCCGCACAGGTCGTGCTCCCCACCGTCGCCGCGGGGGGCCTCGAAGGCGTCGTCTCGAACCTGCGGGCGAACCCCTGGGACTCCGTCGCCGGCGTCTTCATGATCCGACAGGCCGGCGGGCAGGTCACCGACCTCGACGGCGACCGCTGGCGACACGACTCGACCGGGCTCGTCGCCTCGAACGGGACCCTCCACGACGAGGTGCTCGCCGCCGCGCAGGCGATCGAGGAGTCGGAGTGAGTGCGGGTATTTATATATAGATCTGCGGCGGCGCGTGCCTCCGAGCGGGCCATCGGCCCGCGAGGAGCACCGCGCGAGGGACGCGGTGAGCGCTCGGAGAGCGCGAACCGCGAGGCTGGGGAGGTGTGAGGTGCGGTTGCGGTGCGGTCGGGTGGGACTCAAAGGGGCAGCCGCGAGGACGAAGCACGGCGCAGTAAGCACTACAGGGAGCGAGCGTAGCGAGCGACCGAAGCGCGCAGCAAGCCGCGCGAGTCCTCGCGGCTGGGGCTTTGGAGGTGTTCCCCGTCGATTTGGTTTCAATCATTTATAACCGAGCGGCTGGGGCTGTGGCGGTGTTCGCGTCGAAGTCACCGTTCACGCACCGTCCCTCGACGAACGCGTCGGCGATGGCGGCCGCATTATCGGCAGCGATAGAGCGGCGACCTCGATATCCCTCCCAGCTATCCGCAACACCTACCGAACCGAAGACGTGTTAGTGCTCGGGGCCCAAATCGAGGTAATGGGAGTTCAGGAGCAGTACCCGTTCGACGTGGAAGCGCTCCGGGCCGATTTCCCCGTCCTCGACCGGAAGGTCGGCGGCGATCCGGAGTCGCCCGGCGAGGGGCCGGGCGACGACACGCCGCTCGTCTACCTCGACAACGCGGCGACATCGCACACGCCGGACCCGGTCGTCGACGCCATCTCGGACTACTACCGGAGCTACAACGCCAACGTCCACCGCGGGATCCATCAGCTGAGCCAGGAGGCGTCCGTCGCCTACGAGGAGGCCCACGACGCCGTCGCCGACTTCGTCGGCGCGTCGGGCCGCGAGGAGATCGTCTTCACGAAGAACACGACCGAGGCGATGAACCTCGTCGCGTACGCGTGGGGGCTCGAAGAGCTCGGTCCGGGCGACAACGTCGTCCTCACCGAGATGGAACACCACGCCTCGCTGGTCACGTGGCAGCAGATCGGCAAGCGGACCGGCGCCGACGTGCGGTTCATCGACGTGACCGACGAGGGGCGGCTCGACATGGACGACGCCGCCGAGCTCATCGACGACGACACGGAGATGGTGTCGGTCGTCCACGTCTCGAACACGCTCGGGACGATCAACCCGATCGGTGAGCTGACCGACCTCGCGCACGACCGCGACGCGCTGATCTTCGCCGACGGCGCGCAGTCGGTGCCGAACCGCCCGGTCGACGTGAAAGAGCTCGGCGTCGACTTCTTCGCCTTCTCGGCGCACAAGATGTGCGGCCCGACCGGGATCGGCGCGCTGTACGGCCGGGAAGAGCTGCTGGAGGAGATGCAGCCGTACCTCTACGGCGGCGACATGATCCGGCGCGTCTCCTTCGAGGACTCCACGTGGGAGGACCTCCCGTGGAAGTTCGAGGCCGGCACGCCCTCGATCGCGCAGGGGATCGCCTTCGCGGCCGCGATCGAGTACCTGGAGGAGATCGGGATGGACCGGGTCGAGGCCCACGAGGACCTGCTCGCCGAGTACGCCTACGACGAGCTGTCGGCCCTCGGCGGCGTGGAGATCTACGGGCCGCCCGGCGACGACCGCGGCGGGCTCGTCGCGTTCAACGTCGAGGGCGTCCACGCGCACGACCTCTCCAGCATCCTCAACGACTACGGGATCGCGATCCGCGCCGGCGACCACTGCACGCAGCCGCTCCACGACGAGATGGGCGTCTCCGCCTCCGCGCGCGCCTCCTTCTACCTCTACAACACCGTCGAGGAGGTCGACGCCCTCGTCGAGGCCGTCGGCGAGGCGCGGGACCTGTTCGCCTGAGATCACCGGCCGTCCGGGTCCCCGACCCGTCGCACCATCGTCGCGTTCGCGCTCTCCCAGCGTTTCCCGCTCTCCTCGCGTTCTCCGCTCTCCCCTCCCCCTCCCCGTTATCGTCCGTATCGAGATATCACCGAGTAATCACCCGATCGGACCCTGGACGGTCCGCCGCGCCGACTCCGTCCGGGTTCGACCGACCGTCGCCGCCCCGAGAACCGGCGTTTTCTCGTGACGGCGTGATCCGTGCTAACAGGCTCCTACGGCCGTGAGAACGCCCGTCGCACAACCGTTATCACCCCGGCGATCGAGGGTGTAAGCCAGGACGCGGACTCCCGGTACCGTTCTCCGATCCGTCGAGATCTCGCCGCCGCGACCACCCGATCATGACCGACCACACGACGCGCACCACGTCCGACGACGCCACCACTGACACCGCCGATTCCGATGCCGACGACGCCGACGACGCCACCGACGACACCGCCGCCGATCGCGTCACCGATGCCGACGCCACCGCGCTGCTCCACGTCGAGCCGGACCCGCGCTCCGCGGAGCTGTTCTCGGTGTTCGTGGACCGGTTCGCCGACGGGATCGCGGTCCGGTCGGTCGACGGGACGGCGGCGGCGCTCGACGCGGTCGACGAGGCCGACTGCGTCGTGACCGAACACCGCCTCCCCGACGGCTCCGGGGTCGAACTGGTCGACCGGATCCGGGGGCGGGGCGTCGAGGTGCCCGTCGTGTTCCACACCACCTGCCGCGAGGCGGAGACCGAGGCCGCGGCGCTCGACGCCGGCGCGGACGCGTACTTCGCCAAGCGCTCGGAGCGGGGTCAGTACGGGCGCGTCCTCGAACGACTCCGCGGACTCCTCGGCGACGGCGACCCCCGGACCGCCCGCGCGGCGACGGGC
The DNA here is from genome assembly GCF_024494565.1 of Halorubrum rutilum. The sequence continues at coordinate 339,627 of NZ_JANHDN010000001.1, forward strand.
GTCCCCCCGGACGTGTCGGCGTCGTCCGCCGGCGAGGAGTAGCCGCTCGTCGGGGGCGACGGAACCCTTTTGACCCGCACCGGCCTACCTGTGACCGATATGGGACTGGGCTCGGACATGTACCGGCAGCAGATCCTCGACCACTACAAGAACCCGCGCAACTACGGGGAGCTCGAGGAGCCGGACTTCACGCACGTCGGCGAGAACCCCTCCTGCGGCGACACGATCCGGATGGACGTCGACCTCGACGAGGCGGGCGAGACGATCGAGGCGGTGCGCTTTACGGGCGACGGCTGCGCCATCTCGATGGCCTCCGCGAGCATGCTCTCGGAGCGGCTCCACGGGATGGCGGTCGCGGAGCTCCACGAGATGGACACCGACGACGTCACGGAGATGCTCGGCGTCGACATCTCCCCGATGCGCGTGAAGTGCGCGGTGCTCGGCCGGCAGGTCGCGCAGGACGGCTCGAAGATCCACCGCGGCGAGCTCGACCCCGACGACCGCACGATCACCGAGGAGTAGTCGGCCTCGCGGCGGGACCGCGCCCCGCCGACCGCGGTCGTCCCGAGCCCACGGACTTTTGCTCGTCAACGACGTGCGTCCACGCATGAGCGACGGGTTCGACAAGGAGGCCGAACGCGAGAAGCTCCGCGAGAAGTTCGCGGACGACGAGGAGGAGCGCGCGCACACCCAGCGGATGTCGGAACTGCTCTTGCAGGGGGCGACGATGACGAACCGCCACTGCGACGACTGCGGCGACCCCATCTTCCGGAAGGACGGACAGGAGTTCTGTCCGACCTGCCACACGGTCGACGCCGAAGACGCCGCGGACGCCGGATCGGCCGCCGCCGGGCAGTCGCCGGCGTCGGAGGCCGACGGGGAGTCGCCTTCGGCAGCCGGCGAGGAGTCCCCGCCGGTCGGGGAAAACGGAGCGACCCGCCCCGGGGGGACCGACCCGCGACCGGATCCTGCAGGTCGGGAGTCGCCCGCCGAGAGGCCGGATCCGCCGACCGCTCCCCCCGAGTCGCCCGCGACCGAATCGGCCCCGGCCGCGGGCGGGTCCGCGGACGGGACCGCGGCGCCGGCGAACGGCGGGTCGGGGAGCGTCGCCGACGCGCGGGCGTCCCTGACGCGCACCCTGCACCGGTTCGCCGCCGCGGCCGAGGAGACGGACGACCCCCGACGGGCGCGCGACCGCCTGCAGGCGGCCCGCGAGGCGGCCGAGGCGCTCGCGGCGCTCGACCGGTAGCGAGCGGGCCGCGGCGGGCGAACCGGTCCGGGCGAACGGACGAGGGAAGCCGAGCCGAGAAAGGGAAAAGGCGGACGAGCGATCCGAGAGACCGCAGATAGCGGGCTACGTCGAGCTCGGGTCAGGCGCCCGTCGCCTGCCCCGCCTCCGCCATCTCCTCCCAGCTCGGGCGCTGCTCGCTCAACAGCGACCGCACGATCCGGACGACGGCGTCGGTCCCCTCACGGCAGTCGACCTCGCCGCGCTCGACGCGCCGGACGAACCGGTCGAGGTCCTCCAACGTCACCTCGCCGGCGGCGACCGCGCCGGTGATCGTCTCCGTTTCGCTCTCCATCGTCCGCACGAGGTCGGTCGGTGCGGTCGGACTCCGTCGGTCGGCGTGCGATGCGACGTCGGACTGCTTCGCGGTCATGTCGATTGTTACTATAGAACGAGTTAATATATTACTACCGGTAGCTACCGATCTCGTGTCATGTCGCTTCGCGGGGGTCGCGATAGTCGCGTCGCTCACCGAGTGTCGGTCGCGTCGCGCTCCCGATACGTCGCTCACCGCGTTCGCTGCGCGCCGTTTCCGGTCTCGGCTACCGCCCGCTCTCGACGGCCACCAGCATGTCGGTCGCGAGCTGCTCGGCGCGGTCGGCGTCGGCGGACTCGGCGTAGATCCGGATCTTCGGCTCCGTCCCGGAGGGGCGCACGAGGACCCACGCGTCGCCGTAGTCGAGGCGGTAGCCGTCGGTGGTGTTCGGCTCGGCGTCCGCCGTCTCCACGTACGCCCGCGCCGCCGAGAGCATGTCGTCGCGCTCGGCGTCGTCGTCGTACTCGACGTTCCGCCGCACGAAGTGGTAGTCGGCGTACGGCGCGACCACGTCGCCGACCGGGTCGCCGGCGTCCGCGAGCAGTTCGAGGAAGCGCGCGCCGATGTACGCGCCGTCGCGCGAGAGCCGGTACGGCGGGAAGAACACCCCGCCGTTCCCCTCGCCGGCGACGGGGACGTTGACCCCCTCCTCGTGGAGCTCGCGCGTCCGGGTGATGATGTTCGTCGCGCCGATGGGCGTGAGTTCGAGGGCGGCGTCGTTCGCGTCGCAGACGTCGACGAGCCGCTGGGAGACGTTCACCGCGCTGACGACGGCGTCGCCGGGCTCCAGACAGGCGTCGGCCATCGCCGCGAAGGAGGTGTCGCCGTCGACGAACCCCCCCTCCTCGTCGACGAAGACCGCGCGGTCCGCGTCGCCGTCGTGGGCGATCCCCACGTCGGCGTCGCTGGTCGCGACGAGCCGCGAGAGCGACCCGAGGTTCCCCGGGACCGGCTCCGAGTCGCGGCCGGGGAAGTGACCGTCCGGCGTCGCGTTCACCGTCAGCACCTCGCAGCCCAGCTCGCGGTAGATCCGCGGCGACGACACCGACGCCGCCCCGTGACCGGGGTCGACCGCGACCGTCAGGTCGGCGTCGGCGATCGCCTCGCGGTCGACCGCGTCGAGCAGCTGGTTCACGTAGTCGTCGACCGCGCCCTCGACGGCGGTCGTCGCGCCGGCGGCCCGCCAGTCGGCGAGGTCGTACTCGTCGTCGAGGACGCGGCGCTCGACGCGCTCTAAGACGTCGACCGAGAGCTCGACGCCGTCGTCGCCGACGAGCTTGATCCCGTTGAACTCCGGGGGGTTGTGCGAGGCGGTGACGAGCACCGCGGGGACCCCGGCCGACTCGCAGTAGCTGCCGACCGCGGGCGTCGGCACGACCCCGAGCCGGTCGACGTCGCAGCCGACGGCGGCCAGCCCGCTCGCGGCGGCGTTGGCGAACAGCTCGCCGGTGGTGCGGGTGTCCCGGGCGACGGCGACCCGGTCGGCGTCCCACACCGAACCGGCCGCCTTCGCGATGTCGAGGACGAGCTCCGGCGTGAGGTACCGCAGCGCGACCCCGCGGATGCCGCTGGATCCGAACAGCTCCATGGGCGGCCATGCGCCGGCCGACGGGAAAGCGGTTCCGAACGCGGGGCGGGAGGGGGCGTCGGGGAGGGACGAGAGAGGGCCGGTCCGAACGCGTGTCCTTGAAACCCGTCCCGCCCGTATCGCTCGTATGGAGCGCACGCGACGCGACCTGTTGGCGCGGACCGGGGCGACGCTGGCGGCCGCGGGAGCGGCCGGCGTCGCCGGCTGCCTCGACTTCGCCGCCGGCGACGGGCCCCAGGGACCGGCGGGGATCCCGGAGACGCTGTCCTGCGAGGACGAGGGGTTCGTCCGGCTCGCGCAGCCGTTCGAGGGCGAGGTCGCGGGGACCCTCGTCGAGGTCGGCGGGACGACGGTCGAGCTCTCCTCTGAGGGGAACTCGGAGACGTACGGCCAGCCGATCCGGCTCGTGTTGCGGAACACGGGCGACGAGCCCGCGACCGCCCTCGGGCGGCACGCCTACTCGCTACAGCGCGAGACCGCCGAGGGGTGGCTCGACGTCCGCGGCTCGACGACCGGCGAGGCCGTCGAACTCCCCCGGTCCGAGGAGACGTTCGACTCGACCGGCGCGTACAGCTGGTCGATCGACCTCGAAGAGACGGCGATCGCGTCGGCGGTCCCCGACCTCGACCTGGCCGTCTGCCCGCCGCTCGGTCCCGGGACCTATCGGTTCGTCTACTGGGGGATCGTCGACGCCCCGCCGCTCTCGGCGCAGTTCGAGCTGATCGGGTGAGGGGACGCGTCGCCCAGGCTTCCGGTTAGAACCCGGTCCAGTCGGAGGGGCCGCCCACCCGTCCGCGGACGCGGAACTCGCGGTCGTCGCCCTCCACGCGCGTCTCGACGACGACCTCGAACGGCTCGTGGAGCGTGTGGACCACCTGCTCGTCGTGCGCCGTCGACCCGACGACGCCGACGAAGGGCCACCCCTCGCCGGAGGTCTGCGAGGTCATGACGCGGGTGAACCGGTAGATGCGCTCGGGGTCCCAGTACATCAGCAGCTGAGAGAGCGAGTAGACGCCGACCGCGCGGTCGCGGCCGGCCGACGACTCGACGACGTCGGTGAACTTGATCCCGATATCGGTGAGGTTCCCGGCGCTGGCGACGTACTTCGTCGTCGGCGTGTCCTCGCGCTTGTCGCCCTGCTCGTGGGTGACGCAGTCGACGACGGTCACGTCGTCGCCGTCCCGCCCGGTGATCGTCTCGTAGTCGTCGCGGACCTTCTCCGCGGTGCGGCCGGTCGAGATGACGACCGGCTCGTCGGACCACTCCGCGAGCATCCGGTTGAACAGGTCGTACTTCCCGCTCATCGGGGGGCCGCTGACGAGCACGCTGTCGGCGTCGCGGACAGCGCCGGGAAGCACGGTCATGTGTCTGGGTTGAGAGGGTATCGCGTAAAACCCTTCCGAGGGATCACTTCCGCAGCATCGACGGGAGATCGAGCGACGACGGGGGGCCCTCTCGGGGCGGTCGCGTCAGTGTCAGATCCGTTATCGCTCCGGGGAGCGCGGCCCGGACCGGCGGCTCGCGCGGCGCGCCGTCCCCGTCGACGAGCGCCTCCCACACCTCGGTCGGGTCGTCCGCCTCGTCGGCGGCGGCGAGCGCCTTGGTCCGGCCCTCGTCGTACGCGAGCTCGACGAGGCTGCGGTCGTACGCGCTCGGGAACGCCTCCATCACGCGGTCGAGTTCGGCCGGGCGCCGGTCCCCGACGCCCTCGGCGACGCCGAGGGCGAACGCCCGCCGGACGGCCTCCTCGCGGGTGAGGTCGTCCCACTCCGTGCCGAAGGTCCGGTCGTACATCAGTGGGTCACCGTCGCGGCCGAGCCGACGCGGAGCCCGCCGTCCGTGAACTCGATGTCGCGGATGTCGGTGTCGACGTCGGTCCCGCGCATCTTCAGCACCTGGATCCCGCGCTGCATCCCCTCGTCTTCGAGGTAGTTGTGCATGAAGACGACGCCGTGCGCGAGGTAGTGCTCCTCCGAGTAGGCGCTCGGGTCGGTCATCTCGGAGATGAGCAGCGTCGTCGCGTCCGTCCGCTTCAGCGAGGAGAGCAGCTGGACCATCGTGTCCTCGTCGTCGTCGAGGAGGAACCGCAACAGCATGGTGGAGTCGAAGACGACGCGGTCGATGTCGCGGGAGTTGATGAAGCCGGTGAGCCGGTTCGTCACCCCGGAGTGGTCCCGGCGCTCGCCCGGGAGGCCGAAGAACCGGCGGCCGTCCGAGGAGAACGAATCGAGGAAGGTGACCCGGTCCGTGTCGAGGGCCCGGTCGAACCCGAAGTCGTACCCGCCCATGTCGCGGCGGATCCCCTCCTTGGTCTCGTGCATGCTGATGTACAACACGTCTTCGCCGTTGCGGGCGCCCTGCGCGGCGAACTGCGAGCAAAACGTCGTTTTGCCGCTGCCGGGAGGGCCGCTGACAACGTACAGGCGGTTCTCCGGGAAGCCGCCGCCGACGAGGTCGTCGAACCCGGGAACGCCGCTTGTGGCGCGCATACGAAGGCACTCGCCGGTCGGCGCATAAGGGTTGGCTCCCGTTTCTCAGGGGTGAGAACGGTCGGCGGGGGATCCCCGTCGCGTCCGCGGGTCCGCGGATCCGCGCCGAGCCCCCGCGTCAGGCCTCGGCGTCCTCGGAGATCGCCTCGCCGACGTCGAAGTCCTCCACGTCGGGCGAGACCCAGACGACGAAGCGGTCGTCGGACTTGACGATCCCGCGGATCCCCTCGTCGTCGACGGTCGTCCCCCGGTCGACGTCCTCGGGCGCGACGTCGCGGACCTGGAACACCTCGTCGACCATCCAGCCGACGGTGCCGCCCTCGTCGATCTCGTCGTCGTCGAACACGACGATGCGCTCGCGGGGGCCCTCCTCCGCGATGTCGAAGAGCGTCTTCGGGTCGACGATCGTCGTCGTCCGGCCGCGCAGGTCCATGACGCCCTCGACGTGGGCCGGGGAGTTCGGGATGCGCGTGAGCTCGCCCGCGTCGACGATCTCGTCGATGACGCCGATGTCCAGACAGTACGTCCCGTCGCCCAGTCCGAACTCCAACACCTTCGTGGGCTCGGCCTCCGTCTCGGTGGCTGCCATGGGCGGACCTGCGGCGACGGGTCCAATAACCGTGTCCCCTGAATTATCAGGGGTGATTCCTGGGTCCGTGGGTTTATGCCGATTCTGAGTCCGCCTTCGTGTATGAGTGGGACGACGGATCGGCGGGGGGGTCGCGACGACCCGGTGCGGGTGGTCGTCGTCGACGACTCGCCGTTCATGCGGGGCCTGATCGCCGACCTCCTGACGGACGCCGGCGTGGCGGTGGTGGGCGAGGCCGGCGACGGCGCGGAGGCGCTGTCGGTGGTCGCCGAGACGCGTCCGGACGCCGTGACGATGGACGTCGAGATGCCCGGGATGGACGGGTTGGAGGCCGTCGAGCGGCTGATGGCCGAGACGCCGACGCCCGTCCTCATGCTGTCCGCGCACACCGCCGAGGGCGCGGCGGTGACCTTCGAGGCGCTGGAGCGCGGCGCGGTCGACTTCTTCTCGAAGCCGGGCGGCGAGGTGTCCACCGGCGTCTCCCGGGAGTCCGATCGGCTCGTCGAGGCGGTCCGGTCGGTCGCGGGCGCCGACCTCGACGCGGCGACCCGCGACCGACGCGAGCGCGACGACGCGACCGACGCGAGCGGCTCGCGCGGCTCCGCCGGCGCGACCGGCTCGGCCGCTTCGAGCGACGGCGAGGCGGTCGACGTCGACGGGCCGCTGACGGTCGTGATCGGCGCGTCGACCGGCGGCCCGAACGCGGTCGAGCGCGTCATGTCGGCGCTGCCGATGGCGGACTGCCGGGTCGTGGTCGTTCAACACATGCCGGAGGCGTTCACCTCGCGGTTCGCCGACCGCCTCGACGCCGCCTCGGCGTACGACGTGCGCGAGGCGAGCGACGGCGCGCGGATCGGCGCCGGCGAGGCGGTCGTCGCCCGCGGCGGGAGCCACACCCGTATCGACAGCTACCGCGCGGGGCGGCTCCGCGTCAAGCTCGACGAGGACGACTCCAAGTCGGTCACCCCGGCCGCCGACGTGACGATGCGCTCGGCGGCCGCGGTCGTCGACGACCCGCTCGTCGGCGTCGTGTTGACCGGGATGGGGTCGGACGCCGCGGAGGGGATCCGGGCGATGGCCGACGCCGGCGCGCGGACGATCGCGCAGAGCGAGGACACCTGCGTCATCTACGGGATGCCGAAGCGCGCGGTCGAGACCGGCGGGGTCGACGAGGTGTGCGACCTCGACGACGTCGCCGGCGCGATCGTGGGAGGTGAGGCCTGATGGACTCCCACCGCGCCGCGTTCGTCGCCGAGGCGGAGGACGGCATCACGGACCTCAACAACGCCCTGCTCGCCCTGGAGGCCGACCCCGAGGACGCCGAGGCGATGGACGACGTGTTCCGCGTCGCACACACGCTGAAGGGGAACGCCGCGGCGATGGGATACGACGACGTCTCCGACTTCGGACACGCTCTGGAGGACTTACTCGACGCGGTCCGGCAGGGCGATCGGGAGGTGACGCCCGAGCTGATGGACCTGCTGTTCGAGGGCGTCGACACCGTCGAGGCGATGGTCGCCGAGATCGCCGACGACGGCGAGGTGGCGACCGATCCCGCCGACCTGGAGGGCCGACTCCGCGAGATGGAGGAGCACGGGACCGTCGGCGGCGACGCGGGCGACGCGGGAGACGCGGAGGGCGACGGCTCGGCGAGCGGCGGGTCGGTCGCGGACGCCGACGGCGGCGAGGACGGCGACGCGACCGACCCGGACGACGCCGTCGACGGCGACGACACCGATATTTCCGTCCCCGAACTCCCCGCAGGGGTCGCGGCGCTCGACGGCCCCGTCGTGTACGCGGACGTGACGGTCGGCGAGACGGCGATGGCCGGGGTCGACGCCGCGCTCGTCCTGCAGGCGCTCGACGACCAGTTCGACGGTCACGTCACCGAGCCGGGCCCGGACGCGCTGGAAGACGGCGAGTACGACGAGGGGTTCGACGCCTTCGTCGCCGACGCCGACCCCGACGTGGTCGCGGAGGGGCTCGGCGCGCTGACGCAGGTCGAGTCGATCGCGACGGCCCTCGTCGACGGTGACGGCGCGGCCGACCGCGACGGCGCGGTCGACGGCACGGCTGACGACGAGTGGGAGCCGGCCGATCCGGAGGCGACCTCCCCGGACGGCGAACCGGAAGCGACGTCTCCGGAGGACGAATCGGCCGAGGCGCCGGAATCGGACGACGGCGAGGTCACCGTCGATTCAGACGACGGCGAAGTCGAAACCGATCCGGACGACGACGGCGAAGCCGAAACCGATCCGGACGACGGCGGGTCCGACTCCTCGTCCGGGAAGGCCGACCGCGACGAGATCAAGTCCATCCGGGTCGACGTCGACCAGGTCGACGAGCTGTACGGGCTCGTCGAGCAGCTGGTGACGAGCCGGATCAAGCTCCGGCGCGAGCTGGAGGCGGCCGACGCCGAGTCGGACACGTTAGACGAGCTCGACAAGCTCGCGTCCAGCCTGCAGGACACGGCGATGGACATGCGGCTCATCCCGTTCTCGCAGGTGTCCGACTCCTTCCCGCGGCTCGTCCGCGACATCTCGCGGGACCTCGACAAGCGGATCGACTTCGAGATCGAGGGCGACGACGTCGAGCTCGACCGGACGATCCTGACGGAGATGCGCGACCCGCTCGTGCACGTCCTGCGGAACGCGGTCGACCACGGGATCGAGTCGCCCGAGGAGCGCGAGGCCGCCGGCAAGGACCCGACCGGGCACGTCAGGCTCACCGCCGAGCGCGAGCGCGACCACGTGATCATCGAGGTCGCGGACGACGGCGGCGGGCTCGATCCCGACCGGCTCCGCGAGAAGGCGGTCGACGAGGGCGTCAGGAGCCGCGAGGCGGTCGAGGCGATGGAGGACGACGAGGCGTACGACCTCGTTTTCCACCCCGGCCTCTCCACCGCGGAGGAGGTGACCGACGTCTCCGGGCGCGGGGTCGGGATGGACGTGGTCCGGACGACCGCCCGCGACCTCGACGGGTCCGTCTCCGTCGAGAGCGAGCCCGGCGAGGGGACCACGGTCCGGTTCCGGCTCCCGGTCACCGTCGCCATCGTGAAGGTGATGTTCGTCGACGTGGGCGGGACGGAGTACGGCATCCCGATCAAGTCGATCGCCGAGGTCGCCCGCGCGGACGACGTGGAGGAGGTCCACGGCGACGAGATCGTCCGCCACGAGGACGACCTCTATCCCGTGATCCGACTGGAGGAGCGGCTCGGCGAGGTCGGCTCGACGGGGGCCGAGGCGTCCGCGGCCGAGGCGTCCGGGACCGGCCCCCCCGCAGCGGACGGCGGCGTCGCGCCCGACGAGCCGGGCGACGACGGGTTCGTCCCGGCGGAGCCGACGGCGTCCGACGACGGCGGGGCCGGTGAACCGACCGACGACGGCATGCTCGTGCGGATCCGCGAGGAGACGCGACAGGTCGCGCTCCACTGCGACGCCGTGCTCGACCAGGAGGAGGTGGTGGTGAAACCGCTCGACGGCCCGCTGTCGGGGACGCCGGGACTCAGCGGCACGGCGGTCCTCGGCGACGGCGACGTCGTGGCCGTCCTCGACGTGGTGAGCCTATGAGCGCCGAGACCCCCTTCGAGGGCGTCCTCAGACAGATCGACGACACGGTGCCGTTCGAGCCCGGATACTACAACGAGTCGTACCTCGACCGCCGGATCACCGCGCGGATGCGCCGCCGCGACACCGAGTCGCACGCGGAGTACGAGCGGCTGCTCCGCGAGGACGAGGAGGAGCGGCAGGCGCTGATGGACGCGCTCACGATCAACGTGACGGAGTTCTTCCGCAACCCCGAGATGTGGGACGCGCTCCGCGACGTGCTCCGCGATCGGACGAGCGAGCAGCGGCGGGTCCGCGTCTGGTCGGCCCCCTCGGCGGACGGCCGCGAGCCGTACTCGGTCGCGATGCTGGCCTGCGACGACCCCCGGATCGACGAGTCGCGGGTCGAGGTGCTCGGTTCCGACATCAGTCAGGAGGCGCTCGACAGCGCCCGCGAGGGCGTCTACCACACGACCCGGACGACGGACATCGCCGAGGAGCTGGAACCGCTCTCCGACCCCGATCGGTACGTCGAGCGCGACGGCGACACGTTCGAGGTGCGGCGGGCGGTCAAGCGCCTCGTCGACTTCGAGACCCACGACCTGATCCGCGACGGCGCGCGCGACCCGTTCGACGTCGTGCTGTGCCGCAACCTGCTGATCTACATCGACGCCGACCACAAGGGGGCGCTGTTCGACACGCTGGAGGCGTCGATCGCCGACGACGGCGTGCTCGTGCTCGGCATGACCGAGAGCGTCCCGCCGGACCGGTCCGACAGGTACGAGCCGATCGACAAGCGCCGACGGGTGTTCGGGAGGGTCTGATGTCGCTGTATCAGCACGCTCGGGACGAGAACGTGGAACGGCTCAGAGACGCGCTGAGCAGCGACAGCGCCGCGGTCCGGCGCCGGGCGGCCGAGTTCCTCGGCGAGGTCGGCGACGTCGGCGATCAGGCGACCGTCGACGGACTCCTCCGCGCGGCCACGAGCGACGACGACGCGGAGGTCCGGGGCGCCGCGGTCGACGCGCTCGACGAGCTCGGACAGGCGGCGCTCGAACAGCTCCTCGAAGAGCTCACCGGTACCAGCGGCTCCGAGGCGGAGTGGGTCACCGCCCGCAAGTTCGCCCGCGCGCTCAAGGCGGACCGCCCGGAGCTCCGGATGGCCGCCGCGAACGCGCTCGGCGGGCTCGACGACGCCACCGGGCTCCCACACCTCGTCGAGGCGCTCGACGACGAGGACTCCCGGGTTAGGCTGCGCGCCTGTCAGGCCTGCGGGACGTTCGCGGACCAGCGGTCGGTGCCGGCCCTCACGGAGCGGCTCGACGACGACGACCCACGGGTCAGGCGGGCCGCGGCCAACGCCCTCGGGAACGTCGGAACGGACCAGGCGCTCTCGCCGCTGCTCGACCTCCTCGACGCCGGCGACGAGTCGCTCCGGCGGATCGCCGCGGGCGCGCTCGGGAAGGCGAACAACCCCGAACCGGTGGAGCCGCTGGCGCGCGCGCTCGGCGACGAGAGCGCCGTCGTCCGCAACGCCGCGGTGTACTCGGTCATCGAGCTGCTGTCGAACGTCCCGACCGAACAGAGCCACGCGGTCCGGGACCGCGTCGTCTCCAAGCTGAAGTCGGCCGACGACGACACGGTCGTCGAGCCGCTCGTCGAGATCCTCACGGAGGGTCAACAGAGCCGTCAGCGCCGGAACGCGGCGTGGATCCTCGGCCGCGTCGCGGAGCCGGAGTCGGCGCTCGCCGTCGAGGCGCTCGCGGACGCGCTCGCCGACGATGACGCACAGACCGCCCAGTTCGCGGCCACCAGCCTCAAGAGCCTCGGCGGCCCGGTCGTCGAGGACCGGCTGCTCGACCGGATCGGCACCGAACACCCGGAGGACGCCAGGGCGAAGGCGGTGTTCGTCCTCGGGCAGATCGGCGGGCAGGAGACGCTGAACCGGCTCGAAGGCCTCACCGACGACGAGAGCTCCGCGGTCCGGCAGCGGGTGTTCTCGGCGGTCTCCAAGCTCCGGGCGGGGGGGCCGTAGATGTCCGACGGCGGCGGCGAGTACAAGGTGGCGGACACCCAGGGACGCTTCGCGGTCGCGGTCCGGGAGGGGCGGAAGGTGAGCGACGTCTCGTGGACGCCGGGCCGGGTGCTCCTCTCGAACCGGCGGCTGATCTTGGCCGGCAACGACGGGAAGCGCACGATCCCCCTCTCCGAACTCCGGGGGCTGGGCGGGCGCCACGACGCTAACCAGTCGGTCGCGCGCGTCTCGAACTACGTGAGCTTCGACCTCGGCGACCAGGTGCTGTTGGTCGCCGCGTCCGACCACGAGGAGTTCGAGCGCGACGTGTACCGGGCGCTGCTCGACCAGCGGACGGTGACCGCCAAACACCCCGCGATCGAGGGCGGCGTCGTCCGGGAGACGGAGTGGGAACAGGCCCGCGTGAAGGTCGACGAGAACGGCCTCAACGCCGCCTTAGAGGGCGGCGCGTTCGTGGAGTTCGACCTCGACGACATCAGCGGGCTCGACGCCGCCAAACGCACGGTCAACGGCGAGAAGAAGCCCGTCATCGAGGTGTCCCACACCGACGACGAGGGCACCAGTATCGAGACGCACGTCGCGGGCGACCCCAACCGGATGCGGTTCGTCGAGGCGTGGCTCCGGAAGGGCGAGGAGCGCTCGTCGACGAACGTCGACCTCTCAAGCCGCGACCGGGAGGTGTTGATGGCGCTGTACTCCGGCGTCTCGCCGTTCGAGATCCCGTCGTTCCTCGGGATGGACGTCGACGCGGTCGAGGAGACGTTCGAGCGGCTCGTGGAGCTCGAAGTGGTCGAGGAGGTGCGCGTGCGCCGCGAGGTGGCGCTCAACTCCCGCGGCCGGAACATCGCCAGCGAGGCGATGAACGAGCAGTGAGCGGACGGACCGCGGTCGAGGTGCGTCTCCGCGGAAGTGGCGAACAGCCGGCGCGGGCGCGGCGGCTCCCCCGCGGCGGTGCGCCGGACTCCCGCCTCGGTCGCCGCGGGCGATCGGTCAGTTCACGGGCGCGTTGGCCGCGGCATCGGTGATAAGCGGGCGGTCCGTCGGAGCGACCGCCGGCGCCCCGTCGAACCACGCTTAAGTCGCCGCCCGGCCGAGTGGAGTCATGAGCTACGAGGCGGTCTGTTTCGACCTCGACGACACCCTGTACCCGTACCCGCCCTGTAACGAGGCGGGCAAGCGGGCGGCGCTCGCGGCACTCCGCGACCGCGGCCACGAGATGGACCGCGAGGCGTTCGACGAGCTGTACGCGACCGCGCGGCGGGAGGCGAAGCGGGAGACCGCCGGCACCGCCGCCTCCCACGACCGGCACATCTACTTCAAGCGCGCGCTCCGGCGCTACGCCGGGGAGTGCGACGCCGGGACCGCGCTCGCGGTCGGCGACGCCTACTGGGACGGGTACGCCGAGGAGATGGCGCTCTGTGACGGCGTCGAGTCGGTCCTCGACGCGCTCGCGGCGGCCGGGACCGACGTCGCGGTCGTGACGAACCTCACGACCCGCGTGCAGCTCCGGAAGCTCGCGCGGCTCGGGATCGGCGACCGGATCGACCGGCTCGTCACCTCCGAGGAGGTCGGCCGCGAGAAGCCCAGCGCGCTCCCGTTCACGACCGCCCTCGCGGCGTTCGACTGCCGACCGAGCGAGGCGCTGATGGTCGGCGACAACGTCGAGGCCGACGTCGCCGGCGCGAACGCGGTCGGGATGGACACCGCGCTGTTCGTCGCCGGCGGCGACGCGCCCGACGAAGGGGAGCTCCGCGGGCCGCGGCGTCCGGACCACCGCCTCGATGCCTTCGCCGACCTGACGGAGGTGGCGCCGTGAGCCGGGACGCGCCGGCCTCTGACCCGGACCTGCTCCGCGACGCCCGCGAGGCGGTCGTCGAGCACGCCCCGGCGCTCGCCGCCCTGACGCCCGGTCGGACGGGGAACCTCAGCGTCCGCGACGGCGACGCGGTCGCGGTGACGCCGACCGGCGTGCGGTACGACGCCTTCGACGCCGACGACGTGCCGGTGGTCTCGCTGGGGGGCGAGCGACTGGCGGGCCGGATGGCGCCGTCGAGCGAGGTGCCGATGCACACGGGCATTTACGAGCACGACCGGCCGGGCGCGATCGTCCACACCCACTCGCCGTGGGCGACGACGATGGCGACGCTCGGCCGGAAGCTGCCGCCGGTCCACTACATGATCGTCTCGGTGGGGCGCGAGGTCCCGCTCGCCGACTACGCCCCGTACGGCACCGAGGAGCTGGCCGCGAACGCCGTCGCCGCGATGGCCGAGGCCGACGCCGACGCGGCGATCCTCGCGAACCACGGGCTCGTGGTGACCGGGCCGGACGTCGAGACCGCGATCGAGAACACGCACCACGTCGAGGACCTCTGTCGGCTCTACCTCCGGGCGTCGGCGGTCGGCGAGCCGAACGTCCTCACCGACGACCAGCTCGCGACCGTCGAGGAGCGGTTCGAGAGCTACGGGCAGCGGCCGGACGCGGAGTAGGATCCGGATCCCGTGACGGTCGCCCGGTTTTATAAATAGCCGGCCGGCTACCGGATCGGTATGACCGAGCACGAGCCGGCGGCCGCGGTGCGCGAGACCGCCGAGGCGATCGCGACGATGGAGGTCCGCGGGGCGGCGACCATCGCGTCCGCGGCGGCCGAGGCGCTCGCCGAGCAGGCGCGCGCGGCCGCGGCGAGCGGCCGGACCGCGAGCGATCCGGCGGCGTTCCGCGCGTCGATGCGCGCCGCGGCCCGGACCCTCCGCGAGACGCGCCCCACGGCCGTCTCGCTGCCGAACGCCCTCCGGTACGTCCTCCAGCGGATGGAGGGGGAGTCGGTCGACCGGCTCCGCCGGAGCGTGGTCGACGCGAGCGAGGCGTTCGTCCGCCAGCTCGACCGCGCGCGGGAGGACCTCGGGCGGGTGGGCGCGAACCGCCTCGCCGACGGCGACACGGTGATGACCCACTGCCACTCGACGGACGCGCTCGCGTGTATCGAGACGGCCGTCGAGCAGGGGAAGTCGATCTCGGCGGTCGTCAAGGAGACCCGCCCGCGCCAGCAGGGCCACATCACCGCCGAGCAGCTCCGCGACGCCGGAGTCCCGGTCACCCTCATCGTCGACTCCGCGGCGCGGCGCTACCTCGACGAGGTCGACCACGTCGTCGTCGGCGCCGACTCGATCGCGGCCGACGGCGGCGTCATCAACAAGATCGGCACCTCGGGGCTCGCCGTCAACGCCCGCGAGCGCGGCGTCCCGATCATGACTGCCGCCCAGACGATCAAGCTCCACCCGGAGACGCTGACGGGCCACACCGTCGAGATCGAGATGCGCGACGAGGCGGAGGTGATCGACGCCGAGGCCCGCGAGGCGATCGGCGAGATCGACGTCGAGAACCCCGCCTTCGACGTGACGCCGCCGCGGTACATGGACGCGATCGTCACCGAGCAGGGGCAGTTCCCGCCCGAGAGCATCGTGACGCTCATGCGGGACCTGTTCGGCGAGGGCGCCGCGGAGCCGTGGGCGGAGCCATGAGCCGGGACGGGGCGGCGGACGGCGCCGGATCGGGCGACGACGGGAGAGGGACGAACGACGGGAGAGGGACGAACGACGCGAGAGGACCGGAGGGCTCGGCCCCGGGCGAGGACGCCGGCCACGTCGACGAGGACCCCGACCTCGCGCCCGACGAGTCGGGCCGCGGCCCGAAGGTCGTCACCGCGGGTCACATCAACTGGGACGTGACGATCCACGTGGACCGGCTCCCCGAGCCGGACGGGGAGACCCGGATCGAGCGGCTCGAACAGTCCGGCGGCGGCAGCGCCGCGAACGTCGCGGTCGGGCTCGTCGACCTCGGCGGGCGGTCGGTGGTCTACGGGAGCGTCGGCGGCGATGAGTCGGGCGCGCTCGCCCTCCGCGAGCTCGCGAGCGCCGGCGTCGACCCCGGGCAGGTCCTCGTCGACGCCGACGAGCCCACCTCGGTGAAGTACGTGATCGTCGACGGCGGCGGCGAGCTCCTGATGCTGGCCAACGACGGCGCCAACGAGTCGTTCACGGCCGCCGGGCTCGACCGCGACGCCCTCGCGGCGGCCGACCACCTCCACCTCACGGGCCAGCGGCCCGAGACGGCGGCGGCGCTGGCGACCGCGGCGGGCGAGGCGGGCGCGACCCGGAGCTTCGACCCGGGGCGGCGCGTCGGCGACCGCGAGTTCGGCGCGGCGCTCCACGCGGCCGACGCCCTCTTCCTGAACGCTCGGGAGGCCGACGCGCTGGCCGACTCGACCGACGTCGACCCGTGGGAGCCGGAGGACCGCGTCGTCGCGATCAAGCTCGGCGACGAGGGCGCGACGGTCCGGACGCCTCACGGCGACGTCTCGCATCCCGGCTTCGACGTCGACCCCGTCGACACGGCCGGCGCCGGCGACGCCTTCGCGGCCGGGTTCCTCGGCGCGGCCCTCCGCGAGCCGGAGATCGTCGACGGCGGGTTCTCGCACGACCCGCGCGACTACCAGGTGCCGCTGCTCGTCGGCAACGCGTGCGGCGCGATCGCGGCCGAGACGGTGACCGCCCGAGCGGAGCTCTCGTGGGACCGCGTCCGCGAGACGATGGGCGAGTCGCCCGAGTCGGACCTCCTGATCGAGGTGCGAGCCTGACGCGGACGGGCTCGACGGCGGACGCGACCGCTGCGCGCGGACCCGACGCCTCCGCCTCCGTCACCCCTCGTAGTCGAACGCGACCGCGAGATCGGCGGCGCCGAAGAAGACGAACCGGTAGCGACCGGGGACGAGGTCCGGACAGACCCGGAGCGCGTCGGCGTGCGGCCCGCCCTCGACGAGCCCCGACTCGGTCATCTCGAACTCCCACGCCAGCGTCTCGCCCGGATCGACGGCGAGCGCCTCGTCCGTGTAGCCGAGGGTCGCGTTGCCGTCGGTCCCGCGGAGTTCGGTCCAGCCCGCCGCCGTGCGGATCTCCAGGTTGTACTTCCCCTGGTTGCCGACGTACGCCACCCGCCATGAGACGTTCGTCAGTTCGATCCGGAACCGGGTCCCGCGGCCGATCGCGAGCGGGTCGGACCCCGGGGCGCCGTCGCCGGGGATCACGACGCGGAGCGCGAGCGGGCCGTCGCCGCCCGATTCGCTGCCTGCGCCGCCCCCGCCGCCCCAGTTGACATCGCCGTCGTACGCCTGCGGGTGGCGCTCGAATCCCTCCGCGTCGCAGTCGAAGGCGGCGGGGACGTTCGAGGGCTCGTGGTCGGGACGGACGTCGCCGGCGAGCCCCTCCGGGTCGCGGATCCCGTCACCGTCGCGCACCGTCCCCGTCTCGCCCCAGCCGTCGGTGAGGGAGACGCGGGCCGAGTCGGGACGGGCGTCGGTCGTCGCTCGGAGGAACGCCCCGGAGTAGGTGATCGCCTCCCCGCAGGCGACGTCGTCGCCGGGCCCCTCGACGGTCGCGCTCGCGACGAGAGTTCCGTCATCGACCGCGACGTCGGCGAACGAGACCCTGGCGTGGCAGGTCGTCGGGCCGACCGACTCGACGTACGCGAGCACCGACTCGTCGAAGTCGGTCGCCTCGACGAACGCGACCGTCTCCGCGGGGGCGTCCCGGAGCAGCCACGCCGCGTCGCTCTCCTCCGCGAACAGCGCGCAGAAGCCGCGTCGTTCCTCGCGGTTCCACGCCGGCCCGGAGAGCGCGCCGCCGACCTGATGGACCGCGGTCTCGGGGTCGGGATCGCCGTCGTCGCCGTCACCGTCGTCCGCGGCGTCACCGTCGCTCCCGTCGCCGTCACCGTCACCACCGTCGCCGGTTCCCGGGTCGTCCTCGCTCGTGCAGCCGGCGAGCGCGGCGACGCCTCCCGCGCCGAGGCCGCACAGGACCGCCCGCCGCGTGCGTCGGGTCATGGCCGTCGCTACGCCGGACGCTCATAAGTGTTTCCCGTAAGCGCAAACGGCTCCCTGTGCCTTCTCGCCCATCAGACGTCCGGCGTCCGGAACAGGTCGGCGAGGGCGTCGCCCCCGGCGCCCTCCCCGCCGCGGTCGAGGTCGGCCGCGAGCCCGAGCGCGAGCGCCACCCGCGCCTTCGACGCGGGGAGCGGGCCGGCGAACGTCGCGCCGTGCTCCGCGAGCGTGACCGCGCCGCCGGGCGTGCCGTACACCGGCTCGGTCGGGCCCGCCGGGGGGCGTCCGGCGACGACGACGGGGGTCTCCGGGAGGACCTCGGCGGCCGCGTCGCCGATCGCCGCGGTCGCGTTCCCGAGGCCGGTCCCCTCGACCACGAGCCCGCCGACGCCCGCGTCGACCGCGCGCTCGATCGCGTCAGCGCCGACGCCCGTCCCGGAGTGGATCACGGGGACCTCGGGGACCTCGTCGGCGCCGCCGATCGCGTCGGCGAGCGGGTCGACGTCGACGCCGCGCTCGGGCGTCCGGACCAGCCGCGACCCGGCCCGGGTGAACGTCGCGACCGGGCCGGTCCCCGGCGAGGTCATCGTCGAGAGCGCGTTGCTGTGGCCCTTGATCACGTCGCGGGCGGCGTGGCACTCGTCGTCGAACGCGACGTGAACGCCCGGCGCGAACCGGTCGTCCGCGGCGGCGCGGACCGCCAGCGTCAGGTTCGCGGGCGCGTCGCTCGACGCCTCGTCCAGCCGGCGCTGCGCGCCCGTGACGACGACCGGCGCGTCGAGGTCGGTGAGCAGGTCGAGCGCGAACGCGGTGTCGGCGAGCGTGTCGGTGCCGTGGGTGACGACGACGCCGTCCGCCCCCTCGGCGACCGCCTCCCGCGCGGCCGCCGCGGTCGCGAGCACGTCGCGCCACCGCACGTCGAACCCCGGCCGCGAGCAGACCTCGCGGGCGCTCACGGTCGCGTGTCGCTCGACGCCCGGCACCGCCGCGACGAGGTCGTCGCCGGTCTTCGCCGGCGCCGCGCCGCCGTCGTCCGGCTCCGAGGCGATGGTGCCGCCGCAGGCGAGGACCGCGACGCGCGGCTTCGTCCCGCCGTCGGCCGCGGTCCGTCCCTCCCCTCGCGCTCCGCGTTCCGCCGTCGGCTTCGCGTTCGTCATACCTCCCGGTACTCCCGGAGGACCAAAGCGGTTGGTCCCGCGGCGGCACCCCGTCCGACGGGGCGGCGGGACCGTTCGGCGGCGATCCGGATCGATCTCCGACCGCGGCCGAAAAAAGATATCATCCCTCTATGAACGTTTTACTCGTCTCTGAAGGCGTTCTAAAACGTTCGTCGTCCGCCGAGAAACGTGGTGAAATCCCCCGAACCCTCTCCCGGGTATATGTGGGTCCCCGTCGTAGTGAGCGGTGTCCATGTCGATCCCCGCTCCCACGCGCCTCGCCTCCGGCCGACAGGTGGCCGGACTGATGACCGGTACCGTGAAGGCCGCCGCCTTCTGGGCCGCGATCGCCATCCCGGCCGCCTACCCCGTCCTCCTGTACTCGGGGCTCGACGGCGGCACCGGCCTGCTGTTCGTCGGCCTGCTGTTCGCGAACGCGCTGGCGCTCGCGGTCGGCCACGACTACAAGCGCTGACCGGCGCGGCGCCCGGAGCCGAGGCGCCGCCCTTCGACCGCATCGGACCGTTCGACGACGCCCTCCCGCTCGCCTTCTGCGATCGCCTTCCGCGGTCGCGGCCGTCGATACGGCGGCCGGCCTCCCGGCCGTCTCGAAGCGCTTACCCACGGGCCGACCCGACCGCCCGTATGACCGACGAGACGCACGTCGAGTGGCGCGACTGGGGCGCCGAGGCGTTCGCCGAGGCCGACGAGCGGGACTGTCCCGTGCTCCTCTCGCTGTCCGCCACCTGGTGCGAGGGCTGTCACGAGATGGACGCCGTCACGTACGCGGAGCCCCGCGTCGCCGCCAACGTCAACGAGGGGTTCGTCCCGGTCCGCGTCGACGTCGACCGGCGCCCCCGGGTGCGCGAGCGGTACAACATGGGCGGGTTCCCGACCACGGCCTTCCTCACGCCCGACGGCGAGCTGCTCACCGGCGCGGGCTACCTCGACGTCGACGGGATGCGACAGGTGCTGGAGTCTGTCCGGGGGATGTGGGCCGACAAGGGGCGGTCGGCGGGACGGGTCCCCCGCGCGCTCGACGCCGACCTCCCGCCGCGCGGCGAGCTGACCGACGCGATCGAGAGCCACCTCGCCGGACAGGTCGAGGCGAAGTACGACGCCGAGTACGCCGGCTGGGGGACGGACGCGAAGTTCCCGCTTCCCCGCACCGTCGAGTTCGCGCTCAAGCGCGACCGCGACCGCGCCCTCCGGACGCTGGACGCGGTGCGCGACCACCTCGCCGACGACGTCGCCGGCGGCTTCTTCCGGTTCGCGGGGACCCGCGACTGGGGCGACGTCGCCTACGAGAAGCCGATCGACACGAACGCGGCCGTCACGCGCGCCTTCGCGAACGCCTACCTCTACACCGGCGACGAGGCGTACCTGACGCCCGCGACCGACGCGGTCGGCTTCCTCACCGACGACCTCTGGACCGGCTACGGCGTCGGCGGGAGCCTCGGCCCGGGGCTCGGTCGCGCGTACTACGCCGCGCCCGCCGACGACCGCGCGGAGCTCGACGCGCCCCGCCGCGACCTCACCGTCTTCGCGGGCGGGAACGCGCTCGCGGCCGACGCGCTGCTCGCGGTCGCCGCCTACACCGACCGCGAGCGCGCCCGGGAGTACGCCGAGCGGATCCTCGACGGCCTCGAACGCGACCTGATCGACGCCGACTCGGGCGAGGTGACGCACTTCCGCGGGAGCGACGAGGCCGGCGAGTCGGACCTGCTCGACGACGCCGCCCGCGTCGTGAGCGCGTACGTCCGCGCCGCCGGGGTCCTCGGCGAGGGCGTCGACGTCGCCCGCGCGGTCACGGACCGAGCGATCGACCGCCTGCACGTCGACGGCTCCTTCGTGGACGGGCCGCGGTCGGGGGCGGGCCTGCTCGACCGCCCGTTCCGCCCGCTCGACGGCAACGTCGAGATGGCGACCGCGCTGCTCGACCTGGCGGCGCTGACCGGCGAGGACCGCTACCGCGAGGTCGCCCGCGAGACGGCCGAATCGTTCGCGGGGGCCACGGAGCGGCTGAGCGTGCAGGTCGCCGGCTACGGGAGCCTCGTCGGGCGGCTCCGCCGCGGCACCACCGTCGTCGCGGTCGGCGACGAGCCCGGCAGCGACCTCCACCGCGCGGCGTGGCGGGTCGCCGACCACGAGAAGGTCGTCGCGCCGAACGCCCACCTGGAGGAAGCGCCCGCGCCGCGGTCGGTCCCCGCCGGGTCGGCGGTCGTGCTCGCTGGCGACGCAGTCTCCAAGCCCGCGGAAACGCCGGACGAGTTGATGCGGCGGGTCGCCGAGACCGCGGAGTAGGACGCGGCGGTCGGCGCGTTCGACCGTATTCGGTCGGTTTCCGCGATCGGCCCGGTCCGCCGCCGCCCGGGCACGGCGGGCTTCCCACTACCTCCGCGTGTAAACGGGCGACGTGTTTATATCGGTGCCGTCTGATCGGTCCGTATGGCATCCCTTCGGGACCTGGGGCTCTCCGAGTACGAGGCGCGCGCCTACCGCGCGCTGTTGCGCACCGGACCGACGACGGCGAAGGACCTCTCGCGGGCCAGCGAGGTCCCCATGGGACGGGTGTACGACGTGCTCAACAGCTTAGAGCAGCACAGCCTCGTCCGGAGTCAGGCCGCCAGCCGGCCGAAGAAGTACGCGGCGGTCGAGCCCGACGCGGCGCTCGACCGGCTGTTAGAGGAGAAGAAGCGGGAGCTGGAGACGCGGGCGGAGCAGTACGAGGAGGTCGTCGCCGACCTCTCGACCGAGCTCGACGCGGGGGAACCGGTCGACGGCCAGTTCTGGACCGCGGCGGTCGGCGCGGAGGAGGCGACGGACCTCCTCTTGGAGCGGATCGCGGCCGCCGAGCGCCGGATGGTGGTGGTCGTCGGCGCGCCGGCGACCGGCTTCGACCTCGGCACGATCGGCGAGCAGGTCGCCGCCGAGCTGGAGTCGGCGCTCGACCGCGGCGTCGAGATCCGGGTGTTGCTGTCGCCGGAGACCGTCGACGCGCTCCCGCGGAGCGTCGGCCGGCGCTACACCGCGGAGCTGTCGGACAAGGCGGGGTTCGAGGTCCGAACCACTTCGGGCGTCGACGGGACGTTCAACGTCTTCGACGGGATCGAGGTGTGCATCGAGGTGCCGCATCCGCTCTCGGGCGACGAGCCGTTCGCGATGATCGACGTGAAGGACGCGGAGTTCGCGACGAGCGTGAGCGAGGAGTTCGAGCCGCGGTGGACGGAGGCGGAACCGCTGTCGTTCGGGTGAGATCGATCCGTTCGATATTCGCTGACACACGCTGAGCCGACCTCGGCCAGCGGAGACGCGGCAGCGAGCGACGGCGGTGACTATTTATAAACAACGACGCGGTCGGCGCGTGCCGGTGAGCGCCGCAACGCGGCGCGAGCCGCACGCGCGAGGGAGCCCGCGGCCGCCGCCGGCGGCCGCGGCGAGGCTGGGGAGGTGTGAGGCTGCGGTTGCGGTGCGGTCCGGGTGGGACTCAAAGGGGCAGCCGCGAGGACTGCGCAGGCGACGCCAAGCACCGCAACGAGGAAGCGAACAGAGTGAGCGACCGAGTGAGGAGCGCAGCGAGCGTGCGCAGTCCTCGCGGCTGGGGCTTTGGCGGTGTTCACCGGCAATCCAGTATCAATCAGTTATAAGCGAGCGGCTGGGGCTTTGGCGGTGTTCACCGGCAATCCAGTATCAATCAGTTATAAGCGAGCGGCTGGGGCTTTGGCGGTGTTCACCGGCAATCCAGTGGCGACCGCGTACAACCGAGCGGCTGGGGCTTCGGCGGCGTTCGCTACAGAGTGGGCGACTCGATCTGATCGAGCGGTTAGAGCGTTCGAGGGTCGTTCGGTGAACGGGTATCTGGCTGCGTCTAGCGCGCGTTCAGTTCGGTCCGCAGGTCGCCCATCGTGACCTCGCGCTCGGCGTGGGCGTTGTGCTGGTGGATCGACTCGTCGTTCGACTGTTTCATGCGGATCACGGCGTCGTCCGGTAGGTGGTCGAACTCCTCGATCGTCCCCTCGGCGAGCGCGCGGACGCAGTCCTCGACGAACTTCGCGTCGGCGTGGGCCTCGTAGGTCATGTGGTCCTCGTCCGGCCGCTTCGCCATGTTGTAGATCCGCGCGCTCATCGAGTCGCGGGCGACGTCGATGAGGTCGCGCAGGTCGATGTCGGGGTGGCCGTCGGTGGTCACGGTGAGCGTCGCGTGACCGCGCTGGGAGTGGCCCGGCTGCGGGACGGCGTCCAAGAACTCCTCGGTCGTCTCCTCGTCGACGCCGAGCTCGGCGAGCTTCTCGCGGGCGCGGGACTCGCTCATCCCCTGCGAGCAGGGACAGACGGTCATGCCGGTGACCTCCGCGCCGATCTCCTCGCGGGTGCCGTCCTCCGTCGCGGTCGCGCTGGCGATGATGGTCGACGTGCTCTGCGTCTCGATCCCGGACGCCGGCGTGTCCTCGCGGGTGACGAGCTCCGCGGTCATCGACACCTCGGCGGTGGTGGTGTAGTCGTGCTTCTCTAAGAGCCGCTCGGCGGCGTCCCCGCAGACGTCCTCGACGCGGTACGCCTCCTCGCGGGTGATCTCCTCTAGGATCTCGTCGATCGTCGCGAGGTTCCGCGACATGTCGATCCCCTTGCGGCCGCTCGGGAGGTCGACGAACACCTCGAACTCGGCCATGAGGACGATGGGACGGCGATCCCCCCGGGCGAGCTTGACGAGCTTCTCCACGCCGGTGACGCCGACCTGTGAGAGCCCGACCGTGACGTCGGGCGCCGACGCCTGTACGTCCGGCAGCTGATGACTCATTACGAACACGTTAGGGAACTCCCGGGATTAGCACTTTCGATAGGGGGGCTTGCATGGGGTAGTTTCGGCGCCCGCGGCGGGGGTCTCGGACCCCGCTCCTCGGCGGCGACTTCCTCGCGTCGTTCGATCGACGAACCGCCCCCGCCGGGCGCGTTCGATCCGGTGCCCGACCGGGGACCGATCCGGCGTCTGCCAGCGGACCGATCCGGAGTCCGACCCGGAGCTCGATTAGGGCCGACCCGGCGCCCGACCCGGGCATGGTACCCGATCTCGGGCGAGACCCGTAACGCACCATTTATACCTGCGGCAGCGGAACGTAGCCCAAGACCATGCCGAGTTCCAATGGGCCTCAGAAGGCGACCCGCGACAAGCTCTCGAACAAACCGCGCGACCGCGGCACGTCGCCGCCGCAGCGAGCCATTCAGGAGTTCGAGACGGGCTCGCAGGTCCACCTCAAGATCGACCCCAGCGTCCAGGAGGGTCGCTTCCACCCCCGCTTCGACGGTCGGACGGGGACCGTCGTCGGCAAGCAGGGCGCCGCGTTCAAAGTCGAGATTCCGGACGGCGGGAAGACGAAGACGCTCATCGTCCGCGCCGCCCACATGAGCGCCCAGCAGAACTGAGATGACGATCTTCAAAGAGAAGGTCGACGAGGAGTACGTCACGGTCTCCGAGGCGAAGGAGGTCCTCGTGGACATCGAGGCGGAGCGCGCCGAGGACGAGGACCGCGACCTCCGCTACGAGCTCGCCCGCGCGATCGAGCACGTCAACCGGTTCGCCCGGCTCGACGCCGACGAGTCCCGCGAGCTCGTCGAGGAGCTGACGGAGTTGGAGCAGATCGACGTCCCGACCGCCGTGAAGATCGCCGACCTGCTCCCCGAGGACCGCACCGAGCTGCGCTCGGTGTTCGCCCAGGAGCGCTACTCGCTCGACGGCGACGAGCTCGACGACGTGCTGGACATCGTCGCGAAGTACGCCTGAGACGTCGCTGAGCGGCTTTCTGTTTCGCGTTTCGTTCGATACGTCACTGACGGTTGCTCTGCAGAGTGCACCGCCAAGGCCCCAGCCGCTCACTTATAAATGGCTGCCGGTGGATCGCCGACGAACATCGCCAAAGCCCCAGCCGCGCTCGACTCCCACAGCTCGCTGCGGTCCTCGGTCGCTACGCTCCCTGCGGTCCTTGCGTCGCTGGGGTTCGTCGAGCGCGGCTGCCCCTTTGAGTCCCGCCCGACCGCTCCGCACAGCGCCTCACGCCTCCCCAGCCTCGTCGGTGGTCCTCCGCGTTGCTCCGGACCACCGACTCCCTCGCGCGTGCGGTTCGCGGCCTACCGGCCGCTCACCGGCACGCGCCACCGCGTTTTTTGATCGGTCGGCGAAACCCCGGAATCCCTTTGAACGGCGGCGACGAGGGGATCGGTATGATCGACGAGACCGTCGCCGAGATCCGGGCGATGCGGACTCACAGCACGTCGGCGGTGGCCGTGAAGGCGACGCGCGCGCTCGCGGAGCTGCTCGACCGCGAGTACGTGACCGTCGACGAGTTCGAGCGCGACCTAGAGCACAACGCGGGCGTCCTGCGGCGGTCGAACCCCTCCCACGCCGCGCTCCACAACGCGATGCGCGACGTCGAGCGCTCGATCATCGGCGAGCCCACGAGCGTCGAAGACGCGAAACAGCTCCTCGAAGACACCATCGACCGGGTCGCCGACGACATCGAGACGGCCAAGGGGGAGGCCGCCGCCAACGCGGCCGAACGCATCGAGGACGGCGAGACGCTGCTCGTCCACGACTACTCGACGACGGTGTTGGAGTCCATCGAGAACGCCGCCCGCGACGGCGCGCACCTGACCGTCTACGTCACCGAGGCGCGCCCGCGGACCCTCGGCCGGAAGACGGCGCGCGTGCTCGCCGGGATGTCCCGCGTCGACGTCCACATGGTCGTCGACAGCGCGATGGGGTACGCCCTCCGCGACTGCGACCGCGTCCTCCTCGGGATCACCTGTATTACCGGCGGCACCTACTACAACCGGATCGGGACCTTCCCCCTCGTGGTCACCGCCCGCGAGCTCGGGATCCCGGTGACCGCGGTCGGCTCGGGCGCGAAGACGATCGAGGAGTTCCGCTTCGAGAACGAGTTCCGCGACGCCGTCGAGGTGATGCGCGAGCCGGTCGAGGACGTCGAGATCGAGAATCCGAGCTACGACGCGACCCCGATCGGGATGATCGACACCGTGATCACCGACGACGGCGTCGTCGAGTAGCCGGGGAGTCGCCGGCGGTCGCCGGGCGGTGGCCGGGCGGTCGCCGGGCGGTGGCCGGGCGGTCGCCGGGCGGCAGCCGGACGGCAGCCGGACGGTGGGCGACCGCTATCGAACCCGGCGCCGACGCGGAGCCACCGCGTCGGAGCCCGAACGCGGACGTAACTGCTTTGTGTATGTACCGTGTTAACGAGCGTAATGAGCGTGTATTCGGGCTCCGCCAACGTCTTCCGGATCCGCCACGCGGACCCGGAAGCGATGAGAGAGTGTACGGGCCTCTCGTGCGAGGTCGGCGCGGCGGCGACCGAGCCGGCCGCCGTCGTCGCGGCGGTCGTCGTCGGGCTCGCGGCGTTCCTCGCGTTCGCGTACGTCCGCGAGGCGGTCGACGCCGACCAGCGCGAGCGGCGGCGCGTCCTCGCCGAGCGCGACGCGTTCGAGGAGTTCGCCGACCGCGTCTCCACGCTCGACCCGGCGCCGACCGGGTCGACCGGGCCGGGGTTCGACGGGTCGATGGCCGCGGTCCGCACGGCCGACCGCGTCGGCGGCGACGACGTCAGGCTCAGGCGGGTGCTGGCGGCGTACCGCGACACGGTGATGTCGGTCCCCCACTACAGGGAGGAGTACGACGAGACGATCCCCGAGAGCCTCGCCGCCGAGCTCGGCCCCGACACGGCGGCCGCGCTGGCGTCGAACGGCACCCTCTCCGCGGCGTCCCAGTCGGCGCTCGTCAGGCGCAGCCGGCGGGCGGCCGAGGCGCGCTCGTCGCTCGCCGACGGGATCGACGAGGAGATCGAGGCGCTGCGGGCGTTCGAGAGCGACCTCTCCCGCGTCGACTGCCGCCGGCGGCGCCTCCTCGAACACCTCGACGGCGTCTCCGGACCCGGGACCGACGCGGCGCTCGACGTCTGGGAGCGGCTCGACGAGCTCGAGGACGAGTGCGACGAGATCGCGGCGGAGCGACAGGAGACGCTCGCCGACCCGCCGATGACGCCGGACCCCGCGACCGACCCCGGCGAGGACCGCGCCTTCTACGAGTACCTGTACGAGCCGACGGACGGGCCCCGATACCCCGTGCTGGCGCAGGTGTCCGAGCTGGCGGAGCGGATCCGCGACGACCGGGACCGCGTCGCGCGGCGGCTGGCCGACGGACGGTAGCCGCCGACGCCGCGCGCCTCGTCGAGGCGCTCCGCGCCGGTCGTCGCGGGAGACGTGTTCCCGTGTGCTCCGACGAGGGGCGTCACCGACCCCAGCAGCCGTGCACTGCTACCCGCAATTTGACAAGCTTCCACTTTCCCACGAATATGTTCGTGCGGGTGCACTACATTTCGAAAACGCGGTGGCTCCTTTGTAAGGTCATAATCGGAATCTCACGCGTATGCGCCCGAACGAGCACGGAGGTGGACCGGCGTGGAACTGAGCCGACGGGAGTTCATCACGTCCGCGGCCGCGGGTGCGGTCTCGGCACTGGCGTCGAGCGGCTGGGCGGCGACGCAGTCCGTCGATCCGGTCACCGACGTCGAGAACCCGTTGCGGTCGTATCCCAACCGCGACTGGGAAGAGGTGTACCACGACATCTACGCATACGACGCGGTCGACTGGACGGTGTGTCACCCCAACTGTACCCAGTCGTGCGCGCTGAACTTCTACATGCGGAACGGGGTGCCGATCCGGGCCGAACAGATATACCACGAGGAGGAAGGGAGCCCCGGACCGGGGAGCCCGGGCGGGTACGAGGAGGCCGGCGTCAGCCGCCACTGGAACCCCCGCGGCTGCATGAAGGGGCTGACGCTCCACCGGCGCACGTTCGAACCCAGCCGGATCAAGTACCCCCTCGTCCGCAAGGGGTGGGACCCGGACGACCCCAACCCCGAGGGGCGAGGACGGGACGAGTTCGAGCGCGTCTCGTGGGACGAGGCGCTCGACCTGATCGCCGAGAAGATGGCGAGCTTAGAGGACGAGCGTCGCTTTCACGTCTTCAACGCGATCAAGGCCGACGGCCTGTTCACGCGGCACGGCTCGGCGCGTCGCCTCGCGTCGATCTTCGGCGGGAGCGAGTGGACCGAGTACGACTGGTACGCCGACCTCCCGCCGGGCCACGTCATGACGACGGGTCATCAGACCAGCGACGCCGACGCCTCGGCGTGGCGGGCCGCCGACTACACGATCATTCAGGGGAAGAACCTCATCCACAACAAGCTCGCGGACAACCACTGGCTCCAGGAGAGCCGCGAGCGCGGCGGGAAGATGGTCGGGATCTATCCCGACTACTCGCCGACGGTCCAGAAGTGCGACCGGTGGCTCCCCGTCCGGCCCGGGAGCGACCCCGCGGTCCCCCTCGCGTTCGCGCACGTCGTTATCGACGAGGGACTGTACGACGAGGAGTTCATGCGAGGGTACACTTCGCTTCCGCTGCTGGTCCGCGATGACACTGACAAGTACCTCCGGGCGCACGAGGTGTTCGACGACGTCGAGCCGCCCGAGGGCGGCGTCGAGAAGGAGCCGAGCCACCACATCGAGGGCGACTGGGGTCAGTTCGTCGCCGTCGGCGAGGACGGCGAGCCGTACGCCGTCGACCGCGAGTCGGTCGGGGCCGAGACCCCGAAGACACCGCAGCTGGAGGTCGACACCGAGATCAGCCTGGCCGACGGCAGTACGGTCTCCGTCCGGTCCGACTTCGCCCGCCAGAAGGCGAACGTGTTGGAGAACTACGCCCCCGAGACCGTCGCGGAGATTACGACGATTCCGGCGGAGAAGCTCCGGCAGACCGCCCGCGAGTTCGCCGCCGCCGACAAGGGACAGTGGTTCACCGGTGAGGGAATCAACCACTGGTTCTACGGCGCCAGCGAGGTCCAGCGCGGTATCTTCCTCGTCCAGGCGATGCTCGGGAACATCGGTCAGCGGGGGGCTGGCTACTACAACTACTCGGGCCAGTACAAGATCGAGCTCCTCGACGGCTATCCGACGTACGTCAACCCCGACGGCAACAGCGCCGAGGGGATCTACCCGGGCCACATGTTCGCGTTCTTCGGCGGTGAGACGCTCGATCCCCGCGAGGTCCGCGGGGAGTTCGAGGGCGACCTCGTCGCGCAGGACGACTTAGCGGAGCCGCTGATGCCCGAGGACGCATCCTCGTTCAACCTCCACCGGCCCGAGATCCTGTGGACGATGAACTGCAACCTCCTGAACCAGACGAAACACCAGGAGCACGTGATGGACAACTTCGTCACGCACCCCGACACGGCGAACGAGCTGTTCGTCGTCTCGGACATGCACATGACGTACTCGGCGGAGTACGCCGACATCGTCCTCCCGGTCCCCTCCTGGCTGGAGTGCGACTACCCCGACGTCACGGTCGGGCCGGAGAACCCGTTCGTCCAGATGGACAGCGGGGTGATGGACCCGATCTACGACACGATGCAAGACGGGGAAATCGTCGCGCGCGTCGCCGAGAAGCTCGACGAGAAAATCCCGCCCGCGGAGCGCAACGTCGACTCCTACCGCTCGTACTTCGCGGAGTTCCTCGACGATGACGGCGACGTCACCGAGTACATTCAGGAGGCGTTCGACGCGGGGACCACGACCAAAGACATCGACGTCGAGGACCTCCGCGACGGGCCCGAGCGGCTCCAGCTGAAGACGTATCCCCGGATCCCGTTCTACTCGCAGGTCAACGAGGACCGCCCCTTCTACACGAAGACCGGGCGGATGGAGTTCCACAAGGAGGAGGACCGGCTCATCGACCTCGGCCGCGACGACATCCACCACTTCGAGAGCGTCGAGGGGACGCCGTACGACCCCGGCGAGAAGTAGGACGCGGCGAAGACCGGCAGCAACGACCTCTACGAAGACGGTAAACGGTTCCACTACAACACCCCGCACCCGAAGTACCGCACCCACTCCTCGTGGGGGATGACCGACTGGAACCTCATCTGGTCGTCGCGCGACTTCGGTTCCACCAACGCCGACCCCGCGGGCACCGAGCGGCTGGTCGACGACTT
Organism: Halorubrum rutilum; assembly: GCF_024494565.1. The sequence goes on from NZ_JANHDN010000001.1 coordinate 369,564, forward strand.
CTCGTTCCCGACCGGCGACGGCGAGACGAACGACGCCCCGCCGCTCGGCGAGCCGTTCGTGGAGATGCACCCGACCGACGCCGAGGAGATCGGGATCGAGACCGGCGACTACGTCCGGATCTCGGGCGAGCGCGGGTCGATGGTGGTCCGCGCGATGGTCAGCGAGCGCCAGCGCCCGACCGACGCCGGCGACGTGGGGCAGCTCACCATCTGGCACGGGTGGTGGGACCAGCAGTTCCCCGAGGACGAGAAGAACCCGGACAAGGAGGCGCACGGTTACAACGTGGCCACGAACATCTGGCTCGATCCGCTGCTGGAGTCCGACGGGATGGTCCACAAGCCGACCTTCGGCGACCCGAACGTCTCCGAGCTCGTCGACGAGGACGTCGCCTGGCACGACGCCGGCTTCGCGCAGGGGTACGAGGAGGCGGTCTGGGCCCCTACCGGCGTCGAGCGCGACACGCTCGTCGAGGTCGAAAAGTACGAGGAGGCGGACTGGCGGCCGGGCGACGCCCGGCAGGACGATCTGGTGACCGACTACATCGACGGCAGCCTACAGACGACGAGCAGTGCGGGCGGAGGTGACGACTGATGCCACGGACCTACAATCCGCAGCTCGGCCGTGAGCAGAGCTATCCCTACGAGAAGCGCGAGGAGGAGCGCGACTGGCACTGGGGGATGGTGATCAACACGAACCGGTGTATCAACTGCAACACGTGCTCGTTCGCCTGCAAGTCCACGTGGACCAGCGGCGAGGGCGAGGAGTACATGTGGTGGATGAACGTCGAGACCGAGCCGTACGGCGGCTACCCGATGGGGTGGGACATGCGGCTGCTCGACGACCTCGGCGCGGACCGGACGATATTCGAGGCCGCCGAGGAGGGCGAGCAGGTCCGCGGGTACGTCGCCGAGAAGGAGGACTGGGAGTACCCGGCGCTCGGCGACGACCAGTCCCACGGAGAGTACCCCGCCGGCGACGTGGTGGAGTCGGATCCCCACGAGGAGGAGTACCACGACATGTGGCAGTTCTACCTCCCGCGGCTCTGTAACCACTGCAAGAACCCGGCCTGCCTCGCGGCCTGTCCGCGGAAGGCGATCTACAAGCGCGAGGAGGACGGCATCGTCCTGCTCGATCAGGAGCGGTGCCGCGGCTACCGTCGATGCGTGAAAGCGTGCCCGTATCACAAGCCGATGTACAACCCGGAGACGGGCATCTCCGAGAAGCCCGTCGGCTGTTTCCCGCGCATCGAGGACGGCAACGTCCCGCGGTGCGTCTCCTCGTGTATCGGGAAGACCCGCCTGCACGGCAACATCAACCGCGGCCCCGACGCCGGACGCCCGAACGGCGTCTCCTCGGCCGCGGCGGGACGCTCGCCGATCAACTACCTCGTCAAGTCCGACGAGAAGGTCGCGCTTCCGCTGTACCCGCAGTTCGGCACTCAGCCGCAGGTGTTCTACATGCCGCCGTTCCACGTCCCGCCGGAGTTCCTCACGCAGATGTTCACGCCGAACGTCGAGGAGAAGCGGAACGACTGGCCCGGCTCCACGTACGAGGAGTCGGTGAAGATCATCCAGCGGCGGGCCCGCGATCCGAGCCACCACGTGCTCGGCATCCTCCAGCTGTTCGGCGCGACCACCCGTCTCATCGAGACGTACACCGTCAAGGAGAACCGCGTGAAGGGGTGGGACCGCAAGGGAAAGAAGGTGGTCGACATGCCCATCGAGGAGCCGATGGAAGTGCGCGAGGGCGAGCAGTGGACGAATCAGCCCTGAGGTGATCCAAGTGACTGAACACACCGACGCGACGACCGACGACGCGGACGACGGCTCGCATCCCGTCGACGCTCCCGGCCGTCACGGATCGCGGGCGGCGCTGTACGCCGCCGCCGCCGGCGCGTTCTGTTACCCGGAGCCGGAGCGGGTGGCAGCGCTGACCGCGGACGACGCGATCGAAAGCCTCCGGACGGCGGCGGCGACCGTCGACTGCGCCGCGGCCGGAGACGCGCTCGCCGACGCGCTCTCGGACCCGGCGCTCGACGACGAGACCCTCGCGGACGGGTACGACGCCCTGTTCGGGCTCCCGGGCGACGAGGGCGAGTACCCGGTCGTGCCGTACGAGGCGAACTACACCGTCAGAGACGACATCGGCGCCAGACAGCGTCGGATCGCGACGGTATCCGGCCTCCTAGAGCAGTTCGACCTCGCTCGCGCCGATTCGTTCCACGAGCGGCGCGACCACGTCGCCGTCGAGCTCGAGCTCCTGCAGGTGCTGGCGGCGCGGCGCGCGCTCGCCGCCGAGGAGGGCGACCGCGAGCGGGCGGAGCAGCTCGCGCTCGCGGAGGCGACCGTGTTGGACCGGCACCTCGCTGACTTCATCCCGGCGCTCGCCCACGAGCTCGGCGGAGCCGTTGAGCGGGAGGCGGGTCCGGACCCGGCGGCGGACGTGTACGTGGCCGCGGCCGACCTGGCGACCGCGCTCGTCGAGCGCGACCGGGCGGCCCATCCGGAACCGCCGGAACCCGAAACCGGAGGTGAGCCGGCGTGAGCGGCGACCGAATCCGCGCCGCGGTCGGAGTCGCGACCGACCGCTTCGACTCCTCCGCCGTGGCGCAGGCAGCGGTCGTGACCGTCGCGGTCGTCGCGCTCCTGATCGGGGTGCAAGCGGCGGTCAGCGCCGCCGCGGTCAGCGGGAGCCAGCCCGTCGAAAACGTCGGCGGCGGCGTCCCCTCGTCGCCGGGCGCCGACGCGTGGGCGGACGCGGAGCGCCGGACGGTCAACCTCGACCCCCAACGGATGGCGATTCCGCGTGGGGGCGGCTCCGTCGACGAGGTCGACGTGGAGGCGGTGACGAACGAGTCGCACGTCGCCTTCAGGCTGACCTGGGAAGACGAAACGCGAGACGCGAGCCTCGGAGCGCCGAACAGCTACAGCGACGCCGCCGCGGTGATGCTCCGCCGCGGCGAGGAGCCGCCGATCACGATGGGCGCGGCCGGCGAACCGGTCAACATCTGGTATTGGCGTGCGAGCTGGCAGTCGGCCGACGATGCCGACGGCACGGGAGACATGTACGCGTACCCGCAGGACGACGAGACGACGACGCCCGGGCTCGCGGCGGATAACCCCCTCTCGAAGGAGCGGTACACGCGCTACGCACAGAACTACTACGCCGAGGGGTTCGGCTCGCTGACCCACGCGGAGACGCAGCCGGTATCGGCACAGGGTCGCTACACCGGCGGCTTCTGGCAGGTGACGTTCGTTCGCGAGCGAACTACCGACGGCGAGTACGACGCGGACCTGACCGCCGGCGAACCGGTCCATCTCGCGTTCGCGGTCTGGAACGGGAGCGCCGACGAGGTCAACGGTGCGAAGTCGCTGACGTATCGGTACAGCCAGCTAGAGGGGGACGCGCTGTCCGTCCCCGGCGACGGCTCCGGGTCCGACGGCGGGTCCGAAACGGACGGCGGTAGCGGTTCGGTTTCGTCGTTCGTTTCGGCGGTCGGCGGGGGCACCATCGCCGCCGCCGTCACCTTCCTCGTCGCGTACGCCATGATCAAGCGGAAGTCCTAGCTTCACCCATGTCTGACGACGAATACGCCAACTGGAGCGCACGGGGCCGAGCGCCGGCCGGAGACGAATCGACGCTTCGAGACCACCTGACCGCCGACGATCCCGGAGTCAGGCGCGACGCCGCGCTCGGTCTCGTGGACGCCTCGACCGACGGCCTCGACGAGGCCACCGTCGCCCGCCTCGCGGAGCGTGTCGAGGCGGACGCGGACCCGGACGTCAGGCAGTTCGCCGCCGAGGCGCTCGGCGCGGCCGGGGCGCCGGCAGCGACGGTCGCGCCGGCGCTGACGGACGCCGACGAGTGGGTCCGGGCCGAGGGGGTCGTGGCGCTGTCGCGCGCGGCGGCGCGGAGGGACGATGGGGGCGATGTCGACGTCGGCGAACGCCTCCGCGCCGCCCTCGACGACGATTCGGGGGCGGTCCGGCGCAACGCCGTCATCGCGCTCGCGAAGACGGGGCGCGTCGACCCCGGGACCCTCCGCGATCGGCTGAAGCGAGACTCACACGCCGGCGTTCGGGAGTACGCCGCCAGATACCTCGCCGACGATCCCGGTCAGACCGACGAAAGCGTGACGCTCCTCGCGGCCGTCCTCGCACGCGACCGGGAGGCGCTGGTCCGCGCGGCGGCGGCGACGTCCCTCGGCGAGCTCGGCACCGACCGCGCCGTCGAAGCGTTGGAGTCGCAGGGCGTCACCGACCGCAGTCAGGACGTGGTCAGGGCGGCCCGTCGGGCGGTCGCGGTCGCGCGAGGGGAGGATCCGGAAGACGTCGAACTGCCGTCAGCCGCGCCCGGTGGGGGCCCGGACCGACCGTCGGAGACGCTCGGCACGGCGTCGGGTACGACCGGTGGGCTTCGCGGCGGCGTGGACGGCGGACTCCGCGGCGGTTCCGGCGGTCCGCCCGACGGAACCGGCGGTCCCGGCCACCTGGCCGACCGCGGCCCGCGGGGAGGTGAGCACCGATGACGGAGTACGAGCTCGACGCCGACGACGCGGGCGACGGGGGCGGGCCCGCGACCGACGCCGACGCGGGTCCGGGCGATGATCCCGGGACCGTCGGCGAGCGCCTCGGCCTCACCGTTCCCGACGACCACGTCGCCGCCTTCGTGGCCGAGGCGTTCGAGGACCCCGAACTCGACGCGACCTGGGACGAGGCCGTCGGGGAGTTCGTCCCGGCCGACGCCCGCGACGAGTGGCGCGAACTCTCGATGCGGAACCGCGTCGAGGAGGTGCTCGCGGCCGCCGACGGGTACGACGACCGCGCCGTCGAACTGCTCGACGGGATCCCGCTCGACCGCGAGGCGGCGACCGCCGACGTCGAGGCCGCCTTCGACGAGGCGATGCGGCTCAGGCGGAACGCCGACGCGTTCCGCTCCGCGATCGCCGACGCGCACGCGGCGGGTCGGATCGACGACGAGGGGCTCGTCGCGGCCGTCGAGGGGTACGGCTTCGAGACCGACGCGATCGCCGAGCGCGAGGACTTAGTCGAGGCGGTCACGGAGCGGTACGGCCTCGACTTCCGGCCGTACGGCGGCACGCTGATGGACACGGACGAGGGCGACGGCCGCGAGGCCGAGGAGGCGTGGTGATGGCGGCCGACCGACCGCTCGTCGACCGCGTCGCGGACGCCCTCGCCGACGCCGACCTCCCGGGCATCGAGGCCGACGACCCGTTCACCGCCGGGGTGGTCACCGACCTCCGGTCGGACGACGGGGCGGTGACGGCGGCGGTCTCGCTGCCCGACGTCGACGCCGAGACGGCCGACCGCGTCGGCGAGCGCATCCGTGTCGCTGCGTTCGAGGTACCCGGCGTGGAGTCGGTGAGCGTCGAGCCCGCACCCCCCGACGGGACGGATCCCCACGGGAGTCGGGGACGCGGGGTCCACGGACACGAGGCACCCGAACACGGGGAGTCCGGCCGCGGGCACGGCGGCCACGGCCCGGACGAGGACCGAGTCCTCGACGGCGTCGACCGGGTCGTCGCCGTCGCGAGCGCGAACGGCGGCGTCGGCAAGACGACGGTAACGGTGGCGCTGGTCCGCGGACTCGCCGCGGCCGGTCTCGACGTCGGACTGTTCGACGCGGACGTCTACGGTCCGAACGTCCCGGAGTTGCTCGACGTCGACGGGCCGGTCGAGGCCACCGACGACGGCCGGGCCGCGCCGGTCGAGTGCGGCGGGATCGAGGCGATGAGCGTCGGGCTGCTGGCGGAGGGCGGGCCGGTCGCGTGGCGCGGATCGATGGCCCACGAGGCGCTCACGGAGCTCCTCTTCGACACCGCGTGGGGGCGAACGACCGACGGCGACCTCGACGTCCTCGTGGTCGACATGCCGCCGGGAACCGGCGACGTCCCGTTGACCGTCTCACAGTCCGTCCCGGTCGACGGCGCGGTACTCGTGTCGACGCCGTCGCCGACCGCACTCGCCGACACCGACCGGTGTGCATCGCTGTTCGATGAGAACGGCGTCCCGACGCTCGGGGTCGTCAGCAACATGGACGGGTTCACCTGTCCCAGCTGCGGCGACACGCACGACCTGTTCGACGGTGAAGGCCCCGCCGAACGGCTCGACGCGCCGCTGCTCGCGAGCCTCCCGTTCGACGCGTCGCTCCGCGACGCCCTCCGCGTCGACGACGGCGAAGACTCTCGCGACGGAGACGATCCGGAGACGGGTTCGACTGACACGGAGCCGGCCGCTCCCGAGCCCGCGCGGGAGCTGGCCGGGGCCGTCCGGAGCCGCCTGCCCGACGAGGACCCCGATCCGCTCCCGGAGTCCGCCGTCGACCTCCGCGGGATGCCCGAACGGGCCCGACGCGAGCATCTCCGTGCGGAAGCCGGGGCGATCGATCCCGGCGAGCCGTTGCGTGTGATCCACGACACGAACCCGGAACCGCTCCTGGACGCGATAGCCGCCGGGTTCGATCGACCGTTGGCGCGGCTTGACGCGACGGTCCACCGACACCGGACTGAGGCGTGGTCGCTGACCGTCGAGCGACCGGCAGCGGAGTCCGACAGCGGCGATGAATCCGCGGCCGACGGAGATTATTCGGAAATGAGCTCGGGAGCGGGGTCCGAATCAAAACGAATATGATCCTTCCCACTCCAAGTGGGAATATGACCAAGGTGGATTCAAAAGGGCGAATCGTCCTCCCGCAAGAAGTGCGAGAGCGACTCGGTATTACTCCGGGGACAGAGGTCGATGTCCGCGAAAAAGACGGGAAAGCAGTTGTTGAGCCAGAGGACAGCCCCGACGAAATTCTCGACCGGATGGAACGGCTCGTTGAAGAAGCGTCTTCGAACCGGGGGGAGACGATGCCGATTACCGAGGGAGTCGACCCGGTTGCCCACGAGCATAGAGATGCCGTTCAACGAGGCGCGGAGCAACACGGTGAGTAACGCTGGTGGCCCGTACCTGCTCGATGCCGGAGTGATAGCTCTCGCACATACAACGGCCCCAGCTCGTGATGTGGCACTCTCGTACGTTCGAGAGGCAATCTCTGGCGAGATCGACGCCGTTGTTCCGTATCCTGCGCTCTTCGGTGCTCACACCGTCCTCACGACGCACTACGGGTATTCGAACGCGGACGCCTCTCGTCTGCTCCAGAACTTTCTGGATGCGAAACGAATTCACTGGTACGACCGGATGCCTGAAGATGTCGTTCGGGGTGGATTTTCACAAGCGGGTGAGAGAAACGTTGATGGATGGGACGGGTATTACGCTCAAGTGGCGATCGAGGAAGGAGTGAAGACGGTGGTGACGATTGACGACGACTTCGAACGGTTTGACGCATACGATACCGAGGTGATCCTTTCGCCTGAGCAGTTTGCCGAACTGAACAGATTTCTCGAAGACTGATGTCAGCCGCCTCTCTGAATAAAGAAACCGCATTACCAACCGCTGTTATGAAATAAGCCGATGGCGGATTTACAGGTCGAACACGCCAGATCTCGGGAAGGGGCGGATTATCACTAGGATTAATTCACATCGACTAAGTCGTCGAACAGATGTATGTCCGAGCTATCATTTCACGCCTACTGCTCGGTGACGAGAATTTAAAAATAAGCAAGTATCTCGTAAACAATGAAAGAGCGAATTACGGACGTTTTATACCCGTCAACTGGTTACTCTATCCATGGTGGCCATGACGACGTGTTACCCCCACTGAGCCCCTTGTGACGAGGGATTTTCCACCGAGCCACCACTTCCGTGCCGTCGAGCCGCGGCTCCGCCCCGCGAGCGGTCTCGCCGCGGAGTTCGGGCGTCGTCCGGACCGTGGTGAAAGTGATCGTGAGCGACCGTATCGCCCCGCTGTCGTGCAGTCTCGACGCGAAAGAAGCGGGTTCGATTCCGAGTCGCCGCCGGCGACCGGTCTCAGTACGACGCGGCGCGCTTGTCGAGCCCGGCGGCCTCGATGTCCTCGCCGTCGACGGAAGTGCGGAGGACGTCCATCCCGTCGTCGCGGTCGACGTCGAAGTTCCGGGCGTACAGCTCGTCGACGCGGTCGTACTCGGCGTCGGAGAGCGGCGGCACGCCCGCCGCGCTCCACTCGGCGATGTCGTCGCCGTCGCGGAACGTCGGCGTGACGGAGGCGACCTCGTCGTGCGCGAGCAGCCAGCGGATCGCGGCCTGCGCCATCGTGCGCGTCCCGTCGGCGTGATCGGGGTCTTCGAGGAAGCGGATCGCCTCGACCTTCTCCCAGCCGGTCTCGTACCACTCCTTCGGGCGGTGCGAGCGGTGGTCGCCGTCTTCGAGGACGGTGTCGGGCGTCACCTGCTCGTTGAGCAGGCCGGAGGAGTGCGGGACGCGGGCGATGACGGAGGTGTCCGACCCGCTCTCGCGGATGGTGTCGACGAAGTGGCGGCCGGGCTCCTGCTCGAACAGGTTGAACACGGTCTGGACCGCGTCGAACTCCTCGTACTCGACGGCGGCGTCGCCCTCGGCGAGCCAGCCGATCGAGGGGCCGAGCGCCCAGCCGAGCGCGCGGACGCGGCCGTCCGCCTTCCACTCGGCGAGGAGGTCGCGCACCTCGGGCGTCACCTCGTCGACGTTCGCGTTGTGGAGCTGGAGCACGTCGACGTGGTCGGTGTCGAGCCGGTCGAGGGAGGCCTCGAACGCCTCGGTGAGGTACTCGCGGTTCAGCTCCTTCGGGAGCTCGCCGTGGCCCGCCTGCGGGTTGTCGTAGAAGTCGTAGCCGATCTTCGTCGACAGCGTCACCTCGTCGCGGCGGCCGGCGATCGCCTCCCCGATTATCTTCTCGCTGTCGCCGTGGCCGTACACGTCCCCGGTGTCGACGTAGGTGACGCCCGCGTCGAGCGCGTCTTCGACCATCGCGACCGCCTGCTCGTCCGAGCGGTCGCCCCACCAGTCGGTGCCGACGACCCACGCGCCGAAGCCGATCTCCGAGACCTCGACGCCGGAGTTCCCGAGTTCGCGCTGTTGCATGTCTTTCGATTGGCGGTCGGGACACTTATCGGACGCGGTCGCTCTCGGACCGGGGGAACCGACGCGGTCGCGGCTACGACGGCCACGGTACCGTCTCGTCCCCGCCGGAGGATATTATTCGGTCCTCACCGATCGGACGCGCATGGACGACTCCATCCGTCGTCGACTCGACGCGATCGTCGCGCTGCTCTCGGTCATCGCCACCGTCGCGGTCACCGCCCTGCTGCTCTCGTTCGGCGGGGGCGCTATCGGCCCGTTCATCGCGATCGCCTTCGTGGGCGCCCTCGTCAGCATCTTCGTCGACGCCGAGCTGTACTGACCCGAGCCCGCGCGCCGCCCTCGCACAACCGAATCCCTTTGAGGGACGGCGACGAAGGTGGGCCGATGACAAAGCGACACGTGTCCCTGCCCGACGGCGCGGAGGCCGGGGTCCGAGGGTTTATCGACGAGGTGGACGAGCGCCTCTCCTCGGACGAGGACACCTGCGACGTCGTTCGCGACGTCCTGATCGACCTCCACGGGGACCGCGAGCGGTGGGAGGCGTGGCGGGACGGGGAGTCGGTGTCGCGCGCCGAGCGCGTTCGCCTCCAGGGGTACGACCCGTGCAACGCCACGCTGGAGTCGGAGTACTACGCCGAGAAGGACGAGGACCGCTTCCAGCGCTCGAAACACCTCCAGTGGCTCTGGCGGCAGTTCGACGCCACGCCGATGGCCGACAACGTCGAGTTCGCCCTCCGGTTCCGCCAGATGCTCGGGAACCACCTGTTCGCCGAGTGCGGGGACGACTGTCGCTTCTTCAAGGGGATCTCCGTCACCTACGGCCACAACATCGAGGTCGGCGACAACGTCGTGATCCACGACGACGTCCACCTCGACGACCGCGGGAAGCTGACGATCGGCGACCGCGCGTCGGTCTCGGACGGCGTCCACCTCTACAGCCACGACCACGACCTCGTCGACCAGACCGAGGTCCGCAACTTCCACACGATCGTCGAGGACGACGCCCGCGTCACCTACGACGCGATGGTGCGCGCCGGCTGCCGGATCGGCGAGAACAGCGTCGTCGGCGCGCGCTCGGTCGTGCAGGGCGACGTCCCCGACCACCACGTCGTCGTCGGCTCCCCGGCCCGGAGCGTCCGCGTGAAGCCGGGCTGGGAGGAGGTCGCCGAGGAGCTGGAGGACGGCCGGCTCCCCGACAACCAGGACGAGCGCGAGATCGAGTACGAGCTCCCCGAGGACCTCGACCGGTTCGACGAGTTCGGCCGGGACCTCCGGCCGCCGAACTGAACCGCCGGCTCGCGGGGGCGGGCGCGACCGCGGTCAGTCGCGCTCCCCGTCGATCAACAGCGTGTTCGACACCAGGGTAGCGATGCCGCGCCGGAGGCGCTCGGTGACGGCCTGATCGGAGATGTCGAACTCGTCCGCGAGCTCCTTCGTGGACATCTCCCGCGGCAGCGAGTAGTAGCCGGACTCGACGGCGTGCGCGAGCGTCTCGCGCTGCGGGGGCGTCAGCCCGTACCAGGGGCCGGCGTCGGGCTTCGTGGGGTTGTAGATGCGCTCGATCGACACCCGAATCTCCTCGTCGAGGTAGCGGTCCTGAAACGCGGAGAGCGCCTCGTGAGACGGGAACCTGAGTTCGAGCGCCCACGCGTCGGCGGTCCCGGTCGCGCTCAGAAGCACCGCGTCCAGGTCGAGGATCGTCCGCAGCAGCGAGTCCCCCGACGGCTCCCAGTCCAGCGCGTACAGCGTCTCGTCTTCGTGGGTGTTGACGAGCGTGATCTCGTCGACCGACGAGTGCTCGCGGACGGACCGCTCGAACGTCTCCCGCTCGTCGTTTCGGATCCGGACGAACGGGGTGGGCCTCCCTCCCAGCGGCACCATCGTTTCGAGCGTGATCCGGGTGCCCCCTTCGACCCGGAGGATCCGGCCCAGTTCGAACGCCGCGGACGGGACGGTTATCTCGGCGATGACGCTCATTCGATACGCGTCCGTTTCGGTGCAACCGCGTTAAATGCTCGGTAGAGGGGCTCTCTCGGAGCGATGGCGACCCTGGTGTACCATGCGTTTCGATACCGTTATGCCGTGGGAAGGCGTACCGAGAAACGCAGAGACACGAGACTGCGGTCCCCCCTGTTCGTGCGGCGGTGGACGACGGTGTCGCGACGGCGTCGACATCGCAGTCGGGCGTGTGTCCCACTATGACAACCGACTTCACAGCCGACGACGAGATATCGAGCACAGACGAGTTCGAGGCCGCGCTCGGTCGACTGATCCTCGCCGCCATGGAGAACGGCGTCGATCCCCGCGGAACCTGGGAGTACCGGACCGACGGCGCCGACTCGGACGTGGAGGTCATGGTCGTCGAGCTGGCGGACTGAGCGCCGACCGCCCCGCCGCCGCGGTAGGCGCGTGTTACCACGCGCCAGTACCGTTATCTGACAGCAGCGCGTATGTCCGTCCGGTGTCCCACGCATGACAGGCCAGCAGATCCTGATGATCGTCGGCGACTTCGGCGAGGACTACGAGATCATGGTCCCGTTCCAGGCGCTCCAGGCCGTCGGCCACGAGGTCCACGCCGTCTGTCCGGAGAGGGAGGGCGGCGAGACCGTCAAGACCGCGATCCACGACTTCCGCGGCGACCAGACGTACCTGGAGGAGCGCGGCCACGACTTCGAGCTCACCCACGGCTTCGACGAGGTCGACCCGGCGGAGTACGACGCCTTGGTCGTCCCCGGCGGGCGCGCGCCTGAGTACCTTCGCGGATACGACGAGGTGCTCGACGCGGTGCGGCACTTCTTCGAGGCCGACAAGCCCGTCGCCTCGCTCTGTCACGGCCCGCAGGTCCTCGCGGCCGCGGGCGTGCTCGACGGCTACGAGATCACCGCGTACCCCGCCGTCAGGCCCGAGGTCGAGGCCGCCGGCTGCTCGTGGGTCGACGGCGTGACCACCGACGGGAACCTCGTCACCGGCCAGGCGTGGCCCGACCACCCCGAGTGGATCGCGCAGTTCCTCGACCTGCTCGGCACCGAGGTCGACCACGACGCGCCCGCCGCCGCGGCGGAGTGACGCGTCCGGAGCCCTTTTTCCGATGGCCGACCCCCGCGCCGTCGCCGTCAACGTCGCCGCCAACACGAACGCGCCCGGCTTCCGCGGCCCCGTCTACCCCGACGGTTCGTTCGCGTACGTGCCCATCCCCGAGTCGGCGGCGACGCTCCCGCGCGATCGGTTCCCGGTCGACGAGCCGCTCCCGACGTACGGCGACCTCGACCTCCCCTTCGCGGTGCCCGCCGACCTGCGCGCGACCCCGGTCCACCTCGACCCGGAGCTCCCGGGCGTCCACGGCCGCGAGCGCGCGACCTACGGCGACCCTCACGGCGTGAAGGCGGGGCGGATCGCCGGCCTCGAACCCGGCGACTGGCTCCTCTTCTACGCGACGCTGTCGCTGCGCCCGTACGACTGGGCGGGGCCGAGAGAGCGGTCGACGGAGGTGGACGCGCTCGACCGCGACGACGGCCTCGCGCCCGACTGGGGCGCGTACCTCTTCGCGGGGATCCGCGTCGAACGGGTGCTCGCGGTCGGCGACGGCGACCGCTCCGGGACCGGCGACGGATCGGACGACGGCGCGTCCGGCGGCGGATCGGCCGGCGACGAGGGCGACCCCCGCGCCGTCGACCGCGACGCGGCGGCCGCGCTCGCGCCGACGAACGCCCACCTGAAGCGCGACCCGTTCGACGCGCGGGTCGTCGTCGCCGGCGACCCGGCGGCGTCCGGACCCTTCGACCGCGTCGTCCCCCTCAGCACGCCGGACGCGGGCGCGGAGGCGAACCGCCTCGTCACCGCGCTCTCCAGCGACTCGGGGAAGGGGCCGTGGTGGCGGCGGCCGATGGCGTTCGGCCCCGACGCGACGGCGACCCTGCTGGACCGCATCCAGCGGGGCTGAGACGCTCGTTCCCCCGCTGCGACGGAGAAAGGCACAAATATTGCTCGTTATAGCGGTGCGAAGAGTTCACACGACACATCGAAAATCGACCGGTAACGAGGCGTTCACGCCGATCTGCGGCCGTTGTTCCGTCGGGACGACGACCGAATACGTTCGGCCGCCGCAATATTTGCGCGAAGGCGGTTGCACCGCTCATCCTTGTCGGTTTCCGGGGCTATACCTTACAATAAAACTAAGGAGCATTCGATGTCAGATCTCAATGTCTCCCACGAATACTTCACGTGGAGACTCGTGCAGGACGTCGCGGAGGAGAAGGGGTACTTCGAGGACGAGGGCGTCGACGCCGACCTCTCGTACTTCGCGCCCGGGACCCAGGAGTTCGAGGGCGAGAACGCCTTCGACGCCGACTGGTGGGACGACATGGACGAGGACGGCGGCACCCACGGCGTCTGCGAGTGGAACGCGGTCCAGGAGGTCTCCGAGACCGACCGCGACATCGTCGGCTCCTACAGCGAGTGGGACCGCGTCGTCTTCGTCGACGCCGACGACGACGCCGAGACGATCGACGACCTGCGCGGCCGCAGCGTCGGGATCAACAAGTACGCGACCTCGTTCTACTCGATGCGGGAGATGCTGGAGAACGAGGGGTTCGACGAGGACGAGATCGTCTTGGAGCACGTCGGCGAGGCCGAGGACCGCTTCGAGGCCGTGAAGGACGGCGAGGTCGACTCCATCGCGGTGCTGGAGCCGTTCGTCACGCTCGGCCGCTACGACGAGGAGCTGAAGGAGGTCTTCGACGGGCCGTGCCGCGCCGCCATCACGACGCGCGAGCAGCCCGAGCCGGAGAAGCTGGAGGGGTTCCTCGCGGCGCTGAACCGCGCGGTCGCCGACATCAACGACGACCTCGACGGCTACACCGACCGCTACGTCGCGCTGCTGGAGGACGAGGCGGCCGACAAGGCGGCCTTCGACGACGTGAACTTCGACCGGCTGCGCGAGGAGTTCGAGCTCCGCGAGTTCCTCCCCGTGCGCGCCCCCGACGAGGACCGGATCGGCGCGACCACGGACTGGATGCGCGACAAGGGGTTCGTCCCGGACGACGCCGACATCGGGACCGCGGAGGAGGTCGAGAACGAGGGCGTGCTCCCGGACGACGAGGCCGAGTCCGAGGAGGACGAGCCCGAGGCGACGGCGGACTGACCGATGTCGCTCGAGTCCCGCGTGGCGACCGACGACGGCGGCGACGAGCCGGACGCCCGGTCCGACGCCGCGTCAGCGGTCGGCGCCGACGCCGGCAACGCGGACCGCCGCGCCGACGACGCGGCGCCGATCGCCGCCAGCGACCTCACGAAGCGGTACGACGAGACCCTCGTCTTCGACGGGCTCGACCTGTCCGTCGACCCCGGCGAGGTCTGCTGTCTCCTCGGGCCGTCCGGCTGCGGGAAGACGACCCTGCTCCACCTGCTCGCGGGACTCGAAGACCCGACCGACGGCCGCGTCGAGATCGACGGCGAGGCGGTGACAGGGCCCGACTACCGGTGGGGCGTCGTCTTCCAGGACCCCCTCCTCTACCCGTGGCTCTCGGTGCGCGAGAACGTCGAGGTCGGCCCGCGGCTCCGGGGCGAGGAGCCCGACCCCGACCACGTCGACGAGCTGCTCGAACTGGTCGGGCTCGACGGCGTCGCGGAGGCCGACACCGCGGACCTCTCGGGCGGGATGGCGCAGCGCGCGTCGCTCGCCCGGACGCTCGCGAACGAGCCCGAGGTGCTGCTCCTCGACGAGCCGTTCTCGGCGCTCGACCAGCTGACGAAGATGGAGCTGCAGGACGAGCTGTTGCGGATCGTCGACGAGCTCGGCGTCACCGCCGTGTTCGTCACGCACGACATCGACGAGGCGGTGTACCTCGGCGACCGCGTCGCGGTCATGGGACCGGTCCCCGCGGGCATCGAACACGTCGAGCCGATCGACACCGACACGCGTTCGCGAGACGACGAGGCGTTCCTCTCCGAACGGGCGGCGGTCTTCGAACGCCTGGAGGCGGTGGGACTCGAATGACGCACCACGATCACACGGACCACGACGACGTCGACCCCGACGTCGCCGAGAGCGCGCGCGAGCTCGTCGGCGGCGCCGGCTGGCGGAACCCCTCCGAGACCGCCCGCACGGACGGGCTCTCTCGGCGCGAATTCATGAAGGAGTCCGGCCTGGCGTCGCTCGCCGCGGCCGGCGTCGGCTCCGCGGCCGGCTGTCTCGGCGGTGGCGGCGGCGGGGACGGCCCGCCGACCGCGGAGATCGGCTACCTCCCGATCACGGACTCGGCGCCCCTGCTGACGGGGTACGCCAACGACCACTTCGCCGACCACGGCGTCGACGCCGCGGAGCCGACCCTGTTCCGCGGCTGGTCGGACCTCGCGGAGGCGTTCCTCTCCGGCGCGGTCAACGTCGCCCACTTCCTGATGCCGATGACGGTGTGGATGCGCTACGGCGACGAGCTGGACGCGAACGTGCGGGTCGTCGCGTGGGACCACACGGACGGCTCGGCGCTGACGGTCCAGCAGGAGATCGACGAGTGGGCGGACCTCGGCGGCGGCACCGTCGCCGTCCCGTTCTGGTACTCGATCCACAACGTCATCCTCCAGCTCGGCCTCCGCGAGGCCGGGCTCACGCCCCGGACGGACTCCTCGGCCGACGAGGTGGCCGACGACGAGGTCAACCTCGTCGTGACGCCCCCGCCGGACATGCCCGCGGCGCTGGAGAACGGCTCCATCGAGGGGTACATCGTCGCCGAGCCGTTCAACGCGATCGGCGAGCTCGACGCCGGCGGGAAGATCCTGCGATTCACCGGCGACGTCTGGCGCCAGCACGCCTGCTGCGTCGTCGTGATGCGCGAGGAGCTGGTGGAGTCGCAGCCGGAGTGGACGACCGACGTGATGAGCGGGCTCGTCGACGCCCAGCAGTACCTCCGCGGGAACCGGTCCGAGGCGGCGCGGCTGCTCTCCTCGGAGGGGAGCGGCCTGCTCCCGCAGGGACCGGAGCCGATCGACCGCGCGCTCACCCACTACGACGAGCACGAGCCGTACCTGGAGTCGGGCGCGATCCAGAACCAGGAGTGGGACGTCGACCGGATCGGCTTCTACCCGTACCCGTACCCCTCCTACACGGAGGAGCTGGTGCGCCGCATGCGCGAGACCCGCGTGGAGGGCGAAGACGCCTTCCTCGACGACTTGGAGCCCGCCGAGGTCGCCGACGACCTCGTCGCCTACGACCCCGTTCGCACAGCCCTGGAAGCGGCCGGCGGCCCGCCGGCGTTCGACGTTCCCGAGGACGATGGCTACGAGAGACAGGAGACGATACGGTTCTGAGCTGGTCGGGGACGCCGGCCGCCTGCTGCCGGCGGTCGGGCTCCTCGGCGGCCTCGCCGTCTGGTGGGCGGTGACGGCGTTCGGGAGCGGCATCATCACCAACTTCGCACCGGCGGCGACGTTCGCCGTCCTCGCCGAGCTCGCGGTCTCGCCCGCGTTCTACGACCACGTGTTCGTCAGCGTCTACCGGTTCGCGGTCGCGCTCGGGCTCTGCCTGACGGTCGGGCTCCCGGTCGGGATCGTCGTCGGGTACTTCAAGGCCGCCGAGCGCGCGACGACCGTCCTCTTCCAGTTCATGCGGATGATCTCGCCGCTGGCGTGGTTCCCCATCGCCATCATCGTCTTCGGCGTGGGCACCCGGTCGGCGGTGTTCGTGATGTTCATGGCCGGCCTCTGGCCGATCGTGTTGAACACGGCCCACGGGATCGCGACCATCGACGACGACTGGCTCACGGTCGGCGAGTCGCTCGGCGGCGACACGCGCGCGCTGCTCCGCCGGGTCGTCGTCCCCGCGGTGATCCCGGACATGCTCACGGGGATCCGCCTGTCGATCGGCATCCTCTGGATCATCCTCGTCCCCGCGGAGATGCTCGGCGTCAACACCGGGCTGGGCTACCTCATCCTCGACGCCCGCGACCGGTTCTCCTACGCGGAGATCCCCGCCATCATGCTGGTGATCGGCTTCATCGGCTTCTGGCTCGACCTCTCCGTCCGCCGGCTCCACACCCGGTGGAACTGGGGGTAATCGGTCGGTTTTTTCGACGCGATCGCGCGCCGATTCCGCACGGCGATTTATGTGGCGCGCCACCGTACCGATAGGCATGACAGCCGATGACACCGACGACGAGACGACGACGAGCGACCGCGGCGCCCCCTCGCGCCTCGGGCGCGTCCTGCTCGGCGTCGGCCTCGCGGCGCAGGCCTCCGAGGACTTCCGCGAGATGGACGAGACGATCGAGTACGCGGAGTCGGCGGGCGTCCCCGCCCCCGACCTCGCGGCCCCGTTCGCCTCCGGGATGATGCTGGTCTCCGGGATCGGGATCGCGCTGTGGCGGGCGCCTCGAATCACGACCGGCGCGGCCGTGACGTTCCTCACCGTCGTGACCGCGACGATGCACGACTTTTGGAACGCCGACGAGGACGATAAGAGCGGCGAGCGGCTCGCCTTCTTCGGGAACCTCGCGATGCTGGGCGGGGCGCTGGTGTTTCTGCGCGAGGCGTATAAGAGGTGAACGCCGGCGTGGAGTAGGGATCCGAGCGTTCGGCCGCTTGTTTAGGAATAGTCTCTGCCGGAACGGCTCAGAACACCGCCAAAGCCCCAGCCGCTCGGCCGTACGCCTCGTCAGTGAACACCGCCAAAGCCTCAGCCGCTTGGCCGTACGCCTCGTCAGTGAACACCGCCAAAGCCCCAGCCGCGAGGGCTCGGTGCGCTCGCTGCGCGCTTCGGTCGCTCACTCCGTTCGCTCCCTCAGTGCTTGCGTCGCGCGCCGTCGCCCTCGCGGCTGCCCCTTTGAGTCCCATCCCGACCGCACAGCGACCGCACCTCACGCCTCCCCAGCCTCGTTAGTCGCCTCCGCTTCGCTCCGGCGACTAACTCCCTCGCACGCGCTCCTTCGCGGCCGCCGGGGGCGGCCGCTCGGAGGCGCGCGCCGCCGCATCTGTTACAGTTCGTCGGCGTCCAGCGGGTCTTCCAGCTGTCCCATCACCGCCTCCATGGCGTCGGTCGCGGTGAGCAGCCCGACGATCTCGCCGTCCTCGACGACCATGGCGAGCTCCTGTGACTCGGCCTGGAACCGGTCGTAGGCGTCGCTGACGCTCGCGTCCGCCGCGACCGTCATCGGCGGCGCCGCGATGTCCGCGAAGGTCACGTCGCCCGCGCGGAGCTCGTCGAACCGGCTCACGATCGAGGGGGCGTACACGATCCCCTCGAAGTCGGTCGGGTCGTCGCCGACGAGCGGGAAGCGGGTGTGGGGCGTGTCGCGGATCCGGTCGAGGTTCTCCTCGACGGACGCGTCGGTCGTCAGCGAGACGACGTCGCCGGGAGGCGTCATCACGTCCGCGACCGTGACCCTGTCGACGTCGAGCGCGCTGAGGACCTCCTCCCGGCGCTCCTCGGGGAGCTCTACGTCCTCCATCATCGAGCCGAGCCGGTTCCGGAGCTCCGCGCGCGTCTCCAACACCTCGCTTTCGGCCTCGGTCCACGAGCCGGTCATCTCGACGCCGAACAGCCCCAGGGTGGCCTTCGCGACCCAGTCGCCGACCTTGATCAGCGGCGAGATGAGCCACGCGAACCAGTACAGCGGCCGGGACCCGTAGTTGGCGACCTGCTTCGAGCGCTCGACGCCGAGGTACGTCGGCGTCTGCTCGCCGTGCGTGAGGTGGACCATGTTGATGAGGAAGAAGCCGAGCAGCGAGCCGGCGCCGGCGGACGCGAGCGCCGTGTTCTCGAACAGCGGGGCGAACAGCGCCGCGAGCCCCGGCTCGGCGACGATACCGAGCGCGATTGAGGTCCCGGAGATCCACACCTGACAGGTCGTCAGGTAGAACTCCAGGTCGTCGGTCATCCCCCAGGCGCGGCGCAGTCCGGGGGTGTCCATCTCCGATTCGGGGTACTGACGCAGGCGCGTCAGGCCGAACTCGATCGCCACGAAGTACGCGTTGATCAGGATGAGGAGGACGCCCGCCGCCACGCGGAGGACGACCTCCGTCGGCGGCATGGCGGTCGCGAGCGGGATCATCGTTCCCACCGTCCCGCCGCGCGACTCAAAAGCGTTCAGGGATCGCGTCGCCGCCCCGGGGGGTCCGAGCGCGTCGCCGCCCCGCGTTCGACCGCGCGCCGCTTCGCTACGCGTAGTCCTCGTACGTCGGCAGCCCCTCGTCCGGCGGGAACTCCTCGACCGGGACGGTCGTCTCGTCGCCGCTCGCCATGTCCTTCACCGTGTACTCGCCGTTTTCGAGGTCGCGCTCGCCGACGACCACGACCGTCTCGGCGTTGATCGAGTCGGCGTAGCCGAGCTGCGCGCCGAACGAGCGGTCGGACACGTCCTGCTCGACGACCACGTCGTCGCCGAGCGCGCGGAGGTCGCTCGCGAGCGCGGCCGCCTCGCGCCGCGTGTCGCCGACCGAGAGCACGTAGTAGTCGGTCGAGAGCGCCTCGTCGGGCCAGACGCCGGCGCGCTGACAGAGGAGCTTGAGGGTGGCGTGGCCGGGCGCGACCCCGACCGCGGGGGTCGGCTGGCCGCCGAAGCTCTCGATGAGGTCGTCGTAGCGCCCGCCGCCGAAGACGGAGCGGGACACCTCGCCGGTGGAGTCGAAGCACTCGAAGACGACGCCGGTGTAGTAGTCGAGCCCGCGGGCGGTGGTCAGCGACACCTCGCAGAACTCGCCCGCGCCGAAGTCGTCGGCCGCGGCGAGCACGTTCCGCAGGTTCTCGACCGCGGCCTCGACGTCCTCGCCGCCGGCCGCGGCGACCGCGTCGAGGTCCTCCGGGGCGTCGACGCCAGCGATGAGGTCGTCGAAGTCGCGGGCGGTCGCGCGGTCGAGCCCGGCGTCCGAGAGGAGCCCGAGGTACTCGCCGTCGTCGACCTTGGCGCGCTTGTCGACCGCGCGGATCGCCGCGGCGGTGTCGACCGCGTCGGGGTCGGCGGCGAGCGCCCGGACGAGGCCGCCGAGGATGTCGCGGTGCGAGACGCGGAACTCGAAGTCGTCGCCGGTGAGCCCGAGGTCGGTCAGGGCGTCGGCGGCGACCGCCAGCACCTCGGCGTCGGCCTCGGGCGCCGACGAGCCGAACACGTCGACGTTCGTCTGGTAGAACTCGCGGAACCGGCCCTGCTGGACCTGCTCGTAGCGCCAGAACGGTCGGGTGGACACCCACTTGATCGGCTTCGAGAGCTCCTGGCCCTTCGCGACGACCATCCGGGCGACGGTCGGCGTGAGCTCCGGCGTGAGCGAGACGCCGCGGCCGCCCCTGTCCTCGAAGGCGTACAGCTCCTCGACGATCTCCTCGCCGGACTTGTCGACGTACATCTCCGTCCGCTCCAAGGCGGGGGTGGCGATCTCGCGGAAGCCGTGCCGGCTCGCCGCGTCCTCGATCGCGTCGGTCACCTCGCGGCGGGCGGACTGCTCGCCGGGGTAGAAGTCGCGGAATCCCTTCAGACCGTCGTACATGGGCGTCGGTTCGGCGAGCGCCCGCTTGAAACCATCCTTTCCGGGGCGCGACGGCCGGTCGGTTACTCGCGGCCGTCGCGGGTCGGGAGGTCGGGCTCGAACGCGGCCGCCTCGACGGCCATGTCGAGGACGGCCTCGACGTTCTCGTCCTCGGTGACGCTCATCGTCGCGTCGACGGACTCGGCCTGCACCGCCTCGAACCGGTCGTGTTTGTTCGCCACGGTGAGGAACGGGACCGCGTCGCCGAACAGCTCGCGGACCTCCTCGCGCAGCTCCAGCTGGACGTCGAGGGGATAGCCGCAGTCGCCGGAGGGGTCGAGCACGAAGACGACGACGTCCGCGAGGTGTTCGAGGGCGCTGACCGCCTGTCGCTCGATGTCGTTGCGCTCGTCTTCGGGGCGGTCGAGGAGGCCGGGCGTGTCGACGATCTGGTACCGGACGTGGTCCCGCTCGAAGTGGCCGATCTGGACGCCGCGGGTCGTGAACGGGTACTCCGCGATCTCGTTGGAGGCGCGGGTGACCCGGTTGACGAACGACGACTTCCCGACGTTGGGGTAGCCGGCGATGACGATGGCGGGCTCGTCGGGCCGGATGTCTGGGAGCACCTTCAGCTGGTCGCGCGAGTCGCCGATGTACCGCAGGTCGTCCTCGATCTGGTCCATCACGTCGGCCATGCGCGCGAACGCCTGCTTCCGGTGTTTGCGCGCGGCGTCGACGTCGGAGCTCCGGATCTTCGTCGTGTACTCGTCGCGGAGGTCCTCGATCTGGCGGCTGGCCCACATCACCTGCGAGAGCGCCTGCCGGAGGCGGTCGACGTCGACGATGGCGTCGGCGAGCTCGTAGTAGAACGGGTCGACGTCGAAGCCGAAGTCCGGCCACGAGACGACGACGTTCTCCAGGTTGTCCGAGAGCACGTTGCCCGCGGTCCGCAGCATCGACTCCTGCGCCTCGTGGCCGCGCTTCGCGCGTCCCGCGCGGGCCGCCCGCGAGAACGCCTTGTCGACGAGCTCCTCCGAGCGGGGGGTCGTCGGGAGGCCCTCGAATATCATGTTGGCGGCCCTAGCCCACCGACGCGTATAAGACCGTCCGTTCGCGGACCGGCGCGACACGGCGCCGCACGTCGGACGCGGCGGGGAATCGGGGATCGCTCGGCGACGCCGATGAACGATCGTTATCTTTGTCGTGCATATTCCGATCTATATTTATGCTTCAAGGGAATACACGCGCTCATGGCACGCTCGTTCACGCCAACGACGTACGAGGACCTCGACCCGGACCGCCGCCCGAGCCCGGCGGCGGCGCTGGTCCCGGTCCTCGCGGTCGTGGCGTTCCTCGGTATCGGCTCGGCCGTCCTCGACCTCGACCCGCACGCGCCGCTCCTCTGGAGCATCGCCTTCGTCGGCGCCTTCGGCCTCCGGCTCGGCTACGACTGGGACGACCTGTTCGACGGCATCGCCAACGGCCTCGTGATGGGGCTCCAGGCGCTGCTGATCATCTTCACCATCTACGGGCTCATCGCCACGTGGGTGAGCGCCGGCACGATCCCGGGGCTCATGTACTTCGGGCTGGAGACGCTCACGCCCGCGACGTTCCTCCCGGCCGCCGCGGTCGTCGCCGCGGTCGTCGCGTTCGCGATCGGCTCCTCGTGGACCACCGTCGGGACGCTCGGCGTCGCCTTCGTCGGCATCGGCGCGGGGCTCGGCGTCCCGGACCCGATGACGGTCGGCGCGGTCCTCTCGGGCGCGTACGCCGGCGACAAGCAGTCGCCGCTCTCGGACACGACGAACCTCGCCGCCGGGGTGGCGAACACCGACCTCTACGCGCACATCCGGCGGATGCGGACCGGCACGCTCCTCGCGTTCGGGCTCGCGGTGCTCGGCTTCCTCGCGCTCGGGCTCCGCGCCAGCGGCGCCATCCCCGCGGGCCGAATCGCCGAGATCCAGGGCGCGCTCGCCGGGA
This sequence comes from Halorubrum rutilum, assembly GCF_024494565.1. The sequence continues at coordinate 391,995 of NZ_JANHDN010000001.1, forward strand.
CCTACGCGATCACGCTGCTCGCGTTCGTCCCGCTCGCCGTCACCTTCGGGCTGGCGCTGCGCGGGTACGCGCCCCTCCCGACGCTCGTCGCCGGCGTCTTCGCCGGCGTGCTCACGACGGTCCTCGTGCAGGGGTCCGGCTTCGTCGCCGCGTGGGACACGTTCATGTACGGGACCGCGCCCGAGTCCGGCTCCGAGCTGGTGAACGAGCTGCTCGCGACCGGCGGGCTCACCGGCTCCGCGTGGACGATCACGGTCGTCGTCGCGGCGCTCTCGCTCGGCGGCATCTTGGAGCGGACCGGCGTGCTGGCCGTGATCGCCCACGCGTTCACCTCCTCCGTGAAGAGCCCGGGCGCGCTCGTCGCCGGGACCGGGGTCTCGGCGATCGCCATCAACGCGCTCACCGCCCAGCAGTACATGAGCATCGTGCTGCCGAGCGTCACGCTCCGGAACACGTACGAGGAGTTCGGGATGGACACCGACCAGCTCTCCCGGGCCGTCGAGGCCGCCGGGACGCCGACCGGCGCGCTGTTCCCGTGGCACGCGGGCGCCGTCTACATGGCCGGGGTCACCGGCGTGCCGACGCTGGAGTACGCGCCGTACTACCTGTTCGCGTTCCTCTCGCCGCTCGTGCTGTTCGCCATGGCCGCGACGGGCTACGACCTGCACGCGACGCCGACCGACGCGGGGGTCGACCCCGCCGACGGCGACGCCGCGGCGACGGCGCCCGCGACCGACGACTGAGCGCGGTCGTCCTCGTTCTCCCCTCCGTTCCCCGTTCCGCGCCTCGCGCGGTCCGGTAGGTTTACCGCCGTCGACGCCCCGCCGATCGCACATGAGCCTGGAGGTCGCCGTCGCCGTCCCGTTCAAACACCGCGCGAAGGAGCGGCTGGGCGAGGGCGAGTTCGTCGTCGCGCTGTCGCTCGACCGCGACTGGTTCTCGCCCGACCAGGCGAAGCGGCTGGTCGACGTCGCCGTCGGCCGCGGGCTGGTGGCCGAGGAGGACGGCGACCTCGTCGCGCGGTTCGACCCCGACGACGTGGTCGTCCCCGAGGGGTTCACCCCCGACGAGTCGATCCTGCGCGAGCAGTCTACCTTCGAGACCGCCCTCGACGCCATCGTCGCGGCCGGCGTCGAGAAGCAGCGCGCCGTCGCCGCGATCAACGAGCGGCAGCGCGCGCTCGCCGTCACCATCGAGGCGGCCGCGGTCCTCGTCGCGACGGAGCACGGCGCCGCGGTCGACCACCTCGCGGCCGACGTGCGCGAGGGGCTCGCGGCCGCGGGCGGTGAGGCGGAGGACGCCGACGTCGGCGACGCGGCGAACGCCGCGGGTGACGCCTGATGGTCGAGGACCGACTGACCGACGGCGTCCGGATCGGACAGCTCCTCGCCTCCGAGATATCCGGGAACGAGGGGCGGCTGCGCGACCTCGCGCTCGCCGACGCCGACCCCGACGCCGAGCCGACGCTCGACGGCGCGCTCGCGTACCGGATCGTTCGCGGTGGCGAGGGGACGGACGCGGGCGTCGACGCGCCCGACGCTCCCCTCGTCGCCGAGGTCTACGTCCAGCCCGACCGCGCCCGGATCGAGTTCGTCGGTGACGACGGTGGGGACACCGAGGCCGATCTCCCGAAAGCCGCCGCCGACGCGGCCGACGAGGCGGGGCTCCGCGTCAGGCCGAAGGCGGTCCGACCGCCGCGGACGCTGGTCTTCGTCGAGGACGGCGCGGAGGTGAAGCGCGCGCTCCCGGCGTTCGAAGCCGTCGTCGACGCGGTTCGGAAGGGATAAGCAACGACCGCGAACCGCCGCGGCCGACGCCTCAGTCCGACCGCCCGCCGTCGCCCATCGCGACGTTGCGCGCGCCCGGCGCCGACGGGTCGTCCGGCGACTCCTCGCCGACCTCGAACTTGCGGAGCAGCGCCCGGAGCCGCTCGGCTTGGTCGGCGAGCGAGCCGGCCTCGTCGGTCGCCTGGGACATCGCGGCGAGCTGCTCGTCGGCCGCCTCGCTGACCTCGTCCGCCTCGTCAGCGGTCGACTTGCTGATCCCCGCCACCTCCTCGACCATCGACACTGTCTCCTCCGTGCTGGCGGCCTGGTCGTCGGTCGCCTTGCTGATCTCGCGGATCCCGTCGTCGGTCTCGCTCGCGTTGTCGGCCACCTCGGCGAACGCGTCGGCGGCGTCCCTGACGGCCTCGGCGCCCTCCTCCATATGTTCCTCGGCGGTCCGGACCTCCTCGACGGTCGCCTGCGTCTGCGCCTGCGTGCCGGCGATGAGCTCCTCGATCTCCTGGGCCGCCTCCTGGGTCTCCTCGGCGAGCTGTTTCACCTCGTCGGCGACGACCGCGAACCCGTCGCTCCCGCCGCCGCCCCCGCCGGCCCGGGCGGCCTCGATGTTGGCGTTCAGCGCGAGCAGGTTCGTCTGCTCGGCGATGTCGCCGATGAGGTCGACGATCTCGCCGATGTCCTCCATCCGCTCGTCGAGGACCCTGACCTTCTCCGCCGTCTCGCCGATCGAGTCGCGGGACTCCCGCACGCTGTCTATCGCTTCGCCCGCGGTGTCCTGGCCCTCGTCGGCGATCGACGCCGTCTCCTGGGCCGCGTCCGCGACGGTCTCCGTCGAGGAGGCGACCTCCTCGATCGTCGCCGAGAGGTTGTTCATCTCGCCGGAGACCTGTTCGAGCATCTCGCGCTGCTCGTCGGCGCCCTCGGCGATCTCCGCCACCGATCGGCTCACGTCCTCGCTGCGCGCCTCCGCGGTGTCGACGCCCTCGACCGTCTTCTCGCTGGCCGCGGACACCTCGCCCGCGAACGACTGGACGTCCCGCATCGTCGCCTCGATGTCGTCCATCATCTCGTTGAACGCGGCGCCGATCTGCGCCATCGCCTCGCTCTCGCTGTCGGCGTCGAGCCGGACCGTGAGGTCGCCGTCGGCCGCGCGGTCCATCGTCGCGCTGTAGTCGTCGGCCTTCGTCTCCAGGTGCTGGTTCAGCCACTCGACCTCCTCGCGGCGCTTCTCGACCTCGGCCTTCGCCTCCTCGACGTCCTGGATCTCCGCCTTCTGCTCGGCGACGAGGTCGAGCTGGCGCTGCGCCTCCTCGCGCGACTTCTCGATCGAGTACCAGTTGACGATCAGCGCGCCGACGAGCCCGAGGACGAAGAAGGCGTGGATGCCGCCCCAGACGATCGGGTTCTCGATCGCCGCCGCGTGGTTGTAGACGAGGCTCGCGTCGATCAGGCTGAACGCCCCGTGGCCGACCGCGACGTACCCGACGCCCACGGCGAACGGGAGCCAGTCCTCGTACAGCGCGAGCACCGCGACGAAGACGAAGAAGCTGAAGTGCGCCTCGATGTAGCCGCCGGACAGCTTCACCAGCGCCATCGAGACGGTCATGAGGCTGAACGCCGTGAGCACCGTCCGCTGGCGGCGGCCGAGCCGCGACACGGTCGCCAGGGCGGCGGTGCCGAGGATGACGGCGACGAAGCCGCCGAGCATCCACATCGGGGCCGCGGGGATCTGCGCGCCGGTGAACGGCTCGGTCCCGCTGTACAGCCCTAACGCGACCAGGAACGGCACCTGCGCCACGATCGAGAGGAGGATGTTCCGGTGACGGCCGCTCCACATCTCCTCCGGCATCGACGTGCCGTCCGGGATGTGCCGGACGACCTCGCGCAGCTTCTCCCCGATCCCCTCCGGTCGGCCGGCCGTCGTCTCCGACGTGAGCCCTGACTCTGCCATGGCTCCACGTGCACGGATTCCGGCAAAGAAGGTTCTCCCCCGAATATCTCGTCTGATACTGATAGAGCCGCTCTCCGGGCGAGAGGCGGCCGAACCGCGGTCGGCGGATCCGACCGCGGCGCCTCCGGAGCCCGCCCCGCCGACTCGGGCTCCCCTCGGGCGAACGGGTTTAAGACCGACCGGGCCGCAGTACGGCCGTGACGCTCGATCCGATCCACGTCGAGAACATCGCGCGGCTCGCGTACGGGATCGCGGGCGACGTGGACACGACCGACCACGACGACCTCGCGGAGCGGGCGTGGCGCGACTGGCTCCCCGAGCTCCGCCGCGACGGCCGCGTCGTGATCGAGCCCGTCGGCGACCACGAGCGCCGGCTGGCCCCGATCGACGACGCCGCCCTCGCCGAGCGCCCGTTCGAGACGGTCCACGGGCTCGACTCCGGCACGATCAACCCGACCACGTTCAAGAACGGGCTCGTCGTCGACGTGGCCCACGCCGCGATGGCGAGCGAGCCGACGGACCTGGACCTCCACCGCGACCGCACGATCGTCGCGACCGTCCACGCCGGCGACTCCACCGCCGACTTCGACGGCGACTGGACCGAGCGCGACGAGGGCCACACCCGCCAGCGCGTGCTCCACGCGCCGCGGGTGAACCGGTACGCCGAGGGGGTCGTCCACGCGCTCGCGCTCTACCTCGCCGAGGGGACCCACGCGCTCGACCACGCCGACGAGGTCGACGACCTGCTCGTCCTCGACGGCCCGATCTACCCGAAGGAGCTGTTCACGTGGGACGACCGCAACCCCGAGCTCGGCGCGCTCGCCCGCGAGGCGAAGCCCCGCGCCGTGGTGGAGAAGTACGTCCGGCTCGTCGAGCGGTTCGTCGAGCGCGACGTGCCGCTCACCGGCTTCGTGAAGAACCCCTCCGGCGGCGCGATCGTCCGGGCGCTGGCGCGGGCGGGCGTCGAGCCGCCGTGGCCCGACGACACCGCGCTGTTCACGCGGCTCCTTGAGCGCCGGGCGGACCCCGACCGACCGGCCGACGAGGGGTTCGGTCGGGGCGACGCCGGCCGTCGGGGCGACCGCCTCGACGACGCGATCACGTTCACCACGTGGTTCCACAGCCGCGGGGGCGCCGACGCGACGATGGCGGCCGACGGCGACGCGCTCGGGATCGAGCGCGAGCTCGACCCCGAGCTCTACGAGCCCACGTTCACCGTCGTGTACGACCCGCGGACCGACGTGACCTACAAGCTGGAGGCGCCGTACGCGTTCACCCGCGACCCCGACACCCGCGACCGGCTCACCAGGCAGGTCCTCGCCGAGGTGGCGACGACCCGCGGGCCCCCGGAGGCCGTCGCGAAGGCCGACGAGCTGGCCCGGATCGACGCGACGGAGAAGGCCGCGCTCCGCCGGAAGTTCGAGGAGCGCTTCGACAGCGACCAGCAGGCGACGTACGACGACCTGCGGTGGGACAAGGCGCGGTTTTAGCCCGACCTACGACACGTCCGCCAGCGCGTCCATCGCCTCGTCCACTCGCTCGACCCGCGCGTTGTGGCCCATGTGACCGATCCGCAGGACGTCGTCCGACAGCTCCCCGAGCCCCGTCGCGACGAGCACGTCGCGCTCCTCGCGCAGGCGCGCCTGCAGCTCGGCGGCCCGCCCGGGCGTGCGGAACGCGGTCACGGTCGGCGAGCTGCGCTCCGGCGCCGGGTACGGCTCCAGCCCGAGCTCCGCCCCGCGCTCGCGACACCGCGCCGCGGCCTTCCGGTGTCGCTCCCGGACCGCGTCGAGCCCCTCTTCTAACCACAGCCCGAGCGCCGCGTCGAGCGCGACGACCTCGGTCGTCAGGTGGGTGTACGGGAACCCCTCCGACGTGTCCCGCCACGGGAGGAAGTTCGTGTACAGCGAGTGCGGGTCGCGCGCCTCCATCGCGGCCCACGCGCGGTCGCTGATCGCGGCCGTGGTGAGCCCCGGCGGCGCGCTGAGACACTTCTGAGACGCCCCGAGACAGACGTCGATCCGCTCGGTCGGCACCTCCACCCCGCCGAGCGAGGAGACCGCGTCGACGACGGTGAGGACCTCATCGTCGGCCTCCGCGAGCAGGTCGAGCGCGGGACCGAGGTCGTTGAGCGTCCCGGTGGGCGTCTCGCAGTGGACCAGGGTCGCGACATCGAAGTCGGCGTCCGCGCGCGCGAGCGTCGACTCCAGCGCCGCGAGCGGGAGCGGCTCGTCGTAGTCGGCCGAGACGAGGGTCGCCTCGCCGCCGTACGACTCGACGAAGTCGGCGAACCCGTCGCCGTACAGCCCGTTCGAGAGGCAGAGGACCTCGGTCCCGGGCTCGACGAGCGAGGCGACCGCGGCCTCCAGGCCCAGGATCCCCTCGCCGCCGGGGACGACGACGTCGCGGGAGGGGGCGTCGCCCGCGCCGCTCCCGCCTGGCCCGCCGGCCTCACCGCTCCCGCCCGGCCCGACCCCGTACACCGTCGCCAGGCGGTCGGTGACCCGGTCGTATATCCGCCCGAACTCGGGGTCCACGTCGGGGTTGATCAGCTCGCGGCTCATCGCCTCGCGAACCGGTTCGGGGACCGCGGTCGGCCCCGGCGTCATGAGCATGCCCGATACTCGGGGCGGGAGGTAACAACCCTGTCGCCCGGGCGATCCGCAGACCGGAGCGCCTCCCGACACGTTAATACCGCGCTGTCGCGTTCGTCCCGCCACGATGATGCTGCCGACCCACGTGCTCGCCGGGATGCTCCTCGCCGCGCCGCTCGCGCGCGTCGCGCCGGAGCTGGCGACCGTGGGATTCGTCGCGGGCTTCCTCGGCGGGCTGTTCCCCGACCTTGACATGTACACCGGTCACCGGAAGGCGCTCCACTACCCCGTCTACTACTCGGCGGCCGCCGTCGCCGCCCTCGTCGTCGCCCTGGCGGCCCCCTCGGCGGTCACCGTGGCCGCGGCCCTGTTCCTGCTCGGGGCGGCGCTCCACAGCGTCTCGGACGTGTACGGCGGCGGGCTGGAGCTGCGGCCGTGGGAGGGGAACTCCGACCGCGCGGTGTACGACCACCACCGGAAGCGGTGGGTCGCGCCGCGCGCCGGCGTGAGGTACGACGGCGCCCCCGAGGACCTCGCGCTCGCCGTCGGGCTGTCGCTCCCGCTCCTCGTCTTAGTCGACGGCCCCCTCCGGCTGGTGGTGTTCGGAACGCTGCTCGTCGCGGCCGTCTACGCCGCCTTCCGCCGGCACCTCGCGGAGCTCGCCGCGCTCGTCATCCCCCTCGTGCCGGCGGCGCTGACGCCGTACCTGCCGGACCGGTACGCCGACGAGGAGCCCCGCGAGTAGCGGTCGTCGCCGACCCGTCGCCGGCCCGTCGCCGGCCCGTCGCCGACTCCGGCGAGCCCGACGGGCGCCAGTGACAGTCGTCCGCACGGTATTGTGTGATTCGCCCAAAGCTATTATCTGCGTCGGGAGCGTAGGGGCGACCATGAGTTCGACCGAACCCGTTCCCGCGGAACCGATCCAGCTGTCCGACCCCGACGACTTCGACGACATCGTCGCCGAGCACGACGTGGTGCTCGTCGACTTCCACGCCGACTGGTGCGGCCCGTGTCAGATGATGGAGCCCGCCGTGGAGGCGGTCGCCGCGAACACCGACGCCGCCGTCGTGAAGGTCGACGTCGACGTCCACCAGTCGCTCGCGGCCGAGTACGGGGTCCAGAGCATCCCGACGCTGCTGGTGTTCGCCGGCGGCGAGCTCGTCGACCGCACGGTCGGCGCGCAGAGCGAGGACGACCTGACGGCCGCGGTCGCGGAGCACGCCGCCTGAATGCCCGACCGCGACGGCGACGCGGCGACGCCGCCGGACGCGGCGACCGCCGGAGACGGCACGGCCGGCCGAGAGCCGATGACGGCCCGCAAGCTGCGCGCGGACGTGCCGGCGCTGGGCGAGGCGGCGTACTTCAACTTCGGCGCGCACGGCCCGAGCCCGGAGTACGTCGTCGAGGCCGCCTCCGAGTTCATCGCCGACCACGAGTACGGCTCGGCGACGACCGACCCGTACGGTCACGCGTTCGAGACGTACGAGTCCGTCCGCGACCGGATCGCCGCGTTCGTGGGCGCCGACGCCGACGAGGTCGCCCTCACGGAGAGCACGACCGACGGCATCACGCGGATCGCCGGCGCGATCGACTGGGAGCCGGGCGACGTCGTCGTCCGGACCGACCTGGAGCACCCGGCCGGAATCTTACCGTGGAAGCGGCTCGAACGCGAGGGCGTCGAGGTCCGCGTGCTCGAAACCGAGGGGGGCCGGATCGACCCCGACGAGTACGCCGAGGCGGTCGCCGACGCGCGGCTCGTCTGTTTCAGCGCGATCACGTGGACGCACGGGACGCGGCTCCCCGTCGCCGACCTCGTGGAGACCGCGAACGACGCGGGCGCGTTCACGCTCGTCGACGCCGTCCAGTCGCCCGGCCAGGTCCCGCTCGACGTGTCGGCGTGGGGCGCGGACGCCGTCGCCGCCGCGGGCCACAAGTGGACGCTCGGCCCCTGGGGCGCCGGCTTCCTCTACGTCGACCGCGACGCCGCCGCCGAGCTGGCCCCCCGCGCCGTCGGCTACCGCGGCGTCGAGGACCCCGACGCCGACGAGATCGAGTACAAGCCGGGCGCGCCGCGGCTGGAGGTCGGGACGGCGACCGCGGCCGCCCACGTCGGCCTCGCCGAGGCGCTCGACGCGATCGACGCGGTGGGCGTCGACGCGATCGAGTCCCGGATCGAGGCGCTCACCGACCGGTTCAAGGAAGGGATCCCGGAGGACCGGCTCCTGAGCCCACGCGAGTTCGAGAGCGGGCTCGTCACGGTCGACGTCGACGACCCCGAGGCGACCGTCGAGCGCCTCGCCGATCGGGACATCGTCGTCCGCTCGCTGCCGTATCCGGACGCGGTGCGCGCCTCGATCCACGCCGTCTCGACCGAGGCCGAGGTCGACCGGCTCGTCGACGCGCTCGCCGAGGAGTGGTGAGCGCGGGGGCGCCGTTCGGACCGCCCCGCGGTCGCCGCTCGGACCCCCCGCGGTCGGCCGGCTCCCCGCCCCGCCGCGACCCTCGCCGACCGGACGGGTTTTGCCGCTCCCCGCCCGAGACCGCACATGGGGTTCCACACGTTCGACGTCGACCGGGCGGCGGAGCTGGAGCGTCCCGACCGCTACCGCTGGGTGTCGGCCGAGGAGCTGATCGGCCCGCTCGCGGCCGCGGGCGCCGACGTCGTCGCCGACCTCGGCAGCGGCACGGGCTTTTATACCGACGACCTGGCTCCGCACGTCGAGACCGTGTACGGCGTCGACCTGCAGCCGGAGATGCACGACCGATACCGCGAGAAGGGCGTCCCGGGGAACGTCGAGCTCGTCGCGAGCGACGTGGCCGACCTCCCGTTCGCGGACGGCGAGCTCGACGGCGCCGTCTCGACGATGACGTACCACGAGTTCGCGAGCGACGCGGCGGTCGCGGAGCTCGCGCGCGTCGTCCGGTCCGGCGGCCCGCTCGTCACCTTCGACTGGACCGCCGACGGCGACGGGGCGGACGGGCCCCCGACGGACGAGCGGTTCGCCGCCGGCGACGCGGTCGCGGCGCTGGAGGCGGCCGGCTTCGAGGTCGACTCCGCGTCGACGCGCACGGAGACGTTCGCGGTCGTCGCCCGCGCGCCGTAGGGCGGGTCCGTCCCGCGAGCCGCGTCCCCTCCCCCGCCGCATCTCTCCCGTCTCCCCCTTCTCGCGAGATCGACCGTTTCGCGGTCGCTCTCGAACGTCCGTGAAGAAATACCGTTAGGTGCGTCCGGCCCGTAGGAGGGGGTATGTCCGTTCGCTCTCGATCGGTCGCCGTCGCCGCGTTCGCCCTGTTCGCGACGCTCGTCGCGCGGCCGGTCGCGGCCCACGTGGACTACGTCACCGAAGACTCGGGCGATCCGCTCGACGCGGTCGCGTTCACCGCCGAGGTGCTCTCCGACCCGTTCAACGCGGCGCTGTTCGCGGGGTCCGGCCTCCTCGCGGTGGCCGGGATCGCCGCCTACCTGTGGGTGCGCCCGACGATCGTCGACGTCGTGGTCCTCCGCGAGAAGCTCGCCGGCTACGGCGACCTCGTCCCGTGGATGCTGCGGCTCGCCGTCGGGCTCCCCCTCGTCGGCGCCGGCTTCCAGGGGTACCTGTTCGCGCCGACGCTCTCGTTCGACCCCGGGGCGAGCCCGCTCCTCCGGGTGCTGTTCATCGGGCTCGGCTTCTGTCTCCTCTTCGGGCTCGCGACGCGGATCGTCTCGGTCGCGGGGCTGGCGACGTACGCGTGGGTGTTCCTCGCCGTCGACTCCCTCGTCGTCCTCGCGGTGGAGTACGTCCCGATACTCGTCGCGCTGGCGGTCCTCGGCGGCGGGCGCCCGAGCGCCGACGACATGCTGTTGGAGGTGGCGAGCACGCCGGGGTCGTACTACGGCCGGATCGACCCCGTCCACCACCTGAAGGCGTTCCTCGACGAGTCGACCGCGCCCCTGCGGCGGTACGTCCCGACGGTGCTACGGGTCGGCATGGGCGTCTCGTTCGTCTACCTCGGGCTGATCCAGAAGCTCGCGGACCCGGGCAGCGCGTTACGGGTCGTCGAGAAGTACGACCTCACGTCGGTCGTCCCCGTCGACCCCGGGCTGTGGGTCGTCGGCGCCGGCGTGACCGAGATGGCGGTGGGGCTGGCGCTGATCTTCGGCTTCTTCACCCGCGGCGCGGCCGCGCTCTCGTTCGCGCTGTTCACGACGACGCTGTTCGGGCTCCCGGACGACCCGGTCCTCGCCCACGTGGCGCTGTTCGGGATGGCCTCCGCCGTCTTCACGCTCGGCTCCGGGCCGCTCGCGTTCGACCGGTGGGTGGGGCGGCCCGCGCTCGGCGACGACGAGTCGGTCATCCCCGCGGACTGAGGGGCGCGGGCGGGGGCGCCGCCCGTCCGTCGGCGGGCGCGCCCGGCCGCACCGGCCGGTTTTATGTCTCGCTCGTCCGCGTGGTGAGGTATGCACGTGGACCTCGGCAACGCGTTGGAGACGACGCCCGGACTCACCCGCGAGACGCTGGAGCGGCTCGACGAGCGCGTGGCGAACGCGCACGGTCGGATCACCGCCGGGATGGCCGGCGACGAGTTCGGCTACGCCGCGCTGACGCTCCCGGAGACGGCCGATCCGGACGCGATCCGCGCGACGACCGATCGCTTCGACCGCCCCGAGGCGGTCCTGACCGTCGGGATCGGTGGGAGCGCGCTCGGCGCGGCGACGATCGCGAACGCCCTCGATAGCGACGTGGACGCCCACTTCCTCGACAACGTCGACCCGGACGAGACCCGGGCGCTGCTCGACCGCCTCCCGCTCGCCGACACCGTCGTCAACGTCGTCTCGAAGTCCGGGACGACCGCGGAGACGCTCGCGAACTTCCTCGTCGTGCGCGAGGCGATGACGGCGGCCGGGGTCGACTGGACCGAGCGCACGCTCGTGACGACCGGCGAGGCGGGGAACCTCCGGGCGCTCGCGGACGCCCACGACCTCCCCGCGCTCGACGTGCCGGACGGGGTGCCGGGGCGCTTCTCCGCGCTCTCGACCGTCGGGCTCGCGGTGCCGGCGCTGCAGGGCCACGACGTCGAGGCCGTGCTGGCGGGCGGGCGCGACGCGATGGAGAGCCTGTCCGGGTCGCTGTTCGAGACGCCGGCGTACGCCTACGGCGCGGCGACGTACGCGCTCGCGGAGCGCGGCGCGCTCACGAACGCCGTGATGCCGTACGCGGAGTCGCTGGAGACGTTCGCAGAGTGGTTCGCGCAGCTGTGGGCCGAGAGCCTCGGCAAGGACGGGCTCGGTCAGACCCCGGCGCGGGCGCTCGGCGCGACCGATCAGCACTCCCAGCTCCAGTTATACCGCGCCGGCCCGCCGGACAAGCTGGTCTCCCTGATCCGGCCGACCGAGCGCGCCGAGGCGCCGATCCCGGAGACCGACCTCGACGGCCTGGCGTACCTCGGCGGCTCGTCGCTCGGCGAACTGTTGGACGCCGAGTTCGAGGCGACCGAGGCGAGCCTCGCGGCCGCGGACGTGCCGAACCTGCGCGTCGAGATCGACCGCGTCGACGAGCGGAACCTCGGTCGACTGCTCTACGAGATGGAGGCCGCCTGCGTGCTGTACGGCGAGCTCGCGGGCGTCTCGACGTTCACGCAGCCCGCGGTCGAGTGGGGGAAGAAGGCGGCGCGGGGGCTGCTCGGCGGCGGCGACTTCCCCGAGGCCGACGCCGTGGCCGACAAGCGCGAGCTGCGCGTCGACGGTTCCTGAGGTCGGCTCGGTCGGCCGCAGGCCCGTTCCCCTTCCGGTGCCGATAAACGCCCGCACGCCGTACGGCCGCCAATGAGCGAGTCGCTGTCCGAGCCGGCGAACCGGATCCTCCGCGTCGCGAGCGCGGCGTTCGCGGTCTTCCTCGCGGTCTTCGTCGCCGGCGCGGTGACGACGCCCGTCTCCGAGTTCGCGGTCTCGCTCGGGCTCGTCGGAGCGGAGACGACCGGGCTTCAGGTGCTCCGGACCCTGCTGCAGTTCGCCGGGTTCCTCGTCGCGGTCGCGGGGTACCTCGCGATCACCGACCAGTGGGAGCTCGTCGGCGTCTCCCGGCCGACGCCCCGGGACGCCGGGCTCGTCGTCGTCGGCGGGGCGGTCCTGTTCGCGTTCCAGTACGGCGCGCTGTTCGTGCTGGGCGAGATCGGGCTCACGACCGGGCAGAACCAGGCGGTCGTGCCCGACGGCGACCCGGTGACGTACTACCTCGTCATGGTCGCGGTCTCGCTGCTCGTCGTCGGCCCGGTCGAGGAGGCGCTGTTCCGCGGGGTCGTGCAGGGCGGGCTCCGACGCGCGTTCGGCGCGGTCCCGTCGATCCTGCTCGCGAGCCTCGCGTTCGGGCTGATCCACCTGCCCTCCGTTTCCGGAACGCCCGGCCAGCAGTGGGCCTACGTCGCCGTCGTCGTCGTGCTCGGCGCGGTGCTCGGCTACCTCTACGAGCGCACGGGGAACGTTATCGTTCCCGGGCTCGCGCACGGCGTCTACAACGCCGTCATCTACGTGGTGCTGCTCGTGCAGTCGCTGTGAGACGTGCGTGACGCCGATGATAATACGTCTGCTGTTTCGGTCGCTCGGCGGTACGTAGTTGATCTCGGACCGTCGGTGAACACCGCCAAAGCCCCCGCCTCGCCGGCTGCCCCTTTGAGTCCCACCCGACCGCAACCGCACAGCGCCTCACGCCTCCCCAGCCTCGCGGTTCGCTCGGGGTTCCCTCCGGTCGCCCCTCACTCACCGCATCCCTCGCGCGTGCTGGCTCGCGGCCTGTCGGCCGCTCGCAGGCACGCGCCACCGCGATCCGTTCGTAACCGTCGTCTTCGTGACTGGCCTCTCACTCCGCGGTTCCGCCTCCGGAACGCCCTTGCCGTCGCCCCGATCAGGTGGGGGTGAACATGAACCATCGCGAGCTCGGCGACGTCGGCGCGGTCAGCGAGGTCGGCTACGGCTCCTGGCAGATCGGGAGCGACTGGGGCGACGTGAGCGAGTCGGAGGCGGTCGCGGCCGTCGAGGCCGCCCGCGACGCCGGGATCGACTTCTTCGACACCGCCGACGTCTACGGCGACGGGCGCTCGGAGCAGATCCTCGGGGCGGTCCTCGAAGGCGACATCGCGCGCGGCGACGTGACGGTCGCCACGAAGGCCGGCCGCCGCCTCGACCCCCACGTCGCCGACGGCTACACCGAGGCGAACCTCCGGCGGTTCGTGGACCGCTCGCGCGAGAACCTCGGCGTGGAGACGCTGGACCTGGTCCAGCTCCACTGCCCGCCGACGGACGTCTACTACCGACCGGAGACGTTCGACGCGCTGGCGACGCTCGCCGACGAGGGCCGGATCGCGGAGTACGGCGTCAGCGTCGAGCGCGTCGAGGAGGGGCTCAAGGCGGTCGAGTACCCCGGCGTCGAGTCGGTCCAGATCATCTTCAACCCCTTCCGCCAGCGCCCGGCCGAGCTGTTCCTCGACCGGGCCGCCGACCGCGACGTCGGCGTGATCTGCCGGGTGCCGCTCGCCTCGGGCCTGCTGACCGGCGCGCTCTCGCGGGACGCGGAGTTCCCGGAGGACGACCACCGCAACTACAACCGCGACGGCGACGCCTTCGACGTGGGCGAGACGTTCGCGGGGATCCCCTACGAGACCGGCCTTGACGCGGCCGACGCGCTCGCGGAGCGCGCCGACGCGGTCGGCGCCGACCCGACCGACGCGGCCGGCGACGGCCTCTCGCTCGCGCAGTTCTCGCTCCGGTGGATCCTCGACCACGACGCCGTCTCGACCGTCATCCCGGGGTCGACGACCCCCGAACACGTCCGCGCGAACGCGGCCGTCAGCGACCGCTCAGGGCTCGGCGACGACGCGCACGAGACGGTCCGCGAGGTGTACGACGAGCACGTCCGCGAGCACGTCCACCACCGCTGGTGAGGGCTGGTCGGCGGCGAGCGGCCGCCGTCGACGAACGGCCGCCGCCGAGGAGCGATCGGACGGCTACCCTTTATTATTCGACCGGCTCGTACGGTGTGCCATGGAAACGATCGAGCGCGGGTCGGCCGGCTCGGCTCGCGTCGCGATCGTCGGCGGGATCCACGGCGACGAGCCGGCCGGCGAGCGGATCGTCAGGCGCCTCGCCGACGAACTCGACGAGACGGGCGCGGGGAGCGGCGGCGTCAGGCTGATCGTCGCCAACGAGCCGGCGCTGGCGGCGGGGACCCGGTACACCGACGCGGACCTGAACCGGGTCTTCCCGGGGGACCCCGACAGCGACGAGTACGAGCGGGCGCTCGCGCCGCGGCTCGCGGCCGAGCTGGAGGGGATGGACGCGGTGCTCGCGCTCCACACCTCCCACAGCGCGCCGCCGCCGTTCGCGATCTACAGCGACCCGACCGAGTCCGTGCGCCGGAGCGTGACCGGCATGCCCGTGGAGTACGTGGTCGACTCCGGCGAGCTGCGGTCGACGACGCTCGACTCGGTCGTCCCGCACACGGTCTCGATCGAGGTCGGCAGACAGGGGAGCGAGGAGGCGGTCGCGTTCGGCTACGAGGCGTGCCTGGCGTTCCTCCGGGCGCACGGCGCGCTCGACGACGAGCCGCCGACGTTCACCGAGACGACCGTCGTCGCGGGCGATGAGGAGGTGCCGAAGGGGGGCGGCGAGCCGCGCGTCCACTTCGCGAACTTCGAGGCGATCCCGCCGGGGTCGGTGTTCGCCGAGGACGACGTGTACACCCACCGCGTCGAGGAGGAGGGGATCGTCCCGATCCTCGCGAGCGAGCAGGGTTACGAGGAGATATTCGGGATCTACGGCCGCGTGCGGGGCGTCATGGAGCCGCCGGCGTCGGCGACGGACGGAGCGACTGCGACGGAGGGGTCAGGGGAGGAACCGACGGAGAGGTCGGCGGAAGAGACGGCGAAGAAGTCCACGGAAGAGACGGCGGAGAGCTCTGCGGAGGAGTCGGCCGAGTAGCCCGGCCTCACTTCGCGGTCGGCGTGACGTCGCCGACGGCGTCCATCACCTGCATCGCGGCGCTGGCGGCCAGCCCGCGGGCGACCTCGTCGGTGTCGGCGTCGGCGATGCCGGCCTCCAGCTCGTCGGGGTCGGGCGTGAAGCCGGCCGAGACGGGGTGGCCGGCCGGGGGGTTGACCGCGACGGTCGCCTGGGGCCCGTTCGAGCCGACCGAGAGCTCGGAGCCGACGGCGTAGCTGTCCGGGAGGTACGACTCGGTTCGCGAAACGATTCCGGCGACCGCGCGCCGGAGGCGCCGTTCTTGATCGGGGGAGAGGTCGACGGCCGCGGGCTCGCCCGCGTTCGTCACGCCCGGTGCCCCGGCGTACGGGTTGTTGCCGTTCATCGAAGACACGTCTCGTACGCGGAGCCGGTTCAAAAAGGCGTCGGCGGGGGCGATCCGCTCGGCGGGGCGGCCGAGCCCGCTCCGGTCACAGGATCGGCTCCGACTCGCCGTACGCCGCGATCACGACCGCGGTGGTGTACCGCCCCGGCGCCGAGGCCGCCGTCTCCACGCGTACCTCCCGGTCCGGGAGCGCCCAGTCGCGCAGCTCTCCGCCAGCGTCGAGCCCGGCCTCGATGCGCTCGCGGACGTCGTCCGGGTCCTCGCCGGTCACCTCGTAGAAGAGACCGGGGCCGGGGCCGGTCGCCCAGCCGAGCCCGGCGGCGACGCCGGGACGCCGGCGCGGGGCGCGCTTCGAGCCCGCGTCCTCCGCGCCGGCGCGGCCCCCCTCGCGGAAGTCCACCTCGTCGTCCGGGCCGACGGTGCGGCGCGCCTCGACCGCGGTGAGGCGGTTGCCCGCGGGACCGAGGTCCGGGGCCTCCGCGACCGCCTCGACGGTCGCCTCAGCCGGGACCACGGAGGAGACCGCCACGAGGTTGTAGTTGTGGAGGTTCGCGTCCGCGAGCGCGGCGTCGTAGGAGGCCATCGCCGTGTCGGCGACGCCGACGCCGCCGGCGACGTGGATGGTGTTCATCGAGGTGAGGTCGGCGGTCCGCGTGCTAAGGGGTTACGGAGCGGCTGTACTCGGGCGGCCGGCCGACGCGGATTATTTCAACAACTGCGGTGGCGCGCGCCTGCGAGCGGCCGCCGAGGGCGGCCGCGAGGAGCGCCGCGCGAGGGAGCCCGTGGCCGCCATCGGCGGCCACGGCGAGGCTGGGGAGGCGTGAGGTTGCGGTTGCTGTGCGGTGGGACTCAAAGGGGTAGCCGCGAGGGCGAAGCACGCCACAGCAAGCACCGCAGCGAGCGGTAGCGAGCGAGGAGCGCAGCAAGGCGCGCGAGCCGTCGCGGCTGGGGCTTTGGGGGTGTTCTCTGTCACAGCGACTTCAACAGAGTATGGCCGAGCGGCTGGCGCTTTGGAGGTGTTCACCGGTGACCCATCAGCAACCATTTATAAACAAGCGGTTGGGGGTGTCGCGATCTTCCCCGCCGATCGACCGCCAGAAACGACGTAAAACCCGAAACCGACCGTTGACCAGTACGTCTAATACTGGTAGTTGATGACCTGTTCTTCCTTCTCCGCGTCCTGCAGCTTCTCGCGGGCCGCCTCGAAGTCGGCCTGCGTGACCTCGGTCCGGCCGTCGCGGATCGCGAACATCCCGGCCTCGGTCGCCAGCGAGGCGATGTCGGCGCCGCTGTACCCCTCCAGGTCCGCGGCGACCTCGGAGACGTCCGTCCCCTCGGCGACGTTCATGTCCTGCGTGTGGATCTCCAGGATGCGGGCGCGGCCCTCGGCGTCGGGCTCGGGCACCTCGATGAGGCGGTCGAAGCGGCCGGGACGCAGGATCGCCTCGTCGAGCATGTCGAAGCGGTTCGTCGCGGCCATGATCCGCACCTCGCCGCGGTCGTCGAAGCCGTCCATCTCGGAGAGCAGCTGCATCATCGTGCGCTGGACCTCGGCGTCGCCCGACGTCTTCGAGTCCGTGCGCTTGGCGGCGACGGCGTCGATCTCGTCGATGAAGATGACGGCGGGCTCGCGCTCGGCGGCCAGCTCGAAGAGGTCGCGGACGAGCCGCGCGCCCTCGCCGATGAACTTCCGGACGAGCTCGGATCCGGCCATCTTGATGAAGGTCGCGTCGGACTCGTTGGCGACCGCCTTCGCGAGCATCGTCTTGCCGGTGCCCGGCGGGCCGTGGAGGAGGACGCCGCTCGGGGGTTCGACGCCCACCGTCTCGAACTGCTCGGGGTTCTCTAAGGGGTCCTCGACGGCCTCGCGGACCTCCCGGATCTGGTCGTCGATGCCGCCGATGTCGGCGTACTCCACGTCCGGGGACTCGGTGACCTCCATCGCCTGCGCCCGGGAGTCGGTCTCGTCGTCGAGCACCTGCTGGACCGCGAACGAGTCGTTGATCGCGACGCGGTCGCCGGGGCGGAGGTTCTCGTCGAGCCGGGTGGACGCCTGCGTCAGCACCTCCTGGTTGTTGCCGTGCTGCTTGATGACGACGCCGTCGTCCGTGATTTCCTCGACCGACGCGATGTACAGCGACGAGGTCTTCAGCACCTCGTTCTCGCGTTTCAGCTCGTCGACGTCGGTCTTCAGCTCGCCGCGGCGGCCCTGCGCGTCGTCGAGCCGCTGCTCCAGTTCCTCGTTCACCTGGAGGATCCGCCGGTAGTGCTGGCGGATCGCTTCGAGCCGCTCCGTCTCGCTCATCTCCGGATCGAGTTCCAGACGGGGGCGGTCGGGCAGTGAGGGGCTGTGAGACATTCGTTACTCCACGATACGAAGCGCGCGTAAATGTGCCTTTGGGTCACGGCCGTTCGCCGGTTCGACCGCGGAACTGAAACCCCGCCCCGGCCGCGAGCGGAGCGTCCCTCCGCGCCCGCGGCCGGACCGGAGCGGCTATCAGCGCTGAGAACCGCGGGTCAACGTTTTAACAGGCCGCGTTCGTAGCCCGTGACATGAGCGCACGAACAGCGGTCGATCGCGTCGGTCCAACGTTCCCGGCGGGCGATTCGCGGGCCGAGGTCGCCCGACCATGAGCGACGAGACGCCGGCGACGGTGCTCGCGGTCGACGACGAGCCCGACCTCGCCGAGTTGTACCGGGTATACCTCGACTCGGCGTACGACGTCCGGATCGCGACTGGGGGGGAGGCCGCGCTGGAGCGGATGGACGAGTCGGTCGACGTCGTCCTCCTCGACCGGCGGATGCCGGACCTGTCCGGCCACGAGGTGCTCTCGGCGATGCGCGAGGCCGGCTACGACGCCCGCGTCGCGATGCTGACCGCGGTCGAGCCCGACGTCGACATCGTCGACATGCCGTTCGACGACTACAAGACGAAGCCGGTGACGAAGGAGGACCTCCTCACGCTCGTGGAGGTGCTCCTGCACCGCGCGGAGTTCGACGCGCACAGCCAGGAGTTCTTCGCGCTGGCGTCGAAGAAGGCCGCCCTGGAGGCCGCCGGCACGACGGGCACCGAGGAGTACGAGGAGCTCATCGAGCGCATGGAGTCGGTCCGCGACCGCGTCGACGACACGCTCGACAACCTCTCCGCGCGGGACGCCTTCGTCGAGGTCCCTGGCGGCGTCCCGTAGGTCGACCCCGTTTCGCTCCGATCGCTCGGTCGTCGACGCCCCGCCGCGATTACTCGATCGTTAACTCCCCGCCGGAGCCGCCGCTCTCGCCGCCCTCGTCCCACTCCAGCTCGAACTCGACGCTCAGCTCGCCGGGACCGTCGGCGGGGCCCTCGCGCTCCACCTTCACCTCGAAGGTCGGCCGGGTCGGGATCTCCATCGTCACCGACTCCTCGCCGCGCGCGAACGTGACGTCGCTCCCGGACTCCAGCGATTCGACGACCGTTCGGAGGTACGCGGCGATCTCCTCGCGGCTCCGACGGCTCTCCGACTCGAAGAGGACTTCTTCAGGCATGGCGTGACGTACGTCACACCGCCGTATAAAGCCGCACGCCGAAGCGAGACGACCCGCGAGTCCAGATCGGCGGCCGATCCCTCCGAACCCGTCCTCGAAGACGAACGTCCCAGTCGCACCTTTTTGCCGGGCGAGCGGAGCGAGGCCGGCGAAAATCTGCAGCAAAAAAACCGCGTCTCCGAGGACGGTCGTCGACTCCGCTTGCGGCCGATCCCTCAGAACCCGTCCTCAAAGACGAACGTCCCGTCGCGCTGGACGACCTCGCCGTCGACCTCGATGACGGAGTCCTCGCTCATGTCGACGATCATGTCGACGTGCTCGGCCGACTCGTTGATCTCGTTCCCCTCGCCGACCGTCTCCGGATACGCGGAGCCGACCGCCATGTGGACCGTGTCGCCCATCTTCTCGTCGAACAACATGTTGTATGTGAACCGGTCGATCTGGCGGTTCATCCCGATGCCGAGCTCGCCGAGCCGGCGGGAGCCCTCGTCGGTGTCGAGGATTCCCGTCAGCAGCTCCTCGTTGCGCTCGGCGGAGTGCGAGACGACCTTTCCATCTTTGAACCGGAGCCGGATCCCGTCGATCTCCCGGCCGTAGCGGTACAGCGGGAGGTCGAAGTGGACCTCGCCGTCAACCCCGTCGCGGACGGGCGCCGTGAACACCTCGCCGCCCGGGAGGTTCGCCTCGCCGTCGTCGTTGAGCGTCTGGTTCCCCGACACGTCGAGCGTGACGTCCGTCCCCTCGCCCGAGCGGATCCGGACCTCGTCGGCGTCGTCCAGGATCGCGACCATCTCCGCCTGGAACGCGCGCTGCTCGTCCCAGTCGAGCGAGACGGCGTCCCAGACGAAGTCCTCGTACGCCTCGGTGCTCATCCCGGCGAGCTGCGCGTGGCTCGCTGTCGGGTACTGCGTGAGACACCACGTCTTCGAGAGGCGCGTCCGCTTGACGTCCTCCATCGCGCGGTTGTAGGCGGCGTTCGTCTCGGGGTCGACGTCGGCGTCCTCGGTCGCGTTCGCCCCGCCGCGCGCGATGACGAACACGTCGGCCTCCCGATACAGCGCGAGCCGGTGCTCCGGCTCGGTGAACTCGTCCGAGTTGCGCTTGAACGCGCGCTGGGCGCGCTTCGAGTAGTTGAGGTACACCGGGTTGGCGCCGCGGTCCCCGCAGATCTCGTGGAGGGCGACCGCGAGGTCCTCGGCCTCGGCGGGCAGCTGGATGACGACGTCGTCGCCGGACTCGATGCCGGTCGAGTGGTCGGCGATGATCTCGGCGTGCTCGCGGATGCGTGCGTCCATACGGTCCCTTCTCGCGCCGGGGGATTACCGTTACCGCTTCCGCGTCAGGAATCCGTCGCGATCGCGGCCGCCGGGACCGGTCGCGGTCGTCGGGATCGGTCGTGGCCTCGATCGTCGGAATCGGCCGTCCGAACCGGTCACTCTAGGTAGCCGAGGGCGCGGAGCTGCGCCTCGTCGTACCGCTCGGCGTCTCGCGCCTCGCCCGCGGGACCGCCGCGCGCGGCGAGGACGGCCGACAGGGACTCGGGGTCCGGTCGGGGCGCCGCGTCCGGGGGGCGGCGCTCGCGAACCCGCTCCGCCGCCGGGTCGTCGCTCGGGGCGACCGTCCGCAGCGCGTCGATCCCGTCGGCGGTCCGCCGCCCGAACAGCTTCTCGCCGTCGTCCCGGCGGACCCCGTGGACGAGGTCCGTCGCGCCGAGGGTCCTGGCGACCGTGAAGGCGTGCTCGCGGGCGAACGACGGGGGCGAGGGCGCGGTCGCCGGCCCGGGACCGTCGGCCGCCGCCGCCGTCGCCGCCGTCGCCGGGACCGCCAGCATCCGCGGGAGGTCGATCAGCGAGACCTGGTCCGCGACGACCGACGCCGGCCAGTCCGGGCGGGCGACCACCAGCGGGACGCGGACGAGCGACTCCCAGGAGGCCGCGGGGACGTGACCGATCAGCCCGCGGTCGGGCTCGAAGTTCTCGCCGTGGTCGGCCGTCAGCGCGAGCACGTCCCGGTCGGGGTCGTAGTGACCCCGGTCGCGGAGCCGCGCGACGAACCGCTCGACCGCCGCCCCGAGCGCGTCGCAACTCCGGTCGTACAGCGCCCGGATCGGACCGAGGTCGGCCGGGTCGACGGCGTCGACGCCGCGGACGGCGAGGCTCCGACTCCGCGCCGAGGTCCGGTAGTCGCCGGGCTCGGGGGGCGCGTCGGTCGGCGGCCAGTACGGGGTGTGGGTGTCCATGTAGTGGATCCAGCAGAAGACCGGGCCGTCCGCGGCGGCGAGCCGCTCCTCGGCGCGGTCGTGCAGCGTCGTCGCCGACCGGTAGTAGGGTCCGAGGAGGCCGAGTCGCCGCGCGAGCGGCCACACCGCGTCGAAGTAGCCGCGCTCGACGACCCGCGTCAGCGACCGCGGGAGCGCCTCGTCGAACCGCGCCGTCAGTCCGCCCTCGGTCGCTTCGTCCTCCCCTCCTGTTTCATCGAGCGCCGGCCGGATCAGGGGGTTGTCCGTCAGCAGCACCGTCTCGTAGCCCGCCTCGCGGAACCGCGCGAGGAGCGACGGGGCGTCGTCGCCGGCGTCGCCCGAGCCGCCGGCCGCCTCGCCCTCGGAGTCGGTGCCGTCGACGAATCGCCCGGTCGCGAGTGCCGGAACGGAACTGGCCGTGAACGGGGCGGGCGCGACGGCGGTAGCGAACCGCGTCCCGTCCAGTTCGTCCGCGAGGCGCTCGGCCGCGCCGGCGAAGGCGTCGGCGCGCAGCGAGTCCGCGGACAGCAGGAAGACGTTCGGCGCGCGCTCCATGGCGAAGCCGAGGGGGCGAGCGTGTTAAGCGCGTCGGGGGCGTCCCGTCTCCGGCTCGGAATCGCCGTTCGGAACGGGGGAGAAACGCGACGAGGAGAGGGGCGTCAGGAGCGCAGCCACGCCAGCAGGCGGGCGGCCGGGCTGGTCGCCGCGTCGAGGTCCTCGGGTCGCGGAGTGTCTTTCAGTCGCTCGGGGCCGTGTTCGATATTCGACTTGCTAACTCCCATTACGGTATTCGATTGTGGTCGCACGTAGAAAAAGAACTCGAAATGTAAATTTATGCTCTCAAAAAGTCCATTATGTACTATTGTAATCATCACTATCGTTCGGGATCGGCGGCGCGGTCCGTCTCTCGCACGGTCGTCGGAACGGGGCCTCTTGAGGAGATATATAACCGGTCCGGCGTACCGTCACGTATGCAGACGCACATCGTGCCGGTCGGCTTCGACTACGACCGCATGATCGCCCCGCTCATCCGGGACCAGTTCGACGTCGACCGGGTGATCCTCCTGGAGGGGACGGTCGGCAGCGAGGCCAACGTCGAGTACTCGCGGAACATCGCCCGGAAGCTCGAACAGGACTTTCGGAACCTGCTCGGCGCCGAGACCGTCCGTGAGCGCCTGACCGACGTGTACGACTACGACGCCGCCTTCGAGCGCGCCTACGACCTGATCAACGCGGAGCTGGACCGAGACGGCGTCGAGGGCGACTCTGACGACGCGGACGACCGCGAGGTGTGGGTGAACCTCTGTTCGATGCCCCGACCGGTCTCGTTCGCGTTCGCGACCGCGGCCCACTCGATCATGGTCGAGCGGCAGGCCGACCGCGACCGCATCCACACCTACTACACCGCCCCGGAGAAGTACCTGGAGACCGAGCTCGCGGAGGAGCTCCGCGCGAACCGCGACCTCCTGCGCGAGCTGGTCGAGCGCGACGCGGTCGACGGCGAGGCGGTGGACGAGGACCGCGTCGCCGACCGGCTCGACACGACGACGTCGCTGTTAGCGGAGTTCGACGAGCGCGGCACCACCATCGGCGCGAAGCGCATCGGCGACAGCCACGTGATCGAGCTGCCCGTCGCCTCCTTCCAGAACGTCAAGCCGTTCGAGGAGCTCGTGCTCTTCACGCTGGGCGAGCACGGCGAGTTCGCCTCCGTCTCCGAGCTCGCGGAGACGCTCGCGGACGACCTCAACGAGGAGTACACCGACTCGTTCCGCTCGAAGGTGATCTACAACGTCGACCGGCTCGGCCCCGGCGGGAAGGGGTACATCGAGCAGGAGGCGCACGGGAAGTCCTACCGGACGACACTCTCGCGGATCGGCCGGCTCTGGGTCCGCGCGCACGCCGACGAGGATCGGGAACTGGCGCGATAAGTCGGGGTTACCGCGAACGTGCTTCGAATCGTGGCCGTTCATTTATGAATCGCTGCTGACGCGGTGACTGACCTCGAAGCCCCAGCCGCTCGGTGATACGTGTTTAGCTACTTCACCGCGAACACCTCCAAAGCCCCAGCCGCGACGACTCGCGCGGCTCGGTGCGCTCCGCGCTCGTTCGCTTCGCTCACTCGCTGCGATGCTTCCGTCGCCGTGCTTCGTCCTCGCGACTGCCCCTTTGAGTCCCGCCCGCACCGCACGGCGACCGCACCTCACGCCTCCCCAGCCTCGCCGCGGCCGCCATCGGCGGCCGCGGGCTCCCTCGCGCGTGCGGTTCGCGGCCTGCCGGCCGCTCACCGGCACGCGCCACCGCGTTCGTTTAAATACGAAGTCGAGTGAATCTCTCTAATTTATATCCCATGTCGCCGGCGGCGGTTCGGGCCTCCATTTCGCTCGTATCTCGCGCGTGCGGCCCGTATCACGGTTCTGAGAGGGGATGCCGTGACCGTCCCGCTTTTGGTCGTGGGGCGGGGACGGTTACCACATGACTTCGGCGCGGGACTCCGACGCGGCCGCCGGCGACGCGGCCGCGCTCGACGACGACTTCGGCTTCGACGACCCCGCCACCGACCAGTCGTTCGAGAACGCGCTGGCGAAGGCCCGCGACGGGACCCGGCTCACGGTCGACGACGCCACCGAGCTCCTCGCGACCGGCACGGACCGGGCGGGGATCGACCCGGTCCGGAAGGAGGCCGTCTTGGAGGCCGCGGACCGGCGGCGCCGCGAGGCGGTCGGCGACGAGGTGACGTTCGTCGCCAACCTCAACAACAACGTCACGACCGCCTGCAACACGGGCTGTCTGTTCTGCAACTTCAAGGACTCGGCGCACGCGTTCGAGGCCGACAGCGACGCGGACCACGCCGGGTTCACGAAGCCCCCGGCGGAGTCCCGCCGGATCGTCGAGGACGCCCTCGACATGGGGATCTACGAGGTGTGCTCGGTGTCGGGGCTCCACCCCGCGCTGGCGCTGAACGAGGCGCACCACGAGGTCCTCTCGGCGTACGACGACCCGGCGAGCGCGGTGAACTACAAGCCGCCCGAGCGGTACGACACCGACCCGGGCACCTACGTCGAGCAGATCGAGGCGATGTCCGTCGGCGGGGTCCACCTGCACTCGATGACGCCGGAGGAGGCGTACCACGCCGCCCGCGGCACCGACTGGGAGTACGAGGCGGTGTACCGCGAGCTCGCTTCGGCCGGGCTCGACTCGGCGCCCGGCACCGCCGCGGAGATCCTCGTCGACGAGGTCCGCGACGTGATCTGCCCGGGCAAGATCCGCACGGACGACTGGGTGGCGGCGATGGAGGGCGCGGTCGCGGCCGGGCTCGACGTCACCTCGACGATGATGTACGGCCACGTCGAGACCGTCGAACACCGCGCGGAACACCTGAAAGTGATCCGGGACCTCCAGGACCGCACCGGGGGGATCACGGAGTTCGTCCCCCTCTCGTTCATTCATCAGAACACCCCCCTCTACCGCCACGGCGTCGTCGACTCCGGCCCCTCGCGCGACGAGGACGAGCTCGTGGTGGCGGTCGCCCGCCTCTTCCTCGACAACGTCGACCACGTGCAGGCCTCGTGGGTGAAGTCGGGCGACGCCCACGGCCTGAAGCTGCTCAACTGCGGCGCCGACGACTTCATGGGCACCATCCTCTCGGAGGAGATCACGAAGCGGGCCGGCGGCGAGTACGGCGAGTACCGGTCGTTCGACGACTACGTCGAGATGATCGCGGCGATCGGTCGCACCCCGGTCGAGCGCTCCACCGACTACCGCACCCGCCGCCGGATCGACCCCGACGAGGGCCCCCACGGGCCGCGGCTCGGTCCCCGGGCCGACGGCTCCCCCATGCTGCCGGACCGGTCGCCCGACACCCCGGGCCCCGAGGGCGAGTCGGCCGGCGCGGACGACTGAGGATCGGCGACGAGAGCGAGTCGGCCGGGGCGGGTGACGAGGGACCGACGTCGACGCACGCCGCTTTCCCTTTCGCCGCCTCCCAGGGACCGGGAACGGCCGCAATACTCTTTATATTGGTATGCATTAACACGGGTAGCATGCCAGCGTCAGACGCGCCGACCGCCGGCTCGGGGAGGGACGCGCCGCCCGAGGAGGACGGCGCCGACCCCGACCGCTCCGGACTCGCGCTCACCCGCTCCGACGAGCGGGTGCTCGCGTACCTCGACGACGTCGGGACCGACTACCCCGCGTTCGTCGCGAGCAACACGGGGCTGTACGTCGAACACGTCGAGTCGCGGCTGGACGCGCTCGACGGGGCGGGGCTCGTCGAGCGGGTGACCGGCGAGGCGGTCTTCCGCGTCACCGACGCCGGCCGCGACGCGCTCCGCGACGACTGCGACCGGTGGTCGGACTGAGCGCGTTCCGGTGAGGCGACCGCGGCCGCCCTATCGTCCGAGGTCCGCGTGCGCCGAGGAGAGGTGTCTGGAGCCGAGCGCCGCGAGCAGCGAGAGCTCGCCCGCGAGCGCGCCGACCGCGATCGCTTCCGCGAGCGCGTCCCCGTTGCTCCCGGCGGGGTCGCCGCCCCCGCGGACGCCGAGCACGTCGAGCCCGGCGGCCTGCGTCGGGAGCGTCGTCCCCCCGCCGACGGTCCCGACTTCGAGGCTCGCCAGCGACACGGAGCAGTAGAGGTCGCCCTCCGGCGTCGCCTCCGCGGTCGTGATCGCGTTCGCGCCCTCGACGACCTGCGCCTCGTCCTGTCCGGTGGCGAGGAACATCGCCGCGACCGCGTTGGCGACGTGGGCGTTGAAGCCGAGCCCGCCGGCCTTCGCGGAGCCGACGAGGTTCTTCCGGGTGTTGATCTCGGCGATCGCCTCCGGGGTCGTGTGGAGCCGGTCCTCGACGACCTCGCGGGGGACCTCGACGTCGGCGCTCACGGAGCGGCCGCGGCCCTCGACCGCGTTGATCGCGGCGGGCTTCTTGTCGGCACAGAGGTTCCCGGAGAGCGCGACGAGCGAGGCGTCCGTCTCGGCCTCGATCGCGTCGCAGGCCTCCCGCGTCGCGATGGTGGCCATGTTCATCCCCATCGCGTCCTTCGTGTCGTAGCGGAACCGGAGGAAGACGTTGTTGCCGACGACGTACGGCGTCACGTCGAGCAGCTCGCCGTGGCTCGTCGTCGACTCGGCGGCCTCGCGCAGCGTCCCCTCGTTGTCGCGGACCCACGCGACGAGCGCCTCCGCCTCGGCCACGTCGGCGACGCGGAACACCGGCGCGCGGGTCATCCCGCTCTTCGTCACCCGGGCGGTCGCCCCGCCGGCGTCGTTGACGACCGAGCAGCCGCGGTTGATCGAGGCGACCAGCGCGCCCTCCGTGGTCGCCAGCGGGAGGTAGCGCTCGCCGGCGAACGCGCCGCCGTCGACCGAGACGGGGCCGGCGACGCCGAGCGGCACCTGCACGGCGCCGATCATGTTCTCGACGTTCGACCCGTGGGCGTCGGCGGCGTCGAAGGCGTAGTCGCCCAAGACGTCGACGTCGGCGTCCGCGGTCTCCGCGACGAGGCGGCGGCGGGCCGCCGCGGCCGTGTCGGCGTCGGCGTGCTCTTCGAGCTCGTGGAAGCGGACCTCGCCGTCGCGGACGCGCTCCGCGAGCGACGCGGGGGTGGGATCGGTCATGCCCGCGTCTCCTCGCGGCGCGTGCTAATGGTTGTCGATTCGGCGGGGGAGACGGGGCTCCCGGCCGCGGCCGCTTCGGCGTCCGACGGCCCCAGCTTCAGCGCCCGACGATCCCGGAGAGCCGCTCGCGCAGCGACTCGCCGCCGAGCTTCAGGTAGTAGGCGTCGCCGCCGTCCTCGTAGTAGCCGTCGATCCGGCGGACGACCTCGAAGCCGAGGTGCTCGTAGAAGCCGAGCGCCGACTCGTTCGTCGTCCGGGCGTGACAGGTGACCGACCGATGCTCCTCGGCGACGTCGGCGACGAGCCGCTCCGCGTGGCCGCGCCCCCGGTGGTCGGGGTGGACGGCGAGGAAGAGGATGTAGCCGTCGCGGCGGACCGAGGCGAACGCGACGAGCGCGTCGTTCTCGACGAGGAGGTGCGTCGTGGAGCGGCGGTAGGCGTCGGTGAAGAAGCCGCGGCGCTGCCGGAGGACCCCTTCCTCGGCTCGGATCCGCTCTTTGAGGTCCCACGCCGCCGCGGCGTGGTCGGACGCTCCGGGCGGGTCCGTCCGCTTCTTCACGTTGACGCTCACTGCAAGGATGTAATACGCCAGCGGATTATAACTCCACCGCCACCGGGAACGTGGGAAACACCGGAACGTCGTGGAGTCGCGGTTGAGCGACTACTGAAAGGCGCGAACTCTCGGGTTCCTCGGAAGCCGAACGACTCGCGTTCGACGCAAACCGTCCGGATCGAGGGAGCCCCCTCAGTCGGCGAGCCTTCGTGAGGGTGGGCGACCCGGGAACGGTAGGTGGGTCCCGATGACCCGGTCGACGCCGAGATCAGTCACGAGAATCCCGGTGATCCGGTCGACCGGATCGCCGATACGTCGCCGGTAAACGACTACCTGCTTACGGTACGGGCCGACCGGTCCCAAGCCGGACAGCCAGATACGGGGCTTCAGTCGCTCCCGCATCTCGACGACGAGCGATCGGAACCACTCGAACACCAAGTGAACGCCGCCCGTCGAGCGTTGTTCGAGATCGGCGCGTTGCATCGGCCGACCTGCGGGCGGTGCGAGCCGATATGCGACGCGGGGGATCCGGTCGCGGGCGTCCGGAGGGGTCGCGTCGGATGCGGTCGGAACCCCTATGGCGTGTTCCCGGACGTCCCCCGAAGTCCTGTGAGGCGACGAGGTCGAACGGTGTCTCGGCCGGCTCGTCGTCGGGCGACGGGGAGCCCACCGCGAACGCGGAGCACAGGCGGTAGCGGGCCGCAGTACGGAGCTGTTTCCGCCACTCGGTTCGCCGGGGATCCGCCCTGCGGTGATCTCGGGACCGGTTCGCTCTCCGCCGGGTATGGTGTCACTCCTCGACGGGGAACACCTCGTGGAGTGTGTGGTGTGAGTCCCCGAGGTCGTCGAGGAGCGACTCGCCGGCGTCGGCGAGCCGGGCCACCGATCGCTCGGCGTCCCGGACGGCCACGAGGCGGCCGCGGGCGTACCCGTACTCCGGGTCGTCCGCGTCGAGGGCCGCGACCTCCTCCTCTAGGTCGACGAGCGCGGCGTCGAGGTGGCGCCGAAGCTCCGCGAGGGAGTCGGCGGCCGCGAGGGCGGCGATCGGCGTGTCGCCGTCGAGGGCGTCGCCGAGCTCCCCCTCCGCGTGGCGGCGGACGGCGTCGTCCGTGGTTCCGAGGCAGTTCATCAGACCGAGTCGTAGGGCTTCGATTTCGTCACAGCTCATCGTGGAAGTGGTCGTTATGGGCGTGGTCGCGCGGTCTCACAGCGTCTGGTGAACGAGGTCGCTGACGATTCGGTCCCGCTCGACGGCGGAGACGATCCGGTCGGCGTCCGCGTCGTCGCAGGCCCCGTACCAGACCCCGTCGGGGTACTGCGCGACGATCGGCCCGTCGCCGCACTGGTCGAAGCACGACGACCGCGTCACGTGGACGTCGGCGTCGGCGTCCCGGGCCGCCTGTCGGAGGTTCTCCAGGACCGCGGGGGAGCCGCCCGCCGCGCAGGTCTGGTTCGTGCAGACGGCGAGGTGGGTCTCCGGCGCGTCGTGGGCGTGGGGCTCGTCGGCGACGTCGTCGCGGTCCTCGTGCGCCTGCTGGTGGGTCAGCGCGCGGAGCATCGCGCGCGCGCCGCCCTCGTCCTCCTCGTACCCGTCGAGTTCGACCTTGTACTTGCAGGTGTCACACGACATGTCGACCGAGTCGGTGCGCGCCTCCTGCCACCGGTCGGCGAGGACGTCCAGCAGCCGCGTGTCCGTCCCGAGCGGGTCGCCGGCCGCGGCGTCGACGTACGGGTACTCCGCGTCGAAGTCGGCGGCGCCGTCGCGGATCCGCCCGGTCAACACGCCGTCGCCGAGCATGTACGGCAGCACGACGACCGCGTCCGGTCGGGTCTTCGCGACGTCGTGGAGCACCTCGTCGAGGAGGGGTTCGGTGACGCCGATGAAGCCCGCCGCCACCCGGTCGAACTCGCGGCCCTCGTACAGCAGCCTCGCGAGCTTGTGCACGTCGGCGTTCGAGTCCGGGTCCGAGGAGCCGCGGGCGCAGACCACGACGGCGACGTCGTCGGCCGCGCGGTCGACGCCCAGCTCCGCCTCCACGGCCCGCGCCCGGTCGTCGAGCAGGTCGAGTATCGCCGGGTGGATCCCGAGGTGGGCGCCCGCGTGGAACCTGACGTTCGGGTGGTCGCTTCGCGCCCGCTTCACGGCGAGCGGGAGGTCGTTCTTGACGTGGCTGGCCGCGAACAGCGACAGCGGGACCATCGTGATCCGGCCGGAGCAGTGCGCGAGCGTCTCGATCGCCTCGGGGATCGACGGCTCCGCGAGCTCGAGGAACGCGGCGTCGGTCGAGACGCCGATCCGGTCTTCGAGCCCGGCCGCGAGCTCGCGCACCGCCTCGTTCGACTTGTCCCGGCGCGAGCCGTGGCCGACGAGCAGCGCGGTCTCGTCGTCGCCGATCCCGACGGCGTCGGCCGCGCGGCTCACGGCTCATCCCCCTCCGCGTCGGTCGGGTCGGTCCCCTCTGCGTCGGTCGCTTCGATGAGGCTTCCGACGTCGAGGCCCGCGGCCCGCTCGACGCTGCGGAGGGTCTTGCGGCGGCGGCTCGTCGCGAACAGCCCGCTGTCGGCGGCGCCCTCGTACACCCACTCGGCGAACGCGGCCGTGTCGCCGTCGGCGACGCCGAACCAGTGCCCGCCCGACGACGACGGCTGCGGCTCCGCCGATCCGAACCCCGCCGCGTCGAGGAGCGTCCGGACCCGCGACAGCAGCCGGGCGTCGTCGTGGACGAACGAGATCCCGACCGCGGCGCTCGACTCGCGGAAGCAGACGACGCCGCACGACTCCAGCAGCCCGCGGAGCAGCTCCCGGCGGTGGTCGCGGAGCGCGTCGAACCGGTAGCCGCCCGGATCGGAGCCGACCGGCAGGCCGAGCGCCGCCGCGGCGTTCGCGGCCAGCGTCGGGTCGACGACCTGCACGGTGTACTCGTCGGTCCGCCGGGTGACCGCCGTGTCGTGCGCGAAGTCGCGCTCGGCGATCCGGTGGTCGACGGTGCCGCCGCCGGCGATGGCCGACAGGCGACGGGCGGCGTCCTCGTCAGTGACCTCGATCTCGACGCTCCGCTCTGTCACCCGACCGCCGCCGGCGACGTGCCCCCAGAAGTAGGCCGTCTCCGGGTGGCGGGCGAGCATGTCGTCCGGCGTCGGCTCGACGGCGCTCACGCGTCACCTCCCCGTCGGTCGGCGGCGTCCCGCTCCTCGACGGCGATCGCGTCGAGCGGGCACGCCGCCGCGGCCGTCCGGGCCTCGTCGACGCGCCCGTCCGAGAACGTCGCCGCGACCTCGTCGGCGGTCCGCTCGACCGGGCCCGCCGCGTCGGCGGGGTCGAACCCGACGAGCCCCCCGTCGGCCTCGACGAACCGGTCGTCGCGGACGAGGCAGGCGAAGACCCCGTCGCAGGCGTCCAGGTCGACGGCGACGCGGTACGTCGTCTCGGTGTCGATCGGCTCGGCGTCGACCGGCTCGGCTCCCTCGCGCTCGCCGTCGACCGCCTCGGCCCCCTCGCGCTCGGCGTCGGCGGGCTCAGTAGTCATACTTGCTCTCGTAGCCGCGCGGGGTGATCATCCGGCCGTCCCAGACGTACGTCTCCTCGTTGCC
The DNA here is from genome assembly GCF_024494565.1 of Halorubrum rutilum. The sequence goes on from NZ_JANHDN010000001.1 coordinate 423,176, forward strand.
GACGAGCAGCGTCGTCGTCATGTCGATCAGGTCGGTCTCGCCGAGCGACTCCAGCTCGCCGAGCTCGACGATCTCGACGCGCTCGTCGTCGCGCCCGGCGCCGTGGACGACGCCGACGGGCGTGTCAGCGGGGCGGTGTTCGAGGAGGATCTCGCAGGCCGTCTCGAAGTTCTCGCGGCGCTTCCGGCTCCACGGGTTGTAGATCGCGATCGTGAACCCCTCGGCCGCGACCGCGTTGAGCCGCGACTCGATCTCGTCCATCGGCGTGAGGTGGTCCGACAGCGAGATCGACACCGAGTCGTTGACGAGCGGCGCGCCGACGCGGGCCGCGCAGGACTGCGCGGCCGGGACGCCGGGGACGACCTCGAAGTCGACCGCCGACGCCGTCGCGCCCTTCGACTCGACGATCTCCAGCGCGAGCCCGCCGAGCGCGTAGACGTTCGGGTCGCCGGAGCCGACGATGGCGACGTCGTTGCCCGCGAGCGCGCGGTCGACCGCCTCCTCGGTCCGCGAGACCTCGCCGCACATCGGCGTGTCGTACAGCTCGTCGGCCGCCTCGGTGATCTCGTCCGGGATCAGCTCCATGTACGTCGTGTAGCCGACGATGTGGTCCGCCTCCAGCAGCCTCGCCCGGGCGCGCCCCGTCATCCCCTCGGGCTGGCCGGGACCGAGCCCGACGGCGACCAGCCGCCCGGGGTCGGCGTCGAAGTCGTCGGCCGTCGACCCGACCGTCTCCTCGGTCGCCGCCGACTTCGAGGCGCCGCACGAGGAGCCGGAGCCGGCCGCGTCGCCGGACCCGCTCGCGCCGCAGGCCGACGACGACCCGCCCGTCGCCTCCGTCGTCGCGCCGCCGTCCGTCGCCGCGTCGGCGTCGGTCGCCGCGCCGCCGTCCGCGGCCGCGTCGGCGTCGGCGTCGGCACCGCTACCGCCGCAGTTCGCGCTCGATTCGTCCGTCGTGCCGCAGGTGGTGTCGCTCATTGTCAGAAGTCGTCGACGTCTCGCCCGCCACGCGGGGTGACGAGGAACCGGTCGTAGTCGTTCTCCCAGACCTCGGTCTCGTGGGTGCCGACGATCAGGGACGTGCCCATGCCGCCGACCTCGTCGTCGTGGGCGGTCGCCTCGCCCAGCGTCGTCAGCGTGTACGTCTCGTCGTCGAGGTTGCGCCCGGCCTCGCCGCGGCCGGCGTCGTTGACGATCGCCACCGGGGCGTCGTCGGTGCGGTGCTCGCGGAGGACCTCGATCGCGCGCTCGTAGTCGCGCCAGCAGTTGTAGAGGACGATCGAGAAGTCCGCGACCGCCGCGGCGCGGAGCTTCTCCGCGATCTCCTCCCAGCCGCGCCACTTGTCGGACAGCGAGATCGTACAGAAGTCGTTCGAGAGCGGCGCGCCGACCATCGCGGCGCCGCCGAGCGCGGCCGTCACGCCGGGCACGATCTCGATCGGGACGTCGTCGGCGCCGTCCTCGTCGGCCATCAGGTAGACGAGGTCGGACTTGCCGTAGACGTTGGGGTCGCCGCCGGAGACGTGCGCCACGTCCTGTCCGGCGCGGACGCGCGCGAACGCCTCGCGGGCGAGCTCGATCTGCTGGCCCATCGACGAGCGCACGATCTCGACGGTCTCGCCGTCGGGGTGGGTGCCGACGTTGCCGGGCGTCCAGTCGGCGTCGACGGTGCCGTCGGCCGCGCTCCCGGACGAATCCGCCGCAGCACCGCCGTCGGTCGCGGCGGCGTCCTCGGTCCGGGACTCGGGCGGGATCGTGCCGTCCCGACGCAGGAACTCTTGGTAGAGGTTCGACGCGATGACGCAGTCGGCGTGGCGGATCACGTCGCGGGCCCGCTGGGTCATCGCGTGCGGGAGCCCCGGACCGATGCCGACGACGTACAGCGTCCCCATCTCGTCGGGCGCGCCGTCCGCGCCGCCGGGCGCCGAGCCGTTCCCGGTCATCGGCGCCCTCCCGCGTCGGCGCGCCGGGTCATCGGCCCACCGCCACGGTCACTTCGCTCTCGTGGCTGGTCTTCTCCGCGATCAGCTCGTGGTCGGCGCCGCCGGCGACGGCGCTCGCCTCGGCGACCCCCGGCCAGCCGATCAGCGCCTTCGCCTTCGACGGCGTCGGCCCCTCGAACTCCAGCAGCGTCTCCTTGTCGAAGGCGACGACGCCGACGTCGCGCGTCGCGGCCGCGGCGAGGAGGCCCTCCTCCTCGGCCTTCCGCGTCGCGGTGGCGACGAACTCGACGTCGCCCCAGTCGCGGTCGACCTCGTCGAGCGCCCGGTCCCAGGCCTCCAGGAACCGCTCCTCGTCCGCGCCGGAGACGGAGCCCGTGCCGAGCACGACCCCGTCGTCGGCGTTGCGTTTGAGGACCGTCACGTCGTCGTCGACCAGCACCGCCCGCGGGCCGTCGAGCCGCGCGACCGGGCCCAGCTCGTCGTCGAGGACGGCGAGGTTCGTCGCGACCGTCGAGTCGCCGTTGACGACGTGGGCGGACAGCGCCTTCGCCCGCTTCTCGACGCCCTGCTTGTCCGCCGCCTCCGAGGCGGTGGTCATCGCCGGCACGGCGCCGAGCGTCGCGAGGTCGTCGGCCACCTGGTTGGCGCCGTGGTGGCCGCCGGTGATCGGGATCGCCCACGTGAGCTCCTCGTCGACGACGACGATCGCGGGGTCGTCCCACTTGTCGTCGAGCAGCGGCGCGGTCTTGCGCATGGCGATCCCGGAGGCCATCAGCCCGACGAAGCAGTCGTACTCGCCCCAGTGCTCGGCGAACACGTCGCCGTGGTACTCGATCACGTCGATCGACTCGTAGCGGTCGCCGATCCCCTCGACGATCTCGTCGGCGGTGTCGAGCTTCCGCTCGAAGCTGATTATCGCGATCTCCTCCGCCGTCTCGCCGTCCGAGTCGGCTGTAGAGCAGTGGCCGCCGCCGGAGCCGTCGGTCGCGTCGTTTGCGTCGTTTGCGTCGGTCCCGTCCGTCGCGTCGGTCGCGTCTGTACTCCCCGCGGTCGTGCCGTCGTCGCTGTCGGTGCTCATCAGTCGTCGGCCTCCGTGTTGGTCGGCGCCGCGGCGTCGCCCGCGTCCGCCCCGCCGGCGTCCGCCGCGTCGCTCGGTCCGTCGCTCGTCGCGTCCGCGCTCCCGCCGTTCGCGCTCTCACCGTTCGCCCAGTCGCCGTAGAGGTACGAGCGCTCGTAGCCGGCGCCCGTCGCGGCCTCGCCGATGAGGACCATCGCGGACGCGCGGTACCCCGCCGCCTCCACCTTCCCGCCGATGTCGGCGACCGTCCCGGTGATCACGTCCTCGTCGTCCCACGAGGCGTGGTAGACGACCGCGACCGGCGTCTCCGGGTCGACGCCCTCGCGGTCGAGCAGGCGGTCCATCGCGTCGCTCACCGCGTGGGTGCCGAGGTAGATGCAGGTCGTCACGTCGCCCATCTCGACGAACTCGCCGATGTGGTCGTCCTCGGCGTCGAGCGTCTTCCCCCGGGGGCGGGTGAACGCGACGTGGTTCGCGACGCCGTTCAGCGTGAGCTGGGTGCGCAGCGTCGCCGCCGCCGCGAACGACGACGTGACGCCGGGGACGACGTAGGCCGGGACGCCCTCGCGTTCGAGCGCGTCGATCTGCTCGAGGGCGGCGCCGTACACCGCGGGGTCGCCGCTGTGGAGCCGGACGACGGTGCGCCCCTCCTCGTGGGCGTCCCGCATCAGCGGGACCAGCTCCTCGAGGTCCTTCCCCACCGAGTTCACCAGCTCCGCGTCCGCGCAGTGCTCTTCGAGGAGCGCGCTGGAGACCAGCGAGCCGGCGTGGACGACGAGGTCGGCCTCGTCGACCAGCTCCTTGCCGCGCAGGGTGAGGAGCCCGGGATCGCCCGGGCCCGCGCCGATGAACGGGATCCCCTCCTGCTCCTCGCCGGCGGTGTGCTCGCGGACCCGCGGGTCGAGCCCGCCCTCCGACCGGTCGCCGGCGGCGTCGACCGAGCTCTCCGAGTCGGTCGGTCCGTCAGTCATCGGCGACCTCCGCGTCCTGGTCGACAGCGAACTCGTCCGTCGCGCTCGACGTTTCGAGGCCGCGGCGCTCGGCGTACGCGAGCGTGTAGTAGTCGCGGTCCGCGAGCGCGTCGGCGTCGGCGGTGACGGTCGTCTCGTCCCCCTCCATGAACAGCCGCCGCCCGAACCGCACGTCGTAGCCCGCGCGGTCGAGCTTCCGGGCCGTCTCGGGGGCGTCGGTCACCTTGAACAGGACCATCCTGTCGGGGCCCGTGGGCGCGCTCCCGCCGGCGGCCTCGCGGAGCGCGAGCCCGGCGCCGGCCTCGACCTCGACGTCAAGGGCGGTCGCGAACGCCGTCATCGCGCTGATCCCGGGGACGATCGCCACGTCCACGTCGGGGTGGAACGCGTCGAGCGTCCGCCTGAGGTGGCCGAACGTGGAGTAGACGTTCGGATCGCCGAGGGTGACGAAGGCGACGTCGCCGCCGCGCGCCTCGGGGGCGATCGCGGCCGCGGCCTCTCTCCACGCCTCGCGGAGCCGCTCCTCGTCGCTCGTCATCGGGAAGTCGAGGTCGCCGATCCGCTCGTCCGGGACGTGTTCGGTCGCGACCCGGCGCGAGAGCCGCCCGGGAGAGTACACCGCGTCGACCGAGTCGAGGACCTCGCGCCCGCGGACGGAGATCAGGTCGGGGTCGCCCGGCCCGAGTCCGACGCCGTAGAGGGTCATGCGTCGCCTCCGGAGTTGTCGGCGGCCGCCGACCCGTCGTCCGGCGCCGACCCGTCGCCGGCCCCGGGCTCGCCGACGAGCATGTACACCGGGTTGTCGGCGTCGAAGCTCGTCGCGCCCGCGAGGTCGTACCCCGTCGCCATCTGGAGGCACAGGACCTCGTCGAGCACGTCGCGGTCGCGGAAGGTCCGGGCCGCCTCCCCGGCGACCTCCAGGCGCGACACGTTCATCACGACCCGGTCGTAGCCGGCCGCGAGCGCCTCGTCGAGGACGCGCTCGTAGTTCCGCGAGCCGCCGAGGAAGAGCACGTCGCCGTCGGCCGGGAGCCGCTCCGGCGCCTCGGCGTTCACGAGGCTGATCTCGGCGTCGTGCTCGTTCGCGTCGAGGTTCGCGCGGGTGGTTTCGAGCCGTTCCGCCTTCCGTTCGAGCGCCGTCACCCGCCCCGCGCGGCGGGCGGCCTCGATCGTTACCGCCCCGGTACAGGAGCCGACCTCGACGAAGTGATCGTCGGGACCGAGCGCGAGCTTGCGCGCCAGCACCGCCCGGACCTCGGGCTTGGTCGGGCCGGCCTTCGCGTCGTTCGGGAGTCGTGTCGCCTGCATTCTCGATATACAAGTGCGCCGCACCACAAAACAATTTTGGTTGTATTAAGAAAACTCTACTTTATAGCGAGCGCGCTGAGAACCCCGTTCAGCGCGACTGCCCCGGAAGATAGACAACAAGACTTTATTTACGGCAGCAAAAGGATCCACGATGGCTGACTCAGCGGACGGGGGCTCGCCGGACGTCCTGGAGAACAAGCGGAGCGCGACGCGGTATCAGGTGCTCGTGGAGATCGCGGCCCGCCAGCCGGCCGTGAGCCAGGGCGAGATCGCGGAGACGATCGGCGTGACCTCGCAGGCGGTCAGCGACTACGTCCGGGACCTCGTCGAGTCGGGGTACGTGGAGAAGGGCGGCCGCGGCCGGTACGAGGTGACGAAGGAGGGGGTCGACTGGCTCATCTCCCGGACCGACGACTTAGAGACGTACCTCGAACGGGTCAACTCCGACGTCCTCGGCAGCGTCGAGGTCGACGCCGCGATCGCGCTCGACGACGTGGCCGAGGGGAGCGAGGTCGGGCTGGTGATGCGCGACGGCGTCCTCCACGCCAACCCCGCCGGCGGGACCGCGACCGCGGTCACGGTCACGAGCGCGGAGCGCGGCGCGGCCGTCGGCGTCGCCGACTTCGAGGGCGTCGTCGACTACGAGACCGGGACCGTCACCGTCCTGCCCGTCCCCACCGTCACCGACGAGGCCCCGCCCGACCCGGCGGTGATCGCGGCGCACGCCCCCGACGACGGGCTCGTCGCGGTCGCCGGGACGGAGGCGTACGCGCTCGTCTCGCGGAGCGACACCTCCCCCGACATCCGGTTCGGGACCGCCGAGGCCGTCGCCGAGGCGGGGACGCTCGGCCTCGACGTGCTGTTAGTGGCCGTGACCGACGAGATCCCGCGGCACACCTCGAAGCTCCGCGACGGGAACGTGCCGCACCAGGTCCTCGACTCGGACGCGTTCTAGCCGGGAGCAGGCGGCTCAGCCGATCGTCGCCGGGTCGGTCGCGTCGGCGGCGTCGTCCGGGACTGTCTCTTCTGCGGCGGCGTCTTCCGTGTCCTCGTCGTCCGCGTCACCGTCGTCCGCGCCGGACTCGAACAGCTGCGCCATGAGGGCCGGCACGTCGCCCGGCGTCACCGCCGCGAACCACTCGTCGCGGGGGTGGACGACGACGGCGGCGCCCGCCTCGCTGCACAGCCCGAGACAGGAGGTCTCCGCGACGGCGACCTCCGACCAGTAGCGGTCCCGCTCGCGGAGCCAGTCGCGGGCCGCGTCGGCGACGGCGGCGCCGTCGGCGGCGGCGCAGGCGGCGTGCTCCGCGCGCTCGTTCGTACAGACCAGCACGGTCGCGGCGAGGCCGCGCTCGCGCATCCGCTCGGTCCGCCGTTCCATCAGTCGGCCCCCGTCGGGGTCGCCGCCGAGGAGTCCGGGACGCGTCGGCCGGCGCGTCGGTCGAGGCGGCCGAACGCGGCGGCGATCAGCGCCCAGAGCCCGGCCTGTGAGAGCGCCACGAGCCACCGGAAGGCGACCGCGAGCTCGGCGGGCGCCTCCCCCCCGGTCAGCGTCGGCGGCGCGAGCGCCGCGAGCAGCGCGAGCGCGACCAGGGGGAGGGCCGCGGCGACCGCGCCGACGCGCCGGCTACGGGCGGCGCTCGCGCGGTCGTACGCGAGCACGCTCGCGGCCGCGACCAGCGCGCCGACCCCGATCAGCCCGAGGTACAGCGGAACGCGGACGCTCGGGCCGTACAGCTGTTCCATGCCCGGGACGACGGGCGGGAGGACGGTCCACGGCGCGACCGAGACGGCGAGGAAGCCGGCCCCGGCGAGGACGTAGGCCTTCGCCTCGCCGCCGGGCAGCGCGGGCTCGAACAGGTAGTACGCGGCGCCGAACGCGGCGCCCAGCAGGATCCCCCACAGGACGCCGCCGCCGGCGCTGACGAGCGCCGTCGTCGCCTCGCCCAGCGCGCGAGCGGCCTCCTGCGCGTGGCCGTGGCCGCCGTGCCCGTGCCCGCTCCCGTGGGACGCGGCGCGTTCCAGGTAGCCGACGGCGGGCGAGAGCACCAGCCACGTGAACAGCCCGTACGCCGCTCCGGCGACGCCCCCGGCCGCGACCCCGCGTCGGATGCGGTCGATCATCAGTGGCAGGTGATCCCCGCCCCGTGCCGGAAGTCGTGGAGCGCCTCGTGGGCGAGCGGCTCCTGCATGAACAGGAGGGCGAAGCCCAGCGCCGCGACGAGCGCGGCCGCGGTGAGCGCGGTGAGCGGGTCGAGCTGTGCGCCGGCCGCGGCGAACCGGTCGGCGACGGTGTTGGTGTGCGTCGACATAAATCCGAGTTGGAAAAGGTAAACTCAGATTGTAAAACTTTCGCTCCGCGGAAATCTCAGTGGTCTCCGAGCACGGACTCCGGCGAGAGCGCAGCGAGGTCGGTCCGCCGCGCGCCCGTCGCCTCGCAGACGACGTCGAGGACGCCCGCCCGCGGCTCGCCCGCGTCGACGACGAGGACGGAGGCGTCCGTCGCCGCGAGCCGGTCGGCCGCCCGCCGGGTCGCCGCCGTCGGGCTGCCGTCCGTGACGTTCGCGCGGCCGTCGGAGACGAGCACGACCGTCGCCGCGGCCGGGTCCTCGCGCTCGACGAGCGACGCCGCCGTCCGGAGCGCGTCCGGGAGCGGGGTCCGGTCGGCCGTCGGGAGCTCCTTCAGCTGGCGCGCGGCCAGCGACACGCTCGCCGTCGGCGGGAGGAGCACCTCGGCCTCGTCGCCGCCGAACGAGACCAGCGCCACCTCGTCCCGCTCGGCGTACGCGTCGCGCAGCAGCTCCAGCGCCACCCCCTTCGCGGCGCGCATCGCCGGGGCCATCGAGGCGCTGGCGTCCGCGACGAACACCGTGAGCGCGCGGGCGTCGTCCTCCCGGACCGCCCGCCGAAGGTCGGCGTCGGTCGGGGTCGTCCGGCCGTTCCGCGCCGCCGCCCGGACCGTCGCGGCCGGGTCCGCGGCGTCGCTCCCGTCCGCGCGCTCGGTCCGGACCGCCGGCCCGCGGCCCCCGGGATCGGGCCCCGCCTCGTGCCTGCCGCCCGCCTCGTCGACCGCGTCCGCCCCGTCGCCGCGGTCGGCGGGCGACGGGACCGCCGGCGCCGTCGCGTCGCCGACTCCCGCCCGGGCCGCGCCGGGCGCGATCGGCGCGGGCGCCTCCCCGTCCGCGCCGTCGTCGCGGTCCGCGGCCGTCGCGCCGCCCGGCGACCGGTCGGGATCGTCCGGGTCGCCCGCGTCGCCGTCCCGGGGTCCGGGGTCGCGGGGACCGTCGGCGGGAGCGCGGTCGGCCCCGTCGCGGTCCCGATCCTCCCCGCCGCCGTCGGCTCCGTCGCGCTCCCCGTCGCCCCCGTCGCGGTCGGCGGGCGCTCCCTCGTCGCCCGCGCCGGGTCCCTCCCCGTCGCCGTCCGCCTCCCCGTCGGCCCCGGCGTTCCCGTCCCCGTCGCTCTCGTCCGCGTCGGGGGCCTCGGCTTCCCGGCCCTCGCCGTCGGACCCCGGCTCGCCGTCGCCCTCGGCGGCGTCGTCGAAGTGCTCGTCCACGATCGCCTCGGGGTCGGTCGCCTCGTCGAAGGGGGCCGACCGCAGGCGGTGCGCCAGCGCGTGCTCGGCGGCGGCCGCCACGTCCGATTCGAGGACTTTCGGGCGCCCGTCGAGGGCGGCGAACGCCCGGGCGGCCCGGGCGACGGCGAAGTCGGCGCGGTGACCGTCGACGCCCGCGTCGCGGCAGCACTCGGCGATGTCGCGCTTGAACTCCTCGGGGATCGCGGGGCGGCGGTCGCGCGCGTCGCGGACCCGTTCCCGGAGGGCCGCCGTCTCCGACGCGAACTCCGCACGGAGATCCCGGTCGCCGCCGTCGGCGCCGTCGACGACGCGGTCCAGGATCTCGACGCGCTCGTCGATCTCGTCGCTGCTCGCGACGTCGACGCAGAGATCGAAGCGGTCGCGCAGCTGTGGTCGGAGCTCGCCCTCCTCGGGGTTCATCGTCCCGACGAGGGTGAAGTCGGCGGGGTGCGCGACGCTGACGCCGTCGCGCTCGACGCGGTTCGTGCCCGCCGCGGCGGCGTCGAGCAGCACGTCGACGAGGTGGTCCGGGAGCAGGTTGACCTCGTCGACGTAGAGGATCCCGCGGTTGGCGCGGGCGAGCAGCCCGGGGTCGAACTCGGCCTCGCCGTCGAGCGCGTCGGCGACGGAGAGCGTCCCGACCACGCGGTCGCGGGTCGCGCCGAGCGGGAGCGTCACGAGCGGGGCCGGCCTCGTCGCCACCGGGGGGTCCTCGCGGTCGCGGCAGTCGGCGCACCGCTCCGCCGCGGCGGCCCCTCCCGTCTCCGCCGCCGCCTCGGTCGCGTCCGGCGGCGGACAGCCGTACGGGCAGTCGGCGACGACCGCCTGCTCGGGGAGGAGGTCCGCGAGCGCCCTGACCGACGTCGACTTGGCGGTCCCCTTCTCGCCCCTGAGCAGGGCGCCGCTCAGGCCCGGTTCGACCGCCAGCGCGAGGAGCACCCGCTTGAGGTCGGTCTGGCCGACGACCGCCGGCAGGGGGGTGGAAACTTTTTTGTTTGTCCCCAAATCAACCATACTTGTGTTACTACAGAGGAGGTTTAATAACTTGTGACAACCATCGGCCTCTACACGGCGACGGAGAACGAGCTCGGAGCGGTCCAGACGGCCGCGGAGGGCCTCGACGAGATCGACCTCGTCGTCCGGTCCGACGGCGACCTCGGCGAGCAGCGCGACGTGGCCTCGTTCGTCGACGAGCTCGGGGACGCGGACGCGGTCGTCCTCTGGCTCCACGGGGGGAAAGACAGCATGCCGGGGTACGAGTTCGCGGTCGACGAGCTCCGTGACGCCGGCGTCCCCCTCGTCGTGAAGGCGACCGGCGACGCCTTCGCGTCGGAGGACACCTCGGTCGCGTCGGGCGACCGGGAAGCGGTCTCCGAGTACCTCGACCGCGGCGGCGCGGTCAACATCGCGAACGGGATGCGGTACCTCGCGCGGGAGTACGGCGACGGCGCGGTCGCGGGCGACGTCGACGACCCGATCGAGCTGCCGACCGAGGGCGTCTACCACCCCGATCACCCCGGCGCGGGGTACGAGGAACTGGTCGCGACCTTCGACGCGGACGCGCCGACGGTCGGCGTCTGGTTCTACGAGTCGCACTGGACCCACGAGAACGTCCGGTACGTCGACGCGCAGGTCCGGCGGCTGGAGGCGCTCGGCGCGAACGCGCTGCCCGTCTTCTGTAACCCCGTCAGCGACGAGCCGGGGCAGGAGGACGCGGAGTGGACGGCCGAGCGCTACTTCGCCGACGACCGCGGCGAGCCGGTCGTCGACGCCGTGCTCTCGTCGTTCATGTTCTCGCTGTCGATGAGCGAGCGCGGCCGCGACGCCGCCGATGAGGGCGCCGACGCGGAGGGCGTCTTCCTCGACGAGCTCGGCGTCCCCGTGATCCAGACGGTGACGACGATGCGCTCGCGGTCCCGCTACGCGTCGAGCGACACCGGCGTGATGGGGTTCGAGCTCGCGCTCTCCGTCGCGCTCCCCGAGTTCGACGGCAACGTGATCACGCACCCGATCTCGGGGAAGGAGCGCACCGACGACGCCGCCGGCATCGGCTCGGCGCCGAAACAGCACTTCCCGATCGAGGACCGCGTCGACCACGCCGCGCGGCTCGCGGTCAACTGGGCCGAGCTCCGGCACACGCCGAACGATGAGAAGAAGGTCGCGGTCGTGCTCCACAACTACCCGCCGAGCGACGACGGGATCGGGACCGCCTTCGGCCTCGACTCCCCCGAGTCGACGGTCAACCTGCTCGACGAGCTCGACGCGCGCGGCTACGACCTCGGTTCGGGGACCTGTGGCGCCGCGGGGGGCGGCAACGCGGGCTCCGGCGGCGCGGGATCCGGCCCGACCGGCTCCGCCCCCGTCGCCGACGGCGAGGAGCTCATCGACGCGCTCACGAGCCAGCTCACGCTCGACGACCGGTGGGTCGCCCCGGGCGACGTGCGCGACCGCAGCGTCGACACCGTGTCGCCGGCGCGGTACGCCGAGTGGTTCGACGGAGCGAGCGACCGGTTCCGCGAGGGCGTTCTCGACGAGTGGGGCGAGCCGCCGGACCGGCCGTTCGCGATCCCGGGCGTCGAGTTCGGCAACGTCCTCGTCACCGTCCAACCCCCGCGCGGGTTCGGGATGGACCCGGAGAAGGTGTACCACGACTCCGACCTCTGGCCGCCGCACGACTACGTCGCCTTCTACGGGTGGCTCCGGAACGCGTTCGACGCCGACGCCGTCGTCCACCTCGGCACCCACGGCTCGCTGGAGTGGCTGCCGGGCAAGACGGTCGGGCTCGGCTCCGGCTCGGCGCCGGACGGCCTGATCGACGACCTCCCGAACGTCTACCCCTACATCGTCAACAACCCCGGCGAGGGGACGCAGGCGAAGCGGCGGTCGTACGCCGCGGTCGTCGACTACCTCACGCCGGTGATGCGCCGCGCCGGGGCCTACGACGAGCTGGCCGAGCTGGAGGACCTCGCGCGGCGATACCGCGAGGCCGGCGGCACCGAGGTCCGCACCGACGAGGGCGCGCGGCTCGGCGAGCTCGTCCGGGAGGCGGTCGACGAGCTCGACCTCGCCGTCGAGCTCGGGATCGGCGGCGAGGTGGACGAGAAGGCCGACGTCCGCGGCCCCGACGCGGCCGGGACGACGCTCGCCGAGGGCGCGGTCGACGGCGACGAGCTCTCGACCGACGAGCTCGTCGAGCGGATCCACGCCTACCTCACCGACGTGAAGAACACCCAGATCCGACTGGGGCTCCACACGATGGGCGAGCCGCCGGTCGACGACCGGCTCGTGGAGTACCTCGTCGCGCTCACGCGGCTGGAGAACCCGGGCGGGCCGAGCCTGCGCGAGTCGGTCGCCGGGGTGCTCGGGGTCGACTACGACCGGATGCTCGACGCGCCGGGCGAGTACGACGAGACGCTGGGGATGACCTACGGCGAGGCCGCCGACGAGGTGTACGAGACGAGCAGGGAGCTCGTCCGGACGCTGGCCGCCCACGGCTTCGACGTGCCCGAGTCGGAGTCCGACGCCGGACCGGGGGACGAGACGACGATCAACCTGCTCGTCGTCGACGTCGACCCGCTCGGCGACGCCCGGGTCCGCGGGGGCGCCCACGACGACCTCCGGGACGCGCTGCGGTTTATTTCCGAGGAGGCGGCCCCCCGCGTCCGCGGCGCAGAGGCGGAGATCCCGCGCACGGCCGACGCGCTGGCCGGGGAGTACGTCCCGCCGGGCGGCTCCGGCGCGCCCACCCGCGGGGGCGTCGACCTGCTCCCGACCGGGCGGAACTTCTACACCCTCGACCCGCGGAAGGTGCCCGCCAAGGCCGCGTGGGAGGTCGGGAGCGAGATCGCGGCCGACACGCTCGCGCGCCACCGCGACGAGCAGGGGGAGTACCCCGAGGAGATCGGCGTCGTCGCCTGGGGGACGCCGACCGTCCGGACCCGGGGCGAGACGATCGCGCAGGTGCTCGCGACGATGGGCGTGCGGCCGGTGTGGACCGACGCGGGACGGATCGACGACGTGGAGCCGATCCCGCTCGACGAGCTGGACCGCCCTCGCGTCGACGCCACGACCCGCGTCTCCGGGCTGTTCCGGGACGCGTTCCCGCAGGCCGCGAGCGTGATCCACGACGCGGTCGACGCCGTGGTCGCCCTCGACGAGCCCCACGAGATGAACTACGTGAAGAAGCACGTCGAGGAGGAGGCCGCGGCGCTGGCCGACGACGGCCACGAGGACCCCGAGGCGGCCGCGAAGCATCGCGTGTTCACGACGCGCCCCGGCGGCTACGGCGCGGGGACGAACAAGGCGGTCGACGAGGGGAACTGGGAGGACGCCGCGGACCTGGCCGAGGTGTACGTCCAGTGGGGCGGCTACGCGCTCGGCTCCCGCGGCACCGCCTCGGCGGCGCACGACGCGTTCGAGCGCCGGCTCGGGAACGTCGAGGCGACGGTGAAGATCGAGGACACGATGGAGCAGGACGAGTTCGACTCCTCCGACTGGTACGCGTTCCACGGCGGGTTCATCACCGCCGTCACCGAGGTCTCGGGCGCGGAGCCGGCGTCGTACGTCGGCGACTCCTCGGACCCCGACAACGTCGACGTGTACACGAACGAGGAGAAGGTCCGGAAGGCGATGCGGGCGCGCGTGCTCAACCCCGACTGGCTCGACTCGATGGCGGAGCACGGCTACAAGGGCGCCGGCGACCTCTCGAAGACGGTCGACGTGGCGCTCGGCTGGGACGCGACGACCGGCGTCGTCTCCGACCGCCTCTGGCGGGACGTCGCCGAGAAGTACGCGCTCGACGACGACCGGGCCGACTGGATGCGCGACGTCAACCCGTGGGCGCTCGAATCGATCACGGACACGCTGCTGGAGGCGGTCGACCGCGGCCTCTGGGACGCGGACGAGGAGGTCGTCAGGGCGCTCCGGGACCGCAACCTCGACGTCGACGGCGACATCGAGGAACGCGCCGCCGGGGGGCCGACGGAGGTGCCCGGCGATGACGACTGATGGGACGGAGGCGTACGCCGACCTCGGCGCGACGACCGCGGACGCGATGGAGATCGCCGAGACGAGCATGGACCGCGTCCACGAGCTCGTCGACCAGGAGACGCCGACCGACCGGCTGCGCGCGAAGGCCGTCCACGCCACCGGCGACCCCGAGTTCGCGCACCTGATGCGGTTCGCAAACGACCCGGTCTCGGCCGGGGCGGAAGCCGTGCTCGACGAGCGCCCGATCGTGACCGACATCACGATGGTGAAGTCCGGGGTGACGGGCCGCGGCCACGACTGCGAGGTCAGGAAGGCGATCGGCAACGGCGCGGAGCTCGCCGCCGAGACCGGGATGACCCGCACCGCGGCGAGCGTGCTCGAACTCGACGAGCGCGGCGTCTACGACGGCGCGATCGCCGTCGTCGGCAACGCGCCGACGGCCGCGCTCGCGCTCGCCGACTGCATCGAACAGGGGACGCGGCCGGCGGTCGTCGTCGCGACGCCGGTCGGGTTCGTGAAGGCGGCCGAGAGCCGGGAGCGGGTGCGCGAGGTCGCCGCCGCGCACGGCGTCCCGGCGGTGACGAACGTCGGTCGGCGCGGCGGCTCCGGGCTGGCGGCCGGCCTGACCAACGAGCTCGTCCACGCCGCCAGCGACGTCCGCAACGGCGAGACGACGCTCGACGCGCTCCGCGGGGCGGAGCCGTGACGGACGAGTACGACCTCGACTCGGGTCCGGACCCGGCGGCGTACGCCGCGGACGGTCCGGAGGCCGACCGGACGGCCGAGTCGGAGGCGACCGTCCACGCCGTCGGCGTCGGGCCCGGCAACCCCGAGTACCTGGTGCCGCGGGCCGAGCGCGCCCTCCGGGAGGCGGACGTCGTCGTCGGCTTCGAGACGGTCGTCGACCTCGTCCGCGACCGAACGGACGCCGACTGCCTGACGTGCGGGTACCGGGACGAGGCGGGCGCGCTGGCGGCGTTCGCCGACCGGGTCGCCGGCGGGGAGCGCGGGGTCGCGGTCCTGATGGGCGATCCGAACCACTCCGGCTACCAGTTCGTCGGGAAGGTCGAGCGCGCGGTCGACGGGGCGGCGGACGGCGGGGTCGACCTCCGCGTCGTCCCGGGGGTCTCATCGATACAGGTGGCGGCCAGCCGGGCGCGCACGCCGATGGAGGACGCGGCCTTCGTCACGCTCCACAAGAGCGGTGACCTCACCGAGGGCCTGGACCGGCTCCGAGACGCGGTCGGGGAGCGTCACCTCCTCGTGTTGCCCCGTCCCTTCGACTGGATGCCGGGGGACGTCGCCGCCGACCTGCTCGAACACGGCGGCGACCCCGGCGCCGAGGCGCTCGTCTGCGAGCGGCTCACCCGCGACGACGAGCGGATCACCCGGACGACGCTCGGTGAACTCGCCGCGCACGCCGACGGCGACGGCCCCGACGACTCGCCGTTCTCCGACCTGTCGGTGCTGGTCGTTCGGCGGTAGCGGGGTCGACGCCGATCGCAGCGAACGCGGCGCCGGGCCGACGCGACGCGTCAGTCGCGCCCGCTGCCGTCGGTGGCGACGGGCTCGGCGTCGGCGACGAGGTCGGGGCTCGGGGCCGAGACACCCGCGTTGGCGCGGGCGCGCTCGACCGCGACGGCGATCGCGTCGGTGACGGCCTCGTCCGCCCCGAACGGCTCGGCGTAGTCGATCCCCCCGCGGCCCAGTTCGAGCCGCTCCGGGATCCGGTCCCGGGTCGCCTCGCAGTCGGCGACGAACAGGGGACACGCGACCGCGCGGTCGGCCCGCAGCGTGTACCGCGCGCACTCGACCGCCGGGCTCTGGAGGAGGAACGCCGCGCGGACCTCGTCGAACTCGTCCCGCAGGCGGGCCGCGTGGAAGCTCGCCGACGTCCGCGCGTGGTCGCCGCGGCTGTTGCCGAAGGCGACGAGCAGGAGCGCGTCGGCGTCGCTCGCCGCCCTCGCCCGGTCCCGGATCGCGTCCGTCACGGCCGGGCTCTTCCCGATCGGATCGCAGTAGTGCACGTCGCCCGAGAGCCGAGCGAGCGCCCTCGGGACGCCCTTCAGCGTCTCGTGCGTGTGCGCGAAACACAGCGGCACCGCGTACGTTCGGTCCCCGGTGACGGCCGAGAGCGGCCCCCTGAGCTCCGCCTCCGGCTCCGTCTCGTACGTCGCGGTCGTGACCGCGTCGGCGATGCCGGCGCTCCGCAATCGGTCGGCGTGCCGCTCCGCGACCGATCGGACCTCACTCCGCCCGACGAGGACTACCGTTTCTCGTGACATGAGTACAATTAGTTTTGTTCTACTGCAATCGAGCTTGTTACGGGGATATCGGGCTTCGGGTAAATAGTTTATCCACGGATCTCGGTACGGGCCGTCGGGAACCCCCTCTCCCGGACCGGGTCGGCTTTCGATCCCCTATTACACTTCCCCGTCTGGAAGCCGATTAGGACTGTTAACACGGAACGTTCATAAGCGCGTGCGAGCCGACACCGACCGCGATGTCGAACGACGACTCCGCGACGACCGAGGAATCGCCGATCGGGACGCGCACCCGGGTCCCGCCGGGGGACGCGACCGAGGAACCGGACGCGCCGCCGATCGCGATCGGAATGCGAGCGCCGTGAGGGCGGTCGGCCCGCGCGCCGCGAGCGCCGCGTGTTTCGGATTTTTCGACCGGGAACGCGCCGGAGCGCGTTCGCCGCGACTCGGTCAGTCGTCGACGTCGACGCCGGTGACCTCGAACCGGGCGCCGCCGTCGGCGCTCTCGGTGACGCCGACGTCCCAGCCGTGGGCGGCGGCGACCTCGCGGACGATGTTGAGCCCGAAGCCGGTGCCCCCGGTGTCGGTCGTGTAGCCGACCTCGAAGACGCGGTCCCGCTCCGTCTCGGGGATCCCCGAGCCGTCGTCGGCCACGTAGAACCCGGCCGGGAGCGCCTCGGCGCGCGTCGAGGTGTACATCGGCTGGATCGTCCCCACCGTGACGGTGACGCCGTCGCCGCCGTGCGCGACCGCGTTGCCGATGAGGTTCTCCAGGAGCTGTTTCAGCCGGCTCGGGTCGGCGCGCACGCGGGCGTCGCCCTCGACGACGAGCGTCGCGTCACCGGTGGCGACGGTGGTCCAGCACGCCTCGACGGTCTCGCGGAGCCCGACCGACTCCAGCTCGCGCGGGGCCTCCCCCTGTCTCGCGAGCGCGAGCAGGTCCGCGATCAGTTCGAGGGTGCGGTCCACCGCGGTCGCCGCGGTGTCGAGGTGGTCGCCCTCGGGGTCGTCGCGTGCCATCGCCAGCCGCCCCTGCGCGACGTTGAGCGGGTTGCGGAGGTCGTGGGACACGCCGCTCACGAACCGGTCGAGGCGCTCGCGCTGGCGGTCCGCCTCGGCCACGGCGCGGTCCGACGCCACCGCGTTCCCGATCCGGTGCGCGACCAGCCGGGCCGCCGGGTCGCCCTCGAAGCAGCGGACGACGTCGGTGACGCCCGCCGCGAGCGCCTCCCCGAGGACCGCCGACGGGTCCGCGACGCGGACCGCGTCGATCGCGAGGAGGCGCGGGGCGCCGCACCCGTCGGCGCCGTCGACGAGGAACCCGAGGCCGTCGCCGTCGGCGAAGCCCGACTCGGCGACGACGCAGTCGAACCGGTCGGTCCCGGACAGCGCCGCCGCGTCGTCCCGGTCCCGGACCGTCTCGACCGCGAGGCGGTCGTCCCGCCGTTCGAGCGACCGGGCCGCGGGCGTCGACGAGGCGCCGCTATCGGCGGGGGCCGCGGCGAGGAGGACGCGGATAGTGTCGTCTGACGGGTTCATACGCGACGCGTTGCCGGACCGAGAGTCCCACCGTTCATAAAGATTCGTGAGGATCCGACCGACCCGGAGCCCACCGCCGGACGGCGGCGACCACCGGGAGTAATGACGCGGGCGGTCGAAGGGCCACGCGAATGTCCTTCGACCCCGACCGCGTCCGGACGGTGACGTTCGACTCGTACAGCACGCTCGTCGACGTCGAGGCGGCCGAGGCCGCGCTGGCCGACCGCGTTCCCGACCCCGAGCCGGTGTCGCGGCTCTGGCGGTCGCGGTCGCTGGCGTACACGTTCGTCGCGAACGCGATCGACGCCTACCAGCCGTTCTACGAGATGAACCGGGACGCGCTGACGTACGCCCTCGAAGCGCACGGCGTCGACCTCCCGGCGGCCGAGCGCGACGAGATCCTCGCGGTGTACCACGAGCTGGAGGTGTTCGACGACGTCCGGTCGGGGATCGAGCGCCTTCGCGAGGGCGGCTACGAGACGTACGTGCTCTCGAACGGGAACCCCGAGATGCTCGACTCGATGGTCGAGCACGCCGGGATCGAGGACCTCGTCGCGGACGCCATCAGCGCCGACGAGGTGGAGACGTTCAAGCCGGCCGCGGGGCTGTACCGCCACGGCGCCGCCCGGACCGGGACGCCGATCGACGAGGTCGTCCACGTCACCGCCGGCTGGTTCGACGTGATGGGCGCCGCCCACGCCGGGATGCAGGCGGTGCGACTCGACCGGAAGGGGACCCCGTGGGAGCCGTTCGACGGGGAGCCGGACCGCACGGTCGAGTCGATCCACGAGCTGGCGGACGCGCTCGGCGTCTGAGTCGGGACGGCCGGGCGCGACGGTGAGGGGGGTGGCGGAACGAGCGGGTTCGAACCGAAATCAGACGTGCTCGCTCACTCCGTTCGCTGCGCGCGACTGATAGGGTTCGAACCGCGCCCTCGAACAGTCACGGCGGCGCCGCTCACGATGTGTTCGCGGCGCCGACAAGTGGGCTCGGGCGGGTTCGAACCGCCGATCTCAGCCTTGTAAAGGCCGCGTCATAACCAGCTAGACCACGAGCCCTCAGAGGTTTCAACCCGCCCGGAGCGGAAAACGGTTTCTTTCTCCGCCGCGACGATCGACCGTGAACCGTCGCCTCGTCGGGATCGCCGCCGGCCTCGCGCTGATCGCCCTCGTCGCGCTCGGCGTCGCCGCGGCGAACCCGGCCCTCCTGATCACCGGCTACGAGACGGCGACCGTCGAGGCCGTCGACGGCGAGACCGGGGAGACGCTCGCGACCGTCGAGGCCCGCGTCGCCGACGGGTTCGTGAAGCGGTACGTCGGGCTCTCCGCGACCGACGAGCTCGGCGAGGGCGAGGGGATGCTGTTCGTCCACGGCGACGCCGCCGAGCGCGCCTACGTGATGCGGGAGATGGCGTTCCCGCTCGACATCGTCTTCGTCGCCCCGAACGGGACGGTCACGACGATTCACGAGGCGGCGCCGGAGGCGCCCCCCTACACCCGGTACCGCGGCACCGGGCGGTACGTCCTCGAAGTGCCGCGAGGGTGGAGCGAGCGCCACGGCGTCGAGCCGGGCGACCGGATCGTCGTCGACCGCGGGTGAGGCGCCGAGCGGGCGACGGTCCCCGGACTAGCGACGGTCCGCGGGGCGGCGCCGCCCCGCGACGAAACCGATTTCACCCTCGCAGTCGTCGGCCCGAGCATGACCGGGCTCCCCGCACGGATCGCGTGGAACCTCCGCCACTGCTGGCGGCGCGTGTTCGCGCTCCTCGTCGTGGGCGGCGGCGTCGCCGCCCCGCTCGCCACCGGGCTCTGGTGGACCCTCCCGCTGGTCTGGTTCCTCGGGCTGTTCGTCGCCCTCCCCGTGCTCCACACGCTGACGCGACCGCTCCCCGACCGGGGCGACGGGGACGAGGGGCGCGACGCCGACCCGGCGCTCGACGCCCTCCGAGAGCGTTACGCGCGCGGCGAGATCGACGAGCGGGAGTTCGAGCGGAAGCTCGACCGCCTGCTGGAGACCGAGGACGCCGAGACCGTCGACCGGTCCGGCGACGGCGACGTCGCCGACCGGGTCCGCGAGGGGATCCGGCGCGAGGTCGAGCGGGTCCGAGAGTGACCGACGGACGCCGCCCGCCGCGGGCGCGACCGACGCCCATGCGCGAGCCGCCGGAGGGCGGGTGATGTTCCTCGACGCCCTCCGGTACCCGTTCGCGGACCGGGCGCGGCTGGACGGCACCGCGAAGTGCCTCGCGGCGCTGCTGCTCGGCGGCGCGCTGCTCCGGGCGGCGGCGCGGCTCTGGCCCGACTGGGCGCTCCTGGCGCCGCTCCTGCTCGCCGTCGGCCCGCTGGTCGCGTTCCTCGGTCTCGTCGGCGGCGTGCTCGCGGGCGAGGGGTTCCGCCCCGTCGCGACGGTCGCCACGGCCCGGCTCGCCGGGCGGCTGCTCGGCGTCGTCGCCGTCTACCTCGCGCCGGCGGCCGTCACCGTCGCCGCCGTCAGTTACGTCGTCGCGGCCGGCACGGTCCCGAGCGCGCTGAGCGGGGTCGGGCTCGCGACGCTCGCGACCGTCGCGCTGCTCGTCACGGTCGTCTGCGCGTACCTCCTCCCCTCGGCGGCGGCCGCGAGCGTGCGCGACGGGCTCCGCGCCGGGCTCAGACGTGAGGCGATCCGCGGGACCGCCTCCAGCTCGTACTTCCTCGCGTGGGTGGGCGCGACCGTCCTCGTCGTCGTCGCGTGGACCGCACTCGCGGCGACCGCCACGCGGAGCGTCGCCGCGCTCCTCGCGCTCGGCTGGGGCGCCTACGCCCACGTCGCCGCCGCGGCGCTGCTCGCGGACGGCGTCGACCGGACGAAGTACTGGTAAGCGCTGGAAGGAGCGAGGCGAAATCGGGAGACGACGGCGGCGACGCGCGGCGCGTCAGATGTCGATCTGCTCGGCCGCGTCCTCCATCGAGCGGTTGTGAAGCGCCTCGCCCGTGCCCCGGTCGAAGAGGTGGATCGCGTCCTCCGGGATCCGCGCGGTCACCGTGTCCCCCTCGCTGACCCGGTTGAACCCGTCGATCGTCGCGACGAGCGTCGCGGCGGTCTCGGGGTCCGCGTCCGGATCGAAGTGGAGGTACACCGTGTTCTCGTCGCCCATCGGCTCGACGACGTCGACGGTCGTCTCGAACGCGTGGTCGCCGCCCTCGTCGACGAGCTCGACGGCCTCGGGGCGGATCCCGAGGACGAGGTCGGTCGCGCCGCCGAGGTCCGCCCGGACGCCGTCGGCGATCGGGTACTCGAAGGCCTCGCCGACGAGGCGGTCGCCCTCCAGCGTCACGTCGAAGAAGTTCATCGACGGCTCGCCGAGGAAGCTCGCGACGAACCGGTTGGCCGGCTCGTGGTAACACTCCAGCGGCGTCGCGATCTGCTGGAGCTCGCCCCCGTCGAGGATGGCGATCCGGTCGCCCATCGTCATCGCCTCGGTCTGGTCGTGGGTGACGTACACCGTCGTCACGCCGAGGTCGTTCTGGAGCCGCTGGAGCTCCGTGCGCATCTCCGCGCGGAGCTTCGCGTCGAGGTTGCTGAGCGGCTCGTCCATCAGGAACACCTCGGGGTCGCGGACGATGGCGCGGCCGAGGGCGACGCGCTGCTGTTGGCCCCCGGAGAGGTCGCTCGGCTTCCGGTCGAGCAGGGGCGAGATGCCGAGCATCTCGCCGGTCTCCGAGACCATCCGATCGATCTCGTCGTCGGGGAGGTCCGTCGACTCCTCCAGGCCGAACGACATGTTCTCTCGGACGCTCATGTGCGGGTAGAGCGCGTACGACTGGAACACCATCGCGATGTCCCTGTCCTGGGATTTCACGTCGTTGACGACGCGGTCGTCGATCCGGAGCGTGCCGGCGGTGATCGTCTCCAAGCCGGCGACCATCCGGAGGGTCGTGGACTTGCCGCAGCCGGACGGACCGACGACGACGAGGAACTCGCCGTCGTCGATCGACAGCGACACGTCGTCGACCGCGACGATCTCCTCGTCGCCGTCCTGGAACGTCTTCGTTATCGAGTCGAGTTCAAGCGTTGCCATATCTGTGAGTTGTGATCGGTGTCGAGTGGTCGGTCGCGCGCCGCGCCGCGTCGTCTCCCGGTCGGTCCTCGCCGCCGGACGAGGTCGGCGTGCGGGTCACGCCGCCACCCCCTCGGCGAACTCCTCGCCGAAGAAGATGTACACCGCCAGCGTCGGCAGCGCCGCGAAGAACGCCCCGGCCATCCGGAGCGCGAAGTCCTGCCCCTCCAGCGAGGTGCCGAGCCCGGCGAGGATCAGCACGACGGGCGCCGCGGGGCTCGACTCCGTCGAGACGAGCACCAGCGTGAAGAGGAGGTCGTTCCAGATCTGGGTGAACTGATAGATGAGGACGACGGCGAACATCGGTCCCGACAGCGGGAGGACGATCCGCCGGTACACCCGGCGGAGCGTCGCCCCGTCGAGGCGGGCCGACTCGATCATCTCGTCGCTCATCGTCTTGTAGTACGTCCGGAAGAGGAGCGTACAGATGGGGATCCCGTAGGCGACGTGGGTGATCACCAGTTCGATGATACCGACGTAGTCGTTCGGGACGCCGAGCGCCCAGACGAACGACAGCAGCTCCGTGAGCTGTGCCCACTGCGACCAGAACTGTGTCAGCGGGACCAGCACGGCCTGATACGGGATGAAGATCCCGGCGATGATGAGCATGAGCACCAGCGCCTTGTACGACTTCTTCCAGGTCGGAATGGTCAGTCCGTACGCGGTAATGCTCCCGACGAACGCCGAGATCACCGTCGCGGGCACGGCGTACAGCAGGCTGTTCCCCATCCCGCGCAGCAGGGCGTCGAACGCCGTCCGCCACTTCTCGAAGGTGAACCCGGACGGTCCCGGGGGGGCGAACGGCGCCGTCTCGATGATCGCGGTCCCGGTCTTGAACGACGTCACCAGCCCGGACTCGATGGGAACGAGGTAGAACGCCGCCGCGAAGGTTAAGACGACGTACAGGCCGACGTCCCCGACCGTCGTCCGGTCGAGGGTCCGGCGCAGCCGCGCCGCCGCCGTCGGCGTCGCGCCGCCGTCGGTCCGCGGTTCCGCGTCGCTCATAGGTTATCCCTCCGGTACTCGTAGACGAGGTAGGGCCCGATGACGCTGAGCGCCATCGCGAACAGCACGATGGCGATCGCCGACCCGTACGCCCAGTTGAGGTTCGCGTACGCCTCGCGCACCATCTTCGTCGCGAGGATGTCGGCGCCGTTCGGCGGCCGGTACCCCCCGACCAGCGAGTAGAGGAAGTCGAAGGCCTTCATCCCGAACACCATCAGCACGACGGCGGCGCTGATGGTCGCGCCCTTCAGCTGGGGGATAATCACGCGCCAGTACATCTTGAGGGTCGAGGCGCCGTCGACCTTGGCCGCCTCGTAGTGTTCGGTCGGAATCGCGCGCAGCCCGGCGAGGTACACGACCATCGCGTACCCCGAGAACTGCCACATCAGCGCGAAGATGACCGCGTAGAGGACGACGTCCTGGTTCCCGAGCCAGCTTATCGGGCCGATCCCGAACGTCCCGACGACGCTGTTCGCGATCCCGTTGTTGTAGTTGTAGATCCACAGCCAGAACTGGGCCGTCACGACGAACGAGAGGCTCATCGGAAGGAGGTAGATCGTCCGGAACGTGTTCTCGAACCGGATCCCCCTGTCGATCAGGATGGCCAGCACGAGGCCGACCGCGAGCGTCCCCGCAGTGAACAGGACCAGCAGGACGAGCGTGTTGACCGCGGCGTCGACGAACCCGGAGTCGGCGAGCGCCCGGGTGTACATCTCGAAGTCGAGGTCCGAGTAGTCGGGCGCGTTCGCGAAGCGCTCGTAGTCGGTCAGCGAGATGAGGAGGTTCCAGATGACCGCACCGTAGACGAACAGCCCCATCAGCAGGAACGGCGGGAGCCAGAAGACGGACGACTCGATGAAGTCGCTCCCGAAGCGCCGGTCCAGGCTCGCCTTGAGACGGGCGGTCAGGTCCCGGTCCGGCTCCGCGGTCGACCCGGCCCCGGGGGCGTCGCTCACGACGCCGCCGTCGGCGCGGACCCCGCCGTCGTCCGTGCGGGCCTCGTTATCGTCCGTGCGGATCTCGTCGTCGTTCGGGCGCGCCTCGTCGTCCCCCGAGGAGGGCCTGATCGTCCGGTACAATCGACGGTAAAAATCGAGCATCGCGTGGAGTTCAGTTCGACACCGCGTCCAGGAAGCCCTGCGTCGCCGCGTCGACGTTGTACGGGCCGGTGAACTCCGAGGAGATGACCTCGTTGAGCGCGGTCATCGTCTCGGAGGGGACGCCCAGGCCGTGCTGGAGGTTCGGCGGCCGGTACTCCGCGTTCGCGAAGTCCTCGGCCGTCTCCTGGAGGTACGGCCCGAACTCGTCCATGCTCACGTCGGTCCGGGTCGGGATCGACCCCTTGAACTGGTTGAACGCGATCTGGGCCTCCGGGCTGCCGACGAACGCCTCCCAGGTCTTCGAGGCCTCGGGCGTCGGGTTGTTCGCCGGGTAGAGGAACGAGTCGAAGTGGAGCGTGTACATGCCCTCCGTGCCGGGGAACGTCTTGAATCCCCAGTCGTCCTCGTACTCGAAGTCCTCTGCGTTCCGGAACGCGCCCGCCGCCCAGTTCCCCTGGTGGATGAAGGCGGCGTTACCGTTGATGATGTTCTGGTTCGATTCGGTCAGCCCGATCGAGGACGCGTCGTCGCTGATGTGGTTCTCCAGCATCTCCGCGGTCCGCTCGAAGGCCGCGCGGACGGCGCTCTCGGAGCCCTCACCGTTGAGGAAGTCCATGTACGGCTGATAGCCGTTCTCGCCGAGCATCACGGCGCCCCACAGCTGCGTCGTCGTCCACGTCCCGGACATCGCGTGGGTCATCGGGATCGCGTCGGTCTCGCTCGCGACCGTCTCGAAGGCGCCGATGAGCGCCGAGGGGCTGTCCAGCGAGTCGACGTCGATCCCGGCGTCCTCGACGACGGAGACGTTGTAGAAGAGGCAGTTCAGTCGGTGAGAGCCGAGCGGCACGGCGCGGTAGCTGCCGTCCTGCTGGTGGAGCTCGATCGCCTCGTCGACCATCACCTCCTCGTAGTTGTTCTCCTCCCAGACGTCGTCGACGCTGCCGAGGACGCCCTGGTACCGTTCGAGGTTCGGGCCGGGCCAGTTGGCGAACGATCCCGGCGGATCGTCGCTCTGGAGCCGGTTCGCGACGACGGCGTCGAGGTTCTGGTTGCCGCCGCCGCCGATCGGGCTCATGTTGAGTCCGACGTCGGGGTGGGCCTCGTTGAACGCCTCTTCGAGCGCCTCGGCCGCCGCGGCGCCGTCGCCGCCGGTCCAGCCGTGGAGCACTTCGACCGGGTCGCCGGAACCGCCGGAGCCGCCGTCGCTCCCGTCGCTTCCATCGCTCCCGTCGCTCCCGTCACCACCGTCGCCGCCACCGCCGGAACAGCCGGCGATCCCCACGGTCGCGAGGGTGCCCGCGCCGGCCACGTAGTGGCGGCGGGTGAGTCGGTCCTCCGAGTCGGCGCTGTTGTCACGTGACATGTGTCCACGGGTTCGGATGCGCCATACTTAACGATTGATGTTCATTTACTCGAAATCCTATTAAAAAACAGGAGTCACAAAATAGGGGATTAGACGCGCTATACGGAGGGAACAGCCGGTGAGCCCGGGGGATCGGATCCCCGTCGGTAACCGACTTCTGAACGATCAATACGGGGTCGATCGTAACAAAATACCCTCGAGCGCCCGGGACCGAGACTCGGCCGACGGGGACAGTTGCGGAGGGGGCGGTCGCAGGGGACAGTTGCGGAGGGGGCAGTTGTGGAGGGGGACCGTCGCGAGGGGGCGGCGGACCGACCGATTCTTGAGCGCCCGGCCCGGAGCCACACGGCATGGACGGACCGCTGTGGATCGACGCGCACGCTCCCGCGCTCGACGAGATCCGACAGGACGAGGCCCGCGAGCGGCTGGAGCGCGCGGTCGACGAGCCGATGAACCTCGTCGTGCAGGGGCCGCCGGGGGTCGGGAAGACGGCGGCGACCCGGGCGCTGACCCGAGCCGCCCACGAGAGCCCCGAGAGCGACCTGATCGAGATCAACGTCGCCGACTTCTTCGGCCGGACGAAGAAGGAGATCCGGACCGACCCCCGGTTCGAGGGGTTCCTGCAGGGGCGGAGCCGGATGGCGAAGCGCGACATGATCAACCGCGTACTGAAGGAGTCGGCGTCGTACGCGCCGATGTCGGGCGAGTACAAGACGGTCCTCCTAGACAACGCCGAGTCGATCCGCGAGGACTTCCAGCAGGCGCTCCGGCGCGTGATGGAGAAGCACCACCGGACCACGCAGTTCGTGATCGCCACCCGCCAGCCGTCGAAGCTCATCGCGCCGATCCGGTCGCGCTGCTTCCCGGTCCGGATGCGCGCGCCCACGACCGACGAGACGATCGACGTCCTGAAGGCGATCTGCGACCGCGAGGGCGTCGACTACGACGGCGACGGGCTGGAGTTCGTCGCCAGCGCGGCCGGCGGCGACCTCCGCGAGGCGATCCTCTCGGCGCAGGCGACCGCGGTCGAGGGCGGCGAGGTCACGATGTCGACCGCCTACGAGACGCTCGGCGAGGTCGGTGACGACGACGCGATCCGCGGGGCGCTCGCCGACGCCCGCGCCGGCGACCTGAAGGACGCGCGGTCGACGCTCGACGACCTCCTCGACGACGGCGGCTACGACGGAGAGGAGCTCCTCCGGGAGGTCCTGCGGGTCGCCCGCGCCGGCTCCGAGTACGGCGGCGACGACCTCGCGCGGCTCCACGTCCTCGCCGGCGAGGCCGACCTCGACCTGGTCGACGGCCTCGACGACCGGATCCACCTCACGCACCTGCTCGCCGCGTGGGCCGCCGGCCGCACCGCGCTCCGACCGGACCTCCGTGAGCCGGTGGAGGCCTGACGATGGCCCGGAGCCCGCCGCTCGCGCGTCTCCTCCCGTTCCCCGTCGTCGACGAGGCGTGGCGGCTCGCGCTCGTCCCGGCCCTCCTCGGCGCCGCGACGCTGCCCCTCGTCCCGCCGGTCGGCGCCGGCCTGCTCGCGCTCGCTCTCGGCGTCCTCTGGTTCCACCGCGACCCCGACCGGGAGCCGCCGGACGCCGACGGGATCGTCGTCGCGCCCGCCGACGGCACCGTCTCGGTCGTGCGCGAGGAGGGGAGCCGCTTGCGGGTCGGCGTGTTCATGAACGTCACCGACGTGCACGTGAACCGCGCGCCGATCGCGGGCGAGGTCCGCGAGGTGCGGCACCGCCCCGGCGCGAACCGGCCCGCGTTCAGCAAGGAGTCCGACCGCAACGAGCAGGTCGCGATCGACTTCGGCGAGTACGAGCTCCTGGTCATCGCCGGCTGGTTCGCCCGCCGGATCCACCCCGCCGTGGCGGCCGGCGACGCCGTCGACCGCGGCGAGCGCGTCGGCCACGTCTCGTTCGGCTCCCGCGCCGACGTGGTCCTCCCCGCCGACGTCGACGAGGATGACCTCCTCGTGCGCGAGGGCGACGCCGTCCGCGCGGGCGAGACGGTCGTCGCCGAGCGCGCGTAGGGCGCCGAGCGCGAGTGGGATCGTCCCTCGATAGGCGGTCGCCTACAGGACGAACGGTCCCTGCTGCCGGATCGGCTCGCCGTGCGGCCGGCCCGCGACGGCGACGAGCCGGAGGTCGCCGTCGGCCGCGACCGCGAACTCGCCGCCCTCGCGGGTCGTGAAGACGTCGCCCTCCCCGAACGCGTCGCCCTCGACGGAGCCGCTCCCCGCGACGCCGTAGAGGAAGCCGCTCCACCCGTCCGGCACCGTCCACGTCCACGCGTCGTCGACGCGGACGTCGAGATATTCCATCGGGGTGCGGAGCTCGATCGGCGACCCCTCGCCGACGACGGTCGTGACTGTCGCGCCGTCCGTCTGCCGCGTGGGGAGCTCCGCGGCGCTCGCGTCGACGTAGTCGGGGTCGACCTCCTTCCCCTCGCGCGGGAGGTTCACCCACAGCTGGAGGCCGTTGCAGGCCTCGCCGTCGGCGGGGAACTCGGAGTGACGGATACCCTTCCCGGTCGTGATCCGCATCGCCTCGTCCTCGCGGGCGGTGTGCTCGACGCCGAGCGAGTCGGCGTGGTCCATGCCGCCCTCGATCATGTACGAGACGATCTCGAACCCCTTGTGCGGGTGCATCGGGAACCCGTCGTCCGGGTCGATGTAGAACCGCTCGAACAGCACGAACGGGTCGAGGTTCGCCGGGTGGCCCTCGGTCGGGAACGCGCGGTTCGAATTTACCCCCGTCCCGTGGCGAACTCGCTCGCCCGGGAGGACACCGTCGCCGCCGTCGGTCGTCGCGTCGGTCTTCATATGCTATCTGATTGGTCCGGGACTGATAAGCGTCTCGTCGGCGGTAGTCGAGAAGTATACACTCCTGATGAGAAAAAATCTAAAATCGAATTGAGCCGGTTCCAGAGCCTCGAGATCGGGTAGTAGAATAGTGTATTTCCTTACTAAAACGCGCTACAGAGAACGTTCATGTGTCCGGCCGGCGTATCACTGGTCGTCGACATGAGCTACGAACTCGATCCGCTACCGTACGAGTACGACGCGCTGGAACCGCACATCTCCGAGCAGGTGCTCGAATGGCATCACGACACCCACCATCAGGGGTACGTTAACGGCTGGAACTCGGCCGAAGAGACGCTCGAAGAGAACCGTGAGTCTCACGACTTCTCTTCGTCTGCGGGCGCCATCCGGAACGTGACCCACAACTCGTCGGGTCACATCCTCCACGACCTGTTCTGGCAGAACATGTCCCCCGAGGGCGGCGACGAACCCTCCGGTGACTTGGCTGACCGGATCGAGGAGGACTTCGGCTCCTACGAGGCCTGGAAGGGCGAGTTCGAGGCCGCCGCCGGCAACGCGTCCGGCTGGGCGCTCCTGGTGTACGACACGTTCTCGAACCAGCTCCGCAACGTCGTGGTCGACAAGCACGACCAGGGCGCGATCTGGGGCGGTCACCCCATCCTCGCGCTGGACGTCTGGGAGCACTCCTACTACCACGACTACGGCCCCGCCCGCGGCGAGTTCGTCGACAACTTCTTCGAAGTCGTCGACTGGACCGAGCCGTCCGCCCGCTACGAGCAGGCCGTCGACCTCTTCGAGTAACGCTTCACGCATTCTGCCCCCGGTATTCCACTGTGGGCTCGCCGAACGCGGCGGGCGTTCCCCCTCGCTAGCGGTGGGAACGCGTTTTTAATTGGGTCGCGTCCGCGGCCGATCGACGCTCGCCTCACTCGACGAGCGTCGTCTCGATCACGGCGCAGGTCTCGTCGAGCAGGACGCGGAGCTCGTCGCCCGCGCAGGGGAGCGTCACCCGGACGCGGAGCGGGTCCTCGGAGACGACTTCCGTCAGCCGGTCGCTCACGCACCAGTCGAACTGCCAGAACGGGGCGGTGTTCAGGTCGACGCCGCGGTCCGAGTGGAAGACGAGCGTCTCGGCGTGGTCGAGGAGCGTGACGCCGACCGTCGACCGCAGCCGGTAGCTGCACCGCCGACAGACGTGTTCGACGGCGACGTCGAGGTCCTCGTCGTCCGGGTCGCGGACGAGCGTCGTGTCGATCGAGCCGGTGCACTCGGGACAGACCCCGTCGGCGGCCAGGCAGTAGTGGTGGCGGACGTAGTGGTGGAACGCCTGCAGCAGCTCGTCGGTGGTCCGGTCGTCGAGCCCGCCGGAGGGGAACGGGTAGCTCACCTGCACGGTCCCGCAGTCGGCACAGCCCACGGTGAGCTCGTCGTCGACGTACCAGCCGTGGAGGGCGCCGCCGCAGTCGTAACAGGCGCCGTCCGCGGGGAAGAAGCCGAGCTGCGCGCGCTCGGTGAGGCTCCCGGTGAAGATGGCGCTGACGACCTTCCGGCCGGGCGAGCGGAACTCGTACCCCGCGTCGCTCCGCCTGACGAAGTGGCCGGTGAGCTGCCGGAGGTGGTAGCTGAAGTTCGCGCTGTCGTCGACGTCGACGCGCTCGAACAGGTCGGTGAAGCTCACGGGCGCCTCGTCGGCGCCGCACTCTAGGAGGGCGCGGAGGATCGCGACGCGGGTGTCGTCGCCGAGCGTCGCGAACACCTCGGCGGGGAGCACGCGCGTCTCGGTGCGGGGGGTCGCCGGGCCGTCGCGGTCGGCCTCCGGCTCCCCGGTCGCGACCGACCCGTCGCCGTCGGCCTCCCGGTCGCCGCCCGCGTCCGTCCCGGCGCTGCGGTCAAACTGACTCACGCCTCGGCTATGCGCCGGGAGCGGGTAAAGGGTATCGGGGTCGTCGACGTCGCGGCCGGGGAGCCGGAAGCCGACCGCGACGCGAGGGGCCGGCCGTCGTGTTAACTCAAGCATGATTCCACCAGACGGCGTAGGCTTGTAACCCCGTTTCCGCGATCGACGGATCGACACGGGTGAAACGGTTTGAAAACGAAGGTGTTCTACGTTCTACCTCTCTAAATATACATTCGACTGAGTTTCTAAAGCCGTGTTGTCGAACGCGGTAGCTGTGGGTTTCGCGGCCGAGACCACCGATCGGATCGTTTGCGTCGTCGACGAGAAACAGGGCACCTTCGACATCGTGTGTCTCAGCTAATTCAGTGAAAAATTCACGTGCGATCGGAACGTATACGTCGGAAACAGCCGTGAATGAAGGATTCTGTTCGTTTCAGAATCGACTGCGGCGTACAGCAGTGTTCAGATACTGATTGAAACGTAAGGCGGTGCGTCTTCGAAGTGATCTATCCCCGAAAACGACCGCCTGAGCGGCCGTTTGGATGAGATTAACTTAGAGTTCGTGGAGCGAGAAGCAACACCGAAGCTGTTGGTGAAGCTCAATATTCAGCTCCATTTAGCTGGACTATCGATTTCGAATACTGTTTCGTTTATTGAGGTGTTTAGCGTTGACCGGGTTCATCCTACGGTTCACAATTGAACGGTTGATCGAGCACGTTCGACACCAGATACACCAAAGATAGAGACTGTATTTGAAAGTGATAGGAAAGCGAGATGGAGATGAATACCGAGCCTCATCAGCAACCTCAGTGTCGCTTTTCGTTCCACAAAACCTAATTTGATCTGGTCGATACTACCGCTGAGGCGGTCGTTTTCGGGCATAGAGCATTCAGAAACCTCACCGCCTCACCTTTCAGTCTTATCTGAACACTACCACTTAACGCGACCCAAGAACGAAGGATACCGACCGTTAATCTGTATTTTTGTTGAGGCGTACCGGACGAATTCCGACAGATATGGACGATCTCTTTCCCGTATTAATAACCAGAGTAGTTTTCTGAATCCAGAATGACTATGCCTCCATGGGTATGTGGCGCGATTCAGACTGGTTACAATCACACATTCAGCGGATTCTTGAGTTCTATCATCCAGACTGTATCGACACGGCTCACGGTGGATACATTGCACAGTTCGATGAGGAGACAGGCGACATCTATGAGAAGCGGTCCAAACACCTCGTTGCTACTTGTCGGTTCATCACAAACTACTCAATTGGCCACCGCGTACTGGATCGAAACTGGTGTCAGTCGGCCTGTGAACACGGATTGGATTTCCTCCTTGATTACCACCATGATGAGACACAGGGTGGTTTTCACTGGATCGTGGAAGGGCGTGAGCCAATTGATTCCAAACGGGTTTGTTACGGTCATGCGTTCGTATTGCTTGCGCTTGCCCGTGCGAAAGAAGCTGACATTGTATCATGGGATATTCCGCTCGTAGAAACGACCGATTTTGTTATGGAACGGTTCTGGGAAGACGAACATGGTCTGTGCAAAAGTGAATACGATTCGACGTGGACACGACCAGAAGCCTACCGGGGACAGAATGCCAATATGCACATGTGTGAGGCGCTGATAGCGGTGTACGAAGCGACTCACGACGATCAGTATCTCGACGATGCGCTGACGATCGCGGAGGCGCTGACCGTCGCGCTCACACAGAAAACTGACGGGCTAATCTGGGAGCACTACGCTCCAACTTGGGAGCACGACTTCATGTACAACAGGGAGACCCCAAACGACACGTTCAGGCCATGGGGATACCAACCGGGACACCAGATCGAATGGGCGAAGCTGTTGGCTATCCTTTCTCGACATAGCGAAGCGGACTGGCTGATTCGCCGCGCAGAGGAGCTTTTCCGGCTCAGCATCGACTACGGGTGGGACTCTGACCGTGGTGGCTTCTATTATTCGTTCGATCGTGAGGGGGCGCCCGTCGTCACGGAAAAGTACTCGTGGGAAGTGGCAGAGGCAATCGGCGCGGCAGCCGCACTCTACGAACGGACGGGCGATTCCCAGTATCTGGACTGGTATGACACTTTCTGGCAGTATGCTACTACACATATGACGAATTCGGAGTTCGGAAACTGGTACACGAAGGTCACCGAGACGAACGAGCCGGTCCCGACAACGGAAGGTATTGCTGTAGAGCCGGGATATCACCCGATAGGCGCCTGTACTGAGGCGCTCCGATCGATTGCATAACTCCGAAAATGCGGCCGTGGCCTCTTCGAACACGACCCTATTTTAGCCTCGACGTAACCGGAGTACATCGACGTAAGTACCGGTAGCCCGTCTACACTGCCGGTTACAGAATGGGGTACGGTCAGTCACACTAGGTGGGAGGGTGGTGCGCGGGGATCGCTACCCGATTATCGCGTCAATAGTTCATGTAGACAGTTTTTGAGATGGTGTAGAAGTCGATCCCGGCGTCGCCTTGTTCGCGATACGTCTCGCTGGAGGAATCTTTCATCCCACCGAAGGGGACGTGCAGCTCGAGTCCAGTGGTCTTTTCATTGACTTTCACGACGCCCGACTCAGAATCCTCGACGAACCGGTTTGCCTCGGAGAGATCCTGTGTGACGATGCTGGCTGAAAGCCCATAGCGAACACCGTTGGCGACCTCAACGGCCTCCTCGTACCCACTGACCGGAATGACGGCTAATACCGGCCCAAAGATCTCTTCCTGAGCGATCCGCATAGTCGGGTCAACGTGGGAGAACACCGCAGGTTCGACAAAGAAGCCGTCGCCGGCGTCGATCTCGTCGCCGCCAGTTTCGAGTGTTGCTCCCTCGTTAACGCCGATATCAACGTACTCTAAGGTACTGTCGAGTTCGCTTTCGCTGACCTGCGGTCCCATTTCAGCCCCGTCTAAGCCCGGGCCAACTTCGACGGCCTCGGCCGCCGCGACGGCACCCTCGACAAACTCATCGTAGACGTCCTCGTGGACGATGGCTCGTGAGGTCGCCGTACAGGCCTGTCCGGTGACACCAAACGCACCGCTTACCACGATGTCGACGGCCTCGTCGACGTCGGCGCTGGGCATCACGATAGTGGGGTTTTTGCCGCCCATCTCCAGCTGGACCCGCTTGCCGGTCTCGTTGGCTTGCCGGCCGACAGTGTCGCCGACCGCCGAACTGCCGGTGAACGAGACGGCGTCAACAGCCTCGTGTGTTGAGAAGGTTTCCCCGACCTCGCTTCCGGGACCGGTGACGTAATTAAGAACACCGTCGGGCAGCCCGGCCTCATCCAGACACTCGACGAGCTTCCGCGAGACGCCGGGGGCTTGGGAGGCCGGCTTGAACACAATCGTATTACCGGTTGCGAGCGCCGGTGCGATCTTCCAGGCTGGGATGGCAATCGGGTAGTTCCACGGTGTGATGAGACCCGCAACACCCACCGGTTCATTCACCGTGTACAGACGCGTGTTGTCGCTGCTCGAGGCCTTTACTGTTCCTCCAACATCGCTCGCCTTCGCGGCGTAGTAGCCGAAGATATCGATTGCACGCTGGACCTCGCCGGCCGCCTCAGGCCGGGCTTTCCCCTCTTCGCGGACGAGCGTTTCGGTGAGCTCGCCCTTGCGGTCCGCGAGGTTTTGTCCGGCTGCTCGCAGTATACGGCCCCGCTCGGGGCCGGGCGTGTCGGCCCACATCTGGCTGGCCTCGTCAGCGGCTTCAACGGCCGCTTCGGCGTCGGCAGTCCCCGCCTTCTGAAACTCGCCGACGACATCCGATCGGTCGGCGGGATTGTGTACGGCAAAAGTCTCTCCGGTGCCGGCGGCGACCCACTCGCCGTCTACGTAGTTGTAGTTGGTTTCCGTCATCAGCCCTACCGACGGGATCAACTCACGAGAAGCTTTGGGACGGTCACCGGAACGGATAAATCAGTGCCGATTGAATCGAGCCGTATGCGATACTATCGCACAGTCGGTGCTGACGGTCCCCGTCTCGTTGCGAGGATGGACGCCGACGCCTACGACCTGACCGCTGCTCGGCCGAGCGTGACGGCGTTCGAGGATCTCGCGTATGTCGCGAGCGTGAGTAACCAGACCATCGATGAGGTGGCTGTTGACCTCCTCGGTGAGGCCGAGACAGTTTCGATCCCGGACGAAACATCCGTTGGGATCCCAACGCTCGTCGACGAGGTGTGGGCAGCAGGCGTGACCTACGAGATCAGCGAGCAGGCTCGCGAAGCGGAGAGCGGGATGCCGGAGATCTATCTTGATGTTTACGGGGCTGAGCGCCCGGAAGTGTTCTTCAAGGCAACTTGGGACCGGGTGGTTGCATCTGGCGACTCAGTCGGTGTTCGTGGCGACTCCGATTGGAATGTCCCCGAACCGGAACTGGGAATTGTCCTATACGAGGGCGAGATTGTTGGCTATACCATCGGCAACGATGTGAGCAGCCGCTCTATCGAGGGACAGAACCCTCTCTACCTCCCGCAGGCGAAGGTATACGACCGATGCTGTGCGCTCGGTCCCTGTGTCGCAACCCCCGAGAGCGTCGAGGACCCCCACGACCTTATGATGACGATGACCGTTGAACGCGACGGGGGGACGATCTACGAGGGAGAGACCTCGACGAGCGAGATGGTCCGGACCTGCGAGGAGTTGGTTTCGTATCTTAATCGACACAACTCTGTCCCCGAATCGGCGGTACTCCTCACCGGGACCTCGCTCGTTCCGGAGGAGGGATTCTCGCTGACGCCGGCCGATGAGGTCCATATCGATATCGACAATATTGGTCATCTCGCGAACGACGTAACGACTGTCTGAGTGCTTTCAGTGGTTAGTCCGTTCGTACTCAATTTCTGTTTCCGGACCGATCCGCTGACCGTGTTCGACCGCGCGCACGGTGAGTGTGACCGGCGTTGTCCGGCCGCACCCGTCCAAGACTACTTCTGACCACTTGTCCCCAGCCGCGACCGGGCCGGCTTTCGACTGGCGGAGGTACCGCACGTATGCGGTCGTGCGTAATTCCTCAGCGACGGTCTCGTCACCGGTGTGAGCAAGTCGCACTCGGGCGGCGTCGGCAGTCATGAAAACGGTGCTGAACTGGAATTAACCGTCTCCCTGCTTGTGTCTCACCACGACGTGACAGTCACATCTCGCAGCGGCTGAGCAAGTGGGACTGATACCTGTCCGCCGGTGTGGTGGGAAACGTACAACCCGATGATAATCTCCAGCGAGCGGGTCGCTTCCTCCCCCGTCGATGGGTTCTCGATAGTACCGTCTAGGACACTGACGACATCAGCGGCGGCGTTGGCAAAGGCGTCGCGATAGTCCTCGTCCCACGTCCACGCACCCTCGATCCCGGGGAGGTCGGCCTCAACGTGGGTGCCGTCGTCGAGTCGCCAGTACCGCCACTCGCCGTCGTCGTTGTTCAGGTACAGTTTCCCCTTGCTGCCGATGAACTGGAGCGTCATCGACGAGGCCTCCCGGGGGATGGTACAGTCAATGGTGACGAAGCTCCCGTCGTCCATCACCACGAAGCCGCCGCCGCCTGCGTCGTCGACTCGCTCTTCGGCTTCGAGGGAGTCGACTGCTTCGTTCTCACCGGTGATGTAGCCCGAGACCCGTTCTGCACGGGCGTCGAGCAGGTACACCAGCGTGTCCAGTAGGTGCGTGGAGTTGCGCAATAGCTCC
This sequence comes from Halorubrum rutilum, assembly GCF_024494565.1. The sequence goes on from NZ_JANHDN010000001.1 coordinate 458,833, forward strand.
ATGCGGAACTGTGTGGTGACGGAGTGTATCTCTCCCAGCAGATCTTGGTTCTGGATAAGCTCTCTGAGCTGCTGGAGTTTTGTCGTGAATCGGAACGAGTGGTTTACCAGCAGTTCCGTGTCCGTCTCCTCGCAGACGTCGACCATCTCCTCCGCGTCGCTGACCGACGACGCGATGGGCTTTTCACACCAGATCAGTCCGGGGTCGGCCGCCGACTCGGCGGCGTCTATGACGTGGTCGGCATGGAGGTACGAAGGTGTACAGACGGAGACGATATCAAGATCCTCTGCGGCGAGCATCGACTCGTGGCCGACGTATCGCCGGTCGGATGGTATCTCCCACGCCTCTCCAAACCGTCCGAGTTTGGTTTCGTCGATGTCGGCGACGGCAACCAGGTCGACATCCTCGGTCGCACGGTACCCTCCGGCGTGGCTGGCCTCAACCTTTTTTTGACCGATATCCTCCTCGTCGTGCATTCCGAGGATGCCCATCCCAGCGATACCTCCGGTTCCGATGATGCCGGCTTTGTAGGTCATGTCAGTTGTAGGTGTGGACGCTTCCCGTGGCGTTGTCTTCGATGTACTCCCAGTCGTAGTCGACGCCAAGCCCGGGCCCGTCGGGAACCTCGATCAGTCCATCGTCGTCGACGGCGTCGAGCATATCGGAGTAGCCTCCCTCGTACACCGGGGGCTGAGTGTTCGGGCAGTCGGGGTGGACCAGGGCGAGTTCGTAGTAGTTCGTGTTGCGAATCGCTGCGATGCAGTGACGCTGGGCCGGCCCTGGCGCGTGGAACTCCACGTCAAGGCCGAACCCTTCTGCCACTTTCGCCCGCTTCATTGCGCCGGTGATCCCACCATCGTACTCTGGGTCCGCGCGCAGGAAGTCAGTTGACTCGTTAGCTACGAAGTCTGTCGCCGGCTCAAGACCCCGGACGTGCTCGGTTTGAAGAACGGGGGTGTCAAGCGCCTGTCTGAGCTTGCGGTGGGCGTGTTGTGAGATGCCCCCGTCTCGGTACGGATCCTCATACCAAAAGAAGCCCTCTTCGTCTAGGGCCCGTCCGAGCTTCAGTGCGTCGGCGTAGGTTTCCAGTTCGCAGGCGGGGTCATGCATCAGGTCCATCTCATCACCGACCCGCTCACCAACCGCGTGGACCGCCGCGAGTTCTCGATCGAGGTCGCGGGACCCTTCGCTGCCGCCCCAGCCGTGGATCTTGAAGCCGCCGTACCCCATCTCGAAACACGTCTCGGCGAAGTCGGCGAAGGCCTCTGGCGTGTCGAGCCCGCCGTTCTCGTCGCCGTGGTAGGTCGACGCGTAGGCGGGGAGCCGCGTTCGGTAGGTCCCGAGCAGTTCGTGGATCGGAGCGTCGTACTTCTTGCCTGCGTAGTCCCACAAGGCGATGTCGATGGGACCGATCCCCATCCGGTCGTACTTCCGCATCGCGCGTTTCATCTCGCTCCAGTGACGCTCTCGCTCAAGCGGGTTCTTGCCGACGAGGTAGTCGGCGAAGGTGTTGATCTGGGCTGCACCCGGCGAATTACCACCGACGTACTCTCCGGTGATTCCCTCGTTTGTGTGTATCTTGATGCCGAATAGTTTCCGCTCGGTCACAGATCCCGGCTCGTACACGAGATTGAACCCGTGCTGGTCTGTTCCGACATCTTCGATGGGGTAGGCAAACTCGGTGGATTCGATGCTGGTTATCTCTGGCGCCATGAGGTTGTATGTAACACCACGGGAGATAAACGTAGGGCTTCTCACCGGTGGTTTCATCTCGGTGTAGTGAGTAACCGGTTGGCATGGTCGGACACACGCAGTACGACTTCAGCGGCGAGACCGCCATCGTCACCGGATCCACGAAGGGGATCGGCCGGGGGATCGCCGCCGGGCTAGCCGACGCCGACGCCAACGTCGTCGTCAACTCTCGGACGGAGTCGGAGGTGGCCTCTACGGCCACGGAACTCGGTGAGCGCGGGACGGGCCGCGTCGTCGGAATTACTGCTGACGTTGGGTCCACGGACGATATCGACGCACTCGTCGACCGGACTATCGACGAGTTCGGGCAGATCGACCTGCTGGTCAACAACGCGGCCGTTTGGCCCGAAGAGGAGTCGCTGGTCGACTCCGACGTCGAACAATGGAACCACACGATGGCCGTCAACGTCCGTGCACAGTACTACGCCGCGAAGCAAGTCGCCCGGCACATGATCGATGAGAGCGTTGAAGGCTGTATCATCAACCACACGAGTCAGGCCGGCGATCGCCGGACGGGACAGTTCGGGCTGTATGGTATCTCGAAGACATCAATCAACGGACTGACGTGGCGGATGGCACAGGAGCTAGCCGAACACGGTATTCGGATGAACGCCGTCTCGACGGACGTGACCGAGACGGCCCAGCTCCGCTATGAAGCCGAACAGGAGGCGGCGGACGATCCGGACCGAACCGCCGAGGAGATACTGCGAGCTCGCGGCGAGCGGCGACCGCTCGGCCGGCTCGGACAGCCCGAAGACCTTGCCGACGCGGTGCTGTGGCTCGCGAGCGACCGCGCAGACTACGTCGTCGGCGACATCGTCCGCGTTAGCGGAGGCGGCAACCTCGAGTGACGATGCGTCTCGTTGACACCCACACCCACACGTGGGGCTCCGACACCGCGGAGCTGCCGTGGCCCGAGCCGGTTCTCCCGCCGGGTTGGGAAGGGCCATACACCGCCCATGACCTCATCGAGGACATGGACGCCGCTAGCGTCGAGGAGGCCGTAACAGTGACGACACCAATGTACGGTCGCGGCGTTCGGGCGAACGAGTACACGATGCGTTCCGTCGAGGCGTACCCGGACCGCCTGTGGGGGGTCGGTCTAATGGACTTCTACGGCGATCCCGACGAAGTACGCGCAGCGCTCCGTCGGGTCGTCGGCCACGAACGAATGCTGGGCGTCCGATTGCACGCGTGTCTCGAGTACGAGGAGCATTCGACGGATTTAGATCGGACCGCCGACTGGATTCTCGACGACGAACTGGAGCCGGTCTGGACCGAGGCCTCCCGACAGGAGGCGACCGTGTTCATCTTTCCGAAGGCTGAACAGCTCTCGATGGTTGCGACCCTCGCAGAGCGACACCCGGACGTTCAATTGATCGTCGACCACATGGCGTTCCCCGACGAGACGACGAGCCCCGACGCCGCCCCCTGGACGGACTTCGAGACGGTGGCCGAGAGCGACAACGTCGCAGTCAAGATGAGCTCTCTTCCGCGCTCAAGCGAGGAGGACTGGCCCTACGAGGACCTGTGGGGATACGTCCGTAACCTCGCGGACTGGTTCGGAACCGATCGCCTATTGCTCGGGTCGGACTACCCGTGGATGGACGACTGGGCTACGTACGAGCAGTGTCTTTCATGGATCGAGGAGGTGCCGTTCCTGTCCGCACGCGATTACTCGTATCTGTCACACCGGACCTTTGACGCGATTCTCAGGGACTGACGCCGTCCGCTCACAGTTGTTTATACCTCTTACCTATCCCGGACCCCGTCTCAGCGGCAATTAATCGTATCGAGGTGAGCGGATACAGCTCCGAACTCTCCGGGACAGGTAGCCTATCAGACAGGTCCAAAATTATCTACGATCCGGGGACCACAACGGAACGAAATTCGTGTATGGCCCGGATTGAGATGCTCCCTCAATGGTATCGGATCGCCCGGGCACCACTTTCACCACAATCCAAAACACCTAATCGTCCCTCATACGACTGTCCTGTATGGCGTACGACCGCGTACTGCTAGCAATTGGTCCGGACGATAGGGACAGTCTAGATGACCTCGTGGATACCGTGATTAACCTTGCGGCGCCCTCGAACGCGAGGGTGACTCTCCTGTACGCCTTCCCAAGAGATGACTACGAGGCAGTAATGGAACAGATGGATATCGACACGACGACTAGCGGTCTCACGCCCGACGAGGTCGCACAGCGTCACGAGAGTGTCAGAGGGCCGGGCGACCGGCTGGAGTCGCTGGATATCGAGTACGAGATCCAGGGGGTCTCCGGCGGGGATCTCGCGGAACAGGTCGTGCGAACGATAGAACGGAGCGGCGCCGACATCGCTGTTGTCGGGGGCACCAAGCGATCTCCGACCGGGAAGGCGATGTTCGGTGATCACGCCCAACAGGTCCTCCTGAACGCACCCGTGCCGGTGGTGTATGTCAAGCGAGAGTAAAGTGACATCGACTGGTCATCGTCTCTTTATTCCCTAGATCGCAATACGCGTGTGCTACCATCGTGTTGCACAGCGATCCGAACAGACATTTTAGACGCGGTTCTGTTCGGTCGAGTCGTAACTCACCAGTTGCGAATCTGACTTAACACGCAGATGCATTAGGAGATTTGTACGGCGCGAAAATATATCCGACTGACCTTCTGTTCTGTAGAACTGAACATACTACTGGTAGAAGAGAACACAGACCGGGACAGAAATTACAAATGTACGTTTGTAATGTTCAGCAGCTATCCCCCATATGAGAGGCTTTACCACGAATATTCACCAGAGCGAAACGAACCTATGCGTATATCGTACAGCTAGGAGTACGTCAGATTGATCTCGATTACGTTGGCAGCCGACCGTAGTAGTTCAGGGATATCATTATGGAATCGGTCTCCCTTAATTCGGGTTGTCGGTCCGGAGACGCTGAGCGCCGCCACAATTTCACCCTCTTCCGGGACGACAGGAGCAGCCACACAGCGCAACCCGGAGAGCCGCTCCTCCCGATCGTACGCGTACCCTTGCTTCCGAATCTCGGCAAGTTCGGACTTTAATCCCTCTCGATCTGTAATGGTGTTTTCTGTTCGCGCCGGGAGACCGTGGGTGTCAATGATATCATCGACGCGCTGTTCAGGCAGTTCCGCGAGGATTGTCTTCCCAAGCGCGGTACAGTGGAGGTTCACCCGCTTGCCCGCATACGTATCGACCGTAACGGCTTCAGTACCCTCTGCACGGGTAATATAGACACCCTTACCGTGCTCCTCAACGGCTGCGTTTGCCATCTCACCTGTCTTTTCGGCTAATGACGTGACCTCCGGTCGGGCTTTTTTATAAATGTCCATCCGGTTACGCTTGTACTCGCCCAATTCGAGAAACCGCAGGCCAACGCGATAGACGTTGTTCTCTTTCGTAATGTATCCCTCCTCCTTCAGCGTTCTGAGGTGATTGTGGACCGTACTCTTCGTCATATCGAGATCGTTCGCCACCGCTGTTACGCCGGCTCCATCTAACCGTTTCAGGGCCTCGACAATTCGGAGCGATGTTCTGGTTGCGGTGATTGTGTTCCCTTCTGTTGGCATACGCTGAAGAGGATCCTCCTACATACATAAAACTGTTCACTAGAGTAGAACACTTATCCACGTAGACGCTACGATAACCAAGGGATATCGTCGTGGAACTGTCTGAGTGCGTCGGGCCCTGTCAGCGCCGTGACTGCACCGGCTTGGGTCGTTGCGACAGCGCCGGCGGCGTTCGCAAGCGCGAGCGCGCAGTTTGGGTCTTTAACACCGTGTGTCAATGAGGCAATAAATCCCGCGAGGAAGGCGTCGCCGGCACCAGTAGCATCGACGGGGTCGATACTGTATCCCCCGTGTCGAGCCTGCCCGGTTACTGGGCTGTCGTCGGTTCCGAAACAGAGTGCACCCGCCTCTCCGAGAGTGAGCACCACGGTGTGTGGCCCCTCGTCAGCAACAGCGCGGGCTAACGCCGCCGGATCGTCGGCTTCGAACCCCGCAACCGACAGCTCATCAGGTGTCGCTGTGACGACGTCGATGTCCGGCAGCGCCCCTCGGATGACGGCGCGGAACTCGTGGCTGCTGTGCCACATTTCGGGTCGCCAGTTGGGATCCAGTGACACCGTACAGCGGTCGGCAGCTCGCGACTGCAGCTCGAGCGTCGCTGAGCGGCTCGGTTCGACGCTCATGGTTACGCCGGTCGTGTGGACCCACGACACCGATTCGAGCGTGTCGTCAGACACAGTACCCTGTTGGAGCTTGGTGTCCGCACCATGCTCTCGGTAGAAGGCGAACGATGGTCCTCGGTCGGCGTCGTGTGTGACCAGCGAGACCGTCGTCCGCGCGTCTTCGTCGATCACAAGTAGGTCGGACGGAATGCTGGAGGCTGCGAAGTGTTCTTGGAGAAAAGCTCCGAGGTCGTCGGTCGCAAGCCTCGTCCAACACAGCGGCGGGAGGCCGAGCCGATCCAACGCCATCGCGGCGTTCGCGCCAGAACCTCCGAAGGTCGGTTCGTACCCGCCGGCGTTGCCCGGTGGCCCGGGGTTGTGCGGAACGAAGTCGACGAGCGCATCGCCGGCGACTAGGACTGTCGGAGCCGTTGGCATGCGGATAGATACCATCCGACGATATTTAGTAATTCGCTATAGACGGAGCTATCACTCCGACAGTGGAGGGTCCTGGTCACCCCAAGCGGCCGCGAAGCCGGCAACGCTCTCGGCAGTCTCCGAGGAGTCGACGTGGGCATCGAGGACGGCAGGTGACATTGTGATTCCATCAATGCCGGACTCATAGAGGGCGGTCGCCTGCGTAGTATTCCGGATACTTGCGGCTAACACCTCCGTTTCAAAGCCCTGAGCATCGAAAATCGACTGAATGCGACGGGTTGTAGCAATCCCGTCGGCGCCCGAATCGTCGATTCGACCGACGTATGGAGCGACGAAGGTTGCATCGTTCTTTGCAGCCAGCACCGCCTGCTCAGCGGTGTATACTACGGTGGCTCCTGCGGGAACTCCGTCAGCTCGGAGACGGCCTAAGGCCTCGAATCCCGGCCGTGTCGCCGGAATCTTTGCGACCACGTCATCTGCCCAGTCTTGGTACCCTCGCGCTTCGCGGACCATTCCGTCAACACTCTCGGCGAGGACCTGTGCGAACACCGGTCCGTCAGTGATCTCACCTGCGGTTTCGACGATGTTCTTGTACCGACGGTCGGTCTCGGCGACGATCGATGGGTTCGTCGTCACCCCGTCCAGCTGGAAGCGTCGTTCGGCAGTCCTGATCTGTTCCGGCGACACCGTGTCAATATAGATATTCACAGGGTAATCCTAGTACCTAGTCTCATGAAATTACTGCTTGAATGCGAGTGTTAGTCATACCATTGTTGGACTTCTCTGATGATTTGGATCCACGCGCGTTAACATAGATTAGTCGCGTTTTCATTACAGACGACTGTTGGACTCAGCGATCTATTACACAGAAGCATTAAGTATCTATCATAAACTCAATTTATATACAAGATTTATCGGGGAAACGACGGACGACCCGTATACTGCACCGGCACCACACGGTATATCATCAACAATATTTATATAGTAATAGTCGTATCTCTACCTGCATGCGAAGCAGTAACAGACGGAATGTTCTGAAAGCGACTGGTGCAGCAATCACAACCATCTCACTGGCAGGGTGTAGTGGAAGCGGTGGAGATGGCGGAGACGGCGGCGATGGAAGTAGTGGAGACGATGGTGGCAGCGATGGTGGTACTGCGGGCGACTCTGGGAGTGGCAGTGGAGAGAACTCTCTGGACAGGGTCGGGATGAGTGCGTACGTCCGAGGTGGATCTTGGATTACGGCATACATTGAAGCGGCCGAGTTCTATGCCGAAGACCAAGGTATCGAACTTGACGTCCGACCAAACCAACAAAGCGCACAGAAGCAGGTATCTGATATTCGCGAGTTCGCCAGCGGTGACTACGATGCTATCCTCGTCGGTGTCTGGCAGACCGGCGCGGCGGAGGGAGCTATTAATCAGGCAATTGAGGGTGGCACGCCAGTGTTCGCAACGAACGCTGATACGGCCAGTTCGGAGATCCCCTTGTACGTCGGGTTCAGTAACTACGATGGTGGTGCCAGTTCCGGTGAGCAGATGCTCAACGCGCTTGAACAGCAATACCCGGACAAGGATACATGGCGCGTGCTGAACATCCGAGGCCCGCAGGGCAACCAGTCTGCCAATCAGCGCTCGCAAGGGTTCCTGGATGTAATGAATGAGCAGGACCGTGTCGAAGTCGTCCGAACGATCAATGGAGAGTTCGCTCGCGACGTCGCCCAGTCGAACGTTCAAGAGTTCATACAAGCAAACGGCCGCGTAGACGGGATTTACTCCGGGAATCTCTCAATGGGACTCGGCGTTGTCGGGGCGTTACGAAACCTCGATATGTTGGTTCCGCAGGGCGAAGATGGCCACATCTGTCTGACCCAGATGGACGGGAGCCCCGAGGTGAACCCGCTCGTCGGCGACGGCATGATCGACGCAGCGGTCGACCAGCCCAACTACTTCTACAATCCAATCGCGATGCATTACATGCGTGAGTACGTCGAAAGCGGGATGGACGACAGTGTCATTCCGGAAGTAGGGTCAGAGGTCACGGCTGACCAGCTGAACATCGAGCCCGGCCAACACAAGGATGTCGAGCTATGGTCGGAGCCCATCTGGGAACCTGGGGTCATGCGCGAGCAGAATGGCCACCCGTGGTTCCGGACGAACAGCGTCGTCATCACGCAGGATAACTTCGACCAGCCGTTCCTTTGGGGTAACGTCTGGGGCTGATCGATGGCAACAGACCAGGGATTTATCGGCCGGACCTTCGGGGACCGGGACGACGTGATGCTGACACTGTTGGATAATATGATCTGGCCGATCCTCGGTCTCGTCCTGATCGGGGTGCTGGTGTTAGTTCCTCAGACGTTCAGATCGGCTGAGCTGATCCTGTGGGGGGCGGTTCCGATTGGGCTGCTTGTGCTGGCCGAGAGCCTCTGCCTCTTGTCGGGACACTTCGACCTCTCGATAGGATCGATCGCCGGTTTCTCGGCGATATTCACTGGGATGATCCTTGGAACCTGTCCGAGCTGCTGGGGGCTGACGACCAGTCCGTGGATCGGCTTTGCTATTATCCTACTGGTCGGATCGCTTATCGGTCTCGTTAACGGTGTGATGATCGCGAAGGTCGGGCTGAACCCGTTCCTGCAAACGCTGGCGTTTCTCATCATCTTCGAGGGTGCGAAGACGGCGCTACAGACCCAACCGGTCACGGGTCTGCCATCACTGTATACCCAAGTTGGTGGGACGCCTCGATTTGCTATCGGGTTCATGTTGGTTGCGTTCCTCGTCGTCGGCTTGGTGTTACGATACACCTCCTTTGGTCAGGCCGTCTACGCGCTCGGGAGCTCCGAAAACTCTGCCCGTGAGGTCGGAATCGATACCGAGCGGCTCATCATTATTATTTACACTATCAGCGGCATCCTCTCTGCGATCGCCGGGCTGATGCTAACCGGCTTTGTCGGCGTCGTCCCGCCGCTGATCGGTGAGGGACTGGTGTTCCAGGCGTTCGCTGGTGCGGTCATCGGAGGAATCAGTCTCTTTGGTGGCCGGGGGAAGATCACCGGGGCACTCGGTGGTGTTATTCTCATTCAGGTCATTCAGTCAGCGCTGAACAACAGTCAAGTGATAGGTGCGACCCAGATTCAGATGATTAATGGCATCGTCTTATTCGTGGCAATCCTCCTGTATAGTACCCAGAGCAAACTGCGCTCTCGCATCCTTGCGAGTGGTGCGGTATGAGCGTTGAAAAAGAGGATTCGACGGGCCAACACTCCACAGGGGGCGATGACACCGGCAAGGCTGAGACGTCGAAGCTCCGTATGGAGAACCTCACCAAGCAGTTCGGTCGTATCGTCGCCGTCGAGGACGTTTCACTCGATATCCACTCGTCGGAGGTGTTCGCGCTTGTTGGCGACAACGGCGCCGGCAAGTCGACGCTAATGAACATGCTTAGCGGCGTCCACGAACCCTCGAAAGGTCAGATATACAAGGACGGCAAGCCGGTGAACTTCAGCAACCCATCTGAGGCCCGTGACAACGATATTGAGACTGTCTATCAGGACCTTGCGCTGATGGATGACCTCGACATCGCGACGAACATCTTTATGGGTCAGTTCCCGCGAACCGGGTTCGGCCCGTTACAGCTTATCGATTGGGATGAGACCTACGAGCGGGCCGAACAGATCATGATGGAGCGGCTCGGTCGAGACCTCGACATCAAGACGGAGGTGGAGTTCCTCTCGGGCGGCCAGCGGCAACTTGTCGCGATCGGGCGGTCGCTTGCGTTCGACCCGGACGTTATCATCCTTGACGAACCGACGAGCGCGTTGTCAGTCGACGCAACCCGGCTCGTCCAGGACACCATCGACACGCTGGCCGACCAAGGGATCACGATCGTCATCGTCAGCCACAACATCGAGTCGGTGCTGAAACACGCCGACCGTATTGGCGTCCTGTTTCGGGGGTCGCTCGTTGATATCAAACAACCCGAAGAGACGGACTTAGAAGAATTAAACGAATTGATGACGACCGGAACGCTGTCGAGCGGCCGTCTCGATGACTAACGAGGACTGCTGCCCACGCCCCGGTCCTCGGCTTCTGTGAACGGAGGCCGAAGGACCCGTGAACGACACGGAACCGACCTCCCGGTTTTTCAATCCCGACGATCATTGGTAGTGGCATGAGCACACCCAAACGGGTTGTCGACATCGAGTGTGAGACCGGTGAGGGGCCACTGTGGCATCCCGAAGACGAACGACTCTATTGGTGTGATATCCCGAAGGGGCGGGTCTATCGATACGACCCACGGAGCGATGATTATGAGTGTGTCTACCACGACAGCCACGAGCGAATTGGCGGTTTCACCATCCAGCGGGACGGGTCACTATTATTGTTCCAAGAGGCGGGGGCGGTCCGCCAGCTCTCTCGAGAGGACTGGACGACCGAAACCATCCTCGCACCGGACCCTGACCGCTTCCATGAACGGTACAACGACGTCATCGCGGACCCCGAAGGTCGGGTCTTCGCCGGTGTCATGCCGGACACCGATCGAGGGCTCCCCGGACGGTTGTACCGACTGGACACCGATGGGACGATTACTCTCGTGCGAGAGTCCTGCGTGCTCCCGAACGGGATGGGGTTCACGCCGGACCTGTCGCAGCTGTACTTCACTGATACTTGCGAAGTGGATCCGTCGGAACCGGGGTACATCTACCGATATAACTACGACCGTGCGAGCGGCAGACTCACCGACCCGGAGGTGTTCGTCGACGCGAGCGACATCGACGGCTACCCCGACGGGATGACCGTCGATAGCGAGGGCTACGTCTGGTCCGCGTTCTGGGACGGGGGCGCAATCCACCGCTTCGCGCCCGATGGAACACACGAGCGGACGCTTTCGTTTGACCCCCGAAAGGTGTCATCGCTGACCTTCGCCGGTGACGATTACGACACGGCCTACGTAACGACGGCCTGCGTTGAGACCCGTGAGAGGGAAGGTCCGGGTGCAGGAAGTCTCTACCACGTGGACCTTGGCGTGACCGGTCGGTCCGAGTTCCGTTCCGCTATTGATCCCGACCGTCGTTAGCCGTCGACTCTCGTCTGTTCCCGCAGCCCGCGCATGTAGCCGATGGCGAACAGGCGCCCGTTCGTGTGGTAGCCGGGGTTAGAGTTGTCCTCGCCGGCCATCGTTGGGACGTGGTCGGGTCGCATCGGCACATCGTCGCCGACATGGCGTTCGTAGGCCCGCATCGCGGCGAGCATATCGGTCGGCCCGTCGTCGTGCCACGTCTCGACGAAGCTGTCGGCGTCACCCTCGATGTCACGGAAGTGAATGAAGTTGATGCGGTCACCGAAACGCTCGACCGTCTCGGGAATGTCAGCGTCCATCGCCGCAAAATTACCCTGACAGAAGGTGATACCGTTGTACTCGCTGTCGTAGATGTCCAGCACGCGGTCGTAGTTCTCGACGCTCGTGACAATACGAGGGATGTCACGCAGCGAAGCCCGGGGCGGGTCGTCGGGATGGAGACCGAGTTTTACGCCCGCCTCCTCCGCGACGGGGACGACCTCCTGCAAAAAGTACTCCAGACCCTCCCAGAGGTCTTCGTGTGTGGCGTCGGGTAGCGTGTCGGGGCCACCTTGGGTCTGAGAGATATCAAATTCAGTGACGTAGGAGCCACCGCGGGCCTCGACGTGGGCCGCGGTCCGTGCCCAACGGACGCCCGCCATCCAGTCGTAGCAGACCACCGGAATACCGATCTCTCCACAGTTCCGGAGGAACCGTTTGAAAGCCTCGATGTCCTCATCGCGACCTTCCCGGCCGAGGCGGATGCGATCCGAGATGGGAACACTCCCCTCTAGCACGGAGAAATTCAATCCGACGTCTGACAACCAGTTTGAGAGCCCCTGTAAGTCGTCGTAGGTCCACTGCGTACGACCGTCGCCAATCTCGATTGGGTGGATCACGGCATCCGTGACACCCATCTGTCGGGCGAGGTGCCAGCGTTCATCCGGTTCGTGTGGCAGTACGAGTGCGGGCGAAACCATACCTGCCCGTCGGGTGCAGGTTACTAATACCCACCGCCGCCGGTCCCGTAACGCTGATTTACTCACTCTGAGTAATCAGGGTATGGCAGAGACTGAACGCGCCGTCTACGTCCAGCGACTTGCTCCCGACCAGCGCGAGGCGTACGTCGACGCCCACGACGATGTTCCCGAGGGAGTGACTGACGCAATGGAACGAGGGGGAGTCGAAGCGTTCGAACTGTACGTCCGCGATGATATCGCGGTCTGTATCCTAGAGTGTCCGGATATCGAGGCCTATCTGGAAGCCGTTGACGGTGACGAGGCTGTCGCCGATTGGGAGCGGTACACCGGCCAATTCAAACAGTCAGGTGTCGATGCCGATGCCGATCCCAAAGACGGCATCCCGTTCATGGACCGGATCTGGCGGTTTGAGCCCGATACTGAGTGAGACTTGACGGACCGCGACGCTGCCCCTCAGTGTCCCCAAAGGTTCCCGTCCGGATCGTACCGCGCGTCCATAATGCGGTCCCACTGCGCGTCCGAGAGGTCGATATCGGTCGCAGCGACGTTCTCGTCGAGTTGGTCGACCGTGCGGGCCCCAACGATAGGGATACAGGTAATCTCGTCCCAATCCATCAGCCAGCGGAGGGATACCTGTGCGGGCGTGGCGTCGACCTCCGTCGCGATGGTCTGGATTTCGTCGAGCACGTGCCAGCCTCGCTCCGAGAGGTAGTAGTCGTCGAAGAAATCATCGAAGCTCCCACGGGCACCGTCGGGAGCTTTGACCGCTTCCGGATCGTCCGGATCAGCGCGTTCGTACTTTCCGGTGAGGAAGCCACCCGAGAGCGGGGAGTACGGACAGACCGCGATGTCCTGGTCTGCACAGACGTCCAGGTACTCTTTCACGTCATCGTAGTAGCCGGCGTGGTGCAGCGGTTGTGTTACCTCGAATCGTTCGAGACCCTCCGCGTCAGACTTCCAAAGGGCCTTAGTCAGCTGCCAGGCCGCCATCGTGGAGGCACCGAGGTAGTGTACCTTCCCCTCGCGCACGAGATCGTTCAGCGTCCGTAGGGTCTCCTTGATATCGCTGTTCTCATCCCAGCGGTGAATGTAGTACAAGTCCAGGTAGTCCGTCCCGAGGCGGTCCAACGTCCCTTCGACCTGTGCGCGGATGTGCTTGCGACCCAGTCCGGAGTCGTTCGGACCCGGCTCGCCCCAGCCGTCGAATGGGAAGTACACCTTCGATGCAATAACGAAGTCCGTTCGGTCGTGGCCCTCGAGCCACTCCCCGATGTACTCCTCGCTGGTTCCGTGCGGTGAGCCGTAGACGTTCGCGGTGTCGATGAAATTGACACCACGATCCCAGGCCGCATCTAGTAGTTCGTGGGCTTCCTCCCGTCCGGTTTCGACCACGCCGTTTGTCTCCTTCCCGAAACGCCACGTCCCGAGACAGAGTTCCGAGACACGAGTCCCCGTACTGCCAAGCTGTCGATAGTCCATCGTGCAATCGGTTCGAACGTTGCTGTAAAATTGTTTCGCTGAACAGTTAGAGCCCGCTGTGTGCGAGCCAGCCACCGTCGACCGCGAGGTTCGCACCGGTGATGAACGCCGCCTCATCACTGGCGAGAAACACCGCGGCGTCGCCGATATCACTTGGTTTCCCGAATCGAGGCAAAAGCGTGTGTTCCTCTGCTTTGGCGACGTCCTCGTCGGTGTTGATGTCCTGCAGCGGTGTTTCGATGTATCCGGGATTGATGCAGTTGACTCGAACGCCGTCCTCACCCAATTCTATCGCTAGGTCCCGGGTCATGTTGACGACACCACCTTTGGCCGCTGCGTAGGGCGGTCCGCCGCCGCCTTCGAAGCCCCGCACGGAACCAATATTGATGATCTGTCCCTGACGCTCGACGAGATGTGGGACCGCGAACTTTGCGCAGTAGAACGCTCCGCTTAGGTCGATGTCGATAGACCGCTGCCACTCTTGGACCGAAGTCGACTGGGAGTCTCCCGCGATCTGGATGCCGGCGTTGTTGACGAGGACATCGATACCACTGTACGTTTCGACCGCTTTCTCGACCATCGCGGCGACGCTGTCGGCATCGCTGACATCGGTCTCGACGTACGTGGCCTCTCCAGAGGTCTCCTCGGTAATGACGACGTCTGTCGGAGTTGTCACATCACTATCGTATCGGGCTCCCTGCTTCGGCTCCCGCTGGATATCGGCTACGACGACGTTCGCGCCCTCATCGCCGAATCGTCGTGCGATGCCGCGTCCGATACCACTCGCCGCGCCGGTAACGACGACCGTCCGATCAGCGTGTCGATCTTTGGACATAGTTAGTGGTTTCTTGACCGCTAGTCTCGCTCGGCGACAACGGGATTTGTTAGTGTCCCGATATCTTCGATTTCGACGTCGACCGAATCACCCGGTTCGAGCAGCTCCGGCGGGTCGCGGAAGATACCGACTCCGCCAGGGGTCCCCGTCGAAATAACGTCGCCCGGGCGGAGCGTGGTAATCCCGCTGATGTAGGAGACAACCTCCTCAACGCCGAAGATGAACTCCTCGGTGTTCGACGACTGCATCGTCTTGCCGTTGAGGCGGCAGACCACATCTAGATCATCTGGGTCGAGCCGGTCATCGGGGACAAGTGTTGGTCCCATCGGTGCGAAGGTGTCGTAACTTTTCCCACGGAAGAACTGTCCGTCGTCGAACTGTGCGTCCCGTCCGCTCACATCATTGATCGCGGTATACCCCGCGATGTAGTCACGCGCATCAGCTGTTGAGACATCCTTTGCGGTCTGGCCGATAACTACACCGAGCTCGACTTCGAAGTCGACCTCGTCGAGTTCGGCGGGGTGGATGATCGGGTCCCCGGGGTTGGTGACTGCGGTTCCTGACTTTCCGAACAGAAGGGGCTGTTCGGGTATCTCCTCGTCCTGTTCTTCTGCGTGGTCATAGTAGTTCAGTCCCACACAGATGATCTTGCCAGGCCGTGGAACCGGGGCGAGCAGGTTCGCTTTCGACACGGGAATCGCTTGTCCGGCCGCCGCATCGGCGGCATCTTTGACAACTCGAAGGAAACCGCTGTCGGTCAACTGTTGATACGTGATTTCCTCTCGAAGTCCCGCCAGTGGGATAATCCCCTCGTTACGACGGATACCCCACGCTGGTGAACCCCTAGTCGTGTATCTGACGAACTGCATCACCGATATTTGTTGAGCGCTTCCACCTAACTGTTATGTTCATTTGATATCATAAATCTCGCAGGTTTCAATACTATTTTATTGATAAGTAGATGACGATACTGTGATGGTAAGAATTTTATATTTAATATACTGAGAATCACTGGCTCTTCCGTCCGATATGAAGGATCCGCGTTGTTTTACAGACTTTTCAATACTGAATCAAAATTTTACAATTAGAATGGGCCATTCAGCTTCACATGCGGTAACCCTGTCTAAACACGACTGTATGTCTGAAAGGTAGATTTAACTCTTCGAACATCGTACTTATAATATCAATGTCTCAGATCTCAAAACCCGTTGTCCACATCGATGTTCGGAACATCGGTGGGATCAACGAAGCCTCGGTGACCCTCCCTGAGGGCGTCTCAATTTTGACGGGACGCAATGCGACCAACCGGACTTCGTTCTTACAGGCGCTAATGGCCGGGCTGGGCAGTCGACAGAGCTCGCTGAAAGGCGACGCTCAGAATGGTGAGGTAACGCTCGAATTCGACAACGAAACGTACACGCGAACACTGGAACGCGAGGGGAACTCCGTTACATTTAGCGGGGATCCGTACCTTGACGATCCGGAACTGGCGGACCTGTTTGCGTTCTTATTGGAGGGCAACGAGGCACGCCAAGCAGTGGCACGCGGCGATGATCTCCGTGAAATCATAATGCGTCCGATTGATACCGACTCGATCGACGCAGAAATTCGCCAATGTAAAAATGAACGCGACGAGCTGGAGTCTCAAATTGAGGAATTAGATAGTCTTGAACGTGATCTCTCTGACCTCGAAGCGAATCGCCGCGAAAAAGTAGAGGAACTCAAAGCAGCAAAAGAGAGACGAGAGACGATCCGGGAAGAACTCGACGAGCTTGATACCGGCATTGAAGAGAGTCGGACACGCAAACAAGAACTCGAAGAGGCATTCCAACGTGTCCGTGACGCGCGCTCCGATCTCGCGGATCTTGAATTCGACCTTGAGACCGAGCGTTCGACGCTCTCAGAGCTGAAGGCGGAACGTGAAGAGCTCCAAGAGACAGTCGAAACAAAAGAAGAGCCTGACGAGACCCCGGACCGACTTGCGGGTCGTATCGATGAACTACGCCGCCGGAAACGATCCCTCGACGACGATATCAACGAACTTGGGAGCGTCATCGGATTTAACGAGGATATGATAGAGGATTCAGAGATCGATATCGATGAGGAGAGACATAGCAGCACTCCGACTGATTCGCTGACTGGAAGTGACCAGACAGTTTGTTGGACCTGCGGGTCGAATGTTGAAACTGACCAGATTGAGGCGACACTTGACCGACTGCGAGAGCTTCGCTCCGAGAAGCTGGATGAACGCACCGAGATCCGTGAGGAGATCGAGGAACTCACCGACAAGCAGTCATCAATTCAACAGGCAAGGCGTGAAATCGAACACGCTAAACAACAGCTCGATTCAGTTGAGACGGAAATCGAGTCAACCGAGTCGCGGATCGCAGACTTGGAAGACCAAGTCGAATCAAAACGTGAAGAGATCAAGGAACTAGAGGCGGAAGCTGAAGCGGTCGATGTCGATGCCTACGATGAGACGTTGGAACTCCACCGTGAGGCGAACGAGATCGAGCTCCGAATCGAGCGGCTCGAGGACGACATCGACGAACTCGACACCGAGATTGACGAGCGGGAAGCCGCGATCGAGCGACGCGAGGAACTGAAGGCGGAGCGCGAGGAACTCGCCGAGCAGTTGACCGAGCTGCGGACCCGGGTCGATCGCATCAAGGAAAACGCTGTGAAGCAGTTCAACGATCACATGGAAACCGTCCTCGACATTCTGGAATATGAAAACCTCGATCGAATATGGATCGAGCGTCATGAAACCGAGGTCCGTGAGGGCCGCCGCAAGGTTACGCAAACACAGTTTAGCTTGCATATCGTCCGATCGTCGCCGGACGGAACGGCCTACGAGGACACTGTAGATCACCTCTCAGAGAGTGAGCGCGAGGTGACAGGGCTCGTGTTCGCGCTTGCGGGATACCTCGTCCACGACGTTTATGAGGTGATCCCGTTCATCCTGCTCGACTCGCTGGAGGCTATCGATTCAGACCGTATCGCACGCATTATCGATTACTTCCAAACCCACGCCAACTACCTTGTCACTGCACTCCTTCCGGAAGATGCCGCTGCCCTCCCAGACGACTACGCGTATATCGAGGCTATCGATTGACCGTCGTTGATCGAATATCTTGACTCGGGAGCAGCACTTCTTCCCCCTGATTGGCTCATACTTCCCGCCCAATTTTCCTGAGTCGTTCGTGTCGTCTTACCGCCTAGCTCACGTGAGTTTCCTCGTCGCAGATCCGGCGAGTTCGTCCAGCGTTCTAGTTTAATTGAAATTATTATTAGCTGGAGGTCTATAAAAATTGGAATAGCGTTAGTTGCCTTTAATTGATAGATACCGTTGTTCTGCTTCGACGTTTCGTTAGAGGAGGTATGTGAGCAGGAATAGAGATCAGTTCGGACCTCCACACTCGCTGCACCCAACAGATCGGCACACAAATCTTTGTCACGGTGTAGGTCGAAACCTAGGTATGACCACCGAAACGAGCGGGCCAAACACAAAGGTAGCACGGGTGATTCGCGAGTACGATCTCGACGATATCGGCTCAACCCTAGAGGACGCGTGGACCGGTGAGGCCGGCGAACGGACGAGTCTTCGGGATCTCGCAGATGAGTTCAACGAGGCTGTATTGGAAGCGGCACTCCGCGACATCGACGCCTCACCGCTGTCCGTTGAGGTATCGAGCATGTACAAGGCCCTCCGCAACGGATCGAAATCGTCGGCGACTCGAGCCCGCCGCCGTCTCAAACGCGAGGGTATTGATGTCGACAAGCTGACCGGCGACTTCGTCACGCACCAAGCAGTCTACACGTACCTCACAGAGGTGCGCGGGGCGAGCCTGCCAGCGGCGGACGAGGAGATGATCGATCGGAAAATCGATACAATTGAAAAACTGCAGGGTCGGGTCTCAGCTGTCACGGAATCGGCCATCTCATCGCTTGCGAACGCAGAGGAGCTCGACTGCGGCGACTACGACGTGCTCGTCGATGTCCGCGCCGTCTGCCCAAATTGCGGGACTGACACGACGGTCAGTGAACTCCTTCGACGAGGCGGCTGTGACTGCACTGTCAAGCCCGATTCGACCGACAACAGCTGAATCGAAAAGCACGGAGGGTCGAGACGGTCGCCGTTACCCACGAAATATGCTCCTGTTATCCTCAAGTGTTAGATGGTAAATATTATTACATTCTGCTATTATCGGTCTCGCAACGCTGGTTATATTACTTTACAAGCTATTATTTATATTAACTTTCTCACTAATCATCCGGACGCGTTAATGTTAACACCCGCATCGAAACCTGTATCACGGCTTGACGACTGCAGGTGCATGACGATCGAAGGATAGCAGGGCGACAAAGGAAATTTTAGTTAATGGGTGGTTCCTGCCGGCTATCGACTAATGCAATGGGGACTGTGTAGAACGGGTCCTTGGAGCCGAAAATCATGCTCAACGAAATATTGAACCAGATTTGATCGTAGATTTTGAACCAATCTTGTGTGTATGAATTAAATATGGATAAGTAATATGATTTCAAGATAGAATGTTTGACTAAATTATTAAATCAAGTCACGAAGAACGGATTCTCGGAGCACAACGTTTCGGCGGATCTCTACGACGCCCTCGATGAGGAGGTCGCCGAACTGCTCAACGACGCCACAGAGCGGACTCAGGCCAACGACCGGAAGACGGTACAGCCTCGCGATCTGTAGGCTGAGGTATGACAGTAGACCCGTCACTGCAATACCGCGGCTGTCGATGAAGCTCAGTATTCAGCTTTATTTAGCTGAACTCTCGCTTTCGAATACTGTATTCTTTCTTGAGGTGTTGGTGTTAATCGGGTTCGATCGACCGTTCACAACCGGGTTCACAAAGCCGATCTACAGCCGGAAACTGGCCGAAACTCGAATCACGTGGCGGTTGGTGAGACCGCGATTCAACTGGACGGTAAACAGTATCGGCTGTATGCCGCCCTCGATCGACTCAGACGATTTGCTCCACACAAAGCTTGAACCGACAAAAAACGTGATCGCAGATCAGTTTTTCTCGGAACTCCGCGGCAAACACGATGTGGATGACGCAATCTTTCTCGTTGGTGGTGCGGTTCCACTTCACCGAGCCTGTGACAAACATGGCCTCGATTTCAGATACGAAAAACACGGAAATCGGAACAGCGACGAACGTGTCTTTTATAGGATGAAACGTGAAAATACTAGTTTCTCAAACTGTTTTAGCAACGCCGAAGCAGAACTGCTAACGAGTGGCTCAGATCGTTCAGCTTCGCATGGAATCAGCTTGTCTGAACACTATCGAGACGGCCCGCTGCATTACTTAGTATGTGGACGCACGGCCAGCTTTGCTGCTGTACAAGACGAGACGTCGCTGGGTAGTCGGTACTCGACGATTCCGCCGGGCTCGTCGCTTCGCTCCCAGCGTCCCGGCGCCGCGGGCAACCGCCCACTCAACACATCCGGATCGACCCCTGTCTCAGTGTGTGTACTCGGCATAATGTGTGTTCGATTGGCTCGCGCATCGGAACCTCCCCATTGCTGATCACACACCGTCCACGTACTGTATCCTGGGCGTTCCCGTTCCGTACTGAGCGGTCACGCGGCCGTCCTCACACGATATCAGTGAAAAACAGCGCGGCGACGACGACCGTCACCACGGGGATCAGCACCAGAGACGTCGGTGGTTGCCACCGCTGTATCGGGGCCCGAAACCGGCCCGCCTCACGGACCGCCGCTGGGTTCGTTGCCACCGCGATATCACCGCTCGAGGGCGTGGCCCAGAACGCGACCGCCGGAAACAGTACCATCGCAAGCGGTGATTCGGCCGGCAGGACCGTTCCTAGCACGGTTGCGACACCGAGATACAACGGCAACGGTGCTAGCGCACATAGCCGGATCACAGTCGGCGAGGTCGACGCGGTCACGCTGGCGTCGAATTGACCCAACGGGGTCGCTCCATCCCACGCGGGAAGGATGGTTATCTTCGGGGACAGCCCAGCTATCGCCGCCGGGATCGCGTGACCGAGCTCGTGTGGTTCAACAAGCAGTCCCACGAGGACTTTCGCCGCCCGAACGCCCATTGCGATCAGTCGTCTGTAACGCTCTGAACCCACTTTACCAATCGGTTTGGCCTCCGCTAACCCTCTCTGAGGGCCCCGCCAATCCTCCCCAAACCAGGGGGTTACTGACAGCGCTGCCGACGTCGACGACCGGTGCGGTCCGAGTGCGGCCTCCCGAATTCAAGCTCCGGGAACCGATTCAGAATCCCCGGGCTAGGTACCCCGTCCGTTGTTCTCCATCTTCGATGGATTGGTCCCACTCGCTTCGTTTGACTTCGAGATACGACTGGTGTAACGCGTCGCCCAACGCCTCTGCTAACACCTCGTTGGTTTCGAACGCATCGAGGGCCTCTTCCAGCGAGGTCGGGAGCCGTGAAATGTTCCGGTCGGCGAGCTCATCCTCGGCAACCGTCTCCGGATCCGCGTTGAGCGGCTGTCCGGGATCGAGTTCGCGTTCGATGCCGTCGAATCCGGCCGCTAGAAGGCCAAGCTGGGCGAGATACGGGTTGTTCGTGTTATCAGAGGGCTTGAACTCGATACGGGTCGCAGCCTCGGGGTTGTCCGTGTTGACGGAGGGAATTCGAACCATCGCCTCCCGGTTGTCATGCCCCCAGCAGGTGTACGCTGACGCCCACATGCCCGGGGCCAGTCGGTCGTAGGATTCGACCGTCGGGGCGGTCAACGCCACGAGCGCCGGCGCGTGGTCGAGTAAGCCGCCCACGAAGTGCCGTCCCCGTTCGCTCAATGGGTATCGGCCGTCCGCGTCCGGATCGTACAACACGTTCTCGTCGTCCTGCCACACCGAGAGATGGATATGACAGCCGGTGCCGGGAAGCTCGGGGAACGGATGTGGACGGAACGTGGCTCCGACATCGTGCGCCTCCGCGACGGCTTTCACGGTTTCTTTGTACAGGATCTGGTTGTCGGCCGCTGTGACGCCCGTATCATGATCCACGACGAGTTCCTGTTGGCCGGGGCCGTACTCGGGGTAGTACGCAGCGAGTCCCATCCCCTGTGCTTTCAGTGCGTCGACAGTCTCCAGAATCAGGTCGTGAGCGCTTCGCATTCCGTCCGTTGAGAAACACGTCGTCTCGTCGAGGGGAACCGTTTCGCCGTCCGTCGTCTCACGCGTATAGTAGAATTCGCTCTCGAATGAGAGCTCCGGGACATACCCGTCTGCTTTGAGTTCGGAGAGGTACTCACGGAGCTGTGCTCGTGGGCCGGCCGCCCACGGGTTCCCATCGAGATCGTGCAGGTCAGCGAGCATAATCCCTGCCCGGTCATCGTAGGGCAGTTCGGTGAACGTCTCCGGATCTGGGACAACGCGCACCTCGCCGGCCGGTCCGTACCGGCCGTCGGGTGCGAGCCGGTCGAGTGCGTTGAACGACTGCATCGCCTGTGTGACGTTCGTCCCGGCTTCGAGGACGTCCGGAAGCGTCTCGGCGTCTACGACGCGTCCCCGTGGCACACCGCTGTTATTGACGAAGACGATCCGCACGAGATCGATACTGTTCGTATCGACACGATGCCGAACTTCGTCCGCGTCTGTCATATCCACATACGGTTAGTGAAACAGGATAAACACGGCTTGTACCGGCAAATTCGCGTGTCGACCGGTGACGTGAGACCGTCAGTCGCACAGGCCGGCGGGCGCAGCGTCGAGAATCTCCCACTCGTGTCCGGGGAGAATCCGATCGCCACGTTCGAGTACTTCTGTCGCGCTCTCCCACCACGCAATTTCGTCCATGGCGATCCCGGGCCGTTGCGGGGTCGCTGCGTCGAGGGCGACATTTGCGAACGTTGGGACGGCATCGGCCGCGATGACCGTGGTGCCGGTACGCGTTTCGACGGCCACCGACTGGTGGCCGACGGTGTGGCCCGGTGTCGGGAATGCGACGACCCCGTCACAGATGGTCGTTTCACCGTTGAGTGCCGTCAGGTCAGCTGTCGACCACGGCGGCTCGTGGCCTGCCGACGGTGCATCGTACCGTACTGCATGGGGTGGGTACGGGGCAACTGCGTATCCGAGTTCCTCGCGTTGGACGTACAGCGTCGTGTCCGCATCGAACAGTGACAGGTTGTAGCAGTGATCCCAATCGAGATGGGAGAACACGATACTGTCGACCGCACCCGGTGATACCCCTTCTGCAGCGAGCACCGCCTCAAGCTCCTGATCAGCGGTTCTGTGACAGCGGAATTCGGGATGTCTCTCAGCCATCAACGCGGGCTCCCCGAAACTCGTATCGACGAGGACCGTCTCCTCTGCCTCGATGAGAGACACCGTTGATGGCGCCTCAATGGTTCCGGACTCGCCGGCCACTAACACGTCCGCATCCATCGTCAATGAACCACAGCAAAGGGGGGTAACCTCTGGAACCATACCTCGAACTCGAGCCACGAGGGTAAGAAATACCGTGGTGAACGCCGCTCCGGGACAGCGTATTTCGGACGGGACCCTCATGGAGCGACGTGATGCGCGTTGAGGTGCTCGGTACGTGGGAGACGACTGACACGCCGCCGGTTGCGGTCGTCGGCGCGATTCACGGCGACGAACCGTGTGGCGCCCGTGCGATCGAGCGCTTTCTCACGTCCGCGTTTGTCGAGACAATCCGACGGCCAGTCAAACTCATCATCGCGAACGAACGAGCGCTCGCAGCCGGGACCCGATACGTTGACGCGGACCTCAACCGATCGTTCCCCGGAACAGCAGACAGTGACGTTCACGAAGAGCAGCTCGCAGCCGACCTTCTCGAGGAGATCGCCGGCTGTGTGACGCTCGGATTCCACTCGACAGTCTCGTTCGCCGAGCCGTTTGGCACGCTTGCTGACCCGACCCCGCTGAAGGCGACGATTATGGAGGCGCTGCCGCTCGCTCACGCTGCCGATTTCTCCGGTGTCGTCGACGGTCGAAGCGTCAATCTCCCCAGGTTTGTGAACGTCGAAGCGGGGTATCAGGGCTCAGACACTGCCGCTGAAAACGCGTACGAATGTCTGCTTGCGTTTCTCAGAGTGATGGATGTCCTTCCGGGTGAGGTCCCCTCGACACCGACAACCCACTATCTCGTCCAAGACGCGATTCACAAAGCGACTGATCAGACGTATCGCGTGCATGTCGATAACTTTGAGCGGGTCGCGGCGGGAAACGTGTTCGCGACGACAACCGCTGGTGAAGAGTTGGTTGCAGATGAGGAGTTCTGGCCGGTTCTTCTGTCTGCAACCGGCCACGACGTCCTTCTCGGCTACCGCTCTATCCGGCTTGGCAAACTCGGTGACGCGTCCTCGTGAACTGGAATTCACTGAACTGAGGGCGCTACGGATGGCAGCGGTTCGTGATGAACGACGAGACGGCCTCATTGAACGCTTCGGGCGCTTCGAGGAACGGGCAGTGACCGCTGTTGGGGAACCGTTTCACCTCGGCATCGGGCGTCCTCTCGCCGACATACTCGACGCCAGCGTTCTCTAGCATCGTTTCGTCTTCACCGAGACACACGAGAGTGGGGACATCCACCGCAGGGACCGTCTTCCGGTAATCCCGCACTGATTGGTCAAACAGAATCGCGCTCGTGATTGACGGTGGCACCCGCGTTATCTCATCGAAGAGGCGCTGTTCGACGGCGGCCGGTTCGTCCACCAGCATCTGCTCGATCAACGACCGCGCCAGCTCGTGTGGGTCCGTCTGTGCGAGCTCCATGAGGCCCCGGAGCTCGTCGAAGTCGAACACACCGTGATCGTACCCCGCTTGTTCGAGATCGAGTGGCTGTTGTTCGACGCTCACGAACCCCCGGAATCGGTCCGTCCCAAACTGGCGGACGTATTCCCACGCCACAAGCGATCCCATCGACCACCCGACAAGGACGATATCAGCGAGGCCCCGAGCGTCAAGTAACGCCTCTAGGTCGCGAGCATACTGCGGGAGTGTATGGCCCGTTTCGGTCTTTTCAGAGCGACCGTGGCCCCGAAAATCGAGTGTGACCGTCCGGTACTCCTCCGCGAGCGGCTGCTGTTCGTCGAAGAAGCGGCTGCTCATCAGTACGCCGTGGAGAAACACAACCGGTACTCCGTCCCCGCTCGATTCGTAGTACAGTTCGGCCCCGTTGACCGACTCAGTTGGCATACGCGGGAATATGTGTGATCGCTGTTAGTCGTTGTGACGGGTCACCCGGCGGCGTCTCCTTGAGCTCGTGTGGTTACGGTAACGAGGAGGAGAACTGACGCCGATGTCAACATTGCAGCCGATCCGGCCATCACGACCGCGGTTTCGTCCCGGACGAGACCCAATATAACTGTGAGGGCACCGCCGAAGGCGGTTAGCACGCCGCCTACTGCCCACAGATCGTTCGTGTCCAATTTATCCGAGAGGATGGATGCGGGCATACCGGAACTACTCCCCGGACGTGATTAGTCCCTCTGCTCGGGGAGTCGGATACTGACGCTCCCTCCCTGAGTCGCGCGTTCGAGGTACTCGACGTTTACGACCACTGACCGATCGGTGGCAACGCACGGCGCTCATCTACACGTGAGACGAGCAATCAAGCGCTCGGGCGCCGGCAGCGGTCAGTCCGCTGCGACGGGGCCGCTCGTGGCCCGGTCGTCGCTCCACGTGAAGTAGCTCGCGAGCGCGGGACCGCTGACGTTGTGCCAGACGCTGAACAGCGCCGGAATGAGGGCGGCCGCCGGGTCAAACAGCGACGCCGCGAGCGCCACCGCAAGCCCACTGTTCTGGAGACCGACCTCGAACGTGGTCGTCCGCACCCGGTCCGTGGTCATGCCGAACGCACGGCCGACGCCGTACCCCGCGCCGAGGCCGATGCCGTTGTGGAGAACGACTGCGGCCAGCACGAGCGCGCCCGCCGTGAGGATGTTGTCGACGTTCGCCCCGACGACGCCCGCGACGATGGCGACGATGGCGGCAACGCTGATCACGGGGAAGACGTCGACGCCGATCTCTGCGGCCGTCGGCGAGTAGCGGTCGAGGGCGTACCGAACTCCAAAGCCGAACACGACCGGAATGATGACGATCTGGACGATGCTCGTGAACATCTCCATGAACGTCACGTCGATGGCCTCCCCGAGGATGAACAGCGTCCACGCGGGCATCACGATGGGGGCCGCGAGCGTCGTCACCGTCGTGATCGCGACGGAGAGGGCGACATCGCCGCGGCCGAGGTACGTCATCACGTTCGACGCCGTCCCGCCGGGCGCGGCGCCGACGAGAATCAGTCCGACGCCGACAGCCTCGGGCAGGTCGAAGAGAAGGTAGAGCGCGTACGCCGCTAGCGGCATCGCGAGCCACTGCGTGATCGCACCGATGCCGACATCGACGGGCCGTTCGACGAGCCGCTGGAAGTCTGCGGGCTGGAGGGTCAGCCCCATCCCGAGCATGATGATCCCGAGCAGGGGGTTGACGTAGTCGAGCACCGGAACGAACGTCGTCGGGGAGACGAGTGCCAGACCCGCCGCCGCGATCACCCAGACGACGAAGTACTTGCTCGCGATCCGTGCCGCCCGCGAAATTCCATCAGCAACGCCCATACGGATATCGCGCTAGCTCGTGAAGAGAAAAGCTTCGTTTCCTGGCAGTATTGCGGGGCAGCTCTCGGTCAACGCGATCGCCGACCGCACCGGCGACGCCGAGCCGCGTCTCGCCGGTCGGACACCGAGGGCGGTCGCCAGCAACGCGTTCGGGCGCTCGGTCCCCCCTGCGGCTGCTGACGACATCTCTCGATCGTTCCGTGCTCGCCGCAGAGAGTCGCGCCACGTCGGCGGATCCGCAGGCTTTCACCCGTCACGCGGGAATGGATCCGTATGTCCACGGAACAGTCGCGTCAGTCCGTTTCCGGGCTTGATGTTCTCATTTCTGGCGGGTCGATGGGCGGACTCTTTACCGGTCTCGCACTCGCACGGGCGGGTCACCGTCCAACGATCTACGAGCGATCAGCGGGAGCGTTAGAGAGCCGCGGCGGCGGGATCGTCGCCCAACAGAACATCCGACGGTTTCTCAGCGAGCACGGTATCGTTGACCCGGAGGCGATTACGACGCGGTCTCACGAACGCCGGTTTCTCGCGGAGAACGGTGATGTCAAACGCGCCGTGTCCGAGACGATGGTGTTCACCTCGTGGGACGCGCTCTACCGACGGCTCCGTGACGCCTTCCCCGACGAGCGGTACCGCACAGGAACCGCAGTCACGGCCGTGACGCCCGAGACGGCCACCGTGACGATCGGCGACGGCACGGAACGGACGGCCGATGTGGTCGTCGCTGCCGAGGGCGGCCAGTCGACGACGCGCGCTCGGCTTCACCCCAACGTGGAACCAGAGTTCGCGTCGTACGTCGCGTGGCGTGGCGTCGTCGACGAAGCGGCGCTCCCGGCTGCGTGCGGTGAGGCCTTCGACGGGACCTTCACGTTTTACCAAGGAACCGACCAGCTCGTTCTCGCGTACTTCATCCCCGGCCCGGACGGTGAGACCGAGCCGGGGTCGCGTCGACTCAACTGGGTGTGGTACGACACGCTCG
Source organism: Halorubrum rutilum (assembly GCF_024494565.1). Next base: position 486,146 of record NZ_JANHDN010000001.1, read on the forward strand.
ACGGGCGGGATCGGGGTGCGATATTTACGGACACGAGCGGTACCGAACGCCGGTTCTCTGTCTCACCGGGTCGATTGCGCGATCCGGTTCGTCACCGACAGCGTGAGCGCGCGGCGACACTTCCGCCAGCATTCGAGACGCTCGTCAGCGCGACCCCGGACCTCTTCGTCCAGGCGATTTACGACCTAACGGTGCCGGCGATGGTCGCGGATCGGGCGTGTCTGCTCGGTGACGCCGCGTTCGTTGCCCGCCCGCACACGGCAGCCGGGACGGCGAAGGCGGCTGGCGATGCGACCGCGCTGGCCGACGCTCTTGCGTCCCGCGGATCGGTCGCCGACGCGCTCACCGCGTGGAGTAAAACACGCACCGAGCACGGCGCCTCCCTCGTCGCCCGTGGGAAACAGATGGGTGACGTGCGACTGAATTTGGCCTGACCGGGGGCCGGCCATAGCGTTTTGTGTGCCGCCCGTGAGGTGAGACACGTATGCCCGAAGAAACGATCCACGAGTCGAAGGGGTCTCGGAGTCGACAGGCGCTGGCTACCTACTTCCGCCGCATCGCGCGGGCGCTGGGTCGCGGGGAGCCGGTCCCGGTCGACGACGCCGGGACGGTGACGGTCGACCCCGCCGCCGAGTCCGAGGTCGAGGTCGAACTGGAACGCGAGGACGGCACCGTCCACTTCGAGGTGGAGGTCGAGTTCGACGAGGCGGAGGGCGCGGTCGACGCCGACGCCGCCGCGAGCAAGGCGACCTTCGAGCTGTACGCCGACAACGCCGGCCAGTGGCGCTGGCGGCTCGTCCACGACAACGGGAACATCATCGCCGACGGCGGCGAGGGGTACGCGGACAAGCGCGACGCGCGGTCGGGGATCGAGAGCGTCCAGCGGAACGCGCCGGGCGCGCACGTGGTCGACGAGAGCCGCGACGAGGAGCCGCCCGAGGAGGGCGGGAGCAGCGCGACGTTCGAGCTGTTCCGGGACAAGGCCGACGAGCACCGCTGGCGGCTCCGCCACGAGAACGGCAACGTCATCGCCGACGGCGGACAGGGGTACGCCTCGAAACAGAAGGCGAAGCAGGGGCTCAACAGCGTGAAGTCGAACGCGCCGGGCGCGGCCGTCGACGAGCTCGACGGCGACGGGCCGGGCGAGGACGACGAGGAGTGAGCCGGTCGTGGTCCCCGACGACTCCTCCACCGACGACGCGGGAGCGGAGCCCCTCGCCGGCGGCGACGCGGACACCGCCGCCGACCGGGGCACACGCTCAGACACCGCCGCCGGCGGCAACGCGAGGTCGGACCCTCCCGCCGACCGGGACGCCCCGAACGACGACTCGGACGGGCTCCTCTCGCCCGGCGACGACGCGCCCGCGGACCTGAGCGATATCGTCCTCTACGGGCTGGCGGGCGGGGTCGCCGGCTCGGTGCTGTCGTTCGTCCCCTTCGCCACCGTGCTCGGCGGCGCGCTCGCCGGCTACCTCTGCGGCGGCACGTCGGGCGACGCGCTCAAGACGGGCGCGGTCGCCGGCGCCGTGATGACGCTCCCGTTCCTCGCGGTCGTCGCCTTCGTCCTCTTCCTGTTCGGGTTCGCCGGGGCACCGGCGGAGTTCGGGGTGCTCGCGCTGCTCGTCGTCGGACTCGGCGCCGCCTACACCCTCGGCTCGGGCGTGATCGGCGGCTACCTCGGTCATTACCTCCGCGGGGAGCTGTAGCGCGGCCGCGGACCGCACCGCTTATTCGACGCCCGTCGCTACCTCGGGTCGGACATGGACGCGCTCGACGCCAAGTACCCGTTCTTCGCGGCCGCCCGCGAGGCCGTCGCCGACGCCGCGGTGTCGCTCCCGGAGCTCGTCGCGGCCGACGCGCCGGCCGTCGAGCGGGGCCGCGAGCGCGTCGAGCGCGCCCTCATGGACGGGACGGTCGAGTCCGAGAGCGGCGAGTTCCCCGGGGAGTCGGACTACGACGTGCAGGCGGAGCTGCTGTCGTACCCGATCGCGCGGATCCTCGTCTCGCTGCTCGACTCCGAGCCCGCCATCGAGAAGTACGCCGCCGCGGAGGCCGCGACCGCCGTCGACCGGATCCGCGGCGACCTCGCGACCGACGACGAGCTGCGGTCGGTGCCGACGCCGACCGTCGCTCTCGACGACGTGCTCGCCGAGTTCGACCTCGCCGACGCCGTCCGCCCGGAGTCGTCCCGATCGGCGTCGGCCCCCGACGCCGGCGCCCCCGGCCGCGACCCCGCGCACTACCGGATCGACGTCGGCCCGTACCTCCGGCTCACGTCGCCGTCGTGGGGGGAGTCGTGGCGGCTCGTCAACCGCGCGCTCGCCGACGGGGCGGTGCGGGTCTCCCGCGGGGAGCTGCTGGACGCGCTGGAGGCCGCGGTCGAGGAGCGGGTGCGCGAGGGGCTCCCGTTCGAGCTGGCGGCCGGCGAGGGGATCGCCGCGGAGTTGGAGGAGGGCGTCGCCGACCTCAAGCGCCTGCTCTCCGAGCGGAGCTACGCGGGGCCGATAGACGTCGTCGCCCCCGAGCTGTTCCCGCCCTGCATGACGAACCTGATCGAGAAGGCCGAGCGCGGCGCGGACCTCTCGCCGCCGGAGTCGTTCGCGCTGATGGCGTTCCTCGTCGGGATCGGGATGACGCCCGACGAGGTGGTGGCGTTCTGCGCCGACACGAGCCTCGACGCGGAGGGAATCCGCTACCAGACGGAGTATTTGAAGGACGACCGCGGGACGCAGTACCCGCCGCCGACCTGCGAGACGCTGGCGAACTACGGGATCTGCCACAACGAGGAGGACCACATGCAGGTCGCCGCCGACCCGCTCGCGTACTACGAGAAGCGGGTCGCGGCCGCCGACGAGGTCGCCGACTGGCGGGACCGCGAGGACGGCGACGGGGAGAGAGACGGCGACGAGAAGGAAGGGGACGAGAGGGAAGGGCACGAGTCCGCGGAGGCGGGCGGAACCCCTGAGTCAGGGGGGGCCGCGGAGTCGAGCGGGACCGCGACCACGGACGGAGCGGAGTGACCGAGCCGCCGGCTCACTCCCCGTCGTTCGCGCGGATGAGGTACGCGCCGACGAGCGCCATCAGGAGGACGAACCCGGCCAGCAGCCCGACGAGCGCGATCGCGCCGGACTCCGGAAGCTCGGACGACCCGCCGAAGGTGACCCCGATCCCGACCAGCCCGACGACGAAAACGGCGGCCGCCAGCAGCGAGACCGCGATCTGCCGACGGAGCTCCGCGTCGATTTCCATGCCCGCGGTTTTCCGTCGCCGCTAAAAAAGGACTTCGATGAGGGCGGCCGGGTCGGAGTCGCTCCGGCGACCGATCCCCAGAGATTCGTCGTTCGGCCCCGCTCGGCGGCGAATTTAACCGTTCGCGGGACCTATCTCGGCGCGAAGCGAGGGCCGCCCTCGCGGTCACCCATGACGCACCTCAGAAACCCACCCGCGTCAACGGCCACCGACTCGGGCGTCGATATCGAAAGCGGTGCCGAGAGCCGTGCCGACTCCGAGACCGAGCGCGACGCCGAGACCCACGCCGAGAGCGACGTGGACGAGCGATCGGCCCGCGCCGCCGCGGAGGAGATGACGGTGCGGCCGCTCCGCGACCGCCGGTACGTCGTCGAGACGGACGGCGGCACCTACGTCGCCGCGCTCGACGCCGGCACCTGCACCTGCCCCGATCACGCCATCCGCGGCCTCCGGTGTAAACACCTCCGGCGCGTCGCGATGGAGGTGACCGCCGGGTCGGTCCCGGCTCCGGACGAGCGCGTCGGCGCCTGCGCGGTCTGCGGCGCGGAGACGTTCGTCCCGCTCGACGACCCGGGGTCCCACCTCTGTGACCGGCACGCGTTCGAGCCGGGCGAGGTCGTCCGCGACCGCGAGAGCGACGAGCGGCTCGTCGTCGTCGCGGTCACGACCGAGCGGGCCGACGCCTACCGGACCGAGGAGGACCGGGCCGTCGACGAGTACGCCACGAACGCCGCCTACGGCGCGCACGAGCCCGTCGTCGAGGCCGTGTACGCCGACGCGGTCCGTCCGGGGCGGGGCGTGGCCGACTGCGAGCGGTACGCCTTCCCGGCCTCGCGGCTCACCCGGCGAGGTGACTGATGTCGCGCCGCAGCGTGTACCCCTTCGGGACGCCGACGGCGCCGAGACACGCCTCGCACAGCACCCGCTCGTAGTCGCGGTTCGTCTCCTTTTCGAGCAGCGAGGCGTCTCCGATGGGGAGCACCGACTCGCAGCGGTCGCACTCGACCTTGTCGCCGTCGACGATTCGCATGCCGACACCGGGGAGGCCGCGGAACTTAAGCCTCCGTTTCGCGGTCATTCGGGCCGATCGTCGCTCGGGACCGTCGCGCGGACCCGTTCGCGTCGTCGCGCGGAAGCCGCGGATATTAACGGCTGCGGCCGGTAACGCCCCGACGTGACGGCCGACATGTACGTGGACCGGCCGCGGGTGCTGCTCGTCGACGACGAGAAGGAGGTCGCCGACGCGTACGCCCTCCGGATAGAGGCGGTCGCGGACGTGACGGTGACGTACAGCGGCGCCGAGGCGCTGTCGGCGGTCGACGAGTCCGAACCGCCGGACGTCGTCCTGTTGGACCGCCACATGCCGGACCGGTCGGGCGACGAGGTCCTCGAGGAGCTGCGGGAGTACGACATGCGCACTCGGATCGTCATGGTGACCGCCATCGATCCGGGGTTGGAGCTCCTCGAACTCCCGTTCGACGACTACCTCTGTAAGCCGGTCGACCGCGAGGACGTCAGGGCCGTCGTCGACCAGCAGTGCCGGGTGCTCGCGTACGAGCTCCTGGGTCGGTACTTCGGGATCGAATCGAAGCGGGCGGTCATCGCGGCGGAGCTGCCGCCGGAGCGGCTCGAAGAGCACGAGCGGTTCGCCGCGCTCGACGAGCGGGCCACCGAGTTGCGCGAACGGATCTGCCGGCTCCTCCCGGACGCCGACGAGCTGTTGACCGCGTTCTCCGGCATCGAGCGGGAGGCCTACTAGCTGGATAGCCGGATGCGCCCCGGGGGCCCGGCGTCCGGATCAGAGGCCGATCTCGAACCGAGCGCCGCCGCCGTCGGCCGTCGCGAGCGTCACGTCCCAGCCGTGCGCGTCGGCGATCCGCTCGACGATCGCGAGCCCGAGTCCGGTCCCGTCGGGGCGCGTGGAGTAGCCCGGATCGAAGACGAGACCGCGCTTCGCCGGCGGGACGCCCGGTCCGTCGTCGGCGACGTAGAACCCGCGTTCGAACGGTCGAACGGCGACGACCGTCTTCTCCCCGTCGTCGGGGGCGCCGTGCTCGACGCTGTTTCGGAACAGGTTCTCGAACAGCCGCCGGAGCCGATCGGGATCCGCGGTGACGGTGGGGAGCGACTCCGAGACCGCGAGCTCGGCCCGGTCGGCGTCGATCGACCGCCAGGCGTCCCTCGCGGCGGCTTCGACCGCCACCGCCTCTGACGGCCGAGCGACGGGGTCGTCGCGCGTCAGCGTCAGCACGTCGCGAACGATCCGCTCCATCCGGTCGTGCGCGGCCGCGACGGAGTCGAAGTGCTCGGGATCGCCGGTCTCTCGGGCCGCTCGGAGGTGCGCCTTCGCGACGTCCAGCGGGTTCCGCAGGTCGTGACTGAGCACGCTGCTGACCTGATCGACGCCCGGCGCGTCCCGTTCGTCGGGGTACTCGCCGAGGTCGGAGAACGTGAGGAACCCGGTGTCCCCGTCCGACGGGATCACGCGGGCGAGGAACGGGCCGCGGGTCTCGGAGCCGCCGAGGCGGACCCCGATCCGGTCGCCCCGGACGACGTGTGCCACCGGGTCCCGGTCGCCGGTCGTCTCGCACTCGCCGAACCGATCGAATATCGTCGAGACGCGCAGTTCGGGCGACGGCTCGTCGAACCGCCGTCGGAACGCGTCGTTCGCGGCCGTCACCCGAGCGTCGTCGCCCTCGACCGCGTACGCGACCGCGGGGTCCGGGAGCTCGGTCAGCGGGATCGCCGCGCGACGGTCGTCGCTCATCGGTCGGGTGCCTCTCGGAGCCGTCCGAGCGGCTCGGTCTCCGGGGTTCGCGGCGACGGTCGCCGGGCCCGATACATATCGTCGCCATGTCCCGGGCGCGTGTTTAACGCTGTGCTTCGGTTCTGGCTCGGAAACACCGCGTCGCGGACGGGGCCCGCTACGCGTTCCGGGCCGCCAGTTTCAGTATCTGGGGCGTGACGAGGAGGTCGGCGGCTCCGACGGCCAGCATCGCCAGTCGAAGCGTTCGGTCCTCGACGACGAGGAAGGCGATGGCCACGATGACGGCGGTGGTGAAAGCGGGCATTCCCCAACGGAAGAGCGGGCTGCGGAACAGGTTCGCCGATTGCGCCATGTGACGGCGTTCGAACGCGGACACATATCGGTACCGGCGTGTTTCTCGCCCGGAGTCAGTGCCGGTGGGATGGGCGACGCTGTTCCCGTCCGCGGGCTCGGAGACGGACCTCGCTCGGGCGTCAGTCGTCGACGCTGACCGCGGCCTCGATGTCGCCGCCGTCCAGCGACACCGAGAGGTGTCGGGCGCGGGCGGCGAACTGCTCGCGGTGGTGGCCGTCGTCCGCGAACTGGTACTCGCTCGTGACCAGGCCGGCGTCCCGGAGCTCGTTGAGCCGCCGGTAGGCCGTGGCGCGAGAGACGTCGGCCGCTCGGGCCACGGCGCGGCCGCCGCGGGGTCGCTCCGAGACGGCCTCGAACACCCGCCGCGTGTACTCGTCGCCGAACAGGTCGAGGAGCTCTTCCGCCGACAGCTGGCTGGCCGGTTCCTCCGCACGCTCGTGACGCGACTGCTGTCGCACTGCCATGTGGATCCCACTCGGCGGAACCCCCTTGGGAGGGGATGCTCAGTATGCAGAGTCGCACGGCGGACGGGAGTCTAACTATGCAGACTCTCGCCGCCGCGACGCGGCGTCCGCGCGTCGACGCAGACGCCGCCGCGGGAGGGCGGTCGGGGGCGAGGAGCGCTACGACTCGCCCTCGTCGCGTTCGTCGTAGAACGCCGCCAGCAGCTTTCGCTGGCTCGCGCGCAGGTGATGGAGCAGGGTCGATCCGGTGATCCCGAGCGACGCCGCGACCTCCTCGGCGGTGCTCCCCCGCGGCGACCTGAAGTAGTCCGCGAGGTAGGCGGTCCGGAGGGCCGTCGCCTGCCGGTCGGTGAGCCGCTCGTCGAGCTCGGTCCGGAACGCACGCGTCGTCGTCGGCGACCGGGTGCTGTCCCGCCGCGCGAGCACGGGAGCGGGCCCGTCGCCGCCGAGCACGCCCGCGAGTCGGCGGACGTTGGCGTCCGGGGACAGCTCGACGACCAGCCGGCCCTCGCCGGCGTCGAACGTCGCCGTCCGGACCGTGGCACCGCGGTCGACCGCCGAGACGAGCGGGGCCGCCTCGCCGAGCGTCACCTGGACCCGGCCGTGCTCCGCGTCCGTCCGTCGGACGACCCGGCCGTCCCGCGCGGCGTCCACCCCTTCGACGGCCTCGACGACGGCCTCCGGGTCGGCCCCGGACACCGTCAGGAAGCACGTCAGGCCGGCGTCGTCGGCGGTCACGGTCCCGTCCAGCGCCAGCGCCGCGTCGCGGCGGTCGCTCAGCCGCACCAGCGGGGAGCTCGCGTCGAGCTCGAACGTGACCTCTGTGACCGCGTCGGAGAGCAGGAGCTTCCGGTTCTGCGTGGCGTTGATCGCGTAGCCGGCCAGCTCGCCGAGCGTCTCGAAGCTCGACTGCACGTGGTCGCTGAACGCCGCCTCGGTCCCCGCGTAGACCCCGACGACGCCGTAGACGCTGGAGCCGTACACCAGCGGGAGCGCGAACACCGACTGGACCCCGTCCGCGAACCCGGCGGCGCGCACCGCCTCCGGCACCGACGCGTCCTCGCTCAGCGACCGAACCAGCGTCGGGCGCCCCCGCTCGACGGCCTCGCGTTCCGGGACGGCGTCCCCCGCCTCGACCGCCTCGCGGACCGCCGGGAACGTCTCCCCGGGGTCGCCCGCGACGCCGCCGACGACCAGTTCGTCGCCGTCAACGACGTACTCGCCGGTCCACGCGAACCGGTACTGGTCGGACGTCCCCAGCCGGTCCCGGATCGTCTCCGCGATCGCCTCCTGGGACGTGGCGCCGACGAGCCCTTCGAGCACGTCGGCGATCAGGGCGTCGAGCATCTCCGCCCGCTCGACCTCCGCGCGGAGCCGTTCGACCGTCCGCTCGCGGTCCTTCTCCGCGGTGACGTCGCGCACGTAGACGGTCGCGGCGTCGTCGCCGGGGACGACCGACACCGACAGCCATCGGTCGATCGACGGGTAATACTCCTCGAACGAGACGTCCGACACCGACGGGCCGTCGAACGCCCGCGGGAGCGACCGCTCGACCGACCGGGGGAACGCGTCGGCGATCGGTTCGCCGTCGGGGGCGTCGGCCGAGAGGATCTCGGTCGCGGGCTCGTTGCACGCGCGCACGATCCCGTCTCGGACGGTGATAACGCCGATCGGCGCCTCCTCAAGTCGGTGATCCATCGTCGTTCACTCGGGGGCCTCGTCGTTCACTCGGGGGACCTCGCCGTTCGCCGCGGGGCGTTCCATCGGGTCCCAGTTGAGCGCTCGTCCGATTTAACCCCTGTCCACGGTCGGGCGTCGTCTCGGCGTCCCGGCGAGCGGAGCGGCACCGAGGGAGCGGACCGAACTCCGGGGGACGCGGTCGCGGGGAGCGGCCAGCGGCGCCGTCGCCAGTAGTATTATTAGCCGCCGGGGGGTCGGGTAGGGTGATGCCCTCCAAGCGAGCGTTCGCGAAGCGCCTAGCCGCGCTTGCCGCGACCGGACTCGGAGCGAGCGGAGCGATCGACGACCTCACCGCCGAGGCCCCGCCGGACACCGCGTTCGCGGCGGACGCGAGCGCCGGCGGGGCCGCCTCGAACGGCGACGAGCGCGGGAGCGGTGCGGGCCCGAACGGGCCGCGGTCGGCGGTCGCCGCCGGGAGCTACGACCCCGCCGCGACGGCGTCGGCCGACGTCGACACCGTCGCGACCGCGCGGGCGGACCCGTCGGTGCTGACGGCGACCGGCCTGCCGAGCGGGATCGGGAAGCGCGTCCGCCGGCTGCTCGGCCGGTACGAGAGCGTCTCGCTCGGCGACTTCCGGGCGGTGGCGGGGAGCGTCGCGCTCGCCGCGGACGGACCCGAAGGGTGTGCGGTCGCCGTCGGCGACGTCGATCCGGACGGGCTCGGCGCGGAGCTCGACGCGGACCCCGCGTTCGCTCGGGAGGCCGGTCCCGGTTCCGAGTTCGCCCGCTTCGGGTCCGAGAGCGCCGGGGTAGCGGTCGCGGTTGGGCCGGGCGAACTGGTCGTCGCGCGCGGTCCGACCGCCGACGCCGCCGCGGCGCACCGCGACGCCGGAGTCGACGGTCGGGGACGGCCGGGGGCGGCGACCGCGAGCTACGGACCGCTCCCGTCGCTGCTCGGCGGCGACGCCGCGCTGTGCGTCGACCTCGGCCCGGAGACCCGCGGTCGCTTGCGCCGCGCGCTCGCGGACGCGCCGACGGCGCTCCGCGCCGCGGTCGAGGCCTCCGACGCCCTCGGGGCGTCCCTCCGGGTGACCGACGGCGGGCCCCGGAGCGACGGCGCGGACCCGACCGCGGACGCGGACCGAACCCGCCGCGGCGACGCCGGCGGACCGGGCGTCGGGCTGCGGTACGGCGCGGTCGCGGACCCGCGACGGCTCGACGGCGAGACCGCGAGGGCGATAGCGCGCGCCGCACGGGACGGGGACGCCGCCCTCTCGGACGCGACCGTCGCTCGACGCGGGCGGACCGTGACGGTCGACGTCGACGCGGGGACCGACCCGTTCGCGTCGCAGGCGTCACTGTTCGGGGTTCGCGTCGGCGACCGGATCGAGATACCCGTCGCCTGAGGTCGGGTTCGACGCGGGACGGGTCGCATGTGCTCGCCTCGCCGAGCGGTCGGTCTCGGGCGGGTTCCGCGCGGAGGGACGACGCCGCCGGGTGAGAGGAGGGCCGACGTCCGGCGGGGAATCGATCGGCGGAGCGTCGTGACAGGGGCGCGCGATCCCGTCGGACGGGGGAGAGACGGGACGCGCTCGGCGGTCGGATACTTGGTCGTCGGCCGCCTCCGACCGGCGGCACCTCCCCGTTACGCCGACTGCCATATGAACGGTACAACACCGTTTCGGGGCTCGAAACACCGGGGCCGTTCGAGACGGGGGCTCGTTCGAGCCGGGATGATCGTTCGAGGAAAGCGACCGCCGAGGCGGCGACCGCTCTCCGAGCCGAGCGCGTCCCCACGGCGTCTTTCCGTCCGCGAGACGCCGGACAAGGGATATACACGTGGTGCGAGATGAGCGCGTATGACGAGCGACGCCCCGGAAGGGAGCTCCGAGCGGGGGGCCGCGCGCGCCGAGTCGCGCCCCCGAGAAGGCTCGTACGCGGGTCGGGCCGACGCCTGGCTCTCGTCGAACGGGACCTACGTCGAGGCCGGAGTCGCCGCGACGGCGGCGGTCGCCGGAGCGGTGGCGCTCCCGGTCGTCGCCTTCGGCGCGCTCACCGCGATCGGCGGGGAGACGTCGATACTCACCGGCGGGCTGATCGTCGCCGCGGTCTGTCTCGGCCTCCTGACCCTCCTGGCGGGCCTCTTGCTCGTCCGCGCGTCCCTCGAAGTCCGATACCGCGGCGCGCCGTTCGGCGGCGACGACGCCGGCGTGTCGGCGACGCTGTACGGCGCGGCTCGAACCGCGGAGGCGATCGCCGCCGGGACGTTCCTGGTCGGGCTGGTCGCGTCGCTCGCGTCCGTCGCCTCGATCGGGAGGGTCCCGTCGCCGATCCTCCTCGCCGTCGGAGCCGGCGGGGTCGCGCTGCCGACGCTGGTGCTGTTGCGCGCGACGGGCGAGCTCGCGACGTCCGCCTTCGAGCTGATATAGGGGGACGAGAGGTCGCTCGGCGTCCGCAACGCCGACGCTGCCGTCGCCCCGGAGCGGCGCGCTCGCGGCCGGCTAGCCGGTGGCGTTCGGCCGCCCGAGGTCGGAGAACGACTCGCCGACCCGGACGGCGATCGGCTCGCTCTCGTCGCCGGAGCCGACGGAGAGGGCGACCAGCTCCGCTTCGGTGTCGTCGATGGCCACCCGCCGGTCCACCCGCGAAACGCCGCCGACCACGGTGTCCGTGAGCTCCATCTCGATCCGATACGTTCCCGGGGCGGTCCAGACGTCCGCGTACGCGACGACGTTGCTCTCGCCGTCCGACTCGGTCGAGGGCACGTCGAACGAGTCGTCGAGGACGGTCTCGCCCGCCGGGTCCGTCACTTCGATCGACCCGCTGACCTCGTGGGTGAGCTGATTGAGGACGTTCACCTCCTCCAAGACTCGGCTGCCGACCGCGTCGAGGACCGTCGAACAGCCGGCGGCGGACGCGAGGACGGCGCTCCCGACGGCCGCGACGGCTCGGCGCCTCGTGACGGCGTCGGGCGTCGAACTCGTGTGCTGACTCATGACCGGAGGACGTGCCGTCGTATCGCCCGACACCACCTAAACGTGGGCGCGTCGTCTCGGGGCGTGAAACTCCGCGGGAGAGACGGCGGACGAGGCCCGTGGAACGACGATATCGGTTTCACGAAACGGAGTCCGAACCGGTCGATATGCGGCGACGGGATAGTCGGCCGTTCTCGGCTTCGGAGGGATTAATAGCGACATCGGCCGAGCGAGTATCGATGCCCTCCGAAACGAACGAACTGCTCGAATCGGTTCGGCGCCTCCTCCTAGTCGTCGTGCTTCTGCTCGGGCTCGGCGTTGCGACGCTCGGCGATATTGCCGTCGCGGTTCGCGGCTACGCGACGCTGATACCGAGCACCGCTCGCGTGGTCGGGAGTGTGGTCGTGTTCACGGCGCTCGCGCTCCTCTTTTTCTCGGCGTTCGAACGGGTGGGCCCGGACTCGGCGGACTGAGCGTCTCGGGCGAGAGGCGAGAGGGAATCAACCGCCGGAGGCCGTTTCGACCGTCTCGGATTCGCGGGGTTCGGCCCGCGCGTCGCCGGACCGATGGGCACCGTGGAACCGGACGGTCACGGTGGTGCCCCGGTCGTCGCAGTCGAACTCGAGCTCGGCGCCGAGCTGGCTGGTCGCCCAGTTGACGAACCAGAGGCCGACGCCGAGCCCGTGCTCCAGCTGCGTTTCGCCCGCGTCGGCAAGGAGGTCGCGTTCCCGGTCCGAGATCCCCGGCCCGTCGTCGCTGACGCGCAGCAGGGGCGTTCCGTCGGCGGTCGCGTCGACCGTCACCTCGGCCCGCGCGGGGGCCTCCGAGTGGACGACCGCGTTCTCGACGAGCTCGGTGACGAGTCGGCGGACGATCGTGCGATGGGAGACGAACCGCACGTCGTCCGGCGCGTCCACCGAGATGCTGCTCTCCGGATACTCCCGGCGTGCGTCCGCGACGACCTCCCGGGCGACGGCCGCGAGGTCGATCGTCGACGGGGAGTCGCCGCTGTGGGTCATCACCGCCTCGGCCTCGCGGGCCTTCCGGCTCACCGACGCCAGCTCCGCCGCGCTGTCCCGGATCGGCGCCCGACGGCTCTCGTCTTCGATCCGCTCGGCGTGCGCCAGGATCACGTCGAGCTCGTTCCGGACGTTGTGCCTGAGCACGCGGTTGAGGACGGAGAGCCGCTGCTCGCGGGTGCGGCGGTCGGTCACGTCGCGGAGCACGACCGCCCTGGCGACCGGGTCCTCGTCCGGGTCGGCGTCGCCGTCCGAGACGCCGGAGACCGTGATCCGGAACTCCCGGCGTCCCTTCGTCGTCCGGAGGGTCGCGAAGTCGGTCGCGCCCGGGGAGAGCGAGGCGACGCCGATCCCCTCGGCGACCGACGAGATCGGCTCCCCGATCATCGCCCGGCTCGACCGCCCGAAGAGTTCCTCGGCCGCGGCGTTCGCGTCGAGGACGTCGTCCGCCCAGTCGACGACGATCACGGCCTCTTGCAGCGCCTCGACGACGCGGGAGCGGGCGACGTAGTCCGCCTTGGGGAAGACGGTCAACACCGGGTACCGTCGCAGCGAGACGAACAGCAGCGCCCCGGAGAGGAAGAGGCCGCCCGTCACGCCGTCCACGACGACGTCGCCGCTGCGCCACCCGCCGACGACGTACGGCGCCGACACGGCGCCGAGCAGCGCCGCCAGCTGGCCCGTCGAGATCCGGTCGTGGCTCCAGCCGTACCTGAGGAAGACGACCGCCGCGTAGACGTAGACGGCCGAGAGCTGGAACAGCTCCGTCCCGACGAGCGACGCGAGCGACCGCCGGACCTCCCCCGCCGACGGGTCGCCGTCGAGGGCGGCGACCGCGCCGACGAGCGGGAGCGCGAGGAGGACGAACACCGCGATCCGCGGGCGGGACAGTCCCGTCCCGCGGCCGGCGTAGCCGAGCACGTAGACGAGCCAGATCCCGGGGACGAACACCGCCGGGACGAGCTGTCCGAGCCCCGCGAGGTTCGCGCCCACGGACCACGCGTGGGGGAACTCGGACAGCAGCGACAGGACCGCCCACAGGAGCAGCGCGCCCGACAGCGCGGCGAAGGCGTCCGCGTTCGGCGGCGACCGGTCGCTCGCGACCCGCCACGTCACCCACGCCAACAGCGCGACGGCGACGGCGTCGACGGCCAGCGAGGCGAGGAGGGAGGCGATCACCATGGTCTGAGAGCGGGTCCGAGGCGGGTCCGGGAGGGTCGGATCGATCTACGTGGTCGGCCACGACTCGGAGGATGGAAATTCGTGTCGAATCCGTCGCGACGGGGCGCGGGGTCGCGACGGCGCGCGTCTCGACCGGCGACGACGGACCGGGACTCGCGACGGCGCGCGTCTCGACCGGCGACGACGGGCCGGGACTCGCGACGCCGGCGGTCCGCGGGACCGGACGGTCGGTCGACGGCGGGCATCACGCGTCCGCTATCGGCGGGGTCGCCGTGAATCCCCCGCCCGTGTTGCGCGTTCCGAGACGCGGCCGGCGCGTACCGGCGGGCGATACGCCGGACGGAGTGCCCGGACGCCGCGTCACTCCGCCCGGTACTTATTTATATCAGTACAAATTTATCACGGTTGAAATGAGACACTTGATAACACAGGGCTTTCGGGGGTACTGCGCGGTCGCGGTGATCGTCGCGGGCTTCACGGGGCTGTGGGCGGTCGACGTAATCTCGGTCGCGATCCCCGTCGTGGGGTACGCGTGGCTCGCCGTGGCGGCGATCGGGACCCTCGTCGCGGCCGGGATGGCCGCGCGGCCGGAGGAGGTGATCGAGCCCGACGCGACCGACGACCGGATCGAGGAGTTCGAGGAGACGGCGGTCACCGGGGCGCCGCTCGACCTCTACGCCGTCGCGCTCGCCGCGTGGGCGTGCGTGTCGTTCGGATGGGTGCTCGGCGGGATGGGCGCGGCCGGACTGACGGTCGTCGGCTACGGCTGGCTCGCGATCGCCGCGTACGGCGGCCTCGTGGCGGCCGGGCTCGTCGCGACGCACGGCGACGAGGTCGCGACCGCGGTCGACCCGTCCGACAGCCTCGAAACGGACGGCTGAGTCGCCCGCGTTCTCTCCCCTGATAACTGGCGGCGTGCGTTTATTATCGGTCGTCGACGGATCCGAGCAATGAGCGTCGAATCGCGGGCGAGCGAGGCGAGTGAGGCGAGCGCGGCGTTCGGCGTCGCCGTCCTCGCGGTGGCCGTCGCCGTGTGGGCGTTCCAGTTCACGCTCGGCGTCTTCGACGGGTGGGGATGGGCGCTGGTCGTCGGGAGCGCGTGGACGGTGCTGGGGCTGCTCCTGCTGTTCTCCGACGTGCGGGTGTACGTGGGCGCGCGGTCGCCGGCCGAGCGATACCACCGGACCGGGAGCGAGCGCCGCGGGGCCTCGGACGACTGACCGCTGAGGGCGCTCCGGCGACCGGTCCGTGTCTGCGTCGGCGTCGCGATCGGGAGCGCGGTCGCTCTCCGAGCGAAAAAACGGTGAAAACTGAACCGGTGCGGTCGGGGTCTCGGCGCTCTACCGGCGTCAGCCGAACAGCTCGCCGAGGCCCTCGCCGCCGTCGCCCTCGTCCTCGTCGTCGTCCGCCTCGTCGGCGGCCTCCTCGGCCTCGTCGGCCTCGTCCCCGTCGTCGTCCGCCTCGTCGGCGGCCGCGGCGTCGGCGGAGCCGCCCGAGGCGGCGCCGGCGGCGGGGGCCGCGGCGGCCGTCTCGACGGCCTCCTCGATGTCGACGTCTTCCAGCGCGGCGACGAGCGCCTTGACGCGGGATTCCTCGACGTCGACGCCGGCGGCTTCCAGCACGCCGGTGACGTTGTCTTCGTTGATCTCTTCGCCGGTCTCGTTCAGGATGAGCGCAGCGTAAACGTATTCCATTGGTGTGTCCTCGTAGTGTTAGCCGAACATCGCGCCGAGGCCCTCGCCGCCGTCGCCGCCGTCGTCCTCGTCGGCGTCGTCAGCGTCGTCGGCCGCCTCGGCGTCGTCCGTGTCGTCTTCTTCCTCCGCCTGTTCCTCCTCGTCGTCCGTCGCCGGAGCCGGGGCGGCTTCGACGCCCTGCAGCTCCTCGGGAAGCGCCTCCTCGTCGTCGATCTGGGCCGCGAGCGCGCGGAGCTGGGCGTCGGCCTTCCCGATGAGGTCGGGCACGACGTCCGGGCTCTCGATCTCCGCGAACAGCCCGACGGACTTCGCCTCGCCGGAGGCCTTCGCGAGAAGGCTGCCGACCGTGGCGGCCGTCGGGTACGCGGCGTTGATCGAGAGGTTCCGCGCGGCGGCGGCCGCCGAGCGGACGTCCGCCGCGTACTCGTCGACGTCGATCGCGAGCTCGTCCGGCTCGAACAGGACGCCCTCCGAGTAGACGCCCTTGAGGTCGAGCCCGACCTCCTTCGGCTCGATGCCGAGCTCGGTCAGGACGTTCGCGAGGTCGTCGTCGACGACCTCGCCCTCGCTGAGGACCTTCGAGTCCTCGGTGACCATGATCGAGCCGTCCTGAATGCGCGCGGCCGCGCCGACCGTCTGGAGCTCGCCCACGAACGGTCCGGGGTCGACCCCGGTGTCGCCCTCGGGGATGACGACATCGTTGGGGGCGACCTCGCCCGCGTTGATCGGGGCGGGCGTCTTCGAGGCTTCCAGCTGCTTGAAGAGGCCGAACGGGTTGTCGTTCGTCCCGATGAGCGCGACCTGACCCGAGACGTACCGGGTCAGCTCCTCGACGCCGCCGCCGACCTCCTCCAGGGCGCGGGTGGTGAGCGTGTTCCGGCTCACGCGGACGTCGGCCGAGCCGTGCAGCTCGCGGCGCATGGCCTGGAGCTGTCGGCTCGGAATGCCGCCGACGCCGACGATCCCGACGGAGTTGAACGAGTCGATGAACTCGACGAGCTCGTCGACCTCGTCCTGCTTCCACTGCGGGATCGTCTCGGTCTTGCGGACCGAGCTCATACGGGCACCTCCCTGGCGGGACCCATCGTGGTCTTCACGTAGATCCCGTCGATGTTGAGCGGCCCCTTCTCGAGGCTCGCTTCGAGCCGCCGGATGATGACGTCGATGTTGTCCGAGATCGCCTCGGCGCCCATGTCCTCGGCGCCGACGCGGGTGTGGAACGTGCGCCGGTCGCGCGACCGGAGCTGCACCGTGTTCTTCATCCGGTTGACTGTGTCGACGACGTCGTCGTCCGGCTGCAGTGGGGTAGGCATCTTCCCGCGCGGACCGAGGACGGTACCGAGGTACCGACCGATGTCCTGCATCAGGCCGGCCTCCGCGACGAAGAAGTCGGTCTCGCCGGCCAGGTCCTTTGCGCGGTCGTCGTCGTCTCCGAGGTCTTCGAGGTCGTCGCTGTCGAGCACTTCGTCAGCGACCTCCTCTGCGCGGACGGCGGTTTCGCCCTCCGCGAAGACGACGATCTGTGTCTCCTGCCCCGTTCCAGCCGGCAGCACGACGGACTCGTCGATGCGGTTCGACGGATCGTTGAGGTCGAGGTCTCGCAGGTTGATCGCGATGTCCACGGTCTCGCGGAAGTTCCGCTCGGGCGCATCGTCGAGTGCGAGAGTTACGGCCTCTTGTATTGTGTCTGCCATTTTCACCTCCGTAGTACGCAGGTCGCTCCTACGGGTCAGTGAAACAGGCGAAGCCTGTCTCACCGGAGAGAGGTCCATCGGAGGTTTAAAAGCGTCGAACCGCTCGTCCCCGTGCGAACCGGCGACAGGGCCGCTCCGCGGTGGTCGCACCGTCGACCGCGGTGCCGCCCTTCGCCGCCTCGCCGTTGCGCCGCCTCGCCGTTGCGCCGCCTCGCCGTTGCGCCGCCTCGCCGTCGCCGCCGCGGCCCCGGATTCGACGCCCGTCGAAGTCGGAAACGTCGGATAGGGGAACCCTTTTGATGCCGGTCGCCGACCCACGAGGTAATGACTCAGGGTGGTCCGGCGTGACGATGGACGACCGTATCGAGGACCTCCGCGAGCGCCGCGAGCGCGCGGCCGAGGGCGGGGGCGAGGAACGGATCCAGTCGCAACACGAGAAGGGGAAGATGACCGCGCGCGAGCGGATCGACTACTTCCTCGACGACGGGACGTTCCACGAGTTCGACCGGTTTCGGACCCACCGCAACCACAAGTTCGGGATGGAGGAACAGCAGATCCCGGGCGACGGGGTCGTCACCGGCTACGGCGAGGTCAACGGCCGGAAGACGTTCGTCTTCGCGCACGACTTCACCGTCTTCGGCGGGTCGCTCGGCGAGGTGTTCGCCGAGAAGGTGTGCAAGGTGATGGACAAGGCGATGGACGTGGGCGCGCCCGTCGTCGGCCTCAACGACTCCGCGGGCGCCCGGATCCAAGAGGGCGTGGCCTCGCTCGGCGGCTTCGCGGAGATCTTCCGACGCAACACGGAGGCCTCGGGCGTGATCCCACAGATCTCGGCGATCATGGGGCCCTGTGCCGGCGGCGCGGTGTACTCGCCCGCGATCACGGACTTCACGTTCATGGTGAAGGACACCTCCCACATGTTCATCACCGGCCCGGACGTCATCGAGACCGTCACGGGCGAGGAGGTGAGCTTCGAGGAGCTCGGCGGCGCGGTCACCCACTCGTCGACCTCGGGCGTCGCCCACTTCGCCGAGGAGAGCGAGGAGGACGCCTTAGACGACATCGCGCGGCTGCTCTCGTACCTCCCCGCCAACAACGTCGAGGACCCGCCCCGCGTCGAGCCGTGGGACGACCCGGAGCGCGCCGACGAGGAGCTGGCCGACATCGTCCCGAACGCGCCCCGGAAGCCGTACGACATGAAGGACGTGATCGGCAGCGTCGTCGACGAGGGCTCCTTCTTCGAGGTGCAGGAGAACTTCGCGAAGAACGTCGTCGTCGGCTTCGCCCGCCTCGACGGCCACTCGATCGGGATCGTCGCCAACAACCCCCGCGTGAACGCCGGCACGCTCGACATCGAGGCGAGCCAGAAGGGCGCGCGGTTCGTCCGCTTCTGTGACGCCTTCAACATTCCCATCCTCACCTTCGAGGACGTGCCCGGGTTCATGCCCGGCACCGACCAGGAGCACAACGGGATCATCCGCCACGGCGCGAAGCTGCTGTACGCCTTCTCGGAGGCGACCGTGCCGCTCCTGACCGTGATCACCCGGAAGGCGTACGGCGGGGCCTACTGCGTGATGTCGTCGAAGCACATCGGCGGCGACGTCAACTACGCCTGGCCGACCGCGGAGATCGCGGTGATGGGGCCGAAGGGCGCCGTCAACGTCCTCTACCGCGAGGAGCTGGCCGAGGCCGACGACCCCGACGCGCGGAGACAGGAGCTCATCGACGAGTATCGCGAGGAGTTCGCGAACCCGTACACGGCCGCCGACCGCGGGTTCATCGACGACGTCATCGAGCCCGCGGAGACGCGCGCCCGGCTGATCGACGACCTCCAGATGCTGACGGGGAAGCGCTCGGACGCGCCCGAGAAGAAACACGGCAACATCCCCATCTGATGGCGACCGACTCGACCGAGGCCGACGCCGGCCCGATCGACCCGGACGCGGACGCCACCGGGGGCGAGCCCGGCGATCCGACCGGCGCCGTCCTCGACGGGCTGACGATTCCCGACGACGCCGGCGACGCCGAGGCCGCCGCCATCGCCGCCGCGGTCGCGGCGCACGTCCGCGACGGGGAGCTGGCCGCGGCGGCCGCCGCCGCGGACGGCGACGCGGACGAGGGGTGGGCGGGCGAGCGGTGGGCGTTCGCCGGCCGGGTCGACCGGCTCACCGGCCGACCGGTCCGCGTCCCGGAGGGCGCGCCGACCGACCCGTGGGCCGCGGCCGGCCGCGCCGACCGCTTCTGAGGGGCCGGCGGGCCGCGACGGCGCCGCCGCTGGCTCGGTTCCGAACGCCCGCTCCCGGACGCGGGAGCGTCCGAGCGCGTGCATTCCCCCGGCGAGACGCCGCCTCGGCGAAACGCCTCCCGCGGCGAGGCGCGATCCGGCGTCTCGCCGTGCTAACCCCTCACGGGGTGCGTCGGAAGATACGTTCGATAGCTTATATATCTGTGGTCGGCCGTCACGCCTCGGGCGGCTCCTCGACGCCCTCCTCGGTCGCGGCGTCCTCCGCCGCGGTCTCGGCCGATCCGCCGAGGATCCGGTTGAGGACGACGGGGACGACGCCGGCGAGGAGGACGAGGAGCCCGATCCGGACGAGGACCGAGGCGTCCGTCAGGAGCGTCGCGGCGAGGTACGCGGCCGCCGCGACCAGCGTCGACGGCAACACGTAGGGGTTTCCGGGCGAGAGCATGTCGGGACATGGGACCGGGCAGCCCCTTAACCGTCTCGGGGAGTCGCGGTCGGCGCCGGGAGAGTACGACGATCGTCGTCACCGGTCGTCGTCGCGGACCGATAGAATGAGGTGGGTTATGCTGGAACGTTGGTGTAAGAATGTTCGACAAGGTTCTCGTCGCGAACCGCGGGGAGATCGCGGTCCGGGTGATGCGCGCCTGTGCGGAGCTGGGCGTCGACACCGTCGCCGTCTACAGCGACGCCGACAAGCACGGCGGCCACGTCCGGTACGCGGACGAGGCGTACAACGTCGGCCCGGCCCGCGCGGCCGACTCCTACCTCGACGGCGAGGCGGTCGTCGACGCCGCGCGGAAGGCCGACGCCGACGCGATCCACCCGGGCTACGGCTTCCTCGCGGAGAACGCCGACTTCGCGGCGCGCGTCGAGGCCGCCGACGGGATCACGTGGGTCGGCCCCGCCAGCGACGCGATGGAGCGGCTCGGCGAGAAGACCCACGCCCGCCGGGTGATGGACGACGCCGACGTGCCGATCGTCCCCGGGACGACGGAGCCCGTCACCGACGCGGAGGCGGTCACCGAGTTCGGCGACGAGCACGGCTACCCCGTCGCGATCAAGGCCGAGGGCGGCGGCGGCGGCCGCGGGATGAAGGTCGTCGAGAGCGCGGACGAGGCCGCGGAGGCGCTCGAATCGGCGAAGCGCGAGGGGGAGGCGTACTTCTCGAACGACTCCGTCTACCTCGAACGCTACCTGGAGACCCCCCGCCACGTCGAGGTGCAGATCGTCGCGGACGACCCGGCAGCGGCGGCCGACGGCGACGCCGACGGCTCGGTGACCGAGAGCGACGTGGTCCACCTCGGCGAGCGCGACTGCTCGCTCCAGCGCCGGCACCAGAAGGTGATCGAGGAGGGACCCTCGCCGGCGCTCTCGGACGAGCTGCGCGAGCGGATCGGCGCGGCCGCCCGCCGCGGCGTCGCCGCCGCCGACTACACCAACGCCGGCACCGTGGAGTTCCTCGTCGAGGAGGACGTGGAGCGCGACCCGTCGGAGCCGCTCGGGCCGGACACCCCGTTCTACTTCCTCGAAGTGAACACGCGGATCCAGGTCGAACACACCGTCACCGAGGAGCTGACGGGGATCGACATCGTCAAGGAGCAGCTCCGGGTCGCGGCCGGCGAGGGCCTCTCCGTCTCGCAGGACGACGTCGAGCTGGAGGGGCACGCGATCGAGTTCCGGATCAACGCCGAGAACGCCGCCGAGGAGTTCCAGCCCGCCAACGAGGGGTCGCTGGAGACGTACGACCCGCCGGGCGGGATCGGCGTGCGCGTCGACGACGCGCTCCGGCAGGGCGACGACTTAGTCACCGACTACGACTCGATGATCGCGAAGCTGATCGTGTGGGCCCCGGACCGCGAGGAGTGTCTCGCGCGCTCGAAGCGCGCGCTCGCGGAGTACGACCTGACGGGCGTCGTCACGATCGTCCCGTTCCACCGCCTCATGCTCGACGACGAGCGCTTCGTCGACGGGACGCACACCACGAAGTACCTCGACGAGGAGCTCGACCGGGAGCTGGTCGCCGAGGCGCAGGCGAAGTGGGGGACCGAATCGTCGTCGGGCGACGGCGACGACGAGGGCGAGGAGGTGACCGAGCGCGAGTTCACCGTCGAGGTGAACGGGAAGCGCTTCGACGTCGAGTTAGAGGAGCGCGGCGCGCCCGCGATCCGGGTGCCGGAGGGCGCCGGCGGGGGCGGCGGGGGCGGTCAGCAGCGCCCGCCGCAGGCGACGTCCGACGACGGCGGCGACGACGGCGTCGACGTCGCGGAGGGCGGCGAGGCCATCGAGGCCGAGATGCAGGGGACGATCCTCTCGGTCGACGTCGCCGAGGGCGACGAGGTCGCCGCCGGCGACGTGGTCTGCGTCCTCGAAGCGATGAAGATGGAGAACGACGTGGTCGCCGAGCGCGGCGGCACCGTCGCGAGCGTCCACGTCGGCGAGGGCGACAGCGTCGACATGGGCGACGTGCTGATCGTGCTGGAGTAGGATCGAGCGGTTTCCGGACGCGGTTGTTTATAACTGGTCGACGATTCTGGGGTGAGCAGATCCGGGGCTTAACCGTTCATGAGGCGTCGTTGAAACGCGCAGTCAGTGACGCACTCCGCCCCTTCGCCGGTCGGTACGGGGCGAACAGAGATGATCCGCTCCGATCACTGTTGCTTGACGACGACCGTATCTGCAACGAGGTCGCCGACCCGCTGATTGTCGTCAGTAAGCAATATCGACACCATTGCGACGAGGTTGAACGTCGGGAGTGCGTCGACGATCCACAACAGGTTCCGTAGTACTGACGCGCCAATCGTACAGTTCGAACCGTCGGACTTGACGACGACCAATCCGAGCAGGTATTTCCCCGGCGTGTAGCCGTACAGCCCCTCAAGTAGAAACCCGTAGACGAGTGTTGCAGCCAGCCCCGTGAACGTCAGCGCGAGGAGACCGATATCGCCGGGGGTCGCCCCGGCGAGTATAACGGGAACCCAGAGTAGCCCCATGAGGATCGAGTCGATAAGGAATGCTCCGACCCGGTGCCAGATCACGGCTCCGTTCGTCCCCCGTTGCGGTTGCGGATGCTTTTCCATGTTCCATTTCCGTCTCTCACCGCTTATTAATCCCAGATAGGTGTTTCAGAGGCGGAGATATGGAATCGTTCGAACGCTTCGTCGACCGGCCGTTTCGGTCGAAGATCGACGACGAACACCGCTAAATTCCCAGCCCCTCAGTTGTACGTGCTTGCTGGCAGCGGAGTGACGGAGAACGCCGCCAAAGCCCCAGCCGCTCGGCTGTACGCGGTTGATCCCGGATCGTCGGTGAATACCTCCAAAGCCCCAGCTGCGAGGCGGGCGCACGCTCGCTGCGCTCCTCGGTCGGTCGCTCGTTTCACTCGCTCCCGCCCTGCGGTGCTTACGTCGCCTGCCCCCGCCTCGCGGCTGCCCCTTTGAGTCCGACCCCTTACAGCACCGCAACCGCGCCTCACACCTCCCCAGCCTCGCCGCTCGCTCGGGACTCCCTTCGGTCGCCCACGTCGCTCGCGGCGTCCCTCGCGCGTGCGCCTCGCGGCCGCCTTCGGCGGCCACCCGGAGGCGCACGCCACCGCCCCGCGTTGATCGTTTATAAACAGTCGTCGCCGTCGCTCGCTCCGTTTAAGTATCATCTCGCTGTCGAAGGTCCCGACGCGCACTCCCGTTATCGCCCCCGCAGTCCCAACAGCTCCCGCGTCTGCTCGGGCGTCGCCACGGGCCGCCCCAGCTCCTCGGCGAGCCGCGCCGCGCGCGCCACCAGTTCCTCGTTCGTCGCCAGCTCGCCCTTCTCGTAGTACCGGTTGTCCTCTAAGCCGACGCGGACGTGCCCGCCGAGCAGCAGCGACTGGGTCGTCATCGGGAGCTGGTGGGGCCCGAACCCGATCACGTTGAACTCCACGCCCGCAGGCAGCGCTTCGACGCGGTTGATCAGGTTCCGGGGGTGCGGCGGCGACGTGGTCCCGCCGCCGAACAGGAAGTTGAGGTACGGCGGCTCGTCGAGCTCGTCGAGGATCGCCAGCGACTCGTTGAGGTGGCCGTCGTTGAACACCTCCAGCTCGGGCTTGATCCCCCGGTCTCTCATCTCGTCGTGGAGCGACGAGACGAGTTCGCGCGTGTTCTCCGAGGTGAGCCGGTCGTAGCGGTTGAGCGGCCCCATGTCGAGCGACGCCATCTCGGGCGGGGGGTCGGTCCGGAGCGGCTCGTGTCGGAGGTCGTCCGGGGCCGCGGTCCCGCCGGTCGAGTGTTGGAGGACGGCGTCGTCGGTGGCTTCTCGGACCGCGTCAGTGACCGCCTGAAACCGCTCGGCCGAGAAGGCGCGCTCCCCGTTCTCGCGGCGCGCGTGGAGATGGAGCACGCTGGCGCCGGCCTCCTCGCAGGCGGCCGCGGCCGACGCGATCTCCTCGGGGGTCTCCGGGAGGCCCGGGTGCGCCTCCTTGCCGTGGACGCCGCCGGTGAGCGCCGCGGTGACGATCGCGGGCTTCCCGTCGAGGTAGTCGGAGTAGGTCATCGGTCGGCGTCGGGGGTCTCGCCCTCGCCCTCGCCTTCGGTCGGTTCCGGCTCGACGTAGAACTCGCAGTCCGTCGCGGGGTCGAGCCCGTACCGCGCGTTACAGACGTCGGCGCGCATCGGCTGGACGAACGACTCCGTCACGGTGCAGAACGCGCGGGCGGTGTCGAACGACCTCCCGTCGCCCTTCTCGCGGTACGCCAGGTGCGGACACGTCTCGGCCATGGCGAGGAGAGGCGGGCCGGCGGCTTGAAACCACGCGTCGAGGGACGCTCCCGATCTGACCGACGCTGTTTAACCGAACGCCCGAGAACGTGGCCGCATGGAGCCGGTCGACGACTGGCGGGCGGCGATCGCGGAGGCCGGGGAGCTCACCGGCCCGATCGCCGCCGCGATCGTCGACGAGCACGGCGACCGCGGGCAGCGCGCGATCGAGGCGGTCGGGGAGGGCCGCGTGAAGCGCTACCGCGATTTCACCGTCGTCGTCGGCCACGACGACGAGTACGTCGTCGAGGAGGGCGAGTGCACCTGCGCGGACGCGACGTACAACCTCGACGCCGAGGACCCCTCCGAGCGCTGCTGGCACGCGATCGCGGTCGACGTGGCCGACGCGGTCGGCGCGGTCGACCACCACGACATGTGGTACTCGGAGGTCCGCGAGTTCCTGTGAGCCGGTCCGCTCCCGAGCGGTGACGGCGTAACGGAACGGCCGCCGTTCAGCCGGATGAGGCGCCGAGACACCGGATTTTCCACCCCCGCCAGTCGAAAACGTTTACAACGGCGGCCGGTCTCTCCTACGGTATGGCGGACTGTCCACTCGCCGACGACTGCCCCAGTTTCGACGAACGAATCGAGGGGATGGGGTGTCAACACTACGGCAACAAGGGCGGCGCGGAGTGGTGTAACCACTACGACATGCCCATCTACGAGCTGAAACAGCAGCCGGTCCAGCCCGGCGAGGAGGTCGTCGTCGAGGTCGACGACATCCACGAGAGCGGCGCGGGCGTCGGCCGCACCGACGACGGCTTCATCGTCCTCGTCGACGGGCTCCTCCCGCCGGCGCGCGCGGAGGTGCGGATCCACCGCGTGAAGTCGAGCCACGCGACCGCACAGGACGTCGTCGAGCGCCTCCCCGAGGACCCGGACGAGGAGGGCGACGAGGACGACGCCGAAGCGGGCGCCGAGGGCGACGACGCCGAGGCGGACGACGAGGGCGACCGACGCCGCGACCGCCCGGACCGCGAACGGCTCGGCAGCCGCGAGAACTTCTGGGGCAAGTGAGCGCGTCCCGGGGTGGCCCCGCCCCACGGACAGTCCGGACGCCGCCGATCGACCGGTTTCGGGCCGGCCGACCGAACCCTTCGGCCCGGGTCGCCGAAACCGCCGTTTTTTGACCGAGCGTCCCCTCGTCGGGAGTATGGTCGCAGACGACGGTCCGTCCGACGCGGTCGACGACGTCGGGGACGTCGACGCCGCCGCGCTGCTGGAACGGGCCGGGTTCGACGCCGACGAGAGCGTCCTCACCGACCGACAGGCGGAGGTGCTCGCGCTGCGCGAGCGGGGGCTCCGGCAGTCCGACATCGCCGAGCGGCTCGGCACGTCGCGCGCGAACGTCTCCAGCGTCGAGGCGAGCGCCCGCGACAACGTCGAGCGGGCCCGGGAGACGGTCGCGTTCGCGGAGGCGCTCGCCGCGCCGGTCCGCGTGGAGATCGAGGCCGGCACGGACCTGTACGACGCCCCGAAGCGCGTCTACGACGCCTGCGACGAGGCGGGCGTGAAGGTGAACCAGACCGCGCCGGACCTGATGAAGACGATCGGCGACCGCGCCGGCGACGCGGTCCACGGCCGCGAGGTGCGCAGCCGCCTGTTCGTCACGGTCGACGCGAACGGGCAGATCCGCGTGCGACAGCCCTGAGCCGCGCCGGCCGGTCGACGCCCCGCGATCCGGCTCCTACTCCGCCAGCCGCTCCGCGACGCCGACGAGCGTCGCGCCCGCGGTGACCGTCGCCTCGCGGGCGACCGAGTAGACGACCCCGTCGCGGTCGGCCGTCGCGGTCTGCAGCGGCTCGAACGTCGCCGGGTCGTGAACGACGCCGAGCCGCTCCCCCTCGACCACGTCGTCGCCGACGTCGAGGTCGCGCGCCGGCGTGAACAGCCCCGACTCGGCGGCGTTCACGCGCCCGAGGTGGTTCCGCGCGACGGTGCCGTCCCACGGCTCGGGCTCGCCGGGGAGCAGCCCCTCCCGACGGAGGACACCGAGGGCCCCTTTTAGTCCGACCTCGACGGCCTCGGGGACGACCTCGCGGCTGTGCGCGAGCTCCGGCGTGACCGTCGGGATCCCCTCTCTGGTGGCGACGACGCGGAGCTTGCCCGCGAAGCCGCGCTCGCTCCACTCGGCGTCCGCCTCGTCGCCCGCGGCCTCCGCGAGCAGGAGGTCGGTCCCGAACGCCTCCGCGAGCGACCGGCACGCCTCGTCGCCGCGCATGTAGACGGCGTGGGTGAGCATCGCCAGCGACCCGGTGTGGAGGTCGACGATCGCGTCCGCCGCGCCCGCGAACGCCCAGAGCCGGGCCGCCATGCGCTCGTGGAGCGTCCCCTCGTCGTCGCCGGGCCAGCAGCGGTTCATGTTCGACCGGGTCGCGTCGAGCGACTCCGGCGTCGTGTACGAGACCCGGTCGAACGTGAGCGGGTCGGCGACGGGGACGGTCACGAGGGTGCCGTCGAGGTCGTTCGCGTCCGCGGTCGTCGGGTCCCCGCCGGTCAGCCGCTCATGGAGCCGCCGGAGGACCGCGGTCCCGTTCACCTCGCGGCCGTGTTGGGCGGCCTGCGCGTAGACCACGGGGCCGCCGTCGGCCGGGATATCGAGCTCGGGGCCGTCCGGCCCCGCCGTGAGGCGCCCCTCGCCGTAGACGTGGACGGTCGTCCGGACCGGGACGCCCGAGGGGAGCCGCGCGAGGACGAGTTCGCTGGCGTCGTGCATACCGGAGGGTCGGCCCTGACGCGCTTATGAATTGCCTCGGGGTCAAGCCCGGAGGCTTCCTGTTTCCACGACGCGCTTTGCAGACACCGAATGGATGTCCGTAGGGAGCGCAGTCTCCACAGGCGTATCTTCGGGCCATCCCAGCCCTAACTCAGAAAATCCGCGTTGCAGGACGTTCATCGCTGCGTTCGCATCACGGTCACACTCGAAACCACACGACGGACAGGAGTGTTCCCGAACCCAGATAGGTTTCGATGTTTCCACACCACACCGAGCGCACTCTTTTGTTGTTCCTCGGGCTTCGACTTGAACGACGTGAGTACCGTACAACTCAGCCTTGTATTCAAGCAGTGTAATGAACTGCCGCCACGCCGCATCCTGCTTGTTCCGGGCGTTGTGCGACTTCTCAAGCATTCCCTTTACGTCCAAGTCCTCAACGAACACAGCGTCGTACTCACGGACGAGCCACATCGTGAGTTTGTGCTGGTAGTCAAGTACCTTCCGACGAATATGGCGCTTGATTTTTGCCACTTCATAGCGTTGTTTCTCGTAGTTGTTTGACCCTTTCTCCCTGCGAGACAACTTGCGTTGTTCGCGGCGAAGACGCTCATACTTGTCTTCGAGGTCAAGCCAGTCCACAGTCGTCCCGTCTGATGTGTGGATGTAATTGAGGATGCCCAGGTCGATACCCACACTGTTGGCCGCGCCAAGAGATTCCACATCCGATTTCTCAGGCAGGTCGGCCTCGTTGGTTTCGAGACCAAAAGAGACGAACCACTCGCCAGTCGTCTCCTTCTTGAACGTGACCTCCTTGACGGTGGCGTTATCGGGAATCGGGCGGTGGTAACGGATTTTCACCCACCCGATTTTACTGAAGCGGACGTAAGCATACCTTTCGCGGCCCCTCTTTTCATCGAGGTCGAAGCCGGACTGATTGTACGTCACGCTCCGGTAGTCGGTTGGTGATTGCCGTTTGAGCCGACCAACGTTGTAACCCTTCTCTTTCTTTTTGCGAAGGTTCGAGAGATTACGGTGGAAACGTGCGACTGTAGCTTGCGCGGCCTTCGAGTGCAATTCCGCGAACACAGACCATTTGCGCTTCCACTCAGGGAGTTTGTTGTTTTGGTCGTACTCACTCGGTTTGTCGTCTTCGGGACTGTTCGTGTAGTCCCATCGGACGTGATTGTAGAGTTGGCGATGAACGTTGAGATGGCGTTGCAGTCCTTCCGCTACTTCTTCTGTCGGGTAGGCGTGGTAGCGGTGACTGTATTCCATCGCTGTCTCCTGAGTATTGATATGTCGACTTAATGGTTTGTATCACGAGTTGTCGGCCTCATCCTCGAGGTCAAGCCTCAGGGTATTCGCCTTGTTTCCCGATAAATCGAGGCGGGAGGTGACGCCGGCGCTGCTCCGCCGGGTCGATCGCAGTCGCCCCCTCCGCCGGGTCGACCGCGGACGCTAAGTCGGTGGGTCGTCGAGACGGAAGCGAGATGCGGGTCACGCTCCTCGGCACCGGCGACACGACCGGGACGCCGACGGTCGGCTGCGACTGCGACACCTGCGCCGCGGCGCGCGAGCGCGGGGTGTCGCGCTCGCGGTTCTCCGTCCACGTCGCCAACGAGCGCACCGGCGAGTCGCTGCTCGTCGACTTCAGCCCCGACTTCCGGAGCCAGTTCCTCGATAACGACGTGTCGCTGCCCGACGCCGGGCTCGTGACGCACATCCACTTCGACCACCTCGACGGCCTCGGCAACGTCTACCGGCTGGTCGACGGGCTCCCGGTCCACGCACCGAACGAGACCGACCCCGCCACCGACGAGAGCGTCGCCGAGACGATCCGCGACAAGTACGACTACCTGGAGGACCGGATCGGGGTGCACGCCCGCGAGCCGTTCGAGCCGTTCGAGACGTGCGGCTTCGAGGTCCGGTTCGTCCCCGTCGACCACCCGCCCCTCCTCTGTTACGGCGTCGTCGTCGAGGACCCGGAGACCGGCGGGACGCTCGCGCTCACGGGCGACACGAGCTACGACGTGCCCGAGCGCTCCCGCGAGGCGCTCGCCGGCGCCGACCTCCTGCTGGCCGACGCCATCGTCCCCGCGGCGCTCTGCGGGCACCACCCGATCGGCGGGCGCCACGAGGGGCCCGACGGCGTCCCCCGCACCTTCGGGACGAAGCACATGACCCGGGAGGGGGCGCTCGCGCTCGCCGACGAGCTGGGCGCCGCCCGGACCCGGCTCGTCCACGTCGCGCACTACTACCCGCCGGACGAGGCGTTCGCGGAGCCGCTCGCGGTCGACGGCGAGACGTACGAGCTGTAGCGAGGGCGGCGGCCCCCGCGAGCTGTAGCCTTTTGTCTCGGTAGCACGTACCACGCGTAGATGGCTGCGACGGACCGGCTCCGGACCGCGCTCGACCGCCTGGAGCCCCCGCCCCGCGCGGTCGACTGGTCGCTGTTCGCGTTCGTGACCGCCGAGGTCGGCACCGGGCTCGTCTCGTTCACCGTCGGCGTCCCGGAGGGGTGGCCGATCTTCTGGCTCCACCGCGCGCTCGGGCTCTCGATCGTCGCCCTGCTCGCGTGGAAGCTCGCGCGCGTCCGGCGCCGTCTCACCGACCCGACCCTGTGGCGGCGGTCGACGGCCCTGTCGGTCCTGACGCTCGTCGCCGCGCTCGGCGCGCTCTCGACCGGAATCGTCTGGGTGTTCGGGCTCGACGTGCGGCTCTCCTACTGGACGCTCCTCTCGGTCCACGTCGGCTTCGGACTGCTCCTGCTCCCGCTCGTGGCCGCGCACGCGACGACCCGGTTCCGGCTCCCGCGCCGGGTCGACTTCGAGCGCCGTCGGACCGCGGTCCGCTACTTCGCGCTGCTGGCGGCCGGCGGCGCGACGTACCGGCTCCAGCAGGGGCTCAACGACCTGCTCGACACCGCCGGCGCGGACCGGCGATTCACCGGCTCTCAGCCCCGCGAGGGCGACGGGAACGGGGCGTTTCCGATCACCTCGTGGGTCGCCGACGACCCGGACCCGATCGACCGAGACGCGTACCGGCTGACGGTCGACGGGCTCGTGAGCGACCCGGTCGAACTCGACGCCGACGAGCTGGCGGCGGGCCACGAGACCGAGGCGCTGCTCGACTGTACGAGCGGCTGGTACACGGTCCAGGAGTGGGGCGGGATCCGCGTCGGCGACCTGCTGGACGGGGCCGGTGAAATCGATGACGACGCGGCCTACGTCCGGTTCACGTCGGTCACGGGCTACCGCTGGAGTCTCCCGATCGAGGAGGCCGAGGAGGCGCTGCTCGCGACGCACGTCGGCGGCGAGCGCCTGAGCCACGGCCACGGCGCGCCGGCGCGGCTCGTCGCGCCCGACCGGCGGGGATTCCAGTGGGTGAAGTGGGTGACGCGCGTCGAGGTCCGGTCGGAGTACGACCTCGGGCAGTGGGTGGTGACGCTGGTGAGCGGGTTCGACTGAGCGGCAGTCGCGTTCACGGCCCCGGAGCGCCCGACTACTCGTACTCGTTGCCGACGACCTCGCGGATGCGCTCCGCGGTCACCGGCCCCACGCCCTCGACCTCCAGGAGGTCGTCCTCGGGCGCGGTCATCACGGCCTCGACGGTGCCGAAGTGCTCCAGCAGGGTCCGGGCCGTGACGGGGCCGATATCGGCGATGGCGGAGACGACGTACTCCTGCTGTTCCGCGCGGGTCTTCGTCGTCTTCTCGCCGTGGACGCTCACCTCGCGGTCGCGCGTCTCCTGCTCCCGCTTGGCGATCGTCGCGAGCAGTTCGGTGGTGTCGTCCTCGCCCTCGGTGCGGAGCACGCTCACGTCGAAGTCGACCGCGAGCGACGCGAGCGCGCCCCGGATCGCGTTGGGGTCGATGTCGCGCTGGCCGTAGAGGTTCGTCCCCTCGACGACCATCACCGGGCGGGCGTACGCCCGCGAGAGCTCGCCGACCTGCTCGAACATCGACCGGTCGGCGTCGAGCATCGAGTCGACGAAGTCGGCCGCCGACTTGCGCTCGACGGCGACGCGGTCGGAGAGCACGTAGTCGCCGACCGCGAGCGTCTCAAGCCGGGTGACGAGCCCGTCGCGCGTCGAGAGGTCCTTCGCGATGGAGGAGTCGAGCTCGCGCTGGTCGACGACGACCTCGACGCCCTCGTCGACGCCGGCAGTGGCGACGACGCCGTCGTCGGCTTCCGTTTCCTCGTCGGCGCTCTCCTCGCCGGCCCGCGCTTCCTCGGCGAAGTTGGTGAGGCCGGCGTCGTCGCCGCCGGCGGCGTCGTCGCCATCGTCGTCGCTGTCGGCGTTCTCAGCCGGGCCGGCGTCGACGTTCGCGTCGCCCTCGGTCCCGGATCCCCCACTGAACGCGTCGAGGCCGGCCTGCCCGTCGTCGCCGACCGTCTCCTCGATGTCGTCGGTGGCCTCCTTCAGCTCGGCGAGCTGGCTGGCCATCTCCTTCTCGCGGCGCCGCGAGATCCAGAAGAACGCCTCGTCGCGGGTGTCCTCGGCCATGAGGACGACCACCTTCCCCTCGGCCTGCCGACCGGTCCGGCCCTTGCGCTGGATCGAGCGGATCGCGGTCGGGACCGGCTCGTAGAAGCAGACGAGGTCGACCTCGGGGACGTCGAGCCCCTCCTCCGCGACGGAGGTGGAGACGAGCACCTCGAACTCGCCCGCCTTGAACTCGTCGAGCGTCTCCTGCTGCTCCGTCTGGCTCATCCCGTCGGAGCCCTCCTTGTCGCCCTGGCCGACGAACTTTCGGACGTCGAAGCTGGCGGAGAGGAACTCCACGAGCGCCTCGGCGGTGTCGCGGGACTCGGTGAAGAGGATGGCTCGCTCGCCCTCGTTGATGCCGAGGGTCTCGGCGAGGAGGATCCGCGCCTTCGAGAACTTCGGGTGGAGCCCGTCGAACGACTCCGCCTTCCGCATCGCCTCGCGCACCTTGGGGTCGGCGACCATGCGCTGGCTCGCCTTCGAGGCGCCCGACGAGCGGGCGGCCTCGCGCTGGCGCTCGAAGTACCGCCGGACGGACTCGACCGACTGCGTCTCGACCAGCTCGGTCGCGCGCCGGAGCTTCATCACCTCGGCGTGGGTGGACATTCCCTTGTACCCGTCCGACTGGTCGTTGTCCATCATTTTCTTCAGCTTCCCCCGCATCTTGTTCAGGTCCTTCTGCGAGAGGTCGGGGTTCGTCGTGTTCGTCACGCCGAGCGACTTGAGCTTCTCCAACCGGTCGGTGATCACCTCGTTGAGCGCGTCGCGGATCTCCAGGACCTCGTCGGGGAGCGTCACCTGCTCCCACTGGACGTCGGTGTCGTGGGTGTACTCGTCGACGTCGGCGTCCTCCTCGGTCATCACCTCCACGTTCGAGAGCCCGAGGTTCTCGCAGACCGTCTCGATCTCCTCGGTGTCGCCGCCGGGCGAGGCCGACATCCCGGTGACGAGCGGGTCGGCCGCGTCGGCGTGGTAGCGCTCGGCGATGTAGACGTACGCGTAGTCGCCGGTCGCGCGGTGGCACTCGTCGAAGGTGAGGTGGGTCACGTCGCGCAGCGAGATCCGGTTGCCGACGAGGTCGTTCTCGACGACCTGCGGGGTCGCGATCACGATCCGGGCGTCGTCCCAGAGCGCCGCGCGGTCGTCCGGCTTCACGTCGCCGGTGAAGACGACGATCTCGTCGTCCGGAATCTGCAGCGCCTCGCGGTAGAAGTCGGCGTGCTGCTGGACGAGGGGTTTGGTGGGGGCTAAAAAGAGCGCCCTCCCGCCGACCTCGCGGAGGCGCTCGGCGGTGACGAGCAGGCTGACCGTGGTCTTGCCGAGGCCGGTCGGGAGGCAGACGAGGGTGTGGTCGCGGGCCGCGGACTCCGCGAGCTGGAGCTGGTAGCGGCGCTCCTGGAGGAAGTCGTCGACGAGCAGGGGTCTGTCGATGCCGGCGGCCTCTGTCGCCATCGGCGGGGCTTCGCCGCCGTCGGCCTAAAGCCTTCGCGAAGCGGGGTGAAAGTTATCGCTCGGCGGAACGCTCCTCTCGGTGCTCCTCGGGCACGTCCTCGTCGACCAGCTCCGCCCACTCCGCGAGCCGGTCTCCGGATGGTGTCTGCGCGCTCATCAGGGGACGGATCTCCGTGGTACGTCTTAACAGTTTCTCCGATTCCACACGATCTGTCATCGGTTCGGCGCCGGTCGGGGGTCGCGAGCACCGGGATCCGGGGGATCCGACCGCGACTCGCACGCCTTTTAGGGTTCACGCGCGTCCGACCGGTATGAGCAAACTCGACGCGTTCCTCGCCGGCGAGCGGCTCGACGACGTCGTCTTCTACCTGAACGACGCGTACCTCGACGACGACTCCCGGCTCCGGAACGTCGGGACCGAGACGGACGGCGGCGTCCGGCTGATCCTCGACGGCGAGACCGGCCGGTCGGCGTTCGAGGCCGGCACGGGGATGGGCGCGATGGAGTTCGCGAAGACGGCGATGGGCGCCGAAGGCGAGATCGCCCGCTCGCTCGACGGCGGGGAGTGTCCGTTCGCGGACGACGCGGGCGGGGACCCCGACGGCCACGCCGTCAGCTTCGTCTTCGCGTTCGCGGAGGCGCAGAACGAGGAGGTCGGCGGGCTCTACGCCGAGGGCGACGTGGTCCACGCGTACGCCCGCTGCGCGTGCGGCGAGAGCTACTCGCACAAGTGGATCGTCGGCGACCGCGACGATTGAAGCGTGGAAAACGCGGCGGAGCCGGCCTTACTTCCCCTCGGGCGCGTCCTCCTCCGGCACCGACCCCTCGACGAGCGACCGGTCGGCGTACCGCTCCCGGAGGTCCTTCTTCGAGAACTTCCCGGTGGCGGTCTTCGGGACCTCGTCGATGAACTCCACCGCGTCCGGCACCCACCACTTCGGGTACTCCTCGCGGAGGCCGGCCTCGATCTCCTCGACTAAGGCCTCGCGGTCGACGCCGTCCGCCGCGACGACGAACGCGACCGGCCGCTCCTGCCAGCGCTCGTGGGGGACGCCGACGACGGTCGCCTCGCTCACGCCGTCGTACGCCATGATCGCGTTCTCTAACTCGACGCTGGAGATCCACTCGCCGCCCGACTTGATCACGTCCTTCGTCCGGTCGACGAGCTCGAGGTAGCCGTCCTCGTCGACGGTGACCACGTCGCCGGTCTTCAGCCAGCCGTCGACGAACTCCGCCTCGCTGGCCTCGGGGCGCGCGAAGTACTCCTTCGTGACCCACGGGCCGCGGATCCGCAGCTCGCCGAACTCCTCGCCGTTCCAGGGGACCGCCTCGCCGTCCTCGTCGATGACCTCGAACTCAAGGCCGGGGACGACGAGCCCCTGCTTCGACCGCTTGTCGACCCGCGTCTCGTAGTCGGCGTCGCGCAGGTCGCTCGTGAGGTGCGAGACGGTGCCGATCGGCGACAGCTCCGTCATCCCCCACGCGTGGAGCAGCTCGACGCCCCGGTCGTCGTACCACTCGATCAGCGACCGCGGGGCGGCCGCGCCGCCGACGATCACGGTGTCGAGCGTCGAGAGGTCGACCTCGTTGCCCCCCTCGATGTACTCGCGGAGGCCGAGCCACACCGTCGGGACGCCCGCCGAGACCGTCACGCCCTCCTCCTCGATCAGCGCCGCGAGGTCGGCCGGGTCCGGCGACGGGCCGGGGTAGACGTGCTTCGCGCCCGCCGCGGTCGCGGTGAACGGCATCCCCCACGCGTTGACGTGGAACATGGGGACGACCGGCATCACCACGTCGGAGTCCTCCATCGGGATCCCCTGCGGCGTCTGCGAGGCCATCGTGTGGCTCCACAGCATCGACTGCGTGTACTCGACGCCCTTCGGCTTCCCCGTCGTCCCCGAGGTGTAACAGAGGCCGGCGGGCCGGTCCCCGTCGAGGTCGGGCCAGTCGTACTCGGTCGGCTGGTCCGCGACGAACTCCTCGTACGGCGTGGCGTCGAGCGCGTCGATCTCGGTCGAGCCCATGACGACGAAGTCCACGTCGGCGAACTCCTCGGCGCCCTCGGCCGCGCCCGCGAGTTTCCCCGCGAGCGACGGGTCGACGAAGACGATCTCGTCGTCCGCGTCGTCGACGATGTACCGGACGTGCTCGTCCGGCAGGAGCGGGTTGATCGTGTGGAGCTGCGCGCCGCTGCTCGGGACGCCGAAGTACGTCTCGAAGTGCCGGGTGTGGTTCCAGCAGAACGTCGCGACCCGGTCGCCCCGCTCGATCCCGTGCTCGTCCAGGGCGTTCGCGAGCCGCGCCGTGCGATCGGCGTACTCGGCGTAGGTGTGTCGCGTCCGTCCCTCGTGCGTCCGGGAGACGATCTCGGTGTCGGGGTACAGTCGTTCGGCGCGCCACAGGAACGGTCGGAGCGTCTGCGCGTGTCCACCTGGCATACCTCACACACCACGGATTCGAGAACTATGAACATTCGCATGATTGATAGTGAGGGATCGGCGGCGTGAGGAACGCGTCCGGAGCTCGGGCGCTCGTTTATAACCGGTTATTGATAGATCGTGGGTGAACGCTCCCAAATCCCCAGCCGCTCGCTTCGGCGTATCTGCTGTGAGACCATGGGCGAACGCTCCCAAATCCCCAGCCGCGAGGACGGTGCACGCTCGCTGCGCTCCTCACTCTGTCGCTCACTTCGTTCGCTCCCTCGTTGCGGTGCTTGC
Organism: Halorubrum rutilum; assembly: GCF_024494565.1. The sequence goes on from NZ_JANHDN010000001.1 coordinate 521,629, forward strand.
GTCCCCTGCACCGTCCTCGCGGCTGCCCCTTCGAGTCCCACCCGCCCGCACAGCACCGCAACCTCACACCTCCCCAGCCTCGTCGGGCGGCCTCCGCGTTGCTCCGGCCGCCCGACTCCCTCGCGCGGCGCTCCTCGCGCCCTGTGGGCGCTCGGAGGCGCGCGCCGACCGCACGATAGTAATTAAAAGAGTCCGCTATCCACGGAAGAGGCTCGCGTGCACCGGCGCGTGGTCCGACTCGGGCCGCGCGGACTCCTCGCCCGCGCCGCCGTCGTCGGAGACGGCCCGCCCCTCGACCCCCTCGGCGAGGAAGTCGCGGAGCGGCGGGCCGACGTGTTCGGGCTCGACGAGGAACGCGTCGTGGCCGTGGTCGGAGTCGATCACGTGGTGGGCGACGGGGACGTCGCGCTCGCGGAAGGCGGTCGCGAGCGACGCCGACTGCTCGACGGTGAAGTGCCAGTCGGCGGTGAAGCTCAGCAGGAGCGCCTCGCCCTCGAAGGCGGCGAGCGCGTCGGCGTCGGTGCCGTGGCCCGCGGAGAGGTCGTACTCGTCCATCGCGCGCGTGAGGTAGAGGTAACTGTTCGCGTCGAAGCGCTCGCTGAACCCCTCGGCCTGGTAGTCGAGGTACGACTCCACCTCCCGGTACGGGAAGAAGGCCGCCGTCGGCTCCGGCGGCAGCCCGAGGTCGCCCTCCTCGCGCGTCAGCGAGTCGCGGCCCGCGGAGCGCCGGCCGAACTTGCGCTCCATCGACGCCTTCGAGAGGTACATGATGTGGCCGATCTGGCGGGCCAGGGCGAGCCCCTCGCGGGGCGCGGGGCGGTCCTCACCGTAGTAGTGCCCGCCGTTCCAGTGGGGGTCCGCGCGGATCGCGCGGCGGGCGACCGCGTCGAGCGCGAGGCACTGGGCGTCGAGCCGTCCGGCGGTCGCGATGGGGACGATCCGGTCGACGTCGTCCGGGTAGCGCTTCGCCCACTCCAAGACGTTCATGCCGCCGACGCTGCCGCCGACGACGGCGCGCAGCCGCCCCACGCCGAGCTGGTCGAGCAGGCGCCGCTGGGCGCGCGCCCAGTCCTCAACCTGCACCGGCGGGAAGGCGGTCCCCCACCGGTCGTGGTCGGGCTCGTCGGGGAGGTCGAGGTCGGCGGGGCGCTCGCTCGCCGGGCCGGTCGTGCCGTAACAGGAGCCGGGGACGTTCGCGCAGACGACGAAGTACTCCGTCGTGTCGATCGCCTTCCCCGGGCCGACGATGTCGTCCCACCAGGCGCGGGCCTGCCCGGCCTGTCCGGCGTCCCGTTCGGGCGAGGGCGAGCGCGCGACGTTCTGGCTCCCGGTGAGCGCGTGGCAGACGAGCACGACGTTGTCGCCGTCGAACTCGCCGTGCGTCTCGTAGGCGACCTCCAGGTCGGGGACCGACTGGCCGCACTCGAAGACGAACTCGCCGAGCGAGACGGTCCCCGCCTCCGAGGGCGTCGTGCTCATCTCACTCTCCTCCGGCGGCGCGCTCGCCCGCCGCCAGCCCGCGGTCGAGGTCGGCGATCACGTCGTCGGCGTCCTCGATCCCGACGGAGAGCCGGAGCATCTCCGGGTGGACGCCGGCGAGCCGCTGCTGGGTCTCGTCCATCTGCGCGTGGGTGGTCGAGGCCGGGTGGATGACGAGCGTCTTCGCGTCGCCGATGTTCGCGAGGAAGCTCGTCAGGTCGACCGACTCGCAGAACGTCTTGGCGGCCTCGTAGCCGCCGTCGACGCCGAACGTGACCATCCCCCCGAAGCCGTCGAGGTACTCGGCGGCGTTGCCGTGGCTCTGGTGGTCCTCGAAGCCGGGGTACGCCACCCAGTCGACCCGGTCGTCGTCGCGGAGGAACTCGGCGACGGTCCGGGCGTTCTCGCAGTGGCGCTCCATCCGGAGCGGGAGGGTGTTGAGCCCCTGGATCGTCTGCCACGCGTCGAAGGGGGACTGCTGGCCGCCGGTCGGGCGCACCCCGCGCTGGCGGGCGACGTTCGCGAACGCCGCGTCGCCGAACCGCTCGACGAAGTCGATGGGGAAGGCGGGCGACTCGCCGTCGAGCTCGTCGTAGTCGGCGTCGGGGTGGTCCCACGGGAACCGCCCGCCGTCGACGACGACGCCGCCGACGGTCGTCCCGTTGCCCGTGATCCACTTCGTCGTCGACTCCCAGGTGATGTCGGCGCCGTGCTCGAACGGCCGACAGAGGTACGGCGTCGCGAACGTGTTGTCGACGACGAGCGGGACGGCGTGCTCGTGGGCGATCTCGGCGAGCCGCTCGAAGTCGGGCGTGACCAGCGAGGGGTTCGCGATCGTCTCCACGTGGACGAACGCGGTGTCCTCGTCGATCGCGTCCGCGTACGCCTCGTAGTCGAGCGTGTCGACGAGGCGGGCCTCGACCCCGCGGCGGTCCGCGATGCTCGTGAGGTACGCGGCCGTACCGCCGTACATCTCGGCGCTGGCGACGACGTTGTCGCCCGCGCTCGCGAGCACGGTCGTTATCGCGTCGAAGGCGGCCATCCCCGAGCCGGTCGCGACCGCGTCCGAACCGCCGGAGAGGTCCGCGAGCCGGTCTTCGAGGGCGCCCACGGTCGGGTTGGAGAGCCGGGAGTAGATGTGGCCCTCCGCCCGGAGCGCGTACATCTCCGCCGCCGTGTCCGCGTCGTCGAAGACGAACGAGGTCGTCTGGTGGATCGGGGTCGCGCGCGACCCGGTCGCCGGGTCGGCCTCGGCGCCGGCGTGGAGACTCCGGGTGTTGAACCCACGTGTCATGTGTCTAGTGCATATATCTCAAGATATCTATAACCATCAGTTACGGCAAGTGATGCCTCCGCCTGTGTCGGCGCGGCGGGAGCGACGCGAGTCCGGCCGTCTCCCACCGACCCGGCGAAGCGTGAGTTTATCCCCGATCGCGAGCCAACGAGGGGTAATGGCAGTCGCCGACCCACCCGTGCCGGAGCTCGCCGGACGCGCGAGCGCCTGCGCCGACCGGCTCCGCGCCGCGGACCGCGTGCTGCTCGCGTCCCACATCGACGCCGACGGGCTCACCAGCGGCGCGATCGCCTCGACGGCCCTCGGGCGGGCGGGGATCGACCACGAGGTCGTCTTCGAGAAGCAGCTCGACGCCGAGTCGGTCGCGGGGATCGCCGCCCGCGAGTTCGACGTGGTGCTGTTCACCGACTTCGGCTCCGGCCAGCTCGACGTCATCGCCGAGCACGAGGCCCGCGGCGACTTCGTCCCCGTCATCGCGGACCACCACCAACCGGCCGACCGCGACACGGAGTTCCACCTCAACCCCCTGCTGGAGGGGCTCGACGGCGCGAGCGAGCTGTCGGGCGCGGGCGCCAGCTACGTGCTCGCCCGGGCGCTGGAGGGGCCGGACGGCGACAACCGCGACCTGGCCGGACTGGCGGTCGTCGGCGCCGTCGGCGACATGCAGGACTCCGACGGCGGGCTCGCCGGCGCCAACGAGGCGGTCGTCGCCGACGGCGTGGACGCCGGCGTCGTCGAGACGCGCACCGACCTGGACCTGTACGGGAGACAGACCCGCCCGCTCCCGAAGCTGCTGGAGTACGCCTCCGACGTGACGATCCCGGGGATCTCGAACGACGAGGCGGGGGCGATCTCGTTTCTGACCGACCTCGACGTCGACGTGAAGCGCGACGGGGAGTGGCGGCGCTGGGTCGACCTCGACGGCGAGGAGCGCCAGGTGCTCGCGTCGGCGCTGATGCGCCGCGCCGTCGCCTCCGGCGTCCCCGCCGACCGGATCGAAGCGCTCGTCGGGACCTCCTACACCCTCGTCGACGAGGAGCCCGGGACCGAGCTGCGGGACGTCAGCGAGTTCTCCACCCTCCTCAACGCCACCGCCCGGTACGAGCGGGCCGACGTGGGGCTCGCGGTGTGTCTCGGCGACCGCGGCGACGCGCTCGCCGAGGCGCGGCGCCTGCTCCGGACCCACCGACGGAACCTCTCCGAGGGGCTCCAGTGGGTAAAAAACGAGGGCGTCACCGACGAGGAGCACCTCCAGTGGTTCGACGCCGGCTCGCGCATCCGCGAGACGATCGTCGGCATCGTCGCCGGGATGGCGATCGGGTCGCCGGCCCTCGACCGCTCGAAGCCGGTGATCGCGTTCGCGGAGGAGAGCGCCGCGGAGCTGAAGGTGTCCTCGCGGGGGTCACACGCCCTCGTGCGACGCGGGCTCGACCTCTCGGCGGTGATGCGCGAGGCGAGTCGGGCCGTCGGCGGCGACGGCGGCGGCCACGACGTGGCCGCGGGCGCGACGATCCCGATCGGCGAGCGCGACGCGTTCCTCGCCGAGGCGGACCGGCTGGTCGGCGAACAGCTCGCGTGAGTCGGTCCGGCCGCCGCCCCGGAGGGTCGGACCGCTCCGGTCACCGCAGCGTCGCGTAGGTCAGCAGCGAGACGGCGAGCAGTTCGAGCACGCTCATTCCGAGCACGACCCGACCGACCAGCGGGTCCATCGCGTACAGCGTCCGCATGTTGCTGAGGAAGAAGGCCACCGAGACCAGGTTCTCGACCAGCAGGACCGCGCTGAACCCCAACAGCCCCAGGAGGAGCGTCGACCCGAACTCGCGGTAGTTGTCGAGCCACACCGCGGCCAACACCGCCAGCATCGCGCTGTTGACGCCCGCGATCAGGACGGCGACCCCGGTCGGCGTCGCGGGGTTCATCCGGCGTCCACCTCCGACGTGATCTCCTCGAACGCGTCCGCGTGGCGCTCGAAGCGGTCGGTGAGGAAGTAGAGCTTCCCGTAGTCGTGGTCGCTCGGCTCGACGACGTCGTGGTCTTGCAGCATCTCGAGGTGGTGTGTGATCGTGTTGTAGTCGACGTCCAGTTCCTCGGCGAGTTCGTTCGCGTTCCGGGGGCGGGCGCGGAGTTCCCGGACGATCCGGACCCTGTTGGCGCCACCGCGGCTCGCGACGAACAGGTACCACCTAATACAGCGAGGGAGTCCTGCCGTTCAGGGCGGGCGGGAATCGCGCCGTGAGCAACACCCAACCGCAAAACACTATGCTAATCAACTTCCCAATTCATATAAATACATAGCACCACATGTGATGTATAGATGGAGCTTCAACGTACCGCTGTCGTGAAACTCTCCGTTCCCAACGACCGCCGGGACGACCTGAAGGAAACAATGGATACCTTCAGGAACGCCGCCCAGCGGTTCGCTGATCGAGGATGGGAGGGCAACAACGACGGGTACGTGATTACCTCTCGCTCCCAGCTTCAACCATACCTCTACGACGACATCCGAAATGAAACCGGATTGCACTCTGACCTCTGTGTTGCTGCGGTCAACCATGCTGCCGATGCACTTCGTGGCGTCGTTGAGCGCATGAAAGAGGGTGAGAAAGTTTCCAAGCCGGTGTTCACGTCGAACACGACCGTTTACAATACCAGTGCAATCAGCTATTTTGATGGGTATTGTACGCTTGCCGCCTACGGCAGTGGTCGTGTGAAAGCCGAATACGTCTATCCAGACGATTCCATTCAGGCTGAGTACATGGAATCAGACGAATGGGGCAAACAGGGGGCGAAGCTTCGATACGACCAGCAGACAGATACCTACTACCTCCACGTCTCAGTCAAGCAGGAACGTGACGACACGCAGGAAGAAGCCGAGGGCCGAACAGTCCTTGGCGTAGATCGCAACGTGGACGGGTATCTCGCTGTGACCAGCTCTGGTGCGTTCATCGGTAACGCAGACCTATTGAACCACAAACGCCGCGAATACGAACGCCGACGCGGCAACCTACAACAGACCGGAACGCGATCAGCCCATCTCACAATCCAGTCGATTGGTGATCGCTTCGCCAATTGGAGCGAGAACTATCTACACCATGTGTCGAAAGAGGTAGTTACTGAGGCTGTCGCCAACGGGTGTGAGACGATTGTACTGGAAGACTTAGAGAATATCCGAGAGCGGATGTCGGATCTCTCAAAGTTCCAGCAGTGGGCGTTTCGAGAGCTATCGCGGAAGATAACCTACAAGGCGAAGGCTGAAGGAATCACTGTTGAAGTGGTGAATCCAGCCTACACAAGCCAGCAGTGTAGTCATTCCGAGTGTGGGTTCACACATGAGGATAACCGCGACGGCGATGAGTTTGTGTGTCAGAAGTGCGGCAAAGAGCTACACAGCGACTACAACGCAGCGCGAAACATAGCAGCGCGGTATCTCCGGAATCGGCGTAAGTCTGGTTCCGGAGGGGCAACCAATCACCTTGCCCTGAAGTCAGGAACAGTGAATGGGAGCGGCGATTTCACGCCCACCGTATCACGCGGGTAGACCGGGAGTTCACTGACAAACCCCGGCGTTTACGCCGGGTGTAGGTGATAGGGCCTTCTCTATCTGACGTACTGGTGTGTCCGGTACGTGATGAAAGTCGTTTCGACCCGGACGGTGGTCCGGTGAGCGTTGCGGGACGGTGGTTCGGTGAGCGTCGCGGGACGACGCTCCGGGAGCAGTCCCGCGGCGGTCGACGCGTCAGCCGACCGTTCGGCGGACCCAGCCTGACGACCCGGTCGGCGACGGGTCGGAGCGCTCTCGGATCTGGCGGTTCCCCTCGCCGTCGACCGCGCGGACGACGACCTCGTGCGTCCCGTCGGGGTCGAAGACGTGGCGCCACTGCCGCCAGACGTCGGCGTCCGGGAGGGGGTCGGAGAGGGCGGCGTCGCTCCACGAGCCGCCGCCGTCGGTCGAGACCTCGACCCGCTCGATCCCGCGCGTTCCGGCGTACGCGTGGCCGGCGAGTTCGATCCGGCCGTCGTCGAGCTCCGTGATCCCCTCGTCCCAGAGCTTGGCGACCGTCTTCACCTCGCCGGTCCCCTCCCAGCCGCGCTCCTCCCAGTAGCCGTCTTCCTCGACGTTCAGCAGCTCGATCTCCGAGAGCCACTTCACGTTCGTCTCGCCCCAGTGGCCCGGGATCAGGACCCGGACCGGGTGGCCGTGGCCCGTCGGGAGCTCCTTCCCGTTCATCCCCCACGCGAGGAACCCCTCGGCGAGCACGTCGACCGGGAACTGGACGTAGTAGCCGTCCTCGCCGCGCAGCATCGCGCAGTCGCAGTCCCCCTGCGGGTCGACGGACTCGAGCAGCGGGCGGATCGGGGTCCCCGTCCAGACGGCGTTGTCCAGCTTCCGCCCGTTCAGGTCCTCGCCGACGCACCGGAGCGTCACCGCGCGGTGCTCGACCGGGCGGTCGATCAGCTCGTCGAACGTGACCGTCCGTTCGGCACCGGTCTCGCCGGTGAACGTCAGCGACCACTCGGTCGCGGCGACCTCCGGGTCGAACTCCGCGATGTCGACGTTGTAGAACTCGCCGATCGGGCTCGCCATCCCGAGGAGCTCGTCGCTCTCGACCGCCAGCGAGGCCGATTCGAGCTCCCGAAGCCGCTCGGCCGCGCCCTCGGACCGCGGGGCGTCGGCGAGCGTCCCGTCGTCGCTCCCGAGCGACCGCCGGCCGACGACCGTCGCCGCGGCGAACCCGAGCGCCCCCGCGACGGCGCCGAGCGTCCGTCGCCGCACCGCGTCCACGGCGCCCGCCGCCGGCTCCGCGACGGGGGAGTCGCCTCCGGACGCCGGATCGGGTGCCTGCGGGGGGAGCCCGCCGACCGCGACGACCGCCGCCGCGGGGATCGCCGCGCCCACCGCCTGCGTCGGGCCTCCGGCCAGAGCGGCGGCGAGCAGCCACGAGACGAGGCCCGTCGCCGCGGCGCCGGCCAGCGACCGATCGGTGCGCGCGGAAAGCCTGAGGCCGGCGAACGCGACCGCACCGAACAGCCCGATCACGACGGCGAACGCCATGGCGATGTGGATCAGGTGACCCGCGTCACCGACGGTCTCGATCATGAAGGTCACGATCGGCCCGGGCGTCAGGTTGACGATGGCCTGGTCGACGGGGCGGACGACGAAGGACGGCGTCCAGCCCGTGACGAGGTACGAGCCGGCGACCGCGGCCGTCCCGGCCGCCGCCGCGAGCAGCGAGTTCCGTTGCTCGGTAACGTCTCTCATAGGTTATCTCGGGGTTACAGTCACTTGAACCACGTCCTCGGCGGCCGGGTAGTCGTGGCCGTCGTCGACGTCGCTCAGCCGCCGCACGGTACCCCCCTCGTCCGCGCCCTGTGCGGGATCGTCCTGCGCGGGCGCCTGGTCGGGACCGAAGCCGGGCGGTTCCGCGTTCGGCTCGGTCCCCGCGTCGAACAGCGCCACCGCGTCGGTGACGTCGCCGTCGACCGGCTCGCCGTCCGGGGGCCAGAGCGCGACCCCCGCCTCGCCCGTCGACACGAAGACGTCGTTCGACGGGACGAACATCGAGGCGAACGAGAGGCGCTGACCGGGCGCGACCGCGGCCTCGAACTCGAAGGCGCCGCCGGGCGCGATCGGCGGAGCGCCCGGGACCTCTCCCGTCGGGTCGTTCGGGTCCGCGACCGTGTCCGCGGGGACGTACGCCCCCGAATCGCGGACGCCCGTCGACGCCTCGAGCTCGTCGACGAGCCCGTCCTCCCCCTCGAACCCCGTCGGCGGTCCGGCCTCGGCCAGCGCTTCGAGCCCGATCGACGCCGGCTCGCCGAGCTCGTATATCGGGTTCTCGCCCGCGTGCACGGCGTACGCGCCCGGCGTGACCCAGACGGCGCCGTCGGTCGACGCGTCGGCGGGATAGAAGTCCGCGGGCGCGACGTTCTCGATCCGAACGCGGACCGTGGCGGATTCCGTCATCCCGTCGCTCTCCTCGTCCGTCCCGTCGCCGTCCGTCCCGTCGCCGTCCATCCCGCCGCCGTCCGTGTCGTCTCCGCCGCCGTTCATCTCCCCGTCGCCGTTCATCCCGCCGTTACCGGTGTCGTCGCCGTCGCCCCCGCCCCCGCCGAGGCAGCCGGCGAGCGCCAGCGTCGCCAGTCCGCCGCTCGTCGCCAGGAACCGTCGCCGCGTGTCTCGGTCCGTCATGTCCCCGACGAGGGCGATGACGTGGATATAGATTTTTCAACTATCGGACAACATCGGTGCGGAGTCGGGGCGAGATCCGTTCAAACTTCCTCCGGAGTCCGGCCGCTGTCGTCGAGATCAGCGACGGGGGGCACCGCGAGGAGCTCGAGAGCGATCGGACGGAAGAGTCAGTAGGGCGTGCGCGACGCCGGGTCAGCATTTTCGAGGTGGAGCCCCCGACCTCAAGGGGCGAACGGAGTGAGCGAGTAGCCCGGAAAGGAAACCGACATGGGACGACACAACCGCCACACTGCGACCGACCGACTCCCAAGCATATAAGTACCGTTGGGTATCCTCTGAAACTATGGGCGTGCGTCGAACCGCCGTCGTGAAACTCGCCGTTTCCGACGAGCAACGCGACGCACTCCACCGAACCGCCGAGCAATACCTGTACTGCGCGAACCGAACCGCCGACTACTGTTGGTCCGACACCTCCCACACGGAGTGTAAAACCAACAAGCGAGAGGTTCGTGACGCGCTTTACGCCGACCTTCGAGAGGAGACAGACCTACAGGCCCAACTTGTCCAAGCCGCTATCAAACGCGCTGTCGAAGCCGTCAAAGCGTGTGTCGAACGGTGGAAAAAACGACAGCGCGTCTCTCAACCGACGTTCACCGCTGAAACGATGGACTACGACACACGGAGCGCCACCTTCTACCGCAACACGGTGTCGCTGGCAACTGTTGAGGGCCGAGTCGAACCGTCGTTCGTTCTCCCGGCAGACAGTCCGACGCCCTACGAGCGGTACGTACTCTCCGAGAACTACGAGTTCCGCGAGAGTACGCTTCGGTACGACGCGGCCACTGACGAGTTCTACCTCAACATATCAACGCGGCGGACAGACGGTGACGATGGGGTTTCGGAAGATACCGGGCACTCCGACCAAACGGTCCTCGGTATCGACCTCGGCGTCAACAGCCTTGCTGTGTCCTCAACCGGCACGTTTTGGCAGGGGGACGACTACGACCACTGGTGTCGTGAGTTCGAGAAGCGGCGTGGCGAGATGCAACAACGCGGCACGCAGGCCGCACACAAGGCGCTTCTTCGCCTTGGAAAGCGAGAGGACGCCTGGCGCAAACAGTACATCCACACGATCGCCAACGAACTCGTCTCGGAAGCCGTCGAACACGACTGCGACGTAATCGCGTTTGAGGAGTTGAGCGACATTCGAGATCGGCTTCCACACGCGAAGTGGCACCACGTCTGGGCGTTCCGACGCCTGTTTGAATACGTCTCCTACAAAGCCCCTGAACAGGGGGTCTCCGTAGAGCAGGTCGAGCCGACCCACACATCCCAACGCTGTTCTCGAACAGACTGTGGGTTTACGCACGACGGCAACCGCCACGGCGAACACTTCCAGTGCCAGAAATGCGGGTACGAGGTGAACGCGGATTACAACGCTGCAAAGAATATTGGCGTGCGGTACGCTCGGAAGCGACAACACAAACTCCGTTCCTCGCCCAAGTCGGGGAGCGGAGACGCACCAGTAGACGTGCGTGTGAATGGTGGGACGTTGAACGGCGAGAGTCACCAGCCTCTTGCTGGCGACTGATTGCCGGGAGTCCACATCAAATCCCTACCCTCAACAAGCGAACCCCGTATGGGGTGAGCGAAGTAGGGTAGGGTAGTTTACGCCTCGCCGAGGTCGCGGAACATCGCGCGGTAATCGTCGGCGGAGAGCGACTCGCCGAGCTCGTCGATGTCGGCGTCGAGCGTTTCGAGCCGCTCGACGAGCTCGGCGTACGCCTCGTTCCCCTCGCGCTGTGCGGCCGGCTTCTGGGCGTTGAGCACCGCGCGCTTGCTCGCGAGGGCCGCCGCCTCCTGAACGAGGTCGTCGTACTCGCTGCGGGTGAGAAGGGTGTCGATCGCCGCCAGCAGCTTCGAGCGGCCGACGGGCTTGGTGAGGTACAGGTCGAACCCCATATCGATGATGTCGAAGTCGGGCTCGACCGCGGTGACCATCGCGACCCGGCAGTCGTAGCCGGCCTCGCGGATGTGTTCGAGCACGTCGTCGCCGCTCCCGTCCGGGAGCCGACGGTCGAGAAGCACCACGTCGACGGTCTCGTCGATCCGGTCGATCGCCTCCGCGGCGGTCTCGGCCCGGTCGACGTCGTACCGCTCTTCGAGGAAGCCGGCGTACAGCGCGGCGATGTCGGGCTCGTCCTCCACGACGAGGACCGAGGGGTCGCTCACCGCCGATCACCGCCGGAGTCGACGGGGGACACTTCACCGGGCATACACGAACGGGCGGCGTGTCGAGAAATAAAGCTGTCGCCGTCGATTCGGCCGGTCGCGTCGGATCGTCTTTTATATACTCCCGTCGCCAATGGTGGGACGAATGTCAGAACTCGTCTCCACCGGGGTCGAGGGGCTCGACTCGATCCTCACCGGCGGCATCACGGAGCGGTCGACGGTGCTCGTCTCCGGGAACCCCGGGACCGGCAAGAGCATCTTCGGAATTCAGTACCTCCACCACGGCGTCACGGAACACGGCGAGCGCGGGGTGTACGTCTCGTTCGAGGAGGACGAGGCGGACATCCGCGGCGCCGCGGAGTCGATCGGTCTCGACGGGTTCGGCGACGCCGTCGACGACGGCGACATCGTAATCTTAGACAAGCGGGAGATGCTCCGCGAGACTGACTTCTCGACGGCGGTCGACCGCCTGCTCGACACGATCGAGGACGGCGACTTCGACCGGCTGGTGCTCGACTCGCTGTCGATGTTCCAGCTCTTCTTCGACGCCGAACAGGAGAAGCGGACGTACCTCCTGAAGTTCTCCGACATCCTCAAGGCGAACGGGCTGACCTCGCTGCTCATCAACGAGCAGGGCGCGGTGTTCCCGGACACGGAGGTCGGGCTGGAGAACTTCCTCACGGACGGGAACATCTACTTCATCCAGACGCCGACGGACTCGGGCGTGAACCGCTACGTCTGGGTGGCGAAGATGCGGAAACAGGACATCGACACCGACATCTTCCCGATGGAGATCGGCGAGGGCGGGATCACCGTCCACGAGCGGGCCGGCGGGTTCTCGATGATGGGCGGCTCCGAGAATCAGCCGTCGTTGTAAACTACCCCGCCCTACTCGCTCACGGCGTTACCGTTCGCTTCGTTGAGGGTGGGGCTTTCGCGTGGACTCCTGTTCTGGCCATCGCTGGCAGGCTCGTAATCGCCGTTCACATTCAACATCCCGCGATTCAAGCGCACGTTTACGGGTGCGCCTCCGCTTGACGACGTTTGCGCCGAGCGGAGATGCTTCAGACCGATATTCTTCGCCGCGTTGTAGTCGGCGTTCACTTCGTAACCACACTTCTGGCAACAGAACCGTTCTTGCGTCTTGCGGTTCTCTCGGAGTGTCGTCCCACACTTCGAACATCGCTGGGAGGTGTAGGCGGGACTCACCTGCTCGACCGAGATGCCGACGACTTCAGCTTTGTACTCGACGTACTCGAACAGGCGCCGGAACGCCCACACGTGGAACTTCTTGGCGTTCGGCATCCGCTCACGAATTCCCGTCAGGTTCTCGAACGCGATCACGTTACAGTCGTGCTCAACGGCTTCTGCGACGAGTTCCTTCGAGACGGTGTGGAGAAAGTGATCGTACCGGCCCGTCTCGGTACGTCCGACAGACCGGATAGTTTCGTGGGCAGCTCGCGTCCCACGCTGGTGGAGCGACCCACGCCGCTTTTCGAACTCGCGGTGCCAGTGGGTCAACTCCGACCCGTTCCAGAACGTGCCCGTCGAGGTGACGGCGACGTTTTCGATGCCGAGGTCAACGCCGAGGACTGTGCTGTGCTCGGCGTCACCTTCATCGGCAGTCTCGGACTCTACGTCCGCCTTTGTGCGGACGTGAAGGTAGAACTCGCCGTCTCGGTAGTGGAGTTCCGCACCCGTTACATCGTAATCGTCGTTGAACAGGTACTCCGAGTGGGGCGTCTCGCGGTCATCGTCCGGAAGGATGTACTCGGCGGTGATGCGGCCGTCGACGGTTGCGAGCGTCGCGTGGTCGTCGTTAAACGTCGCACACCGCTTGTCGTAGACGAGAGTTGAGGCAGTGAAGTGCGGCTTCCCTGCGTAGTCACCCTGTTTCCAGCGGGCGACGACGCTCTGGACGGCGTCGGCAGCCTTGTTGCGAGCGTTCTGGACGAGATTCGCTTGTAACCGTGTCTCAGCCCGCACATCGTCGTAGGTTTCACGTTGAAGTTGGGCTTTGCTCGTCGTTTTATACTCGCCTTGCCACGCGTGGTCGACGACGTAGTTGGCGGCCCACAGAAACTCGGAGATGGTCTCATGGAGGAGGTTGGCGTCGCTGTCGGCCACATTAATCTTGACAGGGACGGTGCGGCGGACCTCCATCCGTACTTCAGATATGTACTTTTGTTTTTATGTTAGTAACGATTCGGAGAGGAGTGGGTTAACCATCGAACGTGGCTGGTGTAGTGCCGGGTCGGTTTCTTCTCCGACATACTCGCTCGCTTCGCTCACTCCTTGAGGTTGGAGGATCCTCCTTGTACGCTCATGTGTAGGACATTGTTGATGTAGTGCCGTCTTGCGATTCTGGTATCAGGCAATCTAGATAAGAATCATCTATCTGAGTGGTCTACCAGTCATTTCCCATCACCACCACCTTCGAGGGAACTGTATCAACAATCTCCTACGGAAGAGCGCATCTTGTATTATGCTGACGGGTCGGGTACCGGCGGGAGGGAGACCGTCGCGGAACGGGACTACTTCGACGAGAGGTCGCGCCACACGTCGTCGAGCCGGTTCTTCACCGCGGAGCGCTCCTCGACCTCCACCGTGAGCCCGTCGCGGAAGTCGACCTCGACGCCGTCGACCTTCCGGCGGTACACCTTCACGCGGCGGTGCTCGTCCGAGAGCGGCCGGTCGTGGAGTTCGAGGAGGTCGGCCTCCTCCAGCTCGTTGATCCGGCGGTAACACGTCGCGATCGGGACGTCGAGCTCGTCGCTCAGGTCCTGCGCGGACATCGCGTCGCCGGTCGCCGTCAGGATGTCCGTGTTGTACTTGTTCCCGAGCACCGTGATCAGGTCATCCCCCGCCATTCACGTTATCGCTGTTGATTTTTACAGGGTAAAAGGATACCGGTGGGCGTGAGCGCCGTGGGCACGCAAGGGAACGGGGTGACGGACGGCGAGCGCCGCTTCGCGACGCCGCCAGCGGGAGACGAGGTGTTATCGCCGGTGATAGCCGCCACCGTGGGTTTATGTGTCGACTCCGAGCAGGGCGGGTATGGAGCTCATCGAGGGGTTGTATCTCGTGACGACCACCGTGTTGGCGGGCGCGAGCGCGACGCTCGCGGCGTTCGCGGTCGCGGCGTATCGGTCCTCCGGCCGCACCGCGATGGCGTACCTGGCCGTCGGGTTCGGGCTCGTCGTCGTCGCGGCCGTCGCCACGCCGGCCGCCGCCTTCCGGACATCGTTCGCGAACGCGCAGGCGCTGCTACTGATCAACACCGGGCTGCTGGCGGCGTCGATGGCGCTCGTCGCCGGGAGCCTTGCCGTCTACGAGCCGGGCACGCGGGAGCTGGTGATCCCGGAGTCGGAGCTCGCGCGGATTCAAGACCGGTAGCGACCCGCGGCGCGGCGAAGCGCGGCACGGGAGCGCGCGGCGTCGACGGCGCGGATCCCTTCTCACATCGTCCCACCGCGAATACGGACGGAATCGAGTAGCTACTGCACCCGCGCGATCCGGTTCGAGGTCGAACGCGGATCGCCCGAGATCCGGGCGCACGCTTACCGCATCCCGGATATCGGATTCGATAACCAGATCGGGATGTCGTTGATGATTATGGAAATTATCGCTATGAAATTAATACGATAATCGCATGACTGCAGTCGTTTATCAGGTCAAATAATCGGCACGGAGTCTTTAATAGGGAAATTTCACTTCATATCGATAACGCCCGCCGGGCAGGCCGGGGGCCGACATAACACAACCAATGTTCGAAACCAGACTGGACGAGGAAGAGCGCGGGCAAGTGGGGATCGGGACCCTCATCGTGTTCATCGCGATGGTGCTGGTGGCGGCGATCGCTGCCGGCGTCCTGATCAACACCGCCGGCTTCCTTCAAACACAGGCAGAGGCAACGGGTCAAGAAAGCACCGCACAGGTGACCGATAATCTTCAGGTGTACACGGCTGCGGTGCCACAAGGTGAAATCAATAGTACAGCAATCGCACAGATCAATCTTCAGGTTGGTCTCGGTCCTGGAAGTAACCGGCTTGATCTCCAAAATGCGGAAATCCAAGTTGTTGGCCCAGCCGGCGTGGCGACGGCAAGCATGGCAAGCGGTTCCACAACATTAATAGACTCAACTGACAGGCAGACGGTTAATCTAGTGCTTGGGTCCACGGCTACCGACAGCGGTAGTGGTGTTGATGCAACAGCTGCGACTGGTGACGGACTTGCCGCTGGCGAGACGCTTGAGGTGACGATCACAACCTCCTCCGGCGGACAAACGTTCGAAGTGTACACAGCACCCGACCCCCTGCTGGATAGCCGGTCAGTCAGCCTATAACAATGTTCAAAACGATCATTAACGGGAAGGAACGCGGGCAAGTGGGGATTGGGACCCTCATCGTGTTCATCGCGATGGTGCTGGTGGCGGCGATCGCCGCCGGCGTCCTGATCAACACCGCCGGCTTCCTCCAGACGCAAGCAGAGGCAACGGGTGAAGAAAGCACTGCACAGGTGACTAATAGCCTTCAGGTGTACACTGCTACTGCAGCGCAGAGTAATATCAATGGAGATGGCATCCAACAGATCGATCTTCGTGTCGGCCTTTCTCCAGGCAGCGATCCAATAACTCTGGGTGAGGATGTTGCAATACAAGTTGTCGGACCTGACGGTGTTGCAACGACGAACTTGAATAGTCTTGCTTCGAATACAGACTTGACTGACTCATCAGAAAGAGAAACGATCCCGCTTAATCTTGGGGCAGGTAACTCAAATACGATTGATGTTACCGAGGCTGTTGGTAGCCCGTCAGCACTTGAGGCTGGGGAGACGCTCGAAGTGACGATCACGTCTCCGTCCGGGGGACAGACGTTTGAGGTGTACACGGCGCCTGATCCATTACAGTCAGGACAGTCTGTTAAACTGTAACAATGTTCGAGAAACTAACTAACGAAGAGGAACACGGCCAGGTAGGCATCGGGACCCTCATCGTGTTCATCGCGATGGTGCTGGTGGCGGCAATCGCCGCCGGTGTTCTGATCAACACCGCCGGATTCCTCCAAACGCAAGCAGAGGCAACGGGCGAAGAAAGCACTGCACAGGTGACGAACAACGTCGACATCGTGTCAGCGACCGGCACTGGTGGTCCGCCGCTTACTACAGTAAATCTGGTTATCAAGAAGTCGGCAGGATCTGACCCGGTCGACCTTTCACAGGTAGAGATCCAGTACGTCGGACCCAGCGGTGTGGTCACGACCCAACTCGACGACAACGACAACGACATTGCGTTCAGAGAGATATCCGGCGGTGCTAACGGAATTCTCGAAAGTCAAAGCGATCGAGTCGAAGTAGAGCTCAGTCTCGACGGTTCTGATGGATTTGACAACGCTGGAACGCTGTCAGCCGGAGAAGAAGCCGATATAACGCTTACGACGGCGTCCGGCGCACAGACGTTCGAGACACTTCGGGTCAGTGACCCGGCCAGCAACCCGGAGGATCTGTAAATGTTCGAATCACTACTGAATAAAGAGGAGCGCGGACAGGTTGGAATTGGGACGCTCATCGTGTTCATCGCGATGGTGCTGGTGGCAGCGATTGCTGCTGGTGTCCTGATCAATACCGCCGGCTTCCTTCAGACACAAGCAGAAGCAACAGGTCAAGAAAGCACCGAACAGGTGTCTAATAATCTCAAAGTTGAGTCGGTTGTCAGTGAGGTTGAGAGCGGTCCGCAGATTAATGCTATCGCTATTGATGTGAGTCTTGCGCCAGGCTCAGACCCAATCGATATTACGAGTGCAACACTAGAATGGATTGGGAGTGGTGACTCTAAGACATTCAGTATAACAGCAGCAGATCCTAGTCAAGACAGCTCTAGTTTAGATCCGGTGATTGTTGATAATCAAAAGACTGAACTCACTAGCACCGGAGAAACGGCACGAATATACATTCTCAGCGGTACCCAGAGCAAAGCACTTGATTTAGGGACCAATGCCGGTAGCGGTGCCGGTACAGGTTCCGGAGTCAGCGACTTTCCCCTCACTGGAGGCGCTGAGGCTGACATAACAATCACGTCACCTAGCGGCGGACAGACTACTGCGACAGTTCGCGTGCCCGACGTGCTTGTTTCCGGCGAGGGTGTCCGACTGTAGCCTCAGCGCACAGCTACAGTTTAGGTTGAACCGCCCGGAACACCTATTTTCTTACGTCTTCACATATGTGTCATGAGCGACCGCGACACACCGGTGGGCGACCCGGACGCCCCGCCGGCCGACCCCGACGAGCTCGACTTCACCGACGACGAGACCGTCGTCGAGATCGGGGAGAGCCGGTACGTCGTCGGGACGAGCGGGCGCCCCAACATCCGCCGAGCGCAGCCGGACCAGCGTCCGGGGGAAGAGGGATTCACGTCCGCCGACCCGGAGAGCCCGGCGGAGCGCCGATCCCCGGATTCAGGGGGCAGTCAGAGGAGCGCGA
This sequence comes from Halorubrum rutilum, assembly GCF_024494565.1. The sequence goes on from NZ_JANHDN010000001.1 coordinate 539,301, forward strand.
CGGGCAGTGGTGGCGCCGGTCCCCCGCAGGCCGACCGCGGTTTCCCCGAGGTCGACCGGCAGGCGGTGAGCCGGTGGCTGGCAAACTCCTTCGATGGCGATGGATTTAGCTACGGGATTGACGCAACGCTCCACGCCGACGGCGACACCAGTCGCCAGCGGATGGTCTCGAATGACGTGACGGCGACGTTCGACTCACTTGTGACATGGTTCGCGTCCAATACAGGTCCGGATTCACCGACGCCAGAGGCACTCGGGCTCTTGCTCGTCGCGAGCGAGACGGCGGTAGATCTTCCGCCAACGGTCATCAAGGAGTTCGCTACGAACCACGGGCTCACGGCGAGTGACAGCATCAGTGACCTTGTACGTGCTGCAGAGGGGGCAGACGGATTCCGGATTGAGTAGCGAGTCCTCACAACTGGATTTTCAGGAAGGCAAATCAGTCGCCGCGCAGTAAATCGGGCTAAGACAGCGTGGCCAAGTTGCTGTGTTTCAAGGAGCTTCCCCCCGCAATATACCCGCTAATAAGGAGTGAAACGGAGACCAAATGCGGGTGCCACAGAGACGCAACCGTCGGAGCGACACAGCTGCGATGTCACAAACGAGGGGTAGGCGACGTCTGCCCCGTACTTGCGGCAGCTCTAACTCACGGGTCACCAGAGATAGTGGGTCCAGACAGTAAAGTTAGTACCAAAATTTGACATGAGTATCGTGATTCTGCCGATCAGCCCGGACAGACCGGGGGTGGTAGCGACGATCTCTCATCTCAGCCCACGTATCAGACACCTATCGGGGTTCGTTGGTCGTCAGTTGAGAATGGGACGTAGGCATTCGAAACAGCGCTGCTGGCTGGCGATTTCGAGAGCCAAACACACGAACGGTGTCGAGCATAGCCACCTCACAACGCGGTGTGGTCGGTAATACCCTACTCACCGTGAGTTTCACTGGTTTCACGGGGAGATGTTGCGGGGGGACAAATCATTGAAACAAGTCGATTTGGCCGCAACGACACGCTGATTTGCCCTACATTCTAGTTGGGCAGGTGAATCTGGCAGGGTGTTTGCGAGCTAAGACGAATGGAACTTCCAGAAGTGACAAGCGCTCAGTACTCCTGTCTTCTGTCAGCTATAAGAACTGGAGCAGCGCCACGCCGACTAGAACGAGCACCACGTACAGTCCGGCCATCACCTCACGTTTCAGCGGGCTCCCGAGCGGCCCTGCTGTCAGGCGACGAACCGGCGGAAGGATCACGATCCCACCAAGTAACAGGGGGAACGCACCGATCTGCGGGACGAGCGTAAGCGCGACGACCACGGTCCCGTACCCGGCGACGTAGCAGCCGCGCCGCCAGAGCTGTTCTCTGTCGGTGAGCTCCTCGGTCGAGAGAAAGCCGTCGCCGTCGGCCGCGTCGGCGCTCTCGCCGAATCCGCTCCCGTCCCGGCCGGCGCCCGAGTCGCCGGTGATCTGCTGGGCCTGTCGCTGGACGTACTCGTCAAGCTCCTCGGCGGCCGCCTCGGTCTGAGGAGCGCCACAGTCGACGCAGTAGCGGGCTTCGTCGTCGATCGACGACTCGCACCGGGGACAGGTCTTCATCCTCATCGAAAGCGGACCGCGGTCGGGCTTAACTCTTCGGGGCTCGGTCAGCGATCGAACACCGCCGCAGTCGGGCGATTCGGCCCGAATTGAGTCGCGGCGACCGCCCCGAGTTCTCCAAAGCGATAATCTGAAGCGGGCGTCGGCGCCGTCGGCCGCCCTCGCGGTGTCCCGTTCGCGTCTCGGTGTCGCGACCGGACCGTTCTCAGCGTTGAGAACCGCGGGGGAGCGGTTAAGTGACCGCTGGCCCGCCTTCGAGACAACCATGGCAACGCGCGTGCTCATCGCGGACGACTCGGAGTTCATGCGGAACCTCCTCCGGGAGATTCTGGAAGGGGAGTTCGAGATCGTCGGCGAGGCCGAAAACGGCGTGGAGGCGGTCAACATGTACGAGGAGCACGGTCCCGACCTCGTGATGATGGACATCGTCATGCCGATCCGCGACGGGATCGAGGCGACGACGGAGATCCTCGAAGAGAACCCGGGGGCGACGGTGATCATGTGTACCAGCGTCGGCCAAGAGGAGAAGATGAAGGCCGCGATCAAGGCCGGCGCGGAGGGGTACATCACGAAGCCGTTCCAGAAGCCGAACGTGCTCGACGCCATCGGATCGGCGGTATAATGCGGGTCGACGTCCGGGCGCTCGGCGCGTGCAACCGGCTGGCGGAGCGCGGGGCCGAGCAGGCCGCCGGCGCGCTCGCCGATCTCACGGGGACCGACCTCGCGGTGGAGGTCACGGGCGCGAGCGTCGCCAGCGGCGAGGACCTCGCCGAGGCGTTCGCGGGCCGCGAGTCGATCGGCGTGAGCGTCGGGCTCGACGGCGGGCTCGACGGCGAGGCGGTGCTCGCGTTCGACGCCGCCAACGTCGGCGCGCTGCTCTCGCTGCTGCCCGGCGGCGCGTCGGTGGAGCGCAGCGCGGTGACCGAGGTCGGCAACATCGCGCTCGGCGGCTTCCTCGACGGCTGGGCGAACTACCTCGGGAAGGCGATCGACATGACGCCGCCGCGCTACTTTGAGGCCGACGGCGCCGCCGTCCTCCCGGACGGGGCGCTCGCCGGCGACGGGGTCTTCCTCTTCGAGAGCCGGCTGGACGCGACGACGACCGACCTCGACTTCTCGATATACATGCTGCCCGACTCCGGACCGTTCCGCGACCTCGTCGTCGGGAAGACGGCGCCGGCCGCGACCGCGGGCGCGGAGGCGGGCGCGGAGGCGGCCGCGGACGGCGCGGCGGGCGGCGGGGGCGACGCGGGCGGCAGCACCGCCGTCCCGTACGAGTCGCTGTCGACGTTCGCGTCGCTGGCGAAGCGGGGGTCGGCGAACGCCGCCGACAACATCGCGATGATGACCGGACTCGACGCGACCGTCGACGTGAGTCGGCTGCGGTTCGTCCCCCTCGCCGACGTGCCCGCGGAGGTCGGCGTCGAGCCGCACGCCGGGACTGTCTTCGAGCTCCAGGGGGAGCCGAGCGGCTACCTCGCGATTTTGTTCGAGGAGGAGTCGGCCGCAGCGATCGCGGCGTCGATGCTCCCGAGCGAGCCGGACGAGCCGCTGGGCGGGATGGCGGAGAACGCGCTCTGCGAGCTCGGCAACGTGATGACGAGCGGGTTCATCGACGGCTGGGCGAACGTGCTCGGCACCTCGATCAGCCACTCGCCGCCGGAGTTCGTCCACGACATCGGCTCGGCGACGATCAGCCCGCTGGTCGCCAAGCTGAGCCGGCGGCAGGACTACGGCTTCGTGATCGACGCCGCGATCCAGACGGAGGGCGTCCAGGCGCGGTGCGACGTGTACGCGCTCCCGGACGAGCGCGAACTGGCGCGGGCACTCGACCGTCTCTCGGAGACGTGAGCCACCCTTCGTCGTCCCGCGGCCGCGGGTCGCGGAACCGCGACGACGGCGACGGGTATCGCGAGGCGAGCGGGGTCGGAGGGGGCGACGCCGCCGAGCGTCAAATCAAGGTCGGCGTCGGCGAGCTGGCCGTCGCGACCGACGGGGAGACGCTGACGACGAGCGGGCTCGGCTCCTGCGTCGCGGTCGCGCTCGGCGACGAGCGGGCGGGCGTCCGCGGGCTCCTCCACGCGATGTTACCGACGAGCGACGAGGGGCGGACGGCCGCCGCCCGCCGAGGGAAGTACGTCGACGCCGGCATCGACGCGCTCGTCGACGACCTCGTCGCGGCCGGGGCGGCGCCCGACCGGCTGGAGGCGCGCGTCGCCGGCGGCGCCGAGATGCTCGATCTCACCGACGCCGTCGGCCCCCGGAACGTCGAGCGGGCCGAGCGGTGTCTCGCCTCGGCGGGCGTCCCCGTCGTCGCCAGCGACGTCGGCGACGACGTCGGACGCACCGTCCGGTTCGGGCGGGACGGCGGGCTGGTCGTCCGAGCAGCCGACGGGTTCGAGCGCACCCTCTGAGCGGGGCGGCGTCGCGGTGCCGCGAGTGGGGCGCCCGCCGCCTGGGAGCGAGCCCTCTTCTCACTGCTGATATTTTGAGGGGTGAATTGAAGTGTGTTCTGCGGGTCGTACTCGGTAATGGGCCTCGAACTACCGGTGTTGGGAGCTCCAACGGCCGCCTGGGCAGTCGCCACGCTGGGGCTCGTCGGTGCGAGCGTCCTCGACCGCTTCCTCGACGACGACGGCTCCGATGACGACTCCGGAGGGATGGGTGGCGATGATCCGTTCGGCGGCGGGATGGGCGACAGTGATCCCTTCGGTGGTGAAATGGGGGACGGCGGCGGCAGCGGCGGTGGGATGGGGGACGGCTTCGACGACTTCGACGGGATGGACGACTTCGACGACGGTGGCAGCGTCGCTGCTGCCGGCGCCGACACCGACGAGCTCGAAAACCGGCTCGATGACTTAGAAAACGAGGTCGCCTCGCTTTCCTCAACGGTGTCCACAGTGCGGTCGGAAAACGAGGAGATCTCAACTGCAATCGACGACATCGGGGAGGATGTTCGGAACCTGCTCGACATCTATGAGATGGTCACCCGCGGGATCAATCCCTTTGTCGATGAAGACAGCGGTTTCGACAGCGTCGGCGGCGGGGGCGAGGGGTCGTTCGGGCTCTTCAACGATGAGGGCGAGGAAGACGACGCCGACGATCTTGACGAGGATGTCGCGAACGCCGACGCCGACGGCTTCTTCGACGACGAGATGCTCGACGACGAGTTCGACGACGGGGACGACGAGTTCAGCGAGCTGGACGGGGAACTGGACGACAATCACACGGACGACGGCGACGCCGCCGACGCCACGTCCGAGACCGCGGCGGCGGACGAGGGAGACGATATGAACGACGATGGAAAGAGCTTCAGCGAACTGAAAGAGGAGTACGACGCCGGGGAAGCCGACTGGGCCGACGAGGCGGGGGACAACGGCGACGCCGGGGCTCCCGCGGACGAGGACCCGTTCGACGACGGGGACGACTCGTTCGACGACGACCTCGGCGACGAGACGGACCCCTTCGACGACGGCGTCGAGTCGTTCGACGAGGGGACGGACAACTTCGGCGGGGGAGCCGCGGACGACGCCGACGCCGGGGCGGAGGGCCATGAGCCTGAGCCCGAACCGGAGCCGGCGGCGGACCGCACGCGCGGCCCGCGCCCCGGCGGCGACCCGGCCGAGGCGAACGGCGACGGCTTCGAGTACGTCAGGGAAAATGACCTCTCGGGGAATCGAGAAAAGCCGTACCTCACGGAGCTCCCCGGCGACTACGTCGGCGATCTTCTGGTGATGGAGTGGCTGGAATTTCTCGTCTCCGCGAGCAACGTCACCGACGCGGTCCGTGCGATCAACTACTACGAACGGATTGAGTGGGTCGGCCCCGAGGCCGCGGCGCGGCTCCGCGACTTCCTCTCCGGGTTCGGCACGATCGACCGCAACCTCGTCGACCGGCCAGGAACCAACCGACTGAACCGGGAACACCACACACGCAGTCTCCGGTACGTGACCCAGCTTAACGGGGTTGGTGGTCACGGACTCCTGCTCGACCGGTGGGACGACCTCGCCGGCGGCTCGCTGGTCGGCGGTGAGCCACCACCAGTCGGTGGCCGCGGCCACAATCAGCCGCGCAGCCGACGCGAGGACCGCGACGGCCGGCGACGCGACGAGCGCAACGGTCGTCGCGCCGACGGCTCCACAGAGCCCCGGGCAAACGGCCACAGCGACGCGCGACGGCGAAACGAGCGGTCGGGGCGTAACAGGGGTTTGAGACGCGACGAAGAGCAGGCGAACCGGGGCGGCGACTCTGAGAAACGCAATCGGAACAGCGGCTCCACGCGACCCATGAACGACCCGGACCCGCGTTCCGACCGCGCCGACCCGGCCGACGGAGGGTGGGGCGATGGGCGTTAGCGTCTCCGCGTCGACGGCTATCATCGTCGCGGGCCTGTTCTTCGCGTTCACCGCCTTCTACCCCGTCGCGGCCAACGGCTTCGACCGCGTCACCGACGCGCAACAGGGGATCCAGGAGCGCTCGCTGGAGCGGCAGAACACCGACTTCGCCGTGACGAACGCGACGTACGACGGCGGGGCCGAGACCCTCACGATCGACGCCGTCAACGACGGCTCGGTCGGGCTGGTCGCGAGCGACGCGACGCTCGTCGTCGGCAACGAGTACGTCGACGTCGGCGGGGCGAACGCGGACACGACCGTCGACGGCGACGCCGACACCGAGCTCTGGCTCGGCGGCGAGACGCTGACGGTGACGGTCGACACGACGGCCGTCGACACCGCGATCGCGACCGGGAGCGACCCCACTCGCGTCGTCCTCGTGGTCGAGTCCGGCGTCCGCGACGCCGCGGAGGTGAGCGCGTAGATGGCCAGCGTCCCCGTCTCGCACCTCATCCTGTTCATCGCGAGCCTCGTGATCGCCGCCGGCGTCGTCGGCACGGTCACGACCGGCGTCGACCGGGTGAGCGCGGCCGTCGAGGACGCCGGGATCGACGCGACCGAACAGCTCCGGACCGACGTGACGGTCATCTCCGACGCGAGCGCCGGGGTGTACAACGAGAGCAGCGAGAACGTGACGCTGTTGATAAAGAACACCGGGACGCAGCGGCTCAACCCCGACGGCTCCGGCCTCGACGTCGTCTTCGACGGCGCCTACGTCCCGCCGGACGCGACCGACGGCGAGCTCGTCTCTGCCGGCGACGGCGCGGCGTGGGACCGCGGGGACGTGCTGCGGCTCACGATCGACGTCAGCCAGGTGGACGGGACGGGGGGGACGCTCGACCCGGGCACGGACCACCGGGTGTACCTCACGGTGAACGGCGACGAGGAGCTGTTCCAGTTCCGGACGGAGGGGAGCTGAGATGCCCCGCGCCGACAACCTGCTCTCGATCGGACTGGGCGAGCGCGACCGGCTGAACAAGGAGCTCGGCGGGGGGATCCCCCGCGGGAGCATCGTCCTCATGGAGGGCGACTACGGGGCCGGGAAGAGCGCCATCTCCCAGCGGTTCGCCTACGGGCTCGTCGAGGAGGGGGCGTCCGTCACGCTGATGTCGACGGAGCTCACCGTCCGCGGGTTCATCGACCAGATGCACTCGCTGGAGTACGACATGGTGAAGCCGCTCTTAAACGAGGAGCTGCTCTTCCTCCACGCCGACTTCGACTCGGGCGGCGCGTTCTCCGACGGCGACGGCGAGCGCAAGGAGCTGCTCAAGCGGCTGATGGACGCGGAGGCGATGTGGAACTCCGACGTGATCTTCCTCGACACGTTCGACGCCATCTTCCGGAACGACCCGACGTTCGAGGCGCTCGTCCGGAAGAACGAGGAGCGGCAGGCCGCCTTGGAGATCATCTCCTTCTTCCGCGAGATCATCTCGCAGGGGAAAGTCGTCGTGCTCACCGTCGACCCCTCGGCGGTCGACGACGACGCGATCGGGCCGTTCCGGTCGATCGCCGACGTGTTCCTCGAACTGGAGATGATCGAGGTCGGCAACGACATCCGCCGGCAGATCAACGTGAAGCGCTTCGCGGGGATGGGCGAACAGGTCGGCGACACGATCGGGTTCTCGGTCCGGTCGGGCACCGGGATCGTCATCGAGAGCCGGAGCGTCGCCTGAGCCGATGGCCGAGCCGACGCAGCGCCGTCCCGGCGGCCGGGACGCGACCGGTCCGGCGGGAGGCACGGAGTAGATCATGACCGAACACGGCACCGCGAAACCATCGGAAGAGCTCCGGAAGGCGGCCATGCGGCGGCCCCACCTCCGGGAGCACCTCCGGGAGTTCAAACAGATTACCGGGGAGTTCCCACAGTTCATCGAGGAGCCGAAGTCCGAGTACGAGTCGAACCGCCCGAACGTCATCTACCCCGTCGGCGGGCCGATCTACAGCCACATCTACGGCGACCTCGGGCAGGACACGAAGTACTACGCCATCGAGCCGGAGGTGTCCGGGCCCCAGGCCGAGATCCTCAAACAGGTCAAGAGCCGGCTACTCACGGTCAGCGGCCAGCACAGCGCGCCCGACTCGGAGACGGAGTACGACGACCTCATCGAGGAGCTGTTAGAGGAGGTGACCCACGTCGACGAGGGGGCGACCGGCTGGCGCCGGGGACTCTCGAAGCTCCGGAACTTCGGCCGGCTCTCCGTCACGGAGGAGACGTACGAGAACATCCGCTACCGGCTCAACCGCGACATCGTCGGGCTCGGGCCGCTCGAACCGGTGATGCGCGACCCGGCCAACGAGGACATCCACGTTATCGGCCCGAAGGAGTGTCACGTCGACCACGGGACGTTCGGCATGTTGGAGACGACCGTCGACTTCGGCACGCCCCAGGAGTTCGACAGCTGGCTCCGCAACATGGGCGAGCGGATCGGCGACCCCCTCTCCGACTCCGACCCCATCGTCGACTCCACGCTGCCGGACGGGTCGCGTATCAACATCATCTACTCCGACGACGTGTCGCTGAAGGGCTCCTCGCTCACGATCCGGCAGGGCGAGGAAGTGCCGCTGTCGATCAACCAGATCACCAACTGGGGGACGCTCTCGCCGCAGCTCGCGGCGTACCTCTGGCTCTGCCTGGAGAACGAGCAGACCGTGTTCGTCGTCGGGGAGACCGCGTCCGGGAAGACGACGACGCTGAACGCGATCCTCTCGTACATCCCGGACGACTCGAAGATCTACACCGCGGAGGACACCGCCGAGGTGGTCCCGCCCCACAGCACCTGGCAGCAGCTGCTCACTCGGGAGGGCGGCGGCGAGGGCTCCTCCGACGTCGACATGTTCGACCTAGTCGCCGCCGCGCTGCGGTCGCGGCCCGACTACATCATCGTGGGCGAGGTCCGGGGCGCCGAGGGGCGGATGGCGTTCCAGGCCGCCCAGACCGGCCACCCCGTCATGCTGACGTTCCACGCGTCCGACATCGTCTCGATGATCCAGCGGTTCACGTCCGAGCCGATCAACGTCCCGGAGACGTTCATGGACAACGCCGACGTGGCGCTGTTCCAGAACCGGGTGAAGCAGGGCGACGACGTGCTCCGGCGGGTGACGAGCGTCCAGGAGATCGAGGGGTACTCCAAGGAGATGGAGGGGGTCGTCACCCGCGAGGTGTTCAGCTGGGACCCCGTCGAAGACGAGATCGTCTTCCAGGGGATGAACAACTCCTACGTGCTCGAAGAGCAGATCGCGACGCTGCTCGGGTACGCCGACACCCGCGACATCTACGACGACCTGGAGTTCCGCGCGGAGCTCATCGAGCGGATGATCCAGGAGGGGATCTTAGGCTACCACGAGGTGAACGACGCGATCAACTCTTTCCAGCGCGACGGCGTCGAGGGGCTCCCCTTCGACATGCACCGGAACGTCAGGTGATCGGACGATGACGGGGGACACGCGGTAACATGGCGGTGAAAGAGGTCGGCAACGGGCTCGCGACCGCGGCCGAGCTGACCTCGGCCGTCGTGGAGTCGTACGACAAGCTCGACATCTCGAAGCGGAAGTACGTCGGGCTCGTGTTGGTCCCGGCGGTCCTCGTGTTCGCCGCGAGCGTCGTCGGCCTGTTCGTCCTCCCGCTGCCGTTCGCGGCGCGGGTCCCGGTCCCGATGTTCGGCGGGCTCGTCTTGGTGGCGGCCGTCATCTACCCGAAGATCTACCTCTCCGGCCTAGAGAACCAGATCGACAACCAGCTCCACCTCGTGATGACGCATATGACCGTGCTGTCGACGACGAACATCGACCGCATGGAGGTGTTCCGGACGCTCGCGACAGAGGAGGAGTACGGGGCCGCGGCCGAGGAGATCGGCCGCGTCGTCCACCTCGTCGACACCTGGAACCAGAGCCTCGACGACGCGTGTCGCCGGCGGGCCGAGGAGGTCCCCTCCGACGCGATGGCCGACTTCTTCGACCGGCTCGGCTACACGATGGGAGCGGGCCAGTCGTTAGAGGAGTTCCTCGTCTCCGAGCAGGACGTCATGCTCGCGAAGTACGAGACGGTGTACGAGTCCTCGCTGGCGAACCTGGAGGTGATGAAGGACCTGTACATGTCGATGATCCTCTCGATGACGTTTGCCCTCGTCTTCGCCATCGTCCTCCCGATCCTCACCGGGAACAACCCGACGGCGACGGTGGCGGCCGTCATCGTCCTGTTCGTCTTCGTCCAGCTCGGCTTCTACGCGATGATCCGGGCGACCTCGCCGTACGACCCGATCTGGTTCCACCCGGACGAGCGCGCGCCGGGCGACCTGAAGCTGTGGGCGTCGCTGGGGGTCGGCGGCGGGCTCTCGTTCGTGCTCATCGGGATCACCGCGGCCGGCATGTTCGGCTACGGTCCCGGGCTCCCCGGGCTGCTCTTCTTCATCGACGACGTCCGGCTCCCGTTATACCTCGCGGTCCCCGTCTCGCCGCTGTTCATTCCTGGCATCGTCCTCCGGAAAGAGGAACAGCAGATCACGGCGCGGGACGGCGAGTTCCCCTCGTTCGTCCGGGCGCTCGGCGCGACCGAGAGCGCCAAGCAGTCGACGACGACAGACGTGTTGACCACGCTGCGCGACAAGAACTTCGGCGACCTCTCGCCCGCCATCGAGCGGCTCTACCGCCGGCTCAACATGCGGATCAGCACCGAGGGGGCCTGGGAGGCGTTCACGTACGACACGCGGTCGTACCTCATCCAGAAGTTCTCCGAGATGTACCTCGTCGGCCGGCGGATGGGCGGGGACCCGAAGATGCTCGGCGAGCTGATCTCGAAGAACATGAACGCCGTGAACCAGCTGCGCGAGCAGCGGCGGCAGGCGGCGGTGACGTTCATCGGGCTGCTGTACGGGATCACGGCGGCGGCGACGTTCGCTTTCTTCATCGGGCTGGAGATCGTCGCGATCCTGGCGGACCTGACGGCCGACTTCGGACTCCAACAGATGGACATCGGGCAGATCGTCTACCCCGGCGCGTACGACATCCCGCTGATCGAGTACCTGCTGCTCACCGTGGTGCTGTTCAACGCCGCCCTCTCCTCGCAGATGATCCGGCGGATCGACGGCGGGAACCCCGCGAACGGGTACATCCACTTCGTCCTGCTGACGTGGCTCGGCGCGGTGACGGCGATCGGGACCCGGACGCTGGTGAACGCGATCCTGTCGATTTAAGCAATATGTCGGTCGATCGGTCGCTTGTGAATAGCGCTCTCGCGTCCGGAGCGGTCGCAAAGTCCCAGCCGCTCGGCTGTACGTGACTGACGACTCTCCGGGGGATACCGCCAAAGCCCCAGCCGGGAGGACTCGCGCGGCTCGCTGCGGTCCTCGTCGCTCGTTTCACTCACTCCTGCGGTCCTCGCGTCGCCGTGCTTCGACCTCCCGGCTGCCCCTTTGAGTCCCACCCCGCACAGCGACCGCACCTCACGCCTCCCCAGCCTCGTCGGTGGTCCTCCGCTTCGCTCCGGACCACCGACTCCCTCGCACGCGCTCCTCGTGGCCGCCGGGGGCGGCCACTCGCAGGCGCGCGCCACCGCGAGACAGTCATTCGAGCAGGACCGGCTCGGGAACGTCCTCGTCGGCCGCCCCGCGCCACGACCGGCTCGGTTTCCACCCGAACAGCCGCTCGGCCTTCTCGATGGCGTAGGCGCCCCGGTCGTCGCCCTCGGCGACCGCGCTCGGGTCGACCGCGCAGTCGTCCGGGACCTCGCCGTACGACTCGCGCAGGAGGTCGAGCAGGGGGCGACCGAGCGCGTTGTCGGCCGCGACGCAGTTGACGGCCTCGTGGGTCCCGGGCACTACGGCGGGGTCCGACCCCGCGGTCCCCGCGAGCGCGGCGGCGACGAGGTCGGCGACGTCGCGGGCGTCGACGTACGACCAGAAGTTGCCGGCGCCGGCGGCGAGGTCGTCGACGTAGTCGTCGCTCCGGCAGGCGTACGCGCCGGGGTACTGGATCCACGAGGGTCGGATCGAAACCGCGGGGACGCCCTCGCGACGCGCGACCGCGCCCGCGGCTGCCTCCGCCGTCACCTTCGAGAGCCCGTAGGGGTCCTCCGGGCGGAGCGGATGGGCCTCGGTGATCGGCAGCTCGTCCGGGAACGGGGTCGGCTCCGCGAAGAAGAAGCCGTAGGCGCCGTCGCTCGACGCCTGAACGATCCGGGCGTCGGCGCGGCCGGCGGCGTCGAGGACGTTCTTCGCGGCGTGCACGTTCGTCTCGAACACTCTCCCGTCGGGGTGGGTGCCCGCGACCGGGATCGCCGCCCAGTGGACGACGGCGTCGGGGTCGACCGCGTGGACGACGTCGAGCGCCTCGCCGCGGTCGGCGAGGTCGGCGGCGCGGAACGAGACGTTCGTGGCCGGGTCGGCGTCGAGGCCCGGGTGCTCGTAGTCGACGACGACGACCTCGTAGTCGCCGGCGAGTCGGTCGACGACCCAGCGCCCGGAGGCGCCGCGGCCGCCGGTGACGAGGACGGTCTCCATGCGTGGGGGTGGCCGCGGCGGTGCAAAAGCGCACCGTCGTCGGGCGACCGCGCGCTCTCGACGACGCTCTCGGTGCCCCGGCAGGCTTTAATCCGGCGAACGGTAAAACTCGGGTATGGAATGGAAGACCGACTGGGGATTACGTGGACGGATGGCGTTCACGATGTTCCTCCTCTTCGCCCTCTACGTCGTGTTCGTCGGGGTGCTGACCACGTACTTCGGGAACTTCCTGTTCCCGCTGATCATGCTCGGCGGGTTCTCGCTCGCCCAGTACTTCTTCAGCGACAAGCTCGCCCTGCGGAGCATGGGCGCCCGCGAGGTGAGCGCCGACGAGTACCCGGACCTCCACCGGCGGATCGAGCGCCTGAGCCAGCAGGCGGACCTCCCGAAGCCGACGGTCGCCGTCGCCGACACGCAGGTGCCGAACGCCTTCGCGACCGGTCGGAACAAGAAGAACGCGACCGTCGCGGTGACGACCGGACTGCTCCGGTCGCTCGACGAGGACGAGCTCGACGGCGTGCTCGCCCACGAGCTCGCGCACGTGAAGAACCGCGACGTGATGGTGATGACCATCGCGTCGTTCCTCTCCACCATCGCCTTCTTCATCGTGCGGTGGGGGTGGCTGTTCAGCGGCGACAACCGCCAGGGCGCGCCCGTCATCGTCGCGATCCTCGTGTCGCTCCTGGTGTGGGTGATCTCGTTCCTCCTGATCCGGGCGCTCTCGCGGTACCGCGAGTACTCCGCCGACCGCGGCGCCGCGCTCATCACGGGGAAGCCCGGAGCGCTCGCGTCCGCGCTGATGACGATCGACGGGCGGATGGACCGCGTCCCGGAGGAGGACCTGCGCGAGGAGGCGGAGATGAACGCGTTCTTCATCATCCCGATCAAGGCCGGCTTCGTCGGCAAGATCGCCTCGACGCACCCGTCGACCGAGAACCGCATCGAGCGGCTCCGCGAGCTGGAACGCGAGATGGAGACCGCCTGATCGCGGCCGACCCCTCGTCGCCGGACGCACGACCGCGCCGAGACGCGACGGACTGCCTCGACGCGTAGCTTTACTTCGGTCGACCGCCTGCGGCCAGCCGTGGTATCGCTACCGTCGATAGCGGGAGCCGACTCCGGGATCGTCAGGGAGCGGCCCTTCCAGCTGCTCCTCCTCATCAACGTGCTCCCGCCGCTCGGCACCGCGCTCCTCTCGCCGGTGCTCGGCTCGCTCGTCGAGCCGCTGGGGGCGTCGACGGCGAACATCGGACTCATGATGTCGGCGTTCACGGCGCCGTCCATCGTCGTCATCCCGATCGCGGGCGTCGTCTCCGACCGGTACGGCCGGCGCCCGGTGCTGCTCTTCGGGCTCGTCTGGTTCGGGCTCACCGGCACCGCGATCGCCCTCGTCTCCACCTTCGCCGCGGCGCTCGCCCTGCGCGCGCTCCAGGGGATCGGCTTCGCCGCGCTCACGCCGATCATCATCACCAGCCTCGGCGACCTGTACGCGGGAACGAAGGAGGCGACCGCGCAGGGGCTCCGGTTCACGGGCTCGGGGCTCTCGCAGACGGCGTTCCCGCTGGCCGCGGGCGTCCTCGTCGGGATGGCGTGGCAGTACCCGTTCCTGCTGTACGCCGTCGCCTTCCCGATCGCCGCCGTCGTCTACCTGTACTTCGAGGAGCCGCTCGACGAGGCGAGGGGCGAGGCGGGAGGCGGGGAGTCGTCGGCGGGGCTCCGGGCGCAGCTCGGCGAGATGCGCGCGCTGGTCGCGCACCGCCGGGCGTGGACGATGGTCGTCGCGCGCGGGAGCGCGAACGTGGCGTGGTTCGGCTTCCTCACGTACAACTCGATCCTCGTCGTCGACGTGCTCGGCGGGACGCCGGCGGCGGCGGGGGCGCTCGCGGCGATCGCGAGCCTCACGTACGCGCTCGCGGCGACGCAGGCCGGCCGGATCGCGGACGTCTTCGACGACCGGCTCTACCCGCTCGTCGCCACGAACCTCTCGATGGGCGCGGGGCTCGCGTTAACGTTCCTCGCCCCGTCGCTCGCGGTCGCCGCCGTCGGCGTCGCGTTCATGGGGATCGGGTTCGGGCTCGTGCTCTCGATCTACCGGAGCGTCATCACCACGCTCCCGCCCGCGGAGCTGCGCGGCGGGCTCGTCAGCCTCGGCGAGGGGAGCGGGCGCGCGGCGGCGACGGCGACTCCGGTGATCATGGGCGTCGCCGTCGCGCTCGCGACCCGCCCGCTCGGGTTCGAGGCGGCGGTCCGCGCCGTCGGGGTCGGCACCGGGCTCCTCGGCGGGGGCGTCGGGGTCGCCTGCCTCCTCCTGATGAGCGCGTCGCCGCCGATCCGGATGGGGAAGTAAGGCGGCCCCCGTCCACCGCGCGGCCTCTCAGGTCGATGCCCGCCATCCCCGGGTACTTTGTCGACCGACCGCGACGCGTCGAGCATGTCCGCCATCGACGTCGCGGTGCTCGACCACGACGCGCACGGGATCCCGGCCGCCGACTACGCGGAGATACTCCGACGGCGACTCCCCGACCGCGAGGTTCGCCTCGCGGCGACGCCCGCCGAGCGCGAGCGCTCCCTGCGGGAGGCGACCGTCGTCGCCGGCAAGCGGATCGACGCCGAGGCGGTCGAAGCCGCAGCGAACCTCCGGCTGTTCGCGTGTAACGCCGCCGGCGTCGACCACCTCCCGCTGGACGCGCTGGCCGAGCGCGGCGTCGCGGTGACGAACGCCTCCGGGGTCCACGGCCCGAACGTCGCCGAGCACGTGCTCGGCTGGGTGCTGACGTTCGCGCGGCGGCTCGACGAGGGGCGCCGCCGCCAGGAGCGCCGGGAGTGGCGCCGCTTCCAGTCGTTCACCGAGCTCGCCGGCAGTACCGTCACCGTCGTCGGGCTGGGGTCCATCGGCGAGGCGGTCGTCGAGCGGTTCGAGGGGTTCGACGTCGAGGCGATCGGCGCCCGCCACTCGCCCGAAAAGGGCGGTCCGACCGACGAGGTGGTCGGCTACGGCGACCTCGCCGAGGTGCTGCCGCGGACCGACGTGCTCGTCCTCGCGTGCCCGCTGACGGAGGCGACCGAGGGGCTCGTCGGCGAGGCCGAGCTCGACGCGCTGCCGACGGACGCGATCGTCGTCAACGTCGCTCGCGGGGGCGTGGTCGACACGCCCGCGCTGACGGACGCGCTCCGGTCGAACGCGCTCCACGGGGCCGCGCTCGACGTCACCGACCCGGAGCCGCTCCCGAGCGACCACGACCTGTGGGGGTTCGAGAACGTCTTCCTGACCCCCCACGTCGCGGGCCACACGCCGAGGTACTGGGAGCGGCGCGCGGAGGTCCTCGTCGAGAACCTCGAACGGATCGACGAGACCGGCGAGTACGAGGGGCTGCGGAATCAGGTGGCCTGAGGGGTCGTCGCCGAGGAGACGGAGCGAGCCGCGCTACTGAAACGCCTGCAGCCCGGTGAGGTCCTCGCCGAGGATCAGCGAGTGGATGTCGTGGGTGCCCTCGTAGGTGTACACCGTCTCCATGTTCGCCATGTGACGCATCGGCGAGTAGTCGGCCGTGATCCCGTTGCCGCCGAGCATCTCGCGGGCGATCCGCGACTGGTCGCGGGCGGTGCGGACGTTGTTGCGCTTGGCCATGGAGACGTGTTGCGGCCGCATCTCGCCCGCCTCCTTGAGGTCGGCGAGCCGGTGGGCGAGCAGCTGCGCGAGCGTGATCTGCGTCGCCATCTCGGCGAGCTTCTCCTGTTGCAGCTGGAAGCCGCCGATCGGCCTGCCGAACTGCTCGCGGTCGGTGGCGTACTCGCGGGCGACCTCGAAGCAGTCCGCCGCCGCCCCGACCGCGCCCCACGCGATGCCGTAGCGGGCCTGGGTCAGACACGACAGCGGCCCCTTCATGCCCTCGACGCCGGGGAGGCGGTTCTCGGCGGGAACGCGGACGTCCCGGAGGCCGATCTCGCCCGTGATCGACGCGCGCAGGCTGAGCTTCTCGTCGATCTCGTTCGTCGTGACGCCGTCGCGGTCGGTCTCGACGAGGAAGCCGCGCACGGGGTCCCCGTCCTCGGTGCGGTCCTTCGCCCAGACGACGGCGACGTCCGCGATCGGGGAGTTCGTGATCCACGTCTTCGAGCCGTTCAGCACGTAGCCGTCGCCCGCGCGCCCGCCGGCGGCCTCGGCGCGCGTCTCCATCGCGGAGGGGTTCGACCCGTGCTCCGGCTCGGTGAGCCCGAAGCAGCCGACCGCCTCGCCGGCGCCGAGCTTCGGCAGCCACTCCTCCTTCTGTTCGTCGCTGCCGAACGCGTGGATCGGGTACATCACCAGCGCGCCCTGCACGCTCGCCATCGACCGGAGCCCGGAGTCGCACGCCTCCAGCTCGCGCATCAGCAGGCCGTAGGCCCGCTCGCTGACGTTCGGCAGGCCGTACCCGTCGAGGTTCGGCGCGTAGAACCCCATCTCGCCCATCTTCGGGATGAGATCCGTGGGGAACGTCCCGTCGATCCAGTGGTCGCCCACGTCGTCGACCTCGCCGTCGATGAACGAGCGGGCGGAGTCGACGAGCAGGCGCTCCTCCTCGGTCAGGGTCGACTCCATGTCGAAGTAGTCGAGCATACGGGCGCTTGAACGGGGTCGATAATAATCGTGATCGTTATCGAGGGGCACCCGTCCTCGACCCGAAGCGCCCGGGCGGTCCACCCGATCGCGGCCGAGAACGCGCGGGGCCTCACGTCCGTAAGTCGTCGACGAGCGCTTCGAGGTGGTCGCGCGCGTCGTCGGACGGGGGGCTGTGGGGGGTTCGACTGTGCCCGGCCGGCGCGCCGCGGTAGCGCATCGCCCACTTGAGTCCGGGAATTCCGTACGTCGCGGTGACGGCCGTGTTGAGCTCGACGAGCCTCGCGTTCAGCGCCCGCGCCGCCGCCGGGTCGTCCCGGTGGGTCTCGTAGACGTCCGCGAGGTGCTCCGGATAGAGGTTCGCGAGGGCGTTGATCCCGCCGGTGCCGCCGGCGTCGAGCGCCTGCGAGAGGACGCTCGCGCTACCGATCAACAGGTCGAACGCCGCGTCCTCGACGCGTCTGCGGGTCCGGACGAACTCCGCGATGTCCGCCTGCGAGTCCTTCATCCCGGCGACGTTCGGGTGGGTCGCGATCCGCCCGACCGTTTCGGGCTCGATCACCGTGTCGGTGTACGCCGGGACCGAGTAGAGGTAGATCGGGATCGGTGACGCGTCCGCCACCTCGGTGAAGTACGCCTCCAGTTCGGACTGGTCGAACGAGTAGTAGAACGGCGTGACGACCAGCGCGGCGTCGGCGCCGACCGACGCGGCGCTCTCCGTCGCCTGAAGCGTCTCCTTCAGCCCCGGACTTCCGGTTCCAGCGACCACGGGAACCGAGGCCGCGTCGGCGACCGTCTCGACCACGGCCGCGCGCTCGGCCGCCGTCATCAGTTCGGCCTCGCTGTTGGACCCGCAGGGCGCGATGAAATCGACGCCCCGGTCTTCGACCCATGCGACCAGTTCGCGGAGCCGCTCGTGATCGACGTCGCCGTCCTCGTCGAACGGCGTGACGAGCGGGGGTGCGATCCCGTCCATACGCACGCCTCGCAGACCGGACGTATATATTCACAGGACGGAGCGCGGGCGGTCGATCGAGGACCCGGGAGCCCCGGCCGGTCAGAACCCGGTCGTCCCGTCGAGCAGGTGCGCCTCGACGACCGACTCGTCGAGCTCGATCCCGAGCCCGGGCGCCTCGGGGACCGCGATGCGACCGTCCTCGATCAGCGGCTCGTCGCGCGCCAGCAGGTCGTCCCACCAGTCGACCTCCAGCGCGTGGTACTCCAGCAGGTCGAAGTTCGGCGTGGCCGCGCCGAGGTGGACGCAGGCCATCGTCCCCACCGGGCTACAGACGTTGTGCGGGGACATCGGCATGTAGTTCTCCTCGGCGCGGTCGGCGATCCGCATCGTCTCCGTGAGCCCGCCGACCGTCGTCGGGTCGGGGGTGACCACGTCGACGCCGTGCTCGTAGATCAGGTCCGACAGCTCGAAGACGCGGAACCGGTTCTCGCCGGTCGCCACCGGCGTCCGGGTCGCCCTCGTCACCTCCTTCTGCGCGTCGGTGTTCTCCGGCGGGATGAGGTCCTCCAACCACATCAGGTCGAACGCCTCCAGCTCGTGGGCGAGCCGCTTCGCGCTCTCGACGGAGTAGTCCCAGTGGCAGTCGAACGCGAGGTCGACGTCGTAGCCGATCTCGTCGCGCACCGCCGCGACGATCTCCCGCTTCTCCCGGATCGCCGCGTTCGTCAGGCGCCCGTTGTACGGGTCGTTCTCGTTGTCGGCGGGGAGGTCGAGGTCGAACTTCAGCGCGTCGAATCCCATGTCGGTGACGCGGGCGGCCTCGGCGGCGTACGCCTCCGGGGAGTACGCCTCGGCGTCGGCGTAGGCGGTCGCCCCGTCCTCGACCGCGTACGCCTCGCCGGCGTGGCAGTCGCAGTAGAGCCGGACCTCGTCGCGGTACTTCGACCCGAGCAGCTGGTAGACGGGGAGCCCGAGGATCTTCCCGGCCGCGTCCAGCAGCGCGATCTCGATGCCGGAGGCCGCGGTGACGACCTTCCCGGTCGTGCCGCCGTGGCCCGACATCTCCTGGAAGATGTACCGCACCAGCCGCTCGACGTCGAGCGGGTTCTCGCCGACGAGGAACCGGTTCGTGTACTCGACGAGCTCCGGGACGCCGCCGCCGCGGTACGCCTCGCCGATCCCGGTGACGCCGGCGTCGGTCTCCACTCTGATCAGGTTCCACTCGAAGTTCCCCTCGACGACGCAGGCGTCGAGGCCGGTGATCTGTACGTCTCGGTCCGGGTCGCGGGTGTCGATCTGGTCTGAGTAGTCTCGCATGTGTGTCGTTGAATGGTATTCGTCGTGGTCAGTCGTCTCTGAACCGCTCCAGCGCGTCTTTGTCGAGCGGGACGCCGTGGCCGGGGCGGTCGGGGAGTTCGATGGTGCCGTCGTCGCCGGGTTTCACGGGGTCCGCGACGACGTCGTCGAACGCCTTCACGTCCATGTCCCGGTAGAAGTACTCCACCCAGAGGCCGTTCTCGATGGCGCCGAGCAGGGAGGCGTGGATGTTCCAGTTGTAGTGGGGCGCGATCGGGACGTCGTACGCCGAGGCGTGGTTCGCGATCTTCAGCCACTCCGTGACCCCGCCGCAGACGGTGACGTCGGGCTGGAGGATCGTCGCCGCGCCGGTGTCCGCGAGTCGGGCGAAGCTGTGCCGCGTCCCCTCCAGCTCGCCGGTGGCGACGGGGTAGTCGATCCCGTCGTTCACCTCGGCCATCGTGTCGACGCGGTCGATCATCACGGGTTCTTCGATGAAGTACGGGTCGTACGGCGCGAACTCGCGGCAGTTGCGGAGCGCCTCCGTGGTCGACTCCCAGACGCCGTTGGCGTCGAGCAGGAGGGTCCGGTCGTCGCCGATCTCGTCGCGCACGGCCGCGACGCGCTCGGCCTCCTCCGCGGCCGAGAGGCGTCCGACCTTCATCTTCACGACGTCGTGGCCCTCGTCGAGGTAGCGCCGCATCTCGCCGCGGAGCGCCTCGTGGCCCTTGTCGTCGCGGTAGTAGCCGCCGCTGGCGTACGACGGGACCGACTCGGAGTGCCCGCCGAGCAGCTTGTGGAGCGGCATCCCCGCGGCCTTCGCCTTCACGTCCCAGAGCGCGATGTCGACGGTGGAGATGGCGCGCAAGAAGAGCCCGGTCCGGCCGATCTGGACGTTCCCCTCGTACATCTCGTGCCACAGGCGCTCGGTGTCGCGGGGGTCCTCGCCGACCAGGATCGGTTCGAGCAGCGACTCGACCGCGTCGGCGATGAGACCGGCCCCCTCGTACCCCAGCGAGTAGCCGACCCCCTCGTGGCCGGTGTCCGTCCGCACGTACGTGATCGCGTGGTCCCGATAGGTGAGCGTCCGGTTGGAGAAGGAGACGGGCGACTCCAGCGGCAGCTTGATCGGGAACGACTCGACCTCGGTGATCTCCATGGGTGGTGCGGCGTGATACGGCTACAAGTAGGCCGCTGTATCGGCAATGCTCTCGACCGCGGCGACACCGGTCCCGACGCGCCCGGCCACCGGCAGCTTTTGTGTCGGCGGCGCGAGGGCCCCCACATGGAGTTCCCCGACCGATCCGACGTCGACGGGCTCATCGACTCGCAGCCGCTCCCGGGGTTCGCGCGAGTGCGGTACGAGCCGGCGACCGAGCGCCTCGACGACCCCGTCGGGGCGGCGCGCGAGGCGCTCGACGGCCTCGACCTCGGCGGCCTCCCCGCGGGCGCGACCGTGGCCGTCGGGGTCGGTAGCCGCGGGATCGACCGGATCGACGAGGTCGCGGCGGCGGTCGTCGACCGGGTCGCCGAGCGCGGCCTCGACCCCGTGGTGGTGCCGGCGATGGGCAGCCACGGCGGCGCGACCCCCGAGGGGCAGCGCGAGGTGTTGGAGGCGCTCGGGATCACGGAGGCGACGGTCGGCGCGCCGATCGACGCCCGAATGGCGGCCGCGGAGCTGGCGACGGTCCCGGTGGGCGACGCCGACCTCCCGGTGTACTTCTCGGAGGCGGCGCTCGCGGCCGACGCCGTCCTCGTGATCAACCGCGTGAAGGCCCACACCAACTTCACCGGGCCGGTCGAGAGCGGGCTCGCGAAGATGACCGTCGTCGGGCTCGGCAAGCAGCGCGGCGCGAAGTCGTTCCACTCGACGGCGATCGCCGAGGGGTACGTCGAGGCGCTGACGGCCGCGCTCGACGTGATCGAGCGCGAGACCGCGCTGGTCGGCGGGATCGCCTTGGTCGAGAACTTCGAGGAGGAGATCGGCCACCTGGAGTCCGTCCCCGCGGGGTCGTTCCTCGACCGCGAGCCGGAGCTGTTGGAGCGCGCCTACGACGAGATGCCGACGCTCCCGGTCGACGACGTCGACCTCCTCGTCGTCGACGAGATCGGCAAGGAGGTCTCGGGCGCCGGGATGGACACGAACGTCATCGGTCGCTACCGCGTCCTCAACGCGCCCGACCCCGAGACCCCCGATATCGACCTCATCTACGTCCGAGGGCTGACCGAGGCGACGAAGGGGAACGGCAACGGGATCGGGCTCGCCGACCTCACCCGGAAGAGCGCGGTCGACCAGCTGGACCTGAAGAAGACGTACGCGAACGCGCTCACGAGCGGGTCGCTCGCGAAGTCGAAGCTCCCGGTGGTGGCGCCCGACGACGAGTTCGCGCTCCGGACCGCGCTGGCGGCGCTCGGCGGCTACGACCCCGAGACCGTCCGGATCGTCTGGATCCGGAACACGCAGGACCTCGGGGAGCTCCGCGTCTCCGACGCCGTCGTCGACGACCTCCCCGAGGCGGCGACGGTCGTCGGCCGCGAGGCGGTCGGGTTCGAGGACGGGACGGCCGGGTTCGAGACGGAATCGGCGGACGGTCCGGACGCGAGCGATCCGGACGCCTGAGGACGGGGCCGTCCCCTTGCCTGTAGGGAAACGTTTTCACGCCGCACTGGGGATGGGTGAGACATGGACCTACAGATCGACGGGAACGCGGCCCTCGTCACGGCGTCGTCCAGCGGACTCGGCAAGGCATCGGCGAAGGCGCTGGCCCGAGAGGGCGCGGACGTCGTCATCAACGGCCGCGACGAGGAGCGACTCGCGGCCGCGAAAGAGGAGGTCGAGGCGGTCGCGACGGGCGAGGTCGTCGCGCAGCCCGCCGACCTGACCGACGCCGACGAGGTCGCGGCCCTAGTCGAGGCGACGGTCGACGAGTTCGGGACGATCGACCACCTCGTGACGAGCGCGGGCGGCCCGCCCTCGGGCGCCTTCCTCGACACCGACGACGAGGACTGGCAGCACGCCTACGACCTGCTCGTGATGAGCGTCGTCCGGCTGGCGCGGGAGTCGTACCCCCACCTCAAGGAGGGCGACGGCGGCACGATCGTCAACATCACCTCGCGGAGCGTGAAGGAGGCCATCGACAGCCTCGTGCTGTCGAACGCCGTCCGGATGGGCGTCATCGGGCTGGAGAAGACGCTCTCGAAGGAGTTCGCGCCGGAGGTACGCGCGAACGCCGTCCTGCCCGGCCCCCACGAGACGAGCCGGATCCGCGACCTCGTCGAGGCCGCCGTCGAGCGCGGCGACTACGACTCCTACGACGAGGGGCTCGACGACTGGGCGCAGAATCCGCTGGAGCGCATCGGCGACCCGATGGAGCTCGGCGACACCGTCGCGTACCTCTCGTCGCCGAAGTCGGGGTACATCAACGGGACGGCCCTCCCGATCGACGGGGGCTCGACCGGAGCGAACCTATGAGGCCGGTCGCGTTCGACGAGGCGGAGACGTACGAGCCCGAGGAGGGGTGGCGGCGCGTGTCGATGGCGGGCAGCGATCGGTTCTCCTTCGAGTGGTTCGAGAAGCCGCCGGGCCACAGCTCGCCGATGCACGACCACGAGAACGAGCAGGTGTGCCTCTGCCTGCAGGGCGAGCTCACGGTCGCGACCGAGGACGGCGAGGTCACGCTGGAGAAGAACGACTCCGTGCTCCTGGAGTCCGACGAGACCCACCGGGTGGAGAACACCGGCGACGAGCGCGCGGTCGGGCTCGACGTGTTCGCGCCCGGGCGCTCGTTCGACTTCTGGACGGACCGCGAGGAGTGAGATGACCGGAGCGAACGCGGGACGCGGAGCGAGCGCGGAACGCGGGGCGAGCGAGCGATGAAGTACCTCGCGCGCACGGCGACCGGCGACCCACTGCTCGGCGGCGACGAGGGGTACGTCCCCCTCGGCGCGGTCGAACCCGACCTGGACGCCGTCCGCGACGCGCTGCCCCGGGCGGCCGCGGGCGACCTGGGCGACGTCGCCGACGCGACCGCCGACCCCGTGCCGGCCGCGGACCTGTCGTTCGGCGCGCCCCTCGAATCGTTCGGGAAGCTGTGGGGGATCGGGCTGAACTACGAGGCGCACGCGGGCGACCTCGACGAGCGGCGTCCGGAGGAGCCGGCGAGCTTCATGAAGCCGTCGTCGGTCCTGACGGGGCCGGGCGGGCCGATCCGCCTGCCGCCGGTCTCGCAGAGCGAGCGGGTGACCGCCGAGGCGGAGCTGGCCGTCGTGATGGGGCGGACGTGCCGCGGCGTCGACGAGGCCGACGTGGATAGCGTGGTCGCGGGGTTCCTCCCCGTGATCGACATGACGGCCGAGGACGTGCTCCAGCGGAACCCGCGCTTCCTCACGCGGGCGAAGAGCTACGACACGTTCCTCGTGCCGGGCGCCGCGCTCGCGGTGCCCGAGGGGCCGCTCGACCTCGAACCGCTCTCGGTGCGGACCGAGGTCAACGGCGAGGTGCGGGCCGAGAACGAGGTCCGGAACATGCTGTTCCCGCCGGCGGAGATCGTCTCGTTCCACGCCGACGTGATGACCTTGGAACCCGGCGACCTGTTCAGCACGGGGACGCCCGGCGCAGCGCCCATCGACCCCGGCGACGAGGTGCGAGCGGTCGTCGAGTCGATCGGGACCGCCGAGGCGCCCGTGACCCGGTAGGGGGCTCGGCTCCCGGCGCCGGCAGGCATCTTTATTACCCGTTGTTCGGTTAGGTGCCGGTATGTACCGCGTACTGCTCCCCGTCGGCGGAGACGTCGACCACGTGCTGGCCGCGGCGGACGCCGTCGCCTCGCTGCCGAACGCCGCCGACGAGGTCGAGGCGGTGATCCTCAACGTCTACGAGGGGTTCGAGGTCAGCGGCGAGGGCGGGCGCGTCGACTCCGAGGACGTGTGGAACGAGGAGAACTACCCCGAGAGCGTCGACGCGGTCGAAGACCGACTGACCGAGGCCGGCGTGGAGACGACCAGGCGGCGCGAGCACGGCGACGACCCCGCGGAGACGATCATCGAGGTCGCGGCCGAGCTCGACGTCGACAATATCACGATGAGCGGTCGCCGTCGGAGCCCGACCGGGAAGATGCTGTTCGGGAGCACGACCCAGTCGGTGCTGCTCGCGGCCGACCGACCCGTGACGGTGATCCTCGAAGAGTAGACCGACGCACGCAACGTGTTCGACGGTTTTCACGAGGTGGAGTATTCCTTCGGTTTAAACTGAAACAAACAGATACCTTGTTAATCATCGACCGCAATGTCAGGATTGAGCATGGCAGATAACTCAGTTAATCGACGCAGGTTCCTGTACGGTACGGGCGCGGTAGGTATCGCCGGACTCGCCGGCTGTAGCGGCGGCGACGGCGGCGACGGATCCGACGGCTCCGACGGATCGGACGGCTCCGACGGCGGCGACGGCGGCGACGGAATGGACGGCGACGACGGCTCCGACGGCGAGGACGGCGACGACGGAAGCCAGAACCTCTCGCTGCGCGTGGGGACATCGGCCGGGGGGACACAGGACGTCGGCCTCGCGGTCGAGCGCGCGGTGAGCCAGGAGAGCGACATTCTCGACTACTCGACCATCGAGAGTCCGGGCTACATCGGGACCATCTATCGGATGGCGCAGAACCAGTTCAACGCCGGCATCACCGACAACAACTCCCTCAACAAGGCGCTCGACGACCGCGGCCGGTTCTCCGAGCAGTCGGTGTCCCGAATTCCACAGTACGGGTTCGGCGCGTTCCCGTACAGCATCTACGTCGTCGCCCGCGCCGACACGGACATCGAGACGTTCGACGACCTCGCCGGCGCGAACGTCTACCCCGCCGAGCCGGGGTACTCGACGCGCGCGACGACCCTCGACGTCTGGTCGCAAGACCCGACCGCGGACGTGTACGACCAGATGAACATCCAGAACATGGGCGTCGGCGACGCGCCCGGCGCGATGGAGGAGGGCACCATCGACGCGTCCATCGCGTACGGCGCACCCGGTGTTCGGTACACCGGCTTCGTTCAGGAGATGGCCTCCCGCGTCGATCTCACCTACGTCGAGCCGACGGACGCGCTCATCGAGTCCGCGGAGTCGTACGCCGGCGCCGGCACGACCCGGACGTCCTACAGCGACTGGCAGATCGCGGGCACGGACATCGGCACCGACGAGGTGTTCACCTGGGACCTCGAGGTCAACTACACGTTCAACCCCGAGGCCAACCCGGACGCCGTCTACGAGCTCTGCCGCGTCGTTCACGAGCACAACGACGTCGTCAACAACGGTGAAGAGCAGTTCAACAACTACGACTCCGCCGAGGAGATGCTCGGCTACGCGCAGGAGCGCATCCCGGTCCACCCCGGTGCCGTCCAGTACTACAGGGACAACGACGCCTGGGACGACAGCCTCCAAGAGGGCGACACGGCGTAACCCCTCCCGAGGCGTCGTTCTGACCGGCGAACCGGGATCCAACTAATATTAATATTTTACGACAAACAAACCGATACCCAAACATGGCTACACAATCCGAACGGCAGACCGGTCCCGCGGGATGGATACGAGGTCTCGACGTCAGCGTCACGCTCACGGCCGTCCTGTTCTGGACGGTCGTCCTCTGGTGGGCGTCAACCCAGCAGTGGTCGACGGTCAGGTACGGCGTGCTGTTCGTCGGCGGCATCATGACGGTGTACGCCCTCAACGAGACCCGCGAATCGCTTGAAGAAGGCAGCCGGATAGACGCATTAGTGTTGCTGCCGTCGGCCGGCGTGCTCATCACGGCGTCGTTCTACTTCTTCTTGAACTTCGAGATGGTGTATCTCCTCCGTCAGGGGTTCGCCAGCGAGCACGAGTACATGCTCGCGCGGCTCATCATCATCTCGCTGCTGTATCTCACCTGGCGCGAGTTCGGGAACCTGTTCCTCGGGCTCGTCATCGGCGTGATGCTGTACGCGATGTTCGGCGACACCGTTCCGGGCGTCCTCGGGCACGCCGGAATGAACCAGCTGACCCTCCTCCAGGCGACGGTCACGGACCTGTACGGGTTCTACGGCTCGCTCACGCAGCTGACCGCGTCCTGGATCGCGCCGTTCCTCCTGTACGCCGGGCTGCTGTTCGCGTACGGCGCGTTCGACCTGATCCTCCGGCTCGCCATCGTCGCGGCCGGCCGCATCCGCTCGGGCGTGGCACAGACGGCCGTGCTCTCCTCGGCGGTCATCGGCTCTATCAACGGCTCGTACACGGCTAACGCCGCCATGACGGGGTCGTTCACGATTCCGACGATGCAAGAGAGCGGGATGTCCGGCCACCGCGCGGCCGGCATCGAGGCCGTCGCCTCGACCGCGGGACAGGTGCTCCCGCCGGTCATGGGCGCCTCCGCGTTCGTGATGGCGTCGTACCTCGGCGTGGCGTACCTCAACATCGTCGTCGCGGGGCTGGTTCCCGCGGCGATCCTGGTCGCGTCGATCGCCATCGCGGTCCACTACACCGCGATCAGCGACTCCAGCGACCAGGACATGGAGTTCTCGGAGTTCTTCGACGAGACGCTCTCGCGCAACGAGAAGGTCGCCGAGGCGCTCCGATTCGGCATCCCGTTCGGCGTCCTGATCTACTACCTCGGCTTCGCCCAGTACACGGTGATGACGTCGGCGATGTACACCGTGTTCGCGATGATGCTCACGGGCGTTCTGATGCCGCCGCTCCAGCGGCTCGTCGACGGGTCGGACGTCTCGCCGGTCTCGGAGTTCGTCACGCAGATCAAGAACACGATTCACGGCTTCCGGCGAGGCGCCATCATCCTCGCGCCCATCGCCATCATCCTCGTGGTCATCAGCGGCGTCGTGAACCTGTTCTCGACGACCGGCGTGCCCGCGAAGATCGCGCTGTTGATGATCAACCTCTCCGGCGGCGTCCTGCTGTTCGCGGTGTTGCTCGGGATGGCCGTCGCCATCGTGATGGGCGTCGGGATGCCGACGGTGGCCGCCTACGTCATCGTGGCTATCCTCATCGTCCCCACGTTCGTCTCCGAGTTCGGCGTCGCGGAGATCACCGCTCATTACACGATGTTCTACGCGGCCATCTTGGCGGGCATCACGCCGCCGGTGGCGACGGCGGCCGTCGTCGCGGCGGGCATCGCGGAGGCGAACTTCTGGCGGACCTGCGGAGCGGCGCTGAAAATCGCCGCGCCGCTGTTCGTCCTCCCCGTCGCGTTCGTCTACAACCCCGCCCTGATCTCGATGTCCCCGGGCCTCAACACGCTCTTCACCGGTCTCCTGGTCGTGATGGGCGCCATCTCCATCATCTACGGGCTGAACTACCCGTTCGAGATGTCCGTCGGGCGCGTGATCCTCACCCGGAGCGCGCTCGCGGTGCTCGGCGTGCTCGTCATGACGTACCCGATGGTGCTCGCGAAGGTCGCGGGCATCGTCGTCTTCACCGCCGTCTTCCTCGCTGAGAAGGTGATGGTCCGCGGGCTCAAGAACCCGTTCACCAGAGAGGTGAAACAATGAGCCCGAGCAGAGAGGCGCCCGAAGACCAGGTCGACACGTCCGACGTGGGCGGCCTCGCAGAGGTGATTCCGGATCCGCTGCTGCCGGTCTGGCGCCGCATCGAGCTGATTCAGGAGTTCCGCAGAACCCACAGCGACACCTACGTCACGGCCTTGGAGATACTGACGGCGATCGCGCTGGCCGTCGGGTACGGCTGGTGGGTGCTACTCTACTTCGCCGGCGGCGGCGTCAGCCTGTAGCCGCCGGCCGACCGGTCGACGCTCCCCCGCTCGCTCGCGGCGCTGCTCACTGCGGACGCGACCGCGGAAACCGGTGGGGCCGAGCTCACTCGAACCACTCCGCCGCGCGCTCGACGTCCTGCGGGATGTGGTACTCGCGCTCGCAGACGTCGTCGAGGTACGACCGCAGCTCCGGCGCGAACTCGGGGTGCGCGCAGCGCTCGATTATCAGCTCCGCGCGCTCGACCGGCGAGAGCCCGCGCACGTCGGCGACGCCCTGCTCGGTGACGAAGACGTCGACGTCGTGCTCGGTGTGGTCGACGTGGAACGTCTGCGGGACGACCCGCGAGACGGCGCCGTCGTTCAGCGTCGAGGGGAGCGCGCACACCGTGATCAGGGAGTTCCGGTTGAAGTCGGCCGAGCCGCCGACGCCGTTTATCATGCGCTCGCCGCGGACGTGCGTGGAGTTGACGTTCCCGTAGAGGTCGACCTCGATCGCGCTGTTCACGCCGATCACGCCGAACTGGTCGATGAGTCCCGGGTGGTTCGAGACGTCGGCCGGCCGGAGCACCACGTCCTCGGCGTAGCGCTCGACGTCGTCGAAGAGGCGCTCCTGGCCCTCGTCGGTGAGCGCGAGCGACGTCGCGCTCGCGGCTTCCAGTCCCCCGGCGTCGAGCATGTCGAAGAGGCCGTCCTGGATGAGCTCGCCGAAGTACACCACGTCGCGGTCGCCGAAGTCGAGCGCCTGCAGCTCGCCCATCAGCGCGTTGCCGAGCGAGCCGACGCCGAACTGGAGGTGGACGGCGTCGTCGAAGACCGGGGAGCGCTCCAGTTCCCCCCGGAGGAACTCACCCAGGTTGGCGGCGATCGCGAGGTCGTCGTCGGTCGGGTCCCGGAAGGTGTACGTCGAGTCGGGCCGCTCCGTCTCGACGACCCCGGCGAGCTTCGCGGGGTCGAACGCGACGTGTGCGGTCCCGATGCGCTCGCCGGGGTCGGTGAGGGGGATCGGCTCGCGGTCCGGCGGCGCGTCCGGCCGGTACACGTCGTGGAGCGCCTGGAGTTCGAGCGGCTGGTGGCGGTTCAGCTCGACGTACAGCTCGTCGGCGGCCTCGACGAACGCGGGGACCTGCCCGAGCGACGTGGACGGGACGAACCAGCCCTCGCCGACCGCGACCGCCTCGACGACCGCCACGTCGGGGTCGACGAGCCCGCCGTACTGGACCTCGTCGCCGATCGAGGAGGCGTTGCGGTCGCTGAAGGCGACCTCGCGGGCGTCGGTCTTCTCGCGGGCGACCCGCGACGACTGGTAGGAGAAGCGGCGCTCGACCCCCCCGGAGCCGACCAGCTCGACGTCGATCTCGTCGCCGACCTTCCCGCTGGCGACGAGCGTGAGCGACAGGTCGCGGGGCGACGACGCCAGCGCCAGCGGGATCGCCTTCGGGTAGCCGACGCTGCCGAAGCCGCTCGTGAGCACCGTCGCGTCGGCGTCGAGCGCGGCGGCGGCGGTCTCCGCGTCGACGATCGGGAGGTCGCCGCGGAGCCGGTCCTCGACCGGCCGCCGGTCGGGCCCGCGGCTCATCGGCGCCCTCGCGGCGGCGACGTCGGGCGCTGGCTCGGGGCGGTGCGACCGTCGGTGGCGGCCCGAATGCGGCCGCCGCGAGTCGGGGTGAACGCGTGGGGTGTCATGGTGTCGAACGCGAGGGACGCGCCGCGCGGGAGCGGTGAGCCCGACGGCGGCGCCCGGCGAGTGGCGGTCGCAACGTCGGACGGCCGGGACTTAAACCGTCACCTTCGCCGCGAGCCGCTCCGCGATGTGCTCGCCGAACGGCAGCGAGGAGGTGAGCCCGGGGGAGACGGCGTTGAGGACGTGGACGGCGTCCTCGCGCTCGACGAACAGCGGCTCTTTCACCAGGTCGCCGTCCTCGCTCACGAGCTGGGCGCGGATCCCGGCGTAGCTCTTCTGAAGGTCCTCGGCGCGCACGTCGGGCACGAGCTTCTGTGACGCCGTCGCGAACTTCTCCTTGCGGTACGACTTGTTCAGCTCCGCCCACGCGACCGAAAGCATCAGCGGCGAGGCGAGCAGGCGCCGGAAGCCGCCGTAGGTGAGCGTCTCCAGCAGCTCGCGGGGGTTCACGTCGGTGTTGTCGTACGCCTCGCGGCCGAACGCGAGCACCGCGTTCGGGCCGACGATCACCTTCCCGTCGGTGCGGCGGGTGTAGTGGACGCCGAGGAAGGGGAGCTCGGGGTTCGGCGTCGGGTAGATCATCGTCTCGCAGAGGTCGGCGCGCTCGGGCCGCACCTCGTAGTACTCGCCGCGGAACGGGACCACCTGGTACTCCTCGCCGACGCCGACCTGGTGGGCCAGCGTGTCGGCGTGGAGCCCCGCGGCGTTGACGAGGTACGGGACCTCGAACCGACCGTTGCTCGTCGCGAGCCGGTACCCCTCGGCCGCCTCCTCGATCCGGGAGACCTCGTAGCCGGTGTAGATCGTGACCCCGAGGTCGCGGGCCTCGCGGGCGAGCGCGTAGACGTACTGCTCCGAGTCGACGGAGGCGGCCTCCGGGGCGCGGAACGCCGCCTGACCCTCCGCGTGCGGCTCGTGCGCGCGGATCGCCTCGCGGGAGTCGAGCCGCTCGTAGGCGACGCCGTTGGCCTCGGCCTGCTCGGCGAGGTCGTCAAGCCGCGCCGCCTCCTCGTCGTCCGTCGCGACGACGAGGACGCCCAGCTCCTCGCAGGGGACGTCGTGCTCCTCGCAGTACGCCTTCATGCGGGCGGTCCCCTCCGTGGCGAACCGCGCCTTCTTCGAGCCCGGCGGGTAGTTGAACCCCGGGTGGAGCACGCCGGAGTTCCGGCCGCTCTGGTGGGAGGCGAGGTGGTGCTCCTTCTCCAAGACGGCGACGTCGAGGTCGGTGCGCTCGGCGAGGTGTTTGGCGACCGACAGTCCGACGCAGCCGCCGCCGACGATGGCGACGTCGTGGCGCATCATTGGTCGTCCGACGGATCCGGGAGCGGTGTGATATAGGTGCCGTTCGGGGCAGGCGAGGGCGGCGTCGGAGACGGGCGACCCGCCGGCGACCCGCCGACGACGCTACAGGTCGTACTGCTCGCGGACCAGGTCGTCGAGGCCGCGCGCTTCGAGGACATCGAGGGGCGCCAGCATGTCGAGCTGGACGACGCCCGGGAGCCGCCCGATCTGGACGCCGCCGGTGAACGTGCAGCGCCCCCGGACCTCGCCCTCGCTCATGTCCAGCAGCTTCGTCGCGCGGTCGAAGGCGTTCTGGGTGGCGTCGTTGACGGTGGCGCCGGAGCCGACCACCTGGATCGGCGCCATCTCCGTCTCGGTCTCGACGCCGTGTTCGGCGCCGAGCTCGCGGCCGGCCTCGCGCTCCGCCTCGGTGTACGGCGCGCTGATGAACGGGAGGTCCGCCTCGTTCGGGAGCAGGACGGGGCCGTCGAGGTCGAGCCCCTCGATCACCTCGACGTCCATGGTGACGGTGCCGCTCACGTCGGTGGTGTGGAGCGAGAGCTCGCCGTCCCCCTGGTTCGCGTGGAGGTCGCCGACGTAGATCCCCGCGCCGTCGACGGCGACGGGGCAGATCAGGGTGGCGCCCGGCCGGACCTCCGGGATGTCCATGTGGCCGTCGGTGCGTTGTTCGAGGTCCGCCTCCGTCTCGACCCCGTAGTCGTGGTCGGCGCCGATCAGGCTCTGGCCGAAGTCGCCCGCGTTGTGCGAGTCGGGCATCGTCACGGGCGGCGTCGTCCCGATGTTGCCGATAAAGGGCCGGAGGCGACCGAGCGTGCCGGGCATCCCGTCGGGCTCGTAGAGGAGGATCGGGTGTTGGCGGGAGTTCTCGGGGATGTCCATCACCTCGTCGGCGTCGGTCGCGAGCTCGTGGGCGCCCTCCTTGTCGAGCGTGACGCCGACCGCGTTCTCGTGGTCGAACGCGACGGTGTAACCGTACTCGAAGCCGAACGAGGAGGCGTTGGCGCCGCACTCGGCACAGCGGATCGCGTCCTCGCCGGTCCCCTCGACGACCGAGTCGGGCCACGTCGTCCCGCACTCGGGACAGCGGTGGTCGACGAACGGGTCGTCGCGGAACGCCTCCTCGCGCTCGGCCATCGACCCCGTGCTCGTCGCCATGCTCGTCACCTCCACGTCGCGGATGCGGATCGCGACGGCGTCGCCGACCTCGGCGCCCTCGACGCGGATCGGCCGCGTCACCTCGTGGCCGCCCCGGAACGAGGGGGTGACCATCGGCCCCCAACACCCCGGCGGCGTGTACGTCCGTATCGTCCCGCCGTCGGCGACGGTTCCGGCCCACTCCTGGTCGGGCCCCACCAGCCCGAGCGTGTACTGATCGACGTACAGCTCCTCGCTCACTTCCTGCTGTGACATACCATATCATCCTACGTGCGAGACCGAAATAACGCTACTGCTCGCGGAAGGAGCGGTGAGCGTGCGACCGGTCTCAGACCGGGCGAACGCGACCGGTCAGGCCGGCTACGCCGCGCGGTCGGCGGCGCCGTCGACCAGCTCCTCGGCGACCGTCGCGGCGTCCATCAGGGCGGGGTCGACCGCGAGGTCGGCGACGCCGGCGACGAACTCCGGCAGCGACCGCTCGGCGTACGTGACGGCGAGGGCGTCCGGGTTCAGCTCCTTGGCGATCGGGATCCCGGTCGCCTCCTCGACGTCGGTGAGGACGAAGTAGGCGGCCTCGGCGATGCCAGCGTCGGCGAGCGCGTCGGCGGTGACGAGCCCGTCGATCCGGCGGACCGCGACGCCGAGCGCGGCGAGCTCCTCGCCGAGGCCGTGCTCGTCGGGGCCGGCGACGACGGCGAGCGCGCCCCCGTCGGTGGCGGGCTCGGCGGCGCGGTCGCCCTCGGTGCGACCGCCGTCGGGGCGGGGGAGTGACTGGCCCGCCATCACTCGTACTCGATCGTCGCGGGCGGCTTGTGGGTCACGTCGTAGACGACGCGGGCGACGTCCTCGTTCTCGCCGGTGATCCGACTCTGGATCCGCTGGAGCGTGCTCCAGTCGAGCTCCTGTGCGCGGGCGGTCATCCCGTCGCGGCTCTCGACCGAGCGCACGGCGACGACCCAGCCGTGGACGCGGTTGTCGCCCTTGACGCCCGTCGCCTTCCCGAGGACCGCGGCGAACGCCTGCCACGGGTCGTACTCCACCAGTTCCTCCTCGACGACGTGCGTCGCCTCGCGGGCGACGTCGGCCTTCTCGGGCGTCACCTCGCCGACGATGCGGACGGCGAGCCCGGGGCCGGGGAACGGCATGCGCTCGGAGATGATCGCTTCGAGGCCGAGCTCGCGGGCGACCTCGCGGACCTCGTCCTTGTAGAGGTCGCGCACGGGCTCGACGATCCCCTCGAAGTCGACGACCTCGGGGAGCCCGCCGACGTTGTGGTGCGACTTGATGTTCCCCTCCGACTCGATGCGGTCGGGGTAGATCGTCCCCTGCACGAGGTAGTCGGCGTCGACGTCGCGCGCGACCGTCTCGAACTCGTCGATGAACCCCTCGCCGATGACGTGGCGCTTCTCCTCGGGGTCGGTGACGCCCGCCAGTCGGTCGAAGAAGCGGTCCTGCGCCTCGATCACCCGCAGCGACTCCATGAACGAGAACGTGTCGCGGATCTCCTCGGTCTCCCCTTTGCGCATCAGCCCCGTGTCGACGTAGACGGGGGTGAGCTGGTCGCCGACCGCCTCGTACGCGAGCGTCGCCGCGACCGAGGAGTCGACGCCGCCCGACAGGGCGATCACGGCGTTCGCGTCGCCGATCGCCGCCCGGATCTCCGCTATCGCCTCGTCGATGAACGCCTCCGTCTCGACCATCTATAGCCTCACGTCCGCGTTCCGCTCGGTTGTGTCCGTCGATCCCAGCGCCGCCTCCACGAGCGCGACGAACGGCGGGCTCGCGCGGTCGGGGCGCGAGCGGAACTCGGGATGCGCCTGCGTCCCGAAGAAGAACGGGTGGTCCGGGCGTTCGAGGATCTCCATCCGGTTGTCGGCGCGCCCGGAGAAGGTCAGCCCGTCGGCCTCCAGCGCGTCGATGTACTCGGGGTTCACCTCGTAGCGGTGGCGGTGGCGCTCCGTGCAGGCGTCGGCGTCGTACACCCGCGCCGCGAGCGTGCCGGGCTCGATGTCGGTCTCGTGGGCGCCGAGCCGCATCGTCCCGCCCATGTCCTCCGTCTCGTACTGGTCGGGGAGGAGATCGATGACGGGGTGTGGCGTGTCGGGGTCGATCTCGGCGGAGTGTGCCCCGTCGAGGCCGAGGACGTTGCGCGCGTGTTCGACGACCGCCATCTGGAAGCCGAGACAGAGCCCGAGGAAGGGCACGTCGTTCTCGCGGGCGTACCGGACCGCCTCGATCTTCCCGTCCGTGCCGCGGGAGCCGAAGCCGCCGGGGACGACGACCGCGTCCGCCGACGCGAGCCGCGCCTCGTGCTCCTCGCGGGTCTCGTCGGCGTCGACCCACAGGACGTTCACCTCGGTGCCGGTCTGGATCCCGGCGTGTTTCAGCGCCTCGTGGATCGACATGTAGGCGTCTTCGAGGGCGTACTTGCCGACGAGGGCGACGTCGAGCTCGCGGTCCCGGTCGCGGGTGACCAGCTCGCGCCACTCGGTCGAGCGCTCCGCCTTCGGGAGCGCCTCGTCGGCGAGGCCGAGCCGCTCCATCACGTACTCGTCCAACCCCTCGTCTTCCACCATCAGCGGGACGTGGTAGATGTCCTCGACGTCGGGGTTCGAGAAGACGGCGTCGGTGGGCACGTCACAGAAGAGGGCGATCTTCTCCTTCGTCGCGGGGTCCAGCCGGTCCTCGCAGCGCCCGACGAGGACGTCGGGCTGGAGGCCGATCGACCGCAGCTCCTTCACCGAGTGCTGGGTCGGCTTCGTCTTCTGCTCGCCGTTCTTCGAGTAGGGGACGAGGGTGACGTGGGTGAAGAGGATGTCCTCGTCGTCCTCCTCGTGGGCGAACTGGCGCAGGGCTTCGAGGAACGGCATCGACTCGATGTCGCCGACCGTCCCGCCGATCTCGACGAGACAGACGTCGGAGCCCTCGGCCGCCTCGCGGATCCGTCGCTTGATGTCGTCGGTGACGTGGGGGATGATCTGGACGGTCTTGCCGAGGTAGTCGCCGGCGCGCTCGCGCTCGATGACGTGCTGGTACGTCTTCCCCGTGGTGACGTTGTGGTCGAACGTCATGTCGGTCCCGAGGAAGCGCTCGTAGTTGCCCAGGTCGAGGTCGACCTCGCCGCCGTCCTTGAGCACGTACACCTCGCCGTGCTCGTAGGGGTTCATCGTCCCGGCGTCGACGTTGAGATAGGGGTCGACCTTCACCGCGGTGACGTCGAAGCCCGCGTTCGCGAGGAGCCGCCCGGTGCTGGCGGCGGTGATCCCCTTCCCCAGCCCGGACATGACGCCGCCGGTGACGAACACGAACTTCCGACCCAGCGACGGGTCGTACCCTGTGTCGGGATCCGTTGGCATATCGACCGTCCGTCAGGGGCCGGCAAAACCGTTTCGGACCCACCGTTTCGACTGGACGTTCGTGACGTTCTCGCGGGGGTCGGCAGCCCGGGGACCCGAGCGCCGAGCCGGCCGCGTCAGTCGGCCGCGACGAGCTTGTAGCACAGCCCGGCCTCGTCCGACTCCTCCGGGGCGCGCTCGGCGTAGTATATCGCGCCGTCGGCGACGAGCGGCGCGCTGCTCACGTCGCCCCGACCCTCGACGGACCAGGTCACCGAGCCGTCCGCCCGGTCGAGCGCGTAGAGGTTCGCGTCGTACGAGCCGACGAGCACGTGGTCGTTCGTCGCGGTCACGCTCCCCGTGATCCACCCGCCCGTCGGGGTCGACCACAGCTCCTCGCCGGTCGCCAGGTCGATCGCGTAGGCGCTGCTGTCGTGGCTCCCGACGTAGACCGTCCCGTCGTGGACGGCGGGCGCGCACATGACCCCGCCCGTCCGGCCCGGGTCGGGGTCGTCCGTCGGCGAGACGCTCTCGTCGGTCTCGAACTCCCAGAGCCCCGTGCCGTCCGCGACGTCGACGGCGGTGACGGTGCCGGCCCACGACGGGACGACCGCGATCCCGCGGCAGACCGCGATCGGGGCCTTGACGTCGCCGCCGGTGTCGAACGTCCACGCCCGCTCGCGGTCGGAGAGCGACCACGCGTAGACGTGGCCGTCGTTCGAGCCGAAGAGGAAGCGGTCGCGCTCCAGGTCGACGGCGACCGTCGAGTGCG
Source organism: Halorubrum rutilum (assembly GCF_024494565.1). Next base: position 575,621 of record NZ_JANHDN010000001.1, read on the forward strand.
GGTGGTCGGTCGGCCGGTCGTCGCGCCACTCCACCTCGCCGCTCTCGGCGTCCATGATCACGACGGTCCCGCTCGGCGTCGCGTACTCGACGGCGACGTACAGCCGGCCCTCGTGGTAGGTCGGGCTGGCGGCCGCCGCGTCGCCGACCTCGGTCTGCCACAGGACCTCGCCGTCCGCGACAGAGACCGCGGAGACGACGCCGTCGTAGGTCCCCACGTAGGCCGTGCCGTCGGCGACCGCGGGGGTGCCGTGGCTCCCGCGGTCGTCGTCGGAGATCGAGGTCGACCAGGTCACGGTCCCGTCGGACGCGATCGACTGGATCCGGCCCGTGTCGTCGGCGAGGAGGACGTCGCCCGACGGCGCCCGTATCGGACTCCCCTTCGAGGCGGTGTGGTCGCCGCGGTTCGCCGGCACGCTCCACGCCACCTCGACGGCCTCGGGGATCGTCGCGTCGATGTGGCCGTGGTTCCGGAGCCCCTGCCGGAACTGGGTCGCGAGGCCGTCCGGCGACTGCGGGCGGTCGTCGAGGGCCAGCGGGAGGTCGACGCCCTCGAAGTCGGACTCGACGTCGCCGTCGGGCGAGTCGGTCCCGTCGGTCGACCGGTCGTCTCCGAGCGAGCTGCATCCGGCGAGCCCCGCGACGCCGACGCCGCCGGCGATCCGGAGCCAGTCGCGACGCGTTCGTTCGGTCATGGGTAGCGATTCGCGGGTGAGGGTAAAAAGCCGTGTCGCTCGGCGGCGCGGCGGTGCGGCGACGGGGGGCGGTGCGGCGACGAGGGGGCGGGAGAGCGCGCCCGGAGCGAAAGGCACTCGTGGGTCGCGGCCGCACCGCTCGGTCGGTATGAACTGGTCCCGGTCCCGCCCGCGGTCGCCGCGGTCGTGGCGGTCGCGGTCGCCGTGACGCATCGCCTCCCGCCCCTGATCGTCGGGTCGTCGATACCGAACCCGTCGCCGGAGAGCGTCGCGCTGTACGCGGTCGGCGGACGGTTCGTCTCGTTCGTCCTGATCTACGGCCTCCTGCTCGGCGTCACCGTCGCGGTCGGGCGACGGGGCTCGACCGAGGGCGACGGAGCGACCGTGCTCGCGACGGGCGTCGTCGCCGCGGTCGCGTACCTCGGCGCGAGCGCCGCGCTGCTGTTCGTCCTCGATCCGAGGCCCGTCCTCGTGAACGCGGTCGCCGGGGTCGGCTCCGCCGTCGGCGTCGGCGTCCGGTTGGCCGTCGTCGCCTTCGCCGGACTCGCGCTTTCGGAGCGGGTATAGGATGTCTGAGTAGACGGTTGCGGATCGGCAGTGAACGGCTCCGAGATCACGACCGCTTGGTTATAGATAGATGAGCACGGACCGACGGTGAAACCCTCCAAAGCCCCAGCCGCTCGGCCAGACGCGATTGACACCGGATTACCGGTGAAACCCTCCAAAGCCCCAGCCGCTCGGCCAGACGCGATTGACACCGGATTACCGGTGAAACCCTCCAAAGCCCCAGCCGCGAGGGCGACTTACGCTCGCTGCGCTCCTCAGTCGCTCGCGCTGCTCGCTCCTTGCGGTGCTTTCGTCGCCTAAGTCGCCCTCGCGACTGCCCCTTTGAGTCTCACCCGACCGCACCACAACCGAAGCCTCACGCCTCCCCAGCCTCGTCGGTCGTCTTCCGCGTTGCTTCGGACGACCGACTCCCTCGCACGCGCTCCTTCGCGGCCGCCACCGGCGGCCGCTCGGAGGCGCGCGCCACCGCATCGTGTATCATCCGGCTTCCTAGCCGTCACTGTTCGGGTTTCGGATGAAGTTTTGCGAGGGAAGAGCGCTCCGAGAGCGTCTTCCCGCATCACGGGGGGTGGACCCCGGCGATGCGAGGGGAGGGGAGGGATTTGAACCACGGTCGCGCCGGAGGCGCTCCCTGATTCGAATCCTCCCGCTTGTGCATTCGCGCGCTGTGACGCGCTCATGCGAGGGGAGGGATTTGAACCCACGGACCTCTACAGGAGCGGATCTTGAGTCCGCCGCCGTTTCCAGGCTTGGCTACCCTCGCACGCGTGTTTTCTTGATGGTTGTCTGTGTAAGCCCTTTCGGATTGAATCGCCATACGGAGGCGATATGTCCTCGTTCCACCGTCAGGTTTTGACGGACCCGCGACCGACGTTTTGGGTCATGCTGTAATAAAGATTCCACGTCCACGGACCAAGTGAGACTGACGTTTTGGGGCCTCAGCAGGGTCCCAACCCGGTGCCGTCGGGGACGGATTTCGACCGGACATTTTGAGGGTTGAGCGGGGTCGAACGAAAATGACGGACCTGCAAAATCGACGTTTTGAGGGGTGAATCAGTACAGCGTCGAGCAGTCCTGCGCGACTACTCTATCGGTTGAACAGCACCGGGTGGGGGTAACTCCAGGAGATACTCTGGACCGACGTGGTAGTTGTAGTGCCCATACTTCAGTGACCTCCGTGGCTCTCGGTTGAGTAGCATCTCCTTGGTCGCTCCGCCCAACATCTCGACAGTGGTTCGCTCGTCGTTCTCTGGGGGTCCATGCGGAAGACGACACTGTACGTAGTAGTCAGCATCGACGCTATCCGTCTCCACAATCAGGTCGGGATTCTCAGCCGGTGAGCACTTGACATCGACTTCTACCGTTTCATCGGAGGCGTCCCGCTCAGCAAACCGAACCCGGAAGTCTGAACCACCGTCTGTCCGAGAGAACGTTTCTGTGTCGACCTGAAGGTCGTAGTAGATGGCAAACGCCATTTCTCCCAGAGCACCGATGAAGTGGCGCTTGTGAGCTTCATGTCCCCACCCCTGTTCGCCCGCGTCACTATACCACTCATCATTATCCTCGAACGAGCCCATCCGCTCCTGACTGATTTGTCGAGCACGGCGGACGTAACGCGGCGTCACCTCGACGCTGACCGGCATTAGATGAAACCAGGGCCTACGCGGTCACAACGGTTTCGACGGAGTTGACGGCAGGTCGGCTCCGGTGAATCCCATCAGTCTCACGGAACGTAGTTACACGGGCCGGGCGAGAAACCGGCATCCCAGTCAACGTTCGAGCCAGTAATACCAGTCCTCGATGGCTTGCTTCGTGTCGTCATCGACATTCACGGGTTCCAGTTGCTCCAGTGGAACGCCGAGTTCGCGGTCCATCCACTCGACGGTTACGTACTGCTGGCTGAGCGTCGGCTCCGTCGACGACATTCCGACGACGCGTACTGTCTCACCTTCCTTCAGCGGTGATTCCTCCCGTTCGGTGGTACACCGCGCCTCGAAGGGGAAGTCAATCAAGTCGTCCAGGTAGGCGTGCCAGCCGTAGGCTTGCTCCTCGACGGTGTAGGCATCGACGATGACTCGCATCTCGATGCGCTCCTCGCGTTCCTCGTCTCGCTCGGTCATGGCTCACCGCCAGCCCGCGTGTGGAACGACGCCCCCGATTTGAACTCGGTCAACTCCTCGATGCGACTCTCAAGCTCTTCTATCTCGTCGCGGAGTTCCTCGGCTTCCTCGCCTTCGGTGGCCGCGAGTTGGTCTTTGAGACCTTGGAGGCGCGTCTCCTTGCGTTCCTCGTCAACCTCCGCCTTGCGGACGTACTCACTCTCCTCGATGTCGTACACGTCGCTTTCGGAGAGTTCCGTCACGTCGAGTGCGTCGTCTACTTTGTCGCGGTCGACTCCCAGCACGCGCTCGCGGTCGATACCCGCGTCTTCGAGGACCGCCAGCACTTCCTCGTCGTCCTTGAGCGAGCGGTTCCGCCGTGTCGTGCGCTGGACGGAGCCGAACGGCCCACTTACCGGACGGTCGTGGTGGAGGCGATTCAACAGTACGTCAGCCACGTCCTTGCGGAGGTCGTTGGCGTCCCGCTGTACGTCCGAGAGCAGGGTGTAGAGATTCACCAGCGCGTCCGTCTCCATCTCGGGGAGGTCGGCCACGTCGTGGCGTTCAAGCGCGTCGATGAGTAGGAGAGCGTCCGCATACACGTCCAGCCCCTCGGGTTCGGTTCGTTCCTCGTCGGTGTCTGGCTCACCGTCGAGCAGTTGCGTCGAGGTTGGTCCCTCGGTTTTGGTGATGACCCCGGCGTCTTCGTCGACCTCGAAGCGCGGATGAAGACTCAGCACGGCGGGATACGGGTCACCGTCGGGCGGCAGGCGGTCAAGCTCGAAACCCCCCGGCTCGTCGGTTATATGCCGGTATAGCGTTTCGAACTGGTCGCGCTGAAGTGGACGCGTTTCGTCGATGTCGCGGTCGAGAAACTCGATGATGACCCGTTGTTCTTGTACGTCGTTGACGCGAAAGCGGTCATTCGATAGCGGCGTGATGAGTGTCGACCCCTCGGGGAGGTCGTCGAGTTCGTCCAAGAGCGTGTGCCAGGTGACACTGAAAGGCATACGTCGTGTTCGCGGGGGAAGCACGCTAAACCTTGCTCCGAGTCAGGACTACCGAAGCGAACGGATGTGCCCCTAATCAGGCAATACAGTCCCTTTACCGATTTAATTCGAGGGATACGGGTCCGGCGTCTTAACACAATATAATAGAGAAATGCTGATTCGCTCGAATTAATTCGTTTTAGCGTCTGAGAGTAGAGATTATGCAGACCGACCCTGCTACCAGCGCCGTCAAGTACGGCTCCGGGTTGCCGACTCCGACGTGTAGACCCGTGCCGGTTTCGGGACCCGGGTCAACGGCGCGGTGTCTGGCGTTTCTGATAGCAGAGTCGCCTTCAGGAGGTCAGAATTACCTATGGTTATCTAAACTGGTAGCACTCAACAGTCGTACCGTAGTGGGTAACAATCTCTGCTCATGACACAGCTAAAACCACAGGATAACTACGTCACGGTAGGCGAAGAACCTCGACCGAGACGAGAAACCGGGTTATCAGCCGAGTGTTCGATAGTCTCAGTACACCCGAAACGTCTCTAAGTACTCCTCAATCACGTCCTGTTCTTCAGCTGTAATACCGAACATACGGTATATCATTTCATTCACCTTCTCTTCTAACTCTTCAAGATTGGTTTCAGTCACAGTTGCCTCGTCTGAACGCAGGGCTTCCAGCAGTGTCTCAACACCACTGTCGCTACGTGGAATGGGGATAGTAGTTGTCTCACCGCTCTTAACATTACGTCCATCAACAGCCGCATGAACGTACTCAGCGCGGCGCTTCCGGGATTCGCGGTCGTCTGCGTACATCGCTGGGTCGTTGATGATATCGGACCGGCCAGCCTGGACTGTAAAGTTCCCATCTACGTCACCCTGCACCTCGGCGTTCACCGGATAACGGCGGGTCTGCCATTCGTAGTTGATGTAATCGAGTTCGCCATCAAACTCTCCGAGGTACGCCTCCGGAAACCGTTCGGTCTTGCTTTCCGTATCTAACGCCGTCGTAATCTCTGATATGTGATTACATATCTCGGCACGGTCGCTGTCGTCACCCCAGGCAATCGGGAGGGGAGTCAGATAGTTTGTAGTGTATTTGTAGTACCCATCGACTTTCAGCGTCGTGTAGTGCTTGAGATAGAAGTCCAGCGCGTTAGAGTTCAACAGCCCAGCGAACGTATCTGTCCGGTCTTTGAACTTATCTTCAAGCTGGACACCGTAAGCGGCCTTGAAATACCACGTCCCAACGTCATCCAGCATGAACGTCGCTTCTGCCGCGATTTCAGAACAGATGAGCTTCGGGTCTTCAAACCGAGTCATACTCTTGGGGTATCCGAACCCGTACCAGTCGTCACGACCCTCGAATCGGCCACCTTCTCGACTCTCTAAGGTGTCTCGATGCTCGGTCAGGTACTCCCACGTCAGCGGTAACTCACTCTCCAACCGCTCTTGTTCGATGAGGTTCGACGTAAGATTGCCGTCGTCATCCTCCTCAAGAACATACGGCACGATAGCGTGCTCGCCTGACCAATCCCCACGCCAGCGATTAATGTCACGACCCTGTAACCACGGGCGGAGCGCATCCGTCTCGATTTCGTACTCACGGGACTCACCTTTCGGCACCACTGTCACTGTATCGCCAGTATCGTCAGCAGAGACACGGTCGGCATCAACGGGTGTCACCAGAAACACGTTGTTGGCACTGGTTTGAGTTCCAGCGAACACAGAGTCCGTAACGTCGCCTACGGTCGCATCACTTGCGGACTCCATCTTGTGGATGATTTTCAACTCCTCGGGCGGCATCAACGACCAATACCCGTCATCCAAGTCCCCCTGCGGATAGTCGAACACGTTAATCAGTTCGTCCTCGTATCCCGGCTCACCGCGATGCTCGCGGACGGCCTCGATGACCGCCGTATCGAGGTCGCGGTTCGTAGGCGCTTTCGTATCAGCCTTGACTCTGACACACCGGATTTCGTTCGCTTCACGCTCATCGGAGTCCGGCTCGTCTTCCAGCATAACGATAGCAGGGTAGTTCTTCGCGTCTTCAAACACGCCGGAGTCACGGAAATCATAGACCTCCTCGATGCGCGCCTCCTCAAGCAGGACACGCCGCAGACCCTCGCCGTAGTCAGTTACCATGAACTGGTTCGGGGTGATGAATCCGAGTTTTCCGGTTCCTTCACGGAGCCAGTCGAGGCCCCGCTCGTAGAACGGACAGTAAATGTCGTAGTTCCCCGTTGTGGAATCATACAGCCGGTCCAGCATCTCTTTCTGCCTATCTGGGAGATTCTGGGTACGGACATAGGGCGGATTCCCCACGACGTAATCGTAGGTCATGTAATTCTTCACGACGAGCGCGAGCACGGTGTCCTCGAACATCTTGAATAGCCGCCCGTCGTTGTGCTCCTCCTGAAGGTACCGAACGTTCTCCAACATGTCGTCGACGTAGGGCGCGAAGAACTCCTCGACGCCGGAGTACTCCTGTGACGTGTGGGCATTTATCCGCTCTTCCAGCCCGCTCTGGTAGGTCCAATCGAAGTCGCCTCCGAACTCCTCAGCCAGCGCCATGTGGTCCTTAACAGTGTCCAACACGCCTTGCAGAGCCGCAAAGTACTCGTCGAAGTTGCTCACCCCCGTCTCCAACTGGATGGTGTCGAACAGCGGCATCCGCACCCGACGCACCAGGAACCCGTCCTCCGTCTCTGCGGCCTCCTCCTCGTCTACCTCGACCGGAAGCGGCACGGGAATCCGCACGTCCTGGTCGTCCTCGGTCATCGCGTCGAAGGTCATCTGCCGGGTGCCGTCGTCGCCGAGGTCCGCGCCGGTCAGCTCCCGCTCATTCCGGAGCGTGTCCGTCCGGTAGATTGGGAGCCGCCGAAGCGTGAATCCCGGGTTCTGGGTCTTGGCCTCGCGGTAGGCTGGGAGGATAGCGACCACGAACCGAATCTGGGCCATCAGCACCGCGAACGGGTGGATGTCCAGTCCGACGATGCGCGGGCGGGTACAGAGGTCCCGCAGGTGTTCCTCCCAGTCCGGGTCGTCTTCAAATGTCTCTACGTCCTCGATATATCGCTCGACGGCTTCCACGAGGAACGTGCCGGACCCGCACGACGGGTCGATGAGCCGCTCGTTTGAGACACCACGCTCGTACTCGACACCGTCCATAATGTAGTCGATGACGGGCTGAGGCGTGTAGAACTCACCCAGTGCCTTGCGCGTCTCCGGGTCGAAGTATCGCTGGTAGAGGTCCCCCAGCAGGTCGCCCTCCACGTCCTCGAAGTCGAACCGTAGGACGTTGAAGAACACCTCCGCGACGGCGCGGCTGAAGCGGTTTCGCGTGGCCTCACTTACCCGCTCCACGTCGCCCGTTCCTCGGGCGACATCCTCGAACTGGTTTGCACCGGTCTCGTGCCCGCGTGAGAGTTGTTCAGCGTAGCCATCAGTCCACCAGATGAAGATGTCGTCCTGGAACAGCCCCTCGACCAACTGCTCTTGCATGTCGTCGATGAGGTTGTCCGCCGCGACGGGGAAGGCGTCGAGGTTGATGGTGTCGCCGAAGCCCTGCAAGCCCCGGAAGTAGTCGTCCATCCCCTCGTAGCCAGTGCCAGCGAAAAAGTCGTGGTCCTCAGTGGCCTTCGCCAAGAGGAGCCGGGCGAGCAGGGCGTGACCACTCTCCAGACAGAACATGAAGTCCCGGAGCGACTGCTTGCCGTTGATGAACGGGTCCCACGAGTTGGGGACTTCATCGGGCTCGTCGGCGTAGGTTGCCTCCCAGAAATCGTAGGCACCCTTCACGAACTTGGCGTCCTGCTCGTCGCGGAGTTCGTGCAGCACATCCATCATCCCAGTGACGAGGTCAGCGAACGGACTGCCGTCCTCTAATCGGAAGGTGTCGAAGAAGTGTTCTTGGCCGAGTTCTGCCTGCTCGTCCAGCGGGATGGGCTCCAAGTCGGCAAGGAACTGGTTCACGTCCTCGGGGTCTGTCAGGTCGAACTCCCGCTTTTCGAGGGCGCTCACGAGGTCGCGGGCATGGCTCTCGGTCACAGCGTCAAGAGCAACCGTGAGCATCGGCGCGTCCTGGTCTCGCCGGTAGAGCCGGAGTTCCTCTCCGTTCGTTAGCATCCCGTACTCTGAACGGAGATGCTCCATGTAGTGGAACAACTGCGATTCGTGGTCGGGGAGAGACCGGCCAGTCGTCTTGAACTCGTAGACAGCCGTTACTGCCTCGTTCGAGTCGAGCGTGATGTAATCTGGACGGCGGTCATCGGGGAGCGTAAACTCACTGCGGAGGTCGGTTCCGGTTCCCTCGTACCCGAGTGCATCGTAGAATCCGGTCTCCAGAAACAGATTCTCGACATCGCGCTCGCTCATATCATCGTCTGTCCGTTCGGCGATGCGATGGAGAGACTCGTAGAGTGCCGTAGAATCTGCCATTGTGCCCGCTAACTCAGCCACCCATCAAAAAAGCAAGTGAATGGCTGACGTACATGGCGTAGCTACGTGCCATCCTCTTCCTCCGGCACGACATCGTTCGGGTCGCCTACCATCGCTTGCCCGAACATCACCAGTCCCAGTATCACCAGTATCGTGAGCACGAAGCCGATAATGAACCCAATCACTCGGAACCGACCTCCTCGACGAGTAACGGATGGTAGTGCTGTATCAGGCGGGTCATCTCCTCAGCCACGGCTTCAACGAACTCCTCGTCTGGCTCGCGGTCCAGCATCTCAAACTCCAGGTACACCAGATTACTGTTCGGGCGGTGTTCGTCGCTCGTTTTGTAGCCCTCCAGTTCGCCAGCGTGTGCCGCGACGACCTCCCGAACCTGGTCCTTCTCGTCGGTATCCGACCCAAAGAGGCCGATACTCACGGTAGCCCGTCCCTGTTCCACCATACGCGGCGTGAATCGATAGAGAACCGAATCAGGATGCTCCGGATGCTGTGAATGGAAGCCGAGCCGCCGGGACGCTGCCCCGCTCATATCTCCCGGCCTCTCGTGGCGCGTTACATCCGAGACTTCGGCAAAAACCCGGTCACGAACGTTTCGAATCAGGTGGGAGTAGTCGACCTTGCTGTCCTCGGGCTGAACCCTCGACAGGGGATAATCGACGACCGTCGAAGCTACCAGAAACTCCCGTTCATCGTCTGTCTCGAATCGCTGCACTGCAACGCACTGGACGGCCAACCCCTGCTCAAGCAGGTACCGGGCGTTGTTCTCGGTGCGCGAGGTGATTTCCTCGGCGAGGATGACCATTCGTTGGTGGGTGTTGAACTCGGACTCCTCGACATCACCACCGAGCGCGGTCTCGTGGGCTTCCTTGAGCGTGTCCTCGACAACCGCCGACTCGCTGACCTCCCACTCGTCCCGGACGTTGGCTTTGTACTCGCGGTAGATGTCCTCCAGGTCCGCGTACTCGTAGTTGCTGAGGTCGGAGGCGTAATTCTGGGGCTGGCTGAGAATCGTCTCCTCGCTGGCACTCCCGGAGCCGCTCTGGCCTTTCTTGAGTTCAACCACGACGACGTTGCCCCACTGGTCGAGCGCGAGCAGGTCAGGGAGGCCGGTACTGAGACTGTACTGCCGACCAAAAATCAGCAGTGGCTCGTTCAGGATGACTTCGGGGTTGGCGTGGAGCCATGACTCCAGTTGCCATTCGGTCTCGACTGCTTCGCGGTCCAGCTCCAGCGTGCGCGGTTCGTCCCGGTCGCGGTCGAACTCGAAAAGGCGCATGGCGGCTTCAACGGGGCCATAGTATATTGGATTTTTCCAAGTCTTGGAAGTTTCCAATACGGCGTTGATGGGTCGCTGTGCCGGATTTCCCGACGTGAGTCTAATCGGCGAGGCAAAGCTGAACATCCTCTTGACTCTCCGCGAGGAGCCCAGTTATGGCTACGAACTACAACGTGAACTGGGCCTGAATCGCGGGACTGTCTACGTCCATCTGGATGAACTCCGCGAGGCTGGAATGATTGAGGTTGACCGAGTCGAAGACGACACGAAGTACTACCGTCTAACCGAGAACGGAGAACAGTTGCTTGACGCGCTCGGTGAATAAGAAGGTGGTCAGCAGTCGACGATTTCTGACCACTCACACCCGCACGTCTCGCAGGTATAGCACTCCTTCGTGACTGACCCCTCGGGTTTCTCGAACATCCATACGTCACTATCGTCGCCGCACTGGGGACACGCTTCTTCGACCTTCCGAGCGATGGGCACGGGACTCACCCCTCCGGTGCTGGGCGAAGGTCCCGCCAGCGAAAGCCGTGCGTCGACCCGTCCTCGAACTCCACGGTGAACAGGTGCGCGTCACGCTCGTCGCCCGTCTCCTGACCCGCATCATCCTCCAGCACGTCCACGACCTCGCCATGCCGACCGTGGAACTGGTCGAAGTCGGGGTCCTCGGTGTCAGGGATGTCGACCCTCACCCAGTCGCCCGGCTCAAACCGTCTCATCGTTTGCCTCCTGACGGGGTAGGCTCCTGTCTCTGACGGTTACCGACACTAACCGGTGCGCGAAGAACACGCCGAGGAGAACTGCTTCGTCGGCGTCGTCGGTGGCGGGGTCGACCTCCTCGGGACAGCAGTCGAGACACCAAGTGCGTCTGGGTGTCCAGCCGCCTTCGTCGTACCAGGTCACGTACATCCCAGCCTTGTCCCCGTGCTGGATGCGAGCGGAGCACCTATCGCAAATGTGGCCAGTACCGACACCGTTCATCGCCGCCGCAGGGTCAGGACGGCTCATTCGTCGTCGCCCTCCAGAATCCGCTCGAAGTTGTCCTCCGTCACGTCGATAGCCCGCTCGACGTACTCCTCTTGACCGGTGACTCGTCCGAACCACCGGAACACAGGATACCAGCGCCTGAGCCACCACCGCATCAGGCGGAAGTACCGGTTAAGCATCACTGACCACCTCCCGACGCCACGCATCGAGGTCTGACGTTCTGAGTGTCCACCTGTCCTCGGGGAGATTCGCTATGACTTCGCGCTTGAATTGCTGGTAGTGGGTCGTGGCGAAGTCGTCGTCGAAGGCGTGTGCGAGTATCGCTATCGCCAGGGTTGCAGGACCGCTTCCACCATATCCCCACTCGAAGCCACTCGGAGATGCTGAAAGGAGGTCATACCGACAGTCCAGCGGTTCACCATCGACCGTGACTGTACACTCCTGGCCGACTGGTGCGGTCGGGTCCCGGCTTCCTTGGTAGACGTGTTCCGTCGAAATCCCGGACTGTTCCCCTTCGTCCGAGGGTCGTGGACGGGTGTTTCCACCGGTCGAACCCAGGGGTTGACGCGACATCATGCCACCTCCTCCAGCCGGTCCAGTGCGTCACGAAGTTCGTCGGCGGTCCGGGCAAGTTCCTGGGCCTGCTGTTCGAGGTTGGCGGCGTTCGCGTCGAAGTCGTCAGCCGTCTCCGCGAGCCGGGCTTCAAGCGCGTCGGTGTCGACCTGACCCACTTCGATACGGACACGCCGAATGTGCTTGCACTCGTCGACACCGTCTCGATACTCGAAGTCCGGGCACGTACACGCTGGCTCGCGGAGGTCGACGGTGTACTCGGAGCCACTTTGCGTCGTGACTGAGAACAGCGCATCCGCCTCCTCGATGACCGTCATGTGTTCGGTCGCGGCCCGGAGGGTTCGCGGCTCGATGTCGGGCTGGACCGATTCTGAGGACATCAGGCTTCACCCCCTCGCTGTCGCACGTCTCGAACGTAGACCCGACCACGTGCCCTCTCGGCGTGCTCAGTACAGCAGGGGTCCTCCGCATACCCGCGACCCGGCGCGTTGACGACGACTGTGTGGGTGGCCTCGCGGTTACACCCGAGTTCCCGACACGTCGCCATCACGCGTCACCTCCGCTGTCCCGAACGGGAACCCAGTACGGCTCGTCGGAATCGAACTTGACGACGCGCTCGAAGTGGGCGTCCGCATCCGCGAGGTCAATGGCCTGCTTCGCCGCCGAGAGCGTCAGGGTTCCGCTCTTGAACGTGTAGCCCTGTTCGAGGACGCTGGGGTCGGTCGTCAGTCGCACGTCCACGACCGGACCGAACTGCCGCTTATTCACGCACCCAGCGCGGGAACTCCACGGGCCTTTGAGCGTGACCTGCTCGCCGTCGACCGTAGTGACCTCGAACGACCGACCGCTGTAGCCACCATCGTTGCCGTCACCACTCCAGGCGAAGTAGGACACGAAACCGTCCTTGATGCCACACCAGATACCGTCCTCGTGCTCGAACCGGAGCTCGGAACGGTCCGGTATCTCGTCGACGAGCACCTCCAGCCGAGGGTCGTTGCCCACATCTTCGCGCCAGTCGACCTGGGCATCCTTCAGCTTCATCGCTGGCCCTCCGGTTCGCACGTCTCGGGGAGGTCGCGCTCACGCAGGACCTCTACCCGACACCGAAGGCACTTGACGTAGCGTTCGCAGTACTCCGTCTGACCCTCGCGTCGTCGGTGAGGGTCGGGATGCTTGCCGGGCACCCACTCCGTCTTGTCGATTACCAGATGCGGGCCGACTCGCTCCGCATCCGGATGTCTGTTCGACAGCGTTTCCACTCTGGAACTCGTATCTGACATTGCTTCCTTGGCTCCCAGGGAAGCCACAGACCGGTGCTCCTACCACCGGTTCTTGCTCCGGACTATGTCCGATAGCTGTTGCTCTGTGGGTTCCCTATGTAGTAGTAGAAGGGATAGAAGTATAAAATATCTTTAACCAGCTAATTCTGCGGAGAAAGCGTTACTACGGTACTTCATATTTCGTCGCTGATAGCAGTACGCTCCGGTCTAATGCTCACCAGTAATTGTCATCGGAAGCCCGCTCCGGCCTAACCGGTAACGATTCCCAACACTCGGAGAGGACGCTTACTCTCAAAAGTTTGTTTAGAACGTCTGAAAGCATTTAATTCGAGCAAATACTCCTTTCCCCATTATACTGTTGTAACATGGGGGAATCCAATTTCGTCGAATTAATTAGTTTGAGGGCTCAGAAACGAAGTATCTCTCTGCTGGTCGTCCTCGTCCCTCCGATTCCTTCCGTACCTCAAGCCGTCCTGCTTCTACCAGTTTCTCCCGGTGGCGCTTGACCTTCGAGTACTCCCTCCCAAACTCGTCCTTGAAGTCGCTCGCTGTGGGAGGAGTCTCCCGGTTCTTAACGAACTCCAGCAGGGTCTCCCGAATCTCCTTCGCCTCCCGTTCACGAGCGATGGCTTGGTTCAACTCATTTCGCAAGTCCGGTACACTCAGCGGCTCGTAGTCTCCAGTGAACTCATCCTCGAAATTCACCTTCCTCGTCAGGATGTATGCCCGGACGCCATCCTTTCGTGAGGGCCGAATCCGATGGAGCGCGTCTCTAAGCTCTCCCACGCTCTTCTCGTTCTGGAACGCCTCCTTATCGAGACCAGCCAGGAGAGCCTTTGCTATTGCGTCCTCGTTCCGGAGGCGAGCCATCCCGAACAACACGACGGAATCACAATCCTCGAATCGGTTACTCCCCGTCAGTCCGAAATAGTGGCCGACTTCGAAGTCCTCGCCCTCCGTGTATCCCTCGTCTTCCAGGAACTGGCGTACGTCGTCCTTGAGGTCCTTTTTTACTGCGACAAACGTTTTGACCCCAGCGAGGCGTTCGCGCTGGATAGCCAGGCTGGTCAGCTCCAACAGGTTCTCCCACAGCCGTCCCCTCTTGCGAAGTTGAGTGACACCTGCGGAGCGAGTCTTCAACTGAAGAACGTCCACGGGGGGCGCGTAGTCGTCGGATATCGTAACCACCGGAAGGTCGAATATCGCTTCGACTACCTCGGTTTCCATCTCGGTGGCCAGCACGAATACTGGTTTCTCGCGGGCGACTTCACGGAGCGTTTGTGTCCGCATCCATCGAATCCGGAGATACCCGTCGTCGGTGATGTGCCAGAACGACTCAGGGGGGTTCTCAACGGGAAGGTGCTCGTCCGCTTGCTCGACGTGTTCCCACGCCTGTTTGACGTGGGGGATGGCCCCGAAAAGTTTCCGGACGACTTCGGTGTGGCTCGAATCGTCTCGGTCGGCGTGGACCTTGCTGAGTTCACGAGTGAGCGTGTTGACCACGTCCTCATCCCGGCACGCCTCGTACGCGATTTTCCATGCGTCGAACTCGTCCCGCGAAGTACCGTCTTTCATCGCGGACTTCAACTGCGACAACGCTTCATCTACCTTCGTTAGTAGGCGCTCCTCTACGGGAGGAGTGTCGCGGCTTAACAGTGCGTGAACGGTCCTTCGAGAAACGCTAATGGCCTCCGGTGAGAACGTCTCGGTCTGCTCGACGATTGTGTCCCAGGGCGACTCGTCGATAAGCACACTGTTGATACCCTTCCACTCGTCGAGCACTTTCGGGAGGTAGAGGAGATGCTGGTGGACGGCGGTGAAGTTTTGGGCCCCCTGCCCTCTGATTCGACGATAGCTCTCCCAGTATTGACAGTCCTCCCGATACTCACATCCATCGCACCACTCGGAACTTACATCGGGATGTACATTGGCGTGACGACCCTGATAGTCCGGGTGGTCACACACCTGGTCTTTTCCCTCGAAATGAATCCTGAAGATTCCCTCGAAGGGCTTGATGGCCGCATCCTCTTTGATATCCGTGTGTCGCGGTCCGAAAAGCGCAGTCGGGTTGATATGATGGGCTGAGGTCTCCATCCCACCGAGCGTCTTCCCGGTGCCTTGAATCGTTTTAACGTGAACGACGAAGGGGGTATCCTGCGACCATGCTTCGGAGTATCGAATAAGACGCTCGGCAACTTGCTTACTGAGGTACTCCGCGACATCGTCACGGTCATCGCTGACGGTTATCGTATGACGCTCGGGAACCTCAGGCGGTAGTGATTCCTTCGTCGTTGAGGGATTCTCGTTCATGTGTCCTACGGGACCGTCTAAGGTGGGCACCCGCCGGAGCGAAACAACCAAGCCCGACCGCGTACAATGATTACACGGAAGGCCCGGCCCATCCGACGGCTTCCATTGCCGAGCAGGCCCCTTTTGCTCGGCACTTCCCACCCGTTAGTTACTGCTCTCCACCTCCTCGATGAGCCATGACACCGTCGCGTCGTAGTGGGGGTGGGACTCCTGCTCTTTGAGCGAGGCGAGCGCGTCCCGCGTGCTCTTGTCCAAGCTGACGGTCGTTATGTCCATGATTCTGTATTAATAAGACGGGCTACTCCCTTTATACCAGTTTTTCCGGGTCGCCTCTTTCTATCGAGGCCGTCATAGGTAGGCGCATCCGTCCCAGTGTGGCGAGACCTGTAGTAGATACGACCTGTAAGTCTGCTCTGCGGCCTCCGAACCCCGTCTCTCTGACAGATTCATCAATTATTCTTGTGACTAATTAAAATATAAATAACCGCGAGACACGACCAGACTGAGCTATTTAAGTCGTACTGGTAGAGTCATCAGACAGGTTGGTCTGACAGATTCACCGGTGATGGGTCGTGGTCTGCGTGGCACGTATCGAGATTCAAATCGCAAGACTCCGGTCGGATGCTATCAGCGGGAAAATCAGAGCGCGACACAACTCCAGCACCGTCTGCAACACAGGTCCCGTGTAGAGAGTGAACCCAGGAGGGGTGGGGAGGTGTGACGCCTCCGGAAAGAGGAGCCTCGTCAGGGGGTAGGCGGTGGCTTCGTCACGCCTCGTCGTTGAACTGGTCGAGTCCCGCATCGTCGTCATCGAGGTCGCACCGCCAGGGGTCGTCGGCGTCTGTCGGTTCCGTCGCGTGGTCTATCTCTTTGTCTGTGAACTCGATTTGGTCCTCACGGTAGCCGTACTGCTCTGCTCGAAGCACCTGTCGTCGCCATCTGTCACCGACCTCGGTATCCTCGTTCGGTCCCGTTCGTGAGCCATGAATCCTGAAATGATGCCAATCCCTCCCCCTCGCCGACCCCGGGTAGGAGTGGCGGTCTGCGACGACCCTGCCGATTCTGCCGTCTGGGTCGAGTTCTGCTTCGGATACAACCGGGTCGAACACCGTCTCGTGGTCCTCTTCTTGGTCAGCCCTGACGCGGTCTTGTGCCACGGAGTCGAACGCCCCATTGGCATACGTACTCTCGCGCGAGGATGGTGCTCGGGCGGCTGCAAGCGCCGCGTGAATGGTACAGATGCGACCGCGCCACGAGTCGGGGTCCCAACGTTCCGTCGCCAGTTCCTCGTACCGCTCAATCAAGAGCGCGACCTCGTGACCCGCTCGCAGGTCTTCGATGACGAACAGGTTCAACCGCTCGAAGACGTACTCTGTCAGCCCGGACCGGGCCAACTCCCACGCGGCCCATGCTGTTTCTTCCTCTGCGCTACGCCTCACCCCTTTTTGCAGTAGGCTGGTAACGATGTCGCGGCGGTAGCGGCCACGGGTGAGGTACCAAGGCCGTTCGTTCCCCCAGTCGTCGACTAACTGTTCCTCGTCGTTCTCGTCGTCGTCCGGTTCTTCGAGTTCGCCGTCATCGCCGAACCGGTACTGGTCGTTGTTGCCACTCATCGGTCTTCTGGGGGCCTGAGAACCCGATTAAAAATAGGGTTTGATGGGAGTTATGGACTTCTGAGGCGGCTGAAACTACTCTTTCCGTCTACAATCACCCCATCCTGTCGAGTGCATCTCGCCGGTCACTCACTGGCGCAGCATCGTATTTCATCGTGGTCTCTGGACGCAGATGCCGGAGTTGAGCTTGCGTAGCCGCGAGGTCTTCTTCCCGAGTCATGTACGTCCCGACTGAGTGACGGATAGAGTACCAACTAACGTCACGACGAGCAGTGTCAATCCCAGCGATGTCACAGAGTTTTCGGAGAAGCCTCCCGAGTTGCTTGGAGTCGTACGGCTTCTTCTTTTGCGTAAGCCAGAGTGCGTCTGTGCCATCGTACTCGGGATAGTGCTCTCGTTCCTGAATCCAGCGGTTGAGTGCCTTCGCTGTTTTCCGGCGGAGAGACACCTCCCAGTTGGCCTCGTTTTTCGCTGACTCGTCTTTCGGGATGCGGAGGACGGCGTTGTCACTGTCCACCCATCCGGTTCGAGCGTTCCCTACTTCGACCGGACGTAGACCGGCATCAAGGCTGGTCCAGACGAGTGAGGTGACCTTCCACGATGGGATGTCCGCCCAGTCGTCGGTGCCAACATCGTCGACATCTTTCTCGTGATACTCCGCTACCAGTGGTTTGAGGCGCTCTCGGCGTTCCTCGTCGGTTTGGACAGTCTTGTAGGAGGGAATCGTTCCGTACTCCAGCGCAGTTTGGCGTAGCTTGCGGCGTTCGTCTTCCTTGAAGAAGTCTTGGGGCTTCTGCGAGTTCGAGACGGTGAAAGCCCTGTCCGGCTCCCACTCCGGCTCTCCGAACTCGTGGTGACGCCACTTGAAGTAGCGTTTCAGCGCGTGGAGCGTATGGTGCTTGTGTGACTGGCTCTTGTCGGAGTACGCCAGTCCCTCGATGTACTGATTAGCGTGCTCGATGGTCATTACGGGCACGTACTCGTCTTTTTTCTCCCAGACGGCGCGTTCGAAGTAGCTGACGCGATACATCGTCCGCTTGGCCGTCGCCTGCGAGTATCCCTCGATGTCTCGCGTGTCTTTGCCTTCGAGGAGGAGCCACTTGGCGAACTCCTCTCGGCGCTCTCGGTAGTCGAACTCCTGTTTGGAGTCGAGCATCCGCGAGGCGGCCTTCGGGACGAGCGGGAAGGTTATCTCTACGGTGCGTTGCTCGAATGGACTCAAATCGTCGTCGGACTCGTTTTGCATGGTTGGTAGGTCACGAGTCCATCAAAACCGAGGGACGGAACGGGAATTTGCGAGAGTGGATTACTGGCTTAGCGGCGCTTAGAGTGGCTCTTCTTGAGTCCGCCGCCGTTTCCGGGCTTGGCTACCCTCGCACGCGACCCGGCGTTCGGTTCCGCAGGTCTTTATCCCGTCGGTTCGGCGCCGACCAGCCGCGCCTCGAACCCGCCAGACGGCGACTCGCCGAGGTCCACGGTCCAGCCGTGCGCGGCCGCGGCCGCTCACAGCGCGATCATCGCGACGCCGACGACGGCGAGGAGGGCGGCGACGAGGCGGACGCGGAAGTAGCGCTCGCCGAGGAGGACCCCGCCGAGCACGACGGCGACGATCGCCTGCGTGTTGATCACGGGCGAGGCGACGCTCGCGGGGAGCGACGCGAACGCGACGGTCGTCAGGTGCTCGCCGAGCGCGACGAGCGCCCCGGCCGCGACGAACTTCGGCGCGTCGCCTCGGGAGACGGCCGGCGGGGTCCGGACCGCGGCGGGGAGCAGGATGAGCCCGGCCCCGGCGAGGAGCAGGGGCACCCACAGCGTGCCGGGGATCGCGAGCTCCTGGAGCGCCACGCGCTTCCCGAGGTCGGCGACCGCGTAGCACGCCGCGCTCACTAAGGCGAGCTGGGCGGGCCGGGAGCGGGCCGCGCTCGCCAGGGGCGCGAGCAGGCTCCCCGGCTCGTAGTTCGCGACGTAGACGGCCGCCGTGGTGACGACGACCCCGGCGACCTGGACCGGCGCGAGCACCTGCCCGAGCAGCAGCACCTCCAGCGGGAGCACGAACATCGGGACCACCTTGTTGATCGGCGCGACGTAGGAGACGTCGCCGTCCTCGATCGCCCGCAGGAAGAGCACGAACGCGGCCGCGGTCGCCGCCGCGGTGCCGGCGACGACGGCCGCCGCCGCGGGGTTGACCGCCGCCAGCGACCGCGCGATCGCCCCGGGCGCGCCGAGCGGGTCGCTCGCGAGCGCCCCCGCGCCGAGGTCGTTCGTCGCGACGGTCACCGGGAGGAACCAGGCGATCGCCGACGCGTTGATGAGCACCGTGAGCCCCGCCGGCGGGTAGCCGGAGAAGGAGCGCTTGAGCGCGAAGACGTAGGTTCCCCAGACGACCGCGGCCCCGATCGCGGAGAGGAGACCGAGATCCATCGATCGGCCCGACGCCCGGTCGCGGAAAGAAGCGTTCGATCCGGTCGCGAAACGGTTAGGTCGCTGGCCCCGAGACGCACCCGCATGGACGAACACACCCGGGACCCCGGCGTCGCCCCGCCGCTCGGGAACCCGACCGGGTGGCACGCCGCCGGCGAGGGCGAGGGGGAAGGCGGTTCGGCCCCCGACGACGCCCGGCTCGCCGGCGGGCACTGGGAGCACGCCACGCTCCGGCGGGCGACCGAGCACGGGGTGCGGCTGTTCAACGCGGGCGAGTACCACGAGTCGCACGACTGCTTCGAGGACGAGTGGTACAACTACGGGAGCGGGACGACGGAGAGCGCCTTCCTCCACGGGATGGTACAGGTCGCCGCCGGCGCGTACAAGCGGGTCGACTTCGAGAGCGACGAGGGGATGCGGTCGCTGTTCGAGACCGCGCTGGAGTACCTCCGGGGCGTCCCGGACGACTTCTACGGGGTCGACGTGGGCGAGGTGCGCGAGACCCTGCGGGCCGCGCTCGACGACCCCGCGGCGATCGACGGGTGGCGGATCGCCCTCGACGGCGCGCGCCCGGAGGCGTACCCGGCCGACTACGAGTACGCCGAGCGGATCGACGGGGCGCAGTAAATCCGAACGCGACTTACCCGCCGAGCGCGTGTCACGGGTATGGACGTGTACGACCTGGGCGAGGGCGAGCCGGAGGTCGCGGTCGTCGGCGCGATCCACGGCGACGAGCCCTGCGGCGCCCGCGCGGTCCGACGGCTCCTCGACAGCGACCCCGACGTCGAGCGCCCGGTGCGGCTGATCGTCGCCAACGAGGCGGCGCTCGACGCCGGGGTGCGCTACCTCGACGCCGACCTCAACCGGGCGTTCCCCGGCGACCCCGACGCCGACGCCCACGAGGAGCGGCTCGCCGCCGAGCTCCTCGACGAGATCGGGGACTGTACCACCCTCTCGATCCACTCGACGCAGTCCTCGGCCGAGCCGTTCGCGGTGATCGACTCGATGGACGAGGTCGCCCGCGCGGTCGCGCCCCACCTCCCGGTCGACGTGGTGATCCAGACCGACGCGTTCACCGAGGGCCGGCTCATCGAGCACCCCCACACGCTGGAGGTGGAGGCCGGCCTGCAGGGCTCCGACGGGGCCGCCGACAACGCCTACTGGCTGACGCGGGCGTTCCTGGCCGCGACCGGCGCGCTCCCGGCCCCGGGCGCCGACGGCGCCGTCGACGCGGGCGGCCGCGACGCGGTCGAGGTGTTCCGCCTCCGCGACCGGATCCCGAAGCCGGAGGCAGAGACGTACGAGGTGTTCGCGCGCAACTTCGAGCGCGTCGAGGTCGGCGAGGCGTTCGCGGCCGCCGGCGACGAGCAGCTCCGCGCCGACGAGCCCTTCTATCCCGTGTTGCTGTCGTCGTACGGCTACCGCGACCAGTTCGGCTACGTCGCCGACCGGGTCGGGACGATCGAGTGAGCGCGCCGGCGGCCGAGCGACCGCCGGGCGATCGAACCGCGATCGGACGGGACGAGGCGCCTACTCGACGAGTTCGATCTCGTCGTCGCCGTTCGGGACCACGCAGACGAACGCGCCCGTCTCCTCGCCGTCGTTCCGGTACCAGTGCTCGACGCCCGCCGGGATGAGGAGCGCGTCGCCGGGGGCGACGACGCGCTCCTCGTCGCCGATCCCCACGACGTACTCGCCGGCGAGTACGTACTGCTCGTGCTCGACCGCGTTCGTGTGGCGGGGGACCGCGGCGCCGGGCGCGAGCTCGAACCGCCGCATCGCGAAGTGCGGGGCGCCGTCCGCCTCGTCGACGAGCACGCCCTTCCGGAGCCCGTCGGCGGCGTCGACCGCCTCGTAGCCGACCTCGTCGGCGCGCTTCAGGACCGCGTCCGCGGCGGTCGTCGCCTCGTCGGTGGTGGAATCCTCCATACCGACCGATCGGCGGCGAGGAGGCTTATAAACGACGGCGGGACGCGGTCGGGGTCCGTCGGTCGGAGCGGCCGTCATGCGTTCCGGTCCCTCGCCCCCGGACGTTTAACCCCACACCCGACCAACGCGGGGACATGCGAGGACTCAAGATCGGGACGGCGCTGGGGATCCCGGTCAGGCTCAACTGGACGTTCCTGATCGTGTTGCCGCTGTTCGCCTACCTCATCGGCTCGCAGGTCGGGATGATCGCCGAGGTGATGAACGACGCGCTCGGCGCCGGGATCGACCCGGCCGCGCTCGCCGGCGGGCTCACGCCGTGGGTCCTCGGGCTGGCGGCGGCCGTGGGGCTGTTCGTCGGCGTCCTCCTCCACGAGTTCGGCCACTCGGTCGTCGCCATGCGGTACGGCTACGAGATCGAGTCGATCACGCTGTGGCTGCTCGGCGGGCTCGCCAGCTTCGCCGAGTTCCCCGAGGACTGGAAACACGAGTTCTGGATCGCGGTCGCGGGGCCGATCGTCAGCGTCGCGGTCGGCGTCGCGTGTTACGCCGTGTTCGCCCTCGCGCCGGTCGGGTCGAACGCCGTGCTGTTCGTCTTCGGCTACCTCGCGCTGCTGAACGTGGTGCTGGCCGTCTTCAACATGCTCCCGGCGTTCCCGATGGACGGCGGGCGGGTCCTCCGGGCGCTGCTGGCGCGGAACCAGCCGCACGCGCAGGCGACCCAGCGCGCCGCCGCGGTCGGGAAGGCGTTCGCCTTCGTGATGGGGATCGTCGGGCTGCTCGGCTTCCAGCTGCTGCTGATCGTGCTCGCCTTCTTCATCTACATCGCCGCCTCCGGCGAGGCCCAGCAGACCACCCTGAAGGCCGCCTTCGAGGACGTCACCGTCGGCGACGTGATGACCGGCCGCGAGGACCTCCACACCGTCAGCGAGGACACCTCGGTCGCCGAGCTGATGAGCCGGATGTTCGAGGAGCGCCACACGGGCTATCCCGTGCTCCGCGGCGACGACCTCGTCGGGATGGTGACGCTGGAGGACGCGCGGTCGGTCCGGGAGGTCGAGCGCGACGCCTACCGCGTCGACGACGTGATGGCGACGAACGTGGTCGCGGTCGGCCCGGAAACGGACGCGATGACCGCGCTCCAGACGATGCAGGAGAACGGCGTCGGCCGGCTGCCCGTCGTCGACCGCCAGGAGCGGCTCGTCGGGATCATCTCCCGCTCCGACCTGATGACCGCGTTCAACATCATCCAGACGGGCGGCACGCCGAGCGTCATCAGCGGGCGGCGGCAGATCGGCGACGACCCCGACGTGTTCTGAAGCGACCGAAAGCGACTCCTCGCCGCCGGCCGAACGACCGAGCATGAGCGAGTCGGACGCGGCGTCGACGGTCCCGGTCACGGTGTACACCCGCGAGGACTGCGCCCTCTGTGACGCCGCCCGCGAGACCATCGAGGAGACCGCTGCCGGGCTCGACGTGGCGATCGACCTCGACATGGTCGACGTCGACGAGGACCCCGAGCTCGCCGAGGAGTACGGGGAGCGCGTCCCCTACGTGCTGATCGACGGCCACCCGGCGTTCAAGTACGAGGTCGACGAGCGCGAGCTGCGGCTGAAGCTGCTCGCGGCGTCGTAATCCGCGGTTTGAAAAAACGGGACTGGCCGCTCGACTCCTTACTCGGCGGCGTCGACCGTCTCGGTCTCCGCGCCGGGGGCGTTCGCCTTCACCTTCGTGACGGCCTCGACCGCGTTCGACCGGGAGGCGTACCCCTCCCCGGAGTCGGCGAGCACGTTGCCGTTGCGGTGGCGGAGCCGCCAGCGCCACTCCTCGGCCGCGTCCTCGTAGACCTCGAAGGCCGCGTCGCCGACCTCCAGCACGTCCGCGTCCGGGACGTGGGCGCGGACGCGCTCGATCGCGTCCGTCGCGTTCGACTTCGAGGCGTACCCCTCGCCCGAGTCGGCGATGACGTTGCCGTTGCGGTGGCGGAGCCGCCAGCGGTAGTCGCCGCCCTCGTCCGCGTACAACTCGAAGGTCGCGTTCGCGTCGCCCGCGGCGTCGGCCGCCTCGTCGGCGTCGAGGTCGGCGACGGCGGCGTCGGCGGCGTTCGACCGGACGCTGTCGAGCCCCTGGCGGGCCTTCGAGCGCGACGAGTACCCCTGGCCGGAGTCGGCGAGCACGTTCCCGTTCTCGTGGACCAGCCGCCAGCGTCACTTCCCGGCCGCGTCGCGGAACAGCTCGAAGGCGGTCGGATCGACGCGGAGGTAGTCCGCGGCGGCGACGTGGTCGCGGACCGTCGCGAGCGCGCGCTTCGCGTTCGACTTCGAGGCGTACCCCTCCCCGGAGTCGCCGACGACGTTGCCGTTGTCGTGGCGGAGCCGCCAGCGCCACTCCTCGGCCGCGTCCTCGAACAGCTCGAACGTCGCCGCGCTCTCCGGCTCGTCGTCGCTCGGGACCGCCACCGCCGGCTCCGCGGCGTCCTCTGGCTCCGGCCCGTCGTCGTCGGCGACGGGCTCGGCCTCCTCGACCGCGGTCTCGATCCGGAGGAGCCCGGCGCCGCGCGCGTTCCGCCGGACGCTGTGGAGCCCCTGCTGGGCCTTCCCGCGGCTGCTGTACCCCTGGCCGGCGGTCGCGATGACGTTGCCGTTGCGGTGGCGGAGCCGCCAGCGCGGCCTCCCGCTCGCGTCCTCGAACAGCTCGAACCGGGCCTTGCTCTCGCGGAGCGACGCTATCTCGTCGCGCGCGGCCGCGACGTCGGCGTCGAGCTCGTCCGCGCGCTCCTCGGCGGCGGCCAGCTCCTCGCGGGTCGCGGCCAGTTCGTCCTCCGTGGACGCCAACTCCTCCCGGGCCGCCTCCAAGTCGGCGCTCGTCTCGTCGCGCTCGGCGGTCGCCGCGGCCGCCTCGCCCCGCATCCGCTCGTAGTCCTCGTACACCGGGTCGGAGAGCAGCGGGACGACCGTCCCCGCGAGCCCGACGAGGAGCAGTCCGACGCCGTACAGCGCGATCACGGTCGGGTCGCCGGACGCGGTGAACCAGCCGTCCGGGAAGATGTTCACGAACCAGACGACGCCGAGGACGCTCACCGCCGTGCCGAGGTAGCCGAGAAACGTCCCGGTCCGCCGCAGCGGGAAGCGGATCACGGCCCCGAGCATGACGAACGGGGGCGCGAGCGCCGCGAGCGCGTACCCGATGCCGCGGGCGGCCGTCGCCGATTCGGTGAGGAAGAACACCGCCACCCCGGCCAGGCCGAGCAGCACGCCGAACCCGAACAGCCAGTAGCCGTTCACCTCGTCGGTCGTCCGCGGCGTGCCGATTCGCCGTTCGTACAGGCCGCCGTTCCGATCCCGTTTGTCAGTCGTTCCCATACGAAGGCCTCTCCGGCCATCCGGTTATAAATAGGGGTCGCGGCGGCGGTCCTCTGGCGCTCCGCCGGGCTACCGCGACCCGAGCGTTTACCCGTCGAACGGTCCCTCGTACGGGCATGTACGCGCTCAGAGGCGGGCGAGTCGTCGACGCGGCGGGAAGTCGCGAGGCCGACGTGGCGGTCGCGGGCGGCGAGATCGTCGCGGTCGGCGACGCGGAGCGCGTCGACGAGGCGGTCGCGGGGATCGGCGACGGCGACGGGAGCGACGCGGTCACCGAGGTCGACGCCGACGGGAAGATCGTCGCGCCGGGGCTGATCGACGCGCACGTCCACCTCATGATGGACGGGCGCCCGGACGTCTCGACGGCGGTCGCCGACAGCGACTACGCCGCGAGCTACCGGGCCGCGAGCAACCTCGAAGCGGCGGTCGAGGCAGGGGTCACGACGGTCCGCGACCTCGGGAGCCGGGGGACCCTCGCGCTCGACGCGGGCGAGGCCGTCGCGGCCGGCGACATCGACGGTCCCCGCGTCCTCGCCTGCGGTCGGAACGTGATCATGACCGGCGGCCACGGCAACTGGTTCGGGCGCGAGGCCGACGGGCCGGCCGAGGTCCGGAAGGCGGCCCGCGAGCAGCTGAAGGCGGGCGCGGACGTGCTCAAGTGCATGGCGACCGGCGGCGTCCTCACCGAGGGCGCGGTGACCGGCGCCCCCGAGCTGACGCCCGAGGAACTCGACGCGTTCACCGACGCGGCCGCGCCGACGGACACGCCGACCGCGGCCCACGCCCACGGCGAGGCGGGGATCAAGAACGCGGTCGAGGCCGGCATTTCGAGCGTCGAGCACGGCACCTTCATGGACCGCGAGGCCGCCGAGATGATGGCCGACCGGGGGGTCTACTGGGTCCCGACCGCGAGCGCGCTCCGCGGCATCGTCGACAACGGCGTCGAGGCCGGGATCCCCGAGGACGCCGTCGCGAAGGCCGAGGACGCCGCCGACCGCTTCGACGACGCCTGGGACCACGCGCTCGACGCCGGCGTGCCGATCGCGATGGGCACCGACGCCGGCACGCCGTTCAATTTCTTCGCGGACGTCCCGCAGGAACTCGCGCACATGGTCGACTACGGTCTCTCGCCCGAAGCGGCGCTGGAGGCCGCCACCGTCGACGCCGCCGACCTGCTCGGGCTCGACGACGTGGGGGTGATCGAAGAGGGGTACCGCGCCGACCTCCTCGTCCTCGACGCCGACCCGACAGAGGACGTCGAGGCGTGGCGGGAGCCGGAGGCGGTGTTCGCTCGCGGCGAGCGGATGGTGTAAAAGAGAATCTTTCTCGGTCGGCGCGTGCCGACGAGCGGCCGGAGGCCGCGAGTCGCTCGCGCGAGGGAGTCGCGGGGGGGGAAAACCCCCCCCCCCCCAGCGGGGGGGGGGGGGGGGGGGGGGGGGGGTGGGGGGGGGGGGCGGCTCCGCCCCCCCGCGACGAGGCTGGGGAGGTGCGAGGTGCGGGGCCGTTGCGGTCGGGTGGGATTCAAAGGGGCAGCCGCGAGGACGAAGCCCGGCGCAGTAAGCACTGGAAGGAGCGAGTGAAACGAGCGACTGAAGCGCGCAACAAGCCGCGCGAGTCCTCGCGGCTGGGGCTTTGGAGATGTTCACTGCTGATCCATCATTATCTGCTTATAAACGAGCGGCTGGGGCTTTGACAGCCTTCACCGCCGATCCGCAATCAGGTATTTATAAGCGAGCGGCCGGGACTCCTGAGGCCTTCACCGCGAAGTCCGAACGGAAGCCGAACCTGTATTATTAACCCGAGCCGCCGCAAGGATCGCCCGATGACGAGCGCGCAATCCGGGTCGTCGCCCCGGCACGCGGACCCGGACGAGAACCCCTACGTCGAGGCGCCGCCGACCGACTTCGAGCCGGTCGAGGAGCTCTCGGAGGGCGAGGCCGCCGAGCAGGCGTCGCTGCTCCGGGCGGCGGTCCGGGAGCACGACCACCGGTACTACGTGGAGGCGGACCCCCTGATCCCGGACGAGACGTACGACCGGCTGTTCGCCCGACTGGAGGCGCTGGAGGACGCGTTCGACCTCCCGACGGAGGGCTCCCCGACCCGTCGCGTCGGCGGCGAGCCGCTCGACGAGCTGGAGACCGTCGAGCACGTCGCGCCGATGCGCTCCATCGACAACGCGACCGACGCCGACGCGGTCCGGGAGTTCGACGAGCGGGTCCGGAGCGGGCTCGACGACGAGGGGTTCGACCCCGACGACGTCGCGTACGTCTGCGAGCCGAAGTTCGACGGGCTCTCCGTCGAAGTCGTGTACGAGGACGGCGTCTACGCGCGGGCCGCCACCCGCGGCGACGGGACCGAGGGCGACGACGTCACGGAACAGGTGCGGACGATCCGGTCGGTCCCGGGGCGGCTCCGGGGCGACCCGCCGGCGACGCTGGCGGTCCGCGGCGAGGTCTACATGCCCCGCGACGCCTTCGAGGCGTACAACGAGGAGCTGGTCGAGCGCGGCGAGGAGCCGTTCGCGAACCCCCGCAACGCCGCGGCCGGGACGCTCCGCCAGCTCGACCCCGCGGTCGTCGCCGAGCGCCCGCTCGACGTCTTCTTCTTCGACGTGTTGGCGTGGGAGACCGGCGAGGAGCGGGCGGCCGGAGACGAGGGCGGTGACGAGTCCGACGCCCCGCGGCGCCCGGACGCCCACTGGGCCGAGTTCGACGCGTTCGACGCCTTCGGGCTCCGCCGGACCGACCGGGTGGAACGCGTCGGCGACGTCGAGGCGGCGATCGACTACCGCGACCGCCTCATGGCCGAGCGCGACGACCTGAACTACGAGATCGACGGCGTCGTGATCGCGGTCGACGACCGGGCGCACCGCGAGGCGCTCGGGTCGACGTCGCGGGCGCCGCGCTGGGCGTTCGCCCACAAGTTCCCGCCCCGGACCGCGACGACGACCGTCGAGGGCGTCACGGTCCAGGTGGGCCGCACCGGGCGGCTCACGCCCGTCGCCGAGCTCGACCCCGTCGACGTCGGCGGGGTCACGGTGTCGCGGGCGACGCTGCACAACCCCGCCGAGATCGAGGCGCTGGGCGTGAACGTCGGCGACCGCGTGCGGATCTACCGCGCCGGCGACGTGATCCCGTACGTCCCCGAGGTCGTCGAGAAGCGCTCCGAGGGCGCCTACGAATTCCCCGAGCGGTGCCCCGTCTGCGACGCTCCCGTCGAGCGCGACGGCCCGCTCGCGTTCTGTACCGGCGGGCTCGGCTGCCCGGCGCAGCTGGAGCGGGCGGTCGAACACTGGGCGCGGCGGGACGCGCTCGACGTCGAGGGGCTGGGTCCCGAGCGCGTCGAGCAGCTCCGCGAGGCCGGGCTCGTGGAGTCGCTGCCGGACCTCTACGACCTGACGGTCGAGGAGCTCGCCGCGCTGGAGGGGTGGGGCGAGACGAGCGCCGAGAACCTCGTCGCCGAGCTGGAGGCGACGCGGGAGCCGCCGCTCGACGCCTTCCTCGCCGGGCTCGGGATCCCCGACGTGGGGGCGACGACCGCCCGCGCGCTCGCGGCGGAGTTCGGCGACCTCGACGCGATCCTCGACGCCGACGAGGAGGCGCTCCGAGCGGTCGACGACGTCGGTCCCGAGGTGGCCGACTCGATCCGGACGTTCCTCGACAACGAGGAGAACCGGGCAGCCATCGAAGGGCTCCGCGAGCGCGGCGTCGAGCCCGAGTCGGTCGAGGTCGAGTCCGGCGACGCGCTCGACGGGCTCACGTTCGTCTTCACCGGGTCGCTGTCGACGACGCGGAGCGAGGCGCAGGCGCACGTGGAGGCGCACGGCGCGGACGCCACGTCGAGCGTGTCGGGCAACACCGACTACCTCGTCGCCGGCGAGAACCCCGGGCGGTCGAAGCGGGACGACGCCGAGGACGAGGGCGTTCCGGTGCTCGACGAGGACGAGTTCGCCGACCTCCTCGCGGAGCGCGGCGTGGCGTGGCCCCCCGAGGAGTAGAGAGCGCCCCCAACGCCGTCCGTCGGGGTCGGCGCGACCCGCAACCCTTTATCCGGAGACGCGGGAACGGAGGGGTATGACCGCCATCGAGCTGCGCGGCGTGCGGAAGGAGTTCGGCGACGTCACGGCCGTCCGCGACCTCGACCTCACCGTGGCGGAGGGCGAGGTGTACGGGTTCCTCGGCCCGAACGGCGCCGGCAAGTCGACGACGATCGACATGCTGCTCGACCTCGTCCGCCCGACCGCGGGGACGGTGCGCGTGCTCGGGCGGGACGCCACGGGCGACGGGGTCGCGATCCGACGGCGGACGGGGGTGCTCCCGGACGGGTTCTCGGTGTACGACCGGCTCTCCGGCCGGAAGCACGTCGAGTTCGCGGTCCGGTCGAAGGAGGCCGACGACGATCCGGACGACCTCTTGGAGCGCGTCGGCCTCCTCGACGACGCCGACCGCAAGGCCGGCGGCTACTCGAAGGGGATGCGCCAGCGGCTCGCCCTGGCGATGGCGCTCGCCGGCGAGCCCGACCTGCTCGTCCTCGACGAGCCCTCCTCCGGGCTCGACCCCGCGGGCGCGAAGGAGATGCGGGAGATCGTCGAGCGCGAGGCCGACCGCGGCGCGACCGTCTTCTTCTCCTCGCACATCCTCGAACAGGTCGACGCCGTCTGCGACCGGGTCGGCATCCTGCGCGACGGCGAGCTCGTCGCCGAGGACTCCGTGGAGGGGCTCCGCGAGGCCGTCGGCGGCGAGGAGACGCTGGAGATCGCGGTCGGCGACGCGACCGGGGCGAACGGCGCGGACGACGCGGCCGTCGCGGCCGTGCGCGCCGTCGACGGCGTCAGCCGCGTCGACCGCGACGGCGACGCGCTCGTCGTGAGCTGCGCCGACGGCGCGAAGACCCGCGTCATCGCCGCGCTGGAGGACGCCGGGGTCGCCGTCGACGACTTCCACACGCGCGAGGCGTCGCTGGAGGACCTCTTCCTGGCGTACACGGAGGGTGACACGCCGACGGCCGACGGGGACGAATCGGGTTCGGATCCGCCCGGTGACGACACCGCCGACGAGGAGGTGGACCGATGAGCCTCGCCGCCATCGCGGAGAAGGACTTCCAGGACGCGGTGCGCTCGCGCGGGATGATCGCCCTCGTGGCGCTGTTCTCGCTGCTCGTCGCCGTCTTCGCGTTCGTCATCAGGCCGACGGGACAGGGCGAGCAGTTCGCGACGGAGCTCCTCCTGCGATTCTTCGTGAGACCGTTCCTCGTGACGACGCTCGTCCCGCTCGTCGCCGTCGTGATCGGCTACAACGCCGTGAGCGGCGAGCGCGAGTCCGGCTCCCTGAAGCTGCTCCTCTCGCTGCCGCACTCGCGGGCCGACGTCGTCTTCGGGAAGGTCGTCGGGCGCGGCGTCGCGCTGTCCGTCGCGGTGTTCGCCGGCTTCCTGCTGCCCGCCGCCGTGCTGGCCGTGCTCGCGCAGACCGGAGGGCTGGCGGCGTTCAACGCCGGCTCGTACTTCGGGTTCACCGTCTTCGCCGCGGTGCTCGGGGTCGTCTTCGTCGCGATCGCGGTCGGCTGCTCGGCCGCCGCGTCGACGCAGCGCCGCGCGCTGATCGGCGGCGTCTCGGTCTACGTCCTGTTCGTGCTGCTGTGGAGCGCCGTCACCGGGCAGTTCCTCGGCGCCGCGGGCGGGATCGTCGACCCCCTGCCGGTGTCGACGGAGCAGGTCCGGACGTTCCTCCGCGTGTCAAACCCGACGACCGGCGTCGAGATCCTGTCGAACGCGTTCCTCGCCGAGCGGCTGTTCGCCGGCGAGAACGTGAACCGGCAGATCTCCGCGGCGTCGATGCTCGTGTTCTGGACGGTCGCGCCGCCGCTGGTCGGGCTCTGGAAGTTCGACGCCGACGACCTGTAGGAGGGGACGGCGGCGACGACCGGGGCCTCACCCCGACGACCTACGCCGTCGCGCGCTCGATCGCCGCTTCGAGGTCGGCGACGATGTCGGCGGGGTCCTCGATGCCGACCGAGAGCCGGACCATGTCGCCGGTGACGCCGGCCGCCTCCTGTTCCGCCTCGGTCAGCTGCTGGTGGGTCGTCGACGCCGGGTGGATGACGAGCGTCTTCGCGTCGCCGACGTTCGCGAGCAGCGACGCGAGGTCGGCGTTCTCGACGGTGCCCTTCGCGGCCTCGTAGCCGCCCTCCAGTCCGAAGGTGATCATCCCGCCGTAGCCGCCCTCCAGGTACTCCGTCGCCTCCGCGTGGGTCTCGTGGCTCTCCAGCCCGGGGTAGTTCACCCACGCCACGTCGTCGTGGTCGTCGAGGTACTCGGCGACGATCCCGGCGTTCTCGCAGTGGCGCTCCATCCGGAGCGGGAGCGACTCCGTCTGCTGGAGCGTGTTCCACGCGTCGAACGGCGACTGCTGGTCGCCGAGGTCGCGGAGCCCGCGGGTCACCGCCGCGAACGTGAACGCCGCGTCACCGAACTCGTCGACGAAGTTGATCCCGTGGTACGCCGGGTTGTCCTGTGCGATCTCCGGGAACTTCTCGGGGTACTCGCCCCACGGGAAGGAGCCGCCGTCGACGAGGACGCCGCCGACGGTGGTGCCGTTGCCGGTGAGCCACTTCGTCGTCGACTCCCAGACGAGGTCCGCGCCGTGGTCGAGCGGCCGGCAGAGGTACGGCGTCGCGAACGTGTTGTCGACGAACAGCGGGACGCCGCGCTCGTGGGCGATGTCGGCGATCCGCTCGATGTCCGGCGTGACGAGGGCCGGGTTCCCGATCGTTTCGAGGTGGACGTACGCCGTGTCCCCGTCGATGGCCTCCGCGTACCCCTCGTAGTCGAGCGGGTCGACGAACCGCGTCGAGACCCCGCGGCGCTCGACGGAGTGCGTGAGGTAGGTGTAGGTACCGCCGTACAGCGCCGACGAGGAGACGACGTTGTCGCCGGCCGACGCGAGCATGAACGTCGCTAGGTCGAGCGACGCCATCCCCGACGACGTGGCGACCGCGCCCACGCCGTTTTCGAGGGAGGCGATCCGCTCCTCCAAGGCGGCGTTCGTCGGGTTCATGATCCGGGAGTAGACGTTGCCCGCCTCCTCTAACGCGAACAGCCGGGCGGCGTGGTCGGCGTCCTCGAACTCGTAGGAGGTCGTCTGGTAGATGGGCGTCGCGCGGGCGCCGGTCGCCGGGTCCGGGTTCGACCCCGCGTGGACGCTTCGGGTGCTGAACTCGCGGTCCGCGTCGTCCTCGTCGGATGGCATGGATCGACGTGCGCGCGCCTTATATTTAAAAACGGTCGGAGCGGTCGGGCGTTACCGGTTTCTCGGAGACGCCGGTTTCTGGTGGGGGCAGATCCCTCCGAGATGTCGGCCAGTCCCTCCGAGACGCCGGCGGCGCGCCGGTCGCTCGTCGCCGTCGAGGACGGCGTCGGTTCGACCGATATCACCGACCAACCGTGACGCCCGTCTCGACCCTAGCGCGTGTGACGGCCCGCGGTGACGGTGACGACTCCGTTCCCGCATTCGACCACCGCGCGCTCCTCGGGGGTATCGCCGACCAGGCACTCGGCGCTGTCGCTCGCATCTTCATCCAACGTCGCCTCCACGCGGTACGTCGCGCGGTCGACCGGGAGCCGCACGCTCGCGGTCTCCGACGGCTCGACGCTCACGGAGCGGTCGACGACGACCTCGTCGCGCGAGTCGACGAGCCTCACGGAGAGCGTGTTGACCGTCGCGGCGTCGTAGTTCCGGACCGAGAGGCTCTCGGAGCTCGGCGTCCGGCGATCGGGTCGGTCCGAGGCGGGGGGTTCGCTCTTCGTCTGAAGGACTTGCATGTGTGGGATAACGGCTCGTTAACTCATATATACTACAGCCCGGTTTCCGACTCGGAAACGACCGTCCCTCCCGATGCGGGTGAGAGTCGAGGGCCGGTGGCGGCCGATCGGTCCGTCTCGC
This sequence comes from Halorubrum rutilum, assembly GCF_024494565.1. Next base: position 608,120 of record NZ_JANHDN010000001.1, read on the forward strand.
GACCGGCGACGCCGCGGGCGAACGGGCGGGGATCAGTCCTCGATTCGAAGCGTGATCTCGGTTCCGTCGTCGCCGGCGTCGTACTCGATCGTCCCGTCGATCTCGTCGACCACCATGGTGACGATCCAGAGGCCGATGCCGCTCCCGTGGTTGAGCACGTCCTCGGACCCGCGTTCGAGCACCGCCAGCTCGCTCTCCGGGATGCCGCGGCCGTTGTCCTCGACCGTGATCACCGCGCCGTCGGCGGTCGCTTCGAGCGCGACCCGGACCGCGGCGTCGTCGCGGGGGTTGTGCTCGGCGGCGTTTTCGACGAGGTTTTCGAGCGCGTGTGAGACGTCCGGCGTCACGGTGACCGAGCACGACGCGGGACAGTCGGTGACGAAGGACGTATCCGGGTACGCCCGGTCGTACTCGTCGACGATATCGGCGATGAGCCCCGTCAGCTCGACCGACGTCGTCCGTCCGCGATGCTCGACGATCTCTTTCATCACGCGGCTCTTCGCGCTGACCGAGAGGAGGTCGTCGGCCGCGGCGGCGGCGTCGTGCGCTCGGTCCCGCGCCTCGCCGTCGAGCCGATCGACCAACGCCCGGTTGTTCGCCTTCACGACGTCGACCTTGTTGCGGATGTTGTGTCTGAGCGCGCGGGTGAGGATCTGGTTGAGCAGGTCGAGGTTCTCCTGTTGCCGCCGCCGGGTCGTCAGATCGCGGGCCGTGATCGCGAGCCCCCGACTGTCCCCGAACGAGTCGAGCGACGCGGCGTACAGCCGATAGATCCGGTCCTCGCCGTCCCGGGCGAGCGTGACCTCGGTCCGGCTCGTCTCGGGGTCGTCCAGCGGCACGGCGTCGACGACGGCCTCGGGGAGCGCCGCGTCGGCCTTCCGGCCGGAAGCGAGGCCGTCGAACGTCGCGCTCGCCGGTGCGTTGAAGTCCACGACCCGCCGTTCCGGGTTCAACACGATCACCGGGGCAGTGATCCCGTCGATCACGTCGGACGTGTCGACCGGCGTGTATCCGAAGAGGTCGTACCGGTACAGGCCGACCACGTACGAGACGCCCACGACCGTCACGGCCAGCGCGGGGTAGTCGACGCCGGACACGGCGTGCGGGATCGCCGACTCGAACACCTCGACCAAGACCGCTCCGGACGTGGCGAGGAACACGAGCGCGACCTGCCACGCCTGGACGTAGTTCGTGGTCAACAGCTTGTACAGGATCAGCCCGGAGCCGACGGCGAACGCCGCCAACGCGAGCAGTTCGACGACCCCAGCGAGCTCGGTATCGGTCCACGTGACGAACGTGAACGGGTCCTCGACCGTCGTCGGGTCGGTGTTCGTGACGGCCGCGACGGGCGGGAACGACTCCACGGCGAGCATCCCCGCGGCGACGGCGCCGAGCGGGTACGCGACCAGCGGTCGAGCGAGCGCGTCGCGATAGCCCACGTACACGGCGGCGAAGTAGAGCCAGACCAGCGTCATCAGCACCTGAAAGAACTGCTCGACGAGATGGAGCTCCCAGGCGAGCGAGAGCGGACCGACGATCCTGAGCAGGACGGTCGCGTTCCACGCGACGGTGACGGCGAGGAACGCGAACAGCGCCCGCGCGGCGTATCGGTCTCGTCGGCGGTACGTCCAGACGGCGCTCCCGAGGCTGAGGACACACGAGAGGCCGAATCCGAGCACGTGCCAGAAGAGTACGCTACCGAATTGAGGGAGCATGAGACGGGCTCGCGGGGAATTATCCGCGTATACTACTCGCTGTCACATAATTCTTGACTGAACTGTTCCGTGTGCGACCCCGCCTTTTCTCGGAGTCGTGAGCGACGAACCGAGACCGCTTCTCGTGGCGAGTTGTGCGGAGGGGTCCTATTCGCCGTCGCGTGGAACGAGCGGATCGCGAACCGGGAAAGGGAGCGGTTCGCGTGTCGAGCTTATCCGGAGCGTGCGGCCGCGGGAGAACCGCTAAAGTCCCCCGTCGCCGACGGCGCGGTCGTGACCGCCCGTCGCGGCGGGGCTCGCCCCGCCGCTCCGCTCGACGGTGAACCCGTCGAGGAGGTCCTGGAGTCGGTCGGCCTCCGACGAGAGCGCGCCCGCCTCCTCCGTCACGGCGCTCATCGCCGCGTGCTGCTCCGCCGCCGTGTCGACGACGTCGTTCGCTTCGGTGGCCGTCGACCGGCTGATGCCCTCGACTTCCTCGACCATCGTGACCGCCTCCTCGGTGCTGGCCGCCTGCTCGTCGGTCGCGTGGCTGATCTCCTGAATCCCGTCGTCGGTGTCGGCCGCGTGGGTCGCGACCGACCCGAACGCCTCCACCGCGTCTCGGACGGCGGTCGCGCTGTCGGACATGTGCCGTTCGGCCTCGCGCACCGTTTCGACCGTTTCGGTCGTCTCCGACTGCGTCGCCGCGATGAGCTCCTCGATCTCTTTGGCCGCGTCCTGGGTCTCCTCGGCCAGCTGTTTCACCTCGTCGGCGACCACGGCGAACCCGTCGCCCCCGGCCGCCCCGTCGCCCGACCCGGTGCGTGCGGCCTCGATGTTCGCGTTCAGCGCGAGGATGTTGGTCTGCTCCGCGATGTCGGCGATCAGATCGACGATCTCGCCGATGTCGCTCATCCGCTCGTCGAGCGACCGGACCTTCGCGACCGTCGTTTCCGTCGCCTCCTGTGAGTCCTCGACCCGGTCCATCGCCCCTTCGGCCGACCGCTTCCCGGCCTCGGCCACGTCCGACGTCTCCTCGGCCGCCTCCGCGACCGTCTCCGTCGACGACGCGACCTCCTCGATCGTCGCCGAGAGGTTCGACATTTCGCCCGACACCTCGGTCAGCATCTCGCGCTGCTCGTCGGCGTCGGCGGCGATCTCCTCGACCGACTCCGTGACGTCCTCGCTCATCGCCTCCGCGTCGGCGGTGCCCTCGCGAACGGTCTCGCTCGCCCGCGAGACGTCGTCGGCGAACGACTGAACCCGACCCATCGTCGCGCCGATCTCGTCCAACATCTCGTTGAACGCGGTCCCGATCCGCTCCATCGCCTCGCTCTCGCTGTCGGCGTCGAGCCGGACCGTGAGGTCGCCCTCCGCCGCGCGGTTCATCGCCGCGCTGTAGTCGTCGGCCTTCGACTCCAAGTGGGCGTTGAGCGACTCCACCTCCCGTTTCCGTTCCTCGGCGGTCGCCTTGGCCGCCTCGGCGTCCTCGACTTCCTCCTGTTTGGCCTCCGCCAACGCGAGCTTCGCCTCGGCCTCCTCGCGCGACTTCTCGATCGAGTACCAGTTCACCATCAGCGTCGCCGCGAGCAGCGTGATGAACCCGGCGTGGACGCCGCCCCACGCGATCGGGTTCTGGATCGCGGCGGCGTGGTTGTAGACGAGGCTCGAATCGATCAGGCTGAACGTCCCGTGGCCGACCGCGACGTACCCCATCCCGACCGCGAACGGGAGCCAGTCCTCGTAGAGCGCCAGCACCGCGACGAAGACGAAGAAGTGGAAGTGAGCCTCGATGTATCCGCCGGAGAACTTCACCAGGGCCATCGAGATCGTCATCCCGCTGAACGCCGCGGCGGTCGTCCGCTGGCGCCGGCCGAGCCACGGGAGCGCCGCGACGACCGCGGGCACGCCGACGCCGCCGGCCATCGCCAGGAGCATCCACGTCGGGATCGCCGGAATTTCGGCCTCGAAGACCGGGAGCGTGCCCTGGTACAGCCCGAGGCCGAACAGAAGCGGGACCTGTACCGCGATCGTGACGAGGATGTTGCGGTGGCGCCGGTCCCACATTTCGGCGGGGATCGACGTGCCGTCCGGGACGTATCGGAGAACCTCCCGGAGCGATCCGCCGGTGTCGTCACCGCCCCCTGCCGCGCCGTCGTCCACGCCGTATGCAGCCATATCGACTCGCCGTCGATCGCTTCCTGTAAAAGCGCTTTCGCGCCCGTTTGCACATCTAATAATCGGGGCGGCGAGTGTCGGACGTCGAGGTGTTCGAGTCGGAGTGCGACGAACCGTGACGCGAGGGGCGGTCACAGCGCTCGTCCGGTAGCGATTCACCCGGCACCGTCGACGGCCCGGCCGGACGCGACGTACGGGACGGCTCGTGCGAACCGTTAACAGCGTCGAAGCGTAACCCGGGTTATGGGAACTCAAGGTCCGCGCGACGACACCCTCGAATTCGAGGACGCGGTCGGCGGCATCCCGGACGCCGTCTGGCAGTACACGGCGCTCGGCGCCGCGCTGCTCGTCGGCCTCGCCCTCCTCAGTCAGAGCCTCGTCTTCGGCGTCGGCGCGCTCGCGGTGTTGCTGGCGGCGGTCACGGTCGTCAGCGCGGTGGAGATCGTCGACGCCTACGACAAGGAGGCGCTCACGGTGTTCGGCGAGTTCCGGAAGCTGTTGGAGCCCGGCGTCCACCTCATCCCGCCGTTCGTCTCGCGGACGTACGCGTTCGACATGCGGACCCAGACGATCGACGTGCCGAGCCAGTCGGCGATCACGCGGGACAACTCGCCGGTGACGGCCGACGCGGTCGTCTACATCAAGGTGATGGACGCGAAGAAGGCGTTCTTAGAGGTCGACGACTACAAGAACGCCGTCTCGAACCTCGCACAGACCACGCTCCGGGCCGTCCTCGGCGACATGGAGCTCGACGACACGCTCTCCCGGCGCGACCAGATCAACGACCGCATCAACGAGGAGTTAGACGAGCCGACGGACGAGTGGGGGATCCGCGTCGAGGCGGTCGAGGTCCGCGAGGTCAGCCCGTCGCAGGAGGTCCAGCGCGCGATGGAGCAGCAGACCGGCGCCGAGCGCCGCCGCCGCGCGATGATCCTCGAAGCGCAGGGGGAACGCCGCTCGGCGATCGAGCAGGCGGAGGGCGACAAGCAGTCGAACATCATCCGCGCGCAGGGCGAGAAGCAGAGCCAGATCCTCGAGGCGCAGGGGGACGCGATCTCGACGGTGCTGCGCGCGCGCTCCGCGGAATCGATGGGCGAGCGCGCCATCATCGAGCGCGGCATGGAGACCCTCGAAGAGATCGGGAAAGGCGAGTCCACGACGTTCGTCCTCCCGCAGGAACTCACGAGTCTGGTGGGGCGCTACGGGAAGGCGCTGTCCGGCTCGGACGTGCAACAGATGGAGGGGTTGGAGGGGAAGGAGTTCGACGAGGAGACGGAGAAGCTGCTCGGGCTGGAGGACATCGAGAGCGCCTTGGAACAGCTCGACACCGTGGCCGACAGCGACCTCCGGACCGACGAGACCCGGGACGCGGACGCGGCCCGCGACGTCGACCTCGATCGGCAGGGGGACGGGACCCGCGAGGCCGACCGCGACATCGAACTGGAGACGGAGAGCGAGCGACCGAGCGACTGATCGGCGCGGCGACGCGACGGACGCGGCGGGAGGCGACGGCGGACCCGACTCAGGGCCGCCAGCGCTCGGGGTCGACCGCCCAGAGGAGCCCGACGGCGGCGGCGCCGCCGACGCCGCCGGTGACGAGCGACGGGGGCTCGGACGCCCCGACCACGAGCGCCGCGAGCAGCAGGACCGACCCGGCGAGGAGCGCCGGGGTGTCCTCGGCGACCGTCGCCTGAACCACCGGGGCCACGGCGCCGCCGACGACGGCTCCGGCGGCGATCCGTGCCGGCGGGCCGGAGGCGAGGGCGTCGTAGGCCGCCGGGGTCGTCGCCGTCGCGGGGACGGACCCGGGATCGACGACGAGGCCGACGCCGAACGCGAGCGCGGCGCCCGCGCCGAAGACCGGCGCGACCAGCGCGGGGCGGGCCGAGCGGTCTGCGCCGGCCGCGGCGGCCGCGCCGCCGACGAGCAGGACCGAACCGGCCGCGAGGAGCGGGGGCGTCGCCAGGAGCGAGAGCGGCGAGACCACCGCGGACGCGACCCCGTCGGCCGACGGCGAGGGGACGACGGCCGGTGCGAACGTCCCCGCGTAGCCGAGCGCGGCGACGCCGAGAAGGATGAGGACCGGTCCGAGGAGGCGACTGCGGAGCGTTGGCATGGGCGATCGGACACCGCCCGGACACAAAACGATCGCGGGACCGGGCGGGCGTCGACGGTCGGCCGGCCCGTCATGCGCTCGTCACACCGTGATACCGGCTCGCTCGCCGCCGACGGCGACGATCACGCGCTCCGGGGGGCCGCGCTCGTCCGAGAGCCGGAGCAGGAGCGTCTTCACGACCGGGTCGTCGGTCTCGATCTCCCCGCGGACGCCGCCCCGATCGACCGCGATCCGGAGGGAGCGGTCGCCGATGCGGCTGACTCCCCCGAGGCGGAGCCTGACCGCGGGCGCCGTGAGCCGCTGGGCGATCACGAGGACCGCGTCGCCGCCGCCGTCGGCGAAGTCGGTGCGACCGACGAACTCCCGGGACGCGGCGGCGTTCGCCTTGAGCGCGCCGCGGGCCGCGGCGGCCGAGCGGAAGGAGGTCGCGTGGGTCGACAGCCCTTCCGGACGGGCGAGGACGCTGCGGCCGTCGACCAGCGGGTTGCCGTCGACGTACCGGCTCCGGACGGCGAGGTCGGCGGGGGTCGCGGCGGCGACGTCGTGGAGGCGATCGACGCACCCGGCGGTGGCGAGCGCGAGCGCGCCGGCGACGATCCCGCGACGGTACACGGTCGCGATTGCGACGCACCGGCGTAAAACCCCGTCGTCGCAGTGACGCGCGGTGAGAATCGGAGGCGCTACTCGTCGACCATCGGCGCGGGGACGCCCTCGTCGCCCGCGTCGAGCTCGAAGGCGCGCCGGAGCTCCGCGATCCGGTCGCGGATGTCCGCCGCCAGCTCGAACTCCAGGTTGCTCGCGGCCTCGTCCATGCGCGCTTCGAGCGCCTCGATCTGCGCTTTCGCCTCGTCCTCGCTCTCCACGTCGCCGACGCTGACCGACGAGGTGTCGGTCTTCGATCCGGGGAGGTTCGTCTCGCCCACCGGCTTGTCGATGGTGGTCGCCTCGTAGCCGTGTTCCTCGTTGTACTCCAGCTGGATCTCGCGGCGGCGCTGTGTCTCCTCGATCGCCGCCTCCATCGAGTCGGTCACCTCGTCGGCGTAGAGGACGACCTCGCCGTTGACGTTGCGGGCGGCCCGGCCCATCGTCTGGACGAGGGTCGTGGTGGAGCGGAGGAATCCCTCCTGGTCGGCGTCGAGGATGGCGACGAGGCTCACCTCCGGGATGTCGAGCCCCTCCCGCAGGAGGTTGATCCCGACGAGCACGTCGATGTTGCCGAGGCGGAGGTCGCGGATGATCTCGTGGCGTTCGAGGGTGTCCGTCTCGTCGTGCATGTACGCCACGTCGACCCCGGCCTCCTCGAAGTACTCCGTGAGGTCCTCGGCCATCCGCTTGGTGAGCGTGGTGACGAGCACGCGCTCGTCGCGCTCGATCCGCTCGTCGACGCGGTCGAGGAGGTCCTCGACCTGTCCGGTCGCCTCCGTCACCTCCACCTTCGGGTCGACGAGGTGGGTGGGACGGACGATCTGCTCGACGATCCGGTCGGAGGTCTCGCGCTCGTAGTCGCCCGGCGTCGCCGACACGTAGAGGGTCCGGTCCGTCTTCTCCTCGAACTCCTCGAAGGTGAGGGGGCGGTTGTCGTAGGCGGTCGGGAGGCGGAACCCGTTCTCGACGAGCGAGTCCTTCCGCGACTTGTCGCCCTCGTACTGGCCCTTGATCTGGGGGATCGTCTGGTGTGACTCGTCGACCACCGTGAGGAAGTCGTCCGGGAAGTAGTCGAGCAGGGTGTACGGCGCGTCGCCCGACTCGCGGTCGTCCATGTGGACCGAGTAGTTCTCGATCCCCGAGCAGTAGCCCGCCTCCCGCAGCATCTCGATGTCGAAGGTGGTGCGCTCCTCGATCCGCTGGGCGGCGACGAGGTCGCCCTGCCGCTCGAAGTAGCTGACCCGCTTCTCCATCAGCTCCTCGATCTCCGCGATCGCCTGCTCCAGCTTGTCGTCCGGGATCGAGTAGTGCTCCGCCGGGTGGAGCATCACCGCCGGCTCCTCCGAGACGACCTCCCCCTTCATCGGGTCGACCTTGATCATCCGGTCGATCTCGTCGCCCCACAGCTCGACCCGGACCGCGTACCGCCCGTACATCGGGTAGACCTCGACGGTGTCGCCCCGGACGCGGAAGGTGCCCTGCGTGAAGTCGACGTCGTTGCGCTCGTAGTTCAGGTCGACGAGGTCGGCGAGCAGCTCCTCGCGGCCGATCTCCTCGCCGACCTCCAGCCGCAGGGCCATGTCCCGGTAGTTCCCCGGGTCGCCGAGCCCGTAGATGGCCGAGACGGAGGCGACAACGATCACGTCGTCGCGCGTCAGGAGCGACCGCGTCGCGGAGTGGCGGAGGCGGTCGATCTCCTCGTTGATCGACATCTCCTTGTCGATGAACGTGTCGGTCTGCTCGACGTACGCCTCCGGCTGGTAGTAGTCGTAGTAGGAGACGAAGTACTCCACCGCGTTGTCCGGGAACAGCTCGCGGAACTCCTCGTACAGCTGGGCCGCGAGCGTCTTGTTGTGGGCCAAGACGAGGGTCGGCTGGTCGAGCGCCTCGGCGACCCACGAGACGGTGTTCGTCTTCCCGGAGCCGGTGACGCCGAGGAGGGTCTGCTTGTCGGCGCCCGACTCGAACCCCTCGACCAGCTCCTCGATCGCCTCGGGCTGGTCGCCCGCGGGCTCGAACGGGGCGTCGACGCGGAGGGGGCGGTCGACGGTCGGGCGGTCCTCCGAGAGGGGGGAGTCGGCGTCGCTCACGATAGGCGTTGTTGGCGACGGAGACACTTGAGCGGCCCGGGGGACCGGCGGCGACGTGGTCCCGTGCGAGCGGTCACATCCCTCTGCGAATGTCTTTCGTATCGATCCCTCGCGACAACAACCCGACATTCTCGTTCGGCGATCGCTCTCCGGTTCCGGTCAGATGGACGAGCGGAGCGTCTACGGCGGTCGCGCTCGCATGGGCTCGATTCTCGTCGTCGTCGGAGATTCCTCGCGTGCTATGCGCGAATGAGGCTCAGTTTCTCGGAACCCATACCCAAGATATCGACTTCCTCGCCCGAGTTTATCACTCCCGTCTCGATCCTGCCCGTTGATGCGAGTTTCTCTTCCACCGATAGCGCTCCGTCTCCGGCCAGATGGACGAGCGGGGCGTCTACGGCGGTTGCGCTCGCGTAGGTCGGCCCCTCGTCGCCGTCATCGTCTCCCTGTCTGCCGAGTATCTTGACGTTCACGGCGTTGAGTCCCTTCCGCCCCTTATCGGTCTGTGTCAACGCGTGCGACGCCATCGCCTCGATCAGTTCCGCCTTGTTCATCTCGGTTCCCTGTACCCGAGCGCTACCGATCGCTGACCCGTATCGGCTCCGGTCGCGAGAAAATCCCTCGACGATGCGGTCGTCGAAGTCGTCGCTCGCGATGTCGTCGGGGGTTACGCTCGCGATCTCGGTCGGCCCCTCGTCGAACAGGAGGGTCACCGAATCCTCGTACAGCGCGCCCTCGTCGAGGATCCACCCGCCGGCGAAGACGAGCTGATCGTCGCGGACGATCCGCCGGACGTAGAACAGCCCGGGCAGCGGACACGGGCAGTCTGCCGGCGTCACGGCCACGGGACAGACGAGCGTCGGGCTCACCGACACGTCGCCGTCTCCCGGCATCACCATATCCCTGTCCTCGCCCAGGATGATCTCGCCCCACGAGTCGAGCGTCTCGGGCTCGCGGAGGGTGCCGTCGGACGCGACGAAGACGCACTTCCCGTCGGCGTCGGCCGACGCCGGCGCGCCGCTCACGACGGCGCCGCCCTCGGTGCTGTAGCCGACGATACCCCGGTTCTCGGTGCGGTACGTGTCGAGTTCGGCCGAGAGAATCGTCTGACAGGCGAGGTCCCGGTGGAGCGACACGGGACCGTCGATCTGGATACAGCCGTCGTCGTCGTATTCGATCCCGAACTGCGGACGGTATTTATTGTGGAACGGCGTGTGTCGTCCGCCCTCCTCGTGCGACGCGGCGAAGTAGCTGAGCACGCGTCCCGGCGTGAGTTCCCCGGCGAGCGAGCCGAGGTCGCCCGGCAGACTGGCGTCGGGCAGGCAGACGGCGAAGCGCTCGCCGACGGTCGGCGTGCCTCGCAGGTACTCGATACTGTCGATGACCCGCGGTCGCCCGGGGCGCCGTTCGACGAGGACGTCGTCGAGCCGCTCGATGTCTCCGAGGACGATCTCCTCGACGCCCGCGAGTTCTCGCACCGCCACGGCCCAGTTCTCGTCGTCGACGGCTCGACGTGCGATCCGAACGCCCTGCGCCCGAATGTCCGAGTTCTCACGGACGGTCTCACAGACGCCGGTCCCGCACTTGTCGAGTTTCGGTCTGAGGGCAGTCTCGGTGTCGTCGATGAACGCATCGAGGGCGCGTTTCGCTTCGTCCGGGGCGCGTCGCTCCACGGCGTCCCGTGCGGTCACGACGTGGCCCAGCAGCCCGAGTTCGACCTCCAGAATGCCGTCCGCGTCATCGTCGTCGTCGACGATGTCGTCGTCGGGACCGACCACCGACGAGTATTTGTTCGAACGCGAGGAGTTGTAGTCCTGAGCTTTCGTCGTCCCGCTGACCGAAAATCCTTCGAGTTCGATTTCCCGGGAGTCGGCCCGAGCTGTCGCCGGCACATACGCGATATCGATCGGGCCGGTGCGGAGGACCTGCGTCTGGCCGCTGCTTCCGTCGTCGGTGGTGCTACCCGCTCGCTCGTCTACCGGCGGCCGTCCGGCGTAAAACGCCGCCGGCGTGGAGACCGTCGTCCCGAGCACCTGCTCGCCGGCGCGGTCCACCAGCCCGTCGAGGTCGGAACATCCCGCGAGCCCGCCGAGCGCGACTACCCCGCCGGCGGCGAGAACCGCCCGTCTCGTCGGTCCGAGCCCGTCGGTACGGCCTCCGGTTCGGCGTCTCGCGTCGGTGGGTTTTGTACTCATACGATATTCATAATGTTTTATAAGTATATAAGATAGAGTATATTATCGCGCTAACTCGCACGCGGTTCGTCCGGTACCCGGATCCGCCGTCGGTACCGGGTTCACAGCGACCGAGCCATCGGACGAAAACGTTTCCCCCTCCCCCCGCGACCCGTGATGTATGCGCATCGCCGTCCCCAACAAGGGCCGCCTGCACGACCCGACGCTCTCGCTGTTGGAGCGCGCGGGGCTCCACGTCGAGGAGACCGCCGACCGCCAGCTGTACGCCGACACCGTCGACCCCGACGTGACGGTGCTGTTCGCGCGGGCGGCCGACATCCCCGAGTACGTCCGGGACGGCGCGGCCGACCTCGGGATCACGGGCCTCGATCAGGCCGCGGAGTCCGGCGGCGTCGCCGACGCCGCGAGCGCGGCGAGCGAGGGGGACCTCGTCGACCTGCTCGACCTGGGGTACGGCTCCTGTCGGCTCGTCCTCGCGGCGCCGGAGGACGGCGCGGTCGGGACCGTCGGAGACCTGGCCGGGGGGACGGTCGCCACCGAGTTCCCGAACGTCACGCGCGACTACCTCGACCGGGTCGGGGTCGACGCCGACGTGGTCACCGTCACGGGCGCGACCGAGCTGACCCCCCACGTCGACATGGCCGACGCCATCGTCGACATCACCTCGACGGGGACGACGCTGAAGGTGAACCGCCTCGCCGTGATCGACGAGGTGCTCGCCTCCTCCGTGCGGCTGTTCGCGCGCCCCGATGTCGTCGACGACGCGAAGGTCGAACAGGTGCTGACCGCCTTCGAGTCCGTGCTCGCGGCCGACGGCCGACGCTACCTGATGATGAACGCCCCCAAAGAACGGCTCGACGACGTGAAAGACGTGATCCCCGGGCTCGGCGGCCCGACGGTGATGGACGTGGAGGCCGACGAGAACGGGAACGGGACGGTGGCGGTCCACGCCGTCGTCGAGGAGCGCGACGTGTTCGCGACCATCTCGGAGCTGAAGGCCGTCGGGGCGAGCGGGATCCTCGTCACCGAGATCGAGCGGTTGGTCGAGTAGCCGGTATTCCGTCTCCTCAGTCGTCCTCGGCGTCGATCAGCGCCTCCTTCTCCGCGCGTGTGAGCGACTTGATCTCGTGTTCCCGCGACATCGCCGCGGACTTCGAGTCGAACGACTCGGCGTGCCGGAGCGTCACGGGAGTCCGCCCCCTGGTGTACTTCGCGCCCTCGCCGGCGTCGTGCTCGGCGACGCGGCGCTCCACGTCGGTGGTGTAGCCGGTGTAGAGCGTCCCGTCGGCGCACTCGATCACGTAGACGTGGTGCGGCGCGTCCGAACTCGGCGTCGACACGGCGCCCGGTCGGCGCGGGCGCGACGAATAGCTGACGGTCTCGGCGCGGTCGGGAGCGCCGGACGGGTCGGGGGCGCGGACCCGGTCCGTCGCGCCGGTGCGACGGGATCGGCCGAGTCAGTCTCCGGTGCGGGCGCGCTCCCGGGAGACCTCGGCGATCCCGGCGTTCGCGGAACAGTCCGGACAGGCGTTCAGGTCGCCGTACTCGTCCGTGAAGACGCGTGCGAAACGGTCCGAGACGTGCGACCCGCAGTGGTCACAGCGTGGCATTCGGTACCGGTGTTCACCGGCGAAAACGCGTAGGGGTTCGACGAACAAATACCCTTTCTCACCCCCGCCAGATTCCGGAAAACCACGTATAAAGGCCCACCGAGAGACGGGTGCCGACGCGGGTCCGAGGCCGGCGGTCAGTCGCGCCGCGCCGCGTCGACCGCGCGGGCGATCAGCCCCGCCTGCGCGCCGGCGACGAAGCCCGCGTCGACGTTCACCGTCGTGAGCACCGAACAGGACTGGAGCGCCCCGTGGAGCGCGGCGACGCCCTCGCCGCCGACGCCGTATCCCGTCGACACCGGAAGCGCGATCACCGGCGCCGCGACGAGCCCGGCGACGACGGTCGGGAGCGCCCCCTCGCGGCCCGCCGCGACCACGACGACGTCGGCCTCGCGGACCCGGTCGCGCTGGTCCAAGATCCGGTCGAGGTTCGCGACGCCCACGTCGTCGACGCGGTCGACGGTCGCCCCGGTCTCGCGGGCGACGACCGCCGCCTCGCCCGCGACCGCCGCGTCGGCGGTGCCCGCCGCGACGACCGCGACCGTCGCGTCGAGGGCGGGCGGGTCGAAGTCGGCGGCGCGGACGACGACGGTCCCGGCCCGCTCGTCGCGGTCGACCGTCGGATCGGGGTCGCCCGCGGTCCCGAGATCGAGGTCCGCCGTCGCCGTCCGGACCGCGTCCGCGTCCGCGGCGTCGGCCCGGGTCACGAGCGCGCGGCCGGTCGTCTCGACCGCGGTCGTCGCCAGGGCCGCGACCTCGGCCGGCGTCTTCCCCTCCGCGAGGACCGCCTCGGGGATCCCGCGCCGGTGCTCGCGGGCGGCGTCGAACCGACCGGCCGCCGTCGTGGCGTAGCCCGCGAGCCGCGATTCGGCCTCCGCGACCCCGATCTCGCCGGCGTGGAGCGCCTCCAGCGTGTCGCGCATGACCGTCCGTCGGAGCCGGAAGCGGTCGAACCTATCGGTCCGGGCCGCGCGGGGAGAGCCCGTTCGGGGGTCGACCCGCGAGCTCGCGGGCCCGGCTCCGACCCCCCGATCCCCGGCGTTCTCACAAAGTTTATAAGGGATCGTTTCAGGAACCCCTCGCGAACGGCCCGCAGGAAGCCCCTCGCGGGCGAATTCAGGAACTCTTATTAACTGTCGACGGATATCACCGTCTGCATGGCAGACCTTATTGTCAAAGCGGCCGTCAAGGAAGCCCTGGACGACAAGAACGTCGCTTCGGACTTCTACGACGCGCTGGACGACGAAGTGGACGAGCTGCTCGAAGACGCCGCGCGCCGCGCCGAGGCCAACGACCGGAAGACGGTCCAGCCGCGCGACCTCTAAGGCGGACGCGACTCCCGACCCCGATTTTTTGACCGCGCGTCGACCGGCGAGCGGCGCGTCCGGCGCGTCGACCGGGCGTCTCCCTCCCGCGGTCAGCGCGTGAGCACCCGAACTCCGGACTCCGTGCCGACGTGCACCTCGTCGGCGAGGTCGACGAAGAGCCCGTGCTCGACGACGCCCGGCGTCGCCGAGAGGGTCGCCGCGAGCGCGGACGGCTCCGCGATCTCGCCGAACGCGCAGTCGAGCACCAGGTTCCCGTTGTCGGTGACGACCGGACCGTCCTTGCACTCGGCGCGGCGGAGCGTCGGCTCGCCGCCGGCCGTCCGGACCGCCTCGGCGACCGCGGTCCGGCCGGCGGGGAGCGACTCGACGGGGACCGGGCGGTCGAGGACCGGCGCCTCCTTCGAGGGGTCGGCGACGACGAGGAGGCGGTCGGCCGCGGCGTCGACCAGCTTCTCGCGGGCGTGGGCGGCGCCGCCGCCCTTGATGAGTGGGCCCGCGGTCGGTTCGCCGCCGCGACCGACCGCGACCTGGTCCGCCCCGTCGATCGCGAGGTCGACCCCGGGCGCGTCGGGGCCCACCGCCTCGTCGAGGTCGAGCAGGGGGATCCCGCGGTCGGCGGCGAGCTCGCGGCTCGCGAAGGAGGTCGGGACGCCGCGGACCTCCAGCCCGGCGTCGACCCGATCGCCGAGCCGCCGGATCGCGTGAGCCGCGGTCGACCCCGTCCCGAGCCCGACCACCTCGCCGTCGTCGACCGCCGCCGCGGCCGACTCGCCGGCGCGTCGCTTCGCCGCGTCGCTGCCGCCGCTCGTCTTCATGGGGTCGACTGCGTGCGGAGCCGTTGAAAAGGCGTCGGGCTACTCCAGCCGGTCCAACACCGCCTCCGCGTCGTACGCGAGGGAGAGCTCGCGGGAGCGGCCGCGGCCCTCCACGTCGGCGTACTCGGCGTCGATCACGCCGAGCTGGTCGAGCTTGTTGATGATCTCGGAGTAGCGGGTGTAGCCGAGGTCGGTCTCCTCGTGGAACGCCTCGTACACCGCGCCGGCGCGCTCGCCGTCGTTCTCCGCGAGCACGCGGACGAGGGCGCGCTCGGACTCCGAGAGCCCGCGGAGCGACCGCGAGAGGTGGACGTGCTTGGACTTCTCGTACGCCGACTCCACGTCCTCCTCGGCGATGGTCTTCGAGGCGCGCATCTCCGCGTTCAGCCCGGCGCGGCGGAGCAGGTCGATCCCGACCCGGAGGTCGCCGCTCTCGGCGGTGAGGTCGGCGACGCGCTCCAGCTCGGCGTCGCCGATGACGCCGTCGTGGAAGCCGCGCTTCGCGCGCTCGAAGAGGATGTCGTAGATCTCGGTGGCGTCGTAGACGGGGAAGTACACCTCCTCGGGCCGGAACACCGACTGTACCCGGGTGTCGAGGTCGTCGATCACGTCGAGCCCCAGGTCGGAGGAGACGACGATGACGCCGATCTTCGCGCCCGAGTGCGCCTCGTGGGCACGCAGGAGGGAGTAGAGGGTGTCGGAGGCCTCGTTCTCGTAGAAGAGGTAGTTCACGTCGTCGAGGGCGACGACGAGCACGTCGTCCTCCTCGACGAGCCGGTCGGTGATCTGCCCGAACAGCTTCTTGAAGGAGATCCCGGAGGAGGGGGGTTCGTAGTCGAAGATCCCCTCGAACAGCCGCGAGAAGACGGCGTACCGCGTCGAGTCGACCTGGCAGTTGACGCGGACCGTGCGGACGTCGGTGCGGGCACCGAGCTCGCCGAACAGCTTCTGGACCGCGGTGGTCTTCCCGGTGCCGGGGGGGCCGCGCACCATCGTGTTGAGCGGGCGGGAGCCGCGCACCGCGGGCCGGAGCGCGTATTTGAGGTTCTCCAGCTGGCTCTCGCGGTGGCGGAACGTCTCGGGGACGTGGTCGATCTCGAACACCGACTCGTCGCGGAACACCGACTCGTCCCACGAGAGCATGTCGCCGCCGGCGTCCCCGGTCATGTGAACATCACGACAGGCCGTCCACTTAACCGTTGCCCGCGGGGTCGGTGAAACTGAAACTTGTCGACTGCGACCCTCAACCGTCGGTTCTCGCCGACCGGACGTTCACTCTCGGGACGGTGCGATCGCGGCGGCCTCGGACCGATCGCGCCCCGAGAGGGACGGCCGTCACGCCCGGTCGAGCACCAGCACGTGGCGGGTGAGCGACCGGTGAACCCGGCGCTCGAAGGCAGCGTCGACCGTCCAGCCCGCCGCGCGTGCCGGCCCGCGCCAGTCGCGGTCGGCGACGACGACGGCGCGGGGCGCGACCCGAGCGGCCTCGGCGAGCGCGCCCGAGACGAGGTCGGTGAGGTCGTGGGTGGCGACCTTCGACTGGCGGCCGTACGGGGCGTCGAAGGCGATCCCGTCGACCGCGTCGTCCCGGAGCGGGAGGGCGGTGGCGTCGCCGCGAGCGACGTGCCAGTCGGGGGACTCGGAACCTCCGCCCACGTACTCGCGGAGGTTCTCCCGGGTCCCGCGGACCATCTTGCGCTGGGCGTCGCAGGCGACCGCGTCGCTCCCGACGAGCCCGGCTTCGAGCGGGAGCCCGCCGGTGCCGCACATCGGGTCGAGCAGGGTCCGGCCGGGCGCGGCGCCGGCGAGGTTGACGTACGCGCGGGCGTCGGCCGGCGCCATGCTCCCGGGCTGGAAGAACGGGCGGTCGGTCGGCTTCGGGGCGAAGTCGCGGGCGGCCTCTACCGCGACCCAGCCGAGCGCGCAGACCGACGCGTCACCGCCGTCGGCGCCGGGGACCGCCTCGTGGGCGGCGCGCTCGCCGGCGGCGAACAGCGCGCGCAGCACGTGGTCGGGGTCGTCGAGGTCGACCTCGAAGCCGCGGTCGACGAGGACGCCCCCGAGGGCGCGCTCGGCGTCGGTCGTCGAGACGCCCGCGGTGTTCCGGACGTTGCGGGCCCGCACCGCGACCGCGCCCGAGCGGTCGAGGGGCGCCGCCTCCAGCGCGGCGACGGCGGCGTCGAGGTCGGCGTCGGTGCGCGCGACCGCCTCGTGGGCGGCGCGGGTGTAGGCGAGCCGACGGATTGCGGCGCCGTCGTCCGGGGCGCCGCCTCCGACGCGCGCGCCGTCGGCCGCCCCCGATTCGGTTCGGTTCGGCCCGACGCTCCCGGCGCTCGCGACCCCGGGCGCGAGCAGCTCCACGCCGGTCGCGGCGGTCGCGGCCTCGCGGGCCGCGAACGCGTCCGTCTCCCCGGCGAGTTCCAGCCAGTACACGCCCCGGAGTCGGGGAGCCGCTCGCAAGAGCATAGCGGTTCCGACCACGCACCTTTTTAAATATTTCAACCGATTGTGGTGGTAGTGATGGCCGATCCGAAGGAGACGATCACGATAGAGAACGTCGTTGCCTCGACGGGGATCGGGCAGGAGCTCGACCTCCAGAGCGTCGCGATGGACCTGGAAGGCGCCGACTACGACCCCGAGCAGTTCCCCGGGCTCGTCTACCGCACCACGGACCCGAAATCGGCCGCGCTGATCTTCCGGTCCGGGAAGATCGTGTGCACGGGCGCGAACTCCATCGACGCCGTCCACGAGAGCCTCGCCGTCGTGTTCGACGAGCTCCGCGCGCTCGACATCCCGGTCGGCGACCCGGAGATCACGGTCCAGAACATCGTCACGTCCGCCGACCTCGGCGAGAGCCTCAACCTCAACGCGATCGCGATCGGGCTCGGGCTCGAACACATCGAGTACGAGCCGGAGCAGTTCCCCGGGCTCGTCTACCGGCTCGACGAGCCGGACGTCGTCGCGCTGCTGTTCGGCAGCGGGAAGCTCGTCGTCACGGGGGGAACGAGCCCGGACGACGCCGCGGCCGCCGTCGACGTGATCGTCGAGGAGCTGGACGGCCTCGGGCTGCTCGCCTGACGGCGGTCTCGCGCCGGTCGATCCCGCGACCACTTTTACCCGTCGCCCCGTAGCCCGGGTATGCTCCTACAGACGGTGACGCCGATCACGGTGCTGGGGACCACCCTGCTGTTCGCGCTGTTCCTCTCCGTGACCGCGCACCTCGCCGCCCGGAACGTCCTCGGCGACGTCGACCCGCGCCGCGCGCTCTACGTCGGTCCGCTCCCGGCGGTGATCGGCGTCGTCGGCGGGGCGTTCGCCGTCTCCGAGGCGCTGCTCCTCCCCGCGGCGCTGCTCGTCGACGGCGCGATGTTCGCGTGGAGCTACGACCAGCCCCGCCGGATCGTCGCCGCGATGACCGTGATCCACGCCGTGATCACGACGCTGCTCAGCATCGTGCTGTTCGGCGTCACGGCGCTGCTCGCGACGATGCCGGGGTAGGAGTCACGGCTCCGGCGGCGCCCCGTCGTACGCGTCGTGGTCGCCGTAGAAGTTCAGCATCGCGAACTTCAGCTTCTCCGGGTCGACGTCGAGCAGCTCCTCGCGCTCCTCCGGCGGGAACGCGCTCCGGACCGAGTACTTCCCCATGTCGGCCGTCGTGTACCGGCGGTCGGCGAGGACCCGGACGCCGAAGTCGTCGGGGCCGCGGACCACGCGCCCGAGCGCCTGCCGCGTCTTGCGGATCGTCGGGATCTCGACGGCGTACGCCCAGCCCGGGTCGCGGGCGCGGTCGCGGTCGGCGAACGCCCGGTTATAGGCGTCTTGGACCGCCTCCGTCCGGTCGGAGAGGTGCGGGTACGGGACGCCGACGACCACCACCGTCCGCGCGTCGTCGGCGTCGAAGCTCACCCCCTCCGCGAGCGTGCCCCACAGGGAGGTGAAGAGGGTCGCGTCGTCGCTCTCGACGAACCGCCGGCGCAGGTCCTCCTCGTCCTCGCCGGGGCCGTCGAGGTAGAGGGAGCCGAGGTCGGCGCCTGCCGGCCCGCCGCCCGCGCCGACGTCGGCTCCGGCGCCGGTCCCCGCCGAGCCGCCGAGCCGCTCGTGGTAGCGCTCGGCCTCGGCGTACGAGGGGAAGAAGGCGAGCGTGTTGCCCGGGGTGAACCGGACCGCGTCGCGCAGCACCGACGACACCGTCTCCTGCGTCTCCGGGTCGTTGCGCTCGGAGGCGAACAGCGGCGGCGTGTCGACCGCGAACGTCCGGCGGTTCGCCTCGGGGTAGGCCATCTCGTACGCGAGCGACGCGGCGTTCTCCAGCCCGAGCACGTCCTCCGTGACGTCGAAGGGGCGGAGCGTGGCGCTCATCAGCACCGAGGCGGCGACCTCGCCGAACAGCTCCTCGGTCACCCGACGCGGGATGCAGGTGTACAGCTCCGCGCGGCCGTACACCTCGTCGGCGGCGGCGTCGCGGCGCACGGAGACCACCGGGTACTGGCCGAGCTCGGTCCCCTCCTCCATCCACGTCGAGACGAACCGGGCGACCTGCAGGGTCTGACACTCGGCCCGGGTCGTCGTCTCGCCGTCGCGGTAGCGGCGCTCGTACTCCTCGTCTAGGGCCTGGCCGAGCTGGACCGCGAGCTCCGTCTCCGCGTCGATCCCCCGCCCCTCGTAGTTGCGGAGGAACGCGAGCGTGAGGTCGTCGCGCCGGTCGTCGTTGGCGACGGAGAGGTCCTCCCAGCTCTCGCCGACGGACTCGCGCCCCCCGAACCCGAGCGCGTCGTCGTACGTCTCGACCAGGGCGTCGCGGAACGCGCCGACGACGTTCTCGGCGGCCTCGGCGCGGGAGTCGTCGCTGTCGGCGAGCTCCTCTAACGCGGCGTCGAGGGTGGTCTCCGTGAGGGTGCGAGTGGCGTGGTCACGGGCGGCGTCGTCGACGTTGTGGGCCTCGTCGAAGACGGTGATTATCTCGGCGGGGTCGCGGTCGATCCACCGGAAGAACTGCTCGCGGATGTTCGGGTCGAGCAGGTGGTGGTAGTTACAGACGACCAGGTCGACCCCCTCCATCCCCTCCTTGAGCAGCTCGTAGCCGCAGAGCTCGCGCTCGTCCGCGTACGCGTACACGTCCTCGGGGGTGCGGACGTCCTCGAACAGCCACCCGAAGAACTCGTCGGTGTCCTCGACGAGGTTGTTCCGGTAGTGCGCGCAGACGTTCGCGGTCTCGTACTCGTCGATTTCCGCTTCCAGCTCGTCGAGCTCGTCCATGACCGCCTCGCGGGCCTCGGCGGCGCTCGCGTCGCCCTCGCGGCTCTCGGCGAGCAGCTCGCGCTGGCGCGCCTCCAGCTCGCGGACCTCGTTCTCCGTCTCCACCATCTCGCGGGTGGTGTCCCGGAGGGTCTGGCACTCCTGGTAGTCGACGTCGATGTGACACATCGACGACTTCCCCTTGAAGACGACCGCGCGGACGGGCTCTTCGCGGGTTATCGCGCGAGCGTCCTCGACGAACTGCCGCATCTGTTGGTGAACGTTGGTCGTGATCACGACCGTGCGGTCGTGCTCGCGGGCGTGCTCCAGGGCGGGCACGAGCGCGGAGAGGGTCTTCCCCGTCCCCGGGGCGCCCTCGAACAGCACGTCCTGGCCCCGGTCCAGCGCGTTGGCGATCCTGTCCATCGCCTCGCGCTGGTTCGGATACGGCTCCTCGTACGGGAAGAACCGCAGATGCGGCGACTCTGACACGGGCCGGAGTTCGTCGCCACCGGCTAAAAGGGGTGGGGTGCCGCGGCGGAAGTGGTTCGGCGCCGCCACGAGACGGAGCGGACCGAACGGATTTGGTTCAGCGGGGACATATACGTTCGGGGAGCGTGCGCCGTGAACGCACGTAACCAGCATATATTACCGCTTCTTCGCCGAGTATCGAGGCGTCATGGCGACCGAAACCGCGACAGCGACGGGCGACGTATCGACCGGAACGGGCGACTGGAAGGCGGGCGTCGCCGGCGGGCTCGCCGGGAGCGCCGTCTTCGGACTCCTGATGACGTACGTGATCCCCGCCCCGCTGCTGGAGGTGGTGATCCCGTCGATGTACGGGCTCGCGCCGCCGGCGGCGCCGTTCGTCGGCTGGGCGATCCACATGTCTCACGGCGCGGTGCTCGGCGTCGGCTTCGCCGCGCTCGTCGGACTGAACCCCTCGATCGGCGAGGGCGCGGGCGCGTCGCTCGGCGCCGGCGCGGCGTACGGGCTCGTCGTCTGGGTCGCGCTCGCGGTGATTGTGATGCCGGTCTGGCTCTCCGCGGTCGGCTCGCCGGCGAACCCGCCGCTCCCCAACGTCAGCGCGATGAGCGCGATCGGTCACCTCGCGTACGGGGCCGTGCTCGGCGGGGCGTACGCCGGACTGACCGACTGACGCCGGCCGGGCGTTCCGCCCGCCGGGTCCTCGGCGGACGCGACTCGATACCGGGGAGACGCTCCCGACCGGGACGCACCCTGATTTATACCGACGCGCCGTTACCGGCCGTAGTAACGAATGTTCGACGAGATCCTCGAGAAGTTCGAGGGGTCACCGAGCCAGCAGGCCGTCATCCGGCTGTTCTTAGAGCGCGGCTTCTCCGTCAACGAGGAGGGCCGCGTCGTCTCCGGCGGCATCGAGATCCCGTACACCGGGATCGCGCGCGAGCTCGACGTCGACCGGCGCGTGGTCGACTCGACGACGGACGCGATCCTGGACGACCCCGAGCTGAAGCGCATCTTCACCAACATCTCGTCGGTGCCGAGCCTGATGGACCTGGCGCCGGTCCTCAACCTCACGGTCCTCACCATCGAGGTCGCCGCCGCCGACGAGGCCGGGATCGTCGCCGAGGTGACCGGCATCCTCGCCGACCACGACGTCTCGATCCGACAGGTGTTGAGCGAGGACCCCGAGTTCACGGACGATCCGAAGCTGTACGTGATCACCGACGCGGAGCTGCCCGGCGAGCTGCTCGTCGAGATCCGCGAGCTCGGATACGTCCGCCGCGTGGGGTTCTGACGACCGGGACGGCGGTCGCGACGCGGCGGCGACCGGTTCCCCCCGTCGGTCGACGATCCGTTCCGGCGGGGAGCCTCGCGGGGGAAGCCGACGCGGAACCGAGCGCGTCGCCGTCGCGGATTTCACTTTCACTCGGGTGTAAACCAGTCTTTATACGGGATGGCGAACAAGGGTCGTGTACATGCCTGAAGACGAACTCGAGGACCTCCCCGGAGTCGGCCCAGCGACCGCGGACAAGCTCGTCGAGAACGGGTTCGAGAGCTACCAGTCGATCGCCGTCGCCAGCCCCGGCGAGATGTCGAACACCGCGGACATCGGCGAGTCGTCCGCCAGCGACATCATCAACGCCGCCCGGGAGGCCGCCGACGTCGGCGGCTTCGAGACGGGCGCGACCGTGCTCGAACGCCGCGAGGAGATCGGGAAGCTCTCCTGGCAGATCGACGAGGTCGACGACCTGCTCGGGGGCGGCATCGAGACGCAGTCGATCACCGAGGTGTACGGCGAGTTCGGGTCCGGGAAGTCGCAGGTGACCCACCAGATGGCCGTCAACGTCCAGCTCTCGAAGGAGAACGGCGGGCTGGAGGGCGGCTGTATCTTCGTCGACTCTGAGGACACGTTCCGGCCGGAGCGGATCGACGACATGGTCCGCGGGCTCGACGACGAGATCCTCGCCGACGAGATGGAGCGGCGCGAGATCGAGGGCACGCCGAGCGACGAGGAGGCGCTGGAAGCGCTCGTCGAGGCGTTCCTCGACCAGATCCACGTCGCGAAGGCGTTCAACTCCAACCACCAGATCCTGCTGGCCGAGAAGGCGAAGGAGCTCGCCGGCGAGCACGAGGAGACGGAGTGGCCTATCCGGATCGTCTGCGTCGACTCGCTGACGGCCCACTTCCGCGCGGAGTACGTCGGCCGGGGCGAGCTGGCGGAGCGACAGCAGAAGCTCAACAAGCACCTCCACGACCTGATGCGGCTCGGCGACCTGTACAACACCGCCATCCTCGTCACCAACCAGGTCGCGTCGAACCCCGACTCCTACTTCGGCGACCCGACGCAGGCCATCGGCGGCAACATCCTCGGGCACGCCTCCACCTTCCGGATCTACCTCCGGAAGTCGAAGGGCGACAAGCGGATCGTCCGGCTCGTCGACGCGCCGAACCTCGCCGACGGCGAGGCCGTGATGCGCGTGCAGGGCGAGGGGCTGAAGCCGGAATAACCGGGAAACGACCCGCGATCCGCACCGTCGGCGTCCGATCGGGACTCGATCCGGCGATCCGACGCCCGGATCGGGAGCCCGGCCGCCGATCCGGTTGACGAACGTAAACTTTCTCTCGGAACGGCCGAAACGCCCGATTTCGGCCGATTGACGCCGGTGCGACGGATGCTCCCCGAACGCGGCGCGGCAAAAATCGCCAGCGGCGGCCGCGCCCGGCGACGCGCCCCCCGATATCGGCCGATTCGGCGCTTGTTGACAGATCAGCGATAATACGTCCGTCCGATTCGATCGCAAAGATTGCCAGAAGCTCGTCCGGAATACGTCCTTATACACCATCCATCCGTCCTTATATCTGACATCCGCCGTATTATCAAGTTG
Source organism: Halorubrum rutilum (assembly GCF_024494565.1). Next base: position 631,397 of record NZ_JANHDN010000001.1, read on the forward strand.
ATTTTTTGTGAAACCCAAGTCGAACGTTTATATACTCCCATTTCTCCTTGTCGAAACGTGATTCAACACATGAACACGAACGAACGGTGCGGTTCGGAAGACGTACGTTCAATTGAGGTGGTCGAATCGTGATGACCGACGTACTCGCGACGGTCGACCCGAGCACGTTCGCGGACGCGATGAACGGGACGTGGATCCTCGTCGTGACGTTCCTCATCTTCTTCATGCACGCGGGCTTCGCCATGCTCGAAGCCGGGCAGGTCCGCTCGAAGAACGTCGCGAACCAGCTGACGAAGAACCTCCTGACGTGGAGCGTCGGGGTGACGGTGTTCTTCCTGATCGGGACGGCGTTCACGAGCCTGATGAACGGATCGGCGGGCGTCGCGTCCGTCGCGGGGACGCTGTTCTCCGGCGGTGAACTCGCCGTCGACGCCGGGACGGTCGGCCCGTACGTCAACTGGCTCTACGGCGCGGTGTTCGCCATGACGGCCGCGACCATCGTCTCCGGCGCGGTCGCCGGCCGCGCGAAGCTCCGTGCGTACGTCACCTACACGTTCCTGCTGGCCGCGGTCATCTACCCGATGGTCATCGCGTTCACCTGGTCGGCCTCCGGCGACGGCCTCGTCGCGCAGCTGACCGGCACCGCGTTCCACGACTTCGCCGGCGGCATGATCGTCCACGGCATGGGCGGTATCGCGGGGCTCACCGCGGCGGCCGTGCTCGGCCCGCGGATGGATCGCTACGCCGATGACGGCTCGACGAACGTCATCCCCGGCCACTCGCTGACGTTCGCCGTCCTCGGGACGCTCATCCTCGCGTTCGGCTGGTACGGCTTCAACGTCGGGACGGCCTCCGTGGTCAGCGGCGGGATGTTCAACACCCTGACGCTCAACCTGGTCGCGATGGGGACGACGATCGCGATGGCGGCCGGCGGGATCGGCGCCGCCCTCGTCGTGTGGCTCCGCACCGGGAAGGTCGACACGCTGTACGTCGCCAACGGCCTGCTCGCCGGGCTCGTCGGCATCACCGCGATCCCCGACACCACGGCGTGGTGGGGCGCGCTGGTCGTCGGCCTCCTGGCCGGCGGCCAGCTCCCGCTCGTCTTCGAGTTCGTCTCGGACACGCTCAAGATCGACGACGTCTGCGCGGTGTTCCCGGTCCACGGCAGCGCGGGCGTGCTCGGGACGCTGCTGTTCCCGTTCGTCGCCGCGCCCGGCGAACTGAGCGCCGGCGTCGGCGCCCACTTCGTCGCCCAGCTGACCGGCGTCGTCATCATCGGCGGCTGGACGCTCACCGCGACCGCGGTCGTCTGGTACGTCCTCAAGCTGAGCGGTGAGGCCCGCGTCACGCCCGAACACGAGCAGGAGGGCCTCGACATCTCCGAGCACGGCGTCGAGACCTACCCCGAGTTCGGCGGCGACCGCGTCGCGACCGACGGCGGTCCGGCCGTGGTCGACACCACCGACGACTCCCCGCGCGCCGACGGCGGCGAGGAGGCGGGGTCGCAGATCAAGATGGTCACCGCGGTCGTCCGCCCCGACAAGCTCGGGGCCATCAAGCAGGCGCTCGCGGAGGTCAACGCCCCCTCGCTCACCGTGACGAACGTCTCCGGTCGCGGCTCGCAGCCCGCGAAGAAGGGCCAGTGGCGCGGCGAGGAGTTCACGGTCGACCTCCACCAGAAGGTGAAGGTGGAGGTCGTCGTCGCCGACATCCCGGCCGACGAGGTCGCGGAGGCGATCGCCGAGGCCGCCAAGACCGGCGAGCCCGGCGACGGCAAGGTGTTCGTCATGCCGGTCGAGGACGCGCTGCAGGTCCGCACCGGCACCACCGGGCCGGAGGCGGTGTAAGCCGGCGGCGACGCGCGGACTTCGAGGGAACCGGACCGACGACCGACTCCGACTCGCTTTTTCGACCGGGTTTCGAGGCGCCGTACCGCCGGGCCGCGGCGCCGATCGACGGAGGCCCCGGCGGTCCGTAACCGGTCTCACCGCCGGGTCGGCAACTACTTTCATCCCGCCGCCCCAACCCGTCGGTATGAACCACGAGCGCTCCCGCGGGCTGTACGACCGCGCGCTGTCGGTGATGCCGGGCGGGGTCAACTCCTCGGTCCGGGCGACGATGCCGCATCCCTTCTTCATCGAGCGCGGGGACGGCGGCCACGTGATCGACGCCGACGGGAACCGGTACGTCGACTGGGTGATGGGGTACGGGCCGCTGCTGTACGGCCACGACCTGCCGGACCCGGTGGAGGCGGCGGTCCAGTCGCACGTCGCCGAGGGACCGATGTACGGCGCGCCGACGGAGGTCGAGGTCGAGCACGCCGAGTTCGTGGCGCGGCACGTCCCGAGCGTCGAGTCGATCCGGTTCGTCAACTCGGGGACCGAGGCGACCGTCTCGGCGGTGCGGCTCGCGCGCGGTCACACCGACCGCGACAAGATCGTCGTGATGCAGGGCGGCTACCACGGCGCGCAGGAGTCGACGCTCGTCGAGGGGTCGCCGGGGGACGCGCGCCCGTCGACGGCGGGCATTCCCGAGGAGTTCGCGCAGCATACGCTCCCGATCCCGTTCAACGACCCGGAGGCCGCGAAGGCGGTGTTCGCGGAGCACGGCGACGAGATCGCCGCGGTCCTCGTCGAGCCGATCCTCGCGAACATGGGGATCGTGGCGCCGGTCGACGGCTACCACGAGACGCTCCGCGAGCTGTGCGACGACCACGGCGCCCTCCTGATCTTCGACGAGGTGATCACGGGGTTCCGCGTCGGCGGCCTCGGCTGCGCGCAGTCGAAGTTCGGCGTCACGCCGGACGTAACGACGTTCGGCAAGATCATCGGCGGCGGGTTCCCGGTCGGCGCGATCGGCGGGCGCGCCGACGTGATCGAGGGGTTCACGCCCGCGGGCGACGTGTTCCAGTCCGGCACCTTCTCGGGGCATCCGGTGACGATGGCCGCCGGGAAGGCGACCCTGGAGTACGCGGCCGAGAACGACGTGTACGAGCACGTCAACCGGCTCGGCCGAAAGCTCCGCGAGGGAATCGCCGAGATCTGCGCGGAGCGCGCGCCCGAGTACACCGTCGTCGGCACCGACTCGATGTTCAAGACGGTGTTCACCCGCGAGGCGCCCGACGAACCCGAGGCCTGCTGTCCCGGGGGCTGCCGGCAGGACCCCGACTGCGCCCGGTACGACTCGTGTCCGAAGACGGGCGCGGACGTCGCCGACGCCGCGACCGACCGCTGGGAGCGCGTGTTCTGGCAGGAGATGAAAGAGCAGGGGGTGTTCCTCACCGCGAACCAGTTCGAGTGCCAGTTCACCTCCTACGCGCACACGGAGGAGGACGTCGAGCGGACGCTGGAGGCGTACCGGGAAGCGATCTGACCGATAACGGGAGTAAGTATTGCAGATCGCTGGTGGCAAGACTGTATTTAAATAACACTGAGTGGCAGCGGCAATCACTAATAGAGAGATGTGCGGTGGCGCGCGCCTCCGAGTGGCCGCCACTGGCGGCCGCGAGGAGCGCGTGCGAGGGAGTCGCTGGCGGCGCCAGCCGCCAGCGACAAGGCTGGGGCTTTGGAGGTGTTCACCATAGCGTCATCAGTCACTCATAAACAGCCGACAGCGACACTACTCTCTCACATATAAAAAATCACTCAACCGTATCGATACACCTACTCCCGGTATCGAACAGGTACGAGAGATAGCGTCAGAAGCGGAAGCAGTACGTATTCGCGGGTCAGTTGCGGAACGTTTTTATCCCGGAACGAAACTACGTACTGGTAATGATCGCGGAGGCTCGTCCCGACGCCGCCCTCGTCCGAGGCCGACGAGCCCCGCGACCGCGACGAGGCGTCCGACCGCCGCGACCGGCTTCCGGCGCGGCGCGACGACGGGCCCCCTCGGGCCAGTAATCTTCATCCCTCGTCGCGTTCGCGCCGTTTCGTCTCGGAGAGTGACAGCTACGTCGTCGGACAGCGCCGAGTCCGTCAATTTCTTCCGGTAATTAAATCGGTGAATTTAAGGGCGTGAGCCCAGTGTACTCCCCTAATGGCAACCGTTGCACTCGCGTTCAGTGGGGGGCTCGACACGACCGTCTGCGTCCCGCTGTTGAAAGAGGAGTACGGCTACGACGAGGTCATCGGCGTCAACGTCGACGTCGGGCAGCCGACAGAGGAGTTCGACGAGGCCGAGGAGACCGCCGAGGCGCTGGGGCTCGACCTCCACGTCGTCGACGCGAAGGAAGAGTTCGCGGAGCTGTGTTTCGACGCGGTGAAGACGAACGCGACGTACCAGGGCTACCCGCTCGGGACCGCGCTCGCGCGCCCGGTGATCGCCGAGGCCATCCTGGGCGTCGCCGAGGCGGAGGGCTGTGACGCCATCGCGCACGGCTGTACCGGGAAGGGGAACGACCAGCTCCGGTTCGAGGCCGTCTGGCGCGGCTCCGACCTCGAAGTGATCGCCCCCGTCCGCGAGCTCGGACTCACCCGCGAGTGGGAGATCGAGTACGCCGCGGAGAAGGACCTGCCCGTCGAGGCCGGCGACGGCGGCGTCTGGTCCATCGACGAGAACATCTGGTCGCGCGCCGTCGAGGGCGGGAAGCTGGAGGACCCGAACTACGAGCCGCCGGAGGACATCTACGAGTGGACCGCCGAGCCGGAGGGCGAGACCACCATCGAGGTCGCCTTCGAGGAGGGCGTCCCGGTCGCGGTCGACGGCGAGGCGATGGACCCGGTCCCGCTGATCCAGCACCTCAACGAGTACGCCGGGAGCTACGGGATCGGCCGCACCGACGTGATGGAGGACCGGATGCTCGGGCTGAAGGTGCGCGAGAACTACGAGCACCCGGCCGCGACCGTCCTGTTGACGGCCCACCGGGCCCTGGAAGACCTCGTCTTAACCAAGAACGAGCGCTCGTTCAAGCAGGGGATCGAGCAGGAGTGGTCCGAGAAGGCGTACCAGGGGCTCGTCTTCGCCCCCGTCGTCGACGCGCTCGACGCCTTCGTCGACGAGACGCAGGACGTGGTGACCGGGACGGCGACGGTGAAGGTCTCCGGCGGCAACTGCCGCGTCGTCGCCCGCGACTCCGAGTACGCGGTGTACTCCGAGGAGATGGCCTCGTTCAACACCGAGGACGTGGCCGGCATCGCGCAGGAGGACGCCACCGGCGTCGCGAAGTACCACGGGCTCCAGGAGCGCCTCGCCAACGACGTGGCCGCGGGCGTGGAGCGGCCCGAGCTCGCGACCGACGGGTCGGGAGACGACGGGACGGACGAGTAGATGACCGACGACGATCCCGGCACCGCCGTCCGGCGCGACCGATTCAGCGGCGGTCCCGCCCGCGAGTTCCTGTCGAGCCTCGCGGCCGACGCGGCCATCTTCGAGGCCGACCTCGCGGTCGACCGCGCGCACGTGGTGATGCTCGCGGAGCAGGGGATCGTCGACGGCGCGGTCGCCGGCGAGATCCTCGGCGCGCTCGACGACGTGGAGGCCGCCGGCCACGGCGCGCTCCCCGACGGCGAGGACGTCCACGAGGCGATCGAGACGGCCGTCATCGACCGGATCGGGCCGGACGGCGGGCGGATGCACACCGCCCGCTCGCGCAACGACGAGGTGGCGACCTGTATCCGGTACCGGCTGCGCGAGGACCTGCTCGCGGCCGCGGAGGCCACCCTGGCGCTCCGCGAGGCGCTCGTCGAGGTCGCGAGCGAGCACGCGGAGACGGTGATGCCCGGCTACACGCACCTCCAGCCGGCCCAGCCGACGACGGTCGCGCACTACCTGCTGTCGTACGAGGGCGGGGTCGCCCGCGACACCGCGCGCCTGCTCGACGCGTACGAGCGGGTCAACCGGTCGCCGCTCGGCGCGGCCGCGTTCGCGGGGACGCCCTTCGATATCGACCGCGACCGCACCGCCGAGCTGCTCGGGTTCGACGGGACGGTCCGGAACGCGACCGACGCGGCGTCGGCGCGCGACTTCCTCGCGGAGGGCGCGACCGCGTGCGCGACGCTCGCGACGACGCTGTCGGGGCTCGCGGAGGACCTCGTCCTCTTCTCGAACAAGGGGTTCGTGGAGCTGTCGGACGCGTACGCCTCCACCTCCTCGATCATGCCCCAGAAGAAGAACCCCGACACGCTGGAGCTGACCCGCGGCGTCGCCGGCGACGCGATCGGCGAGGCGACGGGGACGCTGAGCCTGCTCAAGGGGCTCCCGCGCGCCTACAACCGCGATCTCCAGCGCGCCCACGCGAGCGTGTTCGAGGTCGCCGACGACGTGCGGGAGGCGACCGCGGTCGCCGCGGGCGCGGTCGCGACCGCCGACTGGGACGAGGCCGCGCTCGCGGACGCCGCGGGCGACGGCTTCTCGACGGCGACCGGCGTCGCCGACCTGCTCGCGATGAGCGGGATGCCCTTCCGGACGGCCCACGAGATCGTCGCGACGGCCGCTGAGGAGGTCGCCGACGGCGACTCGCCGGCCGCGGCGGCCGCAAAAGTTGACGAGGCCGCTCGGAACGTGACCGGCGAGCCCCTCTCGACGCACGTGAGCCGCGAGGACGTGGAGTCGGCGCTCGATCCGGCCGCCAGCGTCGCGAGCCGGGACTCCGCCGGCGGGCCGGCTCCCGCGGCGGTCGCCGACGGGCTCGCCGCCGCCGAGGCCGGGATCGGTGAGGACGACGACGCGCTGGCGGCCGAGCGCGACGCGCTCGCCGACGCGAGCGAGGCCCTAAACGCGGAGGTCGATCGCTATGTCTGAGCCGCGACGACCGCCGGGCGCCCCCTGGCTCGATCGGTGGCGGTCCGGCCGGCGACGTCGGTCGGACCGCCGACCCGATCGGCGCCGACGACCGTCCCCGTAAGGGGGACACAGTTACTACCGGGATCTGATATCCGATCTCGAAACGGCTCGATCTCGCCGATTCGCTTCCGTTAGCGGCCGATCCGTGTTATGTAAACTATCTAATAAGTTCGAAGCCTTTATGCCCGTCCGCGGTCGACTGTCTCCTACGATGACGAGCGACACCGACACGCTGCTGGCAGAGGACCCGATCACGGGCGAGGAGATCGAGCTTCCGGCCGACGTCGAGGTCGGCGAGATCATCGACAGCCCGGTCACCGGGACCGAGCTCGAGGTCATCTCGCTGGACCCCGTCACGCTGGAGGAGGCGCCCGAGCTCGAGGAGGACTGGGGCGAGTAGATGTCGACGACCGCCGCGGCCGCGACTCCCGAGTGGTCGACATGCGCGTAGGGATCCTCTACTCCCGGATCCGGAAGGACGAGAAGCTCCTGCTCAACGAGCTCCGCGACCGGGACCACGAGGTCGAGAAGATCGACGTCCGCAAGGAGCGGTTCGGGCTGGAGTCGACGACGGCGAACGTCGCGGACCTCGACATCGTCGTCGACCGCTGCCTGTCGACGAGCCGGTCGCTGTACGCGACGCGGTTCCTCGACAGCTACGGCGTGCCCGTCGTCAACTCCCCGGAGACGGGCGACGTCTGCGCCGACAAGGCGAAGAACTCGCTCGCGCTCGCCGAGGCGGACGTCCCGACCCCGGCGACCGAGGTCGCGTTCACGAAGGAGGCCGCGCTGGAGGCGATCGAGTCGTTCGGCTACCCCTGCGTGCTCAAGCCGGTCGTCGGGTCGTGGGGGCGGCTGATGGCGAAGATCGACACCCGGGACGCGGCCGAGGCGATCTTGGAGCACAAGGAGACGCTCGGCCACTACGAGCACAAGGTGTTCTACGTCCAGGAGTTCGTCGACAAGCCCGGCCGCGACATCCGCGCGCTGGCGGTCGACGGGGAGCCGATCGCCGCGATGACGCGCTCGTCGGACCACTGGCTCACGAACGCCGCGAAGGGCGGCGAGACGGAGTCGTTCGACCTCGACGACCGCGCCCTCGAACTGGTCGAGCGCGCCTCAGACGCGGTCGGCGGCGGGATGCTCGGCGTCGACCTGATGGAAGTGGGCGGAACCGACTCCGGCGAGTACACCGTCCACGAGGTGAACCACACGGTCGAGTTCAAGGCGCTCGACGCGGCCGCTGACGTCGACGTCCCCGCGGCGGTCGTCGACTGGCTGGAGGCGAAGGCGGCCGCGGCGGCCGACGGCGCCGACGACGCCACGGAGGTGAGCGCGTGACGGCGGAGTCCGGCGCGGCCGCCGCGGGCGACGCGGCGCCCGCCGAGACGTACACCGCGAGCGTCGTCGGCGGCACCGGCTTCACCGGCGGCGAGCTGCTGCGGATCCTCGCCGGTCACCCCGCGTTCGACGTGGTACAGGCCACGTCGCGGTCGGCCGACAACATGACCGTCGGCCGGTCGCACCCGAACCTGCGCGGGCTCGACCTGCGCTTCTCCGACCCGGACGACCTGGAGTCGGTCGACGTGCTCTTCTCGGCGACGCCCCACGGCGTCTCGATGGGGCGGATCGACGAGTACTTCGAGGTCGCTGACACCGTCGTCGACCTCTCGGCGGACTTCCGGCTGCCCGAGGCGGACGCCTACGACGAGTGGTACGACGGCCACGAGTCGCCGGAGTACCTGGAGCGCGCGGAGTACGCGCTCCCCGAGATCAACCGCGAGAACCTCCCCGGCGCCGACCTGATCGCCGGCGGCGGCTGCAACGCGACGGCGACGATCCTCGGGCTGAAACCCCTGGTCGACGCCGGCGCGCTCGGCCCCGACGCGGGCGAGGTCGTCGTCGACGTGAAGGTCGGCTCCTCGGAGGGCGGCGCCGGCGGCGGCGCGGCCTCCTCGCACCCGGAGCGCTCGGGCGTCGTGCGCCCGTACGCCCCGACCGGGCACCGCCACGAGGCGGAGATCGAGGCGTACCTCGGGCTCTCGGTCTCGTTCACCGTCCACGCGGTCGACATGGTGCGCGGCGCGAGCGCGACCTGCCACGTCTTCCCCGACGGGCCGGTCTCGAAGGGCGACCTGTGGACGGCGTACCGCGACGCGTACGCCGACGAGCCGTTCATGCGGATCGTCTCGGGCGGGGGCGGCGTCTACCGCTACCCCGAGCCGAAGTCGGTCGCCGGGACGAACCACGGCGAGGTCGGCTTCGAGCTCGACCCCGGCAACCGGCGCGTCGTCGTCTTCTCCGCGATCGACAACATGACCAAGGGGTCGGCGGGACAGGCGGTCCACGCGGCGAACGTCGCCTTGGGACTGCCGGAGACCGCCGGCCTGGAGTTCGACGGGCTGCACCCGGTGGGGTCGCCATGAGCGAGACCGAGAGCGAACCCCCGGTCGTCGTCAAGATCGGCGGCGCGAAGGCGGTCGACCCGGCCGGCGCGGTCGGCGACGTCGCCCACCTCGCCGCCAACGGGCGCCCGGTCGTCGTCGTCCACGGCGGCTCGACGGTCGTCGACGAGACGATCGAGCGGCTCGGCATGGAGCCGGAGTACGTCGAGTCCGCCTCCGGCGTCACCGGGCGGTTCACCGACGCGGAGACGATGGAGGCGTTCACGATGGCGATGGCCGGCAAGCTCAACACGGAGCTGACGGCGCGGTTCCGCGAGGCCGGCGTCGACGCGGTCGGCCTCTCGGGCGTCGACGGCGGGCTCCTCTCGGGGCCCCGCAAGTCGGCGGTCCGCGTGGTCGAAGACGGCAAGCGGAAGATCCGCCGCGGCGAGCACTCCGGCCGGATCGAGTCGGTGAACGCCGACCTCCTCTCGGGGCTGCTCGCCGACGGCTACACGCCCGTCGTCTCGCCCCCGATGGAGGGGAAAGAGAGCGACGGCGGCGTCACCCCCGTCAACGCCGACGCGGACCGGGCGGCCGCCGCGGTCGCCGGCGCGCTCGGCGCCGACCTCGTCCTCCTCACCGACGTGACCGGCGTCTACGCGGATCCGGACGACCCCGACACGCTGATCGAGTCGGCGGCGACGCCCGAGGAACTCGCGGCGGTCGAGGACGCCGCCGAGGGGTTCATGGGCAAGAAGGTGATGGCCGCGAGGGAGGCGCTCTCGGCCGGGTCCGGGCGCGTCGTCGTCGCCGACGCCAACGTCCGCGACCCGATCGTCGCCGCGCTCGGCGGCGGGGGGACGACGGTCGAGCGGTCGGCGCTCGGCGGCGACGCGGACGACGAGGCGGGAGAGGGCTCGGCGGCCGAAACGGGGGGTGAGACCGCGTGAGCGGCTTCGTCTTCTCGGAGAAGCCGATCGAGATCGCCTCGGGCGACGGCGTCCACGTCACCGATACGAACGGCACCGAGTACCTCGACTTCGGCGCGAGCTACGCCTGCACGCCGGTGGGTCACTGCCACCCCGAGGTCGTCGACGCCGCGACGACCCAGCTGGAGGAGCTGATGTACGTGCAGGCGTCGTACCCGCACGCCGCGCGGACGGCGCTGTACGAGCGGCTCGCCGAGGTCGGCCCCGTCGACGTCGACAACGTCTGGCTCTGTAACTCCGGCACCGAGGCCAACGAGGCCGCGCTGAAGTTCGCCCGGCACGCCACGGGCCGCGAGAAGATCATCGCGACGACTCAGGGGTTCCACGGCCGGACGATGGGCGCGCTCGCGACCACCTGGAAGCAGAAGTACAAGCAGGGATTCGAGCCGCTCGCCGGCGGCGTGGAGTTCGTCGAGTACGGCGACGCCGAGGCGATGCGCGAGGCGGTCGACGACGAGACCGCCGCGGTCATTCTGGAGCCGCTGCAGGGCGAGGGCGGGATCAACCCCGCCGACACGAAGTACCTGCAGACGGTCCGCATCGCGACGGCGACGTCCGGCGCGGCGATGATCCTCGACGAGATCCAGACCGGACTCGGCCGCACGGGCTCGCTGTGGGCGGCCGACAGACACGACGTGGTGCCCGACGTCCTCACGACCGCGAAGGGGCTCGGCAGCGGGCTCCCGATCGGCGCCACGCTGTGCCGCGACTGGATCGCCGAGGACGCCGGCAACCACGGCTCGACGTTCTCGGGCGGCCCAGTCGTCTCCGCGGCCGCGGGCGCCACCCTCGACGTCATCGAGCGCGAGGGGCTCCCCGAGCACGCCGCCGAGGTCGGCGCGTACCTCCGCGGGCAGATCGAGGAGCGCCTCGGCGACGACGTCCGCGACGTGCGCGGCGACGGGCTGATGATCGGCATCGAGGTGAAGCGCGGGTCGAACCGGCTGCTGCGCGACCTCGCCATCGACCACCGGATCCTCGCGCTGCCGGCGGGCCGCACGGTGGTGCGCCTGCTCCCGCCGCTGACGATCGAGCGCGAGCACGCCGACGCCGTCGTCGACGCCCTCGCGGAGGTGATCGGGTGATGGCGGCCGGAAAGGAGCGCGAGGAGGCCGAGGCGGGCGGGGAGTCGGAACCCGAGGCGGACGGCGAGACGGAGGCGGCGGCGGGGTCGTCGCCGGCCGGTACCGACGTCGTCGCCGGCGGCGGCTACCCGGCGGACTGCGACACGCCGGCCCGGAAGCTGCTGTACGACATGGTGTCGATCCCGTCGCCGTCCGGCGAGGAGGAGCGGGCCGCCGAGCGCCTCGTCGACTTCTTCGAGGCCAACGGCCGAGAGGCGTGGATCGACGGGGGCGGGAACGTCCGCGCGCCCGCGGACGACGCCGTCCTCCTCACCTCGCACGTCGACACGGTCCCGGGCGACATCCCGGTCGAGGTGCGGCCGGCGCCGCCGGAGGGCGAACTGCCGGACGCGTCCGACGTCCGCGTCGGCGAGCCCGGCGAGCCCGTGCTGTGGGGCCGCGGGGCGGTCGACGCCACCGGCCCGCTGGTCGCGATGGCGGTCGCGGCGGTGAAGACGGGCGTCTCCTTCGCCGGCGTCGTCCGCGAGGAGGTCGACTCCGCCGGCGCGCGGCACCTCATCGACGACCGCGACGCGCCCGAGGCGGTGATCAACGGCGAGCCGTCGGGGTGGCGCGGGATCACCCTCGGCTACCGCGGCCTGCTGGAGGGAACGTACGTGAACACCAGCGAATCGGGCCACTCCTCTCGGCCGGAGCCGAACGCGATCCAACACGCGATCGACTGGTGGCACGGCGTCGAGGAGACGTTCACGCCCGACGACTCGGAGACCGCGGTGTTCGACCAGGTGACGACCAAACCGATCTCGATCGACGGCGGCCTGAGCGACGACGGGCTCGCGGTCGAGACGACGATGAGCGTCCAACTGCGGATCCCGCCCTCTCGCCCGGTCGACGAGATCCACGAACTCGCGGAGGCGGAGCTGTCGACCGGCTCGGTCCACTGGGGCGACCCGATGCCGCCCGTGATGGAGAGCCCTCGCACGGACCTCGCGCGGGCGTTCCGCGTCGCGATCCGGGGCACCGGCGGCGACGTGCGCCTGCTCCGGAAGACGGGGACGAGCGACATGAACCTCTTCGCGGCCGCGTGGGACTGCCCGATGGTCACCTACGGCCCCGGGAACTCCGACCTGGACCACGCGCCGGACGAGCGGCTCCCGCTCTCCGAGCTCGACCGCGCCGTGACCGTCCTGACCGACGTCTGCCGCGAGCGACTGTAGCGTACCGACGCTCGACCACCGACCACGACCGTTCTCACACCGCACCCGCACACACCACACACGATGCCACTCGCCACCGACGACTTCCTCGACATCGACGACGTGACGCCCGCCGAACTGGACGCCCTGCTCGACCGCGCCGCCGCGATGAAGGCGGGCGAGACCGACCCCCGACTGCCGGACGCGACGCTCGGGATGATCTTCGAGAAACCGTCGACGCGCACCCGCGTCTCCTTCGAGACGGGGATGACCCGCCTCGGCGGCCACGCGATGTTCCTCGGTCCCGACGACATCCAGCTCGGGCACGGCGAGCCACTGCGCGACACCGCGCGCGTGCTCGGCCGCTACGTCGACGGGGTGATGGCCCGGCTGTTCGACCACGAGGACGTGGAGACGCTCGCCGAGCACGCCGACTGCCCCGTGATCAACGGGCTCACCGACGAGGCGCACCCGTGCCAGACGCTCGCCGACCTGCTCACCATCCGCGAGACGGTCGGCGAGGACGCCACGGTGGCGTGGGTCGGCGACGGCAACAACGTCGGGCAGTCGTTCGTCGTCGGCGCGGCGATGGCCGGCATCGACATCGCGGTCGCCACGCCCGCGGAGTACGGGATGGACCCGGCCGTCTTCGACCGCGCCGCCGAGTTCGGCGCGGACGTGGAACCCACGACAGACCCCGAGGCGGTCGTCGGCGACGCGGACGTCGTCTACACCGACGTGTGGATCTCGATGGGCCAGGAGGACCAGCGCGACGAGAAGCTCGCCGCCTTCGACGGGTTCCAGGTGAACGCCGACCTGCTCGCCGGCACCGACGCCAAGGTGATGCACTGCCTGCCGGCGCACCGCGGCGAGGAGGTCACCGACGGCGTGTTGGAGTCCGACCGCGCTCTCGTCTGGGACCAGGCCGAAAACCGGATGCACGCGCAGAACGCGCTGCTCGTCGAGCTGCTCGGCGGGGAGTGAGCGCGGAGCGGGAACCGACCGGGTGCGGACCCATTTATAAGTAGATATGCGGTGGCGCGTGCCGGTGAGCGGCCGACAGGCCGCGAACCGGACGCGCGAGGGAGTCGCTGGCGGCGGCAGCCGCCAGCGACAGGGCGAGAGCGAAGCTCTCGCTTGCAACCGGACTACGTCCGGTGACGAGGCTGGGGAGGCGTGAGGCGCGGTGCGGTTGCGGTCGGGTGGGACTCAAAAGGGCAGTCGCGAGGACGAAGCACGACGACGCAAGCACTGGAAGGAGCGAGCGCAGCGAGCGACTGAAGCGCGCAGCGAGTCGCGCAAGTCCTCGCGACTGCCCCTTTGAGGGCGCCTACCGCTGATCCGTTATTAGCTATTTATATACAAACGGTCAGATCATCGGTGGAGTTCGCTGTGGCGACAGATCCGGTATAAGGCCCCGAACAGCGATCTAGTTCCCGGTCCAGCGCAGTATCGCCAGCGTCCCCTCGTACAACGCGATCATGGTGAGCGTCACGATGATCGGCGCCATCCCGGTCGGGTCGGGGCTGAACAGGAACGCGATCCCGAGGAACGCCCCCCAGAACAGCAGCCGCTTCGCCTCCAGCCACTGGCGGGTGACGAGGTTCATCATGATCGCGAGCATAATGAACAGCGGGATCTGGAAGACGATCGCCATGAACGCCAGCATGATGACGATGAGGTTGAACGTCTCCGCGAGTCCGAAGGCGATCGTCGCGGCGTCGGAGGTGTAGGTGGTGAAGTACGAGAAGATCGCGGGCAACACGAGGAAGTGCGCGAACGCGATGCCGATCCCGCCTAAGATGAGGCTCGTCGGGACCGCCGCGAGGTAGTAGCGTCGCTCGTTCTCGTAGAGGCCGGGCTTCATGAACCGGTAGGTCTGGTAGACGAACGCCGGGAGCCCGACGACGACGCCCGCGAGCCCGGCGACCTTCAGCCGCGTGAGCGGGAGTTCGAGGGGGCCGTACAGCCGCGGGCGGTTCTCCATCGGCGCGGGGATGTGGTAGCTCCAGAAGTAGTTGATGAGCTCCGTCGACTCGGTGACGACGACGAGCGTCGCGAGCCCGCCGAAGAGGAAGACGACGGCGAGCCGCCGCATCATCTCCTCGATGTGGGCCGCCAGCGGCATCTCCTCGTCCGACTCCGGCGCCTCCAACCCCTCGAAGGAGTCGTCGGCGCCGTCGTCGACGACCGTCGCGTCCTCGACCGTTCCGGCGGCGGCCGCGTCCCCCGGCGTCGCCGGCGTTCCGCCGTCGCCGAGGCTCTGCGCGTCGTCGGGGTCGTGGACGTCGAAGACGTCGCTCGCGTCGCCGGTCTCGTCGTCGGGGTCGGTCGCTCCGTCGTCGTCGGCGCTGGAGTCGGCGGCGGCGTCGCTGGTGGAGTCGGCGGCAGCGTCGCCGGCGTCACCCGCTTCGTCCGCGTCGCCCGCGTCGTCCGCGTTGCCCGCTTCGCTCGCGTCGCGAGAGCGATCCGCGGCGCCGTCGATCTCGGGCGTGACCTCCGGAGAGACTTCGGACTCGACGGACGAGTCCCCGTCTTCGGTGGACTCGTCGTCCGCGTCGCCGTCGCCGTCGGGAGCGGCGTCGTCGGAGACAGAGTCCTCCTCGGGGGGTGATTGCCCGTCGCGCGACCGGTCCGAGTCGTCCATTCGGTTCACCATCGAGACCGGGCGACTATAGGCCTTTTCGGATAGCGCCGAGCCGGATCGGGGCTCGCGGCGCGCGCGGCGGGTCGAAAAGGTTGATAACGGGGACGGACTTCCTCTCCCGTATGGCGAGTGCCCTCGACGAGGACACCCAGCAGTCGCTCGCGGCGGGCCGCGAGTCGGCGAAGGCGTTCCTCCGGTCGATCCAGAAGGACCTCCAGAAGGTGTTCGTCGTCTTCCTGCTGGGCTTCCTCGCGACGTTCTGGGCGCTCCGCGTGTACATCTGGGACCGGCTCAGGGCCGTCACGGAGTCGAACATGTCCCCCGCGGTCGCCGCCGAGACCGACGTCATCGCCACCACCCCGTTCGAGGTGATCCTCCTGCAGGCGAAGATCGGGCTGATCGTCGGCGCGATCACCGCGATCCCGCCGCTGATCTACGTCTCCCGCGGCGAGCTCCGCGCCCGGGGGATGTGGCCGCAGTCGCCGATCCCGCGCTGGAAGCTCGCGGGGATCGGGCTCCTCGGCGGCGGGCTGTTCGGCGTCGGCGTCGGCTACGGCGTCTACGCCTTCTTCCCGATCATGTTCTCCTTCCTGGCCGGCTTCGGGCTGGAGGCCGGGATCCAGCCCACCTACTCCATCGTGATGTGGACGGAGTTCATCGTCTTCCTCTCGCTGTCGTTCGGGCTCGCCGGCCAGATGCCGCTCCTCATCACCGGGCTCTCGTACTCCGGGATCGTCCAGTACGAGACGTTCCGCGACAAGTGGCGCTACGCCGTCGTCGCCATCTTCGTCTTCGGCGCGGTGTTCTCGCCGCCGGACCCGTTCACGCAGCTGATGTGGGCGTTCCCGCTGATCGCCCTCTACGGCTTCAGCCTCTACCTCGCGAAGCTCGTCGTGACGGCCCAGCGGAGCTCCGACCGCATCGACGTGCTCGGCGCGGCGCGGAACCACTGGAACGTCGTCGGCGGCGCGGCCGTCCTCGGCGGCGGCCTGGTCTACGCCTTCTACGAGTACGGCGGGCGGACGCTCCTCAACGACCTCCTCCGAGCGGCCGGGAGCGACTGGCGGTTCCTCGAACCGGGCGCGGGACTCGGCGTCGACCCCGCGACCGGCGCCGGGATCTACGTCGCCCTCTGGGCGCTGGTCTTCGTCGTCGTCGCGACGCTGTGGGCCGTCTACGCCGACCTCGACACGACGAGCGCGGGGTACCGGTACGGCGACCCGGCCGCAATCGACGTGGGCGAGCTCGACGCCGCGGGCGTCCGGGCCGCCCCCGACGCCGCCTTCGAAGCGATGGACGAGGAGGAGTCGCTCGCGCTCGCGCAGGCCGCCATCGACGACGACGATCCGGAGAAGGCGCAGGCGATCCTCGACCGCTTCGACGAGGCGCACGAGGGGGGAGACGACGGCGCCGGCGGCGACGGGAGCGACGACGCGGACGCGACCGGGTCGGGCGGGGCCGGCGGCGCGGGGAGTGGGGGCGGCGCAGGCGGCGACCAGGGCGGACTGGTGGGCGCGGTGCAGGACCGGACCTCCCGCGCGAGCTCGACGTTCCTCTCCGAGCTCACCGACGGCGAGGAGGAGGCGGCCGAGGACGACATCGGCGGCTACTACACGGACCTCAAGTTCATCTTCGACTCGCTGCGCTCGAAGTCGTTCATCCTGCTCGTGGTGTTCGGCGGCGTGATGGCGGCCGCGTTCACGTGGCTGTACCTCGGCGGGCTGGCGACGGTGCGGAGCGACCTCGAACGGCGCGTCCCGGCCGAGATCGAGGGCGGGATCAACATCATCACGCTCCACCCGGTCGAGGCGCTGATCTTCATGGTGAAGTTCTCGATCCTGCTCGGGATCGTCGCGGTGTTCCCGGTCGCGCTCTACTACGCGTGGCCCGCCCTCCGCGATCGCGGCTTCGTCGCCGGCCGGATATACAAGGTGTACCTCTGGGCGGGCGCGCTGCTCGGCGGGCTGATCGGCGGCTTCGCGCTCGGGTACGCGTACATCGCGCCGGGGCTCATCGGCTGGCTCGTCACCGACGCGCGGCTCGCGGACATGGTGATCACCTACCAGGTGAGCGACTTCCTCTGGCTCGTCGTCTACACGACGATCGGGATCGGCTTCCTCGCCGACATCCCGATCGCGATGGTCCTGCTGAACGACGCCGGCGTCCCGTACCGGGTCTTCCGGAACCGCTGGCGCGAGGTCACCGTCGGGATCATGCTGTTCGCGGCGGTGTTCACCCCGGCCGACGTGATCACGATGTTCCTCGCGACGCTCCCGCTGATGGCGGCGTACGGGGTCGGCGTCGGGCTCCTGTTCCTCGTCACCGTCGGCGGGCGCCGGAACCTCTCGCCGCCCTCGAAGGTCGTGGATCGGTGAGGGACACGGTCGCCGAACGGTCGTCGCGATCCCTCGCGTGAGACCGCCGCGACCGACGAGTATTCCCGCGCGCGCACGCTAAGAGCGGACGAAATGAGCAAGGACTACATCGAGGTCCGCGGCGCCGAGGAACACAACCTCAAGGACCTCGACGTCCGGATCCCGCGCGAGGAGTTCACCGTCGTCACCGGGCTCTCCGGGTCGGGGAAGTCGTCGCTCGCGTTCGACACGGTGTACGCCGAGGGGCAGCGCCGGTACATCGAGTCGCTGTCGGCGTACGCCCGCAACTTCCTCGGACAGATGGACAAGCCGCAGGTGGAGTCGGTCGAGGGGCTCTCGCCCGCGATCTCCATCGACCAGAAGAACGCCGCGAACAACCCCCGCTCGACCGTGGGGACCGTCACCGAGCTGCACGACTACCTCCGGCTGCTGTACGCCCGGATCGGCACCCAGTACGACCCCGTCACCGGCGAGGAGGTCGGCGAGCAGTCCGCGCAGGACATGGTGAGCCAGATCCTCGAACTCCCGGAGGGGACCCGCGCGAAGATCGCCGCGCCGGTCGTCCGCGACCAGAAGGGGGCCTTCGAGGAGCTGTTCGAGGAGCTGGTCTCGGACGGGTACGCCCGCGTCGAGGTCGACGGGGAACCGGTCGACCTGACCCTGGACGACCCCGAGCTCGACCAGAACTACGACCACACGATCGACGTGATCGTCGACCGCGTCACCGTCTCGCCCGACGCCCGCTCGCGGATCACCGACTCCGTGGAGACCGCCCTAGAGGAGGCCGGCGGCGCGCTCAAGCTGATCGTCCCGGACCCGCCGGAGGACGTCCCGTTCGCCTCCAACACGCGCTCGACCGGGTCGCTCGCCGAGGACGCCGAGGGCGACGACCGGCTGATCGTCGAGTTCTCCGAGGAGCTCGGCAACCCCAACTCAGACTTCCAGTTCTCCGAGGTCGAGACGCGCTCGTTCTCCTTCAACAGCCCCTACGGCGCCTGTTCCGAGTGCGAGGGGATCGGCTCGACGAAGGAGGTCGACGAGGACCTCGTCGTCGAGGACCCCTCGAAGCCGCTGAAACACGTGTTCGAGCCGTGGAGCTACGACCGCACCTACTACTCCCGCCAGCTCGACAACGTCGCCGAGCACTTCGGCGTCTCGCTCTCGACGCCCTTCGAGGAGCTGGACGAGTCGGTCCGGCGGCAGTTCCTCTACGGCACCGACGACCGCGTCCACTTCGAGTGGACCACGAAGAACGGCACGCGCGAGAAGACCGAGCGCTTCGAGGGCGTCATCCCGAACCTGGAACGCCGTCACGTCGAGACCGACTCCGAGCGCGCCCGCGACCACATCGAGGAGTTCATGGCCGTGACGACGTGCCCGGAGTGCGAGGGCACCCGCCTGAAGGAGCAGTCGCGGCACGTCCTCGTCGACGGGACGCCGATCACCGAGGTGAACCGGATGTCGATCGCCGACGCCCGCGCGCACTTCGAGGGGATGGAGGCGCGGCTCGGCGAGCGCGACACGAAGATCGCCGAGGAGATCCTCAAGGAGATCCGCGCGCGGCTCGGCTTCATGGAGGAGGTCGGGCTGGAGTACCTCACGCTCGACCGCGAGGCGTCGACGCTCTCCGGCGGGGAGAGCCAGCGCATCCGCCTCGCGACGCAGGTCGGCTCCGGGCTCGTCGGCGTGCTGTACGTCCTCGACGAGCCGTCGATCGGGCTCCACCAGCGCGACAACGACCGCCTGCTCGACACGCTCACCGGGCTCCGCGATCTGGGTAACACCCTCCTCGTCGTCGAGCACGACGAGGAGACGATGCGCCGCGCCGACGAGATCATCGACATGGGGCCCGGTCCCGGCAAGCGCGGCGGCGAGGTCGTCGCGCAGGGCGACTTCGACGACATCGTCGACGCCGACGAGTCGGTCACCGCCGACTACCTCGCGGGCCGGAAGGAGATCCCCGTCCCGGGGGAGCGCCGCGAGCCGGAGGGGAAGCTGACGGTGCGGGGCGCCCGCCAGCACAACCTCAAGGACGTCGACGTGTCGATTCCGCTCGGGACGCTGACGACCGTCACGGGCGTCTCCGGCTCCGGGAAGTCGACGCTGGTCCACGACATCCTGTACAAGGGGCTCGCCCGCGAGATGAACGACAACACCTCGGTCGACCCCGGGGAGCACGACGCGATCGAGGGGATCGACGGGATCGAGACGGTGCGGCTCATCGACCAGTCGCCGATCGGCCGGACGCCGCGCTCGAACCCCGCGACGTACACCGACGTGTTCGACTACGTCCGCGAGCTGTTCGCGGAGACGAAGCTCGCGAAGCGCCGCGGCTACGAGAAGGGCCGCTTCTCGTTCAACGTGAAGGGCGGGCGCTGCGAGGAGTGCGGCGGCCAGGGGACCGTGAAGATCGAGATGAACTTCCTCTCGGACGTGTACGTCCCCTGCGAGCAGTGCGGCGGCGCGCGCTACAACGACGAGACGCTCGACGTGGAGTACAAGGGCGCGACCATCTCCGACGTGCTCGACATGAGCGTCGACGAGGCGTACGACTTCTTCGAGAGCCACCAGGGGCTCCGGCGCCGCCTGAAGCTCCTCAAGGACGTCGGGCTCGGCTACATGGAGCTCGGCCAGCCCTCCACCACCCTCTCGGGCGGCGAGGCGCAGCGCGTGAAGCTCGCCGAGGAGCTGGGAAAGAAGGCGACCGGCGACACCCTCTACCTGCTCGACGAGCCGACGACGGGGCTTCACAAGGAGGACGAGCGCAAGCTCATCGACGTGCTCCACCGCCTCGTCGACGGCGGCAACACGGTCGTCGTCATCGAGCACGAGCTCGACCTGGTGAAGAACGCCGACCGGATCATCGACCTCGGGCCCGAGGGCGGCGAGGGCGGCGGCGAGCTCGTCGCGAGCGGGACCCCCGAGGCGGTGGCGCGGAACGACGACTCGCACACCGGGCAGTACCTGCGCGACCTGCTCCCCGACGTCGACATCGCGGGGCCCCGCGACGACCGCCGGAAGCCCGCGGCCGCGGACGACGACTGATCCGGGCGACCGAGCCGGGAGTGAGTTCGACGCCGTCTCCGGCTCTCTCCGTCGGAACGCCGGCGAAGGGGTTTTGTTTTGGTAGTCCTTGGCACGCCCCTATGGAACGCCGAGCGTTCCTCTCTGCGGGCGGCGTATCGGTCCTCGCGTTCGCGGCCGGCTGCTCCTCCATCGGCGGCGACGACGGCCCGGACGGCTCCGTGGCGGTCGTCGAGGAGTACTACCGACGGGCGAGCGCGAGCGAGGACAGCGAGGCGTTCGCGGACGACGTGGCGGCGCTCGCGCACGGCGCGTCACCGCTCGCGCGCCTCGCCGAGGACGTTCCGATGGCGTTCGACAGCACCGTCAGACAGGAGCTCGCGGGCGCGACGGTCGCGACCGAGGACGTCTCGGCCGACCGGATCCGGGCGATCTCCGGCTTCCTCGCCGCCTCGCTCGACGAGGGGGAGGTGGAATCGATCGCGGCGGAGAACGCCGTCGTCTCGGCGGTCGTCGCGGACGACGGGGTCGAGGGCGGCGAGTTCGAGCTCCGGTGGCTGGTCGCGACCGACGGCGGCGAGTGGCGGCTCGTGTGGCCCGACGAGCCGGAGGGGTCGGCGGCGACCGCGCTCGCGGCTCAGAACTTCTCCAGCAGGTCGCCGTAGAACTCGGTGTCGCGGTCGTCCGCGAGCTTCTCCACGATGAGCTCCGGCGTCGACCGCGCGAGGTGGCCCTTCCGCGGCGACCGGTTCACCCGAAGCTCGCCGTCGACGAGCCCCTCGGCCTCGATCCCGTCGACGGCGACGTCAAAGTCGGCGGCGTCGCGGATCTCGCGGGCGAGGTGGGAGACGAAGACGGCGGTGGCGTCCTGGCCGTCGAGCGCCTCCAGGATGCCCGCGATGATCTTCGCGGAGGCGCCGGGCTCCGTGATCGACTCCAGCTCGTCGACGAGGACGAGCCGGCCGTCGGCCCCCTCGACGAGGTCGCCGAAGTCGCGCAGCGTCGCCTCGAAGGCGCCCGCGTCGAGGGTCCCCTGCGACTTCGCGTAGTAGTGGACCTCCTCGAAGCGCTCGACCGTCGCGGACGCGGCCGGCACGGGCATCCCCATCTGCGCGAGGACAACGACGAGCGCCACGAGGTCGAGCGTCGAGGTCTTGCCGCCGGAGTTGACCCCGGAGAGGAGCGTCGCGCCCGACACGGCGTAGTCGACGGGCTCGGCGTCGGCGAAGTCGACGTTGAGGAGCGGCGAGCGGCCGCCCTCGATCCGGAAGCCCTTCTCGGCCTTCGCGTCCGGTCCACCCGCCGCGCCCGGGTCGACCACCTCGGGCATGACGCAGTCGAAGTCGCGGGCGAACCGCGCGACGGCGAGCTCCACGTCGAGTTCGAGGGCGTCGCGGACGAGGTCCTCGACGGGCTCGCGCAGGTCGCCGAGGTCGCTCGCGAGCTCGGCCTTCAGCGTCGCCGCCCGTCGGTCGCGGGCCGCGGAGAGCTCCGTTCGGAGCCGCGAGACGGCGCTCTCGTCGTGATCGACCGGAAACGAGGGGTCGCCGCCGAAGACGCGGTCGGCGAGCTCCGCCTCCTCGGGCTCCAAGCGGAGCGCGTCGGCGAGGTGCTCGCGGGCGCGGGCCAGCGCCTCGTCGTACTCGTCGGCGAGCTCGCGGTCTAGGAGCGAGTCGACGCGGGCGCCCTGCTCGACGAGGGAGAGGAAGTCGGTCCCCTCGATCGTCACGTCGCGCTCGCGGATCGCCTCCCGGAGGCGGTCGTCGGCGACCGACTCCGCGGTCGACACGGCGGCGTCGAGGTCGTCGACGGCGGCGGTCAGCCGCTCCAGCTCCGCGTCCCCGACGATCGTCCCGTCGTCGTCGAGCCGCGCGAGGGCGTCGCGGAGGGCGTCGGGGTCCGCCGCGGGCTCGCCGCCGGCGACGGGGTCGCCCGCCGACGCGGCCGCCTCGTGGACCGCCGCGGCCGCCTCCAGCCGCTCGCGGTTCGCGGCGAAGAAGGAGAGCAGTCGCTCCGGGACGGTCTCCGCCGGCTCGTCGAGGGCGTCCGGCCGGACGTGGACGTCCCCCTCGACGTCGAGCCCGGCGAACGCCTCATCGAGCACGATCACGGTCGCGTACGACCGGGCGAGCTCGGAGACGTCGCGGGCGTCCTCGACCGTCTCGACCGAGAGCTCGGGGACCGCCGACTCGGCCCGCGCGAGCGTCTCGGCGTCGGCGGTCGCGAGGCAGCGGTCGCGCACCCGGACCGTCGGCGGGTCGGACAGCGGCTCGACCCCGGCGAGCGCCTCTAGGACCGCAGGGTCCGGGTCGCGCTCGACCGCCGACTCGACGAACGACTGCGCCTCCGCGATCCGCGAGGCCGAGGCGCTCGGGTAGAACGTCTCCAGGCGCTTGGCGGCGTAGTCGGTGACCGTGCGCTCGCGCAGCAGGTCGATCGCCTCCCGGTACACCTCGCGGGCGCGGTCGGTCGCCAGCACCCGGCCGTCGTCGCCGTGTCGCCGGCGGATCGCGCCGCGGGCGATGCGGGCCGCGCGGGCCTCGTTGACGCCGGGCGCGCGGGCGATGGCGGCGACGTCGCCCGACTCGACGGTCCCGACCGGGTCGTCGAGCTCGCGCAGCGCGGCGGCCGTCTTCGCTCCGACGCCGGGGATCGCCTCCAGCTCCATCTACTCGCGGCTATCGCGGCGACGCGCAAAAGCATGGGGGTCGCGATCCCGCCGCCGCGGCGGGTTTCGGACGGCGACCGGGCCTCGGGTCCCGGCCGACGCGTCCGCCGTCGCGGCCGGCGCGCTTCCCGTTGCGGCCGACGAGTCCTCGGTCGCGGGCGACGCGCTTTTTCCCGCCGCCGCCGAACCGGGGCCATGAGCCACCACACCCTCGCCGCCGACGGGGACGGTCTCGACCCGGAGACGGCGGCGAAGGCGGCCGCCGCGCGGGACGCGCTCGCCGAGCGCGACGGGGTCCTCGTCGCCTTCTCGGGCGGCGTCGACTCCGCGGTCGTCGCCGCGCTCGCGCGCGAGGCCCTCGGCGACGACGCGGTCGCGTGCACGGCGCGGAGCGAGACGCTGCCGGCCGCGGAGCTCGACGACGCGAAACGGGTCGCCGGCGAGATCGGGATCCGCCACGAGACGGTCGCCTTCTCCGAGCTCGACGACCCGGAGTTCGTCGCCAACGACGGCGACCGGTGTTACCACTGCCGGACGATGCGGCTCGGCCGGATGTACGAGACGGCCGAGGAGCTCGGGATCGGCACCGTCTGCGACGGGACGAACGCCGACGACCCCGGCGAGGGCCACCGCCCCGGGCTGCGCGCGGTCGAGGAACTGGACGTGGTCTCGCCGCTGCTGGACGCCGGGATCTCGAAGGCGGAGGTGCGCGAGATCGCCGAGGCGTACGACCTCTCGGTCGCCGACAAGCCGTCGATGGCCTGCCTCTCCTCGCGGATCCCGACCGGACTGGAGGTGACGGAGGCGCGGCTGACCCGCGTGGAGAAGGCCGAGCGCGTGCTCCGCGAGTGGGGGTTCGAGGGGTTCCGCGTCCGCGACCACGACGGGCTCGCGCGCGTCGAGATCGCGCCGGACGAGCTGGAGCGCGCGCTGGACCCGGCGTTCGCCGACGCGGTCCACGAGCACCTCACCGATCTGGGGTTCGACTACGTCACCCTCGACATGGCCGGCTACCGGACCGGGAGCGTGAGTCCGGGCGGCGGAGAGGGGGACGACGGCGGCCGCGAGAGCGACGGCGACGGAGAGGGCGACGGCGACCGTAACGACGGCGACGAAGAGGGCGACATCGACCGTAACGACGGCGGGAGCGACCCGAACCTCGGGCGGCGGTATCCGCGCTGAGGGGGCGACGAGTTCGGTTCGAGGTGAGGGGTCGCTCGCGTTATCACCCGTGAGACCCCGACGCGAACGCTTATTACCGGTGTTGGGAAACCGACAGCTATGAGCGAGGCACAGACGCTCGCGGTCATCGCCGGCGGCGTCGGCGGCGCGGTCGGCGCGTTCGTCGGGGTCGCGATCGGCGGGAGCGCGCTCTCGGTGGCGCTGACGACGCTCGTCGTCGCGCTGCTGATCGGCTGCGGGGTCATCGCGAGCGCCGTCATCGCCGGCGACGTGGAGTTCCTCGCGAACGCCGACGGGGAATAAGCGAGACGGGAACACGGGGTTGCTCGTTTATAAGCAGACAGCTGCGGATCGTCGGTGAACATCTCCAAAGCCCCAGCCGCTCAGCTATACGTGAGCGATGACTATGGATCGGCAGAGAACATCTCCAAAGCCCCAGCCGCGAGGGCTCGCGCGGCTCGCTGCGCGCTTCAGTCGCTCGCTACGCTCGCTCCTTGCAGTGCTTGCGTCGCCGTGCTTCGCCCTCGCGGCTGCCCCTTTGAGTCCCGCCCCGCACAGCACCGCAGCCTCACACCTCCCCAGCCTCGCCGCTCGCTTCGCTCGCGGCGTCCCTCGCGCGTGCGACTCGCGGCCGGTGGCCGCTCGTCGGCACGCGCCACCGCAACCCTGAGTTCCGAGCGATCGCCGCCGTCATCTAGGGGTGGTTATAAATTGGGGCGACAGTCGACGGTCCGCGGGCCGGTTAAAAAGGCTGTGTTGAATCGCCATACAGCAGCGAGGTAGGCCACTAAATCAAAGGAGTTGAAGCGGGAAGATTCGGTTGCCTATGACACAAATCTCCCGCTTCATCGGGGAGGTTGTGCCGGTTGCTCAAAG
>NZ_JANHDN010000002.1 GCF_024494565.1 Halorubrum rutilum
GCCACGAGGCTGGGGAGGTGTGAGGTGCCGTGCGGTTGCGGGTGGGTGGGACTCAAAGGGGCAGCCGACGAGGCGGGCGCAGGCGACGCAAGCACCGCAGCGAAGGAGCGAAGCGACTGAGCGAGGAGCGCAGCGAGCGTGCGCCCGCCTCGTCGGCTGGGGCTTTGGAGTTGTTCACCGTCGATCCGGCAGCAACGATTTATAAACGACTGGCTGTCTCTTCGTAGACGGCGATCGCTCACTCCTCATCTTCGTACAACCGGTGAATCAGTAGCTTCAAAACCGCGCCGGACCGAACCGCGGGCATGGCGCTCGAAAAGGACGTCGACTGTCCCTCGTGCGGAGAGACCCGGTCGTTCTACCGGACCGCGGCGATGACCCTCCACCTCGGCGAGAAGACGAAGTGGCGCTGTCCCGACTGCGGCTACGGCTACGTCGAGATCGACGGTATCGACACGCTCCCGGCCTGAGGGGGACCGAAGGCCGGTCCGGGCGGTTCCGCGGGCTACCTTCGTTCGCTCGACCGGGAACGAACGGCGCTCGGAGAGACGCGAGGGCGCGGGTGATGGATCCGACGGCCGCGCCCGGTCCGATCAGTCGTCGTCGCTCTCGCTCGCCGTGATCGGGTCGCGCTCCTCGTCGGTGAAGCCGGCCGACTCCTCGTGTCGGGCCGACGCCTCGGGGTCGAAGCGCGCCTCGACGTCCTGGTACCGCGGGACGAAGGAGAGCTCGTGGTGGCTCTCCGTCTCGTGGCCGAGGTAGCGCTCTTCGAGGTCGAACTGGGCCTCCTCGTCGTTCTCGGCGATGTTCTGCAGGTCCTCGTACACCGCGTGGGCGCCCGAGTGGAGCCCGTAGAGGGTGATGAAGATGTACTGGTAGCCGAGGTCGCCGAGCTCCGCGAAGGTGAGCGGGTCCTCCTCCTCGCTCCACGCGAACGACGAGGAGTAGTTGAACGCGAGGTCGAGGTCGGGGTGGGTCTCGTGGATCGTCTCCGCGTACTCGATCGCGTCCTCGCGCGACGGGTCGGGCATCTCCGGCCAGACGAGGTCGACGCCGGCGTCGGCGTAGATCCGGCCGCGTTCGAGGTGCTCCTCCCAGTCGCCGTTGGCGGAGCCGTAGGCGTCGGTGCGCGCGATGATCACCGTGTCCTCGCTCTGCTTGGCGTCGACGGCCGCCTCGAAGCGCGACCGCGCCTGCTCGCGGGAGACGATCTGCTTGCCGGCGATGTGGCCGCACCGCTTCGGCGAGGTCTGGTCCTCGATGTGGACGGCGGCGACGCCGGCCTTCTCGTACTCGCGGACCGCGCGGCGGACGTTGTGGACGCCGCCGTAGCCGGTGTCGCAGTCGGCGACCACCGGGAGGTTCGTCGCCTCGACCATCCGCTTCGCGTTCTCGACCATCTCGGTCATCGTGACCATCTCCAGGTCGGGGAAGCCGAACTGACCGAGGACGGTCGAGTAGCCGCTCATGTAAGCGGCGTCGACCCCCGCCATCTCGGCGAGGCGGGCGTCGAGCGCGTGGTAGATCCCGGGCGCGAACGTGTACTCCTGCTCGTCGAACAGCTCGCGCAGCCGCCGGCCGGCCGGGTTGTCGATGTCTCTCGTGAAGACGTCGTCGTCGAGTTGGTTTGGATGCATGGGTGTCACTCCGCGGCGTCTTCGACGGGGCGCTCGGTCGCGGAACGGTCGTTCGCGGCCCGATCGGTCGCGGGGCGGTCCCTCGCGAGCCGGTCGGTCGCGTCGCGCGTGAACGTCGTCGGGTCCGGCCGCGGCCCGTCGCCGGTGCCGGCCATCGGGACGGCGCTCATCGCGACCCCCCGTCGGTCCGCGCGCGGCGCGTCGGACGCAGGTCCGGGACGAGCGGGGCCTCCCGCTCCGCGTCCGTCGGCGGCGGGCTCGGGCGGCCGGGCGTGTCGAACGGCTCGGCGGTCGCGTCGGTCCGGACGGTCCCGTCGGTCTCACCGGTCCCGTCGGTCCCGGCGGTCGCGTCGGGCCGCGTCGGCGGAACGAGCGGCGCGCCCGCCTCCTCGGTGATCGGCGTGCGGCCGGGGATCGGCGGAGAAGCGTCGGCGGTCGTCCGCTGGTCTGTCGGTCGGGTCGTCTCGGGCGTCGTGGTGTCGTCAGGTGTCGTCATCGGGTCGTGTGGGCGGTTGCGGTGGTCGTCTGGTGGTCGATCGCTCGTCGCGTCGGGCTGCCGCGTGTCCGCGTACGGATACTGACATTGCACTTGGTGAGTTCGGAGGACCGGTAATAAACATAATGATTGATAATGATAATATTCGTTAGCATGTTTTACCTATTTAAATGGCGCTTGGTATCACGGCTCACGATCCGGCGACGAGGGGCCGGACCGATCCATACTAACCGGTTCCGGCGCGTGTGGACGCCCGTGAACGAGCGCGACGCGCTTCGCCGGCTCGCCGCCGACCTGCCGCACGCGGGCGACGACGCGGCCGTCGTCGGCGACACCGTCATCACGACCGACATGCTCCACGAGCGCACCGACTTCCCGCCGGGGACGACCCGGTACACCGCGGGGTGGCGCGCGGTCGGCGCGTCGCTCTCGGACGTGGCGGCGATGGGGGCGCGCGCGACCGCGGCGGTCGCCGTCTACGCCGACGACGTCTTCGACCCCGACCAACTGGACCGGTTCGTCGCCGGCGCGGTCGACGTCTGCGAGGCGGTCGACGCCGAGTACGTCGGCGGCGACCTCGACTCCCACGGGGAGTTCACGACCGCCTCGACCGCGATCGGGGCGGTCACCGACGCCGGCCCGGTGACGCGCTCGGGGGCGGCCGCGGGCGACGCGCTCTGCGTCACCGGCGAGTGGGGCCGGTCGGCGGCCGCGCTCCGCCTGTTCGAGCGCGGCGACGACGCCGCGGTCGAGCGCGCCAACGACCTGTTCCGGCTCGCGCCGCGGGTCGCCGACGGGGTCGCGCTCGCCGGGCGCGCGACCGCGATGATGGACTCCTCGGACGGGCTCGCGCGGTCGCTCCACCAGCTCGCGGAGGCGAGCGAGGTCGGCTTCGCGCTCGACCGCGACCGGCTCCCCGTCCACCCCGCGGTCGACGACGTCGCGGAGGGGCCGGCAGACCGGTTCGAGCTGGCCGCGCACTTCGGCGAGGACTTCGAGCTCGTCTGCGCGGTCCCCGAGGGCGACCTCGACGACGCCCGCGAGGGCTGTCCCTCCGGGCTCGCACGCGTCGGCACCGTCGTCGACGCCGCGGAGGGGGTGACCGCCGACGGCGACCCCCTCGCGGACCGCGGCTACACGCACGGGTGAGGACCGGTCGACGAGCGAACCGGGCGGCCGAACCGCCGGCCCTTATGCCCGGGGTCCCGTCGGTCCCCGCATGGCGACCGAGACGGAGCGGATGCTGGCCGGAGAGCCGTACGACCCGAGCGATCCGGCGCTCGCCGCCGACCGCGCCCGCGCCCGCGACCTCGCCCGCCGATACGACGCGACGAGCGAGGCCGAACGGGACCGGCGCGGGCGGCTCCTCCGCGAGCTGTTCGACGCCGTCGGCGAGGACCCGACCGTCCAGCCGCCCGTGCGCTGCGACTACGGCTACAACGTCGCCGTCGGCGACGGCTTCTTCGCGAACTACGGCTGCGTCCTCCTCGACTCGAACCCGATCGAGTTCGGCGACCGCTGCCTGCTCGGCCCGGGCGTTCACGTCTACACGCCGACGCACCCGATCGACCCCGAGGAGCGCGCGACCGGCCGCGAGCGCGCGGAACCGGTGACCGTCGGCGACGACGTCTGGATCGGCGGCCGCGCCGTGCTCAACCCCGGCGTGACCGTCGGCGACGGCGCGGTGATCGCCTCCGGCGCGGTGGTAACGAGGGACGTTCCGGCGCGTGTGGTGGTCGGCGGGAACCCGGCGCGGGTGATCCGGGAGATCGAGTAAGGGGCTACTCCAGCGCCTCGGCGAGAGCGGGGGCGACGCTGACGACGCTACAGCCCCGCTCGACGGTGTCGCTGCCGACGATGCGGTCGACGCCGGCGCCCCGGAGCTTCGTCACGGCGTTGGCGACGAGCACCGGGTGGACGCAGGCCGCGAGCACCCGCGCCGCGCCGCGGTCGTTCAGCACGGCGACCGCCTCGCTCATCGTCGACCCGGTGGCGACGATGTCGTCGACGACGACCACGTCCCGCCCCGACACGGCCGCGTCCGACGGGGACACCGCGACGGCGCCCGTCTCCCGGTCGCGGTGCTTCTCGAAGTAGTCCGTCTCGCCCGCGCCGTACGCGTCTCGGACCGTCTCGGCGATGTCGACGGCGCCCGCGTCCGGCGCGAGGAACAGCGGCTCCGCGAGGCCGGCCGGGAGGGGGTCGGCGAGGACGCTCGCGGCGTCGGCGACGTCGACGGGGACGTCGTAGAGCTCGGCGACGCGCGGCTCGTGGGGGTTGACGAGGACGACGCGGTCGGTCCCGGTGGAGATCGCCCGCGCCATCGCCCGCGCCGAGACGGGCTCGCCCGCCCCGAACGACTCGTCCTGTCGGGCGTAGCCCATGTAGGGGATCACCGTCGACACGCGCTCGGCGCCGGCCTCGCGGACGGCGTCCTGGAGCTGGAGCAGTTCGACCCACGCCTCGTCGGAGTCGGTCGTCGCGACGACCGTCGCCTCGTCGGCGTCGAAGTCGGGCACCGCCGCGAGCGTCTCGCCGTCCGGGAACCGGTCATACGTCGGCGTCGCCAGCGGCCGACCCGTCTCCTCGGCGAGCGCGGCCGCGAGCAGCTGTGAGCTGGATCCGGGAACGATCATGGGCGTCCGTTCCCCTGACACCGGTAAACCAGTTTCCTTACTCCGGCGGGGCCGGTTCGGACTCGGACCGATTCGGCCTCGGACCGATTCGGCCTCGGACCGATCGCCGTCGACCCGCCCCGGCTCGTCCCCCGCTCCACGAGAGCGCGTGACGCACCGCGGCCACAGGGGCGGATATTTACGCGAGCGGCGGGTACGACGCCGTAATGACCGAAACAGGAGACCGAGTCGGCCTCGCTTGCCCGTCGTGCTCCCCGGGCGAGGAGACCGTCCACGAGGTGTTGCGCCCCGGCGGGCAGGCGACCGTCCGCTGTACCGACTGCGACCACACGCACAAGGCCGAGATCCCGGAGGCGGAGACCGTCGAGCTGAAGATCGTCGTCTCGCAGGACGGCGAGTCGTTCACCACCCGGATGGACGTGCCGGCGGACACCTACGTCGCGACCGGCGAGGAGTTCGTCGTCGACACCCCCGACGCGCTGATGCAGGTCCGGGTGACCGGGATCGAGGTCGGCCCCGAGCAACGGGTCGAGGAGGCCGGCGTCGAGGACGTCGCGACGCTGTGGACCCGCGCGGTCGACAACGTCTCCGTGCCGGTGACGCTCCACCCGAAGGACGGTGACGCCGACGAGACGCGCTCAGTCCGGGTGAACGTCCCCGGCGACTACGAGTTCACGGTCGGCGAGACCGTCGAGTTCGGCGACGAGGAGTTCGCCGTCGAGGGCGTCCAGATCCGCGAGGACGCCCCCGAGTACCGCCACGAGAAGCTGGACCACGAGGGCGACTTCGCCTACGCGAAGGACTGCAAGCGGGTGTACGGCCGCGACGAGAGCCTGACGGCGTGGTCCGCCTGGTAGGGGGCGTCACGGGGAGTGAAGAGGGCGGCCGCTCTCCGGGTGGCGCGTTCGAAAAAACGGTGAGGCCGATGTGGGCGACCCACATCGAACACCGTCTGTGAGTGCGACCGCGGTCGGTGCGGCGTTAGATGACGCGGTTCTGCAGGTAGTCGAGGTGTTTCGCGTTGTAGACGATCTTGACCTCGTCGGTCGCCGGGCTGCCGATGCAGGTGAGGCGGACGTTCTTCTCTTCGACCTCCTCGTCGGAGAGGATCTGCTGCATGTCCATCTCGATGTCGCCCTCCTTCACGATGGACGCGCAGTTCGCGCAGGCGCCGGCGCGGCACGAGAAGGGCCAGTCGTAGCCCTGCGCCTCGGCGGATTCGAGGATGTACTCGCCCTGGTTGACTTCGAGGGTGCCGTAGTCCTCGGCGTCGAGGTCGGCGTCGGCGGCCTCCTCGAAGAGGTCGTCGTCGTCCATCGACCAACCGTGGTCGTCGAGCACTTCGTAGTTGAGGTATTCTACTGTGGGCATCACCTGATGGTTTGATGCCCTCCTCATTAGGCTTTGCTGTTCCTCGGCTCTCGGCGGTCGATCGATCGACCGATCGAGGGGCGAACGAGGCCCGAGCGAGGCCCGAGCGAGGCCGAACGAGGGCCGTTCCGGAATCGAGCGGAGTCCGAACGCGTCCGGCCGCACCCGAGTGCCTGACAGATCGTTATCAGGAGTGATACGTCGTGGGCAACAGTAAATAGCGAACGGCGCATAGCGTGGTCCGATGGAGGAGTCCGTCGTCGCCGACTTCGTCGGTCGCGTCCACGCCCCGGACGTCGGAGGGGACGAGCCGGTGACGGGGCGGGTGCTCCTGAGCGAGCGTCGGCTGGTGCTCGTGACGGACGACGGGAAGACGACCGTCCCGCTCTCCGGCGTGTTCGACGTGGTCGTCGGCACGGTCCCGGGCGACCTGCGCTCGTTCTTCAGCGACAGCGTCACCCTCGCGTACGACCGCCGAGGGGAGCGGCGCACGGCCCTCGTCGAGGGCGAGCCGGACGACATGGACCGGTTCGTCCGCCTGCTGTTCACGGCCCTGCTGCGCGACGTGACGGTCACCGTCCGGCACCCCGCGAAGGTCGGCGGACGCGTCACGGACGCGTCGGACCACACGGCGTCGGTGACGCTCTCGCCCGGCGCGATCGGCTTCGTCGACTGCCCCGACCCGTTCAAAGTCGACCTCTCCGCCGTGATCGACTACGAGCGGACCGACCGGACGCTCGCGGGGACGCGGCGGCCCGCGCTCGTGTTCCGGCACGCCGTCGACGGGCGGACCGTCTCCTCGATCGCGACCGTCCCGAACGAACGGACGCTGAACGTGCTCGGCCGGTACATCAAGCTGGAGTACGACGAGGCCATGGAGGAGCTGGAGTCGTTCGACCCGACCGAAGAGCAGCTGGAGATCCTCGTGTCGATCTACTCGGCCGGCGGCGAGGCCGACATCGCCGACGTGGTCACGGGCGACGTGACCCGGACGTCGATGGTCCTCGACACGCTCCGCGACGAGGAGCTCGTCGTGGACGGCGAGTCGGGGGCGGCGCTCACGCGGAAGGGACAGATGATCGTCACCTCCTACCTGGAGTCGGTCAACGCCTGACGGGCTCCCGTCTGCCGGGTCCGAGACCGGAGACGTCGCCCGACCGAACGACTATGCGCTCGGAGGGCGTACGTCGGGTATGGGATTCAAGACCGACCTGAGCAACGGAATCATTTCGCTCGTCATCAGCCTCGCCGTGACCGCCGCGGCCGCGCGCTCCGACGGCGACGGTGAGTGGTCGACGGGCGAGTTGCTGGCCGCGGTCGGGATCGCCTCGTTCCTCTCGGGGTACCTGACCAGCTACTTCGCGAAGTAGGGGAGGGGCGGACCGCCGCCGTCGCCGTGACCGACCGATCGGCGTCGCCGTGACCGACCGATCGACGTCGTCATGGCCGACCGAGCGACGTCGTTCCGACCGGTCGAGCGACGCCGCCACGGGGGGAAGTTTCATGCCGGTTCGGACGTAGGTAGTTCACATGCCAGACGACCGCCACGGGCGTTCGACGCGGCTCGACGCCGCGGCCCGCGACCGGGGGATCGACGCGCCGGCGGGCGGCCGCCGCGACGCGTCGCCCGACGACGCGGGGCCGCGGACCGCGCGAGTGCCGGAGCCGCACGTTCACGACACCTTCTCGGTGGACGGGATCGACACGAAGCGGCGCGAGGGGCTCCTGGAGGCCGTCCTCCTCGACCGCGACGACGTCAGCGCCGCCTCGGCGACGAAGCGGAACGGGACGGTCGGGATCCACCACGACCCCGACGTTTCCCGCGAGGAGCTCCGGGACGCGCTGGAGGCCTGCGGGCTCGTGGTCGCGCCGGGCGACGCGGCGTTCGAGGTGCGGCGCGCCGCGCAGTTCGCCTCCGCGCGCGTCGCCGTCGCCGTCCTCTTCGGGCTGATGGTGGCGACGCCGTACATCGCCGTCCTCTACCCCACCCGGATCGAGTGGCTGTTCTACGACCCGGTGACGGTCCAGTACCTCCAGTCGATCCTCGACTCCAACATGGCGACGCATTTCTTCGTCAACCTCGGATCGCTGTCGGGGATCGCGTTCCTCGTCGCCTGCGGGCCGATGATCAAGCGGTCGCTCGCCGCGGCGGCCGCGGGCCGCGTGACGAACGAGAGCGCCTTCGTGGCGGGCGTGACCGCGCTGTTCGGCTACAGCACCCTCGCCGCGTTCACGGCGTTCGAGGGCGCCGTCCACTACGACCTGATCGCCTACGCGGTCGTCGCCGTCACCCTCTGGAACCACTTCGGCGTCGGCGCGTCGACGCCCGACACCGCGAGCGTCGAGGAGCCGACCGCCGACGGGACCGCCGACGCCGCGACCGAGGCCGCCGAGGAAGAGCCGGTCGCGCTGACCGACGGCGGTCGGTAGTCGCCGGCGACCCGGAGGCTCTCTTCTCGCCGAGTCCCGTCCCCGACGCTCAGTAGGGTTCCCCGTCGAGCGGCTCGACGCCCGCGATCGTCACCTCGTCGCCGACCGCGAGGGCCGACCCCCGCTCGGCCTCCGGAACGACGGTGTTCACCATCAGCCGGAAGTCGTGGTCGAACCGGTCGCTCTCGGTCCAGTCCGGGAGCGTCGCGCGGCGGTTTTCCATGAACGCCTCGCGGAACCCGTCGATCTCGGCGCCCGTGTCCGGGTCCCGAGACGGGACGACGCAGCGCTGGCAGGGGTTGACGCCGAGCAGCTCGGCGTCGCCCGCGGCGAACCGGACCGCCTCCCCGCGGTCGGCGAACAGCCGGTCCTCCCAGAACGCGGGACAGCCGTCGACGACGACGTTGGGGCGCAGCCGCCGGCGCATCTCCGTCGCGTCCGCGACCGCGTCGAACCAGCCGGCGACCGTCTCCAGGGTCGCGCGCGAGACCACGGTTGGGCCAGCGGCGGCCCGGTCGTCCGGGAGCCCGCCGTCGGGCTCGCGGGCCAGGTCGACGGCGTAGCCGAGGTAGTCGCCGACCCACGCCGCCAGCGCGTCGCCGTCGTCGGGGAGCGCGAACGTCCGCTCGTCGGCGTCGGCCCCTGTCTCGGGCCGCGCCGGCCGCGAGAGGGTCACCGCGGTCGGCGTCGCGTCGGCCGGGCCGGCGAGCTCGTAGCTCGCGCGGAGCCCGTGGACCGCCGGCTCGCGCTTCCCGTTGACGTAGCCGCCGCTCCCGCCGACGGAGGCCTCGTGCGGGTCGACGCCGGCCTCGACGAGCGCGTACGTCCGGTCTCCGCGGAGCGCGCCGGCGGGTCCGATCTCGGCGCGGTCGAGGGCGACGCCGTCGTTCGACTTCAGGGGATAGGCGACGAGTTCCGCGACGCGTACCATGGCCGGCGTTCGACGGCGGGAGAGAAAAGCGATCGGTCGGCGGGAACCGCGGCGTTGCGCCTCGTCGGCGGCGTCGTTACTCCTCGTCGCTCGCGTCGTCCGCGTCGGCGTCGTCGCCCGCGTCCTCGCCCGCATCGGCGTCGGTCTCCTCGTCGGCGTCGTCGCCGCCGAGCCCGGCCGCCTCGAACGCCTCGGCGACCTCGTCGCCGGGGACGGTCCGGTAGCCGTCGGCCTCGGTGATCGTCGCGACCGCGACGTCGTCGGCGTCGAACTCGTCCTCGTGGGCCGCGAGCGCGGCGAGGCCCAGCTCGATGCCGGCGGACAGCGAGAGGTCGTCGGTCCACTCCGCTTCCAAGTGACCCTGGATCTCCTTCCGGCCGCCGCCGATGACGGTCGCCTTCCACTCGTTCGGGGTGCCGGAGGGGTCGGCGGCGAACAGGCGCGGCTCGCCGTCGTCGATGCCGCCGATGAGGAGCGCGGCGCCGTACGGGCGCGTGCCGCCGCGCTGGGTGTTCTCCTGGATGTGGTCGGTGACGAACTTCGTCAGCGTCTCGACGCCGACGGGCTCGCCGTAGCGCAGGCGGTTCCCCTGCGACTGGCGGCGCGCGAGGTCGATCAGCTGTCGCGCGTCGGCGACGTGGCCGGCGCTCGCGGTGCCGAGGTGGTCGTCGAGCTTGTGGAGCTTCTCGATGCTCTCGGCCTCCATCAGCGTCGAGGAGGCGCGGGACATCGCGACGAACACGACGCCCTCGGCGGTGCGGATCCCGACGCTCGGCGCGCCGCGCGAGACCGCCTCGCGGGCGTACTCGACCTGGTAGATGCGCCCGTCGGGCGAGAACAGCGACGTGCCGCGGTCGTACGCCTGCTGGTCGTTGCCGCCCATCATCGCCGATCACCCGCTCTCGCGGTGTCGCCTTGGCTCATTACCTCCCCTTACGCCGGACGGTTGAAAAAGGGTCCGTAACCGGTACGCCCCGGGCGCGACCCGGGGACACTTCCCCGCCCGCGGTCGGCGGGAGAGGGGTCGAGTCGCCGGTCCCGACCTACGACGGATATATGTCGATCGGTCCCCTAACAGGGTCGACATTGATTCCCACACGAACGACGGCCGCCCTGCTGGCCCTTCTGACGCTGTTCGCGGCGGTCGGCGGCGCCGCGGCGGTGCCCGACACGCGGATCGCGATCGACGCGGTCGAGCCGAGCACGAGCGAGCCGGTCGTCGGCGAGCGCACGACGCTGAACGTCTCGCTCTCGAACTCCGGCGGGAGCCCCGCCGCCGCCGACGTGACGAGCGTCAGGGTCGTCGACGCGGCCGACGACGACGCGGAGCCATTGGACGAGGCGACCGCGGTCGGCGCGCTCTCGGCCGGCGACGCGCTCGACGTCGAGCTGTGGACGCGGTTCGACGAGCCAGGCGAGCGCCGGCTCACGGTCGAGGTCGTCGCCGAGGAGGAGGCGACCGGCGACGAGGAGGCGGGCGAGGGCGGCACGGTCACCGTGACGCGCGACGTCGTCCTCGACGTCCAGCCGGCCGAGGTGACGCTCGACCTCCGGACGCGCGGGCTCGCCCCGGAGGACCTCCAGAGCGACGACGAGGGCGAGGGCGCCGGGGGCGTCGGCGTGAGCGGCATCGAGGGGATCTTCGGCGGCGGTGGCGGCGGGCTCGACACCGGCGACGACGCCGAGCGGGCCGCGGAGTCGGCCGACTCCCCCGTGGCGGTGACCGTGGTCAACACGGGGACGACGACCGCCGACCGCGTGAGCCTGACCGCGGTCGGCGAGCCGGTCGC
Source organism: Halorubrum rutilum (assembly GCF_024494565.1). Next base: position 11,292 of record NZ_JANHDN010000002.1, read on the forward strand.
CGGCGGAGGGGGAAGCGGGAACGGGAGCGACGGCGACGACGCGGGCGGCGGGGCCGGCGAGGCCGACGACGCCGGCTTCGAGGCCGGGCCGTACGTCGTCGAGGACGTCGCGCCCGGCGAGGCGCGCGATGTCGTCGTCGACCTCGGGCCGCTCGACCGGCGCTCGGCCGTGACGTTCACGGCGGCGTTCCGCTCGGGCCTCGACGCGCAGGCGGGCGCCGGCGCGGAGCGCACCGCGACGTCGACGCTCCGGTACCCCGCGCACGAGGGGGCGCCGACGGTCACCGACGCGACGGTCGAGACGGTCGGGGACGGCGAGGTCACCGTCGACGCCAACCTCGGCAACGCGGGCGGCGGGGAGCTGGAGGGCGTCGTCGTCTCGGTCGGGGAGGCGCCGGGCGTCGAGCCCACGCCCCCCGGCCGCGAGTACTTCGTCGGCGCGGTCGGCGCCGGCGACTTCGTCGCCTTCGACCTCGACGCGACGGCGAACGCGTCGGTCGCCGACCGGGTCCCGATCCGGATCGCGTACACCGAGCGCGGCGTGCGGTACGTCGAGACGGAGACGGTGGCGCTCCCCGACGCGGCGGGCGGCGCGAACGGGAGCACGGGGGCCGTCGGAACGCTGGGCTCCGCGGGCGGGATCGGGGCGCTCGGGGCGGTCGGCCTCGTCGGCGCCGCGGGGCTCGCGGTCGCGGGGGCCGTCGTCCGTCGCCGCGATGTATAGCGTCGAGCTGCGGGGCGCGACCAAGCGCTACCCCGGCGGGGGCGCGGAGCCCGTGGTCGCGCTCGACGACGTCGACTTCGCGGTCGAGCCGGGCGAGTTCGTCGCGGTCGTCGGGCCGAGCGGCTCCGGGAAGTCCACGCTGCTGAACGTGCTCGGGCTGCTCGACGACCCGACCGAGGGGACGCGGCTCCTCGACGGGACGGACGTGACGAGCCTCTCGGTCGCCGGGCGCACGGCGGCGCGCAAGGAGTCGATCGGGTTCGTCTTCCAGGACTTCCACCTGCTGCCGACGCTGACCGCGGTCGAGAACGTCGCGCTGCCGACCGCGTTCGACCCCGGCGACGCGAGCGACCGCGCCGCCGACCTCCTCTCTCGGTTCGGGCTCGGCGACCGGCTCGACCACGAGCCGTCGGAGCTCTCGGGCGGGCAGAAGCAGCGGGTCGCGATCGCCCGGTCGCTGATCAACGAGCCGGCGGTGCTGCTCGCGGACGAGCCGACCGGGAACCTCGACACGGAGACGGGCGAGTCGATCCTCGCCGAGTTCGAGCGCGTGAAGGAGGAGGGGGTCGCGGTCGTCGCGGTGACGCACGACCCGCTCGTCGAGGAGTACGCCGACCGCGTCGTCGAGCTCACCGACGGCGTGCTCGTCGGCGGCGTTCCGGACGGCAGAGGCAGCGAGGCGGACGAGGAGGCGCCTCGTCCCGACCCCGAAACGGCGAGCGCGGGTGACCGATGAGCCGGATCGACTCGCTCGACTCACTGGATTCACCGAACTCACCGAATTCACCGAACTCACCGGACTCGCCGGGGTTCGGTGACCGGCTTCGGGGCTGGCGCCCCGCGGTCGCGATGGCGGCGCGGAACCTGCGCCGGAACCGGGTGCGGACAGCGCTCGCGGTGCTCGGCGTCTGCATCGGCGTGCTCGCGGTCGCGGCGCTCGGGATCTTCGGCAACGTGCTGGCGCTCGGCGCCGACGACGCCATCGGCGACATCGGCACGCAGGTGGTGGTCTCGCCGAACGCGGACGCCGGGATCGACTCGTTATCCGACGCCGACGTGGCGGACATCCGGCGCGCCGTCGGCGAGCCGGCGGTCGTCCCGCTGTACTCGGACAACGCGGTCGTCGCCGGCCCGACGGAGCAGGAGTTCGCGACCGTCTACGGCGTCGAGGAGCCGGCGCTCGCGTTCGAGGCCGCCGAGGGGCGGCTCCCCGAGCGCCACCGGCGGGGCGCGATCGTCGGCGCGAGCGTCGCCGAGGAGCTCGGCGTCGGCGCGGGCGACACCGTCGAGATCGCCGGGTCGCAGGTGCGGGTCGTCGCGGTGCTCGTCGAGAGCCAGACGTTCAGCCCGGTGGCGCCCGACGACGCCGTCTTCCTCCCCGAGTCCGCCTTCTCGACCGACGGGTACGCACAGGCGCTCGTCGTCGCGGAGTCGGGCGAGGCCGCGCGGGCCGCGGCGGACGCCATCCGCGAGGAGGTGAACGCCCGCGAGGAGCGCGTCGACCTGTTCGAGCTCGCCGCGATCGTCGACGAGATCAACGAGTTCTTCGGCCTGCTGAGCACGTTCCTCCTCGGGCTCGGCGCCATCTCCCTCGTCGTCGCCGGCGTCTCGATCCTCAACGTGATGTTAATGAGCACCGTCGAGCGGAGACAGGAGATCGGCGTGATGCGCGCGGTCGGCGTGACCCGCCGCGACGTGTTGCGCGTGCTGCTCGCGGAGGCCGGCCTCATCGGGGCCGCGGGCGCCGCCGCGGGGACCGTCCTCACCGTCCTGCTCGTCGCCGGGCTCGTCCTCGCGACGCCCGAGGTGGACCCCGCGCTCGCGCTCGACCCGACGAACGGCTACTACCTGATCCTCGCGCTCGGCTTCGGCGTCGGCGTGGGGCTCGTCAGCGGGGCCTACCCGGCCTGGAAGGCGGCGAACGAGCGGCCGGTGGAGGCGCTACGGAACTGAGCGGCCGCGGCGGCCGCGGTTTCCCGGCGTCGCGAGCGAGGTCGTCACCCGGCCCAGCCGCCCCGCATGTCGTCGGTCACGCGGTCACGCCAGGTCCCGAAGGCGTCCCGACACTCCGGGGTCTCCTCGATGTGCCGGACGAAGCCGGCGCCGGGAGACGACAGCTCCGCCTCGCAGAACGGACACCGCCTCGGCTCGATCGTCGACTCGGCTAGCGCCATGTCAACAGGTGACAACCTGGAGCGGTAAAAGCGTTGTTACGTTTGGTTATCAGCGAGAACGCTGTCGGTATCCGACAGCGTTCGACTTGTTCGGAGTTCGAACGACCACTCCGGGGCCGGAGTCGACGACCGTCGGTTCACTCGGTCGCTCGCTCGTAGGTGACGAACGCGAGGCCGTCGTCGTCGGCGTCGGCAGCGGCGTCGGCCTCGGCGCCGGCGTCCGCGGCGAGCTCGCGGTCGACCTCGCGCCACGCGTCGGCGTCCCAGTCCGGGAAGCGCGTGTCGCCGTCGGGGCGCTCGGGGACCTCCGTCAGCACCAGTCGGTCGGCGCGGTCGAGGAGCTGTTCGTACACCGCCGCGCCGCCGATCACGTACGCCTCGTCGACGCCGCGGTCGGCGGCGTCGGCGGCGGCGAGCGCGACCGCCTCGTCGACGTCGCCCGCCGCGACCGCCCCCTGGGGGAGGTCGAGGTCGCGCGTCGTCAGCACGACGCTGGTGCGGTCGGGGAGCGGGCCGCCGATCCGGCCGGCGATGCTCTCGTACGTCTTCCGGCCGACGATCACGGGGTGGCCGGTCGTGAGCCGCTTGAAGTGCGCGAGGTCCGCCGGGTAGTGCCACGGCATCCCGCCCGCGTCGCCGATGACGCCGTTCTCGGCGACGGCGGCGACGACGACGAGGTCGAGCTCCGTCTCGGGGTCCATCTGGTGCGTCACTCCGCGACTGCGAACGAGAGCCCGTCCGCGGAGTCGTAGTCGACGAGCTCGACGTCGTCGTAGGTCAGCTCGTCGAGTGGCTCGTCCGCGATCTCGATACGTGGGCGCTCGCGCGGCTCCCGCGAGAGCTGTTCGAGCAGGCCGGGGACGTGGTCGTACCCCGCTTCGCCGTCCGCCTCGTCGGGCGCAGTGCGCTCGACCCAGTCCTTCACGTCGAGGTAGTCGGCCTTGCTCTCGACGCTCGCGAGCCGCTCCTGGACGTACTTGAGGTTGTTCGCGTACCACTTCCCGCGCTCGCCGCGGCCGCAGTAGACGTGCGCGTCGACGACGGTGTGGCCGAACTCGCCGACCTCGAACCCCGACCGCTGCGCGAGCGCGTTCGCGAGCAGCGCGTACGCGGCGACGTTGAACGGCACCCCGAGCGCGATGTCGCCCGAGCGCTGCGTGAGGTGGAGGTTCAGTCGGTCGTCCTGGACGTTGACGACGAACGAGTAGTGGCAGGGCGGGAGCGTCGAGGTCGCGGCGTTGGCGGGGTGCCACGCGTTGACGACCATCCGGCGCGAGCGGGGGTTCTCTTCGAGGGTGTCGAGCACGTACCGGATCTGGTCGAAGGTGCGACGCTCGGTCCCGTCGGGGGCCTCCTCGACGGTCACCCAGCGGTGGGCGTCCTCGGGCCACGTCTCGCCGGGGAGCGCGGCGTCCTTGCCCGGAACCGGAAAGCGGCGCCAGAACCGGCCGTAGGCGGTGTCGAGCCGCCCCTCCTCGTCGGCCCACGCGTCCCAGATCTTCGTCTCCTCGCGGAGGTTCCGGACGTGCTCCTCGCCGGAGAGGTACCACAGCACCTCGTGGATGAGCGAGTTCCAGCGGTAGCCGTCCATCTTCTTCGTGGTGAGGAGCGGGAACCCCTCCGCGAGGTCGACGGTGTACTGCCCGCTGAACGACGCGATCGTGTCGACGCCGGTCCGGTTCGGCTTGTACGTGCCCGTCGACAGGGTGTCGTCGACGAGATCGAGGTACTGTTGCATGGTGGTCGGCGTCGCCCCCGTCCCGCGGGCACGCGAGGCGACTGTCTATCGGGTCAAACGCGCGGCGGAAAGTAAGTGTGTCGCGAACGAATTGCGGGGACGCGTTTACGCACACGTCAGTGTCGATCGGCAATTTATAAGCGATCGAAGCGGTGGCGCGCGCCTCCGAGCGGCCGCCGCCGGCGGCCGCGAGGAGCGCGTGCGAGGGACGCGGCGACCCAAGGGAGCCGCGAGGCTGGGGAGGTATGAGGTGCGGTCGCGGTGCGGGGCGGGATTCAAAGGGGCAGCCGTGAGGCGGGCGCAGGCGAAGTAAGGACCGCAGAGAGCGAGCGACGCGAGCGACCGAGGACCGCAGCGAGCGTGCGCCCGCCTCACGGCTGGGGCTTTGGAGGTGTTCACCGTCTATCTGTAGTTAGCTGTTTATAAGCGAGCGACTGGGGCTCTACCGACGTTCCCCGCGTCGTCGACAACTTACAAATGGTCGACAGCGACACCGAAGCTCAGTTCATATCGCCGTCACCCAGGCCCGGTACCCCTCGTCCAACTCGTACACCTCGCGGAACGCGCGCTCGACGAACCCCGCCACGCGGTTCGCGTCCGAGCGCGCGGTGACGACCGCGTTCGTCCCCTCGGCCTCCTCCGGGCTGACGAGCTCGTCGATCCGGAACTCGGGGAACTCGCCGAGCAGCGCTTTCAGCCGGTCCAGCTCGTCGTCGGTACAGTCCAGAATGAGCTCCGTGCCCGCGAGCTGGATCCACGGCGGCACCTCGCCGCCCTCGGTGACGTCGCTGTCGGGGTCGACGTCGACGGTCATCACGTCGCTCGACCGGGTCCGGTGGGCGGTCGCCGCGTCCGCGAACAGCCGCAGCCGCTCGTCCTCGGTGGCGGCGTCGAATCGGGTCATACCCGCACGTCCGCGCCGCCGACTGTTAAAAGCGCTACTCCCGCTCCGTCTCCGCCAGCACCTCGTCGACGACGTCGAGCGTGCGCTCGGCCTCGCGCACCCGGTCGTCGACGGCGCCGGTCCGCACCAGCTCCAGCTCCGACTCGTCGAGCGCGTCGCGCACCTCGGCGGCGCGGCGGAGCCGCTCGTACGCCTCGTCGCGCGCGAGGTCGCGGATATCCCGCAGCGTCGCGACCGTCTCGTCGCCGGCGACCCGCGAGACCAGCGGGATCAGCTCGTCGATCTCGTAGGCGAGCTCGTCGCCGGCGGCGGGGGGCCAGTCGAGCGTCAGCGGCTCGCCGTCGAGCCGCTCGACGTACGTGCGATGGACCGCGACCGCCGTCCGGAGCGCGCCGGGGTCGTCGACGTAATGCTCCAGCTTGGAGTTCGAGTAGTCCGCGTACTCCAGCAGGGTCGGCAGCGGCTCCTCGCCGGCCGCGTGCTCCACGACGTAGTCGGCGAGATCGGTCGGCGGCACGTCGACGTCGACGAAGGGGGTGGCGTCCGCGCGGTCGAGGAACGCGAAGACCTCGCGGGCCGACGCCGACTTGTAGAAGTCGTCGAACGCCTCGCGGACCGCCTCGTTGTACGCCTCGACCGGCTCGCGGAGGCGGTCGACGTCGGCGTCGAGGTCGGCGTCCGCCATCGCCGCGACCTCGCGGAGCTCGTCGAGCCGGGCGTCGAGCTCCTTGCGCGCCCGCCTGGCCTCCTTGCGGGCGATCCGGTAGTCGTCGAGCGCCTCGTCGCGGTCGGCGAGCAGGTCGACGTACTCCCCGGCCGGGTCGAGCGCCTCGCGGGCCGCCGCGAAGTCCGACTCGGAGAGCCGCTTCTTGTCGACCGCCTCGTCGGCGGCCGCGAACGCCTCGGCGGCGAGCGCGTCGTCGGCCACGTCGACCGCGTTCGCGAACTCGCCCTCGAACCGGACGTAGGCCTCGAAGTCCCCGCTGCCGACCGCGTCCTCCTCGTACTGGTCGAGCACGCGGTGCGCCCGTCGGTAGGTGTCCGCCGCGGCCTCGACGCGCTCGCGGCCGAGGTCGGCGATCCGGTCTTCGAGCCGCCGGAGCTCGTCGTACCGCTCGCGGAGCCTCGCGGCCGCCTCGCCCGCCTCGGCGACCGGGTCCGAATCGGCCGTCGACCCGCTCGCGACGGCCCCCCCCATCAGTACACCTCGTCCGGGTCGAAGACGCGCTCCCCGACGTTCTCGCCCTCGATCGTCCGGTGGAAACAGGAGCGGTGGCCCGTGTGACACGCCCCGCCGGTCTGGTCGACGAGGTACAGCAGCGCGTCGGCGTCGCAGTCGACGCGCACCTCCCGGACCGCCTGCGTGTGGCCGGAGGAGCCGCCCTTGTGCCACAGCTCCTCTCTGGACCGGGAGTAGTAGTGCGCCTCGCCCGTCTCGCGGGTGCGGTCGAGCGCCTCCGGCGAGACGTACGCGAGCATCAGCACCTCCCCCGAGTCGGCGTCTTGGGCGACCGCGGGCACGAGCCCGTCCTCGCCGAAGTCGACGTCGATGTCGTCGCTCTCGTTCCCGCCCGCCCCGCCGGCTCCCGCGTCGGCGTCGCTCATGTCTCGCCCGAAGCGCGGGGGTCGAATAGTCCTTTTGTCTGTCCGATTTCGGAACGCGACCCGTCCTACTCCCGGCGCAACACCAGCGCGTCGCCGTCGGCGTACGCGTCGGGGCGCCGGTCGACGACCTCGAAGCCGAGCCCGTCGTAGAGCGCGAGCGCCGCGTCGTTGTCGGGGTGCGCCTGCAGCGTCACCGGACCGGTCCCGTCCCCGACCACGGCCGAGAGGAGGCCGCGGGCGCGTCCCTCGCGTCGGTAGTCCGGGGCGACGACGAGCTCGGTGACGTGGACGCCCGGCCGGTTCGGGGCGTCGACCGGGAGCAGGTAGCCGACGGGCCGCCCGTCGGCGACGCTCACGAGCGCGGACCCGACGGCGAGCCCGTACTCCAGGAGGTCCGGGTTCGGTTGCCGGAGGAACGACTGCAGCTCCCGGATCCGGTCGGCGTCGGTCGGACGAGCGGCGCGGACGCGCGGGTCCGGAGCGGGGAGGTCCTCGTCGGGCGGGTCGGGCGAGCCGGACGCCTCGGACGCCTCAGACGTGCCGGACGCCTCGGACGTGCCGGACGCCTCGGACGCCTCGTTCCCCTCGTCCTCGCCGTCGCGCGGCGTCGGACTCACAGCAGAGTCACCCCGAGCGCGACCGCGACCGCCGCCCCGGACAGCGTCGCGAGGAAGTTCACGGCCTGGTTGCCGACGCGGTCGCCCTCGACGACCGCGCCGAGCACGCTGTCGACGGTCATCCCCGCGACCCCCGCCAGGACGACGACCCCCCCGCCGACGGCGAGGTCGCCGACCGGCATCCCGACCGCGGCGATGCCGCCGACGACGAGCGCGCCCGTCAGGCCGGCGAGCTCGCCCTGCCACGTGATCGCGCCGTCGGTGCCGGGCTCGACCCGCCGGAGGGTGGTGACGAGCCGCGGCCCGTCGAACAGCCCGCCGATCTCCGAGGAGAGCGTGTCGGCCATCGCGGTGGCGGTCGCCCCGGCGAAGGCGAACGCGAAGGGGGCCGGGGGGAGGGCGACGTGGGCCGTCGCGGCGTAGCCGACGAGCGCGACCAGGGCGACCGCGGAGTTCGCTAGGACGTTGCCGGTGCCGCGGGCGCCCTCGTTCTCCTGGGCGACGCCGCGGGCGGCCTTCTCGTCGAACCGGTACTTCGAGGCCAGGCCGCCGACGGCGTAGAAGGCCATCAGCGTGAGGAACCAGCCGACGCCGCCGAGCACGACGGCGAGCAGCGCGGAGAGCACCCCGGTGAGCATGCCGGGGACTGAGGCGGTCCCGAGCGCGAACGAGACGTAGCCCAGCGCGGCGGTCACGCCGAGCCCGAACGCGACGAGGGGGACGGTGACGGTCGGGTCGAGCGCGACGAACCCCCAGACCGCGAACGCGACGAGGATCACCGTGATGTGGGCGTCGCGGGAGAACACCAGCGACCGCACGAGCGCGGCGGTCAGCGCGGCCACCGACGCCAGGAAGACGAGGTCGGGGAACGCCGTCGCCAGCGACGAGGCCGTCCCCGCGAGGTCGAGGCTCGGGGCGGGGACGGGCCCGCCGAGAGCGAGTCCGCCGGCGTCGCCGAGGAGCTCGGTCTGGACCCGCACCGCGACCTGTCCGGCGAGGGCGGCGAGGGCGCCGACGCCGACGTAGCCGGCGACGAGCGGGAACTCGTCGGTCGAGCTCCGGCCGACGAACTCCCGGCCCAGCCGCCCGCCGCCGACGGCGAGCGCCGCCGCGGCGAACGCCTCGTACGGGAGCGGCGCGCGGGGGAGCGAGGCGAACAGCGCGAGGCCCGCGGCGGCGACCGAGAAGGCGACGAGCCCGTACAGCCGCTCCTCCTCTCGGTCGCCGGGAAGCGCGAGCGTCTCGAACCACTCGCCCTCCCGGATCCCGAAGAAGGCGAGGCCGGCGACCGCGAGGAAGGGGACGACCGCGGCGTCGCCGAGCGTCGGCGCGAGGGCCGCGAGCGCGGCCACGCCGGCGAAGGTACTCGCCCGTCGGAGCCTCCGTATCACGGCTTCGGCTACCCGGGACGAGCACTTAACGGTCCCGACACCGGCCGGCGATCGCGGCCCCGATCGGCGCCGGTCGGCCGCGAGGGCGGTGTCGGGTCGCCGACGCGATCGGTCCCGGACCGCCCACCGAAGCGGTCCCGGACCGCGGGCGGTCAGTAGCGGTACTCGTTGAACCGGACCGCGTGCCCCTCGATGACGCGCACGGGGCGCTCCGGGTCCTCCTCGTCGTCTCCGGTCGCCTCCTCGTGGGTGTCAACGTCACTCATACCGGTCGGGAAGCGGCCGTCCGGAGATAAACGTTCGCCACGGGGCGGAACTGTCGGCGGCGGCGAGAGCCGCCGAGACCGCAGGATCGAGGCTTCCTGAGAACGCCGAACCGGTGGTTTCCGGAGAACGCCGGACCTCCGGAGAACGCTGGCACGTCTCGTGACCGCGCGCGGCGGACGACTCCGATCAGCCGACGACGCGGTCGATGTCGCCGAGGTCGTCGAGCACGTAGTCCGGGGTGACGTCGGCGGCGGCGATCCGGTCCTCGTCGGTGACGCCGGACCTGACGAGCACGGTCGTCATCCCCGCGCGCTCGCCGAGCGCGACGTCGGTGTTCAGGCGGTCGCCGACGACGAGACACTCCTCGGGCGGGTAGGGGAGCCGCTCGCGGACCATCTCGATCGCGGTGTCCGACGGCTTCCCGAGGACGGCGTCGGGCTCGCGCTCGGCGACGCCGGCGACGGCGTTGATCACCGCCCCCGAGCCGGGCACGTCGCGCTCGGGCGCCGGGATCACCACGTCGGGGTCGGTACCGATGAACGGGATGTCCCGATCGAGCGCCCACAGCGCGGTACAGAGGTCCTCGTAGTCGAACTCGCGGTCGATCGAGGCGACCAGGGCGTCGGCGGCGCCGACGTCGTCGGTGGTCGAGAGCCCCGCGTCGGCGAACTGTTCGAGCAGCCCGGCCTCGCCGATACAGAGCAGGTCGTCGTCGGCGTGGTGCTCCCGGAGGTACCGCGTCGTCACCGTCCCGGCCGTGAACACGCTGTCGGCGTCGACGTCGTACCCCGCGGCACCGAGCCGGTCGACGTACGCCGGCGGCGCCTTCGTCGGGTTGTTCGAGACGAACAGCGTCTCGATCCCGGCCTCGCGGAGCCGCCGGTACCCCGCCGGCGCGCCCGGGATCGGATCGTTGCCTCGCACGACCGTGCCGTCCACGTCGAGGACGGCGCCGCTGAACCCCATGTCCGTCCTCGGGGCCCCACGGCCGTAGTGGTTCCGGGGCGACGGCCTCCCCGCCGGGGCCCGAGGTTCCCAGATACGGTAACGGTTTCACCTTCGGGATAACGGAAGCGTAAAGCGGCGCGACTCCTTATCGGAGTTTACTGTGACGACGACCCAGGTGACCCTCGTCCAGATCGACAACTACGGGCCGTGGACGACGACGCCGGAGCCGCGCCGGGAGATGGACCTCCAGACGCTCCAGTCGCGGCTCTTCGCCGACGTCGCCCAGTTCGTCGGCCACCGCGACGCGTACGTCTTCTTCACGCGCTTCGACAACATGATCGCGGTGACGAACGGGGTGGACGGCGCGGCCCACGCGGCCCTTCAGGAGTCGATCGGGAACCGGTATCCGGTGAGCATCAGCCTCGGCACCGCGGTCGACGAGCGACCGGTCGACGCGCTGGAGGCGGCGAATCGCCAGCTCCAGGTGGAGGGGAGCGCGCAGGACGAGCACCGGACCGAGGTGCTCGCCGGCGAGTACCTCACGGAGACGACGCCCTCCGACCTCCAGGTCGCGCACTTCGACGTCGTCAACGCGACGGGGAAGTACACCGACCGGCTCAACGAGTTCGACACGTTCATCAACATCGAGCGGGCGTACGGCTCCCTCATGCGATACCTCCGGGAGCGGCACGGCGCGCTCTCCTTCTTCGTCGGCGGGGACAACATCGTCTCCGTCTGTCCCGACCTCCCCGAGCGCGCGTTCGCCGACGCGGTCGCGCACGTGAGCGAAGACGTCGAGGTGGAGCTACAGGTCGGCGTCGGTCGGGGCGCCTCCGCCCACGAGGCGGGCTTCGCCGCCAAACACGCGCTGGAGGACTGCCGCCACGACGGGACGAGCGTCGAGCTGTTCGGCGCCCCCGCCGCCGGCGACTGAATCGAGTTCGAAGCGACGGCGACTGAATCGAGTTCGGGGTGGCGACCGAGCGGAGATCGGAGGTGGCGACCGAGTGGAGATCGGGGAGGACGACGTCCGAGCCGGAACGAACGATCCGATCGTTATCGAACGTGATAATTGAGTCTGTATATTTATATATGTCAACTCGGTATCCTCCGGCAACATGTCCGATGCAATAGTGTTCGTCTGCACGGCGGACGGCTGCGACGAGGGGCCGTGGGAGGGTTCCCACGACGCGATGGCTCACTGCGCCGAACACCCCGACCACGGCTACACCGGGCGACCGCGGAGCGAGGTCGGCGGCGACGCGGTGATCCCGGCGACGGCGACCCGGGAGCGCGACAACCGGAACCTCCAGCACAAGGGTCATCCCAAGGGCGCGCTCGCGAAGAACGACTGAGCCGACCCGAGAGCGGCGGTCGGTTTCGCTTCGTCTACGCCTCGTCGAAGAGCCCGAGGTCCTCGGCGACGAGGTCGGCGAGCCGGTCTTTTAATGCGGGGTCGACCTCCGCGATCTCCTCCCCGTCGTGTTTCCCGTCGTTGTGTCTGGCGAGCGCGTCCGCCACGTCCGAGAGGGGGACGCTGGTCTCCGTCTCGCACTCGGTGCAGACGATCGGGACGGACGGTTCGTCGGTGGACATACGTCGGGTAGTCGCGGGTCGGCGGTATATGCCTTCGGGGCGCGAGCCGCGCCGCCCGCCGTCGGTTCCCGAGGCGACTCGGCGGCGGATTGAACCGTCAGCGTCACCCGTCCCCGGTCGCTACCGGGAGCCATGCGCGTCCTCGTGACCGGAGCGGCGGGCGGGATCGGCGGCGGCGTCGTCAGGACCCTCGCGGCCGCCGGTCACGACGTGATCGGGATCGACCGCGACGCCGACGGGCTGGCCGCGCTCCCGGAGGCGGCGGAGACGCACGCCCTCGACCTGCGCGACGGCGACGCGGTCGCGGCGCTGCTCGCGGACCGCCCGCTCGACCGCGTCGTCTCCTGCGTCGGCGGGTACGAGATCGCGGCCGTCGAGGACACCTCCGTCGACTCGTTCCGCCGCCAGCTCGACACGAACCTGACCGCGGTCCACACCGTCGTCCGGGCCGCGCTCCCGTCGGTCCGCGAGCGCGGCGGCCGGATCGTCCTCGTCGGCTCGATGGTCGGCTCGACCGCGCTCCCCTACCACGGCGCCTACAGCGCCGCGAAGGCCGGGCTGCGCGGGTACGCCGACGCCCTCCGCCGCGAGGTCGAGCCGCACGGCGCGACGGTGGCGTTCGTCGAGCCCGGCCCGGTCCCGACCGGGTTCAACGAGCGCGCGGCCGCGGGGCTCGCCGAGCGGAACGCGGAGGCGGGCGCCGACGACTCCCACGCCGACGGCCCCTACGCCGACGCCTACCGGGCGTTCGAGGGGTACGCGCCCGCCGCGACCGACGTGGAGACCGTGGTCGAGCGCGTCGTCGAGGCGGCCACGGTCGACCGACCGCGGGCCGTCTACCGGGTGAGCCGCCGCGCGCGCTGGCTCCCGCGGCTGGCGGCGGTGCTCCCCGACCGGCTGTACGACCGGCTGGTCCGCGCCGGGCTCCCGGGCGGGGTACTCGGACGCCTGATCGATCGGTAGCGGCGACGCCCCGGCGGCCACCTCCCGTCGCTCTCGGCCGGTCGCCAGCCGTCGCTCTCGGCCGCGACCCGCAAGCCCCTAAGCCGCGGGGCTCCAAGCCGGCGTATGGTCGAGGCACCACAGACCGAGGAGGGGTGGTTCGCGCTGCACGACTTCCGGTCGATCGACTGGGACGCGTGGCGCGAGGCCCCCGAGCGGGAGCGACGCCGAGCGATCGAGGAGGGCGAGGCCTTCCTGCGGGACCGCGAGCGCGTGGCCGACGCCGACGAGGGGGACTCCGGGCTGTTCTCCGTGGTCGGGCACAAGGCCGACCTCCTGTTCGTCCACTTCCGGCCCTCGCTCGATCACCTCTCGTCGATCGAGCGTCGCTTCGAGGACACGGCCATGGCGAGGTTCACCGAGCGGACCACCTCGTACGTCTCGGTGACCGAGGTCTCCGGCTACGTCTCCGACGAGTACTTCGAGGACGGTCCGGAGGAGATCGACGAGGGCCTCCGCCGGTACATCGAGGGGAAGCTGACCCCGGAGATCCCGGACGACGAGTACGTCTGCTTCTACCCGATGAGCAAGCGCCGCGGCGAGGAGTACAACTGGTACGACCTCGACTTCGAGGACCGCGCCGAGCTCATGGCCGGCCACGGCGAGGTCGGCAAGGAGTACGCCGGGAAGATCAAGCAGGTGATCGCCTCCTCGGTCGGCCTCGACGACCACGAGTGGGGCGTCACGCTGTTCGGAGCGGACCCGACCGACATCAAGGACATCGTCTACGAGATGCGCTTCGACCCCGCCTCCTCGCGCTACGGCGAGTTCGGCGACTTCTATATCGGCCGGCGGTTCCCGCCCGCGGACCTCGGCGCGTACCTCGCCGGCGAGACGGTGCCTGCGGGGGAAGCGGACGGGGAGGACGCGCACGCGGGTCACGCCCACGGCGAGGGCAATCACCACGGCGACGACGGCCACGGGGGCCGCGGCGAGGGGCGCGACCGGGCCGGCGCCGGCGGGGGCTCGGCGCACGGCGACCACCCGCACGGCGAGGAGGCGGCGAGCGGCGAGGGCGACCACCCGCACGGCGAGGAGGCGACGGGCGGCGAGGAGGCGACGGGCGAGGGCGACGACGGCGTCTCGGACGAGGCGATCCGCGGCGAGCTCGCGGACCTGGACATCTACGCCGGGAAGCCCCACGGCGAGGACGTGTACGCGACCGTGCTGTACAGCGAGGCGGACGTCGACGAGCTGTTCGACGAGGTCGAGGGGCTCCGCGGCAACTTCGACCACTACGGCACTCACGTGAAGACGGCCGTGTACGAGGGCCGGCACACCGACCGGGCCGCCGTCGTCTCGATCTGGGACACGGCCTCGGCCGCCGAGACCGCGGCCGGCTTCCTCTCGGAGCTCCCGGGGATCGTCGCGCGCGCCGGCGAGGAGTCCGGCTTCGGCACGATGGGGATGTTCTACACCGTCAAGCCGGACTACCGCGAGGAGTTCGGCGACACGTTCGACGAGGTCGGCGAGATCCTCGCGGAGATGGACGGCCACGTCGAGACCGACCTGATGAGCAACGTCGAGGACGAGAACGACATGTTCATCGCCAGCCAGTGGGCGGCGAAGGAGGACGCGATGGCCTTCTTCGGCTCCGACGAGTTCCGCGAGACGGTCGAGTGGGGCCGCGAGGTGCTGGCCGACCGACCGCGGCACGTCTTCCTCGCCTGACCCCCGAGGGAAGTTGTCCCGCCGCCGACCGCCTGTTTTTAATTACCGCCTCGGCGAACGGAGTCGTATGTTCGATACGATCGTGGTCGCGACCGATGGCTCGGAGAGCGTGCGCCGGGCGGTCGACGTCGCGGTCGACGTCGCCGCGCGCTTCGACGCCGAGGTCCACGCCGTCTACGTCGTCGACGAGGGCGAGGTCGAGTCCACGCCCGACGAGGTCCGCGAGGACCTCCGCGACGCCCTCGACGACCACGGCGAGGCGGCGCTCGAAGCGGTCGCCGACGCCGCGACGGCGCGCGACCCCGAACTGGACGTGACGGCCGAGGTGCGCGAGGGGCGGCCGGCCGCCGAGATCTCGGGGTACGCACAGGACGTCGACGCCGACGTCGTCGCGATGGGAACGCGCGGGCGACACGGCGAGAACCGGTTCCTCATCGGCTCCGTCGCGGAGCGCGTCGTGCGCACCTGCCCCGTCCCCGTGCTCACCGTGCGCCAGCTCACCGACGAGGACCCGCGACGGACGACGATCTGAGGCCCCGCGACCCGGAGCGAGGCGTTCGACCGGCGGAGTTTTCCCGCTCCCGCTCGGGTCGACGATATGGACGACGACCTCATCGACGAGGCGGGGATCCCCCGCTCGCGGTACACGCGGCTGCCCGGCAAGGGCTTTTTTTACCCGGACTCCCTGGACGAGGAGCGCGCCGAGCGGCGGGCGAAGGAGGCGATCGAGGGGAGCGAGGCGGTCGTGATCGCCGACGGCGACGCCGACGGCCTCGCCTGCGCGGCGATGGTCCGGGAGGCGTACGACGCCGCCCTCGACGTCGCCGACTTCGAGGCGGCCATCGCGGCGCGGCTCGCGGAGGGGGCGGACGACGAGGGAGCGGCGGACGGTGAGGACGACGACGACGCGGCGACGGGCGACGAGGGCGACGAGAGCGATGAGGACGACCCCACCGCCGACGCCCACACGCGCTCGCCGGTCGGACTGGTCTCGGCCGGCCCGTACTCGCTCGACACCTCGCTCGAACGCGTGCTCGCGTACGCCGACGACGATATCGATCTGTTCGTCTGCGACCTCTGCCCGGACGAGTACGAGTGGATCGCGGAGCCGCTGGAGGCGCTCGCCGAGGAGGCCGCCTCGATCCGCTGGTTCGACCACCACCAGTGGGACGACGAGACCGCGGCGGCGGTCCGCGAGCTCGGCGTCGACCTCGTGATCGGCGACTCCGACGAGGAGTGCACCGCCGACGTGGCGCTCCGCTCGCTGGACCACGACTTCGACGACCGGTGGACCGAGCTGGCGGCCGTGACGCGCGACCACGACCTCTGGATCAAGGAGGACCCGCGCTCCGACGACCTCGCCGACTACTCCTACTGGGCCGGCGGCGAGGAGTACGCGACCGTCGTGGGCGCGTACGGCGCCGACCCCCCAGAGACCGTCGAGGCGTTCGTCGCCGACCGCCGCGTGGAGAAGGAGGCCCGGATCGACGCCGCCGTCGCCCGCGCGGTCACCCACGACGTCGGCGCGTGGAGCGTCGCGGTGACGTACGGGCGCTGCTCGCAGAACGAGGTCGCGGAGGCGCTCCGCGAGGCCGGCGCCGACGCCGCGGTGATCGTCAAGCCGGCCGGCTCGGCGTCGATCCGCGGCTCGGAAGGGTTCAAACACGCGCACGAGGTCGCCGGGAAGGTGAACGGCGGCGGCCACCCGCAGGCCGCCGGCTGCAAGCCGGAGATCTACGACGACATGCTCGACTACGCCCAGCACTGGACGACCGAGGGACAGGCCTGCAAACGGGTCATCCTCGCGGCGTTCGAGGCGGTCGCCGAGGAGGTCGCGGCGGCAGACGAGAGTGACGAGGTCGGCGAGGGCGACGAAGAGACGGACGACGGGGAGTAAACGAGCGACTGCGGGGCGGACGCCCCCCTAGTCGTTCCGGCCGTGGACGTACGTCTGGTCGTGGGCCGGGAACACGTCGTCGACGGCCGCCGCGCCGTGCTCCTCGGCGATGAGGGTCCGGAGCTCGTCCTCGTAGTCGGCCTTCGGCACCTCCTCGCTCGGGCCCTGCTGGACGTCGAACGTCGCCTCGACGAGGCGGTCGACGGCGTGGCGCCCGAACCCCGACAGCGGGGAGATGTAGTCGACGCCGTGGCGGTCCTCTAGGCTCTGCGCCTGTGCGCGCGAGACCGTCGGCACCCGGTCGTCCCGGCGGGTGCCGTCGGCGATCGCGTCGACGTCCCGCCCCGCGATCGCCTCCAGCGCGTGTTCGTGGACGCGCTGGATCCCGTTTCGAGGGTAGCCGTCGGCGAGCATCGTCTCCGCCGCCTCCTCGGCGACCGCGGGGTCGAGCTCGACGCGCTCGAAGGGGAACCCGAGCTCCGCGGCCGCCCGCTCGGCGTGCTCCCAGTCGTCGGTGAGGCCGAAGCTCCCGGTGACGCAGCGCACGTCGTAGAACCGGTCGAGCAGGTGGGCGGCGAGCGAGGAGTCTTTCCCCCCGCTGTACAGCAGCGCGAGCTCCATCTATCGCCGCCGGATGTCGAAGCTCTGCTGGTCGGGCTGGAGTTCCTTCAGGAGGTCGCGCATCTGGTCCTCGTCGATCTGTCCCTGGATCCGGCCGCTCTGCGCGAGCGCCGCGACCTGCTGTTTCACCTTCTCGCCGAACTCCGGCTTCGACATCGCGACCGCGTTGAGCCGCTGGCGCGCGCCGTCCGTGAGGTACTGCTTGAGCACGGCCTCCTGCTGGGCGTCGGCGCGCTCCTGCGCCTCGCGCTGGGCCTCGGCGTCGCCGCCGCCCTGCTGGCGCTCGCGGAGCTCCTCCATCTTCTTCTCTCGCAGTTCCTCCAGCCGTTCGTCGTCGGGGTTCTCGCTCATACGAGCCCCTTCACGGTCCGCGCGAAAAACGATTTCGGAGGGGTCGGCGGCGCTCGCGCGACGGCGACCGGTCCGAGTGGCGGCGACGATCCGGGGATCGCCGCCGGTCCGCGTCGCTTAAACGCCTCCTCGGCGTAGCGGTCGGCAATGAGCGAGTCGCGGGAGTTCTGTCCGCGGTGCGGCGGTTCGGTCCCGGAGCGGCGCGAGCCGCTCCCCGGCGAGCCGCGCGGACGGGACGCGCTGCTTTGCGACGACTGCTACTTCGAGGACTTCGACCTCGTCGACGCGCCCGACCGGATCGAGGTGCTGGTCTGTTCCGGCTGCGGCGCGGTCCGGCGCGGCGAGTCGTGGCGCGACGTCGGCGCGCGCGACTACACCGACGTCGCCGTCGACGAGGTCGCGGAGGCGCTCGGCGTCCACGTCGACGCCACGGACGTCGAGTGGGGCGTCGAGCCCGAGCAGGTCGACGAGAACAACGTCCGGATGCACTGCCGGTTCTCGGGCGTCGTCCGCGGGACGCTCCGGTCCGCGGAGGTCACGGTCCCGGTGAAGATATCGCGGGGGACCTGCGACCGCTGCGGGCGGATCGCCGGCGGCTACTACGCCGGCACCGTGCAGGTGCGCGCGGACGAGCGCGACCTGACGCCCGCAGAGCGCGTCGAGGCGCTCGACATCGCCGAGTCGTACGTCGCGGCCCAGGAGGCCGACGGCGACCGCGAGGCGTTCGTCACGGAGGTGAACGAGACCGACGACGGCCCCGATATCAAGCTCTCCTCGAACCGGCTCGCGCAGAACGTCGCGACGCGGATCACCGACGCGCTCGGCGGGAGCTTCGAGTCGTACCCGACGCTCGTCACCGAGGACGGCGACGGCAACGAGGTGTACCGCGTGACGTTCGCGGTCCGGCTCCCCCGGTACGCAGAGGGCGAGATCATCGACCCCGAGGACGGCGACGGTCCCGTCTTGGTCACGGGCGTCTCCGGGCGCCTGCAGGGCGTCCGCCTCGCCACGGGCGCCGAGTACGCCTCCGAGTTCGCGGACGGGGCGGCGCCCGACGCGGCCCGGCTCGGGACTCGGGACGACGCCGCGGAGACGACGGTGGTGACGGTGGAAGACGAGAACGCGATCCAGGTGCTCGACCCGGTCACCTACGAGGCGAAGACGGTGCCGAACCCCGAGTTCGTCGACGGCGAGGCCGACAGCGTCCTCGCGTTCGAACACGAGGGCGAGGTGCACCTCGTCCCCGAAGAGTAGCCCGTCCGCGGTGCACCGGTATGTAGACCCCCGAGCGACTGCGACATCGAGTTATGGAGATACGGTGCGGTGGCGCGTGCCTGCGAGCGGGCCATCGGCCCGCGAGCAGCACCGCGCGAGGGAGCCCGCGGTCGCCGTCGGCGACCGCGGCGAGGCTGGGGAGGTGCGAGGCTGCGGTGCGGGGCGGTCGAGCGGGAATCGAAGGGGCAGCCGGGAGGCGGGGGCTTTTGGCGGTGTTCGCCGCAGGATCAGCAATAACGTACAGCCGAGCGGCTGGGGCTTTTGGCGGTGTTCGCCGCGGAGCCGCCGACCGCTTATAAATTACCGACCGCGACACCCCGATCCGGCGTCTAAACGACCGAGCAACCGTGCCGACGCGCGTACCCCGCTCTCGATCGAGGAGCGACGTTCGGTGACCGACGTCCCGACGAGGATAGCGCTGTGAAACGGCAGAAAATCAGATCCGAACGGTCAAACCCCGCGACTCCGCGCGTCGCTTCCGATCAGTCGGCGTGGACGGACCGCTCCTCTCCGAGCGCGGCGGCGCGCTCGGCGTCGGTCACGTCGATGCCGCGGCGCTCCAGCTGGTCGACGAACTCGGCCTCGCCAAGCCCCGCCTGCGCGGCCGCCTGGGAGAGTGTCAGCGTTCTCGCACCGTACAGCGTCAGCGCGCTCCGGAGGCCCTTCGTTGCCATACCTACGATAGGCCCGTGAAGGTTTATGAAGGTTACTAATTGATTGAGGTTCCTGATACACCTTATACGATATATATTGACGGACGATCAGATCGGTGGCGTATAACCACTACCGACGACGGCCCGCAGGAATTATGTCGCTCTGTGGCGCAGGAGGGGTATGGACAGACAACAGATCTTCGCGCTGTTCTTCGCGTTCCTCATGGTGAGCTCCATGGCCGCCTGGGGCATCTCGGTGCTGTAGGCGCCGCCTCTGTGACGCGGCCGGCGCGTCGCCTCGCGAGACGCCGCGAGCGAACCGCGACGCGACCGCCGCACCGATTCAGCTGTCGCCCCAGACGTCGGAGAGCGGGTGGTCCTCGCGCCGGTCGGCGTCGGTCTCTGAGCGCGTCCGCGTCCCGTCGGCGTCGCCGCCGGCTCCGGTCCCGAGGCTCGCACTCGTCGTCTCCGTCCCGCTGTTCGCCGTGTCCCCGGATCCCCCGGAAGCGGAGCCGCCGCGCCCCGAGGCGGTCCCGGCACTACCCGCGTGCTCCCGTCCCGCCCGCGAGGGACCGGACGGGTCGGCGTCGATCCCGGCGAGCGCGGCGGCGGGGTCGAAGTCGGGGAGGTCGGGCGTCGTCATCGCGTCGATCTGGTCGCGGAACCACGGCGGCGTGTCGGCCCGCGCCCGGTCGAAGAGGTCCAGCAGGGAGTCGTCCGCGAGGTACGTCGCGCCGTGGTCGTCCGGCGACCGAACGACGCGGCCGCACGCCTGTATCACGGTCCGGAGCGCGGTCCGGTGGTACCACGCCCACTGGTCGTCGGCGAGCCGGCGGGCGACGCGGGAGTCGTTCGTGTTGCGGTACGGGGCCTTACACACCACCTGCCAGCGGCACAGATCGCCGTTCAGGTCCAGCGCCTCCTCCATCTTCACGGAGACGAACACCTCCGGGTCGTCGCTCGCCTTCCACGCCGACAGCTCGGCGTCCCGGTTCTCCCGGCCGTGCCGCCTGACCCGCGCGGCGACGCCGAACTCGCCCAGCAGCTCGGTGATCCGCCCGGCGATGTCGTACGAGTGGGCGTGGATCAGTCCCTTCTCGTCCGGGTGTTCGGCCATCAGCCGGACGATCAGGCGGGCGATCTCCGGCACCGTCTCGTCGCGGTCCTCGTATGTCATCGACCCCCGCGTCACGTCGTACAGCGGGCGGTGTTCCAGCGGGAACGTGTGGGGGACGTCGACGAGCGCGACGTCGGCGGGGTCGAGGCCGATCCCGCGGCAGAACGCCTCCTTCGAGAGGATGGTGGCGGACAGCAGCGCGAAGCGGTTCCCGCGGTCCCACACCGTGTGGCGGAGGTAGCGGGCCGGGTCCAGCGGCTTGATCGCGAGCGGCGACCCCTCGCCGCCGGACTGGTCGACGACCCACGTCGTCGGCGAGTCGAGGTCGCGGTAGTCCTCCAGGAACCAGCCGAGCTCGCCGATCAGCTCCTGCAGGCGGTCGCGGCGCGCGACCTCCTCGCGGTCGAGCTCGGGCCGCCCGGTCAGCTCGTCTCGCGCGCGCTTCGCGACGTCGCGGAGGGAGGCGACGAAGCGGGCGGTGCGGTTGAGCGCGTCCGCCTCCGGGCCGGCGTCGGCCTCGACGTCGGGAACGCTCACGTCGTCCCAGACGGGGACGCGCTCGGGGGAGAGCTCGATCGTCGCGTACATCTCCGCCCACTCCGCGAGCCCGTGCGCCTCGTCGATCACGACGACGTCGCGCTTCCGGAACACCTCGGAGCCGGCGGTGCGCATGAAGTAGGCTAACGTCAATGCGGCGTAGCGGTTTCCGGAGGCGATCGCGCGGTCGGAGAAGTACGGGCACCGGTGTTTCACGGAGCAGTCGAACCCCTGCTCCCGCGCGCAGGGCGCGCGGTTCACCGGCGTGTCGTGCTCGCCCGGAAGGATGCAGTCGTAGTTCGACTTCCCCCGAATGACCGCCAGGTCGTCGAGCAGGTCGTCGGCCTCCACGTCGTCGATCTGCGACACCTGCGGCGTCGTGTAGTAGGCGCCCGTCGCCTCGCTCGGCGCCGTCTCGTCGACCGTCGCCGCCGCGCCCATCACCGCTCGCGCGAGCAGCGACTTCCCGCTGCCCGTCGGCGCGCGCACCAGCACCACGTCGTTGCCGGCGGCGAACGCGTCGCGGATGTCCGCGAGCGCGCGCTCCTGCGCGCCGCGGAAGCTCGGGGCGGGGAACTCGGCGGGGATCCGGTCGGGGTCCACAGGGGTCCCTCGCCCCCTCCCGGGATTAAACCCTCGCGTTCCGGCACCCCGACGTAAATTCGAAACGACCAGACCGTTTATACCGTTCCGGCGGGTCGGAGGGGTATGCACTGGCGGGAGGCGGAGCGGGCGTTCGCGGACGAGGTCGTCGCCCGCGAGACGCTTCCGCGCACCTTCGAGCGGTCCGCCGAGCGCAACGCCGACCGGACCGCTCAGCGGTATAAGGGCGGACCCTACGACCGGTCGCTGGTCGCGGAGGGTGTCCTCCCGGCCGCGCTCAACGGCGAGTACGCCGACGTCACCTACGCCGAGATGCGCGGTCTCGTCCGCCGGCTCGCCGCGGGGTTCCGCGAGCTCGGCGTCGACGGCGGCACCCGGGTCGCCCTCTACGCGGAGACGCGGATGGAGTGGGCCCAGACCGACTTCGCGGCGCTGGCCGCGGGCGCGGTCGTGACGACCGTCTACGCCTCCTCGTCGTCGGACCAGGTCCGGTACCTGCTGGAGGACCCCGGCGCGACGGTCGTCGTCGTCGGGGACCGCGAGCTCCTCGACGAGGTGCTCGCCGTCGCCGGCGAGCTCTCGCGCGACCTCGACGCGGTCGTCTCGTTCGACGACGTCGACGTAGGGGAGGTCGACTTCGGCGGCGACGGCGACGATGTCGATACCGCCCTCGGCGCCGACGACGTGTACACCCTCGGCGAGCTCCACGCGCTCGGCGCCGACGCGTTCGACGAGGCGGCCTACGAGGGGTGGCTTAATTCGACCGACGTCGACGACCTCGCGAGCCTCATCTACACCTCCGGGACGACCGGGAGGCCGAAGGGCGTCCGGCTCACTCACGCGAACTTCCGAGCCAACGTCACCCAGTGTTACCGACGGTTCGCGGACCGCCCGGACCGCGACCCCGGCGTGCCGGGGATCTCCGCCGAGTCGACGACGCTATCCTTCCTCCCGCTCGCGCACGTCTTCGAGCGGCTGGCCGGCCACTACATGATGTTCGCGGCGGGCGCGACGGTCGGGTACGCCGAGAGCCCGGACACGCTCCGCGAGGACTTCGGGCTGGTGCGGCCGACGACGACCACGAGCGTCCCGCGCGTCTACGAGAAGCTGTACGACGCGATCCGCGAGCAGGCGGGCGAGTCGGCGGTGAAAGAGCGGGTCTTCGAGTGGGCGGTCGCGGTCGGGCGAGCCCACCACGAGGCCGACGACCCGGGCGCCCTGCTCGACGCGAAGCGCGCGGTCGCCGACCGGCTGGTGTTCTCGTCGGTCCGGGAGGCGCTCGGCGGGAACGTCGACTTCTTCATCTCGGGCGGCGGGTCGCTGTCCGCCGAGCTGTGCGCGCTGTACCACGCCATGGACCTCCCGATACTGGAGGGGTACGGGCTCACGGAGACCTCGCCCGTCATCAGCGTCAATCCCCCGGAGGCGCCGAAGGTCGGCACCATCGGTCCGCCGGTCGCCGACACCGAGATCGCGGTCGACGGGACGGTCGTCGGCGAGGCGACCGCCGACCTCGCGGGCGAGACGGGCGAGCTGCTCGCGCGCGGCCCGCAGGTGACCGACGGCTACTGGGAGCGGCCGGAGGCGACCGCCGAGGCGTTCACCGAGCCCGACCGGCTTCCCGAGGGGGTCGCCCTCGCGGGCACGCCGCCGGAGGAGCGCGGCGGCGACCCGGACGCGCCGTGGTTCCGCACTGGCGACGTCGTCCGGCTCCGTCCGGACGGGTACGTCGCCTTCCGCGAGCGCGCTAAGCAGCTGCTCGTGCTCTCGACCGGGAAGAACGTCGCGCCGGGGCCGATCGAGGACCGGTTCGCCGCGAACGAGTTCGTCGAGGGGTGCGTCGTGCTCGGCGACGGCCGGAAGTTCATCTCCGCGCTCATCGTCCCGAACTTCGAGCGGGTGGCGGCGTGGGCGGACGCGCGGGGCGTCGACCTCCCCGACGATCGGAAGGCAGTCTGCCGCGACGAGCGGGTCCGCGGACGGATACGGGCGGAGGTCGACCGCGTCAACGAGGGGTTCGAGCCGTACGAGCGGATCAAGCGCTTCCGGCTCGTCGAGGAGGAGTTCACGGAGGCGAACGACCTGCTCACGCCGACGATGAAGAAGAAGCGGCGGAACATCCTCGACCGGTTCGCCGACGAGATCGAGATGATCTACGCGGAGACGTGAGCGGCGCGTTCGGCGGGGGCTCCGTTCGCTTGTCGCTCGGTCAGTCGTCGCCCAGGACCGCTCCCGCGTCCTCGACGCCGGCGGGGCCGGACCCCGCCTCGTCGACCGGATCGCCGAACGCGTAGACGGTGTTGTGGCCGGTCACCTCGACGTCCAGGAAGTCGCCCACGTCGACCCCGCGTTCGGTCGCGTTCCGCACGATGATCTGGCGGTACGCGGAGTCGCGGCACTTCACGGAGTCGCCGGTGCCCTCCTCAACGACGAGCACCTCGAACGTCTCGCCGACCATCGACTCGTACGCCTCGCCGACGACCTCCATCTTCAGCTCGGACATCGCCTTCGAGCGCTCCTTTTTCACTGTGCCGCCGAGTCCCTTCATGTCGGCGGCGTCGGTGCCGGGGCGCTTCGAGAAGCGCGTGACGTTGATCTTCTCCGGGCGGACCTCGGCGAGCAGGTCCATCGACCGCTCGTGGTCGGTCTCGTCCTCGGTGGGGAAGCCGACGATGAAGTCGGTCGAGAGCGTCCAGTGGTCGAGCCGGTCGTCGAACGTCGCGACGACCTCGCGGAACTTCTCGACGCGGTGCTGTCGGCGCATGTCTTCGAGCACGTCGTCGGAGCCGGACTGGACCGGCGCGTGGATGAAGTCGTACAGCTCCTCGTTCGCGGCGAACACGTCGGCCAGCTCCTCGTGGATCCCGTGGATGCCGCCGGGGTTCGCCATCCCGAGCCGGACCCGGAACTCGCCGTCGATGTCGCAGATGCGGTCGAGCAGTTCGGGGAGCTTCCGATCCCCGTCGTCCCAGCCGTAGACGCCGGTGTCCTGTCCCGTGACGCGGATCTCCTTCGCGCCGGCGTGGACCAGCGCGCGGGCCTTCTCGACGTTCTCCTCGACCGGCGGGGAGTCGACCCGCCCGGTCGCGAACTTCGTGATGCAGTACGAGCAGTTGCTCATGCAGCCGCGAGCGATGGGGAGGAGCCCGACGACGCCGTCGAGGACGGGCTCGGCGTCGGGCGTGGTCGTCGGGCACTCGCCGTTGAGCGCGTACGTCGGCACCTCGTCCCAGTGGAGGATCTCGGCGTCGATCCCGGCCTCCTCGAAGGCCTCGCCCTGCGCGAGCGCCATGCAGCCGGTGACGACGAGGTCGGCCGCCGTCTCCTGGAGCTCCTCGGCGCGCCGGAGCATGTTCCGCTCCGTCTTCTCGACGACCGTGCAGGTGTTGAGGATGGCGACGTCGGCGTCCTCCGGGCCGTCCGCCGGGCGGTGGCCGCCGTCGCGGAGCGCGCGCTCTATCTCCCGGCTCTCACCCCGGTTCGAACTGCAGCCGTAGGTTTCGATGTGATACGTCGCCATCGAGTGGGCCCACTACCGGTCCCGCGGGCAAAAGCGCGACGGATCGGGGGCGGGCCGGGAGCGGATCGGATGTAAAAGGAGCGGATCCGGCCAGGTCGACGGCGACCGCCGTCAGTCCTCGGCGACCGCGGCCGCCGTGGGGGCCTCGGCGTCGGGCTCCGAGGCGGCCTCGGGCTCGGCGTCGCCCGAGCGCTCCGACTCGGGGACCGGGGCGTACACCGACCGGCGGGCGTCGCGGGGACAGAGCCCCTCCTCGACGAGCCCGACCTCGGTGAGCTTCTCGACCGCGAAGCGGACGGTTCTGGTGGAGAGGCGCGTCTCCTCGGCGAGCCCGGTCTGGTCGAACCGGCCCTCCTCGTCGAGGACGTAGTAGACCAGTTTGGCGCTCGGCGGGAGCGGCTCGAGCAGCTCGCGGGCACTGTCGTCCATACCTCGTCTACACGGGCGAGTCGGGCATAACCGTGGCCCGGGTGTGTACCCGCACCGCACAGCTCCCCGTTATTTTATATACCACGTCGTCGCGACGGGCCGTCAGTCGTCCGTGCGGAACTCGAACCGCGCCCCGTCCGCGTCGTCGATCGTGAGCGTCCAGCCGTGCGCGGCCGCGATCTCGCGGACGATCGCGAGCCCGAACCCGGTGCCGCGCGGGTCGTTCGAGGTCCCGTATTCGAGCGCCTCCTCGGGGTCGACGTCGAACCCGTCCCCGTCGTCCGCGACGAAGAACCCGTCCGGGAGCGCGCCGACCGTGACGGTGACTTCGCGGCCGGCGTCGGCCGCGTCGTCGTCGGGCTCCGCCCGACTGCCAGTGGAACCGTGTTCCACGCTGTCGCCGGACTTCGTCCGGCTGTCAGTGGAGCCGTGCTCCACGCTGTCGTCGGGTACCGCCCGACTGCTAGTGGAACCGTGCTCCACGCTGTTCGCGAACAGGTTCTCCAGGAGCGTCCGCAGGCGCTCCGGGTCGGCGTCGACCGCGACGGAACCGTCGGGCGCGTCGAGCGCCGCGCCGGCGGTGTCGACGGTGCGCCACGCGGTCGCCGCCGCCTCGGGGAGGTCGACCGACTCGAGGTCGTCGACGGTCCGGCCCTGCCGCGCCAGCGCCAGGAGGTCGTCGATGAGCTGGCTCATCCGGTCGTGGGCGTCGCCGACGCGGTCGATCTCGTCGAGCGCGTCCGGGTCGTCGACGGACTCCCGCACGAGTTCGAGCCGGCCGGCCGCGACGTTGAGCGGGCTCCGCAGGTCGTGGGAGACGAGCCCGGCGAACTTCTCCAGTCGGTCGATCTCGCGCTGGAGCGCGTCGTCGCGGTCCCGGAGCTGCGCCGTGCGCTCGGCGCCGTCGAGCGCCACGGTGACGTTGGCCGCCAACACCCGCGCCAGCTGCGTCGCCGTGTCGTCGAAGAACCCCGGTTCGCGCGAGCCGAGCGGCATCACCCCGTGGTCGCCGAGCGGGACGACGAGCAGGCTCCGGTGGTCGCCGTAGCCGACCGGGGTGTCGACGTCGTCGAGGTCGTCGACGCGGATCGGCTCGCCGGTCTCGAACGCCTCCCATATCCGACCGTCGCCCGGGCCGAACGCGGGGCGCTCGCCCAGCGCGGCGGTCGCCTCCTCGCTGATGGCGGTCGGCAGCAGCTTCCCCGCGTCGGGGTCGTACAGCCGGACGCCGCTGCTCGGGAACTCGAGGATGTCGATCGCGGCCCGCGTCGCGAGCTCGGCGATCTCCTCGCGGTCCTCGCCGCGGAACATCTCGCGGGTCGTCTCGTGGAGGCGGCGGAGCGTCCGCTCGACCCGCTTCTGCTCGCCGATGTCGGCGTAGACGCTGTAGACGACCGTCTCCTCCGGGCGTCGCACGGGGATCACGTGCAGGATGAAGTCCCTGATCCCGTCGGTCGTGCGGCGGCGCACTTCGAGGCGGGGCGTCTCCTCCGCGTCGAGGATCGCCTCGGGATCGGGGGGGTCGGCGTCCTCCAGAACGATCCCCTCGCGGATCTCGCGGTAGCCGTGGTCGGCCGTCGAGTAGCCGAACGTCCGCTCGAACGCCTCGTTCGTGGCGTCGAGGCGACGCTCGCCGTCGCCGAGCGCGACCGTCCTCGCGGCCGGCAGCGGGAGGTCGTCGAACAGCGCCGTCAGCCGGTCGCGCTCGGCCCGCAGGGCGTTCTCCGTCTCGATCTGGTCGATCGCGTCGGCCGCGTGGGCGGCCAGCAGCTCCGCGAACTCGATGTCGCCGTCGTCGAATGCGGCGTATCCGTCCGAGACGGCCTGTACCACGCCGTACGATCCGATCGGGACGCTGATCGCCGACCGGACGTCGTCGGCGACCGGGTCGGCGACCGCGCTCCCGTCGGCCCGGTCGGGGTCGTCGAGAGGGTCGGAGCCGTCGAAGGGGTCGGAGCCGTCGAAGGGGTCAGAGCCGTCGAAGGGGTCAGAGCCGTCGAAGGGGTCAGAGCCGTCGAAGGGGTCAGAGCCGTCGAGTCGGTCGGGGTCGCCGAGGCGGTCGGAGTCGCCGGAGGGACCCGCGCCCGGGCGGTCGCAGTTCTCCGGGTCCTCCAACTGGTCCGGGTCGGCGGGGTCGACGCTGACGTTGTCGACGACCATCGTCCGCCCCTCGGCCGCCGTGGTGCCGACGACCCCCTCGCCGACCTCGAACGCCCGGACCTCGTCGTCGGTGACGCTCTCCGAGAGCGCCGCGGGGACGAGCAGGTCCCCCTCGCGGCGGGCCGTGACGCACCGGTCGAACTCCAGGACGCCCTCCGCGGCGGCGACGGTCCGCTCGAACACGTCGTCGACGCGGTCGCAGGCGGCGACGTCCGTCGCGAACTCGTGGAGCGCGGTCACCTTCGCGTTCACCTCGCGGAGGTCCCGCTCGGCCCGGCGTCGCTCCAGCGCGTTCGCGACGCTGTTCGCGAGCATCTCGTACCGGTCCCGGCCGGCGCCCTTCTGGAGGTAGTCCGTCACGCCCGCGGAGATCGCCTCGCTGGCGATCTCCTCGGACCCCTTCCCCGTGAACAGCACGAACGGGATCCCGGGGTCGACCGCGCGGACGTCGGTGAGCAGTTCGAGCCCGTCGCTGCCGGGCATGTCGAAGTCGCTGACGACGCAGTCGACGCGGTCCGTCTCGACCGCCGCGAGCGCCTCGTCGGGGGCGGTGAACGTGACCGTCTCGATCCCCTCGACCAGCCGCTCGACGTGGGTCGCCGCGAGGTCGGCGGCGCCGGGCTCGTCGTCGACGAAGAGCACCCGTCGGGAACCGCCGCCGGCCGGATCGGATCCGCGGAAGGCGTCGGCCTCGGGGGAGTCGCCGGCGCCCCCCGAGTCGGCGTCCCCGGAAGCGGTGTCCATGGGTGCCCGTCACGCCACCGGTAATTTTACCTTACGCTCCGATGACCAGGACTGAGAACCGGAACGCCCCGGGTCGGAGCGAGGCGGCGTCGGTCCCTCTCGGGCATCCCGACGCCCCGGGGGTCGCCGACTACAGGAAGTCCTCGACGTGGTCGGCGACCTCTTCGGGGGTGTCGCCGACGGGGACGCCCGCGTCGTTGAGCGCGTCGATCTTCGACTGCGCGGTGCCCGTGCCGGAGCCGGAGACGATGGCGCCCGCGTGGCCCATCCGCTTGCCCGGCGGCGCCGTGCGCCCGGCGATGAAGCCCGTGACCGGCGTGTCCATGTGCTCGCCGATGAACCTCGCGGCCTGCTCCTCGTCCTCCCCGCCGATCTCGCCGCACATCACGACCGCGTCGGTCTCCGGGTCGGCCTCGAACGCCTCTAGCGCGTCGACGAACGAGGTCCCGATGATCGGGTCGCCGCCGATGCCGATGGCGGTCGTCTGCCCGATGCCGCGCTCGGTGAGGTTGTCGACGACCTGGTAGGTGAGGGTGCCGGAGCGGGAGACGAGCCCCACGTTGCCGTCGGCGAAGATGTTGCCGGGCAGGATGCCGAGCTTCGCCTCGCCGGGCGTGATGATCCCCGGGCAGTTCGGGCCGAGCAGCCGCGTGTCGGTCTCCGAAAGGCGCTTGTTCACCTTCGCCATGTCCTGGGTCGGGATCCCCTCGGTGATCGCGACGGCGAGGTCGAGGTCGGTGTCGAGCGCCTCGAAGATCGCGTCGCCCGCGAACGCCGGCGGAACGAAGATGACGGACGCGTCGGCGTCTTCGGCCTCCACGGCTTCGTCGACCGTGTCGTAGACGGGGACGCCGGCGACCTCCTGGCCGCCCTTGCCGGGCACCGCGCCGGCGACGACGTTCGTGCCGTACTCGATCATCTGGCCGGCGTGGAACTTCCCTTCCCCGCCGGTGATCCCCTGGACTACCACCCTGGTGTCGTCGTCGACGAAAATGCTCATTGGGTCACCTCCTCGGCGTTCTTCACCGCACGCTGGACCGCCGCCTCCAGCGTCTCCTCGACCTCGATCAGGTCGGTGTTCAAGATCTCCATCCCCTCCTCGGCGTTGGTCCCGGCGAGCCGGACGACGACCGGCTTCGGGATCTCGTCGAACTCCGCGAGCGCCTCGTTGATCCCCTTGGCGACCTCGTCGCCGCGGGTGATCCCGCCGAAGATGTTGAAGACGACGCTGTCGACGTTGGGGTCGGAGAAGACCATGTCGAGCGCCTGCGTGACGCGCTCGGCCTTCGCGCCGCCGCCGATGTCGAGGAAGTTGGCGGGCTTGCCGCCGTAGTAGTCGACCAGGTCGAGCGTCGTCATCACGAGCCCGGCGCCGTTCCCGATGATGCCGACGTTGCCCGAGAGGCGGACGTAGTCGAAGCCGTACTCGCCGGCCTTGCGTTCGAGGTCGTCCTCGTAGGACGCCTCGGCCATCTCCGCGAGGTCGGGCTGGCGGAACAGCGCGTCCTCGTCGATGTTCATCACGGCGTCCGCCGCGACGACGTCGCGGTCGCCCGTGATCATGACGGGGTTGACCTCGATCTCGGAGGCGTCGTTCGACTCGTAGAGGTCGTACAGCGTCGAGAGGATCGAGGCGACGTCGAGCGCGACGTCGGCGTCGACGCCGGCCTCGTAGACGACCTTCCGGGCCTGGTACGGGTGGAGGCCGAACGCGGGGTCGACGTGCTCGCGCGCGATCGCATCGGGGGTCTCCTCGGCAACCTCCTCGATGTTGACGCCGCCCTCGGTCGACACCATCAGGACCGGCTCGCCCGCGCCGCGGTCCATCGTGACGCCGACGTACAGCTCGTCCACGAAGTCGACGCCGGCCTCGACGAGCACCGAGTCGACCGTGTAGCCCTTGAGGTCCATCCCGAGGATCTCCTCGGCGTACCGCTCGGCCTCGTCGCGGTCGGTCGCGATCTTGATGCCGCCGGCCTTGCCGCGGCCGCCCACGTGGACCTGCGCTTTGATCGCCGCGGGGTAGCCGATCTCGTCGACGGCGTCGAGGGCCTCCTCGACGGTCGTCGCGAGCCGGGAGTCCGGCACCGGGATCCCGGCGTCCGCGAAGATGGTCTTCGCCTGATGTTCGTGTAGTTTCATCCGTCTCGAACGGGGACCGATAGCGGCTTAAATGGTGTCGATTCGGCGCGAGCGGGAGGACACAGCCCCCGTGCGGACGGACCGGATGTGGGGTCGGAGACACGCGTTCTCGGACCGGTAATTGGCCGAAGTCGTTGGGTTCCGGTTGCAACGTCGTAAGATAACTCTTAAGTCCGGAGGTCGGGTACCTCGATACGAGCGGGTTGGTGGTCTAGCCAGGTTATGACGGCTCCTTCACACGGAGCAGGCCGGCGGTTCGAATCCGCCCCAACCCATCCGCTTTCCTGACGGTCCTGAAGGAGACGCCGATCACCCCCCGAGGAACCGCTCGCGGACCTCCGGGTCGTGCAGCAGCTCCGTCCCCGGCCCCTCGTACGCGTTCTCGCCGTTGACGAGGACGTACCCGCGGTCGCAGCGCCGCAGCGCTCGCTTCGCGTTCTGCTCGACCATGAGGACGGCCGTGCCGGCGTCGTTGATCTCGTCGATCCGGTCGAACGTCTCCTCGACGAGCTCGGGAGCCAGCCCCGCGGAGGGCTCGTCCAGCAGCAGGACGTCCGGATCGACCATCAGCGCCGACCCCATCGCGAGCATCTGCTGTTGGCCTCCGCTCATCGTCCCGGCGCGCTGCCGCTGTCGCTCCCGCAGGATCGGGAACCGGTCGAGCACGTCCTCCAGTCGGTCCTCGGGGACCTCCGGCAGGCTGAACGCGCCCATGAGGAGGTTCTCCCGGACCGTCATCGACGGGAACAGGTTGTCGCTCTGGGGCACGTAGCTCACGCCGCGCTCGATGATCGCGTTGGTGTCCATCCCCTCGACGGACTCCCCGTTGAGCGTGATCGACCCGCCCATGTGAGTCACCAGCCCGAGGACGGCCTTCATCGCCGTGGACTTCCCCGCGCCGTTCGGCCCGACGATCGTCACGTACTCGCCGTCGTCGACGGTCAGGTCGACGTCCGAGAGGATCTGCAGGTCGCCGTAGCCGGCGTCCAGCCCGTCGAGTTCCAACACCGTCACACGTCGTCACCCCCGAGGTACGCCTCGATCACGCGCTCGTCCGATTGCACGTCCGCCGGGGACCCCGTCGTCAGGACCTCGCCCCGGTGCATGACGATCACGCGCTCGCAGTTGTCCATGATGAGGTCGATGTCGTGTTCGATGAGGAGGAACGAGTAGCCGTCGTCGACGAGATCCTCGATCCGACCCAGGATCTTCCGTTCGAGGGTCGGATTCACGCCGGCGAGCGGCTCGTCGAGGAGCACGATGTCCGGATCGGTCAGCAGCACGCGGGCGATTTCGAGGAGCTTCCGCTGGCCGCCCGAGAGGCTGCCGGCGGGCTCGTCGAGGAGGTGGTCGATCTCGAAGAACGCGGCGATCTCGCGGGCGCGGTCTCGGACCGCCAGCTCCTCCTCGGCGAACCGGTCGCCCCGGGTCCACGCGCCGCGGAGCCGCTCGCCGTGCTGGTGCATCGGAGCGAGCAACAGGTTCTCGAACACGGTCATCTCCGCCAGTTCGCGGGGGATCTGGAAGGTCCGGACCATGCCCTGCTGTGCGACCGCCGGCGGCCCGTCGCCGGTGACGTCCGCGTCGTAGAGCCGGACCCGGCCCTGGTCCGGCTCGTGAAAGCCCGTGAGACAGTCGAAGAGGGTCGTCTTCCCGGCCCCGTTCGGACCGATGAGGCCGGTGATCCCGGGATCGACGGTCAGATCGACCCCGTCGAGCGCGGTGATGCCGCCGAACCGTTTAGTGAGGTTCTCGACCCGGAGGATCGGGTCGCGGTCGTCTCCGACCGCCGGGCTCTCCGTCGGCGTCGCGTCGGTCGTCGGTGTCGGTGTGTTCCCTTCAGTCATCGTCGGTCCCTCCGGAGGCGTCCCACGACGGGAGCGGGACGTCGTACTCCTGTTCGCCGAGGAGCCCCTCGGGGCGGTAGTACAGGATAACCATCAGCACGACGCCGATCAGCATGAGCCGGGCCGCCGCGAGCTGGATTGAGTACTGCGACGGGACGTCGATGAACCGCGTCCCGTTGCGGACGCCCCAGAAGAACGCGGTGCCCAGGATCACGCCCTTGTTGTTGGCGGTGCCGCCGACGATGACGGCGGTGAAGGCGTAGAACGTGATCGTCGCGGCGAACTGGTCCGGGGCGATGAACCCGATGTTGACCGCCCACAGCGCCCCCGCGGCCCCCGCGAGCGCCGACCCGAGCATCAGCGCCTGGATCTTGTACCGGAACGTCTCCTTGCCGAGCGCCCTGGGGACGTCCTCGTCCTCGCGGACCGCTCGCAGGACCCTGCCGTACGGGCTGTTGATCGTCCGTTCCACGAGCCAGTACCCCCCGGCGAGCGCCGCGACCGACAGCAGGAGGACGAACCGGTCGTAATCCATCCCGCCCTCCGGACCGGCCGTCGGGTCGAACAGCCAGAGCGCGTTCCGGGTGAGCGCGACCGTGCCGCCGTCGAGCGTCGGGAGGACGAAGTACCAGACAGCGACGAGCGGGACGAGGACGGCGAGGACGAGCCTCCCGCGGCGACCCCGTCGTCGGAACGCCCCCGCGAGCCAGTACCCGAAGAGGGCGAACGCGGCGAGCGACAGGGCGCCGAAGACGGCCATGTTCAGCGTGAACTCGCCGAGGCCGACGGGGAAGACGTCGCGGAGCGGCGCGTGAACGGTGTTGATGCCGAACGGGCCGTTGAACAGCCACTCCTCGTCGTTCACGACGGTCGTGAGGATTGTGGCGATCCCGAGCGCGGTGATCGCGAGGTAGTCCTCGCGGAGCCGCAGCGTGGGGACCCCGACCGCGAGCGAGACGAGCGCCGCCGCGGCCATCCCGCCGAGCACGCCGAGCGCCCAGCCGAGGAAGCCGCCGAGCGGGCCGAGCGCGCCGAACAGCTCCGGGAGCGCGAACCCGCCGATCCCGGCGTATCCGGCGGGGCCGGCGGGCATCGTCAGGACCACGGTCACGTAGGCGCCGATCATGAAGTACGCGACGTGGCCGAAGTCGATGAGGCCGGTGAACCCGAACTTGAGGTTCAGCCCGATGCCGAACAGGCCGTAGATCGCGACGAACGTCAGGAGCGTGATGAGGAAGTCGGCGACCGCCATCAGACGTCACCCCAGATGCCCTCGGGTCTGACGAGCAGGACGCCGATCAGGATGACGAACGCGATCGCCACCCGGTACGTCGAGGAGCCGGCCGGCAGCAGGTAGACGCCGACGTCCATGCTCAGGCCGATGATCATCGCGCCGGCGACGGCCCCGTACGGGGAGGAGATCCCGCCGAGGATCACGGCCGCGAAGATCGGCAGCAGGAGCGCGAACCCCATGTTCGGCGTGAGGTTCGTCGCGAACCATCCGGTGAGGATCCCGGCGAGCGCGGCGAGCATCGCGGCGACGACCCAGACGACGAGCTGCACCCTGTCGGCGTCGACGCCGCGGACCTCCGCGAGGTCCGTGTTGTCCGCGGTCGCCCGCATCGCGCGGCCGAGGTCGGTCGTCTTCAGAAGCACGTTCAGGACGAACATCGCCGCGACGACCACCGCCAGTATCGTGACGTGCTTGACGTTCAGGCCGACGCGGGTGCCGAGGAGGTAATCGGTCCCCTGCGGGCCGAGTCGGACGACCGCGCCGACGACGAGGAGGGTGGCGACGCTCCCGGCGGCGGCCAGGATCCGCGGCGGGACGAGGTGGACCGCGGTGAAGTCGTCGTCCTCGCTGGAGAGCGCGAAGGTCGCGTAGCCGACGGCGACGGCGGCGAGCAGCCCGGCGACGACGAGCCACCACGGGTACCCCCACTCGCCGGTCGTGACGAGCTCGCCGGCCCGCCGCTGGGTCGTGACGACGGTGACGCCGCCCCGCGTGAGCAGGAAGTCGAAGTCGGTCGTGACGACGCTCTGCGTCTGATACTGGATGTTCTTCGACCCGACGAGGAACAGCACGGCGTTCCGCAGCACGAGCGCGAGCCCGAGCGAGACGATCACCATCGTGATCAGGTCCGCGTCCCTGCGTCGGAACTTCCGGAAGATCGCCAGCTCGTACGCGGCGCCGAGGCCGCCCGCCAGCGCGACTCCGAGGACCGCGGCGAGCGGGAGCGGCACGGAGCCGAACGCCGGGAGGAACGGGATCGCCGCGGGGTTGTTGAAGACGAGCGCGAGGTACGCGCCGACGGTGATCATGTCGCCGTGGGCGAAGTTCGGGACCTCCGCGATGTCGTAGATCAGCGAGAGCCCCAGCGCCCCGCCGGCGATCACGGCGCCGGTTATCAGCCCCTGTGCCGTCGCGTCCAGCAGGCCCGCGCTAACCATGGCGGGCACCTCCGCGGGCGGGACGGGTCCGGCGTGAGAGCGAGCGTCGCGTCATCGGCGCGCTCGCGCGATGAGGACCGCCGAGCCGACCGCGAGCGCGTTCAGTCCGACGAGCAGCGCGAACGCGCCCTCGTACCCGCCCGTGGCGTCCCGGATGGACCCCGTGACGGCCGGTAACGCGAGCGCGACGAGGTTGCCGATCGCGATGACCGTCGCCAGCGCGCTGCCCTCCGCGGCGGTCGCGCCGGCGGCGACGTTGTATATCGCGCCGAACGGGAGCGACACCGCCAGCATGACGAGCACCGGCAGCCCGACGCGGAGCGGGCCCGACGGCGCCGCGGCGAGCGCCCCGAACCCGAGCGCGGCGACCGTCGACGCGCCCGCGATGACCCTCGGATCGGTGACGGGGAGGCCGACGACGGCGCTCCCGCCGGCCGCCCGGCCGAGGGTCGCGACGCCGAGCACGAGCGCGTTCAGCGGCCCGCCGATCCCGACGTCCTCGAAGTACGCGGTGACGAACGCCGACAGCGTCAGGTACGACCCGATGGCGGCGACGTAGCAGAGCGACGCGAGGAGCACGACCCGGTCCGTCAGCGCCGACGCGTCGGCGGCGCCGGAGGCCGCGTTCGGCGGGGCGGTCAGTCGGTCGGATCGGTTCCGGTACAGCGCGCCGACGGCGGGGACCGCGCCGAGCGCGCCGAGCGCGTGGATCCCGATCCCGTTCGTCGCGGCCGCGAGCCGGGGCGCGATCAGGAAGCCGAACGCCCCGCCGAGCGTCAGCATCCCGCCGTAGACGCCCTGCTGCCGGCTCGCGGCGTCGCCGTCGTAGAGGCGGGCGACGTGCGTGGCGCCGACGCTGAGGACCAGCCCGGCCCCGAGCCCCCACAGGAACCGGAGGCCGAGCGCCGCCGGGAACGTCGGGGCGAAGTCCACGGTCGAGGCGAGCGCCGCCTGAGCGACCGTCGCGGCGATCAACAGCCGGGTCGTCGCGGTCCGCTTCACGAGCCTGCTGGCCGGCCACTGCACTAGGACGAACGGGAGCAGCGTCGCCGAGAGCATGAGGCCGAACGAGGCGTAGCCGATCTCGTACCGGCCCAGGTAGAACTCCGGAACGCCGGCGTACCCGAACATGACGTAGCCCACGCTCACGACGGCGAGGTGGGGCGCGACGCGCAGGCCGAGCGGGGGGTCGGTTCGGGTCATTCATCCGGTCGCTCACCCTCCTTCTCGGGGTCGGGTCCCGACCCGAGGACCTCGTCGATCGCGTCGTCGCCGTACGCCGCTCTGGCCCGCTCGACCGAGAGCTTCCCCGCGCGCAGGTCGCGCTCGATCGCGGCCGTCGACCGGGCGGCCGGGTCGCCGTACCCGCCGGCCCCGGGCGTCCGGATGCTCACCGTCGTCCCCGGCGGCAGCGCGTGCGTGGACTTCTGCGGGAGGCGCGCTGCGTCGCCGTCGGGGTCGATCCGGACCGCGCTCCCGGACTCGCCGTCGCCGCCGCCGAACAGCCCGTACGGCCGGTGGGTCTGTCGGTCGGCGAGGAGGCTGAACGTCGCCGTGTGGTCCCTGACGGTGATGTCGCGGCGCAGCCCGAGCCCGCCGCGGAACTCGCCCGCGCCGCCCGAGTCCTCCCGGAGCTCGTAGCGCGCGACGCGCAGCGGGTACGCCGTTTCGAGCACCTCCGCGGGCGTGTTCATCGTGTTCGACATGTGGACGTGCACGCCGTCCAGCCCGTCCTTCCCGGCGCGGCCGCCGAACCCGCCGCCCTGGGTCTCGTAGAACGCGTACGGCTCGTCCGACCGCGGGTCCCGCCCGCCGAACGTGACGTTGTTCATCGTCCCCTGCGAGCCCGCGACGACCCGCTCGGGGACGACCTCGGCGAACGCCCCGAGCACGACGTCCGTCACGCGCTGCGACGTCTCCAAGTTCCCGCCGACGACGGCCGCGGGCGGGTCCGGGTTCACGAGGCTCCCCTCGGGGGCGTCGATCGTGACCGGACGGTAGCAGCCGTGGTTCGGCGGGATCTCCGGATCGGTCACGCAGCGAACGGCGTAGTAGGTCGCCGACGCGGTCACGGCGAACACCGCGTTGACCGGGCCGGCGGTCTGGTCCGCGGTCCCGGCGAAGTCGACGCGGACCTCGTCGCCGTCGACCGTCAGCGCGACCTCGATCGGGAGGTCGACGGTCCCGGCGCCGTCGTCGTCGAGCACGTCTGCGAACGAGTACGTCCCGTCGGGCAGCGACTCGATCTCCGACCGCATCCGGCGCTCGGAGTAGTCTTTGATCTCCTCCAGCGCGACCGTCAGCTCGTCGGCCCCGTACCGCTCGGCGAGCTCGGAGAACCGCCGGCGGCCGGTCTCGTTCGCGGCCTCCTGCGCGCGGAGGTCGCCCCGGCGCTCGTCGGGCGTCCGGACGTTCGAGAGGACCATCTCGAAGACGGCCTCGTTCGGTTCGCCCGCCTCGAAGAGCTTCACCGGCGGGATCCGGAGCCCCTCCTGGTAGATCTCGGTCGAGTCCGCGGAGACGCTCCCGGCGCGTGACCCGCCGACGTCCGCGTGGTGCGCGCGGTTCGCGGTGAACGCGACGAGCTCGCCGTCGTGGTACACCGGCGTGACGAGCGTGAGGTCCGGGAGGTGCGCCCCGCCGTAGAACGGGTCGTTGAGCAGTATCGCGTCGCCGGGGTCCAGCGACTCGCGCGGGAACCGGTCGACCGCGGCCCGGACGGAGAACGGCATGGAGCCGAGGTGGACGGGCATGTTCTCCGCCTGGGCGACCATCTCGGCGTCCGCGTCGAACAGGGCGCACGAGCAGTCGCGGCGCTCCTTGATGTTCGGCGAGTACCCCGTGCGGATCAGGTTCGCGTTCATCTCCTCGCAGACGGCCGCGGCCGCGTTCCGCGTCACTTCGAGGGTCACGGGGTCGACGTCCGGGTCCGTCTCGTCGCTCATGGGTCGACCTCCACGACGAGGGTGCCGTACTCGTCCACCGCGACCGTCTGGCCGGGGCGGACGACGACCGTGCTCTCCGCGCCCTCGACGATCGCCGGCCCGGCGAACTCGGCGTCGGTGGGGAGCCGCTCCCGCCGGTAGACGCGCGTGTCGCGCACGTCCCCGTCGAAGTGCACCGGCCGCTCCTCCGCGACCGCGCCGGCGACGTCCCCTTCGACCGCGTCCTGTCGGAGGTCCGGCGTCTCGACGACGCCGCGGGCGCGGGTGCGGAGCGTGACCAGCTCGACCGGTTCGTCGTCGTAGGCGTGGCCGTACCGCTGGCGATGTCTGTCGTGGAACCGGTCGCGGATCGCCGCCTTGGTCCCCGAGTCGATCGGTCCTTCCGGGACCGGGACGGACAGCTCGAAGGACTGCCCGGCGTACCGCAGGTCGACCGACCGCTCGAACTGCGTCTGCGACGCGTCCAGGCCCTCCGCTTCCAGCTGCTCGCGGCCGCGCGAGACGAACTCGTCGAAGGTCTCCCGGAGGTCGCTCGGGTCGACCGCCTCCCAGCTCCGGACGCGGGAGGTGCTGTAGTCGTAGAGGACGTCGCTGATCAGCAGCCCGAGCGCCGAGAGCACGCCGGCGGTCCGCGGGACGAGCACCCGCGGGACGTCGAGCTCGGCCGCGAGCGCCGTCGCGTGAAGCGGCCCGGCCCCGCCGAAGGCGACGAGCCCGAAGTCGCGCGGGTCGTGGCCGCGCTCGACCGACACCACGCGCAGGGCGCGCTCCATGCTCGCGTTCGCGACGTCGAGCACCCCCTGCGCGGCGGCCTCGACCGACGTGTCGAGCGGGTCGGCGAGCTCCCGCTCGAAGATCGCCTCGACCCGGTCGACGTCGACCGACAGCTCGTCCGTGAGGAACGCGTCCGGGTTCAGGCGGCCCAACAGGAGCTGCGCGTCGGTGATCGTCGGGCGCGTCCCGCCGCGGCCGTAGCAGATCGGCCCCGGCTCGGCGCCCGCGGACCGCGGCCCGACGCGGAGCGCGTCGCCGTCGTCGATCCACGCGATCGACCCGCCGCCGGCGCCGACGGTGTGGACGTCGATCATCGGCACGTTCACCGGGTACTCCCCGACCTCGACGTCGGTGGCGACCATCGGGTCGCCGCCCTCGACGAGCGAGACGTCGCACGACGTGCCGCCCATGTCCATCGTGATGAGGTCCTCGACGCCGGCCAGCCCGGCGACGTAGCTCGCGCCCTGCACGCCGGCCGCCGGGCCCGAGAGCAGCGTGTTCACCGGGCGGGTCCGCGCGACGTCCGCGGTGATGATCCCGCCGTTCGACTGCATGATCTCGAGGTCGGGGCGGACCCCGAGGTCGGCGATCTCGGCCTCCAGGTTCCCGAGGTACCGGTCCATCACCGGTTTCAGCGCCGCGTTGAGCGCCGTCGTCAGCGTGCGCTCGTACTCGCGGATCTCGGGCAACACGTCG
This sequence comes from Halorubrum rutilum, assembly GCF_024494565.1. The sequence goes on from NZ_JANHDN010000002.1 coordinate 50,691, forward strand.
CTCGAAAGCGAGACCGACGCCTCGACGCCCTCGGACTCCAGGATCTCCCGGACGCGGCGCTCGTGGGCGTCGTTCTCGTACGCGAAGAGGAGGCTGACCGCGACGCTCGACACGTCCGCCGCCGCGAGCCGCTCCGCCACGTCGCGGACGGCGGCCTCGTCGAGCGGGGTCGAGACGTCGCCCCGCTCGTCCATCCGCTCCGGGACCTCGTACCGGCGGTGTCGCGGCACGACGGTCGGGGGCTTCTCCGTCTGGAAGTCGTAGATGTCGGGGCGCGCCTGCCGCCCGATCTCGAGGGCGTCGCGGAACCCCTCGGTCGTGACCAGCGCGGTCTCCGCCCAGTCGCCCTCCAGCACCGCGTTCGTCGCGACCGTCGTCCCGTGCGCGAAGAACCCGACGTCGTCGAATCGGATCCCGGTCGCCTCCCGCGTCTGTTCGAGTCCCTCCGTCACGCCGACCTCGGGCGCGTCGGGCGTCGACGATGTCTTCGTGACGTCGAGCGTCCCGTCCGTGACCGTGACGAGGTCGGTGAACGTGCCGCCGATGTCGACGCCGACGCGGGCGCCGTCGCTACTCATCGGTCCTCCCGCCGCGGGAGAGTCGATGCGCGCGTCGCCTGTGGCCGCGGGTCGTTCCGGTGTGGCTGCGAATCATGTGTGAGTGTGGGAGTGTGGCTGCGAATCATGTGTGAGTGTGAGAGCGCTCGGGCGTCCCGTAACGCGGCTACGGGGCCCGAAACCGTCAGATCAGCTCGCCGGCCGGGACCGTCTCCTGGTCGACGAACTCGCCGTCCTCGACCCGGACGATGACCATGTCGCTGGCGACGTCGCCGTTCTCGTCGTAGTTCACCTGGCCGCTCGGCCCCGAGTAGTCGATCGCCGTGCCGTCGTCGATCAGGTCGAACCCGTCGCCGACCTCGGCGTAGCTCACGGTTTCGCCGTCGGGGTTCGAGACCGGCCGCATGCTCTCCTTGACCGCGTTCGGATCGGTCGTGCCGGCGTGGTGGACCGCGAGGGCGTACGAGACGAGCGCGTCGTACGAGTTCCACGAGTACGGCGAGAACAGGTCGGCGTCCGGGTACGCGTCGGCGTAGTCCGACTCGAAGCTGCTCGTCGCGTCGCCGGTCGGCGGGAGCGTCCGCACGCCGTACATCCCGTCGAGGATCTCCGCGCCGACGTTGTTGAGGAAGTCCTGCGAGAGGAGGCTGGTGTGGAGCACCCAGTTGCCGCCGTACCCCTCCTCGTTCCACTGGTTCAGGATCGTGGTGCCGCTCTCCGGGTAGCCGGCGTACGCGATGAACTCCGGGTCGTCGGCGTACAGCTCGGACAGCGCCTGCTGGTACGACGACTGCCCGGACTCGTAGCCGACCGTGGCCGTCGTCGTCCCGCCGAACGTCTCCTCGAACGTGTCCGCGAGCGCCGCCCCGAAGTCGTTGTTAATGTAGAGGACGGCCGCGGAGTCCGCGCCGTCGTCCTCGATGATCTGCGCCATGACCTGCGCGATGAACCGGTCGTTCGTCCGCGTCCGGAACACGAGGTCGTCGTCCTCCAGCGTGCTGATCGTCGGCGACGACGACGCGGACGTGATGTGCAGGACGTCGTTCGGGATCGTCACCGACTGCGCGATGCTGATCGTCACGCCGCTCGACACCGCCCCGATCAGCGCCGGCACGCCCTGCGTGTTCACGAGGGAGTTCGCCGCGTTGACGCCCGCGGTCGAGCTCGTCTCGGAGTCCTCGTCGAACAGCTCGATCTCCCGTCCGAGCGGTCCGCCGGCCGCGTTGATGTCCTCCTGCGCCATCCGCAGGCCGTTCAGCATCGGCTGGCCGAAGTCGCTGAGGTCGCCGCTGAACGGGATCACGACGCCGACGCCGATCGGCTCGCCGCCGGACGATCCGCCGTCGTCGCCGTCCTCGGAGTCGGAACCGTCGCCCGAGTCGGAGCCGTCGGAGCCGTCGGACGACCCGCCGTCGCCGCCGTCGCCCTGGAGCTCCTCCTGACTGCTACACCCCGCCAGGGCGGCCGCGCCCGCCGCGCCGCTCAGGCGGAGGAACCGACGCCGCTCGATCCGGTCCGCGAACGTGGTATCATTCGGCATGGTTACGGGTGGCATATGTATCTCGGCATAAATATGTGGTTGTGAGGAGTTCACACGCGATGCCCGTTCCGATGCCCTCGTGTGAACCGGTGTGAACGCCGCATACGATCGAACATCGTCGCGCCGACTCCCGGCGAGCGCTCAGTCGTCCGGCCTCGTCTCCGTGATGAGGACCTTCGTCACCCCCTCCTCGATGGCGAGGTCGAAGGGGAGGTTCGCCGCGCTCCGCTCGATGAACCGGGTCATGAACCACCGGATCTGGTCGGAGGGGAACACGACGTGATACCGGTCGTCGTCGCTCCGGCGCACGCTCAGGAACCCGCACAGCGAGAGCCATTCGAGCAGCTCGTCGAGCGACTCGAACTCGCCGTCGTACTCGTGGGCGTGGTACTCCGAGACCCGGTCCGCCTTCGCCAGGAACTCGGGGTCCGGCTCGTCGTCGCTGTCGGAGACGTAGTCGAGGAAGCAGTGGAGGAAGTCCACGTCGAGCAGCACGTGCTCGCCGCCGGAGAGCATCTTGTGGTAGTCGCCGAGCTTCGTCCCCGCGTCGGTGGTCGCCGCCTGGTAGTTCGCCGCGTAGAACGTCAGCGCGCGTCGGAACAGCTCGCTCTGTCCGTGTCCCGTCCGTTCCGTGAGATCGTCGAGCGCCCCCTTCGCGTCCTCGTCGAGTGAGACCGTCACGCGGTCGATCGCCATACGCCACTGCCGGCGTCCGGGACGTGAATAGGCAACGGTTCTCACAACCGGCCGTTGCGGGTGAATAATTCGGGACCGGCGCCCGGCTCCCTTCGGGACCGACTCTCGACAATCTTCAGGGCCAACCCTCGGCTGCCTCTAGGGCCAACTCCCGCGCCCCGGCTACCACGGGATCCGTTCCCTGTCTTTCCAGAGGTGGCCCGCCGGGCTCCCCGGGGCGAACCGCGAGAGCCAGACGGGCGTCTCGGCGCCCGTCGACGGCGACCGCGGCGCGCCCTCGCCGCCCATGTCCGTGCGGACCCACCCGGGCGAGACCGCGTTCGCGACGAGCCCCCGGTCGCCGTACTCGCCGTCGAGGTACGCGGTCAACCCCCCGACGCCGACCTTCGAGAGCCGGTAGGCGGGGTAGTCGCCGCCCATCCGCCCCTCGGTGAACTGCCCGAGCCCGGACGAGAGGGTCACGACGCGGCTCCCGGACCGTTCCAACAGCAGCGGCAGAGCGCGCCTGGTCACCATCACCGGGCCGCGGAGGTTGACGGCCATCGTCCGGTCGAAGTCGGCGGGGTCCATCTCGTGGAGCGGTCCCGACCGAGGGAAGACGCCGGCGTTGTTCACGAGGACGTCGAGCGAGCCCGTCTCCCGGCGGATCCGGTCGATCGCCGCCCCGATCTCGTCGTCGTCGGTCACGTCCAGGCGGACCGCGCGCTGGTCGGCCGCGGTGACGTCGTCCGGGTCCCGCGCGCCGGCGTACACGGTCGCGCCGAGGTCGACGAGCTCCGCGGCGATCTCCGCGCCGATGCCGCGGGTCGCGCCCGTGACCAGCGCGACGTCGTCCGTCAGGTCGTGCTTGAGGTCGACGTCCGAGGGTCCGTCCGCCATACCGGGAGTTGGGCCGCGTTCGCAATAGACCCACGGTCCGACGGCGACGCCGACCCCGCGAGGCTCACTCCTCGGTGATCCCCGCGACCGTCACGTAGAGGCCGAACGTCGCGATCACCGTCCCGCCGAGCTGGGTGCCGGCGGTCGGGAGGAACCCGACGTCGGGGTACAGGAGGGGCGCGAACATGAACCAGCCGCCGAAGATCGTCGTCAGGACGGCCGGCGGGAGGCTCGGCGTCCCCGCGGCCCGCAGCAGCTGGAGGTTCCGCGCCGCGAACACCAGCCCGAGGACCGCGCTCGAACTGACGCTGCCGGTGAACGCGCTGGACGAGCCGAGCAGGGGCGGGAGGACCGCGACCGCGGCGCACGTGACGACGCAGACGGCGGCCGACGCCAGGATGAACCGAGAGGGTTGCTGATCGGTCACGTGTTCACCTCGGGACCGCCTCAATTAATTCCTCTGGCGGACGAAGCCCCGCCGATGTCGTCGAACGAACGCGCGGCGGTCGGGGTCCCGGCGGTGAGCCGATGAGCGACCGCTCGGACGGGACGCTCGTCGTCGGCGACGCGACGATCGACCTGTACCCGGTCGGCGGGGGTCCGACCGAGCCGGGGGGTCGCTTCGAGTGGCACGTGGGCGGGACCGCGACGAACGTCGCGCGGTGGCTCGCCGCGCTCGACGAGCGCGCCACGCTGGTGACGAACGTGGGGACCGACCGCGTCGGGGAGCTGGCCGCGCGGCGGCTCGACGCGGGGCCGGTGCGGACGGATCGCGTCGCGGCCGTCGACGCGGCGTCGCCCCTGACGCTGTACGTGCCGACGGCCGACGGCGACCGGTGGGACGCCTGGGTCGAGGGGAGCTGTTACGGGTTCACCCCGCCCGACGACCCGGCGTCGCTCGTCGGCGGCCACGAGCGGGTCCACCTGGAGGGCGTCACGCTGCCGACCGCGGTCAACCGGGCCGACGTGCTGCGGCTCGCGCGGGCGGCCGCCGAGGGCGACGCGCTCGTCTCGTTCGACCTGAACGGACGCGAGAACCAGTGGCGCGGGCCGGCGGCGTACCGGGCGGCGCTGCGCGAGGTCCTCCCGCACTGTGACCTGCTGTTCGCGGGGACAGACGACCTCGCCGTCGCGGGCGTCGAGGAGACCCCCGAGGGCCTCGCGGCGTGTCTCCCGGCGGGCGGCTCGGTGGTCGCGTTCCTCACGGACGGCGCGTCGGCGACGGTCGGGTTCCGCGTCGGCGACGGGGCGATCACGGAGCGGGTCGCGGTGACCCCCCCGAGCGTCGCGGTCGCGACGACCGCCGGCGCCGGCGACGCCTTCGCCGCCGCCGTCCTCGCCGCGCGCGGCGACGGCGTCACGGACCTGCGCGAGCTGGCGGCGATCGGGAACGCGGCGGGCGCCGCCGCGGCGACGACCGTCGGGTCGTTCGAGCCCGAGGCGGTGGAGGCGATGGCGACGCTGCTCGGCGACGGGTGAGCGGGAGCGGCCCGGGAACCGACCGGCGCCCGAAGCCGACGGCCGCGTCGCGGCGGTCGGACCGCCGGCGAGCCCGTTTGGCATCAGCCTTTTTGGAGTTCCTCACGAACGTTAGGTATGGATGTCGAAACGGCGTTGAACGACGTCTGTGACCGTCAGTACCCCGTCGCCTTCGACACCGTCGTCGAGGAGTGCGACGAGGCAACCGTCGAGTTCGCGAACGGGGAGGCGATGCCGCTCTCGGAGATACTCGGCGTGGTCGACGACGAGCCCGAGGCGTTCCGGTCCGAGGCCGAGCTGGAGGAGTTCGTCACGTCGCTGCTCCCGGAGGACGCGGTCGGGCGGAAGGGGTACGACGACCGCGGGAGCGCCGCCACCGAAGCGGACGAGACATCGTTCTGAACGCCCCGACCGGCGGGCCGGGCACTCGGCCGCCGGACGTGCCGCTGCGCGGCGGACGCGCCGTTGAGCGGCGCCACCCACCTCTCGCCCTCGTCGCGTCCCCCGCCCGTTCCGGTTCTTTTCGGCGTCGAAGGGGCGGAAAACCGATCGGTCGGTCGCCGACGTGTTTTTGTACGTTCGGTGAGGCGGATACGCTAACACGATGCCACGCGAACAGTACCAGTCGAAGCTGGAGTCGATCCGCGACGACGTGCTCTACATGAGCGAGGTCGTCGCGGAGCGGCTCCGGATGGGCCTCGACGCCCTGGAGACGCAGGACGGCGAGCTGGGCGAGGAGGTCATCGCCGGCGACGCCGAGATCAACGACCTCTACCTCGAACTGGAGGGGCAGTGCACCGACCTCATCGCGCTCCAGCAGCCGGTGGCGGGCGACCTCCGGTTCATCGCCGCCTCGTTCAAGATCATCACCGACCTCGAACGGATCGCGGACCTGGCGACGAACCTCGGCGAGTACGCGAAGCGGGCCGACCGCGAGGCGTTCCCCGACGTCGACGTCCAGCGCATCGGCGACGACACGCTGGCGATGCTCGACGAGGCGATGGCGGCGTACGCAGAGTCGGACCCAGAGCTGTGTTACGCCGTCGCCGAGGCCGACGACGAGGTGGACGCCGCCTGCGAGGCCGCGAGCGACCTGGTCGTCCGCGACCTCATCGAGCGCGACGAGCTCCGCGAGGAGGCGGACGTGGAAGCGACGATGCGGAACGTCTCGCGGCTCCTCCTCACGATCCGGGACCTCGAACGCGTCGGCGACCACGCCGTCAACATCGCCGCCCGGTCGCTGTACATGATCGAGAACGACGACGAGCTCCTGTACTGACGGCGCCTTCCCCGCCTCGGTCGGTCGTCCCGCGCGCGCCGCCGACCGATCCCGACGCCTACAAACCCCTCCCCGCGGACGACCTGTCATGAGCACGTACACGGCCGAGATCGACGTCCGGTTCCGCGACATCGACGCGATGGGCCACGTCAACAACGCGGTCTACGCGACGTACCTCGAACAGGCCCGGACCGAGTACTTCCGCGACGTCCTCGACGCCGACCTCTCGCGGGTGTCGACGGTGCTGGCGTCGCTCTCGCTCGACTTCCGCCGGCCGGTCGAGCTGACGGACGGGACCGTCGCGGTCGACGTCGACGTCGCCGAGCTCGGCCGTTCCAGCGTCGCGATGACCCACGAGCTGCGGGCCGGCGACGCGGTGGTGACCGAGGCCGAGGCGACGCTCGTCAGCCTCGACCCCGACACTGGCGAACCGGCGCCGATCCCGCCCGCGTTCCGCGAGCGGATGGCGTCGTACCACGGGCTGTAGGTCTCGGGCCGCGAGCGACCGCGCGGGCCGGGGTTCGCGTCCGACCGCACATCGGGGTCCGCGTCCGACCGCACACCCGGGGTCCGCGTCCGACCGCACACCCGGGGTCCGCGTCCGACCGTCGCCGAGGCCGTACCTTCTTGCCGCCGCGCGCCGATCGGTCGGTATGGCGATCCGACTCTACGCCCTCGACGGCTGTCCGTGGTGCGAGAAGGTGTCCGACGCGCTCGACGAGGCCGGGATCGAGTACGAGACCGAGTGGGTGGACGCCCTCCACTCCGACCGCGACGCGGTGAAGCGGGTCAGCGGCCAGCGCGGCGTCCCCGTCCTGATCGACGAGGAGCGCGGCGTGACGATGGCCGAGAGCGCGAACATCCTGGAGTACGTCGACCGGACGCTCGCATGACGATCTACACCGGCCGCGGCGACGAGGGCGACACCGACCTCCGGGACATGAGCCGGGTGTCGAAGTCCAGCCCGCGGATCGAGGCGTACGGGACCGTCGACGAGGCGAACGCGCTGATCGGCACCGTGCGCCCGACGGGTCACGACGACCTCGACGAGCTGTTGGCGACGGTGCAGAACCACCTCCACGTGGTGCAGGCCGACCTCGCGAACCCGGACCCGGACCCCGACGACCCGCGGGTCGAGCCCGAGCTCGTCGAGGCCCTCGAAGACCGGATCGACGCCTTCGACGAGGAGCTGGAGCCGCTGACCTCGTTCGTCCTCCCCGGCGGGGGCGAGTCGGGGGCGCGCCTCCACCACGCCCGGACCGTGACCCGCCGCGCCGAGCGCCGGGTCGTCGAGCTCGCGCGCTCCGAGCCGATCAACGAGACGGTCGTCTCCTACCTCAACCGCCTCTCCGACCTGCTGTTCACGCTCGGTCGCGTCGCGAACGCGCGCGACGGCGAGCCCGAGGAGTCGCCCACGTACTGACGCTCTTGTAGCCCCCGCGTTACGCGTATCGCCGGTCCGTCGAGCGGCGAGCGGCCGCGTCGCGTCCCGAGCCCCGTCCGAGAATCCTGTCGCCTCTGCGCGGCCACAAAGGATATATCCGTCGCTACCCAAAGGACAGATATGAGCAAGCACTTCGAAGACGCACGGTACTACCTCGGTCGCGCGGCGGAGCACGCGAAGGCGGGCGTGAAAGAGGAGCTGGAGCCCGTCGAGGCCCGCGTGAAGGAGCTCGTGGGCGCCGAGGAGGAGGAGCCGGAGCCGTCGCGGCTGGACCGGATCCAGGCCGACCTGAAGGGGTTAGAGGAGCGCGCGGAGGGCGAGGCCCGCGAGGCGGTCGCCTCCGCCCGAGCGCGCCTGAAGGAGTACCGCGGCCACGACGCCGCCGAGGAGTAGGCTCAGTCCCCTCGGCTTCCTTCCGTCGCCGCCTCGGGAGCGACGCGCTCGTCGGCCGGCACCACGGCGTACCCGATCCCCTCCCGCTCGAACAGCGCGCGGGTGCGCTCGACGCCCTCCTCGGCGTCGACGTCGGTCGCCCGGTAGTGGCGGATCGGGTGGCGGATCCACGAGGGCTCCCAGTGGGCGTACACGTCGGTCGTCGAGCGGTCCGGGCCGACGAACAGCGCGAGGTGGAGCTGGGAGTCGCTGCCGAGCGCCCCCTCCGGGTACCGCGCCCAGCTGGCGACCGACGTCTCGGGGGGCGTCGCGTAGTCGCGGAACTTCAGCGAGGAGACGAGGTTGCGGACGAACCCGAGCCGGTGGAGCCGCGCCTCGACGGCCGGGTACGGCTCGCGGAGCGTGAGCGCGTACTGGTCGCGGGGCGTCTCCCGCTCGGCGTACAGCCCGACCGCGGACAGCGGGAGGTGGAGCAGGCTCGCCACGGCCTGCCGCACGCGTTCGAGGGGCCGAAGCTCGTGGGTCATACCCGGGTCACGGGGCGGCTCGGGGGTGTATCTTTCCCGGCGGTCGTCGCCGCGCACCGCGTCGCCGTGCACCGCGTCGCCGCGCGCCCCGTCGCTACGCGCCCCGAACGCCGCGGTCGAAACGCCTAGGGGCCCCGGCCGCGACGGCGACCGTATGCAAGCCCGTGACCTGATGGAGACCGACGTGAAGACGGTCGCCGCCGACGACGACGTCGCCGACGTGTTCAGGAAGTTCGCCCGGTACGAGTTCAGCGGGTTCCCCGTCGTCGACGCGGACGACCGCGTGGTCGGCGTCGTCACCGAGTCGGACCTCGTCGACCTCTTCGAGCCCGACGACGAGACGCTGTGGATCCCGGTGGGGCTCCCGCCGTTCGTCGACACGCTCACCTATCAGGTGAAGCCGCCGTGGGCCGACCTCGACCTGGGCGTCGACATGGTCCGGAACGCCGACCGCCCGGTCTCGGACGTGATGAGCACCGGCGTGGCGACGGTGACCCCCGACGCCGCGGTCGACGACGTGCTCGACCTGCTCGCCGGCGACGACCCCGACATCAACCGGGTTCCGGTCGTGGACGGGGACGGGCGGATCGTCGGGATCATCGCCCGGCAGGACGTCATCCGGGCGTTCCGCGACGAGCGACTGGCGTAGCGACCGGCGGGGTCGCGAGCCGATCGCCGATCCGGTACCGCCCGGGGTCGCGAACGCGGAGCGACGCGACCGTGACGCCGCGACCGCACGCGGGCCGCCGACGCGCGCTAACGACCGTGAGATACGGATATATCCGGCGTCAGGATTAACAGGATCCGCTCGGTACCGTTTCCCATGTCACCCGATGACAACGAATTCGAGAACGCCGTCGAGGGCCCGGTGGTCGACCGGCGAACCACGCTGTCGCTGCTCAGCGCCGCGGGGCTGGGCGGCCTCGCGGGCTGCGCCGGCGGCGGCGGCGACGGCGGAGACGGGGGCGACGGCGGCGACGGCGGAGGCGGAGAGGACGGCTCGGACGGCTCCTCGGGGAGCCAGGAGATCTCCACGGGCGGCCGGCTGCAGGCCGGCTGGTTCACCGGGAGCATCGACACGCTCGACCCGCCGTACATCAGCGTCGGCCAGTACTTCCAGCTGGCCGCGAACGTGTTCAGCGGCCTGACCAAGCTCGGGCCGGACCTCCAGATCGAGGGCGACCTCGCGGAGGACTGGTCGGTCGCCGACGGCGGTGCGACGTTCACCTTCACCCTCCGGGACGACGTCACGTTCCACAACGGGACCGAGTTCAGCGCGGACGACGTGGAGTACACGATCCGGCGGACCATCGAGGAGGAGGCCCCGGCGGCGTCGAAGCTGTCGAGCCTCCAGCCGATCGACGAGGGCGGCGTCGAGGTCGGCGGCGACTACGAGGTGACGATCCGCTGGGAGCAGCCCAACGTGACCTCGCTGGTGTACCTCACCCGCGGCCCGGGCCGCGCGGCGACCATCGTCAGTCAGGAGGCCATCGAGGAGATGGGCGCGGACCAGTACAACGTCACCCCGGTCGGGACCGGGCCGTTCGAGGTAACGGGCCACGAGGTCGGTAACAGCGTCACGCTCGACGCCTACGACGACTACTTCGAGACCGACGAGAACGGCAATCAGCTCCCCTACCTCGACGGTATCGATGTCCAGCCGATCCCGGAGCCGTCCTCCATCGTGAACGCCCTCCGGAGCGGGGACATCCAGTTCGCGAACCTGCTCCCCTTACAGAACCTCGACCAGCTCGGGAACGACGCCGAGGCCAACACCGACGTGGCGCCGGGCATCAACTGGTACGGCCTCGCGATGAACGAGGAGCGGGAGCCGTTCGGCGACCGCCAGGCGCGACGCGGTATCGCGAAGGTCATCGACAACGAGCGCTTCGTCGAGACCGCGTACTTCGGCAACGCGCTGCCCGACACGGGCGTGCTGAACAGGGGGACCGGATGGGTCTGGCGCGAGGACAAGCCGGGCGACCAGGACTACGCGCCCGAGGAGGGACAGCAGCTGCTCGAAGAGTCCGGGGCCGCCGGCGCCAGCTTCTCGATCCTGGCCAACGAGGGCGGCACCCGGGAGGCGGAGGCGATGCGCCAGCAGCTCAACGAGGCCGGGTTCGACGTCGACATCGAGCAGGTCACCAGCTCGACGTACTGGACGCGCTACGAGGAGGGCGACTACGACACCACGATCGCCGGCAGCATCATCGACCCTGACCCGGAGCAGTCGCTGTGGAACTTCTACCGGCTGCCCGACGAGGGGGGCGTCTGGAACTGGGTCCGGTACGAGAACGAGGAGGTCCACAACCTGCTCGCCCAACAGCGGGCCGAGACCGACCGCGAGGCGCGTCGTGACCTGCTGTGGGAGATCGAGGACACGCTCATCGCGGACGTCCCGCACGCCTTCCTGGTGCACCAGGACGACATCGCCGGGGTCCGCGAGGAGGTGGGCGGGTTCAACCACCTCTCCGGACTCCGGAACTTCCACACCGTGTACCTGAACGAGTGATGTGGCGGTACATAGCGAAGCGCACCGGCCACGCGTTCTTCGTGATGTGGCTCGTGGCGACGACGGTGTTCGTCGGCCTGCGGTCGGTGCCGGGCGGGCCGGTCCGGGCGATGCTCGGCCAGGAGGCGACGCCGGAGGCGGTCGCGAGCCTCCGCGCCGAACTCGGCCTCGACCAGCCGCTGTACGTCCAGTACGTCGAGTGGTTCTCGGAGATGCTGGTCGGCGACTTCGGACAGAGCATCACGTCGAGCGAGTCCGTGGCGGGGCTCATCGCGGCGGCGGCCCCGCGGACGCTCTCGATCGCCGCCTTCGGCGTGGTGCTCGGGCTCGCCGTCGCGATCCCCGCCGGGATCATCGGGGCGACGAAGCGGAACCAGCTGCAGGACTACGTCGCGACGATCGGCGCGTTCATCGGGATCTCGATGCCGGCGTTCTTCGTCGGCATCCTGCTGGCCATCGTCTTCGGCGTGCAGCTCGGGTGGTTCCCCGTGGTCGGCTACACCCCGATCTCGGAGGGGGTCGTCCCGTGGCTGCGCAGCATCTTCCTCCCGGGCGTCGCGGTCGGGCTGCCGTACGCGGCGGGCGTCACGCGGATGATGCGGTCCTCGCTCATCGAGACGCTCGACGAGCAGTACATGCGGACGGCGGTCGCGAAGGGGGTTAGCTCGCGGATCCGACTGTACAAGCACGCGCTCCAGAACGCGCTGATCCCGGTCGTCACGATCGCGGGGATCCAGCTGGCGCTCATCCTCGGCGGGAGCGTCACCGTGGAGATCGTCTTCGGCATCCAGGGGCTGGGTCGGCTCCTCGTGAACTCGATCCTCGAACGCAACTACCCCGTGACGCAGATGACGATCCTGCTCATCGCGGGCATCTTCGTCTTCATGAACCTACTCGTCGACATCGCGTACACGGCGATCGATCCGCGGATCCGATACGGAGGAGAGCAGTCATGAGTGATAAGAACGCGGGTACTCCGGAGTTCGCGCGGCACGCCGGCGAGTTCGGTCCGGGCGAGGTCCCCGACGAGTACCACACCGAAGAGGCGGTCGAAGAGTACACGACGACGCGCGAGCGGATCGTCCGCGTCCTGAAGCGGGACAAGCTCGCGCTCCTGGGCGCGCTGGTCGTCGTCGGGTTCGTGCTGACGGCGGCGTTCGCGCCGTACGTCGCCCCGCACGGCCCGGAGGAGCAGTTCGGCTTCATGCAGGAGCCGATGAGCGAGTCGACCGGCGACTTCGACGGCGACGGACAGCGGGAGACCGTGACGCATTACCTCGGGACCGACTCGTTCGGCTACGACATCCTGACGCGGATCATGTACGGGGCGCAGATATCCCTCTTGGTGGCGTTCGCGACCGTCGCGTTCGCGTTCACCGTCGGGACGGCGCTCGGGACGCTCGCCGGCTTCTACGGCGGGAAGATCGACTCGGTGATCATGCGCGGGATCGACTTCATCTGGGCGTTCCCGACGATCATTCTCGGCGTCGGGATCATCGCCGTGATGGGGGGGTTGGGCTGGCTCAACGTCGTGATCGCCATCGGGATCGCGTTCATCGACGACTTCGCCCGCATTGTGCGCGGTGAGGTGCTCTCCATCCGGCAGGAGGAGTACATCACGGCCGCGCAGGCGGTCGGGATGAGCGACGTCCGGGTGATGTTCAAGGAGATACTGCCGAACGCGGTGTCGCCGATCATCGTCCAGGCGACGCTCATGATCCCGCTGGCCATCCTCGGCGAGGCCGCCCTGTCGTTCCTCGGGCTGGGGGTGAAGCCGACGACCCCGACGTGGGGGCTCCTGATCTCGGACGGCCGGCAGTTCATCTCGCAGGCGTGGTGGATCTCGGTGATGCCGGGGCTGGCGATCATGACCGTCGTGCTGGCGTTCAACACGCTCGGAGACGGGCTCAGGGACGCGTTCGACATCTCCGAGAGCGAGGTGAGCTGAGATGTCGACGCCGGTCCTCTCGGTCGACGACCTCCGGACGCAGTTCCCGACGGACCGCGGCGTCGTCCGCGCCGTGGACGGGGTCAGCCTGTCCATCGAACCCGGCGAGATCGTCGGGCTCGTCGGGGAGTCCGGGTCGGGGAAGAGCGTCCTCGCGGAGAGCGTGCTCGGCATCGTCGAGGAGCCGGGCGAGATCGCGGGCGGCGACATCCGCTTCGACGGGGAGTCGCTGCTGGAGATGACCGACGAACAGCGGCAGTCGATCCGGGGCGGGCGGATGTCGATGATCTTCCAGGACCCGATGAACAGCCTCAACCCGACGCTGACGGTCGGCGAGCAGATCGCCGAGACGGTGCGGCTCCACCAGGACACCGGCGAGTCCGTCACGCTGTCGGCCGAGCTGAAACGCAAGATCGTCGGGGCCGCGAAGAACGGGGAGGCGTGGCGGCGCGCGATCGAGATGCTCGAGTCCGTGCAGATCCCCGAACCGGAGGCCCGGGCCGACGACTTCCCGCACCAGTTCTCCGGCGGGATGCGGCAGCGCGCGATGATCGCCATGGCGCTCGCCTGCGAGCCCGACCTCGTCATCGCGGACGAGCCGACGACGGCGCTGGACGTCACGATCCAGGCGCAGATCCTCGAAGAGCTCGAAGACCTGAAAGACGAGTTCGACACCGCGATCCTTCTGATCACGCACGATCTCGCCGTCGTCGCCGAGACCTGCGACCGGGTCAACGTCATGTACGCCGGGGAGATCGTCGAGCGGGCGGAGACGCGGGAGCTGTTCTCCAGCCCGGAGCACCCGTACACGCAGGGGCTCATCGCGAGCACGCCGCAGCTGGAGAACCCGGACGCCACGCTGGAGCCGATCGAGGGGAACGTCCCGGACCTGATAGACATCGAGTACGCGTGCCACTTCGCGCCCCGCTGTCCCGAGGCGGAGCGGGAGTGCTTCGAGCGCGCCCCGGAGTTCCGGTCGGTCGGCGACGACCACGAGGCCGCCTGCCTCCGTCGCGGTCCGGCGGGTGATCGGTTATGAGCCGCGAGACGATGACCGACGCCCCGGCCGACGCGTCGGAGAAGGCGGGGGTCGCGACCGACGTGGTCTTGGAGACGGAGGGGCTGAAGAAGCACTTCGACCAGAGCGACGGGTTCCTCGATCGGCTGTTGAACGCCGGGCAGTCGGTGAAGGCCGTCGACGGGGTCGACCTGGAGCTCCGGGCGGGGGAGACGCTGGCCGTCGTCGGCGAGTCGGGGTGCGGGAAGTCGACGCTCGGCCGGACGCTGTTGAACCTCCACGAGCCGACCGAGGGGACGGTGCGGTTCCGGGGCGAGGAGATCGGCGGCCTCTCCGACCGCGAGATGCGGCCGTACCGGTCGGAGATCCAGATGGTGTTCCAGGACCCGCTGGCGTCGCTCAACCCCCGACAGACCGTCGGGGACATCGTGACCGCCCCGATGGAGGTCCACGGGATCGGCGACTCCGACGCGGACCGGACGGAGCGGGCGAAGGAGCTCCTCGAACGGGTCGGGCTCAAGCCGTCGTACATCGACCGCTACCCGGGCCAGTTCTCCGGGGGGCAACAGCAGCGGGTCGGCATCGCCCGGGCGCTGGCCGTCGAGCCGGACGTCATCGTCGCCGACGAGCCCGTGAGCGCGCTCGACGTCTCCGTGCAGGCGCAGATACTCAACCTCCTGAAAAACCTCCAGTCCGAGCTGGGGCTGTCGCTCGTCCTGATCGCGCACGACCTCTCCGTGATCCGGCAGGTCGCGAGCCGGGTCGCGGTGATGTACTTGGGGAAGATCGTGGAGACCGCGCCGGTCCGGGAGCTGTTCGAGGAGCCGAAACACCCGTACACGAAGAGCCTCCTCTCCGCGGTCCCGCGGATCGACCCGTCGGCGCGGACCGACCGCGTGGTGCTCCGCGGGACGGTCCCCTCGCCGATCGACCCGCCGTCGGGCTGCCGGTTCCACACCCGGTGTCCGGCCGTGATCCCGGGCGACGACTGGAGCGGGAGCCAGGCGGCGTTCCGGCGCGCCTTCACCTTCCAGACCCGCGTTGAGGGCGGCGACGTCGACGTGGACGCCGTCCGTCGACAGATGGAGGGCGCCGAGGGGGGGTCCGCGAGCGACGAGGCGGTCGCCGAGCGGATCGTGGAGACGACGCTGCCGGGGGAGCCGCGCTCGCTGCCCGACGACGCCGCCGAGCGGATACGGGAGGCCGCGCGCCTGCTCGTGGACGGCGACGCGGACGCCGCCGACCGGACGCTCGGGGAGCTGTGCTTGTCGCCGTGCGCCGACGACGAGCCCGCGCGGGTGGACACGGGCGACGACAGGTGGGCGGCCTGCCACCGCGTCGACCCGGAGCACGACGCCTCCGTCGAACCGATGGAGGGGACCGGAGCGGGCTCGTCCGGCTGAATCGCCCCGGCTCGAAGGGCGTCGGCCGCGTTTCGGAGTCGATCCGGGTTCAGGGGTCGACCCGCGTCAGCCACGCCTCGGGGTCGTCGAGCTCGGCCCCGGTCGGGAGGTTCTCGGAGCGCTCCCAGACCGCGCCGGCGGCCTCGATCCCACGGGCGTCGGCGACGCGGCGGAAGAAGGCGGCGCCCCGCTCGTACTGGCGGCGCTTCATCCCCAGCCCGAGGAGGCGCTGCGCGAGCCGCCGGACCGGGCCGCCGCCCCCGCGGCGCTCGTCGAGCTTGCGCCGCAGGTCGGCGTACTCGCCGTCGAACGCGCGGTCCATCAGCACCTCCGCGTACCCCTCGACCGCGGTCATGGCGGCCTGCAGCTCGCCGAACGCCGCCGAGTCGAGCCCGCCGAGCGTCATCTCGCCCGCCGTCAGTCCCTCCACGCCGCGCTCGACGCGCGATTCGAGGTACTCCGGGAGCCACGGCGCCGCGCCGAACTCGGCCGCGTGCGTCACCTCGTGGAACGCGATCCACCGCCGGAACCGCGGGTAGTCGACGTCGAGCGACGCCGCGACGGCGACGATGTTCGGGTGGACGAAGTAGAGCCCGTGGTCGGCGTCGGGCTCGTCGGCGAGCAGCAGCGGGTCGTACTGGCCGAGGACGTTCCGCGCGAGGAAGCCGAGCGCGAACGCCATCGTCCCGGTGTTGGCGATCCGCGAGGCGTCCCGCGTGAGCGCCGCGGCCGGGTCGTCGAAGCCGTCGGCGCCGCCGGGGCCGCCGAGGCCGTCGAGAGCGCCGCCCGCCCCCGTCCCCGACTGCCCGGTCGCCGCCGCCTCGATCGGCGCCATCACGTTCCGGAACGTGTCGACGCTCGCGTCGATCCAGTGGTGGCGGTTCTGCACCTCGATCGCGTCGGGGACGTCGAACGCGATCCCAGCGACCTCGCTCAGCCGCGCCCGGGCGTCGCGGACGTCGGCGGCGTACCCCTCGCGCTCGCCGGCCGTGAGCGCGAGCGAGCCGGGGTCCGTGCTCGCCTTCGCGGCCGCCGCGGCCCGGTCCCAGTCGACGACGCCGTCGCCGGACGCCTCGGAGACCGCGCGCAGGCTTCGGAGAATGTCCATACGAACGGCAGGGCTGCGCGCCTGAAATCGCTTGCGTCGGGTCGGCGTCGCCGCCGATCGCTCGCGTCCGCCCGTCAGTCGTCGCCGGCGATCCCCGACGGGACCTCGTCGTCGCCGCGGAGTCTCGCGACGCCGACCGCGACCGCGGCGAGCGCGGCGAGCGCGAGCAGGAGGCCCGCGATCGACTTCCCTCGGCAGCCGCCGCCGGAGCCGGCGTCGCCCGCGTCGTCGCTCGCGCGGTCGCCGTTCGCGTCCGACGCCGACTCGGTGCCCGCCGCCGGCTCCTCGGCCGCGCCGAAGAGTTCGAACGGCCCGACGTCGACGTCCCCGTCGCCGAGGTGTACCTCCAACAGCGTGAACGATGAGTCGCTCATATCCCGTCGTTCGCGCGGCGACGGTTTAGGCGTGGCGGCGGCGCGGGTCGGCGGGCGCTCGCGGCTCGGGGGAGCGTTCGCAGGGCTCAGATCGGCGGTTTCTTGCCGGCCGCCCCGTCACTCCCGACCATGCACGAGAGCGGCCGGACGTTCCTCGACGACCTGCTCGCGACCGCCAGCCCCTCCGGGTTCGAGGCGGCGAGCCAGCGGGTGTGGACCGACTACGTCGGCGAGTTCGCGGACGACATCTCCGTCGACGCCTACGGCAACGCCGTCGCGGTCAGCGAGGGCGCCCCCGACGCGCCGGCGATCGCCCTGACGGGCCACGCCGACGAGATCGGATTCATCGTCCGCGACGTGCTCGACGACGGGTTCCTTCGGATCGCCCGGATCGGGGGCTCCGACCGCACCGTCTCGAAGGGCCAGCACGTCACGGTCCACGCCGACGAGCCCGTGCAGGGCGTGATCGGCCAGACCGCGATCCACCTGCGGGATCAGTCGGACGACGAGTACCAAGAGATCGCCGGGCAGTTCGTCGACGTCGGCGCGACCGATGCCGAGGAGGCCCGCGAGCACGTCGAGGTCGGCGACCCGGTCACCGTCTCGACGGAGCCGAGGGAGCTGGTCGGCGACCGGATCGCCGCCCGCGGGATCGACAACCGCACGGGGACGTGGGCGGCCGCCGAGGGGCTCCGCCGCGCGGCCGAGCGCGGCGTCGACGCGACCGTCTACGCCGTCTCCACGGTCCAGGAGGAGGTCGGGCTCCAGGGCGCTCGGATGGTCGGCGTCGACCTCGACGACGTGGACGCGTTCGTCGCCGTCGACGTCACGCACGCCACCGACAACCCCGACGTGGAGACCGAACGCCGCGGTCCGGTCGAGCTCGGCGCGGGCCCGGTGGTCGCCCGCGGGAGCGCCAACCACCCGTCGCTCGTCGCGCTCGCGCGCGACGCCGCGGCCGACGCGGGCGTCGACGTCCAACTTCAGGCGGCCGGCACGCGGACCGGCACCGACGCGGACGCGTTCTACACGGCGCGGGGCGGCGTCCCGTCGCTCAACGTCTCGATCCCGAACCGGTACATGCACACGCCCGTCGAGGTCGTCGACCTCGGCGACCTCGACGCGGTCGCCGAGCTGCTCGCCGGCGTCGCCGACGGCGCGGCCGACGCGGCCCCGTTCGCGGTCGACGTCTGAGCGCCGCCTGGCACCGCCGCGACCGGGAGCTGAGCCACGGTAAACCGGGGCACGGCGCCGTCGAAGCGGAACTGTTTTACAATCTCCTGCCGTATCTGATGACGCGTCGAACGGACGTGCGCTCTGGTGGTGTAGTCCGGCCAATCATATCACCCTCTCACGGTGATGACCTGGGTTCGAATCCCAGCCGGAGCACTTCTGTGACGACCCGACCGGTGAGCCGCCGCGCCGTTCTCGCGGTCGGCGATTCAGGGTATCTCGGAGGGTCGTCTATTCCAGATCGGCGACGATCCACGGCTTCTCGTCGGGGTCGTACTCGCTCATCGCCCCGCTGTGGCTGCGCGTCTCGGGGGCGAGGACGCCGACGTGTTTCAGCTGCTGAACGAAGTTGAAGAGGACGTTGTTACGGACCGCGTCCCTCCAGACCGACGGGTCCCGATAGAGGCGGGCGGTCTTCCCCCGCTCGATCAGCTCTCGAGCGCGAGTCGCGCCCCGCGTCGTGCAGAACGCGCTCAGGAAGACGTTCGGATACTCGCGGACCAGCCGCTCGACGAGGTCGAGGAAGTGGATCCGAGGGCCCTCCTTGCGGAGCGCGTCGAGCAGCAGGCCGAATTCCGGGTGCCTGGAAAACGAGTTCCGGAGGAGCACCGCGAGCGGCGGGTGGACCTCGGCGACCGTGCTCCGGCCGACGTCCGCCTTCGCCAGCCGGAGGTCGTCGAGTTCCTCGACCCCGTAGCCCCGGAGCACCGTCGCGGCCAACTCCCCCTGCGAGGTCAGGTCGCGGGGCGAGCCGAGCGCGAGGAGACCGAGCGTCCGCGCGCTCGCGACGGTCTCGTCACTGGCGCCGAACCCGTACTCGTCGGCAATGACGTCGACGAGCTCGTCGCGCGCGAGCGGCCCGTACCGGTCGAGGGCGACGACCGGTGCGAGGTAGTTCAGCGGCTGCGCGAGGCTCAGCGTCGTGATATCGCCGCCGAACGCGTTCCCGCGGAGCCGGACCGACAGCTGTCCCTCGATGTCGGCGACTTCCTCGGTCGACTCCGCGCTCGGCGGATCGCTCCACGATGTCTCTCCGTCGGCGTCGACGCCGATGACGCCGACCCCCTTCGACCGGAGCAGGTTCGCGTGGGTCGCCACGGCTTCGCCGTCGCCCGCGAGATAGGAGACGTGCGCGCCCTGCTGGTAGGTCATCGCCTGTCCGATGCCGCGGAGGAGGTTCCGCTCCCCCTTCACCTCGATCGCGAACACCCGGTCCGCGTCGGTGAAGCCGAGCACGTCAGGGTACCGCCCACGGATCGCGATCTCGTGGCGGCGGCACCGGTCGAGCACGTCCGCGTACGTCCCGCTGTGGGCCTCCGGCACGTGCACCAGCGGCTCGTAGTTCCGCTCGTCGAGCGCGGTCACCACGCGGTCGAACACCGCCGGCTCGTCCATGGGGGGCCGTGTGCGCCGCGGGCAATAAGCGGTTCTCCCGTCGGGCGTCGCCTCTCGGTGACTCGACTCCCGCCCGCGACGCGGTCGGTGACCGCCGAACGCGACCCGACCGCCGCCGTCAGCTCTCCGCGGCCGACGCCGATCCCTCGGTCCGGTCGTACTTCTCCTCGAACTCCTGAATGAGCTGGCCCATCTTCGCGTACCAGTCGTTGAGCATGCGCTGCATGTCGTCGGCGACCTGCTCCGGGTCGGTCGGGCGGTAGACGTGGTAGTACCCTCCCTGGTCGTAGTTCACCTGCTCCTTCTGGATGAAGCCGGCCTGGAGGAGCCGCTGCACGGCGCGGTAGGCGGTCGACCGCTCGCGGTCGACCGCGTCGCCGATCTCGTCGATCGTCAGCGGCGCCTCGGCCCGGACGAGCTCCTGAAAGACCCGCCTGTCGAGCTGTGTGAGCCCGTGGAAACACTCCAGTAACCCCTCACACGCCATGTCCCGCTGGAGCTGTTCGGACATCGAGTCTGGCATTTTACTGTCGAGTCCGTACGCGACGCGCCGTTAAAATGTTTGTGTATAGAACGCACAATTTCGCGCCAACGGGCCGGGATCGCAGAGGGGGACGCCCGCGGTCCGCGGTCGCTTCGCCGACGGTTGTCCGAGGCGAGCGCCGCGCGGTCGCCCCCGGGCGGTCACAGGAGCCCGACCGCGACGGCGTACGCGAGCGCGAACGACAGGCCGAACGACCCGGCCCACGCCCCGATCGTCACGAGGATCTTCCGCGCGTCCACCGCGTCCCGCCCGCCCACCGCGGCGCCGCTCCCGATGATCGCGCTGACGACGATCTCGTTGAACGAGACCGGCACGCCGAGCAGCACCGCCAGCTGGGCGATCAGGAACGACGGGACGAGCGCGGAGATGGAGCGCCGCGGGCCGAGCGACGAGTAGTCTTGGGCGAGCGACTTGATCATCCGCGGCGCGCCCGTCCACGACCCGGCGAGCATCCCCAGCCCGCCGCCGACTCACCCGTCCCGGCGGTAGGCGAGGTAGCGCTCGTCTTCCATCACCTGCGACCGGCCGCCGTCGACGAGGACGCTCTCGCCAGTGATGAACGTCGCGTCGTCGCTCGCGAGGAACGCCGCGAGGCCGGCCACGTCGGCGGGGGTGCCGAGGCGACCGGCCGGGTGGATCGCCTCCGTGTACCCGTAGTCGTCGCCGAGCTCCTCGCGGGTGCGGTCGATCTCGATCCAGCCCGGGTTGATCGTGTTCACCGTGATCCCGTCCGGCCCGAGCTCCAGCGCGAGCGCGCGGGTCATCCCGTTGATCCCGGCCTTCACCGCGTTGTACGGGAACAGCCCCGGCATCGTGAGGAAGGCGTGGTTCGAGGAGGTGTTGAGTATCGTCCCGCCCGGGGGCATCTCCGCGGCGGCGTGCTTCGCGCACAGCCAGTACGCCCGGAAGTCGGTCTCGACGACGAACGCCCAGTCGTCGGTCGTCGCCTCGCTCGCGGTGGTCTCGGTCTGGACGCCCGCGTTGTTCACCAGCACGTCGATCTCGCCGTACTCGGCGACGGCGTGGTCGACGAGCGCCTCGATCTCGGCCGGGTCGCGCATGTCCGCGCGGACGAACGTCGCCTCGCCGCCGGCCGCCTCGATCTCGTCCGCGACGGCGTTGCCGTCCCCGGCGGAGCGACCGGTCACGACGACCGCGGCGCCCTCGGCCGCGAAGCGACGGGCGACGCCCGCGCCGATCCCCCGGGTGGAGCCGGTGACGACGGCGACCCTGTCGGCGTGTCTCCCCTCGACCGCGTTCTCGGTCGGATCGGTCGGTGGCATACCGGGAATGGCGTCGCCGCCCGTCAAATAGTCACCGTCCGTCGGCGGGGCCGCCCGACCGCCTACCACTCCGCGACGCTCCCGTCGGCGTGGCGCCAGACCGGGTTGTGCCAGTCCACGTCCCGCTCCGCCTGCTCGCGGACGTGCGCCTCGTCGACCTCGATCCCGAGGCCGGGCGCGTCGGGGATCGCCGCGTACCCGTCCTCGTAGTCGAAGACGGACGGGTCGGCGAGGTAGTCGAGCACGTCGCTCGTCTCGTTGTAGTGGATGTCGAGGCTCTGCTCCTGGATGAAGGCGTTCGGCGCGCAGGCGTCGACCTGCAGGCAGGCGGCGAGCGCGATCGGGCCGAGCGGGCAGTGGGGCGCCAACGCCACGTCGTACGCCTCGGCCATCGCGGCGATCTTCCGCACCTCGGTGATCCCGCCCGCGTGCGAGAGGTCCGGCTGGATCACGTCGACGGCGCCGTCCTCGAAGACCTCCTTGAACTCCCACCGCGAGTACATCCGCTCGCCCGTCGCGATGGGCGCCGTCGTGTGCGCGGCGATGTCCGGGAGCGCGTCGTTGTGACCCGACAGGACGGGCTCTTCCACGAACATCGGGTCGTGCGGATCCAGCGCCGCGACGAGCCGCTTCGCCATCGGCTTCGAGACGCGGCCGTGGAAGTCGACGCCGATCCCCACCTCGTCGCCGACCGCCTCCCGGACCTCCCGCAGGCGCGTCGCGGCGGCATCGACCGTGGCGGGGTCGTCGACCCGCTCGATCTCCTCGGTGGCGTTCATCTTCAGCGCCGTGAACCCCGCCTCGACCCGCTCGCGGGCCTGTTCGGCCACGTCGGTGGGGCGGTCGCCGCCGATCCACTGGTACACCCGGATCCGGTCGCGCGCCGCGCCGCCGAGCAGGTCGTGGACGGGGACGCCGAGCTCCTTCCCCTTGATGTCCCACAGCGCCTGATCGACGCCGGCGATGGCGCTCATCAGGACCGGGCCGCCGCGGTAGAAGCCGCCGCGGTACATCGCCTGCCAGTGGTCCTCGATCCGCCCGGCCGCCTTCCCGAGCAGGTAGCTCTCGAAGAGCTCCTCGACCGCGGTCTTCACCGTCTTCGACCGCCCCTCGACGACCGGCTCGCCCCACCCGACCGTCCCCTCGTCCGTTTCCACGCGTAAGAAGAGCCACCGCGGCGGCACCTCGAACAGCTCGTAGTCGACGATCTCGCTCATTCTGATCCCGTGGCGCTACCCCGCGGGCGCCGTTAGTCGTTTCGGGCGGCAGTGGGTCTTCGGGCGACGCGGGGGGATACAGTTCGGGCGACGATGCGACCGCGCCTCGGTCGGCGGCGAGGCCGTCGGCCGCGGCGACGCGGCCCCTCGCGGCGAGCCGGCCGCTTTATGAGGACCGCCCTCCCGGGTAGTCGCATGCACGCACGACGAGTCGAGCGGATCCGCGAGGGCGGCGTGATCGCGATCCTCCGCGGCGTGGCGCCGGACGCGGCGGTCGACGTCGCGGACGCGGTCGTCGACGGCGGCGTCACGGCGCTGGAGGTGACCGCGGACACGCCGCGCGTCGCGGAGACGATCGGACGGCTCGCGGACCGGTTCGACGACGTCCTCGTCGGCGCCGGGACGGTGCTCGACGCGGAGACGGCCCGGGCCGTACAGCTCGCGGGCGCCGAGTTCCTCGTCACGCCGACCGTCGACGAGGGCGTGATCGAGACCGCGAACCGCTACGGGACGCCGGTCGCGACCGGCGCGTTCACGCCGACGGAGGCCCTCCGCGCCTACGAGGCCGGCGCCGACTTCGTGAAGGTGTTCCCCGCCGCGACGGGCGGCCCGGCGCACGTCGCGGCCCTCGGCGGGCCGCTCCCGCAGGTCCCGCTGGTGCCGACCGGCGGCGTCGGCCCGGAGAACGCCGGCGACTACGTCGAGGCGGGCGCCGTCGCCGTCGGCGTCGGCAGCGCGATCGTCGACGGCGACGCGGTCGCGAACGGGGAGTACGCGGCGATCGCCGAGAACGCGCGGCGGACGGTCGACGCGGTCGCGGCGGCCGGGGGGCGGTAGGTCGCCGAACCGGGTCACTCCCGTCGACTTGCGGTCGGCCCGCGGTCGGCCCGCGGTCTCCCCTCAGTCAATCCGCGGTCGGCCCGCGGTCTCCCCGCGCGGTCGCCCAATTCCACCGCTCAGGACCCCTCGACGGTCGGTAACGCGATCCGGACGACGGTCCCGGTCGGCTCGTTCTCTAGCAGCTCGAACGTGCCGCCGGCGGTCTCGACGGTCCAGTAGATGATCCAGAGCCCGAGCCCCTGCGTGTGGACGAGCGGCGTCTCCGTCGGCCCCTCGACCGCGTCCACGTCGAACTGGGGGATCCCCGCCCCGGTGTCGGCGATCTCGACGACTGCCGCCCCGGACCGATCCGTGCTGAGCGTGACGGTCACGGCGGCGTCGCTCGGCGTGTGCTCGGCCGCGTTGCGGATCCCCTCCTCGATCGCCGTCGGGAGCGCCGGGTGCGACCGCACGCGCGGGTCGCCGTCGAACTCCGTCGCGATCAACGTCTCGGGATGCGCCGCCCCGACCGCCTCCGCCCGCTCTTCGACGAGCGTCCGGAGGCGGAACGTCTCGCGCCGGTCGGTGTTCCAGATGGAGACGATCTCCCGCGTCCGGTCGGTCGTCTCGACGAGGCGCTCCAGGTGCGTCCGCGCGGTTCGCACGTCGTCGTCGGTCTCCGGGCCGTGGTCGCGCCGTTCGACCCTGTCCAGGGTGCCGAGCGCGACGGTGAGCTCGTTCCGGAGGTTGTGTCGGAGCACGCGCTGGTTGATCGTCAACAGCTTGGTCAGGTCGCGGGCCTCGTCGAGCCGCTCGTCGGCCTCGACGGCGTGCAGCCCGCCGCGGACGCCGACCGCCGACCCGAGGCTCGTCGCGAACGCGAGGAGGAAGGTGAACTCCGACGGGTCGCCCTCCAGCGCCCAGATCAGCCAGACCGCGAGCGCGAGGAGCGCGAACGAGCCCGCCACGGCGGCCGCCAGCCGCAGCGCGCGCCACTTGCCCGACCGGGAGACCGGTCGGTTCGGGAGCCCGTACCCGGTCCCGACGACGAGGAGGGCGATGGCGCAGATCACGAACGCCTCGAGCGCCGTCCCGATCCCCTCGCCCTCGGTGACGAGGTGCGCGAGGCCGAGGCCGAGACAGAAGGCCCCGAGCGCGTACACCCCGTGTTGGGGACGGACCCGATCGCGTGAGAACGACACGGCTGGTCATACGAAGGGGAATGTAAAGGGTTTCGCCACTCCGCCGGTCGCGGCCGACCGGGGCGCCCTCGGCCTACGCGTCGCCCTCGTCGCCGTCGAGCCAGTCCGCGGCCGCCGTCCTGAGCGCGCCGGTCGTGCTCCCGAGGGTCAGCAGCTGGTAGCCGTCCGCGGCCTTCTCGTCGGCGTCCGCCGCGTCGAACGCGAGCCCGCCGACCGGCACGCCGGCGGCGATGGCCTTCGACCGGACCGTCTCCACCGCCTCCCGCACCGCCGGGTGATCGGTCTCGCCAGGGTGGCCGAGCGAGACCGACAGGTCGTACGGCCCGACGAAGACGAAGCCGAGCTCCGGGACGGCGAGGATGTCGTCGAGGTTCGCGACCGCCGCCTCGGTCTCGATCGTCGCGCCGACGAGCGTCTCCGCGTCCTCGGTCGCGAGGTAGTCCTCGCCGAGCCCCCAGCGGCGGGCGCGCGGCGCGGCCAGCCCGCGGTCCCCGGGCTCGCCGTCGTAGTCGAAGCGCGCCGACTTGACCGCCGCCCGCACCTCGTCCGGGCCCTCCACGCGCGGGAGGAAGACGTTCCGCACGCCCAGGTCGAGCGCCTTTCGGACGAGCGTCGGGTCGGCGCTCGGGAGCCGCACGAGCAGCTCCGTGTCGGTCGCCTCGGCCGCGCGGAGCAGGTCCTCGAACCGGCCCGCGTCCCACGGGTCCGGCCCGCCGTGTTCGAGGTCCAGCCAGACGACGTCGAGCCCGAGGTCGCCGTAGAGCTCCACGAGCCGCGGGCTGTAGGCGTCTTCGAGCACGCCGAACGCGACGTCGCCCTCGTCGAAGGCGGTCGCCAGGTCGTTGGTCGACGGTGAGTCCGTCATCGGCCTCGGTTCGACCGCGCCCCGGATACGTCTGCCGACCGCGTCGGCCGCGGGCCGGTCAGCGCTCGCGGGCGATGACGAAGAACCGCTCCGCCCCGCGGAGGTCGACCTGCGCGACGTGCACCTCGACGGGGAGCGTCGACCCGTCGCGACGGCGGTAGCGTCCCCTGAGCTCTCGCATCTCGCCGGGCTCCATCTCGGCCCACGTGCGCCTCGCTTCGTCGGGGTCGAGCGACTCGTCGACCTCCCAGACGCGCCTGCCGAGGAGCTCGTCCGCCGCGTAGCCGAGCTCGTCGCACAGCCGGCGGTTGGCGTCCACGATCCGCCCGTCCGCGTCGTGGAGGTCGATGAGGTCGGGCGACTGCTCGAAGAGGATGTCCAGCTTGGCGGCCTTCGCTTCGAGCTCCGCCTCGCGCTCCTTCCGGTCGGAGATGTCGCGGACGATGCAGACGTGCCCGCCGTCGTCGAGGCCCGCGAGCGAGAGCAGCTTCGGGTAGACGCTGTCGTCGACGCGCTTCCCGACGGACTCGTCGGACCACGGGTCGTCGGAGAGCGAGGGGATCACCTCCTCGCGGAGCCGCTCGGCCTCCTCCTCGGGGACGGTCGTCGCCCAGGGCTCGCCGATCAGGGCCGCGGGGTCGACTCCGTACAGCTCGGCGTACGCGTCGTTCATGTCGGTGTAGCGGCCGTCCGGGCCGATGACGGCGATCCCCTCCTCGGAGGCCTCGACGGCCCTCGCCCAGAGGTCGGCCTCGCGCTCCGCCCGCCGCCGCTCGACCGCGTTGACGATCCGGTTCGCGAGGAGCTCGAAGTGGTCGGCGCCGCCGCCCTTCTGCAGGTAGTCGGTGACGCCCGCGGAGATGGCGCTGCTCGCGACGGCCTCCGACCCCTTCCCGGTGAAGAGGATGAAGGGGAGGTCCGGTCGCTCCGCGCGGACGGCTTCGAGGAACTCGATCCCGTTCCGGTCCGGCATGTCGTAGTCGGAGACGACGCAGTCGAACTCGCCGGTCGCGAGGGCGTCGAGCCCCGCCTCGGTGTCGGCGACCGACTCCACGTCGATCCGATCCTCGATGCGCGCGAGGTACGTGGCCGTGAGCTCCGCGAACCCCTCGTCGTCCTCCGCGTGGAGCACTCGGATCGACGTTTCTCCGACCACGGTGTGCCATGAGAGTCAAAGGACTTAGTCGCTACCCCCCGCCGCGATCGTCGCGACCGCGTCGCGGCCTTAGTCGCGGCCCGAGGGGCGGGATCACTCGGGAGGGGGAAGAGGAAGGGAGGAGAGGGGCTGCCCCCGGCTGACGGCGGACGAGGGGCCACTGACGGGAGCCGACCGAACGACGGCGATCAGAGCGACAGGTGCGAGGTCGACCCCGGGTCGCCGTCGTCGGTCCCGCCCTCGTGTCGGAACGAGTAGCCGTCGTCGGTCAGGTAGACGGCGCCGTCGCCGACGGCGACCTCGACGGCCCGGAGCGTCGTCCCGGCCGCCGGACCGTTGTCGCAGTCGCCGGAGCAGGCGTCGAACAGCGAGCCGTGTCGCGGACAGATCACCTCGCCGTCCCGCATCGGCACGCCGTCGCCCGTGTCGAACCGCTGGCTCTCGTGGGGACAGGTGTTGACCCACGCCCGGACCCCGGGCGGCTCCTCGCAGGGCACGAGGACGACCTCCCGGTCGTTCGTGAACCGGTCGGCCGCCGTGAAGCGGTAGGACCCGCGCTCGGTGACGGTCTCGACGTCGGTCAGCCTCGTCCCGTTCGGCATCGGGCCTGTCAACGGGCGCTCCGACCTAAAGCGCCGGGGTCGGCTACGCGTCCCGCGCGACCGCGCCGAACGGCGCGTCGCCGTCCGCGCCGTCCGGGGAGACGAACACGGCCGTGACGGCGTCCTCGCCCGCGCGAACGCGGGCTCGCCGCAGGCTTACCGCCCCGCCGTCGGCGGTCGCGGTCGCCGTCTCGACCGCGGCCTCGCCCCCGAGCATCGGCCGCGACCCCGCCGTCTCCCGGCCGGAGACGTCCGCGACGCTCAGCCCCGTCGCCAGCTCGACGACGCGGGCGTCGCCGAGCTCGGTCACCGGATCTCGAACGACGTCGAACCGATCGATGACGGTGACGGCCGGCGCGGTGACGACGCCGAACCGGCGCCCGTCGTCGGCCTCGTAGCCGCGTCGGAACGCGGTCGCGATCACCTCTCGGGTGCTCGTGAGCTCGACGTCCCCGGAGAGGTCGACCCTGACCGTGACCTCCAGCGTCGTCTCGGTCGAGAGCGTCTCCGCGTAGCCGCCGCTCGACGCCGCCGGCTCGGGGAGGTACGCCGGTTCGGTCGCGCTCGCCTCGATCGGCTCCCGCTCCTCGGGGAGCAGTCCGCAGCCGGCGGTCGTCGCCAGCGCGGCGACCGCGCCGGTGAGGACGGCGCGCCGCGAGCGGGGCGCTCGGCCGCCGGTCATCGGTCGTCGCCGTCGCCGTCGTAGCGGTTCGGACCGCCGGGCGGTCGGGCCGGCACTCCGGTCGGGACGAGTGCGCCGATCACGCCCTCGGGTTCGTCTCCATCGACAAAACGCTGTGGTCGGCCGGGGACCGCGGCCCCTCGGGAGCGCTCCGCGCGTCGCCGCCGGCTACGCCTGCGTGACCGACCCCTCCTCGTGCGGCTGGACGACGACGAACCCGTCGGAACCGGTGAACTCCATCTGGAACGACTCGCCGGAGGTCTGTCCGACCTCGATGAGCTTGTTCGTCTCGATGGACGGCGAGAGGTTGGCGCTCCACGCCACGGTGGCGTCGGGGTCGGTGAACACCGGCGGGGTCATCACCAGCGGGTCGCCGTGCGTCGAGATCGCGACCTCGCCCGGACCGGTGAGGAACACGTTCGTCAGGCCGCCCGCGGCCATCCCGGAGAGGCTGCCGACGGTGTTGATCTCGTAGTCGACGTCGGCGTCGAACGCCAGGACGTCGTTGCCGTTGACCGAGACCGACTCGCCGTCGTCGAGGTTGAGCACCTGTACCTTCTTGCTCTGCTCGGCGGCGTACAGCTGGCCCTCGCCCTCGGCCTCCATGATCGGGGTCCCCTCGCCGCTGACGGCCTCCTTCACGATCCCGGTGACGCCGCCCTCCGCGGAGGCGCGGCCGGTGAAGGTGAGGTTGCCGGTGTACGCGACCATCGCGCCGGCCTTCAGCATCACCGTCCCGGAGACCGGAACGCGCAGCAGCCTGTTGTTCGCCTTCTGGAAGCCGGTGCCGTCCGCGTCTGGCGCGTTCGACCGCGTGAACTCGTCGAGGTCCATGCTCGCACGAACGATCGTTCGGACGACACTTGTGAGTCGCGGAGGGTAAAACGCGATTTTGAGCCTGTCGAGCGCCGTTCAGACGGGTCGTCGTGCGAAGCGATCGGTCGAAGATTCCTCTGGGCCGATGATGAGAGCGGCCGTCTCAGCTCGTCGGTAGCGACACGGCGAGCAAACAATCGTAGGCGACGCTCACTCACAGACAGCCGATGCGGTGGCGCGCGGCTCCGAGCGGCCGCCCTCGGCGGCCGCGAAGGAGCGCGTGCGAGGGAGTCGCTGGCGCGGAACGCGCCAGCGACAGGGCGAGAGCGAAGCTCTCGCTTGCAACCGGACGTAGTCCGGCGACGAGGCTGGGGAGGCGTGAGGTGCGGTCGCGGTGCGGGGCGGGACTCAAAGGGGCAGCCACGAGGCGGGCGCAGGCGACGTAAGCAGGGTGGCGCTACGCGCCATGGGCAGCCGGCGGCTTTGCCGCCGGCGACACCGCAACGAGAGAGCGAACGAAGTGAGCGACCGAGTGCGGAGCGCAGCGAGCGTGCGCCCGCCTCGTGGCTGGGGCTTTGTGGGTGTTCTCCGGGGTAGAAACGACGTAGTGCCGAGCGGCTGGGACTTTGGACGACTTCACCACACCAGCGTCAACCCCGGATCACCGGGGAATCGGGACTTTGGAGGCGCTCGTCACAGCGCCCTAACTACTCAAAAAATATCGATAACGACACTAGCCGTCGGATATGGCGACCGCTCGACGAACTCGATACGCCTGTCCGCGCGGCGCCGTGTTCGTACCGAACTCGGTCGATCCGGGTCGAACTCGCGGCGTCCGGGTCCCTCAGGACCCGTCGCGTTCCGTCGACGAATCGTCGGACGAGCCGCCGAAACGCACGACGAGCCGCTCGGTCGTCGGGGCGTAGACGGTCATCTCCGTCCCCTTCTCGGAGTACCAGGTCTTGACCGGGGCGATCAGCTCCGCCTCGCAGAGCCGGTCGAGGTGGTACGTCACGTTCTGGAGGGACGCGTCGACGTCGGCGGCGACGTCGGAGGCCGTGCCGGGCTCGTCCGTGAGCGCGGCGAGGACCCGCTGGGCGGTGTCACACGAGAGGGCGCGGAGGGCGTCGGTCGGCTCGTCGCGTCCGATGACGACGTCCGTCTCCTCTCGCGGGGCGTGGTCGACCGTCGGCTGGTGTGGAAACGCGCTTGCCATGGGCTTGGAGGGTGAGCGAGGTATTCGCTCTGTTCGGTTCAAGCCGAACGAATCAAACGATTTAATACTTACGAAACGTCTACGTCGCGTATGGCCGTTCGACACGCTCACCGGTCCGCGCGACGGGGGCACCCGTATGAGTGAGGACGCCGCGGTCGCCCGCGAGCGCGTCATCGAGTCGCTCGAACAGTCGGCCGAGGTGTACGGGCTGAGCCGCAGCGCCGGTCGGATCTACGGCGTGCTCTACTTCGCGACCGACCCGCTGTCGATCCCCGAGCTCGTCGAGCGGACCGGGTACGCGAAGTCGACCGTCAGCAACGTCACTCGCACGCTCACGCGGGTCGGGCTGATCCGGCGACGGTCCTCGGACGGCGGCGGGCGGCGGGTCCGGTTCGCCGCCGAGCGGGAGGTCTGGTTCATCGTCCAGACCGTCTTCCGGCAGTACGTGTCCCGCGAGCTGCAGACCACGCACCGGGAGATCCGACGCGCGGAACGCGGCCTCGACGACGCCGAGGACGCCGACGACGCCGAGGACGCCGAAGACGCAGACGACGCCGACGGGACAGACGACGCAAACGGCGTCGAGGCCGAGCGGATCCGCGAGCTCCGGGAGACGTACGCGGACCTCCAGGAGATCGTCGAGCTCGCGTCCGACCTCTCCGCCGCGGAACTGCGGGACGCGCTGGAGTCCTACGAGCGGTAGCGCTCGCCGGTCCCCGCGTCCTCCCGATCGAACGCCCCTACCAGTACACCGCGTACGTGCACTCGTCGCCGCCCTCTCGCCGGCAGCTCGATCCGACCTCCTCGATGAAGACGAACGAGTCGACCGGGGCGTGTTCCCGCGCCACGCCGCGGATCAGCCCGCGGTCGAACGGGCACGGGTACGGCGTGTGACACGTCACCTCGCCGGTCCGGTCGTCGACGCGCTCGAAGCGGTACTCGCCGACCTCCCCGCCGCGGTGGTTCCGGCGGTAGGCGTCGTCGATCCCGCGGAGCCCGGCCGGAACGGTATCCGACTCGTCCGGCCAATCGGCGACGTCGGGGAGCTGCTCGCCGAGCCGGTCGAGGACGTGCGGCTGGAGGTCCGCCGCGATGGTCTCGAACGCGTCCAGCCACGCCTGCTGCGGGTACCACTCGTCGGGCGCCGGATCGCGGATCCCCGCCTCCGCGAGCGCCGCGAGCGCCCGGTCGCGGTACGCGTCGGAGAACCGACCCATCCCCTCCTCGACGACCGACAGGACCGTCCGACCGTTCACCTCCGCGTCCCGGTCGAACGCCTCGTACGGAGTCATGCTGCGCGTCTAACGAGTTCGGGGACATAAACCCAACACATCGGACGACGGGCGGACGGACGCCGCGACGCGGCGCGGCGGTCGCGACGGGCGCCCGTCCGAGAAGCTTCATCTTATCTGACAAAAAGGTAATACGGGTGGGGACGCCTCGTGAGTCCATGGTGAAGAGCACGGTCCGGTTTCCCGAGTCGGTCGTCGGCGAGATCGAGTCGCTGGTCGAGGAGGGCCAGTTCGAGAGCAAGTCCGAGTTCTACCGGTTCTCGACCGACTACGTGCTGAAACAAGTGCTCGACGACTACGAGCCGGAGACGATCGACTACGAGGAGATCAGGGGGGAGGTGATGCCGCGGGCGGAGCGCGAGCTCGGCGGCGACGCCGACGCGGACCACCCGCCGTTCTTCGAGAGCGTCGCCTTCGTGCGGAAGCTCGCGCTCCGCGGGAACTTCAGCGACGCCGAGGACTTCATCGACCACCAGTACGTGCCGGGCGACCGCCACGCGGTCGTCCTCGAAGAGCTCCTCCGGCTGTACCGGGCGGAGGCGGCCCCCGCCCCGCGGGGGACCGTTCCGCAGGAGACCGCCCCGGACCGCGAGCCGCGGGCCGCGCCGGACGAGCCGCAGCGCTGATCGGTCGCCGCCTCCTCCGACCCTGCTCGGCTCAGTCGCCCGGTTTCCCCGCTCAGCTGCCTGGATTTCTCGCTCAGCCCCCGGCTTCCTCGCTCAGTTCTCCGACTCCCCTCGGCTCAGTCGCCACCGGAGCGCCGCGGCGACGGCGAGCACCGCCGCGAACGTGACGATCCCGGAGATCAGCGCGCCGCGAGCGCCGGTGACGCCGGCGGTGAACGCGCTCGCCGACGCCCCGCCGCCGGCGACGGCCGCGCCGCCGGCCAGTCCGCCGAACCCGATACAACAGAGGCTCAACAGGCTGACGAGCGACAGCGACCCGAGCAGACCGTCCCCGCTCACGGGCCGGCCCTCCGCCTCCGAACCGAGCCGGGCGCCGGGGGCGGCGTCGGTGCGAACGCGTTCATGCTTCCGGCTCGTCGATCCGCGCGTGAATAAGTGACGGGATCTGGCGCGTCGCGCGTCAGACCGTCACGCCGACGCGGGGACGGAGACGACCGTCGTCGACGCGTCGCGGAGGACCCGCTCCGTCGTGCTGCCGAGCAGGTCGCCCGCGGCGTCGCGCGCGCCGCGGGTCCCCATGACGATCGCGTCGGCGTCGACGTCCTCGGCGTACGCGACGATCTCGCGGGAGGGGACGCCCTCCGCGATCGCGGTCTCGCAGTCGATCTCCGCCGCGGTCGCCTCCGTCTCGATCCGCTCGACGGCCGCTTCGAGGCGGAGGCGCTCCGCCTCGTCGTCGCCGCCGTCGGCCACGCCCGGCGTCCCCGATCGCTCGTACGTCGGGAGCTCCTCGACAACGCCGAGGACGTGGATCGCCCCGTCGGGGGCCGTGACCTCGATCGCGTCGTCCACGGCCGCGAACGCGGCGTCGCTACCGCCGGTCGG
The DNA here is from genome assembly GCF_024494565.1 of Halorubrum rutilum. The sequence goes on from NZ_JANHDN010000002.1 coordinate 83,681, forward strand.
GATCAGGGTCGTGCCGTACATGCGGTCGGCGATACGGGCGCGTTTCCAAAGAGAATTACCGTCGTCCGAGGCCCCGCGGAGGCCGCGACGCGTCGCCAGCGCGCGGCGGACGAACTGCCGTCGCCGCGACGGACGCATCACCGTCTCCGTGACGCGCCGTCGTCACCTCCGATCCGATGAACGGCCCGCGAACCGGCCGCTAAAGGGCCAGTAAGATATTTCAGCGTTCAGCTGTTGATCGTTACCAAGCGTCATGGAAGTCGCGGACGACGGATCGGATCGGCCCCGATCCGACGACGATTCACGAGGGCGTCACACGTATCGGACGGACCGGGCCGTCCGCGAGGGCGGTCGGCTCCTCGGCGAGGTCGACGGCGACCGCTTCCGCGAGGTGCTCCTGCGCCACCCGGACGCGTGCGAGGCGTACAGGATGATATCGGGGACCGGATACCGGGACCCGGCGGAGGCGACGGGGAGCTACACCGCGGCGGAACACGCCGGCCGGGTCGAGGCGGACGTCGAGTCGGTCGCGGCGGGACTGATCGACCCCGCCCACACCTGCGTCGTCAGGCTCGACACGACCGGGCCGCAGCTCGCGACGGTCCGGAACGAGGTCGAGCGGGCGCAGGTCGAGTTCGACGTCGACCGGGTCCGGTGGGTGGCGCCGGAGGGGACGGGCTCCGGCGGCTGACCCGACGGCCGGCTCGTCCGCGCCGTACCGGACCGCACGGACCGCACCCCGCCGCGTCCGGTTCCGACGCACCGAGGGCCTTCGTGTCGGCTCGGAGTTACTTTCATGTCGGATTCCGACCTATGCGTGTGTATGACTAGCACGGGAGACGACCCGGTCGAGCGGCTGAAGGGGGTCGCCGACGTCGACGTGGAGGCGTTCGACGCGCGAGTCCGCGAGGAGGCCGACGCGGTCCGGGACCACGTGGACGCGGGGACGTTCGACAACGAGCAGGTGACGACCGGGCTGGAGTACGAGTTCTACGCCGTCGACCGGGAGACGAGGGTGCTCCGCCGGATCCCGCGATCGCTCCTGTCCTGCGCGGGGTTCGACCGGGAGCTCGGGCTCCACAACGCGGAGCTCAACTCCTCCGTCCACCCGTTCACGGGTCGCGGGGTCGACGCCGTCCGGGCCGAGGTCGTCGGGAAGGTGGACGCGTTCCAGCGGCGCGCCGCCGGAGACGGGATCCGCCTCGTGAGCGACGGCATGTGGGCGGTCGGGCCGGCGGAGCAGACGACCGAGGGCTACCTGACCGAGGCCACCCGCGAGGGAGGGCTGACGCTCGGGATCAACGTCAGCAACGGGGTCCGGTACCACGGGTTCGCCAGCGTCGGCGACGACCGGATGATCGGCGGCGAGATCGACGTCCCCGGCGCGCGGATCGACGCCGACAGCGCCGGGCCGGTCAGCCTCACCGCGTCGATCCAGCCCCACTACCAGCCCCGCCGCGCCGCCGCCCTCCCGCGGTACCACCGGGCCGCGATACGGCTCGCCGGGCCGCTCCTCGCGCTCGCCGCGAACTCGCCGTTCCTGCCGCCCGCGCTCTACGACGACCCCGGACCCGACCGCGACCTGCTCGTGAGCGACGGGTACGCCGAACACCGGATCCCGGTGTACGAACAGATGATGAACCCGGCCGGACGCGACCGGAAGGTGAAGCTCCCCCGCGACGTCGACACCACCGGAGCGGCGGTCGAGCGGATCGCGTCCGACCCCGTGCTGGTTCCGGCGGAGATCGAGGCGGCGGGCCGGTTCGACGACGAGTTCGTCCACTTCCGACACAAGCACGGGAGCTACTGGCGGTGGGTCCGCCCGGTGTTCGACGGCGCGACCGAGGAGCGCGCCAGCGCCCGGATCGAGTTCCGACCGGTCCCCGGGCAGCCGACGGTCCCCGACTCGACGGCGGTCCTCGCCGCCTTCGGCGGGGCGATGCGGGGGATCGTCGAGCGCGACCACCCGGTGCTCGACCTCCCGTGGGAGCGGGCCGAGGAGAACTTCTACGCGGCCGCCCGCGGCGGGCTCGACGCCGAGATGACCTGGGTCACGGCCGACGGCGACGAGACGACGGACCCGGAGGAGCTGTACGGCGACCTGTTCGCGGCCGCGGCGGTCGGCCTGGAGGCGCACGGCTGTACGGCGGACCGGACCGCGGCCGCGCTCGCCCCGCTCCGGCACCGGGTCGAGACCGGTCGGACGCCCGCGGGCTGGAAGCGGTCCGCCGTCGAGGTCGCGCTCGACGAGGGCGAGGCGCCCGCCGAGGCGGTCCGGACGACCCAGCGCGCCTACGTCCGACTCCAGGGGCGGACGCTCTACGACGGGTCGCTCGCGGACTGGCCCGACCCGGAGGCGGTCGTTCACGTCTGAGTCGGGGGCCGGAGGCGGGGGAGGCCGGCGCGTGGGCGGCGACCGAGACCGGCGGCGTTCGGGACCGGAGTCGCCGCGACGCGCCGCCCCGGCCGCGGGACGGATCAGCCGCGTCGCACCGCGATGTCGGAGTAGCCGCAGCCGTCACAGGAGAGGGTCTCGCGGGCGCCGAACCGGTACGCCGACAGGGCCGCCCCGCAGCGCGGGCAGGGGTCGCCCGCGGCGAGCGGCGGCGCGTGGCGGACGCCCGCGACCACGAGCCGGACGGCGAGCTCGTCCCCGGCCGCCTCGTCGACCGCGCCGCCCCAGATCACGTTGGCGTCGGCGCCGATCCGCTCGCGGACCGCCGCGATCGCGTCGGTCGCGGCGGCGACGCTCGTGGCCGGATCGACGACGACGTCCACGAGGACCGCGCTCGCGTCGGTCGCGTCGACCCCGGTCGGGAGTCCGTCGAAGGCCGCCGCGACCGCGCCCCCCGGCGCGTCGCGGTCGGCGGTCCCGGTTCCCAGGGCGGCGACGCCGGCCGAGAGCACCGTCTCGGCGTCGGTGAGGTCGAGGTTGACGAAGCCGGGCTCCTGGACCGTCGCGAGGAACGCGCGGACCGCCGGCTCGACGGCGTCGCCCTCGGCGAGCAACGCGGCGTCGACGGCGTCGCGGACCGCCGCCAGCGCGTCGCCCTCGGCCGCGACCGCGGGGACGACCGCGACCGCGAAGGCGTCGAGGGCGGCGAGCGCCCGGAGCGTCTCGGCCGCCTCGCCGTCCTCGCCGACCTCGTCGGGGTCGAGGGCGACGACGACGGCCGCCGGGGGCCTGGGGGCGGCCCCCGACGCGTCGGCCGCCTCCGCGAGGAGGTCCTCGGCCGACGCGTGCCTGGCGTTCCGGAACGACGCGCCGGCGAGCCGGTCGGCGTACGCGCCGAGGCCGCAGACGACGACCGAGCCGCCGAGGGCGTCGGCCGCCTCGCGCAGGTCGTCCCGGTGGGTCATCCGAGCGGGCCGTTTCGACTCCGGCGACAAACCCCTTCGCACTCGCTCGCGGCCGGGGCGACCGACCGCGGGCGGTCGCCGCCGGCGGGACGCTCCCGGCGAGACGTACTGAGCGGGACGCCGCCGGCCGGATCCCAACCGCTAAGCCCCGCCGACCGCGACCGACCGGCATGGAGCGCTTCCGGAACACGGGGCAGCCGGACTGGGACTGGTGGGGACGGATCTGGCCGACGCCGGGCGACACGCTCCGGCGGCTCGGCCTGACGCCGGGCGACCGCGTCGCCGAGATCGGTTGCGGCAACGGCTACTTCGCCCTGCCGGCCGCGCGGGTCGCGGCCCCGGCGTCGGCGTACGCCGTCGACCTCGACGAGTCGCTGCTCGCCGAGCTGGAGGGGCTCGCCGACGTGCAGGGGATCGACAACGTCGTCCCGGTCCGCGGCGACGCCCGCGACCTCGCCGACCTCCTCCCCGAGCCGGTCGACCTGGCGCTGCTCGCGAACGCCTTCCACGGGGTCGACGACCGGGCCGCGTTCGTCGAGGGCGTCGCGGCCGCGCTCGCCGCCGACGGGCGGTTCGTCGTCATTAACTGGCGCGACCGACCCCGCGAGGAGACGGCGATCGCCGGCGAGCCGCGCGGCCCGCCGACCGAGTTGCGGGTGGGGCCCGAGGAGACGCGGCGCGCGGTCGAGGGCGCGAGCGACCTGCGGCTCGCCCGCGAGGTCGATCTGCCGCCGTTCCACTACGGGCTGGTCTTCGAACGCTGAGCGGCGGGCGCCGCCGCGGCCATGCAATCGCTTTTTGTCCGGGCGGACCCGAGTCGGCGTATGACCATCGAACCGGCCGCGATCGAGGACCTCATCGAGGCGGAGATCCCGGACGCCGTCGCCCGCGTGACGGCGCCGCGGGTCCACGACGACGAGGACGAGGACGCCCACTTCGCGGCCGTCGTCGTCTCGCCCGCCTTCGACGGCGAGTCGCTCGTCGACCAGCACCAGCGCGTGTACGACGCCGTCGGCGACCGCATGACCCGCTCGGTCCACGCCCTGGAGATCAAGACGTACACGCCGGCCGACTACGCCGAGCACGGCGACGGGAGCCTCGCGTCGGAACTCCGCGAGGCGGGGCTGTTCCCGGTCGGCGACGAGTGAGGGCGGCGACCCGCTTTCAGTAGCTTTTACCCGGTCTCGCGGGAAGCGTCGCGTATGGGTGAGGACTACCGCACGGAGGAGGACAGCCTCGGCGAGATGCAGGTGCCGGCGGACGCCTACTGGGGGGCACAGACCCAGCGCGCGGTCGAGAACTTCCCGATCTCGGGGATCGGAATGAGCCGGCGGTTCATTCGCGCGCTCGGCGTCGTCAAGAAGGCGGCCGCGCAGGCGAACCGCGACCTCGGCCTCGTCGACGACGACACCGCGGAGGCGATCGTCGCCGCCGCCGACGAGGTGATCGCCGGCGAGCACGACGACCAGTTCCCGGTCGACGTGTTCCAGACCGGCTCCGGCACCTCCTCGAACATGAACGCGAACGAGGTGATCGCCAACCGCGCCGCCGAGATCGCGGGCGCGGAGGTCGGCGACCGCGTCGTCCACCCGAACGACCACGTCAACTACGGTCAGTCGTCGAACGACGTGATCCCGACCGCGATGCACGTCGCCGCGCTGGAGGCCGTCGAGAAGGACCTCGTCCCCGCCCTCGAAACCCTCCACGCCGAGCTCGAAGCCAAGGAGACGGAGTTCGACGGCGTCGTCAAGACCGGGCGCACGCACCTCCAGGACGCCACTCCGATCCGGCTCGGCCAGGAGTTCGGCGGCTACCGGACGCAGGTCGCGAAGGGGATCGAGCGCGCCGAGGGCGTCCAGTCGAACCTCCGCGAGCTCGCGCTGGGCGGCACCGCGGTCGGCACGGGGCTCAACACCCACCCCGACTTCCCGGAGCTCGCCGCCGAATACATCTCCGACGAGACGAACACGACGTTCCGCGAGGCCGAGAACCACTTCGAGGCGCAGGCCGCCCACGACGCGATGAGCGAGGCGCACGGCGCGCTCCGCACGATCGCCGGCAGCATGAACAAGATCGCCAACGACCTGCGGCTGCTCGCCTCGGGCCCCCGCAACGGGCTCGGCGAGATCGAGCAGCCCGAGAACCAGCCCGGCTCCTCGATCATGCCCGGGAAGATCAACCCGGTCGTCGCCGAGTCGGTCAATCAGGTCCACAAGCAGGTCGTCGGCAACGACGCCGCGGTCTCGGCGGGGACCGCGCGCGGCGAGATCGACCTGAACCTCTACAAGCCGGTCATCGCGCACAACTTCCTCGAGTCCGCCGAGCTGCTCTCGAACGCCGCGGCGACGTTCGGCGAGCGCTTCGTCGCGAAGCTGGCGGCCAACGAGGCGCACTGCGAGACCCGCGTCGAGCAGTCGATGGCGCTGGCGACCGCGCTGAACCCCGCGATCGGCTACGACAAGGCGAGCGAGGTCGCGAAGACGGCCCTGAAGGAGGGGAAGAGCGTCCGCGAGGCCGCGGTCGAGGCCGGCTACCTCACCGAGGACGAGGCCGACGAGGTGCTCGACCCCGAGGCGATGACGCGCCGCGTGATCCTCGGCAACGAGGACTGAGAGCCGCTACAGCTTCGGCGTCTGCGACGCGTCGACCGGCCCGGGCGCCGTCCGGTTCGCGTTCGGTCGCCCGTCGCGCAGCTGAAGGTACGCGGACGCGATGATCCCGTAGTACGGGACGAAGAAGGCCGCCGAGAGCGCGGCGGCGACGAGGTCGGACGCGAGGGGCACGCCGGCGAGGTCGGCGAGGGACGTGGTGGCGCCCAGCACGAGGCCGAACAGCCCGGAGAGGAGCACGAGGACGGCGAGCTTGAGCCGGGAGCCGCGGGCGAGCGCCCAGCTCCGCTTGAGGCTCCCGACGACGCCGCCGTCCTCGACGGCGACGACGAAGACGAAGAACAGGAACGAGGCCGCGAGGAACACCCCCGGGAAGAAGAGGAGGGCGAAGCCGACCGCGACGGCGACGCTCACGGCGATCCCGCCGACCAGCGCGACGAGCGTGGCGCGCCCGAGGCGCTCGGTCAGCGCCGGGGGGAACGTCGACGCCTCGCTCAGCGGCTGGGCGAACGTCCGCGAGAGGACGACGAAGTACGCCGAGCTCACGAGCGTGAGCGCGGCGAACAGCGCGATCCCGACGCCGCCGGAGACGGGGAGCACGAGTCCGGCTTCCCCGCTGAACTGCGCCGCGGCCTCGGGCGGGAGGAAGCCGGCCACGGCGGTGTTGACACTCGTTTGGATCCCGAGCTGGATCAGGAGGAGCCCGACGAAGAGGACCCCGCCGGCTCGGGTGAAGGTACGCCTGAAACCGTCGCTGACCGCACGGCCGAGTTGGAGGGCCATCGCGCCGGAACGTCTCGGCGAGTTCCAATAAAATAATCGAATCGACGCGGCGTTTCCGGCCGTGAAACCCGCTCGCGACCGGGGAGGTCCCCGCCCGCGGCGAGTCGGCCACCGGCGGCGAGCCCGTCGATCCGACCGCCGTCCGGAGGCGACGGTCCCCGACCCACGCGTGGGGACGCGTAACAGCCTTTTCGGTCGCCGTCGATGTCCACATATGCACCGGAAGGGGCACGTCGGCGCGTCGCTCGTCGTCTACGCACCGTTCGGGTTCGCCCTCGCCGCGCTCGCCTCGATCGAGGCGGCCGCGGTCGTCGCGGCGGCCGTCGCCTCGACGGCGATGGTCCCGGACCTCGACATGAAGGTCCCGTTCGTGAACCACCGCGGGATCACCCACACCGTGTGGTTCGCGCTCGCGGTCGGGGTCGCCTTCGGGGCCGCCGGGGCGATGCTCGGGCTTCGGGAGAGCGCCCTCGCCGCCGCGCTCGTCGGCGGGCTCGCGTTCCTGTTCGGCGCGCTGACGATCGTCTCGCACCTGCTGGCCGACGCGCTCACCCCGATGGGGATCGAGCCGTTCGCGCCCGTCCGAGACGACCATTACACGCTCGACCTGTTCAGGGCCGCGAATCCGGTCGCGAACTACGGCCTGCTCGCGCTCGGCGGCGTCGTCGTCGCGGGCGCGCTCGTCGCCGGCGCGGCGCTCCCGGTCTGACCCGCGGAAGCGGACTCGCGGCGCGCTACTCGGCGACTGACCCGCAGCTATGTTTAATTAATCTAATACGAGTGCAAGAAATGGTCGATTATTTGTTAATGAGGTATGATATATGACGCATGGTGTCCGGCGGTCGCGACGCTGACGAGTACACGTACCCGTCGTTCGACGGGTATCAACCCTCGCTCAAGCTCCTCGGTGGGGGCCTGTGGACACTCGCTCTCGTCTCGATACTCGGGCTCTGGGCTCTCGTGGACTTCGACGCGTCGCCTGCGGCGTCGACGGTCGGTCTCGCCGTCATCGCGCGCGCCTTCGTCGGCGTCGTCGTGTTCGTGGCCGTATTCCCGATCGTCTTCCGTCTGCGCCGGATCGCGCGCCAGGCGTGAACCCCCGTCCGTGGACGCATCCACGCCTCACCGGTGCAACTAGCGGGTCACCCGATCACCGAGGCGCCGACCCGTCGCCGTGTCCGGTGTGATCTCCTCACTTTCGACACGACGCGGTTCGTGTCGAGACTGCCCAGCGCTCCAGCTGGTGGTGGTTATGACTGCACCTGCCAACAATACGGTAGATGGCCGGGGTGGGCTCCGAACCCACGATCTCCGCATGTCCCAGGTCCGAGGCTCGGCGGAGCCACGGGAAGGACGCGGACGCTTCCAAGGCGTCACCGCACCGAATCTCCGAACCCTATGAGTGCGGCGCTATGTCCAGCTAAGCCACCCGGCCTCACCCTTCCGTACCGCGATGAGACTCTTTAACCTTCCCATCCGTCGGAGGGGTGGGAGGCGGTGACAGAGGGGAGCGCGTCCCGCGAATCGGTCGGTCCGAGGGCCGAAGTGCCCGGGCGCGGACCCCGCGGATTTATGCGTGGCGGGGCGAATCCTCGGGGTATGAGCCTTCCCGACCTGCTCGCGGAGACCGTCGGCGACGAGGACGTCGTCGCCGAGGTCTCGCTCGGGGGAGCCGACCGGCTCGCGGTCACGCCGACGCGGACGCTCGTCTATCGCGGCGACGGGCTGCTGTCGGACGAGACGGTCGCGGAGTACTCCCACGACGTCGAGCGCATCGCGGTCTCGACGGGCCGCCGCAAGGCGAAACTCACCCTCGGCTACGGCCTCGACGGCGACGAGACCCTCTCGCTGCCGGCGGACCGCGCCGACGAGGCCCTGCACCCGATCCTCGCCGGCGTCCTCTCCGCGACCGGCGTCACCGACCCCGGCGAGTCCGTCCTCCGCACCTTCCGCTTCTCCGAGCTCACCCTCGTCGTCACCAGCGATCGCCTCGTCAAACACGTCGGCGCCGCGGTGTGGGACGAGGAGTTCGAGGAGTTCCCCTACGCCGACCTCACCGGCCTCGACTTCGAGGAGGGGACCGTCGCGACCGCGGTCGTCCTCGCGCACGGCGGCCGCTCCGAGCGGTTCAAGGCCCCCAACGAGTCCGCCCGCGCGGTCCGCGAGACCCTCGTCGACGCCGTCTGCGACTACCACGACGCGGACAGCTTGGAGGAGTTCCGCGTCGCCGTCGCCGACGACGAGTCCGACGAGGACGCGGGCGCCGACGAGACCACCGACTTCGGCGAGGGTCCCGACCCGCTCTCGGCCTCGCCCGCCGCCGACGCCGAGGCGGAGGGCGGGGCGGGCGACCTCGACGGCGCGACGAGCGCGATGGACGACCCGCTCTCCGCGGGCGTCGGCGGGGCGGACGGGTCCGCCGCGACCGGGACCGACGACGGGTCCGGGTCCGGAACGGCGCCCGCGAGCGGCGCGGCCGGAGGGCGCGACCCCGCCGCCGACGACGCCGGCGCGCCGCGCGAGACGACCGCCGGGACGGCGAGCGACGACGCGGTCGCGGGGGGCTCGACCGACGCCGACCCGCTGGCCGGCGGCGCCGGGGGCGAGCCGGTCGGGGAGGCCGACCCCGCGGGCGACGCCGCCGACGGGACCGCCGGGAACCGGGGCGCGTCGACCGAGGGGGCCGCGTCCGGGGGAACCGCGTCGGGCGGGGTCGGGGAGCCGGCCGCGCGGGACGACGCGGCGGCCTCGACCGACGACGGCTTCGGCGGGTCGCCGTTCGAGAGCGCGGGCGTCGAGGGCGAGGACCTCGCGGCCGAGGTGGCCGAGCTGCGCCGCGCCGTCAAGGAGCAGTCCGAGCGCCTCGACCGGCAGTCCGAGCTCATCGAGCGGCTGATCGAGGAGCTCCGGCGCGGGCGCTGATACCGGCGCGAGAGCCACGGGGAGCCATTTATAACCGAGCCGACGAAAGCCCGGAGAGTGACCGCGCAACTCGGCCCCCGGATCGACGCGACGCTCGGCAGCGTCGCGACCGCGGAGGCCCGCCTCGCCCTGACCGTCGGCATCCTCCTCGCGACGACGCTGACCGGCTGGCTGCTGCTCCCGCGCGCCGTCCGGGCGGGCGAGCGGGTGACCGCGGCGCGGCTGGAGCGCTTCCTCGACGGCCGCGGCGAGTCGTCGGTCGAGACGCTCCGCGAGGCGGTGCCCGTCTCGTTCGGCCTCCGAGTGTTCGTCGCCGTGCTCCAGCTCGCGCTGTTCGCGCTCGCCGCCGTCGCCGTGCTGACGCTGTGGGGGCGGTTCGCGGTCGTCGTCGCGGTCCTCCCGGTCGCGGAGAACGCCGCGGCCGTCGCCGGGCGGGCCCTCCTCTCGGTGCTGCTGCTCGGCGGCGCCTACGTCGCGAGCGACGTGGTAGAGGAGTACGTCGCCGACCTCTCCGCCGACAGCGACCGCATCACGGCCCACCAGGAGCAGCTCCTCAGCCGGATCATGCAGGTCGGGCTGCTCGTGATCGCGGGCGTCACCGTCCTCGGGATCTGGGGCGTGAACCTCGGCGGGCTCCTCGTCGGGGCGGGCTTCCTCGGGATCGTGCTCGGGATGGCCGCCAGACAGACCCTCGGCTCGCTCATCGCCGGCTTCGTGCTGATGTTCGCGCGCCCCTTCGAGATCGGCGACTGGGTCGAGATCGGCAGCGAGGAGGGGTTCGTCACCGAGATCACGATCATGAACACCCATATGCGGAACTTCGACGGCGAGTACGTCGTCGTGCCGAACGACCTCGTCACCAACCAGGCGATCACCAACCGGAGCCGCGAGGGGCGGCTCCGAATCCACATGGAGGTCGGGATCGGCTACGACGACGACCCCGACGAGGCCAGCGGGATCGCCGAGGAGGTCCTAGAGGAGATCGACACGATCGCCAACAACCCGAAGCCGTACGTGATCCCCTCCGGCTTCGGCGACTCCGCGATCCTGCTCGACCTCCGCTTCTGGATCGATCCGCCGACGCCGCAGGCGCGCTGGCGCTCGAAGGCGACCGCCGTCGAGCGGATCCAGGAGCGGTTCGCCGACGCCGGGATCTCCATCCCCTACCCCCAGCGCACCGTCTCGTACCCGCCGGAGACGGCGGAGGCGGACGAGACGGTCGAGCGCGTCGAGCGCTTCGACGACGACGGCGAGGGGCGGCCGAGCGACCGGCCCGCCTGAGGGCGCGTCGACGCGCGCGTAACTTCTTTTTCGCCCGGCGGAGTGAGGGGCGATACGAGCGGCGCCGACCGCCGCCGGACGGCGCACCCGACGACCGGCGGGACGCCCCGCGAGCGCCGCCGGCCGATGTCGGTCGCACCGCCGCCGCTCGGGAGGCGAGAGGATGGGTGAGCGAGGTGGAATCCACTGGCCGGACGTCGCCGTCGGACTGGGAGCCGTGCTCATCGGCGCGGCCCTCGTCGGCGGCCTCGTCTACGCCGCCGGCACGACGTCGGTGACCCGCGCCGACTACGAGGCGTACGTCGAGCGGTGCGGGGACCTCGCGGGGGAGTCGCGGCTGGTCGACGCCGGCCTGGGCACGGAGACGGTCACGCTGAACGAGAGCGACGTCCGGGGCTGCGAGAACGCCACCCTCGCCGAGTACCGGACCGCGCGACTGCGGTCGATGCGGTCGACGCCGCTGAACGCGGTACAGCGGGGTTGGATCGGCGGTACCGGGCTCCTGTTCGCGGGCGTCGGCTCGCTCCTCCTCCGCCGACAGCTCACCGCCGATCGGTCGGGGTGAGCCGCGGACGAGCGGCGCTCGGCCCGCTCACCGCTCCCGCCCGAACCCGGCCGCGAACGTCGCCGCGTCGACCGACAGGACCGTCGGCCGCCCGTGCGGGCAGGCGTACGGTCGGTCGCACTCGCCGAGCCGGTCCAAAAGCGAGCGCCGCTCGTCCCGCGACAGCTCCCCGATCTCCCCGCGCTTCAGCGACGGGTGACACGCCAGGTCGGCGAGCAGCGCCTCCCGGGCGTCCCGCGGGGACTCGTCGCCCGCGAGCGTCGCCAGCGCGTCGCGGAACGCGTCCGCGTCGGCCGCCCGGCCGAACGGCGCCGGGACCGAGCGCAGCCTGACGGTCCCGCCGCCGAACGGCTCCGTCTCGAAGCCGAGCGCGTCCAGCGCGTCGGCGTGCGCCTCCGCGGCCGCCGCCTCGTCGGCCGACAGCGAGACCGCCGCCGGGGGATCGAGCGCGGCGGTCGGCACCGGCTCGTCGGCGAAGGCCCGGGCGAGCCGCTCGTAGTTCACGCGCTCGTGGGCGGCGTGGCCGTCGACGACGAGCAGCTCCTCGCCCGCCTCGACGAGGAGGTAGAGGTCGCGGAAGACGCCGATCGGCTCCGCGTCCGCGAACGTCCCGGGCCGCTCCCCCTCCTCGCCCCCGACCGGGTCGAGCGCCGACTCGATCCCGGTGTCGACGTCGCCCTTCCGCCGGAGGTCGGCGCCCGTGAGCGCGTCGGCGACGGCCGACTCGACCGCCTCCGCGAGCCGGTCGGCGTCGCGCAGCCCGACCTCCCGCTTCGCGGGGTGGACGTTCGGGTCGACGCGGGCGGGCGGCACCGCGGCGTCGACCGCGGCCACCGGCTCGCGGTCGTCCGGGAGCAGGCGCCCGTACCCGGCGCGGACCGCGGCCGCGAGCCGGTCGTTCCGCACCGGGCGCCCGTTCACCGAGACGCGGACGTGGTCGCGGGAGGCGCGCGTCACCGAGGGGTACGCGAGCGCGCCGGCGACCTCGACCGAGAGCGGTTCCCCGCCGTCGCCCCCGACGTCGACGCTCGCCGCGAGCTCGGTCGACCGGCTCGCGGTCTCGCGGTCGTAGACGCCGAGCAGCGCGTCCGTGACGCCCGTCCCCGGCGTCGACAGCGTGGTCGAGCCGCCGTGCGCCAACGAGAACGCGACCTCGGGGTTCGCGAGCGCGTAGTCCGCCGCCAGCGAGGAGATCCGCGCGAACTCGGCGGCCGGCCCCGCGAGCGACTCGCGGCGCGCGGGACGGGTCGCGAACAGGTCCTCGACGACGACCGTGGTCCCGCGGGGGTGGCCGGCGTCGGACACCGCGATTTCGGGGGCGCCGTCGCCCGCCGCCGTCCCGTCGGCGACCACCCGCGTGCCCGCGGGGCCGCCGTCGCTCGTCGTCAGTTCGAGCCGCGCGGCGTCGGCGATCGCGGCCAGCGCCTCCCCGCGGAAGCCGAGCGACGCGACGCCGACCGGGTCGCCGTCGGGCGCGAGCTTGCTCGTCGCGTGGCGCTCGACCGCGCGGCGGGCGTCCGCGCGGCTCATCCCCTCGCCGTCGTCGGCGACCCGGATCCGGTCGGTGCCGTCGCCGTCGACCGCGACCTCGACCGAGGCGGCGCCGGCGTCGAGCGCGTTGTCGATCAGCTCGCCGACGACCCGCGCCGGCCGGGTGACCACCTCGCCCGCGGCGATCCGGTCGACCGTGGCGGGGTCGAGCCGGCGGACGCGGCCCGGCCCCTCGGCCGCTCCCGTCGCCTCGCGGTCGGGCCGACCGCCGCCGGCGCGCTCCTCACCCGCCATCGTCGAGCCTCGACTGGAGGTCGTGGAGGGCGTTCAGCGCCTCGATCGGCGTCATCCGGGCGAGGTCGAGGTCGCGGAGCTCGGCGGCGAGGTCGCGCTCGGCGTCGGCTCCGAGGTCGTCGGTCTCGGTCGGATCGGCCTCGTCCCCGCCGGTCTCGGTCGGATCGGCCTCGTCCCCGCCGGCCTCGGTCGGGTCGGCCCCGCTCCCGCCGACCTCGCTTCCGTCTTTCGGGGTCCGGTCGCGGGCCCCGGCGTCCGTCGGACGGTCGCCGTCGGCGCCGGTGGAGACGTCGCCGTCGCCGTTCACCGAGACGTCGCCGTCGTCGCCGACGCCCTCCTCGGCGAGGAACTCGCGGAGCGAGACGTCGCCCGACTCCCCCTCGTCCGCCGACGCGGCCCCCTCGTCGGTCGGTGCGTCCGGACTCTCCGACCCGTCGCCCCCTGACGCGGCCCCGTCCCCCGACGGGTCGCGCTCGGCGGCGGCCACCAGCGACCGCGACCGCTCGACGACCGGGGCGGGGACGCCGGCGAGCTCGGCGACCTCGACGCCGTACGACGAGGAGGAGGCGCCGGGGACGACCCGGTGGAGGAACGTCACGTCGCCGTCCTCGCGCGTGGCGGTGAAGTGGAGGTTGAAGACGTGTTCGCGGTCGTCGGCGAGGTCGGTGAGCCCGTGGTAGTGCGTGGCGAACAGCGCGGTGGCGCCGAGCTCGTCGTGGACGAACTCGACGGCCGCGCGGGCGATGGCGCGCCCGTCCGTGGTGGCGGTGCCGCGGCCGACCTCGTCGAGGAGGACGAGCGAGTCCGGCCCGGCGTCGTGGAGGATCTCCGTCAGCTCGCTCATCTCGCGCATGAACGTCGACTGCCCGCCCGCGATGTCGTCGGAGGCGCCGACCCGGGTGAACAGCCGGTCGAAGACGGGGAGGGTCGCCGCCTGCGCGGGGACGAACGAGCCGGTCTGCGCGAGCACGACCGCGAGCGCGACCGACCGCATGTACGTCGACTTCCCGCTCATGTTCGGTCCCGTGATCACGGCGACCGACCCGCGCGGGAGGTCGGCGTCGTTCGGGACGAACGACTCCTCCGCCCGCTCGACGACCGGGTGGCGCCCGCCCTCGATCTCGACCCCCGCGTCGGAGTCGTCGACGACCGCCGGGCGGACGTAGTCGCCCTCGACGGCGACCGCCGCCAGCGACGCGAGCGCGTCGAGCTCGGCGAGCGCGTCCGCGAGCCCCTGGATCCGCTCCGTCTCGCTCGCGACGCGCTCCCGGACGTCGGCGAACAGCTCGTACTCCACGGCGTCCGCGCGCTCGGCGGCGCCGACGATCTCCTCCTCGCGCTCCTTCAGCTCGGGCGTCACGTAGCGCTCGCGGTCCTTCAGCGTCTGCCGGCGGCGGTAGTCGTCGGGGACGCGGTCGCGGTTCGCGTCGGTCACCTCGATGTAGTAGCCGTGGACCTGGTTGTGGCCGACCGACAGCGAGTCGATCCCGGTGCGCTCGCGCTCGCTCGCCTCCAGGTCGGCGACCCACTCGCGCCCCTCGCGCTCGGTCGCGCGGAGCGCGTCGAGGTCGTCGTCGAACCCCTCGCGGATCACGCCGCCCTCGGTGATCTCCTGCGGCGGGTCGGTCGCGATCGCCTCGTCGATCAGCTCGCGAATCTCGGCCAGCTCGTCGAGCCGGTCGCGGAGGTCGCGGAGGTGGTCGGTCCGGGGGCGATCGGGCTCGCCGTCGCCGTCGGTGCCGTTCGCCCCCTCGGCCCCCGCCAGCGTCGCCTTCAGCTCCGGGACGACCGCGAGCGTCGCGTGCAGCGAGCGCAGGTCGCGGGCGTCGGCCCGCCCCCGAGAGACCCGGCCGACGAGGCGTTCGAGGTCGTAGGCGGCCCCGAGCGCGTCGGCGATCCCCTCGCGGACCAGCGTGCGGTCGGCCAGCTCGCCGACCGCGTCGTGGCGGCTTCTGACCGCGTCGGCGTCGACGAGCGGGCGCCGGAGCCACCGCTCCAGGCAGCGCCGCCCGAGCGCGCAGCTCGTCTCGTCGAGGACGTCGAACAGGGTGTCGCCGGCGCCGAGCCCGCGGTTCTCGAACAGCTCTAGACTGCGCTGGGCGGCGGCGTCGAGCCGCAGTCGGTCGCGGGGGTCGTACCGCCGGAGCCGGGTGACGTACGAGAGCGGGCCGTCGTCGCCCTGCGTGTACTCGGCGTACGCGAGCACGGCGCCGGCCGCCCGCAGCTCCGCGTCCGCGTCGAACCGCCGGTCGGGCGCCGGGAGGTACGGCTCCAGGCGCTCGGTCGCGGCCCGCCGCTCGAAGACCTCGGGGTCGTGCTCGTGGACCGTCCAGCCGTTCTCGGCGTCCGGGGGCTCGAACGCGGGGGCGTCGGGGCCCGCGATCAGCTCCGCCGGGGCGATCCGGTCGAGCTCCCCGGCGACCGCGTCGCGGTCGCCCGAGGTGACGAGGCACTCGCCGGTCGAGACGTCGACGGCGGCGAGGCCGACGGGCGGGGAGCCCGGGGCGTCTCCGCTCCCGCCGCCGGCCCCCTCGCCCCCGGCCGCCACCGCCGCCACGTAGTTCGTCGTCCCCGCCTCCAGCAGGTCGTCCTCGACGACGGTGCCGGGCGTGATCACCTCGGTGACCGCGCGGTCGACGAGCCCGGACGCCTGCTCGGCGTCCTCGACCTGGTCGCCGACGGCGACGCGGTAGCCCGCGTCGAGGAGCGACTCGAGGTAGGGGGCGGCGTTGTCGATGGGGATCCCCGCCATCGGGTAGTCGCCGGTGGAGTCCGAGCGCTCGGTGAGCGTCACCTCGCAGACGCGCGCGACGACCGCGGCCGCCTCGCAGAACGCCTCGTAGAAGTCGCCGACCTGGAACAGGACGAGGGCGTCCTCGTGGGCGGCACAGAGGTCGGCGTACTGCGAGAGCATCGGCGTGAGCTCCTCGCGGGCCTCGGCGATCCCCGGGGGGAGCCCCGTCGCGACCGCTCGGTCCGGGGTGGACATACCGCGAACCGGGGCGCCCGCGAGTATAAACGGTACGGAGGGCGGCGGGCGCGAGAGGGGCCCGCCGAGCGAGGGCGCGCGCCGCCCGCCGCCGGGAGCCTTACAACGATGGACGCCTCAGTACGCACGTGACGAACCGGACGATCATCGTCGGCATGGCGGCGACGTTCATCGGGCTGACGGCCCTGCTGCTCGTCGCGGGGGTCGTCGTCTCGCCCGTCCTGCTGGCCGTGGCCGTCCCCTTCGGGATCGTCTCGTACTTCCTCTGGTACCACGCCAGCGGCAAGCTCCGCGACCGCGTCCGCCGCGAGGCGGCGCGGGCGGGACCGGGGGAGCGAGAGCGGGCGCGGCGCCGCGCCCGCACGGCCGAGCACCGCCGGTCCGCGCGTCGGACCGCGGGCGCGACCGACGGGGGGTTCGGCGGCGCGGCGGCCGGCGGCTCCCGGGGCGCGCGCGGTCCCGGCGGGGGCGCCGCCGGCGGGCGACGCGACCCCCGAGACCGCGCGCCGCCGGCCCGCGGGATGACCGAGCGCGACGCGTACGAGGCGCTCGGCCTCGACCGGACCGCGGACCAGGAGGCGATCCGCGAGACCTACCGCGAGCGGGCGAAGCGGCTTCACCCCGACGGCGAGGACGGCGACGAGGAGGCGTTCAAGGAGCTGAACGAGGCGTACGAGCTCCTGAAGGAGTGATCGGTATCACTCCCGACCGTCGTCGTCGCCCGTCCCGAGCGCCTCGGCGATCGCGGCCTCGGCCTCGGCGAATTCCTCCCGCGTGTTGAGGTTCGTGAACGTCCGGTCCGTCGTCCGCGACCGGATGGTCTCGTCGTCGACGACGACGCGGTCCAGCTCGTCGAGCGCCGCCACCACCTTCCGGTCGCCGCGGGCGAGCGCGCGATCGCAGGCGTCGGCCATCGCGTCGGCGCGGTAGACGGCCTGCGTCGTCTGGAACCAGCGGTCGTCGAGCCGCGGCACCGCGGCGTCGTGACCCGCGGCGTCCTCCCGGAGCGACGCGAGGAACCCGGGGTCGACGAACGGGGTGTCGCAGGCGACGACGGCGACGTACCCCGACGGGGCCGCCCGACAGGCGTTGCGGATCCCGGCCGTCGGCCCGAGGTCGGGCTCGTCGTCGAGCGCCCACGTCACCGGGAGGGCGGTCCCCGCCAGCGCCGCGGCGATGGCCTCGCGCTGGTCGGGCCGGCAGTTGATCACGAGCTCGTCGACGACGGGGTCGCCGCCCGCGGCGCGGGCCGCGCCCGGCGGGACCGGATCGTCCGTCCCCGCGAGCCGGTCCGCGACCCGGCGGATCATGGGGACGC
This sequence comes from Halorubrum rutilum, assembly GCF_024494565.1. The sequence continues at coordinate 101,293 of NZ_JANHDN010000002.1, forward strand.
CGGCGAGCTCGGCGACGGCCTTGTCGCGGTCGCCGAAGCGGGTCGAGCGCCCGCCCGCGACGACGGCTCCGGTAGTCACAGACGGGTCTCCGTCGGCCGAGGACTTCGGCGTTGCGGTGGCGACGGAGCGGCGATCGCGGCGATCCCGGACGCGTCCCGTTCCGGCCGAAAGCGACCCGTTAAGTGGTCGGCGACCCATGGATCTCGTATGGCAGAGGACACGGATCTCGAGGGGCTAAAGCGCGGGACTGACCTAGTCAAGCGCGGCTTCGCACAGATGCAGAAGGGCGGAGTCATCATGGACGTCGTCAACCGCGAGCAGGCCCGGATCGCCGAGGACGCCGGCGCGGTCGCCGTGATGCACCTCGAATCGGTCCCGGCCGACATCCGGAAGCGCGGCGGCGTCGCTCGGATGGCCGATCCCGGGAAACTCGAAGAGATCATCGAAGAGGTGTCGATCCCGGTGATGGGGAAGGCCCGGATCGGCCACACCGCCGAGGCACAGATCCTGGAGGCCGCGGGCGCCGACATGGTCGACGAGTCCGAGGTGCTGACGCAGGCCGACGACCGCTACCACATCGACAAGCGCGAGTTCACCGCTCCGTTCGTCTGCGGGGCCCGGAACCTCCCCGAGGCGCTCCGCCGCATCGACGAGGGCGCGGCGATGATCCGCACGAAGGGCGAGGCGGGGACCGGCGACGTGAACCAGGCGGTCACCCACCAGCGCAACATCCAGCGCGCCATCGGCCAGCTCGAGGGGATGGCGTACGAGGAGCGCGACGAGTGGGCCCGCGAACACGGCGCTCCCAGAGAGCTCGTCCACGAGACGGCGGACCGCGGTCGCCTCCCGGTGGTCAACTTCGCGGCCGGCGGTATCGCGACGCCCGCCGACGCCGCGCTCATGATGCAGCACGGTTGTGACGGTATCTTCGTCGGCTCCGGCATCTTCGGCGCGGAGAACCCCCCGGCGATGGGCGAGTCCGTCGTCGCAGCGGTCAACAACTACGACGACCCCGAGACGCTCAAGGAGATTGCGAAGAGCCCGGGCAAGGGGATGAAGGGCCAGTCGAACGCCGACATGGCCGAAGAGGAGAAGCTGCAGGGCCGCGGCGTTTAGCTAGCGTCTCTCGATTTCGGTGCGGTATCCGCGAACGACGGGAGCGCCGGAGACGAGCGACCCGTCGTCACGAGGCCGAAACGGACGTTTTAGCCACCGGAATCGGTTACTTACCGGAGATGGAACGGCAGGCGTATGAACCGACGAGCCTGCCTCGCCGGAGCCGCGGGGTGTCTCGCGGCGACGCTAGCCGGGTGTCTCGGAGGGAGCGGAGCGGACGGCGGACCCCCTAACGATGGCTGTGCGCGGAGTTTGGCGACCACCGCCGACTCCGAGGAGCGGTTCCTCGAGGCGGGCGAGACCCCGGAGAGCCCCGCCGCCCGAGAGCTGCTGGCGACCGTCGAGGCCGAGACCGACGGGCCGACCCGGTTCACGGGCGACGACGGCGTCGAGCGGATCGGGTTCAGCGACGCGGGGGACGTCTGGGTGCTCAGGTATCGCGGAACCCCCCACGCCGGGGAGGAGCGGTTCCGGGAGGAGGTCGCGGCGCTCGCCGCGGCGTTCGCGTCGCACCGGCCCGACGGCGCGTCGCTGCGGGCCACGTCGCTCCACGAGTGCATGACCGGGACGTGGCACGTCTGCGCCGACGCCGCGGCGGCATTCGGGCGCGGGGAACTCGACCGGGAGGCCTTCGTCGACGGGGTGTGGGACACCGCCGAGACCGAGAGCAACTGCTGAGCGCGGCTCGGTTACCGTCTCGTCGCCCGTCCCTACTCCTCCAGCACCGTCGATCCCTTCCCGATCCGGGTCTGGTAGGCGCGGGCGTCGATCCCGGCCTCGGCGAACGCGTCGAGCATCGCGGCGGCGACCCCCCGGCGACGGTCCTCGCGGCAGACCGCGATGATGGCGGGGCCGGCGCCGCTGACGGTGACGCCCGCGGCGCCGGCGTCGAAGGCGGCGGCGCGCACCTCGTCGTAGCCCGTGATCAGGCGGGCGCGCTCCGGGGTGACCACGGGGTCGCTCATGCCGGCGCCGACGAGGTCGGGGTCGGAGCGGCACATCCCGATCGCGAGCGTCGCCGCGTTGCCGACGGTCTCGACGAGGTCCTCCATCGGCGCGCGCTCGGGGACGACCCGCCGCGCGTCGCGGGTGGAGACGGCGACGTCGGGGAGGCAGACGACGAGCGGGACCGCGGCGTCGACCGCGTGGGTGGTCTCGCTCGTCGTCACCGTGAAGCCGCCGAGGATCGAGGGCGCGACGTTGTCCGAGTGGGCGACGCCGGAGACGACCGCCTCGCCCTCCGCGGCGACCGGGACGAGCTCGGAGCGGGAGAGCCCGCGGTCGTACAGCCGGTTGAGCGCGACCGCGGCGCCGGCGGCGCTGGCGGCCGACGAGCCGAGCCCGGATGCCGGGCGGACCCCCTTGTCGATGTGGATGCGCGCGGGCGCGTCGAGGGCCTCGACGACCGCGCCGACCGTGTTCTTCTCGGGGTCCTCCGGGATGTACTGCGCGCCGACGCCCGTGACCTCGATCGTCGTCTCCGCCGCCTTCTCGACGGTGACGACGTCGGCCGGCCGCGTGAGCGCCGCCCCGAACACGTCGAACCCGCTGCCGAGGTTCGCGCTCGTGGCGGGCGCCCGTACCGTGACCATGCCGGGGAGTGTCGCCGGGGGTGCAAAAAGGAGCGGGATCGAACGGCGGCGCCGGGAGCGACCGATCCGGGACGCGTCGCCGGCGAGGAAATAGCGAGGAACGAGAGAACTTGAGGGAGAACCGAATCGGCGCCGCGCGCGCCGGTCAACCGTCGGCCATCGTCCACAGCAGCGTCCCGATGAGGATCAGCGGGATGCCGATCAGGATGTACGTCTTGGGCATCGTCGTGTACGGCGACATGAAGAAGATCAGCCCGAAGCCGGCGAAGACGGAGGCGATCACGCGCTGGGACTTCAGCGGCGCGGCGCCCAGCAGCGAGAGGATGAACCCGAGCAGTATGACGTGCCCGAGGTGGTAGTCGAGCAGGAACGTGTCGATAGCCAGCGGCGAGAGCATTCTTGTCCGAAGGTGCGAGGGATTCGCGCATTAAAGTTCCGTTTCTCGCGAGACCGGCGGGGGCTCGGTCCGCCGCGGCCCGGTCCGCCGCGGCTCGGTCCGCCTCGATCCGGTCCGCGTCCCCCACCGCCCGTTATAAGGACCGGCGGCGTGACCGCCAACCGTGCGACTCGTTCAGGTCATGATCCCGGCGGGGAAGCGCGCGGCCGTCGTGCGCGCGCTCGACGAGGAGGGGGTGGACTACGTGGTCACCGACGAGACGAGCGGGCGCGAGTACACCGCGGTCGCGACGTTCCCGCTCCCGACCGCCGCGGTCGAGCCCGTCCTCGAACGCCTCCGCGAGGCGGGGATCGACGAGAGCACCTACACCGTCATCGTCGCCGCCGAGACCGTCATCTCGCGCCGGTTCGAGGCGCTCGAAGACGAGTACGAGGCGGACGCCGAGCGCGGCGGCGACCGGATCTCGCGGGAGGAGCTGCAGGCGAAGGCGGACGACCTCGCCTCCGGGCTCGGCACGTACGTGCTGATGACGGTGATCTCGGCGGTGATCGCGACCGCCGGCCTCCTGCTCGACTCGCCGGCGACCGTGGTGGGGTCGATGGTGATCGCCCCCCTGATCGGCCCCGCGATGTCGGCCGCGATCGGCACCGTCGTCGACGACGAGGAGATGTTCCGGCGCGGCGTGCGGATGCAGGTGCTCGGCGTCGTCGTCGCGGTCGCCGCCGCGACGCTGTTCGCGTTCGCCCTGCGGACCCTCGCCCTGGTCCCGCCCGGGCTCGACCCGCTCGAACTCGCCGAGGTCTCGGAGCGGGTCGCCCCGAACGTCCTCGTGCTCGTCGTGGCGATCGGCGCCGGAATTGCCGGGATCGTCTCGCTGATGACGGGCGTCTCCGCGACGCTGGTCGGTGTGATGATCGCGGTGGCACTCATCCCGCCGGCGGCCGCCGTCGGCATCGGGATCGCGTTTCGGATCCCCCGGCTCGTGGTCGGCGCCGGCGTGATCGTCGCGGTGAACGTCCTCTCGATCAACCTCTCCGCGCTCGTCGTGCTGTGGTACGAGGGGTACCGGCCGCAGCGGTGGTTCCGCGAGGACGACGCCCGGGCCGCCTTCGTGAAGCGCGTCGCGGTCCTCGTCGCCGCAATCGCGGTGCTGTCGGTGTTCCTCGGCGGCGTCACCTACGAGTCGTACGTCGCCTCGACGACGGAGACCGACGTCCGGAGCGCCGTCGGCGACGAGCTGGCGGCGACGGGCTCCGGGATGGAGCTCCTCGAACTCGACGTCGAGCGCGGCGGAACGGTCCCGCCGCTCGACACCGAACGCGTGGTGGTCACCGTCGGGGCGCCGCCGGGCGCCGGCGTCGGGGGCGTGGCCGAGGCGCTCGACCGCCGGATCGAGGCGACGACCGGCGAGGAGGTGCGGGTGGAGGTGCGGTTCGTGACGGTCGAGCGCGCCTGACGCCCGGGCTCGTCGACGATCGGGCGCCCCCGAGTTCGGGCGTTCGACCCCGATCGGTTCGCGTTTGTGTGGAAACGGACGCGTTCTCGCGCCGAAACGCGACGTTCGACGGTTCCGCCGGCCGGTAGCGTGAGAGGAAGTACTTTTCAACGCCGCCGCAGACGGTAGGGACAGTGACCGATTCGACAGGGCCCGACGACGACGACTCGATACGCGAGGTCGTCGAGCGCTCGCAGAGCGGAGCACCGGCGGTCGGCGAGGCGGTCCGGGACCGCTTCTCGTCGGACGAGGTGTTCCAGCGGATCATCGCCGCCGCCGACGAGGAGGTGACCTCCGGCGGACGCGAGCTGTTCTTCAGCGGCGTCGCCGCGGGGCTGGCGATCACGATCACCTTCATGCTGTACGCCTCGCTGACGGCGTCGACCGACGGCCATCCCATCCTGAGCGTCCTGCTGTACCCGCTCGGGTTCGTCTACATCATCATCGGGGGTTACCAGCTGTACACGGAGAACACGCTCCCGCCGGTCGCGCTGACGCTGGAGCGGCTCGCGAGCCTCCCGACCCTGCTCCGCCACTGGACCATCGTGCTCGCGGGGAACTTCACCGGCGGCGCGTTCGGGGCGGTCGTGCTCTCGTACGGCGGCGTCTTCTCGGGCGACACGGTCGACTCGGCGATCTACATCTCGGCCGGCGGGCTCGACGTCGGCTTCTGGCCGCTCTTCTTCAAGGCCGCGATGGCCGGGCTCATCGTCGCCGGCGTCGTCTGGGTCGGGTTCGCCTCCACGAACTCCGTCACCCGCCTGCTCGTCGTCTACCTCGCGTTCCTCGCGATCCCGCTCGGGGACCTCTACCACGTCGTCGTCTCCTTCACCGAGGTGCTGTACCTGCTGTTCGCGCAGCGGCTCGGGCTGTACGCCGGCGAGGTCACCCTCGTCGGCGGGCTCGGCGGCTTCGTCCTCCCGGTGCTGCTCGGGAACACGATCGGCGGGGTGGTCCTCGTCACGCTGGTGAACTACTTCCAGACCAGCGAGGAGCGGCTCGAAGAGGCGCGCTTCGAGGGGATGACCCGCCGGCTGACAGTGCCCGAGTGGGCGCTCGGCCGGGCCGCGGGGCGCTCGTACGTCCCGATCCTGGACGCCACGGAGGCGACGCTGTTCGCCAACGAGGGGTACCGGATCATGGTCCCGATCACGAACCCGCGGACCGACGGGCCGATCGTCGAGCTCGCGAGCCGCCTCGCCAGCGACCACGAGGACGGGCTCGTCCACATCGTCCACGTCGTGCAGGCGCCGGAGCGCATGTCGCTGGCGGCCGGGGCAGGCCGGATCGCCGACGTCTCGGAGGAGGGGATGGAGGGGCTCCGCGAGACCGCCGAGGGACACGGCGTCGACGTCTCAACGTCGACCGTCGTCTCGCACCGGTCGTTCGAGGAGGTGTTCAACATGGCCCGCCGGACCCGTCCGGAGGCGGTGCTGATGGGGTGGGGCGAGGACCAGCTGTGGAGCGCCGCCCGCGCGGAGCGCCCCATCGACGAGCTCACCAACCAGCTCCCCTGCGACTTCCTCATCCTGAGCGAGAGCGACCTCGACACCTCGAAGGTCCTCCTCCCGACCTCCGGCGGCCCGGACTCGGCGCTCGGCGCGGAGGTGGCGGGCGTGCTCTCGCGGACGGCCGGCGCCGAGGTGACGCTGTTACACGTCGTCGACGGGGCCGGAGCGCGCGCCGCGGGCGAGGAGTTCCTCGCCGGGTGGGCGACCGAGCACGGCCTCGCCGACGCGGAGCGCGTCGTCGACGACGGCGGTGACGTCGAGGGCGCCATCGCGCGGGAGGCGGCGGACAGCACGCTCGTCGTCATCGGCGCGACGGAGAAGGGGCTCCTCTCGCGGCTCGTCGCGGACTCGCTCCACCTGGACGTGATCCACGACGTGGACTGCTCGGTGCTGCTCGCCGAGCGCCCCAGCAGCCGGTCGATCCGCAACCGGCTGTTCGGCTCGGGACGGCGGGTCACCGGGCCCCCGGACGGCGGGGTCGAGCGTGACCCCGACGCGTCGCAGGGGGCGGCGCTCTCCGGCCCGGACGACTCCGGCCCCGCGCCCCTCGCGGTCAGCGGTTCGGACGACGGGAGCGACGCGTCCGCCGAGGCGGACGGCGACGCCGACTCGACGGTGATAGCCGACCACGACGACCCGGACGGGGGGGAGCGCGGCGACGACGCGGCGGCGGACGGGAGCGCGGACGTCGACGGCGGCGAGGGCCCGTCGCCGGAGCGGTCGGTCGTCACCGACCACGACGACCCGGACGACGCGGAGGCGGACGAGGCGAGCGACGACGTCGAGCGGGACGGCGACGGAGGGTGAAAGCCGGGCGACGCCGCGTGGCCGGCTCGGACCCCGCGGCGGCGCGACCGACCCCGCCGCGGGGCTGTGCGCGCGATAGCGCAAACGGCTGTTTGTCCCATCGGCGACTTATTACGGCCTCCGGGCGAGGGGGCGAACATGGACCGAAAACTGGCGACCGCGGCCGGGCTCGCGCTGCTCGTCGCGCTGGCGGGCTGTGCGGGGCTCGCCGGGACGACCGGCGACGGCGGGCCGGGCGCGAACGCCCCGGGCGAGGCGCTCGACAGGAGCATCGAGGTGACCGCGACCGGCGAGGCCACGGCCGAGCCGGACCGCGCCACGCTGGTCGTGGCGGTGACCGCGACCGGCGACGACTCGGCGGCGGTCCGCGACGAGCTCTCCGCCGCGGACGAGTCGCTCCGGGCGGCGCTGACCGACTGGGGGCTCACCGAGGACGACATCCGGACCGAGCGCTACGACGTGCGCGAGTCATTCGAGACGCGGGACGATCCGAACCGAACGACGTACCGGGGCGTCCACAGCTACGAGCTCACGGTCGACGACGTGGCGGCGGTGGGCGAGGTCGTCGACGTCGCGATCGGCGCGGGCGCCGACGAGGTGGAGCGGATCGAGTTCGGGCTGAGCGAGGAGCGCGAGAGCGAGGTGCGCGCGGCGGCGATCGAGAACGCGATGGCGAACGCCGACGCCGACGCGGCCGTGCTGGCGAACTCCAGCGGGCTGGAGGTCACGGGCGCGTACAGCGTCTCCACCGCGGACGCCGGGGTGACGCCGTACCGCGTCGCCGAGGCCGCGACGGCCGACGCCGGCGGCGGCGACGCCGCGACCGGGATCGAGACCGGCGACGTGAGCGTGCGCGTCAGCGTCAACGTCGTCTACGGCGCCGAGCAGGCCTGAGGCGGCGAGGGGGGCCGAACCGGCGCCCGGAACGAGGGCGCCTCCCCTCCCGGCGTCCGCGAACCCGTCGTCGTCGACGGGGGATCGCCGGTGTTAGCGGCGGAGGCGGTCGATAGCGGACGGATCGTATGTGCGCAAACTAATCCCTTTCGGGTGGGATTCCACCGACAGCTACATACGGAAGCGATCAGTCTACAACTCTATGTCGCGCGATTACAACGTCGACAGCATCGATCGTCGTCAGATCCTCAAGGGAACCGCGGCCGCCGGCCTGATCGGCCTCGCCGGGTGTTCGGGAGACGGCGGCGGCTCGGACGGCTCGGACGGGTCCGACGGCTCGGATGGCTCCGACGGCGGCGACGGCATGGACGGCGACGACGGGTCCGACGGCTCCGACGGCTCCGACGGCGGTTCCGGGACGCGCCTGAGCTGGCACGCCGGCGGGACCGGCGGGACCTACTTCCCGCTCTCGAACGAGTTCAAGACGGTCGTCGACGCCAACACCGACTTCACGCTGAACGTCCAGTCCACGGGCGCGAGCGTCGAGAACGTCGGCAGCCTCGCCGACGGGTCGGCCGACTTCGCGCTGATCCAGAACGACATCGCCTCGTTCGCGAAGAACGGAACGGGCATCGACGCCTTCCAGGACAACGCGATCGAGAACCTCCAGGGCGTCGCGACGCTGTACCCGGAGACGATCACGCTCGTCACGCTGGCCGAGAGCGACATCTCCGCCGTCGGCGACCTCAGCGGCGCGACGATCAACACCGGCGACCTCGGGTCGGGGACGCAGGTCAACGCGCAGCAGATCCTGGAGTCGCTCGGGATCTCCGACTACAACGAGCAGAACGCCGGCTTCTCGCAGGCGTCCGAGCAGCTCGCTAACGGCGACATCGACGCGGCCTTCGTCGTCGGCGGCTGGCCGGTCGGCGCGATCGAGGAGCTCGCGAACACGAACGACATCGAGATCGTCCCGATCGCGGGCGACAACCGCGCGGCGGTCAAGGAGGACGCCTCCTGGTTCGCGGACGACACCATCCCCGGCGGCACGTACAGCGGCGTCGAGGAGGACGTCGAGACCGTCGCCGTGCAGGCGATGATCGCCACGAACGCCGAGGTCCCGGCCGACACCGTCGAGACGGTCACCGCGGCCATCTTCGACAACCTCGACGAGCTCACGATCAAGACCGACTTCATCACCGTCGACAGCGCGCAGGACGGGATGTCGATCGAGCTGCACGAGGGCGCCGCGGCCTACTTCGACGCGTAGACCCCCGACGGCTGCCGGACGCGTCCCAGAGGACGCGCCGCCCCTCGTTTGACCCCGGCTCGCCGGCCGTTCGAACTCACCACAACAAGGACCACCCGAACACATGGGCCGCTCTTCTCAGTCGACCCTCGGGGCCGCGGTACTCGCGCTCGCGGTGCTCGCGTTCGTCGCCGTCGCGGTGACCGCGCCGATCGGGGCCGTCCTCGTCGTCGAGGATATCGACACGGGCGAGCGGTACGTCGCCGAGCCGGTGAACGACGGGAGCACGGTGGCGCTCGAATACACCCACAGCGTCGAGAAGTCCCGCGTGTACGACGAGTACCGCGTCGACGGACGGACGCTCGTGAACACGCGGATGGAGTTCGAGTCCTACGGCTGGGGGCTCCCCGCGCGGGTCGACGTCACGAACGTCAACGGGACGCTCGTGTACGACCCCGCGGAGCCGATAACCGAGCTCGACGAGCTCCTCGTCTCGCCGGGGCGGATCGCCGACCACGCGCTGATCGTCGACGACCGGCGGTACGACCTCGTCGCGGTGACCGACGGCAACGACGTGAGGATGCACATCGAACGACGGTCGCTTCTCCAGAGGATCCTATGACCACGACCACCCGAACCGACGGCGGTATCGACGACCCGAACGACGGCGGCCCGGGGGGACCGCCTCCCGGCGGCTCCGGCGGCGGTCGGAGCGGCGACGAGCCGCCGGACGGCGGCGACGAGGGGCTCTCCCGCGAGGAGGCGGACGAGCTGATACAGGAGATCGAGCGCCGCCGCTCGCTCCGGGGGGTCGCCGCGGTGGCGGTCGCGGTCATCGGGATCGCGTTCTCCGTCTTCCAGCTGTTCCTCGCGGCCCGGAGCTACACGTTCACGGTCTGGCTCCCGACCGTCGAGGTCGCGGGGATCTCGATCGCCCCCTGGCAGGTCTCGCTCCAGCTGCTGCAGGCGAACGCGATCCACGTCGCCTTCGCGCTCGTCCTCACCTTCCTGCTGTTCCCGGTGAGCACCGGCGACGGGCTCTTCGCCCGCAACCTCGGTCGGGTCGTCCCCGCGGCGTCGCGCCGCCTCGGCGAGCGCAGTCCCGTCACGCGGGCGCTCGAAGGGGTCCGGGCGGGGGTCCGCTGGGCTCTCCTCGACCCCGACCGAGAGCGGGTGACCCCGGTCGACCTGGCGTTCGTCGCCGTGGCGTTCCTCTCGGCGTTCTACTTCATGACGGAGTTCTCGGAGATCCAGAACATGCGCGTCTTCGGGGTCGACTCGGGGCGCCCCGTCACCGAGGTGTACGCGTTCCTCCAACCCCTGCTCGGCGGCGTCCCCTTCATCAGCGAGTACTCCTACGCGATGCTTCTGGGCGTGGCCGGCGTGCTGTTGGTGTTGGAGGGCACCCGGCGGACCCTCGGCCTCCCGCTGATGATCATCGTCGCCACGTTCATCGTCTACGCTCGGTGGGGGTACCTCATCAGCTCGGGCACGCCGTTTATCGGGCTGCTCGCGATCCCGGAGCTCACGTGGCCGGACATCGTCCAGAACCTCTGGTACAACACCGAGAACGGGGTGTTCGGCATCCCGGTGACGGTGTCGGTGAGCTTCATCTACATCTTCATCCTGTTCGGCTCGTTCCTGGAGATGAGCGGGGCCGGCCAGTGGTTCATCGACCTCGCGTACGCGCTCACCGGGGGACGCAAGGGCGGCCCCGCCAAGGCGAGCATCCTCGCCAGCGGGTTCATGGGGACGATCTCGGGGTCGTCCATCGCCAACACGGTCACGACCGGCGCGTTCACCATCCCGCTGATGAAGCGGTCGGGCTACTCGCCGGAGTTCTCCGGGGCGGTCGAGTCGTCCGCCTCCTCCGGCGGGCAGATCCTCCCGCCGGTGATGGGGGCGGCCGCCTTCCTCATGGTCCAGTACACGGCGACGCCGTTCGCCGACATCATCATCATCGCGACGATCCCGGCGATCGTCTTCTTCTTCGGCGTCTGGGTGATGGTCCACCTCAAGGCGGTACAGGAGGGGATCGGCGGCGTCTCCGGGGAGGACACCGTCGGGCTCTGGAACCACCTCAAGCGCGGCTGGTTCTACCTCGTCCCGATCGGGCTCCTCCTCTACTACCTCATCGTCGAGCGGCTCTCGGTCTCCCGGTCGGCGTGGTTCACGCTCGTGGCGCTCGTCGGGCTGATCGCGCTCGTCTCGGCGTACAGCGAGGAGACGCGGCTGCGCCTCCTCGCCGTCTTCGCGGCGATCGTCGGGGTCGAGTTCGCGAGCCACGCGCTGGCCGGCGTGAACGTCGGGGGCCTCCTCGCCGGCTCCGGTGGAGCGGGGCTCCCGCCCCGCGAGGCGGCCGCCGCCCTGCTCGCGGGGATCGAGTGGTACGCGATGCTCGCGGGCGCGCTCACGCTGCTGTCCAAGCCCGACCTCGACGCGTCGCTGCTCGACCTGAACCCCTCGGTCCGGGACACCGCCGAGACGATCGGCGACCGGACCGGCCGCGACTTGGGGGACAGCCAGCCGTTCAAGCTCGGCGCCTTCGTTGTCACGTCGATGGAGCAGGGCGCGCGCACCGCGGTCCCGGTCGTGGTCGCGGTCGCGGCCGCCGGGATCATCCCCGGCGTCATCAGCGTCTCCGGGCTCGGTCCCAACCTGACCTCGCTGCTGTTGGCCCTCTCGGGCGGGTCGATCGTGGTCATGCTGCTCGTGACGGCCGTGTCGAGCATCATCCTCGGGATGGGGATGCCGACGACGGTCACCTACATCATCCTCATCTCGATGCTCGCGACGCCGCTCGTGGAGTTCGGCATCCCGCTCCTGGCCGCTCACCTGTTCATCCTCTACTTCGGCGTGATCGCCGACATCACGCCGCCGGTGGCCGTGGCGGCGTACGCGGCCAGCGGGGTCGCCAAGTCCGACCCCTTCGAGACCGGGGTGAAGGCGTTCTCGCTGTCGCTGAACAAGGCGATCGTCCCCTTCGCGTTCGTGCTCGCGCCGGGGATCGTCCTGCTGCGCGAGAAGGCGAACGCCGCCGACCTGCCGCTTCGCGAGCGGTACCGCGTGATCGGGTTCGAGGACCTCGCCGAGCTCTCCTACTCGGTCCCCGAGATCCTCGTCCCCGTCGTCGGGGTCTTCCTCGGCGTGATCGCGCTCGGCGCGACCGTCATCGGGACGCTGTACGCGCGCGTCGGCCGGGTCGCCCGCGGCGCGTTCGCGCTCAGTTCGCTGCTGCTGATGGCGCCGGGGCTCCTCTCCGAGAGCGTCTTCGACGTGCTCGGGCTCGTCGGCGTGACCGTCTCGGTCGACGCGCTCCTGCTCGACCTGACGCTGCGCGGCGCCGGGCTCGCGCTGTTCGCGCTGCTGGCCCTGCGGAACCGTCGGAAGGCCGACCTCGAAGGCAACGAGGGAGCCGGGACCAGCGCGGAACCGGACCCGACTGAGGTCGCCTCCGGCGCCGACTCGGCCTGATCGAGGTCGGCGGTATCGGGCCGAACGGGGCGACGCGGCGGCGAGCCGGTCGCGGGCGGGGCGGGCGACCCTCCGGGGTCGCTCCCGTCAGGCCTCGTAGCCGGCCAGCTCCATCACGGACGCGAACTGCTCCGTGTCCGTGACGCTCTCGTAGGCCATCCCGCCGATCATCCCGCCGGGGTAGGTGTCGCCGTTCATCGCGTGGTTCACCTTGTGGCAGTGGAGCGCGTAGACGCCGGGGTCGGCGCTCGCGGTGAACTCGATCGTCTTCCGCTCGGCGGGCGCGATGGGGACCACGTCCTCGCGGTGCCGGGCGGCCTCGGGGATGACGCCGCCGTCCTTCTCGACGACGGTGAACCCGTGGTTGTGCGTGTGCATCGCGTGCGACTCGTAGCCGGCGTTGACGTAGTGGATCCGGACTCGGTCGCCCTCCTCGACGATCAGCGGCGACCCCTGCTCGGGGTGGAAGGTGTACGGCGCGCAGCGGCCGTTGACCGTGAACGCGTCCGGGTTGCGGTCGCGGTGGCTGAAGTCGACGTCGCCGCCGGCCATCGAGGCCGACAGGCGCGTGTCCCAGTCTTTGATCGTCATGAACGCCTCCTTGTCCGGCGCCTCGTACCCCTCCGGATCGACGCGGAGGATCCCGAACATCCCCATGTCGAGGTGGTTCTGCGTCTGGTAGTGACAGTGGTAGAGGTGCGTGCCGGGCTGGTTCGCGCTGATCTCGTAGGTGTACTCCTCGCCCGGCGCGACCTGCTGCCCCGTCGTCGTCGGGACGCCGTCGTCCATCCAGCTCTTCGAGAGCCCGTGGACGTGGAAGGTGTGCGGCCGGTTGTGGTCCGAGTTGTCGTAGGTGATCTCCAGGTCGGTCCCCTCGGTCACCCGGAGCAGGGGCCCGGGGATGCTCGGGTCCGTGTCCGGCGTCTGCCACGCCCACACCTCGGGGAGCTCCCACGGGCCGCCCTGCGACTCGTCGCCGAGCAACTGGTGGCGACACGGCGTCGTCGACACCGTGAGCTGCCCGTCGCGCTCGTCGAGGTCGATCGTCGTCCGCGGGGTCGTGTACGGGTGGTCCGTCTCCACGCCGGTGGAGTCGCTGCCGGCCCACTCCTCGACCTGCTGGGCCGCCGCCCCGCCGCCGGCCGCGTTCTCCGCGCCCCCGGCGCTGTCGGCCCGCGGCGCGCCACAGCCCGCGAGCCCGACCGTCCCGAGCGCCGCGGCCGCCGAGAGGAACCCGCGTCTGGAACCGGTGCGCCGACCCGCGTCGTCGTTTTCTCTTGCCATGCCCGAACATGAACGGGGAATCGGGTTAAGAAGAGACGCGGATCCACGGATCGTGAGAACGCGGTCTCCGGTCGGTTCGTTTATGTACCGTCGAGCGTCTGAACGGCGCGGCCGAGGTTTATTATCCCGGGACGCGAGTGTCGACGCGACCAATGCGCGTCGGCATCGTCTCCGACACCCACGACGACCTCGCCGCCGTCGAGGCGGCCGTAGCGCTGTTCGACCGCGAGGGCGTCGACGCCGTCGTCCACTGCGGCGACTTCGTCGCGCCCTTCTCCGTCACCCCGTTCGACGTCGGCGGCGACTCCGGGGACGGCGACTCCGCTGGCGGTGACGACGACCCCGACGCCGGCTTCGACTTTTACGCCGTCCGCGGGAACAACGACGGGGAGTGGGCGGTGGCGTCGACCGTCGAGGCGTTCGGCACCTACCTCGGCGAGGCCGGGACGCTCTCGTTCGGCGGCGCGGACGGCGACGACGCCGCGGACCCCGTCGACGTCGCGGTCACCCACGGGACGAGCGGCGTCGTCGTCGACGCCCTCGTCGACTGCGGCGACTACGACTACGTGTTCCACGGCCACACGCACGCGCACGCCGCCGAGGAGCGCGACGGCACGGTCCGGGTGAACCCCGGCGGACTCCCGATTCCGGTCGACGGCGCGGACGACGTCTTCCGCGTCGCGGTCCTCGACGTCGGGGCGGACGCCGACGGCGCCGACGCGGTGACGCACCACGAGCTCGACCCGTGAGTCACTCCTCGCCGTCGTCGGGCTCGGAAGCGTCGTCGTCGGGGGCGCCGACGCCCTCGGACTCGGGGACCTCGTCGGCGTCGACGGTCTCGATCCCGCGGAACTCGAAGCGCGCGCCGCCGGTCTCGGCGTCGCCGAGCGCGACCGACCAGCCGTGCGCGTCGGCGACCTCCGCGACGATCTTCAGCCCGAAACCGGTGCCGTCGGGGTCGGTCGAGACGCCGGCGTCGAAGACCTGATCGCGCACGTCGTCGGGGATCCCCGGTCCGTCGTCGGCGACGTAGAAGCCGGGGGCGCCGGAACCGTCGGCGTCGCCGTCGCCGGCGTTCGCGGCGTCCCCGGCGTCGCCGAGCGGCCCGACCTCGACGCGGACGTCCGCGCCGGCGTGAGCGACCGCGTTGGCGAACAGGTTTTCGAGGGCCTGCCGGAACCGGCTCCGGTCGGCGCGGAACCGGACGTCGCCGGCGACGACCAGGGCCGCGGCCGCGGCGTCGACGCTCTCCCACGACTCCTCGGCGACGGCGCGGAGCGAGAGGGGCTCCGTCTCGTCGATCCCGGACCCCTGCCTGGCGAGCGTCAGCATGTCGTCGACGAGCGCCTCCATCCGGTCGAGCGCGCGGGCGACGGCGTCGACCTCGTCGACCTCGACGTCGGCCGCGCGGAGGCGGTCACGGACCAGGTCGAGGTTCCCGGCCGCGACGTTGAGCGGGCTCCGGAGGTCGTGGGAGACGAGGCTGGCGAACTCCTCCAGCCGGTCGCGCTCGCGGGCGACCTCGTCCTCGCGGGCCCGGAGCTGGCGCTCCCGCTCGATCCGGACGAACACCATCGTCACCGTCGCGGCCCAGATCCGCGCGACCGCGAGGTCGGAGTCGTCGAACGCGTCGGGCTCCGTCGCGCCGACGTTGATGATCCCGTACCGGCCGAGCGGGAGCACGAGCTCGCTCCGGATCGGCGAGTCGGGGTTGTACCGGTCCGGGTCCGAGCGCGTGTCGGCGACGTACTCCGGCGTCCCGGAGTCGAACACCTGCCAGGAGATGCTCCGGCCGTCGGCCGCGAAGACGGGGTGCTCGCCGACGACCTCGTCGGCCGCGTCGGTCCACACGTGAGGATCGAGGGCGTCCCGCTCCTCGTCGTACAGCCAGATCCCAGCGATCGGGTGGCCGAGCACCTCCTCGACGTACTCGACCGCCGCCGCCGCGGCGACCTCCCGGTCGGTCGTCTTCAGCAGGTCCTGGGTCGCCTCGTGGAGCGCCTCCAGCGTCTGCGTCCGGCGGTGCAGCTCGGCCTGCTCGGCGCGCTCCGCCCGCACGTCGACGAGCGTGACGACGAGGTACGTCTCGCCGCCCTTCTCGAACGGCCCGAGGCTGAGCGTCACGGGCGCATCGGTGCCGTCCGCGCGGCGGACGCACAGGTCGAGGCTCGCGGACATCGACCGGGGCTCCGGGTCGACGACGTAGCGGTGGAGCTCCCGGCCGGCGGCGCCGTCGCCCGGGTCGAAGAGCAGCGACTCGAAGTCCCTTCCCTCCAGGTCGTCCGGGGCGTACCCGAGCACCCGCTCGACGCGCTCGTTCGCCGCCCGGACGACCCCCTCGCCGTCGACGATCAGCACCGCGTCCGGGATGCCGTCGAGGGCCTCGGGGAACCGCTCCATCTCAGTCCTCTGCCGGCTCGTGGACGTGTCCGCACTCGGGGCACCGGACCTCCTCGCCGCGGAGGTCGGCCGAGGAGGCGCGCACCTCGCGCATCACCTCGCTGATCTTGTCCTCGGCCTCCAGCTCGTCGGCGACCGCGAGGTCGACGCCCTCGACCTCCAGGAGGAACTTCGCGACCTCCGTCACCTCGTACATCATCTCGTCGAGGTCCTCGGCGGTGAAGAAGCCCGACATCGCCCCGTAGAGGAACGTCGCGCCCGCCTTCGTCACCTTCTCCTCGAAGGAGTAGCGCGCCTGGTTGACGGCCTGGGGCGTGTACGTGTCCGTCATGAAGGGGACGAGCTCCGGAAGGTTCTCGCCGATCTTCGTCATCTCGACGCCCGTCTCGGTGCGGAAGTCGGCGCAGAGCCGCGCGATCGCCCACTCGCGCGCCGTGACGTACGTCCGGTCCCGGAGGAACTCGTTGACGCGCTCGTACCGGGCGCCGTCCATCTTCTTGAACCGCTCGTACTTGCGGACCTCCGGGGGGACGTCGTCGGCGGCGTCGGCGTCCGCGGTGGTGTCGGCGTCGGCGGCCGTCCCGGCGTCGTCGGTGCCCCCGTCCTCGCCGGTCGCGCCGTCGGCGTCGGTGCCCGCGTCGACCCCGTCGGCCCCGTCGTCGTCCGTGCCCGCGTCGGCCCCGTCGCCGTCGGTGGCGGCGGTCGCGTCGCCGTCGGCATCGCTCGGCGGAGACGCCTCGTCGAGGGATCCCGGGGCCCCCGCGTCGCCGGCAGAGGGCTCGCGGTCGGGGTCCGCCCCCCCGTCGGCGTCGTCCGACGCGGGACCGGGCTGGTCGTTCATGTCGGTACCAACCCCGCGCCCGACCAAAAGGGTTGTCGCTGCGGGCGGTCGGATCGGCGGCGCGGTCCCGGCCCGTCCCGGGGAGATCCACTTTTGTACCGCCGTGCAGACACGGCTCGTATGAAGGTGCTCTGCGGGATCGGCGGCAGCGACGACTCGTTCCGCGCGCTCGACCGGACCGTCGAGCGGGCGGCGGTCGCGAACGACGACCTGACCGTGGCGGTGGTCGACAACGAGGACTCCTCGGTCGCGCCGGACGACGTGATGGAACGGGCCCGCGAGGCGGTCGACGACGCGGGGATCGACGCCGAGGTCAGGCGGGTCGAGGGCGACCCCGGAAGCCGGCTGATAGAGATCGCCGAGCGGGAGGCGTTCGAGGAGATCGTCCTCGGCGGCGGGCACACGAGCCCGATGGGGAAGATCACGATCGGATCGATCGCCGAGTTCGTCCTGTTGAACGCCAAGACGACGGTCACGCTGGTCAGATGAGCGACCGACGCTACCCGGCGGCGGTCGCCGACGCGTTCCCGGTCCCCCCCACCGAGTTCACCGACCGGGAGGACCGGACCGTCGAGATCCGGCCGTACGACGGCAGCGAGGCGGCCTACGAGTCGCTCGTCGGGATGTACGACGACTTCGACCCGTCCGACCGCGCGCAGGGGATCCCGCCGGGCGGGGAGGAGCGCATCCGCGAGTGGCTGGACGCGATCCTCGCCGACGACTGCCACAACGTGATCGCGTGGTGCGGCGACGAGGTCGCGGGCCACGCGACGCTGGTCCCCGACGGCGACGCCTACGAGCTGGCGATCTTCGTCCACCAGGAGTACCAGCGCGCCGGGATCGGGACCCACCTCATCCGCGGGCTGCTCGGCCACGGGCAGGCCGAGGGGGTCGAGAAGGTGTGGCTCACCGTCGAGCGCTGGAACCGCGCGGCCGTCTCGCTGTACAAGAAGATCGGCTTCGAGACCTCGGACGCCGAGAGCTTCGAGCTGGAGATGGGGCTCCGGCTGAACGCGGACGCGGACGACGGGGACGACGAGGGCAGAGAGGACGAGGCCGGAGACGACGATGCCGGCGGGGAGTGAGAGGACGAACGCGGCAGGACTGTCGACCCGACGGCCCTCGCTCGCCGGGATCTTCAAGCCTTTACGTGCGGCGGGCGAGCGCTCCGGTATGGGTCACCGAATTCTTCTGTTGGGGGCGCCCGGCGCCGGGAAGGGGACGCAGAGCGCGAAGCTCGCGGACGAGTACGGGGTCGAGCACGTCACGACGGGCGACGCGCTCCGCGCGAACAAGGACATGGAGACGGAGTACGGCACGCCGCGCTCGTTCATGGAGGCGGGCGAGCTCGTCCCCGACCCGGTCGTCAACGAGATCGTCCGGGCCGCGCTCGACGACGCCGACGGGTTCGTGCTCGACGGCTACCCGCGCAACCTCGACCAGGCCGAGTACCTCTCGGAGATCAGCGACCTCGACGCCGTGATCTACCTCGACGTCGACGAGGAGGTGCTCGTCGACCGGCTCACCGGCCGCCGGGTGTGCGACGACTGCGGCGCGAACTACCACGTCGACTTCCAACCCCCCGAGGAGGCGGGCGTCTGCGACGACTGCGGCGGCGAGCTGATCCAGCGCGAGGACGACACCGAGGAGACCGCGCGGGAGCGCCTCCAGGTGTTCTACGACAACACCGAGCCCGTGGTCGACCACTTCCGCGACGAGGGCGTCCTCGTCGAGGTCGACGGCGAGGCGACGCCGGACGAGGTCTTCGACCGGATCCGCGACGTCGTCGAGGCGTAGGGACGCGGCTCTCGCCGCAGCGGGCCGCGCCTCGTCGGCGGCGATCCGCGCCGCCGATCCTACAAGGTTCTTAACCGTCGGCCGCCAACCGACCGATAATGAGCAAGGTCGAACGGAGAGTCCGCTCGCTCGTCAACGAGGACGGCGAGATGCGGGACGCCCTGGAGGTCGTCCTCGACCGCGCCACCGACGGCGAGGTCCAGTGGGTCGACGTCCGCGACGAGATCACCAGCGGCCAGTGGGGCCGCCTCATCGAGAAGGAGATCCTCGTCGACGACGGCGAGTCCGGCTTCGCGCTCGCCGACCCCGACGAGATCGAGGCGGGCATGAGCGAGGACGGCGGGAGCGGCGGCGGCAGCGACGTCGAGACCCCGGAGACGACCTCGTGGACGAAGTGGGACAAGCTCGCCGCCGTCGCGACCATCGGCGCCTTCGTCGGCTACGCCGTCGGTCCCGTCCGCGACGCGATCGCGGGCACGATCGACGTCGTCCTCGGGCCCCTGCTGAACGTCGTCCCCTTCTACGTCGTCATCATGGTGATCGCGCTCGGGACCGGGCTGTACTCCACGCTGCTGCGCGCGGGGCTCATGGACATGGAGAAGATGAGCCAGTACCAGGAGCGGATGCAGGACATCCAGGAGCGCCGGAAGGAGGCGAAGGAGCGCGACGACGACGCGGCGCTCGACGCCATCCAGGAGGAGCAGATGGACGCGATGGGCGACCAGCTCGGGATGTTCAAAGAGCAGTTCCGCCCGATGGTGTGGATCATGTTCCTCACCATCCCGGCGTTCCTCTGGATGTTCTGGGTGATCGGCTACCGCGGCTCGACCGCCGAGTACGAGATGGTCGCTCGGCAGGCGATCGTCGTGCCGCTCGCCGGCGAGGTCACCTGGGACACGGGGATCGTCGGCCCGATCCAGATGTGGATCCTCTGGTACTTCCTCTGCTCGATGGCGTTCACCCAGCTCGTCCAGAAGAGCCTCAACATCCAGATGTCGCCGTCGTCGTCGTAGGTCGCGGCCGACCGCTATTTTCCGCCGTTCGACGTCGCCGCCGCCGTTCGACGTCGCCGCCGGCCCGTCAACAGGAGCAGTAGTACTCCCGGTCGACGAACTCGGTCTCGAACAGCTTCGCGGCCGGGCCGGGGTCGGTGGGGCGGTACGCCCCGGTCGTCAGGTCGCCCTCGCGCTCGAAGGCGCCGGAGACGAGCCGGCGCCAGTCGGCGGCCGACAGCCGGTCCCAGAAGGCGTCGTCGCCAGCGAGCAGCGAGAGGTAGTCGCGGAGGTACACCCACCGCGTCGGCTCGACGCCCTCTGACTCGTAGTCGGCGTCGGTGACCGCGGCGTACGCCGCCATCGGGAGGTTCGCGCCCGCGGCGACGGGCATCGAGATCCACTTCCACGGGCGGGTGTTGACGTCGAGGAGGAGGAACTCCTCGCGGTCGGCGTCGTAGACGAACTCCGACTCGCTGATCCCGTGGTAGCCGGCGTCGTCGAGCACCGCGAGCGCGCGCTCCTCGATCGCCGGCTCGTCGGCCGTCTCGACCAGACAGGAGGTGCCGAACTGCCGCGGGTACCGCACCGCCGCGTTGCCGACGACCGCGAGCGCGTCGCCGGTCCCGGAGGGCGGGACGTACGACGCGAGCGAGTGGTCCCGCCCCGTCGCGATGTCGACGCGCTTCTGCGCCATCACGGCGATCCCCTCGTCGCTCGCGGCCGCGGCGACGTCCTCGAACTCCCCGCGGTCGGCGACCTCGATCACGTTGGTGCCGAACGCCTCCTCGAAGTCGCGCTTGAGCTCGGGCTTCACGACCAAGGGGAAGCCGAGCGCGTCGGCGGCCTCGTCGACCGTCGCGTCGGGCTCCCGCGTCGCCGCCGCGGCGGTCTCCGTCAGCCGGTACGTCTCGGGGTACGGCACGCCGAGCGCCTCGCAGGTCGCGTACAGCTCGGACTTGTTCAACACGTCGTCGAGCGTGTCGCTCCCGGAAAAGGGGAGCCGGACGCCGTCGGGGTCGGCCTCGGCGTACGCCAGCGCCCACTCGTCCATGCAGCCGAACGCGACCGCCTCGGTCCCCGCGGCGTCGACGACCGCCTCCACGTCCTCGCGGAACCCGTCGAGGTCGTCGAGGGGGTACGTGACCGCGCCCGCGAAGTCGACCGCGTCGGATGGCGGGGCGAGGCCGTCGTGGCGGACCGACCCGCTCCCGTCGTCCGCGCCGACCGCCTCGCCGACGCCGTCGCCGGCGCGGTCGAGCGCGATGACGGGCACGCCGTGCGCGTCGAGCGCGCGGGCGACGCCGAGTCCGGTCACGTGGGCGTTGCTGACGAGGGCCGGCGGGCGGTCGAACGACGCGTCCGCGAGCGCGTCGGTCAGCGCCTCCGTCGAGCGGAACTGGTCTGCCATACCCGGCGTTGGCCGTCCGGACACAAAGGCGCACCAGTATCGGCTCGGCGTGCCACTACCGGTGACGCAACGCGCTTTTGGTCCCGCCGCGCCTTCCCCTCGGTATGAGCGAGACAGAGCTGCCCGGCCGGGTCCGCCGCGCGTTCGCGGACCACGGCTCCTTCGAACCCGCCGGCGAGGCGGGCGCCTGGACCTCCGAGACGACCGCGTTCGACGGGGAAGTGCGCGCCGAGCCCGCCGCGGACGGCCGCGTCCGGTTCGCGGTGACCGTCCGGGTACCGACCCTCTCCGCGGCGACCGCCGACGAGGTCGCCGACGTGGTCGAGGAGGGGTGGATCGAGACGTTCGAGCTCCGCGTCGTCGACGTCGGCGGTGTGACGCGCGCCGAGCGCGAGTTCGACCCGGCGGTCACCGTGGGGGACGACGAGATCGCCGTCGAGTTCGAGCTGACCGACATCAACGAGCGGCGCGGCGTCGACGACGCGGGGGCGCTCATCGACTTCGTCGAGGGGACCTACGTGCAGGGCGTCATCCCCGGCTACGAGTACGTCGACCCCGTTGCGGGGCTGCTGTCGGCGGCGCGCCAGCAGGGGAACGACGGCGCGTTCTGACCGCGGTCGCGGCCGGCGGTCGCGGCCGGCGGTCGGAGTCGGCGATCGGCGGTCGGAGTCGGCGATCGGCGGGCGAGGCGTCGGGCGCGTCGGCCGATAGGGGCAAATGCCGGGAGCCCGTACCGGAGGTATGCTCGCGCTGATCGGGTTCGTCAGCCTCCTCGCGCTGGTGGCGTTCCACACGCTCGTCGCCGGGGTGACGACCCGCTTCTTCCGGCTTCGGCTGTCGACGTCGTGGGGGTCGGTGGTGTACACGATCGTCTTGACCCCGATGCTCCTCCTGGTCTCGACGCTCGTGTTCACCGGCGCGCTCAACGTCGGCGCCGGCGTCAACCTCGGCAGCACGACCGTCCTCTTCGGACTGCTCGTCTTCCTCCCGGTCGTGCTCGGCGCGGCCATCGACTACCTCTACGTCCCCTCGCCGGAGGAGTACGAGCTGCCGGACACGCGGTAGGACGACTGCGAATCAGTTCTCGATCAGGTCGGCGACGACCTCGGCGACCCGGGCCGTGACCGCCTCCGGCGACCGCGTCGCGTCGACGCGCACGAACCGCTCCGGCTCCGCGTCGATCAGCCGCTCGTAGTTGTCGCGGACCGCGGCAAGGTAGCCGTCCCGCTCGAACTTGTTCGTGCGGCCCGCGCGCTCGGCGGCGGTCCGGGGGTCCAGGTCGAGGTATATCGTCGCGTCGGGCGGCCGCGAGAAGGGGGCGTGGATCGATTTGACGTATTCGAGGGGGTCCCGGCCGTCGAGGGCGATATCGCTCGCGGCGAGCGTCGCGGCCTGATAGGCGAACCGGGAGTCGGAGTAGCGGTCGGAGACGACGAGGTCGCCGTCGTCGAGCGCGGGCCGGACCGTCTCGGAGAGGTGGTTCGCGTGGTCGGCGGTGTACAGGAACAGCTCCGCGAGCGGATCGGCGTCGTCGGCCGCGATCGAGCGGGCCACCGCCTCGCCGTACCAGCTGTCCGTGGGCTCGCGGGTGAACGTCGCGTCGGGGTGACGCTCGCGGAGCGCCTCCCAGACGGTCGTCTTCCCGCTCCCGTCGAGCCCCTCCAGCGTGATCAGCATGGTCGCGCTCGGACGCGGCGGGGAATAAACCGTCCGGGTTCCGGGGACGCGAGCGCGCGTCCGAGGCTCCCGGGGGGCGCGAGCGCGGCCATTTTTACCGCGGGGCGGCGAACCGGCGCCATGGTCGGCGACTCCCCCGCGCCGCGGGCGACACGGAGGCACCGATGGTAGCCGTCGCGGTCTCGGTCGCTCGGGTGGCCGCGGCGCTGGCGCTGGTCGCCCTGAACGGGTTCTTCGTCGCCTCGGAGTTCGCGTTCGTCCGGGTCCGGTCGACGTCGGTCGAGGGGCTCGCCGCCGAGGGCCGCGCCGGGTCGGCGGCGCTCCGGGACGTGATGGGGAGCCTCGACGACTACCTCGCGGCGACCCAGCTCGGGATCACGCTCGCCTCGCTCGGGCTCGGCTGGATCGGCGAGCCCGCGGTGGCCGCGCTCATCGAGCCGGCGCTCGGCTCGGTGCTCCCCGAGAGCGCGGTCCGCCTCGTCGCGTTCGCGATCGCGTTCGGCGTCGTCACGTTCCTCCACGTGGTGTTCGGCGAGCTGGCGCCGAAGACGATCGCCATCGCGCGGGCCGAGCGCATGGCGCTGCTGCTCGCCCCGCCGATGAAGCTCGCCTACCGCCTCTTCTCGCCCGGCATCGTCGTCTTCAACGGGGCCGCGAACGCCTTCACCCGCGCCATCGGGATCCCGCCCGCCTCGGAGACCGACGAGACGATGGGCGAGCGCGAGATCCGGCGCGTCATCGCGCGCTCCGGCGAGGCCGGCCGCATCGACCCCGCCGAGGTCGACATGATCGAGGGCGTCTTCGAGCTCGACGACACCGTCGTGCGCGAGGTGATGGTGCCGCGGCCGGACGTGGTGACGCTCGCCGCCGACCGGGCGCTCCCCGAGATCCGCGAGACCGTGCTGGAGGCGGGCCACACCCGCTACCCGGTCGTGGCCGACGAGGACGCCGACCGCGTGGTCGGCTTCGTCGACGTGAAGGACGTGCTGCGCGCCGGGGAGGCCGGCGACGAGTCGGCGACTGCGGCGGACCTCGCGCGGGAGCTCGTCGTCGTGCCCGAGACGACGGCGGTCGGCGACCTCCTCGTCCAGTTCCGCGAGGAGCGCCGGCAGATGGCCGCCGTCGTCGACGAGTGGGGCGCCTTCGAGGGGATCGTCACCGTCGAGGACGTGACGGAGGCGCTCGTCGGCGACCTCCGCGACGAGTTCGACGACGGCCGCGGCGAGCACACGATCCGGGCGCTGGAGGGCGGCGCGTACGAGGCCGACGGCTCCGTCTCCCTCCCCGCCGTCAACGACGCCCTCGGGACCGACCTCGAAGGCAACGGCTACGACACGCTCGGCGGGCTCGTGTTGGACCGGCTCGGTCGCACCCCGGAAGCGGCCGACGTCGTCGAGGCCGGCGGGCACCGCTTCGAGGTCACCGCGGTCGACGGCGCGCGGATCTCGACGGTTCGGATCGACCGGATCGAGGGCGACGGAGACGGGGGCGCGAGCGGCCCCGGAGCGGGCGGCGGCGCGAGCGACGCCGACGAGCGCGGCGGCGAGTAGGATGGCGAGACGCGAGGCGGCGCGAGCGAGTAGGGTGGCGGGACGCGAGACGGCGCGAGCGAGTCGGACGGTGGGACGCGAAGCGACCCGGGGCCGCACGGGCGTTTTTTACGGGTCGACCGCGACCCTCCGCCCATGTTCGACCGGATCCTGTTCCCGACCGACGGCGGCGAGGGCGCGGCGGCGACGTTCGGCCACGTCCTCGACCTGGCGGCGGACCACGACGCGACGGTCCACGTGCTCAACGTCGCCGACACGACCCACGACAGCGTCACGCGGGTCGGCCGCGACGTGGTCGACGTGCTCGAAGAGGAGGGCGAGGGCGTCGTGGAGGCGGCCGCGGAGCGGGCCGCGGACCGCGGCGTCGAGACCGTCACGGCGGTGCTCCAGGGCGGCGTCGCGGAGACGATCGTCGCGTACGCGGCGGAGCGCGACGTCGACCTCGTCGCGATGCCCACGCGCGGGCGGACGGGGCTCGACCGACTGCTCCTCGGGAGCACGACCGAGCGGGTCGTGCGCCGGTCGACGGTCCCGGTGCTCAGCCTCCGGCCGGACGGCGAGCCGGCGCGGTACCCGTACCGGGACGTCCTCGTCCCGACCGACGGGAGCGAGCGGGCCGGCGACGCGGTCGACCGCGCCGCGTCGCTGGCGGCGCGGAGCGGCGCGACGCTCCACGTCCTCTCGGTCGTCGACGTCGGGAGCGTCGGGGCCGAGGCGTACTCGGGCACCGACGCGCTCGTGTCGGCGGCGGAGGAGGCGGTCGCCGAGGCCGCCGCCGTCGCCGAGGCGGCGGGCGTGGAGACGGTCGAGCACGTCGAGGTCGGCTCGTCGGCGGTCCGCGGGATCCGGGCGTACCTCGCGGACCGCGACGTCGACCTCGTCGTCATGGGCACCCGCGGGCTGACGGGCGTCGAGCGCTACCTGCTCGGGAGCGTCGCGGAGCGCACGGTCCGGACCTCGCCGGTCCCGGTGCTGACCGTGCCGGGCGACGGGTCGGAGTGAGAACGGCGGCGGACCCGACAGAAGGACGGTCGCCCCGTCGACTGACGCCGGCCACCGCGGTCGACCGGGGTCGGTCGCCGGTTCGAAACCGCGGCACCGCTCCGCTCGGCGGCGTCTGACGCCGCGGTAGGTTTACGGGGGTTCCTCGCGTTGAGCCGTGCATGAAGGTATTGGTAGCCGGCGGGACCGGGTTCATCGGGTCGTACCTCTGTCGCGCGCTCGCCGACGGGGGTCACGACGTGACGGCCCTCTCCCGCTCGGGCGGAGAGACGCCGGACGGGGTCGACGTCGCGACGGGCGACGTCACGGACTACGACTCGATCGCCGGGGCCGTCGAGGGGCAGGACGCCGTGGTGAACCTCGTCGCGCTCTCGCCGCTGTTCGAGCCGAAGGGCGGCAACGTGATGCACGACCGGATCCACCGCGGCGGGACGGCGAACCTCGTCGACGCCGCCGAGGCGGCCGACGTCGAGGGGTTCCTCCAACTGAGCGCGCTCGGGGCCGACCCCGACGGCGACACCGCCTACATCCGCGCGAAGGGACAGGCGGAGGAGATCGTCCGGGAGAGCGGCCTCGACTGGACGATATTCCGGCCCTCGGTCGTCTTCGGCGAGGGCGGGGAGTTCGTCTCCTTCACGAAGCGGCTGAAGGGGATGTTCGCGCCCGTCGTCCCGCTGTACCCGCTGCCCGGCGGCGGGAAGACCCGGTTCCAGCCGATCCACGTCGAGGACCTCGTCCCGATGCTGGTGGCGGCGCTGGAGGGCGACGAGCACGTCGGCGAGACCTACGAGATCGGCGGCCCGGAGACGCTGACGCTCCGGCAGGTGACCGACCTCGTGTACGAGGCCGAGCGCAAGGGCGTCACGATCGTCCCGCTGCCGATGCCGCTCGCGAAGGTCGGGCTGACGGTGCTCGGCGCCGTCCCCGGCTTCCCGATGGGGCCCGACCAGTACCGGTCGTTACAGTTCGACAACACGACGGCCGACAACGACGTCGCCGCGTTCGGCGTCGACCCGGACGAACTGACCACGCTCGGCGCGCATCTGGGGGTCCGATGACGCGGTCGATCGCGAGGCGGGGCGGCGGTTCTGCGGGCCGACCCGAGGGCGCGGGGTCGTTCGTGTCACTCAGTCGGATATCAGCGATGGTAACGGCAACCGAAGGATTAAGTATGCCATCACGTTCTGTTCATTTCAAAGGCGGAGGGAGCACACGATGAAACTTGCAATGATCGGATTCGGACAGGCGGGGGGAAAAGTCGTCGACAAGTTCCTGGAGTACGACAAGCGGACGGGGTCGGAGATCGTCCGCGCGGCCGCCGCCGTCAACACGGCGAAGGCCGATCTCATGGGACTCGAACACATCACCGAGGAGCAGCGCGTCCTCATCGGCCAGTCCCGCGTGAAGGGCCACGGGGTCGGCGCGGACAACGAGCTCGGCGCGGAGATCGCCGAGGAGGACATCGACGAGGTCCAGGGCGCGATCGACTCGATCCCGGTCCACGAGGTCGACGCGTTCCTCGTCGTCGCCGGGCTCGGCGGCGGCACCGGCTCCGGGGGGGCGCCGGTGCTGGCGAAACACCTCAAGCGGATCTACACCGAGCCCGTCTACGGGCTCGGCATCCTGCCGGGCAGCGACGAGGGGGGCATCTACACCCTCAACGCGGCCCGCTCGTTCCAGACGTTCGTCCGCGAGGTGGACAACCTGATGGTGTTCGACAACGACGCCTGGCGGAAGACGGGCGAGTCCGTCCAGGGCGGCTACGAGGAGATCAACGAAGAGATCGTCCGGCGGTTCGGCATCCTCTTCGGGGCCGGCGAGATCCGGGAGGGTCAGGAGGTCGCCGAGAGCGTCGTCGACTCCTCGGAGATCATCAACACGCTCTCCGGCGGGGGCGTCTCCACCGTCGGCTACGCGGAGGAGGAGGTGGAGGAGCGCTCCTCCGGCGGCCTGCTCTCGCGGCTGCGCAACGACGACGGGGACGAGGACGAGCTCGACAGCGCGCACACGACCAACCGCATCACCAGCCTCGTCCGCAAGGCGGCGCTCGGCCGGCTCACACTCCCCTGCGAGATCGAGGGCGCGGAGCGCGCGCTGCTCGTGCTCGCCGGCCCGCCGGATTACCTCAACCGGAAGGGGATCGAGCGCGGCCGCAAGTGGCTCGAAGAGCAGACCGGCTCGATGGAGGTCCGGGGCGGGGACTACCCGTACCGCGGCGCCGGCTTCGTCGCGACCGTGATCCTGCTCGCGGGCGTCACGAACGTCCCGCGGATCAAGGAGCTCCAGCAGGTCGCCATCGAGGCGCAGGACAACTTAGACGAGATCCGCGAGGAGAGCGAGGAGAACCTCGACGAGCTCGTCAGCGACGACAGCGACGAGCTGGAATCCCTGTTCTAGGGCGACCCTCCCGATGGAGGTCATCGTCCCCTTTTCGACCGACCGCCCCAAGTCGCGACTCTCCGCCGTCCTCGACCCCGACGAGCGGGCGGCGTTCGCGCGGGCGATGCTCCGCGACGTGCTCGCCGCCGTCGAGGGCGCCGGCGGCGACCCGCGGGTCCTCGCTACCGGACCGGTCGACGCCGACTTGGGGTGTCCCGTCGCGGTCGACGGGCGTCCCCTGACCGACGCCGTGAACGCGGCGCTGGACGCGCGGCTGGGAGGCGACGGCGGCGAGGGGAACGCGGACGGCCCGGAGCCCGTCGCGGTCGCGATGGCCGACCTCGCCCTCGCCACCCCGGAAGCGCTCCGGGAGCTGTTCGCGGCCGGCCGCGAGGCCGATATCGCGATCGCCCCCGGCCGCGGCGGGGGGACGAACGCGTTCGTCGCGAGCCGCCCCGAGTTCCGGGTCGACTACCACGGCGCCTCCTACCTCGACCACCGGCGGATCGCCGCGGAGATCGGCGCGAGCGTCGCCGTCGTCGACTCCCACCGGCTCGCGACCGACGTGGACGAGCCCGCCGACCTCGCGGAGCTCCTGATCCACGCGGAAGCCGATGACGCGGCCGACGGCGGGCGCGCGGCCCGGTGGCTCCGCGACGCCGGCTTCGCGCTCGACGCGGGAAACGGGCGGGTCGGCGTCGAGCGGGGGTAGGGGGCCGGCCGACGGTTCCCGCCCGGATCCGGGACCGCGATCCTTTTTGAACCGCGAGCGCGAGGTGCGGACGTGTTCACGGCGGCCGACGAGTACGGGATCGACCTGTCGATCGACGAGCGGGCGGTCGAGCGACTGCTCTCGGTGACGCCCGCGGACGTCGAGCCCGCCGACCGCCTCACCTTCGCGCGGAACGTCTTCGTCCCGCTGACGACCGCCTGCCGGTACACCTGCACCTACTGCACCTACTACGACGTGCCGGGCGAGGCCTCCCTGCTCTCGCCCGAGGAGGTCCGCGAGCGCTGCCGCGTCGGCGCCGACGCCGGCTGCACGGAGGCGCTGTTCACCTTCGGCGACGAGCCGGACGACCGGTACACCGCGATTCACGACCGGCTCGGCGAGTGGGGGTTCGACTCGGTCCACGACTACCTCTACCGGGCCTGCGAGATCGCCTTGGAGGAGGGGCTGCTCCCGCATTCGAACCCGGGCGACCTCACCGAGGCGCGGTTCGCCGACCTGCGGGAGGTGAACGCCTCGATGGGCGTCATGCTGGAGACGACCGCCGACGTCGACGCGCACTCGGGGGGCCGCCGAAAGACTCCCGGCCAGCGGCTCAACACGATCCGGGCGGCGGGCCGGCAGGGGGTCCCGTTCACCACCGGCATCCTGGTCGGGATCGGCGAGGGGTGGCGCGACCGCGCGGAGAGCCTGCTGGCGATCCGCGAGCTCCACGAGCGCCACGGCCACGTCCAGGAGGTGATCGTCCAGAACGTCGTGCCGAACGAGCGGTCGGACTTCGCGAGGCCCGACCTCGCGACGATGCGCCGGGTCGTCGCGATGGCGCGCGCGGCGCTCCCGCCCGAGGTGTCGGTCCAGGTCCCCCCGAACCTCTCGCCCGCGGCCGACCTCGTCGACTGCGGGATCGACGACCTCGGGGGCGTCTCGCCGGTGACGGACGACTACATCAACCCCGCCTACGAGTGGCCCGACCTCGACGGGCTCCGCGCGGTCGCCGACGCCGGCGGGATGCCCCTGCGCGAGCGGCTCCCGACCCACGCCCGATACCTCCCGGACGACCTCCGACCGGCGGGCGTCGACCCCGCGCCGCCGCCGACGGACCGCGACGCGTGGCTCCCGCCGGCGGTCCGCGACCGGATCCGCGACGGCGACGTCCACGGGCGGCGGCTGCGCGGGGTCGCCCGCGGCGACGGGCCGCTCGCGGTCCGGAGCGACTGAGTGCCCGTGACGCGGAGCGTCCGACTCCCGAACCGGACGTAAACAACCGCGGTGCCAGTACCTTCTTTATATAGTCGCCGCAAGGACGGGACGATGTACCCCTTACAGCTCGACGCGATCGCGAACGCCGTCGACGTGGCGGCGATCGCGACCACGGCGCTCCGATTCGTCGCCGGCTTCCTCGCGGTGCTGCTGCTCGGAAAGCTCGTCCTGATCCCCGGGCTTCGGCGGGTCGTC
This sequence comes from Halorubrum rutilum, assembly GCF_024494565.1. The sequence goes on from NZ_JANHDN010000002.1 coordinate 131,347, forward strand.
CGGTCGCGCGGGTTCGACGAGGCCGTGTTGAGCCTCGGGACGAACGTCCTCAACGCCGTCGTCTGGGTGGCCGCGATCGCGATCGGCTTCGCCGTGGCCGGCTACGGGAGCTTCCTCTCGGCGTTCGCGGTGTTCGGCGGCGCCATCGCGCTCGCCGTCGGCTTCGCGGCGCAGGACCTCCTCGGCAACTTCGTCGCCGGCGTGTTCATCCTCAAGGACAAGCCGTTCGAGGTCGGCGACTGGATCGAGTGGGACGGGGAGTCAGGCCGCGTCGAGGAGATCGACCTGCGGGTCTCGCGCGTCCGGACGTTCGACAACGAGCTGGTCACGGTGCCGAACGGCGACCTCGCGAACAGCGCCGTCACGAACCCCGTCGCCTACGACACGCTCAGACAGAAGTTCGTCTTCGGGATCGGCTACGACGACGACATCGCCGAGGCGACGGACATCATCGTCGAGGAGGCCGAGGCCCACGGGGAGATCCTCGACGACCCGGGCGTCTCGGTCCGGCTCGTCGAGCTCGGCGACTCGGCCGTGGGGCTCCAGTCGCGCTGGTGGATCGCCGACCCCGACCGCGGCGACTTCGTCCGCGTGCGCTCCGAGTACGTCACCGCGGTGAAGGAGGCGTTCGACGAGGCCGGCATCGACATGCCGTACGTCCACCGGCAGCTCACCGGCAGCGTCGAGGTCCTCGAATCGGCCGTCGACGGGGAGTAGGGCCGCCGCGGCGAACGCCCTCACTCCGTCGACGCGTCGCCCTCGGCCGCGTCCGGCCGGTACTGTCGACTGACGGCCTGCCACCGGTCCGACCGGAACCGCGAGAGGTTGAGTCCGGCCGGCACCAGCTTCTCCGCGATCACCGCCGCGTACAGCCCGCCGACGCCGAGCGGCGTCGCCAGCCCGAGCAGCGCGGCCGGGAGCGCGACGACGTACAGCCCGACCATCGACGCGAGGAAGGGCCACCGGGTGTCGCCCGCGCCCCGGAGCGACCCGGTCACGGAGCCGTCGACGCCGAGCGGGATCGCCGAGACCGCGGCGACGACGACGAAGGCGGCGGTCGCGGCCACGGCGGCCGGGTCGTCGACGAACACGCCGGCGATCGGGTCGGCCGCGACGGCGACGACCGCGGACGCGGCCACGTAGACGACCGCCGACAGCCGGATCACGTCGCGGCCGTACTCGGTCGCGAGCGCCTCCTCGCCCGCGCCGAGCCGCTGGCCGACGAGCGTGCTCGCGGCGATGGAGAAGCCCCAGCTGAAGCTCCCGAGCAGCGCCCGGACGCGGCGGCCGACTTCGAGGGCCGCGACGGTCGCGGAGCCGAACGAGGAGGCGACCCACAACAGCGGGAAGACGGCGACCCCCTCGGCCACGCGGCGCCCGATCAGGGGCGCGGAGACCCGGAGGAGCTGCCGGATCAGGCCGGCGTCGACCCACGGCCCGGCGCGCCCGATCGGGACCGGCGAGGCGCCGCGGCCGAAGTACGACCGGCCGGTCATCCCCCACGAGAGCGCGACTCCGACCGCGGCGATGGAGACGGCGGTGCCGAGCGCCGCGCCGAGCACGCCGAGGCCGACGCCGAGCACGAGCCAGACCGTGAGGACGACGTTGAGGAGGGCGCCGCCGGCCCGGACCACCATCGGCGTGAACGTGTCGCCGACGCCGGCGTAGGTGCGGCTCGCGATCATGTTGAAGAACTCGAAGGCGAGCGCCGGCGCGGTGACGACGAGGTAGACGGTGCCGGCCCGGAGCGCGGTCCCCTCGCCGCCGACGAGCGCGATCAGCGGCTCCGCGAGGGCGACGAGGCCGACGACGATGGGGGCGACGAGCGCCAGCGCGACGAGGAGCGACCCCTTGACGACGAGCGCGGCGCGGCCGCCCTCGCCGCCGCCGTAGTTCTGCGAGACGAGCGACACCGTCCCGCCGGCGAGCCCGATGGAGACGAACTTCGCGAGCTGCCAGTAGGCGAACGCGAACGCCAGCCCGGCGACGGACGGCGCCCCCAGGGCGATCCCGACGACCGCCAGGTCCACCGTGTTCTTCGACATGATCGCGAACCCGGTGACGATCCGGGGCCACGCCAGGTCGAGCGTCTCGCCGAGCCGGTCTCGGTCGATGACGCCGGCGCGGTCGAGGCCGCCGGCCGCCGCCGACCCGATCCGGGAGAGGGCGACGCGGAGCCGGAGGGCCGCCGCCCGGAGTCGTGATCGCATCGACTGCGGTACGGACCGGGGCGGCTTGGGTCTGTTCACCTCGGCAGGCCGCCGGGACCCGCGGCGACCGACCCGGAGCCGCCGCGCGAACGACAGCTTTTCACGGCGACCACCAGAAGGTATCACCAATGAATCCCAAGGAGTGGCGGACGTACCTCGTGACGCAGGGGAGTCGGTCGGCGGGCCGCGACACCGAGGCGATCGTCGAGGCGGCGCTCGACGGCGGCGTCGACGCCGTGCAGCTCCGCGAGAAGGGCGTGAGCGACGCGGAGCGGTACGAACTCGGCCGACGGCTCCGCGAGCTCACGGCCGACGCCGGCGTCCCGCTGCTCGTCAACGACCGGGTCGACATCGCCGGCGCGGTCGACGCCGACGGCGTCCACCTCGGCCAGTCCGACCTCCCGGTCGCGGTGGCGCGCGAGCGGCTCGGCGAGGAGGCGGTCGTGGGACGCTCGACGTCGACGGTCGGCGAGGCGCGGGCGGCCGCGGAGGCGGGGGCCGACTACGTCGGCGTCGGGGCGGTGTACGGGACGGGGACGAAGGACGTGCCGGACGCGAAGGACGGGATCGGGACGGACCGGATCCGGGAGATCGCGGAGGCCGTCGACCTTCCGGTGATCGGGATCGGCGGGATCGACGCCGACAACGCGGGTGCGGTCGCGGCGGCGGGCGCGACCGGGGTCGCCGTCGTCTCGGCGATCACGGCCGCGGACGACCCGCGCGCGGCGACGGCGGCGCTCCGGGAGGTGGTCGACGATGCGCGGTGAGCAGACGGGCGGGGAGGAGATGAGCGGTGAGCCGACGGGCGACGACCTGACGACCGGCGACCCGACGACCGACGATCCGACCGACGCCCCGATCGACGGCGCGCTCGTCGCCGACGCGCTGTCGGCGGTCGGGGCGGCCTCGCCGCTGGTGCACCACCTCACGAACGCCGTGACGACGAGCGAGACCGCGAACGTCACGCTCCACTGGGGCGGGCTCCCGGTGATGGCCGACGCGCCGGCGGAGGCGGGCGACATGGCCGCCGGCGCGGACGCGGTCGTGATCAACACCGGAACCGCGTCGCGGCCCGACATCGGCGCCATGGTCGACGCGGGGCGGTCGGCGAACGAGGCCGGGGTCCCGGTCGTCCTCGACCCGGTGGGATACGGCGCGACTCCGCACCGCGTCGAGTCGGCGGGGCGGCTGCTCGACGCGGTCGCGTTCGACGCGATCAAGGGGAACGTCGGCGAGGTCCGCGGGCTCGCCGGAGAGGAGGCGGCGGTCCGGGGCGTGGAGTCGGTCGACGAGGGCGACGCCAACGTCGCGGACGCGGCGCGGGCGCTCGCCGCGGAGACCGGGGCCGTCGTCGTCGCGTCCGGCCCGACCGACGTCGTCGCCGACGGCGAGCGCGCCTTCGGGGTGACGGCCGGCCACGAGCGCATGGGGTCGTTCGTCGGCTCGGGCTGCATGCTCGCGAGCACCCTCGGGACGTTCGCGGCGGTCGTCGGCGAGGGCGACGGGGCGCCGGCGTCGACGACCGAGGCCGCGCTCGCCGCGTGCGCGGCGTACGGCCTGGCCGGGGAGCGCGCCGCGGCGTCCGACCCGGCGGGACCGGCGAGCTACCGGACGGCGTTCATGGACGCGGTCGCCGCGGTGGCGGCGGAGCGGCCCGCGCCCGACCTCGCGTCGCGGGTCGAGGAGGTCTGAGACCGCACCACCGGGTTTCGGAGGGCACCTACCGCGTCGCCGACTTCCACTCGCGGAGCCCGAGCCGCTCCCCGTTCAGGTCCTCGGCGGGCGCCTCGGTGGCCGCCCAGACGAACAGCGGCGCGACGCTCTCGGGGTCGCGGGCGCGCTCCTTCCCGGTGAGGTCGGTCGCGACGAGCCCGGGGTCGACGACGCCGACCGCCGCGTCGAGGTCGGCGGCGAATCCCCGCGCGACCGCCTCGGCCGCGGCCTTCGAGACCGCGTACGCCCCCATCCCGGGCGTCGACTCGTGCGCGACCGACCCGGAGGGAACGATCACCCGCGCGCCGTCGGCGAGGTGCGGGACCGCTTCGCCGATCGTCGCGAAGACGCCGCGGGCGTTGGTGCGCATGGTGTCGTCGTAGTCGGCGTACGAGACCTCGTCCGTCGGCCGCCCGCCGGGCGCGCCGTGGAAGACCGCGGCGTTCGCGAGCACGACGTCGATCGGACCGCCCTCGCGGGCGGCCCGCTGGAAGAAGCGTTCGAGGTCGAACTCGTCGCGGACGTCGACGCGTTCGCCCCAGGCGGTGCCGGCCGTGTCGGGGGCGTCGGGAGCGTCATCGGCGTCATCGGCGTCCGCGGCATCCCCGGCGCTCTCGGCGTCCCCGGCGCCGTCTCCGGGACCGTCGGAACTGCCGTCGCCGTCGTCCCCGTCGCCGTCCTCACCGTTCAGCTCCGCGACGGTCCGATCGACGGCGTCGCCGTCGCGGCCGGAGACGGCGACGAACGCCCCCGCCTCGACGAACGCCTCGGCCACAGCCCGCCCGATCCCGCTCGTTGCGCCGGTGATCGCGACCGTCGGTTCCATATGGGGATCGGTAGGGGCGGCCGCGACTTAGGCGTACTCACTCGCGGCGCCGGCGGGCCCGCGCCGCGGCCGGAGACCGGGCCGCCGTCGCCGCGTCTGGCCGGTATTTATACCGTCGCCGCCCCTACGATCCCCCATGGACGTGGCCCCGGACATCGACGCCGCGGCCGGCGAGTCCGTCGTCGTGATCGGCGGCGGGTTCGGCGGCCTCTCGACCGCGTGTTACCTCGCGGACGCCGGCGCGGACGTGACCCTGTTGGAGAAGAACGAGCAGCTCGGCGGGCGGGCGAGCCGACTCGAGGCCGACGGCTTCCGGTTCGACATGGGCCCCTCGTGGTACCTGATGCCGGACGTGTTCGAGCGCTTCTTCGGCCACTTCGGCCGGTCGCCGGACGAGTTCTACGAGCTGGAGCGGCTCGACCCGCACTACCGCGTGTTCTGGAAGGACGGCGACATGGTCGACGTGCTCCCGGACCGCGAGGCGAACCGCGAGCTGTTCGAGGAGTACGAGCCCGGCGCGGGCGACGCGTTCGACGCCTACCTGGAGGAGTCGGAGCGCACCTACGAGATCGGGATGGAGCACTTCGTCTACGAGGACCGCCCCCGACTCCGCGACTACGTGGACAAAGACGTGCTCCGGTACTCGTGGGGGCTCTCGCTGCTCGGGAAGATGCAGGGGCACGTCGAGAGCTACTTCGACCACCCGAAGCTCCAGCAGCTGATGCAGTACACCCTCGTCTTCCTCGGCGGCTCGCCGTACAACACGCCGGCGCTGTACAACCTGATGAGCCACGTGGACTACAACATGGGCGTCTACTACCCCGAGGGCGGGATCGGCGCCGTCGTCGACGGGATCGCCGAGCTCGGCGCCGACCTCGGCGTGGAGTACGTCACCGACGCCGAGGTGACGGGGATCGAGGGGCGCTACGGCGGGTTCGCGGTCGACACCGCCGACGGGGAGCGCTACCTCTCGGACGTCGTCGTCTCCGACGCCGACTACGCGCACACCGAGCAGGAGCTGCTCCCGCCGCGCAAGCGGCAGTACGCCGAGGAGTACTGGGAGTCGCGGACGTACGCCCCCTCGGCGTTCCTGCTGTACCTCGGCGTCGAGGGCGACGTGCCGGAACTCGAACACCACACGCTCGTGCTACCGACCGACTGGGACGGGCACTTCGAACAGATCTTCGACGACCCCTCGTGGCCCGACGACCCCGCCTACTACCTCTGCGTCCCCTCCGAGACCGACGACACCGTGGCGCCCGAGGGCCACAGCAACCTCTTCGCGCTGGTCCCCATCGCGCCCGGGCTGGAGGACACCCCCGAGCTGCGCGAGGAGTACCGCGACCTCGTGTTGGACGACGTCGCGGAAAACACCGGGACGGAGCTGCGCGACCGGATCGTCTTCGAGGAGACGTTCTGCGTCGACGACTTCGCCGACCGCTACAACAGCTACCGCGGGAGCGCGCTCGGGCTGGCGCACACGCTGCGACAGACCTCGCTGCTCCGGCCGTCCCACGAGTCCGACGCGGTCGACGGGCTCTACTTCACGGGGTCGACGACGACGCCCGGCATCGGGGTCCCGATGTGTCTCATCAGCGGGCAGATAACGGCCGAGGCGGTCTCGAAGCCGACGTGAGGAACGCCGTGACCGACACAGCGACCGACGCCGACCGACGGTCGATCGCCGCCGACCTCCGGTACCTGCTGGTGCTGTCGCGGCCGCGCTTCTGGCTGTACCTCGCGGGCCCCGTCGCGGTCGGCGTCACGTACGGGATCGGCGACGTGAGCGGGCTGTTCACGCCGACCACGGTGGCGCTGGCGGCGTACTTCCTCGTGCCCGCGAACGTGTTCCTCTACGGCGTCAACGACGCGTTCGACGCCGACATCGACGAGCTGAACCCGAAGAAGGAGGAGCGCGAGGCGCGCTGGCAGGGGGACCGGCTCGTCTCGGTCGCGGTGCTCGCGTCGGCGCTGGCGGGGCTCGCGACCTTCGCGCTCACGCCGCGGGTCGCGTGGCCGTACCTCGCCGGCTTCCTCCTGCTGTCGGTCGGCTACAGCGCCCCGCCGGTGCGGTTCAAGACGACGCCGTTCCTCGACTCCGTCTCGAACGGCCTCTACATCCTGCCCGGCGCGGCCGCGTACGCGACCGTCGCGGGCGCCCACCCGCCGCTCGCGGCGCTCGCGGGGGCGTGGCTCTGGACGATGGGGATGCACACGTTCTCCGCGATCCCCGACATCGAGCCCGACCGCGCCGCCGGGATCCGGACGACGGCGACGCTGCTCGGCGAGGGGCGGACGTACGCCTACTGCTTCGCCTGCTGGGCGGCCGCCGCGGCCGCGTTCGCCGCGGTCGACCTCCGGCTCGGCGCGCTGCTCGGCGTCTACCCGGTCTTCGTCGCGTGGGTCGCCGCCTCGTCGGTGTCGGTCGACCGCGCGTACTGGTGGTTCCCGGCGCTGAACACCGCCGTCGGAACCCTGCTGGCGATGGGCGGCCTCTGGCGCGTCTACCCGGTCACGGAGGTGCTCGCGTGAGCGACCCGGACGGGTCGGCCGGCTCGGCGGGGTCGCCGGAGTCGACCGGGTCGACCGTAGGCGGCGTCGACGCGCTCCGCGCGCGGCTCCCCGACACCCGCCGCGGCGCGGAGGCCCTGCTCGACCGGACCGTCCGCGAGAACCGGTTCACCATCGCCGTGTTGTTCCCGCTCGTCGGCGCGCTCGCCTTAGTCGGCAGCGCGGAGGGGTGGGTGCCGGAGCCGTTCGCCTTCCACCCGTGGTTCGTGCTGTTCGGCGTGCTGGTGATGCGCTCGCCGCTCGTCGTCGGGACCCTCCCCGCGATCGACCGGCGCGCGGTCGGGTGGGTCGGCGTCCTGATCGCGTACACCTACGCCGTCGAGCTGGTCGGCGTCGCCACGGGCTGGCCGTACGGGAGCTTCGAGTACACCGTGGACCTCGGGCCGATGCTCGCCGGCGTGCCGGTCGCGCTCCCGGTCTTCTTCATCCCGCTCGTGGTCAACGCCTACCTGCTCTGCCTCCTCCTCCTCGGCTCGCGGGCGTCGAACGGCTGGCTCCGGCTGGCGACGGTGATCGCCGCGGTCGTCGCGATGGACGTGGTGCTCGACCCGGGCGCGGTCGCGCTCGGCTTCTGGAGCTTCGGCGGCGGGAGCTTCTACGGCGTCCCGCTCTCGAACTACGCCGGCTGGGTGGTGTCGGCGACGGTCGCGGTCGTCACCCTCGACCGCGCGTTCGCGGGGACGACGCTCCGCGACCGGCTGCGCGACTGCGAGTTCATGCTCGACGACATGGTGAGCTTCGTGATCCTCTGGGGCGGCATCAACCTCTGGTACGGGAACCCCCTGCCGGTCGCCGTCGCCGCCGCGTTCGGCCTCGGGCTCGTCCGCGCGGACCGGTTCGACGCGCGGGTGTTCTCGCCGTGGGGATGACTCGCCGCGGGGGTGACTCCCCGACGCGACTCGGTGTCGCTTAAATACGCCCGTCGCCTCTCTCCGGTATGAGCGTTCAGGAGCGTCACGGGCGGCACGGCGAGGGGGGCGAATGAGTCGGCTGGCGATCGAGTACGGCGACCACGAGCGCGTCCGTGAGGTCGTCGACCGGCTGACCTACTGCGCCGAGCACGTCAGCGTCGCGTTCGACGGGTGGGAGGAGCCGCACGTCAAGGGGCCGGGGCTGTACTTCGCGGTCGTCGCCGACCGCGACTACGGCGAGTACGCCGACCCGATGGGCGACAACCGCTGGCCGCGGGAGGGCTGCGCGTCCGTGTTCGACGAGGGGGCGTTCGTCGACGCCGTCGGGACGGTGAGCGTCGAGCAGGACGGCGGGATCGTCGTCGCCGTCGACGGCGAGATCGAGGCGCAGATGGTCCGGTTCCGCGACCTCGGCACCCGGAGCGGGGAGTCCGACCTCGTCGACGACGTGGCGTACGAGCCGTGGATGGGGTCGCGACACATGAGCGCGATCGAGACCTCGGTGCGCCCGGAGGTCGTGGCGACGGTGACGCTGAGCGAGGAGACGGGGCGCGTGAGCGTCTTCCGCGACGGCGAGGCGACGTCGATGCGGCGCCACGAGCTCGGCGGCGAGTGGCGCGTCGAATAGGAAATAAAACGGGTTCCGTTACGGTCCGCCTCCTCGGATGGGTCCTCGTCTGAAACGGCCGGTCACCGTGCGGTGACTCCTGGTTGAGAGAGGAATCGGAGCGCGAATCGGTCGAGCGGTCGTTCGTACGTGACCGCTCGCTCTACGGTGAACACCCTAGAAGTCCCGGCCGCCCGGCTGTGCGCGATCAGTGACTCGACGCCGGAGAACACCTCCAAAGCCCCAGCCGGGAGGACTCGCGCGGCTTGCTGCGCTCCTCGCTCGGTCGCTCACTTCGTTCGCTCCCTCGCTGTGGTGCTTACTGCGCCGTGCTTCGTCCTCCCGGCTGCCCCTTTGAGTCCCACCCGACCGCACAGCACCGCCGGAAGACGTTCCTGCTCGCTCACTCCGTTCGCTGCGCGGGCTGCGACTTCCGTGCTCTCGCTCGCTCCCTCCGGTCGCTCACGAGACCGCGGCCTCACGCCTCCCCAGCCTCGCGGCTCCCTTCGGTCGCCGCGTCCCTCGCGCGTGCTCCTCGCGCCCGCTGGGCGCTCGGAGGCACGCGCCGACCGCATCGTCCTTTATCCTCGATGCTCCCCGTCGCTCGCGGTCGGTTTCGTACCACGTCGGCGAGGGGTTTCGACGGGGCCAGTCGGATCCGCTTTTGATCCGATCGACCGCCGTCTCGATCTCCGAGCGCGAGGCCCCATCGTTAATGGGCCGCCCGTCAAACCGTCGGGTATGTACGACGAGATCCTGGTGCCGACGGACGGGAGCGAGGCGGTCGACCGCGCGCTCGATCACGCCCTGCGGCTGGCGAGCGACCACGACGCGACGGTCCACGCGCTGTACGTGGTCGACCGACGGATCGCGACGGCGAACTCGGGCGACCTCCACGACGAGATCGTCGAGGACCTGGAGGCGCAGGGGCGGGAGGCGGTGGGCGCCGTCGCCGAGCGCGCCGAGGCGGCGGGCCTCGCCGTCGAGACGAGCGTCGTGCGGGGGACGCCCGACACGGAGATCGTCTCGTACGCCGACGAGCGCGGGATCGACGTGATCGTGATGAGCCCGGAGGGGAAGTCGCCCCGCGAGCGGATCCGGTCGCTCGGCAGCGTCTCCGACCGCGTCGCCGACGACGCGAGCGTCCCGGTGTTCCTGATCAAGTGACTCGCATGGAGCTCACCGTCCTCGGCTCCGGCAGCGCGATGCCCGTCCCCGACCGCGCGCAGGCGGGCTACCTCCTCGACGACGGCGACCGCTCGCTGCTCGTCGACTGCGGCAGCGGCGTCCTCCAGCGGCTCGCGGCCACCGACACCGGCTACGAGGGCGCCTCGACCGTCCTCCTCACGCACCACCACCTCGACCACGTCGCAGCGCTCCTCCCCCTGCTGAAAGCGCGGTGGCTCGCGGGGGCCGAGCACCTCGAAGTGGTCGGTCCGGCGGGAACGAAGTCGCTCGTCGACGGGCTCCTCGACGTCCACGACTACCTCGACGGGCGGGTCGACCTCGCGGTCCGGGAGGTGTCGGCGGCGCGTCCCTTCGCGGCGGCCGGGTTCGGCGTCGCCGCGCGCGAGACGCGCCACTCGATGGACGGGCTCGCCTACCGGTTCTCGCCCCCGAGTTCCGACGCGGATCCCGCGGACGGCCCGCTCACGCTCTCGGGCGACACCGAGGCGTTCGCGGGGATGGCGTCGTTCGCCGACGGGAGCGAGGTCCTCGTCCACGACTGCTCGTTCCCGGACGGCACCGACGTGTCGAACCACCCGAACCCCACGGCGCTCGGCGAGTCGCTCGCGGGCGTCGACGTCGACACGCTCCTCCTGTCGCACCTCTACCCGCACACGGGCGGCCGGGAGCGCGAGATGGCTCGGAGCGTCCGCGAGGCGGGGTTCGAGGGCGAGGTCGAGGTCGCGAGCGACGGGCTGCGCCTGGCGCTCGCGGACGGTGATTAGTAAGTAATACCACAGACTTATACGCCGGCGCGCCGAGGGGGCGCCCATGGCGTTCAGCGACGACCTGCTGGCGGCGGGGGCGGACATCTGGGCGGCCCAGTTCGAGCACCCGTTCGTCCGCGAGCTGGCCGCCGGCGACCTCGACGAGGCGGCGTTCCGCCGGTGGCTCGAACAGGACTACCGGTACCTCTTCGACTACGCCCGGACGTACGCCGTCGCGGGCGCGAAGGCGAGGGACGAGGCGGCGATGGCGACGCTCCTCGGCGGGGCGGACGCCGTGTTGAACGAGGAGCTCGACCTCCACCGGTCGTTCGCCGGCGAGTACGGCGTCACGCCGGACGAGTTAGCCGCCGTCCGGAAGCGCCCGACCTGCGAGGCGTACACGAGCTTCCTCGTTCGGACGGCGTACGAGCGGCCCGTCCCGGTCGCGGTCGCGGCGCTTTTCCCCTGCATGCGAGGGTATCTCGACGTGGCGGACCACATGGCGGAGCTCGCCGACGCTGAGCACCGGTACACGCCGTTCATCGAGACGTACACGAGCGACGCGTTCCGCGCCGAGACCGCGTCGATTGGCGACCTCCTCGACGACTACGGGGAGACGTACCCCGAACACCGAGAGGCGATGCGCGAGGCGTTCCTCACGAGCGCCCGCCTCGAACTCGCGTTCTGGGAGATGGCGTACGCCGGGGAGGAGTGGGCGACCGAGGCCGTCGACGGAGGGGACCCGTGACCGGGACGCCCGGCGAGGTCGACGCCGCCGGCGAGAGGACGTAACCGCCGAGAGTTACGCGCCGGCGCGATCGACCCGGACCCTTAAGCGATCCCACCCGCTCCGTTCGGACATGACCGGGCCACTCGCGGACGACTTCGGGCGGGAGGTGACGGGGGTGCGGGTCTCGCTGACCGACCGCTGTAACTTCGACTGCGTCTACTGTCACAACGAGGGGCTAGGCGACACGCGGGGGCCGATGGAGCCGAGCGACGACGAGATGAGCGCGGACGACGTGGTCCGCTTCCTGGAGGTCGTCGAGGGGTACGGCGTCGACTCGGTGAAGTTCACCGGCGGCGAGCCGATGCTCCGGCAGGACCTCGAGGAGATCGTCGAGCGCACGCCCGACTCGATGGAGGTGTCGATGACGACGAACGGCACGTTCCTCCCCGGGCGCGCCGAGGATCTGAAGGCGGCCGGGCTCGACCGCGTCAACGTCTCGCAGGACGCGCTCGACCCCGACGACTTCGCGGAAGTGACGAAGTCCGGCGCCTACGAGCAGGTGCTGGAGGGCGTCAGAGCCGCCGTCGACGCCGGGCTCGACCCCGTGAAGCTCAACATGGTCGTGTTCACGCACACCGCGGGCTACGTCGAGGAGATGGTCGAGCACGTCGCCGACAACGAGGGGCTCCAGCTCCAGCTCATCGAGTACATGCCCGAACTGACGGGCAAGCCGGAGTGGAACATCGACATCGGGCGCGTCCACGACTGGCTCGCCGAGGAGGCGGACCGGGTCGAGCACCGCGAGATGCACGACCGCAAGCGGTACTTCGTCGGCGAGGACGCCGACGGCGAGGGCGGCGGCATGGTCGAGATCGTCGACCCCGTCGAGAACGAGGACTTTTGCGCCAACTGCGGCCGCGTCCGCGTCACCCACGAGGGGTACCTGAAGGGGTGTCTCAACCGCAACGACGACCTCCGGTCGATGGGCGAGATGACCCGCGCGGAGATCGCGGAGACGTTCGAGGCGGTCGTGGCGAACCGCGTGCCCTACTACGGCGAGTACCTCGTCGAGAACGACGAGGGCGAGTACGAGATCAACGAGGAGTATCTGGGGACGCCGAGCGTAGCGGACTGAGACGCGAACGTCTCGACTCCGCCGCCAAGGTTAACGGCGCCGACCCTCTCTACCGCGTCTCGAACCAGACGGCCACGGCCACCAGCCCGCCCGCAAGCGCCAGCGCAACGGGGACGATCGGCACGTCGTAGCCGAGGTTGACCCCGAACACCATCAGCTGCACGACGAACAGCAGGATCATCGCCAGCGAGCCGACGATGCGCTCGCCGACGTCGCTGCCGGTCACCTCGAACAGCACGCTCACGAACACGACGATCGCGGGCATCATCAGGACCGCGATCGGTTTCTCGACGACGTTGTCGGGCTGGCCGGCGGCGTTCCAGTGGATCGCCATCTGATCCGGGAGCGCGCCGTACAGGGCGCCCCCGAGCGCTAACAACGCCGCGGTGACGACCCCGGCGACTAGCTTCTGACGGGCGAGGAATCCGGCTGGAGGGTTCATACCAACTGATGACGCCGGGCTCCGGTAAATACGTTATTCGTGTGAAACGAGTGACGCCCCGGTTCACCCGGTGCGCGTCGTGTCGTCTCGCGGCTTCACGACCACGGCGGGACTCGAATCCCCGTGCCGCTACCCCTCGCTCCGCTCGCGGAGAGCGGACACGGTGGGACTCCCGCGAGCGACCGCAGGGAGCGAGTGGGAGTAAACCGTGTCCGTGAGTGACCGCAGGGAACGAACGGACACGGTGGGATTCGAACCCACGACCATCGGATTAGAAGTCCGACGCTCTATCCTGGCTGAGCTACGTGCCCTCGCCTCGTTCTCTACCGCCCGATATAAAAAACGCCGACGGTTCGAACCGGCCGATCGCGCCAACAGCAGACCTAAGTCCGGCACGGGACTACTCGCCGCCAATGAACGTCATCGGAACCGTCGGGCTCCCCGGGAGCGGGAAGGGGGAGGCGGCGAACGTGGCCGAGGCGGCCGGGATCCCGGTCGTCGTCATGGGCGACGTGATCCGCGCGGAGTGCCGCCGCCGCGGGCTCGACCCCGCCGAGCACCACGGCCGGATCGCGGGGGCGCTCCGCGAGGAGGAGGGCGACGACGCCATCGCCGCCCGCACGCTCCCGCGCATCCGCGAGGCCGCCGCCGAGAGCGACCGCGGCGAGACCGTCCTCGTCGACGGGCTGCGCTCCACCGTCGAGATGGAGCGCTTCCGCGAGGCGTTCGGCGACGGCTTCACGCTCGTCGCGATCCGGGCGCCGTTCGAGCTGCGCGCCGAGCGCCTCGACGCCCGCGGGCGCGACGACTCCGACTCCGATCTGGAGGCGCTCCGCGAGCGCGACGCGCGCGAGATCGACCTCGGCCTCGGCGACACCCTAGAGCGCGCCGACGTCGAGATCGACAACACCGGGACGCTCGACGAGTTCCGGAGCCGCGTCCGGGCGGTGCTGGGGGTCGACGCGGAGCGGGAGGAGGGAGAGGAAGGAGATGCGGGCGAGGGGTCGGCGGCGACCGCGAACGCCGGGGGTGACGGCGCGTGATCTACAGCATCGACGTGCGGATCGAGGTCCTGGTCCGCGACACGGAGGTCACGGACCGAGTCGACGACGCGGTGCGGAACGTGTTCCCGGACGCGGAGCCGGTCCACGAGGACGGTCGGCTCGTCGCCGAGGCGCACACCCTCGACGCCTTCTCGGACGTGCTCCACGAGCAGGAGATCCTCGACACGGCCCGCCGGGTGTTCCTGCGGAACAGCGACGACGAGGGGTTCTCGTTCTCGCTGAAGAAGCAGGCCGCGTTCGAGGGGATCGTCAACTTCGCCGTCGGCGAGTCGGACGAGCTCGGCGAGATCGACGTCGACGTCCGCGTCCGCGAGCCCGACGTCGAGTCGTTCGTCGACTACGTCGCGCCCGAGACCGACGAGGGGCGACCGGTCGATCCCGTCCGGGAGTACGGCGACCGCGTCGAGCCCGACGAGGGCGACTACTGAGCGCCCGGCGCTCGCCGGGCCGCCGTTTCGATCGGTCAGTCGCTCAGCAGCGTCGCGCCCGCGCCGCCGACCGCGCCGAAGGCCGCCGGGTACACCGCGCCGGCGAGGAGGACGGCCGTGACGAGGTCGGGCGCGACCGCCCCGTCGCCGACCGAGTAGCGGAAGAGGAACGCGCCGATCACGGCCGGCGGGAGGTAGCCGACGAGGACGGCCGCGCCGGCCTTCGCGCCGTCCGCCGGCTCACTCGCCCCGGCGACCCGGCTCGCGGCGAGCCCGGCGAGGGTCAACAGGACGGGCGGGACGACGAACAGCAGCGTCAGCGACCCGCCGTCGGCCTGCGAGATGAGGTTCGTGAGCTGCGAGCCGCCGACCAGCGACGGGATCTGCGTGTCGACGAAGTGCCCGTTGTAGAACACCCAGCCGATCGCCTGCCACGTCGGGATCGGGTCCCCGCCGAACAGGTCGGCGAAGAAGTTGAACCCCTCCAGCTGGCTCTCGACCGCCGACCGCTGCGTGAGGTACGCGAACAGGTAGCCGAGCACGTACGCGGCGGCGCCCGCGGCCGCGCCGCCGACGATTCCGCTCGTTGCGTTCGGGCCGCTCGTTCGGTCGGGGACTGACATATACCCCGAGTCGTTTCGGCGGTGGTAAGTGTTTGTTGGCTCGGGACGGAGTGCGGAACGTGGCGTTTCAGAGCTGATTGCGACCGTTCAGACCGATACTGGGTCAGCTCGTCGCCTCGCGCCACTCCGCCCGCGAGACCGTGTAGCGCACCTCGTCGTGGACGCTCCCGTCGGGGAGGGCGAGCGTGTTCCGCAGGCGCCCCTCGCGGCGCCCGCCGAACCGGTCGACGTACCTCTCGACCGCGCGCCGCGAGTTGTCGTTGTCGGGGTGGTGGCTCACGGCGACGACCTCCAGGTCTAAGTCGTCGAACGCGACCCCGACGAGCGCCGCGGCGCGCTCGCCGGAGTACCCCCGGCCCCAGAACCGCTTGCGGAGCCACGTGCCGAGCTCGGCGGTCCGGGTCTCCCAGTCGACGGAGAGGCCGCCGAAACCGGCTATCTCCCCGGCGCCGTCCTCGCCCTCGCGGGGGCGGATGACGTAGCTCGCGGCCTCCCCGCTCTCCCACCGCTCGCGGCCGCGTTCGAGGAACTCGCGGGTCTCCTTCTTCGTCTCGTGGGGGTCCCACGCGACGTGCGCGGTCACCTCGTCGATCCCGGGGTCCGACGAGCAGATCCGGTAGCACGCGTCGAGATCGACGTTCTCGGGTCGCCGGGGCTTCAGTCGCAGCCGGTCCGTCTCGATCGCTTCGGGGAACACGACGGCCCGTCTCGGGGGGCCGACAAAAATGGTTCCCGGGCGTGCGTCGCGGTGGCACGCCGGCGACCGGCGGGCTCAGTCGACGACGCCGTACTCGCGGAGCGCCGACCGCAGCGCGGCCCGCTTCACCAGGGCGAACCCGACGCAGATGATCAGGAAGCCGGCGACCGTGTTGAGCGAGATCACCTCGCTCAGGAAGAGCCAGCCGGCGACCGCGGCGAATATCGGCGCGACGTACGAGACGAGGTTGATCTCGATCGGCCCGAGCCGGTCGAGCAGGTCGAAGTAGATGAGGAAGCCGAGGCCGCTGGCGGCGATCGACAGGTACGCTAGCGCCGCGATCGCCTCGGTGGTCCACGAGACGTCGGCGACCGACTCGCCCAGCCCGGCCGCCAGCAGGTGCATCAGCAGCGCGCCGAGGAGCATCGACCACGCCTCCATCGTCTCGATCGGGAGGTCGGCGTCCGACGCGCGGGTGAGCACCGACCCGAGCGCGAACGAGGCCGCCGCCAGCAGCACGAGGAGCTTCGCGACCGTGCCGCCGCCGGTCAGGTTCCCGGGGTCGGGCGCGGCCAGCACGATCGCCCCGACGAGGCCGACGAGGAGCCCGATCACGCCGACGACGGTCAGGCGTTCGGAGGGGAGGAAGGCGCGCGCGAAGACGGTCGTCAGCACGGGCGAGAGACTGACGATCACGGCCGCGACCGCGCTCGTCACGGCGGGGTCCGTCTCGCCGATGAAGAGGAACGCGTGGTAGGCGGCGATGATCAGCGTCGCGCCCACCGCGACGACCGTCCACTCGTCGCGCCCGCGGGGGACCGGGTCGTCGACGACGTACGCGGCGTACCCGAGCATGACGACGCCGGCGACATCGTACCTGAGCGCGGCGAACAGCACCGGGGGGAAGTACGCCAGCCCGGCCTTGATCGCCATGAACGCGGAGCCCCAGACCGCGGCGAGGATCAGGAACAGCGCGAGGTCCCGTGCTCTGCTCACACGCGTCCTCCTCCGGGCGCGGTCCAAAAGGTTCCGGAAGCGGCCGGCCGTGCGGAGAGGAAGGGTCGGGAGACGGGGACGCGAGGGACCGGGGACACGGGAGACAGGGATGCGAGGGACCGGGGATGCGAAAGACCGGAGGCGACGGGGACGCGGGCGACGGGAGCGCGAGCGGCGAGGGAGAGCGCGGGGCGCCGGCCCGCTACCGGACGCGGTATCGCTCGGCGTCGCCGTCGGCCTCGCGGGCGAGCACGCCGACGTCGGCGAGGCGGCCGAGCGCGTCGCCGACGGCCGCCTCGCGGGCCCCGACCTCGTCGGCCACGGCCGCGGGCGTCCCGTCCGTCTCGATCACCGCGGCGAGGATCGCTGCGTAGAAGCGGCTGTCGGCCTCGGTGCCGAGCCGCTCGTCGATCCGCGCGAGGGTGTCCTCGACCCGGCCCTGCACCCACCGCTGGGCCAGCGAGAGCTCGCGGTCGAGGTCCTGGAGGCGGGCGTACTCGCCCGCGAGGTCGGCGATGTCGTTCGACGCCCCCGAGCCGTCGGGCGCCTCGATGGTGAGGTGGGGACAGCGGCCCGACATGTCGAGGCTGTTCTTGGCGGGGTAGGCGCTCTTCGCGCCGAAGCCGTACGGGGAGACGCTGACCTCCAGCCGGAGGCTGCGGGTGATCCGGAAGTACTTCCGGCGCTGGTCGTCGGTCGTCGACTCGATCAGGCCGGCCTCCTCCAGCTTGCGCAGGTGGTCGATGACGGCCTTCGGGCTCACGTCGAGGTACTCCGAGATCTCCGTGACGTAGCAGGGCTTGGTCGCGAGCAGCCGGAGGATGCGCCGCCGGTTCTCGTTCCCGAGGAGATCGAGCAGTACCGCGGAGTCCATTAACGTATGGTTAGCCTCCGGAGGGTAAAAGGCTGACTTCCGGGCCGCGGTCGGCTCGTTGTCGGGGGATCCGCCGACCGGCGCTCGGAGGCCCCCGGAGCGAAGGGTAGTTACCCCGGGGAGCGGAACGGGGCGTATGGAGACGGCACTCATCGTCCTCGACGGCTGGGGACTCGGGAGCGGCGCTAGCGGGGGCGACGGCGCTGACGGCGAGACGGTCGACCCCTCGGGGCGGCCGGCCGGCCGGGACGCGGTCGCGGCCGCCGACACGCCCGCGTTCGACGACGCGACCGCGCGCGGCGCCGACGGCCGCCTCGTCGTCCACGGGCGGCGCGTGGGGCTCCCCGAGGGCCAGATGGGGAACTCGGAGGTCGGCCACCTGAACATCGGCGCGGGCCGCGTCGTCAAGCAGGCGTACACCCGGATCACCGACGCGCTCGCGGAGGGGTCGCTCTCCGACAACGACGCGATCGCGGGGGCGCTCGAACACGCGAAGTCGACCGGCGGGCGGGTCCACCTCATGGGGCTCGTCTCCGACGGCGGCGTCCACTCCGACGTCGAACACCTGCTCGCGCTGATCGACGCCGCGGCCGACGCGGGGGTGCCGGCGACGACCCACGCGTTCACGGACGGCCGCGACACGGCCCCGGAGATCGCCGACCGCTTCCTCGCCGAGGTGGAGGCGAAGGCCGCGGAGCGCGGGACCGGAGACGTCGCGACCGTCACGGGGCGGTACCACGCGATGGACCGCGACGAGAACTGGGAGCGGACGCGGACGGCGTACGACGCGATCGTCGAGCGCGAGGCGCCGCACGAGGCCGAGACGGCGGTCGAGGCCGCGACCGAGGCCCACGCCCGGGGCGAGACGGACGAGTTCATCGAGCCGACCCTCGTCGGCGACGGGCCGGCGCTCGCCGACGGCGACGCCGTGATCTTCTTCAACTTCCGGGCGGACCGCGCCCGCCAGCTCGTCCGGCTGCTCACCGACACCCGGCCCGAGTGGGCGTTCGAGCTCGACCAGCCCGAGATCCGGATGACGACGGTGACCGAGTACGACGAGACGTTCGACTTCCCGGTCGCGTTTCCGCCGGAGGTCCCCGAGAACACGATCGGCGAGGTCGTCGCCGACGCGGGGCTCACGCAGCTCCGGATCGCCGAGTCGGAGAAGTACCCGCACGTGACCTACTTCCTCAACGGCGGCCGCGAGGTGGCGTTCGACGGCGAGCTGCGCGAGATCGTGGCGAGCCCCGACGTCTCCACGTACGATCAACAGCCGGAGATGTCGGCGCCCGAGCTCACCGACGAGGCGATCGAGATCATCGGGGACGCGGACCCGGACCTGATGGTCCTCAACTACGCGAACCCGGACATGGTGGGCCACACCGGCGACTTCGACGCGGCCGTCGCGGCGGTCGAGGCGGTCGACGCGCAGCTCGACCGGCTCCTCGACGCGGTCGCCGACGCGGGCGGGCACGCCGTCGTGACCGCCGACCACGGCAACGCCGACGACATGGGGACGCCCGAGGACCCCCACACCGCCCACACGTTCAACCCGGTCCCGTTCGTCTACCTGACCCCCGACGGCGACGGCGGCGGGCGCGCGGTCCGCGAGGGCGGCTCGCTCTGCGACGTCGCGCCGACGCTCGTGGAGCTGATCGGGCTCGACCGCCCGGCGGAGATGACCGGCGAACCGCTCCTCGCGGACGGGCCGTAAACCGCGGCCGGATTCCCGGCGGTTCCACGGCCCTTTAAGAACGTCACCGGTCTCTGATCGGTCATGACAGACGAGACCACGCCGGTGATCGCCGCCGCCTACCGGACGCCGCAGGGGAGAGACGGGGGCGTCTACGCCGACACCCGCAGCGAGGACCTCTCGACGCGGCTCATCGACCACGTCCTCGCGGAGACCGGGCTGACGGGCGACCACGTCGACGACCTGATGTGGGGGGTCGCCCAGCAGCGCACCGAGCAGGACAACAACGTCGCCCGGGTCATCGCGCTGCTCTCGGAGCTCGGCGAGTCCGTGCCCGCGACCTCGATCAACCGCTGGTGCGCCTCCTCGATGCAGGCGATCATCTCGGCGTCGGACGCGGTCGCGGCCGGGAACCGCGACTGCGTCATCGCCGGCGGGGTCGAGAACATGAGCCGCGTCCCGATGGACGGCGACGCCTACGAGCACCTCCACCCGGAGCTGTCGGAGGAGTACGACGTCTTCCAGCTCCAGATGGGGATGACGGCCGAGAAGGTGGCCGAGGAGTACGGCGTGAGCCGCGAGGCCCAGGACGAGTACGCCGCCCGGAGCCACCGGCGCGCCGCGGAGGCGACCGACGCCGGCCGGTTCGACGACGAGATCGTTCCCGTGGAGACCGAGGAGGGGCTCGTCGAGGAAGACGAGGGGATCCGCCCCGACACGACGCCCGAGACGCTCGCCGAGCTCCCGCCCGCGTTCACGGGCGACGGGACGGTGACGGCCGGGAACGCCTCGCAGATCTCCGACGGCGCGTCGCTGACGCTGGTGACGAGCGAGGCGTTCGCCGAGGACCACGGGCTCGACGTGCTCGCGGAGGTCGGCGCGAACAACGTCGCGGGCGTCGACCCCACCGTGATGGGGATCGGCCCGGTGCCCGCGACGCGGGGCCTGCTCGACCGCGCCGGGCGGTCGATCGACGACTACGACCTCGTCGAGCTCAACGAGGCGTTCGCCTCCCAGTGCGAGTACTCGCGGCGCGAGCTCGAGATCGACGAGGACGTCTACAACGTCAACGGCGGCGCCATCGCGCTCGGTCACCCGCTCGGCGCCTCCGGGGCGCGCCTCCCCGTCACGCTGCTCCACGAGATGGAGAAGCGGGACGCCGACCGCGGGCTCGCGACCCTCTGCGTCGGCTTCGGGCAGGGGGCCGCGATCGAGTTCTCGCGATAGGTCGACGCGGCAGCGGTTTTTTCACCGTTCGGTGGCGTAAAACGAGTATGAGCGACCCCGACTCCGACGCGCCCGACGCGGCGGACGACGACGGCGGCCCCGTCGCCGTCCTGCTGGACGTGCTCCCGAACGGGCGGCCGGACGACGACCGGCCGCCGTCGCGGAAGACGCCGGTGGCGTACGGCCTCGGGACCGACTCGTTCCGGCTGTACGAGCTCGGACTCGACGAGGGCGCGGACGCGTCGGTGGGCGACCGGGTCGAACTCGACGGCCCCGGGGTCGGCCGGTACCGCGAGGTGGAGTACGACGACCTCACCCGGAACGCGGCCGCGGAGGTGGAGTACGCCGTCGAGGCGATCGTCGACGCCGACGAGAGGCGCTTCGTCGACTTCTACAACGAGGCCGGCCCGATCACGCTCCGGCTCCACCAGCTCAACCTCCTCCCGGGGGTGGGCAAGCAGCTCCGGAACAACGTTCTCGACGAGCGCAAGCGCGGGCCCTTCGAGAGCTTCGAGGAGGTGTCCGAGCGCGTCTCCGGGCTCCACCGCCCGCGGGAGGTGATCGTCGAGCGGATCGTCGAGGAGATCCGCGAGGACGACCTGAAGTACCGGACGTTCGCCGGGCGCGAGGAGTGAGCCGAAACGGGACTTTTACCCGGAACGCCGGCGTATCGCGGCCATGACCGACCTATCGACGGGTGAGACCGCGGGGTACGGGGACCGCGACCCCGACGCCCTCGCGCGGCGGGCCGGGGAGCGCGCGGACCCGGACCGCGACCAGCACTTCCTCGTCGACGACCGCGTGCTCGACCGGATCCCGGGGTACCTCCCCGACGACGCGGACCGGAGTCACCTCCTGGAGATCGGCGGGGGCGCGGGCGCGCTCACCGACCGGCTGCTGGCGGCGATCGTCGCGGAGGACGCCGACGCCTCCGGGAACCGCGACGCGGCCGGCGACCGCGGCGCCGTCCCCGGTCGCCTCTCCGTAATCGAGCGCGACGGGACCTTCGCCGACTTCCTCCGCGAGGAGTTCGCGACCGCGGTCGACGACGGCCGCCTCGACGTGATCGAGGGGGACGCGCTCGATGTCGAGCTCCCGCCCTTTACCGCCTGCGTCGCCAACCTCCCGTACGGCGTCTCCTCGGAGATCGCCTTCCGGCTGCTGCCGGCGAAGAAGCCGCTCGTGTTGATGTTTCAGGCCGAGTTCGCCGACCGGATGGTGGCGTCCGCCGGCGAGTCGGAGTACGGTCGGCTCTCGGTGTCCGCCCAGCACTACGCCGCCGTCGAGATCGTCGAGCGCGTCCCGAAGGAGGCGTTCGACCCGCGGCCCGCCGTCGAGAGCGCCGTCGTCAGGTGTACGCCGCGCGACCCCGACTACGCGGTCGGCGACGAGGCGTTCTTCCTCCGGTTCGTGAAGGCGCTGTTCACCCAGCGGCGCAAGACGGTGCGGAACGCGGTCCGGAACACCGGCCACATCTCCGGGCTGGACGAGCCCGAGGCCGTCGTCGAGGCCGCCGACGAGGCGGTGCTCCGCCGGCGGCCCGGCGCGCTGGAGCCGAGCGCGTTCGCCGCGCTGGCGGAGCTGGCCCGCGAGCACGGCGCGCCGACCGAGGTGTGACCGCGCCGATGACGCTCGCAGACGTCGCGCTCGCGATCGGGTCCCTCGCCGCGGCGGCGGGTTCGGTCGCCCCGGTCCCGGAGCTCCTCGCCGCCGGGACCGCCGGCGGTCCCCTCGGCGACCTCTACGGCGCGCTGACCGAGAACGTCAGGCGGACCATCGCCTCGGCGCTGATCGTCGCGGCCGTGCTCGGCGTGCGGGTGCTCACCGCGTGGGCGAAGCGGCGGAACGGGGACATCTCCTCGACGCGGCGGCTGCTGCTCTCGGCGTCCGTCGGCGCCGCCACCGCGGTCGGGGCGCTCTCGCTTCTGTTCGTGTGGGACCGGAGCGGCGCGCTGCTGGGCGCGTTCGAGGCGGCCGCGGTCACGGACCAGCTGTCGAACGTCGTGATCGCGGTGGTGCTCCTGGCCAGCGCCTACGCGATCACCGACTTCCTCGGGGGCGTCATCCGCGAGATATCCGCCGAGAGCAGCGTCCTCACCGACCACCAGGAGGAGGTGGTCCGGCGGCTCACGCAGCTGACGGTGTACACCTTCGCCCTGCTCGTCGTCGTCGGGCTGTTCACCGACAACGTCGGTGGCCTCCTCGTCGGCGCCGGCTTCCTCGGGATCGTGGTCGGGATGGCGGCGCGCCAGACGCTCGGGGCGATCCTCGCCGGGTTCGTGCTGATGTTCTCCCGCCCGTTCGAGGTCGGCGACTGGGTCGAGGTCGGCGACCACGAGGGGACCGTCACGGAGATCTCGATCATGAGCACCCGCCTCCGGTCGTTCGACGGCGAGGTCGTCACGCTGCCGAACGACGACGTGCGCTCGGGGTCGATAATCGACCGGTCGCGCCGGAACCGCCTGCGGATCGAGGTCGAGGTCGGCGTGGACTACGCGACCGACCTCGACCGCGCGGCGGCGGTGATCGAGGAGGCGATCGCCGATATCGACGACATCGCCGCGATGCCGGAGCCGGACGTCGTGACGAAGCGGTTCGACGACTCGGCGGTCGTCCTCGGCGCCCGCTACTGGATCCGGAACCCGAGCATGCGGAAGCGCTGGCGCACCCAGACGGCCGCGATGGGCGCGGTCAAGTCGGCGCTGGAGGACGCGGGCATCGTCATCCCGTTCCCGCAGCAGACGCTCTCGGCGCGGGAGGAGGGGACGTCCGGCCCCCAGCTCGACGCGTCGGTCGAGGGGCGAGCGGCGACGCGCGGCGGCGGGCGGAGCGACGGCGGCGAGCGGGGCGACGGGAGCGGCGACGCGAACGGCGGAGGCGACGGCGGCGAGGGGACGGACGAGTGAGCGACTCGAACGGTCCGGACGCGGCCCCCGACTCCGGGTCCGACCTCGCGGCGCGCCGCGGCGTCGACGACGCGGTCGTCTACCAGCCCGCCGAGGACTCCGGGCTCCTCGCCGAGGCCGCCCTCGAAGCGGCGCGCGGTCGGGTGCTGGAGGTGGGCACCGGCTCCGGCTGGGTCGCGGCGCGGATCGCCGCGGAGCGCGACCTGGACGTGGTCGGCGCGGACCTCAACCCGCACGCGGCGCGGGAGGCCCGCGAGCGCGGCGTCGAGGCCGTCGTCGCCGACCTCTGTGCCCCGTTCCGCGCGGGCGCGTTCGACACCGTCTGTTTCAACCCGCCGTACCTCCCGACCGACCCCGACAACGAGTGGGGCGACTGGATGGAGCGCGCGCTCTCGGGCGGGGAGTCGAGCCGCGAGCTGATCGAGCCGTTCCTCGCCGACGTGGGACGCGTGCTCGCGCCGGGCGGCGTCGTCCTCCTGCTCGTTTCCTCGCTGACGGGCTACGACGAGGTGCTCGCGCTGATCGAGGACGCGGGGTTCGAGGGCGAGCCCGTCGTCGAGGAGTCGTTCCCGTTCGAGACGCTCACCGTGTTGCGGCTCGAACGCCGGGAGTGAGGCGCGCTCACGCGTCGCGCGAGGCCTCGGCCGCCGCCGGGTCGACGCGCCGCACCTTCTCGTCCGATCCCTCGAATCGATCCGGGTGGATCACGGCCGCCAGCGCCTCCAGCGCGTCGACGACGCGGTGGCTGTGGCGGTTCAGGTAGGCGGTGCCGTCCATCGCGTACACCCGACCCTCGCGCGCCGCGGACACGCCGTCGAGCGGCTCGCGGGCCAGCAGGTCGCGGGCCGCGCGCTCGGCCTCGTCGACGTCGGCGGCGCAGGGACCGACCACGACGACCTGCGGGTCGAAGGCGCGCAGGTCGTCGGGATCGATCCTCCGCGACCGCTCGCCCGACGCGACGAGCCCGGGCTCCCCGCCGGCGGTCCGGACCAGATCGGGAACCCAGAGCCCGGCGTGGCGGAGCGGGTCGGTCCAGTCGAGGACGGCGACGCGGGGGCGAGAGCTGCCGGGAGAGGCGGGGTCGTCCGACGGCACCGCGTCGGCGACAGCGTCGATCCGGGCGTCGAGGTCGTCGCGGAGGGCGGCCGCGGCCGCCGGCCGGCCGACCGCCTCGCCGACGCGCTCGACGTTCGCGAGGACGTCGTCGAGGTCGGCGGCGTGGACGTCGAGCACCGCCGCGTCGAGGTCGAGGCGCTCGACCGCGCGGCGCGCGAGCCCCGCGTCGAGCGCGCAGACGGCGCAGACGCCCTGGGTTAAGATCACGTCGGGGTCGGCCGCGGCGAGGCGGTCGCCGTCGAGGTAATACGTGTCGTCGCGGGCGGCGACCCGGTCGAGGTCGCCGGGGTCGCCGTCGAGGTCGCGGACGAGCCCGGTGAGCGTCGGCCGGTCGTCGACCGCGGGCGGGCGGTCGCACTGGTGCGAGACCGCGGCCGGGACCGCGCCGAGCGCGGCCGCCAGCTCGGTGGCGGAGGGAAACAGGGAGACGACGGTCATGGGTACGGATCCGCGAGGGTCGGCTTAACCGTTCGGCCGTGTGTGGAGAAATAACTATTGAGCATAAAATACATTAGCAAATATTATACGGCGGCATATCGAACTTCTGGTGATGACTCAACGTGTCGCGGCCACGCCGGGGCTGTACCCGCTCCCGGACCGGGCGAAAGAGACGCTCTCGGACCTCAAGGGCCACCAGAAGGGCGACCTGCTGAGCGGCGACGAGGGCGAGGCGATCGTCGAGCAGTACGACGAGGTCCGCGCGGAGTTCGTCGACGACCAGCTGGACGCCGGCCTCGACCGCGTCGTCGAGGGGCAGGGCCGCTGGGACGACATGATCGCGCACCCGCTGACGGTGCACGACGGCGTCGAGACCGGCGGGATCGTGCGGTACTACGACAACAACAACTTCTACCGCGACCCCCGCGTCGTCGACGACCTCGGCTTCTCCGGCGACGTGGCGCGCGAGCTGGAGGCGGCCGCCGGTCTGCTCGCCGACGCCGACGGCGCCGCCGACGCGCCCCTCGCGGCGACGCTCCCCGGCCCGTACTCGCTGGCCGACCTCGCGACGGACGAGCGCTACGGCGACGAGGCCGACTTCCAGGCCGCGGTCGCCGAGTTCCTCGCGGGCGAGGTGGCGGCGTTCCCCGCCCACGAGACGCTGTTCCTCCTCGAACCGTCGCTCGTCACGAGCCCGCCCGCCGAGGGCGAGGAGTCGACCGCGACGGACGCGATCGCGGCGGTCGCCGACGCGACCGACGCCGACGTGGTCGTCCAGACCTCGTACGGCGCGCTCGGCGAGAAGCTGTACGCCCACCTCGTCGACGAGGCGGGCGCGGACGCGCTCGGGCTCGACCTCGTCGCCGGCGACCGCGACGACACCGTCTACAACGTCCAGGAGTTCGGCGCGACCGACTCGCTGTCGCTCGGGCTCGTCGACGGGCAGAACACGCTCGTCGAGGAGCCGGAGACGGTCGCGGAGCGGGTCGAGTGGTTCGAGTCGCAGGTCCCCGCGGAGGGGTTCGACCGGACCTACCTGACGCCGAACACCGAGCTGTTCTACCTGCCCGCCAACAAGTACCGCGCGAAGCTGAACGCGCTGGCCGCCGCCGCGGAGGTGCTCGACTGATGGTCCGAAACCCCGACGCCAACCGCGACCAGTTCCGCCCGCACGACCACCCGAACGACGCGTTCCTGCTGACGACCGTCGTCGGCTCGTACCCGAAGCCGAAGTGGCTGAACCGCGCCGACGAGCTGGTCGACGACCCCGACTCGAAGTTCGACGAGTCCGACCTCGATGAGGCCCACGACGACGCCTGCCGGCTCATCACCCGCGAGCACGAGCGCGCGGGGCTCGACACGGTCGTCGACGGCGAGATGCGCCGCAACGAGATGGTGGAGTTCTTCGCCGACCGCATCGACGGCTACGAGTTCAACGGCCCCGTGAAGGTGTGGGGCCACAACTACTTCGACAAGCCGAGCGTCGTCGAGGAGGTCGCGTACGACGAGCCGTGGCTCGTCGACGAGTTCGAGTTCACGTCCGACGTCTCCGAGCGCCCCGTCAAGGTCCCGATCACGGGGCCGTACACGCTCGGCTTCTGGGCGTTCAACGAGGCGTACCCCTCCACCGAGGAGCTCGTCTACGACCTCGCCGACCTCGTCAACGAGGAGGTCGAGAAGCTCGTCGAGGCCGGCGCGCGCTACATCCAGATAGACGAGCCCGCGCTGGCGACGACGCCAGAGGACCACGCTATCGTCGGCGAGGCCCTCGAACGCATCGTCTCGGGCATCGACGAGGAGGTCCGGATCGGCCTCCACGTCTGTTACGGCGACTACTCGCGGATCTACCCCGAGATCAACGACTACCCGATCGACGAGTTCGACGTCGAGCTGTGTAACGGCGAGTACGAGCAGATCCCGACGTTCACCGAGCCGACATTCGAGCCCGACCTCGCGCTCGGCGTCGTCGACGCTCACACCGCCGAGGTCGAGCCGATCGAGGAGATCAAGGAGAACATCCGGCAGGGGCTGCGCGTCGTCCCGCCGGAGAAGCTCACGGTCTCGCCCGACTGCGGGCTGAAGCTCCTGCCGCGCGAGGTCGCGTACGGCAAGACGGAGAACATGGTGACCGCGGTCCGCGAGGTCGAGGCCGAGATCGATTCCGGCGCGATCGACGTGGATAATCCGCTCGACGACTGAGGCGCCGTTTCGGTAGCTTCCGGATCGGTGACGTCGGAGGCCCCGAATCCCGGGCCGGCGCGGCTACTCTTCCGGTGCGCCGACTCTCCCGGGGCGACGACGTTCGAAAGCGCTCCGGACGGACTCCGAGGGGTCGAGGGCGTCGAGCTCGGAATCGACGTCCACGGCGGTGTACTCCTCGGCGCCGGCGGGAGTCTTCTTGAGGACGTTCACGTGGTACAGGTACGACAGCCTGACGAGCCACCGGGCGTGATCGTAGTCCCCCGGACGCTCGATGTAGAACGTGGTCCACCCCGAGTCGTCGAGGAGGTGGTGGACGCCCGTCTGGTCCGTTTCGACCAGCGCGTCGCGGAGCGCGCGGAGGTAGGCGATGTCGAGCATCCCCCACGCGTGGACGTGACCGACCTCTCGCGGTCCGACCAGCCACTCTGTCCCCCCGAACCGATGCTCTCCGACGGTCACGCCGGGCCACGACCCGACGTCGTCGACGAGCCGCTTGACCGTCCGCTCGACCGCCTCGCGGTCACTTTGTGTCATGGTACCATTCCGTGGGCGGACCGGATAGCTCTTCCTCGTCACGCGTCGCCCCGGCGCCACCTATACGTGGCCGCCGTCCCCACCGCCGACATGGAGATCGGTCTCACCGTCGGCGACGACCTCGACCGGCTCGAAGCGTCGCCGACGCGGTTCGACTTCTGCGAGCTCGGCGTCGGCGAGCCGACGCTCGCGCCCGGGGAGATCGACCCGGACCGGCTCGCGGACGCGCTCGACGGTCGCGACCTGCTCGTCCACCTCCCGTACGGCCAGCGGCTGGCCACCTACGTCCCCGAGGTGAACGACGCCATCGTCGACTACCAGCGGCGGCTCCTGGAAGCGGCGGGCGGCCTCGGCGCCGAGAAGGCCGTCCTCCACGCCACCTCCGCCGACCGCGACGACGTCGCGTTCCGCGAGGTCGCCGCCGAGCAGCTCCGCCGGGTCGCGGACGCCGGCCGCGAGGCGGGCGTCGAGGTCGTCGTCGAGAACGTCGGCCACCAGCACGCGGGGCTCCAGCTCTCCGTGCTCGGCGAGACGGCGCGCGACACCGACACCCCGATCTGCTTCGACGTGGGCCACGCGTACATGGAGGGCGGCGACAAGGCGATCGCGCGGTTCCTCCGCGCCCACGGGGACCGCGTCTCGCACCTCCACTGCCACGACGTGCGCCGCCGGGGCGACACCCACCTCCCGATCGGCGCCGGCGAGGTGGACTACGGGGCCGTGGCGGCCGAGCTCGACGGGTTCGACGGCACCGTCGCGCTGGAGGTGTTCACCGACGACGACGCCCTGCTCGTCGACTCCGCGGAGCGCGTCGCCGACCGGCTCGGCGCGGAGTTCTGAGGGCGAACGACCGTGACGGTGCGTCTCGCGGGGGATCAGTCCGCGTCGCGGTCGCCCGCGTCGTCCGGGTCGTCGCCGCCGGCCTCCCCCTCGGTCGCGGAGTCGCCGGCCTCGCCGTCCGCGCCGTCTCCGTCGGGGTCGGGCTCGCCGTCCGCGGCGTCGCCGTCGATCTGCCGCTTGATCGACTCCAGTTCCGACTCGACGTCGACCTCGGGCGCCGGGTCGTCCTCGGGCTCGTCGTCGGCCGCCTCCCCGGAGTCCGCGTCGGGATCGGTCACGTCGATCCGGATCCCGCGGCCGCCGGCGGAGGGGTCGTCGCGCCCGCCGCGCTCGTCCCGGTCGGCCGTCTCGCGTCCGCCGGTCTCGCGTTCGCCGTCGTCGTCTCGACCGCTTCGGCGGTCGTCGCGCCGGTCCTCCCGTCGCGCGGCGTCGGCCTCTCTCCGGCCCTCCTCGATCCGCGACTCGATCTCGGCCGTGAGGTCGCGGGCGTCGGCGATGATCGAGCGCGAGGCGGCCTCCTCGGGGAGGTCGGCCTCGGAGAGCGCGGTCCGGAGCTCCGAGAGCGACCGCGCGAGGCCGGCGCTCGCGCCGTCGCGGACGTCGGCGAGGCGGTCGGCGGTCCCGTCGGCGTCCCCGGCGACGCTCCGCCCGGGGTCGGCGAGCCGGAGGGTCCCACGGAGCAGTTCGAGCGACTTGATCGTCGTCTCCAGGAGGGCGATGACCGTCGGGATGGTGTACTGCTCGGTGAACCGGACCAGGTCCGAGAGGCTGGGCGGCCGCGGCGGCCCGCGGCGGTCCCGGTCGGTCTCCTCGAGGTCGCGGCGGAGCTCGCCCAGCACGTCTTCGAGCTCGTCGAGCCGCTCTTCGAGCTCGTCCTCGCGTCGGTCGTCGCGGGAACTCATGTCACGGGGTACGCGGCGCGCGAATAAAAAGCCCGGCCGGCGAGGGCGCCGAAGCGGGGCTCAGAACCCCTCGCGGAGGTGCGTCGTTCGCGGCGGGAACAGCGCGCGGAGAGAGGCGGCGGCGTCGCCGTCGAGGGGGCGGTCGCCGGGACCTCCGAGCCGGCCCGCTCGGACGACCTCGTCGACGGACCGATAGCCGACGTACAGCTGGGAGAGGGCGCCGACGTCGATTTCGGCACCGGCGGCGTCCGGGTCCGCGGCGTCGCCGGCGGCGCCCGGGTCCGCGGCGTCGTCGAGGGCGTCACCCTCGCCCCCGTCGACCGGCTCGACCGCGACGCTCCCGTCGGCGACCGCGACCCGGAACGTCGCGTCGTTCCGCGGGACGAGGGGGTCGTCGACCGCGAGCGAGAGCGCCGCCTCGACGCCGGGGTCCGGGTCGAGCGCTCCGAGGGCGGCGGCGACGTCGACGAGCCGGACCATCGGGCCGGTCCGGACCTCGCAGTCGACCGCGCGGGGGTCCTCGACGAGGTCGAGCAGGGGGGCGTCCGGCGGGGCCCGGATCCGGACCTCGGCGACCTGCGAGTCGTGGTTGCGGCAGAAGCGCAGGAGCTGGAACCACGCCTCGTCGTCCGCGACGGCGACGTCGGAGACGCGCATGACGGTGTCGTCCGCCTCGTCCGCGTCGTCGTCGAACGAGTACCGGCAGAGCCCCCGGAGCTCCCCGCCGCGCGCCCAGCCGTAGACGAACGGGTCGGTCTTCCAGCCCCGGACGACGCGCTCTCGCCACCACGCCTCGCTCCAGTCCATCGTGAGGTCGTAGCGCTCCGCCGTCGCCGCGAGCAGGGGTCGCACGGCCCCGTAGTCGCCCTCGCCGAGCCGGCGGAAGGACCCGGCCGCGTCGCCGTCGGTCGCGATCAGGTCGTCGACGAACCCGAGCTGATCGGGCGGCGCGGCGAGCGAGCGGTAGCGGCTCGCGGTCGCCCAGCCGTAGCCCGCGTAAAAGGAGTGCTCGAAGGGCCACAGCGTCGAGACGGCGACGCCCCGCTCGCGGTACTCCGCCAGCGACTCCCGGAGCACGCGGGCGACGTTCCCGCGCCGCCGGTGCTCCGGCGGCGAGGCGACCGCCGAGAGCCCGGCGACCTCGCGGTCGGCGCCGCGGATCCGCAGCGGGAAGAAGTGGTGCGCGCACACCGCCACGGGGTCGTCGGCCGCGTCGAAGAGCCCGCGCCGCTCGGCGATCGTGTCGTGGCCCTCCGCCTCGTCGGGGTCGTACGGGCCCTCGGCGGGGGCGAACGCGTACCGCATGAACGCGCCGAACTCGTCGGCGCGCTCCTCCGGGAAGGGTCGGTACTCCATACGCGGTCGGCTCGCGGGAGCGGAATAAGTCTTCCCGGGCGACGACCGGCGGTCACCCGCGATCCGTCCGCAGCCGCGGCTCGAAGAACGCCGCCGCGCGCTCGCCCGCTTCCCCCGCGCGTCCCACGAGGAAGTGGTCCGACTCGAACGCCGCCGTCTCGATCCCCAGCTCCTCGGCCCGCTCCGCGACGGGCGCCCAGTCGGCCGTCGAGTCGCGGGTCGCGTACGCGATCAGCGTCGGCACGCCCATGCCGACCAGGTCGCCGAGCGCCGCGACCGCGTCGACGTCGGGGGTCAGCCGGGCCGTCGGCGCGAGCGCGCAGACGCCGGCGAGGCCGGGGCGCGAGGCGGCCGCGACGAGCGCGACCGTCGCCCCGAACGAGAAGCCGAACAGCCCGACGCGGTCGTAGCGCTCGGCCGCCCAGCCGACCGCGTTGTCGGCGTCGGTGCTTTCGCCGTACCCCTCGTCCCAGTCGCCGTAGTCGAACCGGAGGCAGTCGATCCCGCGGTCGGTCAGGGCGTCGCTCACCGCCCGCAGCCGCTCGTCGCCGCGGTGGCCGCGCTGCTGCGGGTGGGGCGGGCAGGCGACGACGACCGCGTCGGCCCGGGGGTCGTCGCGGTCCGATCCGGCCCCGTCGCTCGCGGCGGCGTCGAGGGTGGCGCGCACGTCGCGGCCGCCGGGAACGAGGACGGTGTCGCTCACGAGTGGAGGAACCGCCGCCGCCTCAGGGCACCCGCGTCACGCGGTCGACGTCGTTGAGGGCCGCGAGGTCGTCGGCGAGGGCCGCCTGGTCGACGCCGGCCTCGTAGTAGAAGACGATGTCGAAGCTGCCGTCCCGGAGGAGCTGCTGGCACTCCCAGACGAACTCCTCGCCGTCGAGGGTGCGCCCCTGGAACTGGTTCGAGGAGAAGCTCGTGTCGTCGTTGCCGGCCTCGATGTACGCCTCGCCCTTCCCGGCGTGGTCGGCGATGACCTCGTTGATCGCGACCGTGAGCTCGTGCATCTCCAGGTCCTCCTCCCCGCCGAGCGTCGTGTGGACGATACAGCCCAGGAGTTCGATGTCGCCCGGCTCCAGCAGCGCCTTCGTCCGCGCGTAGAGGTCGGAGTCGACGGTCTCGCTCATACCCGTCGGTTCCGGCTCCGCTGATAAACGGGTGACGGTTCACACGTCGGGGGTACTTATCCGGCCGCGAGACGACCCGAACCGACTCAGTCCCTGAGCCGAACCGCCGGCTCGTCGCCGCTCTCGTCGACCGCGACCAGCCCGTCGTCCGCGAGGTCGTCGACGAGCCCGCGGAGCCACTCCCGGCCGTGTTCGCCGTCCGGCGCGTAGTCGACCCGGACCCGCGGGCCGAGCTCGTCCAGCGCCAGCTCGTCGTACTCGCCGAGCGTCCGGACCACGCGACCGCGGAACTGCCGGCGGCTCCCCTCGAAGTCGGGCTGTTCCGGCACGTCGGGCGCGGTGAAATCGCCCGTCTCGTAGGCGTGGCACCACCCGCGCCACGGGCAGCCCGCCTCGTCGCATCGCGGGGTCGTCCCGCAGGCGACGCCGCCGAGCTCCATGATCGCGTTGTTCCAGACCCGGGACTCGCCGTCGGGCATGGCGAGCGAGGCGACGCGCTCGAACGCCGCGTCGTCGTCGGGGACCGCGAAGGCGCGGTGGAGCACGCGCTTCACGTTGGTGTCGACGACGGCGTCGCCGTCGTTGAACGCGAACGAGGCGACGGCGTTCGCGGTGTACGGGCCGACGCCCATCAGCTCCCGCAGCTCGTCGGGCGACTCCGGGAACTCCCCGCCGTAGTCGTCCTCGACCTGTCCGGCGGCCTCGTGGAGGTACTTCGCGCGGTTGTTGTAGCCGAGCGAGTGGTCGGACCAGAACGCGACCACGTCGCCGCGGTCGGCGGCGGCCAGGTCGGCGGTCGTCGGCCACTCGTCGAGGAAGTCCTCCCACGCGGGGACGACGCGGTCGAGCTGCGTCTGCTGGCTCATCACCTCGCTGACGAGGACCTCGTAGGGGTCCTCGGTGCGCCGCCACGGGAAGTCGCGGTGGTCGGCCTCGTACCACTCCACGAGCGCCTCGCGGACCGCGTCGAGGTCGGCCGGGAGCTCGGGGGCGTCGCCCTCGGCGATCCCCTCCGTGCCGCCGTCGGTGCGGGGAATCCCGTCGCCCCTCCCGGTCTCCCCCGCGGTCGCGTCCGGATCGGTCATTACCGGTGCTGGGGTCGGCGGTCGCTTATCGGTGCTGGTCCCCGTCGCCCCGGACCGGCGCCATCGAGCGCGGGTCGCGGTCGGGGCCGGGGTACTCGCCGCCGACCGTTTCTGGGTGGAGCTTCTCGGCCGAGAAGACGGTCGCGAACGCCCGCGGCTCCCGCACGCTCACCGGCAGTCGGTCGCGGAGCCCGGCCGCGGCCCGCGCTCCCGTGAGCGACGGGTCGAGGCTCACGACCTGCATCGCGGCGCCGCGGTACGCCGACCCGAGCGCCGGGTGGTCGCCGGCGGGATGCGCGACCGGCTCGCGCCACGCCTCGACCGCCTCGCGCCAGTCGGCCGCGAGAGCGGCGTCCGCGAGCGCGGCGATCACCGCCTCGGCGTCGTCGAGGAGCGCGTCGCTGGCGACGAGCGTCGTCCACGAGTGCGCGCGCAGCGCGTCGAGCGCCTCGCGGGCCGCGCCGCCGACGAGGAGGTCGGCCGCGAGGGCGTCGGCGTCGGCGACGACCCGGGCGGGGCTGGGCTCGCGGTCGAGCGGGGAGACGTCGGGGTCGCTCTCGGCGGTGTCGCCCGCCGAGTCCTCGGAGTCGTCAGCGACCGACCGACGCTCCGCGAGCGCCGCGCTCACCGCGTCGGCGTCCGCGTCGTGCTCGGCGGCTCGATCGAAGAGGTCGGCGAAGGTCATTGTCGGGACGACAAAACTCGGAAGAGCCTAGGCCGAGATTTGAACTCGGGGTCTCGTCCTTACCAAGGACGCGCTTTACCGCTAAGCTACCCAGGCGCGCAACCTGTCGTTGACCGGATTCGACTTTATGGGTTTCGATCCGCCGCCGAGTCGTCGCCCGATCCGAGGCAGTGACGACGGGTCGCCGGGTTCCGCTCGCCTACCGGTCCGTCGCGCTCACAGCGCGGTCGGAGATGTCGGCGATCCGGTCGGCGGTCGCGTCCGGGAGCGCGCGCCCCGGCGGCGGGAACTCGCCGTCGTAGTCGGCCGCGAGCTCGCGGGCGTACGTCAGCAGCTCCTCCGGGGGCTCGCCGCCGACGGCGGTGGTGCCGGCGACAACCGCCAGTTCGAGGGCGTCGACCTCCAGGTTCCGGTCGAGCGCGGTCGCCGCCGCGGGGTCGGTCCCCTCGCGGTCGCGGAGGGTCTGGTCGCGGCCGAACGCGCGCACGACCTCGACCGCGGCGCCGGCCGCCTCGGTGCACGCCAGCAGCGAGAAGCCGCGCGAGACGAGCACGTCGGCCGTGAGCACGTCCATGTCGGCGTCGATGTCGGTCTCGCGCGTCGGCGCGGTCACCCACGGCTCCTCGTGGGCCACCGCGCGGGTGAGCCGGAGCCCCTCGTAGATGAGCTGCACGCCGGCCGCGCGGTCGACGACCTCGTCGGGGTTCACCTCGGGGTCGACCGCGCGGGCCGTGACCAGCGCCAGCACCCCGGGCGTCACGGCGGCGTCCAGGATGCGGCGTTCGAGGGCCTCGCGCAGCTGCTCGGGCTCGACGTCCGCGAGCGCCTCGTGAGCGGCCTCACGCGCTCGCGCGGCATCGTCCATTGCCGTCAGGTAGTCGAGCGAAGGGCAAAGACCTTTGGAAACGACCGGGATACGACGCCGTGATCCGCACCCGCACCGACGACCGCGTCCGCGTCGTCACGATCGATCGCCCCGAGCGGCGGAACGCGCTCCGCCCCGAGGACCTGCGCGCGCTCCGACGCGCCGTCACCGACGCCGACGCCCCGGTCGCGTACCTCCGCGGCGCCGGCGACGCCTTCTGTGCCGGCGCCGACCTCGACGCCGTCGCCGCGCTCGCCGACGCGGACGGTCCGGGCGGCGACGCGGACGCCCCGGCGTCGTTCGCCCGGGAGGGCCAGCGCACCGCCGCGGCGATCGCGGGCGCCGACGCGGTCGTCGTCTGCGGGGTCGACGGCGCGGCCCGCGGCGGCGGCGTCGAGATCGCGCTCGCCGCCGACGTCCGGATCGCCACCCCGGCGGCGACGTTCGCCGAGCCCGGCGTCGAGTTCGGGCTGTTCGGCGCGTGGGGCGGCACGGTCCGACTCCCGCGGGTGATGCGCGAGGGCGACGCCCTCGACTTCGCGCTCTCGGGCCGCGTCCTCGACGCCGACGAGGCGCTCCGGACCGGGCTCGTCTCCCGCGTCGTCGACGATCCGCGCGCGGTCGCCGACGCGATCGCGACCGGGGAGCCGGACGCGCTGCGGGCGATCAAGCGGCGGGTGCGCGACCGCCGGGACGACGCGACGCAGGAGGACGCGGAGGTCGAAGCGTTCGCCGCCCTCGTCCGGGCGCACGGCGGGGAGATCGCGGCGTCGAGGAGGGAGTGAACCCCCCGGAGCGCGCGGCCCGCCCCCGGCGCGGTCCCGATGTGACAAGCTTAAGTGGACCTCCGAGCAAGTTGGATACGCGACGCACGCACCGGTAGTGTAGTGGTATCACGCAACCTTGCCATGGTTGCAACCCGAGTTCAAATCTCGGCCGGTGCACTCCCTGCGGTCGTGCACCGGCCTGACTCCCACTCGCTGCGTCGCCGGCGCTACGCGCCGGCTGCAAGAGGGATCTCCGGTCCCTCTCTGCTCGCGGGAGTCTCGGCCGGTGCATTTCTCGAACTTCCGTCCCCGGCGCGAACCTGTTCGCTTAACCGGTCGTGCCGTGTTGTAGCGAGTATATGGTTGAGGCCTTACTTCTCATCGGGTTCGCGGTCGCGGCGTTCGTCGGGTACAACATCGGTGGCGCCACGACCGGTCCGGCGTTCGGGCCGGCCGTCGGGTCGGGCGTGCTCTCGAAG
Source organism: Halorubrum rutilum (assembly GCF_024494565.1). The sequence continues at coordinate 167,327 of NZ_JANHDN010000002.1, forward strand.
TCGGGTGCCGCGGCGCTGATGTCGGTGTTCTTCTTCGTCGGCGCCGGCACGCTCGGGCAGCGCGTCGTGACGACGCTCGGGGAGGACCTCGTCACCGGGGGCAGCGTGTTCACGCTGGAGACGAGCATCGTGGTCCTCTTCTTCATCGGGGGCGCGCTGTTCGTCGGGAACTTCGCCGGCGTCCCCGCGTCGACGTCGATGACGGCAGTCGGGGCGATCGCGGGGCTCGGGCTCGCGACGGGCACCCTCGACCGGGCGGTGATGGGCGAGATCGCCATCTGGTGGATCGTCGCGCCGATCATCGGCTTCTGGGTCTCCGGGGTCGTCGGGCGCTACTTCTACCCGGCCATCGACAGCTGGGTGGCGATCGACAGCACCGAGGGGGCGCTGTTCGAGTTCGATCGCTCCGGCCCGATCCCGAAGCCCGTCCCGGGCCCGAACACGACCCGGCGCGAGCTCGTGGGCGGCTTCGTCGTCATCGCCATCGGCTGTCTGATGGCCTTCTCCTCCGGGACCTCGAACATCGCGAACGCGATCGCGCCGCTCGTCGCGCTCGACAACGTCGAGATGACGCCGATGATCCTGCTCGGGAGCGCCGCGGTCGCGGTCGGCGCGTTCACGATCGCCCGGCGGACGCTCGACACGCTCGGCAACGACATCACCGACCTCCCGCTGACCGCGGCGATCGTCGTCGCCTGCGTCTCCTCCGGGATCGTCATCAGCCTCTCGGCGGTCGGGATCCCGGCCTCGTTCGTCATCATCGCGACGATGTCGATCGTCGGGCTCGGCTGGGGGCGCGCGACGCGGAGCGTCACGGTGAGACAGGGGATCAGCGGGGAGAAGGAGCCGAAGGTGTCCGTCGGCGCGCTGAAGACCGACGAGACGGCCCCGATCGGCGAGGGGGACCCGACCGACGTCCCCTCGGCGTCTGACCTGTTCAATCCGAGCACGAGCGCGCGCGTCGTCCTGATGCAGAACGTCGTCCCGATCCTCTCGACCGTCGGGGCGCTCGTCACGTTCACGCTGTTGTTCCGGTTCGTCTGGTGAGGCGGGCGGCCCTTTCCCCCTCACCGACCGAACCGACGCTGTCGGTCCTGGAAGTCGAGGACCGCGCGCAGGTAGTCCCGCCTCCTGAAGTCGCGCCAGTTCACGTCGGTGAAGTAGAGCTCGGCGTACACCGACTGCCAGATCGCGAAGTCGGAGAGCCGCTCCGCGCCGGTCTTGATGACGAGGTCCGGCTCCTCCGGGAACACGAGTCGGTCGGCGACGTCGTCCGCGTCGATCTCGGCCGGGTCGAGCTCGCCCGCGTCGACGTCGCTCGCGATCTCGCGGACCGCGGCCGCGAACTCCGCCTTGCCGCCGAGTCCGACGGTGATCCTGACGGGGACGTCCCCCTCGTCGCCGTCGGCGTGGTCGTCCCCTTCGTCGCCGTCGGCGTGGTCGTTGCTCCCGCCGTCGACGTCGTCCGGACCCCGAACGACGAACGGGACGGGGGCGTCGAGCCGACGGAGCTCGCGGATGAGCGTGGGGACCACGGACTCGTCGAGCACCGAGACCGAGACGGTGACTCGCTCGGCGCCGTACTCCAGCGCCCACCCGAGCGCCTCGGCGAGGGTGTCGAACGCCCCGTCGGCGAGGAGGTCGCGCTCGGTGACGACGATCGCGACGTGTTCCGGGGGCTCCCCGTCGTGGAGCCGGTGGCGAACGGCGAGGTACGCGTCGTACAGGCCCACGTGGGGTGGTCCCGTCGCCGGGGCTAAAAGCTCACGTCCACCGACGAGGGGTTTAATTCGCCGTCGGCCCTAACTGCGGCGATGGCAGACAGCTACCGCGGGGTGTTCGGCGCGATCCCCTACGCGATCCGCCACACCGACTCGTGGACCATGCGCGTGTACGGCGTCGTCGGCGCGCTCGCGGCCGGGCTGATCGCGACGGTCGTCACCCTCGCGCTCGTCGTCTGGATGGCGGAGACGGCCGACGTGCAGGGCGGCACGTTCCTGTTCTCGCGCTCGCTGTACGTGATCGCCGGCTTCGCCGCGGTCGCGCCGCTGCTCGCGCCGCTGCTGTTCGTCGCGCGCCGCCACCGCCGCGGCGACCCGGTGAAGCCGGGGTACGACCGGAAGCTGGCGTACGGCGGCTTCCTCTTCCTCTGCTCGCTGTACGTCGGCCTCGTGATCTCCGCGCCGGCGGAGCTCCGGGACCCGACCGAGTCCGCGGTCGTCGGCGCGCTCTACGCCCTCCCGCAACCGGTCGGGATCGTCCCGCCGGTCGCCGCCGCGCTCGTCGTGTTCGCGGTCCACTACCGGCTTCGCGTGACCGGCGACGGCACCGACGACGCGGGCGGCGCGGGCGGCGCGGCAGCCGACGCGGCGGCCGCGGACGAGCCGGCGACCGCGGCCGACGATCCCGCGGTCGACGACTGACGCGCCTCGAAACCCCGAAAAGGGTCGGTCGCATACCACGGTGCAATGACCGACGAGCCAGAGCGCACCGACGCGGACGCATCGGAGGGCGCGAGCGGGACGGAGACGGCCGACGGAACGGAAACGAGCGACGGGACGGACGGCAAGGAGAGCACCTTCCTCGTCACGCACGTCGAGAGCGACTCGGCGGTGCTGAAAGACGTTCACGACGGCCAGGTCCACACGCTGAGCTCGAACCCCGGACTCGACGTCGACGACGCGGTCGAGGCGACCGTCGCCCCAGACCCGCCGATGGAGGTCACGTACCGGGTGGTCGACGTGACGGAGCGGCGACCCCTCTCGATCGAGGAGAGCGAGGAGCCGCCGACCGTCCACGAGCGCGAGCTCGCGGCGGAGACGCCGACGGGGGAGCTCGCCCGCGAGCCCCGCGCGGGCGAGGGCGAGGTCCACGTGCTGACGCCGCCCGAGTCGGACACCGAGGACGCGGTCGCCGACGTGATCGAGGACCGCGAGGCGACGCTGTCCCGGGCCGCCCGGCTCGGCGTGAACCGCGTCGAGGTCCGCTCCGAGCCGGGGATCGTCAGCGTTCGGTACATGCCGTGAGGCGGTCTCGGGGGCGTCGGGTCGCGGGCGAGTGAGAAGGCTTATTCGCGCCCGCGCAGGAACCGCTATTTATGGTAGCGATCGACGTACCGGAGGTCAACTACACCGAGTACTCGAACCGGCAGCTCGTGGCGATCCCGCTCGCGGTCCTCGTTCTCGCGCTCGCGATCATCCTCGGCTGGTACCTCGTCACGGGGGCGCCGGCGAACCTCGGGCTGGCGTTCACGGGCGGCGTCGAGCTCCGGATCGCCGACGACGGTGGTAACGTCGAGGAACGAATCGAGACCGAGTTCGACAGGCAGCCCGACTCGATCCGGTCGATCCCCGCGGACGACGTGTTCGTCGTCACCTTCCGCGCGGCCGACGAGGACCCCGAAGGGCTGGCCGAGGGGCTCTCGCAACAGGCCGACGACGCGGGACTGACAACGACGGCGATCGACCAGGTGTCCCCGAGCTTCGCGGGCGACACGGCGCGGACCGCGGTGTTCGGGGTCGCGCTGGCGTTCCTCGGGATGAGCGTGCTCGTGTTCGCGCTGTTCCGGACGTTCGTCCCGTCGCTCGCGGTCGTCGCCTCTGCGTTCTCCGACCTGGTCATCCCCGTCGCCGTGATGAACCTCCTCGGGATCCAGATGACGCTGGGAACGATCGCCGCGCTGCTGATGATCATCGGGTACAGCGTCGACTCCGACATCCTGCTGAACAACTCCGTGCTGCGTCGGACGGGCGACTTCTACGAGTCGGTGAGCCGCGCGATGCGGACCGGGGTCACGATGACGCTCACCTCGATGGCGGCGATGATCGTGATGGCGATCGTCGCGACCGTCTTCGGGGTCGACCTCCTGCGGAACATCGGCATCATCCTCGCGGTCGGGCTCTGTGCCGACCTGATGAACACGTACCTGCTGAACGTCTCGCTGCTCCGCTGGTACAAGTTCGAGGGGGTGAAGCGCTAATGCTTGAGCCGATCAGGAACAACTGGCGCATCCTGCTCTTGGTCGTGGTCGTGGTCGGCGCGTCGGTCGCGCTGTTCGCCCCGCAGTTCGGTCCCGAGACCGCGCCGGGCGAGAACCAGAGCGAGGTGAGCCAGGGGATCACGAACCTCCAGTACGGGCTTGACCTGGAGGGCGGCACCCGCGTCCGGGCCCCGCTCGAAGGGTACACCGCCACCGGCGTCGACTTCGGCGGGGACGATCCCGTGACGGTCGAGCAGGCGGTCGCCGACGAGCTCGACGGCGTGCAGCTCCGCGACGTGGGGTCGAGCGTCGGCGAGGACGTGCGGGCGGTCGAGGTCACCGACCCGTCCGTGAGCGAGGAGGAGTTCCGAGCGGCGATGGACGCCTCGGGGTACTCCTACGAGAGCATCCGTCCCGGCGTGACCGCGGAGACCCGCGACCTCACGCAGAGCATCATCGAGGGGAAGATCAACGAGGCGGGGCTCTCGGGCGGGAGCGTCCAGCAGGTCCAGTCCCTCGGCGGCGAGTACTTCATCCTCGTCGAGGTGCCCGGCGAGAACCGGAGCGACGTGGTCTCGCTGCTCCAGGAGCGCGGGACGGTGCAGATAGACATCGCGTACCCGAGCGGGAACGGCACCGCCGTCGAGGAGGGGGTGCTCACGCAGGACGACTTCGAGAACATCGGGACGGCCTCCCAGCGGGACCGCGGCACGGGCTCGTACGTGCCGGTGAACGTGCGGAACACCGCCTCCGGCGGTCAGCAGTCGCCCGCCGCGACGTTCCAGCAGGCGGTCGTCGACCGCGGCTTCCCCTCGGCGTACCAGTCCGAGGCGGACCGCTGTCAGTACAACCCCGAGACGGGCGAGATCGAGAACTCGAACCCGTGCCTCCTGCTCACCGTCGACGGCGAGGTCGTCAACTCCTTCGGGATGGACCCGGAGCTCGCCGACAGCATGGCGAGCGGCTCGTGGGCCGACACCCCGAACTTCCGGCTGACCACGCCCGAGTTCTCGACGGCCCAGGAGATCTCGGTCAACCTGCGCGCCGGCGCGCTGCCGGCGGAGCTCGACATCAGCGGCGAGGGGACGTCGAGCACAATCTCGGCCGCGCAGGGGGAGAACTACAAGAACTACTCGCTGGTGACGGGGATCCTCGCGGTGTTCGCGGTCGCGGGCATGGTGTTCCTGCGCTACCGCGAGCCCGCGGTGGCGCTGCCGATGATCGTCACGGCGCTCGCGGAGGTGTACGCGCTGCTCGGCTTCGCCGCCCTCGTGAGCTACCCGATCGAGCTGGCGGTCATCGCCGGCTTCATCGCGGTCGTCGGGACCGGCGTCGACGACCTCGTGATCATCGCCGACGAGGTGATGAGCGAGGGCGAGGTGAACTCCCGGAAGGTGTTCAACTCCCGGTTCCGCCGGGCCTTCTGGGTCATCGGCGCCGCCGCCGCGACGACGATCGTCGCGATGTCGCCGCTCATGGTGCTCTCGCTCGGGGACCTCTCCGGGTTCGCGATCTTCACCATCCTCGGCGTCCTGATCGGCGTCCTGATCACCCGACCGGCGTACGGCGACATCCTGCGCCGCCTGCTGACGATCCGGTGAGGCGTCGCGGGAGCGGTCGACCGCCCCGTCGCCGCTCCGTCGCGTTTCGACCATGTCGATCGGGTCACCACCGATAATAGAGAGCCGACAAACTCTTAATTTAGACTCCTCTAAACCGCCCATGAGGACCGGCGGCCGCCCCGGAGCGGGGGGCTCGACCGACGAGCGTCGGGAGGACGGGAACGCATGACATACGCCGAGATACTGATCGTCGCCTTCGCGGCTCAGCTGGCCGTGCTTCCGGGCGAGAAGGTGCAATTCATGATCGCCGCGCTGTCGACGCGGTACGACCCGAAGGTGGTCGTCGCGGCCGCCGCGTCGGCGTTCGCCGGCTGGACGGCCGTCGAGATCGCCTTCGGACAGGCGCTGCAGGCGACGCTGCCGGGGGTCGTGCTCGACGCGGTGACCGCGGCCCTGTTCTTCGCGTTCGCGTACCTGCTGTACCGGTCGATGCCCGACCGCGACGCGGCCCGGATCGCGTCCAGCGACGGCGGCACGGAGGCACCGGCCGCCGGCGCCGACGCCCCGAGCCCCTCGGCGGCCGACGCCGACTACGCCGACCTCGACTCGGTGACGCTTCCGGGACCGCTCGACAGGTACCGGGGGTCTCTCGGGGGGTTCCTCCCGATCTTTGTGCTCATGGCCACGGGCGAGTTCGGCGACAAGACGCAGCTCGTCACGATCGGACTGGCGGCGCAGTACGGCGTGACCTCCGCCATCTGGGTCGGCGAGATGCTCGCGATCATCCCGATCAGCCTCGCGAACGCCTACTTCTTCCACACGTTCGCCCACCGGTTCGACGTGCGGCGGGCGCACATCGCGTCCGCGGCGCTGTTCGCCTTCTTCGGCGCCGACACCGTCCTCTCGATCGTCGCCGGCGTCTCCGTCTGGGAGACGTTCATCGGCGCCGTGAACGGGGCGGTCTCGACGCTGGCGTAGGGCCCGGGTCGACCCCCGGCTAGAACTCGTCTAACGCCGACTGCTCGGCCGCTTCCAGCACGTCGTCGCAGGTCGCCCACGACCGCCGGGCGCAGTCGGGAACGTCGCCCCGGTCGGCGACGTACGCGCGCAGGAACGACCGCGTCGTCGGGTCGCTCGGGTAGCCGCTCCCGACGCCGTCGTACGCCGGGTATCGGTCGTCGATCGCCGCCATCCGGGCGTCGCGGGCCACCTTGGCGACCACGCTCGCCGCGCCGACGACGGGGTCCGCCTCGTCGGCGCCGTGGAAGGCCTCGACGTCGACCGCGGGGCCGGCGGTGCCCCCGGGACCGCCGCCGGGGTCGTCGCTCTCGGGGTCACCGTCGTCGGAACCGTCGCCGTTCTCCACGAACTCGGCGAGCCGCCGCGCGAACCGCGCCTCGCTCGTGTCGCCCGCGTCGGCGACGACGCGGACGGGGCGCTCTGGCCGTTCGCCGCCGGCGAGTCCCCCGATCCCGGCGAGCGCGGCCCGCACCGCCCGCGCCTGTCCGCGGACCGTGAGCGTGTTCATGTCGGTGTCGGGGCGGTCGATCTCCGCGGGCTCGACGGTCGCGACGCCGACGGCGACGCGGTCGCTCCCGCGGACCGCCTCGGCTATCGCCTCGCGCCGCTCGGAGGAGAGCCGCTTCGAGTCGTCGACGTCGGCCGGGAGGCTCGACGGGGCCGCGAGCACGGCCGCGGCGACCATCGGCCCGAGCACCGGGCCCTTCCCCGCCTCGTCGACGCCGAGGTACACGCGTCGCTCGTCGTCGTCGAGGGGTAAATACGTTCAGAAAGCGGGTCGGCGGCGGTCGACCGGGACGCCGTTCAGTCGATGAGGACCGCGTTGACCTGGCCGGTCTGGCCGGGGCGGGAGGTGACGCGGGCGCGGCCGGCGGACGTGTCGATGACGGCGCCCTTGGTGACGATGTTCCGGCGGGCGTAGTTGACGTTGGATGGGTTGTCGACGACGTTCTCGATCTCGGCCTCGCTGACCTCGCCGCCGTCGGCGACCTGCGCGACGTTCGTCGAGAGCGCGCGGACCTTCTTCTCGGTGCCGCGGGAGTCGATGTACTGGACGCGCGTCTCGCCGACCGTGGTCTCGGCGGGCTCGCGGCCGAGCTGGTGGCGCTTCTTGTTCGAGGCGTGCTTGAGTCGGCCGCCCGTCCGCTTGCGCGTGGAGCGTCCCTGGTCTTTCATACAGGGACGAACAGCCAGCGAATACTTGAAGCGTTCGACTCGCCCCGGCGCCGAGCCGCCGCGTGACGGGTCGACGCCCCGTCACGGCGCGGCGCGAGGCCCTCGGGAGCGGAGGGCGCTCACGCGAACCGTCGTTCGAACTCGCGGATCCCCTCGTCGGTGCCGACGACGACGAGCTCGTCGTCCGGACCGACCCGGGTGTCGGGACCGATCTCCGTCACGGTCTCGTCGTCGCGCTCGATCGCGATGACGGTGCAGCCGGTCGCCTCCCGGACGTTCGCCCGCCCGATCGTCCGGCCGGCGAGGCGCGGCACGCGCCTCCTGACGACCTCGATCCGCTGGTCGAGCGAGAGCACGTCGCGGTCCTCGATGACGGTGGAGGCGGACAGCCGCCCGGTGACGGTCGCGAGCGAGAGCACGTAGTCGGCGCCCGCTCGGTGCATCTTCCGGACGCTCGCGGGCTCCTCGACCCGGGCGAGCACCTGCGTGTCCGGCGCCAGGTCGCGGACCACGAGCGTCGTGAACTCCGTCGTGGTGTCGTCGGGGAGCGCGAGCACGACCGTCTGCGCCGCCTCGACGCCCGCGGCGCGCAGCGTCTCGGGATCGGTCGCGTCGCCGACCACGTCGACGCCCTCCGCGTCCTCGCGGTCGACGACCGTGACGGGGAGGTCGGCCGCCGTGACCGTCTCGGCGACCGCGCGGCCGACCTGCCCGTACCCGACGACCACGGTCTCGCCGGCGCCGAACCGCCGGGTCGCGGAGTTCGTCAGCTCGACGAGCCGTTCGAGCTGGTCCGACCGCCCGGAGACGAGCAGCACCGTCCCGGCCGACAGCGTCGCGTCCGGCGGGGGCGCCGCGTCGAACTCGCCGTCGACCCACATCCCGATCACGTTGACGCCGGCGCGCTCGCGGATCCCGCTGTCGGCGAGCGTCGAGCCGGCGAGCGGGCTCCCGTGCGGGACCGCCACCTCCGCGAGCCGCAGGGAGTCGCCGATCGCGACCGCCTCGTCGAGGTCGGTCCGGAGCGCGGTCGTCACCTTCGCGGCGAGGCTCTCGCCGAGCAGCGACCGCGGGGAGAGCACCTCGTCCGCGCCCGCGAGCCGGTGGTACCGCTCGCGGTCCGGGTCCTCGACGACGCTGATGACGCGCACGTCCGGCGACAGCTCCTTGGCGGCGAGCACGATGCTCGCGTCCACCTGGTCGGAGACGTCCGTCACCAGCGCCCGCGCGTCGGCGAGGTTCGCGGCCGCCAGCCCCTCCGTCGACTCCGGGTCCGCGCGGATCACCGTCCGGCCCGCCTCCTGAAGCGCCGCGGCCCGGTCGCCGTCCGGCTCGACGATCACGTAGGGGATCCCGTGGGAGTCGAACTCCGCGATGAGCGCCGCCGACCGCGAGGTGTCGGAGCAGACGACGACGTGGCCGGACAGGCCGTCGTCCAGCGACGCGGGAGCCGTCGTCGAGAACGCCTCCTCCAGGAGCGGCGTCACCACCACCGGGAGCGCGCCGATGAGGAGGACCATGCCCACGAGGTCCATCACGGCGATGAACGCGTTCATCCGCTGGCTCTCCCACGGCGCGTCCCCGCCGAACCCGGTGGTGGTGAACATCTCGACCGAGAAGCGCAGCGCCTCGATCATCGTGACCGCGTCGCCCTCGTAAACCCGCATCCCGTAGCGGTAGACGACTGCGGTGAAGATCAGCACGAAGAGGACGAAGCCGAAGTACCCGCCGACGCGGCGCTTCCACGAGTCCATCGACCCGACGTACGCGACCCACTCACAAAAACGGGATGCGTCCGGCGTCGTCGCGGGTCCGGCGACGCCGCGGTCAAATGACGCCGCGGTCCGGCGGCGTCGCCGACGGTGCCGCGCGCGCTCGACGCCGCGCCGCGCGCGGCACGGCCGAAGTTCGATGGTTTAAGACGCGGGGGGATCCAAGTGGAAGCCATGGTGCGGGACCCGTCGCGCGAGGAGGACCCCCCGTCGGTCGACGACGTGCTGGACGCGCTGGCCGACGACGCCGCGCGCCGGATCGTGGCGGCGCTCACCGAGCCGAAGACGGCGAGCGACCTCTCCGAGGAGTGCGACATCCCCCTGTCGACGACGTACCGGAAGCTAGAGAAGCTCACCGACGCCTCCCTGCTCCGGGAGTCGACGGACATCCGCCGCGACGGACAGCACACCACGCGCTACTCCGTCTCGTTCGACGCCGTGACGGTCTCGATCGACGACGCGGACGAGGGGGGAGACGCCCCCCGCGAGCTCACCGTCGAGTTCTCCCGCCCGGAGCGCACGCGGGACGAACGGCTGGCCGACCTGTGGTCGGAACTGCGAGAGGAAACATGACAACGCACATCGACCTCGCCATCATCGTGGCAAAGACCGCCATCCTCGTGCTCGGTGGCAGCATCACCTACTACGCGCTCCGCGCGTACGGCAGGACGGGCGACCCCTCGCTGCGCGCGCTCGGGATCGGCTTCGGGATCGTGACCGTCGGCGCGCTGATCGGCGGCGTCTCCCACCAGGTCATCGGCGCGTCCCTGGCGGTCGGGATCGCGATCAACAGCCTGCTGACCGCGGTCGGCTTCGGCGTCATCGTCTACTCGCTGTACGTGGAGTGACGCCGTCGGCGTCGCTCTTGGGGGGCGTGGTTTCGCCCCGGGACCACCGTCGAGTCCGCGGAGGGATGTCGACGTCCGACGAACCCCGTTTTCGGTAGCCTTTTGCGGCGTTCCGCCCTCGGACCGGGTAATGAGCGACGCACGCGAGGAGCTCTCTCGCCGGATCGCCGGCGAGATAACGCTCAGCGACGACCCCGGGGCGACGCTCCGGAAGTGGCGGACCGACTTCGACGTCTCACAGACCGAGCTCGCCGACCAGCTCGACGTCTCCTCGTCGGTGATCTCCGACTACGAGAGCGGGCGACGCGAGAGCCCCGGGATCGGCGTCGTGCGCCGGATCGTCGACGGGCTCTTGGACATCGACGAGCGGCGCGGCGGCGGGCGCCTCCGCCAGTACGCCCGCGTGCTCTCGGCGGGCTTCGAGAGCGACATCGTCCACGACCTCCGCGAGTACGCCACCGCGGTGCCGGTCGGGGAGTTCTACGAGGCGATGGACGCCACGGAGGTCGTCCGCGGGGATCGCGACACCGTCAACGGCCACACCGTGATCAACTCCATCGAGGCGATCACGCGGCTCTCAAGCGAGGAGTTCTACCGGCTGTACGGCCAGTCGACCGACCGCGCGCTCGTGTTCACGGGCGTGACCCGCGGCGAGTCGCCGCTGGTCGCGCTCCGCGTCGTGAGCCCGACGCCGAACGCGGTCGTCCTCCACGGGATCGAGGCCGAGGACCTGTGGGAGCACGCCGCCGACCTCGCGCGCGTCGACCGCTTCTCGCTGGCGACGTCGACCCGCGACCTCGACGACTGCCTCGCCGACCTGCAGGCGCTCTGACCGCCGCCGGGCGCTCTGACCGCCGGCGGACGCTCTGACCGTCGTCGGTCCGCGACGAAGAAGACGACGGCGACGGGTCGTCACCGGGCGACGCGACCGAGCGGGCCGTCGGCGTCGCGGTCGAACGCCATCGTCCCCGGCAGCTCACTCACGCACGACCGACAGAAGCGATAGCCGAGCTCGTTCGCGGTGCCGCAGTCGGGGCACTCGACGACGCCGTCGTCGGCGTCGACGGGGTCGGCGCCGCCGCCGGGCGCGCCGGTTCCGGTCGCCGCGCGTCGCTCGCGGAGGCGATACCCGGAGTACGCGAGCAGCGCGTTGATCGCGATCCATCCGATCAGGATCCCGAACTGCCACTGGTCGCCGATCATGGTACCACCACCGTTCGAATCTACGCGCTTCGGAGACAAAAACGCGGTGCCGCCCTCCTTCGGAGGGAGCGGGACGGCGCGGGATCCGGCGGGGGCGACTCCGGGAGTCGGCGAGGGCGACTCCGGGAGTCGGCGAGGGCGACTCCGGGATCCGGCGGGGGCGACCCTGAGAGCCGGCGCACCCCGTGAGCCTCCGGGCCCGCCCGAACCGCGGCCCTGAAGCCGCCGGCGCCTCTCGGGCCAGGTATGACCGACGAGTACGCCGAGCGCCTCCGCGCCAACCGCCGCGAGAAGGACGAGTTCTTCGCCGACCACCCGCAGTCGCCGATCCCGCCCGAGCACCGCGACGGGTTCGACGGGCTCGACTACTTCCCGCCGGACGAGACGTACCGCGTCGAGGCGACCGTGACGGTCCACGACGACCCCGAGCCCGTCGAGATGGAGACCACGGCGAGCAACCCGGTCCGGTACCTCCGGGTCGTCACCTTCGCGTTCGAGGTCGACGGCGAGGAACACGCGCTCGCCGGCTACCGGCAGGCGGGCGAGGACGGCGAGATCTTCGTCCCCTTCCGCGACAAGACGACCGGCCAGCAGACGTACCATCGGGGCCGGTACATGGAGCTGGAGCCGGAGGGCGAGCTCGCCGACGGCGACGTCGTCACCCTCGATTTCAACCTCGCGTACAGCCCCTTCTGCGCGTACAGCGAGGCGTTCGCCTGCCCGCTCCCGCCCGAGGAGAACTGGCTGGAGATCGTCGTGCCGGCCGGCGAGCGCGCGCCCGACATCGAGTAACGGGGATCGTCGAGCGGTCGCCCGGGGTCCTCAGGCCGCCGAGTAACCGTTCGATCGGTCGGTCGGAAGGGGAAGAGAGGCCGCTCCGTTCGGCTCGCGCTACCGTTCCAGATCGACCGTGAGGTCGGTCGCGATCCACGCGTCCGTGTTGCCCTGCTCCGCGAAGACGGTTCGGTCGGGCGAGCAGCGACTCGCCGCGACGATCGGCCGTGCGTCCGCCGACTCCTCGGCGCCGCGCTCGATCCGGTCCCCAGTGCTCATTACCACCTCGTCAGGGGTACGGGAGGTTATAGGTTTCGGTCGACCTAAACCCCGCGCGCCGCGACCGCGACGCGCGGAGCCGGGCCCGCCGCGCCGCGGTCCGCCGCGCCGCGGTCGGCGGTCCGGTCCGATCGCGGCGACCCGCGCGGGGGATCGGAGCCCATTACCCGGCGGCGCCCCTCGACACTGACGATGACGGACTCGCTCTTCACGCCGCTGACGCTGCGCGACACCGAGCTTCGGAACCGCGTGATGCTGTCGCCCATGTGCCAGTACTCCGCGGACGGCGGGCTCGCGAACGACTGGCACCGGATCCACCTCGGCTCGCGCGCCGTCGGCGGGGCCGGCGCCGTGATGACCGAGGCGACCGCCGTCGAGGAGCGCGGCCGGATCACCCCGGGCTGCCTCGGGATCTGGTCCGACGAGCACGCCGAGGCGATCGAGCCGATCGTCGACTTCGTTCGGTCGCAGGGCGCGACGCCCGGGATCCAGCTGGCGCACGCCGGCCGCAAGGGGTCGCATCGGCCGCCGGCCGAGGGCGGCGACCCGATCCCGGAGGACGACCCGGCGGGGTGGGAGACGATATCGGCGAGCGACGCGCCGTACCCCGACGGCGACCGCGCGGAGACCGGCGAGCCCGCGGCGACGCGCCGGATGGACAACGGCGATATCGACGAGGTGATCGAGTCGTTCGCCGACGCCGCGGCGCGCGCCCTCGACGCCGGCTTCGAGATCGCCGAGGTCCACGCGGCCCACGGCTACCTGCTCCACCAGTTCCTCTCGCCGGTCACCAACGACCGCGACGACGAGTACGGCGGGAGCTTCGCGGACCGGACGCGGCTCGTCCGCGAGGTCGTCGCGGCCGTGCGGGACGTCTGGCCCGACGGCAAGCCGGTGTTCGTCCGGATCTCCGCGACCGACTGGCTGCCCGACCGCGACTCGTGGGACGTCGACGACTCCGTGCGACTGGCCCCGCTGCTCGCGGAGGCCGGCGCCGACCTGGTCGACGTCTCCGGCGGCGGGATCCACCCCGACCAGCAGCTCCCCGAAACCGGTCCGGGATACCAGGTGCCGTACGCCGAGGCGATCCGCGAGGGCACCGACGTGCCCGTCGCCGCGGTCGGCGGGATCACGGAGCCGACGCACGCCGACGCTCTCGTCCGGAACGGGCGGGCCGACCTCGTCGCGCTCGGCCGCGAGATGCTCCGGCACCCGTACTGGCCGCTGGAGGCGGCCCACGAGCTCGGCGCGGACGTCGAGTGGCCGGTGCAGTACCGGCGCGGTCGGTTCGACTGAGGGAGGGCGTCGGCCGGCTCGGCTAAGCGGGGGATCGCCTCGTGGACCGAGAGCGATCGCGTGACGGTATCGAGACGATGCCCCGACTGAGTGCCGCCGAGGGCGGCGGGTCGGAACGTATCAGTTGTAGCCGCGCCAGCGGCGACCGCACTCCTTGCACTTGAAGAATCGCGTCGGCGGCTCGTCGGCGGCGCCGGTCTGTTTGATCGTGTACCACGCCTCGCCGTGGCCGCACTCGTCGCAGACGACGTCGGTCGCGGTGGGCTTCCCCTCGAAGTTCGCGCCCTCCTCCGTCTCGATCACCTCGTCGCCGGTCTGTTCCGTGGTCGACTCGAAGTCGGCGGCGAGCGACTCGTCGCGCTCGGTCGTGGCGCCGCAGTCGTCGTTCTGACACACCATCTCCCCGTCGACGGAGACCATCATCGAGCCGCAGTCGTCGCAGAACTGCATATATGCGTCGCGATAGGGTGTCGAGCGGTTTAGCTTCCCTGACTGCGCTCGATCGCATATGCTGTTTATTTAAGAGTAACCGGTGACGACGATGCGGAGAACGCCCACGAAATCCCGGCTGCTTATTCGTAAATAGATGACTTCGGATCGGTGGTGAACGCCTCCAAAGCCCCGGCCGCGACGACGAAGCACGGCGACGATAGCACCGCAAGAAGCGAGTGAAACGAGCGACTGAGGAGCGCACCGAGCCGCGCGAGTCGTCGCGGCTGCCCGTTTGAGTCCCACCCCGCCCCGCACAGCACCGCGGCCTCACGCCTCCCCAGCCTCGTCGGTCGCCCTCCGCGTTGCTCCGGGCGACCGACTCCCTCGCGCGTGCGGTTCGCGCCGCGCTGCGGCGCTCACCGGCACGCGCCACCGCGTCATCAATTAAAAAGGCGCGTCGGACCCGGGTGGGGTTGCGGTCGGACCGCTCCGGGGAGCGCCCTCGTGGCCCCGCTCACCGACGGAAGCGTTTTGAGTCGGTCGTTCGTGGAAGCTGATAATGGCCGCCGAGTCCCCGCCGGACCGCGGGCGCCTCAGACGGGCCCTGCTGACCGGCGTCGCCGTCATCGTCCCCTCCGTCATCACGCTCGCGGTGCTGGGGTTCGTCTTCAACGCGATCTACGACTACCTGGACGCCTTCTCCACCGCGATCCTGCCGCTGCTGCCGCCGTCGGCGCTCCCGGTCGACCGCGAGGTCGCCATCGAGGTCGCCACGCCGGTCGTCTTCGTCGGGACGATCCTCCTCATCGGCCTCGCCGTCGAGTCGACGCGGTACGGCGAGCGCGCGGTCGACTACGCCGACTACGCCATCGAGCAGATCCCCGGCGTCGGCTCCGTCTACCAGGGGTTCCGGCAGATGAGCGACGCCATGCTGGAGTCGGACGGCGGCAACTTTCAGGAGGTGGTCCTCGTCGAGTTCCCGACCGAGGACGTCTACACCCTCGCGTTCGTCACGAGCGACACCCCGGACAGGGTCGCCGGTCCGGCCGAGGGCGGGGAGATGCGGACGCTGTTCATGCCGATGGCCCCGAACCCGGTGATGGGCGGGCACGTCCTGTTCGTCCCCGAGCGCCGGATCGTCGAGGTCGACCTGAGCGTCGAGGAGGGGATCCGGGCGCTGGTGACGAGCGGCGTCGCCCTCGAACGCGCCGCCGCCGACGCCGACGGCGTGTCGCCGTCGCAGGTTCGCGAGCCCGATCCGGAGGGCCCGATCGGCTCGTACCACTCCTCCACGTCGGACGTCGCCAAGCGGTCGGGCGGCGAGACCGACCGACCGAGCGACGCGCCGGGCGGCGACCGGGGCGGCGGTCGCGGTCCCCGCGACGGCGGTCGGAGCGGACGGAGCGACGAGCGGATCGCGCCCGACGAGCCCGGTGACGAGACGTGACCTTCGACCTCCGGGACCACACGGCCGACGTCGCGGTCGAGGCGACCGCGCCGACCCTCGCGGCGCTGTTCGAGTCGGTCGCCGACGGGCTCACCGCCGCGAGCTGTGAGGCGGTCCCGGAGACCGGCGAGCGGTTCAAGTTCACCGTGACCGCCGAGGGCCGCGAGGCGCTCCTCTTCGACTACCTCGACCGTCTTATCTACGAGCGCGACGTGCGGCTCGTCCTCCCGGCCGACCACCGGTGTGCGGTCTCGGGGCCCGACGACGAGGGCTCCGAGAGCGACGACCCGAACGACCCGGACGACACCGACGCCTGGACCGTCGAGGCGTCCGCCCGCGGCGTCCCGCTCGGCGACGTCGCGGCCCGCGAGATCAAGGCGGTCACCTACTCGGAGATGGCCCTCGACCGCCGCGACGACGGGTGGTACGCATACGTCGTGTTCGACGTCTGAACGGGGACGGAACCCCGATAGAACGGAGATCGGTGGAAACGATTTTCAGTACCGAGTTCCTTGTTACCGTATGTCACAAACGGGAGCGACGGCGACGGCGGACCGGCGCTGGCGGGCGGGCGCGCTCGGCGGCCTCGTCGCCGGCGTCGCGATGGGCGTCGTGTTACACGGGATACTGGGGCTCATGCCGACTATCGGCGCGCTCGTCGGCGTCGAGGCGGTCCTCGTCGGCTGGGCGGTCCACCTGTTCAACAGCGCCCTCTTCGGGGCCCTGTTCGCCGCGGTCTTCGACCGCGCGTTCTTCGACGACCTCCGGGCCGACGTCGGCGGCTGCCTCTCACTGGGCGTCGTCCACTCGGCGCTGCTCGGGGTGATCACGGGCGGACTGCTGCTGCCGACCGCGATCGCGCTCGAAGGGGCCACGTCGCTGCCGGTCCCCACGCTGCCGGTTCCCGGGCTCACGGCGAGCTTCGAGTTCGGCGCGGTGATCGCCGTCGCGCACCTGATCTACGGGCTCGTGCTCGGTCGCGTCTTCGCCGCGCTCACGCTCGCCGAGGGCGCGATCGGCTGGCTGCCGTTCGACCCGGTCGACCGGTAGGCGGGTCGCCGCGCTCGACGCGAGCGACCCGTGACGGCCGTCGACCCGCGTCCGCCTCTCGCAACGCCCTTGCCCCCCCGCGTCGAACGGCGGGGTATGACCACGCGCGAGTTCGACGGGATCCGGCTTGAGAAGGTGCGCGAGCACGTCTGGGAGATCCCCCGCGAGGGCGACATGAACGTTCCCGCGCGGGTTCTCGCCAGCGAGTCGCTGCTGGAGGCGATCGGCGACGACGACTCGCTCCAGCAGCTGAAGAACGCGACGCACCTCCCGGGGATCGTCGAGCCCGCGCTCTGTATGCCCGACGGCCACCAGGGGTACGGCTTCCCCGTCGGCGGCGTCGGAGCCATCGACGCCCGTATCGGTTGTATTTCGCCCGGAGCGGTCGGTTACGACGTGAATTGCGGCGTCAGAATGGTGAACACGAACCTCACCTACGACGACGTGCGCGGCCGCGAGGAGGAGCTCGTCGACGCCCTCTTCGAGGCGGTCCCCTCGGGGCTGGGCGGCGGCGGCGTGATCGGCGGCGACGCCGACGCGATCGAGGGCGCCTTAGAACGCGGCGTCGAGTGGGCCGTCGATGAGGGGTACGGGATCGAGAGCGACCTCGCGCGCTGCGAGGACGAGGGACGCCGCCCCGACGCCCGGCCGGAGTACGTCTCCCAGAAGGCGATGGACCGCGGGCGCAACCAGATGGGATCGCTCGGCTCGGGCAACCACTTCCTGGAGGTCCAGCGCGTCACGAACGTGTTCCGCGAGGACGTGGCGGAGGCGTACGGCCTGGCGGAGGACGGGATCGTCGTCCTGATCCACTGCGGGAGTCGCGGGCTCGGCCACCAGACGTGTAACGACTACCTGCGGCGGATCGAGAAGGAGCACGGCGACCTGCTCGACTCGCTGCCCGACAAGGAGCTCGCGGCCGCGCCCGCCGGCTCCGAGCTGGCCGACGAGTACTACGGGGCGATGGGCGCGTGCATCAACTTCG
The DNA here is from genome assembly GCF_024494565.1 of Halorubrum rutilum. Next base: position 185,150 of record NZ_JANHDN010000002.1, read on the forward strand.
CGTGGGTGAACCGCCAGCTGATCACCCATCAGACCCGCGAGACGTTCGGCGAGGTGTTCGACGCCGACCCGATCGACGACCTCGGGATGGAGCTCTTGTACGACGTGGCGCACAACATCGCGAAGAAGGAGACCCACGAGGTCGGCGTCGACGCCGACGGGCTCCCCGCGGTCGGCGACGAGGCGGTCGACCGCGCGGAGCGCGAACTGTACGTCCACCGGAAGGGCGCGACGCGCGCGTTCCCCGCGGGCCACGGGGACGTGCCCGAGGCGTACCGCGGCGTCGGCCAGCCCGTGATCATCCCCGGCAGCATGGGCGCCGGGTCGTACGTCCTCCGCGGCGGCGACGAGTCGATGTCGGTCTCGTTCGGCTCGACCGCCCACGGCGCCGGCCGGCTGATGAGCCGGACGCAGGCGAAACAGGAGTTCTGGGGCGGCGACGTGCAGGACGACCTCGAAGACGGACAGCGGATCTACGTGAAGGCGCAGTCGGGCGCGACGATCGCCGAGGAGGCGCCCGGCGTCTACAAGGACATCGACGAGGTGATCCGCGTGAGCGACGAGCTGGGAATCGGCGACAAGGTGGCGCGGACGTTCCCCGTCTGTAACATCAAGGGCTGACGCGGCGACTCGACCGATCGGCGGGCCGGATCGGGCCGGTCGGTGCGGTCCGCATCGATCCGGTCGGTGCGGTCCGCATCGATCCGGTCGGTGCGGTCCGCATCGATCCGGTCCGGCCAGTCCCCCCGGGCCGTCAGAGGTGCATCCCGCCGTCGACCTCCAGTATCTCGCCGTGGACGTGCCCGTTGTCGATCAGGTAGCGGACCGCGTCGGCCACGTCGTCCGGCTCGCAGGCGTACTCGGGGAGGTGCGTGTCGACGTTCTCGTGGCCGCGGAACTCGATCGCTTCGAGGTACTCCAAGATGACGTCGTTGAGGTCGGTCTCGACGGGGCCCGGCGCGACGGCGTTGACCTGCACGCCGTCCGGGCCGAGCTCTCGGGCGAGCGCGCGAGTCAGCCCGTGGAGCCCGGCCTTGCTCGCCGCGTAGCTCGCGTCGACCGTCCCCAGCGTGCCGCCGACGCTGGAGAGGAAGACGACGTCGCCGCCGCTCTCGCGGAGGTGCGGCGCCGCCGCGCGGGTGACGCGGAACGCCCCGGAGAGGTTGGTGTCGATCACCGACTCCCACTCCGCGTCGCTCGTCTCCTCAAGGCGGTTCGGGCGCGCGATCCCGGCGTTGTTGACGACCGCGTCGAGCGACCCGAACGCCTCGACCGCCCGCTCGATCAGCCGGTCCGCGGCCGCGGGCTCGGAGACGTCGGCCCGCACCGTGACCACCTCGCCGCCCGCCTCGCGGACGCGCTCCGCCGTCTCGGCCGCGGCCTCCTCGTCCGACCGGTAGTCGACGACCACGTCGCGCTCGGCCAGCTCGACCGCGATCGCCCGTCCGATTCCGCGACTGCCGCCGGTGACCAGTATCGCCATACCCGCACGTGTAATTACTTACTAATACCACTAACGAATACACACCGGCGAATTCGCTCGGTCGCGGTCGGAGTTCCGACCCGGTCAGCGCTCCCGCTTCGCCTCGCGCCCGAGCTCCTCTTCGACGGCCTCGACCTTCCGGTCGGCGCTCGTCTCCGCGGTCCGCTTGTCGTCGATCTTCAGCACCGTCGAGACGCGGTCGCCGTCGACGGCGCCGTGGGCCGCCGCGGCCGCGGCGAACACCGTCTCGGCGTCGTCGGCCTCGATCACGGTGCCCATCGGGTTCGTCTCGTAGCTCACGTCGAACTCGTCGAGCGCGGCGACGGCCTTCGCGACCTCGCCGGCCATGCTCCCCTCGATCACCGGTGCGACGCTCAGCAGCGCGACCGTGGTCATGGGCGTGAGTGCGTCGTCCGAGCACTTAAGCGGTCGTCAGAGACGGGAGCGACCACGCGAACGAGTCACGAACGGTCGACTATACGTGAGTGATGGCGGATCGGCGGTCAATACTTCCAAAAGCCCCGACTGCTCGGCGATACACCGTTGCTACCGACGAGACTGCTAGGACCTCCGAAAGCCCCGGCCGCGAGGAGTGCGCACGCTCGCTGTGCGCCTCACTCGGTCGCTCACTTCGTTCGCGCCCTCGTTGCGGCGTCGCCGGCGACTCCGTCGCCGGCTGCCAGTGGCGCGTAGCGCCACGCTGCTTGCGTCGCCTGCGCACTCCTCGCGGTGCCCCTTTGAGTTCCGCCCGCACAGCACCGCGCCTCACGCCTCCCCAGCCTCGTCGCCGGCGGCGGAGCCGCCGGCTGCCAGAGGCGCGTCGCGCCTCGGCCGCGAGGCGGCCTCGGAGGCACGCGCCACCGCCGGGGATTGACTCGGGTCGAACCACTGGAGGGGGTCACTCCAGCGCGTCTTTGAGGAACGACAGCTGATGCCCGACCGCGGGCTCGAAGTCCTCGCCGAGCGGGGAGAAGTGGTCCGCGGGCATCGTGACGACGGTCCCGCGCGAGAGCGCCTCGCCCGCGTCGACGACCGCCTCGCTGTCGACGATCGCGTCGTCGGTCCCCGCCAGGAGGAGGGTCGGCGCGCGGATCTCGCCGAGCCGCTCGACCGGACGGTAGCTCGCGACGCGCAGCAGCGACCGCGCCGGCGTCTCGTTGCGCCACGTCGATTCCCGGTCGACCAGGTCGAGGTACTTCCGCTTCGTCCCCGGCTCCGTGATCGCCGCGAGCTCCTCGGCGCTCCCGACGATCGGGACGGTCCGACCGCGGCCGAACCGGTTCCCGATCAGGTCGCGAAGCCCGGCGGCCCCCGACCGCGCGAGGTACTTCCAGCCTCGGCGACGGGCGATCGCCCGCCCGTCGAGCATCGGGACCGCGCCGATCACGGCGTCGACGTCGGCGCGCTCGGCGGCGAGCGTGAGCACGTGCGCGGCCGACAGCGACGCGCCCCAGAGCACGAGGTCGGGGCCGACGGCGTCGACGCGGCGGACGCGGTCGATCGCGGCCGCGTAGTCGGCGCGCTGGGCGGCGGGACGGACCGCCTGCGAGTCGCCGTCGGAGGCGCCGAACTCGCGGTAGTCGAAGCAGAACGCGGCGTAGCCGGCGTCGGCGAACCGCTCCGCGACCGCCGGGTAGCCGAAGGTCCGCTCCGCGCCGAGCCCGGGGGCCATCACGATCGCCGGCGGATCGCCGGCGTCGCCGCCCGGCAGGTAGAGGGTCCCGCGGCAGGTGTCGCCGTCGACCTCGAAGGCGAGCGCGCGGGTGGCGAACCGCTCGCGGGGCGGCCGGTCGAGCCGGCGCTGCGCGCGGTTCACCGGCTTCCGTCGGGTCACGTCGAGTCCCCGGACGCCGCGGAGTCGTTGCCGTCGGCGGGGTCAACGTCGCCGTCCGCCGCGGCGGAGTCGTCGGCGTCGCCGTTCGCTTCCGCGGGCTCGTCCGCGTGCGACAGCGTCTCCAGCACGCGCGAGGAGAACTCCGTCTCCGAGATCTCGTACGCGGCCAGCGCCTCGAACCACTCCGGCTCGGCGCGCCACGTCCCGAGGACGTCGCCGGGCGCGCGGACGACCGTCGCCTCGACCCGGACGGGCTCCCACTCGTCGGCCTCGGCCTCGTCGATGAGCGCGTTGAGGGCGCGCCCGATCTCCCCGTGGTGCACCTCGCGCCCGGGGAACGCCGTCATGTACGTGAGATCCAGCGGGTCCCCCCCGTCGATCTCCTCGACGCTGATCCCGTAGCTGCGGAGCGCCGGCTCCACCTCGGCCGTCTGCTCGTCGCCGGTCATACGGGACGGTCGACCGGGCGGGATAAATCGCTACCGGCGTCGCTCGCGGGGGGAGGGAGCGGGCCGGTCCGGCGAAAGCCGCGGACGGGGAGCGGCCGCCGCGGACGGCGGCCGTAATCGGAGTTGTCAGAGGCACACGATTGTCCCGCGCGGCCGGTCTGTCGTACTCCGTGAAATCATATAAACGCTCGGGAGGCAGCGTTTCGGGTTCGCTGCTCCGGGACTCGCCGAGCCGACGCGATCGGGACGGCCCCCCGACGCGGCCGGGACGGTCCCCGATCCGACGCGATCGGAACGGGCGTCGACCCGACGCGGTCGCCGACCGGACATCCTTTATTGCCGTCGCGAAACAGGATCGGATATGATCCGGGGCGTGTCGTCGGCGCTGTCGCGGTCTCCCGACGCCCTCGGCGTCCTCGTCGTCGGCGGCCTCCTGACCCTCCTGACGTGGGTCGTCACGCCCGCGTGGGTCGCGGGCGCCCTGCTGTTCCCCCCGCTGGCCGTCCTCGCGCCGCTCGCGCTCGCGCCGGCCTTCGTCGCCCGCGGGTACTTCGCCCGGGTCGTCGCCGCCGGGGGCGCGGCCGGGAACCGCGACGGCGCGCCCCCGTTCGTCGGGTGGAACGAGCTCTACCGACACGGGCTCAAGTCGGCCCTGCTGAGCGCGCTGCTGCTCGCGCCGCTGGCGCTGTTCGTCGCGGCCGCCGCGCTCGCCGGGTTCGTCGCCGAAGCGGGGCTCGTCGACCTCGGGCCGGCGCTCGACCTCGCGGAGCGCGCGCTCGGCCCGGCCGGAGCCCCCGCCGTCGCCGTCGCCGGCGGCGGGTCCCTGGCGGTCGCCGCCGCGGCGTACCTCCTCGCGTTCGCGTACGTCAGGCCGGCCGCGCTGGCCGCGTTCGCCGCGTCCGGGCGGCTCCGCGACGGTCTCCGTCCGGGGCGGGTCGCCGCCGTCGCCGGGTCGGGCGAGTACGCGACGGCGTGGGCCGTCGCGGTCGCGGCGCTCGGCGCGGGGTACGCGCTCGCCGCGCCGTTCGTCCCGCTCGCGGTCGGCGTCGCGTTCGTCTTCGCCGCGCGGGTCGTCGCGCACGCCCTCTACGGCCGCGGCGCCGCGGGAGCGATCGGGTTCGGCGCCGCGGAGCCGGTCGAGACGGCCGCCCCTTCGGCGTCGTCCGCACCGGTCGTCGAACGCGCTCCGGACCGCCTCGACGGCGGGTTCCGCCGGGCGATGTCCGAGGCGCCGGCGTCGGTACAGACCGGCCGGACGGTCCCGTTCGGGGACGACCGAGCGCCGCCGAGCGACGCGGGCGGCGTCGGGGACGCCGACGGCTTCGAGTGGAACGTCGAGGTCGACGGCGAGGAGCGCGGCCCCTCGACCGGCGGCGACGGTGAGAGGCGGCGACCGCCGGTCGACGGCGGCTTCGAGTGGGGCGCCGGCGTCGGCCCGGAAGACAAGAGTTGATACGAGCGGCGGCGAACGGTCGCGTATGCGCATCTCCGACCGGGGCTACGGCGAGGAGGGCCGGGAGCGGCTCACGCTCGTCCCCGAGAACGTCGACGACCTCTGGCACCTCGCGCACGTCCTCGAACCGGGGGACCTCGTCGAGGGCGACACCACCCGCCGGATCCAGCGGAACGATGACCAGATGCGGGACACCGGCGGCCAGCGCGAGCACCTGTTCGTCACGCTGGAGGTCGACGACGTGGAGTTCGCCCGGTTCGCCAACCGGCTCCGCGTCTCCGGCGTGATCGTCGCCTGCTCCCGCGAGGACCAGCTCAACGCCCACCACACGCTCAACGTCGAGGCGCACGACGAGATAACCGTCGAGAAGCACTTCAAGCCGGACCAGACGGAGCGGTTGGAGGAGGCGACGGAGGCCGCCGAGAACCCCGACGTCGCCATCGCGACCGTCGAGGAGGGGGCCGCCTACGTCCACACGGTCCAGCAGTACGGCACCGAGGAGTACGCCTCGTTCACGAAGCCGACCGGGAAGGGGGAGTACTCGCGGCCCCGCGAGGAGCTGTTCGCGGAGCTCGGCGAGGCGCTCGCGCACCTCGACGCCGACGCCGTCATCCTCGCCGGGCCGGGGTTCACGAAGCAGGACGCGCGCGACTACGTCGAGGAGGAGTACCGCGACCTCCCCGACCGGATCACCACCGTCGACACCTCGGCCGCGGGCGACCGCGGGGTCCACGAGGTCCTGAAGCGCGGCGCGGTCGACGAGGTGCAGAAGGAGACGCGGATCTCGAAGGAGGCGAGCCTCATCGACGAGCTCACCGAGAACATCGCGCAGGGGGCGAAGGCGACGTACGGCCCCGAGGACGTGGCCGAGGCCGCCGAGTTCGGCGCGATCGAAACGCTCCTCGTGGTCGACGAGCGACTCCGGCAGGAGCGACAGAACGAGGGCGACTGGCCGATCGACGTCAACGAGGTGATCGAGTCGGTCGAGCAGCAGGGCGGCGACGTGGTCGTCTTCTCCTCGGAGTTCGCCCCCGGCGAGCAGCTCTCGAACCTCGGCGGGATCGCCGCGATCCTGCGATATCGGCTGGAGTGAGCGTCGAGAGCGACGCAACGCCTGTTTATATATGATGTGCGGTGGCGCGTGCCGTGAGCGGCCCGTAGGGCCGCGAACCGCCCGCGCGAGGGACGCGGCGACCGAAGGGAGCCGCGAGGCTGGGGAGGAGTGAGGTGCCGTGCGGAGCGGTGCGGGGCGGTGCTGGGCGGGACTCAAAGGGCAGCCGTGAGGCGTGCGGAGGCGTTCACGAGAGCTCCGCTCTCGTGAGCCAATCAGAACGCTTCGCGTTCTGATGACGACGCGAGCACCGCAGGAACGAGCAACGCGAGTGACGAGGAGCGCAGCGAGCGTGCGCACGCCTCACGGCTGGGGCTTTGGAGGTGTTCACCGTCAACTCATTGTCGGTTATTTGTAAATGAGCACTCGGAGCGGCCTCGCAGTCACCGAAGCGACATCCCCGTCAGTTCACTCTCCAGTAAGCGCCTCGCTCGCGGGCGCGAGCTCGATCGTCTGACCCCGTCCCCTCTCGCTCGCCCGCTTATATAGCATATGCGCGGCGGCCACGGTCTCGATTCCGGTCCCGCCGGAGTCGAAGACCGTGATTTCCTCCTCGCTCGTCCGGCCCGGATGCTCGCCGGCGACGACCTCACCCAAATCTGCCGCGACGTGGTCCTCGTCGACGAGCCCGGCCTCGACCGCGGCGAGGAACGACCCCGCGTCCTGCGCCGCCCGCTCGCGGATGTCGGGGACGTACGTCGCCCGGGCGACCAGCTCGGGCGGGAGCTCGTTCTTCTCCGGGTGGTACTGCCCCATCGCCGTGACGTGCGTCCCGGGCTCGACGTCGGCGTCGTCGATCACGGGGCCGCTCGCGTTCGTCGCCGTGATCACCACGTCGGCGCCGGCGACCGCCGCGCTCGCGCTGTCGACCGCCGAGACCGCGGCGTCGATCCGGTCGGCGAACTCCTCGGCGAACGCCTCGCGGTGCTCGGCGGTCGGCGAGAACACCCGGACCGACTCGAACTCCCGGACGGTCGCGGTCGTCGCGAGCTGGCCGCGGGCCTGCGCGCCGCTCCCGATCACGGCGACCTCCGTCGCGTCGTCGCGGGCGAGCGCGTCGACCGCGGTCGCCCCCGCGGCCCCCGTCTTGAACGGGTTCATCGAGGCGCCGTCGAGCACCGCGAGCGGCTCGCCTGACTCCGCGTCGAACAGCGGCGTCACGAACCACGCGTCGCCGGCGCCGAAGCCCGCGGAGTAGGTGTAGCCGCCCATCGCGCCCGTCTCCGGCAGCAGCGCGGCGTAGGTCGTCAGCATCCCCGGCGGGTCGCGGTTGAGCAGCTTCGTCCGCGGCTCCGCGGGCGCGCCCTCGCCGACCTGGCGGTACGCGTCGCGGACGGCGGCGACGTACTCCGCCGGCTCGGCGAGGTCGTCGACGTCGGCGCTCGTGAGGAACAGCGTCTCTGTCATACCGGTCCCCTCGGGTGCGGGGGACTAAACCGTACAGGGAACCGGAACGCGAGGCGGCGTCGCCGGCCCGGCGGTCGAGCGCGCCGGGGACCGGTCGCTATCGAGCGCGCTCGTCGACACGCGGCCCCGAGCCCGTCAGTCGGACCCGCCGGCCCCGGACCGGCCGGTCCGCGATCCCTCGACCGCGCGGTCGAGCGAGTCGCCGACGGAGCCGGCCGCGGACCGGTCGACGCCGCCGCGAACGTCCTCGACTGGGTTCCGGACGAACATCGCGTGGACCATGACGCCCCCCGCGACGAGCGCGCCCCCGGGAAGCGCGGCCGTCAACGACAGCCCGACCAGGTTGAGGAAGGCGGTCACACCGATCAACGCGGCCGGAATGAGCCCGAGAACGTAGTCGTAGTACCCAGTCATGCTCCGATTGACACTACTACGGAATCACTATTAAATTTTTCTCAGGGTTCCCCGTGACACCTCACGTGATCACTTCAAACGTTCTCATAAGTTATGCAGACGTATTCCTCGCGAAGCGGCGACAGAGAGGTGGGGACTACACTCGGGTTGAGCCGGGGCCGACCCGAGGGATAGCGTTCGGGACCGACGCGGGGAATGGAGTTCGAGAGCGACGCGAGAATTGAAGTCCGAAAGCGACGCAGCGGGCCGATCCGAAACCCGCGCGGTCGACGGTCGAAGCCGCCGATCCCGGCGGTCTACCGGAGGCGGAAGTACAGCGCGCGCCAGCCGCCGAGGAACACCGATCCCGCCACGAGCATGACGACGGCGAAGCTCAGCTCGGCGCCGCCCCGGAAGACGAACGCGCGGAGCGCCAGCCCGAGGACGGCGGCCGGGATCCACGACCGGACCGCGAGCGGCACCGACGACTTCGCCGTCTCCGCGGCGCCGGCGGAGTACGCGCCGACGACCGGCGCGACCAGGCCCCAGGCGATCAGGAACGGCGCGTAGACGCCGGGCAGGTATAACGGGTTCGCCGCGAGGAACTCGACCGAGGTGTGGTTCAACGTTCCGAGAGTCAGCATGACGATCAGCGCGAGCAGGTCGCCGATCACGAACGGGGCGGCGGCGCGGTCGAGGCGGTTCGAGAGGAACGACGAGTCGGCCATGTCGACCAGTCCGAGACGCCCCTACTTTGTACGCACGGATTCGGTCGGGCGGAGCGGTCTCGCCCGACGGCGACGCGTCGGCGACCCCGACGAGGCCCTCACTCGTACAGCGGGTTCGCCTCGCAGAGCTCGACGACGCGCTCGCCGACCTCGTAGATGACGTCGTCGCTGTCGACGTTGTCGACGACGCGGTAGATGAGGTCGCCGACCTCCTCGATCGCCGCCTCGTCGAACCCGCGGGTCGTGAGGCCGGCCGTGCCGGCGCGGATCCCCGAGGGGTTGAACGGCGAGCGCGTCTCGCCGGGGACGGTGTTCCCGTTGAGCACGACGTTCGCGGCCGCGAGCGCGTCCTCGGCGTCGCCGCCCGGCAGGTCGGGGTGCGAGTCGCGGAGGTCGACCAGCACGAGGTGGTTGTCCGTGCCGCCGGAGACGAGAGAGAGGCCGTGCCCCCGAAGCGTCTCGGCGAGGACCTCGGCGTTGTCGACCACGCGGCGCGCGTAGTCCTCGAACTCGGGTTCGAGCGCCTCCTTGAACCCGACCGCCTTGCCGGCGACGTTGTGCATCAGGGGGCCGCCCTGCCCGCCGGGGAAGACGGCCTTGTCGATGTCGTCGGCGTGCTCCGCGTCGCACATCACGATCCCGCCGCGGCCGGCCCGGATCGTCTTGTGGGTCGAGCCGGTAACGAAGTCGGCGACGCCGACCGGCGAGGGGTGGACGCCGGCGGCGACGAGCCCGGTGATGTGGGCGATGTCGGCGAGGTGGTAGGCGTCGACCGCGTCCGCGGCCGCCTGGATCTCCTCCCAGTCGACGGTCCGGGGGTACGCGGAGTAGCCGGAGACGACGATGTCCGGCTCGAACTCCTCGGCCGTCTCCCGGAGGCCCTCGTAGTCGATGTACCCCGTCTCGGGGTCGACCTCGTACTGCTCGACCTCGTACATCTGGCCGGTGAAGTTCGCGGGGTGGCCGTGTGAGAGGTGGCCGCCGTGGCTCAGCTCCAGCGAGAGGATCTTGTCGCCGGGGTCGAGCGTCGCGTAGTACACCGCCTGGTTCGCCTGCGTCCCCGAGTGCGGCTGGACGTTGACGTGGTCGGCGCCCCACAGCTCCTTCGCGCGCTCGATCGCGAGCTCCTCGACCTCGTCGGCGTACTCGCAGCCGGCGTAGTACCGGGCGCCCGGGTACCCCTCTGCGTACTTGTTCGTGAGGACGCTCCCCTGCGCCTCCAGTACCGCCTCGCTGACGTGGTTCTCGCTGGCGATCATCGCGAGCGTCTGCTCCTGTCTGTCGCGCTCGCCGGCCAGCGCGTCGGCGACCGCCGGATCGACCTCCCGGACGTGCTCGTTGTCCATGTACGAACGCGGGTGCGATCGCGCATTAATCCTTCCGTCGCGGCGTCGCCCTCGCCGCGCTCGGGGGGTCCCCTCCCCCGCCGCGCGCCGTCTCCGCTCTCGCCGCGCGCCGCCCGGTTCCCGACCTCCGACCCACCCCTCCCGCCGATATCAGCCCTAATCCGCGAATCCGCCGTTTTCGGGCGGCTCAGAGGCTGAAAGCCCGTTGTTCACTCTTCGAATCCCGTTAATATTAAATAGACATCTGGCTTTTATCCGGAGAGATAAATATGGTATCGAATTTACTGGAGACGGACGTCGAGAACGTCCTCGATACGGCCTTCGCCGGCGCCGACGAGGAGCTCCTCGTTGTCGACCCGTCCGCGGAGACGATCGTATCGCTCGTCGAGGCCGCGACCGGCCGCGACGACCTACCGACCCTGTCGATGCTGGCGGACGAACGCACGCTGAAGGACGTGACCGACGACTTCCTCGTCGCGTCGAAGGCGGCCGACCTCGTCGCCGACGGCTCGCTCGGCCTCCGCGTGCTCTCGGCCGACGTCGACAACGCGCTGTTCGTCTCGCCCTCGCGGGTGGTCGTCCTCGTGAGCGCGGGCGAGCACGTCGCCGCGCTCTCGACCGAGGACGGCGACTTCGTCGACGAGGTGTTCGCGACGCACCGCGACGCCTTCGAGGCCGCCGAGGAGTACGGGCTCCGGACCCCGGCGCTCGGCCGCGTCCGGGAGACGATGGCGGCCGAGATCGGCGAGGACGCCCGCGACGACTTCGACGCCGTGCTCGCGTCGATGGAGTCGGCGGACGCCGCGCTCGACGAGGTGACCGTCGCGCTGCTCGTCGCCGCGAAGAACGACGTGCTCCTCTACGACATCTCGAAGTGGGGCGAGGACGTCGGGATCGCCTCGAAGGCGACGTTCTCTCGGACGAAGACCCGGCTGGAGGACCAGGGGGTCATCGACACCGAGAAGGTCCCGATCGACGTCGGTCGCCCGCGGCTCCGGCTCAAGCTCGGCGACGAGCGCCTCCACGGCGTCGACGCCGACGAGCTCGCCGCGGTCGCGAGCGACCTGCTGGCGTAGAGGACCTCGATTTCCGCCGACGCCGCGACCCGCGCCTTTTTTTCGCTGCTTCGCGTCGGACGGGGCATGGACATCGCACTTGTCGGCGACGGCCCCGCGGTCGACGCCGTCGGGGCCGCGCTCGGCGACGTCGACGTGAACGTGATGCCGGTCGAGCCGGGGCTGCTGGACGGCTTCGACCTCGCCGTCGTCGCCGACACCGCCGGCTCGTCCGCGTTCGCGGCCGCGAACGACGCCCTCGACCGCTGGGTCGCGATCGAGGTCGGCGGGCTCGGCGGGGTCCCCCTCGACGGCGTCGACGCCGCCGTCACCGTCTTCGACGAGGCCTGCTACGACTGCCTCCGCGCTCGGGTCGCGAGCGGCGGGGCGGAGCCGGCGGACGCCGCGCAGGGCCGCCGGTCGGCCGTGCGCTACGCGGGCGCGCTCGCCGGGCGCCGCGTCATCCGGCTCCTCGCCGGCGACCGGGTCGCCGACGCGGTCGTCGAGGTGCCCGGCGCGGAGCGGACCCTCCTCCCGGTTCCCGGCTGCGACTGCGGCGACGACCCCGGCGACGCGCTCCCGCGGGACGGCGCGGACCGCGCGCTCGACGAGTCGATCGACCGCGCGGAGCGGGCGGTCGACCCCCGGATCGGGGCGCTCTCCGAGGTCGGCGAGCGGGAGTCGTTCCCGGTGCCGTACTACGTCGCGCGCGTCGCGGACACGACCCCCTTCTCCGACGCCCGGGCCGCCGAGTTCGGCGGCGGCGTCGCCGCCGGCTGGGACGCGGCGTTCATGAAGGCGCTCGGCGAGGGGTTAGAGCGGTACGCGGCGGGCGTCTACCGCGAGGCGTCGTTCACGCGCGCGCCGGCCGCGAACGTCGCGAACCCGGTGACGCCCGACGCGTTCGTGCGCCCCGACGACCGCGAGGCGTACGACCGCGACGACCGGCTCGCGTGGGTGACTGGCGAGTCCCTCGGGACCGGCGAGCCCGCGAGCCTCCCGGCGGAGTTCGTCCACTTCCCGCCGCCGGAGCGCCGGTACCGCCCCGCGATCACGACCGGGCTCGGACTCGGGAACTCCGGGCCGGAGGCCGCGCTGTCGGGGCTGTACGAGGCGATAGAGCGCGACGCGACGATGATCAGCTGGTACTCGACGACGGAGCCGCTCGGACTGGCGGTCGACGACCCGACGTTCGCCGAGCTGGAGAAGCGCGCGCGGGCCGAGTCGCTCTCCGTGACGCCGCTGCTCGTGACGACCGACGTCGACGTGCCCGTCGTCGCGGTCGGCGTTCACCGCGACGGGGACTGGCCGCGGTTCGCGGCGGGGTCGGGCGCCGACCTCGACCCGGTCGCCGCGGCCCGGAGCGCGCTCGCGGAGGCGCTCCAGAACTGGACGGAGCTCCGGTCGATGGGGCCGGAGGCGGCCGCGGAGGAGGGCGCCGCGATCGGCCATCACGCCGACTTCCCCGACGAGACGCGGGCGTTCTTCGACCCGGACGCGAGCGTCGCCGCCGACGCCCTCGGCGAGCCGGACCGCTCCGGGATCGACGAGCTGGAGGCCGTCGTCGACCGCGTCGAGACCGTCGGGTTGGAGCCGTTCGTCGCCCGCGTCACGACCCGCGACCTCGCCGGGATGGGGTTCGAGGCGGTCCGCGTGCTGGTGCCGGGCGCGCAGCCCCTCTTCACCGCCGACGCCTTCTTCGGCGACCGCGCCCGCGACGTGCCGCGGTCGATGGGGTTCGAGCCCGAGCTGGAGAAAGAGTACCACCCGTTCCCGTAGCCGACTCACCCCCTACCCGTCCCGTTTAAGTCGCTCCCGGCCGCCGGCTCTCCTATGGACGTCGTACCCGACGCGGACGTCGAGGCGGTCGAGGCGGTCGACGACGTGTTCCTCACCCAGGGCGCGGTCGGCGAGGACACCAGCGTGCAGCGCTTCGTCATCGAGCCGGGCGCGACGGTGCCCGAGCACGACCACCCCCACGAACAGGTCGGCGCGGTCACCGAGGGCGCGCTTACCTTCGTCGTCGACGGCGAGGAACTGGTCGTCGAGGCCGGCGACACGTACGCCATCCCGGGCGGCGAGCCGCACGCCGCGCGCAACGACGGCGACGAGACGGTCGTGGGGTACGACATCTTCTCGCCGCCGCGCGCGAACCCGGACTGGCAGGAGTAAGTAACGAGGCGGCCATTTATTAACAGACGGCGGTGCGGTGGCGCGTGCCGGTGAGCGGCCGAGAGGCCGCGAACCGCACGCGCGAGGGACGCGGCGAACGCGAGCGGCGAAGCCGCGAGTCGTGAGCCGCGAGGCTGGGGAGGTGTGAGGCGCTGTGCAGTTGCGGTGCGGGGCGGGACTCAAAGGGGCAGCCGCGAGGGCGACGCACGGCGCAGTAAGCACTGCAGGGAGCGAGCGCAGCGAGCGACCGAAGCGCGCAGCAAGCCGCGCGAGCCGTCGCGGCTGGGGCTTTGGAGGTGTTCACAGTCGATCCGTCGTCAACTGTTTGTAAACGAGCGGTCACCGATTCGGCATTCCCCGCTATTCCCGGATCGACCAAATTGTGGTGAGCGCAGTCGGGGGCAACGCCCGCCACTGTCGCGCCCCCTTTACCGGTCGCTCTCGTAGCGGACGAAACGCAATGGCACGCGCGAGCGCCGGGGCCCGGCTCCACTTCGGCTTCTGTAACCTCAGCCTCTCGCACGAGCGACTGTACGGCGCCCTCGGCCTCGGGCTCGCGGAGCCGCGGGTCGTCGTCGACGCCGAGCCGGCCGAGTCGGTGACGGTCAAAACGGTCGATGGGGACGACCCCGCGGCCGGTTCCACGGACTCAGATCCTACCAACGCAGTCATCGCCGCCGACGTCCGCGACTACGCCCGCACCGCCGTCGACCTACTCGGCGTCGACGGCGCGCGCGTCACCGTCCGCGAGTCGCTCCCGCGTCACGCCGGCCTCGGGAGCGGGACCCAATTGGCCGCGGCGACCCTGGCCGCGATCGCGGTCGCTCACGGGAAGGAACCGAAGGTCCGCGAGCGCGCGCCGGCGCTCGGCCGCGGCGGGCGCTCCGGCGTCGGCGTCGCGACCTTCGAGGCGGGCGGGTTCGTCCTCGACGCCGGCCACCCGACCGCCCGGTTCACGACCGACCGCCCCGCGGACGGCGAGTGGACCGTCCCGCCGGTGGCGGCCCGCCACGACGTGCCCGACGACTGGCGGTTCCTGCTCGTGCGTCCCGACGTCGCCCCAGGCCGAAGCGGCGACGCCGAGGACGACGCGATGCGGACCGCGGTCGAGCGCGCGGACCCCGGGCTCGCCGACCGGATCGGCGGGATCGTCACCCGGCGGGTGCTCCCCGCGGTGGCGACCGGGAACGCCGAGCGGTTCGGCGCCGCGGTCGCGGAGATCGGCCGACTCAACGGCGCCTGGTACGCCGACGAGCAGGGCGGCGTCTACCGCCCGCCGGTCGGCGACGTGGTGGCGTCGCTGTCGGCGTCGGCGTCGGTGTTCGGCGCGGGCCAGTCCTCGTGGGGCCCGACCGTGTACGGCGTCACGGACGCCGCGAACGCCGACGCCGCGGCGGCCGCGGGCGAGCGCGCGCTGGCGGAGGCGGGCGTGGCCGGGTCGGTCGCGGTCGTCCGCGCGGCCGACGGCGGCGCGCGGCTGAATGGGTAGGGAGGTCGTCGCCCGCCTCGCACTCCTCCCTCGTCGACCGCGTCTCCCCACGAGCAACAACACTAAGCGGGGCGGCGACCCCGTACGGGACATGACGAGCGTTCCGTTCGGCGTCGCCCGCCTCGACTCGATCCTCGGCGGCGGGGCGCCGCCGGGCAACGTCGTGCTGCTCGCCGGCGAGTCCGGGGCCGGCGCGCGCGAGTTCTGCTACACCAGCGCGGCGATGAACGCGCTCGGACGCGCCGACGCGGAGCTGTTCGACCTCTACTACGGCGACCTCCCGGCCGGCGCCGAGCTCCCCCGCGAGGTCCACTACCTCTCGTTCACCGCCGACACCGACGCGCTCACCCGCGAGATGGGGTACACGATGGCCGACGAGATCGTCGACGCCGCGATCGGCGAGATCGCCTTCCGGGACCTCTCGCCGGAGTACTTCCAGCTGAGCCCGATCCCCCGCGACTGGTACGAGGACGAGACGGCGTCGATCACCGAGCTCGGGGACCGCGGCGAGTACGAGGACGTGCTCACGGCGTTCGGCGACTACCTCTCGGCGAACGCCGACGGCAGCCTCGTCTGTATCGACTCCGTCACCGACCTCGTCTCGATGGTCGACGAGGACACGGAGTGGAGCGACGTGGCGATGGTGATGAAGGGGCTGAAGAAGGCCGCCTACGAGTGGGGCGGGCTCATCCTCGTGCTGGTGAACACCGACTCGATCTCCGACCGCGAGTTCGGCGCCCTGATGGACGCCGCGGGCGGCACCCTCCAGTTCACGTGGGAGAGCGGCGGCTCGCAGCGCGCTCGGACGATGTTCGTCCGCGAGTTCCGCGGCGTCCTGTCCCGGCTGGAGGCCGAGAACATCGTCCGGTTCGAGACCGAGATCCACGAGGGCGGCTTCGACATCAGCGACGTGCGGAAGATCCGGTGACGAGGCCTCGACGCGGCGATCGGCGGGACGGCTCCCGACGGGGTTGCGGCTCCCGACGGGATCGCGGCCCCGACGGAGTCTCGGCTCCTGACCGGACCGCGCGCCCGACCGGCTCCGACGCCGAGTATCGATCCGGAGAACGACGCGACAGATTACTTAAGTCTCCCCCCTAAATCAGTCGTAGATGACGGAGGCCACCCGATGAGCGACCTCGATCCGACCGACGGGACGGTCGACGCCGCGGTCGAGGCCGCCGCCGACGAGGCCGGCGTGAGCCGCGAGGAGCTCCTGAAGCGCGCGATCGTCGCGCTCGCGGACGCAGAGGGGGTCGACGTGGCCGACGCCGAGGCGGTGGCGGCGCTCGAGTCCCGGCTGGATGCCCTCGACGCCGAGGTCGACGAGAAGGTCGGGGACCTCCGGGAGCGGTTCGTCGAGCTCTACCGCGAGCTGGAGGCGACGGCGCCGGCCGACCACGCGCACCCCGAGACGGCCGAGCGGCTGGACGCGCTCGCGGCCGACCTCGACGGGATCGCCGAGCGGCTCGACGAGGTCGAGGCGGACGCGGCGGCGCGGTCGACCGCGGACGACGCGGTCGAGGAGCGCGTCGACGAGCTCGACGACCGGCTCGCGAGCGTCGAGGCGCGCGTGGACGACCTCGCCGAGCTGGAGGCGCGCGTCGACGAGCTCGACGCGGAGGAGCTCGACGACAAGCTCTCGCGCGTCGCGAGCGCGGTCGTCCGGGTCCGACGGCGGCTGGAGGCGGCCGAGCGCGACCGCGCCGACCGCGAGCGGCTCGACGCGCTGTCGGCGACCGCGAACCGGAACGGGGTCCGGAAGGCGGCCTGCACCGACTGCGGCGAGACCGTCGACGTCGGGCTGTTGACGGAGCCGGAGTGCCCCCACTGCGGCCGGGAGTTCGCCGAGCTGGAGCCGAACCCCGGCTTCCTCGGCACCTCGCGGCTCGTCGCCGCGGAGCAGCCCGCCCTCGACGGCGACGTCGACGACGAGACGGGCGACGTGAGCACCCGAGACCCCGGAGGCGACCGATGAGCGACGATGGAGACGGACCGCGGGACGACGCCGACGGGGACGGCGAGGACGACCCGTTCGACGCCCTCGGTGACCCCTCCGAGGGCGACGACCGCGCGGGGATCGACGAGCCCGCGGAGATCGACGACCCCTTCGCCGAACTCGGTGCGGGGGTCGACGCCGACGGCTCCGACGACTTCGGGGGGGCCGGATCCGACGATTCCGACTTCGACGGCTTCGGTCCGGACGACCGCGACGCCGCCGACTCCGACCGCGACGCGGCCGGTCTCGGATCCGGTCCGTCCGCCGTCGGAAACCCTCTCGACCCGGACGACTCGGGCGACTCGGACCCCTTCGACGAGCTCGGCCCCGCCGACTCGGGCGACCTCGACGACGCGTTCGAGCGGATGGACGTCGGCGGCGCGGCCGAGGAGGACGTCTGGGAGTCCCTCGACTCGGACGCCGGGGTCGCCGACGCGCCCGGCGAGGCAGTGTCCGCGCCCGGCGAGGGCGACGCCGAGCACGTCGTCTCGAAGCGGACGTACTGCCAGCAGTGCCCGCACTTCACCCCGCCGCCGGAGGTCGCGTGTAACAACGAGGGGACGAGCATCGTCGAGGCGGTCGGTTTCGACGAGTTCCGGGTGCGGAACTGCCCGATGATCTCCGAGGAGGACCCGACGTTCGACGCCGATGGATAAACTTATACCAGTTACGCTTTCTCAGAGCGATCCCGGCGGCGGTTTCTGAACAGCCTCAAGCGTGCCGGACCCGAACCGGCGCCCACGGTGGGAATCGTCGACGAAACGCGGCGGCGCGGGGTCGAGCTCGGTCCGGGAGCGCTCACCGGCGCGATAGGGGATTCGATTACGGTCGTTCCCCTCGTCGTCGCGCTGGCGCTGCTGACCGGCGCGTCGCTGCCGCACGCGCTCGCCGGCTTCGGGGTCTTTCAGGTCGTCTGGGGGGTCCGGTACGGGCTCCCGGTGTCCGTCGAGCCGATGAAGGCGCTGGCGGCGCTCGCGATCGCCGGCGCGCTGACGTACGCCGAGCTCGCGCTGGCCGGGCTGATCCTCGGGGGCCTCCTCCTCGCGGTCGGGCTCACGGGGACGCTCGCCCGGGCGGAGCGCTGGATCGGCGAGCCGGTGATCCGCGGGGTGCAGTTCGCGGTCGGGCTGATCCTCCTCCAAACCGGCGTCGACCTCGCGCTCGGCGACCCGGTCCTCGCGGCCGTCGGCGTCGCGATCGCCGCCCTCGCGGCCCTCGCCGGGCACCCGAAGGCGAGCGCGCTCGCGGTGGCGGTCGCGGGCGTCGCGGTCGCCCTCGCCACCGCCGGGATCCCCGCGCCGCAGTGGCCCGGGGCGCCCCCGACGCCGTCGCTCTCGGCGTTCTCGGCGGCGCTCACTCGACGGACGGCCGACGGCGTGGTCGCGCAGTTCGCGATGACGATCGGCAACGCCGCGCTCGCGACCTCGCTCCTCTTCGCCGACCTGTTCGACGCCGACGTGACGCCGGACGAGCTCTCGGCGAGCATGGGCGCGACGAACCTGCTCGCGGTGCCGCTCGGCGGGATCCCGATGTGTCACGGCTGCGACGGCGTCGCCGGCAAGCACGCGTTCGGCGCGCGCACCGGCGGCGCGAACGTCGTCCTCGGCGCCGGCTACCTCCTCGCCGTCCCGTTCGCCACGCCGGCCCTCCTCGGCGCGTTCCCGGTGGCGATGCTCGGCGCGCTGCTCGCGATCGTCGCCGTCTCGCTCGCGCGCAACGCGGTCGACTCGGAGAACGTCGCGCTCTCGGTCGCCATCGGCCTCGTCGCGCTGGCGACGAACCTCGGCGTCGCGTTCCTGCTCGGAATCGTCGCGCACCTCGCGTGGGAACGGGTCGGAAGGACCGACGACGGTTTATAAATCGAGGGTGCTGTAGCGACGCCACCGGAACGAAGGGAAGGACCGTTAGCGACTGAGCGAGGAGCGCGGCGAGCCGTGCGGGTCCTCAAGGCAGAGGCTTCGGAGGCGTTCGCCGTCTCTCCGCGGTCAACGACGTACACCTAGGCGGCCGGAACCGCGGACGCCTCCCCTGCGGTCACCTCCCGGCGACGCTCTATGTACGGAGTGTAAAAAAGCGGGCACCCCGTCAGTCGTCGTCGCTTCCCACGATCCCCTCCGCGACGGCCATGTCGTCGACGGTCGGGTCGTCCTCGGAGGTCCGGAGGACGAACCGCTTGCGGATCAGGTCGGCGGCGTAGACGGCCGTCCCGGTGATGATCAGCGTGTCGCCCGGCAGTCGCGCCCAGAACAGCGTCTGGACGAGGTCGCGCTCGTAGAACGCGAGGCTCCGGGCGGCGGCGTACCCGTCGGTGAACGCGACCTCCAGCTGGAGGAACCCGACCGGGAGCACGGAGACGAACACCATCAGCGCGAGCCCGACGTTCCAGCACCAGAACGACGCCCGGAGCCACGAGCCGTCCCAGCGCTCGGGGTCGATCGACAGCTGGAGCATGTACGCCACCATCCCGAGCGCGAGGAAGCCGAACGCGCCAAACATCGCGGCGTGGGCGTGGCCGACGGTGAGGTAGGTGCCGTGCTCGTAGTAGTTGATCAGCGGGAGGTTGATGAAGAAGCCGAGCACCCCGGCGCCGACGAAGTTCCACACCCCGCTGGCGACGATGAACATGAACGGGAGCGTGTACGGGAACCCCCCGGCCTCCGTCATCGCCCGGTACTGCCCGATCGCCTCGTAGAGGATGAAGACCAGCGGGAGCAGCTCCAGCGTCGAGAAGACGCTCCCGATCGGCACCCAGTAGTCTGGCATCCCGATCCACCAGTAGTGGTGCGAGACGCCGATGACGCCGGTCCCCATCACCAGCAGCGCCTGGAGCATGACCGCCTTCTCGGCGCTGCGCCGGGTGAGGAGGTTCATCGAGACCAGGGTGAGCCCGATGATCGCGACGATGAAGAACTCGAAGGCGCCCTCGACCCACATGTGGACGACCCACCACCGCCAGAACTCCGTGACGGCGATGTTCGTCGACGGCGTGAACAGGAAGCCGGCGACGAACAGCAGGGTGATCGAGCCGCCCGCGTAGAGGATCATGTGCGCGAGCCCGTAGATCGGCTCGCGGTCGAGCAGCGGCTTGAGCCCGCGGATCGCGAGGATCGCCCACAGGACGAACCCCACCAGCAGGCCGGCCTGCCACACCTTCCCGACTTCGAGGTACTCCAACCCCTCGTTGCCGAGGAGCCACCAGAGCTCGCCGGGGAGGTAGCCGTTGGCGCCGAGCCAGATGCCGGCCATCCCCCCGCCGACCACGACGACGAGCGCGCCGAGCAGGACGTTGACGTACCGCGCCTGGTTCCGCGGCTCGTGGCCGGTCAACAGCGGCGGGAGGAACAGCCCGGCGCCGAGCCACGTCGACGCGATCCAGAGGATCCCCATGTCGATGTGCCACGTCTTCGCGATCGAGAAGGGGAGCAGCTGGAGGATGTGGACCCCGAGGATCCGCTCGATCCCGAAGAAGCCGGCCCGCTCGATGTAGAAGTGCGCCAGTAACCCGCCCAACAGCACCTGCGCGAGGAACAGCCCGGCCGCGACGGGAACGAACCGGAGCGCCGCGCGCTGGCTCGGGAAGACGCTCACGTCGCCCGGCTCCGGCACGGAGATCCCCTCGGCAGACGGCTCCGGGAGCTTCACCGACTTGTAGAGGAGGATCGCGGCGCCGGCCGCGCCGACGAGCAGCACCATCGCGACCACGCTCCAGATCATCGCGGCGCCGGTGGCGTCGTTGCCGGCCGGCGGCGAGTAGGGCCACTCGTTCGTGTAGGAGTTGTCGGAGTTCGGCCGGTCGGTGTGCGAGAACCACGCCGTCCACAGCGCGAAGTCGGCGAAGTCCTCGGCCTCCTCGCGGGACTCGATCATGCCCGCGGGGACGCCCCGATCGTGGTCGCCCTCGTGGTAGCGCTCGACGTACGTCTCGGTCACCCGCTCGTGGGCGTACACCTCGGCGGCGGAGTACTCGATCGCCCCGCCGTCGTGGGAGCTGTCGAGGTCCTCGCGGACGGTCTCCGCGACCGCGGCCCGCTCGGCCGAATCGAGCGAGTCGTAGCTCGCGCCGTACCGCTCCCGCGCCCGGTACTCGCGCATGTGCTCGGCCTTCAGGTCGAGCGCGTCGGCGGTGTAGTCCTCGCCGTAATACGCCCCGTTGCCGAGGATCGAGCCGTGGTTCATCAGCCCGTACTGCTGGAACGCCGCCTTCCCGTCCCGGATCGACTCCCCGGTCGCGACCGTCTCCCCGTCCGGTCCGACGACCTCCTCGGGGATCGGCGGCGCCTCCTGATACGCGAACCACGCCCCGGCGCCCATCACGACCAGGTTGAGCAGGAACGCCGCGACGATGACCTTCGCGATGGTCTTGCGTGTGAGCTCCATCGGCGGAGGGTTGTCTCCGGTCGTCCTATCCGTTTGGCGGCAACATGTTCGGCCGCCGTTCCCGCGGTCCGGGACCCCCGTCGCGCCCCGCGGCGTCGAGACCGAACCGCGAACATGTTCGTGGGGGCGCTTACGCCCCGGAAAGACGTACGGACGGGCATGTCACCGAGTCAGCAGGCGGAGACCGTCGTCGAGGAGAACCCGGACGCCGAGAGCGACGCCGCGGCCGAGCCCGAGAGCGACGCGTCGCCGACGGCGGCGAGCGAGACCGAGGCCGAGACGACCGTCACCGTGCGCTGTACCGGCCACGTCCGCACGGAGCTCGGCGAGTACGAGTTCGAGTTCACGTTCGCGGGCGACACGCTCCGCGCGTTCCTCGACGAGCTGTTCGAGGAGTACCCGGAGCTCCAGGAGATGCTCATCGCCGAGACCGAGGCGGACGCGACCCACAGCGGCTGGGCGCCGACCCCCGAGGAGCTCCCCGGCACGTGGACGAAGAACCCGGTCGGGGAACAGACGACGACGTACGCCCGGATCCTGGTGAACGGTCACTTCAACGAGAACGAGAACGGGTTCGACACGGAGCTGGAGGAGGGCGACCGCGTCGCCCTGGTGTACCCGTTCATGTTCTGCTGTTAGCGCCGCCGCGCTCGTCGGCCCGGGTCGGGTGCGTCGTTTGCGACCGGTATGCGGGACTCTCTACTGGTTCGTCCGGCGCCACGTCTCGTCGGCCGGGGGCGCTACTCGGCCGGGCACTCGACGCCCGTGACCTCGAAGCGCGCCCCGCCACCCGCGCCATCGACGACACGGATCTCCCATCCGTGAGACTCGGCGACCCGCTCGGCGATGCTCAGGCCGAAGCCGGTCCCCTCGTCGGAGGTGGTGTGCCCCGTCTCGAACACGTCGTCCCGCTCGTCCGGCGGAATCCCCGGGCCGTCGTCCTCGACGTAGAACCCGCCGTCGAGGTCCCCGACGGTCACCGTCACTGCGGGTCCGACGTGTTCAACGCTGTTCCTGAACAGGTTCTCGAACAGCTGCCTGACTCGGCTCTCGTCGGCGCGGATCGTCGCGCAGGCCTCGAGACGGAGCGTCGCGTCCTCCGTCCGGACGTTCATCCAACAGCTCTCGATCAGGTCCGCGAGTCGAACGCTGCGACGCTCCGGGGACTGATCCTGTCGCGCCAGCGTCAGGAGGTCGGTGATCAGCGCCTCTATGCGTCCGTGGGCGCGCTCCACGTCCGCGAGGTGCTCGCTGTCGCACTCGTCCCGGGCCAGCTCCAGACGCCCGCTCGCGACGTTCAGCGGGTTCCGCAGGTCGTGCGAGACGACGTTCGAGAACTGTTCTAACCGCTCGTTCTGCCGCTCGAGATGTCGCTCGCGCTCCTCCAGTTCCCGGGTGCGCTCTTCGAGTTCCGCCGTTCGGATCCGCACCCTCGACTCCTGAACGCCGATCAGCAGCCCCCCAATAGAGCCGATCATCAGCGCGATCGACTGCGTCCCCGTCGACCACTCGACGGTGACGCCCGGGTGGAGGTCACGCAACAGGATGAAGCCGAACATCACGGCGACGCTGCCGACGATCCACCCGATCACCCGCGGATAGTACTCCTGCGAGACGTCGGAGCGGGGCAGCCAGTACCCGGCGAACATGAGGACCGTCCCCGGGATTCCGACGAAGACCAGGTTGAAGAGCGCGGTCACGACCGACCCGCCGCCGAAAAGCTCCAGCGCGACTCGCGAGATCCCGAACAGACAGATGACCCCGCCGGCGACGAACACCAACCTCGGGAGGAGCGAGGAGTATCGCACGAGCGCGCGGTCGGACTCGGCGCTCCCCGTCTGGTCCATTCAGCCACCCTTTCACCCCACCCTACTTAATTCATTAGCCATTTGTAACCGACTCCGGATTCCTCGCCGCAGGAGTGCGGGGGAAGGGATTCGAACCACGGTCGCTCTCGTTCGCTCGCCGCGATGCGGCTCGCTCACGTTCCGCTCCCTGATTCGAATCCCAAGCCTAGTGCTGTCGCTCGCGGGATGCTCGCGACAGCATGCGGGGGAAGGGATTCGAACCCTCGAACCTCTACAGGAGCGGATCTTAAGTCCGCCGCTTTTGGCCAGGCTCAGCCACCCCCGCGCGGATTTCGGTTCCGGCGGCGGGGTGAAACGCCTTTCGGAAGCCGGAGGCGAGCGGGCTACCAGTCCACCGAGAGCGTCCCGTCGCCGTGCGGATCGGGCGCGATCTCCTCGTCGGTGCGCCGGTCGACGACGTGAATGACCCCCCGTTCCTTCTTCGCGGGACACACCTCGGCCGCCCGCACGTTCTCCTCCAGCTCGTCTTCGCCGATGTAGTACGACCGCGGCTTCGCCATCCCGCTCTGGATGTCCATCACCCAGTTGTCGGCGACCTCGGCGCACTTCCCCGCGCCGAAGCACTTGTTCGCCTCGAAGACGATCTTGTACGGCTTCTCCTCGATCGGCGGCCCCTCCTCGCCGATGTCGCTCGCGCGTACCACGTCGTCGAGGTTCGCCTCGTCGCTCATACCTCCTCGTCCGCGACCGCGGGACTTTCGTCTGTCGGTCGTTCCCGGCGACCGGGTCGCCCGCGCCGGTCCCCCTCGCGCTCTCGGCTACGCCTCGACGTGCTCGGCGAGCAGGCGCTCCGCGTGCTCGGCCGAGTCGGCGAGCTCCCACCGCACCTTCGCCGCGTCCCCGTACGCGAGCGCCTCCTTCAGCTCGTCTCGGAGGACGCCCGTGCCGAACCCGACCGTGTCGCCGTCGGCGTCGCCGAGCTCGTAGAGGGCGTAGCGGCTCGGCGCGCTCCCGACCGTCGAGCGGTCGAGGTCGCGCCAGGGCTTCGCGAGGCTCACCGGTGCGCGTCGAGCCCGTCTTCGGGGCCCTCGACGATCTCGAAGCTCCCCTCGGTCCAGCCGTCCTCGACGAAGACGAACACGCGGCCGCCGGCGATCTCGGGGTCCGCGACCACCTCGTTGCGCTGGTCGGTGCGGCCGACGATCACGCCGGGGAACACCTCGTCGCGCTCGCCCTCCTCGACGAGGACGCGGCCGACCCCGGACTCCTCTAGGATCTCGTCGTCGGTGTTGTAGTCGTTGACGTACGTCATCACGCCCTCGGTCTCGGTCGGGTCGGTGACGAGCACGTGGGTCTCCTTGCCGGGCCCGGCGGTCACCGACCCCTCGACCGCGTCCGGGACCCCGCGGTAGAGCGTAGTCCGCCCGTCGAGGTACTCGACGACGACCCCCTCCTCGCGGAGGTCGATCCCGATCGACGTCGGCGGGACGTCGCTGCGTGAAGGCGCTGACATACGCGTCGCTCGGGCCGCCCGCCTCAAAAGGGGCGCGCACTCAGTCGCGAGAATCGGGCGTGCCACATTTAAGTCCCCGCCGACGAGAGTCTACCTCATGCAACGGACGCGCCGGGGGCCGCTGGGCGCCGGCATCGGGCTCGTCGCCGGGTTCTCCGGAGACGCGTGGGAGGAGCGCACCGGACGGCAGGGCCGGCTGGCAGACGGGTGGGCGGTGGTCTGATGGACGCGAAGGGAGCCGGCCTCACGGCGGCGGTGTTCGCGGTCGTCGGCGTCGGCGTCGGGCTGGTCGCCGCGGTCGGGACGAGTTGGGCCGAGACCGCGCTCGCGACCGCCGCGACCGGCGAGACCGCCCGGTTCGGTCCGGTGTTCGTCGCGCAGTCGTACCTCGCGGTCACGGCGGCCGCCCTGATCGGCGCGCCGCTCGTCGCCGGCGTGCTCGGCGTGCTCTTCGGGTCGCGGGCGTACGACGCCCGGGAGGCGGCCGCGACCTCCGGCGTCGGCGGCGGGGTCGGCGCGCTGATCTACGGCCTCGTCGTCGTCGCGCTCGTCGTCGTCTCCCAGGGCGAGGCGGCGGCGCAGGCGCACGGGATCGCGGACGCGATCGGACCGCTTCTCACGACCGCGGTCGCCGCCGCCGTCGTCGGCGCGGCGACCGGCGCCGTCGGGTCGGTGACGGCGTGATCGACGTGACCAGAGATGGGTACGAAACGACGATCGACGCCGCGGTGCGGCGCGCGGAGCCGGTCTGAGCGAGAGTCTCGCCGTGATCGCTACCTCTTTGTCCGCGCTCGCGAGCCGTGAGTGCATGGAGGGACGGGCCGCGGCGCTCGGCGCCGGCACCGTGTTGAACGCGCTCGCGACGGGCACCGGCGCGGCCTTCGGTATCGACGTCGAGACGCGCGCGAGCGTCGATCTCGATCCGACCGCCGAGGGCGTCGAGGGGACGATCGCCGAGGTCCCTGACGCGGACACCGCCCTGATCGAGCGCTGCGTCGCGCTCGCGACCGAGCGGTGGGGCGACGGCGAGGGCGGCGCCGTTCGGACCGACAGCGACGTGCCCCTCGCGGCGGGGCTCAAGAGCTCCAGCGCGGCCGCCAACGCGACCGTGCTCGCGACCTGCGACGCGCTCGGGCTGACGGTCGGGGACGGAGCCGACGGAGACGGCTCGGCCCCGTCAGTCGACGTCACCCGACTGGAGGCCTGCCGGCTCGGCGTGCGGGCGGCCCGCGAGGCCGGCGTGACGGTCACCGGCGCGTTCGACGACGCGACCGCTTCGATGCTCGGCGGCGTGACCGTCACCGACAACGCCGCCGACGAGCTCAGGTCGCGCGAGACCGTCGACTGGGACGTCCTCGTCTGGACCCCGCCCGAGCGCGCCTACAGCGCGGACGCCGACGCGGCCCGCTGCGAGGCGGTCGCGCCGATGGCGGACCTCGTCGCGGACCTCGCGCTCGACGGTCGGTACGCCGACGCGATGACCGTCAACGGGCTCGCCTTCTCGGCCGCGCTCGGGTTCGACGCCGACCCCGCGGTCGAGGCGATGCCGCACGCGACTGGGGTGTCGCTGTCGGGAACCGGCCCGAGCGTCGCCGCCGTCGCGGACCCCGCCGACCCCGAGACCGACCTCGACGCGGTCGCCGACGCGTGGGCCGAGCGCCCCGGAACGCTGCGACGAACGACCACGAGAAACGACGGCGCGACCGTCGAGTGACAACGAGAACCCATGAGTGACACACCGAACGCGGACGACCGGAGCCTCGACGAACTGCGACGCGAGATAGAGGACATCGACCGCGAGATCGTCGAACTGATCGCCCGCCGGACCTACGTCGCCGACACGGTCGCGGCGGTGAAAGCGGAGCGCGACCTCCCGACCACCGACGAGGGACAGGAGGAGCGCGTGATGGAGCGCGCCGGCGAGAACGCCGAGCAGTTCGACGTCGACGCCAACCTCGTGAAGGCGATCTTCCGGCTGCTGATCGAGTTGAACAAGGTGGAGCAGCGGGAGAGTCGCTAGGGCTCTCTCAGACCGAGGCTGTATTCGATCGCCGCGTCGGCCTCCTCCACACGGGCCGCCGGCACGGAGCCGAGACTGGTATCAATACGACGCCCGACGGACACCGCGCGAATCCGACCGTGTGAATTGACCGCAGAGCGCGACCGAGTCCGCTCGAAGCGGCGGCTCGGCGGCCGCGACGGACACCTCGAACGGATACGGTTCGTCCCTCCGCGAAGCCGTGAACGCGACGACGGCGGTCGTCGAGCGCGTCCGTGCGGGGATTTTTGTTCTCGCGCTCCGGAGTCGAAGCCGATATGTCACGAGAGCTGGTCTCTCACCGCGATGGCCACGTCTACGAGTTCGCGCCCGAGATGGAGCCCGTCTACGAGGCCGCCGACGGGGAGTCGCTCACGATCGAGACGATCGACAGCCTGAACGGCGCGATCCAGAGCGACGACGACCTGCTGGACGCGATCCCGGAGGAGGTGAACGCCGCGACCGGCCCGATCGCCGTCGAGGGGGCGAGTCCCGGCGACGTGCTCGCGGTCGAGATCGAAGCGGTGCGCGTCGCCGAGGACCGCGGGCGCGTCATCACGGCGCCCGGGTTCGGCCTCCTGCAGGACGACCCCGACATCGAACACCCGGCGACGCGGATCACCGAGGTCGACGGCGAGGGCGACGGGGCCGGGGGCCGGATCGAGTTCGAGGGGATCGATGTCCCGATCGACCCGGTGATCGGGACGATCGGCGTCGCCACCGCCGAGGAGTCGGTCTCGACGCTCACGCCCGACGACCACGGCGGCAACCTCGACACCACGGACATGACGGCGGGGACGACCGCGTACTTCCCCGTCTTCCAGGAGGGCGCGATGCTCGCGATGGGCGACTCGAAGGCCGCGATGGCCGACGGCGAGATGTGCGGGACCGGCGCCGAGATCGGCACGGAGATCGACGTGACGCTCTCCGTGATCGAGGACCCGCCGGTCCCGCTCGACCGCCCGCTCGTCGACACCGGCGACGCGGTCAAGACGGTCGCGAGCGCCGCGACGATGGAGGAGGCGGTCGAACTCGCCAACCGCGACGTCGTGCGGCTGCTGGCGCACGAGCACGGCTTCTCCCGGACCGAGGCGTACCTGTTCTCCAGCCTCGTCGGCGGCCTCGAGATCAGTCAGGTCGTCGACCCGCAGGTGACCGCGCGGAACGCGGTGCCGAGCGAGTACCTCTCGGTCCCGTTCTGAGCCCCGCCGTCGGGTCCGACCGCCGTCGGGCCCGACCTCGCTCCGACCTCACTCCGAGGCCGCCTCCCCGTCCCCGAACCGCCGGATCGTCCGTCGGAGCCCGAGGCCGATCGCCCCGCCGGGGAGGCCGAGCGCCGTCGCGGAGGCGGTCCCGACGACGGCCGCCCACGCCAGCCGGAAGGCGATCCCGGGCGTCTCGCCGCTGATCCCGATCCCGCCGAGGTGGACGCCGAACCCCGCGGACAGCCCGAACGCGACGACCCACGCGGCCGGGAGCCCGCCGCCGAGGACCGCGAGGAGCGCGGCGCACGCGACGACTCCGACCGCGAGCTGCGGGAGTCCGAGCGTCGCGGTCCCCGGCTCGACGGTCTTGAGCGCCGCGACACCCGCGGCCGAGCAGCAGAACGAGCCGAGCGCGACCACGGGGAGCCGTCGGTCCATCCGCTCGACTCGCACCTCACTCGTCCGCCGTCCGGCCGCGGTCGGCGAGCCGTCGCGCCGCGTCGCTCAGCCCGCTCGCGCTCGATCGGTCGGCGGCGTCCGCCGCGCTTCCGTCCCCCTCGGCCGCGTCTTCGGTCGCCTCCGCGTCGGCGACACCGTCGACCGCTTCCGCGTCGGCGACGTCGGCCTCCGGGCTCCGGTCCGACTCGACCTCGGCCGGGTCCGCGTCCGGGGGATAGCTCCGCTCGGCCGGCGGGACGAAGGCGGTCTCGACCGCCCTGACGATCTCGCGGACGCTCTCCTCGTCGAGCCGGTCGGCGTACGCCTCGCGGATCAGGTCGGGGACGGCGTAGGCGTAGTGTCCGCGACCGGCGTGGCGGATCAGTCCCGCCCGCCGGATCGGGCGGTGACGGCTGTACGCGTGCCCGGAGTCGCCGTCGCCGCCGGCGTCGATGTGGGCGGCGACGGGCTCGCTGACGCCCTCGCGCCGGTAGTGGCGGAGCATCCCGCGAGACAGCTCCGGAAGCGCCTCGATCCGGCCGCGGAGCTCCTCGATGACCGCCTCGCGGGTGCCGAGCTCGACGGCGTCGTCGAAGCGGAGGGCGCTCTCGGCGACGTCGGCGCGCGTCACGGGCTCGACGTCGTCCGGAGGCGCGTCGGTGTCGGCGAGGTCGTCGGCGGTGTCGTCGACCTCACCGGCTTCCTCGGCGGCGTCGCCGGCGTCGCCGACGGTGTCGCCGGCGTCGACAGCGGTGTCGGCGTCCGCGCCCCCGTCGCCGTCCGCGGTCGCGGCGACCGCCTCGTCGTACGACTTGAGGACGGACTGGTCGTCGTCGCCGTCGCTCTCGTCCCCGTCGTTCCCCCCGCTACCGCCCCCGCCGTCGGCCGCGGACGTTCCGCCGCCGACCGCGGGTCGCCCGCGGCCCTCGCGGTAGGGTGCCTCGGCCTTCCCGAGGAGCGCCTGCGCGAACTGGTCGGCCATGCTGCTCAGGTCGCGCGCCTCCTCCAGCTCGCGTTCGAGCTCGGCGATCCGCCGGTCCTTCCTGTCGAGCTCCTGCCTGAGGTCGGCGATCTCGGACTCGCGGCGCTCCTGTTCGTCGGAGATGGACTGGAGCTCGCCGACGAGGTCGCTGGAGACCGACTTCAGCTCCGGGCGCTCGAAGTCGTCCAGCCCGGGGGTCGCACCCGCGTCGAACGTCTCCTTGCGGTGGAACTGGATCCGGCGGATAGACTCGTCCCAGTCGGTCATCAGGAACGCCTCGCCGTCGCCGAGGTCCTCGACCGCGTTCGCGTACTTCGAGCCGAGGATGCGCCCCACGACCTTCGTGTCGTTGTCCCAGGTGAGCCGGTGCCAGCAGAGCCAGTCGCACTGGGTGATGAAGTCCTTCTTGACGTCGGCCGGGCGCTGGCTGATCCCGACGACGCCGAGACCGTGTTTCCGGCCGCGCTTGCCGACCTTGATCAGCATCTTCCCCGTCTCGTCCATCCCGCCGCCCTCGGGGATGTACTCGTGGCACTCCTCGACGACGAGCAGGAAGGGCTTCTTCAGGCGCTTCTCCTTCGCGAACAGCTGTCTGACGACCTCCAAGAGGAGCTCGTTCGCGGTCTCCTCCTCCAGGTAGCCGGAGACGTCGAGGATGATCGGAACGTTCTGCTCCAGGGCGAGCTCGGCGATCTTCTCCGCGTGTTCCGGGGAGACGACGATGTCGCACTCGTCGTCGGCGCCGGCGTGTAGAATTTCGTATTCTTCCTTAAGGCCGTAATATTCCCCGTCAGTGTCCACGATCATGACGGGAAACCCGTTAGATAGCAAATTCTCGATCACGACGGAGGCGGTGTTGCTTTTACCGGACCCGCTCTTCCCCGTGATGAAGGACCGGCCGGTGAGCACGTCGACCACCGGGAGCTCCACCGGCGTTCCCGGATCCGCCGTCGCGTCGCCGCCGATCCCCTCGCTGACGTCCGCGACGTGGATCGTCTCCTGCTCGGTCATACTCGTGACAGGTACCGCCCGCCTCATAAACTATCGGCTCGGAGCGCGCCGTCACGGGGAAGCGCGGGCGAGTACGCGGCCGGGTGGTCGCCGTCTCGTCCCGGAGGATTATACCCGGTAACGGTGACAATCACTCCGTGACCGGAAACACATACCTCAACGCGTTGATCGGCGCGGTCGCGACGGTCCTGCTCTCGTTCACCGGCGTCTCGCCCGTGCTCGGCGGCGCGGCGGCGGGGTACCTCGAAGGCGGCGAGACGAGCGACGGCCTCCGGGTCGGCGCGATCTCGGGCGCGATAGCCTCGCTCCCCGCGCTCGGGATCCTCCTCCTGTTCCTGTTCCTGGTTCCGGTCGCCCCGGAACCCGGCGTGGCGATCGGCGGCGGCGCGGTGGTCCTCGGGATCGTCGCGGTCGCGTTCGGCTTCGTGATGGCTCTCAGCGCGGTCGGCGGCGTTATCGGGACGTACGCGAAACGGGAGCTGTAGGCTCCGACGACGGACCGCGCCGGCGACCCCGTCAGTGCTCGCCGCCGGTGCCGCGCCGGTCGGAGTCGAGGTCGATGTCGAGCTCCGCGAGGAGCTCCTCGGCCTCCTCGCGCTTCTCCTGGTGGTCTTCGAGGAACTCTCGCATGAGCTCGGCGGCCTGCTCCTTGCAGCCGCCGCAGAGGCGCTCGCCGTTGACGCACTCGGCGTAGACGGTCTTGGTGAGCTCGTCGTCGTCGCCCGCGAGCAGGTAGGCGTACAGCTCGTAGACGGGGCACTCGTCGGCCTCGCCGCCGAGCTCGCGCTGCTTCTCGGCGGTGTCGCGGCCGCCGGTCGTCGCCGCCTTCACCTTGTCGTAGCCGTCCTCGGGGTCGTCGAGCAGGGAGATGTGGCTCGCCGGGATCGACGAGGACATCTTCCCTCCGGTGAGCCCGGTCATGAACCGGTGGTAGATCGAGGAGGGCTGCCGGAAGCCGAACCCGCCGTGGTCGATCTCGACCTCGCGAGCGACCGACTCGGCCTCCCCGCGGGTGAGGTCGAAGGCGTCGACGTGGCCCTCGAAGACGCGCTTCTCGCCGTCGACCGCCTCGATCAGCGCCTCGAACGCCTCGTCGGTGGCGTTGCGGTCGAAGAAGCGCACGCGGGGCCGGAGCGGCTCCTTGCCGCCCGCCCGGAGCTTGTCGAGGGCGGTCGGCTTGGCCGCCGCGAGGTCGGGGGTGTCGGGGGCGTCTCCGTCGGCCTCGCCCGCGTCGGCGGGCGCCGGCGGCTCGTAGTCGGCGAGCCACGCGGCGGCGTCCTCGCAGCGCACGTCGGTCTCGGCGTCGTCGATTTCGCCGTCGTCCCTCGCGCCCTCGGCCGCGAGCGCGTCGTAGGCGGCGCGGACCAGCTGTCGCTCCGCGTCGTCGAGCTCGAAGCTCGCGAACGCCTCGGTCACCTTGAAGTAGCGCACGCGGGTCGCCAGGTCGCGCGTCAGCCGGACGTGGGGGTCCTGATCCGGGCCGACCGGGATGACCGTCGGCTTCGGTTCGTCGACGAGCTGCGGGTAGAGGATGTCCGCGGTCTGGGTGACGACGCTCTGCATGTGGGAGATGTTGGTCTCGCCGTCGAAGCCGTAGATTGCCTCGAACTCCGAGAAGTTCGCCTTCGACCCGAGCTCGAAGCCGAGGTCCTGCACCTCGCGGTTGTCGGACTGGCGGTAGATCTCGCCCGCTTCGGCGTCGAAGCCGAGCGCGAGGAGGCTCAGGAGGTAGTTGCGCGCGTGTTCGTCGATCTCGTTCCACGACATGCCGCGCGCGGAGTGGGCCTCCAGGTCGGCGATCAGGCCGAAGGCGTCGCCCCCCTGCTCCTGGTGCCAGATGATCTCGTCGAAGACGAGCTTGTGGCCGATGTGCGGGTCGCCGGTGGGCATGAACCCGGAGAGCGCCGCGAACGGCTCGTCGTTCGCCATCGCCTCGGCGACCGCGTCGTACTCGCGGTGCCCGAAGATGACGCCGCGGCGCATCAGGTAGTGCGGGTCGACCACGTCGTCGGCGACGTCGTCGAACGCCTCGATGCCGAACTCCTCGAAGAGGTCCGCGTAGTCGCCGACCGACGCCGACCCCCACGGGTCGAGCGCGACCTCCTCGGCCGGTCCGTCCGCGCGTTCCGTCCCGCCGTCGGCGCGGGGCGACCCCGCCGTCTCGTCGGGGGGACCGCCCGCCGCCGACGGCCCCGTCTCATCGGGGGTGTCCTCGTCCATACGTCTCCTCCCGTCGGTCGACGCAAAAACCGTTCGCTTGTGCGTGAGAACGTGGCGCACGAGTTCGTCGATGAATCGTGAACGAGGGACGATGGTACGGATATCGGATTTGGTCCCGCGCTGAGCTCCCTGGCGTGTCTGTGATCGAACACACTACTTGGAGAACGCATCCAGAGTATCGCCCGCTCGGCGATACGTGGTCGATTACGGATCGGCGGAGAAAACCCCCAAAGCCCCAGCCGCGAGGGCGACGCACGCTCGCTGTCGTTCGAAAGGCGCGGAGCGCCTTTCGTGATGACGAGAGAGCTTCGCTCTCTCGAACCACGCGCTTCAGTCACTCACTTCGTTCGCTCCTTCCAGTGCTTGCGTCGCCTGGGCCGCCCTCGCGGCTGCCCCTTCGAGTCCCGCCCCGCTCTGCCCACACAGCACCTCGCACCTCCCCAGCCTCGCGGCTCCCTTCGGTCGCCGCGTCCCTCGCGCGGCGCTCCTTCGCGGCCGCCGATGGCGGCCGCTCGGAGGCGCGCGCCACCGCAGTTCTGCGTATCCCGCTTGCCGCCGGGATCTCGATCTACGGTTGTTCCCGGCTCCCTTCTCCCGATCGCGATTCACGCGATCTTCATCATCCGCGTCTCGAACTTCCCGACGCGGACCCGGACCCACCCCGCGAGCTCGGCGTCGAGCTCGGGGTCGTCGGTGTCGACCCGGAGCGCGCGCACGTCGTCGAGCTTCGCCCGCGAGGCGACGATCCGGAGGTCGCAGCGCCGGATCACGGCCGGCGACAGCTGCGGATTCCCGCGGCCGAAGACGAACCCCTGCCCGCCGATGGGCGAGACGACGACGACGTTCTCGTCGCCGAGCGCGTCGAGGATCTCGGACTCCGTCGCGTCCAGCGCGACTACCTCGCCGTCGCGCCACACGTCGACGCCGATGGGCGACGGCTCGAACCCCAGTTCGTCCTTGATCGCGCCGACGGTCGACCCCGGCCCGAGCACGAAGGTGACGCCCTCGCCGTCGCGCTCGCGGATGTCGTCGGCGACGCCCTCGGCGAGCGACTCGACGGTCCCGCTCGCGGTCTGTTTCGACGACTGGAGGTCGTCGGCGACGGGGACGCGCGCGACCGCGCGAAGCTCCGGGCGGACCTCCCCCTCGCGGTAGGCGTCCTCGTCGATGTCCATCACCTCGCGGCGCTCGGTGCGCGAGAACGCCGCCGCGACCTCGGCCGCGTCCTCCGGCGAGACGGCGAAGACGGAGGAGTACACCTTCACCCCGGCGGGGACGCCGAGCATCGGGACCTCGCTGCCCGCCGCCTCCAGCGTCGCCGCCACGTCCGTCGCGGTGCCGTCGCCGCCGACGAACAGGACCAGATCGACCGGATCGGCGGTCGCGTCGTCGCCGCCCTCCGTCCCGTCGCCCCCGACGAACGACCTGACGACGCGCGCGGTGTGCTCGGCGGTCGTCTCCGTGGGACCGGGCCGGTCGCCGTCGCCGGTCGAGTCGGTCGCGTCGTCGGTCGGGTCGCCATCGAACGGGTCGACGACGCGGACCGGGTCGAAGCCGGCGTCCCTGACCGACCCCTCGCCCATCGGGTCGGCGGCGACCGAAATCGCGGTCTCCGGCGCGACCGCCGCGAGGCGCTCCAGCGCTCGCCGCGCGCGGTCCGGCGCCCGCGGCTCCGCGCCCCGAGCGACCGCCTCCGCGACCTTCCCGTCGGTGCCCTTGAGGCCGACGCGGCCCCCCATCCCGGCGACCGGGTTCATCACGAAGCCGACGTGCATGGTCCGACCTACGGCGGCGGAAACTTAAGCGGGCGCGTCTCGCCAGCCGGGCCGAGCCGGAACCCGCGGGCGACGAGGCTCGCCGGCGGGCGAGGGGACCGACCGCCTCGACCGCCGCCGAGCCCCGAAGTTCAATACTTAAGACGCCCCCGGAGCAACCTCGGGGTATGCTCCTCGAAGCCGCCGTGACCGAGCCGCTTCCGATCTCCGCCACCGCGATCGCCGTGCTCCTCGCGAGCTTCGCCGTCACCGCCGTGTGGCTCGCGTACCTCTACCGGTAGCCGTCCCGCCGTGTCCGACCGCCCCTCCCCTCCTCGCCGCGTCGCGCGCCGGTCGGTTCACTCCGACTCGACCAGCGTCGACCGCTCCCGTACCCACTCGGCGGCGCGCTCGGCCTCCGCCGCGCTCGTCGCCGTGATCTTCACCCGGACGCTCTCGCCCGGGTAGGAGCCGACGCTCACGTCGAACGCCTCCTGCAGCTCCGTGAACCGGTCGAGCAGGGCGCTCTCCGGCTCGTCGACGTCGACCGTGACGGTGTGGGTCGGCGTCCCCTCGAACTCGTCGGCGACCGACTCGAACATCGCCTTCATCTCGGTCGGCACGCCGGGCAGGACGTACACCGACTCGACCACGGCGCCCGGCGCGACGCCGGCCTCGTTCGCGAGCGGCCGGCAGCCGGCCGGCAGGTGCGTCGTCTCCGCCGCGAGGTCGTCGGCGCTGTACCCGCGCTCGGCGAGCCACGCCGCGGCCTCCTCGTTCCGTTCGAGCTCCCGACCGAAGGCCGCCGCGACCCCGTCCATCGTCACGTCGTCGTGCGTCGGGCCGAGCCCGCCGGTGACGACCACCGCGTCGTACTCGGCGTGGTACTCGTTGACGACGCGCGCGATCTCGCCGACCTCGTCGGGGACGACCGTCACCCGGCGGACGACGACCCCGCGCTCGTCGAGCCGGTCGCAGAGCCACGTCGCGTTCGTGTTCTCGGTGTCGCCGACGAGGAGCTCGTCCCCGACGGTGACGACGGCGGCGTTCATACCCCCGACAAGGCGACGCGTACTCAAAAGCGTCCGCGTTCGGCGCGTCGGCCGGCCTCCGTCCGAGAGCGGCCCAGGGGGACTCGGGGGCCGGCTACTCGTCGTCGTCGTACACGCCGAGTCCCAGCTCCCGGCGCTGCTCCTTGAGCGCCTCCAGCTGGCGACGGAAGTACGCGACTCCCACGACCGCCGCGACGACCGCGACGGCGAGGATCACGCCGAAGACGAGCAGGTCGGTCTCGCGGTACGACTGGACCACGACCGACCCGCCCTCGACCGACTCCCAGGTGATCCGGTCGCGGCCGTCGACCGTCTCGACCTCGTAGTCGCGCGGCGCGACGTGCCCCACGACCGGGAAGTCGGTGCTGAACCCGGGCGGGAGCGTCACCGCGTAGGACCCGTCGACGTACGCCAGCGTGGTGAACCGCCGGGGCGAACCGGCCGCCGAGAAGGCGACCCGTCCCTCGCCCGTCCCCTCGGGGAAGCGGACCCACGTCTCGTCGGGCGTGCGGTCGACCTCGCCGCCGCGGGCGCGGAACTCGGTGCCGTTGAGCACCTCGCCGTCGGCGGTCCGGTACCGGAACGCCTCGAACTCCAGCGGCTGGTCGCCCGCGTACGGCGTCTGCCTGTACAGCCTGAGCTCCTCGACCCCGGAGACGTCGTACACCGCCGTGTACCGATTCCCCGTCGAGAGGTTGAACGCGGCGTCGCGCTCCGTGTCGAAGTCGTACTCGTGGGGCGGCTCCGCGTCGAGGGTCTCGTTCGCGACCTCGCCGCCGTCGTTGACGTAGTTGAGACAGCCGGCACTGACCGCGAGCAGCGCGACGACGGCGACCGCGAGGGCGAAGCGTTTGTTCACGGGTTCAGACGACGCAGCGCATCTCGGCCGGGAGGTACGAGCCGATCGCAGCGAGTAGTCCCGGCGGGTCGGTGTTCTCCGTACAGACGATGCTCTGTTCGAGGAGGCCGAGTCGCTCGACCGTGACGATGTCCTGCGCGTGGCCCGCGCGGTTCACCGTCGCGCGCACCTCGCCGCGGGTGGCCGAATTGACGTTGACCCGGCCGTTCCCGCGCTGCCAGTCGTACAGGCGGTCGCGCTCGGCGTCCGCGAGGCGGCTCGGCTCGGCGTCCGGGTCGCCGGCGTCGCCGCCGTAGACGAACCGGATGGAGAGGTGCTGGACCAGCCCGAACCGCTCGACGACCTGCTCGGGGGAGCCCCGACCCAGGCCGATCTCGTCGGCGGGGATCCGCACCTCGACGCCGGCGTCGAGGACGAACCCGTCGTCGTCCCACGATTCGAGGGTCCCGACGTACTCCCCGCCCGCTTCGAGGCCGCCGTCGTGGGCGACGATCTCGCCCCACGTCTCCGCGAGGACGTTGCGGGCGACCGCGGCGTCCTCGCCGCTCACGTCCACCTGCACGAAGCCGTCGCCGCGGACGCCGACGTGCCAGTCGACGCTCAGCTCGCCGACGTCGTTGGCGACGAGCGAGTCCATGCCGTCGAGCGCGCGGTCGCGGGCGTCGCCCTCGACGTAGCACTTGGTTGCGAGGACGACCATCAGCCCGTCACGTCCACGTTGAGCTCGTCGCGCAGCTCCTCGACGCGCCGGCCCATCGCCTCGCGGAGCCGGTCGTTGTCCATCGCTTCGAGCGGCGAGCCGCACTCGGGGCACTCGAAGCCGAAGTCCATCGCCTCGCCGAACTCGAAGCGCATCGAACACACCTCACAGAGGTAGAACTCGTGGGTGCGCTCGTACTCCTCGCGGTCCTCCAAGGCGTCGAGCAGGCGGTACATCTCCTCTTCGAGGTTCTCCGGGATGTTGTCGTAGTGGAACGTCCAGAGGTACGTGAGCCACCCGGAGTCCTCGTCGCGCACCCGGCGGTAGGTGGCGAGGTCGTTCTCGTACAGGATGAACAGCGCGCGGCGGACGTCGTTGAGCTCTAAGCCGAGCTCCTCGGCCAGCTCCTCGTCAGTGACCTCGCCGTCCGGCGGCGCGGCCGCGACCGGCATCCCCGTCGGCCCCACCAGCTCGTGGAGGTACTTCTGGATGACGGGGTCGTTCAGTAGATCCTCAAAAGCCATTACGCGAAACTGGTGGTGGAATCGGGTTAAAAGCTCCGAAAGGGCCACCGTCGACCGGCTCCGCCGGCCCCGGCGGCGCTCGTCGCGCGGGGGGACGCTCCGCGACCGGGACGGGCGCCGCGGAGCCGCCGACGGCTCCGGCAGAGCTTTACGCGGCCCCTCGCACCACCCGTGCGTGATGCGCGACTCCGACGACCCGCGCGACCGACCCGACTTCGGGCGACGGGTGCGCCTCAGGCGGGCGGTCGGCGCGCTCGCGCTCGCGGCGGTCCCGGCGCTGCTCGTCGCCGCGCCGCTCGTCCCCCTCGCCGCCCTCCTCGGTCCCGCCGGTCTCGGCGTCCTCGCTCCCGCCGCCCTCGGGGGGATCCCCCCGGTCGTCGCCGCCGCGCTCGCCGCGGTCGTCCTCGGTCCCGGCGGTTCGGCGCTCCTCGGCCCGGTCCTCGTCGACCGCCGGATCGCGCGGCTCCCCGAGGCCGACGTCGACGACCGCCACGGCGCCTTCGTCGACGACCGCGTCTCGACCCTCGCCGAGGCGGTCGGCGTCGACGCCCCGGCGGTGACGGTCGTCCGCGCCGACGCGGCCAACGTCGCCGTCGCGGACGGCTACCGGGGCGCGCGGCTCGTCGTCTCGACGCGGCTGCTCGCCCTCCCGGCGGCCGACCGCGACGCCGCGCTCCGCCACGCGCTCGTCCGGCTCCGGACCCGGGAGGCGGCGGTCACGACGGCCCTGCTGCCGGCGCTGGCGCTCGTCGAGACGGTCGCGCTGCTGGCGACGGTGCTCGTCGGGCGGCGCACCGACCGGAGCGCCGCCGACCGGCGCGTCAACCGGATCCACGGGTACGAGCCCGAGGAGGACCGGGTCCCGCCGCGGGCGTACACGATCGCCGGGGTCCTGCTGTGGCTGCTCCTGCTGCCGGCGTGGGTCCCCGCCGCGGTCGGCGACCGCCTCTACGTCGGCGGGGGTCGCCGCGACGCCGACGCCGCGGTGGCGCGCCTCGGGACCGCCGAGCGCGACGGGCTCGGGAACGCGGTCGCGTTCGCGGGCGAGGCGGCCGGCGCCGCCGACTGGCCCCCCCTGCTCGACCGGCTGTCGCTCGCCTCGATGGCGGACGCCGAGACGGGTCGCGTGCGCGGGACGAGCCGACAGGAGGCCCGCTTCCGCCTGGCGCTGCTGCGGTCGAAGCGGTCGCTCTGAGACTCGTCGCCGGGCGCGCCTCGGCGTCGCCCCGGGCGCCCGACGCCGACCCCCGTCATGGGTGCGTCAGGACGACCAGCCGGACCGTGGTCCCCTCGCTCGACGTGTCGATCGCGAACTCCCCCCCCGCCTTGGCCACGACCCAGTAGATCAGCCAGATCCCCAGCCGGTCCGCGTGGTTCAGCGACGTCTCGCCGTGGTCGAGCACCTGCGTCTCGTGGTCCGGGATCCCGGGGCCGTCGTCCGCGACCTCGACCGCGATCCACTCCGCCGACTCCCGCTCGACGCGGACCTCGACGCGCGGCTCCGGGTCGTCGTTGTGCTTGACGGCGTTCTCCACGGCTTCCTCGATCGCCGTCAGCAGGCCGACCGCCGTCGTTTCGAGCGGGTCGCCGTCGGGGAGGGCGAACGATATCGCCGCCTCGGGGTACCGGTCCCGCATCCGAGACCGCAGCTCGATCAGGTGGTCGCGGAGCGCGACGCCCTCCTCGGTCGAGGCGGGCCCCGACAGCGTCCGGTCGAGCTTCTGGACCGCGGCCGCGATCCCCATCAGGTCGTCCGCCGTCTCGTCGATCACCGCCAGCGCGTCGAGCGCCTCGTCAGAGCCGTCGTCGACCGCCCGGCGAACGAGCTCCGTGTACCCCGAGATGAGGTTCATCTTGTTCCGGAGGTTGTGACTGAGCACGCGGTTCATCACTTCCAGGCGGCGCTCCCGGATCTTTCGGTCGGTGATCTCCGTCTGGAACCCGACGAAGTGCGTGACCTCCCCCTCCTCGTCGCGGATCGGGGAGATCGTGAGCCGGTTCCAGAACTTCTGGCCGTTGCGCCGGTAGTTCAGGATGTCGACCCCGACCGGCCGCTCCTCGTCGATCGCCGCCCGGAGCGTCGCGGTCGTCTCCGGGTCGGTGTCCTCGCCCTGCAGGAACCGGCAGTCGACGCCGAACATCTCGGAGCCGTAGCCGGTGAGCTCTCGGAACTCGTCGTTGGTGTACACGAGCGGGTTGTCGCCCTCGCCGTCCTCGTCGACCGCCGCGATCGTGATCCCGACCGGCGCCTCGTCCATCGCGCGCTCCTTCAGTCGGAGGTCCTCGACCGTCTCCTCGAGCTTCCGCTCCCGCGCCGCGAGCCGGAGCGAGGTGCGGCGGCGCTCGACGAGGTTCCCGATCCGGGTGCGGAGGGCCCGCTTCCGCACCGGCAGCTCGACGATGTCGTCGACGTAGTCCCAGGTGTTCTCCGTCGTCGGCCCCGCCGTGTCGTCGCTCACGAGCAGGACGAACGGGAGGAAGACGGGCGCCGCCAGCTCCCGGCGCCGCTGGATCGACCCGGCGACCCGGTTGAACTCGTGGGCGTCGAAGACGCAGCAGTCGAACGTCGAGTCGAGCGCCTCGACGTCGGTCGTCGCGTCGGTCCGGAACCGGTCGCTCAGCGCTTCGGCCACCAGCTCCCGGTCGCGTCCCGGGCGCATGAACAGCAGCACGCGGGGGTCAGCGTCCGGTTCAGGCGCGGCTCCCGCCGGGAGGTCGTCGTCGGTCCGATCGGCGGCACCGGCGGCGGCCTCCCCGGAGGCCGGATCGGCCCCGCCGCCTTCGGAGGACGTGCCGCCGGCGAGCCCGTCTGGGCCCGTATCCATTGCTCGTGAACGGTGAACGCACTGCCACTAAGAGTTACCCCTTTTATTAACTACCCGGCGCACGGACGGGGACTCATGCCCGAGCCACTGCCCGAGCGACTGTCGACCGGTATCGCGGGCCTCGACGAGGTACTGTCCGGGGGGCTGATCCCGGAGCGCAGCTACATGATCCGCGGTCAGGCGGGCAGCGGGAAGACGATCCTGAGCCTCCACTTCCTCCAGCGGGGCGTCGACGAGGGGGAGACGTCGCTGTTCGTCAACCTGGAGGAGGACGCCCGCGACCTGAAGGCGAACGCGGCCGCGCTCGGCTTCGACACCGACGCAATCGAGTTCCTCGATCTGAGCCCGAGCGCCGACGTGTTCACCGAGGAGCAGTCGTACGAGGTGTTCGCGCCCTCGGAGGTCGAGAGCGAGCCGCTCACGGAGCGGATCGTGGAGGGCGTCACCGCGGTCGACCCGGACCGCGTCGTCGTCGACCCGCTGACGCAGCTCCGGTTCCTGCTGTCCGACGACTACCAGTTCCGCAAGCAGGTCGTCGGATTCATGCGGTTCCTGAAAGATCAGGGCGCGACCGTCGTCTTCACGGTCCAGAACACCGACTCGCTGCCGACCGACGACCTGGAGTTCATCACCGACGGGACGGTCCGGCTTGGCACGGAGGAGTACGGGAAGACGATCGACGTGCCGAAGTTCCGCGGGTCGTCGACGCAGAGCGGCGACCACGCCTACCGCGTGACCGACGGCGGCATCGAGGTGTACCCGGCGCTCCAGCCCGGGAAGCACACGGGCGAGTTCACGGCGGAGCAGGTCTCGTCGGGGATCGAGGGCGTCGACGACCTGCTCCACGGCGGGCTCGAACGCGGCACGGTCAGCATCATCAGCGGGCCCACCGGGGTCGGGAAGACCACGCTGAGCACGCAGTTCATGAAGGAGGCGGCCGAGCGCGGCGAGCGCTCCGTCATCTACCTGTTCGAGGAGAACCGGCAGACGTTCCTCACGCGCTCCCGCGCCGTCGGCATCCCGGTGGACGAGATGCTGGAGCGGGGGACGCTCCGGGTGAACGAGGTGGAGGCGTTAGAGCGGTCGCCACAGGAGTTCGCCCGGATGGTCCGCGAGGAGGTCGAGGAACGCGGCGCGGACATCGTGATGGTCGACGGGATCGCGGGGTACCGACTCACGCTCCGCGGCGAGGACGGGATGATGCTCCAGCAGATGCACGCGCTGGGCCGCTACCTCAAGAACATGGGCGTGACCGCGGTGTTCATCGACGAGACGCGCAACATCACCGGGCAGTTCCAGGCGACCGTCGAGAACATCAGCTACCTCGCAGACAACATCGTCTTCCTCCGGCACCTGGAGGTGCAGGGCGAGATGCGGAAGGCGATCGGCGTGCTGAAGAAGCGGACGAGCGACTTCGAGCGCACGATCCGGGAGTTCCGCATCACGTCCGACGGCGTTCGGGTCGGCGAGCCGATGACGGGGCTGCGCGGCATCCTGAGCGGGACGCCGGAGGTCGTCGACGGCGCGGCCGGGCTGGAGACCCTCGACGAGGAGTGACGGCGCCGACGACGCTCGGAGTCACTTCGAGTCGTCGCCGCGCTCCCCGGCGTCGCTCCCCTCGCGGTCGCTCTCCCCGGCGTCGATCACGGTCTTCCCGGTCGGCTCCGGAACCACCTCGCGGTCGGCGTCGACCCACTCCCGGTCCAGCTCCTCGCCCTCGAACAGCCGGTCCAAGAACACCGCGAGCCCGGCGACCTCCGAGTGCGGCTGGTTCGTCACGCCCACGTTGAAGTCGGCGCGCTCGTACAGCGCCCACGGGACCTTCTCGCCGCCGACGACGACGAGGAGGTCCTCGCCGTCCCGGACCGCCTCGCGGACCTCGCCCTCGACGTCCTGGACGCGCTCGCCGTACATCGTGAGGTGGACCACGACGCCGTCGAACCCCCGGACGATCGCCTTCTGGTCGTCGCGGAGTTCCACCGCGAAGGGGCCGCCGAACCGGTCGGTGATGTCCCGCACCGTCTCCGCGGACTGGCCGGCGTTGGCGGGGAACACCACGCGGTCCGCCCCGAGCGCCCGGGCCGTGAGCCCGACGTGCGTCGTCATGCGGTCGTCGCGTCCCGGCCGGTGGCCGTACCGGAGGACGACGACCTCGCGCGCCTCTTGCATGGCCGGCGATGCGCCCGCGACGGGTGTGGTCCTTTCGATGCGGTCGCGGCGCCGAGACGGCGAGCGCGCGCCGCGAGCACGGCACGGTCGTGGATCGTTCGACCGATCGAAGCCGAGCGGTGCACACGTAACTGAAAGGTTCATGGGGGAGGCGGTCGCCGACTGTGGTATGACGAGCGTCAAGGAGTTCCGCGTCGACGAGCCCGCGACCGCCGACGCGCTCGGCCGCGGCCGGTTCGTCTTCACGGACGCGTACTCGGTGTTCGACTGGGGGCAGATGCCGGACGCGATCCCGCGCAAGGGCGCGAGCCTCTGCGCGATGGGCGCGTTCAACTTCGAACTGCTGGAAGACGAGGGCGTCCCGACCCACTACCGCGGCGTCGCGGATCCCAGCCGGGACGCCGACGCGGGCGGGGCGAGCGAGCCCGAGGCCGTCCCCCTCGCCGACGCGACCGCCCCGCCGACGCAGATGGCGATCGACCTGACGCAGGTCCCCGACCTCCCGTACGAGGGCCCCGACGCGGGCTACGACTACGACGCCTTCCACGTCGCGGGGGGCGACAACTACCTCGTCCCGCTCGAAGTGGTCTTCCGGAACCGCGTCCCGGTCGGCTCCAGCCTGCGCCGACGCGCCGACCCCGCCGACTTCGGGCTCGACGGGGCGGACGGCCCGGCCGACGCCGACGGCGGCTGGCCCGACGAGCCGGTCGACCTCCCGGAACCCGTCGTGGAGTTCTCGACGAAGTACGAGGAGCAGGACCGCTACCTGACCCGCGCCGAGGCCGACCGGATCGCGGGCGCCGCCGACGTCGACGCCCTGGAGTCGCTCGCGCGGGAAGTGAACCGAGTCGTCACCGAGCGCGCCGAGGCGGCGGGCTTCTCGCACGAGGACGGGAAGATCGAGTGCCTGTACGCCGACGGCGAGCTGCGCGTCGCCGACGTGGTCGGCACCTTCGACGAGAACCGGTTCTCGTACGGCGGGCGCGGGGTCTCGAAGGAGGTCGTCCGGCAGTGGTACAAGGCGAACGATCCCGACTGGGTCGAGGCCGTGAAGGACGCGAAGGCGGCGGTCGCCGACCGCGACATCGACGACTGGCGCGAGCTCTGCGAGGAGTCGCCCGACCCGCTGCCCGACGAGGTCGTCGAGGCCGTCTCGGTCATGTACGCCGCCGGGACGAACGCCTACACCGGCCGCGAGTGGTTCGACGTCCCCGACATCGAGGCGGCGCTGGACGCGGTCGACGAGTTATAACAGAACGCGACTGACAGAGAACCGGTGGTGAACACCTCCAAAGCCCCAGCCGCTCGGTACTATGCGATCGGTGACTGCGGATCGACGGTAAACACCTCCAAAGCCCCAGCCGGGAGGACGGCGCACGCTCGCTGTGCTCCTCACTCGGTCGCTCACGGTGTTCGCTCCCTCGTTGTGGTGCTTGCGTCGCCTGCGCCGTCCTCCCGGCTGCCCCTTTGAGTCCCGCCCGACCGCAACCACACAGCACCTCACGCCTCCCCAACCTCGTCGCTGGCGGCGACAGCCGCCAGCGACTCCCTCGCGCGTGCGATTCGCGCCCTTCGGGCGCTCATCGGCACGCGCCACCGCGCCGGTGTATAAGCGATCGATGCTGTCGCTCACCGACATGAACGAATCGCGCCGATACCCGCCTCAGCGCCGCGCCCAGTCGAGCATGCGCTCGTAGAACGGCTCCGAGACGAGCGCGTCGGCGTCGCCGACGAGCGTCAGCTGCTTCCTCGCCCGGGTGAGCGCGACGTTCATCCGGCGGTGGTCCTCGAAGATCGGGCCGTCGAGGTCACCGGTCGCGACCAGCGAGACGACGATGACCTCCTTCGAGGAGCCCTGGAAGCGGTCGACCGTGTCGACGGTGACCGGCGTCCGCCGACCGATCTCCGCGACCTGCGCGCGGAACGGGGCAATGACGCCG
The DNA here is from genome assembly GCF_024494565.1 of Halorubrum rutilum. The sequence goes on from NZ_JANHDN010000002.1 coordinate 229,483, forward strand.
ACGTCGTCGGGGTCGACGCCGGCAGCGAGGTAGGCGTCGACGACCTCGGCGACGCGCTCGGCCTCCCGGACGTTCCGGTTCCCGTCGCGGGTCCCGTCCGGGTCGACGAAGTCGACGCCGCCCGCGAGCCCGTCGGGGAGGTCGGCGGGGTCGACGCCGAGGTCGCGGAGCGTCTGGCCGGCCACCTCGGGGGTCGCCGGGCGGAGCGCGCCGTCGTAGAACTCCGCGGACGCGAACGCCTGGATGCGCTGGCTCATCCGGTACTGGCGGTCGAGCATGACGCTCGCGTCGGGGTACGCCTCGATGAGTCGCTCGAAGAGGGACGTTCGGAGGTCGTTCTCGGCGCGCACGACCGGCGGGAGCTGCTCGTGGTCGCCGACGAGCACGAACCGGTCCGCGCGGTTGATCGCGGCGTGGGTGCCCGGCTCCGTGAGCTGGGAGGCCTCGTCGACGAGGGCCACGTCGAACTCGCACTCCCGGAGGACCCGGGAGCCGCAGGCCGCCGTGGTGGCGGCGACGACGGGGGCGTCGCGCAGCTCGGCGGCCTTCGCGTTCGGGTCGCCGCGCTGGACGAGCCGCACGTCCTGCATGTCGCCGCGGACGCCAGTCTGTGTGCCTACGCGCAGCACGTCCTCGAAGCCCTGATCGCGCAGGGCTTCGAGCGCGTTGTCGACCGCGCGGTTGGTGAACGCCGAGAGCAGCACCCGGTTCCCCTCCTCGACGAGCGCGCGGATCGTCCGCGCGATGGTGTACGTCTTCCCGGTCCCCGGCGGGCCGTGGATCAGCGCGCAGTCCTCGGCGTCGACGGCGAGCTCGACGGCCTCGTTCTGGGCGTCGTTGTTGCCGATGTAGGCGTCGGGGGCGTCCGGGTCGTCGCTCCCCGGCACTCCAGCCGGACGGTCGGCGGCGTCCCGAAACTCCGGCTCGCGCCGCCCGAACAGCACGTCCTTGCGCGCGTCGCTCCCCTTCAGGATCGCGTCGTGGAGCGCGGTGAGCGAGCGGTCGACCGAGATCTCCGAGGGGTAGACGTCGAGCCGCCGGAGCTCGACCGGCTCGTCGGTCTCGACGACGACCTCGTCGCCGCACAGCCCGGTGATCCGGCCGAGCTCGCCGTGGCCGCTCACGGGGTCGCCGTCGCTCGCGAGCGCCACGTCGCCCTCGCGGAGCTTCGAGACGGCGTCGTCGGGCTTGCGGGCGCGCAGCTCCCACCGCGCGTCGTCGATCTCGGTCTGCGAGACCGGTTCGAGGTCGATCAGCGCGCGGTCGTCGGCCGCCCGCTCTTCCGGGGTCTGCTCCCACAGCTTCCGGTACTCGGCGTGCGTCTCGCGGCGCTCCTCTTCGAGGGCGACGTAGAAGCGGTCGAAGTAGTCGCGCTCCGCGTCGGGGACCGGCGTCCCGACCGACTCCGCCTTCGACTCCTGGTCGAGGCGGCCCGAGACGACCATGCAGGTGTCCTGCTCGAAGCAGTACTCGCACTTCGCGTCGGCCTCGTACCCGGTCGGGACGGTCGGGCGCTCGCCGGGCTCGTTGAGCGCGCGCCACTCCATCGCCGCGAGGGCGTTGCGCTCGCGGACGACGAACTCCAAGAGGCCCCGGCCCACCGAGAACTCCTTGGCGGGCGCGAGGTCGCCCGACTCCTCGTTGCGGTCGAGGGCGGTGTTCTTCGTGTACAGCAAGGTCCCGATGTCGGGGTCGACGCCGCGCTCGTCGAGCATGAGCGCGTAGCAGGCCGCCTGGATCTTGTCGTGGAAGCGCGGCTCGCGCTTGGTGTTCTTCCCGGTCTTCAGCTCGACCGGGGTCCCCCGGCGGAGCGCGTCGGCGCGGCCCTTCAGGCCGAACGTCGGCGAGATGAGGGTGAACTCCGACCGCCAGGTGTCCTCGTCGGAGAGCGTTCCCTGCGCGAGCCACCCCTCGATCGCGGCCGCGTTGCGGCGCACCTCGTCGGCGACCTCCTCGGGCTCGTACCCCAGCAGGCCGAGTTCGAGCCCGGCCTCCTCGACGCGGTCCGCGACCGACGCCTCCAGCTCCATCCCGCGGAGCAGGTCGCCGAACACCTCGTGGACGATCGTCCCCTTGACCACCGGGTAGTTGAGCGGGATCCCGGAGAGCTTGTTCAGGTAGTACATCCGCGGGCACTGCACCCACGACCGGATCCCGGTCACGTCGACGAGGAAGTCGGGTTCGAGCACGACCCACGAGTCGCCCGTCGTCGCGTACCCCGTCTCGCCGCCGAACTCGTCCGCCTCGGCGTCAGTGATGAGGAGCTCCATCCCCGGCTCGGCGTGCTCGGCGGTCTCCGCCCACTTCCCCCACAGCGTCACGTCGACCGGGTCGGCCGCGCCGCGCTCGGGCCGGACCCGGAGCTCGCGGAGCTCCCGGTCCCCGTGCGACGTCGACACCGTCCGCGCCTCCCCGACGGAGAGGATCGGCCCCCGAACGTTCACGGCCGTCATCGGCGGCGGCCTCGAAAAACGCTGTCGGTGGGGGTCGATCCCGTCGTCCGCTCCCCGCCGCGACCGACACGCTCAAGCGCGTCTCTCCGCTACCATACGCCGACATGCGCGTACGAGACTGGGACGACATCCTCGCGGACGTCGCGAGCGACTCGACCGACCCGGACGGCTGGCGGGCCGTCGCCGGCTCCCGGCGCGAGGGGCTCGGCGAGGACCTCTACTTCGGCCACCCGAACGTCGGCGTCTACCACCTCAAGACGTACGCGAAGAACCCCCGCGACCTCCGCGGCGTCGGCGCGCGCGTCGCTCGCAAGGTCGACGGCGAGCTCGATCCCCTCCTCCCGGACGAGGAGTCCGCCGGCCGGTTCGCGGTGCGGTCGCCGCCCGAGGACGAGGAGGCGGCGAAGGACGCCGCGACGCGGCTCCGCGAGACGCTGAAGGTCCACGCCGAGGCGCCGACCGACCCCGACCACCTGTTCGAGGACGTGATGGAGGCGATCGACGCGCCGGCGTTCGGCCCGATGGACTACCGGTTCGACGGGCGCCCGGACGAGCTCGACGAGCTCTCCGAAACCTTCGACGAGGCCGAGGCGCTCCTCTCGGCGGAGCTCGACGACCTGATCGACGAGGACGACGTCGACCGCGGCTTCCATTAATAAGCGGGCTTCCGGAGCGCCAACTCGGTGCTCGCGGAGCAAGCGTGATTCAGCGCCACTCGCTTCGGTCCGATCGCGATCGGTCCGCTCGCCGTGACGACCTCCAAAGCCCCAGCCGCTCGGTGATACACTCCTGATTCCAGAACGACAGTGACGACCTCCAAAGCCCCAGCCGCGACGACTCGGGGGCCTTGCTGCGCGCCTCGCTCAGTCGCTTCCGCTCCTTCGCTGCGGTGCTTGCTGCGGCCACCTTCGTCCTCGCGGCTGCCCCTTTGAGTCCCGCCCCGGACCGCTCCGCACCGCAGCCTCACACCTCCCCAGCCTCGTCAGTCGCCGTCGCTTCGCTCCGGCGACTGACTCCCTCGCGCGTGCTCCTCGCGCCCGCTGGGCGCTCGGCGGCACGCGCCACCGCACAGCGAATCCCCGGCTCAGTCGTCAACCTGCTCCAGATCCTCCCTGGTCAACTCGTTCTCCACGTCGCCCGTGTTCCGCGTGCCGGCCGGCTCGAACAGGAGGATGTTCGCTTCCGGCTCGGCGACCGGGCGGTGCTCGGTCCCGCGGGGGACGACGAGCAGTTCGCCTTCCTCTAGGACCGCGTCGTCGCGATCGCGGAACTCGATCCGGAGGCGCCCCTCGGTGACGAGGAACAGCTCGTCGGCGTCGGCGTGGCTGTGCCAGACGAACTCGCCCTCGGCCTTCGCGAGCTTCACGGCCTGTCCGTTCAGCTCGCCGGCGAGGCGCGGGTCCCAGCGCTCGTCGATCGACGCGAACGCGTCCGCGAGGGTCACCTTCTCCATGCGCGCCCGTTGGCGTGGCGGCGGTTAAACCGTGGCGCGTGGGTCGCGCCTCCGGAGCGCGGTCGACGGCCGACTCAGTAGTGCCAGGGGTAGTCGCGGAACTCCGGCTCGCGCTTCTCTAAGAACGCGTCTCGGCCCTCCTGGGCCTCGTCGGTCATGTACGCCAGGCGGGTCGCCTCGCCCGCGAACACCTGCTGCCCGACCATGCCGTCGTCGGTCATGTTGAACGCGTACTTCAGCATGCGCATCGCGGTCGGCGACTTCTCCGTCATTTCGTCGGCCCACTCCAGCGCGACGTCCTCCAGCTCCTCGTGCGGGACGGCCTCGTTGACCATCCCCATGTCCGCGGCCTCCGCGGCGGAGTAGGTCTTGCCGCGGAAGAACACCTCGCGGGCCTTCTTCTGACCGATCTGTTTGGCCAGGTAGGCGGACCCGAACCCGCCGTCGAAGGAGGCGACGTCGGGGTCGGTCTGGAGGAACTTCGCGTGCTCGTCGCTCGCGAGCGTCAGGTCGCAGACGACGTGGAGCGAGTGACCGCCGCCGACCGCCCAGCCGGGGACGACCGCCACGACCGGCTTCGGCATGAACCGGATCAGCCGCTGGACCTCCAGGATGTGGAGCCGGCCGGCGCGCGCCTCCCTGACGAGCGGGTCGTCCCCGTCGCCCGCCTCGTCGCCGTCGCGGTACTCGTAGCCGGAACCGCCGCGGACCGACTGGTCGCCGCCGGAACAGAACGCCCAGCCGCCGTCCTCCTCCGAGGGGCCGTTCCCCGTGAGCAGGACGCAGCCGACGTCCGCCTGCTTGCGCGCGTGGTCGAGCGCGGCGTACAGCTCGTCGACGGTGCCGGGCCGGAACGCGTTCCGGACCTCGGGGCGGTCGAACGCGATCCGGACGACCGGCACGTCGACGCCGCGGTGATAGGTGACGTCGTCGAACTCGTCCGTCACCCGCTCCCACGCGTCGGGGTCGAAGATCTCCGAGACCATGCGTCCCCGTTGGCGGCCGATCGCATAAACGACGGCGGGTCGGTCGCGTCGACGCCGCGGGTTTCGCAGATGTTGCATCAATCGATGACGACCGTTCTCGACTTGACACGCGCGAGTCGACACTCGAAGCGCTATCGGGGCCGATCCGTCCGAATCCGGCCGTCATCGAAATCGGCCTTCGTTGCTGGTGACGCGGGGGTGTTGCCCGCGGCGGCCGTTTACGACGTATGTACGACACACGCGCACCGACGTCGCGTCGGTCCGTCCTCGCCGCGTCGGGCGGCGCCGCGACGCTCGGGCTCGCGGGCTGTCTCGGCGGCGGTGGCGGCGGTCTCGACGAGCTGACGGTCGCGCATATGCCGATCTATCCCGACCTCCAGTGGTACGTGATGGAGGGCGAGGGGTACTTCTCCGAGATCGACGCCGAGGTCACGGGGCAGGAGTTCACCGACGGCCCGGCGATCGTTCAGGCGTTCGGGGGCGGCGACATCGATATCGCCATGTTCGGGATCGTGCCGGCGATGATCGTCATCGACCGGGGGATCCCCGCGCAGGTGACCGCGGCGAACATCCGCGAGCCGATGGGGATCATGGCCGAGGAGTCGTTCCACGAGCCGTTCGAGGCCGAGGGCGGCGACGCGTTCGCGACGTGGGCCGAGGCGAACGGCCGCCCCTTCCGCTTCGGCACGTTCCCGCAGGGGAGCGTCCCGGACGTGCTGCTCCGGTACTGGCTCCAGGAGATCGGCGTCGACCCCGAGTCGAACGAGGACGTCGAGATCATCGAGATCAACGGCGCCAGCGCGGTCTGGCAGGCGATCGCGAACGACGAGATCGACGGGACCTCGATCATGGAGCCGGTGCCGACGATCGCCGCCGAGGAGGGCTCGTCCGTCACGATGCTCCGGACCGCCGCCGAGATCCTCCCCGGCCAGCCCGCGGCCGTCACGCTGATGAGCGACGCGGTCCGCGAGTCGCCGCTGGCCGCGCAGTTCCTCGAACAGCACGTCCGCGCCACCGAGTTCATCGACGAGAGCCCGGACGCGACGGCCCAGCACGTCGAGTCGGGGATCGGGATGCCCGCCGACCGCGCCCGGCGCGCGCTCGACTCGCCGCTGTCGAACTTCGTCACCGACCCCCGGGAGATCGCCGAGGCGACCCCGGTGTTCTCGGAGTTCGCGGCGAACAACGGGCAGATCGAGGCACAGCTGTCGAACGAGGCGATCTTCGACTTCGAGATCTACGACTCGCTCTGATGTCGACCGACACCGGTAGCCGGTTCGACGGGGGAGCGCTCCGCGCCGGCCTCGGCCTCGGCGACCCGCGGCGACTCCTCCGCGGCGCCGCCGGCGTTATCGGCTTCGTCGTCGTCTGGCACCTGGTCTCGCTCACGCAGCCGGCGTACGTGCTGCCGTCGCCGGCGGCGGTCGCCGACGCGTTCGCCGAGGAGCTCGCGTCCGGCACGATGACGGCCGCGCTGACGTCGAGCGTCCGCCACTGGGTCCCGGGGACGATCGTCGGCACGGGGCTCGGCGTCGCCGCCGGCGTCGCGTTCTCCTGGAGCGACCTCCTCGACGACGTGACTGCGCCGCTCGTGCGGACGCTCCGACCGGTCCCCCCGCTCGCGCTGATCGGCTTCGCGATCGCGTGGTTCGGGATCAACGACGCGGGCGCGGCGTTCATCATCGCCGTCGGCGCCTTCTGGATCAACTACTACGCGGCGTACGAGGCCGTCGAGGGGATCTCCGAGGACCTGCTCGACGTGGGCCGCACGCTCGGCGTCCGCGGCGACCTCGACATGGTCCGGTCGGTCGTCCTCCCGGCGTCGCTCCCGGGGATCCTCACCGGGGTCCGGACCGGCCTCGGGCGCTGCTGGATGCTCGTGGTCGCCTCCGAGATATTCGGCGTGCCGGGCGTCGGCCGCGAGATCCTGCGCGCGAGCAACAACCTCCTCGTCGACACGGTGATCGCGTACATCCTCGTGTTGAGCCTGATGTACCTCCTCGTCGACGTGGCGTTCCGCGCCGTCCAGCGGAGGGTGTTAGTGTGGCGGGCGTGAACGACGGGCCGATGACGGCCGACGGTCGCACGGGCGCGGCCGCCGGGGAGTCCGGGGTCGTCGTCGACGGCGTCGGCAAGACGTACGACGGCGACGGGACGCCCGTCCGCGCGCTCGACGACGTCTCCTTCGGGGTCGAGAGCGGCGAGTTCGTCTGTCTCGTCGGCCCGTCCGGATGCGGGAAGACGACGCTGTTCCGGGTCATCGCCGGGCTCACCGACGCCACCGACGGGGAGGTCCGAGTCGCCGGCACCCCGGTCACCGGACCGACGACCGACATGGGCGTCGTCTTCCAGGAGTACCACCTGTTCCCGTGGCTCACCGTCGAGGAGAACGTCGGGTTCGGGCTCGAACGGAGCGACCGGTCCGCGGCCGAGCGCGCGGAGCGGGTCGACGAGATGCTCGACCTCGTCGGGCTCTCGGAGTTCCGGGAGTCGTACCCGAAGTCGCTGTCGGGCGGGATGAAACAGCGCGTCGCCATCGCGCGGGCGCTCGCGGTCGACCCGGAACTGCTCCTGATGGACGAGCCGTTCGGCGCGGTCGACGCGCAGACCCGGGAGATGCTCCAGCGTGAGCTGCTCGACGTGTGGGCGTCGACCGGGAAGACGGTGCTGTTCGTCACCCACGACGTCGCCGAGGCGGTGACGCTCGCCGACCGGATCGTCGTGATGGCCGCCGAGCCGGGCCGCGTCGCCGAGGTGGTCGACGTCGGCGTCGACCGCCCCCGCGAGCGCGGCGACCCGGCCTTCGGCGAGCACGTCGCCCGCGTCCGGGAGCTGATCGGCGCGGGGCCGTAGCTCGCTAGCTGTCCCCGTCGGCGGCGGCCGCCAGCTCGTCCATCCGGGTCCGTATCACCGACAGCGTCGCGTCGGCGTCGGCGTACCCCCGGTCGTAGTCGTCCAGCGCGGACTCGGTCTCGTCGAGGAACCGCTCGACGGCGGCCTCGACCGACTCGTCGCTCATGCCCCCCGGTTCGGTCGCCGGTCTGTTAACCCCTCGGTAGGAGCTCCGGCCTCCCCGAGCGCGCGACTCAGCGCCGGCGCAGCGCGTACGTCGCGTAGCTGACGGCGACGAGCAGCCCGACCGACAGCAGGCTCCCGTACAGCGCCGGCGAGACGGCGACGTACTCGCCGAACGGGTCCGTGAGGGCGAGCACGCCCACGGTCAGCGCGACCGAGATGAGGATGCCGATCGCACCGAACGCCTTGAACGCCGTGTCGAGGTCCGGACGCGGCGATCCGCGCGAGTGACTCATACCCCCGCGTAGACGCTCCGGTAATAAATGCCCACGACGGGATTCTCACGCCGAGGGAACGGGCGACTGCGGGCGAGCGGCGGACGGCTGGAACCCCGGAAACCGAGCGGGCGCGGTCGGGCCGCCCCCCGGCGCCGTCACTCGGGGTACCCCTCGACGATCTCGACGCCGGAGGAGGCGCCGATCCGCGTCGCGCCCGCGTCGAGCATCGCCCGCGCCTCCTCGTAGGAGCCGACGCCGCCGGAGGCCTTCACCGGGAGGTAGCCGCTCATCAGCTCTACGTCCGCCACCGTGGCGCCGCCGTCGGCGAACCCGGTAGAAGTCTTCACCATGTCGGCGTCGGCCTCGACGGCGGCCTCGCAGGCGCGGCGCTTCTCGGCGTCGGACAGGAGCGCGGTCTCGATGATGACCTTCACCGGGACCGGCACCGCGGCGACGACGCCGGCGATCTCGGCGGCGACGGCGTCGTCCTCGCCGGCCTTCAGGCGACCGACGTTGATCACGAGGTCGAGCTCGTCGGCGCCGTCCTCCCACGCGGCGACCGCCTCGTCGCGCTTCGCCGCGGGCGCGTGCTGCCCGTGCGGGAACCCGACGACGGTCGCGATCGTCGACGGGGCGCCGTCGCGGTCGGCCGCCTCGGCGACGTAGCAGGGCGGGATACAGGCGTTCATCCCGTGCTCGGCGGCCTCGTCGAGGACGGTCTCGACGTCCCCCCACGTCGTCTCCGGGCCGAGAACGGTGTGGTCGATGCTGGCGGCGAACGCGTCGCGGTCCATGCGCTCACGGTCCTCGCGACCGATAAAAGGCGTATCGACCGAGGGAGGCGCGCCGACTGGAAGGCGCGCCGATCGGGGACGCGCACCGACCGGGGACCCGGTCCGCGACCGGTCGGCGTCGGCGGGAGAGGGTCGACGCGTGGCGTCGGCGGGAGAGAGTCGACGCGTCAGCTCTCGATCTCGATCTCGGTTCCGGTCACCGCGGCGTCGACGACGGCGGGGAGCCGCACCGTGAGGATACCGTTCTGGTAGGCGGCCTCGATGCCGTCCTCGTCGACCGTCTTCGGGAAGCGGAACCGGCGGTGGTAGGTCCGGCGCGTGCCGCGCTCCTCGTCCTCGTGTTCGGCGGCGATGTTGAGGACGCCGCTGTCCCACGAGGCCGTGATCTCCGCGGGGTCGAACCCGGGGAGCTCTACCGTGAGGACGAACTCGTCGTCCTCCTCGTACAGTTCGTAGTCGTTACCACCCGATTCGAACAGTCGGCTCGGGAAGTCGAGCCCCTGCGTCCACGAACTGGCTGGCGTCGGCATGGCCATTGCTGACCACCTCGTGTGCGGTCGATCATAGGGTAGCGATTCTATATGAATTTTACGAACCGTACGCGTTGATATCAATTGACAAGGTCGCCCTCGCGGACGGGACCCGCGAACGGTTGGATTCAAGTCCGCCGCAGGGGAAGCGGGTGGTATGCAACCGGGAGATCGCGTCCGCGTCGAGCGCGGGGACGTCACGAACGAGGGCGTACTGCTCCCCTCGACGACTCGCGACCACCTCGTCGTCAAGCTCGACGGGGGGTACAACGTCGGCGTCGACCGCGACGCGGCCGACGTGGAGGTGCTGGAATCCGGCGCCCGCGACGTGGACGACGGGGCCGACGCGGGCGGCGGCGAGGCCTCGGAGATCACCTTCGACGACGACCTGCCGACGGTGTCGCTCATCTCGACCGGCGGCACGATCGCCTCCACCGTCGACTATCGGACCGGCGCGGTCACCGCCCAGTTCGACGCCGAGGACGTGTTGCGCGCCGTCCCCGACCTGGCCGGCCGCGCGAACTACCGCGGGCGCGTCGTCGCCAACATCCTCTCCGAGAACATGGAGCCGACCATCTGGCGGGAGCTCGCCGAGGCGGTCGCCGAGGAGGTCGCGGCCGGCGCCGACGGCGTCGTCGTGATGCACGGCACGGACACGATGCAGTACTCCGCCTCCGCGCTCTCGTTCATGCTCGACTCGCCCGTCCCGGTCGTCTTCACCGGGAGCCAGCGCTCCGCGGACCGCCCCTCCTCCGACAACGTGATGAACGCGGTGTGTGCGGTCGAGGCCGCGAAGGCCGACCACGCCGAGACGCTCGTCTGCATGCACGCGAGCCCCTCCGACGACGCCTGCGCGCTCCACCGCGGCACGCGCGTCCGCAAGAACCACACCTCCCGGCGCGACGCCTTCGAGACGGTCGACGCCGAGCCCCTCGGCCGCATCGACTACGAGGCCGCGGCCGAGGCGGGCGCCGACGGCGACGCGGCCGACGCAGCCATCGAGTGGGCCCGCGAGCCGCTCCCGCGCGGACGTGGGGCCGTCGACGGTGCGGACGAGGACGCCGACCTCGCGACCGCGACCGACCTCGACGCCGACGTGGAGCTCGCGAAGTTCACGCCCGGCATGGACCCGGCCGCGTGGGACTACCTCGACGGCAAGGACGGCGTCGTGATCGAGGGGACCGGGCTCGGCCACGTCCACACCGACCTCATCCCGCGGATCGAGGAGCTCGTCGAGGGCGGCACCGTCGTCGCGATGACGAGCCAGTGCCTCGCGGGCCGCGTCTGCGACCGCGTCTACGACACCGGCCGCGACCTGCTCGACGCCGGCGTCGTCGAGGCGGGCGACACCCTCCCCGGCACCGCGAAGGTGAAGCTGATGTGGGCGCTGGCGAACCTGTCCGACCCCGCCGAGGCGATGGGCCGCGACCTCGCCGGCGAGCTGACCGAGGAGTCGCGGCCCTGGCGATGACGGCGTCGAGCGGCGGGTTCGACGTGACCGTCCGCGAGGCGCGCCCCGCCGACGCCGACGCGGTCGCGGCGTTCGCGCGGGACACGTGGGGCGAGCGCCACGACGACTACATCCCGCGCGTGTTCCCCGAGTGGGCCGCGTCCGACGACCCCGACGCCGGGACGTTCGTCGCGACGCTGCCGCCCGCGGCGGTCGCCGAGAGTGACGCGACCGTGAGCGCCGCCGACCGCCAACCCGGCGACACCCTCGTCGACGGCGACGGGGCGGGGGCGGCCGCCCCGGGCGAGCCGGAGGCCGTCGTCGGCTGCATCCAGGGCGTCATGCTCTCCGAGTGGGAGGCGTGGGGGCAGGGGATCCGGGTCGACCCCGCGGCCCGCGGCCTCGGCGTCGGGACCGCGCTCTCGGAGGCCGCGCTCGACTGGGCGCGCGAGCGCGGCGCGACCGTCTGCCGGAACATGGTCTTCTCGTGGAACGTCGCCGGGCTCGGCCAGTCGCGCGCGGTCGGCTTCGAGCCCGCGACCGAGTTCCGGTTCGCGGAGCCGACGCCCGACGCGGACGCGGTCGACGCGGCCGACGCCACGGGGGCCGGCGCCACCGAGGCCGACGGGATCGGTCCCGTCACCGACCCGGACCCGGACGCCGCGTGGGCGCTCTGGGCCGACAGCGACGCCCGCGACCACCTGCGCGGGCTGGCGCTCGACGACGGGGAGCCGTGGGCGTGCTCGGAGCTCACCCGCGAGCGGCTCCGGGTCGCGGCCGACGAGGACCGCCTGGTCGCCGTCGCCGACGCGGACGCGCTCGCCGGCGTCGCCGTCCGGACCCGCGTCTCCGAGGGCCCGGGCGACGAGGAGTGCGGGGGCGGGCCCGAGCGGACCGCCGAGTACGGCGCCGCCGCGTGGCGCGACGTCGACGCGGCGGGCGCGCTCTACGCGTCGGTCGCGGCGGACGCGGCCGCGGTCGACGCGGACGCGACCCGCGTCCTGATCCCCGAGACGGTCGACCACGTGAGCGACACCGGGGCGAACCGGGTACCGGTCGCCGCCGAGCCCGACTTCGTCATGCGGGCGGACCTCACGGGCGAACTATAAGCGTCGCCGGCCGAACGGGACACCATGACGCTCCTCTCCGGGGTCTCCCTGCCGTGGTCGCTCCCGCTCACGGTCGCGGTCTACGGGATCCTCGTCGCCGCTGCCGCGTGGATCTACCGCGATGCGAGGGCGCGCGGGAACCGATACGCGGTCGTCTGGGCGGTCGCGACCCTCGTGTTCGCCATCGTTCCCGTGCTCGCGTACCTGTACCTCCACCGCGACGCGGGACCGGCGCCGTGAGCGACGCCGGCAAGTTATAACCCCCGCGCTCGGATCCCTCGGGCGAATGCCCTCCGTCGTCCGCGACGGTTCCCTGCGAGCGGTCTCTCGGGGTCGTCGCCCTCGCGCGCTCGCGCTGCTCGTCTCGAACCTCCTCCCGCTCGTCGGCGTCGTCGCGCTCGGCTGGAACGCGGCCGCGCTGATGACGCTCTACTGGTTCGAGCTCGGGAGCGCCTCCCTCTACGCCGTCGTCCGCGCGCTGTTCGCCGGCCGCCCGTCCGAGATCGAACGCGACGCGCTGATCGCCGGCCCGCTCTCGGAGCGACGGGTCGCGCTGTCGGTCCCCCGAACCGACCTCCGGATCCGGCTCTCCTCGCTGCTCGTGCTCCCGGTCGCCGTGCCGGTCCTCGCCGTCGCCTGGCTGTTCGTCGGGGGGCTCACGGTCGGGATCGTCGCCGACGGCGGACTCGCGCCGGACGCCCTCGACACCGTGACGCTCGCGGTCGTCGCCGTCGTCGTCGGCGGGGCGGCGACGACGGCCGTCGAGTACTTCGGCCGCGGCGAGTACCGGAACCACAGCGCGCAGACGGCGCTTCGAGGCGTGTTCGCCCGCGCTGCGGCGGTCTTCCTCGGCGCGATACTCACGGTGACGCTCGTGGGCGCCGCGACGGTCGGCACCGAGGCCGAGATCGGCGCCGTCGACCCGGACGCCGTCGGGCTCCCGCTCCTGCTCGGGATCGTCGCGGCGAAGGCCGCCTTCGACCTCGCCGGGCTGTACGGCGACCGGCTGACGGCGTTCGACGAGTCGTCGGCGCTGGACCTGGGGCTCGCCTACGAGCCGCCCCCGCCCGAGCCTCCGGACGGATCGGTCGGCGAGCCGGTGCGGACGGTCCGGCAGCCGCTCCGCGCGCGGCTCGCCGGAGCGCTGGCGACGCCGATCGGTCATCCGGGGCTGTGGTACCTCGCCGCGATCCCGGCGCTCGGCGCCGCGCCGTTCGCGATCGGCGGCGACTGGGGGACCGTCGGCCTCCTCCTCGCGGTCGCCGTCGCGGTCCCGCTGGCGCTCGCCGCGCTCGACCACGAGCTCCGGTACGGGCTCGTGGCGTACCGCGCCGGCGACGACGCGCTCGTCGCCCGCGACCGCCTGTTCGGCACGCCCCTGTGGCGCGTCGAGCCGTGGGACGAGACCGGCCTGCGCGTGGAGCGGGGACGGCTCGACCGGCGGCTCGGCACCGAGACCGTCGTGATCGAGCTCCGCGACGGCGAGCGTCGGATCCCCGGGCTCGCCGACCCCGAGCCGGTCCTCGGCGCCTTCGAGAGGCGCGCGGCGCGGCCGGAGCGAGCGCGGTCGACGGTCGACCCCGAGGGTTAGCCTCCCTCGGTCCGGTAGAGCGGGTGCGCGTCGCCGACGATCCGCTTGAAAACGCGGATGACGCCGGCGTGTACCCCGACGAGCACGCTCACGCTCGCGACGATGACCGCCACCTCGACCGGGGTCGAGAGGAGGCCGAGCGAGACGATGAGCGTCGTCGCGCAGGCGGGCGCGTGGACCGCGTCGGTCGCGATCATCGCCCAGCTCGTCGCCACGAGCGAGGCGGTCGCGCTCGCCGCGAGCCGGAACCCCTCGGGGGAGAACGCGGGCGGCGTCGCGGTGAGGCTGGCGCCGGGCGCGATGAGCCACCACGCGGCGAGCCCGGCGACGCCGCCGATGAGGTGGCTGCCGACGATCCGGAGGGCGCGCCCGCGCTCGCTCCGGCGGTCGAACGCGAGCACGAACGCCGACGGCCCGAGGCTCGGGAAGACGAACGGCTGCCCGGTCCCCCACGCGATGGCGCCGAGGACGGTGAAGAGGAGCCCGGCGTACAGGCTGGTTCCGGCGCGGCGGCGCATTGCCGGGCGGTCGGAGAGGGACGCACAAGTCGCCGGCGGTTCGGCCCGCGGACCGCCGCCGGCGCCCGCGTCTCCCGGCCGGCACCCCCCGGCCGACATTTCCCGGCCGGCGGCTCGCGCTATCGGTCGCGATAGCCGAACCCGAACGCCTAATTACGCCCGCGGCGGCCGTGGGGACATGTTCGCGACGCTCCCGGACCTCCTGCGGCTGCTCGCCGTCCCCGTCTTCGCGTGGGCGGCGCTGCGGGACGTCCGGACCCGACGCCTCCCGAACCGGATCTGGCCGCCGCTGTACGCGCTCGGCGCGCTGCTGCTGGTCTGGGAGACGGCGGCGATGTGGCCGCTCGCGGGGGTCGAGGGCCGGCTGTTCCTCGTGCAGGCCGCAATCAGCGTCCTGTTCGTCGCGCCGCTCGGCTACGCGTTCTGGTACCTCGGCGCCTTCGGTGGGGCGGACGCGAAGGCCCTGATCGCGCTCGCGCTCCTCTTCCCCACTTTTCCGGAGTACGCCGTCGCCGGCGCGGAGCTCCCGCTCGTCGAGACGCGGATCGGCGTCTTCTCGCTCACGGTCCTCACGAACACGGTGCTGCTTGGGCTCGCGTACCCGCTGGGGCTCGCCGGGCTCAACCTCCTCCGCGGCGAGGTCTCGGCGAACATGTTCCTCGCCCGGCCGGTGGCGACCGAGTCCCTGTCGGACCGCCACGGCCGGCTGTACGAGGACGACGCGGGCGAGACCCGGAGCGGGCTGGACCTAGACGCGCTCCGGATGTACCTGCGGTGGCGCGGGCTGACGCTCGCCGACCTGCGCGCCGACCCGGACCGGCTCCGCGACCCGGAGAGCGTCGGCGAGACGTTCGATCCGACCGACGGCGGGACCCACGTCGGCCCGCGGACCGACGGCGGGACCGCGACCGGCGCCGGCGAGGGCGCCGCCCGCTCCGTGGACCGCCCCGACGACCCGTGGGCCGCGGAGCGCTTCCTGGCGGCGATCGACCACGGCGCGTACGGCACCGACGCCGAGACGCTCCGCGGCGGTCTGGCGGTCGTCGCCCGCGAGGACCGGGTGTTGGTGTCGCCGGGGATGCCCTTCGTCGTCCCGATGGCGGTCGGGCTGGTCGTCTCGCTGACGTACGGCGACGCGCTGTTCGCGCTGCTGGGCGCGGTCGGGCTCGTCTGAGCCGAGGGCCTCGCAGTCCGGCGGTACCGCCCGCCCTCAGCTCCCCGTACGGAGGTCGCCGACCGTGAGCACGCGGGTCCCGACGGGCCGTTTCACGAACTCCCCGAGCTCGCGGCCGAGCAGTTCGCTGACCCCGCGCTGGGCCGCCACGTCGAGCAGCCGCTGGTCGATCCGACCGTCGACGACGACCGTGTGAGGGGCCGTCTCGGCCCCCTCGATCGCGTCGAAGGCGTCGCTCGCGTCGACCTCCGCGAGGACGCCGCGGTCGTCCCCGAGCAGGCGGGCGCGGTCGCTCCCGGCGTCGACGACCTCCTGCACGTGCTCCTCAACGGACCGCGGCTCGTCGTCGACGGGGGCGTCGGCGTCGGTCGCTCCGGCGTCACCGTCGCCGGTCGAAGTCGCCTCCGAATCCGATTCCGGCTCCGAATCCGTCTGCAGTTCCGAATCCGTTTCCGAGTTCCCCGTTGCGTCCCCCTCCGATCCGGTCTCGTCGGTCGCCGACCCGTCGCGCTCCCGACCGCCGTCCGCGTCGTCCGGCTCGGTCGCCGCCGGATCGGCGACGTCGACCGCGACCGACCCGTCGGCGGCCGCGTCGGTCGCCGCGGCCGGCGGGGTCTCCTCGACGGCCTCGACGAGCCCGCCGTCACCCGCGCCCCGGGCCGCCTCCGCGACGACGCCGTCGGGCTCCCGCTCGCCGGAGGTCGGCGGATCGGGGCCGGACGCGGTCGATCCGGCCCCGCCGGAGTCGGGCTCGGCTCCCGGTCCGTCCCCCTCGTCGCTCTCGTCCGTCTCGCCGGGGTCGTCCCCGTCGTCCGCGGCCGCCTCGCGGAGGTTGGGCTCGTCGGCGAGGGTGCCGTACGGGACCTTCCCGCGGAGCGCCTCGAAGACGGCGTTGCGGTCGAGGTCCTCGACCGATTCGCCGGGGGGCGCGAAGGCGACGTAGTCGACGTCGCCCACCTGCGCGAGCTCGCGGAGGATGAGCTCGCCGCCGCGGTCGCCGTCGAGGAAGGCGGTGACGGTCCGGTCGGCGGTGAGGTCGGCGACCGCGTCGGGGACGTTCGTCCCCTCGACGGCCACCGCGTTCTTGATCCCGCAGTCGAGCAGCGTGAGCACATCCGCGCGCCCCTCGACGACGATGACGGCGTCGGAGTCGCCGACGCGGGGGCCCGCGGGGAGCCCCTCGTAGTCGACGATCCCCTCGACGCGGGCGGCCTCGCGGACCTCTTCGAGGACGTCGTCGCTCGCGAGGCTCGTCTCCTCGAAGCCGTCGGCGATGAGCTCCTTCGCGCGCTCGACGACCTCGCGGCGCTTCGCCGCCCGCACGTCCTCGATGCTCGTCACCTCCACGGAGGCCTGGCAGGGGCCGATGCGGTCGATCGTCTCCAGCGCGGCCGCGAGGATCGCGGTCTCGACCTTGTCGAGGCTCGACGCGACGGTGACCTCGCCGAACGACTGCCCGTTCTCCGACTGGACGGAGACGTCGATCCGGCCGACCCGCGACGACTCCTGGAGGTCGCGGAGGTCCAACTCGTCGCCGAGGAGCCCCTCCGTCTGGCCGAACACCGCGCCGACGACGTCGCTCCGCTCCACGACGCCGTCCGCCGCGATGGTGGCGTGAATCAGGTATTTCTCTGTGTCTTTCATGGGAAGGTGAATGGTGATGATCGGACGGCGTCCGCCGCCCGTGCGTCGTTGTGCGCGTCGCCGAAAATAGTTATCGCACCCGCCACCGTCGACGCTCTTTGAAGAAATTTATTCTACAATCTACCGTATCGAACCCGTTCAATAAGATTTAAGCGTTCAAAGAAGTGATCTTTCGATATGAGACGACCTCGGAGAGATATCGTGTGGATTCCGACGTTCGCCGTGCTCGTCGCGTTCGCCGTGCCGTGGCCGCTGTGGGGCGTCGACCGCGTCGCCGCCGGGCTCCCGGTGTGGATCTGGTGGCACGTCGCGTGGCTCGGGCTCTGTGCGGTCCTGTTCTCGCGCTTCGCCCGGAGCGGCGCGTGGGAGCGCGGGATGGGGCTCCGGCCCGGGGCGGACGGGGACGACCGCGGCGCGGGCGGCGACGCGA
Organism: Halorubrum rutilum; assembly: GCF_024494565.1. The sequence goes on from NZ_JANHDN010000002.1 coordinate 246,908, forward strand.
GGGCTCCCCCCGCCGGGGGTGATCGGCCGTGACCCTCGGGCTCTCGCTCGGGATCGTCGTCGGCTACCTCGTCTTGGCGCTCGCGGTCGGCCTCGTCGCCTACCGCGTCTCGGAGACGACGGCGGAGGACTACTACCTCGCGAGCCGGTCGATCGGCACGGTGGTCCTGCTGTTCACGACCTTCGCCACGCTGCTGTCCGCGTTCACCTTCTTCGGCGGGCCGAACCTCGCGTACCTCGCGGGCCCCGAGTGGCTGATCGTGATGGGGACGCTCGACGGGGTGCTGTTCGCGGTGCTGTGGTACGCGATCGGCTACAAGCAGTGGCTGATCGGGAACCGCAACGGCTACGTGACGCTCGGGGAGATGCTGGGCGACCGGTTCGGCTCGACCGGGCTCCGGGCGCTCGTCGCCGGCGTGAGCCTCCTCTGGCTGTTCCCGTACGTCATGCTCCAGCAGATGGGCGCCGGCGAGGCCCTGGTGGGACTCACCGACGGCGTCGTCCCCTACTGGGGCGGCGCGGCGCTCATCACGGCCTTCATGATCCTCTACGTCGCCCTCGCGGGGATGCGCGGGGTCGCGTGGACGGACACGATCCAGGGGCTGTTCATGCTCTCCGTCGTCTGGATCGCCGCCGTCTGGGTGGTGTCGGCCGTCGGCGGCGTCGGCGCGGCCACCGGCGCGATGCTCGACGCCCGGCCCGACTTCGGGAGCTTCGGCGGCGGCACCTACTCGGTCGGGTTCATCGTCTCCACGGCGATCACCATCGCGTTCGGCGTGACGATGTTCCCGCAGATCAACCAGCGGTTCTTCGTCGCGAAGTCGGGCGAGACGCTGAAGCGGTCGTTCGCGCTGTGGCCGGTGCTCGTCCTCCTGCTGTTCGTCCCCGCGTTCATGCTCGGCGCGTGGGCGGCCGGGATGCCGGTCGACGTGCCTGAGAACGCCAACGTGCTCCCGATCGTGTTGAACGAGTACGCGCCGGCGTGGTTCGCGGCGCTCGTGATCGCCGGGGCGATGGCCGCGATGATGTCCTCGTCGGACTCGATGCTGCTGTCGGGGTCGTCGTACTTCACCCGCGACCTCTACCGGCCCGTGATCAACGCCGACGCCTCGGCGGAGCGCGAGGCGTGGGTCGCCCGGATCGGCGTCGCCGCCTTCGCGCTGCTGGCGTTCGTCGCGAGCCTGTTCCGGCCCGGGACGCTGATCGAGGTGGGCGACACCGCCTTCTCCGGGTTCGCGCTGCTCGCGCTCCCGGTCATCTGCGCGCTCTACTGGGAGCGGACCACCCGCACCGGGATGATCGCTGGCATCCTCGTCCCGCAGGTCGCCTACCTCGCGGTGGTGCTGTCGGCGGTCGTCGGGGTCGTCCCGACGCTCCCGCGGACCGTCCTCGGCGGCTGGGACGTCGCGCTCGGGCTGATGGCGCTCTCGGCGGTCCTCACCGTCGGCGTCTCGCTCCTCACCGCGCCGACCGCCGAGGGCGACGCGTCGCGGTTCGCGGTCGCGGGCGACTGAGGCCAGTCGGCCGAGTGTCGGCTCCCGATCGGTCGGGATCGACATCCGGGAGCGGACCCCGGACCGCGGCTCGGGCACCGATAGCTTATGTGCTCGCGTGACCATTCGAACGTAGAACCACCATGAGACGTATCCCCTTGATCCTCGCCGTCGCGGTCCTGCTCGCGGGCGCGCTGGCCGGCGTCGCGGTCGCGCAGTCCGACGGCGGCGCCGCGCAGACGGGCGACGGCGACGACCTGTACGAGTCGCTGGAGGAGATGGTCCCCGCGTACAACGAGAACGCGGACTCGGTCGACCTCGGTCCGGTCAACCTCGCCGGGACGAGCAACATCTACATTCAGGACGGCTCGTCCGAGGTCACGTACTCGATCACCATGGACCGACAGAACCGGATCACCGACCTCGACGACAGCCGCAGCGAGGACGCGGTGCGGAGGATCACGACCGACCGAGAGACGGTCGAGGAGCTCGTCGCGGCCGACAACCCCGCCGCGGCCTTCCGGAACGCCGTCGCCGACGACGAGATCGTGATCAGCGGAGAGACGGGCAACCCCGTCGAGCGGGTCAAGTGGACCGTGATCAACGCGGTCAAGGGATTCTTCATCTGAGCGCGTCGGTCCCGATCGGGATCGCCTCCCCGAGGGGCGGTCCCGCTAATCGTCGTCCTCAGCGGTGCCGCCGCCCCCCGCGCGCTCGGCGGCGGTCGGGAACATCCCCCGCCGCGTCGCGAACGCGAAGTACGCGCCCAGCCCGAGGAAGCCGGCGACGTTCGAGACGGTGACGGCCCAGAACACCGCCTCCACCCCCCATCCGAGCCCGGGGGCGACCGCGAGGCCGAAGGCGCCGAACGTCGCCGTGGCGGGGACCGCGGCGACCGCGATCGGGAACCGAATCGCCCAGTACTTGATCAGGTCGGCGACGAGGGAGGTCCGGGTGCGCGAGGCGCCGTTGAACCCGGCGAGCAGGGTGTACGTGCCGCCGAGCGCCGGGTACGAGACGGCGAGGACGCGCAGGTACAGGACGGAGAGCGACCGCCCCGTCGGGGTGAGGTCGGGGGCGAGCAGGTCGGCGATCGCGCCGGCGAACAGGAACTGAACGGCGCCGAGCGCGAGGAACCCGACGACGACCGTCCCGGTCCCGACGAGGGTCGTTCGCCGGGCCCGTCGGGGGGCGCCGGCGCCGAGGTTCTGCCCGATCATCGACTGGGCCGCCTGCTGGACGCCGAGCGCGGGGACGATCGCGAGCGTCGCGACCCGCGCGCCGACCGTGTACGCCGCCACCCCGGCCGCGCCGCCCGCGACCGCGACGAGGCCGACGACCAGCACGCGCACCAGTTCGCTGACGCCGCGCTGGCCGCCGAGCGGGAGCCCGACGGCGACGACCTCCCGGAGGTCGCCGGCGTCGACGACGAGCGCGTCGCGGGTGAGCCGGAACGTGTCGCGGCCGATCCCGGCCGCGTACGCGAGGACGTGGAGCAGCCCGGCGACGCCCGAGAGCGCGGTGGCGAGGGCCGCCCCGGCGACGCCGAACGCGGGGACCGGCCCGACCCCGAAGATCAGCGTCGGCGCCGCGACGAGGTTGACGAGGACGCTCGCGACGCTCACGTGGAGGACGGCCCTCGTGTCGCCGCGGGCGGTGAAGCAGTTCTCGACCGTCTCGCCGACCGCGCCGACCGGGAGGACGGCGGCGACGATCGCGAGGTAGGCGGCCGTGGTCCCGGCGAGCGCCGGGTCCGCGCCGAGGAACCGCACCAGCTCCTCTGCGAAGGCGGCGACGGGGACCGCGACGGCGGCCGTGACCGCGAGGGCGACGAGGGCGCCGTTGAACGCGACGCGGCGCGCGCCCGCCTCGTCGTCGCCGCCCGCCCGCTGGGCGACGAGGATCTGCGTCCCGACCGCGGCGACGACGACGACCGCGCCGAGGAGCGACTGGACGGGGAGGCTGAGCCCGACCGCCGCGACCGCGTCCTCGCTCACGCGGCCGAGCCAGAACGTGTCGACGAGGGCGTTCGCGACGTAGACGAGGTTCTGCGCGACGAGCGGGGCCGCGAGCAGCAGGAGCACGCGCCCCACCGGCCCGTCGGTGATCGCGTCGCCGTCGACGTCGAACATCGGATAGTTTCGTATCGGTTCACGATAACAAAATATTGTTGCTGTCGGACGTCCTACCGGTTCGTCGCCGTCGACGGACGTCGGTTCCGCGGCGACCCGCACGTTTTTGCACGCGGCCGCCGTGGTGAGGGTATGCAACGCGGCCGTCGGAAGCCGGACTGGCTGAAGTCGCGGCCACCCTCCGGCTCCCGGTTCACGGAGATCAAAGAGCGCCTCCGCGAGCGCGACCTCCACACCGTCTGCGAGGAGGCCAACTGCCCGAACATGGGCGAGTGTTGGTCGGGGCGGGACGGCCCCGGCACAGCGACGTTCATGCTCATGGGCGACCGCTGCTCGCGCGGCTGTAACTTCTGTGACGTGGAGACGGGCGGGATGGAGCCGCTCGATCCAGACGAGCCCGCGAACGTCGCCGAGGCGGTGACCGAGATCGGGCTCGACTACGTCGTCCTCACCTCCGTCGACCGCGACGACCTCGCGGACGGGGGCTCCGCCCACTTCGCCGAGACGATCCGCGAGATCAAGCGGCGGGACCCGGGGATCCTCGTCGAGACGCTGATCCCCGACTTCCAGGGGGACCCCGACGCGATCGACCGGATCGTCGAGGCGGGACCGGACGTGATCGCCCACAACGTCGAGACGGTCGAGCGCCTCCAGTGGCCCGTGCGGGACCGGCGGGCCGACTACGAGCAGTCGCTCTCCGTGCTTGACCGGGTGAACCGGGAGTCGGACGTCCACACCAAGACGAGCCTCATGCTCGGGGTCGGCGAGTACGCCCACGAGGTGTACCGGACGCTCGGAGACCTCAGCGAGGTCGGCGTCGACGTCGTCACCTTCGGACAGTACCTCCGGCCGTCGCGCTCGCACCTCGACGTGTTCGACTACGTCCACCCCGACGCCTTCGAGACGTGGCGCGCGGTCGCCGAGGAGGAGTTCGACTTCCTCTACTGCGCCTCGGGGCCGATGGTCCGCTCGTCGTACAAGGCCGGCGAGCTGTTCGTCGAGGCGCTGCTCCGCGAGGGCCGTTCGCCGGAAGACGCCCGGCAGCACGCACGCGCGGCCGGCGGGGACTGACGACCGCTACGGCCGCGGCCCGGTGACCGCCACGGTCGCGGCGGCCGGCGCCCCGCGCCGGGAAACGTGTACGGGTTCTGTTACGACCGTCCGGAAAACGACTCCGGGCCCTGCGGCCGTAAAACACCTAATATGTGTGCAAATGCCAGTAGCTGTGGGGAAGTTGACAGGGATATACTTATCAGAGAGGCCTCTATATGAATGGGTATGTCATACCACAAACGACGGCGTGACGTGCTGAAAACTGTCGGTGTCGCTGGCGCGGTCGGCCTCGCCGGCTGTGCCGGCGGCGACGGCGGTGACGGCGGAGACGGTGGCAACGGCGGTGACGGCGGCGACGGCGGCGACGGAATGGACGGCGAGGACGGCGGCTCCACCGACGGCGGGTCCGGCGGCGGTCCGGACCTACTCGTCGTCATCGGCTACCCCGAGAGCGGGATCCAGCTGTTCCGCGACTACTACTCCGCGTCGGACGGCGCCGAGGACATCCTCATCCCCGACGGGCTTCAGGACCCCTCGCTGCCCGGGCAGGTCGGGAACGCGATGGACAACGTCACCGGGACCGCGCCGGCGGCGGGCGGCCCGAACCAGGAGGCGTTCTCGACCCTGTACCAGGACACGTACGACGCGACGCCGGGCGTGTTCACCTCGCAGTCGTACGACTCCGCGGCGGCGCTCATCCTCGCGAACGTCGCGGCGGGCGAGAACGACGGGACCGCGGTCCGCGACCAGCTCCGGCGGATCGCGAACCCCGGCGGCACCGAGTACGGTCCGGGCGAGTTCCTCGACGCCGTCGAGGCGGCCGCGAACGGCGAGAACATCAACTACCAGGGGGCGTCGAGCGCGGTCAACTTCGACCAGAACGGCGACCCGGCGTCGGCGGCCTACCAGATCTGGGAGTTCGCCGGTCAGGGCGCCGACTCCGTCGACGTCCAGGAGACGCAGAACTTCTCCGGCGAGAATCCCGAGGGGGCCGGTCCCTCTGCCGACTCGTCGCCCGGCGGTCTCGGTCGCGAAGTGAGCCTCGGCATCCTGCTCCCCGAGACCGGCGACCTGGCGTCAACGGGGCGGCCGATGATCCGCGCGGCGGAGATCCCGGTCCAGCAGGTCAACGAGTCCGACCTCGACCTGACGGTGAACGCCCAGTTCGAGGACACGAACACCTCGCCCAACCAGGGGGTCAGCGGGGCCGAGTCGCTGATCAACTCTGGCGTCCCCGCCGTCTGCGGGACCGCCTCCTCCGGCGTGAACGTCCCGGTCTGTACGGAGGCGCTCATCCCGAACGAGGTCGTCGGCTGCTCGCCGTCCAGCACCGCGCTGTCGGTGACGAACCTCGAGGACGACGACTACATCTTCCGGACCGCCCCGAGCGACCAGCTCCAGGGCCGGGTCATGGCGCAGGTCGCCTCCGAGCGGCTCGGCGCCTCGACCGCCGCGACGCTGTACGTGAACAACGACTACGGTCAGCAGCTCTCGAACCGCTTCAGTAACGTGTTCGAGGAGTCGTTCGACGGCACGGTGTACGACCAGATCAGCTTCAACATCGGTTCGTCGTCGTACTCCAACGTCGTCGATCAGGCGCTTTCGAGCGGGAACTGAGCGCGCTCGGACGCCGACGCGTCGACCGGCGGCCTCCCGAACGCTCCCGTTTTTTCGCGCGCCCCGACCGACGAGCGGCGCGGCTCGCGCCCAATCCTCGCGAGCGACGCGTCGCTACAGGCGCGCCTTCGCTCTCTCGCAAACGATCCGACCGAGAACGGGTCGCGTCGCGGACCGATCGCCGACGCCCGCCGGCGACCGACTACCCGCCGAGGAACTCCCGGCGGACCTCCTCGTCGTTCAGCAGCGCGGTCCCCTCGTCCTCGAACCGGTTCTGCCCGTTCGCGAGCACGTACCCGCGGTCGCAGCGCCTGAGCGCCTCCTTGGCGTTCTGTTCGACCATCAGCACCGCGGTCCCCGTCTCGTTGATCTCGTCGATCTTGTCGAACATCTCGTCGACGAGGTCGGGCGCGAGCCCGGCGCTGGGCTCGTCGAGCAGCAGCAGCTCGGGGTCGAGCATCAGCGCCCGGCCCATCGCGAGCATCTGTCGCTGACCGCCGCTCAGCGTCCCCGCCTGCTGGTGTTTCCGCTCTTCGAGGATCGGGAACCGGTCGTACACCATCCGGAGCGCGTCCTGCGGGACCTCGTCGAGGATGTACGCGCCCATCTCGAGGTTCTCCTCGACGTCGAGCTCGGCGAAGACGTTCTCGCTCTGCGGGACGTACCCCAGCCCCTTGTGGATCACGTCCTCGGGCTTCGTGCCGCTGATGTCCTCGTTGTCGAACGTCACCGTCCCGCCCATGTGCGTCGTCAGGCCGAACACCGACTTCATGACGGTGGACTTGCCGGCCCCGTTCGGGCCGACGATGGTGACGTACTCCTCGCCGTCGACGTCGAGGTCGACGTCGGTGAGGATCTGCAGGTCGCCGTAGCCGGCGTCGAGGTCACGGACCTCCAGGAGGCTCATACCTCACCCCCGAGGTACGCCTCGATGACCTCCTCGCTCTCCTTGATCTCCGCGGGCGTCCCGTCCTTCAGGATCCGGCCCTGGTGCATGACGATGACCCGCTCGCAGTTGTTCATGATGAGGTCCATGTCGTGTTCCACGATGAGGAAGGTGTACCCCCGCTCGCGCAGCTCGTGGATGTGTTCGAGCAGCCGCTTTTCGAGCGTCGGGTTGACGCCCGCGAACGGCTCGTCGAGCAGCAGCACGTCGGGGTCGGTCAGCAGCGCCCGGGCCATCTCCAGCAGCTTCCGCTGGCCGCCGGAGAGGTTCCCGGCGTACTCGTCGGCGAGGTGGTCGATCTCGAAGAAGTCGAGCACCTCCCAGACGCGTTCGAGCTGCTCGGTCTCCTGCTCGCGGACCGAGCCGCGGGTGACCGGCATAATGGACCGCCACAGCGACTCGCCGATCTGGCCCTTCGGCGCGAGCATCATGTTCTCGAGGACCGTCATCTCCTCCAGCTCGCGGGCGATCTGGAACGTCCGCGCGAGCCCGCGGTTCGCGATCTCGTGCGGCTGGAGCCCGGTGATGTCCTCGCCGTTGAACCGGACCGTCCCCTCGGTGGGATCGAGCATCCCGGTGATGAGGTTGAACGTCGTCGACTTGCCGGCCCCGTTCGGGCCGATGAGCCCCGTGAGCGTTCCCTCCTCGACGTCGAAGCTGACGTCGTCGACGGCGGTGATCCCGCCGAACTCCTTCCGGAGCCCCTCGACTTCGAGGGGAGCGTACCGCCCGTCGTCGTCCCCGGCGTGCGTGTCGGGGTCGTCCTCGACGAGCGCCGTCAGATCGGCGTCGGGCGACGACCCGTCGACCGACCGGTCGCCGGCGGTCGGGGACGCCCCCTCGTCGACGTCGGCCGCCGTCTCACCGTCGGCGTCGGCCGCCGTCTCCTCGACCGGCGGGGACTCGCCCGCGGCGGATTCGTCGGTCTCGCTCACCGTTCTTCACCCCCGTCGGCGGCGGCCGGTTTCCCGGTCGACCCGCCGCTTCCCGGCCGCGCGAGGTCGACGCTCGACGCGGTCTCCTTGCGGTGGCCGAGCAGCCCCTCCGGCCGGTTGTGCATCAGCCAGATCAGCACCACGCCCATGATCACCAGCCGCAGTTGGCTGACATTGTCGAGCGTGTACACGATAAGGGGCACCGGGTCGAGCGAGGCGAACCCGGCCATCGCCTCGCCGAAGTTCCGCGGCGCGCTGCCCAGATCGAAGGCGGCCTGGACGAGGTTCTTGAAGTACCGCGGCCCCTCGTACAACAGCCCGGCGAAGATCGCGCCGCCGAGGAAGCTCCCGGTGTTCGAGCCGGCGCCGCCGATGATCAGCGCGATCCAGACGAAGAAGGTGATGTTCGGCCGGAACGACGGCGGCGTGATGCTCCCTTGGCCGGAGTACCAGAGGATACCGCCGAGCCCCATCAGCCCGGCGCCGAGCACGAACGCCGTGAGCTTGAACCGGTCGGTGTCCTTCCCCAAGGCGTTCGCGACGTCCTCGTCCTCGCGGATCGCTTTCAGCACCCGTCCGAACGGGGACTTCCCGGTCCGGGAGAGCAGCAGGTAGAACAGCCCGACGCCGACGAGGAGAACGATCCCGTAGAAGAGCCCGTCGAGCACCGGCTTGGGATTGTTCGAGATGACGTTCGCCTCGACGAACCCGACGAAGCCGAGGTACGGCTCCCAGAGGAAGAGGGTCCGAAGCAGCGCTTCGAGCGGGTCCGTGTAGTTCAGGATGAGCCCGCCGCCGCCGCCGAGTCCGACCGTGTCGGCCGCCGGGTTGACGGCGATCGGTCCGAGGCTGATGGTGTCCGGCACCGTGAACGTCTGGAACGTCCGGGACATCATCGTGAACCGGATGATCTCGGAGAACGCCACCGTGACGATGGCGAGGTAGTCGGCCCGGAGCCGGAGCGCGGGGAGCCCGACGAGGAGCCCGAACAGCGCCGCCATCGCCACGCCGGCGACGACGCCGACGACGAGCGGGAGCCCGAATCCGCCGACCTGCGCGGCGCCGTCCCCGACCGGCGGCTTCGAGACCACCGCGGTGGTGTAGATGCCGATGCCCATGAAGCCGACGATGCCGATGTTGAACAGCCCGGTGTATCCCCAGTGGAGGTTCAGCGCCAGCGCCATCATCCCGAACACGCCGATGAAGAACGTGAGGTTCGCGATCGAGTTCAGCTGCCCGCGGAGCTCGTAGCCGAAGGCGACGCCGGCGAGGATGTACACCAGGTAGAGGGCACCGAGGACGGCGAGCACGAGCGTTATGTCATGCTCGAAGAGGTCCTCGAACCGCCCGCGAATACCTTCGGCGCTCATGCTGTGGTCCTCCCGCTGAAGATGCCTTCAGGCTTGAACAGTAGGATCACGATCATGACCAGGAACGCGGCTGCGCGGCCGAACGCCGAGGGGATCCAGATCACGGAGACGGAGGCGGTGAGACCGATGATGATTCCGCCGCCGATCGCGCCGTAGATCGACCCGATCCCGCCGAGGATGACCGCGGCGAACACCAACAGCAGCAGCAGCCAGCCGTCGTTGAATCCGAGCGTCCCCTTCCAGAGGACGAACATGTACCCGGCGACGCCCGTGAGCCCGGCGCCGACGATCCACGTCGTCCGGATGACCTGTTCCGTCGGGATCCCGGTGATCCGCGCGAGGTCCTCGTTGTCGGACATCGCGCGCATCGCCTTCCCGAGCTTCGTCCGCTGGAGCAGCACGTGGACGCCGAGCATGAGCCCGGCCGCGACGGCCATGAGGCTGATGTCGTGCGCCGTCACGCGGAACGTCCCGTCGATCGCGGGCACGTTCACGCTCGGGACCGACCCCGCCGCGGTCGTCCCCCGCACGCCGGCCCCGTAGACGAACTGGAGCAGGTACCGGAGCGCGAACGCGACCCCGATACTGGTGATCAGCAGCGCGATGCCGCTCTCGTCGCGGATCGGCCGGTAGACGAACCGGTCGATCGCGAGCGCCAGTGCGATCGTCGCGAGCCCCGCCACGATGGCCCCGACGAGGACCGCGATCGGGGCGGTCGTGACGCCGATGCCGAGCGCGCCGCCGAACACCGACCCGCCCACGCCCACGAGCAGGAGCGCGCCGACGCTGTTCTCGCCGATCCCGGCGATGAGGTAGCTCGTCCCCATCCCGACGAACGCTCCGGTGGTGAGGTAGTCGCCGTGCGCGAAGTTCGCGAAGTTGAGAATACTGTACGTCATCGAGAGTCCAATGCCGGCCAGGCCAATAACCAGGCCCCTGAGCAGGCCGTCCCATACCAGGGACGCCAGACCGCTGATCTGGATCCCTCCGGTCAGGAGCCCGGAGACGAGTGACCACACCATCCACAGGACCACGAGTATGACCCCGATGGCGAGCGGTTCCTCGCTGAGGGTTTGGCGGTACCGGACGTACGTTTCAGAGACACTCACGTGATAACACTCCTCATCAAAGCCTATGAATCAACCTATAAGACGTTTTCTACCCAGAATCGCCCGACGTATATCACGTTTAGCCACATACAAACTGTCTGAGGAATATAATGACGTTCCTCTCGACGCCGCCGATGAGGTGTTTCTAACGCGGCGTTTCTAACGAGCCCCCCCAGACGCCGAGCCGCCCCCGACGCCGAGCCGCCCGTCGTCAGTACCCCTGCGCGTTGCCGTCCTTCCGCGGCTCGGTGGCGGCCGAGAGGACGCCGCCGTCGTTACGGACGATCTGCGCGCCGCCGAACTGGACCGGCGAGAGCGTCCTGACGTCGTGGTCCTTCCGGACCAGCTTCGCGACGACGTCGTCGTCGAAGTGGGGCTCGACGCCCAGCTCGCCGCTCTCGCGGTACCGCCACCGGGGCTCGTCGAGCGCGCGCTGGAGGGGCATGTCGTAGTCGACGACGTTCGAGATCACCTGCACGTGTCCCTGCGGCTGCATGTACCCGCCCATCACGCCGAAGGCGGCCCAGTCGTCCTCCCCGAGTCGGGCGATCGCCGGGATCAGCGTGTGGAACGGGCGCTTGCCCGGTTCGAGGCTGTTCGGGTGCTCGGGGTCGAGCGAGAACGACGCGCCCCGGTTCTGGAGCGCGATCCCGGTCTCGCCCGCGACGAGCCCGGAGCCGAAGCCGGCGAACCGCGAGTTGATGTACGAGACGACGTTGCCCTCGTCGTCGGCGACGGTGAGCAGCACCGTGTCGGCGTCCTCGGCGTTCGCGTTCGGCACGCCGAAGGAGACGTCGCCGTCGGCGGTCGGCCCGACGCCGGCCGCCCGCTCCGCCGCCCAGTCGGTCGATTCGAGCGGCGGAACGTCCTCGTAGTCGGGATCGGTGATGTAGCGGTGGCCGTCGTGGAAGGCGCGCTTCATGGCCTCCGCGAAGTAGTGGACGCGCTCGGCGGTGTCGTAGTCGTGCTCGCCGGCGCCGAGTTCGCTCGCGACGTTGAGCGCCTCAAGCGCGATGAGCCCCTGGTTGTTCGGCGGGAGCTCGTACACCTCGGCCCCGTTGTACGTCGTCGAGACGGGCTCCGGCCACTCGACCTCGAAGTCGGCGAGGTCGTCGACGGTCATGAACCCGCCCCGCGACTGCACCTCCCCGGCGATCGCCTCGGCGATCTCGCCCTCGTACACCGCGTCGGCGCCGCGCTCCGCGATCGCCTCCATCGACTCGCCGAGCCGCGGGAGCGTGACCGTCTCGCCGACCGACGGGGCGTCCCCCCCGAACAGGAACGCCTCCCGGGCGTGGTCGTCGGTGAACAGCTCCTCCGCGCCGGCCCAGTACGAGGCGATCACCTCCGAGACCGGGTACCCCTCGGTGGCGTACCGGATCGCGGGCGCGAGGGCGTCGGCGAGCGTGAGCCGGCCGAGCTCCTCGATCGTCGCCTCCCAGCCGCGGGCCGTCCCCGGGACCGTGACCGCGTGAGGGCCGTAGAAGGGCATTCCGGCCTCGTCGGTGTCGTCGACCGCGTACCCGCCGTCGTCCGGGTAGTACGCCGAGGCGTCGTCGTTCGCGTCCAACGCCTCCCGCACGTTCCCGATCGTCGCGTCGGCGGGCGCGCCCCCGCAGGCGCGCATCGCTCCGACGTCGCCGTCGGCCGTGCGGTAGAGCGCGAACACGTCGCCGCCGAGCCCCGTCGACGTCGGCTCGACGACGTTCAGCGCGGCCGCGGTCGCCACGGCCGCGTCGAACGCGTTCCCGCCCTCGCGCAGCGTCTCGATCCCCGCCTGACTGGCGAGGGGCTGGCTGGTCGCGACGACGCCGCGCCGGCCGTATACCGTCGACCGCCGAGAAGCGAACCGGTCCAGGTCTGGTTCCATACCCCCGATCCGGCTGCCCGGCGTATAAATACCGGTCCGGATCTATCCGGTCGCCTCGCCGACCGGCCACGGCGATTCGCGCCCGTCTCTCCCGTTCGCGAGCGGCCCGACGGCTTCGGAACCGACGGATCGCCGAGCGAGAACCGACGCTCGATCCCCTACGAGTGCTTGGCGGCCAACACGTCGATCTCGTCGATCTGGGGGTCCGACTCGAACAGCTCGTCGGCGCGGTCCAGCAGCTCGGCGGCGATCTCCCCGTCGAGGTGCGCCTGCCGCCCCTCCTCGTCGGGGAACGTGTCGAAGATACCGAACGTCGTCTCGTCGAGTCTGAGCGCGAACCACGTCGTCGTCTTCTCCTCGGCCTCCGCGGCCGGGAGCGCGGATTCGAGGAACTCGGCGACCTCCTCGGTCTTCTCCGGCTTCGCTTCGAGGCGGGCCTGCAGCGCGTACTCGGAGTCTGACATTCCGTCCGGATCGAGGGGCGCGAGCCGAATAAGTCCGGCTACGGGAGCAATCCGGACGCCGGTCTCGGTCCTCGGCGGCTGCTGCGAGTGCGAAGGGACTCGCCGGGATCGACCGCGCCGATAAACGCTCACCGGCTATATCGAATCCGCGAACCGTCGGCGCGGGCGGTCACCGGCGACCGACGGAAACGGGACGGCTCCGTGTCGACGTGAAAAAACCGGTGGCCTCTGCACTCATAGGGCTCGTCATCGCTGGTGCCGAGGCAGCTCGGGGCGGTGCGTCGTCATCGGCCGGTGGCTCGTAGTCGGCTCGTCGTCTAAAGTGACCGGGTCCGACCCGTCGCGGTCAGTACCCGAGCTCCTCGTGCTCCTGCGGGTCCTCGTCCGGTCCGAGGCGCAGGAACTCGAGCTCGCGAACCCCCCGAACGGTCCGCCCCGCGTCGACGGAGGCGACGAACCGCGGGCGCCGGGCCGGCGGCAGGGGCTCGCCCGCGCGCTCGACCGCCAGCACGGCGTCGAGCGCGGTCCGGACCGGCACGCAGACGGCGTACCCGTCGGCCGCGACGCGCACGTGGGTCGCCTCCGGGTCGACGTCGACGTCCGACCGGTCGAGCAGCGCCGCCACCGGGACCCCGCGCCAGGCGCCGCCCCAGCGCTCGCCGCTGGCGCACAGGAACTCCTCCTCGACGCGTTCGAGCTCGCTCTCGTCGACCGCGCCGCAGACCACCGTCCCGTCCGCGAGCCCGGACAGTCGGACCGCGGTCCGCGCCGCCGCGTCCGGGATCGCCTCGCGATCGTGTGGGCGCATGACCGGCGGTAAGAGCGCCGCCCTTACAAATCGGCGACACCGTTTCCGGGGACTGGGCATCCGTCGCGGTCCCCGGAGGAGCGGCGCGGCTCCGGGCGCTCTGCTCGTCGGTTCGGAAAATCGGGACGCGGTCGGTCACTCGCCGCCGTGACACGACCCCGCGTACGCGTTCCACCGGCCGGTCCCGTTCGGGATCCGCTCCGTGTCCGTCGCGTCGAACGTCGCCGCGCACCGCGCGACCGCCTCCGCCGCTGTCGGGAGGTCGTCGGCCTCCTCGCCGCTGCTCTCCTCGTCGGCCGCCGACGGGACGGTCTCCGTTGACGCTCTCTCCGTTTCGATGCTCGCCTCGCGCGCACTCGGACCCTCGGGGCGGGTCGCCGCCGCCGATTCCGAGCCTGCGTCAGTCGTGTACTACGGGTGGCACGTCTCTCCCGAGACGTCGGTCGTTAATAATAGTTCATGTTCGTTTCGGGCGTCGGGAACGAGGGCCTCGCCCCCGCCGGTCACTCGTACGACTCGGGCTCGATGCCGGAGAGCCGCATCGCGTTGCCGGTGACGCCGAGGCTCATCCCCATGTCGCCGACGACGACCGCGACGGCGACGCTCACGAGCCCCAGCGGCACGCCGAGCGCGAGGAGGGCCTTCACGCCGAGGCTCGCCCAGACGTTCTGCCGGATGACGCCGTTGGCGGTGTGCGAGAGCGCGTAGAGGTACGGGAGCTTCGCCACGTCGTCGCCCATCAGCGCGATGTCCGCGGTCTCCAGGGCGGTGTCGGTCCCGGCGGCGCCCATCGCCACGCCGACGTCGGCGGTCGCCAGCGCGGGCGCGTCGTTGATCCCGTCGCCGACCATCGCCACCTCCCCGTACTCGGCCCGCAGCGACTCGACCGCCGCGACCTTCTCCTCGGGGAGGAGGTCGGCGCGATACTCGTCGACCCCCACCTGCTCGGCGATCGCCCTGGCGGTGCCCTCGTTGTCGCCCGTCAGCATGACGACGCGCTCCACGCCGAGCTCGCGGAGGCGCTCGACGGCCCGCTCCGAGTCGGGCCGCACCTCGTCCGCGACGGCGACGGCCCCGGTCAGCGAACTCGCCGTCCCGACGAGCACGACGGTCTTCCCCTCGCGCTCTAACGCGGCGAGGGCCCCCTCCGGGAGCTCTCCGGGGCCGCCTCCGCCCGCCGCGGGATCGGCCTCGTCGTCCGCCGCGACGACGCCGCCGTCGGTCTCGGCCCGCGCCCGCGACAGGTCGAAGCCGAGCTCCTCGAACAGCGCGGGCTTCCCGGCGTAGTACGTCTCGCCGTCGATCTCGGCGCGGATCCCCTTCCCGGTCAGGCTCTCGAACCCCGTCGGCTCGGTGAGGTCCCCGACGCCCGCCCGCTCGGCGCGGTCGAGGATCGCGGCGGCGATGGGGTGTTCGCTCCGGCGCTCCAGCGCCGCGGCCCGCCGCAGCAGCGTCGCCTCGTCGGCGTCGCCGAGCGGGATCAGGTCGGTGACCGCGAGCTCGCCCCTGGTGAGCGTCCCGGTCTTGTCGAGCGCGACGGCGTCGACCTCGCCCATCGCCTCTAGGTGGTTGCCGCCCTTAATCAGCACGCCGTTCCTCGCCGCGCTGGTGATCCCGGAGACGACCGAGACGGGCGTCGAGATGACGAACGCGCAGGGGCAGGCGATCACGAGCAGCGTGAGCCCGCGGACGAACCACGTCCCCCAGTCCGCGGCGAAGACGAACGGGTAGCCGGCGATACCGACCGTCACCGGCTCCGCGATGAGGAGCGGCGGCACCGCGGCGGTCAGGACCGCCAGCGCGACGACGACCGGCGTGTAATACCCCGCGAAGCGGTCGACGAACCGCTCCGTCTCTGTCTTCTCGGCCTGCGCGCCCTGCACCAGCTCGATGATCCGCGAGAGGGTGGAGTCGCCCGCGGTGGAGCTCACCTCGATCTCGAGGTACCCCTCCTCGTTGATCGACCCCGCGAACGCCTCGTCGCCGACCGCCTTGTCGACGGGGACGCTCTCGCCGGTGATCGGGGACTCGTCGACCGCGCTCTCGCCCTCGACCACCGTCCCGTCGAGCGGGACCTTCTCGCCCGGCCGGACGACCACGGTCTCGCCGACTGCGACGTCGTCGGTCGGGACGGTCACCTCGTCGCCCTCCCGCCTGACGGTGGCCTCGTCCGGGGACAGCTCCATCAGCTCGCGCAGCGAGTCGCGGGCGCGGTCCATCGCGTAGTCCTCCAGCAGCTCGGCGACGCTGAAGAGGACGGCGAGCGTGGCGGCCTCGACGAAGTAGCCGATCCCCGTCGCGGCGACGATCGCCGTCCCCATCAGCAGGTCGATGTCGAGGCTGCGGTTCAGCGCCGAGTAGTAACCGGCGCGGACGACGGGGATCCCGCTGGCCGCGACGGCGCCGACGAACAGCGCGTCCGCGAGCGTGAGCGGGACGCTCAGCACGCTCGCGACGACGGGATTGGACGCGGTCAGCACGAACTCGAACAGGAGCCCCCCGACCACGAGGACCGCGCCGAGCCACGTCTTCTTCGCGCGCGGCGTCGTCCAGACCTCGGCGGGCGGCGCGACGGCGACGCCGGGTCCCCCGCCGGCGCCCCCGTCGCCGTCGTCCGCGTCACCGTCGCCCGCCGACCGTCCCCCCGTGACCTCGTAGCCGGCGCCCTCGATCGCGGCGACCACGTCCCCCTCGTCGGCGCGGTCGGGATCGTACGTGACCGTCGCGGTCCCGGCGGTGGGATTGAGCGCGACGTCGACCACGCCGTCGACGCGCCCGAGGGCGTTGTCGACCTTCCCGGCGCACGACGGGCAGTCCATCTCGGGGACCGCGAGGTCGGCCGTCAGCTCGCGCCGCCCGCCGTCCGCGCCCGTATCGGGGACCCCGTCCCCGGCGGTCCCGCTTGCGCCGCTTCCGGCCCCGCCGCCGTCGGGCCCGCCGCGTCCGTCCGACTTGTCGCTCATTACGTCGAGGGAGGGGCCTCGCGTCGATAAGCCTTGGTTGGAGACTTCCAACTCTTCCGCGAAAACGCCTCGGCTCGGCTACTCGAACGGCGCCGGCGCGGCGTCGCCCGCGACCGACCGGGCGACGTGCGCCTTCGCGAGGCGCTCCTCGGCCCGGCGGAGGCGGTAGGTGAGCGTCGACCGCGGCACGTCGAGGTGGTCGGCGAGCTCGCCCGCGTCGACCGCCCGCGGGGACTCGTAGTAGCCGTGCTCGACCGCGGCCCTGAGGGCGGCCTCCTGCTCCGGGGAGAGCCCGACGCCGTCCGCGTCGGCCCGCGTCCCGCCGCCCGCCGAGGCGTTCGCGGTCCTGAGCAGCTCCGTGCGCGCCGCGTCGCCGACGGCGTCCCGGAGCGCGTCGAAGAAGGCGCCCACGTCGCCCTCGCCGGAGTGGATCAGCCGCCAGGTGTAGTGTCGCCCCTCGTGGCGGGTCTCGAACAGCACGCCGTCGCCGAGGTGGTCGCGGGCGATGTGCGGGACGGACGCGCAGACGGGCGTGGGCTCCCAGTCGGTGTACAACACGAGGGTGTCGTCGGTCCGGTCGAGGACGCGGGTGGTCTGCGTCGCGCCGCAGTCCTCGGTCGCGAGGCAGTCGGCGTAGTAGTCGCCGTCGGTGAAGGCGTCCTCGACGGCCGCGAGCGCCTCCGGGGTCCCGGTCGCGTGGTCGACGCGCCAGAGGTGGTCGTCGGTGGCGTGGAGCGACAGCGACCGCACCCGCGTCCCCGGATGGCCCGCGAGCGCGTCGGCCACCCGGTTGCGCCCCGGCTCGTACTCCAGGGCGAAGACGAGTTCGCGCATGGGGGCCGCTAGGCGACGGTCGGACATAACTGGTGGCCCCGAAGCGCCGCGACCGCCACGGACGCCGTCCGAGCCGGTTTCGAGCCGGTCACGGGCGGTCCGCCTCGTCGCCGTCGAATCCGCGTGCGTCTCACTCGCGAAATCCGCCCCGAATCCGGATTCGCTATACCGGCATGCGATTTACGCGTCGGGGGTCCGAACGTGTTCGGTCGGATTTCGCCCCCGTGAGAACGCGCGAAACCGGGTTCGGTGGGTCGGTCCTACGCGGCGTATGGTCGAGAAGACGGACCGAACCGCCGGACCGGGCGGCCCGCGCTCGGCGGACGGCCGACGCTTCGAGGTGTTCGTCAGGGAGGCGGAGGCCGACCCGCTCCGCCACGTCGGCACCGTCGCGGCGCCGACGCCGGACGCCGCGCACGAGGAGGCGAGCGAGCTCTTCGCCCGGTACGCCCGCGACGTGTGGCTCTGTCCCGCCGAGGAGACGCACCGCTACTCCGCCGAGTCGCTGGCGGGCGACGACCGCGAGTCCGGCGACGCGGGCGACGGCGCGTCTCCGGACCGCGACGGCGACCCGCGCGCCTCCGAGGCGGCGGAGGGGACTCCGACCGTCGCCTGCGGCGGCGCGCCGGTCGAGGGCGACGCCGAAGCGGCGGACCCCGACGACGCTCCCGGTCCGGAGGGCGACCGATGATCTCGGTCAGCAAGCTCCTCTGCGGGCTCGACGCCGAGAGCGACGGCCTCCGGTACGACGCCGCCGAGGGCTCGGAGAAGCCGCAGATCACGGAGGACAAACAGCGGCGTCCGGTCGTCGTCTGGAACGCGACGAAGCGGTGTAACCTCTACTGCGAGCACTGCTACGCCGCGGCCGACGAGGAGGGGGCGCCGAACGAGCTGTCGACCGCGGAGGGGAAGGCGCTCATCGACGACCTCGCCGCGTTCGGCGTGCCGGTCCTCCTCTTCTCCGGCGGGGAGCCCTTGGTCCGGGAGGACCTCGCGGAGCTCGTCGCCCACGCCGACGACGCCGGGATCCGGCCCGTCCTCTCGACGAACGGGACGCTCCTGACCCGCGAGCGCGCTCGGGAGCTGAAGGCGGCGGGGCTCAAGTACGCCGGCGTCTCCGTCGACGGGCTCCCCGAGCGCAACGACCGGATCCGGGGCGAGGAGGGCGCGTTCGACGCCGCGGTCCGCGGGATCGAGGCGTGTCTCGACGTCGGCCTCAAGACCGGGCTCCGCTACACGATCACCGAGCACAACGTCGACGACCTCGCGGGCGTCGTCGACCTCCTCGTCGACGTCGGCGTCGACCGCTTCTGCTTCTACCACCTCGACTACGGCGGGCGCGGCGCCGACATCTCGGACGTCGACCTGAGCCCCGAGGCGACCCGGGAGGCGGTCGCCGACCTCTGTGACCTCACCCGCGAGTACCACGCGGCCGGCGAGGAGATCGAGACGCTGCTCGTCGGCAACTACGCCGACGCCGGCCACCTCGTCGAGTACGCCGACCGCGAGATCGGGACCGACCGCGCCCGACTGATCTACGAGCACCTCCGGCGCAACGGCGGGGACCCGACCGGCGAGCGCGTCGCCGACGTCGACCCCGTCGGCAACGTCCACCTCACGCAGTTCTGGCAGGGGTACTCGCTCGGCAACGTCCGCGACCGCTCGTTCGGCGCGATCTGGTCGGACGAGTCGAACCCGCTCCTCGCCGGGCTCCGGGACCGCGAGGACCGGCTCACCGGGCGATGCGCCGACTGCGCGTACAAGTCGATCTGCCGGGGCGGCTCGCGGCTCCGCGCCCTCTCGGCGCACGGCGACCCCTTCGCGCCCGATCCGAAGTGTTACCTCACGGAGGCGGAACGCGACGGCGCGGAGGCGCTGCGCCGCGTCCGCGGCGGGTCCCCGGCCGACTGAGGGGACCTACTCCTCGACGCCGTCGAACACGTCCGTCACGAGCTTCGCCTGCGCGCCCCGGAGCCGCTGTGAGAGCGCCGACTTGCTGATCGACAGCTCGGCCGCGAGGTCGCCGAGCGAGACGTCGGCGCCGTCGTCGAAGTAGCCGCGGACCACGGCGAGCTCCATCCCCTCCCGCTGTTTCGGGGTGAGCGCCGAGAGGTCCACGGTCGCCTGCTCGGTCGACTCGGGCCCCGAGACCACGGCGAGCCGGACCAGCCGCACGCGGTCGAGCGCCTCCCTGAGCGCCGCGACGAGCTCGCGGACGGCGTCGCGGTCGTCGACGTACGACGTGACGAGCACCGTCCCCTCGTCGACCCGCCGGACGTGGGGGACGTAGCCGAACTCCTGGAAGACGCGACAGAGGCAGTCGTCCGCGACCTCGCCGCGGTCGCGGCGGATCCCCTCCCCGTCCGCGGGCCGGACCTCCACCGTGCACTCGTCGCCGACCGCGTTGACGGTGACGTCGGCCGCGCTCTCCGCCTGCGAGACGATCGGGCAGTCCCACTCGTCGGACGGGTCGACCTCGAGGTCGACGCGGAGCCGTCGTTCGCCGTCGTCGCCGGCGGGTTCGACCATACGCCCGATCGATGAGCCTCGGCTTTAGGCGTTCGGCGCGTCCTCACGGATCGAAAAATCGGGGTCGGGCGGCGGGGTCGGGAAACCCGAGTCGGCTCGGAGCCGGGGCGCTCGGCGTCGGGGCGCTCGGCGTCGGGGCGCTCGGCGTCTGGCGCGAGCGCTCAGTCCTCGGACTCGGGCGCGGCCTCCTCCGCGGCGGGCTCCTCGGCGGCCCCGGCGGAGTCGTCCTCGCCCTCCTCCGAGCGGGCCGCGACCAGCGCGCCGCTGGCGACGCTGTACATCGGCTCGTCGGCCGAGCGCACGCCGCTGATCGAGAACGGGATGTTCGCGTCCTCCAGGTGGTCCGCGAACAGGTCCTCGAACCCGTTCGGGCTGGAGGTGCCGCCGGTGACGACGACGGGCACGTCGAGCCCCTCCTCGACGTCCTCCTCGTCGACCTCGCGGCTGATGTTCTCGATGACGTAGTCGAGGAGGTTCTCGTAGTAGATGGCGAGCGCGCCCTCGACGCCGCCCACGTCGGTGCGGAAGTCGAGCTCGAAGTCGTCCTCCTTGATGCTCGTCACCTTGTCGACCGGCGTGCCCGTCGCCTGCGAGGTCTGCTCGTCGATCCAGTCGCCCCCGCGGGCGATGGAGAACTTCATCACGGGCACCGCGTAGTAGGCGAGACAGACGTTCGTCATCCCGGCGCCGAAGCTGATCCCGAGCCCGGTGAAGTTGTTGTCGGCGAGCTCGGAGTAGATGACGGCCATCCCCTCGTTGATCGGCTCGGGGTCGTACCCCATGTCGCCGAGCATCGATTCGAGCGTCTTCTCGTGGTACAGCGTCGTCAGCCCGGAGTCGATCGGGTCGGCCGGGCTGGAGTAGAACAGCCGCTCGTTCGGCTTCGAGGGCTCGCCGACCACCTGCTCGGTGATGAGCTTGATCATCGGGATCGCGGACGCCTCGTCGCTGGACAAGATCCCGTGCTGCATCGGGCGGCGCGTCTCCTTGTTGAAGATGTTCGCGAAGTTCAACGCGTCGTCGCCGACGACGTACACCTTGTCCTCCTTCCGGATGTGGAGGACGTCGCTGCGGGAGAGCATCTGCTCGGCCATGTCGCTGTACTCGATCTCGACGAACGAGTTGCGCTGCTGTACGAACACCGTCTCCGCGCCTTCCTGTCGCCCGGAGAGGATGTTCATCGTGCCGACGTCAAGGCCCTTGGCCATACACGCCCCTTCCGTTGCGCACGTCATAAACGTTCGTGGCCAATTCCGTGCCGAGAGAATCGCGGCCGGGACGTCGCCGGGGGTGGCCCTCGGTCACCGCGGCCCTCGGCCGCCGCGATCCCGCCTCGAATCCCGGGTCGTTTATGTGCCGCGCCGCGGTGTGGAGACGACGTGCACGACACAGCGCGCGGGGTCGCGGAGCTGGCCCGGCCGACGAACTGCGTCGCCGCCGCGGTCCTCACGGGGACGGGCGCGTTCGTCGCCGGCGCCGCGGGCGCCGCCGTCCCCGCCGCGGTCGCCGCGGTCGTCACGGCGTTCGCGGTCGCCGCGGGCAACGCGATCAACGACTACTTCGACCGCGAGATCGACGCCGTCAATCGGCCGGACCGCCCGATCCCGCGCGGCGCCGTCTCGCCGCGCGGCGCGCTCGCCGTCGCCGCCGCCTGGTTCCTCGTCGCCGTCGCGTTCGCGGCCCTCCTGCCGCCGCTCGCGGTCGCCATCGCCGCCGTCAACCTCGTCGCGCTCGTCACTTACACGACGGTGTTCAAGGGAACGCCCGGGCTCGGCAACGCGCTCGTCTCGTACCTCGTCGGCTCGACGTTCCTGTTCGGCGGGGCCGCGGTCGGCGAGCCGGGATCCGTCGTCGTTCTCGCGCTGTTGGCGGGGCTCTCGACGTTCACCCGCGAGGTGATCAAAGACGTCGAGGACGTCGCCGGCGACCGCGAGGAGGGGCTCCGCACGCTCCCCATCGCGGTCGGCGAGCGCCGCGCGCTGTGGATCGGCGCCGCCGCCCTCGTCGTCGCCGTCGCGGCCAGCCCGGTCCCGTACTTCACCGGCACCTTCGGCGGCGCCTACCTCCTCCTCGTCGCCGTCGCCGACGCGGCGATGCTGTACGCCTGCTACGAGGGGTTCGGCGACCCGGCGACCGCGCAGCGCCGCTTCAAGTACGGCACCTTCCTCGCGGCGGCCGCGTTCGTCGTCGGGCGGGCGGCGCTGCTCATTTAAAAACCGCCGGAGCGCGGGCCGCGAGCCGCGCTCCCCGACTCGCGGGGGCGCGAGTCACTGAGCCGCGGCTCGCCGGACGGGATCGCTCGAAAAACCGGATCCGTGATCGCTCGACGGCGGACGGTCAGGTGACGGTCACGCGACGTTGAAGCCCTTGTCGCGGAGGAACTCCTCCACGCGGCCCGAGTGGTTCCCCTGCAGCTCGATGGCGCCGTCCTCGACGGTGCCGCCGCAGGCGAACTTCGACTTGAGGTCCGACGAGAGGGAGCTCATGTCGACGTCCTTCGGGTCGAATCCTTCGATGACCGTTACCTCCTTTCCGTACCTGCGCTCGTCGATGCGGATGCTGATCTGCTGGGACTCCTTCGCGACGTCCTCGCAGACGCAGAGTTCCTGGGGCAGTCCGCACGTCGAGCAGACTTCCGACATTACGGTCGAACGTACATGGTGACCGTATTAAATAGTGTCGGGAGTGCGACCGCGGCGCGCGTTCGCCGCCGGCTCAGGCGGGCGAGCGACGGAAACGGCCCGAGAGCCGACGCCGGAAACGGGTCGAGCCGACGCCGGGAACGGGCCCGGGAGACGACGCGAACGGGTCAGTCGAACAGCCGCCCGACGACCGGCGTCGCCTCCAGCGCGAGCCGCCGGACGGTCCGCCGCGCCTCGTCGGCCTCGGCGCGCGTCACCGTCCCGGCGTACGCCGCCCGCTCGTACGCCTCCCCGACCGCGAGCGCCCGCTCGTCGAGCCCGCGGCGGCGGAGGGCGTCGAGGTACTCCCGCGGGGTCTCCCCCGCGCGCCGTTCCCGGTACCGGCGGGCGAGGAGGTACTCCAGGTCCGCGAACGCTCGCTTCGCGTCGGCGGTCGGGTCGGCGCCGCCCCGCGGGAGCCGGAGCCGGGCGGCCCGGACCGCCCGCTCGCCGACGCCGAAGCGGCGGGCGCCGGTGACGCCGATCACGGCCGCGAACAGCCAGTACGCGACGGTCTCGCCGGACGGGAGCGGGGAGTCCTCCTCCCCCGATCGCGGCTCGCCGGGGACCGCGCCGCGGGTGAGCCCGGTCCGCCGCCGGTCGGCGGCGTCCGCGCCGGTCGTGGCGTTGTCGGTCGCGGCGTCGTCCCCCGTCGCGGCGCTGCCGTTCGCCGCGCCGGTCGCGGCCGGGGCCGCCCCGGACTCCGGGACGATCGACGGCGACGTCACCGCCGGCTCCGAGGCCGGCACGTCGACTCCCGGTTCGCCCGCGGAGCGCGCGTCGGCGAGGCGCGCGCTCCGGACCTCGTCGCGCTCGGCGGCGGGCGTCGGGTCGAACGTCACCCAGCCGTGGCCCGGGAAGTACGCCTTCACCCACGCGTGGGCGTCCTGGCCGCGGACGACGTACCGGTCCTCGCCGATCCGCTCGCCCTCGGAGTAGCCGGTGACGAACCGCGCCGGGATCCCCTGCGAGCGCAGCATCGCGGTCATCGTCGTCGCGAAGTAGACGCAGTAGCCGGCGTCCATCTCGAAGAGGAACGCGTCCGCCACGTCGCCGTCGGGCTTCCGGACGGTGAGCGAGTACTCGTACTCCTCGCGCAGGTAGCGCTCGATCGCGACGGCCCGATCGTACGGGTTCTCCGCGCCCGCCGCCGCGAGGATCTCCTCGGTGCGCTCGCCGACCCGCTCCGGCGTGCTCGCCGGGAGCTGCGTGTACCGGTCCTCGATCGCGGGGTCGTAGTCGGTCCCGGCGTCCCGGAGCGCGTCGGGGTCGGCGTCGAGTACACGGCTCTCGACCGTGACCGTCTCGCCCGCCCCCAGCGGCTCGGCGAGCCGGACCGTCCCGTGCTCGTCCACCCGCGCGGTCTGCGCCGCGGGGCCCCGGACGTCGACGACCTGCCACGGCGCCGGCAGCGACGACGACTCCCCCTCGGCGGTGATCGTGACGTTCGCGCGCGTCGCGTCGCCCGGGGGGCCGTCGAGCGGCCCCTCCAGCGGCGACTGCTCGCCGGACCGCACCCAGCCGTCGCCCGTGTAGGTGTCGTAGCTGCCGGCGTGCCAGTTCGCCGCGACCGGGCTCTCGATCGTGTACCTGACCTCGGGCGAGAGCCGCGTCGGACCGACGACCTCCACCTCGTCGTCGGCCTCGATCGACGACTCCAACGTGGGGGTGCCGCGGTCGAGCGCCCACGGCTGGGCCGCGCCGGCCGGGAGGAGGCTGAGCGTCGCGCTCACGAGCACCATCGCCGCCAACACCGCCGCGAGGGTGTCGCCGTGGTCCCGGATCCCGCCCGGCATCGACAGCGTCGAGAGGCCCGCGGCGAGCGCGACCCCGACCGCGCCGGCGAGCGTGGCCGTCCCGCCCGCGTCGCCCGTGAGCACGAGGAACCCCAGCGTGCCGCCCGCGACCCCGGCGGCGCTCATCTGTCGCCCGCGGCCGACGAGGTACCCCACGAGGAACGTCGGGACGGGCGCGACCGCGAGCACCCACAGGTCCGCGAGCGCGAGCCGGAGGACCGAGAGCCCGGTCAGCAGCGAGATCACGTCGAGCGCGACGTTCTCGACCGAGAACAGCGCCCGCCGGCTCGCGGGGATCGCGAGGTAGTACCCCGCCAGCGTCGCGGCGAACAGGCCCGCGGTCAGCCGGACCGCGGTCCGCTCGCCGACGTGCCGCGCGAGGGCGAGCCCCGCGCCGCCGGCGACCGCGACGGCGACCGCGGTCCGGCCCGTCCCCCCGACGACGTCGGTCGCGGAGAGGAACACCGAGAGGTACGCCGCCGTGACGACCGCGACGCCGAGCGCCGGCGGGTCGACGACCGACCGCAGCCGCCGGGCGCGGTCGCCGGTCAGCGGCCGCCTCATCCGCCGATCACCTCGTCTCGTCGACCGGCCGCCTCGCCCCGAGCCGCGGCGGCGACTCCCCCGCGAGCGGTGGCCCCGCCTCGGCCCTCCTCCGGCGATTCGCCTTCGGTCGCCGTCCCGTCGACGCCGGCGCCCCGGCCGCCGCCGACCGCCGCGCGGACGGGCGCACCGGCCACCTCGCCGAACGCGAGCGTCCGGTCGCCGATCCGGTACCGCGCGCCGCGCTCGCCGGCGACCACGCGGGCGTCGGCCTCCTCGACGCCGACCGCGCCGGGGCCGGTCCGCGCGGCCAGTTCCAGGACGGCCCGGCGTCCGCGGGCGCCCGGGTCGGCCGAGACCTCGCCCCCGGGGAGCGTCAGATCGACCGGGACGCCGTCGTCCAGCAGCGCGAGCGCGAGGCTGGCGGCCGCGCTCGCGAGGGCGTCGGCGGGGTCCCGATCCGCCGCGCCCCCCCGACCTCCAGTGCTATCGCGACCGGCCGCGCCCTCCCGGTCGCCCGCGGTCTCGCCGGCGATCGCGACCCGGCCGCGCTCCGTCCGCGCGGCGAACGCCTTCACCACGAGCTCGTCGTGCTTTGCGGTCGCCGCCCAGTGGACGTCGCGGAGGGGGTCCCCGCGCGTGTACTCCCGGAGCCGGTCGAACTCCTCGCGCCGCCGGCTCGCTCCCACGGCGTCGTCGGCGTACAGCGACCGGCGGAGCCGCGCCGGGATCTCGCGGCACGCCGGGTAGGTCAGGGTCTCGTCGAACGCCTCGACGACCGCCTCCCGCTCGAAGAGCCCGAACACGTCGCTCGCGGTCACCGTGACCGGACCGAAGCGCCGCTCGCCCCGGCGCAGGTAGTCGACGCGGTACGTCGCCGGCGCGTCGCCGACGGAGGTCCGGACCGGCTCGTCGGGGCCGGCCAGCCCGTCGTCGAGCGCGTCGTCGACGTCGGCGACGTACGTCGGCGACAGCCCGCCGGCGTCCCGCCCCTCGAACGCGAGGCGGACCTCGCCGCCCTCGCCGACGAACCCCTCGGGCGGGAGGGTCCGGTCCACCGCCGGCTCGTCGATCCGGGCGAGCTGGACGTACCCGGCCGCGAGCGCGACGGCGCCCGGCAGGACGACCGCCTCCAGCGACCGCCCGCCGGCCGCGAACGCCATGGCGACGCCGCCGACGCAGACCGCGAGGACGACGCGACCGCGTCGGGTGAGGGTCGGCGACGACACGGGCGATCACTCCACGCTCGTCCGGTCTAAGGCGTCTTCGACCACCGTCGCCCCGTCGGTTCCGGAGTCGGCGCGGACGCGGTGCGCGAACACGGTCGGCGCCTCGGCCTGGACGTCGTCGGGGATCACGTACCCGCGGCCGTCGAGCGCGGCCCGCGCCTGCGCGGTCCGGAGCAGCGCGAGGCTCCCCCGCGGGCTGACGCCGAGCCGCGCGTTCCGCCGGGTGTACGCCGCCAGCCGCGCGACGTACTCCCGGACCGACTCGGTCGCGTCGACGCCGGCGACCGTCGCCCGGGCGCGCCGGACCTCCTCGATCGAGGCGACGGGATCGACGGCGTCGACGGGGTGGTCGCCGGCCATGCGCCCGATGATCTCGGCCTCCTCCTCGGTGCTCGGGTAGCCGAGCCGGATCTTCTTCGTGAACCGGTCGATCTCTGCCACCGGGAGGTCGTACGTCTGCCCGGGCTCGACGTCGTTCTGGGTCGCGATCACGCAGAACGGATCCGGGAGCGACCGGGTCTCGCCGTCGGTCGTCACCTGACCCTCCTCCATCGCCTCCAGCAGGGCCGACTGCGTCTTCGGCGGCGCCCGGTTGATCTCGTCGCCGAGGACGACGTTGGCGAACACCGGCCCCGGCTGGAACTCGAACTCGTCGGTGCGCTGGTTGAACACGTTGACGCCGGTGACGTCGGCGG
This sequence comes from Halorubrum rutilum, assembly GCF_024494565.1. The sequence continues at coordinate 273,974 of NZ_JANHDN010000002.1, forward strand.
GGAGGAGGTCGGGCGTGAACTGGACGCGCTTGAACGAGCCGCCGATCGAGCGCGACACCGACTTCGCGAGCGTCGTCTTCCCGACGCCCGGCACGTCCTCGACGAGGAGGTGCCCGCGGGCGAGGACGGCGATCAGGACGTGCTCGACCGCCGTCCGCTTCCCGACGATCACCTCCTCGACGTTGTCGGCGACGCGCTCCGCGAGCGCGGCGACCTCGTCGGGCGCCAGCGGGGGCCGTTCGGTCGCCCCCGCCCCGTCCGCGTCGACCCCGCTCGGTCCGGTCTCCGCGGCGTCCGTCATGTCGGAGCCCGTCGCGCGGCGGCCCGGTCGCTTCCCGCGGTCCGCCTCGGTCGCGCGAAGCCTTCCGATCGCGCGAACCGTTCCGTTCCCGCGAACCGTTCCCGCCGCGCGGTCCGCTCCCTCGGTGCGCCCGTCCCGTCGCTCTCACCCGTGATACGGACTCCCACGATCATCGATACGAACTCGCTTAGGATAGCAGCGGCATATGCGTTCCGCCGAGCGGTGCGGTCCGTACACGCCCGATTCGGACCGCGAGCGACGACCCTCGGACGCCCCGGCGCGTGCCGAAACTCGACCCTCGGACGCCCCGGATCGCGCCCGCCTTACGACTCCCGGACGTTCCGACCGACCGGCTCGCCGAACGACTCGGCGCCCGTGACGGGGTCGCGCTCGTAGACGACCGCGCCGCGGACGAGCGTCAGCTCCGGGAAGACGCCCTGTAACCCCTCGAAGGGCGTCCAGCCGCAGGCGCCGTGGAGCGCGCCCGCCTCGATCTCGCGGGGGTTCGTCAGGTCGACGAGGACGAGGTCGGCGTCGGCGCCCTCGGCGACGCGCCCCTTCGCCTCGACCCCGAAGATCGACGCGGGGTTGGCCGCGACCACGTCGCGGACGCGCTCCAGGCTCAGCTCGCCCTTGCGCACGGACTCCAGGAGGAGCGGGTAGAGCGTCTCCACCCCGGGGACGCCGCTCGGCGCCTCGGTGAGCCCCCGCCGCTTCTCGGCGACCGTGTGGGGCGCGTGGTCGGTGGCGACGACGTCGACGTCGCCGTCGCGGAGGCGCTCGAACACCCCGGCCCGCCGCTCCTCGGAGCGGAGCGGCGGGTTCATCCGGCCGAAGGTGCCGAGCCGGCCGGCGTTCTCGCGCGAGAGGAAGAGGTGATGCGGGGTGACCTCGCAGGTGGGCGGGGCAGCGCCCGCGGTCGCCCGGGCCTCGCTCTCGTCCCTCTCGGGCCCGCTTCCGTCCCCCTCGGACCCCCTTTCGTCTCCCTCGGACTCGCGGGCCGCGACGACCGCGTCGATCCCCTCCGGCGTCGACGTGTGAGCGACGTGCACCTGCGCGTCGCTCTCGGCGGCGGCCGCGAGCGCGCGCTCGACCGCGGCGACCTCCGCCTCGGCGGTCCGGTAGGCCGACCACGCGTCGGCGTTCGCGGCGGTGCCGACTCCGCCGAGGTCCCTACTGAGCGCGCTCGCGTCGAACAGCGCCTCGTCCTCCGCGTGGACCGTGACCGGGACGTCGCGGGCGGCGGCCTCGGCGAGCGCGTCCTCGAACAGGTCGACGGCGATCCCCATCTCGCCGGTCGAGTCCGCGAGGAACACCTCGCCGAGCGCGAAGAGGGGTCGCTCGAACAGGCCCTCGGGGTCCCAGTCGGCGGTGACGCCGCCGTTGATCCCGTAGTCGACGAGCGAGTCGGCGGCGAGCGCGGCCTTCCCGTCGTAGGCGTCGCCGTCGACGGTCGGCGGCGAGGTGTTCGGCTGGTCAACGACGGTCGTCACGCCGCCGGCGGCCGCGCTCCGCGAGCCCGAGGCCCACGTCTCCTTGTGGCTCCCGCCCGGCTCCCGGAAGTGGACGTGGGCGTCGACGGCGCCGGGCAGGAGGTGTCGCCCGCGGGCGTCGACGACGCGCTCGCCCGCGTCCGGGTCGATCCCGGCGTTCGCCGGCTCGACCGCGTCGATGGTCCCGTCTCGGATCCGAACGTCGCGGACCCGCCCGTCGGCGAGCTCCGCGCCGGTGATGAGCATGCCACATCCGCTCGCGGCACGCTATTTAAACCGTGGTGATCCGCGCGACCGGACCGACGCCGTCTGGCGGGCGTCGACCGCGACGGGAGTCCATGAACGACCGGCGGTGCGGTGGCGCGCGCCGCCGAGCGGCCGCTACCGGCGGCCGCGAAGGAGCGCGCGAGGTCGGGGAGGTGTGAGGTGCTGTGCGGTTGCGGTCGGCTGAAGCTTTGGCGGTGTTCGCCGGCGAATCGGCTACAATCGCTCATAAGCGCACACCTGCGCCTCGAAAACTCAACTCGGCCAGGCGGTCCGCCCGTGCCGACCGACACCGACGCTCCGATACGGTTTTGGGTCGCCCCGCGGAACCTCCGGTAAATGCTGTCTCGACAGTTCGTCCGGGAGAACCCCGAGGTTGTCCGCGAGGCGCTCGACGACAAGGGCGTCGACGTGGACCTCGACCGGATACTCGACGTCGACGAGGAGTGGCGGGAGCTGAAGAGCCGCGGCGACGACCTGCGCCACGAGCGCAACGAGGTCTCCTCGACGATCGGCGAGCTGAAGCAGGCGGGCGAGGAGGAGGAAGCCCAGGAGGCGATCGAGCGCTCGCAGGAGCTCAAGTCGGAGCTCCGAGAGGTCGAGGCGCGCGCCGACGAGCTGGAGGCGGAACTGGAGGAATCACTGCTCGAACTCCCCCAGATCCCGCAGGAGTCGGTCCCCGTGGGCGCCGACGAGTCCGAGAACGTCGAGCGGCGCCGCGAGGGGTTCGACGACCTCCGCGAGCTCCCCGCCGACGTGGAGCCGCACTACGACCTCGGCGAGGACCTCGAGATCCTCGACTTCGAGCGCGGCGCGAAGGTCGCGGGCGCCGGCTTCTACGTCGCGAAGGGGGACGGTGCCCGACTGGAGCACGCGCTGATCCAGTTCATGCTCGACGTTCACCGCGAACAGGGGTACGAGGACGTGTTCCCGCCGATCCCGGTCAACTCCGCGTCGATGCGCGGCACGGGCCAGCTCCCGAAGTTCACCGAGGACGCCTACCGCGTCGAGGGGTCGAACGACGAGGCGTACGACGACGACGACCTCTGGCTGCTCCCGACCGCGGAGGTGCCCGTCACGAACCTCCACCGCGACGAGATCCTGCTCGGCGAGGACCTCCCCCTCAAGTACCAGGCGTACACGCCGAACTTCCGGCAGGAGGCGGGCGAGCACGGCACCGAGACGCGCGGTATCGTCCGCGTCCACCAGTTCAACAAGGTGGAGATGGTGAACTTCGTGCGGCCCGAGGAGAGCGACGAGCGCTTCGAGGGGCTCGTCGACGAGGCCGAGGAGGTGCTGCGCCGCCTCGAACTCCCCTACCGCATCCTGGAGATGTGTACCGGCGACCTCGGGTTCACGCAGGCGAAGAAGTACGACGTCGAGGTGTGGGCGCCCGCCGACGACATGGACGAGGGGCCCGACCGCGGCGGCCGGTGGCTGGAGGTCTCCTCCGTCTCGAACTTCGAGGACTTCCAGGCGCGCAGAGCGGGGATCCGGTACCGCGAGGAGCACCACGAGTCCGCGGAGTACCTCCACACGCTGAACGGCTCCGGGCTCGCGGTCCCGCGGATCGTCGTCGCGATCCTGGAGTACTATCAGAACGACGACGGCACCGTCACCGTCCCCGAGGCGCTGCGCCCGTACATGGGCGGCACCGAGGTCATCGAGGGCCACGACGCGGTCGGCGAGACGAAACTGGGCGGGGAGTAGGCGAGCGGCGCGGTGCGACCGACCGCCGCTACTGGTTCTCTAAGGCGTCGAGGATACACGCGGCGGCGACGACCGCCTCCTTCGGCACGTCGCTCGCGTCGTCGATGGTGACCGCGTACGTGTCCCGCAGCGAGAACTGCCCCTCGATGTCGCCGACGTGGCCGCCGTCGGCGTCGAATATCTCGTACTTGTTCGGGATCAGGTTCGCGGCGCCGACGAGGTGCCGGAGCGCCGCCATCAGCTTGCTCTTCGACCTGATCGTCGCCAGCGCCTCCCCCGTCTCGGGGTCGCGGATCGTCCAGTTCTCGACGAACAGCGAGTAGTCCTCGTCGAGGACGACGACCTCCTCGCCGGTGCCCGAGTCGACGATGGCGTAGTTCCCGCCGATGTCGACGATCCCGCCCGCCTTCACCGTGAACGCGTCGTCGCCGTCGCCGGTGACGAACGGGAACTCCTCTTTCAGCTTGAACATCTTCTGTTTCCCGCGGAGGACGACGTCGCCGGCGCTGTCGCGGACGGCGTACTTGTTCCGGACCATCGACTGCTTCACCTCGTAGCGGTCGTCGCTGAGGTCGACCGTCGAGATGTCGTAGGCGTCCGAGTCGGAGGGGAACACGGAGTGCTCGCTCATGGCCGGCAAGAGAATCAGGCGTCGGAAAACGGTTCCGTTCGCCTCGACGGGGCGGCGTCGGGGCGTCGCTCGCTCGTCAGGGCGTCAGCCGCCCGACCGAGAGCCACGTCACGTCGGCGTCGCGGACCGCGTCGCCGGCGTCTCCGGGGCTGTCGGCGTCTCCCTCGACGGTCGTCAGCGCGAACACCATCTCCTTGCGGACGCCGCCCGCGAGCCGCACGTCGAGCGAGAGCTCGCGCGGCGAGAAGCGGTGGTCGGCGTCGACGACGCGCACGAGGTGCTCGGAGTGCGGCAGGTCCTCGACCGTCTCCACGTCGAGGTACGTCCGGAAGTCGGCGCCGAACTTGAAGCCGGTCTTCGGGACGGCGTCCGCCGCGCGGAGGCGCCGATAGACCGCGAGCCGCCTTTCGAACCGCTCGCCCTCCACGTCGCGGCCGCGGGCGACGACCGCGGCGGCGGGACCGTCCGGCGGCGTCTCGTCCGGGGCGCCCTCGCTCGCGGCCCCCACCGACGCCGACAGCGACAGGACGCCGTCGGCCGCGAGCGACGCGGCCTCGACGAGGGAGAGCTGGAGCGCGCCCTCGACCGCCGCGGCGCGACCGGTGAGCGGCTGGCCGTAGAAGCCGCGCTCGTAGAGGGCCTCGGGGGCGTCCCAGACGACGACGCGGTCGGCGAGGAGGACGCCGTCGAGCCGCTCCGGGGGCTCGTAGCCGGTCGCGCCCTCGATCCGCCCGCCCTCCGCCGCGAAGTAGGTGATGTCGGACTCCTCGTCGACGACGGCGAGGGTGCGGCCGGCGAGCTCGGCGGCCGCGAGCGCCTCCCGCTCGCCGACGACCTGGACGGGGTACTCGACGTTCCCGGTGTCGGGCGTCGAGCCGCGCTCGTAGGCGACGAAGTCGACCGCGTCGGGAACGGCGGCCTCCCCGCCGGGCCAGGGCTCGCGGGCCGGCGAGAGGTAGAAGCCGCGATCGCGGAGGTCGGCGTAGACGAGGTACCGCACCGCGAACCGGTCGGCGGCGGCCGCGCTCTCGACGAAGAAGCGCTCGAAGCCGACCGGGTCGGCGTCGGGGGCGAGCGCGACCCCGGAGAGGTCGCCCCGGAAAAGGAGGTGAGCCGCCTCGACGCGCGAGAGCGCGATCTCGTTCCCGTCGAGCGGGCGACCGTACCCCCGGGAGTCGTAGAAGCGCTGGCGGGCGTCGCCGGCGACGCGGACCGCGTCGCCGCGCAGGTGCCCTGTCGGTTGCATACCCGAAGGCGCGCCCGGGCGAGGTAAGGGGGTTGCGGTCGGCGGTGCCCCGCGCCCGGCGTCGCCGCCCGCTGCCCCCGTCACCCCTCTCCGCCGCCGGTCGCCCCGCCCCCGGACAAAGGTAAAGGGTGATCGGCCAGTACGGAACCCATGAACGACTCCGCAGGCCTCCGGCTCACGGTGCGTGCCGCCGAGAAGCGGGACGCGGGCCGGGGGATCGCAAGGCTCCCCGAACCCGCCCGGAAGCGGCTCGGCCTCCTCAGCGGCGACACCGTCGAGATCCGCGGCGAGCGCGTCGCCGTCGCGAAGGTGTGGCCCGGCGGTCCCGACGCGACGGACGGCGCCGTCCTCATCGACGCCGACACCCGCGCGAACGCCGGCGTGAAGGTCGGCGACACCGTCGCCGTCGCGCCGGTCACCGTCGAGGACGCCGACAGCGTCGTCCTCGCCGCCCCCGCGCGGCTCGCCGACGTCGACGTGAGCCGCGAGGTGGTCGAGCGCGCGCTCGCCCGCGACCTCCGCGACCGCCCCGTCACCGAGGGCGAGGCGGTCCACGTCGAGCGGCTCGGCGGCCTCCGGTTCGTCGTCGCCGAGACGGACCCCGCGGGGACCGTGCGCGTGACGAACCGGACCGACGTCTCGGTGACGTACGGGGACGGGGAGGACGGCGGGTCCGCCCGCTCCGAAAGCCGAGGCGACGCCGACCGGGAGGGCCGACGCGGGACGACCGACGCGTCAGCCGGCGGCGACCGCTCCGACCGAGCCGCGCCGCCCGGAAGCGACGCTCGATCGACGGGCGAGGGGGCCGCGCCCCCCGCGGACCACACCGCGGGCGCGACCTACGAGGACATCGGCGGGCTGGACGAGGAGCTGGAGCTGGTGCGCGAGACGATCGAGCTCCCGCTCTCCGAGCCCGAGGTGTTCACCCGGCTCGGCATCGACCCGCCGAAGGGGGTCCTGCTCCACGGCCCGCCCGGCACCGGCAAGACGCTGATCGCCCGCGCCGTCGCCAACGAGGTCGACGCCGAGTTCATCACGGTCGACGGGCCGGAGATCATGTCGAAGTACAAGGGCGAGTCGGAGGAGCGCCTCCGGGACGTGTTCGACCGCGCGAGCGAGGCCGCTCCCGCGATCGTCTTCTTCGACGAGATCGACTCGATCGCCGGCAAGCGCGACGACGGCGGCGACGTGGAGAACCGCGTCGTCGGCCAGCTGCTCTCGCTGATGGACGGGCTCGACGCCCGCGGCGACGTGATCGTCATCGGCGCGACGAACCGCGTCGACACCCTCGACCCCGCGCTCCGGCGGGGCGGTCGGTTCGACCGCGAGATCGAGATCGGCGTCCCCGGCGAGGCCGGCCGCCGCCAGATCCTCGACGTCCACACGCGCCGGATGCCGCTCGCCGACGACGTGGACCTCGACCGGATCGCGAGCCGGACGCACGGGTTCGTCGGCGCCGACATCGAGGGGCTCGCGCAGGAGGCGGCGATGACGGCGCTGCGCCGCGCCCGCGAGTCGGACGCGAGGGCGCTCGACGACGTGACCGTCGGGAAGGCCGACTTCGAGGCCGCCCACGCCAACGTCGAGCCGAGCGCGATGCGGGAGTACGTCGCCGAGCAGCCGACCACCGACTTCGCCGACGTGGGCGGGCTCCCGGAGGCGAAGGAGAAGCTGGAGCGGGCGGTGACGTGGCCGCTGACCTACGGGCCGCTCTTCGACGCCGCCGACGCCGACCCGCCGACGGGGGTCCTGCTTTACGGCCCGCCGGGCACCGGGAAGACGCTGCTCGCCCGGGCGATCGCGGGCGAGAGCGGCGTCAACTTCATCCAGGTCGCGGGCCCCGAGCTGCTCGACCGCTACGTCGGCGAGTCGGAGAAGGCGGTCCGCGACCTCTTCGACCGCGCCCGGCAGGCGGCCCCCGCCATCGTCTTCTTCGACGAGATCGACGCCATCGCGGCCGACCGCGACGGCGCGGGCGGGGACGGCTCCGGCGTCGGCGAGCGCGTCGTCTCCCAGCTCCTGACCGAGCTGGACCGCGCCAGCGACAACCCGAACCTCGTCGTGCTCGCGGCGACGAACCGACGGAACGCGCTCGACCCCGCCCTGCTCAGACCCGGACGGCTGGAGACGCACATCGAGGTGCCCGAGCCCGACCGCGAGGCGCGCCGGAAGATCCTCGACGTCCACACCCGCGAGAAGCCCGTCGCGGAGGGGGTCGACCTGGAGCGCCTCGCCGACGAGACGGAGGGGTACTCGGGCGCGGAGATCGCCTCGCTGTGCCGCGAGGCCGCACTCGTCGCCATCGAGCGCGTCGCCGACGAGCACGGCGCGGCCGCGAACGACCACGCCGACGAGGTCTCGATCGGGAGCGACGACTTCGCGGCCGCGCTGGAGACGGTGCGGCCGGCGACCCCGTGAGCGATGCGCGGCGAGGGGGACCGCGCCGACGGGGACGTCGACGGTTCGCCGAGCGACTCCGATCCTGACCCGAATTCCCCCACCCTCCGCGGGCTCCTCGCCAGCGTCCGCTCGGCCGTCCTGTCGATCCCGCCGAGGGACCTCTTCCTGATCGCGGTCCCCCTGCCGGCGCTGCTCGTCGCGGTGGGCCTCGCGCCGGGGACCGACGCCTGGCGCCTCTCGCTCGCGACCGGCGGCGTCTTCGAGAGCCGATGGGCGCTGTGGACCGCGTTCGCGTCGAGCTTCGTCCACGCGAGCCCGGCGCACCTCCTCGACAACCTCGTCAACTACTGGCTGCTCGTCGCCGTCGCGTACCCCCTCTCCGTCGTCGCGGGCTGGCGCGGGCGGCTGCTGGGGTCGGCCGCGATATACCTCGCGGTCGTCCCCCTCGTCTCGGCGTGGGCGACCATCGTCGCGCTCGGCGGGCTCACGGACGCGCCGACGGCCGGCTTCTCCGACGTGAACAGCGCGCTCCTCGGCTACGTCGTCGTCGTCTGGTTCGCCGCGCTGGCGACCGAGACGGACGGGGAGAGCGGTCCCGACCGGGGTCCGCCCGCCGCCGGCGTCGACGCGCGGTGGGCGGTCGTGGCCGCGCTCGGGTCGCTCGCGGTCGCGTACCTCGCGCCGAGCGGCGTCGGCTACTTCCCGTCGCTGCCGGCGGTCGGCTCCCTGTTCGCGCTCTGCGCGGCCCTCGTCGCCGCCGGGCTCTACGCCGCCGTCGGCCGCCCGCGGGTGGTCGGGCTCGGCCTCTCCCCGGAGCGGGAGCTCCTGTACGTCACCGGCGCGAGCGTCGCCGCCGCCGGGGTGATCGGCTCGCTGGTGGTCGTCCCGTTCGGCAGCAACGTGTTCGCGCACCTCGCCGGCTACGTCGTCGGCGTCGCGGTCCCGCTCGTCGGCGTCGTCCTCGACGGGTGAGTCGGCGTCGCGGTCCGGCGCCGGCTACTCGTCGGCGTGTCCGTGGCCGCGTCCGCCGCGACCGTGTCCGCCGTCCGCGGCCTCGCCGTCGCCGCCGAACTCGTCGACCGGCGTCACGCTGTAGTCGACGGTGAGCGTGTCCTTCGTCGCCCGGATCTTCCCGACGAACGCGGAGATCTCCTCCAAGCGTCCCTCCAACACGAACAGCTCCATGCAGTAGCGGGATCCGACGTGGTTGTGGAAGTTGGAGGCGACGAGCCCCTCGTGCTCGTGGCGGAGCCGCATCATCCGCTCCTCGACGCTCGTGGTCTCGTAGTCGAACAGCACCGTCACCACCGCCATCAGGTCCCTGTCCTCCAGCTTGGCGTCCTCGAACTCGCCGAGGAGGTTCCGCGAGGCCTCCCGGACGACCTCGCTGCGCCCGGTATAGCCGTGTTCGTCGGCGAACCCGTCGATCCGCTCCAGTAGCTCCTCCGGCATCGAGACGCTGACGACGGTCATTGTAATAACCCAGACCGGCGATGTTGTTAATCCTTGAGGTCCGGCCCGTCGGCGGGCCGGCCGTCCGGGGTCTCGTCACCCGCGAGCCCCGGCGCACCGACGCGCTCGGAGAGCCACTCGTAGTGGTCGAGGAGGGCGCGCTCGCCCGCGTCGGTGAGCGCGTAGACGTCGGCGATCCCCTCGGTCCGGCGGTCGAGGAACCCGGAGTCCACCAGCGACCGGAGCGTCGCGTAGAAGGAGCCGGGGTCGATCCGCTCGTCGTAGTGCGACTCCAGCCGGTTCTTCAGCGACTGCGCCCGCAGCTCGCCGGCGTCGTACAGCAGCGCGCAGAGGTCGCGCCGGCGACCGCTGTGGAACCACTTCGTCATGGGTCGGTTAGCGCGCGCCGACTCACGACCGTTTCGGTCGCGGGCGGACGGCACGGGGGCTCACCCGCACCCCAGCAGCTCGTCCAGCCGGCCGACGCGCCGGTCGCCGAGCACGCACCGCCCGCGGTCGCCGTGGCCGACGCGCTCGACGTGGACCGCGTCGAGGCCGGCGTTCCACGCCGCGCCCACGTCGCTCTCGCCGTCGCCGACGTAGTAGCCGCGGTCGGCGCGCGGGTCGACGCCGAGCTCGCGCATCGCCAGCTCGATCGGCGCCGGGTCCGGCTTCCAGCCCGTCTCGTCGGTGCAACAGACCACGGCGTCGAACCGGCCGTCGAGGCCGACCCGGTCGAGCACCGGCTCGGCGAGGAACCGCTGGCAGTGGGTGACGAGCCCGGTCGGCCCGCCGGCGTCGTCCACGCGGTCGAGCAGGCGGGCGGCGTCGTCGTGGAGGAACGTCGCCTCCGCGCGGACCGTCGGGTCCTCGACCGCGTGGAACGCCGGCCAGAAGTCGTCCGGGTCGACGCCCATCCCGCGGAGGGTCTCGGCGCGCGACCCGCCGAGCCCGTTCCAGAGGACGCGCGCCTCGCGGTCGGAGAAGCGTCGACCGAGCCGGTCGCCGACGCGGTCGAACACCTCGCGGGTGTACGCCCACTCGGCGTCGACGAGCGTGCCGTCGAGGTCGAACAGGTGGAAGTCGTAGTCGGCGACGAACACGGGCCGACCGGTACGCCGCCGACCGATAAGTGCGTTGCGGGGTCGCGAGAGACGGTACCGCGGTGCTCGGACTCCCTTCCGAAAGCCCTCACTCCCCTCGCACGTGGATCGACGACCCGAGGTACTTGCGGAGGACCTCGTCGACCGAGTCGGCGTTGAACCGAGCGAGGTCGTCGGCGATCTCGCGTCGCAGCGCGTCGAGCTGCTCCCGGTCGGTCCGGAGTTCGCGGAACTCGACGGCGACGACGTCGACGTCGAGGCGATCGCTCGCGAGGGTCCGGAACGTCGGCTCGTCGCCGATCTCGCCGCGCCAGAGCCGGTCGCGGAAGAACAGCCACCCGTCGGCGCCGGGCTCGCTCGCTGGGATCTCCATCGTCGCCTCGAACCGGTCCGGGTCGACCGCCGCGCCGTCCGGGTCGAGCCGGAACGCGACGGCGAAGACGTAGGCGGCGTCCATCGGTCGCGATCTGCGCGGTCGGAGGGTAAAAGTACATATCCCTCGGTCGTGTCGGTCCCCACGTATGTTGGATCGCCTCCGCGACCTCGGCGAGCGCGCCTACCGCCGCCACCTCCGCCGCGAGATCGACGACGTGCCGGCCCACGTCGCGATCATCCAGGACGGGAACCGGCGGTACGCCCGCGAGCGCGGCGACGACGCGCCCGACGGGCACCGCGCCGGCGCCGACACCACCGAGCGCGTGCTCGACTGGTGCGCCGACCTCGGCGTCGCGGAGCTGACGCTGTACGCCTTCTCGACCGAGAACTTCGAGCGCCCCGACGAGGAGCTGACGCCGCTGTTCGACCTCTTAGAGCGCAAGCTCCGCGAGTTCGCCGACGCCGACCGCGTCCACGAGCAGGGCGTCCGGGTCCGCGCCATCGGCGACGTCGCCCGGCTCCCGCCCCGCGTCCGCGACGCGGTCGACTACGCCGAGCGCCGCACCGCCGACAACGACCGGTTCACCCTGAACGTCGCGCTCGCGTACGGCGGCCGGACCGAGCTCCTCGACGCCGCCCGGACGATCGCCGCCGACGTCGACGCCGGCGACCTCGACCCGAGCGACGTCGACGCCGGGACCGTCGAGGACCGGCTGTACGACCGGCCGGTCCGCGACGTCGACCTCATCGTCCGGACCGGCGGCGACGAGCGCACCTCGAACTTCCTCCCGTGGCACGCCAACGGCAACGAGGCCGCCGTCTACTTCTGTGCGCCCTACTGGCCGGAGTTCTCGCAGCGGGAGTTCCTCCGGGCCATCCGCACCTACCAGTCCCGCGAGGAGTCGTGGCAGCGCGCCCGCGCGGAGCGGGCCGTCGCCCTCGTCCGGGCGGTCGCCGAGGCGGAGCTCGCCGAGGCCCGAACCGTCGCCGGGCGGCTCCGCGAGCGCGTCCCTCGCCTCGACGGGAGCGACCTCTCCGACGACGCCCTCGGGATCGCCGAGGGCGACGCGGTCGGGAGGGCTAACGGCGACGCGGCCGGTGGGGTCGAGCGCGACGTCCGAGAACAGTCGAGAGCGGACTGACCGCGCGGGAGCGATCGGCGCCGTCGCTCCCGAGCCCGCCGCCCCGGCCGCGGACCCTTCGGTCCGACTCCCCCGTCCGGTCAGGCCGGGTTCTTCCGCGTCAGGTCGCTGCCGCAGATCGGGCACCGCTCCCGGTTCTCGTCGAACGTGCGGTTGCAGCCGACGCACTGGAAGCGCCACTCGCGCTCCTCGGCGATCCCGTCCCTGGCGATCGGCTCGACGGCGAGGTCGAGCCGCTCGGCGACGTTCTGCATCGCGTAGTCGTCGGTGACGAGCGTCGCGCTCAACTCCAGCGCGGTCGCGATCAGCCGGGTGTCGGTGTCGGACAGCTCCGCCTCGTCGCCCGAGCCGCGCGCGGCGCGCCGGACGTTGTCGATGACCTCGGGGGCCGGGACGTGGATCGTCATCCCGGAGCCCTCCATCGCGTCGAAGCGGAGCGCCCCCTCGCCGGTGAGCTCCTCGTGCACTTCGGGCACCGAGACGACGTCGTCGTCGGTGGTGTACTCGTGGATGAACGCCGAGGTGTCGAGGACTTCCATCAGCGGGCGACGACGATGTAGTCCTTCACCGCCTGCACGTTCGCGACCGGCACCTTCAGTCGGCCCATCTCGTCGACGTCGAAGCCGACCCGATCGGCGCTGAGCTGCTCGTGCGGGCTGACGAGCAGGTCGTTCAGCTCCCCCGACTTCAGGTCCATCGTGATGTTGTACAGGTCGCCGAGCTCCGTGCCGTCCGAGCTCATCACCGCCTTCCCGGAGAGGTTCTCCGCGAGGATGTCTACCATGTTCTCACCGTCCGTGGCAACGGTCTTAAACGCCACGGGGGCGTCCGACGGGCGACGGACGCCGACCGGGACCCCCGAGCGAGGCGGCCCCGAACCCGGGCGGTCCGGCCGGCGGCGTTTTGAAAGGCTTAACTGACGCCCGGGCGGAACACACGGTAACCGACCTTCTCGGGGCGATCACCCATGACCGACCACACAAACGCGGACACCCTTCGGACGCCGATCGTCGCCGTGTTGGGCCACGTCGATCACGGCAAGACGAGCCTGCTCGACACGATCCGCGGCTCCGCCGTCAGCGAGGGCGAGGCCGGCGCGATCACCCAGCACATCGGGGCGACGGACATCCCCCTCGACACCATCTCCGGCATGGCCGGCGAGCTCATCGACCCGACCGACTTCGACCTCCCCGGCCTCCTCTTCATCGACACGCCGGGCCACCACTCCTTCTCGACGCTGCGCGCCCGCGGCGGCGCCCTCGCCGACATCGCGGTGCTCGTCGTCGACGTCAACGACGGGTTCCAGCCGCAGACCGAGGAGGCGATCGACATCCTCCGGCGCACCGGGACTCCCTTCGTCGTCGCCGCCAACAAGGTGGACACGACGCCGGGGTGGAACCCGCAGGACGGTCAGCCGATCCAGAAGAGCCTGGAGGCGCAGTCGGAGCGCGCCGAGTCCATGCTCAACGAGAACCTCTACGAGATCATCGGCCAGCTCTCCGACGCCGGCTTCTCCGCCGACCTCTACTGGCGCGTGCAGGACTTCCAGAAGAACATCGGCGTCGTCCCGCTGTCGGCGCTCACCGGCGAGGGCGTCCCCGACCTCCTCACCGTCCTGATGGGGCTCTCCCAGCGGTTCATGAAGGAGGAGATGGCGATCGACGTGCGCGGGCCGGGCGAGGGGACGGTGCTGGAGGTGAAAGACGAGCGCGGCTTCGGCGCCACCATCGACACGGTGGTGTACGACGGCGTCGTGCGCAACGGCGACCGGCTCGTCGTCGGCGGGCAGGAGGAGCCGATCGTCACGGAGATCCGAGCGCTGTTGCAGCCGCGGCCCCTGGAGGAGATCCGCACCGAGAAGGAGTTCGAGAAGGTGGCGGAGGTCGGCGCCGCGGCCGGGGTGAAGATCGCCGCGCCCGACCTCGACCGGGCGATGGCCGGCGCGCCGGTCCGGGTCGTCCGCGACCGGCCGGAGGTCGAGGTCGTCGAGGAGGTGAAGGCCGAGCTCGCGGAGATCGAGGTCGACACCGCCGAGGACGGCGTCGTGGTCAAGGCCGACACGCTCGGCTCGCTGGAGGCGATGGCGAACGCGCTCCGCGAGGCCGAGGTGCCCGTCCTGCGCGCCGAGGTCGGCGACATCGCGCCGCGCGACATCGCCGTGGCCGAGACGGCGAACCAGGACGAGCACAAGGCCATCCTCGGCTTCAACGTCGACCTCCTCGCGAACGCGGAGGCGGAGCTGGAGAACGCCGACGTGAAGCTGTTCACGAACGACGTGATCTACCAGCTGATCGAGGACTACGAGACGTTCGTCGAGGAGCGCCAGCGCGCGCAACAGGAGACGGTGCTCGACAAGGTCGTCCGCCCCGCGCGCTTCCGGATCCTCCCCGACCACACGTTCCGCCAGAACGACCCCGCGGTCGTCGGCGTCGAGGTCATCTCCGGGACCCTCCAGAACAACCGGAACGTCGGGACGTTCGAGGGCAACGAGTTCGACCGCGTCGGCCAGCTCTCCGGGATCCAGAAGCAGGGCGACGACGTCGACGAGGCGCGCGCCGGCGAGCGCGTGAGCATCGCCATCGACGGCCCCACCGTCGGGCGCGGCATCGAGGAGGGCGACACCCTCTGGACCGAGGTGCCCGAGAAGCACGCGAAGATCCTCGAACAGGAGCTGAAAGAGGAGATCACGGCCGACGAGCGCGAGGCGCTCGCGGCGTACCTCGACACGAAGCGGAAGCGGGACCCCTTCTGGGGGAAGTAGCGGCCCCACAGCACACTTTTAGCCGGGCGACGAAAGGTCCGCTATGGTCTCTCGCGAGAACGCCGTCATCCTCCTCTGTATGGCCGCCGGACTGGCGCTGGCCTACGGCGGTCGCGTCCTCACGGAGCTGAGCGACACCGTCCTGATCGGAGCGCTGTTGACGGTCGGAGTCGTCGTTCCTCAGCTCCTCAACGGCTACCTCGACGCCCGCGAGGAGGCGTGAGACGGCTCTGCGTGTCTTCTCCGACCGGCCCGCGGCGGATCGGCGCCCTCAGAGCGACTCGCCGCAGCTCGGACACTCCGGACCGTGGCCCCCGTCGACGGGCTCGACGCTGAGACGGCAGGTCTCACACCACCGACGCCCCCGGGTCTCTTCGGTCGGCACGTCATGTGACATACGTTGTCATTACGCACGACCAGGTTATAATCGTTACCGACGCCCCGGCGCACCGTGACGGCCGCGAGGCCCGGACTCACCGCGGGAGCGTCCAGTTCACGTCGACGCCGCGCTCTGGGAACCGGGGCGTGGAGACGACCTCGAACGTCCGGTCCGCCGCGCCCTCGGTCGTCGGCGCCGCGGTCATGAGCCAGGCCACGTCGGCCCGGGAGACGGTCCCCCACAGCTTCGCGCCCGGCTCGGCCGTCGTGACGAGCCCCGTCCGGCGCCCGTTCGTCAGGACGCCCGGACGGAGTATCGTGTGGCGGATCGGCGCCTCGCGGATCGCGGCCTCGGCGTCCGCCTTCGCCTCCTGGAGCGGCCCGATGAACGCGCCGAACGCCGACGCCAGCGGGCTCGCCGGCTCGGGGCCGACGCCGATCGCCGACTCCATCACGAACGCGTCGACGCCGGCGTCGACCGCCGCGTCCAGGAGCGCTCGGTTCCCGGCCCCGTCGACGAACGGCGGGCCGCTCCGGACGGCCGACGTCGTGCTCCCGACGGCGCTTATCACCGCGTCGACCCCCTCGACGGCGGCCGCGAGGTCGGACGGGTCGAGGAGGTCGTCCACCGCGACCTCGTCCGCGCCGGCCGCGCGGAGGTCGGCCGTGGCCCCCGGGGAACGCGTGAGCGCGCGAACGGTGTCGACTCGCGGTCCGGCCCGCCGCAGCACCTCCCGACCCGTTCCGCCGGTGGCGCCCGCGACGAGGACCGCGTCGACGTCGTGCGTGGGCATACCGGTCCCTCGGCGCCGAGCCTAAAGAGCGTCGGGGGGTTCACTCCCGGACCGACCGCCCCACGTGCTCCACCACGCGCGTCGCGGTCGCCTTCCAGCGGATCGCCACGTCGTCGCCCGGCTCCAGGTCCAGCCGCGCCGCGCTCTCGGCCGTGACCAGCGCGCGGAACGCCGTCTCGCCCACTTCGACCCGCACCGTCGAGACGGTCTCGCCGGCGTCGACCTCGACCACCTCCCCTCGCAGGCGGTTCCGGGCGCTCGTCGCGTCCGGGTCCACGCCGACGTCGCCCCTGTGGATCGTCACCGCGTCGGCGCCGATCCGCACCTGCACCGCGTCGCCGACGGCGACCCGGTCGCGGCCGTCGCTCGCGCCGACCGCGTCGCCCGCGCCTCTCGCGCCGTCGGAACCGCCGCCGTCCGTATCCCCGGCGCCGCCGCGGAGCCCCCGGACCGTCCCCACCGCGGTGTCGACGTCGGCCAGCTCGCCGTCGACGCTCGCCACGGTCCCGTCGAGCACCGTCTCGGGGACGCTCGCGGTCGCGGCGAGCACGGTCTGCAGCCGGTCGTAGCGGTCGAGGAGCCCGCGCCCCGCCTCGGTGAGCCGGCTGCCGCCGCCCCCCGAGCCGCCGCGCCGCCGCTCGACGAGCCGGCCGAACGACTCCTCCAGCGCCTCGATCCGCGAGAGCGCCCGGGCCCGCGAGCGCCCCAGCTCGGCGGCCGCGCCCGCGACCGAGCCGGCCTCATGGACCGCCCTGAGGAGCGCGGCGTCGCGCCCGTCGAACTCGGCGTCGCCCTCGATGAGCGCCGCGCTGCCGCGGCCCGCTCCGGTGGCGCTCCCCTCCGCGGCGCTTTCCTCCGCGGCGCTCCCATCCGCGGCGCCCTCTTCGCCGCTCTCGTCCATACGGAAGCCGTCGTTCCGGGAGGTGTTGGCGCTTTCCCTCCCCGGAAGCGTCGACCTCGCTGACGGCAACGTAACCGTTCGCGGTCGCCCCCCGTTCCGGTCCCGACCGGCCGCGGAACGCGATCGGGGACCGCCTCGGCCCCGACGGCTCGCTCCGGGTTCCTCGTCCGAGAGCGGGTAACCGTTCGCGATTAACCGACGGCAGAAGCTATATTTGGGGTCGGTCCGTCGGTGTATCTATGCCGATACATCGACGGCAGTTCGTCGCCGCGCTCGGCGCGGGAACCGTAGCGAGCACGGCCGGATGCACGCAGTTCGGTCAGGGCCAGTCGGAGAGCGGTAGCGGGGCCGGCGTGGCCGGCGAGACCCTGACGCTCACGACCACGACGAGCACCTACGACACGGGGCTGCTCGACGCGATCCACACCGACTTCGAGGAGATGTACGCCGTGACCGTCGACGCGGTCGCACAGGGGACCGGCGCGGCCCTGGAGTCGGCCCGCAACGGCGACTCCGACGTGGTGATGGTCCACGCCCGCGGGCTCGAAGACGAGTTCCTGCGCAACGGGTACGGGGTCAACCGCCGGGACCTGATGTTCAACGACTTCGTGATCGTCGGCCCCGAGAGCGACCCCGCCGGGATCCAGGGGATGTCGTCCGCGACGGAGGCGCTCACCGCCATCGCCGAGGCGCAGGCGGGGTTCGTCTCGCGCGGCGACAACTCCGGCACGCACACGAAGGAGCTGAACCTCTGGGAGGCGGCCGGCACCGAGCCGGGCGGCGACTGGTACCAGGAGACCGGCACCGGGATGGGCGAGGCGCTGAACATCGCCAACCAGCAGGGCGCGTACACCCTCTCGGACCGCGGCACGTTCATCTCGCAGCGCTCGGAGATCGACCTCACGATCCTCGTGCAGGGCCCCATCGAGGGCGGGCCGGAGACCCTCGCGAACCCGTACGGGATCATGGCGGTCAACCCCGGCGTCCACGACAACGCGAACTACGACCTCGCGATGGCGTACATCGGCTGGATCACGAGCCCGGAGGTCCAGGAGTCCATCTCGGAGTACCAGGTGAACGGGGAGCAGCTGTTCTTCCCCAGGGCGGTCTCCGAGGACCCGGACTTCCAGCAGTACGTTCCGGAAGGCTGGAGTAGCGACTCGTCCGACGAGTAAGCGTGCCGATCGAGCCAGTCGCACAGTCGCTTCCCGGAATCGTCCGGGTCGCGGTCGATCTGCCGCTCCTCCTCGACCTCCCGTTCAGGGACGGGTACGTCTGGAGCATCGTCTACGTCTCCCTGTACGTGAGCCTCACCGCCGTGGCGCTGAGCACGCTGTTCAGCGTGCCGGTCGCCGTCGTGCTTGGATTCGCCGAGTTCCCGGGCAAGGGGTTCGTGAAGTCCGTCATCAACACCGGGATGGGGTTTCCGAGCGTCGTCGTCGGCCTCGTCGTGCTGTTCGCCGTCTCGAACCAGGGGCCGCTCGGCGCGCTCGACCTGATCTTCACGAAGCAGGCGATGATCATGTCGCAGTTCGTGCTCGCGACGCCGCCGATCACGGCCATCACCCTCGCGGCCGTCTCCGGGGTCGACGACGGCGTCCGCGACGCGGCGCGCGCGCTCGGCGGCACGCGGGTCGACACGGCGCTCGTCGTCCTGAAGGAGGCGCGGTACGGGATCGCGACCGCGATCCTCGCCGGGTTCGGCCGCGCCATCAGCGAGGTCGGCTCGGTGCTCATCGTCGGCGGCAACATCACGGGCGCGGACGGGATCTCGAAGACCCGCACGCTGACGACCGCGATCCAGCTGGAGGCGCGCCAGGGACAGTACGGAACCGCGATGGTGCTCGGCGCGGTCCTCGTGACGCTCGTGTTGACGATCAACGCCGTTGTCGTTCACTTCGGCGACAGCGGGGTGACGCGGTGATGCTCCGAGCGACCGGCGTCTCGAAGTCGTTCGCGGGCGAGCGGGTGTTCGACGAGATCTCCGTCGCGGCGGACGCCGGCGAGGTCCTCGGCGTCATCGGCCCTTCTGGCGTCGGCAAGACGACGCTGCTCCGGACGCTCGCGCTCTCGCTCGAACCCGACGCCGGGACCGTCGAACTCGACGGCACGGACGCGTGGGCCGTCGACGAGTCCGACCGGCTCGCCCTGCGGCGGCGGGTCGGCATGGTGTTCCAGGAGGCGAGCCTCTTCGACGCGTCCGTGGGCCGAAACGTCGAGTACGGGCTCCGGGTCCGGAGCCCGTGGGGCGACCGGATCGCCGCGGCGCTGGGGCTCGCCGAGACGCCCGACGCCGTCCGCGAGTCGCTCGACGTGGTCGGACTGACGGAGAAGGCGAACCAGCACGCCGACTCGCTGTCGGGCGGGGAGGCGCAGCGCGTGTCGTTCGCCCGCGCACTGGCGTACGACCCCGACGTGTTGCTGCTCGACGAGCCCACATCCGACCTCGATCCGCGGAACACGGCCGTCATCGAGGAGGCGATCGAGGAGGCGAGACGTCGGGGCATCGGCGTCGTCGTGGCGACCCACGACATGCATCAGGCCGAGCGCGTCGCCGACCGCGTCGCGGTGCTGCTCGACGACGGGATCACGGAGGTCGGCCCGACGGAGCGGATCTTCGACGACCCCTCGGACGAGCGCACCCGGAAGTTCATCTCCGGCGAACTGGTGTACTGACGGATACCGAGAAGAGACGGGAACCCGGCCGGAAGTCGGCGATTCGATAGCGGTGATCAAGGGGTCTACGGTGAACGCCTCTAAAGCCCCAGCCGCTCGGCGATACGTGATCGACTGCGGATCGATGGCAGACACCGCCAAAGCCCATCCGCTCGGCTGTACGCGATTGCTACTAGATTGCCGGTGAACTCCTCCAAAGCCCCAGCCGCGAGGACGGCGCACGCTCGCTGCGGTCCTCGGTCACTCGCTCCGCTCGTTCCCTGCGGTCCTTACGTCGCCTGCGCCGTCCTCGCGGCTGCCCCTTTGAGTCCCACCCCACACCGCACCGCGGCCTCACGCCTCCCCAGCCTCGCCGCTCACGCCCTGTGGGCGTTCGCGGCGTCCCTCGCGCGTGCGACTCGCGGCCGGTGGCCGCTCGTCGGCACGCGCCACCGCACCCCTTTCTGTATCCGATCAGTATCACAGCCTCAGATTTCGAAGTCGATCTCGACCGGGTCACCGCCCTCGACGTCGCCCGGATCGACGGCGTCCTCGTCGGCGGCGAAGCCGGCGTGGAGGTGTTCGTAGGTGCGGTCGATCGCCTCCACGATCACCTTCGTGTCGCCGGTCACGGGCATGAAGTTCGTGTCGCCGTCCCACCGCGGGACGACGTGGGTGTGGAGGTGGTCGACCGAGCCGCCGGCGGCGGCCCCGCCGAGGTTCTGGCCCGTGTTCACCCCGTCGGGGTCGACATCGCGGCGCAGCGCCGCCAGCGTCGCCGCCTTCAGTCTCGCGTGGTCGAGGAGGGTCGCGTCGCCGAGGTCCGTCGGGTCCTCGACGTGCTCGTCCGGGATCACCATCGCGTGACCGGGGTTGTACGGCGCGTTGTTGAGGAGGACGTAGTTGCGCTCGCTGCGGGCGACGATCCGGGCCTCGCGGGCGTCCTCGCGCTCGGGCAGGACGCAGAACGGACAGCCGTCGATCGGGTCGGCGTCGCGCTCGACCCACTCGATCCGCCACGGGGCGTAGATCCGGTCCATCAGTCGTCGAAGCCGTGGATCCCCGCCGTCGTCACCTCGACGCCGTCCTCCGTGATCAGGAGGGTGTGCTCCGCCTGGCTCACGAGGGCGTCGTCGGCCTCCTTCAGGACGGGGTACCCCTTCACCGCGTTCGCCTGCTTGAGGCGCCGGAGCGCCATCCCGACGCGGTCGCCCTCCAGCCACCGCGCCGCGAACGGGAGGTCGTCGAACGCCTCGATCTCTTCGAGGGCCTGCCGCGCGCGGCGGTCGCGCACGCTCGCGGAGCCCTGGCGTTCGAAGATCTCCTCGTCTGTCCCCTCGCCGACCTTGCCGCGCCCGTCGGTGGCGAACGGCTCGATGGCGACCGCCTGTCCGGGCTCCAGCTCGACGGAGCGGTCGACGCCGCGGTTCGGGACCGTCGGCCCCGTGTGGGCGTCGTAGCGCTCGACGCCGTGTCCGGAGAGGTTCAGGACGGGCGTGTAGCCGTACCCCCGGATCACGTCCTCGATCGCCCCGCCGACGACGCCGACCTCGACGCCCGGGCCGGCCTCGTCGACCGCGGCCTCCAGCGCCATCTCGGCGGCCTCGACGAGTTCCGGGTTCCCGGAGTGGTCGACGGTCACCGCGGCGTCGGCGATGTAGCCGTCGACGTGGACGCCGACGTCGAGACACACCATCTCCTCGCCGAACTCGGTCTCGTCGCCGCGGCTCGGCGTGGCGTGCGACGCCTCCGGGTCGACGCTGATGTTGACGGGGAACGCGAGCCCGGCCCCCCGCTCGCGGACGAAGTCCTCGGTCCACTCGGCGACCTCCAGGTGCGTCCGCCCCGGCTCGACCATCTTCCGGGCCTCGTTCGTCGCCTCGACCAACACCGCGCCGGCCTCCCGGTAGCTCTCGACGGCCTCGTCGTCCAGGGATCCGTGGCTCATGCCCGTCGGTTCGGTCAGCGACCGCAAAGAGGTTGCGGAGCGACGGCGACGACGTCAGTCCGGGGCGTCGGCCGCGGCCGAGTCCCCGCCGTCGACCGCGGTCGAACTCTCACCGTCGGCCGCGGTCGGCGGGCTCCCCTCGCGCTCGGCGACCGCCGCCTCCCCGTCGCCCGCGTCGGCCGCCGGGAGCCACATCGCGACCAGCGTCCCCGTCGGCTCCCGCGTGTCGATGTCGAGCTCGCCGCCCGACTCCGTCACGATCCAGTGGACGAGCCAGAGGCCGAGGCCGCTCGCGTGCTCCAACTCCGTCTCGCGCGCCTCCGAGAAGACCGCCCGCTCGGCCGGCGGGATGCCCGGCCCGTCGTCGGCGACCTCGATCCGGTACCCCCCGTCGGCGGCCGCGACGCTCGCCTCGACGGTCGGGCGGTCACGGTCGCTGTGGACGACGGCGTTCTCCAGCACGTTCCGGACGGCCGATTCGAGCAGCTCGTCGGCGCAGGCGACGGCGGCGTCGGGGGTCGAGATCCGCACGGTCGCGTGCGGGAACGACGAGCCGAGCGACGCGCAGAGGCGCTCGACCAGCTCCGCGAGGTCGATCGTCGTCTGTCCGCCCTCGCTGTGGAGCGCGACGTCGATCTCGCGGGCCTGGTCGCTGAGGTGCGTCAGCGTCTCCACCTTCCGGTCGATGATGTCCAGGTAGCCGTCGCCCTCCGAGTCGACGTGGTCGCGCAGCAGGTCGGCGTACCCGCCGATCACGTTCGCGTCGTTCTTCAGGTCGTGTCTGAGGACGCGGTTGAGCACCTGCAGGCGCTGCTCGTACCGGCGGCTCTCGGTCACGTCCGTCGCGGTGATCACGACCTCCTCCGCGTCGTCGAACAGCCGCTCGACGGTCGTCTCGAACCGGCGCCAGTTCCCGTCGGCGTGCGCGATCCGGTGGTCGATCGGTTGCGGGTCCCCCGTCTCGAAGGCGCGCTCGAACGCGCGCTGAGCGTCCAGCCTGTCGTCCGGGTGGACCAGGTCGACGATCGGCCGCCCCTCGATCTCGGCGGGCGAGCGGCCGAGCAGCCGCTCGATCGAGGGGCTCACGTAGCGGAGCAGGCCGTCGGCGCCGCAGACGGCGATCACGTTCGGCGACTTCTCGATGAGCGTCCGGTACCGGCGCTGGAGCGTCTCCCGCTCGGTCACGTCTCGGAAGAGGAGGACCGTCCCGCTCCGGTCGCGCCTCGTCCCCCCGCGGTCGGCGGCGATGGAGTGGACGCTCACGGTCAGGAACCGGTGACCGCTTTCGCCGTCGAGCGTCACTCGGAACTCGTCCTCGCGCGGTCCGGCGTCGCCCTCGCCGGTCACCGCCTCGGCGACGCTCGGGGCGCGGTCGAACGCCGCCGCGACGTCGCGTCCGACCGCGACGGACGGGAACAGCCCCCTCGCCGGCCCGTTCGCGTCGACGATCCGACCCGTCGCGTCCGTCACGACGACCCCGTCGGCGAGGTTCGCGAAGACGGCGTCGCGGGCGATCGGCGAGAGGTCGAGGAGGCGGCCCTTGAACGCGACCCAGCCGATCACCCCCGACGTGGCGGCGAACGTCACCGGGGTGAGGTCGACGAACGGCGGGCCCGACGCGCTCCAGACGCCGACGATTCCGGCGACGGTCGGCGCCGCGCCGGCGACGAGCAGCAGCGCGGCCTGCCGCCGGAACACGCCCTCCCGGACGAGCGCCGCGCGGCCGAGGGCGGCGAAGGTGAGCAGGTTCACGGCGTACGAGTAGGCCACGAACGCGAGGAGCGCCGGCGTCGGGGCGAACTCCACGACGAGGTACCCCCCGGCGTCGGCGAGCGACGGGGCGCGGTAGAACAGCTGTTCCGCGCCGAACAGGAGGGCACCGCCGGCCGCGGTCGCGGGGACGAGACAGAGGAGCGCGAACCGGCGCGGCCGGAACCACGCCGTCCGATCGAGGTACGCGAGCACGAACGCGGGCCAGGCGACCCCGAGGACGCCGATCCCGACCCAGACGAACCGGTTCCAGAAGAGGGTCGCGTCGAGGGCGGTCGCCGACAGCTGGGCCGCGTACGCCAGCGACCAGACCCCGCTCCCGACCGCGACGCCGACGAAGGCGTGGACGAGGGGCCCGTCTCCGCGCCGCCGCTTCGTCGCGGCGTACGCGGCGAAGCAGACGGCGGCGACCGCCGCCACGAGCAACGGGGCCGTGTACGGCGTCGGTTGCCACGCCATCTGTATCGAGCCCATGACGGTAGCGGATAAAAATGAACCGGACCGAACGCCATAAGACGCGGCCGATCCGACGGGAGGTATGCTCGAACCGGGCGATCCCGCACCCCCGATCACGCTGTCCGACCAGCGCGGCGAGACCGTCGCGGTCGACCCCGCCGCCGCGCGGTACACGGTCGTCTACTTCTACCCCCGCGCCGACACGCCGGGCTGTACCGCCGAGGCGTGCGGGTTCCGCGACGAGTGGGACGCCTTCGAGGGGGCCGACGTCGCGGTCGTCGGGATCAGCGACGACCCGCCCGAGGACCTGAAGCCGTTCGCCGAGAAGCACGACCTCCCGTTCACGCTGCTCTCCGACCCGGACGGCGAGGTCGCGAGCGCGTACGACTCCTACGGCGAGAAGCAGATGTTCGGCAACGCCTTCGACGGCGTGTTCCGGAACACGTACGTCCTCGACGACGAGGGGATCGTCGTCCTCGCGTACGAGGGCGTCTCCCCCGAGGACCACGGGGTCGAGATCGTCGAGGATATCGCCGCGCTGGAGGACTGACGCGGCGACAGCGACGATTCTAAATAAAGAGCGGTGCGGTGGCGCGTGCCGACAAGCGCCCGAAGGGCGCGAGTCGCACGCGCGAGGGAGTCAGTCGCCCGAAGCGACGCGGAGGGCGACTGACGAGGCTGGGGAGGCGTGAGGCTGCGGTGCGGTTGCGGTTGGGTGGACTCAAAGGGGCAGCCGCGAGGACGAAGCCCGGTGCAGTAAGCACTGGAAGGAGCGAACGAAGTGAGCGACTGAAGCGCGCAGCAAGCCGCGCGAGTCCTCGCGGCTGGGGCTTTGGCGGTGTTCGCTGTTGATCCGGTATCCGTCATTTATAAACAGGAGGCTGTGACTTCAGAGGTGGATTCTGTCGATTCGGTGCTGATAACGTATGAATGAGCGGCTCGGTCCCCGGAAACAGTCTACACAGCGTCACCGCCCACGTATAAACAACCGACAGCAACGCCCCGAGTCGACATATAACTCCCAGCACCGGAAGCCTCGTTCACTACTCCGACCATCAATACGTCAGAATAAACCGCCGACCCGCGAGAGCAGCCGCGGCACCTCGTCGGCGATGGCGTGCCGCTTCAGCAGCGCGAACCCGGCGACGATGACGGCGAAGCCGGCGACGGTCAGGGGCGTCACGGGCTCGGAGAGCAGGACCGCGCCGGCGACGGTGGCGACGACCGGGACGACGTAGGAGACCAGGTTGATCTCGAACGCGCCCAGCCGGTCGAGCAGCGTGAAGTAGATGGTGTACGCGACCGCCGAGGAGAGCACGCCGAGGAACAGCAGCGCCCCGACGGCCGGGAGCTCCGCGACCGGGAGCTGCTGGGGCTCGCCCAGTCCGACGCTGAGCCCGTGGATCAGCAGGGCGCCGAACAGCATCGCCCACCCCGTGAGCGCGATGCTTGAGAAGCTCGTCTCGACGGTCCGGAGCCCGACGCTGCCGACCGCGACCGCGAGCACGCCGATCGAGATGAGTCCGACGCCGATCGTGACCCCGCCGGCGAGGTTCGCGGGGTCCGGCTGGGCGACGAGCCCGACGCCGACGAACGCGAGCACCACGCCGAACGCGCCGCGGGCGTCGAGGTCGGAGCCGCCGACCCAGGCGGCCGCGACCGCGGCGGTCGCGATCGGCACGAGGCTGTAGGTGATCGAGGCGATGCCGCTCGTCGTGTACTGCTGGCCGACGAACAGCAGCGAGTTGTTGGCGGCGACGGAGAGCCCGCCGCTGAACCCGATCGCGGCGAGGTCGCCGCGGGTGCGCGGGAGCGGCTCCGACTCGGTCAGGAGGACGTACGAGACCAGCACCAGCGCCGCCACGTCGAACCGGAAGGCGGCGTACAGCACGGGCGGGTAGTAGTCGAGCCCGACCTCGATGGCGACGAAGGAGCCGCCCCACAGCGAGGCGAGCGCGAAGAACAGGGCGACGTCTCGATACCGGGACACACGGGGAGGAGGGCGACCGGGGATAAAGCGGTGTCCGTTGCGGACGACGCCGCCGGATCGGGCGCGTCGCCCGGACCTGCGCGGGCGCGTCGCCGACCGCTCGCCCTCCCGGCCCGCTCAGTAGCCGCGGACGATCAGGTAGTCCGCGAGGTCTTCGAGCAGGCCCCGCGAGCCGCTCTCGGGGAGCCGTTCGAGGTGTTCCTTCGACCGCGCGGTGAGGTCCTCGGCCGTCTCGCGGGCGTACGCGATGGAGCCGGCCTCCTCCAAGGCGGCCACGGCGTCCTCGATGGCCGACTCCGTGACCTCGGCCGGGGTGTCGGCGTCGACGAGCCCGTCGACGTCGACGCCCTCCTGACGCGCGTGGAGGGTGATGAGCGTCTCTTTCCCCTCGACGAGGTCCGAGCCGCGCTGCTTGCCGAGCTCCTCGGAGGAAACGGTGAGGTCGAGCACGTCGTCCTGGATCTGGAACGCCCGTCCCGAGTCGATCCCGTACCGGTAGAGCGCGTCGACGGTCTCGTCGTCGGCGCCGAGCAGGACGGCCGGCGTCGCGGCCGACGCGCCGTAGAGGACCGCGGTCTTCAGCTCGACCATCTCCAAGTACTCCTCGGGCAGGATGTCGTCGCGGGACTCGAACGAGACGTCGAGCGCCTGCCCCTCGCAGATCTCCGTGCAGGTGGACGCGAGCATGCGCATCGCCTCCAGCCCGTTCGCGGGGGCCGCGCCCGTCTCCGTCATGAACTCGAACGCCTTCGAGTAGAGGGTGTCGCCGGCGAGGATCGCCGTCGACGTGTCGTACTGCTCGTGGACGGCGGGGACGCCGCGCCGGAGCTCGTCCTCGTCCATGATGTCGTCGTGGATGAGGGTGAACGACTGGATCACCTCGATGGCGACCGCCGCGCGCATCACGTCGACCTCGGTCCCGTCGAGGCCGGGGAACTCGCGGAAGTCGGCGCCCATCGGCTCGGTGCCCGTGACCGCCTCGGCCGCGAGCGTCGCCACCGTCGGCCGGAGCCGCTTCCCGCCCGCTTCGAGGATGTACCGCGTCGCCTCGTAGAGGCGTTCCGGGTGCTGTACCGGCAGCTCCTCGTCGATAGCGGCGTTGACCAGGTCACGCCGCTCGCGGATGGCGTCCAGCACCCGCGCCTCCTTCGTCCCGTTCGTCATTCGACGAGCTGGACGACGCTCCCGTTCTGCGTGACGTGGATGTCACGGCCGAGCTTGTACCCCTGCGAGGTGGCGAGGTTCACGTACGGCGAGCGACCCTCCAGCGTCTGGTGGCCCGGGATGAGGTGCTGGGGCTGGAGCGCCTGCAGCATCTCGTAGTGGCCCTCCTCGCGGAGGTGGCCGGAGACGTGGATGTCGTCGTAGAGGCGCGCGCCCTGCATCCGGAGGAGCTGCTCGCTCTGGTAGCGCTGGCCCTCGTTCGTCGGCTCCGGGATGACGCTGGCGCTGAAGACGACCTTGTCGCCGTCGTCGATCTCGTACGGGGTCTCGCCGCGTCCCATGCGGGTGAGCATCGCGCGCGGCTCGCCCTGGTGGCCCGTCACGATGGGGAGGAAGTTCCCCTTCCCCTCCTTCATGATCCGCTTGAACGCGCGGTCGACGGACTTCCGGTGGCCGTACATGCCGACGTCGCCCTGGAAGTCGACGAAGTCGAGCCGCTCCGCGGTGCCGGAGTACTTCTCCATCGATCGCCCGAGCAGGACCGGCTGACGGCCGATCTCGCGGGCGTACTCGACGAGCGTCTTCACGCGGGCGATGTGGGAGGAGAACGTCGTGGCGACGATCCCGCCCGAGTAGTCTTCCATCGAGGTCAGCGTGTCCTCGACGTGCTTCTTGGCGTACGACTCGGAGGGGGTCCGGCCCTTCCGGCCGGCGTTTGTGCAGTCCTCGATGTAACAGAGGACGCCCTCGTCCTGGCGGCCGATCTCGCGGAAGCGGTCCATGTCGATCGGGTCCCCGATGACGGGGGTGTGATCCAGGCGCTTGTCGAGGCCGTAGACGATCGCGCCCTCGGGCGTGTGGAGGACCGGGTTGATCGCGTCGATGATCGAGTGGGTGACGTTGACGAACTCCATCTCGACCTGCTCGGAGTCGCCGATGGCCATCGTCCCGCCCGCCTTCATCTTCACGAGGTCGTTGTCGACCTGGAACTTCCCCTCGTCGGCGATCTGCTGTTTGACGAGCTCGATCGTGTACGGGGAGCCGACGACCGGGGCGTCGTACCGGTGGGCGAGCTTCGGGATGCCCGCGATGTGGTCGAGGTGGCCGTGGGTGGGGACGATCGCTTGGACGTCGCCCTCCAGCTCGCTCATGACGCGGTCGTCCGGGATCGCGCCCATGTCGATCAGGTCGAGGCTGTGCATGCTCTCGGTCTCCACGTTGTCGTGGATGAGGACCTTACTGAGGTTCAGGCCCATGTCGAAGATGACGATGTCGTCGCCCGCGCGGACCGCCGTCATCTGTCGACCGACCTCTTCGTAACCGCCGAGTGTCGCAATTTCGATTTCCATGGTTTTGTATATCGAACGCCTGTCCGGCGTCCATCACTGAAACCCCGCAAGGAGCCGTCAGCGCTTCGTCCGACCGCGCGTCGTTGAGGCCCCGCTACGGCCGAGCCGGCGTCGGCTCACCGTGTCCCGCGGGAGTGTGGTATCCCGAGATACAGGTGCCCGTCTTAAAAACACCGGGGTTCGGGCTCCGCCGAGCCGGCCGGTAACACGGCGGTCACCGGCCGCTCACGGCCGCGTGCGCGGGGCGTTACCTCCGATCCGTCGCGCTCGGACCCCTCCGCTCGTCCGCTCCCCGTCGCCCTCGCGTCTCTCCACCCGACGGCTCGGACCTCTCTCCCCGTCGCCCTCGCGTCCCGGTATTTTTATTGCTGCGACGAGAGTCGACACGTACAATGAGTGGACGACCCCTCGACGTGCTCGAAGCGTCGCTGGAGGAGCCGGTGACGGTGCACCTGAAGGACGGGACGACCTACTACGGGACCCTGGCCGGCTACGACCAGCACATGAACGTCGTCATCGAACCGGAGGACGACGTGAGCGACCGCGTCGACGGCGATCTCGACGGGGAGTTCGCCGTCGCGATCGAAGACACAACGATTATACGCGGCGATAACGTCGTCACCATCAAAGCATGACCGGCTCCGGAACGCCCTCTCAGGGGAAGAAGAACAAGACGGTTCACGTGAAGTGCCGCCGCTGCGGCGAGAAGTCCTACCACGTCAAGAAGGAGCGCTGCTCCTCCTGCGGCTTCGGGAAGTCCGCGAAGCGCCGCGACTACGCGTGGCAGTCGAAGACCGGCGACAACTGACGACGCTCTCTCTGATCTCTCGTTTCCTCCGATCCCCGTAGCGGCCGCTCTGCTCGGACCTCGCGATCTCACCGCGTCGTCCGAATCCCCGACGGTTCCGCCGTCGCCCGAACCCCCATAGTTCCGCCGTCGACCGAACCCCCATAGTTCCGCCGTCGACCGAACGCTTACCACCGGGGGTCGCCGAGCGCGGACATGGACCTCTCCGTCGTCGACCTCTCGCCGGTCCCCGCGGACGGGACCGCCGCCGACGCCTTCGCGAACACCGTCGCGGCCGCCGAGCAGGCGGAGCGACTCGGCTACTCGCGGTTCTGGGTCGCCGAGCACCACGGCCGGACCGACCGCCTCGCGGGGACGACCCCGGAGGTGCTGCTCGGGCGGCTCGCGGCGGCGACCGACGAGATCCGGCTCGGCAGCGGGGCCGTCCTCCTCAACCGCTACAGCCCGTTCAAGGTCGCCGAGGCGTTCGGCACGCTCGACGGGCTCGCGCCCGGGCGCGTCGACATCGGCGTCGGTCGGGCGAACGGCCCGCCGGCCGCGGACCGCGCGCTCGGGACCGACCGCCGCGTCGAGAACCCGGACGAGGACCACGAGGAGCGGATCCGCGCGCTCGTGAGCCACCTCTACGACGACTACCCGGACGGGCACGAGTACGCCGACCTCGGGGTCCCGCGCTCGGGGGACGGCCCACCGGTCCCGTGGGTGCTCGGATCGAGCCCGGCCAGCGGCGAGATCGCCGGCAAGCTCGGGCTCCGTTACTGCTTCGCCGGCTTCATCCGCCCGGGGTTCGCGGAGCGCGCCTTCGCCGCCTACCGCGAGGCGTTCGAGCCCGACGCGCTCCCCGGCGGCCCCGACGAGCCGACCGGGATGGTCGCGGTCAACGCGGTCGCCGCCGAGACCGACGAAGCCGCGGCGCGTCGCCGCGCGCCCGCGGAGGCGACGTTCAGGCGCATGCGGCGCGGCGAGCTCGGCGACTCGACGCCGAGCGTGGAGGCGGCGATCGACGAGCTCGGCGGCGTTCCGGAGCCGACGCCCGCGACGCTCGACGCCGACGAGTGGCCGCGGTCGGTCTCCGGGAGCCCGGAGACGATCGCGGGGGTGTTAGCGCAGTTGGCCGACCGCGTCGGCGTCGACGAGGTGATGATCCAGCACGCGGTGCCGGACCACGGGGACGCGCTGGCGTCGCACGCGCTACTTGCCGAGGCGATGGACCTAGACTCGCGTGCTTAGTTGGGTGTCGATTCGAGGCGTACTCTCGGTCCCGCGACTATTCTTTTATAAATGGTTGCTTACGGATCGACGGTGAACGCCTCCAAAGCCCCAGCCGCGAGGACGGCGCACGCTCGCTGCGCGCTTCAGTCGCTCACTTCGTTCGCTCCCTCTAGTGCTTGCTTCGCCTGCGCCGTCCTCGCGGCTGCCCCTTTGAGTCCCACCCGACCGCACAGCGACCGCACCTCACGCCTCCCCAGCCTCGCGGCTCACGGCTCGCGGCTTCGCCGCTCGCGTTCGCCGCGTCCCTCGCGCGTGCTCCTCGCGGTCGCCGACGGCGACCGCTCGGAGGCACGCGCCACCGCACCCGCTATTTATAAACGATGACGCGGACGGAACCGCACCGGGAACCCTATTCCACGCGCTCGCGGGCCGCCGCGATCAGCATCGGCAGCATGACGGTCGCGTCGCCGTAGACGGAGGCGTTGCGCGCGTCCTTCTCCAGTTTCCCCCACGACCGGGCCTCGTC
Source organism: Halorubrum rutilum (assembly GCF_024494565.1). The sequence continues at coordinate 304,803 of NZ_JANHDN010000002.1, forward strand.
GAGCGTGGCGCCGGAGAGCCCGCCGGTCGCCTCCGGGTCCATCGTGATCTGGACCGCGTAATCGTACGCGCGGGGCGTGACGAGCATCGTCTGCAGGGTGAAGTTCTTCGGGACGCCGCCGCCGACGAGCAGGCAGCCCGCGTCGTCGGCCTCGAACGCGAGGTCGGTCAGCTCCGTCATGTCGGCGAGCGCGTCGAGCGTGAAGTCGGCCGTCTGCGCGTACATCCACGCCTGGAGCCCGAGGACCGAGTCCTGCACGGCGGGGCAGTAGATCGGGACGTCGCAGTCGTAGGCCGCGGCGGCGACGCCGGGGTCCTCGGCCACGTCGTCGCGCTCGTTGACCGCGGCGTTCGCGCGGCCGAGCTCGCGGGTGAGGTCGGCGATGGAGACGGCGTCGTCGCCCTCGGCGTCCGGATCGGCCTCCAGCGCCGGGAACACCTCCTCGCGGAGGTGCCCCTCGAACGCGGCGAAGTGCTCCTGCGGTAGGTAGACGTTGTAGATGCGGTCGACGCCCTCGTCGCGGAGCCCCTCGTCGTGCTCGCGGAGGCTCTTCTCGGGGTCGTGGGTCCGGCCGTGGTGGTGTTTCCCGCCGATCGCCTCGATCGCGTCGTGGGTGAGGTTCGCGCCCGTCGTCACGAGGGCGTCGACGTAGCCGTCGCGGATCAGGTCCGAGACGATCCGGCGCATCCCGGCGGGCACCATCGCGCCCGCCAGCGAGAGGAAGACGGTGCAGTCCTCGTTCGCGAACATCTCCGCGAGCACGTCGCCCGCCTCGTTGACCGACGCCGCGCCGATCCCGGCGTCGCCGTACCCCTCGACGAGCTGGCCGACCGTCATGTCCGCCGTCGCGCGCGTGTGCCCGACCGGGTCCTCGTGGAACTCCTCGCGGTGGGGGTCGTCGCGCTCGTCGTCGCCCTCGTCGCCGTGTCCCTCGCCGTCGTCGGCTCTCTCACCGTCGTGCTCGTCGCCGTCGCTCATGTCGGGTGATGCGGCGGGCGACCGTTTGAAACGACCGATCTACCGCTCGGTCGACCCCCCGCTCACCGGCGGGAACAGCGCCAGCTCGTCGCCCGCCTCCAGCGTCGTCTCCAGCCCCTCGTCGTCGCGGACGCTCCGCCCGTTCCGGAGGACGTTGATGTGGTCGGCCACCGCCCCGTCGTCGAGCACGCGGTCCCGGAGGTCGGGGTGCGCGTCGAGGAGGGCGTCGAGCGCGTCCCCGACCGTGTCGCCGGGCGACGCCTCCACCTCGACTGCGCGGCCGCCGGCGATCTCGGCGAGGTCCGCGAACAGCTTCCACTCCATACGTGAGCCCCGCACGGACGCCTCAAGAGCGTTGCGTCCCGTCCTCCGATCCGGCGTCGACGTCGGCGTCGCCGGATTCAGGATCGCCGGACTCGGGGTCGGCGTCACCCGGTGCGGCGTCGCCGTCGCCGGACTCGGGCGACGGGGTGACCGTCGACGGGTCCGCGCGCTCGCCGGCGGCGTCGCCCTCGAACCGGCGGAGCGCGTCGGGGCGACCGACCAGGTACACCAGGTCGCCGGCGGCGAAGGCGTACGACCGCGGCGGGATCGGCTGGACCGAGCCCGCCTCGGGCCGGACGGCGGCGACGACGACCTCGACCTCGCCCACGGTGCTCCCGGCGAGGGCGCTCCCGGCGCCGACCGCGATCGCGGCCATCGTCTCGTCGGCGTTCCGGAGCAGCGAGGCGAACTCCCGGTCGGCCTGCGGCTCCGCCGGCAGCGTCACGATCCGGTACGACCCCTCCTCGGCGAGCCGCTCCGCGTCGGACTCGTCGAGGACGACGGTGGCCGCGTCGCCGGCGACGCCCCGGAGCTCGCCGGTGGCGACCCGCTTCGGTTCCGGGTCGGTCCGCCACAGCTGGACCGCGTCGCCGGCGGTCGCGTTGTTCGGCGGGTCTGCGGCCACGGCGACCGCGGCCGACCCCGGCGCGAGCGTCGGGCCGAGCCCCGCCGCGCGGGAGCCCACCGCGAAGTACTCGACCCCGCCGTCGCCGGTGACGTCGACGTCGACGTAGCCGACGCCGTGATCGCCTTTCACGCGGGCGACGAGCCGCTCGCGGAGCTCCTCGCCGGAGAGCTTCCGCGCGAACAGCAGCGTCTTCCCGGCCATCTCGGCCTTCTTCTCCGGCGACACCGGGTCGTAGGTGTCCATGTCCTCGATCTCCTCCGCCGGCGGGAGCGTGACGGCGGTGAACCGCCCGACCGCCCGAACGATCCCGGACAGCTCCCCCTCCAGCTGCCTGGCGCCCGAGAGCGCGAACACGTCGACCGCGAGCCGGTCCCCGGCGTACCGACCGCCGGGAGCGGTGACCGCCGCGACGCCCAGCGAGACGACGTTGAAGAAGACGCTCCCCGGTTCGAGCAGCGCCGGGCTGTCCCCGACCGCGATGGCGCCCAGCGAGGTGGTGTTGAGGTACAGTGCGACGACGGAGACGCCGAGCAGGACCGTGACTCCCTCGGGGATCTCGTCGCGGAAGTACCAGCGGTACGTCAGCGCCGCCGACCCCGCGATCAGGACCGACAGGACCGCGAACGTGACGAGCGTGACCGCCGCCTGCCGCGGCCGCGCGAAGCCGACGTCGACCGCGGGCGCCGCGACCGCGACGAGGGGACCCGCGGGATCGCCGAGCCCCGCGGCGACCGGCGCGATCGCCCCCGCGGTCGCGGTCATCTCGCGACCTCCGCGAACCGGTCGAGCGCGTCTCGGCTCCCCACGACGAACAGCTGGTCCTCGGCCGAGAGGGGCTGCGAGCCGCTCGGCGCGATCGTCCACGAGTCGTGGCGCGCCGCGAGGACGGCGACGTCGTACGCCTCCCGGACGCCGACCTCGCCGATGGTGTGGCCGTCGAGGGCCCCACCGGGGACGACGGACACCTTTCGGAACCGCTTCCCCGTCCGCCGCAGCAGCGTCGTCAGCTCGTACTCCCGGCGCGTGCCGCGGGAGAGGACGAGGACCCGGCCGCGGGCCGCGCGGAGGAGCGCCGTCGCCCGCGACCGGTCGACGGCGACCGTCACCCGCCCCTCCCCGCCGGTCGTCGTCGGCGCGCTCGCGACCGGCGGGGCCGGCGGGCCCGCCTCCGACGCGCTACCGCCGTCGGTCCTGGCGTCGCCGTCCCCGCGGGGTTCGGAGTCGCTCCGCTCGCTCCCGTCGACCGCGTCGCCCTCCGAGCCGCCGGCCGCCGGCGTCGACGCCCCCGGCTCCGGCTTCCCGCTCGTCCGGGCGGCCAGCACCGTCCCGTCCACGCTGAGGTCGGACGCGATCACCCGCACGACGTCGCCGCGGGCGATCCCGGTGGGAACGAGCGCGGGCACCGACACCGCGCGCTTCCCCTGCGGGACCCGCTTCGACAGCGCGCCGGTCGGCGGGGCGGCGGCCACCGTCGCGTTGGCGCGCTCGTCGATCCGCACGGCGACGTCCGCCAGGTCGAGCTCGGTCCGGAGCCGCTCGGCGAAGCGGTCCTCCAGCTCGGCGAGCGGGAGGTCGGCCGGGAAGATCCACTCGCCGTCGACGATCGCGCGGCGCGTCTCAGACGGTAGCGGCGGGTACCCCTCCATGTCGTTCACCTCGCCGGGGATCTCGACGGTGACCCGCCCGCGACCGCCGACCAGCTCGACGACGTCAGTCGAGAGGGTCCGGTCGCGGAGCTGCTGGAGCGAGAGCCGTTTCGGAACGCTGGCGCCCAGCGTGTCGCCCTTGGCGTGCGCGTACAGCGAGATCATCAGGACGACCACGATGGCCGTGAGGATCGCCGGCGCGCGCTCCGACGACCGGATCGTCTCGTCGTTGAGCGCGAGCAGCCCGCCGTTGATGCCGGCGATCGCGAGCGCGAGGACGACGACCCCGAGCCCCGGGATCGTCACCCCGGTGACGTACTTGAACACGAAGCCGAGCACCCCAGAGACCAGCGCGGGGACGATCCCCGTGATGATCCCGAGGTAGATCCCGAAGACGATCTCGACCGGCAGTGACATACGCCTCACACTCGGCGGGGCGTTTAAACGCCTGTCGGCGGGGCGGTCGCGTCGTGGTCGCCGTCGGAGCGACCCTCCGCGGCGCCGCCCCGCCCTCGCGGGGTTTAAGTTCGGCGTCGGCGACGGGCCGGTATGGAGCTGACCCGTGACTGGGTGACCGTGCGGGCGTCGATCGCCCTGACGTTCGCCGTCGCGATTCTCTCCATCCTCGCCGGCCTGGCGCAGATCGGCGGACTCGGGGTCGACGGACCTCTCGCCCCGTACGTGGGCGGCGTCGTCCGGCAGACGGTCGGGTTCACCGGGACCATCACCGGCTTCGCGATGTTCGCGAGCGGGTTCGCGCTGAGGAACGGGTACCGCGTCGGGTGGTACTCGACGGCGGTGCTCCTCCCGCTGACGGCGCTTCAGGGGCTGTTACAGGCGTCCGTGCTGTCGTTCCCGCTCGTGGCGCTGTCGATCCTCTCCGCGCCGACGCTGGTGATCAACCGCGGGCGGTTCGACCGCCGGTTCAGCCCCTCACCGACGCAGCTGGCGGCCGGCGCGGCGCTCGTCGGGGCGGTCGCGTACGGAACGGTCGGCTCGTACGCCCTCAGAGACCAGTTCGAGGGCATCGAGACGATCGTCGACGCGTTCTACTTCACGGTCGTCACGGCCTCGACCGTGGGGTACGGCGACGTCCACCCGGCGACCGGTCCCGCCTCCGACATCGCGCAGCTGTTCGCGCTCTCCTCGCTCGTGGTGAACGTCGCCGCCTTCGCGGTGGCGCTCGGGGTCCTCCTCACGCCCGCCATCGAGGCGCAGCTCTCCAAGGCGCTCGGAAAGATGACCGACAGACAGATCGACCTCCTCGACGACCACGTCCTCGTGCTCGGCTACGGGGACCTGACGGAACCGATTCTCGAAGAGCTCGCCGCCCGCGACGGCGTCGAGTACGCGGTGGTGACCCCCGACGAGACCGCCGCCAGGCGGCTCGCCGACCGCGACGTCGCGGTGTACACCGCGGACCCCAGCGACGTGGAGCCGCTCGAACGGGTCAACCTCGGCGGGGCCCGCGCCGTCGTCGCCGCGACCGAGGACGACGCGCGCGACGCGCTCGCCATCCTCACCGCCCGCCAGCTCAACCCCGACGTCCGGATCGTCGCGGCGGTGACCCAGCGGGAGAACGTCGACAAGCTCCGCCGCGCCGGCGCCGACCAGGTGATCTCGCCGTCGACGCTCGGCGGGCACATCCTCGTCGACTGCGCGTTCGGCGCGGACAGCAAAGAGGCGACCGAGGGGATCCTCGACGACGTCGACCTCGACGGCTGACGCCGGCCCGCGGTCCGTCCGCCGGGGTCCGACCGCCGGCTCTCACCGGCTCTGCCGCCCCTTCGTCTGCCGGTAGTCCCGGCTCAACACGTTCTCGCGCATGTGCTCGCGGAACGTGTCGGCCTCGGCGTCGGTCATCGACGCGGGCTCCTTCATCGGCACCAGCTCGAACCCGCGGCCGCGGATCGTCGTCGCGTGTTCGGCGTCGACGTCGAAGGAGTCCGGCCGGCGCGTCGTGTACTCGACCGCGAGCTCGCGGAGCGGGCGGTCCCCGACGGGGACGATGATCTGCGGGTTGATCATCCGGATCTCCGCGTTGAGGAACGGCTCGCAGGTGTCGACCTCGCGGTCGGTCGGCTCGCGCTCCGGGTGTCGACAGCGCGTCAGGCTCGTGAGAAACAGGTTCTGGACGTCCGGCTCCGTCGCGTCCGGCGGCGACCGCACGAACCCGAGGTCGCCGAATATCGACTGGACCCGTTCGCCGCCGCCCGCTCCGGTGAACGGGACGCCGTTCGCCTCGGCGGCCGCCGTCGGCCCGGTCCCGACGACGAGGAACTCGGCGCCCACGTCGCCGTACCCGTGGACGACGCGCTCCCGCGCGTCGCACAGCTCGGGACAGTTCTCGCACGCCGCGTCCATCCCGAACGGGTTCCGGAACTCCTCTTGGTTCGCGTCCACGGGCGTACTCCGCCCCCCGAGCCCCTAAACGCTCCGCCGGCGAGGTCGCGGGGTCGGCGTCGAGAACGGTCCCGGCGAGCGCGTCAGTTCAGCGCGTAGGTGTCGCCGTCGCAGTCGACCATCCCCTCCCGCTTGAGGGTCTTCAGGATGCTGTACAGCGAGATTTTCTTCATGCCGAGCGACTCGCCCATCTCCGAGACGGTGGCGTCGCCGTTCGTGGTCAGGTACAGGTACACGAGCTTCGCGCGGGGCGACTGCAGCTCCGGCGGCAGGGCCGGCGCCGCGGTGCGTGCGGTCTTCGTCTCTATCATCTTGTTCGAAGCGTTGAGTTCGACGATAATAAACCCCCTATACAACGATCGTCGAAAAGGCGCGAAGCGGTCGAGAGCGGGAGCGACTCGCGCGAAACGCGGCGAACCGGCGACCGCGAGTTCGGCGTCGGGGCGGAACCGGCTCCCGATCGCTCCGGTCGTTTCGACCGACGACGCATACGGGACCGCGCCGAGGCGGTTCCCGTCGGACCGGGCCCGCGTCGCGGTCGGCGGCTCAGTACGAGCGGCTCTTCGGCTCGTACGTCTTGTTCTCGCCTTCGAGGATGGCCGGCTTGTACCAGAGCTCGGGCTCCCCGTCGTTCCACGAGACGAGCGTGTGCTTCAGCCAGTTCTCGTCTTTCCGCTCTTGGTGTTCCTTCCGCCAGTGGGCGCCGCGGAACTCCTCGCGGGCGAGCGCGCCCATCGTGAGCGCCTCGGCGATGTCGAGGATGTTCCGCGTCTCCATCGTGTGGATCAGGTCGGTGTTGAACGTCCGGGACGGGTCGGAGACGGCGACGTCCTCGTACGCCTCGCGCGCCTCGCGGAGGTCGTCGAGCGTCTCTTCGAGCCGGCCCTCCTCGCGGAACACGTTGACGTTGGCGGTCATCGTCTCCTGGACCTGCGAGCGGATCTCGGCGTGGTTGCGGCCCCGCCGCGAGAGCAGCGCGTCGACGCGGTCCTTGGCCCGGTCGACCGCGGCGCCGAGCACGCTGTCGGCGTCCGTCGCCACCGCGCCGCCGTCGGCCGCGGCGGGCCCCTGGCCGCCCGTCTCGCCGACCTCGACCCCGAACTCGTAGTCGGCGGGCTCCCACTCGCCCTCCTTCCCGGTCGGGATCTCGGCCTCGCCCATGTCCTCGCCGGCGGCGTGCCGACCGGCGCGCTTGCCGAAGACGATGAGCTCGGGGAGCGCGTTGCCGCCGAGGCGGTTCGCGCCGTGGACGGAGGCGCAGGCGCACTCGCCGGCGGCGTACAGCCCGTCGATGACGGTCTCGCCGTGCTCGTTCGTCTCGATGCCGCCCATCGCGTAGTGCTGCCCGGGCTTGACCGGCATCGGCTCCGTCAGCCCGTCGGCGCCCTCGAAGTCCTCCGCGAGGTGGAGGATGTTCTCCAGCCGGTCGAGGATGCGCTCCTCGCCGAGGTGGCGCATGTCGAGGTGGACGTACTCGTCCTCAATGCCGCGCCCCTCGTTGACCTCGGTGAGCTCGGCGCGGGAGACCACGTCGCGGGAGGCGAGCTCGCCGTCGTTGTTCGCGTAGCCGTGCTCGAACATGAACCGCTCGCCCTCGCTGTTGTAGAGGATGCCGCCCTCGCCGCGGACGCCCTCGGAGATGAGGACGCCTGTCGACGGCAGCGTCGTCGGGTGGAACTGGATGAACTCCATGTCCTCCATCGGGACGCCCGCGCGGTACGCCATCGCGACGCCGTCGCCGGTGTTCGCGACCGCGTTGGTGGTGTGGTCGAACACCTGGCCCATCCCGCCGGTCGCGAGGATGACGCCGTCGTCGGCGCGGAAGCCGCTGACCTCGCCGCTCTGGATGTCGTAGGCGACGACGCCGTGGCAGGTGCGGTCGGCCGGGTCCGGTTCGTCGGTGACGGCCAGGTCCATCACGTGCCACTCGTCGTACACGGTGACGCCGCGTTTGACCACCTGCTCGTACATCGTGTGGAGCATCTGGTGGCCGGTCTCGGCGCCGGCGTACGTCGTCCGGGGGAACGAGAGCCCGCCGAACGGGCGCTGGGAGACCCGGCCGTCCTCCTCGCGGGAGAACGGCATCCCCCAGTGTTCGAGCTGGATGACCTCCTCGGGGCTCTCCTGACAGAGGGCCTCGACCGCCGGCGCGTCGCCGAGGTAGTCCGACCCCTTCATGGTGTCGTACGCGTGGTCCTGCCAGGAGTCGGCGTCGCGCAGCGCCGCGTTGATCCCGCCCTCGGCCGCGCCCGTGTGCGAGCGGACCGGGTGGAGCTTCGAGACGATGGCCACGTCGGCCCCGGCTTCCTGTGCCGCGATCGCCGCCCGGAGCCCCGCCCCCCCGGCGCCGACAACGATGACGTCGTGTTCGTGCATTGTTGGTATGGTAATCGGTTGGATCTGGAGTGACTTAGGGGTGTCTCCCGTCGCTACCAGAACTTCAGGTTGTTCTTGACGGCCTCGCGCTTCAGCTCCTGGATGTGCTCTGTGAGCGGGATGTCCTTCGGGCACACCTCGGTACAGGAGAACTGGGTCTGACACCGCCAGACGCCGTGCTCCTGTTCGATGATCTCCAGCCGCTTCTGCTTGATGTCCTCGCCCTCGCGCTCGTCCATGGCGAACCGGTACGCCTTGTTGATCGCGGCGGGACCGAGGTACTCGTTGTCGCCGGCGGCGATGTTACACGAGGACATGCAGGCGCCGCACCAGATGCACCGCGTCGACATCTTCACCTTCTCGCGGTTCTCCCGCGTCTGGCGCTGCTCCTCCAGCTCGCCGTCGGGGTATTCGTTCGTCTGGAAGTAGGGCTCGACCGCCTCCATCTGGTCGTAGAAGTGCTCCATGTCGACGACGAGGTCCTTCTCGACCTCGGCGTGCGGGAGCGGCTCGACGCGGATCGGCTCCTCTAAGTCGACGATCTGGGTCTTACACGCCAGCTTCTGGCCGCCGTTGACGAACATGGCGTCCGAGCCGCACACCGCCTGCCGGCAGGAGTGGCGGAACGTGAGCGAGGAGTCGTAGTTGTCCCGCGAGTACATCAGCGCGTCGAGGACGGTCATCCCCTTGGTGAACGGGACGTGGAACGTGTCGAACCGGGGCTCCTGTTTCCCCTCGATCTCGGGGTCGTACCGGAACACCTTCAGCTCGATCGTGTCCTCGTCGGCCGCGGCCTTCTCGGCCTCTTCGGCCTGCCGGCGGGCGCGCTCCTCCGCGGCCCGGCGGCGCTTCTCGGTCCGCCGCTCGTCGCCCTTCGAGGCGACGTCGGCCTCGGTCTCGGTCTCGCTCGATTCCTCGGTCTGCTTGGGTATCTGTGTGCTCATGGTCGGTTCAGTAGAGTCCGATTCCGGCCCACGCGTTCGCGGTGCGCACGCCCTGCACGATCAGGACGACGCTCGCGGCGACGAGGGTCCACTTGATGACGGTGCGTTTCGTGCCGGTGAGCCCCTGATTGACGAGGGCGTTGTAGACGCCGTTGACCCCGTGGAACGTCGCGGTCACGAGGAAGAGGATCATCAGCGAGTAGTAGCTCAGGTTCTCCATCCGCGCCGAGCTGGCGAGGAACGAGACCTCGTCCGCGTGGTGGACGAAGTGGAGCAGGAAGAAGTGGAACGCTAACACGACGAGCAGGAACGCCGCCGTGACCCGCTGGAGCAGCCACATCCGCCCGCCCGACTGGAACGAGGAGTAGCGCTCGGCCATCTCAGAACGCCCCCGCGATGAACGTCGGCACCGACGCGACGGTGATCGCTCCGGTCAGGATCAGCGACGCGTAGAAGCTCTTGTTCTGCGACTCCAGACCGACGCCGAGGTCGACGAGGAGGAGCCGGGTCCCGTTGAGCATGTGGAAGACGGCCACCGCCAGCAGCCCGACTTCGAGGAGCCGCACTAAGAGCAGGCTCTCGAGGCTGACGATCGTCTGGGTGTACACGTCCTCTCCCGCCATGATCGCGGCCTCGCTCGCGCCCGCCGCCGGGATACCGGTGCTCAACACGGCGATGTGGGTGAACAGGTAGCCGATGAGCACCCACCCCGTGAACTTATGGAAGATCCAGGCCCACATCCCCGCCTCGAACTCCCGCCACCGGCTGAAGTCCTCGATGAGGCCTCGATTGTACGACTGACTCATGTCTAACGGTTCCGTACTGGGGTCGTATAGTAGTTACTAACACGGCGGGGACGGCCCGAAACGATCCCGGCTCGCCGGGGTGTGACTCCGCCTGTCACGCCGCTCCCGCTCGCGGAAGCCTTTTATGTACTCCTCCCGCTCGTACGGACGCAATGGCGAAAGGGAAGGTTGACTTCTTCAACGACACCGGCGGCTACGGATTCATCGAGACTGACGACGCGGACGAGGACGTGTTCTTCCACATGGAGGACGTCGGCGGCCCGGACCTGGAGGAGGGTCAGGAAGTCGAGTTCGACATCGAGGAGGCGGACAAGGGTCCGCGCGCCACGAACGTCACCCGTCTGTAACCGCTGACGACGACGTTTCAAGGTTGTATCGGCTTTTCGACCGCTCTAGACCCCGAGCGGCGGCTACGCGCAACGCCGACCGACAGGGATTTACCGATCGCTGACTGACTGGTCAGTCAATGAGCGACCAGCCGGGCCCGGCCGACGAGATCATGGACGGGGTCTACCGCGCGCTCCGCGCCCACGGCTACGCCGACGTCACGATGCAGGACATCGCCGACGAGTGCTCGAAGAGCAAGTCGCTGCTCCACTACCACTACGACACGAAGGAGGACCTCCTCGTCGCGTTCCTCGACTACGTCATCACCGACTCGGAGGCGCGGATCCGGGCCCGCGCCGACGATCCCCCGGCGGAGCGGCTCGCGGGGTTCGTCGGCTGGTTCGTCTTCGAGGCCGACGCCGCCGACCGCGAGGCGTTCCACATCGCCCTGCTCGAGCTCCGGACGCAGGGCCCGTTCAACGAGCGCATCCGCGAGCAGCTGGTCAGGAGCGACCGGCTGCTGCGCGGCACCGTCGCCGACATCCTCGAATCGGGGATCGAGGAGGGGGTCTTCCGCGAGGTCGACGTCGAGGAGACGGCCGCCCTCGTCGTCGCCACCCTCGACGGCGCGCGGACCAGACAGATCACCCTCACCGGCGGCGACGGCGACGACGCGGTCGACGCCGCCGACCTCCCCGAGCCGACGTACACCCGGCGGGTCGCCGAGGCGACGCTCCAGCGGGTCGTCGAGCCGCTGCTCGCCGAGGGCGTGGCGCTCCCCTCGCCGGAGGACGGGATCGCCTCGATGCTCCGCGAGGACGAGACCGAATGACCGCGGGCCCGACGCGACGCGGGCTGGACTCGGCCCCTCGGCGAGGCCCCTGAGATGGGGCGGCTCGGCTTCGACCGGCCGCCGACCGTGCTGCTCGCGGTCATCGCCAGCACCTTCTTCGTCGGGTTCGGCGGGGGCGTCGTCTTCCCGATCCTGCCGAACCTCGGCGCGGTCCTCGGCATCTCGGCGTTCACGGTCGGGCTCATCCTCTCGGCGAACCGCTGGGTCCGGCTCGTCGCGAACGCGCCGGCCGGCGCCCTCGTCGACAGGTACGGGACGCGCAGGCCGTTCGTCTACGGGCTCCTCGTCGAGGGGGTCGCGACGCTCGGCTACGTGGTCGCGCTCGCGGTGCCGCCGGCCGAGTCGCTCCGCCCCCTCGCGGCGTCGCTGCCGCGGATCGCGGCCGGCCCCGTCACCGTCGGACCCGAGTGGTGGTTCGCGGCGGTCTCGGTCGCCGTCGCGCCCGAGACGTGGTTCCTCCTCGCGCGGATCCTCTGGGGAGTCGGCTCCGCCGCGGTGTTCGCGACGGCCTACACCATCGCGGCCGACCTCTCCGACAGCGGCTCGCGCGGGACGAACATGGGGGTCGTCCGCGGCGGCATCACGATGGGGTTCCCTGCCGGGCTCGTGCTCGGCGGGGTCGTCTCGTCGCTGGCCGGCAACGCCGCCGCCTTCGCCGTCGCCGCCGCGTTCGCGCTCACCGCCAGCGTCGTGGCCCACCGGTTCGTCCCGGAGACGCACGTCACGGGCGACCGCTCGGGGGACTCGATCAGGCCGTGGGACGTCGACACCGCGGTCCCCGCGCTGACGGTCGGGCTGGTCAACTTCGGGCTGCTGTTCGCGTACATCGGCGCGCTGTTCTCCACCCTCGTCTTATTCCTCGGCGAGAACGACATCTCTCTCCTCGGACTCGCCCCGCAGGGGACCTCCGGGCTGTTCATGGCCGGTACGGTCGTTTCGGCCGCGTGCTTCATGCTCGTCGGCGGTCGGATATCGGACTCTCGGGACTCGCGCACGCCGGTCCTCCTGACCTTCCTCGTCGTCTCGTTCGTCGGGTTCCTCCTGCTCGCTCGGTCGGGGTCCGTCCTCGACCTCGCGCTCGCCTGCGTCTGTATCGGCGCCGGACAGGGCGGCACGAGCGGCCCGATGATGGCGCTGCTCGCCGACCTCACCCCCGACGAGCGGATGGGGCGGGCCTCCGGGACGAACAACGTGTTCGGCGACGTCGGGGGCGCGCTCGGCCCGATGGTGTCGCTGCCGCTGATCGACGCGGTCGGCTTCGCGCCGGTGTACGCCGCCTGCGCGGTCTTCCCCCTCGCCGCGGGCGTCGCGCTGCTCGTCGGCGTCCGCCGCGAGACCGGGACGTTCCTCCCGGGGCGCACCGACGGCGACCCGGGGACCGCCGCGGGCGACGCGGCCGGCGCGGAGTCGTAGGTCGGGACGCGCCCGCTCGTCGTCACGCCGTATGCGAACCGCTAGCGCCCCCTACCCGAAAGAACAACCGTTAAAAGTCGGCGTCGGGTTCGTACGGACATGGCTGGAACTATCGAAGCGCTCGTCCCCGGCGGGCAGGCCACCCCCGGCCCGCCGCTCGGTCCCGAGCTCGGACCGACGCCGGTGGACGTCCAGGACGTCGTGTCGCAGATCAACGAGGAGACCGCCGCGTTCGACGGGATGGAGGTCCCCGTCACGATCGAGTACGACGACGACGGCTCGTTCACGATCGAGGTCGGCGTCCCGCCGACGGCCGAACTGATCAAGGACGAGGCCGGGTTCGAGACGGGCTCCGGCGAGCCCCAGACCGACTTCGTCGCCGACATGTCGATCGAACAGGTGAAGAAGGTCGCCGAGCAGAAGTCGACCGACCTGCTCTCGTACGACGTGAAGAACGCCGCCAAGGAGGTCGGCGGCACCTGCGCCTCCCTCGGCGTCACCATCGAGGGCGAGGACGCCCGGACGTTCGACGACCGCGTCGACGCCGGCGACTACGACGACGTCCTCGAAGCGTAACGCGGTCTTTCGCCCGTTCCGGCGGCGTTTTCGCGCGTTCCGACCCGAGAGCGACGGCCCCGTGACGCCCGCCGTCGCTCCGACCCCGCCGCTTTTGTCCGCGACGCGCCGACTGACCCTCATGGCCGATCTCCACCCGATCGCGAAGCGGATCCACAACGTCCAGCCGCGACCGGTCCGGCTCGCGCTCGACGACGGCGAGACCGGCGTCTTCGAGTTCTCGTCCACCGAGTTCTTCCAGCGCGAGTTCCGCGGCGAGGGCGTCCGCACCGACGCCGACCGGGACGCCGAGTTCCGGCTGATCACCTCCGAGGACCGCGAGTCGGTGCTGCTGGGTCGGTCGGGACCGGACGAGGAGGGGTGGACCGTCGTCGGCGAGGTCGTCGAGGCCGAGCGCGCCGAGGAGTAGGTACGGCGGGGTCGGGCCGTCCGCGCCCCGCGCGCCGACGGCCGCGTCCGCGTCTCCGCCTACCGCACGACCGTCACGGGCACCTCCGCGCGGCGGACGACCCCCTCGGCGACGCTGCCGAGCAGGATGCGCGAGAGCCCCGTGCGGCCGCGGCTCGCGAGCACGACGTGGTCGAACGGCTCGCCGGTCCCGCCCTCTCCGTCCCCGTCGCCGACCGAGGCCTCGCCGCCCGCGACCGCGAGGATCGTCGCGGTCGGCCGGCCCACCTCCAGCCTGGTGTCGACGTCGCGGTCCACCGCCTCGCTCGCCTCCCGGAGGATCCGCTCGCCGCGGCCCTTGGCGCCCTCGTACCACCGGTCGACCGCGCCCGGGAACCCGCCCTCCGCGCCGGTCGTCGAGTCGGCCGGGTTGATCACGTGGAGCGCGGTCACCTCGGCGTCGGGCCACTCTTCGACCGCGAACCGCAGCGCCTCGGCCGCCTCCTCCGAGCCGTCGACCGCCGCGAGGATGCGCTTGGTCATGCGCGGCGCTTCTCGTCCCGTCCTCAAAAAGGCCGACGGCGACTTCCGCCGCGTGGAAACCGGGTCCGACTCGGCGACGCCCCGCTCAGTCGCCGTGGCGCGTCACGCACTTCGAGAGCCCGATCAGCTCGACGGGCTCGGAGTTGTCCGGCGAGTAGACGACCATCTGCCCCTTCTCCATGTACGGGACCTTGCCGGCGAGGTTCGACGGGATGTTGACGCTGCTGATGGCGTCCTCGTCCCCGAGGTTCAACACGACCTTCGTGTTCACCTGTTTGAACACGGACTCCGCCACGTCCTGCGGGTCCTGCGTGATCAGGAAGAGGCCGAGCCGCTCCTTGCGGCCCTGCTTGGCCGCCTCCGTGAACTTCTGGACGACCTTCCGCGCCTGCACGTTGTCGGCGTCCGCGAGGAAGTTGTGCGCCTCGTCCATGCCGATCAACAGGGGCGTCTCCTCGATCCGGTCGCTGTCGGGGTCGTTGGAGAGCTTGTCGTCGACGAGGAGCCCCGCGACCGCGAGCACGACGATCTCCTTCTGCCTGGAGGTCGGGAGGTGGTACGTGGGGACCACGGAGAGTCCGCCGGGACGGACGAGGGTGTGGTCGAGTTCCGTGATCGGCTTCGCGTCTTGGTCGAAGACGCCGCCGGGGACCGCGCGCACCCGGCGCTTCACGGCGTCGAACGTCGCCTCGTGGACCCGCCCGCTCTCGTCGAGCTCCGCTTTGAGCGCCGGGTCGTCGAGGTACGAGAGGAACTGGCCGTACGTCCCCGAGTCGCCGTAATCGTCGAAGAAGCGGTTGAGGAGGGTCAACAGCGCGGGGTACTGGTTGTCGTTGAGCCCGGAGCCGGCGACGAGCCACGGCATGTCCTGCGCGAGCGAGAACGGGATCGTGAACTCGACGCGCTCGGCGCGGTGGCCCTCGCCGGGGTACGTCGCGTTCGCGACCCGCGGGACGAGGGCGACCGTGTCGTCGTGGCCGCCGTGCGCGATCCCCTCGCGGTCCAGCCGCCGGGCGAAGTCTGCGTCGAGGTCCGGGTTGTCGTCGTGCATCTGCGCGTACTCGTCCTGCGGGTCGAACTGGACGACCGCCATCCGCGACTCCCGGCCGTCTCCCGTGGGATACGTGCGGTCCGCGTCGAGGTACTGCCGGAGGACGTTCTTGGAGGCGTGGGTCTTCCCCGACCCGGTCCCGCCGGCGACGAGCGTGTGTCGGAACGCGAGCGGGTCGCCGTCGGCGTAGTCGTCCTTCACCCGGTAGTCGACGGTGGGGGGCTCGGCCGCCGTCCGGACCTTCTCGCCCCCGACGGAGAGGTGGCCGAGGAAGACGCCGTCCTCGGGGATCTTCAGCCCGGTCTTGATCTCGGCGTCGTCGGAGGCCTCCTCGACGACCGCGCCCGGCTTCGGCACCCGGTCGGTCATCCGCCGCTTCATCCCGTCGCCCTCGCCGTAGACGACCGACATCGGCTCCAGCTCGGCCATGAACTTGTAGTCGCGCTCGGCGAAGTCGTCCCGGCGCATCTGCCGCCGCGCGTGGATCTCGGTGGCGTCGTCCGAGCGGAACTCCTGAGCGTACTCCAACCCCGTGATCCGACAGAACAGCCGCTCGCCGTCCGGGTACGGGACGAGGAGGTACTTCCCCAGCCGAACCGCCTCGCGGTTCCCCGTCGTGACGAACGCCCGCAGCGTCGTCTCGTCGTCCTCCTCGGCGACGCGGAGCCCCTGCGAGACGGAGACGACCCCGAGCCCGGCGTCCTCCCCGGCCGGCTCCACGTCGTAGGCGGCGAAGGCGTCCGCGTCCGCGTCGCCGTCGCCCGCCTCGCCCTCGGCGGCGCTCCGGTCGCCCTCGTTCCCCGAGGCCACCGCGCGACCGCCGTCCCCGGTACCCGCGCCTCCCGAGACCGCCCCCTCCGCGTCGGGCGCGTCGTCGGTGTCGGCGGCGCCGGCCCCGTCGCGGTCGACGGGCGACCCGGCGGCGTCCCCCCCGCCGTCGCCCTCGTCGTCGGTGAACTCGGTGAAGTCCTCCAGCGTCATGGGCGAACCACCGGCCGCCACGCCGAAAGCGTTTCCCCCTCCACGTCGCCTCGGGCGGCGCCGGCGTCTCGGGCGTCGGGGCGGTCTCGGCGACTCGCGCCCGTCACGGGGCGCTTTTCCGCGTCGGGGTCCTACGAGTGGTATGATACTGGTTCGCGGCAGCGGCGGGGGAACCGACCTCACCGGGACGGTGTTCGAGCGCGGCGAGGACCCGCCGACGTACAGGGGCGCGCCGGACGAGGACGCCCCCTACGTCTGGGTGTGCGACGCCTTCTATCAGGTCGAGAGCGGCGGGTCCGCGCTCACGGTCGACGGCGAGGAGATCCGGGTCGCCTTCGAGGAGCCGATGCCCCGGGGGTTCGACACCAAGTCGGCCGCGCTCGACGCGGCCGAGGAGCACGTCCGCACGCAGTTCGCGCGGATCGGCGTCGACCCCGACGCCGTCGAGGTCGAGGCGACGAGGGCCGACCCGGCCTGAATCGAGGGGGTCCGGATCGCGTCGGGGACCGCATCGGGATTTACCCGTCGCGCCCCGCTACGGACGGTATGTCGGAACCACCGGAGGACTTCGATCCCGGGTCGCGGGCGGAGCGCGAGGTCGCCGCCGAGGCCGCGGGCGACCGCTCCGACCTCCTCTCGCTCATGGGTCACACCTACCGCGGCGAGCTCGGGCGGATGAGCTCGTGGCGGACCCGCATCGACCGGACGACCAACTGGGCGGTCGTGGTGACGGCGTCGCTGCTCACGTGGACGTTCTCGAACGAGTCGCGCCCGCACTACGTGCTGCTCATCGGGCTCGTGATGCTCAGCGTCTTCCTCGGGATCGAGATCCGCCGGTACCGCATGTTCGACGTCTGGCGGTCCCGCGTGCGGCTCCTAGAGGAGAACGTGTTCGCGAACGCGCTCGACCCGGAGGGCGTCGAGCAGTCGAACTGGCGGGAGCTCCTGAGCGAGGACCTCCGCGAGCCGACGATCAAGACGCCGAGCGCCGAGGCGGTCTCCCGGCGCCTCCGACGGGTGTACGCGCCGCTCTTCACGGTTCTCATCGCCGCGTGGGTCGTCCGGCTCACGGTGTTCACGCCCGCCGGAAGCGGCGTCGTCGCGACCGCGGACGTCGGCGCGGTCCCCGGCGCCGTCGTGCTCGCGCTCGTCGGGTGCTTCTACCTCGCCGTGCTGGCGCTGACCCTGCGCCGGGCGCCGAGGCGGGCGAAGGGCGAGCTCGGGTCCGCGGACGACGCCGAGGAGTGGAAGTGAACCGAGCCGCCCGCGGCTCCTCCCGGCGCCGTCACTCCCCGTCGTCCGGCGCGGAGACGCCGAGCGGGAGCGACTCCGGCGGCTCCGCGTCGCCGTCGAGCCCCTCGTAGGCGTCGTCGATGAGGCGGGCGAGCTGGGCCTCGGGCGTCACGCCGCGGGCGGCCGCGAGCGCCGCGAGCCGCTCGTACTGCTCGGGCGGAACGGACACCGAACCCTCTGTCATACCCGTCGCTGGTCGCCGTAGCTACAAAAGCGTTGTTCGGGGAGCCCCGCGGGATCAGCCGAAGATCCGCAGGAGTCCGAGCGTCCACCGAGCCAGCTCGGAGCAGACGAAGAGCGCGCCCTCGGCGCGGGAGAGCCGCCGCCCCGACCACAGCGCCGCGACCATCAGCACCGTGAGGACCGTCAGCCAGAGCAGCGTCTCGATCGCTGCGGGCCCGACCGAGAGCGGGCCGATCAGCGCCGCGATCCCGAGGATCCCGAGCACGTTGAACACGTTGCTGCCGACGACGTTCCCGACCGACATCCCGACGTGGCCCTGCCGCATGGCGACGAGCGAGACGGCGAGCTCGGGGGTCGACGTGCCCGCCGCGACGATCGTCCCGCCGATCGCCCAGTCGGAGATACCCGCGCCGCGGGCCAGCGACGACGCGGCCTCGACCATGAAGTGGCCGCTGACCAGGACGAGGGCCAGCCCGCCGACGAGCAGCAGCGCGTCGCGGGCGCGGTGCGAGAGCCGCGCCGGGACCGCGCCGGTGACCCGGGACTCCGTGTACTCCGTCTCGATCGAGTGCGCCGTGCTCTCGTCGCGGATCAGGTACAGGGTGTACGCGACGAACCCCCCGACGAGGAGGGCGCCCTCGCCCGCGGTGACGGTCCGGTCGAACAGGACGGCGACGCCGGCCAGCGTCGAGCACACCAGCGCGACCCCGTCGCGGTGGACGAGCGACCGCTCGACCGGGATCACCCGCAGCAGCGACACCGCGCCGAGGATGAACGCGAGGTTGTAGGCGTTCGAGCCGACGACGTTGCCGACGCCGATCTCGCCGAGCCCCGCCAGCGCCGCGTCGACCGTCACGACCAGCTCCGGCGTCGAGGTACCCATCGCGACGATCGTCAGCCCGATCGTGAGCTCGCTGACGCCGAACCGCCGCGCGATCCGCACCGTCGAGTCGACGAGCGCGCGGGCGCCGATCCAGAGCCCGACGACGGTGAGCGCGACGGTCGCGAGCCCCACGGCCGCCGTTCCCGGAACCATTGGGTACCCGTTCCGTCAAGCCGGTATTAAAACCGATCCACCGGGCCGCACCGCTCCATCAGTCCCGCCCGGCACGTGCACTTATCCGTCGGCCGGTCGTCGTGTCGCCGCATGAACCGACGCGACGCCGTGAGGCGACGGGACCTGATCCGGGCGGGAGCCGCGGCCGGCGCGGTCGGTCTCGCCGGCTGTGCGAGCGGCGGCGACGCCCCGGCCTTCGAGGAGGGGTTCGAGGACGGGATCGGCGACTGGGAGGCCGGCGCCGCGATCGGACCCGAGGTCGACCTCGCCGACTTCGACTGGGAGCTCGGCGTCTCCGACGAGGAGGCGGCCGCCGGCGAGCGGTCCCTCCGGGTCTGGAACCAGGGCGACTACGACGACGGCGTCACGTGGGGGGTCCACCCCGTCCCGATCGACTCCGGCGCGTCGTATCGGATCGAGGTCTCCGGGCAGTTCTGGAGCGACTCGGAGTCGTTCAACACGATCCGGCACGCGCTGATGCGGCTGGGCCCCGAACCGCCGGCGACCGAGGAGGACTTCCCGCAGCCCGGGCTCGACACGACGGAACTCGGCGAGACGCCGTACGGCGGGCTCCGAGACGCGCTGTGGCTCGCGGACGGCTGGCGCGAGTACGCCTTCGAGTGGACGACCCCGGAGCTGTCGACGGACACGCTCTACCTCGCCGTCGGCACGGCCGTGATCTGGGAGTCGGACGCGACGCACTACGTCGACGACCTCTCGGTGCGCGTCGAGCCCCGATGAGCGGGGAGTCGGAAGCGGCGTCGACCGGCGACGACTCCGACGGGGGACCGACCGACCGCGACGCGACCGCCGCCGACACGATGCGCGAGCGCGCCGGCGAGAACCGGGCGAAGCTCTGGCTGCTGCTGCGCGCGAACCGGCTCGTGGTCGCGGGGGTCCTGACGCTCGTCGTCTTCGTCGCGTTCGTCGCCGTGTCGGCCGCGTTCTCCCCGTCTCTCGCCGGGAAGGTCGGAGCGAGCGACCCGATCGAGACGCTGTTCTCGGCGATGATCACGGCGATCGTCACCGGCGCGACGCTCGTCGTCACGATCGGGCAGCTCGTGCTCACGCAGGAGAACGGCCCGCTCGGCGACCAGCGCGAGCGCATGGACGACACGCTCGCGGTCCGGGACTCCGTCGCGGAGCTGACCGGCGAGCCCGCCCCCACCGACCCCGCCGGCTTCCTCGACGCGATCCTCGGGACCGCGTCCGCCCGCGCTCGGGACCTCCGCGAGTCGGTCCGCGAACGCGACGGCGACGGGTCGGGGGAACCGGACGGACCTGACGGAACGGGCCTCGAAGCCGACGTCGACGAGTTCGCCGCGGGCGTCGTCGGGAACGCCGACGCCGTGCACGACCGCCTCGACGGCGCGGCGTTCGGCTCCTTCGACGTGGTGTTCGCCGCCCTCGACTTCAACTACGGCCGGAAGCTCGGCCGTATCGAGCGCATCGTCGCGGACCACGGCGACGCCCTCACCGACGCGGAGCGCGACTCGCTCGAAGCGCTGCGGGAGTCGCTGTCGCTGTTCGGGCCCGCCCGCGAGCACGTGAAGACGCTGTACTTCCAGTGGGCGCTGATCGACCTCTCGCGGCTCATCCTCTACGCCGCGGTGCCCGCGCTGGTCGTCGCGGCGGCGATGGTCACGGTCGTCGACGCCGGCACGTTCTCCGGGAGCACCCTCGGAATCGACCACGTGACGCTCGTCGTCGGCGGCGCGTTCGCGGTCGCGCTGCTCCCGTTCTCGCTGTTCGTCTCCTACGTGCTCCGCGTCCTCACCCTCGCGAAGCGGACCCTCGCCATCGGGCCGCTGGTGTTGCGGGACTCGGAGTAGCCGAGCACCGTCGCTCTTCGGGATCGGAATATCGTCCGCGACGCTACCGGACGAAAATCCACTAGTAGGCTCGGAGAACGCGGGACCGTCTTGACCGTCGGTGGCTTCGGTACAGCAGTACATTCATTACATCAGCACGATAAATACGGTCTATGCCCGTCCGTATCGAGGAATTTGAAACGGGGAAGCTACCGGATAGTCCGAGCGTTCCCGAGCAGGTACTCGTCTACTTATATACGAATCGGGACAAGGCGTTCACCCGCTCGGAAATTGCGACCGGAATCGAGGAAGACCCGAATACGGTCGGAACTGCTCTCTCCCGGCTGAAACAGCGCGATTTCGTCCGACACAGAGGGGAATACTGGGCGATAACTGACGATTTGAACCGTGTTCAGGACGCGTACGATCTCCATACAGCGACGGAGCGACTCGACGACGAGGACGGGGGCATCGATCCGGACGACTGGGACGCCGTCGCTCCGGCCGAGCCCCACCCGAGTGAACGGGAGTAATAGATGCAACCGAAACGGGGAGATGTCGTTCGGAGTTCCGACCCGTTCAAAACGGGCGAGGACCGCCAGCGTCCGTGGTTGATCGTCAACAACAGTTCGCACCCGTTCGACGACGAGCAGTTCCTCGGAGTCGCCGTATCGACCAAGGAGTACGAAGACTCGGTTGCGTTGGGCTCCGACGTGTGGGAGGTTGGCGGTGTTCCACGCGAGTCGTTCGTCTCCCCGTGGGCGGTCCACTCGCCGCGGATCGAAGATCTGGCAGCGTGGCAGGGCCGGGTTACCGACGAGTTCGCAGATATCGTCGTCGACGAGATAGAGACGTATCTCCGGTAAGTCGAATGTACGCCCGCGACGCTATCGGGCGACAATCTACTAGTAGGCTCGGTGAATGTGGAACTAGCAGTGTGAGCGATGGGTGGCCGCAGAAAAGATATAAACGAGAACGCGACTAACAGCGTCGTATGAGCATCACCCGCGACGAGGCCGTCCTCGGAGGCGAACCCCGAATAGAGGGGACGAGAGTCGGCGTCCGGCACGTCGCGGCAGGAGTTCTCGATAGCGACCGATCGCCAGCGCACATCGCAGACCAACTCGACATCTCCCTCTCTGAAGTCTACGAGGCTCTCTCGTACTACTACGCGCACGTTGAGGAGATACGAGAATTCGAGCGCGAAAACGAGGACGCCTTCGAGCGAATTCACGAGTCCTCGCTGAAGCCGAAGGAAACGATTCAGTGACGGGAACGCGGATTCTCTTGGACGAACACGTCGGGCGAGTGTTCGAGCGCGTGCTCAGCGAGCGCGGCTACGAGGTCGATCAGGCGAAGGACGTGTTCGGAGAGTTCACCGAGGACGCGGAGTTACTGGCGTGGTGCGGCGAGCACGGCGTCGCGCTGATGACGAACAACGCGCGGGACTTCGAGGAACTTCACCGGGAGATCGAACACGCCGGGCTACTGCTCTACTACGATCAGAGCCGCCCCGACGAGGATCCGGAAGGGCTTGCGCGAGTCGTGGACGAAGTGTTCACTCAGTACGGAGCGACAGACATCGAAAACGAGGTCGTTGACCTCGACGAGTGGTACGACTGGCTACACGAGTAACTGATAGTCAACGGTTCGATACCCGACTCTACAGCGCTACCGCTTTCGGTTACGAAATGTGCGCCCGCGACACTACCGGACGAAAATCCACTAGTGGGCTCGGTGGAAGTGAAACGGAGTGAATCCCGGCCCAGACGTTCAAGTACGGTGGCGACATAGCGTGTCGCATGAGTCAGGTGACGAGGCGTATTGTGCGGGAACTCCACGACGAGCCGCATCTCGAAGGCCGACGGATTACCGTTCAGTTCCTCAAAGAACAGGTCGAAGAACGGGGACTCCCCCCGAAAACGGTCGCCGATCGCCACGACCTCGACGTGGCTGATGTCTATCGAGCGCTCACGTACTACCACGACCATCCCGAAGAGATGCGTACGGCCGAACGCCGGCGGCAATCCGCGATCGAAGAACACGACCACCTGACGACAGATCCCGACGACGTGCGTGATTGATGGGGTATCGCATTCTCGCTGACGAAAACGTCGAGCAGGCGACGATCAATTATCTGCGGAAACTCGGTCGCGATGTCGAGTGGGTCGGCGATGTGGCGGAACTCAATCTCGGCACCGACGATAGGTCGATCGCTGTGTACGGACGCGAGACGAGCCGTCTCGTTCTCACCCAAGATGACGACTTCTTCACTCAGATCGACATCGAAGACACTGCTGGAATCCTCTTTCAGAAGGATCAGGCGCTTTCGGCCCGAGAGGTGGGAGATGTCGTACACGAACTCTCCGAGCATATCGACCAGTCTGACGTGACGCTCGAATACGTGAGTCGAAACTGGCTGTAAAACTGCCGTTGGGAGCTAATAGCACACTTGAAATGTACGCCCGCGACACTACCGGACGAAAATCTACTAGTAGGCTCGGTGAAAGTGAAGTAACGGTTTAGAAGACTATATACTCCCAAAATCAGTAGATCCAGTCAAACCTATAGATCAAGTGCTTACTGCCCACGAACGCGTTTCGGCCCAGATGAATATCTGTAACGGTACTGAGACCAGACTGCTGAGGGAACTCGATCAAATGGGTATCTGTCCGGTTTCGGCCAGTGGGCTGAGTGAAAAGAGTGACTGTTGGAATCTTCTGTCAGTGATACAACAGGGGCGACTGCAGTTAGTACAGGGGATTCAGGTACCGATACCAAATGCTGACCTCTCCACAGTATGTCAGTAGCACCGTGCAAAATACAGAGCTTACAGTCAACAGATACGAACCGTTCTTTGAATAATCCTCGGCTGAACCAACCGCTCAGTGAGTGTGCGTAATGGCCATCTACAGTAGGATGGGTACTATGGCTGACGGGGTTCGACGGGCTCAGTTTCCTCAGTAGTCTGTTCGGAATCGGTATGCTTCTCAGTGACGGCGATCTCGGCAGCCCTACTATCCTCAACTTCGGCAGGTGGCACCTTTTGGGTGACACGGAACTCAGTGGTCGGTTGAAAGATCGCCCAGAATGCACCTGCTGCGTGGATGATTGCTACCAGTGGGATAGTCACGAGCAGGGCCGCTAAAACGAGTGGGCGTTCACCGTAGTACCAGTACCCGAGGACAGCCCACCCGAACAGTCCCACTAATTGAAACAGAATTCCATAGCCGTACACAACAGGGAATAGCACGACAGTCACCGGCGTCACCAGCGGCAGCGCGAGCAGTGGTGACACGAAGACCAGTCCCCAAGCAGCATTTCGCATTAACGACAACAGTTGATACCGCCGGGGCAAGAGATGGGAATCACGGGCCGCCCCGGAGATCCAACGACGACGCTGGTAGATCATCTCTCGAACTGATGGCGGGGCTTGGTTCATAGCGCGGATGTTGAGAAACTGAAAGGCACACTCACCAGCCTGGAAGGCCCGCCAGACGAAGTTCGTGTCTTCGGTGACGGTGTTCACGTCCCAAGTGATCTGATCTTCAAGTTCCTTTCTGACAGCGATTCCCCCTCCCCATGCATACAGTGGATACCGAAACTTCGGGAATACGGCTTGTTCCAACTGGAAACCCATCCTAAATATCTCTGCAAAGTACGTGAGCCACGAGTCGCTCCTGATCGGTTGTTCGGAAAGTTGGACAATGTCAGCATCCGGCAACCCATGGAACTCTCGCAAGAGCGTATCCTCGTCCAAATACAGGATATACGATGCATTACAGTTCAACTCTCGTCTAGCCCACTCCAGCGCTCGGCCCTTCCGTGTGGCCTCACACTCAAACTCAGAAGGGACGACACATACCTCTGCACCATCGATGGTAATCGGTCGTTCAGCAATGACCCGAATAGTGTCCAGTTCTGTGGGTAGTTGGTCGACGGTGGCTTGGACGACACGTTCAGCCGCTACGGTCATCACTCGAACCTCAACCTCTGCGGGTTCGTGCTCTATCGCCCCACGGCGAGCACGGCCAATAATCACAATCTCAATGAGCCAAAAGACTGTAGCGACAAAGAAGATCGTCAGCACTGTCCAAGCGAACAGTGTGAAAAGCAAATTCGCCAGCTGATAATCCATTACCGTCCTTTAGATCGCTTGTTAATAATATATTGCTCCTCATATCTTTACCAGCAGATCCAGCAAGTCGGCCACAGGATCGGTCGAGCACCAGTTTGTCGTTACGGGTCTGTGCCGGTTTTCTAACGGTTAGTAGCCTTGGGCTAACCGATCTCTGCTGGATCAGTCTCTACCAATCCAAGTACTCGCGGAATGCCAATCATCCGGTGACCGATACGCGCCCTGTATTCAGCAGCGTCTCTGAGATTTCTTCAGCTTCTGACAAAAACGCGTGTGAGATACAGAGAGTGAAGTCAGTACAAGATATGTGTGGGCGCGAGCGGTTGAGCAGAGTGATTCACACCGCAAATACAAAGCCGGTGGCAAACCGGAGTGATATAGATATGATAGTGATTGAGTGCCCTGATTGTCCTGCTGATCTCGCCAGCGATGAGGTAGGAGATGAGTGCCCAGAGTGTGGTGGAAATCTAACTGAGGGGAACATCCTGATGGTAGACTTCGTAATAAAGTGTAACGAGTGTAAGACAAGAATTGGGATTCAAAACCTCGATCAGAGCGGCCAATGCCCAGAATGCGGGCAGTATAGTGGGTTCGGTTAATATATTCGGTGTTTCTTAGCTCCGACCTGTATTCGATGGATATGTGCATTGTATGTAGCACGGATCTTCAAACATATCAGACATATTTGTACTCTCGTCAGACATCATTCCAGGCTCGTCATCATCGACTGTTCACCCGAGAATACGACGAGGATAGGGATCAGTATGGGATCTCTTGTCTCAACAGTAGGCTACAATCAATACTACAAATATTATTTTCAAATAATTCTAATAACACACTCAAAATGTACGCCCGCGACACTAACGACCGGTCTCATCTCCGGCGGCGTGCCGCGTCGACCGGGAAACCCTCGTGGCGGGCGGTCGCCTGCGCGGCGACGGGCGGGTCGCGTCAGCGACCGGATGTCACGCGCCTGGGTTCTCCGCGCTGTCATCGCTCCCATCGGGGAGTACTCGGGCGGGGACTGAGGGCGCGCATCACGCGGTAACCGGCGAACGCTCTTAAACAGTCGGTTGAGAGTTTAGTCGTCCTGTTCCGCGCCGGCGACGAACACGCCCTCGCCGCCGTCTTCCTGCCGCTCCGAGACCGAGACCGGGTCGATCCCGCGGCGGGCGGCGTCGAACTCCGAGAGGAGGTACACCAGCCCGGCGAGCAGGGCGGCGCCGAGCGGGAGCAGCGCGAGCGGCGTCACCCGCGTCAGTCCCCAGACGACCAGCAGGAGGACGACGACCGCCGCGACCGTGACCGCGTAGTAGATCTGCGTCCGCACGTGGTCGATCAGGTCGGCGCCGGTGAACGTCGCCGAGAGGACGGTGGTGTCGGAGATCGGCGAGCTGTGGTCGCCGAAGATGGCGCCAGAGAAGATGACGCCGACCATCGCCGCCACGAGCGTGTGGCCCGCCGCGCCGCCGCCGCTGATCTCCCACGCGATCGGGATCGCGATCGGGGTGACGATCCCCATCGTCCCCCACGAGGTGCCGGTCGAGAAGGCGATGACGCCGGCGACGACGAACACTAGGGCGGGCAGGAGCGCCGGCGAGACCGACCCCACGGCGGCGTTCGCGACGTACTCCCCGGTGCCGAGGGCGTCGATCGCCCCGCCGATCCCCCACGCGAGCACGAGGATGGAGGCCGCGGTGAGCATAATCGAGAACCCGTCGATCGTGTACTCGGTCGCGTCGCCGGCGCCGAAGATGCCGTAGACCCTGCCGAGGACGAACCCGCTGGCGACCATCGCGAACGAGCCGATCATGAGCGCCACCTCGTACGAGGCGTTGAGCGCGGCGTCCCACAGCCGGCCGCCGGCCGCGCCGAGCTCGCCGGCGAGGAGGTCGCCGCCGAAGCCGACCGGCGAGAACTCGCCGGACCACAGGGCGGTCGCGACCGTGACGGCGACGAGCACCGCCACGGGGACGAAGAAGTTGACGAGCCGCGGCGTCGACGCCGGCGGCTCGCCGAGCTCGCCCGCGACGTCCTGCATCGGCACGGCCTCGTCGCGGGTCACCTTCCCTGAGGTCCACGAGCGGTGCTCGGCCGTCAGCATCTCGCCGTAGTCCCGGCCAGACCCCACGATCAGGAGGACCATCACGATTGCGAGGATCGCGTACATGTTGAACGGGATCGACGAGACGAACACCTCGAACGTGCCGGGACGGTTCGCCTCGGCGACCCCGGCGGCCTCGTACCCCTCGCCGATGAGCGAGAGCTGGAAGGCGACCCACGAGGAGATCCCCAGCGTCGCCACCGGCGCCGCCGTCGAGTCGACGACGTACGAGAGCTTCTCGCGGGAGATCCGGAGGCGGTCGGAGACGTCCTTCATCGCCGAGCCGACGATGGCGGTGTTCGCGTAGTCGTCGAAGAAGAGGACGATCCCGAGCCCCCAGGCGACGAGCCCGGCCTGCCGCTGAGAGTCGAGGCGGTCGAGCGCCCAGTCGCGGACCGCGGCGGTGCCGCCGAGGTTCCACACCATGGCGACGCCGGAGCCGAGCAGCAGCGTGAAGACGAGGATGGTCGCCTGGAACTCGTCGGACACCGCCGCGACGATCCACTCGAACGTCTGGACGATCCCGAGCCCGCCCGTGACGATGACGGCCCCCGACCAGACGCCGAGGAACAGCGACAGCACCGCCTTGCGGGTGATCACCGCGAGGACGATCGCGAGCAACGGCGGGGCGACGGACAGCGCTCCGAACCCGGTCATTGGCACCTACTCTCGCACGCGAGTATTTAATACCACCCGTGGGTCCGGACTGACGGATCCCGCGGCACGCGGCGCGTTCGGGAACCGATCTCGGGTCGAGGGCGCTCACGGCGACCGTTCGTCGGTCTCCTTCCGGTCTCGGTCGGCGTCTCGGCGATCCGGACGACCGGTCCGACGCGGCGACTCCCTCCCTCGACCGGCGGATTCGGCGCGTATCCGAACGCACTTACGTCCCTGTGACCGACCCACGCGCAATGTCTGTACGAGTCGGCATCCTCGGTGCCACCGGCGCCGTGGGTCAGCGGTTCATCCAGTTGCTCGACGACCACCCGACGTTCGACCTCGCGGCCGTCACCGCGAGCGCGGACAGCGCCGGGAAGACGTACCGAGAGGCCGCCAAGTGGCGCGTGGACACTCCCATCCCCGACGGGGTCGCGGAGATGACGGTCGCGGAGACGACGCCCGCGGGGATCGCGGACGCCGACGTCGACCTCCTGTTCTCGTCGCTGCCGTCGGGGGTCGCCGCCGAGGTCGAGCCGGCCTTCCTCGACGAGGGGTACGTGGTCTCCTCGAACTCCTCGAACGACCGCATGGCGGCCGACGTCCCCCTCACGATCCCCGAGATCAACCCCGGCCACCTCGACCTCATCGAGGTCCAGCGCGACGAGCGGGGCTGGGACGGCGCCCTCGTGAAGAACCCGAACTGCTCGACGATCACGATGGTCCCCACGCTCGCGGCGATCGACCGGTTCGGGATCGAGAGCGTCCGCGTCTCCACCCTGCAGGCGGTCTCCGGCGCGGGCTACTCCGGCGTCACCTCGATGGAGATCATCGACAACGCCATCCCGCACATCGGCGGCGAGGAGGACAAGATGGAGACGGAGTCCCGGAAGCTCCTCGGCGAGTTCGACGGCGCTGAGGTCCACCTCCACGGGGCCGACGTGGCCGCCTCCTGTAACCGGATCCCGACGCTCGACGGCCACCTAGAGAACGTCTTCGTCGAGTTCGCCGAGGACCCCTCGCCCGCGGCCCTCCGCGAGGCGATGCGCTCGTTCGAGGGCGTCGGCTCGCTCCCGAGCTCGCCCGACCAGCTCATCAAGGTGTTCGGCGAGGACGAGCCGGAGCGACCGCAGCCCCGCCTCGACCGCACGTACGCGGACGGGATGGGCATCGTCGCCGGCGGCGTCCAGTCGACGGACGCCGGCGCGAAGTACAACTGCCTCGCGCACAACACGATCCGGGGCGCCGCGGGCGCCTCGCTGCTCAACGGCGAGCTGCTCGTCGAGGAAGGGTACGTCTGAGCGGCCCCGACCGTTACCGATTTCACACTCGGCCGTCAGCCTCCCGCTCGTCATGTCAGAGACGATCCGATCCCTCCGCCGGGGCGTCGCCCTCCTCCTGCTTCCGCTGTCCGGATCGACGACGCTGCCCGCGTTCGTCGAGTCCGCGCTCCCCGGCCTCTCGGACGTCCTCGGCGTCGCGCTGTTCGTCGCCGCCGTCGCGTACCTCGTCGTCAGCGTCGGGAGACAGGCGGTCTCGGCGGCCGACACGCCGCTGTAACCGGGCGATCGGAGGGTATCGGTCCCGCGGGCGGCGGCCCTACTTCCCCTCGGCGACCTACTTCCCCTCGAACTCGGGCTCGCCGTCGCCCATGAACGCCGTGACGCCCTCCACGAGGTCGTCGGTGTTCATCACGTGACCGAAG
Organism: Halorubrum rutilum; assembly: GCF_024494565.1. The sequence continues at coordinate 333,987 of NZ_JANHDN010000002.1, forward strand.
CCCATCGCCTCCACTTCGAGGCCGGCCTCGGCGTCCGTGCGGCCGGCGTGCATCGCGCGCTTCGTGTACTTCTGGGCGATCGGCGGGCCGGCGGCGAGCGACTCGGCCAGCTCGCGCCCGCGCTCGTCGAGCTCGTCGCCGGGGACGACCTCGTTGACGAAGCCGTACCCTTCGAGCGTCTCGGCGTCGTAGCGCTCGGCGGTGAAGATGATCTCCTTCGCGCGCCCCTCGCCGACGATCCGGGCGAGCCGCTGCGTGCCGCCCCATCCCGGGAGGAGCCCGAGGTCGTGTTCGGGCTGGCCGAGCTCCGAGCGCTCGGAGGCGACCCGCATGTCGGCCGCGGTCGCGAGCTCCATCCCGCCGCCGAGGCAGTAGCCGTCGATGGCGGCGACGACGGGCTTGTCGGACTCCTCCAGCTTGCCGAACGTCCGCTGGCCTCGTCGCGAGAGCTCGACGGCGTCGATCGGGTCCGCGCCGCCGGCGGCCATGCTCTGCACGTCGGCGCCGGCCGAGAACGCGCGGTCGCCGGCGCCCGACAGCAGGATCGCGCGCACCTCGTCGTCCGCGTCGAGGCGGTCGATCGCGTCGCCGAGCTCGTCGAGCAGCTCCCCGCTGATCGTGTTCATCCGGTGGGGACGGTCGATCTCGACGTGTCCCACGCGGTCCTCGACGACGACGTTGAGGGCGTCGTAGTCGAGCGCGTCGCCCGCGCCGCCCTCGCCGTCGGCGCTCTCGGCGTCCCCGTCGCCTCCGCCGTGGAAGCCGCCGGCCTCGGCGGCCTCGCGCAGGTAGTCGGTCGCCTCGTAGCGCGCCTCGCCCGTCTCCTCGTGGAGCGCGTCGAGCACGTCGACGAGGGCCGGGAGGCCCTCGTCGTCGGCGAGCGTCGCCGGGCCGTCCGGGAAGCCGGCGCCGAGCGTCACGGCGCGGTCGATAGCGGGCGCGTCGGCGACGTCGTCCCCGATCAGGCCGGCGACCTCGTTGGCCATCACGGCGAGCAGGCGCCGGCGGACGTCCTCGTCGACCGCGTCCGAGGGGATGCGGGCGCCGTCGCCGTCCTCGTAGTCGTAGAACCCCTTCCCGGTCTTCTTGCCGAGCTCGTCGGCCTCGACCTTCTCGACGAGCAGCGGGCAGGGGCGGTACGCCTCGCCGAGGGTCTCGTGCATGTACTCCAGGACGTGGTACCCCACGTCGACGCCGACCTGGTCGGCGAGCTCGAACGAGCCCATCGGGAGCCCCATGCCGAACTTCGCCGTGGAGTCGACCGTCTCCATCGTCGCGTCGCCGGACTCGACGATCCACGCCGCCTCGTTCATCAGCGGGACCAGGATCCGGTTGACGACGAAGCCCGGGCTGTCCTTCCGGACGCGGACCGGGGTCTTCCCCATCGACTCCGCGAGCCCCTCGATCAGGTCGAGGGTGTCCTCCGAGGTGTGCTTCCCGGAGATGACCTCGACGAGGTCCATCCGCACCGGCGGGTTGAAGAAGTGCATGCCGCAGAAGCGCTCGGGGCGGTCGGTGACCTCGGAGAGCTCCGTGATCGAGAGGCTGGAGGTGTTGGTGACGAAGACCGCCTCCGCGGGCGCGTGCTCGACGACCTCGTCGTACACGTCCTTCTTGATCGCCATCTTCTCGGGGACGACCTCGACCACCACGTCGGCGTCGGCGAGCGACGCTTCGAGGTCGACGAACGTCTGGACGCGGTCGAGCGCCGCCTCGGCCTCGTCGTCGCCGATGCGGTCCCGCTCCGCGAGCTTGCCGAGCGACCACTCGATCTGGTCGTAGCCGTCCCGAACGAGCGCCTCTTCGATGTCCCGCAGCGACACGTCGTAGCCGGCGAGGGCGGCGACCTCCGCGATGCCGTGCCCCATGTTCCCGGCGCCGAGGACCGTCACGTGCTGGACGTCGTCGAGTTGCATACGAGACCGGTCGGAACCGCGGCGGTTGAACGTTTCCATCTTCCAAACGCGAAACCCGCGGCAAGTTTACGACCCCCGGAGCGCGCGGCGGGCGCGACCGTCGCCGCGACCGAAACCGTCGGGTGGCTCCGGCTCGAACGCCCGGTCGATGGACGACCGAGTCGCGGCGACCCTGCGGGAGGACCCGACGATGGCGACGCTGATCGACCGGCACGGCCGGCTGTCGATCGAGCCCGCGGCCGACGAGTTCGCGCGCCTCTGCACCTCGATCGTGAACCAGCAGCTCTCGACCGCCTCCGCGGCCGCCATTCGCGAGCGCTTCGTGGACGTCCTCGGCGGCGAGCCGACGCCGGACCGCGTGCTCGCGTCCGACGAGGCCGCCCTGCGCGAGGCCGGGCTCAGCGGCACGAAGGTCGAGTACCTGCGCGCGGCCGCCGACGCGTTCCGCGACGGCGACCGCGACCTGACCCGCGAGGGGCTGGCGGGCGAGAGCGACGAGGCGGTCGTCGCCGCGCTCACCGAGATCCGCGGCGTCGGCGAGTGGACCGCGCGGATGTACCTCATCTTCGCGCTGGGCCGCGAGGACGTGCTCCCGCTCGGCGACCTCGCGGTCCGGAAGGGGATCGAGCGGGTGTACAACGACGGCGCGGAGCTGACTCGGGCGGAGATGCGCGAGATCGCCGCGGCGTGGCGACCCTACCGGAGCTACGGGACGCGATACATCTGGGCCGAATACGAGTCGTAAGTTGTTGTGTACTGAGTGGTATCGAATAGCATCGAAAGTCCAGTCGCTCAGTTGTACGTAATCGACGACCCTGCAGCGAACACCTCCAAAGCCCCAGCCGCGAGGACGGCGCACGCTCGCTGCGCGCTTCGGTCGTTCGCTTCGCTCACTCCCTGCAGTGCTTACGTCGCCTGCGCCGTCCTCGCGGCTGCCCCTTTGAGTCCCACCCGACCGCACCACACCTCACACCTCCCCAGCTTCGCGGTTCGCTCGGGCTCCCTCCGGTCGCCTGTCGCTCACCGCGTCCCTCGCACCGGCGGCTCGCGCCACCGCTTCGTCCCCGAATCGCCTCGCCTCTCGCGTTCGCTACTCCTCTTCTTCCAGAATCTCGCCGGCCTCGCCGCGTTCGGCCTCGTCGGTGTCCGCGCGCCGCCGGACGTCGACCCGGTAGTCGGTGAGGATGTCGCGGCCGAGCAGCAGCGGGTAGTCCATGTGACCGCGGTCCTCGACGCTGGCGGTGACTGTGTGCTGGTTCCCGCCGATGCCGATGACGAGATCGACGACGGGACGGGCCTTCCCGCCCTTCACGCTGCCCGACTTGACTCGGGTCATGCTCTTGATCGGGCCGGCGCCGATCTCGGCGGCCAGCTGGGTGTCGATGCTGGTCCGGGTCGCGCCCGTGTCCGACTTCGCGAGCGCCTGCGTGGAGCCGGAGGTCCCCGTGACGACGACCTCCTCGATGTAGCCGATGTCGGGCTGTTCGGCGGGGTTCTTCTTCGGCGCGGGCGCGCAGGACGGCCGCGAGTCGTCGAGGGTGGCCGCGACCCGCTCGACGTCGTCGTCGTCCACCTCGCCGCCGACCGTCTCGATCGCGAGCCGCGCGATGTGCGGCGCCGGGCTCGTGCCGGTCGCCTCGTAGAGCCCCTTGAACCCGGCCGTCGGGTTCACTTCGAGCACGTACCAGCCCTCGTACCCCTCCACGAGGTCGACGCCGGCGTAGTCCAGCCCCATGACGTCGGCCGCGTACAGCGCGGTCTCGGCGGCCTCCTCGGGCATGTCGTCGGTCGCGTCCTCGACCGCGCCGCCGAGCGCGACGTTGGTGCGCCAGTCGCCCTCGGGCGCGTAGCGGTACATCGAGCCGACGATCTCGTCGCCGACGATATAGACGCGCAGGTCGCGGTGCTCCTCGTCGTCGCGGTCGATGAGCTGCTGGAGGAACGCCTGGCGGTTGCCGACCTTCGGGTTCACCCGCTCGGTGAGGTCGACCTTCCACGTGCCGCCGCCGTGCGTGCCGATCGCGGTCTTGTAGACGCCGACCTCGCCGAAGCGCTCGCGGTCCTCGTTGAGCCGGTCGTTCGACAGCGCGAGCAGCGCGTCGGGCACGCGGATGTTCCAGTCGGCGAGCGTCGCCGCCGTCGCGAACTTGTGGATCGACGCCAGCACGGCGTTCGGCTCGTTCAGCATCGGTCGGATGCGCTCGAACGTCGTCGCCAGCCCGAGCAGCTCCGCGGGCTGGTCGGTGTTCGACAGGAGCAGGCGGTTCGCGATGACGTCGACCGGCGGCTCCACCGAGACGTCGCCGTCCTCGACGCTGATGGCGGCGTTCTCCTCGCGGAGCCACACGGGCTCGTGGCCGAGGTCCTCGACCGCGTTGCAGATCGCCTTCGTTTCCTTGCTGTTGTGCAGCGACAGCACTCCCACCCGGACCGGATCCGAACTCATAAGCGCACCTGCGTGGGCCCGGGTAAAAGGTCGCCCGATCGGTGAGCCGGGCGGCCGGGCGGACCGGGGATGACCGCCGACAGACCACCAACCGAATCGCTGGTCGACTGCCGGTCAGTTAGCGACCCGTCGGTCCCCCGATCCGCGGGTCGCCATATATATACCCCCCGACCCGCTCCCTCGTGACATGAGCGACGACCGGGTGTTCACGTATAACGGCGGCGCGGTGCCGCCCGGCGAGACGCAGAACATCCGCTACGGGATCAGCGAAACGTACCTCGGCGACCCCGTCCGGATCCCCGTGACGATCGTCAACGGCGCGCGCGACGGCCCCACGGTGTTCCTCACCGCGGCCTCGCACGGCGACGAGCTCAACGGGATCGAGGTGGTCCGCGAGGTCGCCCACGAGTGGGACCTCGACGACCTCGCGGGGACGCTCGTCTGTCTCCCCGTCCTCAACGTCCCGGGCTTCCTCGCCCAGCAGCGCTACCTCCCCGTCTACGACCGCGACCTCAACCGCTCGTTCCCCGGCAAGCCCGGCTCGACGAGCTCGAAGCGGATGGCCCACCGGATCTACGAGAACTTCATCGCGCCCTGCGACTTCGGGCTCGACTTCCACACCTCGACCCGCGGCCGGACGAACATGCTCCACGTCCGCGCGGACATGGCCGACGCGGGCGTCCACCGCCTCGCGATGGCGTTCGGCTCGAAGGTGATCATCGACAGCGACGGGCCGGGCGGCACCCTCCGCGGCGAGGCGACCGCCGACGGCATCCCGACGATCACGATCGAGATGGGCGAGGCCCACCGCTTCCAGCGCCCGCTCATCGACGACGCGCTCGGCGGCGTGCGCTCCGTCTTCGCCGAGTACGGGCTGCTCGAAACCGACACCGTGCGCTGGCCCGGCTGGCGGACGATCATCGCCGGCGCGGGCGAGAAGACGTGGCTGCGCGCCGACTCCGGCGGCATCGTCGACACCCACTTCGAGAGCGGGTCGCTCGTCCGCGAGGGCGAGCGCATCGCGACGATCACCAACCCGTTCAAGCAGGACGCGGTCGGCGTCGAGGCCCCCTTCACGGGGCTCCTCATCGGACTCCTCGAAAACCCCGTCGTCTACCCCGGGAACCCGCTCTGTCACCTCGTCGAGATCGACGAGGCGGTCCGCCGCGCGATCGAGACGGGGGACGCCCCGACGCCGGTCGGGCAGCCGGAGCCGTCGGAACCGAGGGACTGACCCCCTCGAAGCGACCGCTCCGCGGGAACGCTTTTGACGCCGACGAGCCAAGATCGACGCGTCCGGAGACCGTCCGGACGGGTGATCGCATGAGCGAGCTCAGCCTATCGAGCCCGGCGTTCGGCGACGGCGAGCGCGTCCCCGACGAGTACGGCTACGCGGAGCGGAACGTGAACCCGCCGCTGCGGATCGGCGGGGTCCCCGACGCGGCGGCGGCGCTCGTGCTCATCGTCGACGATCCGGACGCGCGGGAGCCGGCGGGACAGGTGTGGGACCACTGGCTGGTCTGGGACGTCGACCCCGACCGCGAGGCGGTCCCGGAGGACTGGTCCCCGGCGGAGGCGACCGAGGGACAGAACGACTTCGGCGAGCACGGCTACGGCGGACCGAACCCCCCGGACCGCGAGCACACCTACCGGTTCCGACTGTACGCGGTCGAGGAGCCGCTCGGGCTTCCGCCGTCGGCCGACAAGGAGGACCTCATCGACGCGATGACGGGACGGATCGTCGCTAAGGCCCGGATCGACGGGACGTATCCGGCGTGATAGGCGGGACGTATCCGGCGTGACCGGCGACAGGACGCACCCGGACCGGTGACGGCGGGCGTGTGAGCCGCGGTGGCCCCGCGATCGAGCCTTATATTCCGCCGCGGGCGAAGCACCGACCATGACCGAGGACTTCGACACGCCGGTGTTGGACGACCACCTCCACCTCGACCCGCGCCACGGGCGCGGGGTCGACGCGGTCGAGGACTTCGTCCGGCTCGGCGGCACCCACCTGCTCGTGGTGAACAAGCCCTCCTGGCACCTCGGCGTCGAGCCGGACGAGCCGGCCGACTTCCGGCCGGTCTTCGAGGAGACGCTCGACGCGGTCGCGGCCGCGAACGAGGTCCTCCCGGGCCGCGCGTGGCCGGTCCTCGGCGTCCATCCCGGCCTGATCAGCCGGCTGGTCGACGAGCGCGGCTTCGCGCCCGGAGCGGCCCGCGACCTGATGTGCGGCGGGCTGGAGGTCGCGAGCGAGTTCGTCGCCGACGGCCGGGCGCTCGCGCTGAAGTCGGGGCGCCCGCACTACGACGTGACCGACGCGGTCTGGGACGCGTCGAACGCCGTGACGCGGCGCGCGTTCGAGCTCGGCGCCGCGCTCGACTGCGCCGTCCAGCTCCACACCGAGGCCAGCGAGGACCTCACCGACCTGGCCGCCGTCGCCGAGACGGTCGGGCTCGACCCGACGACCGTCGTGAAACACTACGCCGAGGGTTGGCTCGCGGGCCCGACGCCGAGCGTGATGAGCGAGAAGGACCGGCTCGCACGCGCCGCCGAGTCCGGCGAGCCGTTCCTGATGGAGACCGACTTCGTCGACGACCCGGAGAAGCCGGGGATGGTGCTGGGCCCGAAGACGGTCCCGCGCCGCGTGCGCTGGATGCTCGAAGAGGGCTACGACGACGCGGTCCGGCGCGCGCACGTCGAGACGCCCGCGGCGGTGTACGGGATCGACACCGAGGCGACGCTGGATCGGGAGGCGTAATCCGGAACTCCCGAATCCCGGCGTCGAGCGGGTGAGACGCCCTCTCGCGCGGCGATCGATAGGAAAGGCATTTGAGTAGTCCGGGCGACGTACGGGACATGACCGACGACGACGCCGTCGAAGCGTTCTATACCGACGACCGCTGGCAGAACTGGCTCGACCGGCTGCAGGAGGAGGAGCTCGACCCCGAGAACGAGGACTCGGCGCGGCTCCTGTTGAACCTCCAGGACGACGCGGCGATCGCCGTCGTGAAGGTGCTCGCGGCGCTCGACGACGAGCGCATCGACGAGGACCGCGCGGTCGAGGAGATCCGCGAGATCCGCGACATCGTCCTCGCCGACGTCGACTTCGACGACGAGGACAAGGCCATGCTGATCGACGGCGTCCAGACCTCGCTCGTCCCCGTCTTCTACGCGGCCGAGGAGTACGTCGTCGGCGGCGTCGTCGAGGGCGACGTGACCGAGTTCGTGCGCGCGGCCGCCGACGCCGAGGCCGAGGACGACCTCGACGCCGCCCTCGGCTACGTCGTGCAGGCCGGCACCCGCGTCATCGACGGCGAGCCGCTCGACATCGACGTCGTCGAGGAGCTGGAGTACGGGCTCGTCTCCGAGTGGGTCAACGGGCTCGACTCCCTGCAGTCCGCCATCGAAGACCCGGAAGTCGTCGAGGAAGAGGACTGACGGCGTCGGCGGGCCCGCCCCCGCCGGGTCGATCGGGGTGAAGCGTTTTCAGCGCACGTAGCGTCCGATCCGTATGGTCTCCCTCGCGGCCGGACTGGCGATCGCGCTGCTCGTCGTCTGGACGGCCAGCTCGTTCGTCCCGCTCGTGCCGGGCGGCGTCCTCGCGGCGCTGACCGTCGTCGGCTACGCCTACACCACCGGGTTCGCGGAGCCGAGCCCCGCCGTGGTGGTCGCGCTCGTCGCCGTCTCGCTGCTGGCCGCCGCCGCGGACGTCGCGTCGGGGATGGTCTCCGGGCGGCTCGGCGGTGCCTCGACCCGGACCGTCGTCGTCGGGACGCTGGTAGGGATCGTCCTCCTGATCCCGCTCGGTCCGATCGGGATCGTCGTCGGGCTGGGCGGCACCGTCTTCCTCGCCGCCCTGAACGAGCACGACGGCGACACGCGCGAGGCCGCTCGACAGGCTGCCTACGCGGTGGTCGGCGCCCTCGCCAGCGCGTTCGTTCAGGCCGTCCTGCTCGCCGGGGTTACCGTCGCGTTCGCGCTTGCGGTCCTGTGAGGCGACCGGGAGCGCGCCGCCCGGGTCCACTCCTCACGCCGCCACGGAGAACAGCAGGAGGTTGTGCGCGGCCGGCCCGAGCCCCATCGCCGCGACGAAGCCGAGCAGGAGGTACCCCTCCGCCGGCCGGTCGCGGACGTACGCCGCGAACAGCCAGACCACGGCGCTCGCGACCGCGAGCTTCACCAGCAGGAACACCCATCCCTCGCCCAGCACCGGGACGGGCGGGATCCAGTCGAACCCCAGGAGGATCCGGGAGAGGGGCGTTCGCTCGCCGAAGCCGAGCTGCGCCGTCCCCACGGCGGTCGAGACGCCGTCGAGCGCGTGGCCGAACACCGCGAGCGCGCCGACTTCGCCGGTGACCGCGGCCTCCGGGCGCAGCCGGGTCAGCCCGACCCAGGCGGCGCCGGCGACCGGGAGCGCGAGCGCGAGCGCGACCGTCGACCACCGGGCGCCGACCGGCGAGAGCCCGGTCCCGACCGCGACCGCGACGACCGGGAGGAGGCAGAGCGCGCCGGCCACGGCGACCAGCGTCGGGACGCGCTCGGCGCGCAGTTCCGCGCCCGCGAGCCACGCCGCGCCCGCGAGCGACCCCACCGTGAGGTAGACGGTCGGCGAGCCGGCGAGCGGCGCGAGCGCGGGCGGGAGCGCGTCGACGACGTACAGCACGTGGGCCGCGGAGCCGAGCGCCATCCACGGCGCGAGCGCGAGCACGTGGCGGGCGGTCACCCGCGGGGAGCGGCGGCGGAGCGCGGCGCCGACCGCCCCGGCCGCGAGGAGGACGGCGACGAGGTACGGGAGCGGGGGCAGCGTCGTGCCCGCGGGGAGGAACGGGATCGCGCCGGCCATCAGACGGACAGGACCGGCTGGCTCGCGTAGAGGAGGACGTACTCCGCCGCCTTCCCGAGCACCTCGCCCGGGTCGCCCGTGACGGGCTCGCGCGGCACCACGATGAAGTCGGAGTCCAGCTCCTCGGCGGTGTCGAGCACGACGCTGCCGGGGTGAACCGTCTTCACCGTCATCGAGAAGCCGGCCGCGATGGAGTTGCTGTGGGGCACCCCGGCGGCCTCCGCGCGCCGCGCGACGGAGTCGGTGAACGCCTCCGTGTCGTCGGCGACGTCGCTCTCGTCGACCGCGCCGTGGTCGATGGCGCGGACCACGTCCTCGTCTAACACGTACAGGGCGTGGACGCTCGCGCCGTACTCGGCGGCGACCGCGATCGCGTAGTCGACCGCCTCGTGGGACTCCTCGCTCCCGTCGACGGGAACGAGCACGAGGTCGATGTCGATGTCGGTCATACGCGAGACCTCGTCGGGGGAGTTCAAAAAGCCCGCCCCATGCGGTCGGCGAGGCTGCTCCCGTCGGCGCGTCGGAGCCGTCGCCGGGCCCGGCGACGGACCGGTCCGCGATCCCCCGCCCGCGCTCAGAAGCCGGAGAGCTCGCGCTGCGGCGCCCCGCGACGCTCCGCCGGCGGCACGTTCGTCGCGACGATCTCGTCGACCGCGTCGCGGGCGTCGGCGTCGCTGTTGATCGCGCGGGTCGCGTCCTCGCGCTCCACGTGGAACCCCGCGTCGGCGTACGGCTCGTACATCACGCCGCTGTTGCTCACCACGACCCGGACGCCCGCGTCGTCGAGCTCGCCGGCGACGTCGAGCAGCCGGCGCTGGTCGTCGCGGTCGAACCCCTCGGCGCTGTACTCGTTGAAGCTCGCGGTCGCGCTCATCGGCTCGTACGGCGGGTCGAAGTAGACGAGGTCGCCGGGCTCGGCGGCGTCGAGGACGTACGCGAAGTCCCCGTTCCGGAGCGTCGCGTCCGCGAGCACGTCGCTCGCCCGGCGGATCCGGTCGCGCTGGACCCAGTCGGGGTTCGCGTACCGCCCGACGGGAACGTTGAAACCGCCGTCGGCGTTCTCGCGGTAGAGGCCGTTGTAGCAGGTCCGGTTGAGGTACAACAGGAGCGCGGCCTCTTCGAGCGGGTCGAACTCGCCCTCGTAGGGGCGTCTGTTGAACCGCGCGCGCTGCTGGTAGTAGTAGCTCTCCACGTCGCGGCCGCGGGGCGTCTCCTCGGCGTACGGGAGCGTCGGGTCGGGGTCGGCGTTCGGGTCGTCGAACCGCGCCAGCCGCTCGATCAGGGCCTCCGGCTCGTCGCGCACCCGCTCGTAGAAGTTGATCAGTCGGGGGTTCGCGTCGTTGACCGTCGCGTCCGCGGGCTCCAGGTCGAAGAAGAGCGCGCCGCCGCCGACGAACGGCTCGTGGTACCGGCCGTACGACGCCGGGAAGCGGGCGTACAGCTCGTCGAGCAGCTGGCGCTTGCCGCCGGCCCACTTCAGGATCGGCTCGGCCATGCGATACCGGCACTCCCCCGCGACGAGGTAAAAACGTCTCGGGCCCTGTCGTCGGCCGGAGTCGGTCGCCGGCCGCAGTCGGCCGTCGCCCGGGTGCGGACGGTCGGCGTCCGGAGTCGGCCGTCGGCCGGACTCAGTCGTCGCCCGGCTCCTCGTCGAGATCGGGGAGGTCCGCGACGTGGGCGGCGGCCTCGTCGAAGTTCGGCCCCGGCGCGATCGTGCCGGCCTCGCGGTCCCACTCGATGTACCCGGCCTCCTCCAGCGCGGGGAGGTGGACCTCGCGGAGCTCCTCGGCGATCTCGTCCGCCCGGCCGCGGACGCGGAGGTCCGCGACCGTCTCGACCGTTCCGTCGGCGAGCCCGGCGACCGTCCGCCGCGCCTCCGTCGCGTCGAGCGCCGCCGTTCGCGCGGCGAGCGTGTCGCGTGTCGTCGACATGGCCGTTCGTATTTGTTTCACGGCGTGTGGCGAAATAAAAGTACGGGCGAGCGGCCGGCGCGGGGGCGGCCTACCGCACCCGCAGCGTCCGGTGGAGCGTGTAGCCGGCGATCACGAGGAAGACGAACGGGAGCCCCGTGAGCGGGTGCGCCAGCAGCGAGCCGCCCGCGAGCACGAGGTACCCCTTGTCCGGCGGCGACCACGCGGTCCGGTCCCGCATCGCCGCCAGCTCGGTCGCGAAGGCGTAGAGGAACCCACCGGCGACGGGCAGCCACAGCGCCGCCGCCAGGGCCGTCCCGAGCGGCGTCCCCGCGACCCCGCCGACCGAGCGGGGGAGCCACGCGACCGCGGCCGCGTACTCCGAGTCGACGAGCGCGCGCGCCGCGACCGACGCCGGTAGGTATAGCGCCGCGACCGCGACCGTCGTCCAGAAGGGGACGTTCGCGCGCCGCGACGCCGTCGGCGGGGAGCCCATACCCGACCGCGGGGCCCCGCCGGGAGAAACCCTCCGGTTCCCGTCACGCCGTCAGAGCCCGTGGACCACGCGCTCGCCCGCGTCGAGGCCGTTCGCGATGGCGGCGTGGAGCCGCCCCTCGCCCGCGACCCAGTCGCCGAGCAGGTAGAGCCCGTCCCGGCGGGCGGAGTCGATCGGTCCGCGGTCGACGCCGCCCTCCGGGAGCGCGTAGCGCCACCCCTGGTGGTCGGTCCACGCCGGGTCGGCCAGCCGCTCGTCGCCCACGATCGAGGCGGTGTGCGCCGCCAGGTCGGCGACGTTCGCGGCCGGGTCGTCGCCGTAGCGCTCGGCGGACCACTCGGGGCCCGCCTGGACGACGAGCAGCGTCTCGCCGTCCGGGACGTGGCCCGCCTTGCACTCCTCGCGCGAGATCCACCCCACGGGGTGCTCCTTGTCCGTGTTGACCAAGGCGTAGTAGGGGACGTCGACCGCGAAGGGGTAGTGGAGCACCGCGGTCCACACCGAGCGGTACGCCACGTCGCCGACGGCGTCGACGAGCGACTCCCGCAGGGGCGACTCCCACTCGGCGTCCCGGAGGAGCTCGGCGGTCTGAGGCGCCGGCGGGTTCATCAAGAGGACGTCGAACGGCCCCCACGTCTCCCCCCCCGTGTCGTCGAGCTCCCACCGCTCGCCGACCCGGCGCACCGTCTCGACGCGCGTCCGCCGGCGGACCGTCGCGTCGGTCCGGCCGAAGAGCCGCTTCGCGATCTGGGTGAGCCCGCGCCGGTAGCTCCACTTGTGCTCGTCTGCGTCGCGGCCGGGCGAGACCGCCTCGTCGACGTCGAAGGTGTACACCGGCTCGGTGACGTCGACGAGCCCCTCGTCGTCGAGGGTCTCGGTGATCAGCTCGACGACGCGCTCGTCGTCGGACTTCAGGTAGTTCGCGCCGTAGTCGTACGTCAGGTCCCCGTGGCGACGGGTGGCCGCGCGGCCGCAGAGCCCGCCGGACTTCTCTAACACGGTCACGTCCGCGTCGGGCGCCGCCCCGTCGACGACGAAGGCCGCGGCCGCCGCGCCCGCGCCCGCCCCGACGATGCCGATCTCGGTCATACCAGTCGTACGCGACGCAGTCACTTAGTCGGTCGTCTCGCGGATCGCGGAGGCGGGACGCGGACGCCGTGACGAATTAGAGAACCGCGGTCAGTCGTCGGCGCCGACGACCATCACGGGCGCGGAGGCGCCGCGCTGGACGCGGACGGGGAGCGTCTCGGGGTGGACCAGCCGGTCGAGGCCGGTGCGGCGCGCGGAGCCGACCACGATCAGGTCGGCGCCGTGCGCGTCGGCGAAGTCGAGCACCTCCTCGTGAGGGGCGCCGTACCGGAACCGCTTCTCGACGTCGACGCCGAGCGCCTCGCCGCGGGCGGCGGCGTCCTCGACGAGCGCCTCGCCCGTGCGCTCCCGGCGCTCGACGACCACGTCCCAGTGCTCGCTGGTGTCGACGACGTACAGCGCGTCGACGGTCGCCCCGTGCGCGGCGGCGACGTCGAGCCCGGCGTCGATCGCGGCGCGACCGGCCTCGTCGTCGCCGGTGACGACGAGCACGCGCTCGAAGACCGATCCGCCTCGCGCGGTTCCGACCGAGCCCGGCGCGCCGCGCGCCTCGTCGGTCGCGGCGTCGACCGCGCTCGGGGCAGTGGCCCCGCGGGCGGCGGTCCGGTCGGTCTCGGCGGGTGCGCTGACGTCTGGGGCCTCGGCGTCGACGGCGTCGGTGTCGGCGGACATGATGAGTGGTGCCGGCCTCGCCCGTTCTCGGGCGCCGGTCGTGTTCGTATTCACGTAGGAGAGCCGTCCTCTTAACAATTTTCGACAGTATAGACGATTATCATTATCTATCCGGCAGCGATTCTCGGCGTCGGTTGCGTTTCGCGGTGATCCGTCCCGGTTTTTCTCGACGAACGACCGCGATCCGGTTCACCGCGGCGCCCCCCGACGCGCTCTGAGGGGCTCCCGTCCCGGATCCGGTCCGGCGCGGGGCGACGAGGCAAGAACGTCCCCAACGACGCGTTTTAATCGGCGAGTCCGAACAGTACCGGTACGGACGCGAGCGGCGCGGCGGAGCCCCCCGCGGCGCGACCCGACGCACACGCCATGACACCGAACATCACCACGCGGTCGACGGACGGCAACGATGGGTGAGGAGGGCGCAGCGAGCGACGGCGACGCCGCCCCCGACGAACCGGCCGGCGACGGTTCCGCCCCCGACGAACCGGCCGGCGAGGTCGACTACGCCGGCCGGGCGTCGTCGATCCTCGGGTTCTCCCGGTGGTGGCAGATCGTCGCCGCCGCGGGGATGATGGCCGCCGTGAGCCCCTACCAGTACGTCTGGTCGTCGATCGAGCAGCCGCTCGCCGCGAGCCTCGACATCGCGCTGCCGGCGCTCGGCGCGGTGTTCTCGTTTTACGTCGTCTTCCAGTCGCTCTCGCAGTTCCCCGCGGGCAAGTGGCGCGACAGCCGCGGGCCGGGCGCGCTCACCTTCCTCGCGGCGCTGCTGGCGGGCGGGGGGTACATCGGGCTGGCGTACGCGACGGCCGTCTGGCAGCTCTACCTGCTGTACTCGCTCGGCGCGGTCGGCGTCGGGATCGTGTACACGGTCGCGGTCAACACCGCGGTCAAGTGGTTCCCCGACCGCACCGGGCTCACGACCGGCATCGGCACGATGGCGTTCGCGGGCGGGAGCGCCCTCGTCGTGCCGTACGTGCGCGCGAACGCCACGGTGTCGGCGTACGGCGACGTGCTCCGGAACGTCGGGGTCGCCATCCTCGCCGTCACCCTCGTCGGCGCGTACCTCCTCCGTGACCCGCCGGACGACTGGCTCGGACTGGAGGACCGAGACGACGACGAGGGCGACGACGGGCTGGCCGCCTCGCTCCGCGGGCGGGCGTACACGACCCGCGAGATGCTGTCGACGTGGCAGTTCTGGCTGCTGTACGCGATGTTCGTCGCGATGGCCGGCGCCGACCTGATCGTCATCGCCAACGTCGTCCGGTTCGCCGAGCAGTTCGGGCTGGCGGCGGTCGTCGCGACCGCGGCGGCGACCCTGCTGCCCGTCGCCGCCGGCGTCTCGCGGATGGTCCTCGGCGAGGCCTCGGACCGCTTCGACCGCAAGCGGGTGATGGCCGCCTCGTTCGTGCTCGCCGGGGTCTTCCGGCTCGCGCTGATCGGCGCCGGGCGGGCCGAGGCCGGGATCGCGTTCGTCGCGCTGGTGATGGCGGCGATGTTCTTCTCCTCGCCGCTGTTCGTCTACTTCCCGTCGGTGATCGCCGACTACTACGGCTCGCGCAACTCCTCCGGCAACTACGCGGTCCTCTACACCGCGAAGGTCGGCGGCGGGGTCTTCGCGGGGACCGTCACCGGCTACCTCGTCGCGGCGTTCGGCTGGGTCCCGACGTTCGCGCTCGGCGGCGGCCTCGCCATCGCCGCCGGACTGGCGGCGCTCGCGCTCCGCCCCCCGAGCGGCTCCGGGCTGGAGACCGAGTCGGCGACGCCGGCGGATTAGCCGCCGCGGCTACAAGGTCGACGGCGTCGCCGCCGGACTCAGTCGCGGCTGCTCGCCGCGGGGTCAGTCGTGTCGCTCGCCCCCGGCTTCCGCCCCGCGACCGCGTAGAACGGGTCGGTCCCCGGGCGCTCCGCGATCCGGTCCTCGACCGCGAGGCCGCCCGCTCTCAGATATCGCTCGACCAGGTCGGCGCGCTCGTCCATCGAGGCGGTCCGCCACGCCCGGACCGCCTTCGTCGGGAACATCCGGTTCGAGAAGCTCACGACGACGGCGCCGCCGGGCGCGAGGACGCGCGCGAACTCCGCGAACACGGGCCCGGGATACTGGAGGTACTGGACCGACAGGGCACAGCAGACGGCGTCGAAGGCGCCGTCGGCGAACGGGAGCGTCGGATCGGCGTTGAGGTCGCGGACGACGAAGTCGTCGAGCCGGTCGTTCGCGGCGAGCTCCGCCTCGTTGAGCCCGTGGCCGACGACTCGGTCGAACTCGGTCGGGGGAAGGTGCGAGACCCAGCTGCTCATCGCGTCGAGCACGCGGTCGCCCGGGTCGAGGAGATCGTCGTACAGCGCCGTCAGGCGGTCGAGGAACGCGTCGTCGGCGTGGGTGACGAACCGCGGCTCCTCGTAGAACGTCCCGTCGGGCCGGTCGTCGCGCTTCCGCCGGTCGCGGTCGGAGAGGACGGTCGTCACGGGTACCGTCGCTCGGGGGTGCGGACCAAAGAGCCCGTCGCCGGCGACGACGCTCCCCGTCCGCCGGCCCGGGGACCGGCCCGCTCACCCGACGCGCGCCATCGCGCGCTCGATCCGCCGCGTGACCCCGTCGAGCCGGTCGCCGACCGACCCGACCGCCGCGAGGACGGGGTACGTCGCGCCGGTCGACCCGTAGAGGTACGTCGGGAGGTCGACGGCGTCCTCGTCGAGCCGGAGCTCGCGCTCGTGAGCCGCGATCACCCGCTGGCGGCGCGCGGCGATCCGGTCGCAGTCGTCCAGGAGGACGCCGGCGCGGGCGCGACACGCGTCGAGCGCGCCGAAGTCGCCCTCGGGGACCGCCGCGTCGAGCGACGCGATCTCGCGTCGGACGGCCGCCAGCCGCGACCCGGCGCGGTCGAGCGACTCGGCCTCCGTCGCCAGCCGCTCTTCGAGCCGCTCGCGCTCCGCGATCGCGGCGTCGACCGCGTCGAACAGGGCCCGTTCGCAGTCGGGGTGATAGGCGGTGTTCCGGGTGAGCGCGCACGCCAGCTCGGGGCCGAACTCCGCGGCGACGCTGCGCTCGTAGGTGTCGTCGTACTCGTCCTCGTAGTGCGGCACCGACATCACCGTCTCGACGTACGCGTCACGGACGGCGACGAGCCCGGAGCCCGGCGGCGCGGCGGGGACGCCCGAGCCCGCGTCCGCGGTCGCGCCCGGGGCAGCGGTCGGTCCCGAGACGCCGCCGGCTCCCGAGATCCCGGGCGGCCCTCCGGGACCGCCCCGCCCCGGCGCGGACGACCCGCCCGGCGCGGTCGACTCCGTCGGGATCGCCTCCAGTCGGCCGCGGAACGCCCGGAACGCCTCGCGCTCGTCGACGGTGCGGCGCCGCTCGACCCGGAGGGCCTCCCGCGCGTCGTCGACGGGCGCCCTCGACCCATCCGATCCGTCGGTGGCCGTTGACATACCGCGTCCCTCGCCACCGGGCCTCGTAAGCGCTTATATGAGCGGTATCGGGCCGCCGTGAGCGCTCCCGAGCGTTCAATAGCCCTCCCGAGACGGCGGCCGGGTTCGCCTCGCGCCCGCTCGGGCGGCGGGAAACGTACATCCGTCGGCCGGCCCAAGGCCGCGCCGATGGACGTCGCGCTGATCACGGTCGGCGACGAGCTGCTCTCGGGCGACACGGTGAACACGAACGCGAACTGGCTCGCCGGCGAGCTGAGCGACCGGGGAGTCACCGTGGCGCGGATCCTCTCCGTGCCCGACGACCGGGCGGCGATCGCGGACCACGTCCGCGACTACGCCGGGGCGTTCGACGCCGTGATCGTCACGGGCGGGATCGGGAGCACGCCGGACGATGTGACGATGGAGGCGGTCGCGGACGCGTTCGACCGCGAGATGGCCGCCACCGACCTCACGCGCGAGTCGGTCGAGCGCCGGCTGGCCGCGATCCGCGAGCGCGTCCCCGACCGCGAGTTCGACGTCGACGTCGAGGCGGAGGCGGCGGTCCCCGAGGGGAGCCGCCCGCTCGTGACCGAGGCCGGGCTCGCCCCCGGCTGCGTGGTCGAGGGCGTCTACGTCATGCCGGGGATCCCGGACGAGCTGAAGGCCGTCTTCGCGACCGTCGCCGACGAGTTCGCGGGCGACCGGCGCTCGCGGTTCCTCTACACCGTCGAGCCCGAGTCGAACATCGTCCCCGCGTTGGAGGAGGCGATGGAGCGGTTCGACGTCGCCGTCGGCTGTTACCCCGACCGCGAGGCCGAGCACAACCGCCTGAAGGTGACCACGACCGACGACGACGCCCTCGACGACGCGGCGGCGTGGCTGCTGGCGAACGTCGACGCGAGCGAGACGCCGGTGCGGCGCGACTGGGACTGAAAAAAGTGGGGCGACGAAGGGGACGCCGGTCGACCGCGGACGCGGATCAGCCGGCCGTCTGGTTCCCCGAGGGGTCCTGCGATCCGGACGGGGCCGTCTGGTTCCCCGACGGTCCGTCCGGTCCGGAGGGCGCCGTCCGGTTCCCCGACGGCCCGGTCGGCGCGCGCTGGCCGCCCGGCGCCGCCTGGCCGCCCGTCACGAGGAAGTCGGCGAGGTTCCCGATCAGCGCGTCGTTGTCGGCGCGCGCGGCGTTCTCGGGCGAGAGGAAGTCGCTGTCCCCCACCATCACCACGCCGTCGGTCCGAACGAGCAGCGGCGCCTCGGTCGACGCGCGCGTCGTCGACAGCTCGCTCCCCTCGATCGGGCGGAGCACGTCGCTGCCGGCGGCCGCCGTGCCGACCGGCGTCGCCGTCGGCAGGACCGCGCGGTCGACGCCCTCGGTCAGCGCGGCGTCGGACCCGCCGGTCGGCTCCGCGTACACGCGCTGGTAGTTCAGGTCGTTCTCCTCCATGTTGTAGACGTAGCCGGGCTCGGTCGTAATGTCGAGCGTCGCGTCGAGGCCGACCGCTCCCGGCCGGTCGAACGCCGCGTCGGGCTCCGTCGCCACGATCACGCGACCGCCCGAGTCGACGAACTCCTCGATCGCCGAGAGCTCCGCCTCGTCGTAGTCGGTCCGGAACGTCACGAAGGCGTCCGCGTCGGCGAGCCGCTCGCCGAGGGCCGTCTCCGGCCCGCCGCCGGGGGCGCCGGGGCCGCCGGGACCGGCGGCGGGGCGCTGCCGCGTCGCGCCCGGCACGTAGACGTCGACCTCGTGGCCGTTCTCGATGAGCGCGTTCGCCAGCGGCCGCACGTCGCGGTCGGCGACGCCCCCGCCCCCGAGACCGAGGAGCGCGAGCGGGCTCGCGGGCACGCCGCCGGACGCGTCGATGCCGGGGTCGACGAGCACCGTCTGCGACCGCGCCGTCGACTCCATCTCGACGGTCGCCTCTCCCGGCGTGTCGTTCGCGACCGCGTCGCCGTCGACGTAGTGCTCGTTCTGGATCTCGGGCGCGGGGGCGGCGCCGTCGGCGGTCACGAAGCCGGTGACCGCCGCGCCGCCGGTGATCGCCGCGAGCGTCACGACGAAGGCGGCCGCCAGCGTGCGGAGGTCGCTCACGCGCCGACACCCCCGGCGGACCGCGCCGTCTCGTTACCTGTCGCGCCGGTCGCTCCCTCGCCGTCGACCTTGAGATCGCTCTCGGAGAAGCGCTCGACCGTGTCGACGTGCGGGATCGCCGGCAGGTGGACGTACGTGAGCCCCATGGGCTCGACGTCGGCGTAGCCGGGATCGTTCGCGTGGACCGCGACGACCTGGGTGTCAGTGCGGAGCAGGAACGGCAGGCCGCCGTCGGGCCCGGTCTCCCGGGTGTCGACCTCGTACTCGCCGAGGTTCTCCTCGGTCGCGGCGGCGTGGATCGCCTCGTTGAGCGAGCCGATCTCGTCCGCGAAGCCGTTCTCGACCGCCTCGGTACCGAGGTAGACGTCCGCCTTCGCGACCTCCTCGCGCGGCATCTGGAACTCTTCTCCGCGCTCGGCCATCATCGCGTCGACGAACGTGTCGGCGAGCGTCTGCTGCTCGGCCCATCTCTGTATCTCGTTGCTCCCGGCCTTGTCCGGGCCGCTCGGGCCGTAGACCGGCGCGGTCGACCGCGGCGCGGGGGCGTTCAGGCCGATGCTGCCGACCGTCGAGGTCGGGAGCACGTAGATCTCGTCAGCGGGCGCCATGGCGTAGTAGCCGCCGGAGGCGCTGATCGACTGCACGCTCGCGATGACGGTCGTCTGTTCGCTCGTCCGCTGGACCGCCTTGTACATCCGCTCGGAGGCGACGGGCGCGCCGCCCGGCGTGTCGATCTTGAGCACCACCGCGCCGACGGAGTCGTTGGCGCGGATGTCCGCGAGTTCGCTCTCGACGTCCTCGGCGAGGGCCGTGTTGACGGGCCCCTCGATCTCGACGACGGCGACGGTATCGTCCGGGTCGTTGGTCGCCGCGTACACGCTGGGCGCGAGCACGGCGCCGACCACCGCCGCGGCCACCACGACGACGGCGAGCTGCTGCCGCGACGTGAGGGCCGTGGAGGGCTGTTTGGATGACATGACCGAGTAGACCCTGCGTCAATCGGAAAATAAAAATTGCGGAAACGAGCGCGGTGATATCAGCCCTCACGGGGAGGTCCCGTGCGGCGGATCGCACCGCCGTCAGAGGAGGCCCGCACCGCCGAGCACCAGTCGGACGCCGACGAGCGTCAGCAGGCCGAGCACGACGGCCCGACGCGGTCGCTCGCTCACGCGGTCCCGGAGCCGTTTCCCGACGGCGACCCCGCCGACCGCGGGGAGCGCCGCCGCGGCCGACGCGAGGGCGAACGACCCGTCCGGGTAGAGCCCGAGGGCGCCGGCGGCCGCGACGCGGAGGCCGTTGATCCCGACGAACACCAGCGCCACGACGCCGACGAACAGGCCGTGAGGGAGGTCACAGCTCCGCACGAACGCGACGAGCTGCACGCCGACGTTCGTCGCGCCGAACAGCAGCCCGGAGGCGCCGCCCACGGCGCTCATCGCGAGCGGCGTCTCGACGAAACAGCGGTCCCTCGCCCGCGAGAGCGACGGGAGCGGGAAGGCCCGCTGGGCGGTCGCCACGAAGCCGAGCGAGACGACCCCGAGCAGGACGCGGAGCGGGGCGCCCGGGAGCCGGTCGAGCAGGGCCATCCCGGCGACCGTGCCGACGACGGCGGCGACGAGCAGGGGGGCGAACCGGCTCCCGCACACGCGGAGCTCCTCGCGGGTGAGCTCCCCCGCGAGCGCGGCGTTCACGGCGAACATCGGGACGATCATGAACGTCACCGCGGTCGCGGGGTCGACGAGCGTCGCGAGGGCCGTCGTCCCGACGACGGCGAAGCCGAACCCCGCGACCCCGTTGACGGCGCCCGCGACCGCGACGACCGCCGCGATCGCCGCCGCCAGCTCGGTCGAGAGCCCGAGCGTCATACCCGGGGAGACGAGGGGATCGGTGATAAACGACCACCGGTCGTGTGCGGCGCGCGCCACCGGGGACGGGCCTTGATGAGGGTGGCCGTCGTCGTCGGGGGCATGCAGGAGTTCGACTTCCTCGTGATCGGGTCGGGGTCGGGACTGGACGTGGCGAACGCGATGGCCGGCCGGGGGAACTCGGTCGCGGTCGTCGAGGAGGGGCGGCTCGGCGGGACGTGTCTCAACCGCGGCTGTATCCCCTCGAAGCAGCTCCTCTACCACGCCGACGTGCTGGAGACGATCGAGGGCGCCGGCGCGTTCGAGATCGACGCCGAGGTCACCGACGTGGACTTCGCGGAGATCGTCCGGAAGGTGAACGAGGACGTCTCCGAGAGCTCCGACTCTATCCGACGCGGACTCTCCTCGTCGGACAGTCACGACCTGTTCTCGGGGACCGGGCGGTTCGTCGACGACCGCACGGTCGAGGTCGTCGACGGCGACGACGCGGGCGCGACGCTGCGGGCCGACACCGTCCTCGTCGCGACCGGCACGCGCCCCTCGATCCCGCCGATCGACGGGATCGAGGACGTGGACTACCTCACGAGCACCGAGGCGCTCCGGTTGGAGTCGCCCCCGGATCGCCTCGTGATCGTCGGGGGCGGCTACATCGCGGCCGAGCTCGGTCACTTCTTCGGGACGTTCGGCACCGACGTGACGGTCGTCGGCCGCCGCGAGCACCTCCTGCCGGAGGCGGACGCGGCGGTCGGCAAGGCGTTCACCGACCGCTACGCCGACCGGTTCGACGTGTACACCGGCTACGAGGCCGTCGCGGCCGACGAAACGGGCGGCGAGGTGACGGTCGAGGCCCGCCCGTACCCCGAGGCCGGCTCGGTCCGCGCGGGCGGCGAGGCGGTCGGCGTGCCCGACGAGGTCGAGGACGTGACGGTCGCGGGCGACGAACTGCTCGTCGCCGCGGGCCGCCGGCCGAACACCGACGCGCTGAACCTCGACGCGACCGGCGCCGAGACGGACGAGCGGGGGTTCGTCGAGACCGACGAGTACCTCCGGACCGACGCCGAGGGGGTGTGGGCGCTCGGCGACGTGGTCGGCGAGTATCTGCTGAAACACAACGCGAACCACGAGGCGAAGGCCGTGATCCGGAACCTGCTCGGCGACGAGCCGGAGCCGGTCGACTACTCCGCGATGCCGTTCGCGGTGTTCGCCTCGCCCGAGGTGGCGGGGGTCGGCGCGCGCGAGCGGGACCTCCGCGAGGCCGACGCCGACTACGCCACGCGCACCTACCCGTACGACGAGACGGCCCGCGGGAGCGCGATGCACGCCGACGGGTTCGTGAAGGTCCTCATCGACCTCGACGGGACCATCGAGGGGTGTCACATCGTCGGCCCCGAGGCGTCGAACCTGATCGAGGAGGTCGTCGTCGCGATGACCGCGGGCTCGGGGACGGTCGCGGACATCCGCGACGCGGTCCACGTCCACCCCGCGCTCTCCGAGGTCGTCGACCGGGCATTCTCCGGGCAGTTCTCGCGCGGCGGCGGTCACGACCACGGGCGTCGCTCGTGACACGTCATCGCATGCCGAGTCGGCGTCCGGGACACACACCCGCCGGTGGGTTATGTACCGGTAGCGCCCATACCGGAGTACGATGGCAAAAGCAGCAATCGTGATTCTCGCCGGCAACGAGTCGCACGCCGACTACGGTCGCCTCGCGAACGCGCTGGAGGCCGCGAAGGAGTTCGCCGAGACCGACGGCGACGAGCTCGAACTCATCTTCGACGGCGCCGGGACCCAGTGGATCCCGGAGCTGGAAGACGAGGAGAGCGACTACCACGAGCTCTACCAGGCGGTGCGCGACGACGCCGCGGTCTGCGACTACTGTTCCGGCGCGTTCGGCGTCGACGACGCCGTCGCCGACGCGGGCCTCGTCACGCTCGACGAGTACGACGGGCACCCGAGCGTCCGGTCGCTCGTCGACGACGACTACGAGATCATCACGTTCTGAGCGCCGTTCGCGGCGCGTTCTCCCTTTTTTAACGACACCGATCGGTAGCGTCAGATAAACTCGGAGGGGTTCGGCCCGTTCGTGACGTGGACCTCGAACGGCTGCGTGCCGACGTCGTCCCGCTCGACGAGGTGCCAGTACGTCTCGGCCAGCTCGTCGGGATCGAGGAACGTGTCCGCCTCGCGGTCCGGGTCGCGCTCGCGGGCCTCGGCCGAGCCGATCTGGCCGTCGATCACGACGTGCGCGACGTGGACGCCGTCGCCGCCGAACTCCTGCGCGATGTCCATCGCCATCCCGCGCGCGGCGAACTTCGCGGCCGTGAACCCGATCGCGCCGCCGCGGCTCCGCACCGCCGAGGTGGCGCCCGTGAATATCACCGTGCCGCCGCCGGCGTCGAGCATGTCGCCGACGGCCTCCTGCGAACAGACGAACGCGCCGCGGCCGTTGACCGCCCACGCCTCCTCGAACGCCTCGACGCTCGTGTCCATCAGGCCGGTCCACGACGCGGCGCTCGCGTGGTTGACGAGGACGTCCACCGGTCCGAACGCCTCCCGCACCGTCTCGAAGCCGTCCCGGATGGCCTCGACGTCGGTCAGGTCGACCGTGACCGCGAGCCCCTCGCCGGGGTCGGGGAGGTCGGCCGCGAGCCCCTCGACGTACTCCGTCGAGCGGGCGAACAGGGCCACCCGACAGCCCTCCGCCGCGAACTTCCGCGCGAGCGACTCCCCGAGCCCCGGACCGACGCCGGCGACGACTGCCGTGCGAGTCATGCCCGCGCTACGGGCGCCCGGTTGAAAACCGTGGCCGCTCCGGCGAAGGGGGCGTGGGGACGCGGCAGCGTCGCTCTCATGGATTCGACCCGTCGACGGTTCCGCCCGTCGAGGGGGAGGGCCCTCGTTCGAGCGGGTGACCGCGCGGGGTGATCCCGTCGAGCCGAACGATCCGCCAGCCGTCGCCGCGACAGCGGACCGGCTCGAGGACGGCCGTGACGGTGTCCCCGCGACCGAGCCCCCGGAGCCGCTCGCGGACCCCCTCGCTCGCGTCGATCGCCTGGTAGGTCCGCCCGTCGACGCCGTACAGGGTCACCGCCCCGTCGCGGTTCGGTTCCGCCGCGAGCGTGCATCGCCGTCGAACCGCGTCGGTCGCTCTCATGGTTTGGCGGGCGTCACGGCACGGCATAAAACGAACTATGAGGCCATCGTACGGCGACGGACGGCTATTGAACGCTTCCGACGCAACCCGAGATCGTCGCGGACCGCGACCCGGAGGAGTCCGGACCGACCTCACCCCTCAGTGGCCGCCCGGAGCTCCGGGAAGTACCGGCCGTGGAAGTCGAACGGGACCGCGTGCGGCAGCGTCGCCCGGGCGCGTTCGGCGAACGTCTCGCCGTCGAGGACGAGCAGGCGCGACCGGTCGGCGTCGACGTCGAGCGCGACGGTCAGCACGACGCCCTCGTCCTCGCGCTCGCCGTCGGGCGCCGGGACGAAGATCGGCTCGCCGAAGTAGTCGCCGCCCGCGTCGAAGGTCTCCGCGGTCCCCGACTCGGCGTCCAGCTTCACGACGCGTCGGGCCCACTCGGTGACCGGCGCCTCCATCCCCATCGCGTAGACGTACCGGTGCTCGCGGCACCACCGCGCGGGCGACGCGGTCGGGAGCGCGGTCCCGCCGTCGTACAGCGCCTCGCGGGAGACCGCGGCGCCGTCGCGGTCGGCCTCGCCCGCGCCGTCGTACCTGTCCGCGCCGGTCGCCGCTCCGAGGTCCAGGGTGAACCGGTCGACCCGACCGACGATGGCGCCCATCTCGCCGGCGCGGACGTTCTCCAGGTACAGCGAGTCGATCGCGGTCGCGTCCGGGACCGTCTCCAGGTCGAAGACGACCTCGGTCCCCCCGTCCCGCTCGAAGGCGTTGACGTGGTGGAAGCCGAAGACGGGGGCCGCGGTCGGCTCCGCGACGACGTCGCCCGTCGTCCGGTCCAGCACGACGATCCGCGTCCCGCGCTCGGGCTCCCACTCGAACTGCTCGATGAACGGGGGCTGCCGCCCCGGCTTCAGGAACCGGCGCGGGTCGAGCCGGAGCGGGAACTCAGTCAGCACGACGTACCGCGGCGTGAGCGCGAAGCTGTGCATGTACGCCGGTCGGTCGGTCTCGACGCTGCCGACGTGGCGCCGGTCCCCGTCGGCGGTCCACGCGGTGACGTGGTACCGGCTGGTGCGCCCGAACTCGGTGTCGACGGTGACGAGCGCGCCGGTCGCCGGGTCGCGCTTGAAGTGGGCACAGGAGAGCTGGCCGCTCGGCGCGTCGCCGTCGCGGTCGGCGTACCCCGTCGCTTCGAGCGTGTCCGGGTCGAACCGGACGCCCCGCGGCGACTCGGTCAGGGCGACGTACGCGTCGCCGACCCGCTCGGCGACGATGTTCGCGTTGTCGTACGGGTCCGTGAGGAAGGTCGCCAGCCGCGAGCGGAGCGTCGTCTCGCCGGTGGCGAAGCCGCCCTCGAACGCGCCGCTCGTCGCCGCCTCGTACGCGTCCGTCCGGAGGAAGCGGTTGCGGTAGTGGACCGCGTCGCCGTCGCCGTCGGTCACCGACCCGGCCTTGTCGCCCGGATCGAACGTGAAGCGGTACAACATCGCGAGCCCGTCGAACCAGTGGTCCACCTCGCCCCCGTCCGGGAACGAGAACGCCCCGGGACCGTTGCGGATCAGGCTCCCTCGGAGCCACGCGGGGAGGTCGCCGCGCACCGGAAGCGACGCGGCCGCCTCATCGCGGAGCGAGTGGAACCCGGCGTGCGAGTCCATGACGGATCCCCGGGACGCGGCGGGCTAAGGTCTGACGGCGGACCGGGACGGGCGAGGCCGCCGACTCGCGCCGGTTCGGCCCGAACCACCCGCGCCGGGTCGACGTCGGCGATTCACGCCTGGTCGACATCGGCGATTCAGACCGGATCGACGTCGACGACGGTCGAGAGCCGCGCGTTCTCCTTGATCCGGACCCCGGCGCCGCCGACCGACAGCGGGACTCGCGGGAGCGCCGTGACGCGGAGCGTCGGATGGAAGGCGCCCCGCTCCAGCAGCGCGTCCCGCGTCTGGACGGTGAACCGCAGGTCGTCCCCGGCGATCGACTCGTTGTACTCGACGAGGTACGTGCCGGCGTCGAGCGACCACCACCCGTACTCGTCGTCCGGGTCGCGCTTCTCTCGCTCGCACGGTTCGACGGCCGCGGCCTCCAGCTCGTCGCCGCCGAAGTCGACGCGGCCCGGCCCGGTGACCTCGCGGACCTCGGCGACCGTCAGGTCGACGCCGTCTCCCTCGGTCTGGGTCGGTTCGTGGACGAGTCCGTCGATGTGAGTCGCGTACGATGACATCGACGGACGCCTTACCGGCGAAGCGACGTAAAATCACGCGGCGTTCGGGGGAGGGACCCGCGCTGTCGCTCCCCGTCGTGCGGTTTTCGCTTATAAGTGAGTGGGTTGGGGCGGATTTGAACCGCCGGCCTCCTCAGCGCCTCTCGCGCCCGCCTGCGGCGGATACGGCGCTCCCGCGGAGTCAAGATCTGCAGAATAACGCCGCGCACGTACCACACAGGGTCAGGCGATTCGGAAACACCGATGACCCGACAAATCGAACCCGAACGCGCAGTAGAACGGTATCTAAACGAACGCCGGGCGGACATTTCCGAGTCCACCTATTACAACCACTCGTCCCTGCTGTCACAGTTCATTGAGTGGTGTGAGGCCGAAGATCTGGACTACGTCAACGAACTCGACGGGTTCCACATCTCCGACTTCAAGATCCACCGCCGGGATGAGGACGGCATCAACAAAGTTACTCTCTATAATCAGATGACTGTCCTTCGGGTCTTTCTCCGATGGTGTGAATCACGCAGTCTGGCTGAAGGCCTCGCGGAGAACATCCTGATGCCGGTTCCCGAAGAGGACTCTCGGGATACGATGATCGACTCGGAGACGGCGGCACAGATCCTCCAGTACCTCCAGAAGTACGAACACGGGACGTTGAAACATACGGTGTTCTCGCTCCTGTGGGACACGGGGTTCCGTGTGGGAACTCTCCGAGCGGTCGATCTCGAAGACTACCACTCAGAGGAACAGTTCATTGAGGTGGAGCATCGTGCGGAGACTGGTACACCGCTCAAGAACAAGTACGGAGCCGAACGTGAAGTGAACCTCCACGAGTGGGTGTGCGACGTGATCGACGACTACATAGAGATGTACAGGCACGATGTAACCGATGACCACGGACGAGAACCGCTGATCACTACGCAACAAGGTCGACCTGTTCGGTCGAACATACGCGGCCACATCAACTCGATGACGCGGCCCTGCGTGTACGCGGATAGCTGTCCCCACGATAGGAACCCCGATAGTTGCGAAGCCGCACAGCGGCGCGACGCGGCCGCACGGTGTCCCGGTTCAGTTCCGCCTCACGCAATTCGTCGTTCTGCGATCACGGCATGGCTCAACGACGGCCACACGAAGGAACTCCTCTCCGATAGGATGAACGTCTCCGTGAAGACGCTGGAGAAGCACTACGATGCTCGGACGGAGAGCGAAAAGCGGGAACTTCGCCGCGAGGAGTTCGGGATGGAGTAGCGAAGCCGTTTCTCCAAGCAAATCCTGCCCGCAACTCCGGGGGTTCGAGTGCCCAAGACAGTCCTCAATCTCTTTGATTTATTTTCTGGAATGGTGACGCCGTCTGCGTATTTCGGTATCTATTTCCCCTTGGACGTTGTCTATAGGGTGAAGGCAGATTCTCGCGGGACTCCCAACTTGCGAGTCGCAACTATCGGTTCCTCTCTGAGTATCACTTCATTGAGGCGGAGAGGATCGCGAATTGCTGTGACCCTTCATTATTTTCTGACATATGAGTACAGATACATCTACGTCGAAAACGTCATCCAGTACAGAGAGAAAATCGAACAACGACTGCGCGTGCGTCCAGTACGGTTTCTCTGACGAAAAGGGGCCGCACCGGGAACCGAAACTCCGAACGATCTTCGATCCCATTCCCGAGGGTGCCAAGACTGCCAGCCCCATCTACAAGCTACCGAGTGAGCAGTATGAACGGCAAGACGAGTTCGAGACGGGTTACGAGATCAAGGGTGGTTCCTCGATAGCGAAGGAAATTCAGGACGAGTGTGAAGAGGATGATCGTGTCCTCTGTCCCGTTCACATTGAGTCCGACGCATACCACGATGTGGGGCCGAAGACGCTCATCTCGTGGTTTCAGGAGTTCGTCGATGATTATCTTGAAGTTCCGTTCAACACGTGTACGCTCTACTTCTCGGGGAATCGATCCATCCACGTTCACGTTCCCCGGTTCGTATCGGGAGAAGACGATCGGGAAGGGCTGAAGGAATTGGCTGAGTCCTTCTGCGAGGAGGCCGGGGCAGACCTTGATTTGGGGCTGTATTCGCGAAAGCGGCTTTTCAGGCTTCCCGGTGTCGAACACGCGAAGTCTGGCATGCCGAAGGTCGAGATCGAATCAACCTGGAATCATAATCGCATCTTCCGTGAGGCAAACGGATCAAACCCAACCACGTATTCATCATACGCCGACGTACTGTGGGATGTATACGTTCAAGAGCCGCTGACCTTCGAGACACCCATTCCTTCCAGAAACAGACCTCGAAGCCTGTTTCAGGTTCTAAACCCCAAGAAGACCCTCTTGGAGTTCGCGCACGATGAGTCGGGAAGCGAGATCGAGACTCCCCTCATCGAGCAGGTGGCGTATCCCGAAAACCCCGCTGACGTTCCAGAGTGGTCGATGTACAACACGCAAGAGTTCTCCCCGTATGCTCTCGCCTCCGGAAACCCTCGAAGTGTCGCCGCAGTTCGCGTCAAAGGCGGGCCGTTCGCTCGGAGAGACAAGCGCGGAGGCGCGACAATGGTACCGGCGTACTTCTACGGTGCTATTGGGTGTAACGGCGGGTTCACAAAGCAGGACGTCCACGCGCCGCTCCAGTTGTCGAAGAAGGACTACCGGAAGTGGGACTACGAAGTCGGCGAGAAGATCGTCATCATCGGCGGGAAGAGTGGGAGTTCCCGGATCTTCAGCGTCTCCTCGTGGGAAGCCACCGTGGTCGGTCATGCGCTGATGAGTGACGAGGGCGGGCGAGACACCGCGCTCAACTACCTCTCCAAGCAGGGATACAACGTTGGTGCGTCTGGTTCTACCGGATCGAACTCGAATGGGACAACTACATCGACGTCAGGCGAGTTCAGCAGAGAAACAGGGACGATTTGGCCCGCTCGCGAGAACTGGAACACGGACGTAGAAGGCCTCCAATGGAAAGCCGAACAGGATGGTATTGGTACGCTTTCGCACAAGGAACGAGTCCGTGTTGCGTGTCGCCATCTCCAGAACGGCTGGCAAGCAACGTGGGAGTGGTTCGAGGAACAGTTCGGCCCCACGTTCAAGCCCGAGATCACATGGCAATTCCTCAAGGGGATTGTCGAAGACTTCGAAGAGTACAATCACGTAGACGTACCCCCGAAGCCCGCGTGATGCCCATTCTCGCGTACTGTCTGGACAGATACTGTCTACCTTTCACGTAGGGACGTGACTATCCTACTTCGATAATGAAATCAGCACTTGTTCTTTATTCCTCATACAACACACGACCCTGCCACTAAGTTATGTTGCGAAAACGCAGTAAGGCAGAGGGGAAGTCTTCTCTTCCGTCATATCCATTTATAATAGAATAACAGGATTCCAGCGACCAGTTTCCCTGATAACGAATGACGCACCTCTATTCGTCAACAGCAAGCTGGTCACGCCGTCCAAATGCTCCGCGAGACCGCCCGCCAACCTATGACTTTCTACCGGACCCGCGGCCCGCCGACTGCGTAATCTCCCGCTCTACTCCCCCGATTAGCGAGTCGAGATACCACTTTGACGGACTTCTTTCAGAGGTCGGCACTACGCACAGCGATGCCGACAACTGTAAAAAGCATGTCTCACTTTTTCAGCCACACTTCTACCAAATATAGCGGAATCCAAATCATGACAACTGACGACCCAAGAATAGTGAATAATCCGGCGAATTGGAACCATGTTATGAATGGAACTCCACCGATTGAACCGGATGTAAAAAGTGCGATCAAACTAAGAAATCCATTAAAAATACCAAGTAGCCAAACAACAAATCCCAGAAGTAAAGTACCATAGGAAATGCCGAGAGAGTTAATCCAATCAGCCACAGACGATTTTACGCCTTTCAAACGCCGATTAGGGTGTGGATCTCCTTGTCCTTTCCACTGGTAGTATGATCTTTTTTCTTGTTTGATCAGATCTTCACTTTTGGACAGTTCGGATATTTGATTTGCCACTGTTGTTTCTTTCCCTGCCCGACATTTGTCTTGGATCGACTGGAAAACTACATCTGGCTTGTGTTCCATATCCGGATTATCATACAGATACTTGATGATCTCTCGTTTTGTGTCCTGATTTGGCCCATCATATTTTTTCAGCAGATCTTCTTTTGTACTCATGCTAATCGCCACACTGTAGCGGGTTGTGACTCCGATCACACCCTTGGTTTTTGCTCGTGATTCCGATCATAACCTATCAGTCGAATAAACTATCTTCCCTGTTTATATGTCAGCGGCTCGTAATCGTAATCGCACATGACACAAAATGTAATGCGACCGTGGGAGGAATAAGATGCCGGGTGTCGATCACGGATTCGAGCGTGGACTCAGTGTAGTCGTAGAAGCAGTGGTTACAGCGATCATTCTCGGTAAGCTTGTCCCGGTCCTTGTGGAAGCTGGTCTACTCCCCAAGTACGTGTTTTCGCTGTTCATGATGGCATCCATATTCGGAGCGGTGATGATGATTGGCAACGCCAAATACTGGTCTTTCGGTTACTTGGCAGGGGTTTGCCTCGGGATTCCCTTCGGTTTGGGAGCTTTCTTGCAGACCGGCTTCTTGGGTGCATCTGATTACCTTCTGCTCCTGCTAACATTAGCCGGCGCGATTGCTCTAAAGGCGAAGATACACACATAAGACACCAACTGCGTATGCTCCGGAGGTTCGATTTCCCTCGTACGCGGGCGACGCGCATTACCGCAACGCAGTATACTGTATATATTACGTAGTACTGATCTCGGGAATACGTATTCACCTACGTTCTCCCTCCGCAACGTAAGGAGAACACAGCAATTACTATTGTACGAGGGTCGACGAGCTTTGAACCTTTGAGGGGCATAGTTTCTCTTCGCCCTCAATGTGTCTTAGCTCCGGAGAGACTATCTGGACTCTTCTAACACGTTTCTTTCATACGGTCGGTTTATTTGTAACACCCACATCCTCAGATAGGGGAACTATCTCACTTTCCTCAGGCTCTACAGCAAGCCCGTGAGGAGATTTTTGCTTGAAGATATAGTCTCTCACATGAAACTCTATAAAAACGATTCTCATATCTGTGTTCTACCTTACAATTCACTGTGGATACATTACTCTGATACGAACAGCTCCAAGACTTCTGACTCTCATTCACCCATCTCTCGGAGAGGCTTACCTATACGACGCGCTCGGGGAGGTGTTGAGTGTTCTAACCGGCATATCCTACGCACCTGCATGATGTGTACTCAATGGGGGGTGTGGGTAATTGTACGATAGCACAATTGTTATTGAAATTGAGTGTTATCTCCACCTTGATGAGTTTGTTACAGATAACCTTACAACTTTCAACAGTGGAAACGTCTACGACTACAGATCTGCTTGGTATTCTTTTTACAGCCTTTGCGCTATACTTACCAGTAGTATTATTTCTCATGAAATCATTTTCTAATTCAATAGATATTGATATTGTTGATAAGTACGACAAGTCAGAGAAAGCTTGGGAAATAGCAATGATGGAGATGGAAGGTGGAGTCTCCTTTTCAAAAATATTGATTACAGTGATTTATTTAACAGGTTTCGGTGGTGTTTCTGGTTTAATTTTATATGCTGCAATTTCCTTCGGACTTATTTCAACTTTATACTCTCTCGTCGGATTAGGCGTATTAATGTTCCTTTTTGTATTTATCCTGATATTGACTTTAATTGCTGCAAGAGAGTATTATAACACAAATAAAAAGAAGGCGAGATATATACGGGAAAGAAGCTTAAACAATCAGAAAAGGCTGGATGATTTTAATGAACGTAAGGAGAAAGATGAACAGACTGATGCAGACGTTGATTATGTCTTAGATCAATAGTCTGTTTGCATTGTATATACTCAATCAATGGGTTGAGGTAGAATCCTCGTGTCAATCATTCGTTGATCTCATCTCCCGATGTATCTGTTACCTCTACTATCTATCCCTACATACACACACAACACTCACTAAGTTATGTTGCGAGAATCACGGCAAGGCTACGGATTGGCTTTCTACTGCGTTGTTCCCACTTATAAACAAATCAGAGAACTCCAGCAAGCGGTTCCCCGAGAGGAATGACAGAGTCCCTACGCGTCAACAGCAAGTAGGTCACGCCATCCAAAAGCTCCGCGATGAATCACCGGTGCAATGCCATGGAACTACGTGAGAGGAAAGCAGTAGACTGTCACGACCTTCCATACTGCCCGTTCCAGGTTCCTCTATATGACGAATATCGGCCCGCTCAGTAGCCCAAATTCCTGACCTCAGCCGAAAAATTTCACGGAGGGACTTACTTATACATCCCGCTGGCGCATCCGGCAATGTTCCAACCGGTAGTTCGGTGCATTGAGTCGTGTTGCTTTCCCGCCGCCTCAATACTCTGCTTCACTCCAGCTCACACACGGCCTCTCGAAGTTCGTCGTAGAGATCGGGATGATGCTTCTGTAGTATCTCCACATCAGTCGCCATCTCGTCTTCGATCTTCCGACGAACGCGGGAGATTGCCTGATACCGGAGGTCGTCATCTGACTCACTCCCCCCCTCAATAAGTTCCCGCTCTCGATCTGTCAACAGAGCGCGTCGTGCCATACGTACTCCCACGTACGCGCGTTACTTATTGGTGTCCGTATTCGGGAGCGTTCCCGTATGTGGGAACTATTAAGTGAGTGGCCGAGAGACTACTGAGTAGAAGCGCGGGTTGCCATCGTAGAAATGGCCGTGTGCTGGAACACACGACCGCGCTTCGGGCTACCGAAGCATGACAGACAACAACTCTGCGGCAGATAAGAGCATCGTCAATGAACTGAACTTCGGCACGAAGACGTCGAAGCGGGTCGGATGGGAAGCGTGGGAGTTCGGCGTAGAAGCGCCTCATCTCGTCCGTGTGACGAACGCCGCATACGGGTTCGAGAAAGAGGATCACAGCTATCTCGTCGGCGTCGAAGATCGGGACGGCCTCCTCATTCCGGCGGAGTGTGAGTGTCCGGCAGACAAGTACAACGAGGAGCATGACTGTAAGCATAAGGTCGCGCTGGCGACGATCGGCGGCCCGGTAATTCTACAAGCCGCTGTTGACTGCCCAACCCCCACGGTGGACGGTGGGGAAACCACCCGGCAGACGTTGGAAGATCGACTCCGCACTGACGGGGGAACTACAACAGAGAGAGACGACGCCGATCCTCTGCCTCTCGACGCGGATGAACGCGAGGAGTGCGACTGTGCGGAACTATCCGACGACTTCCCTTGCTGGCCGTGTGTGAGAGATGGGAAGCGAGAACTTCCAGATAGATAAGGACTACTCGATTTCTCTCGGTTCGAGCGGATTTTTGGGTCGTGTAACACGATCGCGGATGAGTTCTTTCGTTTCCTCGTCCAAATCGTAGAGATCGTACACGACTTCGTTGTATCCTTGTTCGAGATCTTTCGCCTTCTCCGGGGCTTCTTCTACGGTATTGTGTACGTCCTCGTAACGCTCGTACAACGCCACGAGGTCTTCTTTGAGAGCAGGCAGTTCGATGGCCCGGAGTTCGTCTCCGGTAGTGATTTCGAGAGCCTGTAACAGCTCGTACACGATTTCGGCGGCTCGTTCGTCGTTGAACTCGATGCTTGCCCCGGTCACTCCGAACCGGATAGTCTCCGCATCGAGGCTTGGGTGTAGTTCTCCCTCCAAGTCCTGAAAGCCAAGCCGGTCGATGTAGCCGGCGTAGGACAGGGACTTCGTCTCGAACTCGTCCAGTAGCTCCGCCGGGTTCTCCCGAAGCTGTTTGGCTTCGACGTAGTCCTCACGGAGGTCGGAAAGTTCCTCGGCGGCGTCTTTGACCTTCTCGACTAATTCGGTGGGAACGTCAGACGGGTCAGGTAGGGGAACCTTCTTCATATAGTCCCATTGATACCTCAGGTAGTCGCTCCCGTAGCTCGAAGCGATACGCCGGATGAAGAACTGCGCAACGTTGCTGTTGAAGACGCCAAGCTGGTAGTAGGGATCAAACCCATCGATGATGTACAGCACATAGATGGAGTTCAGCCCATACACGTCTCCGGTTGATTCGTACCAGAAGTTGCTGTAGTAGCTAACGTCCGGCGTGAAGATGAGTTCCTTACCGAACGTGTCCGGTCGGTTTCGGGCTAAATCGAACCAACGTCTGTGTTCGTCGGTGACACAGTAGCGGTCTTCAAGACTGTCTTTGTTGTCGAACAGGTACTCCTTCGCTCCGGGGTAATCTTCGAGTTCGTCGTCGTTTGCGATGTAGAGGAGCTTCGGGTAATCCGGAACGTCGGTATGCCATCGGTGGACGTCTTCACCGCTGACCAAGTCCTTCACGAGTTCGTCTTCGAGGTCGTAGTCTCTCAGGGTGTCCTCGGTGAGTTTAAATATCGGGTTTGCTCCCGTCTGAACACCGTTTTTCGATAGTTCCTCACCATTCGCGTATTCTTGGAACTGCGTTCCTCCGGCTTCGATGTTCCCGAGGGCTTCTTCTTCATCGGCGGGTACGAAACGCCAGTCTTCACCGGCAATCATCGAGGCGGGTACGGAGAACGCACGGATGGGCGAACTCTCGAAGTCGTTACCCGATATTATCTCTCTCAACCGGCCTTCGACTGTCTCCCAACCCGGCGGTTCTTCGTCGGGCGTTTCGGGGAGACAAGCCCCAATAATATCCGCAATACGTCCTTCGGCTGGGTCTTCCCCAATTTCCCGGTCAGGATCGGTGAGTGTTGAATCCTCGCCCTCCTCCTCCGAGTCGGAGTCTTCGTTACCGTCAGCACGAATCGCAGTTTGGGAGATACTTGGAAGTGCGTCGGTCGCTTCGGCAAACGTAAAAACGTAGTCCTCGGGTTGGAACTCCTCGGGTGAGCGTGCGCGCTCGCTCTTGTTGATTCGCTCCCCGGTGAAGATGATGGGGTACGCCTGTGGTGTCTCGAAAACGTCGTAATCACCGAAGTCAATCAGGTAACGGAACTGGAAGTTTTGGGCAAGGTATGGCCGAATCTCCGCCCCGTAACGGTTCGGGATGAACTTGTTCGAGGTGATGAACCCCACCTGACCTTCTTCACGAAGCCAGTCTCCAGCTTTCCGGAAGAACAGGATGCTGAGGTCGTAGTTCCACTTCGCTACGTCGTAATCGTCGTACTCTGCGCGGGCAGGGCCAGTCGGAACGTTCTGTTTTCGGACGTAGGGGGGGTTCCCAATGACGAAACGGTAATCGCTCCGTGTCTTGAGGCGATTTGCCTCTCGACGTTCCTCACGGTATCGTCGCTGTACCTCGCTACTGTGAAGCGCCGTCAGAGACGCCTGATTGTCCGAACGGAGGGAGTCCGTCTGGTAGATGTTGAACCCGTCAAGGGTGTAGTCAGGGTTCTCCTCTTTCGCCGTCTGGTACTTGTCGATGACTTGGAACAGGAGGTTGATTTCCGCGATGTGGCACGCGAACGGGTTAATGTCGAATCCGTGGAGTCGCTGGCGTACAATCTCGATTGTCTCGCCCGCCGGCACGTCTTTCCGGTCAAGCCGTTCGAGGAGACGCCGGGCGGCCCGAACAAGGAATCCACCACTCCCACACGCGGGGTCTAACAGGTCGTAGTCCTCACGTTCGAGGGGTTCGTCCGGGGTGTAATCGACGCTGTCAAGAATCAGGTCGATTATTGCGGTCGGCGTGTAGAACTCTCCGAGCTTCTTCCGTTCTTCCGGGGAGAGGTGTTCTTCGTAGAGGTGTCCGAGTATGTCCCGGTTGACCTCGCTGAAGTCGAAGTGGTTCAAGTGCCACAGCGTTCGCTGTATCACTTCATCGAGGTCGGAGTCGTCTCGAATCTCCCAATCGAAGATACGCCGGGCGAATAGATGCTCGTAGATCTCGCTCAGTTCCTCGGAGGCCAGCTCGAACAGGTCAACGTAGTTCCGTTCGACGTACTTCGTGTAGTCGTCCCAAAACTCGAAGTAATCTTCAACACCGCCATTGCTGACCATCCGGTTGGTGAGTCCTTTGTCCTCGGCAATCCGGATGAGGAGGAGTTTGTTTAGCTGAACGTACACACTCTCGCGGCAGAACACGACCTTGTTGTCCTCCAAGTCCTCGTCTTGCCGACCGCTGAGGCGAACCCACGTCTCGAAGTCGTTGTGGAACTGAGCGTACTCCTCGTACTCGTCGTTCAGTTTGCTCAACTGCGTTCGGAGTTCCGCGACCTCCGCTTCGTCGTGGCCGCTTTCTTCCAGTCGCTCGATTTGGTTTTCGAGTTCGTCGCGTTGACTCTCGTACTCCTCGTAGCGGCTCCAATACTGGTCGAACGTTTCGGATGCGTAGGGGACGAAATACTCATCGAGGGAGATGCCGAGTACGCGGATGAGTTCACGGAAGCCTTCGTCTTCGCTAATATCGGCGGGGTTCTCGAAAAAAAAGTCCTCGTAGCGGTCGGCGTTGAGGACCTCCTCACGCCGGAGGGCGGCCAGCTTCTGTAACGACTGTCGCTGTCCGTGGGAGAGGTCTTCATGGCTTTCCACACGGCTGTTGGCCCCGCTAATGGATTTAAAATCAATCTCCGTAACAAGGCGGGCACTTACCCCGTGGTGAGAGATTGCGTCGGGATCAGTCGGCTCACAGCGGCGGTAGAGACGGAATGAGTCGATGTTGGTGGAGATGAGGAGATCAGCATAGGGAGTTTCCGAGGCGTAGCGGAAGACTTGGGCGACACCTTCGCTAATATCAACGTCCCGCTTCTTCCCCTCGATGATGATTACTGGCGTTCTATCCTCGTCGTAAAACCGAACGTCGTTCCAGTCGTCTTCCTGAGCGTACTCGCTATGCTCCCATCCGAGAGCGTTACAGAACAGTCGTCGGATGAGTCGAGAACGTAAATCAAGTTCGCGTCGTTCCCCATCCTCAATTTCCTCGTAGAGGGAAGCGTACTCCTCAATAATCTCGTCGATGAACTCGTCCCCGTGTGTTCCAGTCATAGATAAGTCCCTGAACCGCAACTATTCGATTCAGAAACAACCCGATAAGGTAGTGTTTTCGCATCCCATATCAGTCGGTTGTTATTCTTCAGTCTCGATATATTCGTATCTCTACTGTCTCCATCCCCCCACAAAAAACACTAAGTTATGTTGCGAGAATCGCAGTAAGGCAGAGGGATAAGTAAATATAGAGGTAACATTGTTTATAAAAGAACGCACTCCAGATGCGGCTTGTTGAATATGGTCAGTTGGCTGTGAGGGGGATCGCCGTCAATCACCCTCAATGCGCACTTATCGGCAGTTTATTAACACTATCGCGTCTCCTTGGGAGTGAATCGCTGTACGGCCCTGTGGTGAGACACAAAGCGTTGCTCCGCAGTTCAATTGAGAACGCTGGAAGGGACAAACCCCGGTACGGCGCGGGGATAGTCTACTTGAGAAACGCGCACAGCGCAAGTGGGTTGGGGCGGATTTGAACCGCCGGCCTCCTCCATGTCAAGGAGGTGTCATAACCGGACTAGACTACCAACCCGAGGGGGCTTACTAACGCGTCTCGTCGTATCCGGGGGACGTAATTGAACCTTTCGTTTCGACCGGCGGCGGCACGGCGCGGTCCCCCGATCGCGCGGCGCCCACGTGCGGCGATTACCCGTCGCGCCGGCGGGCGTCCGTCGGTCGCGGCGCGCTCGTCGCGGGCGGCTTTCGACCGCTTTTACTGGGTCGACGAGAGTCGGTCGGTATGGTCGATCTCGCCGCCCGCACCGACAGGCTCGACGCGTACCTCGACGAGCGCGGGCTCGAAGCGGTGTGGTTCGCCAGGCCGAACGGGTTCGCGTGGCTCGCCGGCGGCGACAACGTCGTCGACGCCGAGGCCGACGTCGGGGTCGCCGCCGCCGGCTACGACGGCGCGCTGCGCGTCATCACGGACAACATCGAGGCGGAGCGACTCGCCGACGAGGAGCTTCCGGACGCGTTCGCGGTCGAGTCGTTCCCGTGGCACGCGTCGTCGCTGTCCGCGGCCGTCGCGGAGCGCTCGCCGGCCCCCGCGGCCGCCGACTTCGACGTGCCGGGCTTCGAGCGCGTCGACGGGAGCCGACTGCGACAGCCGCTCACCGACGACGACGTCGAGCGCTACCGGGAGCTGGGCCGCGAGGCCGCCGCCGCCGTCGAGACCGTCTGTCGCAACCTCGAACCGGACGACCCGGAGTACGAGGTCGCCGCCGGGATCGACATCTCGCTCGCCTCCCGGGACGTCGACACCCCCGTGGTGCTCGTCGGCGGCGCGGAGCGCGCGCGGCGGTTCCGCCACTACACGCCGGGCGAGGCGGCGCTCGGCGACTACGCGCTCGTCTCCGTCACCGCCGAGCGGGCAGGCCTCCACGCCTCGCTGACCCGCACGGTCGCCTTCGACGCCCCCGACGGCCTGGAGGAGCGCCACCGCGCCGCGGCCCGGGTCGAGGCGACCGCGCTCGCGGCGACGGAGGCCGCGGCCGCGGGAGAGCTGACCGACGGCGGCGACGACGCGGACGCCAACGCCCCCGACGCCGCCGGCGACGTCTTCGACGCGATCCGCGAGGCGTACGACGCCGTCGGCTTCGCCGACGAGTGGCGGGAACACCACCAGGGCGGCGCCGCGGGGTTCGCGGGCCGCGAGTGGGTCGCCGCGCCCGGGAGCGACGAGCCGGTCCGGCAGCCGATGGGCTACGCGTGGAATCCGACGGTGCAGGGGGCGAAGAGCGAGGACACGCACCTCGTCGCGCCCGACTTCACCGAGCGGCTGACGAAGACGGGCCGGTGGCCGACCCACCAGGTGGAGCCGGTCGACGTCGGCGGGATATCGACGGAGCCGCGGGAGCTGTCGGCGCCCGTCATCCGCTGAGGCGCCCCGCTCCGAGGGGCCGCCGTCAGTAGCCGTACTCGCTCTCGTCGATGCCGACGTAGTCCTTCTTGACGCGGCGCTTGTTCCACTTGTAGCCGAGCATGAGCTTCACCGACTCCCACCCCGAGCGGTACGGCTGCGCGAGCAGGCCGTCGCCGGCCTCGGCCGCGAGCATGGCGTCGGCGGCGCCGATGATCCGGTTCCAGTCGGCCGGGTCGTAGTCCGCGACCATGTCGGCCATCGTCACGTTGCGGACGACCTCGTCGCCGATCGCCTCCTTCCAGCGCCGGTTGTAGGGGGCCATGTCGCCCGCGGCGGCCAGCTCGCCGGCGATGGCGCCGGT
Source organism: Halorubrum rutilum (assembly GCF_024494565.1). Next base: position 373,266 of record NZ_JANHDN010000002.1, read on the forward strand.
GCGGACCGCGACGTGGTCGCCGCCCTCGTGGAAGGCGGACGTCGTCCCCATCGCGCCGCCGACGACCGCGATCCCGGCCCCGGTCGGCGAGTCGATCGGCCGCGTCGAGGAGATCGGGTACGTCTCCGTCCCGCCGCGCTTGCCCGCGTCCTCGACGATCGGGAAGTCCGCCTCGACGTCGTACTCGTCGCCGTACTGCCACTCCAGGAGGCGCCGGATATACTCGCCGCCCTGCGGGATCGACTCGTCGCCGGGCTCTAACAGCGCGTACGCCTCCCGGTCGAACTCGTCGACGTCGAGGCCGATCGGCATCGTCAGCCCGACGCGGCAGACGCGGTCGTCGTTCGGGAAGATCCACGGGTACGCCGTCTCGCCGGGCATCACGCCCCACCAGAAGACGAGCGCGTCCTCGACCGCCTCGTACACCGGCTCGGGCACCCGGCGGTACTCCTGGTACGCGATGTGGTTCGCCGTGCGCGACGCGAGCCGCTCGGAGGCGGCCGCGTCAGCGGGGAGGTACTTGTCGAGCACCTTGTTCGTCACCGTGCGCTGGGGACCGTCGGCGAGCACGAGGAAGTCGGCCCCGACCGACTCGCCCGAGGCCAGCTCGACGACGTGGCGGGGGTCGTCGCCGCCGGGCGAGGCGGTGTCGACGCCGCGGACCGACTCGCCCGCGCGGTACTCCGCCCCGGCGTCTTCGGCGCGGTCGCGGAGCCAGTCGTCGAAGCGGGCGCGGTGGAAGGTGTAGCCGAACTTGTCGTACGAGGAGTCGATGCCGGTGGAGGTGAGCGTCGCGGCCTCGTCCGGGCCGCGGAACTCCGCGCGGGTCAGCTCCCGCTGGACGACGCCGTCGTCGAACTCGTCGGGGTGGATCCCCATGATATCGACCCAGTAGTCCAAGATCCCCGCGGCGTCCGTCGAGTCGGGGCCGAGCCGGTCGCGGTCGGCCCGCGGCACCCCCTTCTCCAGGACGAGGGCGTCGGCGCCGCCGACCGCGGCCGCGTGCGCTGCGGAGGCGCCGGCCGGGCCGCCTCCCACGATAGCGACGTCTACGCGTTCCATACCCCGTGAGGTCACCCTCCGGCTATTAAATTCACGGTCCCGGACCGGACGACCCCTCAGCCGCGGAGGACCGCGGCGTAGTCCGCGATGACCCCGTCGACGCCGGCCGCCGCGAGCCGGTCGGCCTCGTACCACGTCTCGACGGTCCAGACGTTCACCGCGAGCCCCGCGTCGCGCGCCGCGGCGAGGACGTCGACCCCGCCGGTCCCCGCGGCGTCGCCGTCGGGTCCGCCGAAGCGCTCGGCGTCGAAGAACAGCGTGCCCCGAACCGCGTCGATCGGGGGGTGAACCGCGACCGCGCCGTGCTCGCGGGCGATCGCGATCCCGTCCGCGACCGACTCTGACACCAGCGGGGCGACCTTCGACGACGACAGCGCGCGGACCGCCGCGAGCGCCCCCTCGCAGAACGACGAGAACAGGAGGTCGTTCTCGCACCCCTCGGCGACGTCGAGGACGCGCTCGACGAACGGCCGCCAGGCGGCCGTCCGCTCCGCGAGCGCGTCGCCCGCGAGCCTCTCGTCGGGCCGGAGGTCCCACCGACCCGGGTTCTTGAGTTCGACGTTCACGCCGACGTCCGAGGGGACCGCGTCGAGGACGTCGGCGAGGAGCGGGACGGTCGCCCCGCTGTCGAGCACCTCGGCGTCGGTGACGGTCGCGGTGTCGGTCTCCCAGACGACGCCGCTCGCGTCGGTGAGCCCGCGTCCGCCGCGGCCCGAGAGCTCCGCGTCGTGGATCGCGACCGGGTCACCGTCGGCGGTGGGCATCGCGTCGACCTCGACCTAGTCGGCTCGACGCCCGGCGGCGGGAACGCGGCGCTCCGTCCCGGCCGTCGGGTCCTCTCCCCTCGCGACCCCCGCGGCCCGCTCGACGGCCGGGACGGTGTTCTCGGGGTTCTCCCCGGCGAATCCGCGGTGCGCGATCAGGATCGGGGCGGAGTCGGTCCGGTCGGTGCGATCGGTCATATCACCTCCGGCACCGCGTCGACGTCGAGGGCGTAGCTGTTCTCGCGCTGGAACGGTTCCGCGCTCTCGGTCGGTGCGTTCTCGGCCGCGAACTGATCGAGGTTCATGATGCGGGGACCGAACCGCTCGGGTCCGGTGCCTGTGGCTACCTCGCTATCGCTTATGAACGTTAGCGGTCGCCGCCGGGAAACCGCGGCGGTCCGCCCGCGCCCCGGCGGACGACTCACTCCAGCAGAACCGTGAGGCTCCACCGTCCGGACCGCTCCGGATCGGTCCCGGGCTCGCCGACGGAGACGGCCGTCTCGAACCGGTACTCGCCCACCGGCAGACAGGCGTCCTCGCCGGGCGTCGCGTAGAGGTCGATCTCCCGGCCGCTGGACGCGCCGGCGTCGATCTGGAACGTGCGGTACTCCTCGGTGACGGCGATACCGTCGGTGAGCCGCCAGCAGCCGGGTTCGGCCGGGTACTCCCCGTCGCTCGGGAGGAACACGAGCGCCTCCGAGTCGTCGGACACGTATTCGAGGTGGACCCCCCGCCCCTCGCCGACCGTGATCGATTCGTCGCCCGTGTTCTCCAAGCTCGTCCGGAGCCGCGGCGGCGACTCCTCCGTCGCCGCCTCGCGGACGACCTCGACGGAGGCGGCGACCGGGATGTCGTCCGGGCCGTCGACGGAGACGACCGTGACCCCGGGGCCGCCCGTTCCCCCGGGGCGCGTTCCGGTCTGCCCGCCGTCGCCGCCGTCGTTCCCGTCGCCGTCGCCGCCGTCCCCGTTGCCGTCGGGGATTCCGGGGCCGTCTCGGCCGATACAGCCCGCGCCGAGCAGGAGGGCCGAGGCGCCGCCGACGCCGCCGAGGTACCGTCGTCGCGTTCCTGACATGCGTCCGTTCAGGATCCGGAGGGAGATAGCCGTGTCTGTCGGGCTCGGTCCAGACGGAGACGGACTCGCGGGGACGGATAGCGCCCGCTCCCGGTCGATGGGCGGGTCAGTAGACGACCAGCGAGAGGTACAGCTGACCGATCCCGGCGACGACCATCACCGCGCCGGCGACCCGCTTGAGGGTCCCGGCGTGGGCCGTCACCCGGTTGGCGTTGCCGATCAGCCCGACGCCCGTGGCGACGGTCGTCGCCGCCATCAGGACGGCGACGACCCCGGCGTACACCGAGAGGACGACGAGGGCGGCGTCGCCGGGGAGCGCGATGGCGCGGGCGATCACGGCGAGGAAGACCGGCGCGACGCAGCCCGCGCCGGCGAGCGCGTACCCCGCGCCGAACAGCCCGAACCCGAGGACGCTCGACCGCCGCTTCGGCAGCGAGAGCGAGAGCGACGGCGCCCGCCCGGCGACGACGAGCAGCCCGAAGACGACGAGCAGCCCGCCGACCAGCGTCTCGAAGACGGCGATGTTCGAGAGCGTCGCCTGACCGACCCGGACCGTCGCGCCCGCGAGCAGCGCGAACGTCGCCAGCACCCCGATCGCGGCCGCGAGTCCCCTGGCGCCCGCCCCGGTCACGGAGGCCTCGTCGGCGTCGACGGAGTTCACGTAGAAGCCGACGTACCCCGGCAACAGGGGGTACGCGCACGGCGAGAAGAACGTCGCGACCCCCGCGGTCACCGCGAACGGGACGTTGGTCGCGAGCGAGGCGCCGGTCATCGGTCGACCCGCCGCTTCGCGGATCGGTCGACTCGTCGGTTCACGGGCCGGTCGGCTCGCCGCCTCATCCGTCGAGCGCCCTCCGGATCCCCCCGACGAACTCCTCCGCGGTGTGGGTCCCGGAGGTCGCCCAGCGGACGCGGCCGGTCGCGTCGATGGCGCGGGCGCTCGGGAATCCGTTGATACTCAGCCGCGTGAAGAGTTCGGCGGTGACGTCGGCCGCGACGAGCCAGTCGCCGTCGTGCTCGCGCCACCAGTCCGCGACCGCTTCCTCCCTGACCGCGCCGCCGACGTCCTCGGTCGTCACCGAGACGAACCGCACCTCGTCGCCGAGCCGGTCGTGCGCCTCGGCGAGCGCCGGCATCTGCTCGGCGCAGGGCGGGCACCACGTCCCGAAGAAGTCGACGAACGTGGCCCGGCCGTCGGCGGGTATCCTCACCTCCCCGTCGCGGCTCCCGGGGGCCTCGACCGTCGGCAGCGTCGTCGGCTCGACCGGTTCCGAGCCGTCGCCGAATCCCAGCCCGTCCGGCACGCTCCCCGTCGCGACGGCGCCCGCCCCGCCGAGGACGCCGACGCTCGCGACCCCGGCCAGCAGGTGTCGTCGCCTCACGCCGTGACCACCCGCTGGACGTCGTCGACGAGCCGTTCGACGTCGGTCCGCGGGCCCCGCGGGTACGCCCGCTCGACGATCCCGCGCTTGTTCGCGAGGATGATGAGCCCGTAGTGCGGGAATCGGTACTCCAGGTTCTCGATGTCGTCGGCCGGCTGCTTCTCGATGACGAGCCCGAACTTCTCCTCGTGTATCTCCTGGGCCCGCACGTAGCTCTCCGGACGGAGGAAGTGCCAGTTGCCCGCGTCGAGGTCGACGCCCTGCCGCGCGGCGTACTCGCGGAGCGCCTCGGCGGTGTCGCGCTCGGGGTCGAACGTGATGGGAAGGAACGCGACCTCGTCGCCGTACGCCTCCGGGCCGACGACGTCCCGGATCCCCGGCGGAACGAACGGGTATTTCGGATTCGTTCCGGTCGGGTCGGCGGCGACGGCCTGCGCGCGTCGCAGCCGGAGGATGAGCGCGGGACAGACCCCGTCCGGGCAGTTGGTGTAAAACGAGGTCCACAGCACCGCGCGCTCGCCCTCGAACTCGGAGACGGCGATCTCCTCGCCCGCGATCGGATCGGGGACGGTGAAGTCGGGCATCGCCTCTCCGTAGCTCGGGTGAGACGCCTCGCTCAGGTCCCGCTCCGGCGGCCCGAGGACGGTCCCCTCGGCGCCCCCGGCACCGAGGACGCCGAGACAGCCCGCGGTGCCGACGGTCGCGCCGACGCCGGTTCCGGCCGCGAGCGAGCGCATGTAGGTGCGACGGTCCATCTGTTGTCGATACCTACGTCCTCGCGCGTAAATGAACCCCGCGGCTGGTCGCACCGCGCGGTGACGGTCGAGTTCGCGCCGGAACCCCCGTTCTCGGGGCGCTCTCCCGGCGCGAACCCGATCGACGGCCCCGCGACGGTCGTGGTACCACGACCCTCGCAAGCGTTATCCCCTGAACGCCCGTACGTTTGATTGCAATGGCAAACGGTAAGGTTGACTTCTTCAACGACACTGGCGGCTACGGTTTCATTTCGACTGACGACGGCGATCTCGACGACGACGAGGACGTGTTCTTCCACATGGAAGACGTCGGCGGCCCGGACCTCGAGGAGGGCCAGGAGGTCGAGTTCGACATCGAGTCGTCCCCCAAGGGACCCCGCGCGACGAACCTGACGCGCAACTAACGACTCCACCGCGGACGCCGCGTCCGCACGCACTACCGGACCCCGTCGCCGGTCACCCCGACCGGCGACCGTTCCGTTCTTCTCACGCTTATTCCGCCTCGACGAGCGACGCGCTCGGTCGACAACGAGCCAGCGCCGACGACGCGCTCGGTCGGTCGGATACGCCCGTCGTCACAGCGATCGACCGTTTAAATACGAGCGCGGGCAACGCGTCTCACAGTGAGCGATCCGATCCCGACCGGCTGTCGGCCGGTCGACGACCTGTTGGGCGGCGGCTTCGAGCGCGGGGTCGTCACGCAGCTGTACGGCCCCCCCGCGGCCGGGAAGACGAACCTCGCGCTGGCCGCGGCGGTCGAGGTCGCCGCCGGCGGCGACCGCGCCCTCTACATCGACACCGAGGGGCTCTCGATCGACCGGTTCGAGCAGCTGGCCGAGGGGCGGGCCGACGACGCCGACGTCGGCGACACCGTCGAGGAGATCGCGTCGCGGCTGGTGATCTCGGAGGCGTACGACTTCGACGACCAGCGCGAGGCGGTCCGCGACGCCGAGGAGCTCGCCGAGGAGGTCGAACTGATCGTGTTGGACTCCGCGACCGGCTTCTACCGGCTGGAGCGCGCCGGCGACACCGAGGGCGGCGAGTCGCTCCGGAAGGTCGCCAAGCAGGTGACGCACCTCCTCTCTCTGGCCCGGCGCCACGACATCGCCGTCGTGATCACCAATCAGGTGTTCACCGACCCCGACTCCGACCGCGACCGCGCGCTCGGCGGTAACACCCTCAACCACTGGACCGGCGCGATCGTTCGCGTCGACCGCTTCCGCGGCGGGAACCGCCGGGCCACGCTGGAGAAGCACCGCTCGAAGCCCGCGGGCGACTCCGCCACCTTCCGGATCGTCGCCGACGGGCTCGCCGAGGGCGCGGAGACGTAGCGCGGCGAACTGGAAAAAAAGCGGCCGGAACCGTCGAGGACCGTCCGCCTCTCCTCGCGGCTCAGAGCTCGCCGAGCTTGCGGAGGAGCTGACCGCGGTACTCCTCGTCGGCGTTGACGCCCTTGATCTCCAGGACGTTCCGCTCAAGCTTGTCGAGCGCGACGTGGAAGGCGTGTTCGGCGCCGTACCCCTCGCCGGAGCCGCCGACCTGGCCCTCGTTCGTCCGGAGGCGGATCTGACACTGGATGAGGGGCGTGCCGCGGAGCTTCTCCTTGTGCGCGTGGAGCCGGACGTGCGCGTGGATGACGTGCATCGCGGCGTACTTGTCGGCGACCTGCTCGATCGACTCGACGATGTGCTCGCGGGAGGTCGTGTCCAGCAGGTCGACGTTGGTGATCTGGACGTCCATCGAGTCCTCCTCGGTGAACGTGAGCGCGCGCAACACGTCGGTCTTCGTCACCATCCCGGCGACGGTGTCGGCGCCCTCGGGCGTGACGACGAGCCCGGAGACCGCGTTGTCGAACATGCGCTGCACGACGGCCTGCGCGGTCTCGTCGGCGGTCGCGGTGACGACGGGGCTCGACATGATGTCGTAGACGGGGATGTCGAGCATCCGGTCGATGTCGCCGGCGCGGTCGCCGCTGCCCTGCCGCTCCTGGTCGCGGACGACGAACTCGACGATGTCGTTGGTGGTGACGACGCCGACCAGCTGGCCGTCCTCGTCGAGGGCCGGGAGCCGGGAGATCCCGTTCTCGCGGAGGCGGTTGATCGCGCGGCCGACGCTGTCCTTCTCGCTGACCCCGATGACGTCCTCGGTCGCGATCTGCCCGACGGTGATCGCGTCGAGGCTGTCGAGGACGGCTTCGAGGATCTGGTCGACCGTGACGATCCCGTAGAGCTTCTCGCCCTCGTACACCGGGGCGATCTTCACGTCGCCCTCGACGAGGAGGCGGGCCGTCTCCCGCACGTCCTCGTGGCGGTCGACGGAGGGCGCGGGCTTCATGACGGCGGACACCTTCGTGTCGTCCTCCATGCGCGAGCGCATGAGCTGCTTCTCGCCGACCACGCCGACGTACTCGCCGTCGTCGGTGACGACGATCCCCTTCGGGTTCTCGCGCTCGAAGATGGACCGAACCTTTGCCAGTCGCTCATCGACGTCGACCTCGACGTACTCCGGCACCGCGATATCAACGATATTCATGGTCCAACCTGCGGGTTCGTCGCGCCGGGTATTGAAAGTGCGGGAGGCGTGCTCGCGGGTGAGATCGCGCCCTCCGAACCGGCGGCCACCTGAACGCATTTCCCTCCGGACGACGAGAGGGAGGTATGAGAACCTCCACGGCGCTCATCGCGATCGGCCTCCTGCTCGTCGTGATCCCCCTCCCCCTCCCAATCCCGTTCGTCGGGCTGTTCGTCGGGGGGATCCTCCTGCTCGTCGGCGTCGCGCTCAGACTGCTCGGCGAGTGAGGTCGTTCGGGCCGCCCCCGCGACCGCGAGACCGCGCGGATCGCCTCCGGGGAGCCGCGACGCCGACCGCCGCGCCGCGTCGGTGAAACATTTTTGCCGGTTACCCACCGAGGGAACCCCGTGTACGACGCCGTCGTCCTCGACAAGGACGGGGTGCTCGTCGGGCGGACGCCGTTCGACACGCTCCGAGAGGCCGCCTGGGACGCGTTCGTGAGCCTCGGCGTCGAGGATCCCGACCTCGCCCACGTCGACGACGTCGCCGTCGGCGTCGACCCCGCGACGCTGACCGACATCTGCGAGCGCTACGGGATGGAGCCGGCGGAGTTCTGGCGCGTCCGCGACGAGATGGCCGCGACCGCGCAGATCGACGCCGCCAGGAAGGGCCGGAAGACGCCGTACGAGGACGTGGACGCGCTCCGGTACCTCGACGCCCCGCTCGCCGTGGTCTCGTCGAACCAGCAGGCGACCGTCGACGCCGTCCTCGACCACTTCGGACTCGCCGGGCGGTTCGAGGTCGCGTACGGGCGCGAGCCGTCGATCGCCAGCCTCTCGCGCAAGAAGCCCTCGCCGTACTACCTCGAACGCGCCCTGGAGGACCTCGGCGCCGAGACGGCGCTGTTCGTCGGCGACAACGAGTCCGACGTGCGCGCCGCCGACAACGCCGGCGTCGACTCCGCGTTCGTCCGGCGCCCGCACCGCCGCTCCGCGGAGCTCTCCTGCCAGCCGACGTACGAGATCGACGACCTCCACGACCTCGTGAGCATCTGCGGGCGAGCGCCGGTGGACCCGGACGCGGACGGCGGGAGTTGAGTCGACGGCGTCGGGGCGCCCCGAGCCGGCCGATTCGTCGGGACCGCCGGTCTCGCGAACCGTAACCGCTATTGAACTCGTGGCCGAGCCACCGCCCGTGCACTCGCCCTCCACGAGTCCGGACGCCGACGCCCGGCGCTCGGACGTGCGGTCGATCGCGAAGCGGTATCGCCGAGTCGAACGCGCCGTCGTCTGGCTCGTCGCGCTGGCCGCCGCCGTGACCTTCCTCGTCGCCTTCGCGCTCGCCGACCTCGTCCCGGCGCTGGCGGTGGCCGCGGCCCTCGTCGTCGCGTTCCGCGCTCCGATCCTGCGACGGAGCGGGACGACGAGGCTCCGGACCGACGCGGCGCCGGAAGCCGTGGTCGAGGCGTTCGCCTCGGCGACCCCCCCGGTGCTCGCGTTCCAGTGGGGCACCGCAGACGAGATCCGGCCGGCGTCGGGCGGGGGGGACGCGACGTACGAGCACTCGGCGCTCCTCGGGCTCCGGACCTACTCGCTGGCGGTCGAGACGGAAGCAGAGGGGACGAGGGAAGTCGACGCGGTCGCCGGCGCGGACGACGACGGCGACGGCGACGGCGGCGCCGACGTCGTCAGTGACGGCGGCGAGGGCGACACCGGCGGCCCGCTCGCACGGGTCCATATCGAGGGAACGCTCGACGGTGAGCCGTGGGCCGCGTACTCGGTCGCGGTTCGGGGAGCGGGCGACGGGGAGCCGGGCGGGACGGTCGTCGACGTCGAGCTGCTCCCCCGGCGACGGTTCGGACTCCGCAGCGTTCCGCAGGCGCTGGTCGCGGACGCGTACTACGTCGACGCGTTCGCGGCGCAGGGGTACGCGGTCGTCGACCGCGACGTCTCGTTCGGGGTCTAGCGTCGCCCCTCGACCCGGCGCGTCGCGCGAGCGGTTCGACCGACGGCCGGGGCGTCACGCGAGCAGCTCGGTCTTCGGCGCGTCGACGACGGTGCGGGAGACCGCCTCGTCCTCCTTTACACCCCGGAGGTCGACCCCTCGGAGGCGGAGCGCGACCGCCGCGTCAGACCGCTCCTCGTCGTTCAGGGGACGGACCGTCTCCGTCTCGCGCTCGTCGTCGTCCCCGCTTCGGTGGACGATCTCGATCTCGCCCTCGTCGAAGTCGACGTGCTCGACGTCGCGGAGGGGAATCGTCGCCGTCCGCTCGCTGGCCACCGATGTCGCGACGCCGCCGACCGCCGTGAACAGACCGATCAGCCCGACCGTCGTCCGTGCGCCGCCGCCCCGCAGGAGCCACTCGACCGCCGGGGGCACGAGCATCGTGACGGCGCCGATGCCGGCCCAGCCGACGTCCCGGAGCGCCGAGGGGAGGCGCCCGTCGGCGAGGGCCCTGCCCGACTCGGTGACGGTTTGCGCGATGCTGCGCCGGATCCGGAGCTCGCCGGGCGCGACGCGGACGGTCCCGCGGGCCGTGGCGAACGACCAGGTTCCCGACCGGCTCATCGGTCGAGCGAGCCGGCCGCGGCCTCCGACCGACGCGGCATCGCGGGCGGCGTTCGCGGGGTGATCGCGGTTCGACGGCGCTCGCGGGGGACGGAGCGGAGCGACATGGAGGGATGTCGGCGGTTCTCCCTCAAACATCTTAAATCGTCGAGGTGAACGGCCGACTCCGGGAACACACAAATTCGTGTATAGATACGGTCGTCCGTCCGCCGAGATCGACACGATCCCGCGCCGCTTTTGTATCGGCTCGCTCTCGGTCCCGGTATGACGGAGACAACCGACGGGCCGGACGACGACCCCGGCGACGCGGGCGACGCGGCAGACCCGGGTGGCGCGGACGACGCGGACGCGACGACGGTCATCGACGGCGAGGCCGTCGCGGCCGACGTGCGCGCCGACGTGACCACGCACGTCGAGACGCTGGAGGACGCCGGCGTGACTCCGGGACTCGCCACCGTGCTGATGAGCGACGACCCGGCCAGCGAGACGTACGTCTCGATGAAACAGCGCGACTGCGAGGAGGTCGGCATCGAGAGCGTCCACGTCGAGATCGACGCCGACGCGCCCGCAGACGAGCTGTACGACGCCATCGACGACCTCAACGACCGTGACGATGTCCACGGCATCTTAGTCCAGCTTCCCGTTCCGGACCACGTCGACAAGCGGAGCGTCCTCCGGCGGATCGACCCGGAGAAGGACGTGGACGGCTTCCACCCGGAGAACGTCGGTCGGCTCGTCGCGGGCGACGCCCGGTTCAAGCCCTGCACCCCCCACGGCGTCCAGAAGCTCCTCGCGGCGTACGACGTGGAGACCGAGGGCGCGGACGCGGTCGTCGTCGGGCGCTCCGACATCGTCGGGAAGCCGATGGCGAACCTCCTGATCCAGAAGTCGCCGACGGGCAACGCCACCACGACCGTCTGCCACTCCCGGACCGAGGACCTGGCGGGGAAGCTCGCGGAGGCGGACGTCGTGGTCGCCGCGGCGGGGATCCCGGAGTTCGTCGACGGCTCGATGCTGAAGGACGGCGCGACGGTCATCGACGTGGGCATAAATCGGGTCGACGCGGACACCGAGAAGGGGTACGAGCTCGTGGGGGACGTCGAGTACGAGTCCGCGAGGGGGGTCGCGGGAGCCATCACCCCGGTTCCCGGTGGGGTGGGGCCGATGACCCGCGCCATGCTGTTGTACAACACGGTGAAGGCGGCCGGACTCCAGTACGACGTCGACGTGAACCTGGACTGAGTTCGGAACGTTGCGGACTCGGTCGGTTCCGTTGTGTTCGGTACTCCCGATCGCTTGAACGGCTGGCCTGGAACGATCGATAACGAACTGGCTAAGAACTCCTCCAAGGTCCCTGTTGGTCGATTAATAGCTGGTCGTGTGTCGGCGGAGAACATCTTCAAAGCCCCTGTCGCGAGGCGGGCGCACGCTCGCTGCGCTCCTCACTCAGTCGCTTACGCTCCCTCGTTTCGGTGCTTGTGTCGCCTGCCCCCGCCTCGCGACAGCCCCTTTGAGTCCCACCCCTACCGCACAGCGACTGCACCTCACGCCTCCCCAGCCTCGTCTGCCGGCCTCCGCTTCGCTCCGGCCGCCCGACTCCCTCGCGCGTGCTGCTCGGCCGCGAGGCGGCCTCGCAGGCACGCGCCACCGCGTCCGTTTGTAAACAGGCGGTCCTCTTCGCGGTCTCGTCAGTCGTCGTCGCTCGCGACGGCGCGGTTCCGGATCTCGATGCGACCCTCGATCTCGGGGTCGATCCCGTGCTCGCGGGCGTAGGCGGCGAGCACCTCGTACTGGATGTCGGCCTCGTCGATCCGGTGCCGCTGTCCGAGCGTCGGGTACTCGTGTTCGGAGTGGAGCAGGTACTCGGAGACCGCGACGGTGTAGCGCGCCTCGGGGTCGATCGGCTCGCCGCCGACGGTCGCCTCCAGGATCAGCTCGGCGTCGGCGTCCCAGACGACGCGGGCGTTGGAGACGTGGCCGTGCCACCAGTCCTCCTCGCCGAAGTCGACGTCGGGCGCGGCCATCTCGCGGAATATCTCGAAGAGCTCCGCGCCGGTGACCGACGCGAGCGCCACGGGCTCCTCGAACGGGATCAGGCTGATCAGGTCGGCCTTCGTCACCTCGCCGGTCCACGGGTCGCCCTGTCGGAGCCCGCCGGCGTTCGACAGCCCCACGTCGGCGTCGTGGGCCCAGCGGAACGCGTCCGCGACGAAGTTCCCGACCCGGCACTCGCCGCCGTGGACCACGTCGCCCGTGCGCTCGATCGGCCGGTCGACGACGTCGACGGTCTCGTCGAGGTCGGCCGCGGCCATGCGCTCCGCGAGCGCGTCGGCCAGCCCGGGGGCGGGCGTCGCGCCGTCCGGCTCGTGGAGGGTCGCCTCGGGGACCGCGGGACCCAGGTCGACCTCGGCGACCGCCTCGCCGTTGACGCCGGGGCGGACGAGCCGCGTCCCGGCGACGACCTCGTTGCGCCGGCTGTGGACGTGGCCGCCGAGGATCGCGTCGACGTCGAGCCCCCGTGCGAGGTCGTCGTCGCCCGCGCCGAGGTGCGAGAGGACCACGGCGTGATCGAGGCTCTCACCCTCCTCGGCGACCGCGGTCCGCATCGCGGCGAGCGCGTCGCGCGCCGCGTCGAGGGGGTCGTCGAAGGAGAGGTCGGCGGCCATCGGATTCAGCGAGTCGGTGGCGGGGTCGGTGACGCCGACGAACCCGACCGTGGCCCCGTCGACCTCGCGGGTCGCCCACGGGACGACGCCCTCGTCGCGGCCGAAGGGGTCGCCGGCCTCGTCGCGGACGTTCGCGGAGACGAACGTCGCGGGCGCCTCGGCGACGAGCCCGCGGAGCGCGTCCGGCCCGTAGTCGAACTCGTGGTTCCCGAACGTGTCGAGGGCGGTGTCGGTGGCCTCGTAGAAGTCGACGACCTGACGCCCGCTCGCGACCAGCGAGAGGACGCCCGGCGCGGTCGTGTCGCCGGTGGCGACGACCGCGGCGTCGGGGCCGGAGAGCGCCCGGATCCGGCCGGCGAGGCGGGCCGCCCGCTCGGGGGCGTCGAAGACGTTCTCGATGTCTGAGTAGTGAACGAGACGGACCATTCGATACGCGAGTCGAGGGGCGAGCGACGCTTAAAAAGCGCGGAGTTCGGGCGAGTTCCGTCCGGCGAGCCCTGGCGCGTCAATACGGGGGATCCGTCGGGGAGGACGTGGCTGAGGGGGGCGCCGACCCCCGTGGCTCCCGATCGCACACCCGGGGGACATTGAAAGCGCTTTTATGGATGTCCGGACTACCTCGGGTCACAGCCTCTGTGGGGTCGATGATGTGCCGTTCCGTTAGGGACCGACCACGGGACGGACACGCGAGCCTGCACGGAGGATAGGTGAACAACATATGCCCGTTTACGTAGACTACGAAACCCCGGCCGACCTCGCCGAGCGATCGCTCGAAGCGCTCGAGGTCGCCCGAGACACAGGCACCGTGAAGAAAGGAACCAACGAGACCACCAAGGCCGTCGAGCGCGGCAACGCCGACCTCGTCATCGTCGCGGAGGACGTCTCCCCCGAGGAGATCGTCATGCACCTCCCCGAACTCGCCGACGAGAAGGGGATCCCGGTCGTCTTCGTCGACACGCAGGACGACGTCGGCCACGCCGCCGGCCTCGAGGTCGGCTCGGCCGCCGCCGCCGTCGTCGACGCCGGCGACGCCGAGGACGACGTCGAGGACATCGGCGAGAAGGTCGCGGAGCTCCGATAACCACCCATGAGCGCAGAAGAGGGCACCGGCGACTCGACCACCGCCGAGGTGATCGAGGTCGTCGGCAAGACCGGGATGCACGGCGAGGCCATGCAGGTCAAATGCCGCATCCAGGAGGGATCGAACCAGGGCCGGATCATCACCCGGAACGTCCTGGGCCCCGTCCGCATGGGCGACGTGCTCCAGCTCCGGGAGACCCAGCGCGACGCGGACTCCATCGGAGGGCGATAACCAATGGTCGAGACACGCACCTGCGACTACACCGGCGAGGAGATCGAGCCCGGCACGGGCACGATGTACGTCAAGAAGGACGGACAGATCCTCCACTTCGTCGACTCGAAGGCGGAGAAGAACTACTTCCTCGGCCGCGAGGCGCGCGACCTCGAATGGACCGAGGAGGGCCGCGACCACGGTGGCGAGTAGATGAGCCACCACGACGAGCGCACCTTCGTGATGGTGAAGCCGGACGGCGTCCAGCGCGGTCTCATCGGCGAGATCGTCTCCCGCTTCGAGGAGCGCGGCCTGAAGCTCGTCGGCGGCAAGTTCGTGCGGATCGACGAGGAGCTCGCCCACGAGCACTACGGTGAACACGAGGGGAAGCCGTTCTTCGACGGCCTCGTCGACTTCATCACCTCCGGCCCCGTCTTCGCGATGGTGTGGGAGGGCGCGGACGCGACCCGACAGGTCCGCGCGATGGTCGGCGAGACCGATCCCGCCGAGTCCGCCCCGGGCACGATCCGCGGCGACTACGGCCTCGACCTCGGCCACAACGTGATCCACGCGTCGGACCACGAGGACGAGGGCGCCAACGAGCGCGAGATCGACCTCTTCTTCGACGAGGACGAGCTCGTCGACTACGACCTCGACACCGCCGCGTGGGTGTACGAGGACGAACGGCACTGAGGCCGCGGACCGCCGTTTCGCCGCTCTCGACGCCGAGAGCGCCAGCGCCGCCGACACACCGCGCTTCCGGTGAAAGACCGTCGCCGATACGACGACGTCCGGCGGTTTCCCGTCAGCACGGTTGATAAACCGCCGCTCAGTCGTCGAGCGCGAGCACGCGGCCGTCGGCGGTGACGACGAGCACCTCGTCGCTCCCGTCGCCCGTCGCGTCCGCGAACAGCGGCCCCGCGTACACCACGGCGTCGCCGGCGTCGCCCTGCGCGACCGCCTCGCCGTTGGCGTTCAGCGCGAGCACGTCGCCGGCGCGGTTCACCGCGACGGGGCCGCGTTCGTCGGTCTCGGTGACGGCCGCGACGCGCGGGGCGTTCACGCGGGTCTCACCGCCGTACTGCTGTTTCCAGGCCACCTCACCGTCGCGGAGGTCGACCGCCCAGACGCTGCCCGCCCCGCCGACGTAGATCCGACCGGGACTCGCGTCGCCGACCGTCACGGGGAGGTCCTGGAGCCCGACCTCGAACCGCCCGGAGCCGTCGGCGAGGTCGATCGTCTGGAGGTTCCCGTTCGTCCCGCCGAGCGCGAGCGCCGGGCCGTCCGGCGTGTCGACCGCGGTCCACGTCAGCGGCGTGACCGCGGGCGTCTCGGTCCACCGCGCGTCGCCGTCCGCGTCGAGCAGCCGGACCGTCGTCTCGCTCTCGCCGACGGTCGCGACCGCGACGCCGCGGGGATCCCCGGTTCCCGTTCCCCCGTTGGCCTCGAAGTCGGCGATCAGCGGGCGTCGGTCGACCGTCACGCCGAGGTCCGTCTCGAAGACGGGGTCGCCGGCCGCGTCGACGGCGAGGACGGTGCCGTCGGTCGCGGCCGCGGCGACCTCCGCGTCGCCGTCGCCGTCGAGGTCGCCGACCGACGGGCGGAGCCCGCTCGGCCCCCTGAGGTCGACGGCGAACCGAGCCGAGCCGTCTCTCGCGTCGAGCGCGACGAGCTCGCCCGCGTCCGTCGTGAACGCGACGACCGGATCGCCGCCGACGGTCGCGGAGACGAGGCCGCTGATCCCGGCCGGGTCGCCGTCAGCGGTTTCGGACCCGCCGTCGTCGGCTCCGGCACCGCCGCCCTCGCCGGCGAGGTCGCCGGCGGCGATCGCCGATACGGGGGTCCGCCACGCGACGTCGCCGCCGACCGCGGTCGCCCGGACGACCCGCTCGCCGCCGGCGGTCGTCGACTGGACGACGACCGAGTCGCCGGCCGTCTCGGCGACGACCGCGCCGCTCCCGTCGTCGCCGGGGACGGGCTCCGTCTCCCAGACGATCTCGGCGTCGACCGCGCCGCCGTCGACCCCGACGAACGCGAAGAGGGCGACCCCGACGCCGGTCGCGCCGCCGGCGAGGAGGATCAGGCTCGCGAAGAGGACGCGTCGGTCCATTGGCGACCCGTTCGGTCGACGCGGGCATACGACTGTCGGATGCGGGCCGATCCCGCGTCGCCGACGCCGGTCAGAGCACGAGTCCGATCGCCGAGACGACGAACCCGAGGGCGAAGACCGCGAGCAGCGCCATCGTGGCCACGACCACCGCGGGCGCGAGCACCTCCTCGTCCTCGTCCAGCGTCATCTGTTCGATGTTTCGCATGGGATCGGCGTCGGCGCGACGGGATTTGAACGCTTCGCTCGCGAGCGCGCCGGGAGAGGCGCCCGGACCTCCGATGACTCGCGGCGAACGCCCGAGAGACGTTAAAAAGTAAAGTGGCGGTGCCACGGATGGACCGACATGACCGACGCCGAGATCGACGACGTCGACGAGGCGATCCTGTACGCGCTTCAGGAGGACGCCCGGAACGCGTCGTCCGGGGACATCGCGGAGCGGACCGGGACCTCGGACAGCACCGTCCGCAAACGCATCCGGCGACTCGAGTCCGACGGCGTGATCAAGGGGTACAGCGCCAGCGTCGATTACCAGCGCTCGGGGTACCCGCTCCGAATGCTGCTGTACTGTACCGCCTCGATCCCCGAGCGCGGGGACATCGTCGCCGACATCTTGGAGATAGACGGCGTCGTCTCGGTTCAGGAGCTGGTCACCGGCGAGCAGAACCTGCTCGTGACCGCGGTCGGGAAGACGGACGGCGACATCACCCCGGTCGCGCAGGCCCTCCTCGACATGGGGCTCACCGTCGCCGACGAGGTGCTCGTGCGGACCCACGAGACGACGCCGTTCGGCAAGTTCGACTCGGGGACCCGCGCGCCGGACGACTCCTGAGCGAGGACTCGCTTCCTGAGCGAAGACTCGTTTCCCGAGCGATGACTCGCCTCCTGAGCGAAGACTCGTTTCCTAAGCGATGACTCGTTTGACGTCCAGCGCGGTCGCGCGTCGAACCACCGCGCGCACCGGGTCGGCCGTCCCCGTCAGATTGTCCGAGTCCCCGTCGAGCACGAGCAGCGCGGCCGGCCGACCGGGGGCGATGACGCCGCGGTCGAGCCCGACGGCCTCGGCGCCGGCCGCGGTCGCCATCCGCAACACCTCGCGCGCGGTCGCGTCGAACCGCTTCGCCGCGAACGACATCTCCCGGAACATCGACGGGGGGTTCAGCATCGCGTTGTCGGTCCCGAGCGCGACCGTCGTGTGATCGAGCAGTTCCCGTATCGGCGGGTCGCCGACGTCGAGGACGGCGTTCGCCCGCGGACAGACCGCGACCGGAACGGACCGCTCGGCGACCCGTTCGAGGTGGTCTCGCTCCGCGTGAACCATGTGTATCAGGAGGTCCGGGTCGAGGTCGAGCGCCGGGTGGATGTCGGTCGCGTCCGGTTCGCCGGCGTGGATGGCGAACGGGAGGCCGCGCTCCTCGCACGCGGCGCGCTGGTCGGTGAAGTCGCCGTCGTTCGCTCCGGAGGCGCCGTAGCCGTCGGCGACGTCGAGGACGGACCGGCCACCGCTGCCGAAGACGAACGCGTCCACGTCCACGGGCGCCGCCGCGTCGCGGAGCGCGCGCGCCCCGTCCACCCCGAACTCCCGAAAGTCCAGACACGAGAGCGTGCCGGTCCGCTCCATGAACCGCAGCGTGCGGCGCATCGCCGACACGAGGTCGGCCCGGTCCGCGGCCGCCAGCCGCCGGTGTTTCACGCTGTCCGGCGGGGCGACGGCGTCGTCGAGCGACAGCCCCACGGCCGCCTCCTTCGCCACGGAGTCGCCGATGTGCGTGTGGGCGTTGACGAACGCCGGCAGCACGATGTCCGTCGACGCCGTGTCCGCCTCCTCGACGGCCTCGATCCGACCGTCCGCGACGACGACGCGGCCGCGGATCGGCTCGAACGACCGCCCCGCGAGAACGGTTCCGGAGAGTTCGTCCATACCGGGACCGCGGGGCCGAGAACGATATGTTTTCCTACGGCCGGGCGTCGAGCGGTCCGGTCGTCCGGCTCCGTCCCGAGACGGAGCGACTCCCCTCCCGTCACCGATCGACGAGCGGCGCCGACCGCGTCGACGGGCGCCGTCGACCGGCTCTCGGCCGATCCCGGCGGTCGAGCGTCCCGCCACCGGACGAAAATATAACGTTCTATCATGCATAATTTTCGAACGATTTGTGAAGTTAGATAGATTTAATAGACGTTCTGTTCTCAATACGGGTGAAGAACGACCAGAAACGGACCCGAGCGCGCCTCGGTCACCGAGACGGGTCGTCGGACGACTCAACGATGTCAGGACGCACCCAGAAGCCGACGGTCGGACCGCTTCCGGAGGCGACGACCGCCTCTTCGCCCGTACCCGCCGCGCTGACGCGGCTCGCGTGGTCGCTGTTCGCCGCGAGCGTCGTCGCCCTCGTCGCCCGCCTCCGACTCGACGGGGCGTGGGAGGTCCCCGGTCTGGTCGCCGTGGACGGCCTGACCGTCCTGCTGTGGGTGGTGGTGACGTTTTTCAGCGGCGTCGTTCACAGCTACTCGCGCCGCTACATGGCGGGGAACGCCCGCGAGACGCGCTTCTTCGTCGGGGTGTTCGGCTTCACCGTCGTCGTGATGGGGCTCGTGGCCGCCGATCACCTCGCTCTGTTCACCGCCCTGTGGCTGGCGATGGGGCTCGCGATGGCCGAGCTGATCGGTCTCGACGACGGGTGGCGGCAGGCGCGTGCGGCCGCGACGGTCGCCCGCAGACACTTCCTCGCGAGCGGCGCGCTCCTCGCCGTCGCGGCGACGACCCTGTGGCGGACGACGGGGGCGACGACGGTGTCGGGCGTCGCCGCGACCGCGGACGGCGTCGGCGGCGTCGCGTGGCTCGTCGCCGCGGCCGCGCTCGTGCTCGCGGCGATGATCCAGTCCGCGCTCGTCCCGTTCCACGGCTGGCTGCTCTCGTCGATGACCGCCCCGACGCCGGCGTCGGCGCTGATGCACGCCGGGTTCGTCAACGCCGGCGGCGTCCTCCTGATCCGCTTCGCTCCCGTCGTGACCGCCGACGCCGCGCTCATGCTCGGCGTCGTGGTCGTCGGCGCGACGAGCGCCCTGTTCGGGAAGCTCCTCAAGACGGTCCAGTCGGACGTCAAGGGCGAACTGGGCTGCTCAACGGTCGGACAGATGGGGTTCATGATCATGCAGGCCGGTCTCGGCTTCTTCGGCGCCGCGATCGCGCACCTGATCCTCCACGGCTTCTACAAGGCGTACCACTTCCTCAGCGCGGGCGAGGAGGTCGAGCACACCGTTCCGACGGAGGCGGACCGCACGCCCGGGACGAGCGCCGCGGGAGCGGTCGTCGTGCTGGCGACCGGCCTCGCCGGCGGCGCGCTGTTCGCGGTCCTCACCGGGAAGGGGACCGCCCTCGACAGCGGGCTCCTCCTCGCCGCCGTCGTCACGCTCACCACGCTGCACGGGGCCCGGAGCGCAGCCCGGCAGACCGGGCTGTCGGCCGCGGCCCGGTACGCCGCGGTCCCGCTGTTGTTCTTCCCCGCCATCGCCGGCTACGCGCTCGTCTACGAGGCCGTCTCCGTCGCGCTCGCCGGGCTCCCGGTGGTCTCCGCCGCGACCGAACTAAGCGCCCTCCACGCGCTGGTCGCCGTCGCGTTCCTCGCCGCGTACGTCGCGATCGAGACCGGCGTCTACCGCCGGAGCGAGCGCCTCTACGTCGCGCTGTTGAACGCCGGACAGCCCGCGCCGAACACCGTGTTAACCGCCAGGGAGGAGTACGATGAGTACTGAACGCGCCGTCCGCGATCGCGTCGACGACGCGGCGAGCACCGTCGGGTCGGTCTGGCCGATCCACTCGTTCGTGACCGCCAACCCGCTCTCCGGCTTCGAGGACGTCCCGTTCGTCGAGGCCGTCTCCCGGGCGGCGGACCGCTTCGGCGGCCGCGGCTACCCGCGGGCGGAGACGTTCCGGGCGGCCGTCGCCGACGGGCGGATCGACCGGGAGTCGCTCGACGCGGAACTGGCGGCCCGGGGGCTCGACGGCGATCCGGAGGCCCTGCTGGACCGGTTGGAAGCGGCCGCCGACGCGGCGGAGCGCGGGAGCGCCGCCGACGCGGCGAGCAATCCCCGCGGCGTCGAACGCGTCGACCGGGTGCTGACGAAGTGGCTGTCCGCCTTCCTCGACGAGGGACGGGCGGGGTGGTCGATGCCGAACCGCGAGGCGGGGTTCTACGACGCCTTCCGCTCGGTGGCGGCGCACGACGACCGGATCCCGGAGACGGGAGTCGTCGCCGACCTCCCGGCGTCGCCGGTGGAGGCCGTCGAGTCCGTGATGAGGCCGTACCCGGAGGAGCGGTGGCGGGCGATCTTCGAGCGGGAGTTCGCCGCCCTGCCCGGGTGGACCGGGCTGATCAAGCGCCGCGCCGCCGACGGGGACGCGTGGCAGTCCGCCTACCCGATCACCCTCGAAGGCTACCTCGCGGCCCGTCTCGCGCTGGCGGACGCCTTCGACGTCGACCTCTCGCCGCCCGCCGACGCGGACGGGTCGGAACCGGACGCGACCGACGAGATCGCCGACGCGTTCCTGAGCGCGTGGGAGGCGAGCTACCGCGCCGAACTCGTCGACCGAGTGGCCGCGGAGAGCGAGGCCGAGGCCCAGATTGACGGCGACGAGCCCGGGCGTCCGGACGCGCAGCTGGTGTTCTGTATCGACACGCGCTCCGAGGTCATACGCCGTCACGTCGAGGCCGCCGGGGCGTACGAGACCCACGGCTACGCCGGGTTCTTCGGCGTTCCGATGGAGTACCGGGGCTACGACAGCGAGGTGACGGTCGAAACCTGTCCCCCGATCGTCGAGGCGAAACACCGGATCTCCGAGGTCCCGACCGACGGCGAGACGCGGGCCGAACGCGACCGGCGGGCGGGCCTCCGCGAGGCGGCCGGCGAGGTCATCGAGGCGTTGAAATCGAACCCGGCCACCGCGTTCAGCTTCGTCGAGGGCGCCGGCGGCGGCTACGGGCTGGCGCTCGCGGCCCGCACGCTCGTTCCCGACCGGGTCGCCGACCTGCTCGACGCCGCCGACGACGCGGTGCCCGACGACCACGAGTTCTGCGCGCCGGGGATCCGCGGTCGGGACGCGTCCGCGGGCGAACTCCCGGCGGGGCTGACTCTTGAGGAGCGTGTCGAGTACGCCGCGACCGCCTTCGAGCTGATGGGGTGGGAGGAGTTCGCTCGCCTCGTCGTGTTTACCGGTCACGCCGCCGAAACGGCGAACAACCCGTACGACTCCAGCCTGGACTGCGGCGCCTGCGCCGGCAACCCCGGCGGCCCGAGCGCCCGCGTGCTCGCGGCTGTCTGCAACGACGACGAAGTCCGGGCGGGCCTGCGCGACCGCGGAATTGACGTGCCCGAAGACACCGTCTTCCTCGCCGCCGAGCACAACACGACGACCGACGAGATCGAGCTGTACGACGGCGGGGTGCCCGACTCGCACGCGGACGACCTCGACCGGCTGCGCGCGGGCCTCGACACCGCCCGCGAGAACGCCGCCGCCGAGCGGATCGGGTCGACGAGCGGAGCGGGTTCGGCGGCCGCGGGCGGTTCCGCCGGCGCGCGCGAGGCGGAGCGCCGCGCGGGCGACTGGGCCGAGACGCGCCCCGAGTGGGGGTTGGCCGGCAACGCCGGGTTCGTCGTCGGCCCCCGGGACCTGACGAGCGATCTCGACCTCGACGGGCGCGCGTTCCTCCACTCGTACGACTGGTCGACCGACCCCGAGGGCGACGCGCTCGAAGCGATCCTCGCCGGACCGATGGTCGTCACGCAGTGGATCAACGCGCAGTACTACTTCTCGACGGTCGATAACGCCGTGTACGGCAGCGGGTCGAAGGTGACCCACAACCCGGTCGGAAACGTCGGCGTCTACCAGGGCAACGGCGGGGATCTGATGACGGGGCTCCCGCTCCAGTCGCTCGCGGCGGCCGACGGCGAACCGTACCACCAGCCGCTCCGCCTCTCGACGGTCGTCCACGCCCCGGTCGACCGCGTCGCCGAGGTGCTGGCCGACCACGAGGAACTCGTCCGACTGCTCGACAACGACTGGCTCTCGCTCACGGTCGTGGACCCCACGCGGGACCACCGCGCGTTCCGCTACGACGAGGGCCTCGAATGGACGCCGTCGTTCGACCGGGTCGGGGCTCGGGAGGCGACGCTGACCACGCCGGTGGCCGAGGACGACTGACTCGGACCCGCGGATGCGGAAGCTTCTTTTGGCTCACACCGGTGCGTAGCGACAGATGAGCGACCGAGGCGGTCGAGCGCCGGACCGAGCCGAACCGTCGACCGGGAACCGCGAGGCGGCGGGCGGGGGCGAGCGGACGCCGTCGGCCGCGACCGCCGACGGCGACGCGTCGCGCGGCCGACTGGCGGTCGTCTGCGGGCTCCCCGGAGTCGGCAAGACGACGGTGGCCGAGCGCGTGGCCGCCCACCTCGACGCCGAGGTCCTCCGCACGGACGTGATCCGCAAGGAGCTGTTCGACGATCCGGCCTACACCGACGCCGAGACGGAGGCGGTGTACGCGGCGCTGATCGACCGGGCCCGCGAGCGCGTCGCCGACGGGGACGCCGTCGTCCTCGACGCCACCTTCGCCGACGCGGGCTTCCGCGCGGACGCCCGCGAGATGGGCGAGCGGGCGGCCGGCTCGTTCGACCTCGTGGCGGTCGAGTGCGACGAGTCGGTCGTCGAGCGCCGGATCGGGCGCCGCGACGGGATCAGCGACGCCGACTTCGAGGTCTACCTCCACTTCAAGGACGCCTTCGACCGGATCGAGACCGAGCACGTGGTCGTCGACAACTCGGGCACCGAGGCGGCGACGTTCGCGCAGGTCGACGCCGCGTTCGGCCGTGGGGTCGACGGCGATAGCGATGGTGCCGACGGCGACGACGATGGAGTCGACATCGACGGCGACGCGTGAGCCGCGGTCGCCGGCTTCGGTGCGTGCCATCGATCCGCACGACAAACGCGCACACGTATCTCCTACCACTTATACCGCCGAACGCACTACGGAGTGTATGAGCGAAGAATCCGGGCGTCGGAACCTCCGAATGCCCTCGGACGACGAAGTGTTCGCCGTGGTGACAGAGCACCTCGGCGGGAATCACGTCCGCCTGCGCTGCGTCGACGGCGAGACGCGACTGGGCCGGATCCCCGGCCGCATGAAGTACCGCACGTGGATCAGCGAGGGCGACGTCGTGCTCGCGGAGCCGTGGGACTGGCAGGACGAGAAGGCGAACGTCGAGTGGCGGTACGAGGACGACGAGGCCGACCAGCTGCGGCGCGAAGGCCACATTCAGTAGTCGCGTTCGAGCGGTCACGACGCTTCTCACGGCCCTTCTGGACGTCTGCCGCGGGCGTGCCCACATCTCTCCCGATCGTCCTCGCCGCTCGCGGCCGCGACGCGGCCCGCGTCTCAGGCGAACAGCAGGATGATCACGGCCACGAACAGCAGCTCGCCGCCGACGAGCAGGACCGCGACCAGCCAGTAGCGGTAGGTCCAGAGCCACTCGGCGGTCCGGTTCCACCGCGCCGAGAGCCCTGCCCCCGCGGCGTCGTCCTCGTCTCCGTCGCCGCGTCCCCCGACGTACGCCTCGTCGAGCCGCCACCCCTCGTCGGGGTCGTACGTCGCGGGGACCCGCGTCCCGGCCAGCTCGTCGACGTCGAGCGGCGACACGCCCGCGGCGTCGAGGAACGCGAGGAACGCCTCGGACTCCGCGAGCGACCCGTCCCGCGGGGCCCGGAACCGCTCGACGTGGGTCGATCCCCCGTGCGGCGGCCGGAACTCCACGACGACGTGACGCTCCGTCGACCGCACGCCGGTCACGACGAGGACGCTCTCCTCGTCGTTGAGGTACGCCTCCCGGAGGCGACGCTGCACCTCGTCGTCGACGGCGCCCGTCTCGTCTGCGGTCCGGTCGATCGGATCCGTCCGCTCGCGCTCGTCGCCGAGCGACGCCGTCAGCTCGCCGTCGTCGTCCGGCGGCGGCTCGGTCTCGTGCCCGTCGTCGGAGGGGTCGTCGGGCATTCGATCGGCGATTGGCGGCGCGCGCTGATAAGCCCGTGGCAGCGTCGGGGCGGGCGCCGCGGCGCGCCTCGGAGTCGCTCGCCGGTCCGCGTCCCGGAAACCGTTTGAACCTCGACGGTCACCTCTCCGGTATGCGCGAAGTGACCCTTCGGATCCGCCACCGCGGCGGGCCGGAGTCGGAGGTGAGCGCCCGCCACCCGGAGGTGACCATGCGGTCCGTCTCGTCGATGACCGGTCGGGGGAGCGAGCGGAAGCGGATCGTGGAGCTCCGCGGCCCGACCGCGGAGATCGAGTCGTTCATCCGGGAGTTCCGCGCGGCCGACGACGTCGTCGAGGCGGAGCCGCTCTCGCCGGTCACCGGCAACCACGCGTACGTGGCGGTGGTCGTCGACACCGAGGGGTGGGAGGGGATCCGCGAGCGGCTCGCCGAGATGGGGATCCACTACCGGACCGGGACGACCATCGTCGGCGGGATCGAGCGCTGGACGGTGTACATCGAGGCCGACGACGACCTCTCCGCGGTGATCCGCGAGCTGGAGCGCGGCGGCAACGACGTCGAGCTCGCGCGCAACGTCGAGCTGGCGTCGATCGAGCGGCCCCCCGGACTCCCCGCGTCGGGCATCCTCGACGGGCTCACGCCGAGGCAGCGGGAGGTCCTCGCGACGGCGATCGCGGTCGGCTACTACGACCACGAGGGCGGCGTGGGCGTCGAGGACGTCGCCGACGAGCTCGGCCTCGGGTCGACGACGGTGTGGGAGCACCTCTCGCGGGCGGAGTCGACGGTGATGAACGCCCTCTTCGACCGGTTCGAGCGGTAGGTAGCGCGTCCGTCGAGCGGGAGCGCAAGCGCCAACTCCCCGCCCGACGAAGGGGGGCCATGTCCACGAACGCAGGCGTCGACGTCACCCTCGTCCGCAACGCCACGCTCCTCGTAACCGCGGGCGAGACGACGTTCCTCGTCGATCCGCTGTTCGCGTCGGAAGGTACGCTGCCGCCGATCGACGACACGCCGAACGACCGGGGCAACCCCCTCGTCCCGATGCCCGACGTCGACACGTCGCACGACGCGGTGATCGTCACCCACCGCCACCCCGACCACTTCGACGACGCGGCGCGGGAGGCGCTGGACTCGGACGTCCCGCTGTTCTGTCAGCCCGCGGAGGCGGCGGCGTTCCGCGACGAGGGGTTCACCGACGTGCGCCCCGTCGAGGACGCGGCGTCGTTCGCGGGCGTCACGCTCCACCGGACCCCGGGCCGCCACGGATACGGCGAGTTGGCCGAGCAGATGGGCCCCGTCTCCGGCTTCGTCTTCGAGGGCGACGAGACGCTGTACGTCGCCGGCGACACGGTCTGGTACGAGCCGGTCGCGGAGACGCTGGACCGGTTCGACCCCGACGCGGTCGTGCTCAACGCCGGCGCGGCGCGGTTCAACCACGGGGAGCCGATCACGATGGGCGTCGACGACGTCGCCGCGGTCCGCGAGGCCACCGACGCCGCGGTCGCCGCGGTCCACATGGAGGCGATCAATCACTGCCTGCTCTCGCGCGAGGAGCTCCGGTCGGAGACGGAGGGCGTGATCGTTCCGGAGGACGGCGAACGGATCGAGTTCTAGTCGCACGGCCGTCTGGGAGCGGCGTTCCGCAGACGGTCCGGGTGCGAGAATCGAACCCGAAGCGAGACTCGCTCCGCTCGTCTCGCGTGATTCAATCCCGCCTTCCGTCCTTCTTCATCACTACGTTCCTCAGAAGGTCCGGGTGCGAGAATTGAACCCGCGTCTCAGCCTCCACAAGCGCCCTCAGACCCAATTGCGATCTTCGGGCGCGAACTGAAGGATGGGACCTATACCGGTTCTCACCTAATACACAGGATACCCCACAATATAAAACAGCGCCTTTGTGCCGCAAGGGTCAACGAAGGTTCAAAGAGTTCTCCACCTCCTATCGAATACTTTGATATGATAACCGTCTGAACCCTCAACCATCTATGGATGAGGACGCGGTGAAAGACTACGTCGATCACGCTCAAGCGACTATCGGGGCGGCCCCACAAATGGATGAGGCCAACACGAAAGCCGCCGTTCTACGTGACTTTCTCGACCTTCTCGACTGGACGATCCCCGACAACACCCAACTGGAATACTCTGTCAAAGCCTTCGGAAAGACCTACAAGGTTGATTACGCCCTGATACTGGACGGCACTCCCGTTGCCTTCCTCGAAGCCAAAGGCGTAGACACGTCGCTTACGGACAAGCACAGAGAGCAGTTAGAAGCCTATCTCAAGAACGAAGACGTGAATTTGGGTATCCTCACGAATGGACAGAAATACGAGTTCTATCGGCGGGAAGTGATTGACACCAAAGTCAACGTGAATACACTCGGGAGAACGGATCTCCAAAGGCTTCCTGAGAGAGTTACCACTCTGAGAGCATTCACTAAAGACGCGATCCAGAACAACGAGTGGGAGAAGATACTCAACCGAATCAAGGAACTCCGAGAAGCACGGACGACACTTGAGAGCGAGAAGGATGATTTAGCGACGGAAGTCGCGGAGCTATTCTCTGAACGGGTTTCGGGAACAATCACCCCTCAGACGGAGTCTCAAGCAAAGGAAATGATTGACCGTCTAATCGGTGATATTGAGAACGAAATCAATAGTGACGGAGATCTACCTGACCGAGACGATTTAGAAGGATCTCCTCAAGTTGTAGTTGAGAAAGATCAGACGAACTCTAACGGAGCTTATCAGATTACGTTCTTTGATGGGGAGAACGAGCTTGCCGACTTCAGCGCGCCACAACAGGCCGACGTGTTTATTGAGGCTGTAGATTACCTCCTTAGAAATCATAACCTCATCTCGGAACTTGAGCCACTTCCATATATACCGGGACGGACACGCCCTATCATCCATAACGAGAACAGCTTTGAGGGAAAGCAGATGAAGCAACCTCGGGAACTTGCTGAAGGATATTATCTTGAAGTCAACCTAAGCTCTGGACAGAAGCGGAGGGAAATTGGTCGTTTAGTAGAAATGTGTGACTGCTCTGTTCAGTTCGGCGGTGGTTGGTAGTAAGTTCAGCCACACTATCTGTAGCTTTACAGCCAATTCGTAAGTGATCGAAAACTGGATATGTCCCTGTTATAATGATTTGCCGTGGCAACGCTTCGCAATAAGACTACCAGTAAGGGTGTGATTGTTAGATGGAAGCCATATCCAGATCACAATCGCCCAAGTACATATCAGGTCAAAAGTTGTGCTGTATCATTCCTTGCGGAACTTGGATTTAGTGTTCCCAATCAAGGGGATGAGGTAGATGTTCCGTGGGACATTTGCCGTCCACTCCGCGTATTAGGTGATCTACATTTCAAATCAAATAGTACGGGAGAAGTAGAGACGGATGATATTGGAGAAATAAATGAAGACTTTGCTCAAGATCTTTCAGAGTCCCAACGAGAAGATCTTAGACGATATATTGCTACACATGACAATTATCAAAAGCAGAGTTCCACACTAACTGGTGAAATCTCTTCATTACCAGAAGGCGAAGAAGAGAACGATGAGAGTATTGATCTATACAAAAACCAGCTACAGGAGGGAGATCGATTCGTATCCACAATAGATAGAATCAGCAACTCTGGAAATGGAATTGTCAATACAAATGAATCACATATCAATATTGGTCCTGTAAAATCGAATGCTGACGGGACAAAAGTAGCGGTGGAAATGTATTCTGGTGCTTCTGGAATCTGTATAACGGAAAGCGTTCGAGCCGAGAACTATACTTCGAACTTTTGGAGGGCAAATCGCCATCAGTTCCACAAATTTGGAAAAGATACTATTGACTCGGCGATGTTCTGCGAGGAGTGTGGCTCAGTCGCACTAAAATCAGGGAAGAAATGGGAGTGTGGCACTTGTGGTAGTACGTTTCCATCTGACGACGCTGGTGATAGTGGGGTAACTATAGACCTCAGTATAGCTGAAGTCCCGGATCCGGGTGAGGTAGTTAACGGAGTGACAGTTGGATATGACTCCGAGAATAATTTCTGTGCGAAGAGGGAGAGGCGCATAAAGATTGTAGGAGATCAAAATATTGGTTCGGAAGTTGATGTGGAGATACAATCTCGGCGGGCTGGTTACGTAGTGGCCAAAGTGGTCGATTCATCTGATGAAAATACAAGTTTGTTCTCGGAAGATTCCACGACACAGAAATCTCTTGATGAACTAAGAAAAGAAGCTGAAGAAGCGGCTACTGATAACGTTTCAGTAACGGTAAGTAAATCGAGTTCTACGACAATTCGCTATTCACGGTCACAAGAAATCAAGGATTACGTAAAAGCTCGTGCTGATGGTATCTGCGAGGGTTGTAATGAACCAGCGCCATTCACCGACAAAAGCGGCGATCCATATCTCCAAGTTCACCATATCCACGAACTAAGTGACGGAGGTTCTGACGCACCAGAGAATGTAGTAGCACTTTGTCCAAACTGTCACTATAGGGTTCATCACGGACAGGATGGGGAGAGCTATAACCAAGAATTGTCGTCTGAATCTGATGAGCAGAATAAAGATGGGGGCTTGTCCTCCTTACTTGAGGAAATATCTGAAGACAATTAGTCGATTGAGGTACATCAATTAGTTCTTAGGTCTACTTTTGTACCCCTATCTCCTCCGACCATTACTCACACCACAGGAGATATGACCCCCTGAATATACTACTCCTCTATGTCGCTGTCACTCCCCGACCTCGATTCTCACCTCTTCAAATGTGCCGACATAATCAGAGACGCCGTCGATCCGACGGACTACAAAGAGTTCATTCTCCCGCTCGTCTACTACAAGGCAATCTCCGACGAGTACGAGAAGCAATACAAAAAGAACGTTGAGAAGTACGGTGACGAAGATCTCGCCCGACGACCGAAGCTCTACGACGTTCCCGTTGTTCCCGAAGGCTACCTGTGGGAAGACCTCCGAAGCGTTAGCGACAACGTTGACCAAGCGCTGAACGAGGCTTTCGACGCCGTCACCGACGCGAATCCCGAGCTACAAGGCGTCTTCCGGGCCGACTACATCGACGCCGACGCCCTTGACGACGATCGCCTCGGGAAGCTGGTCGAACATCTCTCCACACATGACCTTGACCGGGACAGTATTCCTCCGGATATGCTCGGAGAGGCGTACATGGACCTCGTTCGTCAGTTTGCCGAAGAAGAAGGGAAATCGGGCGGCCAGTTCTTCACGCCGCCGCATATTGTCAACCTCTGTGTACGGCTCGTAGACGACTTTGAGGATGGTCAAACCTTCCACGATCCAACGGT
Organism: Halorubrum rutilum; assembly: GCF_024494565.1. Next base: position 402,798 of record NZ_JANHDN010000002.1, read on the forward strand.
CGGATCCGGGGGTATGCTCATCGAGGCGGCCCGCTACTACCGTGAGGAGCAAGGTGGCGACCCCGAGAAGCTCCGGTTCTCCGGGCAAGAGATCAACCCGGACATTGCCGCGATCGCGAAGATGAACCTCTCCATTCACGGACTGAATGGGACCATCGAACGCGAAGACTCCCTCTCGAAGCCAGCGTTCACCAATGAGGACGAAAATGAACTCACTCGGTTCGATCGGGTTCTCGCTAACTTCCCCTTCTCGGCTGATTGGGCGAAAGACGAGCTACAGGACGACCCCTACAATCGGTTCGACTGGCACGAGAAGCTTCCCCGAGCGGATCGTGGCGACTATGCTTTCATCCAGCACATAGCGAAACAACTCAATATTCCTGAAAAGGATGGGAACGGCGGGAAGGCGGCTATCGTCATCCCTCATGGGGTTCTATTCAGGAAACACGAGAGCAAGTATCGGAAGGCAATGTTGGAGAACGATATGGTGGAGGCGATCGTCGGCCTTCCAGAGAATCTATTCCAGAACAATTCGATCCCATCAGCCGTTCTTGTGTTGAATACGGATAAGCCAAATGAACGGGAGAACGAGGTCCAGTTTATTCACGCCGCTGATGAGCGCTTCTACAAGGAACTCTCGAATCAGAACGAATTGACCGAGGGAGGGCTTGACCACATTGTTGAGAACTTCCGTGGGTGGACAACCGAGGAGCGGGTAAGTCGGACGGTGTCGTTGAATGAGATTCGAGAGAATGAACACAACCTCAATATCGCTCTGTACGTCGATACGACCGAGCCTGAAGAGAATATAGATGTTAAGGAAGAACTGGCGAAGTTACGGGAGTTACAATCAGAGCGTGATGAGATCGAATCTCAAATGGATCAGCATATGGAGGCATTGAATTATGAATAAGGATTCGACTCTTGATCGTTTCCTCGAAGAGTCAGAATCCAGTGCGGAGAGCAACAACAGTGAACTTGATCCGAAGGTTCTAACAGGAGTGTTCGATGGATGGAAAAAAACACCTCTTGCTGAAGTGGCCGATGATCGAGAGAATAGTTTTGTAGATGGACCCTTTGGCGCGAATTTATTATCAGAAGAATATTATGACGAGGGATTCGCGCGAACAATCAAACTACAGAACATCAGAAGCGGCCGTTTCATTAATACTAATAAAAAATATATAACTGAAGAAAAATTCGAGGAATTGGAACGACATTCAGCATATCCAACTGAGATTGCGATAGCCAAAATGGCTAAACCAGTTGCTCGGGCCTGTATCCTCCCGGATTTTGAGAACCAATATATATTAGCGGCCGCTGACGTAGTAAAATTAGATACTGGAAATGGTTTTTCGAATATGTTTATAATGTATTCATTAAATTCATATCCAGTATGGAAACAAGCATATTCTCGCGCCCGTGGGACAGGTCGAAAACGTATCAATCTGAATCAATTGAAGGAGGTTCAGGTACCTACCCCACCACTCCCTGAACAGCGCAAGATCGCCACCGTACTCTACACGGTTGATCAGGCGATTGAGAAGACAGAGGATACTATTCAGCAAACAAGAAGGGTTCAAAAGGGATTGGAACAACATCTCTTCCAAAAAGGACTCTTCAACCATTCTGATATTAAAGAAAAGCGTCTGGTAAAATTGCCAGATGAATGGGAATTCGATCAACTATCAGAACATACTATGGATAGTGCTTTCGGCCCAAGATTTGGTTCAGAAAAATATAATGAGAACGGGAATATAGCAACACTTCGGACTACGGATCTTGATGATCAAGGCCACATATCTTTTGACACAATGCCAGTGGCTGATCTTGAGGAGAACGAAATTGAAGAACACCTTCTGGAGCCGGGAGATTTTATTATAACACGAAGTGGCACGACCGGCATAGGTACCGTTTGGGAGGGGTACGATAAACCCACAATACCGGGAGCTTTCCTCATACGCTTCCGGCTCAACGATACATTAGACCCAAACTTTCTGAAATACTATGTGAATAGTTCCATTGGTCGGAAAAGGGTTAACCGCCGTGCTAAGGGAGGTGTCCAAAAGAATCTCGCTGGTTCAGACCTTCTCAATATGAGATTCCCCATACCAACTAAAGAGGAACAAGAAGAGATTGTAGAGGTTTTCAGTACAATTGAGGACCGGATTCAATATGAACAGGAATACAAATCAAAGCTCCAACGTCTCAAACAAGGACTTCAACAAGATCTTCTCTCTGGAACAGTCAGAACAACCGACACTAACATAGAGGTGCCCGACGAAATCGCCCAACATGGTTAGTGTCCCCAACGAGGGCGGCGTCGAACGTTCCCTCCTCGCGTGGCTCGACGCCGTCGGTTGGGAAGTACACGGTCAAGACGGAAGCCGGGGTGCGAACGTTCTCGACGCAAAGTATGACCGCCGGAGTAACGAGGTCATCTACTGGAACCTCCTGAAAGAGCAAATAATCGAAATAAACGACGAAATCAACGAGGACAACGCCGATCGATTCCTCAACTCACTCCGTCGTGAACTTGACTACGAGAACCTACTGGAAGGCAATCAGAACTTCCACAAACTACTGAGTAAAGGCAAGAGCTTTGGAGTGGAGAACGCCCGCGGCGGCAACGACACGATCTACGTTGACCTGATCGACTTCGATCCGGACGACTTCTTAGAATCAAACCGATTCCACGCTGTCAATCAGTTTTCTGTCCCCCGAGGAGCAACCATTCGCCCGGACGTGACTCTGTTTGTCAACGGGATTCCCCTTATTACGATGGAATTGAAGAGCCTTACTCAGGACAACGACTACTACGACGCCATCAGCGACCTTCAGCAGTATGAGGAGGACGTTCCCCGGATGTTCATTCCCGGACTGTTCAACGTCGCCGCCGACACCATGGAGTTCCGGTATGGCTCTGTAGGTGCCCCTGACGAATTCTACGAGCTGTGGAACGAGGCCCCCGAACAATACGCCGACGAGGACAATCCGATGAAACAGGCTGTCCAAGCTCTGTGTAATCCGGCGACCCTTGTAGACGTCCTCAAGAACTTCGTTTTCTTCGAGAAACGGCCCGGTGGCGACGCCAAGATCATCCCGAGATACACCCAATACTACGCCGTCAACAGAATCCTCGACAGAGTCCGTGAGGGGGTCCACGATCGGGGACTCATCTGGCACACCCAAGGCTCGGGGAAGTCCTTCACTATGCTCTATGCGGCTGAGAACCTTCTCTCTCGAAGCGAGGTGGCCCGCAACCCGCAAGTCTTCATCATCGTCGATACGGACAAGCTCAACAGCCAAATGCGGGACCAGCTTTCGAACCTCTCGCTGGCCCAATGGACGGAAGCCAAATCTATCGACCACCTCCAAGAACTGATCGAGGAAGGGAGTAGCCAACTCGTTCTTACGACCATCCAAAAATTTCAAGACGTCGAGCCGGACACCCAAGGGAACGACGAGGTGATCGTCATGTCCGACGAGGCCCACCGATTCATGGAGGCCGACCTCGGAAGCCGTCTCGACGCCGCACTCCCCAACAGTTCGCACTTCGGCTTCACCGGGACACCTGTACGAGAAGGGGAACGCGAGAAGGACCGCAACACGTTCACCGAGTTCAGTCCCGAAGGCGAAGACTATCTCCATCGGTACTCGGTCAAACAAGGGATCGAAGACGGTCTCATTCTCCCTGTCTACTTCACCCTCCGCCACGAGATGGAGTGGAAGGTATCCGAAGACGCCCTTGACGAGAAGTTCGAACACGAGTTCCGTGGGATGACGACCGAAGAGAAGCGAGAGTTCATCAGTAAAAACGTCACCAGCCGGACTATGGCCGAACTCGAACCTCGGGTTGATCGGGCCGTCGAAGAAATAGACGCCCATTATCAGGAGAAGGTCGCCCCCAACGGCTGGAAAGGAATGGTTGTTACACCGAGCCGGCGATCAGCGGCGATGTACGGGGAACGATTGAGAGAGCGTCGGGGAGAGGACGCCGTCGAAGTCCTCTATACATCCACCAACGACGATCCCGAACTCATTCGGAAGTTCCACACGGACCCCGAGGAACGCGACAGTATTGTTGAAAGCTTCAAAGAACCCGACGAGGATCCGAGCCTTCTCGTCGTTCACAATATGCTCCTAACGGGCTTCGACGCCCCGATCCTGAAGACGATGTATCTCGATCGGAACCTGAAAGACCACAACCTCCTCCAAGCGATTGCCCGGACAAATCGGCCAGCCGATGGGAAACAGAACGGGGAGATCGTGGACTTTCAAGGTGTTTTCGAGAATATTGACGAGGCCCTCGACTACGACGCCGAGACGAAGGCATACGCGGCCCGTGACGAGGAAGAGCTATTCGACGATCTCGTTGACCAGTTGGAGACGGTTATGGACATTTTCGACGGAATCCCGAAAGACGACTCCCAAGAGGCTACTAACGCCGCCGTCTCACGGATCAGTAAGCACCCGGAACGCCGCGAATTCAAACAGGGCTTCCGTCGGCTCCAGAATCTCTACGAATCCGTTGCTCCCGATGGGCGGCTGATCAAGGAAGGGATTCAAGATCAGTACAAGTGGTTGAGTCGTATTCAGGTAGCATTTGAACGGACGACCTCGGGGAAGGAAGCCCCCGAAGACGATATGCGGGAGAAGACACGCCAGATAATCAACGAGAACGTGGACGTTGGTGAGATCCGCGACGATTTCCCTACGTACAAACTCGGTGAGGAATTCCTCGAAGACGTAGAGGGGCTGGACAATCCTGGCGTGAAAGCCTCGCAAATCGCCCACGCAACACAAGATCACCTCCATCCCAAAACGGGTCAGAACCCGCGCTATCAGCGTTTGAGTGAGCGCGTGACTGAAATCGTTGAACGCTGGCAAGGCGGAGACGTGTCTGATCCGGAGGCTGTAGAGGCTCTCAAGTCCGTTGAAGAGGAGGTGATTGAGGTTGAAGAGGAAGCTGGTGATGACGCCGACGAACGTGCCAAATACGCTATTGAGAATCACCTAACAGAGGAGCTTGACGAGGAATTTGAACGGGGGAAGGCCGCCGACATAGCAGATTCCATCGTTGATCAGTTTGAGGACCGCGTGGATCGTGCGTATTCAGGGTGGGAGACGAACAAGGCCACCGAACAAGATGTAGAGGAGCTGATCCTCGATGTGATTGCGCTTGAGTACAACCGGCCCGACCTTATTGACGACCCACTCGTAGACGCGATCCGGAATTACCTCGTGAACAATTACAATGCCTGAAACGGCACCTCGAAAGGTTACACTTCAACGGGAGAACGTCGCCTATGAGGTCCGATATAGCGACGAGGCAAGCGAGCCACGGATAGACGTGGACATACATGGGGTTCGGGTGGTTCTTCCAGAAAACTCCACCACGGACCCCGAGGAGCTTCTCAAGGAGAACGCCGTGTGGGTTCTGGAAAAGAAACGAAAGTACGAGAACTATCGTGAGCAAATCCCTGATCGGGAATTCGAAGAAGGAGAACGATTTCCGTATCTCGGGGAACAGTACGAGATCGTCGTGGAACAAAGGCCAGCTTCACAGGTAATCGAGAACGAATTTCGGCTGGCAAAGCACCACGTTGAACAAACCTCTCTCAAGCGGGCTTTGGAAACCCTTTATCGCCGGAAAGCTCGCGAACTCTTTGAGAACCGGGCCAACCACTTCGCGGATGAGATGGGAGTCGAGTACGACAAGATCGAGGTCAGAAATCAACGGACAAAATGGGGATCGTGTTCCACCACAGGTACTCTCGGTTTGAACTGGCGGTTGATGATGGCTCCATCAGAGGTAATTGACTATATTGTAGTTCACGAACTGGCTCATCTCCAATGGCAAAGTCACACAGACGAGTTTTGGTCTTTGGTTGCTGAATATGATCCAGAGTACCGAAAACACGCTTATTGGTTAGAAGAAAACGGAACACAGTTGACCTTCTCTCATCAAGATCTGTAGTGTGTGTATGTTGAACTACTATCGAGTAAAGAACCTCTGTGGACCCAGTTATATCAGAATAAATACTAAATAGGCGGAGGAATGGGACGGTGCCTGATGAATATGCTCTCAGACTCTACAAATTATTCTGATATTTTCAAACTTCTTAGATTAGCGAGGATGGCTTCTAAGCGTCTTTTGTTCGAAGGTGTACAAAACCATTCAGAAGCATAAGAAATCTACTGACGGGCCTACCAACCCTTTTAAAATCTATTTCTACTGTAAATCACTCTTCTCAATACAGATATAGGGTACAGATAGCGTCGGTGGTGGGTGGTAGATAGAGATGTGCTATTCGGTCATAAAGCCATTCATTCGGCTCTTAGACCCTGTTTGTCCAAGAGATTTTAACGAGAGAAGGCGGCTGTTGCTGACGCTGTTCGTTGCTGTTGTTGCTGACGCTGTTCGTTGCTGTTGTTGCTGACGCTGTTCGTTGCTGTTGTTGGTTGCGGGGGTTCTCTCGATCAACTAACTTGTACAGTACTGGTATCCATATCTGTAGTTATGTAATATATACAGTAAGGGATTGTCATGAGACTACCACGGTACATGATAGCATACTATTCATCGCAAAATGGGACCGATATTACAGCAGATATTCTCAAATATATCAAATACTAAGGTATTATTCGAACCTAAATATAGATAATAGTCTTGTATATGTTTATCAATACTACTGAAGGGGTAGTTGTGACTTGAAGATATTCAAATACTCCACTAAGAGGAGGTAACCCACTCAGAAATTTTCCTGATTTTGACGAGCTTTAGGTGCCATATTTTTCTCTCATTCTTATCTATTGACGGTGAGTAGTTATTTATTCATAGCCTTACTCCATGGCTGATACAAACATATGACAGAAGAAGAATCTGAAAAAGCAGTTATTGATTTGGCTATCGGACGAAATCAGATTCGGATTGAAGGTTCAGAATCATTCGTCTCCGACGAGATGGAGACAATTCTGGATACTATTGATCTACGAAAAGGGGAGCAGAACCCCTCCTCAAGAGGGACAGAGTCAACTGAATTACAAGATTTTGACGATAACTCTGAAGTAGATTCAACAAACGAAGCGGACACGAATAAGTCCGAGTTATCAGAAATTGCTGAATCACTTGGTGTCGAATTGAGCCGATTAAGAAGGCACTTTTTTATAGAGGATGGGAATATTCATGTTGAGAACCCACTAAATATACCCCCGCGCTTTGCGTTACTTGGTTACTGTACAATAGAGAACGAGCGGAAGAACACCACAACTTTCGATAACACAGAGATGAAAGAAAAGTTGATAAACGGAGAAGGGGTGGAGATCGATGGTTGGGGAGATTTCATATACAATGCCAGAAGGCGTGGTGATATTCGAGACGACCCAAATACAGATCAGTCTCGAAATAAACCATTCCGGCTTACCCGTGATGGTCGTGAGTCGTTCCTTGACTGGCTGAATGATAATGAATGAGAACAATTGAGGATTTCTTCATAGATATTGAGGATTTCCATGATGACTTGGAAATTAGGGATACAAAGACAATTCATACTCAAGAATATGAAGATACCGTTCGCGAATTATACGCAGACTGGCAAGCTGTAAAAGTTAGTCTGAAGCCTCACACATCCGAGAGGGTGATCGAGGAAATAGATACACTATTCACAGACCTTTTAGGTGAATCACGCCGATCAAGCCCGAGAGTTAGTCAGTCTGCTAATTATTTAGAATCTATTGAAAACATCTATATTGAGGAGATATATCCCGAAATATCTATGCGCGAAATTGAAGCGGGATTTGTCAATAGCCTTGTTTCGGAATTAGATCAAATTGAGGACGATAAGTATCATACATACATTGAAGAAGCAATTCAATGTATCCAAGTTGGCGCAAATCGTGGAGCGGTAGTTCTTGGATGGCAAGCGGCAATGTATGGACTCTATTGTAAACTTGAGGAACATAGTGAGCCGATACATGTAGCCTATGAGAAAAAGTTCCATACAAAACCAGACACATCAATAGATGATTTTTGGGATTTTCAAAAATTAAAAGATGAAAATGTACTCATCCTTGCCGAATATATCGGTATCATAGATAAGAGTTTAAAAGACATGTTAGTTAGATAAAAAGACATACGGAACAAAGCGGCACATCCGGGAATCTATGATGTTGGGCCAAATGGCACTAAGGCCCTACTGGAGACCGTTCTTCAACTACTTGTGGAACTTGAATTCTGATATACAGTCAATCCAAGCGGGTTGTCACACCAATTGTACGTTGATCTTATTTTAAGAAGGTACCAGCTCAGAAATTTTCATGATTTTGACGATCGTTTTGCCTTTGAGACACGCTCCGCCCTCCCCCCTATATATACCGTTGTGTATTACTTAGGGTGGAAGGTTCAGTCAAAAACGCGAATCAGCATAATTTCTATTTAAAAGGCAAACCGCTATGGTTAAACCTACAGACCGCGTCTGTAAAAGAGGGAACGAGTTGAGTGACGCGTTCATTCTAATTGGTTGTCTCTGATCAGCTGTTTCCGATTAGGCGTAGCTACTTACCAGAATGCGTTGCGGGACACCTAATCGTGAGAACGGGCTTCCGATCAAATTTGCGGTAGCTGGATTCTCGTTATTAGGATCCCCGCGATCAGTCAGAATAGGTTGGAACGGGGGCCTTCTCGCGAACACATGTACTTAAAGGCCAACCCTACGGTCAGATCGGAGCTTAATCGAGTACTGCTCCAAATTACAGCCATGAGAGCGAACAGTCTCGACTCAGTCTATCTCCCCGTCTCAATATGCCATTCGACGAAAACAAACCCGAGCCGATCACCTCGCTTGATACATCGAACGAAACTATGTTTCACCCAAACGAATGTACAGAACCGAGTACATCATGGGCTAAAGAGGGCCTTCTCACCAATAGAAACTACCACAAGAGACAAGATGAGTATGCTGATCTCAAATGGCTTGACGCGGGCCGTGGAGATCGTCGAAAGCGAGGTGATGATGAATCACTAAAGCAGATGATGGATCGAAAAAACCGGTTCGACGCCATTGCGTCTCAATTAGGCTTCACACACTATCAGAAATCTACTGGTAGAAATCTAAGAAACATTCAGCCTCTGAGAAATATGGGTTGTAAAGATGAGTACACCGCGTTCTGTCTCTGTGTTTTCATCGGTCGATACGGCACATACGCGCGTAGAACACCTGAAAATTCAAAATGGGATCCGGAGGGACCTGATTGTATCTCTGACGGCTCTCGAAAGGTCTACCACCCTACTCGGTCGGCGAAAAATAATGACGAGCGGTTCGTCGAGTTAGTCGAAAAGATCGGCCTTGATGAAGAGAAGATAGCTGAGGTCATGGGTAGAATGGCTGACAAGCTCCCTCCCGATCTGACTTGGCACAAGAACTAATCTTGCTTTGTCAAATTGATTGAGACACAATTGTAGATATTCGCCAAATCGAAGTATTTCAAATAAGGACTGTTTTAATATTCACCTTGGAATATTTCACGTGGGGTTACCTCTTTCCAATACTCTGTATTCCAAACAATCTCTGCGAAACGATCTGCGAGGTATTCGGCGTCATCTTTTGAAAGTCCGTGTAATTCTCCACGAGTTTTAGAACAAGTAGATACCCAAGAATCGTGTTGGCGATGTGTCTCAGCAGTACTCCGCCGCTCTTCAGCAATTTCCACACCCTCTTCGGTAAGATAGTACCAGTTTCGTCTATCTTCACCAGTAGTACCCATTACGTAGATTGCTTGCCAACCGGGAAGATCATCGTCATCAACCACGGCGAGGAAGGGTCTCTGTTCATTTTTCGCTCTCTGGTATTGCTCATTCTTTTCATCCATGTCATTACAAACTGGCACCGAAGCGGGGAAATCCGGATCCATACAATATCAATTTGTTGTCGGTTCCCTCATAATATTTTTGTCGCTTGTGTCCTTGAGCTGTTCAGCCACGACTGACTCCGTGTCGATGGACAGCTCCTTACACGTCTCGTAGAACTCCGCCACAGGGCCGTCAGAAGAGCCGGAGGTGCTGGACGACCCCATCACTCTCGGTACTCCCCGAAGCCTCTCCTGAGCTATCCTCGCTGGACTGAGCCGAACCGCCGTCGTTCTCCCATTAAAATTGGGCCGATTAAGATATTACCCTTAGTTATTTACAGGTTATCTAAGAATGGTCTCCGAACCAGTCTACTCACGTCAGGATCATCTCCCTCTATAGCGTCAGAGATGAGTTCCATTTCTTCCTCAGAGAACTCCGCAAATGCGCGGCCGTTCTCCCGTTCAAGTGCCTTCCAAAGGGTCACTTCAAGAAGCTCTATCTCTATCTCCCGACGCCGTTTGGGAGTTCCACAGCTAACGTATTCTTCGGTGAGTGCCTCGATCTCTTCGGTGTCAATATTGATCTCTGTCATCGTTATCCCATCCGGTTCAGCGCGTCGCGTCGGTCTTCTACCGGTGCCTGATCGTATCGCATAGTCGTCTGAGCGCTCTTGTGCCTTAGTTGAGCCTGTGCCGCTCCCAAGTCTTCCTCCCGGGCCATGTAGGTCGCCGTCGAGTGGCGGATCGAATAGAACGTGCGTCCCTCTGAGGGAATACACGCAGTCTCGCAGACTTGTCGAAACAGACGGTTCAGAGAGTAGTACTGGTACGGATTCCCCGACCGATTGAGCCACAGGGAATCCGAATCCAGATACTTGTCGTACTGTTGTCTCTCGGTGAGCCATCTATCGAGTGCGTTCGCAGTACGATCCGTGAGGGAGACGGTCCAATTGTCGGTGTTCTTGGAAGAGTCCTCTTTGGGAATCCGCAAGAGAGAGTTCCTAACGTCTACCCAATCGACTTTCGCCCGCTTGACCTCTACCGGACGCAAGCCAGTATCGAGCGCGGTCCAGAACAAGCTCGGGATCTTCCACGAGTTGGCCTGTTTGAACTCGTCGGGACCTACGTCTCTCTTGGGCTTCTCAAAGCGCTGTGCGAGGTGTATCTTCCATCGGTCGCGCTGTTCAGGTGTGAGGTTGTTGTAGCTCGGAACGCTCCCGTGTTCCAGTACGGCCTCTCTGACGGCACTCCGCTCTTCGCGGGTGAGGAAGTCCTTGGGATTGGTGTTCCCGGTGTTCGTGGTGAACGTGATTTCTGGTTCCCACTCTTCTCCGTCAAGCGTGTGCGCGCGCCAGCGGAACAGCATTTTAACCGCTTTCAGGTGGCTTGCCTTGTTCTCCTGAGAGGTATCTCCGTAGGCAAGCTTCCTCATGTAGGCGTCTGCGTGATCGTGTGTGATCTCGGTAGTATAGCGGTCTTCTTCGTCCCACACGAACCGGTAGAAGGCGTCGAGTCGGTATGCTCGTCCGTTCGCGGTGTCGTAGGCATATCCGTCTCCGTGGTCGGGATCCTTTCCGATGTTTACCATCCAGCCGATGAGGCGTTCTCGGTGTTCTCGGTAGTCGGTCAACTGACGTTGTGACAGGTATGCTTCGGACGGTTTTGGGACCACCCGGATACCCGCCTTTTTGACTTGAGACATATGGTTCTCGTTGTGTTGAGAACCGGTGAAAACGCCACACGGCTCCGCCGTGTAGGTCCGGGTGCGAGAATCGAACCCGCGTCTCAGCCTCCACAAGGCTGAAGGATAGTCCACTACCCTAACCCGGACACGCGTCGATACCTACCTCGCTTCGATAAATAACGGTTACGACTCCCGGACGGGCGTGTGACGCGGTGGCGTCCGGTGATCGTGCAGAGTCGCTTCGGGTCGTCTCGGTTCGTCCCCCGAGCGAACGAGGTCGACGCACCGCGCCGTTTTTACTGCCCGCCGGCGTACGTCGGCGCACCCGTGGCGTTCACCGACAAGATCTACGTGAAGAACCACCGGCAGCTCGCCTCTCAGCTGGAGACGAACATTCCGAAGGGGGCGTTCGCCGGCGCGACCCTCGACATGCTGTTCACCGGCGACGGCCTCTCGAAGCTCGACTCCACGACCCGCGACCGGATCCTCGACTTCGCCGAGGACTTCCTCGACTGCGACTGCCAGGCGAACCCCTACTGCGGCTGCCCGGAGGAGAAGTTCATGCGGTACGTGCTGGAGCTCCGGGCCGAGGGGCTCGGCCCGCAGGCGATCGTGGACGTGATGACGGACGACTACATGGTGTACGCGTACACCGGCGACGTGCTCTCGTTCCTCGACGACGCGGTGCGGAACCTGGAGGCCGTCGAGACCCTCGCCGACGTCGAGGGCAACGAGGAGATGTCCGACCGAGCGCGACGCGCGAAGCGCGAACTATCGGGATAAGCCGTTTATTGCTGCCGCGGTTCTGCTGGTCTCGTCGATTATTTATAACCCGTCGCCAGCGACTGCGCGACGGACGCCCACAGAGCCCCAGCCCCTCGCTTATAAATGACTGATTGTGGATCGGCGGAGAACACCTCCAAAGCCCCCGCCTCCCGGCTGCCCCTTTGAGTCCCTCCCGCACGGCACCACAACCGCACCTCACACCTCCCCAACCTCGCCGCTCACGCCCTTCGGGCGTTCGCGGCGTCCCTCGCGCGTGCGACTCGCGGCCGCCCTCGGCGGCCGCTCACCGGCACGCGCCACCGCGGTTCCATTTATAAACAATGACGTCGGTCACGGCCGATTCGTCTTCCCGTCCGCGTGGAGCGTCCGAACGGTCTAAGTGCGCTCGCGCCCGAACTCGGGTAATGAGTCTTCGGCCCGCGTGGCTGACCTTCAGGCGATACGCGGCGGCGACGACGGCGATGACGCTGACGCTGTTCGCGCTCGGCGTCTACACCGCGGCGACCGGCTCCGGACTGGCGTGCGAGGCGCAGTGGCCGCTCTGCTCGGACCGGCTCATCCCCGCGCTGACGATCAACCCGGACTTCATCGAGTGGTTCCACCGGGCGTGGGCGATGGTCACCGGCTTCCTCATTATCGGGACCGCGGGCTGGACGTGGCTCGGGAGCTTCGACCGCCGGACGCGGCTCGCCGCGACGCTCGCGGTCGCGATCCTCCCGCTGCAGATCACCGTCGGCGCGATCACCGTCACGGTCGGCGGCCTCGTCCCCGGCGGCTACACCGTCTCGACGCACGCGGCCCACCTGATCGTCGCGCTGACGATCTTCACGCTGCTCGGACTGGCGACCATCTGGGGCGGCGGCCGCGGGTCGGCGCGCCTCCTCCGGATCGCGGCGACCGTCGGCGTCGCCGGGATCGCCGCCAGCGCGGTCTTCTCGCGGGCGGTCCCGTTCGTCACGTACTCGCCGGGCGCGCAGGCGGGCTTCTACGCCGCCGGGCTCGCGGGCCACCTCGGCCTCGTCGCGACGGTCGCGTTCGCCACCGAGGCGGTCCGGTCGGGCTACGCGGGCGTGAGCCGCGACGCGGCCGGCACCGTCCGCCTGCTCGCCGCGGGCGCGATGGCCGCGCTCGTCGCGACGCTGCTCCTCGGCCGCGACCTGGTGTTGTACACCGCGGTCTGGGAGCGGATCAACCTCGTCGCGCTGGGCGTCGCCGTCGCGCTCGCGGCCGGCGCGGCGTGGGTCGCGCGCGACGCCGACGAGGTGCGCGACGGCTCGGCCCCGATCGGCGGCGACTGACCGGACGGTCGGCCGTTCGCGGAGGAAAGGTTGAAATCGGTCCACGTTCTCCCACCGATATGTCATACCGTACGGAAACAGACGTGAGTCGTCGGACTTACCTGAAGCTGACCGGTGGCGCGGGCGCCGTCGGGCTCTCCGGCGTCGCCGGGTGCCTCGGCGAGAGCGGCGGCGGCGATACCACGATCACCCCCGGCACCGCGCCGGGGTTCCCGCCGTTCGAGATGCAGCAGGAGGGCGAGCTGGTCGGCTTCGACATCGACCTGCTGGAGGCCGTCGTCGAGGAGACCGAGTACGAGATCGACGAGTGGGCGACCTTCGACTTCGACGGGCTCATCCCCGCGCTCACGCAGAACGAGGAGATCGACGTGATCGCGGCCGCGATGACGATCACCGAGGACCGCCAGGAGACGATCGCCTTCTCGGACCCCTACTGGGAGTCCGATCAGGCGATCCTCGTACGCGAGGGGGGCGACTTCCAGCCGTCGGGCTGGGCGGACTTCGAGGGCGTCCGCGTCGGCGCGCAGTCCGGGACGACCGGCGCCGACCAGGTGGAGTCGAACCTCGTCGACGAGGAGATCATCTCGGCGGACGACTTCTCCACGTACGACAGCTACGTCCTCGCGGTCGAGGACCTCGCGAACGAGAACATCGACGCCGTCGTCGTCGACAACCCGGTCGCCGAGACGTTCGCGGCGGAGCGCGCTGTGACGATCGCGTTCATCGAGGAGACTGGCGAGCGGTTCGGCTTCGGCCTCCGGCAGGGCGAGTCGGAGCTGCAGTCGGCGCTCAACGACGGGCTCGCGACCGTCCGCGACGACGGGACGTACCAGGAGATAACCAACACCTGGTTCGGGCAGGAGTAGGATGTCGGCCGCGGGGTCGCTCGCGCTCGCCGCGTCCGGTAGCCTCGGCGCCCTCGGCGTCGTTCCCCCCGGCGCGCCGTCGGCCGCGAGCGCCGTCTGGCTCGTCGGCGAGGCGGCCGACTGGGCGTTCGTCTTCCGGAACGCCGACTACCTGGCCGGGGGCGCCCTGCTGACGGTCGGGCTCACGGCGGCGTCGATCCTCCTCGGCTTCCTCGTCGGCTTCCCGGCGGGCGCGGTCGAGGTGTACGGCGGCGGGCTCCCGAAGCGGCTCGTGAGCGGCGCCGGCGTCGTCCTCCGCGGGACGCCCATCGTCGTCATCCTCCTCGTGATGTACTTCGTGATCGGCGTCCCGCAGGTGAACCTCGGCGTCGCGTCGATCTCGCCGGCGGTCTCGGCCGGGATCTTGGGGCTCGGACTCCGCAGCGCGGCGTACCAGTCGCAGATCTTCCGGGCGTCGCTCGCGAGCGTCGACGACGGCCAGCTGGAGGCCGGGCGGTCGATCGGGCTCTCGCGGTTCGAGGCGATCCGCTACGTCGTCGTCCCGCAGGCGCTCCGGCGGTCGATCCCGGGGTTCCAGAACGAGTTCACGATCGTGTTGAAGGACACGAGCATCGTCTTCGCGATCGGGCTCGCCGAGCTGTTGACCCGCGGGGCGGACCTCTTCACGCAGCGGACGACCGCGGTGTTGGAGGTCATCCTGTTCATCAGTGCGATCTACTTCGTCCTCACGTTCACGACGAACCGCGCGCTCGACCGCCTCGGCAGCCACTACGCGATCCCGGAGGGCGAGTCCACATGAGTGACGGCGACGCGTTCCTCCGGGTGACCGACGTCTCGAAGTGGTACGGCGACGAGCAGGTGCTCGACGAGGTCTCCTTCGAGATGGACCGCGGCGACGTCACCGTGCTGATCGGCCCGTCCGGCTCCGGGAAGTCGACGATGCTGCGCTGCGTCAACCGGCTCGCGGAGGCCCAGGAGGGGTCGATCGCGCTCGACGGCGAGGAGGTGCTCGCGCCCGACACCGACGTCGACGAGCTCCGCCGCGAGGTCGGGATGGTGTTCCAGAGCTTCAACCTGTTCGCGCACCTGACCGCGACCGGGAACGTCGCGCTCGGTCCGCGGCGCGTGCTCGGCCTCTCCGAGGACGAGGCCCGCGACCGCGCGGCGGCCCAGCTGGAGCGCGTCGGCCTCGGCGACCAGCTCGACTCGTACCCGGCGGAGCTGTCCGGCGGGCAACAGCAGCGCGTGGGGATCGCCCGCGCGCTGGCGATGGAGCCGAAGCTGATGCTGTTCGACGAGCCGACGAGCGCGCTCGACCCGGAGCTCATCGGCGAGGTGTTAGAGGTGATGCGCGGGCTCGTCGAGGAGGGGATGACGATGCTCGTCGTCACCCACGAGATGAGCTTCGCGCGGGCGGTCGCCGACGAGGTGGTCTTCTTGGACGACGGCCGCGTCGTCGAGCGCGGCCCGCCGGAACAGCTGTTCGAACGGCCCGAGCGGGAGCGGACCGGCCGCTTCCTCGAACGCATCGCGAGCCACGACTGATGGCGGGGGCGACGAGGCCGCAGACGGTGGCCGAGCGCGCGGCCGACGCGGAGGCGTCCGCCGGCCGGGTCCTCCTCGTCGCGGCCGGCGCGCTGTTCTGGGGCTGGCTCGCCGTCAGTTGGGTCAACCGGTGGCTCGGCGGACCGCTCGTCCCCGTCGGCGACCCGCTCGTCTCGCCGGCCGCCGTCGAGGCCGCCCTCGGCGCGGTCCCCGGCCTCGCCGCGGTTGCGGCCGACGCCGCGTTCGTGATCGGGCTCACCCCCGTCCTCGCGCAGGGGACGTGGCTCACGGTCGTCATCACCGGCGTGAGCCTCGTCTGCGGCTTCGTCATCGCCGTGCCGCTCGCGGTCGCGCGGGTGTACGGCCGGTTCTCGGCGTGGCTCTCGCTCGGCTACACCGAGCTGTTGCGCGGCACGCCGCTCCTCGCGCAGCTGTTCGTGCTCTACTACGGGCTGAACCTCGCGGCGTACGTGCCCGGCGCGCTCTCCGGCGTCTTCGCGCGCGACGTGGTCTGGGTCGCGATCTTAGGGTTCACGCTCAACGGGGCCGCCTACCAGGCGGAGTACATCCGCGGCGCGGTCGAGAGCGTCGACGAGGGCCAGATCACCGCCGGGCGGGCGATCGGGCTCTCGAAGGTGGAGTCGATCTACTACGTGGTGCTCCCGCAGGCGCTCCGGTACGCGATCCCCTCGTGGACGAACGAGTTCGTCTACCTGATCAAGTACTCGTCGCTCGCGGGCTTCATCACCGTCCCGGAGCTCTACTACCGGGCGGACCAGGTCGCCACCGACACGTTCCGGTACACCGCCATCTTCCTCGTGCTCGGCGTCATGTACCTCGCCTTAGTGCTCACGGCCTCGAAGGTCATGGAGCGCGTCGACGCCCGCGTCGCGATCCCGGGATTGGGCGCGGACCGGGACCGGTGACCGGTCACCCCTCGAAGTCGGTGACGACCTCCACGCCCTTCACCCCGTACTCGTCCATCGCCGCGAGCCGGTCGGAGACGTCCGACAGCGACAGTTCCCGGGCGACGAGCGCGCCGGGGTCGATATCGGTCGCCTCGATCAGGTCGAAGAGGTCGCCGTAGCTCGTCGGCGGCATCCCGCGCGCGCCGAGGAAGGAGACCTCCCAGCGCGTCATCCAGTCGGTCGGCAGCGACACCTCGCCGCGCTCGGCGTCGGTGGTGAGCCCGACCTGCACGTGGGTTCCGCGCGGGCGGACCGACCGGACCGAGTTTCGACACGTCTCTGCGATCCCCAGCGCGTCCATCGAGACGTCGGCGCCGCCGTCGGTGTGCTCGCGGATCCGCTCGGGGACGGGCTCCGCCGACGGCGACTCCGGGTTCACGAGGCGGTCGGCGCCGAGGTCGCCCGCGAGCGACAGCGCGTCGTCGTCGACGTCGACGGCGACGACGCGCGCACCGAGCGCGTCGCCGAGCTGGACCGCCGAGAGGCCGACGCCGCCGCAGCCGTGGACGGCGAGCCGGTCGCCCCCGCTCAGGCCCGCCCGCTCGGCGAGCGCGTGGTAGGCGGTCATGTACCGGCAGCCGAGCGCGGCCGCGGCGGTCGCGTCGAGCCACGGCGGGCGCTCGACGAGGTTGTAGTCGGCGGCCGGGACGGCGACCCGCTCCGCGAAGGCGCCGGGCGCGGCGGCCTCGAAGCCGAGCGCGCGCCCGTCGGCGCAGACGTTGCCCGCGCCCCGGCGGCAGTACGGACAGGTGCCGTCGCCGAGCGAGAAGGGGACGACGACGCGGTCGCCCGGCCCGAACCGGTCGACCTCGCCGCCGACGGCGACCACCTCGCCGGCGGGTTCGTGACCGAGCACCTGCCCCCGCGGGACGCGGTCGTCGGCCCACTCGCCGTGGCCCATCCAGGCGTGCCAGTCGCTCCGGCAGACGCCGCACGCCGCCACGCGGACCACGGCCTCGTCCGGTCCGGGCTGGGGAGCGGGGACGTCGCGGACCGCAAGCGGTTCGCCGTACTCGCGAAGGATCGCCGCGCGCATGGGCCGAGGGAGGGAGCGAAGCGGCGTAAAACCCTCCCGAATTCCGGTCGAATCCGAGTCGGCCCGCGTCGGACACGCATACAGGTACTGACACTACACGTCACGGTTTCGCGTAACGGGCCGAAAACCTCTCTTTTCGTCCTTATTCGACTTGATTCCGAAGAGATATCCGTTGATACTGAACGTCAGAAAACTGATATTTAGGTAAGGTTTATTATTCTACAAGATAGCCGTTCATGCGTGCGCCCATCGATGGAGCGTCGGCCCGGCGTCGCCTACCGGCGGCCGGACGGCGACCCGACCCGGTTCGTCGTCGAGGCCGCCGGCGAGCCTCGACTGGACGTCGACGCCCTCCCTCGGACCGGCTGGCTGGAGGCCACGGCCGAGGCCGACCGCGAGCGCCTCCGGTCGGCGCTCGACGGCGAGACGGTCGACGTCACCTATCGCCTCGCGCTCGGCGACGACGACCCCACGTGGGTCCGCGAGCGCGGGCGCTCCGACGGGAGCGGCGACGTCGTCGGCTACCTCCTCCCGGCGAGCGAGGGCGACGAGCGCCGCCGTCAGCTGGAGCGACAGCGCGAGCGGTTAGAGGAGTTCGCCAGCGTCGTCTCGCACGACCTCCGCAACCCGCTCTCGGTCGCCGTCGGCAACGTCGAGCTGGCGAAGGAGTTCGGGGGCGAGGCGGCCGACGAGCGGCTCGACCGCGCCCACGACGCGCTCGACTGGATGGACGACCTCATCTCCGATCTTCTGGCGCTCGCGCGCGAGGGCCGCTCCGTCGAGGAGACCGCAACGGTCGACCTGCGTTCCGTCGTCGACGCGGCGTGGCAGACGGCGGGGTCGGGATCGGACGCGACGCTCGTCGTCGAGGACTCGCTCCCGTGGGTCGAGTGCGACCGCAGCCGGCTCCGACAGGCGCTGGAGAACCTCTTCCGAAACGCGATCGAACACGGGGCGCCCGACGACTGCTCGCCGGGCGAGGTGTCCGGTGCGGTCGGGGGAGACGTCGGCGACGACGGGTCGGCGGACGCGTCGCTCCGCGTCTCGGTCGGCGTCACCGCGGACGGGTTCTACGTCGCGGACGACGGCTCCGGGATCGACCCCTCGGAGCGGGAGTCGGTGTTCGAGCCCGGACGGACGAGCGCGGACGACGGCACCGGCTTCGGGCTCGCGATCGTCGAGCGCATCGCCGAGGCCCACGGCTGGTCGGTGTCCGCCACCGAGAGCCGGCGGAGCGGTGCTCGGTTCGAGTTCGACGGGGTCGACGTCGTCGACGGGAGCGCCGACCCGACGGAGGCGGACGGGGGCGACGTCGCGACCGGCTTCGGCGGCTCGTCGACGGAGTAGCGCCGCGGTCGCGGCGACGGCCGTTCAGACGAAGTCCCCGAGCCCCGCCTGTCCGTCGTCCTCGCTCTCCTCGCCGTCCGTACCGTTCGCGCCGACCGCGTCGTCCGTCGCGGGCGCGTCGTCGCCGTCGGGATTCGAACCCCCGTCCGCGCCCGCGGCGCCGGCCCCCTCCGCGTCGGCGTCGACGCCCTCGGCCCCCCGCGCCCCGCCGGCGAACGCGCCCTCGGCGTGGTCCTCCACGCGCTCCTCGCGGAGCGCCTGCGCGTCCTCGACGATCGACGCGACCTTGTTGGTGGACTCGCCGGAGCCGGTGACGAAGGCGACGCCGGACTCGTCGAGGTCGTAGGCGGCCGCCATCGCGACCGTCAATTCGCGGGGCTTGCAGTGGTGCGTGACCGCCTCCAGGAAGGGGAGCACCTCGCGGCGCGCGGTCGCGACGCTGCAGCCGCTTCTGGCCGCGATCCGTCCGACCACCTCGTCGGCGGTCGCGTCCGAGGAGCTCCAGAACTGCGGGCGACCGTAGCGCGTCCATCCCCCCTTCTCCCCGTCGCGGGCGGCGGCGACCCCGGCGGCCGCGTTGTCGGTCGCGTAGCGCCAGTAGGTGTAGTTCTGGGTGGCGCGCACGCGGCCCAGCCACACGTCGGCGTTCGCGAGGCAGTCGTACGCCCGGACCGACTCCGCCGGGTCGTACACGTCGAGGACGTTGTTCTCGATCCACTTCGTGAGGTCGTCGGGCGTCTCGTCGACGGCGTACGCCGACTGCAGCGCCTCCTCCGCCGACTCCTCTTTCAGGACCGCGTCGAGGAACGGGAACAGCCCGAGCGCCTTGTCGCGGTCGCCGGTGACCACGTCCCCGATCGCGATCGACTCGCGGCCCTCCGTGGCGGCCTGCAGGTCGTTGATCGCGCCGCGGAGGTCCCCGCGGTTGCGCTCCGCGATCCGTTCGAGCGCGTCGGACTCGAACTCGATCCCCTCCTTCCGGCAGACGTCCCGGAGGACGGGGACGATGGAGCGCGCGGAGACGTCGCGGAACTCGATCTCTTGGGTGGCGTCCCGGAGCCCACGCGACATGTCGTAGTAGTCGTTGGCGATGAGCACGATCGGCTGCCCCGACTCCTTGACCAGCTCCGTGATCGCCGAGGCGCCGCCCCGGTCGTAGTTGCCGTGGATATTGTCGG
Organism: Halorubrum rutilum; assembly: GCF_024494565.1. Next base: position 423,355 of record NZ_JANHDN010000002.1, read on the forward strand.
CCTCGTCGACGATGACCAGTTGGCGGGAGGCGGTGTCGCCGCCGCTCGCGCCGCCGCCGGCCGCGCTCCCGCCGAGGGTGGCGTTGCGCGCCGCACGGCCCGCCGAGCGCTCGATGACGTCGGCGGTGCGCTGGTCGGAGGCGTTCAGCTCCACCGTCTCCCACCCCATGTCGTTCGCGAGCGCGTGGGCCGCGCTCGTCTTCCCGACGCCCGGGCTCCCGTGGAGGACCACGGCCTCGCGGTGGTCGTCCCACGAGCGCGCCCACTCCGCGAACGCGTCGCGGGCCTTGTCGTTGCCGCGGACCTCCGAGAGCGTGCTCGGGCGGTACTTCTCCGTCCAATCGGCCATTACCGGCGGTAGGTCGCTGCGGCGTTTAGTGGTTCCGGAGGGTCGCTCGCCGGACGGCCTCCTCGGATCGTGCAGGGGAGCGACCCCCTCGTACGTCCCGTCGCCGGAGACGACGGCGTCGCCGTCGGACTCGACGAGGCAGAGCGGCTCGTGGAGGGGGTCTGAGAGCGTTCGCCGACGGCACCGCCGCCGCTCCCGTTTTGAAAAGTCGAAGTGGGACCGCTGAGAGTTGAACTCAGGTCATACGGACCCCATCCGCATAGGATACCACTACCCCACGGTCCCTGGCTACACGCGGAAAAACGGCGGTACGGTAATTAAGGACTTCGCTTCACTCGCCGTCGCCCCCGCTCCCGTCCGCATCCGGACCCGCGGCGACGCGATCACAGGAGGACGCGTTCCAGCGAGACGACGACGCCGGAGTCGGCGTCCGGATCGCCGACGAGCCGCCCGAGACAGACCGCGGCGCCGTCGGGCGTGTGGCAGGCGACGAGCGGCGGGTCGCCGTCTCCGGACTTCGCGTCCGGATCGGCCGCCGCCCCCGCGTCCGCGCCGATGACGCCGGGCGCGTACACCGGCGCGCCGGTGGCGACGCTGCGCGCCGCCGAGGGCGCGACCGTGACCGACGGGAGGTGCACCAGCGCCTCCTCGGCGGGACGGACGACCTCGCGCAGCAGCGACTCGTCGCCGTCGCGCGCCCACGCGAGGCCGTCGACGAGGTCCTGTAAGGGGTGCAGATCGCGGTCGTCGAACGGGTCGGTGGCGGTCCGACGGAGGTGGCCCATGTGCGCGCCGACCCCCGTCGCGAGACCGATGTCGTGACACAGCTTCCGAATATACGTCCCCGACTCGCATCGGATCCGGAGGAGCGCTCGCCAGTCCTCGACCTCCAGCACGTCGAGCGCGCGGATCGTCCGCGTCCGGAGCCGTCGGGTCACGGCGCTCTTCCGCGGCGGCTTCTGGTAGATCTCCGCCTCGAACTCGGCGGCGATCTCGCGGAAGTCGTCCGGTGGCGACCCGTGGAGTTCGAGGACCGAGACGTACTCCTTGCTCCCCTCCAGGAAGACCTGAGCCGCTCGGGTCGCGTCGCCGGTGAGGGTCGGCAGGCAGCCGGTGACCTTCGGATCGAGGGTGCCGGCGTGGGCGACGCCGTCGATCGGGTCGCCTCCCGGATCGAGCGCGGCGAGGGCGTCGTTGACCGCGTCGCGCACCCACGCGGAGAGCTGGTGGGAGGAGGGGCCGGCCGGCTTGTCGACGTTGACGACGCCGAAGCGGAGCAGCTCGGGGACCGAGCGCTCCCCGGGCGGGGCTCGGAGCGGGTCGTCGGCGGACCCGCCCGGATCGTTCGCGGATGCGGGGTCGTCGCCGGCTGTGTCGGTCATTGGTAGACTCCGTCTCGTCGCGGACTCAGAAGTCGTAGCGAACGCCCTCGATGGGCGCCTTCCCCTCGTCGGCCGCGGGGTCGTACGCCTCGACGGTGGCGACGAGCACGTCGAGGAAGCGGTCGGGGGGCCAGCGGGCGGTGTTGTACGCGGCGTCGTAGATCGACAGGTCGTCGACGTCGATACCGTAGAGCTCGCGGTACCGCTTGCGCTCGGACGCCTCGCGGCGCTCCGTCTCGGCGCGCGCCCGGTCGACGGGCTTCTCCTCCCGCTCCGCGATCCGCTCGGCGCGGACCGAGAGGGGGGCGTCGAACCAGAACCGGAAGTCGGCGTGCTCGGCCGCGAGCCACCCGGCGAGCCGCGACTCCAGGACGAGCTCGTCGCCGGTCTCCGCGGTCTCGCGGAGGCGTCGGTCGAGCTTGCGGTCGAACCGAGGGTCCTCCTCCGCGAACTCGTTGAACTCGACCGGCGTCATGTCGCGTTCGGCCGCCATCTCGCGGAAGATGTCGCCGCCGGAGACGTGCTCCACGCCGAGGCGGTCGGCCAGCCCCGCGGCGTTCGTGCTCTTCCCGCTGCCCGGCGGGCCGGAGACGGTGATCAACATACCGCTACTGCGCGGGTGTCGTTCAAAACGGTTGTCGTTCGGCGCTCGCGGGCGACGTTCGTTCAGTTCCCGTGGGCGACGTTCGCCCGGTGCTCGCTGGCGACCGGGATTCGACGTCGCTCCTGTCGCGGCGTCCCTCGCTACCGGTTCCGCGTCGCCGCGGTCATCGACCAGACGGCGACGAGGCCGAGCAGGACGGCGGGGACGAGCGGGAGCGCGAGGTACGTCGCGAAGAACGGCAGCCCGAACCAGCCCGCCGCGTACGGGTAGAGGTAGATGATCCCCGGGATGACGAGGACGCAAGTGAACAGGACGGCCGTCAGCGCCCACCCCTTCCGGCCGAAGCCGTCGGCGGTCGGCCCCTCGGCGGTGACGGAGCCGGCGTCCGACCCCGACGCGACCGGCTCCTCGCCGGCCGGGCGCTCCCCGCTCTCGCCGTCCGGGACGTGGACGTAGCCGCCGTCCGCGCTCCCGTCGGCGTCGGTCTCAGAGCTCACTGTCGGGCCTTACCACTACCTTGCCAAAGCCCTCACGGTTCTCGATCATCTCGTGGGCGCGCGCGGCCTCGCTCATCGGGAGGGTGTCGCGGACGCGCGGCTCGAAGGTGCCGTCCCAGACGAGTTCGAGGACATCGTCGACCTCGCCGGGCGTCGCCATCGTCGAGCCGATGACCGACAGCTGGTTCCAGAAGATCCGGTTGAGCCCCGCGTCGGGGTTCGGGCCGGTGGTCGCGCCGCAGGTGACGAGCCGGCCGCCCTTCGCCAGCGACTTCAGCGAGTTCGGGTAGGTCGCCTCGCCGACGTGGTCGACGACGACGTCGACGCCGCGGCGCCCGGTCCGCTCGGCGATCTCCTCGGCGAAGTCGTTCGCCTCGTAGTCGATGACGTGGTCGGCGCCGCACTCCTCGGCGTGCGAGAGCTTCGCCTCGGAGGAGGCGGTCGCGAACACCTCACAGCCCGCGTGGTCGGCGATCTGGACCGCCGCGTGGCCGACGCCGCCGGAGGCGCCGAGCACGAGGACTGTCTCGCCCGCCTCGATGTCGGCGCGAGTCTGGAGCATCCGCCACGCGGTCTGGAAGACGAGCGAGGCGGAGCCGGCGACCTCCCAGTCGACGCCCGCGGGGACGGGGACGAGGTTCTCCGCGGGGACGGCCGCCCGCTCGGCGTGGACGCCCCGGACGTGCTCGCCGATGATGTGGAACGAGGGACACAGCGACTCCTCGCCGTGGCGACAGAACTCGCACTCGCCGCAGGAGACGCCGGCGCTCACGGCGACGCGGTCGCCGGGCTCGAACCGCGTCACCCCTTCGCCGACCGTCTCGACGACGCCGGCCGCGTCGCTGCCGGGGATATGCGGCATCTCCAGGTCGATCCCGGGCATCCCGCGACGCGTCCAGACGTCGAGGTGGTTCAGCGCGCCCGCCTTGACGTCGACGAGGACCTCGCCGCGGTCGGGCTCGGGGTCGGGGAACTCGCCGTACTCGATCACGTCGCGGTCGCCGTGGGAACCGAACTGGACGGCCTTCATGGATCGGACCACCCGGGGCATCCACTAAACAGTACGCCAAACGGAACCTCCCTGCGCGGTCCGCGTCTCTCCGACGGCGGTCCCCGTCCCCCCGTGCCAACGCCTCACACCCGTGGGAACCGGACGCACTCGCCCCGCCCTTCCGTGATGTTTAAGTAGCGAAAGCGGGACCGTACGGATGCACGAACTGCAGGGGCGCCGGGTCCCGAGTCCGCGAGGGCGACGATACGACGCGAGTTGCGGTAGCCAAGCCTGGCCCAAGGCGCAGGGTTGCTAACTCTGTGGCGTCACTGCCTCCGGGGTTCGAATCCCCGCCGCAACGCTCGAACGGACCGAGCACCGCCGGATTCGCGCCGGTAGGGCTCACCACAACCAACACATGAGCACGGAAGAACCACAGGACGACTCGCCGGAGGAGGAGGAAGACCTCCAGTACTTCGTCCGGATCGGGGGCGCGGACCTCGACGGGACGAAGACGGTCGAGCGAAGCCTGTCCGAACTCGACGGCATCGGCACGCGCACGGCGCGGCTGGTCGCCGAGAAGGCCGACGTGGACAAGAACGCCACGTTCGGCCTCCTCGACGAGGGGGACATCGACGCGGTGGTCGACATCGCCGAGAACCTCGAAGACCACGTCCCGTCGTGGATGACGAACAGACAGAACGACTTCTACTCCGGGGAGACGACGCACCTCGTCGGCACCGACGTCAGCGAGAAGCGTCGCCACGACATCAACCGGATGAAGGTCATCGAATCGTACAAGGGCGTTCGCCACAAGCGCGGCCAGAAGGTACGCGGCCAGCGCACGAAGTCCACGGGTCGCTCGGAGGGGACCATCGGGGTCAACGTCGAGGAGATCCGCGAGGAGATGGCGGAAGACGAGGCGGGTGACGACGAATGAGCACCGGCAAGAACACGAAGGGATACGAGACGCCGAACCACCCGTACCAGGGCGAGCGGATCGCCGAGGAGTCAGACCTCCTCTCGCGGTACGGTCTGAAGAACAAAGAGGAGTTCTGGCGCGCCCAGTCCGAGCTGCGCAGCATGCGACGCGAGGCGCGTCGCCTGCTCGGCGAGGCCCAGGGCGACGTCGACGCCGCCCAGGAGGCCGGCTCGGAGTTCGTCGCGCGGCTCCGCCGCATCGGCATCCTCGGCGACAACGACGACATCTCCGCGGTCCTCTCGCTGGACGTGACCGACCTGCTCGAACGCCGCCTCCAGACGGTCGCCTACCGGCAGGGGTTCGCGTCCTCGACCCAGCAGGCCCGCCAGTTCATCGTCCACGGCCACATCACCGTCGACGGCGCGCGCGTCACGCGCCCATCGGTGAAGGTCGACGTGGACGACGAGGGCGCCATCGCCTTCGACGAGACGAGCCCGCTCGCGGACGATCTCCACCCCGAGCGCGCGGAGTCACAGGAGTAATCTACCATGAGTGAATCCGAGGACGGAAAGTGGGGCATCGCCCACGTGTACGCGTCGTTCAACAACACGCTCATCACGGTCACCGACGAGACGGGCGCCGAGACGATCGCCAAGTCGTCCGGCGGCACCGTGGTGAAGCAGAACCGCGACGAGGCGTCGCCGTACGCCGCCATGCAGATGGCGGAGGTCGTCGCCGAGCGCGTCAAGGACGCCGGCCTAGAGGGCGTGCACGTTCGCGTGCGCGGCCCGGGCGGCAACCTCAACAAGTCCACCGGTCCCGGTGCGCAGGCGACGATCCGCGCGCTCTCGCGTGCGGGCGTCGAGATCGGCCGGATCGAGGACGTCACGCCGATCCCGCACGACGGGACGAAGGCGCCGAAGAACAAGCGAGTCTGACATGACGGAAGACGACTTCGACGTCCAGTACGTCGAACGGGACGATCGCAGCGCGCGGGTGCTGATCCGCGGGCTCACGCCGGCGTTCGCGAACGGCATCCGCCGCGCGATGATCGCCGACGTCCCGACGTTCTCGATCGACACCGTCCGGTTCGTCGAGAACTCCTCCGTCATGTTCGACGAGATGATCGGCCTCCGGCTGGGGCTGGTGCCCCTGACGACGCCGCTCGACGACTTCGAGGTCGGCGACGAGGTCACCCTCGCGCTCGACGTCGAGGGCCCGGCGACGGCGTACTCCGGCGACATCGAGAGCGCCGACCCGCTCGTCGAGGTCGCCGACGAGAACGTCCCGATCATCGAGCTGAAGGAGGGACAGCGGCTGGAGTTCGAGGCGGACGCGGTGCTGAACACCGGCAAGGAGCACGCCAAACACCAGGGCGGCGTCTCGGTCGGCTACCGCCACCTCCAGCGCGTCTCGGTCGAGGGCGACCGCGGCGAGTTCGACGACGACGAGCCGAACATCCTCCGCGGCGTCATCGAGGCGCCCGACGGGTCGATAGAGCTCACCGACGAGTTCGACAACGACCTCTCGGAGCGGTTCCCCGGCAAGGAGGTCGCGGTCGAGGACGTCCCCGGCGCGTTCGTCTTCCACATCGAGACGGACGGGTCGTTCAGCGTCGAGGAACTGCTGCTCCGCGCGATCGACTCCATCGAGGAGCGCGCGGACGAACTACAGACGAAAGTCGCGGTCTAACGTAATGACGGACCTTCGAACCACGCGGCCGGCGCTCGCCCCTGCACGGAGCCGCGGCGCCGCCCGATCCGACGCCGCGTCGGGTCGCGTCGAGCCCGCGTCGGGTCGCCCCGACGCCGGGACCGAAAGTGGTTTGAAGGGAGCCGGGTTACGCAGGAGTGCACGCAGGGATAGCCAAGTCAGGCCAACGGCGCAGCGTTCAGGGCGCTGTCCTGTAGAGGTCCGCAGGTTCAAATCCTGCTCCCTGCACTCCGTTTTCACGAACTCTCCGACTCAGGAGGGACAGCTATGAGTAGCAAGACGAATCCGAAACTACAGAACCTCATCGCCGATCTGAAGTCGGTCTCGCGAGATTCCGGTGCCAACGTGTGGCAGGATATCGCCGACCGACTGGAGAAGCCACGGCGCACGCACGCTGAGGTCAACCTGGGCCGTATCGAACGGTACGCCCAGGAAGACGAGACGGTCGTCGTCCCCGGCAAGGTGCTGGGCAGCGGTGTGCTCGAAAAGAACGTCACCGTCGCCGCCGTCGACTTCTCGGGCACCGCCCGCACGAAGATCGACCGGGCCGGCGAAGCGGTGTCGCTCGAACAGTTCATCGAACAGAACCCCGAAGGGAGCGACGTCCGGGTGATCCGATGAGTCTCGCGAAGATCGACGCGGACGTCGTCGTCGACGCGCGGGACTGCATCCTCGGTCGCGTCTCGTCGAAGGTCGCGCAGCGCGTCCTCGACGGCGAGACGGTCGCCGTCGTCAACGCCGAGCGCGCGGTCATCACCGGCAACGAGGAGGCGACGATGGAGACGTACCACACCCGCGCGGAGCTCGGCTCCGACAGCGGGCCGTACTACCCCAAGCGCCCCGACCGGATCTTCAAGCGCGCCATCCGCGGCATGCTGCCGTACAAGACGGAGGACGGCCGCGAGGCGTTCTCGAACGTCCGCGTCTACGTGGGCAATCCCTACGAGCGCGACGACGTCGAGAGCGTCGTCCTCGACGGCACCTCGCTCGACCGCCTCTCGAACATCAAGTTCACGACGCTCGGGGAGATCTCCGAGTCTCTGGGAGCCAACGTCACATGGTAACTAACACCTCAGGCAAGAAGAAGACGGCCGTCGCCCGCGCCACCGTGCGCGACGGCGAGGGCCGCGTTCGCATCAACTCCCAGCCAGTCGAGCTGGTCGAACCGGAACAGGCGCGGCTCAAGATGCTGGAGCCGTTCCGCATCGCGGGCGAGGAGCTCCGCGACGGCGTCGACATCGACATCAACGTCGAGGGCGGCGGCTTCAGCGGCCAGGCCGACGCGACGCGGACCGCCATCGCGCGCGGCCTCGTCCAGCACCTCGGCGACGCCGAGCTGCGCGACGCGTACATGAACTTCGACCGCACGCTGCTGGTCAACGACGTGCGCCAGTCCGAACCCAAGAAGTGGGGCGGACCCGGCGCGCGTGCCCGCTACCAGAAGTCCTACCGCTGAGGTGATCCAGTCATGATGATCCCCGTCCGGTGTTTCACGTGCGGTAACGTCATCGGCGAACACTGGGAGGAGTTCAAGGAGCGCGCCCGCGAGGGCGACGAGGACCCGGGCGACGTGCTCGACGACCTCGGGGTCGACCGGCACTGCTGCCGCCGGATGATGGTCAGCCACCGCGACCTCGTCGACGTCGTCTCGCCGTACCAGTAACAATGTCAACACAGCGATACAATCGATACGAGAAGGCACGCATCCTCGGCGCGCGAGCGCTGCAGGTGTCGTACGGGGCGCCCGTGCTGATCGACACGGACCAGACGGAGCCCATCCTCGTCGCCGCGGAGGAGTACGACGCGGGCGCGCTCCCGTTCACGGTCCGGAGGGAGAGCTGATGACCCGCATCACCGGCGTCTCGCTGCGTCGCGTGCTCGACTCGCGGGGGAACCCGACCGTCGAGGCCGACGTGCTCACCGAGTCCGGCGGCTTCGGCCGCGGGGCGGCGCCCAGCGGGGCGTCCACCGGCGAGTACGAGGCGATCGAACTGCCCGCGGGCGAGTCGATCGCGAAGGCCCGCGAACACGCGGTCCCCCGTCTCGAAGGGCTGTACGCGGGCGACCAGCGCGCCGTCGACGCCGCGCTCCGCGCGGCCGACGGCACGGACGACTTCTCGAACATCGGCGCCAACAGCGCGGTCGCGATCTCGATGGCGGCCGCGAAGGCCGCCGCCGACGTGCTCGGCGCGCCGCTGTACCAGCACCTCGGCGGCGCGTTCCGCGGCGAGAACTTCCCGGTCCCGCTCGGCAACGTCGTCGGCGGCGGGGAGCACGCCAAGGAGGCGACGCACATCCAGGAGTTCCTCGCGGCGCCCGTCGGCGCGCCCAGCGTCTCGGAGGCCGTCTTCGCGAACGCCGCGGTCCACGCGGCGGTCGCGGACGTGCTCGACGAGCGCGGCGTGCCCGCGGCGAAGGGCGACGAGGGCGCGTGGGCGCCCCCGATCTCGGACGCCGACGCGTTCGAGGTCGTCGACGAGGCTGTCGACCGCGTCGAGGACGAAGTGGGCTTCGAGATCCGCTTCGGCCTCGACATGGCGGCCGCCGAGCTGTACGACGACGACCGAGAGGCGTACGTCTACGGCGACGAGGCGAAGTCGACCGACGAGCAGATCGAGTACGTCGCCGGCCTCGTCGACGAGTACGACCTCGCGTACGTCGAGGACCCGCTCGACGAGAACGACTACGAGGCGTTCGCGGCGCTGACCGACCGGGTCGGCGATCGGACGCTGATCTGCGGCGACGACCTGTTCGTCACCAACGTCGAGCGCCTGCGGGAGGGGATCGACGCGGGCGCGGCCAACAGCATCCTGATCAAGCCGAACCAGATCGGGACGCTGTCGGACGCGTTCGACGCGGTGGAGCTCGCCGCCCGAAACGGGTACGAGACGGTCATCTCGCACCGCTCGGGCGAGACGGAGGACACGACCATCGCACACCTCGCCGTGGCGACCGACGCCGGCTTCATCAAGACCGGCACGGTCGGCGGCGAGCGCACCGCCAAGCTGAACGAACTGATCCGCATCGCGGACGACGCGGTATGACGGGTCCACACCACGCATGAGCGAAGACAACGACGCGGTCGAACTCGACGACGACGCGGAGACCGAGGCGGTCGACGCGGCGGTCGAGGAGGAGGCCGACACGACCGAGGAACCGACCGCCGACGCGGCCGCGGAGGACGCGGCCGCCGACGCCGAGACCGACGACGACGCCGAGGCGACCGCAGGCGACGACGACCCGGACGAGGAGGAGGCCTCCCCGTTCGACGACGACGTCATGCCCGACGACGACGTCGACCTGCTGATCCCCGTCGAGGACTACCTCTCCGCCGGTGTCCACATCGGGACGCAGCAGAAGACGAAGGACATGGAGCGGTTCATCCACCGCGTCCGCGACGACGGCCTGTACGTGCTCGACGTGAGCACGACGGACCGGCGGATCCGCACCGCGGCGGACTTCCTCTCCAACTACGACCCCGAGCAGATCCTCGTCACGTCCTCGCGGCAGTACGGCCGGTTCCCGGCCGAGAAGTTCGCGGACGCCATCGGCGCCCGCGCCCGCACGGGGCGCTTCATCCCCGGCACGCTGACGAACCCCGACTACGCCGGCTACATCGAGCCGGACGTCGTCGTGGTGACCGACCCGATCGGCGACGCGCAGGCCGTCAAGGAGGCCATCACCGTCGGCATCCCGGTGATCGCGATGTGCGACTCCAACAACCAGCTGTCGAACGTCGACCTCGTCATCCCGACGAACAACAAGGGTCGACGCGCGCTGTCGGTCGTCTACTGGCTGCTCGCCAACGAGACGCTCGACCGCCGCGGCGCCGACACCGTGTTCGCCCTCGACGACTTCGAGGACGAGCTGTAACGCGGTCGCTTTTCGAGTTCGATTTCCGTTCGCCCGCACCGCCCGCGAGCCGCCGGTGAACCGACCGGCGGAGCGACGCGCTCAGACGATCTCCGGAGTGAACGGGTACGAGTACACCTTCCCGTCGTTGGCCCTCACCGTGGCGATGAGCACCAGGACCACGTCGGCGATCGCGACGATCGGGAAGAGCAGGAGCCCGATGAAGACGAAGCTCAGGACGCCGGCGATCAGCAGCGCGACGAAGACGACGATCTGGAAGTTCAGCGAGTTCTTCGCGTTCCGCTCGACGAGTTCGTCCCCGTCGTCCGCGAGGACCAGGAACAGGATCGGACCGAGGAACGAGGCGAAAAGCGCCGACGCGTGCGACAGCGCCGCCAGCGTCGTGTCGCCCTCGACGGTCTCGTCGTCGGTCTCGGCGGCCGGTGTTGACATAGCGAACGGTCGGTTTCGGAGCTAATTCATAAGCTTTGGGAGACATCGGCGGCGGTGAGCGGTCCCACACCGCTCAGTCGGCCGCCGCCGGCTCGTCCCCGCCGGTGTCGTCCCCGCCGACCTCGGCCTCGGCCGCCGGCACGTCGTGGGTCCAGCGGGGCTCGATCTCGCGGTTCGCCATCACGATCCGGTCGCCGGCGTCGGTGTCGATCCGGGTCTTCCGGAGCTCGATCGCGGCGACCGTCCCGGTCACGCCCTTCGCCTCGACGCGGTAGCCGACGTTGAAGTCGGGGTCGCGGAGGAGGTAGACGCCCGCGACCGTGTCTTCGATCATCTCGGAGAGCGCGTACGAGACGCCGAGCGCGATGAAGCCGACGGCGGTGCCCAGGCTCGCCGCGATGTCGCCCATACCCACGACCTTCAGGAACGTCAGCGCGACGCCGAACCACAGGAAGATTGCCACGAGCGTGGCGATGAGGTCGCCCACGAGCTCGCGGTCGCCGACGTAGATCCGGTCGATCGAGGTCCGGACCAGCGAGAGGACGACCCGCACCGTCAGGTACGCCAGCGCGAGGAAGATCAGCCCCGAGAGCAGTCGCGGGATCGCGACCGCCAACCCCTCGACGAAGTTCGCGACCGACCGCGTCAGCAGCGACGGGAGCGTCGTCATGGCGCGCACGACGACGGCCGGCGGTGAAAAGGTGGCGGGGTCGGCCGGCCTCGCCGTCCCGCTCCGGAGCCGGCGGGGACGCCCCGCCAAGCGCAACGCCTGTAAGCCCCCGGAGAGAGGGAGTTCGTATGACCGTCTGTGAGGCGCCGGGGAAGGTGTACCTCTTCGGCGAACACGCCGTCGTCTACGGCGAGCCCGCCGTGCCGGCCGCGATCGAGCGACGCGCGACCGTGAGCGTCGAGCCGCGCGACGACGACCACGTGCGCGTCGAGGCCGAGGACCTCTCGCTCGACGGCTTCACCGTGGAGTACTCCGGCGGCACCGGCGACCGCCCCGACGTCGACGTGCCGACGCCGCTGGTCGAGGCCGCGATGGGCTACGTCGACGCCGCGGTCGAGCAGGCGCGCGACGCGGCCGACGCCCCCGACGCCGGCTTCGACATCGCCGTCGAGAGCGACATCCCGCTCGGGGCCGGCCTCGGCTCGTCGGCGGCCGTCGTCGTCGCCGGCATCGACGCCGCGACGCGGGCGCTCGGGGAGCCGCTGGACCGACGCGAACTCGCCGAGCGCGCGTACCGCGCCGAGTACGAGGTGCAGGACGGGCAGGCCTCGCGCGCCGACACGTTCTGCTCGGCGACGGGCGGCGCGGTCCGCGTCGAGGGCGACGACTGCGAGCCGATCGAGGCGCCGAACCTCCCGCTCGTCGTCGGCTTCGACGGCGGCGCCGGCGACACCGGCGAGCTCGTGGCCGGCGTCGGCGCGCTCCGCGAGGAGTACGGGTTCGCGGCCGACGCCGTCGAGTCGATCGGCGACCTCGTCCGGACCGGGGAGGCGCTGCTGGCGGACGCCGCGCCCGGGGAGGAGCCCCCGGCGGCGCTGCTCGCGGAGCTCGGCGAGCTGATGGACTTCAACCACGGCCTGCTCTCGGCGCTCGGCGTCTCGGCGCGCTCGCTCGACGCGATGGTGTGGGCCGCTCGCGACGCGGGCGCGCACGGCGCGAAGCTCACCGGCGCGGGCGGCGGCGGCTGCATCGTCGCCCTCGACGCGAGCGACGCGACGGAGACCGCGCTCTCCTTCACGCAGGGCTGCGAGGAGGCGTTCCGCGCCGAGCTGGCGACGGAGGGCGTCCGGGTGGTGGAGCCGTGAGCGCGGACGCCGGAGCGGGCGAGGCGGACGGCGACCCCCCCGTCGTGCTCAAGCTCGGCGGGAGCCTGATCACGGAGAAGGACCGGCCGGAGACGCTCGACGAGGCGGCCCTCGCGGCCGCCTGCGACGCGGTCGCCGACGCCCTCGCCGACGGGACGGTCGAGCGCCTCGTCGTCGTCCACGGCGGCGGGAGCTTCGGCCACCACCACGCCAGCGAGCACGGCGTGTCGACGAGCGCGGGGACCCGCGACCCGGCGGCGGTGACGGACGTCCACGGCGCGATGACGGCGCTGAACCGGGCGGTGCTCGACCGGCTCCACGACCGCGACGTGCCCGCGGCGCCCGTCCATCCCCTGTCGCTCGCGGCCCGCCCGGAGGGGGTCGACGGCGCCCTTGACCTGCCGCTCTCGTCGACGGCGACGCTGCTCGGCGAGGGGTTCGTCCCGGTGCTCCACGGCGACGGCGTCGCGACCGCGGGCGCCGGGGTGACGGTGGTCTCGGGCGACGAGCTGGTCGTCGAGCTCGCGGCCGGCCTCGGCGCGCGCCGCGTCGGCGTCTGCTCGACCGTCCCGGGCGTCCTCGACGGCGACGGCGACGTGATCCCCGCGATCGACGACTTCGAGGCGGTCGCGGACGCGCTCGGCGCGAGCGACGCGACCGACGTCTCCGGCGGGATGGCCGCGAAGGTGCGGGAGCTCCTGGCGCTCGACGCCCCGGCCCACGTGTTCGGCGCCGAGGGGCTGGCGCCGTTCCTGCGCGGCGAGGACGCGGGGACCCGGATCGACTGACCGGCGTCGGCGGCTCCCCGACCCCGTACAGAACCCTTATTCGGCCCACCGCCCTCCCTCCGGGCATGAACGAAGCGGACGTGCGAGAGCGGCTCGCGGACGTGCGGGACCCCGATCTGGGGGACGACATCGTCTCGCTCGGGCTGGTGAACGACGTCGCCGTCGAGGGGGACGAGAGCGGGGCCGGCGGGACGGTCCGCGTGTCGCTCGCGCTCGGCGCCCCCTTCTCGCCCCACGAGTCCGAGATCGCCGAGGACGTCCGGGCGGCGCTCGCCGACACCGGGCTCGACGTGGAGCTGTCGGCGTCGGTCCCCGACGAGCTGGACGCGGACGAGCAGGTGCTGCCGGGCGTGAAGAACGTGATCGCGGTCGCCTCCGGGAAGGGCGGCGTCGGCAAGTCGACGATGGCCGTGAACGTCGCCGCGGGGCTCTCGGAGCTCGGCGCGCGCGTCGGCCTGTTCGACGCCGACGTGTACGGGCCGAACGTCCCCCGGATGGTCTCGGCCGAGGAGCGCCCGCAGACCGACGGCGAGACGATCGTCCCCCCCGAGCGGTTCGGGGTGAAGCTGATGAGCATGGACTTCCTCACCGGCGAGGACGATCCGGTCATCTGGCGCGGGCCGATGGTCCACAAGATCATCACCCAGCTCGTCGAGGACGTGGAGTGGGGCGAGCTCGACTACCTGATCATGGACCTCCCGCCGGGGACCGGCGACACCCAGCTCACCATCCTCCAGACACTCCCGCTGACGGGCGCCGTGATCGTCACGACCCCGCAGGAGGTCGCGCTCGACGACGCGGTGAAGGGGCTCCGGATGTTCGGCAAACACGACACGAACGTGCTCGGGATCGCGGAGAACATGGCCGGCTTCCGGTGCCCGGACTGCGGCGGCTTCCACGAGATCTTCGGCTCCGGCGGCGGGAAGGCGCTGGCGGGGGAGCACGACCTCCCCTTCCTGGGCGGCGTCCCGCTCGACCCGGCGGTCCGGACCGGCGGCGACGACGGCGAGCCGGTCGTGCTCGACGAGGGGGAGACCGCCGACGCGTTCCGGGTGATCGTGGAGAACGTCGCGAACAACGCCGGCGTCGTCCGCCGCCGCGGGGTGAGCGAGGAGCGATGAGCGGGGAGCGCGACGACGGCGAGCCCGCGGGCGACGGGGACGCGGGCGACCGACCCGCAGGCGGGGCGAAGGGCGACGACCCCGCCGACCCCCTCGACGCCGCCGGCGTGGACCCGGTCGTCCCGGACGCCGTCGCCGACGCGGCCGACGAGGAGTTCCCCGACGACGACGAGATCCGCGCGTTCCTCCGTGAGGTCGCGGCCGACGTGCGCGGCGACAGCTCCGAGAGCAAGCAGCTCTCGGCGGTCCTCTACCGGGTGTCTGACCTGTACGACCCCGACGAGCAGACCTCGCCGGAGGAGATCTATCTGAACGTCCGGCACATCATGCGGATCAAGGCGGAAGGCGGACTCCGTCGCTGAGGCGCGCGGGACGGGCGGACGTCCGAGCGATCGGAACGCGTCGCCGGCTTCCTCGACCGCCGCCGCTCAGTCGTCCGAACCGTCCCTCGACGCGGAGTCGATCGGCCGCTCGTCCAGCGGCGTCGCCTCGTCGACGACGTCAGCCAGGCCGAGCCGATCGAGGGTCTCCGGCGTCGGCAGGCCGCGCGGACCCCAGCCGCGGGCGGCGTAGTACCGGTCCAGCAGGCGGTCGAACGCGTCGCCGTCGACGCCAGGGGTCCCGTCGGCCGCGGCCGAGCCGAGCGGGGCGGGGAGCGCGTCGTCCGTGCGGTCGAACCCCTCGCGGGCGTTGAACAGCCGCGTGAGGGTCCAGATCCGCTCGCCGGTCGTCGCGAGCGCGACGTCAGAGCCGGCGGCCGGGTGGTCGACCGCCGCGAGCCACTCCGCGCCGAGGTCGGTCCAGACCGCCTCGCCGACGAAGTCGTCGACGACGAGGCTCCAGAGCACGGACCGGGCGTTCTGTTCGCCGACCACGCCGCGCACCAGGTCGCCGGGCGAGCGCTCGCCGGCGGCGAACGGCTCGCTGTCCTGCGGTCGCGCCCGGCGGTGACACGCGCCGCGGTCGCTCGTCGCGTACGCGAGGGCGACGCCGACCGCGGCGCGGGGGTCGAAGCCGGGCAGCGCCATCGACTTCACCGTGGGCACCAACCCCTCGCCGCCGAACCGCGCCGCGGCGACGTCGATCCCGTCGGCGAGCGCGTCCGGGAGGTCGGGGTCGATGTCGAGGTCGGGAGGCGCCTCGCGGGCCGCGATCGCCTCCAGCAGTCGCTCGGCCCCGTCGGCGTCGCCGAACCCGACCGGACAGTCGACGACGCCCGCCTCCCCGGCGCGGACCGCCCACGCGACCGCGTTGCCCGCGCCGATCACGTCGAGGCCGAGCCGGTCGCAGACGCCGCAGAGCTCGACGACGCGGTCGAAGTCGTCGATCCCCAGCCCCGCGCCGAGCGTGATCGGCGCCGCGCCGCGCGGGACCACCTCGCCGTCGGGCGTGTCGATCCGGAAGCCGCCGGGGACGACCGGCCCGTCGCCCTCGGGGCGTCCCGGCTCGTCGCCGGCTCCCCGGTCGCCGACCCGCTCACGCCCCGTCGCGCGCTCCAGCGCGGCCTCGACCCCGATGTCGTCGGTCCCCTCGAACCCGGTCTCGGTCCACCCCTCGGCGGCGAGGATCCCGACCTCGTTCGCGTAGTCGACCGTCTCGACCGTCTCGCCGGCCGCCTGCCACTCGCCGGTCGGATCCCGGCCGTACGCCGCCGCGTCGCGGTCGCGGAGGGCCGCGAGGTCGTCCGGGACGGCCGGCGGGGGACCGCGGGCGACGACGGCCTTCAGGCGCTTCGATCCCATCACCGCGCCGGCCCCGCCGCGGCCCGCGTGGTGGGCGCCGCCGTCGCTCGCGACCGTCGCGTAGGCCGCCTCGCGCTCGCCGGCGGGACCGACGCAGGCGACCCCGGCGTCCGGGAAGCGCTCCGCGGTCTCGGCGGCGTCGGCGCCCCACGCGTCGCTCGGCTCGATCCGGGCGCGCCCCTCCTCGACCTCGATCCGGACCGGGCGGTCGGCGGCGCCGGTCACGAGCAGCCCGAGGCAGTCGTCGAGCGAGCCCGCGAGCCGGTCGGCGAAGTCGCCGCCGGCGTACGAGTCGAGGAAGCCGCCGGTGAGCGGGGACTTCGTCACCGCGGCGTAACGCGTCTCCCCGGGGAGGTAGCCCGCGAGCGGTCCGACGAGGAAACAGAGGAGGTTCGCCGGCCCCGTCGGGTCCGTCCCCGGCGACAGCGCCTCGTAGAGGTAGCGCGCGCCGAGCCCCTTCCCCCCGAGGAAGTCGCGCCGCCAGCCGCGCGGGACGCGCTCGCGGGCGGTCTCGCCGGCCGAGAGGTCGACGCGGAGGACGCGGGTTCGGCTCCGACTCATTCAGACGCCCTGCGCGGCGGAGACGTATCAATCTGTTCGCCGGCCGGCTCGGACCGCGTTCGGCGCCCGGCCCGGACCGTCCGGCCGCCGGTCCCGACCGCCGCGCCGACCGGACCGCCAGAGTGAGGCCCGCGGCGACCGAACGGCCGGCCATGGACCTGACGACCGCGCTCGACGCCCGCGACGCGACCGTCTGCGTCGTCGGCGCGGGCGGCAAGAAGTCGACGCTGTTCGCGCTCGCCGACCGACTCGACCGGGCGGTAGTGACCGCCAGCGTCCGGATCCCGATCTTCGACGACCGCGTCGCCGCGGTGCGCGTGACCGAGGACCCGATCGCCGCGATCGAGGCGGCGGAATCCGGCGACTGGCCGCTCGGGCTGGTCCCCGAGCGCGACCGGTCGGACCGGTACCTCGGGTACGACACCGACACGGTCGGCGGGATCGCCGACGCCGCGCCGGGCGCGACGCTCGTGAAGGCGGACGGCGCGCGGCTCCGGGAGTTCAAGGCGCCGGGCGACCGCGAGCCGCAGATCCCGTCGAACGCGGATGTCGTCGTCCCGATCGCGAGCGCGCACGTCGTCGGCGAGCCCCTCACCGAGGAGCTCGTCCACCGGCCGGACGCGGTCGCCGCGATCACGGGCCGCGAGATCGGCGACGAGATCCGCCCCGCCGACGTCGCGACCGTCCTCGCGAGCCCGGCCGGCGGGCTGAAGGGCGTCCCCGGCGGCGCGACCGCGATCCCGGTCGTGAACAAGGTCGACGACGAGTCGGACGCGGCCGCGGCCCGGGCGGTCGCCCGAGAGACCCTCTATCGCGCCGACGTGCCGCGCGTCCTCCTCACGCGCCTGATCGCGGACGATCCGGTCGTCGAGGTCGTCGAGTAGGGACCCGGCGAGCGGGCCGGCCGGTCCGTCTACGATCGCGCGTCAGAGAGCTCCTCGAACGACCGCCAGAGCGCCCGGTACAGCGTCCACGCGTCGACGCCGGTCCGCTCCATCACGGCCCGACAGGCGTCGTCGAACCGCCGGTAGTCGGCGATCGACGGCGGGTCCGGGTAGGGGTCGTCGAACTCGCCGGCCGCGGCCAACACCGCCCACGTCCGGCGGTCGATCGCGACGAACCGCTCGGGGGCGAGGAACTGGCAGAACCCCGACGCGACCGCGACGTCGACCCCGTCGAGCGCGGCGAGCGCGTCGAGGGCGGCGTCGACGTCGCGGTCGGCTGAGACATCGTCGTCGCTCCCGCCTTCGCCCCGCGTCCCGACCGCTTCCGCGGCCGTTTCGACGGCGTCCGCCACGTCGCCGAAGTCGTTGTCGCGGAACGCCTCCTCGCGCTCGCGCCGCTCTCGGTCCGGGTAGTCGCCGAGGTACCGCCGGAAGTACCACCGGACGACCCACTGGGCGTCCCGCCGACCGTACTCGTCGCCGGCGAACGTCTCCGGGACCGTCTCGACGTGTTGCAGCTCCACGTCGTACAGCGGTTCCGCCTCCGCGTACGCCCGGGCGCGGTCCCGGACGGTCGACTCGCTCAGGTCCATCGCCTCGCGGTAGGGGGGTCGAACGGATGAACGTTGGTCCCGATCGTTCCGATCGATCGTTTCATACCGGCGTGGTCACTGGTACCGCACATGACAGACGACCGGGTTCCGGTCACCGTCCTCAGCGGCTACCTCGGCGCCGGGAAGACGACGCTCGTCAACCACCTGCTCTCGAACCCCGGCGACCGGCGGATCGCCGTCATCCTGAACGACATGGGCGAGGTGAACGTCGACGCCGAGAAGATCGCCCGCGAGAACGACGAGGAGGGGGTCGTCGACCTCTCGAACGGCTGTATCTGCTGTCGGCTTCAGGACGACCTGCTCTCCGAGGCCGCCGCGCTCGCCGACTCGCGGGAGTTCGACTACCTCCTCGTCGAGTCGTCGGGCATCTCGGAGCCGGTGCCGATCGCCCGGGCGTTCACGGAAGGGACCGAGGACAGCGACGTCGACCCGCGGGAGCGGTTCCGGTTGGACACGATGGTCACCGTCCTCGACGCCTACGGCTTCTGGAAGGAGTTCGACGCGGGCGAGAGCCTCCCCGGCGGGGCGGAGCCGGAGACGGACCGCCCGCTCGCGGACGTGCTCGTCGAGGGGATCGAGTTCTGCGACGTGCTCCTCGTGAACAAGACCGACATGGTGCCCGACGACGTGCTCGACCGGATCGAGGCGGTCGCCGAGCGACTGGGACCGAGGGCGAAGCGGATCCGGACCACCTACTCCGCGGTCGACCCCGGCGAGGTGCTCGACACCGGGCGGTTCGACTTCGAGGCGGCGAAGGGGTCGGCGGGGTGGAAGCGCGCCATCGCCGACGAGGAGGGCGAGGGCCACGACCACGACGGCGGAGAGGGAGGCCACGACCACGCGCACCCCGAGGGCGCGGCTGCCGCGCACGGGGTCGGCTCGTTCGTCTACCGGTCGAGCGACCCCCTCGATCCGGGCGCGTTCGGCGAGTGGCTCGACGACTGGGACGGGTCGATCGTCCGGGCGAAGGGCGTGGTCCGGGTGGCGGGCACCGACGACGTGATCGGCGTGAGCCAGGCCGGCCCGTCGGTCCAGGCCGGGCCGATCGGCGAGTGGGGGCCGGACGACGACCGCCGGACGCGGCTCGTGTTCATCGGCGAGGACCTCGACGAGACACGGATTCGCGAGGAGCTGGCCGGACTCGCCGCGGAGGGCGGCGAGCCGACGGCGGACCCGGACGCGGTGTTCCCGATCTAGATCCCCAGTTCGCTCCGGAGGTCGTCCCACTCCTCGTGGAAGCCGTGGGTCGACTCCGTCTCCGCGCCGACCGCCGACTGGTACGTCTCGTCGTACTTCAGCAGCTCCCCCCACCCGTCGTGGAAGGCCCAGTTACAGTACTGACACATGACCGGGACCACGCGCCGGAGTGGCATACCCGTTTCGGCGCGGCGGCCCCGGAGGCCGCCTCAGGGGGTTCGTCCCGTCGACACCCTCAACCGTGCCGGGCGGTTACAGGGGACAGACACGGGGCGACCCGCGTCGACGGAGCGACCAATGCCAACCTACAGACGCGGCGGACACGTTCGCGGCGACGACGAGGGCGTGGAGCGGGAGTGCGACCTGTGCGACTGGTACTGCGTGGCCGACTCGTACCCGGCGCTCGTCCGCGAGTACCAGGCGCACCTCCGGAGCGACCACCCGAAGGCGTGGCTCCGGGCGTGAGCGCGGGCGGCGAAAAAAGCGGTGTCGATCGGGCGCGACGCGGTCTCAGGGCTCTAACAGGACCTTCGTGACGCCCTCCTCGCGGGCGTCGAACGCCTCGTACATCTCGGGGGCCTCTTCGAGGTCGACCCGGTGCGAGACGACCCAGCTCGGGTCCGCCCGGCCCTCGATGATCATGTCGCGGAGGTACCGGTTGTACTCCTTGACGTTACACTGGCCGGTGCCGCACTTGAGCCCCTTCTCGAAGAACTTCCCGAAGTCGATGCCGAGCCGCCCCTGCGCGGCCATGTCGTCGGGCGCGCCGGGATCCTCGGGGACGTAGAGGCCCGGAATGCCGAGCTCGCCGGTCGGTCGGACCACGCGGATCAGGTTGTTGATCACGACCGCCGGGTTCTCCTTGGCCGGGTCGTAGGAGTAGTCCTCGGTGTCGGTGTCGACGTCGTCCGGGTCGGTCGCCTGGTAGCCGACCGCGTCGACGCCCTTGTCGACCATCCCCCCGTGCTCCTCGATGATCTGGTCGACCGGGTCGCCCTCGGAGAAGTCGATCGCGTGGGCGTCGCAGTGGTCCTCCGCGAGCTCCAGTCGGCTCGGGACCTGGTCGACGACGTAGATCTCGGCCGCGCCCTTGATCTTCGCGCTGTAGGCGGCCATCAGGCCGACCGGACCGGCGCCGAAGATGGCGACCGACTCGCCGGGCTGGAGGTTCGCCAGCTCGGTGCCGTGCCACCCCGTCGGGAAGATGTCCGCGAGCAGCGAGAACGCGTCCTCGTGTTCGCGCCCCTCCGGCAGCTTCAGCGCGTTGTGATCGGCGTACGGGACGCGCAGCTTCTCGGCCTGTCCGCCCGGGTACGGCCCCATGGCGACGTAGCCGTACGCGCCGCCCGCGAAGCCGGGGTTGACGTTGGTACAGAAGCCGGTGTACCCCTCCTCGCAGTTCTGACAGAAACCGCAGGAGACGTTGAACGGCATGACGACGCGGTCCCCCTCCTCCAGCGTCGATACCGCCTCGCCGACCTCGCTGACGATCCCCATGTTCTCGTGGCCGAAGACGATCCCCTCCTCGGCCGCGGTCCGTCCCTCGTACATGTGGAGGTCGGAGCCGCAGATACAGGACGTCGTGATGTCGACGACGACGTCGTTCGGGTGTTCGATCTCCGGTTCGTCCACGTCCTCGACGGCCACTTCGTACGGGCCTTGATAGACAACTGCTCTCATGATGGTTCCAATTGTAACGTGTTAACAATACATACTAAATGTTTTTCCATTATAATTATGCTTAACAGATCTGGAACGCAAGGCGTTGGCAGTCGCCTCGCCTTCCGTGGAGCCTCGTCGCTTCCCGGCCGGGTCCACCGACACACTCATAGACCCGGACGATCGATCGTGTGGTATGTGTTCGCACGGGGAGGGTGAGACCGATGTCCAGTGAGCCGGACGACGCGACGAAGACGATCTGTCCGTACTGCGGCGTGGGCTGCGGGATCCGCGTGCTCGAAGGCGACGAGCCCGGGGAGATGCGGTTCACGCCGTGGGCCGACGCGCCGGTGAACGAGGGGAGCGTCTGCATCAAGGGCGGCGCGGCGACGCAGGTCGTCGACCACGAGGACCGGCTGACCGAGCCGCTGATCAAGGAGGACGGCGAGTTCCGCGAGGCGACGTGGGACGAGGCGCTCGGCCGCGTCGTCGACGAGATGGAGGGCATCCGCGAGGACCACGGCCCGGACGGGATGGGATTCTTCGGCTCCTCGAAGACGTTCAACGAGGAGAACTACCTCATCCAGAAGCTCGCGCGGCGGTACGGGACGAACCAGGTCGACAACTGCACGCGGATGTGTCACGCCTCCACCGTCTGGGCGCTGCGCACCAGCCTCGGAATGGGCGCGATGACGAACAGCATGGCCGACTTGGAGGACTCGGCGGACGTGCTGTGGATCCAGGGCGCGAACCCGGGCGAGCAGCACCCGATCGCCAACAGCCAGTACTTCCGGCAGGCCGTGCTGGAGGGCGCGACCGTCATCCAGGTCGACCCGCACGCGAACAAGACCACCCGGTCGTTCGAGATCGACGACACCGACCGGCACATGCACCTCCAGCTGAAGCCCGGCACCGACATCCCCCTGTTGAACGTCGTCCTGAAGACGATCCTGGAGCGCCACGAGGAAGAGCCCGACGCGGGCTGGATCGACGAGTCGTTCGTCGAGGAGCGCACCAAGGGGTTCGACCACCTGACGGAGACGCTCGCGGACTTCGACAAGGAGGCCGCCGCCGAGGAGTGCGGCGTCCCGCTCGAAGACATCGAGCTCGCCGCCGAGAAGTACGCGATGGCGAACGACGCCGCCATCTTCACCGGGATGGGGATGAGCCAGCACACCTGCGGCGTCGACAACGTCCAGAACGAGATCAACCTCGCGCTGATCACGGGGAACCTCGGCCGACCCGGGACCGGCGTCAACCCCCTGCGCGGGCAGAACAACGTCCAGGGCACCTGCGACGTGGGCGCGATGCCGAACGTCCTCCCGGGGTACCAGCTCGTCGACGACGACGAGGCGCGCGAGTCCGTCGAGGACGTGTGGGGCTTCGAGATCCCCGACGAGCCCGGGCTGACGAACGTCGAGATCTCCCACGCGATCGGCGACACCGTCCACGGGCTCTACGTCATGGGCGAGAACCCGATCATGAGCGAGCCCGACGGCAACGAGACGGAGCGCCGGTTCCGCGAGGAGCTCGACTTCATGGTGGTCCAGGACATCTTCATGACCGAGACCGCCGAGCTCGCGGACGTGGTCCTCCCGGCGACGACGTGGGCCGAGCGCGACGGCACCGTCACCAACACCGACCGCCGCGTCCAGCGCATGCGCGGGGTCCACAAGGTCCACGAGAACACGCGTCACGACCTCGACATCCTCTGTGAGGTCGGGACGCGGCTGTTCGACGGCGACGAGTTCGACTTCGACGGGCCCGAGGACGTGTTCGAGGAGCTGCGCGAGGTGTGCCCGATCATGCACGGGATGACCTACGACGCGCTCGGCGAGACGGGGATCCACTGGCCCTGCTACGAGGAGGGCGACGAGGGCGACTCGTTCCTCTACGAGGACGAGTTCGAGACCGAGGACGGCCTCGGCCGCATCGAGGGGGTCGTCCACCAGGAGCCGAAGGAGGTCCCCGACGAGGAGTACCCGCTCGTGTTGACCACCGCGCGGCTCGAAGAGCACTACAACACCGGGACGATGAGCCGCCGGTCGCCCACGCTCTCGAACCAGCACCCGGAGAACTTCGTCGACGTCCACCCGAACGACGCCGAGCGGTACGGGATCGAGGACGGCGACCACGTCGTCCTGAAGTCGCGCCGCGGCGAGATCACCGTCCGCGCCGACGTCACCGAGGACATCAAGGAGGGCGTCGTCTGGACCACGCCGCACTTCGCGGCCGCCTCCGCGAACCGCCTCACCAACGACGTGCTCGACGAGCGCTCGAAGATCCCCGAGTACAAGGCCGCGTCCGCCGAGATCGAGGTCGACATCGAGCCCGCGAGCGGCGACGCGCCGGCGTCCGCCGACGACTGAGCGGCGCGAACCGTCTCGCGCGGGCGGAAGCGCGGCCGCCTTCGCCGCCGTCGCATCCGAAACCACTATCCCCGATCCGGCGAATTCCACGGTATGGACTGGCCACACGACCCCGACGGCGAGCAGGGGAGCGAGGGCATGCGGCAGTACGGCCACGCCGTGCTCGCGAAGAAGATCGACGAGGCGGAGGACTTCCCGCTGACGGCCGCGGAGTACGTCGAGCAGTACGGCGACCACCCGATCCGGATCGACTACGAGACGGTCGTCTCGGTCGAGGAGATCTTCGAGGGCGTCGAGAAGGAGGAGTTCGCCGACTTCGTCGAGTTCCACCAGGAGCTCGGCCGCGCGATGCGCGAGAACGGCTACTGGTTCTACGAGGGCGCCGAGCAGTTCGTCGACGGCAGCGCCTGACTACGGATCTTTTGATTCCGGTGTTGCTCTTTTAAACGGGGTTCCTGCTCATCTATAAGCCGGTGACTGTGACCCGGCGACGAACGCTTCCAAAGCCCCAGTCGCGAGGCCGCCGTACGCTCGCTGCGCTCCTCACTCGGTCGCTCACTCCGTTCGCTCTCTCGTCGCGGTGCTTGCGTCGCCTACGGCGGCCTCGCGACTGCCCCTTTAAGTCCCACCCGACCGCACAGCACCTCACGCCTCCCCAGCCTCGCGGTTCGTTCGGGCCTCCCTGCGGTCGCCCTCACTCACCGCGTCCCTCGCGCGTGCTCCTCGCGGCCGCCGAGGACGGCCGCTCGCAGGCGCGCGCCACCGCGGTCTTTTCGTCTCTCCCGACCGCCGCTCGACTCTTTTAAGAACTCGCGGGGCGACCGAGCCACCATGGATCACGAGCGGATCGCCGTCCTCGCCCACGAGAAGTTCCCCGACCGCGCGAAGACCGCGCTCGGCGTGCTACGCTACGGCGACCAGGACGTCTTGGCCGTCCTCGACCGCGACCGCGCCGGCGACCGGGTGCGCGACCACGTCCCGGACGTCTCGGACGCGCCGATAGTCGCGTCGTTCGCGGACGCGCACGCGGCCGCCGACGGCGACCTCGACGCCCTCTATATCGGAATCGCGCCGATCGGCGGCGGCTTCGACGAGTCGTGGCGGGAGGACGTCGAGGCCGCGATCGAGGCCGGCTGCGACGTGGTGAGCGGCCTCCACTACTTCCTGAACGAGGACGAGGAACTCGCCGGACTGGCCGCCGAGCACGGCGTCGACCTCGTCGACGTGCGCGAGCCCGACGACGACCTGACGGTGGCGACGGGCGCCTCCGGCGACGTCGACGCCGACGTGGTGTGTACGGTCGGCACCGACTGCTCCGTCGGGAAGATGACGGCGTCGCTGGAGATCGTCGCCGCCGCCCGCGAGCGGGGGATCGACGCGGCGTTCGTCCCGACCGGCCAGACCGGGATCATGATCGCCGGGTGGGGGAATCCGATCGACCGCGTCGTCTCCGACTTCGCGGCCGGCGCGGTCGAGGACATGCTCGTCGAGGTCGGCGACGACCGCGAGCTCCTCGTCGTCGAGGGACAGGGGAGCATCGTCCACCCGGCGTACTCGGCGGTCACCTGCGGCATCCTCCACGGGTCGATGGCGGACGGCCTCGTCCTCTGTCACGCCGCGGGCCGCGAGGCCGTCCACGGCTACGAGTCGTTCGACCTCCCGCCGCTCGCCGACTACGTCGACCTCTACGAGGACCTGGCCGCGCCCGTCCGCGAGGCGAGCGTCGTCGCCGGCGCGCTCAACACGAAGGACGTCGCCGACGACGGCGCGGCCGCCGACGCGGTCGCCGAGTTCGCGGCGGAGACGGGCGTGCCCGCCGCCGACCCCGTCAGGGACGGCGCCGACGCGATCGTCGACGGGATCGTCGACGCGGGGCTCGGTGAGCGATGACCCTCGACACCGAGTTCGAGCGGGTCTCGCTCCCCTTGCAGGACCCGTTCACGATCGCTCGCGGCACGCAGACCGAGGCGGAGAACGTGATCGTCCGGATCGCGGACGAGGCCGGGATGACCGGCGTCGGCGGCGCCGCGCCCTCGGCCCACTACGGCGAGACCGCGGCCACGGTCGAGGCGGTGCTCCCGGAGCTCCTCTCGATCGTCGAAGCGGTCGACGACCCGCACGCGATCCGCGAGGTCGAGTCCCGCATGGCGAGCGCGATCGGCGACAACCCGGCCGCCCGCGCCGCCGTCTCGATCGCCGTTCACGACCTCGCCGCGAAGCGGCTCGGCGTCCCCCTCTACCGCCTCTGGGGCCTCGACCCGTCGACCGCGCCGGCGACCTCCTACACCGTCGGCCTCGACGAGACGGAGCGCGTCCGGGAGAAGGCCGCGGCCGCGGTCGAGGCGGGCTACCCGATCCTCAAGGTCAAGCTCGGGACCGACCGGGACCGCGAGCTGATCGACGCGGTGCGGGAGGCCGCGCCCGACGCCCGGCTCCGCGTCGACGCGAACGAGGCGTGGACCCCCCGCGAGGCCGTCGAGAAGAGCGCGTGGCTCGCCGACCGCGACGTGGAGTTCGTCGAGCAGCCGGTCCCCGCCGGGGACCCCGAGGGCCTCCGGTTCGTCTACGAGCGCTCGGCGCTCCCGATCGCCGCCGACGAGTCGTGCGTGACGCTCTCCGACGTCCCGGCGATCGCCGACCGCTGCGACATCGCGAACCTGAAGCTGATGAAGACCGGCGGGGTGTCGGAGGCGCGGCGGATGATCGCCGCGGCGCGGGCGCACGGCCTGGAGGTGATGTGCGGCTGCATGATCGAGTCGAACGCGTCGATCGCGGCGGCCGCGGGGCTCGCGCCGCTGCTGGACTACGCCGACCTCGACGGCTCGCTGCTGCTCGCCGAGGACCCGTACGAGGGCATCGACCTCACGGGCGGCGAGATCCGACTCGACGACCGGGACCGCGCCGGGACCGGCGCGCGCCTCGCGTCGGAGTGAGCCGGCTCGGGGGCGAGGGCGAGCGGGGGACTACGGGGGCTAGCGAACGATATCAGTTCCGCGGCTCGTCGGCCTCGGACTCCGACTCCTCTAACTCTACGTCGAGCTCCTCGTCGAGGTCGGCGCTCGAATCACCATCGAGGTCCGATTCGAGGTCGTCCGCGTCGATCTCCGACTCGATGTCGGAGAGCTCGGCGTCGACGTCCTCGTCGCTGACGGCGTCGGCGCCGCCGTTCGACGACCCGCCCTTGCCGAGTTCGCCCTTGAGCGTCTCCAGCTCGGCGTCAACCTCGCTGTCCGTCGAGAGGCTCTCCAGCTCGCGGTCGATGCTGTCCTTGTCGGAGAGCGCGTCCTCGAACGCGCCGGAGTCCTCCAGCTCGTCCATCGCCTCCGCGCGCGCCTCCATCTCTTCCGTGCGCTCCTCGGCGCGCTCGATGGACCGGGAGACGTCCTCCATCTCGTCGCCGACGCCCGTCATCGCCTCTGAGACGCGCGAGGACGCTTCTGCGGCCTCGTATCGCGCCTTCATCGTCTCCTTCTTCGTCCGGAACTCCTCGATGCGGTTCTGGAGCTTGTTCTTCTTCTCGACGAGCTGCTCTTGAGTGTTGTTCAGCTCCGCGATCTGGCCCTCCAGCTCCTCGATCTGGCTCATCTTCGACTTCTTCTTTTCGAGGGCCTTCCGCGCGAGATCGTCGCGGTCCTGCTGGACCGCCTCCCGGGCCTGTCGGTTGTGCTTCTCGACGTTCTCTTCGAGCTTCCGCTTCTGGATCTCCAGGCGCTTCTTCTGGGTCGTCAGGTCGGCGATCCCCTGCTTGACGTCCTGGAGCTCGTCGCGCATCTGTTCGTACGAGTAGTCGAGCGACTCCGTCGGATCCTCCGCCCGGTTCAGGAGGGCGTTCACCTTCGAGCGGATGACGTAGGAGGCGCGCGAGAGGATTCCCATGTCCCGTCATACGCGTTCCACCCGTTAAAACCTCATGTGGTTCGCGCTCCTCGAAACGGGTCGGCGCGCCCGCGAACATCGGTTTCGAGGGGTCGACCGCAGTTTTGAGGGGTCGCGCGCGAGAGCCCGCGCCGGCGGGTATCGCTCATCCTGAAGATTTATTCGGAGTGTTGCGCAATCCGCACGCATGGACATCGGCGTACTGACCGTTCCGCTCGGCGGCGAATCGATCGAGGACGCGACCGCGTATCTCGACGCGATCGGCGTCGACGCAGTCGAGCTCGGCGTCGGCGGATGGCCGGGCGAGGACCACGTCGACCGCGAGGCCCTCCTCGCCGACGAGGGCGCGCGCGAGGACCTGCTCGGGCTGCTCGACGAGCGCGGCCTGCGGATCTCCGCGCTGGCGACCCACAACAACCCGCTCCACCCCGACGAGGGGCGCGCGGCCGAGGCCGACCGCGAGCTCCGGGAGGCGATCGAACTGGCCGACCGGCTCGGCGTCGACGCGGTGACCTGCTTCTCCGGGCTTCCCGCCGGGGCGCCCGGCGACTCGACGCCCAACTGGGTCACGGCGCCGTGGCCGAGCGAGCACGCCGACGCCCTCGACTACCAGTGGGACGAGGTCGCGGTCCCGTACTGGGAGGACCTCGCGAAACACGCGGACCGTCACGGCGTCGACGTCGCCATCGAGATGCACCCGAACATGCTCGTCTACGAGCCGACCGGGATGCTCGCGCTGCGCGAGGCGACGAACGAGCGGATCGGCGCCAACTTCGACCCCTCGCACCTCTACTGGCAGGGGATCGACGTGACGGAGGCGATCCGCTTCCTCGGCGAACGCGACGCGATCCACCACGTCCACGCCAAGGACACGAAGGTGTACGACGCGAACGCCCGCGTGAAGGGCGTGCTCGACACGGCCGACTACACCGAGGAGGCCGACCGCTCGTGGCTGTTCCGCTCGATCGGCTACGGCCACGACGAGGCCCACTGGAAGGACGTCGTCTCGACGCTCCGGATGGTCGGCTACGAGGGCGCGCTCTCGATCGAACACGAGGACTCGCTCACCTCCTCGCGCGAGGGGTTGGAGAAGGCGGTCGACGTGCTCGACCGCGCCGTCTTCGAGACCGAACCGGGCGACGCCTACTGGGCGGAGTAAGCGGGAGGACGAGACCACGATGACACGAGAGCCACTCAAGATCGGCGTGCTGGGGTATCGATTCATGGGGAAGGCGCACGCGAACGCGCTGGCGCGGCTGCCGATGTTCTTCCCGGACGCGCCCGCGGTCGAGCGGCACACGCTCGTCGGGCGCGACGAGGAAGCCCTCGCGGACGCCGCGGACCGGTTCGGCTTCGCGCACACGGCGACCGACTGGGCGGAGGCGATCGACGAGGTGGACGTCTTCTACAACCTCGGGCCGAACCACGTCCACGCGGAGCCGTCGATCGCGGCCCTCGACGCGGGCGTCCCGGTCCTCTGCGAGAAGCCGCTCGCGCCGACCCTCGACGAGGCGGCGGCCATGCGCGACGCCGCGGCCGACGCCGACGTGCCCGCCGGCACCGCCTTCAACTACCGGTTCGTCCCGGCGATCCGCTACGCGAAGGGGCTGATCGCGGACGGCGAGCTCGGCGAGATCAGCCAGGTCCGCGGGCGCTACCTTCAGGACTGGCTGGCCGATCCCGACGCGCCGTGGGCGTGGCGCATGGACGCCGACATGGCGGGCTCGGGCGCGCTCGGCGACCTCGGCGCGCACACGATCGACCTCGTGGACTTCCTCGTCGGCGACGAGGTCGGCGGGATCGACCGGCTCTCCGGTCACCTGCAGACGTTCGTCGACGAGCGCCCGGTGTACGAGGAGGGCGACGGCGACGATGCCGAAGTCGAGGAGTACCGCGACGTGACCGTCGACGACGCCTACTCCGCGCAGGTCGCCTACGAGTCGGGCGCGACGGGGACCTTCGAGGCGACCCGGTTCGCGACCGGCCACAAGAACGACCACACGGTCGAGGTCCACGGCTCGAAGGGGAGCCTGAAGTTCTCCTTGGAGCGGCTCAACGAGCTGGAGGTGCTCCGCGAGGGCGACCGCGGCTTCCAGACGGTGCTCGTCACCGACGAGACGGACCCGTACGTCGACCGGTGGTGGCCCCCCGGTCACGTCATCGGCTGGGAGCACACCTTCGTCCACGAGAACTACGAGTTCCTCACCGCGGTCGCCGAGGGCCGCGAGTTCTCGCCGTCGTTCGCGGAGGGGTACCGGGTCCAGGGGATCCTCGACGCAATCGAGCGCTCCGACGAGCGCGGCGAGTGGGTGAGCGTCGAGTAGCGGCGCGGCCCGGCCCGGTTCGTCCCGCTCTCAGAACCCGCCCCCGCCGCCCGCGAGCGGGTCCGCGCTCGGTCCGTCCTCCTCGGCCCACTCGTCGACCGCCGACTCCTCGCCGTCGTAGGTGCCGAGGGTCTCGCGCGTGTCGAACGCCACCGGCTCCCAGACCACGTCGAACTGCTCGTTCCCGGTCGCGTTCGGGACGACCACGCGGTCGCCGGGCTCGACGACGCCGTCGCCGGGCCAGGCGCCGAACTCGACCTCGCCGTCGGGGTCCTCGCCGCGGACGTACAGCTCCTCGGCGGGGACGGGCTCGGGGCCGGCGGCGACGACGACGATCTCGCCGCCGTCGGCCTCGACCTGAAACTCGGCGTCCGGCGGCGCGACCCCGTCGATCAGCCCGAACATCGCGGCCCCGACGACCGCCAGCAGGAGGACGACGACGCCGACGAGCATCCCCGTGCCGGCTATCGGGGTGAACCCCCGCTCGTCGCTCCGGAAGGCGCGCATTCGACTACCGCTCCGCGCGCCCCGGTATAAGGGTTTACCCGCCGCTTATCAGACGGGAGAACGAGCCGCCCGCGGTCGCTCGGACCGGGTCGACGCGCGGTCGCGCTCCCGAACCGGAACCCCGTTATCCCGTCCGCCCGAAGGGCGCACGTGACATCGTGGATCGAGGACCCGGCGGGGGGACGAGCCCGGGGGCCGCGCGGGCTCGCTCGCGCCTGGGTCGAGGCCCTCGTCCGACCGCGTCGCCTCTTCGCGAACGGCGTGGCGCGCGGCGACCAGGCGCCCGCGCTGACGTTCGCCGTCGCCGTCGCCGCCGCGTTCGCGCTCGGCTGGATGGTCGCTGACCCCTCCGTAGTCCCCGGGATCGTCGCGTCGGTACCCGTCTCGGCGCTCGTCGCCTTCCTCGTCGTGGTCGCGCTCGCGGCCCCGGTGGGGCTCCACCTGACCGCGGCGGTCGCGACGGTGAGCGTCGTCGTCGCCAGCGTCGAGGTGCGGGGCGGGCTCGGACTGCGCGACCGCGGCGGGGTCAGCGAGACCGTGCAGGTCGTCGCGTACGCCAGCTCGCCGATGGCGCTCGCCGGGCCGCCGGTCCCGGCGCTGCGGATCGCCTGCGGCGCGTACGCGGCCGTCCTGCTGCTGCTCGGCTTCCGGACCGTTCACGGGACCTCGTGGCCGCGCACGCTCGTCGCCGGGGTCCCGCCGGCGCTGCTCGGCTACGGCGTCGGCTACCGCGTGATCGCGTCGGCCCGGACGCTCTTCGCGTGACCCCGCGCCGGCCGTTTTCGAAGCGTAGCTCCCGCGAGGCTTTCGACAACCGTTTTAGGCCCGAGGCTCTCGGTGTACTCAAATGGGATCCTGTATCATCTGTGGCGTCGACGTCGACGGCGGCGGGCGCATCTGCGACCCGCACCAGGAGGACGTCGTCTTCGACTTCCGCGGCGACTCACCCGATCAGCTCGTGCCCGATCGGTTCTACCGCGGCGTCGTCGACGGCTACGCCGAGTTCGGCGTGTTCGTCGACCTCGCCCCCGGCGTGACCGGGCTGCTCCACCGCTCCGAGCTCGACCGGCGGCTCGACAGCCTCGACTGGGAGCCGGGCGACGAGGTGTTCGTCCAGGTGAAGGGCGTCCGCGACAACGGGAACATCGACCTCGCGTGGTCGATCCGACAGGCCGACCGCGAGTTCCGCGGCGTGCTCGTCCAGGACGGCGACACCGAGCATCTGCCGGAGGCGGACGAGGGCGACGAGGAGGCGACCGACGAGGGACCGGACCGCGCTGACGCGACCGAAGGCGACGGGCCGACCGCCGAGGCCGACGCGGACGAGACCGAGGTCGTCGGCGAAGCGCCGGACGGACTCGCCGACGAGGCCGACGAGGTCGACGAGTCCGACGCGGCCGACGCGGCTGAAGCGGAGCCCGAGGTCGCGGGTGACGAGGCCGGGGACGACGAAACCGTAGACGACGAGGCCGGGGACGACGAAACCGTAGACGACGAGACGGGGACCGACGAGCCCGACGACCTCGACGACGACCGCGAGCGCGTCGAGATCGGCACCCTCTCCGAGGCCGTCGGCGACGCGGTGCGGATCGACGGCGAGGTCGTCGGCGTCCGGCAGACCGGCGGCCCCACCGTCTTCGAGGTGCGCGACGAGACCGGCGTCGTCGACGTGGCGGCGTTCGTCGAGCCGGGCGTCCGCGCGTACCCGGACGTCGAGGTCGGCGACGCGGTGCGGATCGACGGCGAGGTCGAGAGCCACCGTGGCGACGTGCAGGTCGAGTCCGAGGCGCTCGTCCTCCTCGACGGCGAGGCCGCCGAGGCGGTCCGCCGCCGGCTCGCCGAGGCGCTGACCGACGAGGCGCGCCCCGAGGGGCTCCAGCCGCTCGCGGGCGACGAGGCGGTCGCGCAGCTCGCCGACGGGCTGCTCGACGCCGCGGAGGCGGTCCGGCGCGCGGTCCTCGAATCGCGCCCGATCGTCGTGCGCCACCCCGCCACCGCCGACGGCTACGTCGCCGGCGCGGCGGTCGAGCGCGCCGTGCTCCCGCTGATCCGCGACGAGCACGCCAAGAGCGACGCCGAGTACCACTACTTCACCCGCCGCCCGCTCGACGACCCGGTGTACGGGATGGACGCGGCGACGAACGACGCGACCCGCA
This sequence comes from Halorubrum rutilum, assembly GCF_024494565.1. The sequence continues at coordinate 455,791 of NZ_JANHDN010000002.1, forward strand.
TGCTGCAGGACCGCGACCGCCACGACGAGAAGCTCCCGCTGTTCCTCCTCGTCGGCACCGGCTCGACGGTCGAGTCGGCCGACGGCATCGACCTGCTCTCCGTCTACGGCGTGGACGCGGTCGTCGTCGACGCCGAGGTCGCCGACCCCGAGACCCGCGAGGCGGTCGACACGCTCGTCTCCCCGGAGATCGACGGGGTCGACGCCGACCTCTCGACGGGCGCGCTGGTCGCCTCGCTGGCCTCCGCGGTCAACGACGAGGTCCGCGCCGACCTGCGCCACCTCCCGGCCGTGAGCTACTGGGACGAGGCGCCCGACCGCTACGTCGACCTCGCCCGCGAGGCGGGCTACGACGTCGAGCGCGTCGCGGAGCTCCGCGAGGCGGTCGCGCTGGAGGCGTACTACCAGTCGTACCAAGACAAGCGGGAGCTCGTCGCCGACCTCCTCTTCGAGGACGGCGGCAACCTCGCCGCGCACGTCTCAGAGCAGTTCCGCGAGAAGCTGGAGACCGAGGTCGAGACCGCGACCGCCAACGTCGTCACCGAGGCGGTCGACGGCGTCGAGTTCGACGTGCTCGACACGGACGGCTACACCCACCGCTACGACTTCCCGCCGACGCCGCTCCTGCTCGACGACCTCCACCGCCGGCGCGCGAACGGCGAGGCGCACGCGACCGTCGGCATCGGCACCGACGAGCTGTACATCCGGACGAGCGAGGCGGTCTCCGTGCGCGACGTGGCCGAGCGCGCGGCCGAGCTCGCGCCCGCCGCCGACGTCGCGACGGCCGGGCTCCGCGAGGGGAAGATCGAGTTCCTCTCCGGCGAGCGCGACGCGGTCGAGGACGCCGTCGTCGCCGCCGTCGCCGAGGCGTTCTGAGCGGCGCGCCGCCCCGTCCGCGCCCGCCGACGGCGCTCACCGGCGCGTGAACGGTCCGGGGGGGAGGATGAGGTCGTCGAGTTCCGCGAGGTGTTTCACGTTGAAGACGACCTTCAGCTCGTCGCTCAGCGGGTACCCGTTACAGGAGAGCCGGAACCCCCGCTCCGCGAGCTCCTCCGGCATGATGTGGTTCGCCGGCTGCGAGAGCTCGCCCTCGACGAGGTACACCGCGCAGTTCGCGCAGGCCCCGCCGCGACAGGAGAACGGCCAGCTGAACCCGCGGTTCTCCGCGGCCTCCAGTAAGCTCTCGTCGGGCTCGACGAGCAGGCGCCCGTGCTCGGCCGCGCCGAGGTCGGCGTGCGACGCCTTCCGGAATAGGTCGTCGTCGTCGAGCGACCAGCCGTAGTCGGCGAGCGCGTCGTAGTCGAGGAACTCGACGCGCACGGGGTCCACCTCGGCGGCGTCGCCCTCGTCGTCGATCAGGTCGACGTCGGCGACCGCGGCGGCGTCGGCGCCGTCACCGTTTCGGCTCCGCTCGTCGATCTCGCGGTAGGCGCGCCTGACGAGCTGGAACTCCTCGACGGTCCCCCCCTGATCTGGGTGGGCCTCCTTCACCCGGTCGCGGTAGGCGCGCTCGATCGCGGCCTCGTCGGCGTCCTCGTCGACGTCCAACACCTCGAACGGCGAGACCATTCGCTACCGAATCGTAGTCGGCTGACGCACATAAACGCCCCACAATGCGGCAGGGTCGGGAGCCGGATCGGGGCGGTCGCGCGGGTCGCCGCCGGGCCCGGTCGGCCGCCCGAGTCGATAGTTTAAGAGCCGCGGCGCCCAGCGAATGCGTAATGGGAAACGCGGACCTGCGCGACCTCGCGGCCATCCGCGACGTCGCCTTCGAGGAGATCGAGGGGAGCGTCGTCGCCGTCGACGCGCACAACTGGCTGTACCGGTACCTCACGACGACGGTGAAGTGGACGTCCGAGGGGAAGTACACCACCGCCGACGGCGTCGAGGTCGCGAACCTGATCGGCGTCGTACAGGGGCTCCCGAAGTTCTTCGAACACGACCTGATCCCGGTCATGGTGTTCGACGGCGCCGTCACCGACCTGAAGGCCGACGAGGTCGCGGACCGCCGCGAGAAGCGCGAACGGGCGGAGGAGCGACGGGCCGCGGCCGAAGAGCGCGGGGACGCGGTCGAGGCCGCCCGGCTGGAGGCCCGCACCCAGCGGCTCACCGACGCGATCCAGGAGACGACCCGCGAGCTGCTCTCGCTGTTGGACGTACCGATAGTCGAGGCGCCCGCCGAGGGGGAGGCGCAGTGCGCGCACATGGCCGCGACGGGGACCGTCGACCACGCCGGCAGCGAGGACTACGACACGCTGCTGTTCGGCGCCCCGACCACCCTCCGCCAGCTCACGAGCAAGGGCGACCCGGAGCTGATGGAGCTCGCGGCGACGCTCGACGGGCTCGGCCTGGACCGCCAGGGGCTGATCGACGTCGCCATGCTGTGCGGCACCGACTTCAACGAGGGCGTTCACGGCGTCGGCCCCAAGACCGCGGTGACGGCGGTGAGAGAGCACGGCGACCTCTGGGGCGTCCTCGACGCGCGCGGCGCCGAGATCCCGAACGCCGCCGAGATCCGCGAGCTGTTCATGGACCCGCCGGCGACCGACGTCGACGTCGACGTCGACGTGAACCCCGACGTCGCGGCCGCCCGCGCGTACGTCGTCGACGAGTGGGGCGTCGCGGCCGACGAGGTCGAGCGCGGGTTCGAGCGGATCGAGGAGTCGCAGGTCCAGACCGGGCTCGACCGGTGGTCGTGACCGGCGGCGGAGGGCGGAGGCGGTCGGCGCGGTAACGACGCGGTGGCCGCGAACATACCTTTTATTTCCCGTCGCGGAAAGGGTGCAGTACACGTGTCGTGGACCACCTCTCGACCGCGGATTCCGCCGGTCGGCGCGCGCGGACGCCCCCGACGGACCCGTTCGACCCGGCTGGGCGCGCCGGGCGGACCGCGCCAGCCGGTCCGAGCTCCCCACGACGACCCCTTTCACCAATGAGCTTCGAAGTTCCCGACGAGCTACGGTACCTGGAATCGCACGAGTGGACCACGACCGGCGGCGACACCGTCCGGGTCGGCGTCTCCGACTTCGCGCAGGACGAGCTCGGCGACGTCGTCTTCGTCGAGCTCCCCGAGGTCGGCGACGAGGTGACCGCCGGCGAGCCGTTCGGCGTCGTCGAGTCGATCAAGGCGGTCTCGGACCTCTACGCGCCCGTCTCGGGCGAGGTCGTCGCCGTCAACGAGGAGCTGTTCGACCGCCCGGAGCTCGTCAACGAGGACCCGTACGGCGACGGCTGGATGCTCGAAGTCGCGCCGGTCGACGGCGGGGACGCCGACGGCCTCCTCGACGCCGACGAGTACGACGCGCAGATCGCGTAGCGACCGCGGACCGGGTTCCGACCCGGGGGCCGGATCGGGACCCACCACCGGACACACGACCATGACCACGCCACCCTTCGACGGACGACCCGGAACCGGACGACTGAGCGACGGCGGGCGCGCGCGAGCGCCCCGATACGCGGGGGCGGACCGATGAGCGGAACGAGCGGGACCCCGTACGCCCCACACACCGACGCGGAGACCGCGGCGATGCTCGAAGCGATCGGCGTCGACGACGAGGAGGCGCTGTTCGACATCCCGGACGACGTCGCCTTCGACGGCGAGTTCGGTATCGAGCCGCGCACGGAGCGGGAGATCCGCGCGGAGTGCTCGCGGATCTTCGCGCGGAACGACGACCTGACCGAGTTCCTCGGCCGGGGCCACTACGGCCACTACGTGCCGAGCGTCGTCGACCACCTCTCGGACCGCGCGGAGTTCCTCACGAGCTACACGCAGTACCAGCCGGAGATCTCGCAGGGGTTCCTCCAGGCGCTGTTCGAGTACCAGTCGATGCTCGTGGAGCTGACGGGGCTCCCGGTCGCGAACTGCTCGATGTACGACGCCGCGACCGCGCTCGGCGAGGCGGCGACGCTCGCGGACCGGGTCCGGTCGACCGCGGGCGACACCGTCCTCGTGCCCGAGCAGCTCCGCGAGGGGAAACGGGAGGTGCTCGCGAACTACTGCGACGGCGCCGACCTCGCCGTGGAGCCGTACCCGATGGCCGACGGCAACGCCGACGTCGACGCCCTCGCCGACCGCGTCGGCGACGACGTCGTCATGGTGTACGCCGAGAGCCCGACGGTCCGCGGCTGCGTCGAGGAGCGCCTCGGGGCGATCGGCGACCTCGCGGCCGACGGCGACGCGCTGTTCGTCCTCGGGTCGGACGCGGTGTCGCTCGCCGTCCTGGAGGAGCCGGCGAGCGTCGGCGCCGACGTCGTCGTCGGCGAGGCGAGCGCCCTCGGGCTCCCGACCGCCGACGGGATGGGGCTCGGGATCTTCGCCTGCAGCGACGAGTTCCTCCGGCAGGTGCCGGGGCGGCTCGTCGGCGCGAGCGAGGACGCCGACGGCGACCGGGCGTTCACGCTCACGCTCCAGACCCGCGAGCAGCACATCCGGAAGGAGCGGGCGACCTCCAACATCTGCACGAACCAGGCGTGGGTGGCGCTGCGCGCGGCGATCCACGCGGCGGCGCTCGGCCCGGGCGGCCTCGTCGACCTCGCGAACGACTGCGTCCGCGAGGCGGCCGCGCTCGCCGACCGGCTCGACGGGCTGAAGGGCGCGGTGGCGCCGGTCCACGACCGCCACCACGTCCGGGAGTTCGCCGTGCGCGTCGACCAGCCGGCCGCGGCGATCGCCGCCGACCTGGAGACCGAGGGGTTCGCGGTCCACGTCGTCGGCGAGCACCTCCTCCAGGTGTGCGTGACCGACCTGAACGCCGGGCGGGCGGACGACCTCGTCGCGGCGTTCGAGGAGGTGATCTGAGTGATCCACGACCAGGCCAACTACGAGCGCGAGACCGAGGCGGTCCGGGAGCCGCTGCTCTCGGAGAAGGGCGAGGCGACCGTCGACGTCGGGGCGGACTCCCCGCTCCCGGACGACCTGACGCGGGACGAGCTCACGCTCCCCGCGCCCTCCGAGCCGGAGATCGCCCGCCACTACACCCGGCTCTCGCAGATGAACTGGGCGATCGACGCCGGGCCGTACCCGCTCGGGAGCTGCACGATGAAGTACAACCCGAAGTTCACCGAGGACGTCGCCGCCGACCCGAACGCGGCGGTCCACCCGGACCGCTCGGAGCGGTCGACGCAGGGGAACTTGGAGCTCCGGTACCGGCTCCAGGAGTTCCTCGCGGAGATCGGCGGGATGGACGCCGTGACGCTCCAGCCGCCGGCGGGGGCGGCCGGCGAGCTCACCGGGATCCTCGTCGCGAAGGCGTACCACGAGCACCGCGGCGACGACCGCTCCGAGGTCGTGATCCCCGCCTCCGCGCACGGGACGAACTTCGCGACCGCCGCGACCGCCGGCTACGACGTGGTCGAGCTCCCCTCCGGCGACGACGGCCGCGTCGATGTCGAGGCGCTGGAGGCGGCCGTCGGCGACGACACGGCCGCCCTCATGCTCACGAACCCGAACACGGTCGGGCTCTTCGAGCGCGACATCACGGAGATCGCCGAGATCGTCCACGACGCCGGCGGCCTGCTCTACTACGACGGTGCGAACCTCAACGCCCTGCTCGGCCGCGGTCGCCCCGGGGACATGGGGTTCGACGTGATGCACTACAACGTCCACAAGACGTTCGCGACCCCCCACGGCGGCGGCGGCCCCGGGGCGGGCCCGGTCGGCGTCGTCGACGAGCTGGCCGAGTTCCTCCCGGCCCCGCAGGTCCGCGAGAACGAGGGCGCGAACGGGTACGAGCGCTTCGAGCCGGAGCGCACCATCGGGAAGGTCCACGGGTTCGCCGGGAACTGGCTCGTGCTGATCAAGGCGTACGCGTACATCGCTCGGCTCGGGGACGCGGGGCTCGCGGACGCGGCCGCGAAGGCCGTGTTGAACGCGAACTACCTCGCCGAGCGGATCGACCTGGACGTGCCCCACGGCCCCTTCCACCACGAGTTCGCGGCGACGGCGGGCGAGCGAGACGCCGCCGACGTCGCCAAGCGCATGCTCGACTTCGGCGTCCACCCGCCGACGACGAAGTGGCCCGAGATGGTGCCGGAGGCGATGCTGACGGAGCCGACCGAGATCGAGGGGAAGTCGTCGCTCGACGACCTCGCGGAGGCGTTCGACCTCGCGTACGCCGACACCGACGAGGCGCTCGACGCCGCGCCGAACCGGACCGCCGCGAGCCGGATCGACCAGGTCTCCGCCGCGCGGAACCCGCGGCTCTCGTGGCGGGCGCTGGACGGGGAGTAGCACGGGCGAGACCCGATCTCGGAGTCGCGCTTCCGTCGCCGGCTACGGTTCCGTCGCCGGGACCTCGGTCGCCTCCGAGCCGCGGGCGGCGTCGCCCTCGCAGCCGTCGTCGAGGCCGTCGATCGGCGCGCCCGAGGCCCCGCGGTCGGCGGCGGACGCGTCGGCGCCGAACTCCTCCTCGACGAACCACCGTAACACGCGTCCCTCGGCGCGGTGGAGCGTCTCGCTGCAGGTCGACTTGGCGATGTCGCGCTCGGCGGCCAGCTCCGTCAGCGTGCACCGCCGCGGCGTGTCGTAGTACCCCGCCTCGATCGCGGCGCGGACGAGGTCGCGCTGGGCCTCGGTGAGGACCGGCTCCGGCCCGTCGCCGCCCGCCGACTCGACCGTGGCGCCCGCGGCCGCGAGCCGCCGGCCGAACGCGGAGAGCCGCTCGCGGTCGCCGACCGCCGCGAGCGTCGCCCGCCCGTCCGCGACCTCGACGGGGGGTTCGACCGGAGCGCCGGCCCGCCGCGCGGCCGCGACGTACGACGGGGGCGGTCCGGCGACGCGGACGACGGTCTCCGCCGCGCGTCGCTCGACGACGTCCACGTCGTCGACGCGGTCGAGATCGCGGATCCCCTCGACGACGCCGGCGCGGTCGACGCCCGTCACCGCCAGCGCGGTGACGTCCGCGTCGTCCGCGGCCGCGGTTCCAGTCACCCGGAGCGTCGCGTCCGGGAACGACCGCGAGACCGCCCCGAGCCAGGAGTCGGCCGGGAGGTCGAGACGCAGTCGCGTCCGACTCATCGGTTCCACCTCGCGACCGCCGTCCCGCGGTGATCTCGGCGCATTCACACGACGCTACGGCGTCCCCCTCCCTCCCGCTGTCCCTTCATTCGTTTCGGAATTAAGGCGCTCGCCGGTCGGTCGGCGACCCCCCGCCGCGATCGGTGGACCGAAGTGGGCCGCGTTCGACCCCGGCCCCATGGAGACGACGGAGGCGTTCACCGGGCTCTCGTGCGTCGACTGCGCCGGGGCGTTCGACGCGGCGACGGCGACCCACCGCTGTCCCGACTGCGGCGGGATCTTGGACCCCGACTACGACTACGACCGGGTCGACCTGACGCCCGCGGCGCTCGCGGAGCGACCGTTCGAGTCGATGTGGCGGTACGCGGAGCTGCTCCCGTTCGCGCCGGGGACGGCGGTGACGCTCGGGGAGGGCGCGACGCCGCTGGTCGACTGCCCCGCGCTCGCCGACGCGATGGGCGTCGGCCGGGTCCTGTTGAAGGACGAGGGCGCGAACCCGACGGGGACGTTCAAGGACCGCGGGCAGTCCCTCGCGATGACCGCCGCGCGCCAGCACGGCGCCGAGGAGGTCGCGCTGAACAGCGCCGGCAACGCGGGGCAGGCGGCGGCCGCGTACGCCGCGCGGGCCGACCTCGACGCGCACGTGTTCCTCCCGTCGCGGGCGGGGTTCACGCAGAAGGCGATGACGGAGGTCCACGGCGCCGACCTCACGGTGGCCGATCCGATGGACGGGAGCTCGCAGATCGGCGACGCCGGGGCGGCGTACGCCGACGCGATGGAGGACCACCCCGACTGGTACTCGGCGAAGACGTTCGTCACGCCGTACCGGCACGAGGGGAAGAAGACGATGGCGCTGGAGCTGCTCGAACAGCTCGACTGGGAGGCGCCCGACGGGGTCGTCTACCCGACCGGCGGGGGCGTCGGGCTCGTCGGGATGCACAAGGCGGCCCGCGAGGTCCGCGACCTGGGGTGGACCGACGGGCTCGTCCCGATGTACGCCGCGCAGGCGGCGGGCTGTGCGCCGGTCGTCGACGCCTACGAGGCGGGCGCCGACCGCCACGAGCCGGTTCCGAACGACGAAGTCGACACGGCCTGTAACGGGATCGCGATCCCGGACCCGGGCGCGAGCCACCTGATCCTCGACGCGGTCCGGGAGTCCGACGGCGGGGCGGTGGCGACGACCGACCGCGCGATCCTCGACGCCGCGATCGAGGTCGCCCGGTCGGAGGGGCTGGAGGTCGGCGCGACCTGCGCGGCCGCCGTCTCGGGGGCGTTCGCGCTCGCGGAGTCGGGCGAGTTCGGTCCCGACGACACCGTCGTCCTGCTGAACACCGGCGCGGGCAACAAGGACGTCGACGCGCTCCGGGCGCACCTCGGGGAGCGGGAGGCCGCGGCCGAGGGCGAGATCGACTTGTGAGATCGCGAGCCGACGCTCACATCTCCCAGTAGTCGACGTCGCCGTCGACCTCGTAATACCCCTCCAGCGAGCGCTCCTCGCTGCCGCCCGGCGGCGACCCGACGTAGACGCCGAACGTCTCCGAGTCGGGGTAGACGGTCACGTCGGGCTCGGTCATCGTCGATAGCGCGAGGTAGCGGACCGGCTCGTCGCCCTCGTTGACCACGCGGTGCGCGCCGGACGCGTCGGCCGCGAACGCGACGTAGTCGCCCGCCTCGACCGCGTGCGTCTCGCCGTCGTGGCGGATGGTCGCCTCGCCCGCGAGGACGTAGAGCGCCTCCTCGTTGGCGGTGTGGTAGTGGTACGGCCACGACTTCGCGCCGGCCGGAAGCTCGTAGAGGCTACAGCCGATCCCCTCGCCGCCGGCCGCCTCCGCGAGCCGCTTCCGACGGAACCGCGTCTCGCCGCGGTCGGTCTCCGCCCAGTCGAGCTCGTCCTCGTTAACGCGTGGCATGGCCGTGGCACTCGGGCCGCGGGCAAAACGGTTCGGGGGTCGCGAGCCGCGTCGCCGCGGACCGCCGGCGGACCGACCGGCGGTCCGGGGCGCGGCCGGCCGCCGAACCGGAACCACTACGGCGGGCGGTCGCCACCCCTCGCGCATGGAACTCGGCGTCATCGGACTCGGGCGGATGGGGCGGATCGTCGCGGACCGGTCGCTGGCGGCGGGCCACGACGTGGTCGCGTTCGACCTCTCGGCGGAGGCGACCGCCGCGGCGGCCGAGGCGGGCGCGGAGGCGGCCGACTCGATCGCGGACCTCTGCGAGCGGCTGGACGGCTCGGACGGCTCGGACGGCGACGAGGGCGGCAAGCGCATCTGGCTCATGGTGCCCGCCGGCGACGCGGTCGACGCCACGCTCGCGGACCTGGAGCCACACCTCGACGCCGACGACGTGGTCGTCGACGGCGGGAACTCCCACTTCGAGGAGTCGGTCCGGCGCGCCCAGGGGACGGACGCGGCCTACCTCGACTGCGGCACGTCGGGCGGCCCGGCGAGCGCCGAGGCGGGCTTCTCGCTGATGGTCGGCGGCCCGGCGTGGGCGTACGAGGCGATGGTCCCCGTCTTCGACGCGGTCGCGACCGGGCCGGCCGGCCACGACCGGATGGGCGAGTCGGGGGCGGGCCACTACGTGAAGATGGTCCACAACGGCGTGGAGTACGCGCTGATGCAGGCGTACGGCGAGGGGTTCGAGCTGCTCGCCGAGGGCCGGTACGACCTCGACACGGAGTCGGTGGCGCGCACGTGGAACAACGGCGCCGTGATCCGGTCGTGGCTGCTGGAGCTCTGCGAGGAGGCGTTCCGCGAGGAAGGCAACGACCTCGGCGACGTGGCCGATCACGTCGCCGGCGGCTCCACCGGGACGTGGACGGTCGAGGAGGCGCTCGAACAGGAGGTCCCGGTGCCGCTCATCTATCAGGCGCTCGCGGAGCGGTTCGACTCCCGGAACGAGGGCCGCTTCTCCCGGCGGCTCGCGAACCGACTGCGATATGGCTTCGGCCGTCACGAGGTCGCGCGGCGGTCCGACGGGGAGTAGCGGGTCGCGGGCTCCGCGTTCGATCGACCCCCGCTTTCTTCCGATTATCGACTTCGATCGGCCTCCGGGCAACGCTTATATAGTATCGTGGCAGAGGATGACACGCACAGCATGTTCGAGCGATTTTCGAGCGGGTACTACCTGGGGGAACTGTACGTCGAGCCCCACGACGGCGAACGCGCCGTCATCCGGCGGGCCGACCACGAGCACGTCAACGAGCAGCTCTACGCGGACGGCGAGGGGGTCGAGCGGCTCGACGCGCCCCTCGTGATGAAGGTCGGCGGCGGGCACATCCCCGTCGGCGGCGACGACGACGTGCCGAGCGGAACGCTCGCGGTCCCCCACGAGATCGCGGACGAGAGCCTTCCGGACCGGCGGAACGTCCTGCTGGCGGACGCGGACCGGGCGGAGACGCTGCTGCGCTGGGAGGGCTGGGAGCCGCACGTGAACGCGTGATACGAGACCGGTTCCGTTGAGTTCGTTTTCGGTGGCATCTGCGCTCCGGTTGGTGGGTTATAATTAGTCGTTCACGGATCGGTGGGAAACCCCTCCAAAGCTCCAGCCGTCTGTTTATAAACGGTTGACCGCGGATCGGCGGGTGACACCTCCAAAGCCCCAGCCACGAGGAGCGCGCACGCTCGCTGCGTTCCTCGGTCGCTCACTCCGTTCGCTCCTTGCGGTACTTACGTCGCCTGCGCGCTCCTCGTGGCTGCCCCTTTGAGACCCGCCCCGCACGGCACCGCACGGCACCTCACGCCTCCCCAGCCTCGTCGGTCGCCCTTCGCGTTGCTCCGGGCGACCGACTCCCTCGCACCGTCGGCTCGCGGCCCTTCGGGCCGCTCACCGGGGCGCGCCACCGCGACGGTTTATAACTTGTTTCGAGATTCTTCCCGCCACAGACGCACCTTTTAGGTCGCCGGGGGTCGCCGTTCGGGTATGATCGACAGGCTGCTCGGGCGCGCCGAGCTGAAGGAGCGGATCGCGGAGTTAGAGGAGGAGAAGCGCCACCTCGAACGCCGCGCGGAGGCCGAGGAGGAGCGCCGCTCGGACGCGGTCGCCGACCGCCAGCGCGCCGAGGAGCGCGTCAACGAGCTCGAACACCGGATCGAGTCGCTGGAGGAGCGCCTGAGCCGCGCGGAGGGCGAGGAGGCGTCCGTCGAGTTCCGGCGCGTGAGCGACGCCCGCGGCCCGCGCCTGTCGGACATCCTCGACCGGTTTCGGGCCGTGGAGAGCGACGACCCGGAGGGGCTGCTCACGGCGTTCGTCCCGAGCGACGACGCGGTGCCGACGAGCGTCTCCGAGTGGTTCGGCGACCGCACCCGGTTGGTTCGGCGGGCCGCGCCCGCGGTCGTCCTCGCCGACGACTCGGGCGCCGTGAGCGCGGCGATCGCGCCCCCGATCGAGCCCGAGCCCTTCGACCGGTGGGCCGACGCGTTCCGCCTGGAGGCGGCGTGGTTCCGGCCGACCGGCCGGTTCGCCTTCGCGGTGGTCCGCTCGGACACGTTCGCGCTCGGCACCTACGAGGGGCGTGAGCGCGTCGCCTTCGAGGGGTTCACCTCCGACGTGAAGGAGGCCCACTCGAAGGGGGGGTTCTCGCAGGGGCGCTTCGAGCGCCGCCGCGAGGGCCAGATCGACGACCACCTGAAGAAGGCGAACCGGGAGCTGGCGGCCGTCGCCGACGCGGACGACGTCGACCGCGTGATCGCCGTCGGCGAGCGGAGCGCCCTCGGCGAGGTCCGCGAGCGCGCCGACGTCACCGACGTCTCGGACGCGACGGGGAAGCCGAAGGCCGCCCTCGAAGACGCCTTCCGCGACTTCTGGACCGCTCGGGTCCACGCGATCTGACGGCTCGCACCGGTCTGACGCCCCCGGTCGACGCCCCCCGATCCGACGCTCCGCTCCGCCCCGACCTCGCTGCCGCGGGGGACAGGCCTATCACCGCGACGCGCGGTAGTGAATTCATGACACGGTCGGGTTCGGACCCCGCGGTTCGGTCGGTCGTCGTCGCCTCGCTCGCCGCCGTCCTGCTCGTCGCGGCGCTCCCCCTCACCGGGGGCGTCGCGGTCGGGGGCGCGGAGGCCGCGGGGGAGCGCACCTTTCACGGGTCGGTCGGCCCCCAGTCGCTCGACGGGGAGACGAGCGTCTCGGTCGCGGCCGGGGACCGGGACGAAGACGCGACGCGGGTCGCCGACGCCGCCGCGAGTCAGGTCGCCGACGCCGACGCGATCCGCCTGCGGAACGAGCTGTCCCTGACCGCCGAGCCCGGGACGATCGGGGTGACGACGCGGGCGGCGCTCCCCGACCGAGTGACGGAGTTCCGGGTGACCCTGCTCAGCGCGAACGGCGCCGCGGTCGAGCCGGACGGGTTCGAGCGGGCCGGCGACGTCGCCCCCGGCGAGTCCGTCTGGGAGTGGGACGGCGAGACGGCGACCCCGTCGCTCAGCTACGCGATCGACGCCAACGACACCGTCGAGGAGACGGGACCGCTCGGCGCCCGCGGCACCTATCGATTCGTCGACACCGGGGAGTGGGCGCTGGTCAGGACGCCGCGGACGAGCTCGGTCTGGTCGTACACCGGACGGTACGAGGGCCAGGTCCGGCTGACGCGCGAGAACGTCGTCGACGGCGAGGGGGCCGCCTCGGGGGCGATGGCGTTCCTCGGCCCCCACGAGGAGCGCGTCCGCGAGGCCGGGGGACAGCGCTACCGGCTGATCGTCCCCGCCGCGGCCGACGCCGAGGCGACCCCCGACGAGGTCTTCGACGCCTTCGAGTCGGCGTCGACCGCGCTGCAGGTCGGCGCGAGGGACGAGACGGTGTTCGCGGTCGCCGCCCCCACGGACGGCGTCTCGTGGGGCGTCCGCGGGCTCCAGCTCGGCGACGCCGACCTGTGGGTCCGCGACGCGGAGCCGGCGGGCACGGCCGACGACGTCTGGACCCACGAGTACGTCCACACGCGGCAGGCGTTCCGGACCGAGGCGAGCGGCCGCTGGATCACCGAGGCGAGCGCGACGTACTACGCCGCGCTGTTCGCCTTGGAGCGCGGCGCCGCCGACTTCGACGAGTTCGAGGCGACCCTGGCCCGCGGCGAGCGCGACCCCGACGCCTCGGCGGTGCTCGCCGACCCCGGGACGTGGGAGCGGAACCCGGACTACACCAAGGGCGCGCTCGTCGTCGGCGAGATCGACCGCCGGCTCCGCGTCGCGACAGACGGGAGCGCCTCGCTCGCGACGGTCGTCCGCGAGCTGAACGCCGCGGGGGAGCCGGTCGGCAACGGCGACGTCCTTGACGCGATCGAGGCGGCCGCGGCCGACGGCGCCGACGCCGAGACCGCCGCCGCGGTCCGCGCGGAGGCCGAGCGCCTGACGACCGCGCGGGAGGCCCCCGAGACGTGGGACCGCGCGGCCCACGCCGAGGCGTTCGGCGAGACGCCGGCGCGCGTCGGCTACGCGGTCGCCGCCGACGGCGTCCGCGCGACCGGCGAGTACCGCGACCGGCCCGTGGTCCGCGACCCGGTCGAGCTCGTCGCGGGAGAGGCGCTCGCGGTCGACGTCGACGTCGCCAACACGGGCGGGGCCGCGGGCGAGTACGACCTCGCGCTGACGGTCGACGGCGACGCGGTCGCGACCCGGACGGGCTCGGTCGACGCCGGCGCGGAGACGACCGAGCGCTTCGAGCACGCCTTCCCGGAGCCCGGCGAGTACGCCGTCCGGATCGCCGGCGAGCGGCTGTCCGTCGTCGTCTCCGAGCCCGCGCCGCCGTCGGTCCGCGACGTCTCGGCCGACCCGGACCGCGCGAGCGCCGGCGACTCGGTTCGCGTGACCGCGACCGTCGCCAACGACGCGGGGCTCCCCGCCGGCGGCGACGTCGAGTTCCGCGTCGACGGCGAGACGGTCGCCGCGGTCCCCGTACGACTCGATTCGAACGACGAGACGACGATCGCCCGGAACGTCACGCTCGGAGAGCCGGGGGAAACCGGTGGAACCGACGGCGGCGACCGCGAGGTGACCGTGAGCGTCGCCGGCCCCGAGGACGAGGCGTCGACGACCGTCACGGTCGAGCGCGAGGGCCTCGGCGGCGGCGCGACCGACGACGGCGCGCCCGGATTCGGCATTGTCGTCGCAGCCGTCGCGGTGGTCGCCGCCGCCGGGCTGCTCGGCCGACGCGACCCCTGATCAGAACGGCGCCTCGGGCCCCTCGTCGGTCGGATCGTCGGCGTCGCCTCCCCGATCGGATTCCCCGTCCGGCGTCGCGATCAGCTCCTCCCCGGCGCGCTCCCACCCCTCGATCCCGTCCCGGAGGCTCTCGACGCGCGCGTCCTCGACGCCGGCGTAGCTCCCGATCAGCTGGGCCGCCTGTCGGCTGGCGACTCCGTGCGGGCAGACGGTCACGATCCGGGAGGCGCCCGCCAGCTCCTCGATCCGGGTCGTCAGCTCCGGGAACGGGACGGGCTCACTTCCGGGGAGGTGGCCGCGATCGAACGCCCGCCGGTCGCGGATGTCGACGATCCGGAGGTCGGCCGGGGGATCTTCGCCCTCGCCGTCGAGGAGCGCCGCCAGCTCCTCGGGGTCGATCTCGCCGTCCATCAGGAGAGCGGACAGAGGCTCGCCGTGAGCACGGCCCGCTCGTCCGTGTCGTTGCGTGCGCCGTGGACCGCGCCGCGCTCGTTCGGGACCACCGCGGGCGCCGCGAGCGCCGCCTCGGTCCCCTCCCTGACGACGGTCGGCTCCCCCTCGATCACGTGGAAGACGTTGGTCGCGTCGGCGTGCTCGTGCGGGTCGACGGCGGCGTCCGGGCCGAGCGCGAACGCCTTGACGAGCACGTCGTCGGTGACGACGAGCTCGGCGGTCTCCACCTCGCCCGGCGCGGGGTCGAGGTCGTCGACGGCGTCGGCGTATCTGTCGAGCGTCATGGCCGACCGTGGTCCCGTCGATACAAAAGCGTCGTGGCGGGCGCTACTCGCGAGCGCCGGGCGGGAGGGGGTCGGCGTGGTCGGCGATCGCCTCCGCGACCCGGTGCGGCTCCTCGTGGACGACCCAGTGCGTCGCGGCGTCGAGGGTCAGCAGTCGGCCCTCGGCGCAGCGCTCCACGCTCCGGCCGGCCATCCGCTTGGTGAGGAACCGATCCTTCGCGCCCCAGATCACCAGCGTCGGGACCTCGACGCGGGTGCGTTCGGGCTCGGGGCGGTCCCGGACGATCGCTCGGTACCAGTTCACCATCGCCTCGAAGGCGCCTTCGCGGTTCCACGCGCGGCGGTAGCGTCGAATGTCCTCGTCGCTGAACGTCCCCGGATTGCTGGAGTCGCGGAGTCCGCGGACGGCCAGCCGCCAGTTCCCCGCGCCGGCGACGGCCTCGGGGAGCTTCGGGAGCTGGAACGCGAGCATATACCAGCTCTTGAGCCGCTGGTCCCACGAGGTCCGCAGCGTCTCCCTGAAGACGGTCGGATGCGGGACGTTGACCGCGACGAACTCGGAGATCCGGTCGGCGTGATGGAGCGCGAGCCACCACCCGACCGCCGCGCCCCAGTCGTGACCGGCGACGGCGGCGATGTCGCGGCCGTACGCGTCGATCACGCCGACGACATCGCGGGCGAGCTCGCCGATCCGGTAGTCGCTCACGCGCGGCGGCCTCTCGGAGCAGTTGTACCCGCGCTGGTCGGGGACCACGACGCGGTAGCCCGCGTCGGCGAGCGCCGCGATCGCCTCGTGCCAGCCGTACCAGAACTCGGGGAACCCGTGGAGCAGGACGAGCAGCTTCCCGTCCTCGGGGCCCGCCTCGACGACGTGGAGCCGGACGCCGTTCGTCTCGACCGCCCGCGACTCGCCCGGCACCGACTCGGGGACCTCGTCGTCCGGGACGTCGGCGTCGAGGGCGTCGACCCCGCGGACCGCCTCGGTCGTCGCGTCGCTCATGCGTTCCGCTTCGCGCGCCCGCGGCAAATAGCTACGCTCCCGCCGCCTCCGGTACGCCCCCGTCGTCTCCGGGACGGTCACTCCGCCTCCGGTACGCTCCCGCCGTCTCCGAGATCGAAATCCTCAAGCCGCTGGCAGGCGCTCTCTGGGATATACTCGCGTCGCCGACGCGCGGTCGACGAGGCGCGGGCCGGCCGCCGGCTCGCGCCCCGATGTCGACCCCCGCCCCGATCGGACCGCCGGGTGCTCGCGGCGCGACCGGTCGGACCGTCCCGCGGCGCCGCGACGCCGGGGACACCCGTCGCATACCATGGCACCGGACACGTCACCCTCGGACGAGACCGTTTCGGACTCGTCCGGCCCGAACCGATCGCCCCCGGCCGACGCGGAGCGAGCGGTCTCGAACGTCGTCCTCGTCACGATCGACTCGCTGCGGGCCGACGCGATCGCGCCGTACGACGCGGACCGGATCTCGCCGGTGCTCGCCGACCTCGCCGACGACGGGACCGTCTTCGACCGAGCGTTCGCGACCGGGAACTGGACCCCCTTCTCGTTTCCCTCCATCCTCGCGTCGGAGCCGGTGTTCGCCCGGAACGGCGACATCGGCGTGAAAGGCGCGCGGACCCTCGCCTCCGTGCTCTCCGAGGCGGGTATCGCGACCGGGGGGTTCAACGCCGCCAACGGCTTCCTCACGTCTCACTGGGGGTATCCCGAGGGGTTCGACGAGTTCGAGCCGTTCGTCACCAGCGTCGGGTCGAGCCGGTACAGCCGGTACCTCGCCGCGCACCCGACGGTCGAGGCGTGGATCCAGCTGTTCGCCTCGCCGTTCCGCCGGCTCGGCTCCAAGCTCCGCGGGGAGAGCGACGAGCGCCCCTTCCTCGACGCCTCGCGGATGTTCGACGTCGAGGACGCCGCCACCGAGTTCATCGACGAGACGGACGGCCCGTTCTTCCTGTGGACCCACTACATGGACACCCACACGCCGTACGTCCCGGCGCCGCGGTACATCCGCGAGGTGTCGGACGGGCTCGTCGGGACCCACCGGATGCTCCACGCGCACACCCGGACGAGCCTCGGGCTGGAGGTCGGCGAGCGGACCCTCCGCGAGCTCCGGACGCTGTATCAGGCGACCGTCAAGCAGGTCGACGACAGCGTTGGGCGCGTGCTCGACGCGCTGGAGGCGGCCGGCGTCGCCGACGAGACGGCGATCGTGGTCGCTGGCGACCACGGCGAGGAGTTCCAGGAGCACGGCCACCTCGCGCACTACCCGAAGCTGTACGACGAGCTGGTCCGCGTCCCGCTCGTCGTGAACGTCCCCGGCGAGGACGGCGGGCGCGTGTCAGAACACGTCGGGCTCGACGCGGTCCCGCCGACCGTGGCCGACCTCTTCGGCGTCGAGTCGCCGCCGGAGTGGCGCGGGGAGTCGGTCGCGCCCGCGGTCCGTGGCGACGCCGAGCCCGACCAGGACCCCGTCGTCTCCGTCACCGTCCGCGGCGAGGAGGTGACCGAGCAGCCGATCCCGCGGTCGATGGCCGACGGCGACCTCCTCGTGAGCGTCCGGGACGCGGAGTGGACCTACATCGAGAACGCGGACACGGGCGAGACGGAGCTGTACCACTGCCCCTCCGACCCGACCCAGCAGATGGATCGCTCCGCGGACCCGACCGACGAGGAGCTGGCCGTCGTCGAGCGGTTCGCGCCAATCGCCGCCGACCACGTCGCCGAGCTCCGCGACCGGGAGGCCGACGCCGCCGGGGACGACGAGGTCGACGAGGACCTCGAAGCCCGGCTCGAGGCGCTCGGCTACCGGTGATGGTCCGGGCGTTCCTCCGCAACCTCCGCAGCGGCCCGATCGCCGTCCAGATGCGCCGGTTCGTCATTGTGGGCGCGTTCACCGCCGGGATACAGCAGGGCCTGCTGTGGGCGTTCGTCGACGCCGCCGGGCTCAACTACCTGATCGGCGCGACGATCGCCATCGAGATCACGATCCTCCTGTCGTACGTGTTCAACAACGCATGGACGTTCGAGGCGACCCAGCACACGGGCGTCGGCCAGTACCTCCGCGGCATGCTCAAGACGAACCTCGTGCGCGGGACCGCGATCCCGATCCAGCTCGGGATCCTCTACGGGCTCGTGGAGTGGGGCGGGATCATGTACCTCGTCGCCAACGTGATGGCCATCTTCGTCAGCGGGCTCTACCGCTTCGCGCTCGACTCGCAGTGGACGTGGGGGTGACCGCGGTACGGTGGTGGTACGGTGGTGGTACGGGCACGCCAAGCCCCCGGTCAGAACGGGAGCCGCGGCTCGACCCGGGCGATGACGTCGCGGATCGCCTCCTGCTTGTAGTAGCCGATCACCGACGCGAGCACGACGACGAGGATGAGCGCGATCCCGGAGAGGAAGCGCCCGCTCGCGAGCTCGCCGCCGGCGTACACCGTGAGCACGTACGCGGGGAGCCGGCCGACGGCGATGACGCCCATGAACGCGGGGAGCCGCCACTTCGTGAGGCCGCTCAGGAAGCAGATCGCGTCGTCCGGGAGCCCGGGGATGATCACGAACGCGAACAGGCCCGGGAGCCCGACCGTCTCGACGAAGCCGTCGAAGCGCTCGACGACGTCCTCGTGGAGCACGTCCTCGACGAACGACCGGCCGTAGCGCTTCGACAGCGAGAACGCGATCGCGCTCCCGATGAGCACCCCGGTGACGCTGTAGACGGTGCCGGCGAGCGGCCCGAAGAGGTACCCCGCGACGAGGGCGACGACCTGTCCCGGGACCGGCGCGACGATCACCTGGATCGCCTGGATGGCGACGAACACGAGCGGGGCGAGCACGCCGAACTGCCGGAGCCAGAGGCGGAGCGCCTCGGCGTCCATCAGGAACGCGGCGTACTCGCGGACGAAGAGGTAGAGGGCGACGAAGCCGACCGCGACGGCGACGGCGGCGAGGATCCCCCGCCGTCTGTCCGACGCAGAGGCGAAGAGCTTCATTCGTGTTACACCCGGCCAGCGGCGGACTTGAAGCTTGTTAAAGGAGGGATGGGATCCGGGGGCGTGCGGACCCGTCTCATACGTATCGATACAGAGAGCGATCGGGGGCGACACGCAGGTATGCGGTCGGATGTCTCTGTGCGGTCTTAAAAACGGATGCGGGAGAAGTGGGCCGGCACGAATTTGAATCGTGGTTACGGCCACCCGAAGGCCGAAGGATACCAAGCTACCCCACCGGCCCGCACTTGATAGAAGGCCGTTCGCTCTTTTAACCTTTCCGAAACGGGGGACGACCGAGGGGACTCGGCCGCGCGGCAGTCGGTCAGATCGTCCGTGAATTCGTAGGCATTGCGGGCTCTTGAGGTCCCAGTCGCTCGCTCATAATCGTCTGATCGCGGACCGACGGCGAACTACCACTACCCCAAAGCCCCAGCCGGGAGGCTGCCCTTTTGAGTCCTCCCACCCTCGACGGCACCGCAGCCTCACGCCTCCCCAGCCTCGCGGCTCCCTCCGCTTCGCTCCGGTCGCCGCGTCCCTCGCGCGTGCGGTTCGCGCCCTCCGGGCGCTCACCGGCACGCGCCGCCGCGCTACGTTGTCATTTATAAGCTGTCGTTCTCGCTTTCACCGCCGGATGTCGACGTCTCGAAGTACCGGTCGCGGTGCCTCCGGCAGCCGGGGTTGAACGCGGCGTCACAGCGCGGACAGGCGTCGTCGCCCGAGGGACCGCCCCTCTCGCTGTCAGGGGCGCGTTGCCCCTCTTCGTCGCCGTCGAGGTACTCGCGGACGGTGAGTGTCGCGCCGCAGACCCCGCAGAGCACGGCGGGCTCGTCGAAGCGGTCGCGGGGCCACGGCTCGGCCTCGTGGTTGGCGGCCGCGTCGTGGCAGGCGTCGCAGGGGTAGTACGCCTCACAGCAGCCGAACCGGAGCGCGATCACGTCGACGGGGTCGTCCCAGTGAGCGCAGCGCGTCTCGGGGTCGACGGCGACCCCGCGCAGGGGGACCGCGAACCGGTCGTCGGTCGCGGGCGCGGTCGTGGTCCGCCGGTCAGTAGGACTCGTACCCATCGGTGTCGAGCCAGTTGTGGACGACCGAAACGGCGTGGTCGGCGTGGAGCAGTTTGGGCCCGACGCGCACCCGGCGCTCCGCGCGCTCGGCGAGCGCGGTCTCCTCTCGGTCGGTGAAATCGCGGTGGTCCGAGAGGACGAACACGGGGTCCTCGGGCGGCGCGGCGTCGACGAGGGGGTCGCCGTCCTCGTGGAGCTGGACGAGCGTCGGGTCGGTCGACGCACCGCCGGTGCCGGCGGTGCCGCCCGCGTCGAGCAGTCGGTCGAGGGTCGCCGTCAGCCCCATCCGGCGGAGCTCGACGCCGGGCGAGACGTCGGCGGGCATGTGCCCGATCGCGTCGGGCTTCGCGGCGAGCGCGTCGCGGATCCGGGCGGCGACGTTGCGCTCGTCCGGGTGGAGGTGCCGGAGGCTGTCCGCGTCGAAGGTGACCGTGAGCGCGTCGCCGACGACGAGGTGGACCCGCACCGCCTCGCGGATCCCGTGCGAGAGGAAGACGCCGGTCGCGACGCACCGACAGAGCAGGTCGAGCCGGCCCGCGCCCGGCAGGTCCGACAGCGAGATCGCGTCCGGGTCGGTCGGCGCCTCGTGGCCGACGACGACGAACTGGCGCATACGGTCGGGTCGACCCGGACCCTCATAAGGCACGCGACCGGAGATCGACTCATGAGCGTCGCCGGACTCTGTCAGGTGTGCGAGGCGGCGCAGGCCCGCCACGCCTGCCCGCGGTGCGGGCGCGGCGTCTGCGACGACCACTGGAACGGGACCGTGAGCGCCTGCGCGGCGTGTACGCGGGGGCGGCAGCAGTGAGCGCCGGGACCGACGCGACCGCCGCGGGCCCCTACCGGTGCCGGTTCAGTCGCTTCTTGAGCCGCTTCGCCGCGTCGCCGGCGGCGCCGAAGTAGGTCGCCTCGTCGCCCGGGCGGCTCGACTCCTCGCCGGCGAAGATGATCCCGCGCGAGGAGTTGACGAGCCCCACGTCGACGGCGGCGTCCGGGCGGTCGGCGAGCCCGTGCTCGACCGCGGCCTCCGAGTCGCCGCCCTGCGCGCCGACGCCGGGGACGAGGAAGGGAATTTCGGGGACGACCTCGCGGACCTCGGCCAGCTCCTCGGGCGCGGTCGCGCCGACCACGAGCCCGACGTTGTCGTTCCCGTTCCACACGTCCGCGAGCGCCGCGACGCGCTCGTAGAGGGGTTCGCCGGAGGCGAGCTCGAGGTCCTGGAGGTCGCTGCCGCCCGGGTTCGAGGTGCGACAGAGGACGAAGACGCCCTTCTCCGCGCGGTCGAGGAACGGCTGGAGGGAGTCGCGGCCGAGGTAGGGGTTCACGGTGATCGCGTCGGCGTCGTCGAGCGCCGCGGCGTAGCGCCGCGTCGTGTTGCCGATGTCGGCGCGCTTCGCGTCGAGGAGGACCGGGACGTCCTTGCCGTGGGCGTAGGCGATCGTCTCTCGGAGCGCGCGCCAGCCGTCGGCGTCCTCGTAGAAGGCGGCGTTCGGCTTGTAGCAGGCCGCGTGCTCGTGGGTCGCGTCAATGATTCGGCGGTTGAACGCCCAGCGCGGCAGGTCCGCGTCGGCGACGAACTCGGGAAGCCGGCTCGGGTCCGGGTCGAGCCCGACCGAGACGACGCTGTCCGTCGACTCGATCCGGGCCGCGAGGGTCTCGAAGAAGCGCATGCCGCCCACTGCGTTCGGGGGCGCGCTAAACGTTGCGTTCCGCCCGCGTCTCGTCCGCCCCGGTCGGCGGCGCTCAGTCACTCGCGGCGGTCGCCCGAACTCCCGTGCCCGGCGCGCACCGTGATCGTCCCGAACAGGTACCGCTCCTCGCTCACGGTCCCCGTCCGGTCCGCGAGCGCCCGCCCCGCCGCCGCCGTCCGCGCGTCCAACCGTTCGAGCGGGTCGTCCGAGTCCAGGTCGAACAGCCGCCCGTTCAGTCGGGCGAACGCGGCGAGGGCGGCGTTCGCGGGGCGGCTCCCTCGGGGCGCGAACGCCGCGACGACGACGCCGTCGGCCAGGTCGCACCAGTCGCTCACGACCGCGTACGGGTCCGGGAACAGCGACGTGACGAACGTCGCGAGCACCGCGTCGGCCGACCGGACCGGCGGGTCGGTCGCGTCGCCCCGCACGAACGCGACGTTCTCCCACCCGCGACGCTCCGCCAGCCCCCGCGCCCGGTCGAGCATCGCGCCGGTGATGTCGACGCCGACGACGCGCCCGGTCGGGCCCACGGCCTCTCGAAGGGCGGGGGCGTTGACGCCGGGCCCGCAGCCGAACTCGACGACCGTGTCGCCCGGGTCGAGGTCGAGCGCGCGGACGCAGCCCGCCCGCACGCCCCCGACCGAGGCGGTCGCCCGCGCGAACCAGTCGTAGACCCGCGCCCACGCGCCGTAGCCGCGCTGGATCCGGCGTGCGACGCGCTCGTCGTCGGCCGCCGCGGGAGGATCGCCGCCCGGGCGCGCCTCGCCCGTCCCCGCGGCCGACCTCGACGCCGCCGACCGCGACCGCGGGCGCCGACGGTCCCGGGTCACGACCGGGCGCGGACCGCGGCGGGGGGCGTCTTCGGCCACCACAGCTCCGGGCCGTCGCGCGCGACGGTGGAGTAACACCGCTCGCTCCCGTCGCAGTCCCGCGGCCGCTGGTAGTCGATCCCCCGCTCCGCGAGGTACGTCACGTAGCCGTCGTCGACGCGGTCAAGCTTCTCGTGACACACCCACTTCTCGCCGTAGATCCGGGCCCCCACCCCGCGGTACGGACAGGTGAACTCCGTCCGCTCGGCACCGGCCTCGCTCCCGGTCTCGTCGATGTCGACGCCCACCGACCGGTACGCCAGCCGGAGCCGCCGAACGACCCGCTTCGGCGACGACGCGCCGAGGAAGAGCCCGTGCGCGAGTACGTAGCCGAAGTCGTGAAGCAGCCGCTCGAACCGCGTCAGGTCGTCCGGGTCGTCGTCGAGGGCCGACCGCACCGTCGCGTACCAGCCCGCGATCGCCGCCACCTCGTCGGCCGCCTCGTCGGCCGCCGCGAGCGCCCGGCGCTTCGCCGGGAGCGGCGCGGCGCCGTCGGAGAGCCGGAACGACGGCACCGCCTCGACGTGTTCGAGCACGTCTTCGCGGAGGATCTCGCCGTCGGCGTACCGCTCGGTCAGCGCCCCGAGCTCCGGGTACCACTCGCGCGTCAGCCTGCCGTACGTCCCGTCGAGGAGGTCGTCGACGCGGTCGAGGGGGTCGCCGTCGGCGCCCGAGCGGTTCGCCCCGTCGCCCTCTGCCGCCGCGGGGAACGATTCGACGACCCGCCGCAGTTCGGCCGGGTCCGGTCCTGCCATGGTGTCACGTGGCGGGCGACGGACTTGAATCCGGAGGTCGCCGGGCCAGCTCCGTCCCCGCCGCCGCCCGAGCTACCGCAGGCCGACCCGCTCTTTCAGCCGCCGCACCCCCCGGCTCGCCCGCCGCCCGAGCGCGGTCGCCGCGAACGCGCCGCGGACGAACCAGTCGGTGGGGATCCGGTCGGGGAAGCCGAGCGGGCCGACGCGCGATACCCCCACCGTCCGCGACTCCGCGTACCGCCGGATCCCCTCGGGGCCGTGGCGGCGGCCGAGCCCCGAGTCGCCGACCCCGCCCATCGGCGCGTCGACAGCCCCCCACGTCGCGAGGAAGCCGTCGTTGACGTTGACGGTGCCGCAGTCGACCTCGCGGGCGACCCGGGCGCCCCGCTCGCGGTCGGCGGTCCACACGCTCGCGTTGAGCCCGTACGGCGAGTCGTTGGCGGCGGCGACCGCCGCGGCCTCGTCCGGGACCGGCGTCACGACGACCACCGGGCCGAACGTCTCCTCGCAGGCGACCGTCGCGTCCGGCTCGACGCCCGTCAGGACCGTCGGCTCGTAGCAGTACGGCGCCACGTCCGGGCGGTGACGCCCCCCGGTCTTGACGGTCGCGCCCGCCTCCCGGGCCGACGCCACGTGGCCCCGGACGCGGTCGAGCTGGTCGGCGTCGATCAGCGAGCCGAGGTCGGCGTCGTAGTCGTAGCCGGTGCCGAGCGCGATCGCCTCCGTCTCCCGGACGAAGGCGTCGAGGAACGGCTCGTAGGCGGGCTCCTCGACGTAGATCCGCTCGGCCGAGAGGCAGAGCTGGCCGGCGTTCGAGAAGCAGGCGTCGACCGCGCCGCGGGCCGCCTCGTCGACGTCGGCGTCGCCGAGCACGACGAGGGGGTTGTTGCCGCCGAGCTCCAGCGAGCAGCCGATCAGGTTCCGCCCCGCGCGCTCGGCGACGGTCCGACCGGTCTCCGTGCTCCCGGTGAACGCGACGTAGTCGACCGCGTCGATCAGGGCGGGCCCGACCGTCGCCCCCTCGCCCGTGACGACCTGGAAGAGGTCGTCGGGGAGCCCGGCGATCTCCAGCAGCTCCGAGAGCGCGAGCGCCCCGTACGGCGTCTTCTCGTCGGGCTTGCAGACGACCGGGTCGCCCGCGGCGAGCGCCGGGAGCGCGTCCGCCATCGACAGCGTCAGCGGGTAGTTCCACGGCGAGATCACGCCGACGACGCCGACCGGGTCGTACGTGACCGTCGCGGTCGAGAGCCCCGGAACGGCCCCGCGCCGGCGCTCGTCGGCGAGCGCGCCGGGCGCCTCGTCCGCGAGGTACGCGCAGCCGGCCGGCACGTCGAACAGCTCCTCGACCGCCGTCCGGCGCGACTTCCCGGTCTCCAGCTGGAGGAGGTCGAGGAGCTCCTCGCGGCGGTCGAGCACGAGGTCGCCGAACCGGTCGATCACGGCCGCGCGCTCGGTCGGGGGGGTCTCGGCCCACTCGGCCTGCGCCGCCCGGGCGCGCTCGACCGCGGCGGCGACGTCGTCGCCGTCGCAGTCCGGGACCGAACCGATCCGCTCGGTCGTCGCCGGCGCGAACACGTCGACGGCGGCGTCTAACGGGTCGCTCTCGCCGGGCGCCGCGCGGCGCACGCGCTCGGCGAGGTCGTCGAGCCGTCGGGTCGAGAGGTGCGGCGCGTCGGCGAGCGCGGTGGGCGGATCTGTCGGGGGCATTGGACGCTTCGTGGGAGGGCCGGGGGCCGGAAAGCGGTGCCGGTGGACGGGCCCGACGCGCTCGCCGATCGGGTCGAGAGCGCGAGCAACCGTAGCACCTAACCTCGCGCCACTCCCACGTCCCGTATGCGCATCGACCCGTTCGGCCTCGAACGCTGGTTCGCGGAGTACGAGCACGAGGCCGACATCATGCTGGCCGAGAGCGGGATCCGGTCGCTGGACGCGAGCCGGTTCGACCTCGACCCCGGGACGCTCGACTACGTGATCCCGACGAACGGGGACCCCGAGTTCCGCGCGGCGGTCGGCGACCGGTACGGCCGGAGCGCCGACGAGGTGCTGTTCACCTGCGGGACCCAGGAGGCGAACTTCCTGACGTTCCTCTCGCTGCTCGGTGACGCCGAGGGCCCCGACGCCGACTCGCCCGTCGGCTCCGGCACCCACGCGGTCGTCGTCACCCCGACCTACCAGGCGCTGCACGCCGTCCCGGACGCGTTCGGCGAGGTGACCCGGGTCGAGCTGGAGCCGCCGGAGTGGGAGCTCGACCCCGACGCGGTCGCGGACGCGGCCCGCGACGACACCGCCGTGATCGTCGTCAACAATCCGAACAACCCCACCGGCCGGTACCACGACGAGGCGGCGGTGCGGGCGGTCTACGACGCCGCGGTCGATCACGACGCCTACCTCCTCTGCGACGAGGTGTACCGCCTGCTCGCCGACGACCCGCGGCCGCCGGTCGCGAGCCTCGGGTCTCACGGCATCTCGACGACGAGCCTCACGAAGGCGTACGGGCTCGCCGGCCTCCGGTTCGGCTGGGTCGCCGGCCCCGAGGCGGTCGTCGAGCGCGCCTGGCGGTGGAAGGATTACACCACCATCTCGCCGAGCCTGTTCGGCCAGCACGTCGCGAAGCAGGCGCTCGGTCGACGCGAGTCCCGGATCTTAGAGGAGAACCGCGAGCTGGCCGCGACGAACCGCGCGATCGTCGCCGACTGGCTCGACGACCGCGGCCTCGACTGGCACGACCCCGTCGGCGTCAACGGGTTCGTGACGGTCCCCGACGGCTTCGACGACGCCGAGGCGTTCTGCCGGACCGTCGTCGAGACGGAGAGCGTCGTGCTCGCGCCCGGCGGCCTGTTCGGGTTCCCGGACCGGTTCCGGATCGGGTTCGGGCTCCCGACCGAGGAGCTGGAGGAGGGCCTCCGACGGGTGAGCCGCGTGATCGAGGGCGGCGAGCGCGCCGCCGCGGGCGCGGGCGACGCCGGCGCCGACGGGGGTGCCTGAGATGGGGTTCTTCGAGGACCTCAAGGAGGACGTCGTCGGCTTCGTCCGCGACCCGACCGACGAGCAGAAGGCCCTGTTCGTCGCCGTCGTCGTCATGGCGATCGCCGACCGCGCGCTCTGGTGGATCGACTTCCCGTTCGTCGTCCGGACGACGGCGGCGGTCGGGGTCGGTTTCATCGGGCTGTTCGTCGCGAGCTACCTCCTCACCGGGCGGTTCGTCCCGCCCGACGGGAACGCGGACGACGAGGACGAGCCGGAGGAGTACGTCGACGAGATGGACCCGTAGCCGGCCCCCGGTCGGGACGGTCTCGACCCCGGTCGAAACGGTCCCGGTCCGCCCCGCACAACGCCGTTCCAAACCGTTTATACACGCGCCGGAGAAAGTAGCGGGCATGCCGCGAGAGCAGAAGCAGGTTCGCGAACTCCAGGAGGGCAGCTACGTGATGATGGACAGTTCGCCCTGCAAGATCAACCACTACAGCACAGCGAAACCCGGGAAACACGGCAGCGCCAAGGCGCGCGTCGAGGGCAAGGGCGTCTTCGACGACAAGAAGCGCTCGCTCTCCCAGCCGGTCGACGCGAAGGTCTGGGTCCCGATCATCCAGCGGAAGCAGGGACAGGTCGTCTCCGTCTCGGGGAACGACGCGCAGGTCATGGACCTCGACACCTACGAGACGTTCACGATGCGCATCCCCGAGGGCGAGGACTTCTCGTCTGACGACAACATCGAGTACCTCGAGTACGAGGGCCAGCGCAAGGTCGTCGGGTAGCTCGGGCCATGTTTCCGGGAGCGACGACGGACCGCGAAGCTGCTTCGTACGTGGTCGTCGGCGCTCCCCTCGACGCCACGACCACCTTTCAGCCGGGCACCCGGTTCGGACCGGACCGGGTCCGGCGATTCGCCGAGACCTACGACGATTACGACCGCAGGACGGACAGCGACTTCTCCGCGCTCGGCGTCCACGACGCCGGCGACGTGCGACCGTGGGACGACGTCGAAGCGTACCTCGACCACCTCGCCGCCGAGCTCCGGAGCGTCGCCCTCGACGGCGCCGTCCCGCTCCTCGTCGGCGGCGAGCACACCGTCACCTACGCCGGCGTCGACGCGGTCGACCCCGACGTCCTGGTCGTCTGCGACGCCCATCTCGACCTCCGGGACGCGTACGACGGCACCCCGTGGAGCCACGCCTGCGCGACGCGTCGATGTCTCGACGACCTCGGCGTCGACCGCGCCGTGATCGTCGGCGCGCGCACCGGTTCCGAGGCGGAGTGGGACCGCGCCGCGGAGGCCGATGTCGAAGTCGTGTCGCCCGAAGAGGCGCGCGACTGGATCGACGGCGTCGACGCGGACACGTTCGGAGACGAGTCCGTCTACTGCTCGGTCGACATCGACGGGCTCGACCCCGGCTTCGCGCCGGGGACGGGGACCATGGAGCCGTTCGGGCTCGCCCCGCGCGAGGTCCGCGACCTCGTGCGCGCCGTCGCGCCGCGCGCCGACGGCGTCGACGTCGTCGAGGTGAACGACCGCGACGACGGCCAGGCCGCGGCGCTGGCCGGAAAGCTCCTCCGGGAGTTCGTGCGGGCCCGCGCGACGGCCGAGGGCGGCTGATACCCCGCCGTCGGCCGCTCACGACGGCTTCGGGGCCGACTACCTACGACAGCTCCGTGAGCCGACCCCGGGCCGCGGTGACGGCCTCCATCGCGTCGATCCACTCGCGCGGGTCCGTACACCAGATGCGGTCGCCCTCGACGCTGACGCAGAACACGGAGTCGGTCGAGGGCGAGAGGGTCACCCCGTCGACGTCGGGCCGGTCGCCGAGGTACGAGTCGATCAGGCGTCGGGCGGTCTCCGCCTCCGGCCGGAGGCGGCTGCCGGCGGCGTACTCGATAGCTATCTCTGCCATACCGATCGCTAAGAACTACATGATTAATAACCACTGTTTTCTGGCAGGGATTGCGGCGTTCGCGGACCGGTATCGCCGCCACCCCGGTCGGCGACGCGACCGACTCAGCGGCCGTCGTACACGATCTCGCCGTCGACGACCGTCAGCGCGACGCCGACGTCGCGGATCGACTCCGGCTCCGCCCACGGGGACGCGTCGAGCGCCACGAGGTCGGCGCGCTTGCCGACCGCGACCGCGCCGAGCCGGTCCTCGTCGAAGCCCGCGTACGCCGCGCCGCGGGTGTACGCGCGCAGCGCCTCGGTCACCGTCAGCCGCTGTGACTCCGCCGGCGCGTTGACCGCGTGGTGGACGCCGAGCAGGGGGTCCATCGGCATCCCGTCGGAGCCGAACGCGAGGTTCACGCCCGCGTCGAGCATGTCGCGGTAGCGGTTCGTCGCGGCGGTTCGCTCGGGGCCGAGTCGGGCCTCGTACAGCCCGCCCTCGCCGGCCCACTTGAGGAAGTTCGGCTGGACGCTGGCGACGACGCCGGCGTCGGCGAGCCGCTCGATGGCCGCGTCGTCGGCGAGCTCGACGTGCTCGATCTGGTGGCGCGCCTCGCCCGGATCGGTCCGAGAGGCCTCCTCGTACGCGTCGAGGACCGCGTCGACCGCCTCGTCGCCGATGGCGTGCGCCGTGAACTGGTAGCCGGCCGCCGTCGCCTCGGCGACCGCCTCTCCCAGCTCGTCGGGGTCGACGACCCACTGGCCGGTCTCGTCGGGGGCGTCCGCGTACGGCTCGGAGAGCCGCGCCGTCCGGCCGCCGAAGCTCCCGTCCGTGTACGACTTGATCGCGCCGGTCTCGACCATTCCGCTCCCGTCGTTCGTCCGGAGACCGACCTCGCGGAGCGCGTCGAGGTGGTCGCTCCAGTAGTTGATCCGCACGCGAGCGGTCAGATCGCCGGCCGCGTCGAGGTCGCGGTAGACCCGCGGCGCGTGGGAGTCGCGCACCATGTCGTGGAACCCCGTGATCCCCTTCGCGGCGCAGTCGGCGAGCGCGGCCTCGACGACCTCGCGCGTCTCGGTCGGGCCGGGCTCGACCGCCTCGTAGACCGGGTCGATCGCGCTCTCTAGGAGGACGCCGGTCGCCTCGCCGTCGGCGTCGGTCGGCACCGTCTCGTCGGGGGCCGCGGCGAGCGCGTCGGCGAACCGGTCGAGGGCGACCCCGTTGACCGCGGCGACGTGCATGTCCTCGCGGAAGGCGGCGACGGGCCGCTCCGTCGAGACGCGGTCGAGGTCGTCGCGCGTCAGGTAGCGCGCCTCGTTCCACGTCGACTCGTCGTAGCCGTAGCCGAGGACCCACTCGTCGCCGGTCCCGTCTCCCTCGGCGACCGCCGCCGCCCGCTCCGTCAGGAGGTCGACCGCCTCCCCCGGCGAGTCGGCGGCCGAGAGGTCGGCGTGGACGAGGTAGCGCCCGACCGTCGTCAGGTGGGTGTGCGCGTCGACGAAGCCGGGGAGGAGGACGCGCCCGCCGAGGTCGACGACGTCGGTATCGACCCCTTCGAGGAACTCGATTTCCCGGGTGCGCCCGACCCGGACGATCGCGCCGTCCCGGACCGCGACCGCCTCGCGGGTCTCGTCGGGCGCGGCGAGCGTGTGGACCTCCCCGTTCACGAACAGTCTGTCCGCGGCCGCTGTCATGGCCGAACCCGGGAGTACCAGCGTGTTAACCGTTCGGGAAACGGCGACCGCGGACGGCCGGGGACCGGCGTCGCGGGGACCGCCGACCGATTTATTCGGCGACCGCGCGAACTACCGCGCATGTACGACCGGATCCTGCTCCCCACGGACGGCAGCGAGGGCGTCGACCGCGCGATCGACCACGCCGTCGACGCCGCCGAGCGCTACGACGCGACCCTCCACGTGTTGTACGTCGTCGACACTGACGTCATCAACGCCTACTCCGGCGACGAGTTCGTCGACGGCGCGGAGGGCGCCGAGGAGACGTTAGAGGAGCGCGGCCGCGAGGCGCTCGACGCGGTGGCGGCCCACGCCCGCGACGCCGGCGTCGACGTCGTCACCGACCTGGTGTTCGGCGTCCCTCACGAGGAGATACTCGGCTACGTCGACGAGGCGGACATCGACCTGACGGTGATGGGGTCGAAGACGCGCTCCGGCGACTACCGGCGGATGCTCGGCTCCGTCACCGAGCGCGTCTCGCGCCGGTCGACCGCGCCGGTCAGCATCGTGAAGACGACCGTCGCGGAGTGAGGCGGGTTCGGTGACCCCGGCGTCGGTCGACGCCTCTCGGTCTGTGGGCGTCGGTGCGGGCCACGCCCGCTTCGCGGAATCGCTCTCCTTCGGTCTCGTTGAACGCCTCGAAATTAGCGGACGTTCCCGACGAGAGACGACTCCGATCATTCAACTGGAGCGTAGACGACGCGCCGGTATGCGACGGTCCATCCGGTACGCCCTCTCGGCGGTCGTCGGTCTCGGAGCGATGGCGCTGACGGTCGTCGTCGACGACGGAACCGTCGGTCTCGTGGCGATGATTCCGCTCATATACGGGACGACGACGGCGTTCGCGCTCGACAACGTGGCGCTGATCCGAACCGTGTACGGCGAGGGGTCGTCGCGGACGGTCGGGACGGTCGGCGGGGGTATCGGCGCGGGAAGCCTGACCGGTCTTTTCCAGCAGTCGTTCGCGGCGGGAGTCGCGGGCTACGGCCTGTTCGTCCTCGGGATGGCGCTCGTCACCGCGGAGATCGGCGGCCGGACGGGCGGGTATCGCTCCGCGGCGTCGAACGAGACCGAGCCGTAACACGCGGTACCAGATACGGACTCCGGGACGCTGTCGCCATCCTCGGTAGGAGATGCACTCTGGGGAGGGATGACCGGTCAATGCAGACTCCGCGACGATCGATAGCGGGAGTACGTGTATCAGTTCGGTTGGTCGGTTGTTTACAACTGATCGAACGGCGTCGGTGTCGGCCGTTTACGAGTGATCGATGACTCCGCGGTGAAGACCTCCAAAGCCCCAGTCGCTGCGGACGGCGCACGCTCGTTGCGCTCCTCGCTCGCGTCGCTCGCTGCGGTGCTTACATCGCCTGCGCCGTCCGCAGCGACTGCCCCTTTGAGTCCCACCCGTACAGCACCGCAACCGCACCTCACGCCTCCCCAGCCTCGCGGTTCGCGCTCTCCGAGCGCTCACCGCGTCCCTCGCGGGCTGGCTCGCGGCCGCCGGTGGCGGCCGCTCGCAGGCGCGCCACCGCACCGTATTCAGTTATTAGCGACTGTCGCAGTCGCTCATCATCATTTAAATACGCTCCTGCCACCACCGATCTGCAATACCCACTCCGGCTATCAGGATTTAACGACTGCCGCTTCAGCTCAGTCCGTCTCTGAAAGGTCGGGGTCAACGGATCCTTCCGACCCGTTCCGCACGCGCCCGATCAGATCGCGCTCAGCGACCGAACGAAGGGCACGCCGACGGCGTCGACGCCCGCGAACGGCAGCACCGAGAGCACCAACACCGCCGACGCCCACGCGACGAACCCGATGACCCCCGCGTGGACCCACGAGGACCCGTAGCGCGCCCGGATGACCCAGACCCACGCGAGAAGCGGGATGAAGTCGCCGATCAGCGGGACCCACGAGAGGAAGAAGGCGGCGAGCCCCCAGACGATCGCGCCGACGAGCGCCGTGAACACGGCGTGGCCGTAGTCGCGCGTGTCGGTGACGACCGCGGCGGCGATGAAGATGGCCAGCCCGCCGACGAGCAGGCTGACGGCGAAGGTGACGGCCGATCCGATGAGACTCATGCAACTCCGTTTCGCGGCCGGACACTTGGGGCCGTCGACGGCGGCTCGCCCCGTCCGGAGTTCGGTCCGCGCCTACAGCCTCTCGCGCGCGTCGGCGGCGACCGCGTCGAGCGCGTCGCCCGCGGTCTCGACCCGGTCGGTGAGGCTACAGAACCCGTGCGCCATCGCTGGGTAATGACGGTGTTCCACCGGGGTCCCCTCGCGCTCGAACCGCTCCGCGAGCGCGACCCCGTCGTCGCGGAGGGGGTCGAACCCGGCGGTGACGACCGTCGCGGGCGGCAGGTCGCCCAGATCGGTCGCCCGAAGCGGCACCGCGTAGGGGTTCGCGGCGTCGACCGGACTGCGGAGGTACCGCTCGTAGAACCACCGCATGTCGGCGCGGGTCAGCAGGGGCCCCGCCGCGTTCTCGCGGTACGAGTTCGTCTCGAAGTCGTGCCCCGCGATCGGATACAGCAGGAACTGGCCGGCGGGGGCGGGCGGGTCACCGAGCTCGCGAGCGCGGAGCGACGCCGCGACCGCGAGCGCGCCGCCCGCGCTGGTGCCGGAGACGCCGAGCCGGTCGGGGTCGCCGCCGAACGCGACCGCGTCGTCCGCGACCCACTCGACGGCCGCGGCCGCCTCGTCGACGGCGACCGGGAACGGGTGCTCGGGCGCGAGCCGGTAGTCGACCGAGACGACGACCGCGTCGGCGCGGACCGCGAGCTCGCGGCAGATCCCGTCGACGGAGTCGAGGGTGCCGAGCGTCCAGCCCCCGCCGTGGAAGTGGACGAGGGCGCGAGCGGGACCCCCGTCGGCTCCGGTCGATTCGACCGCCGCGTCCGGCCGGTACACCCGCACCGGCACCTCGCCGTGCGGTCCGGCGAACGCGAGGTCGCGCACGTCGGCGACCGCGGGCTCCGGGTCACCGGAGAACACCTCGTCCTCGACGCGCCTCGCGGCGTCGACGGAGAGCGCGTGCCACTCGGGGAGCCCGAGCGCCTCGATCTCGTCGACGACGGCCGCCAGTTCGGGGTCGAGTTCGTCCGCGCGCATGCCGGGAGGAGGCGGTGCCCCTTTGTAAGTCGGTCGGCAACGTCCGGCGATGAACGTCCGGCTGACCTACGAGGACGGGACGATCCGGGTCGACGCCGGCGGCCCCGCCGACGGCGACGCGGGGAGGTCGGCCGACGGCGAGGCGACCGGCGACCGGTCGACCGACGCCGACCCCCTCCAACCGCTCCCGCCACTTCCGGGCGTCGAGACCGATCCGCGCTCGGGGACCGGTCGGGCACCGGCCTACCGCTACGCCGCGATCCGACGGGCGCTGGAGGTGGCCGGCGCGAGCGTCGACGACCGCGTGCTGGACGCGAGCGACCGGGCCGCGCGCGAGGCCGGGCTCCCGGACGCGCTCGCGACGGACTACGACCTGCGCGAGTACCAGCGCGAGGCGCTCGACGCGTGGCGCGAGGCGGGCGACCGCGGCGTGCTCGAACTCCCAACCGGGGCCGGCAAGACCGTGATCGCGATCCGCGCGATGGTCGAGCTCGGGGTTCCGACGCTCGTCGTCGTCCCCACGGTCGACCTCCTCGACCAGTGGGGTCGGGAGCTGGAGACGGAGTTCGACGTTCCGATCGGGCGGTTCGGCGGCGGGGAACAGCGCCGCGAGGCGATCACGGTGTCGACGTACGACTCGGCGTACCTGAAGGCCGAGGACGTCGGCGACGCCTTCGAGCTCGTCGTCTTCGACGAGGTCCACCACCTCGGCGGCGAGGGGTACCGCGACGTCGCGCGGCTGCTCGCGGCGCCCGCGCGGCTCGGCCTCACCGCGACGTTCGAGCGCCCCGACGGGGCCCACGAGGCGGTCGCGGAACTGATCGGCGAGCGCGTCCACGCGCTCGACGTCGACGACCTCGCGGGCGACCACCTCGCCCCGTACGACATCCGCCGGATCGAGGTGGAGCTCACCGACGCGGAGCGCGAGCGCTACGAGGAGAAACAGGGGACGTTCGTCGAGTACGTCCGCGACGCGGGGATCACGTTTTCGAGCGGGAGCGACTATCAGGAACTGGTCAAGCGCTCCGGCAACGATCCGGCGGCCCGCGAGGCGCTCCTGGCGAAACAGGAGGCCCGCGAGGTCATGATGAACGCGGACCGGAAGGTCGAGCGGCTGGAGTCGATCCTCGACCGCCACCGCGACGACCGCGTGATCGTCTTCACCGCGCACACCGACCTCGTCTACCGGCTCTCCGAGCGGTTCCTGCTCCCCGCGATCACCGCCGAGACGGGCGCGAAGGAGCGCCGCGAGATCCTGGAGCGCTTCCGCGACGGCACCTACGGCCGGGTGGTCGCCGCGAACGTCCTCGACGAGGGCGTCGACGTGCCCGACGCCAACGTCGCCGTCGTGCTCTCCGGGTCGGGCAGCGAGCGCGAGTTCACCCAGCGGCTCGGGCGGGTGCTCCGCCCCAAGGAGGACGGCGGGCGGGCGATCCTCTACGAGGTCGTCAGCGCGGAGACCGCCGAGGAGCGGGTGGCGAGTCGGCGACGGTGACGGCCCCCGCCGGACCCGACGAGGCCGTCCGTCGTCCGTACGGCCGCGGACGCCCCGTCTCTCACGACGTGAGAAGATGTAGACACAGCTATACGTTCCGGCGCCGAACAGTCCGAAATGACGTGTACTCACTGCGGCGCGGCGGACCCCGACAGCTACGTCCTCCGCTTCTCTCCGGAGGGCCGGGACGCTCAGCGGATGGATCTGAAACTCTGTGACGACTGCCTCGAACGGTTCCTCGCCGAGGGAAACGCCGAACTCGTCTCTCCGAACATCGTGGCGATCGACGACGACCCGTCCGGCGAGCTCCTCGACCGTCGCCGTTAGGCGGGTCCGCCTACCGCGAACTCGGTCCGTTCAGTCGTCGTCGACGTCGAGCGAGCGCTTCTCGCCGAGTTCCTCCTCCAAGCTCCCGCGCTCCCAGCTCCTGACGGCGTCGCCCTCGACTTCCGCCCGAAGCTTCTCCTCTAAGAGGTTCACGGCGACGCTGTTGGCGCCCTCCGGAATGATCACGTCGGCGTGCTTCTTCGAGGGCTCGATGAACTGCTCGTGCATCGGCTTCACCGTCGAGAGGTACTGGTCGATGACGCCCTCCAGGTCGCGGCCGCGCTCGATCACGTCCCGACGAATGCGCCGCAGAATACGCACGTCGGCGTCTGTCTCGACGAACAGCCGGAGGTCCATCATGTCGTTTATCTCCTCGTCGTACAGCGCCAGGATCCCCTCCAACACGATGACGTCGGTCGGCTCGACCGCGACGCGCTCGTCCTTCCGGTTGTGGATCTCGAAGTCGTACTGCGGCATCCGGACGGACTGGCCCTCCAGCAGCGCTTCGAGGTGCTCGCGGAGGAGCTCCCACTCGAACGCTGAGGGGTGGTCGTAGTTGACGGACTGCCGCTCCTCGAAGTCCAGATGGGAGAGGTCCTCGTAGTAGTTGTCGAGCGGGATCCGGGTGACGCTGTCGCCGAGGTCGCGGGTGACGAGCCGGGAGACGGTCGTCTTACCCGCGCCGGTCCCCCCCGCGATCCCGATCACGAACGAGGGAATGGCCATGTCCCCGCTCGAACGCCGGAGGGTTTGAACCCTCCTCTTCGCGCCGCGCGACGGCCCTCCCCGAGCGTCGACGTCGGGGCACGTCGGCGGACGCCGCCCGTCCGAGCACCCCGAAACCGTCGTTTTCCGCACCGATCGGGCGGCTACGTTCGGAACCGGTATAACGATACCGGGGGCAGCTTTTAGCCGCTCGCGGCGAATCCACGTCCTATGCGAACAGACACCACGGTTCGCGACGTGATGCACCGCGAGTTCCTCGGCGTGAGCGAGTCCGACCGGCTGGCCGACGCGGCCGCCCTGCTGGTGGAGGAGGACACCGACTGCCTCGTCGTCGTCCGGGGCGGGGAGCCCGTCGGGCGGCTGGACTGCCGGAGCGCGCTCGGCGCGCTGCTCGACGCCGACGGCTGGCGCCCCGGCGACGCCGACGGCCCCACCGTCGGCGCCGTGATGGGACCGCCCCTCCCGACGGTGGCGCCGGACGACTCGCTCGCGACCGTCGAGGAGCGGCTCGTCGCCGAGGGCGTCGACCGGGTCGTGGCGGTCGGGGAGGGTGAGGCGGTCGGCGTCGTCACCGCCGGCGACGCGCTGGCCGCGGGGGCGCCGCGGACCGGCGACGGCGCCCGCGAGACGGTCCCCGGCGACGAGTCGCTCCGCGGGACGCGGCGCGGCGACGAGGGGCCGCTCGGCGCCGACGGCGGCGTCGACGCCGCGAGCGGGACCGCCGCGGCGGACGTCTCCGAACCGGCGACGCAGGGGGTCTGCGAGAGCTGCGGGGCCCTGGTCCCCGACCTGGTGACCGACAACGGGCAGGCCGTCTGCCCGGAGTGTCGCGAGGTGTGAACCGAGTTGGGACCGGAGCGCTCTCTACTCCCGTCCGAATCCTCGCTCCCCCCGCCGTCCGCCGGTAGCCTCATCCCGCGCCGCCCCGAAGCGGGAACCGAATGTCCGACGCCGAGGGGCCGACGGTCGCGCCGGCGACCGTCGACGACGTCGACGACGTCACCGACCTGTGGATCGCGCTGGCGGAGGGCCAGCGGCGCCACGGCTCGACGCTGCTCGCCGAGCCGAACCGCACCGCGGTCCGCGAGTGGGTCGCGCGCTCCGTCGTCACCGGAGAGCTGCTCGTCGCCCGCGACGGCGACGACGGCCCGATCGGGTTCGTCGGCTTCGCGCTCGACCGGGAGGGGTACGAGCGCGACCGCGTCCGCGGAACGGTGAGCAACCTGTTCGTCGTCCCCGAGCGACGGGGGGAGGGGATCGGCGCCGACCTGCTCGATGCGGCCGAACGCGCCCTCGCGGCGGCCGGGGCCGAGGCCGTCGCGCTGGAGGCGCTCGCCGACAACGACCGGGCCCGCGCGTTCTACGCCGACCGGGGGTACGACCTCCACCGCGTCGAACTGACGAAGTCGCTGTCGGGATCGGCGGCGGGCGAGCCGACGGACGGCGACGCCGCGACCGGAACCGAGTGACCCGGAGCGGGCGCCAGCCTCGCCGAAAGCGACACGCACTCATACGAGGCCCGAGTACGCCAGCCTGCGCCAGGGGAGCATGGGCGGTTCATGCACTCGACTTGTAATCGAGACTTCCGGGGTTCAAATCCCTGCCCTGGCTTCACCGACCGAGCCGTCCCGTCGACGCCGCCTCCCCGCCGGCACCGGGGACGGACCGGGACACCGACGGCGACGAGGGGCGGGAAGGAGTCAGTGATGCCGGACTCACGCCCGTCGCGACCGCCGGACTGGGCGCCCGCCACGTCGGTCTCGACCGACGAACGGCAGTCGTTCGTCACCCGCGGACAGGACCGAGTGGACGCGGCCGGGCGTCCGTCGCCGGCTGTACCGACCGTTTTTATTTGTCCGTGCCGTTACAACGGTGATGGCAAATCAGCCTGAAGGCGCCCCTGTCGGTGCCAGTCGACGGCGGTTTCTGACAGCGGCCGGCGGCGCGGCGGCGGCGGGGGTCGCCGGCTGTATGGGTGGAACGGCCAGCGGGACGGACACGCTTCGCGTCTCGGTCTGGAGCGGCACGAACGAGACGGTGTTCCGCGAGGTGATCAAGCCGATGTACGAGGAGCGGACGGGGAACACGCTCGAACTGAGCGGGAACTGGCAGGGGATCCTCTCGAAGATCCGCCAGTCCCCCGACGACGACCCGCCGTTCGACGTGACGGTCGGCGTCGGGCGAACGAACTACCGCGGCCAGCAGGACGACTTGTGGATTCCGGTCGACTACGGCGACCTCTCGAACGCCGGCGGGATCAAGGACGGCCTCCGACAGTTCCGGATGTCCGAGTCGGGCGTCCCCGTCGCCTACGGTGCACACGCCTACGTCTACAACGAGGACTCCGTCACGTGGTCGCCCGAGTCGTGGAGCGACCTCCAGTCGGACGCCGCCGAGAACGTCGCGCTTCCGAGCGACTTCTGGCTAAAGCTGTTCATGATGGCGGCGCTGCTCAGGGACGACGAGCCGATGGCCGAGGAGGTGTACGACCCCGAGTACATGGACGCCCTCTTCGACACCGTCGAGGGGCTGCCGGTGTCGACGTTCTACCAGGGTACCCAGCAGCTCTGGACGGCGCTCAGCGAGGGGCTCGCCGATGTCGGCCACTACTTTTTCGCCTACGGCCTGCGGAAGGCGAGCAACACCGACGAGTACCCGATCGGCGTCACCGTTCCCGAGCCGACGACGGGGTACATCGACTACTACCAGATCGTCCGCGGCGCGTCGGACGAAGCGATGGCGACCGAGTTTATCGATTTCATGCTCGACCCGGAGGTCCAGAGCGCGTACGCCTCGGAGTTCAACCTCGGGTTCTCCCACGAGGGGACGACGCACCCGTCGGCGACCGCGGACGCGCTGCAGATCGCGAACGACGAGCTCGACCAGATCGCGTTTCAAAACTTCGCCGGCGTCGCCAGCTTCTCCGGCGACATGAACGACCGCTTCCGCGCGTTCGTCCAGGACAACTGAGATGCTGGAACTGGACGGACTCACCGTCGAGTACGGCGACCTGACGGCGGTCGACGACGTCTCGCTCGCGGTCGGGGAGGGCGAGCTCTGCTGTCTCCTCGGTCCGTCCGGCTCCGGGAAGTCGACGGTACTCCGCGCCATCTCGGGATTCGAGACGCCCGCGGCCGGGCGGATCCGGATCGACGGCGTCGACGTGACGGACGCGCCGCCGAACGAGCGCGACTGCTCGCTCGTGTTTCAGGACTGGGCGCTGTTCCCGCGTCAGACCGCCTCGGAGAACGTCGCCTTCGGCCTGAGGATGAACGGCGTCGGGACCGCCGAGCGTGAGACGCGGGCCCGGGAAATGCTCGAACTCGTCGAGATGGAGGGACACGGAGACGCGTACCCGGACCAGCTCAGCGGCGGGCAGAAACAGCGCGTGGCGCTCGCGCGCTCGCTCGCGGTCGATCCCGACCTCCTGCTGCTCGACGAGCCGCTGTCGAACCTCGATCGGCGGCTCCGCGAGACGATGCAGCTCGAACTCAACGAGATCCACGACCGCGTCGGGACCACGATGCTGTACGTGACCCACGATCAGGACGAGGCGTTCACGCTCGGCGACCGGCTCGGGGTCATGGAATCGGGGCGGCTCGTCCAACACGACACCCCGGAAGCGGTGTACGACGACCCGGCGGACCGCTTCGTCGAGTCGTTCCTCGGGACGACGAACTTCGTCGAGTGCACCGTCGCGGAGCCGGGCCCGCGACCCCGCCTAGAGACGCCGATGGGCGTCGGGTTCGAGGCCGGGATCGAGGGCTCATCGCTGGCGCCCGGTGACGCGGTCGTCGCCTCGTTACGTCCGGAGCGGCTCTCGCTGTCCGTCGCTCCCGCCGAGGAGACGCCGGAAACGACCGTCAGCGACGGCGGCGAGTCCGCGGTCGCGGTGCCGGCGCGCGTCGAGGAGACGGTCTACCGGGGCGCCGACCTCCGGATCCGGCTGTCGGCCGGCGAGACGACGCTGTTCGTCGAGCCGTCGGTCGCGGGGGCGCCCCCAGTCGGCGCGGGCGACGCGGTAGTCGTGCGCTTCCGGCCCGCCGACGCGCTCTATTTCGACGGGACGGGTGCCAGATGTCGGTGAGCGACGCGCGGGCGGCGCTGCCGGCCGTCGAGCTGTCCGCGCGGTGGCGGACCCTGGCGCTCCTCGTCCCGCTCCTCCTGCTCGACGGGCTCGTCTTCCTCGTCCCGATGGGCTACCTGCTCCGGCTGAGCTTCGCCGAGCGCACGTCGGGCGGCGCCTTCGTCGAGAGTTCGTGGTCGCTCGCGGGGTACGAGTACGTCGTCGAGACGCCGCTCGTCCACGAGATATTCGCGTTTACCCTCGGGTTCGCCGTCCTCGTGACCGCCCTTGCGGTCGCGATCGGCGTGACGTACGCCTACGCCGTCTGGCTCGCGAGCGGCCCGTGGCGGACGGTCCTCCTGGGCGGTGCGATCTGTTCGCTGTTCACGACCGTCGTGGTGAAGCTGTTCGCGGTCGTGCTCGTGTTCTCGCCCCGGGGAGTGCTCAACGAGTTCCTCACCGGAGTCGGGGCTCTCTCCGACCCCGTCTTGCTCGTCGACAATCTCGCCGGCGCGGTCATCGCGCAGCTGTACATCGTCGTTCCCTACGCGATCCTCACCGTGTACGCCGTGTTGACGACGCTCGACGACAGCCTCGTCGAGGCCGCACAGGACCTCGGCGCGAACCGGCCGGCCGTCTTCCGCGAGGTCGTGTTGCCGCACGTCCGGCCGGGGGTCGCCGTGGCGGCGATCATCAGCTTCACGTGGTCCGTCGGCGCGTACCCCGCGCCGCTGCTCGTCGGGTCTGGGAGCGAGCAGACGACGGCGATCCTCGTCTCGCAGCTCCTGTTGACCGAGTTCGACTGGCCCGCCGCCGCCGCGCTCTCGGTGATCACCGTGGCGGTGGTGCTGACGACGCTGCTCGCCGGACTGTGGCGGCTCGACGACGGGGGTGAGATCCTTGAGTAGCGTCCGCGCGGTCCGCGGCTGGCTCGCCCGCGGGGTCGTCGCCGCCCTGTTCGGCCTGCTCGTGTCGCCGCTCGTCATCGTGGTCGCCACCGCGTTCGACGCGTCGAGCGCGGTCGTCTTCCCGCCGACGGACCCGTCGCTGCGGTGGTTCGGCGAGTTGCTCGCGTCGCCGACGTGGCTGCGGTCGCTCGCCAACAGCCTCGTCGTCGCGACCGGCACGAGCGCCCTCTCGATGGCCGTCGGAACGACGGCCGCGCTCGGGCTCCGCGGGTACGACGGACGGCTCCGCAGGGGGCTCGTAGGCCTCGCGCTACTGCCGTTACTCGTGCCGGGAGTCGTCATCGCCGTAACGCTCCTGACCTTCTTCAGTGCGTTCGGGCTGCAGCAGAGCTACCTCGCGCTCGTGTTGGCGCACTCGCTGTGGGCGACGCCGCTCACATTCTCGGTGATGCAGTCGGCGTTCGCCCGCTTCGACTGGGCGCTCCACGAGGCGGCCCTCGACCTCGGCGCGTCGCGTCTCACGGCGTTCCGGACCGTCGTCGCCCCCGAAGTCCGTGCGGGGCTGGCCGTCGGGGCGCTGGTCGCGTTCATCGTCAGCCTCCAGGAGTTCGTCATGGCGCTCTTCCTCTCCGGTCCCGAGACTCGGACCGTCCCGGTGCAGGCGTGGAACTCCCTCAGACAGAGCCTCGACCCGCTCGTGAGCGTGGTGTCCACGATCCTGTTGGCCGCGGTCGTGCTGCTCGTCCTCCTCGCCGGCGGGCTCGCCGGACTGGACCGACTGGCGACCGACACCTGACTCGCCGGGATCCGTTTATATAGGCTCCGAACCGATTCGCGATATGGATCGGACCGACACCGCGCTGCTCGGCGTCGCCGGGGTCGTCGCGGCCCTCGTCCTCGCGATGACATTCGCCGCGGGCATCCTGTTCGGTCCCGGAGTGTCGGTCCTCCGGCCGATACGACTCCTCGCCGTCGAGCCGTTCGCGTGGGTCGTCGTCGCGGCGCTGGTCGTCGCGGTCGTCGGCCACGCGTACATCGACGACTGACCGCGCGGCTCGGAGCACGTCCGGACTGACCGGTGGCTCAGCGCACGACCGTCACGGGGACCGGCGAGTGCTGGAAGACAGACTTCGCCACGTTGCCGACGAGGAGCCGGTCGGCCAGCGACCCGCCGTGGGTCCCGATCACGACCACGTCGAACTCGTCGGCGCGCTCGACGATCCGGCGCGCCGGCGACCCCACCTCGGTCATCGTCTCGATCGCGACCCCCCGCTCCGCGGCGATCGCCTCCGCCCGCTCGAACACGTCCTCGGAGAGCTCCCTGACGCGCTCCTCGCTGTCGTCCGCGAGGGCGATCCCCGTCGCCGCCCCCATCATCCGGGAGGGCTCGCCGACGACGTGTAACACGGTCACGTCGGCGTCCCGGTGCACGTCGAGCGCGTAGCGCAGCGCCCGCTCGGAGAGCTCGGAGTCGTCCATCGGCACCAGCACGCGTTCGACCATGGGAACCGTACGCGGTGCGCCGGGATAAACGCTCGCGCGCCCCGCGGCCTCCGCCGGCGCCGGCTCGGGTCGCGACCGCCCCTCAGTCGGCCTCCTCGGCGTCGACCTCGCGGACCGCCGCCACCAGCGCGTCGAGCGCGGCGTTGACCGCGCCGCGCCTCACCGCGTCGCGGTCGCCGTCGAGGACGACGCGCTCGCTCCGGACGAACGACGCCTCGGTGCCCCACGGCGCGGCGTGCGCGACGGCGACGTAGACGAGGCCGACCGGCTTCTCCGCGGTGCCGCCGCCCGGACCGGCGATGCCGGTGGTCGCGACCGCCCACGTCGCGTCCGCGCGGTCCCGCGCGCCGGCCGCCATCTCCTCGGCGACCGCAGCGCTCACGGCCCCCTCGGCGTCGAGCGATTCGCGGGAGACGCCGAGCACCTCCCGCTTCGCGTCGTACGCGTAGGTGACGAACCCCCGGTCGAAGTAGGCGCTCGCGCCCGGGACCTCGGTCACGCGCGACCCGACTAGGCCGCCGGTGAGCGACTCCGCGACCGCGAGCGTCTCGTCCCTGTCGGTCAGCAGTTCGCCGAGGACCGCCGCGGTCGACTCCGTTTCGTCCATACTCTGAGTCCGACCCGCACGCCCGTGGGGTTTACGCTCGACCGCGCGCAAGCGCCCCCATGACGGACTGGGACGAGCGGTTCGCGTCCGGCGACTACCCCCGAGCGCCGGAGCCGTCGCCCGTGCTGCGCTCGTACGAGCCCTCGATCCCCGACGGCCGCGC
This sequence comes from Halorubrum rutilum, assembly GCF_024494565.1. Next base: position 498,580 of record NZ_JANHDN010000002.1, read on the forward strand.
GCTCGACGTCGCCGCGGGGACCGGCCGAAACGCGGTGTTCCTGGCGGCGGCCGGCTACGCGGTCGACGCCCTCGACGCGTCGCGCGAGGGACTGCGGATCGTCCGCGAGCGCGCCGCGGAGCGCGGGGTCGGCGACCGGATCGAACCGATCCGCGGCGACGTCTCGACGTACGGCTTCCCGACCGAGGCGTACGAGCTGATCACGATGAGCTTCTTTCACACGCTGGACCGCTTCGCCGACATCGCCGAGGCGCTCGCACCCGGGGGCTACCTGTTCGTCGAGGGGCACCTCCGGTCCGACTCCCCGACCCCGTCCGGGCCGAGCGACGACCGGTACCGGTTCGCGGCCAACGAGCTCCTGCGGGCGGGCCTCGGGCTGACGGTGCTGTACTACGACGAGACGACCGAGGAGCGTCCCGACGACCGGCGCCGCGCGACCGCCCGCCTGCTCGCGCGTCGGTCGACCGGGGGCCGGCAGTCGTACCCGCGACGGCCGACCGAGGGCGGCGATGAGTGACCCCGGGCCCGGGGAGTCGCTCCGCGCGCTCGTGGCCTCCGCCGTCGACGGCGACCTCTCGGGACCGGACTCGTCGCTTGACGTCGCCGAGCGCGGCGACGACCCCGGTCCCGGGGCGCGACTCGCCGACGTCGTCGGCGATGGCGACGAGTCCGTCGTGGGCGTCGTCCCGCGGGTGGACTCGTCGCTCGCGCGGCGCGTCGGGGACGCGGTCGACGGGGAGATCCGGCTGGTGTTCACCGGGAGCGCGGCCGACCGCCTCGGCGGTCCAGGGGGCGCCGCCGTCCGATCGGCGCTCTCCGGGCGCGGCGTCGAGGCGTACCGCCACCGGGGGGACTCGCCGGTCGGCGTCCTCCTCGTCGGCGACCGCGCCGTCGCCGGACTGTTCGACGAGGGAGGGCTCGCCGCGGTGCTGTGGTCGGACGCCCCGCCCGTCCGGGAGTGGGCGGCGGCGACCTGTCGCCGGTTCCTCGCGGCCGCCGAGCCGGTGTGAGCGGCGTCGACTCGACGAATCCCGCCGGACGCCGACCGCCTCGGCGGGTCGTTTTTAAACACGCCCGGCGAAGCGACCGACATGAACGCCGCGCTGCTGTTGGTCGTCGGCCTCGTCGGACTCGTCCAGACGCTCGCCCCCCGCCCGGTCGTGCGGGCGTGGACCCGCGTCGCCTACCGCGACGCGGGCGACGCGGAGCCCCGCGAGTGGACGTACGCCGCCGCGCGGGCGGAGGGCGTCGTCCTCGCGCTCGTCTCGCTCGTCGGGCTCTTCCGCGTCGCGACGGACGACGCCGAGGGGTCGCCGACGACCGACGAGCGACCGGAGGAGTAGCCCGGCGCCCTCGCTCCCGGACTCAGTCGTCGCTCGCGTCCACCGGTTCCTCGGCGTCGTCGGTCGGCTTTTCCGACGCCGCATCGTCGTCGGCCAGATACGACCGGCCGCCGTCGGGTCGCTCGCCGGTCCGCAGGACGTGGCAGTCGCGACACCGGGCCTCGTACGACTCCTCGGCCCCGACGAGGATCGTCGGGTCCGCCTCGTGGGCGGGCTCGCCCTCGATGAGCCGCTGGTTCCGCGAGGCCGGCTCGCCGCAGACGGAGCAGATCGCCTGGAGCTTGTCGACGTACTCGGCGGTCGCCATCAGCTGCGGGAGCGGCTCGAACGGCTCGCCGCGGAAGGTCTGGTCGGTGCCGGAGACGATCACGCGGGTCCCCGCGTCGGCGAGCGCGTTGCAGACCCCGACGAGCGCGTTCGAGAAGAAGTTCGCCTCGTCGACCGCGACGACCTCCGGGTACGGCTCGTCGTCGAGGATGTCGCGGGGGCCGTCGCCCTCGTTGTCGACGACGGTCGCGTCCCACTGGCGCCCGGTGTGGCTCCCGATCGTCTCCTCGCCGTAGCGGTCGTCGACCGCGGGCTTGTACACCGCGACGGACTGCCCGGCGATCTCGGACCGGCGGAGCCGGCGCAGCAGCTCCTCGGTCTTGCCCGAGAACATCGACCCCGAGATGACCTCGATCCAGCCGGATCGAGTGATGGCGTGCATGAGCGATCGGGCCGGTGCCAGCGACTAAACCGTTTCTCTCCCGTCGCGGCGTCGCCGATCGGTCGGCGGTCGCGGGGAGGCGAACCGGATCAGACGCCGCCCGCGACCCCGACGAGGACCGCGGCGGCGACGACGTACGTCGCGGCCGAGAGCGCCCAGTCGCGGCGGATCGTCGCGAGGCGCTGCCGGGGGAGCCCCCGCGCCCGCGGGAGCGGGACGAGCGCGAAGAAGCCGACCATCAGCGCGAGCATCACCGCCGAAGCGACCGCGAGGGCGACGGCGCCGCCGCCGAGGCCGGTCTGCGCCGCGGCGACGAGCCCGACGAAGAGGAGCCCGGAGCCGCCGCCGGCGACGTAGTGGACCCACGTCGCCAGCCGCTCGGGGGCGTCGTCGACCGGCGTGTCGGTGAGCACGCCCGCGGCGACCTTCGGGGCGGTCGTCCCCTCCGGGAGCCGGGGCATCACGCGGTCCATCGCGAGCGTCGCGAGCAGTCCGACGACCGGTCCGAGCGCGAGGCCGGCGAGCAGCGAGAACGTGGCCATTGACGGTCGGTACGGCCGCGACCGGCTTCAGTCTCCCGCCGCGTCGCTCCCGTCGCCGCCGGTCTCGTCGCCGTCGATCTCGTCGCTATCGATCTCGTCGCCGCCGATCACGACGCGCGAGACGTCGGCGGCGCCCGCCCGCCGGACGATCGCCCGGACGAGGTCGTGCGCGCCGGCGAGGTTGTCGGAGCCGCCGTCGAGGACGAGCAGGTCGGCGTCGGCGCCGGGTTCGACGACGCCCTTGTTCAGCCCCGCGATCGCGGCGCCGTTGACGGTCGCCATCCGGAGCACGTCGCGGGCGGGGAGGTCCGCGAGCTTCGCGGCGAACTCCATCTCGCGGAACATCGAGGGGGAGTCGAGCATGACGTTGTCGGTGCCGAGCGCGACGGTCGTCCGCTCGGCGAGCTCGCGGATCGGGGGCACCCCGACCTTCGTCACGAGGTTCGAGCGCGGGCAGACGACGACCGGCGTCCCCCGGTCGTCGAGGCGTTCGAGGTGGATCGCCTCGGCGTGGACCATGTGGACGAGGAAGTCCGGGTCGAGGTCCATCGCGGGGTTGACGTCGTCGGCGTCGCGCTCGCCGGCGTGGATGCCGAACAGCTTCCCGGCCTCGCGGGTCTCCGAGCGCACGGCGTCGAAGTCGCCGTCGCGGGCGCCCGAGGCGCCGTAGCCGTCCGCGACCGAGAGCACGTCGGGGTCGTCGCGACCGAGGACGACGGGTTCGATCGCGCGCTCGCCGAAGTCGACCCCCTCGCCCGCGACCGCGTCGCGCAGCGCGGCCACGCCGTCGACGCCGCCCTCGCGGAACTCCAGGAAGCTCCCGGTGCCGGTCGACTCCATGTACCGGAGCGTCCGCGCCATGGCCGCCACCTTCTCCTCGCGGCTCGCCGAGCGCAGGAGCCGGTGTTTGAGCCCGTCCGGCGGGGCGACGAGCTCGTCGAGCGAGAGCCCCTCGCCGGCCTCCTTCGCGATGGAGTCGCCGATGTGGGTGTGGGCGTTGACGAACGCGGGGAGGATCACGTCGTCGCTCTCGACGGACGCCTCCTCCACCCGGACGACCTCGCCGTCGGCGACCACGACCCGTCCCTCGACGGGCTCGAACGCCTCGCCGACGAGTATCGTCCCCTCCAGATGCATACCCCACGGTCGCCAGCCCGGGGTTAAAACGTCACGGGAACGGATCGGTCAAGGGGTCGTTCACGCCTCACTCGAACTCGTCGAGCGTCGTCGGCACCGCCCCGCGCACCTCGGTCACGAGGCCGTCCGGGTCGAGCCCGAGCACGTCCGCCGCCGCGCGCCCGACGCGGTCGGTGGCCGGCTCGGGGGCGTAGACGCCGAGGCGCCACTGGTTGCGCTGGGCGGTCCGCAGCGCGGAGACGAGCGGCGACTGCCGCTCCAGCCGACGCACCTCGCCGCTGACCGTCACGCGGGCGGTCGACTCGCGCATCGACGGCTCCGGCGGCACGTCGAGGACCACGTGTTCGCGCGCGACGCCGGCCTCCTCGGCGATCTCGCGCTCGAAGGCGGTCTCGGTCTCGTGGTCCGCCTCGTGGACGCGTTCCGGCACGTCGTCGTACTCGGCCCACACCGCCAGCTTGTAGAGGTCGCGCTCGTCGTAGCGTCGGGAGATCTCCGCGGTCGCTCGGCAGTCGCGGATCGCGGCGAGGAAGTCGTGGTCGTCCATGCGCCGGAGCTCGGCGGCCGTCGTCGCCGTCGCGTCGAGCAGTTCGCTCGCCGCCCGCCGCAGCATCGCCTTCGAGATGCGCGCGACGTGGTGGGTGTAGACGACCGGGTTCATCAGCGCGCGGGCGAGCAGGAGGCTCTCCGCGGTCTGGACGTTCCCCTCGTCGAGGACGAGCTCCGGGCCGTTCCCGCCGGCTCCCGTCGCGGTGCTCGCCGCGTCGCTTCCCCGCTCGACGAACGTGAGATCGCGGACGAACCGCTCGGTGTCGATGGTGCCGTACGGGACGCCGGTGTGGTAGGCGTCGCGCACGAGGTAGTCCATGCGGTCGACGTCGAGCTCGCCCGAGACGAGCCCGGCGTACCGCCCCTCGCCGGCGACGATCCCGGCGATCCGGTCCGGGTCGAGGTCGTGGTCGCGGAGGGCCTCGCCGACCCCGCCGGTCGCGAGGAGCTCGCCGACGTCGTCGTGGTACTTCCCGGTGCGGCGGTGGGTGAGCGACTCCAGGTTGTGGCTGAACGGCCCGTGGCCGACGTCGTGGAGCATCGCCGCCGCCTCGATCCGCTCGGCGCGTTTCCCGCCGATCCCGAGGCCGTCGAGCGCGCGGCTGGCGAGGTGGTAGACGCCGAGGCTGTGCTCGAAGCGGGTGTGGTTCGCGGAGGGGTAGACGAGCTGGACCGTCCCGAGCTGTTTGACGTGGCGGAGGCGCTGGACCGCGGGGGTGTCGATCAGCGCGGCGGCGACACCGTCGATCTCGATATGGTCGTGGACGGTGTCCTTGACCGTGATCATGCGACCCGGTTCGGCGGCGTCGGATAAAAGGAGTGGGAGGACCGGTGGCGGCGAGCGGGAACGTCGGCCACCGTTTATAAGGGTCGTCCGCGAACGTCTAGACATGTACGAGGTGCTCATCGGGATCGACAACGAGGCGGACCGACGCGCGGTCGCGCAGGCGGAGGCCGTGGCCGACCTCCCGCACGCGGCCGACGAGCTGACGGCGCACCTGTGTCACGTGTTCCAGGAGAATCCGGAGGGGGCCTCGGTCAACCAGCTGTCGGCCGTGCGGCGCGCCCGGGAGACGCTCGAAGCCGCCGGGATCACCTGCGTCCACCGCGAGGCGAGCGGCGACCCGGCCGACGAGCTGCTCGCGGCCGCCGCCGACGTGGACGCGAACGCGATCTGCGTCTCCGGTCGCAAGCGCAGCCCGACCGGGAAGGCCGTCTTCGGGAGCGTGACGCAGGACGTCGTCCTCGGGAGCGACCGCCCGGTGCTCGCGGTGCCGGCGCCGCGGGACGACTGACCGGCGTCGTTCCCCGCGTCCAACACGTCGCCGCGCTCGACCTACGTCCGCGCGCTGGCGTCGCGGAGCCCGAGCACGTCGCGCGCGGCCTCCCCGACCGCGTCGACGTGCTCGGCCGGACAGTAGACGCCGAGCGTCCAGCGGCGGCGCTCGGCGCTCCGCAGTCCCCCGACGAGCTCCGAGGCGTCCTCCAGGCGCTGCGGGACGCCGTCGACGACAACGGTGGACCCCGACTCCTTCAGCCCGGGCCGCGACGGGACGTCGACGACGACCGCCTCGCGGTCCAGCCCGACCCTGTCGGCGATCTCGCGCTCGGCGGCGAGCTCCTCGCCGTGACCGGCGTCGACCGTCCCCGCCGGCACGTCGGCCAGCCCGACCCACACCGCCCGCTTGTAGAGGTCGCGGCGCTCGATGCGCCGGCCGAGCTCGGGGACGGTCTCGCGGAGCGCGACGAGCAGGTCGTGGTCGGCCATCCGCCGGAACGCCTCCGCGTCGGCGTCGGTCCGGTTGAGGTAGCGCTCGCAGGCGCGCTCCAGCATCGCGCCGGCGACGCGCGAGACGTGGTGGCGGTAGACGACCGCGTTCATCAGCGAGCGCGCGACCAGCAGGCTCTCGGCGGTGGGGACGTTCCCCTCGGCGAGCACGAGGCGCGCACGCTCCGGATCGATCGATCCCCCGTCCCCGGCCGATCCTTCGTCCCCGGCCGATCCCCCGTCGCCCGCGAGCCTGAGCTCGTTGACGAGCCGCCCGGTGTCGACCGTGCCGTACGGGACCCCGGTGTGATGGGCGTCGCGCACGAGGTAGTCCATGCGGTCGACGTCGAGCTCGCCCGAGATCAGCGCCCCGAGCCCGCCCTCGCCCGCGATCAGCGAGGCGACGCGTTCGGGGTCGAGCCCGTTGCGTTCGAGGACCTGACACGCCTCCCGGTCGGCGTCGGTCAGGAGCCACGCGACGTCGTCGTGGTCCCGGCCCGTCGCGCGCCGGATGATCCCCTCCGTCTGGTGGCCGTAGGGGCCGTGGCCGACGTCGTGGAGGAGCGCCGCCGCGCGGACGTGGGCGGCGGTGTCGGCGTCGAGGTCGAACCCCTCGACGGCGCGGCCGGCGAGGTGATAGACGCCGAGGCTGTGCTCGAAGCGGGTGTGGTTCGCGGAGGGGTACACCAACCGGACGGTGGACAGCTGCTTGATGTGGCGCAGCCGCTGGAAGGCGGGGGTGTCGATCAGCTCGGCCGCGAGGTCGCCGAGCCGAACGTGACCGTGGACGCTGTCCTTGATCGCCTTCATCGCCCCGCGGTCGCCCGGGACCGGATCGGTCGCCTCGGGTCGGCGTCGACGCGGCGCCGCGAGCGCGGTCGCACGCGGGTCACTCGTCGACGATCTCCACGCCGAGCCGCTCTTCGAGGGCGCGGACGACCGACCCGCCGACGCCGGCGGTCGCGGCCCGGCCGTCCTCCACCGCGAACACGTCGTCCTCGTCGACGTCGAGCTCCGCGGCCAGCTCCTCGACGGTGAGGCCGGCCTCCTGCCGGGCCGCCGCGACGTCGTCGCCGTAGCCGGAGACGAGGTACGGGAGCCGGTCGGACTCGTAGCTCGTGCCTCCCTCTTCCCAGTGCTTGGAGTCGCCGCTCACGGAGTCGTACATCTTCGCCTGCTTCCGAGCGAGCTCCTTCTTCCGGCTCTCCGAGCCGCTCGACTCGGCGCTGGCGCCGCCCGGACTGCCGCCGGAACTCCCGCCGCGGCCGCCGCCCGATCCCGAGCCCCCCCGATTCTCGGGCGCGTTGCCCGCGTCGTCGTGCGGGCGGCAGTCCGGACACACCAGCAGCTTCGCGCCGGCGACCGTGGCCCGCTGGAGCTTCGTCGTCTCCCGCCCGCAGAGCTCGCAGGCGTCGCCGTCGTCGCCGCCGCCGCCACCGCCCGTCGAGTACTTCGCCATACCGCGAACGGTGGACCCGGACGGTTAAAAAGTCGTGGAGGGACGGCCGCTCGGCGGGGCGACGCGACGGCGACGCACTCACTCGCCCGCCGGTCCCAGGTACCCCCACGCCTGCAGCCGGTCGCCGTCGCCGTCGACCCAGCGCTCCCCGATGTCGTCGCGGTAGTACATGTTCGGCATCACGACGTCGTCGATGCGGCCGTACGCCTGTTCGCGCGCGGCTCCCATCGTCTCGCCCTTCCCGGTGACGACGATGGGCATCCCGTTGTCGCCGGCGACGCGCCACTGCCCGTCGATCCGCTTCGCGTCCTCGATGTGGATTCCCTCCCTGTCTTCCGTCTCGAACACCACGGCCGCGTTCCGGGAGTTCTCGTCGTACGTCTTCTCGTCGTCGAACGGGAACGGCGGGAGCACGACGCGGACCGCGATCTGGTAGCCGTTGTGCACCTCGACCTCGGGCTCGTCGCCGTGCGCGAGGTCGTAGAAGAACTCCCCGGTGGACGACTCGATCGACTCCTCCTGTAACGCGATCGTCGGGTAGCCGAACCGCGGCGTGAACTCCAGCGGGTAGATCCCGCGCTCGTTGACGATGCAGTTGATGTCGATGCTCCCGACGTACCCCTCGTCGGCGAGCCAGTCCTCGATTTTCCCGAAGGTTTCTTCGAAGAGTTCGTTCTGGCCCGCCCAAAACATCGACGTCCCCATCTCTCCGGTCGAGGGACCGATGTTCCCCGGGAACAATTTCTTATGCTCAAAATTAAAATTGACCTGGTCAATAAACTCGTTCCCGTTGAAGAACCCGCAGATAGCGATTTCGACGCCCTCTACTTTGCGTTGCAGCTGGAAGCCCTTCATCCGGTGACCCCACGCCTTCTTGTACGCCTTCAGCACGTCGACCACGTCGCTGCCGTCGTCCTCGTTCCCAACGTACAGTAGGCGCTTGACGTTCTGGACTTCGCCGAGCGGCTTGATCACATACGGGGCGGGATTCTCCTGAACGTGTTGTATCCCCGCGTCGAAACTGTCGAAGATATGGTGTTCGACGGTGTTCACACCGTGTTCTTCGAGGATCTCCATCGCGTATCCTCGATCCTCTTCGAGATGATCGGTGTTGGGCGTCCCGCCGACGACAGCTTTCCCCTTCTCACGGAGTTCCTCTGCGAGTTCACCCGTGCCGATGTCGGAACCAACCCAGATATCGTCGAAAATGATGACATCTGCCCAGTCGACTTCTGCGCGCCAGTCGTCCGTCTTCGGGACGAAACCGTTGCCAATCTCCCGATCGCCTTCGGCTTCGATGTAGTATTTCACGTCGTGGCCTTCGCGGTGAACTTGCCAGGCGAGGTCGGTGATCAGCGCGGCGTCGGCCGAGACGAACAGGAAGCGGGCGGGGTCCATACCCAGACCTCTCGCGGCGAGGACTTGAGTGTGTGCCCGTCGCGGGCGGCGGGGCCGAACACGTTCGTGGGAACCCTCACCCGCGTGGGGGCTGAGGGATCGACGTGGCACTCGAACGTTCAGACGCCCGATCGGATTCGCGGACCGACGCGCGGGTCGATCCGGACCGCGTCCGACGGCGGCTCCGGCGCCGGGCCGAGCGGATCGAGCGCCGCGAGGTCGCGGAGGCGGTCTCGAAGCTGGAGTCGCGCGGCGACCTGACCGACGAGCAGCGGGAGACGGTCCGTCGGCTCGGCGCCGTCCTCCGCCGTCGGCTCACGTCGCGTCCCGACGCGGCGCTGGAGCGGGCGAGCGGCGGCGGCGCGACCGCCCGCGCCCTCGCGCGGCTGTTCGACGCCGACGGAGAGACGGCGATCGCGGCGGGCGAGCGGTCGCCGGAGACCGAGTAATCGCCGGGGACCGAGTCGTCGCCGCCTACGCGTCCGTCTTCGGGAACTCGGCGACGAACTCGTCCGGCGCCGCTCGCCGGACCTCGTACCCCTCCTCGTCGAACGCGGGTACCTCCGCGGCCATCTCGTAGTACAGCGGCTTCGGCTCGTGGTCGTTGACGATGGTGAGCGTCTCGCCGGGGTCCATCCCGTCGAACGCCTCGTGGATCCGGTCGTGTCTGTTCACCGGCGGGATGTCGCGGACGTCGAGTCTCGGCATGGCGTCCGAGCCTTCGCGACGCGCTCGCATCCGCCTTGAGACGAATATGTTCGGGCACAGCCACTCACCGCACGGGCCCGAGGGTCCGAACATGCGAGACCGACCGACGCCGTCGTTCGAGCGGAGCGCGAACGGGTACCCCGATTCGACCGGGCGAGGCGACTCGCTCCGCCGGGGTGAGTGACGTGCCGGCGACGAGCCTCGACGCGGAGCGGACGTACGACGAGGAGCGGTTCTCGACGAGCGGCGTGTTCCGGAGCGACCGGGCGAAGGCCGTCTGCGGGTACTTCGAGCCGGGGCAGTTCATCCCCGTCCACGCCCCCGACAGCGACGTGGTCGTCACGGTCCAGTCCGGCACGGGCACGGTTCGAGAGGGCGAGACCGATCACGCCGTCGGTCCGGGCGACGTGGTCGCCGTCGAGGCCGGGACCGAACGCGGCGTGAAGGCCGACGACGACGCGCGCCTCGAGGCCGTGCTCGTCACCGCGCCGCCACCGACCGAGACCGAGCACGAACCGGTCCGGGAGGGGATCCGGCGCGACGAGTTCGACCCGCGGAACGGGCCGGAGTGACCGTCGCGGGGTGATCGACGTCGACACGCCCGTATACGCCGACCACGTGTAACAAAGTCGCACGGATTTTGCTGTACCGAAACATATCTTCATAATGAAGAAATACGGGTTATCTTTGCCGGGAATATCTCTGTAACTTGAACACCTTTTTATCTGAGGTGGCGGAAGACTCGGACGAACCTAATGTCTCAGAAGACCAATCAGGAGTGGTGGCCCAACCAGTTGAACCTGGACATCCTCGACCAGAACGCCCGCGACGTCGGACCCTACGACGACGACTTCGACTACGCCGAGGCGTTCCGGTCGCTCAACCTCGACGAGGTGAAGGCGGACCTCGAAGAGCTCATGACGACGTCACAGGAGTGGTGGCCGGCGGACTACGGCCACTACGGGCCGCTGTTCATCCGGATGGCGTGGCACAGCGCCGGGACGTACCGGACGGCGGACGGCCGCGGCGGCGCCGACGGCGGCCGACAGCGCCTCGCCCCCCTCAACAGCTGGCCGGACAACGCGAACCTCGACAAGGCGCGCCGGCTGCTGCTCCCGATCAAGCAGAAGTACGGCCGCAAGCTCTCCTGGGCCGACCTGATGGTCCTCGCCGGGAACGTCGCCATCGAGTCGATGGGGTTCAAGACGTTCGGCTTCGCCGGCGGCCGCGAGGACGCCTTCGAGCCGGACGACTCCGTCTACTGGGGCCCCGAGTCCGAGATGGACACGCAGGAGCGCTTCGAGGAGCCCGGCGAGATCGAGCCGGGGCTCGGCGCGTCCGTGATGGGGCTCATCTACGTGAATCCGGAGGGACCGGACGGCCGGCCCGACCCGATGGCGTCGGCGAAGAACATCCGCCAGACGTTCGACCGCATGGCGATGAACGACGAGGAGACGGCCGCGCTCATCGCCGGCGGCCACACGTTCGGGAAGGTCCACGGCGCCGACGACCCCGACGAGAACCTCGGTCCGGAGCCCGAGGCGGCACCGATCGAGGCGCAGGGGCTCGGCTGGGAGAACGCGCACGGCACCGGCAAGGGGGGCGACACGATCACGAGCGGGATCGAGGGCCCCTGGACCGGCTCCCCGACCGAGTGGGACATGGGGTACATCGACAACCTCCTGGAGTACGAGTGGGAGCCCGAGAAGGGGCCCGGCGGCGCGTGGCAGTGGACGCCCACCGACGAGTCGCTCCACGGCAGCGCCCCGGACGCGCACGACTCCGACGAGAGCGTCACGCCGATGATGCTCACGACGGACGTCGCGCTGAAGCGCGACCCCGCCTACCGCGAGATCGTCGAGGAGTTCCAGGAGAACCCGATGGCGTTCGGCATGAACTTCGCGAAGGCCTGGTACAAGCTGACCCACCGCGACATGGGCCCGCCGTCGCGGTTCCTCGGCCCGGAGGTCCCGGACGAGGAGATGATCTGGCAGGACCCGATCCCCGAGGTCGACCACGACCTGATCGGCGACGCGGAGGTCGAGGAGCTCAAAGCCGAGATCCTCGACAGCGACCTGACGCGCCGGCGGCTCGTCAAGACCGCGTGGGCCTCCGCGTCCACCTACCGCGACAGCGACAAGCGCGGCGGGGCGAACGGCGCGCGCGTCCGGCTCGACCCCCAGCGTAACTGGGAGGTCAACGAGCCGGAGCAATTGGACGCGGCGCTGGAGACGCTCGAAGCGATTCGGGAGGCGTTCAACGCCTCGCGCGACGACGACGTGCGCGTCTCGCTCGCCGACCTGATCGTCCTCGGCGGCAACGCCGCCGTCGAGGCGGCGGCCGCGGACGCCGGCCACGACGTGACGGTCCCGTTCGAGCCGGGGCGGACCGACGCCACGCGGGCGCAGACCGACGCCGACTCGTTCGAGGCGCTCAAGCCGCGCGTGGACGGGTTCCGGAACTACCTCGGCGACGGCGTCGACCACCCGCCCGAGGAGCTGCTCGTCGACAAGGCCGACCTCCTCGACCTGAGCGCCGCCGAGATGACGACGCTCGTCGGCGGCATGCGCGCGCTCGGCGCTACCTACGAGGACACGGACCGCGGCGTCCTCACCGACAGCCCCGGCGCGCTGACGAACGACTTCTTCGTGAACCTGCTCGACATGAGTACCGAGTGGCGGCCCGTCGAGACGGGCGCGGAGGAGGCCGACGTGTACGAGGGGATCGACCGCGAGACCGGCGCGGTCGAGTGGGAGGCCACCCGCCTCGACCTGATCTTCGGCTCGAACTCCCGGCTCCGCGCGATCGCGGAGGTGTACGGGAGCGAGGACGCCGAGGCGAAGCTCGTGGACGACTTCGTCGACGCGTGGACGAAGGTGATGCGGCTCGACCGCTTCGACCTGGAATAAAGCGAGGGCGTCCCGATCCCCGCGGATATCGTTTTCATTCTCGCCGTCGATCACCTATCTGAGCTCGTTACCTGTGGACTGACGGTGAACACCGCCAAAGGCCCAGCCGCTGGGCCTGACGCAATCGACTACTCTGCGGAGAGGACCTCCAAAGCCCCAGCCGCGAGGCCGCAGTACGCTCGTTGCGCTCCTCGCTCGCGCTGCTCGCTGCGGTGCTTCCGTCGCCTACTGCGGCCTCGCGACTGCCCCTTTGAGTCCCACCCCACACCGCACAGCGACCGCACCTCACGCCTCCCCAGCCTCGTCAGTCACCCTCCGCGTTGCTCCGGGCGACTGACTCCCTCGCACGCGCTCCTCGCGCCCGGTGGGCGCTCGGCGGCGCGCACCGACCGAATTTCATTTCATAAATTGCTTCCGGAGCCGCGGTCGGCAGTCGTGGTGACACCGGTCTCGCTCGACGACTCGCCTCACCACACCGGCGCGAGCAGCAGCGCGACCGTCGCCGAGATGAAGACGAGCTTCAGGGCGGTGTTGACGGCGATCACCTTCGTGCCGAACTCGGCGCCCCAGATCCCGTACTGGAAGGGGATCGAGCGCCGGAAGGTGGAGACGGCGAAGGAGAGGATCCCGCCGATGAGCAGGGTCGCGACGGCGGTCCGGGTGGTGAACACGCCCGCCTCGGTCCCGGCGAGCGTCACGGCCCCGGCCGTCGTGTCGAGGGTGTAGACGGCGATCACGGGGACCGCGGCGCCGGGGAGCCCGAGGAGCCCGGTCACCGGCTCGGCGACGCTCGTCAGCGCCTCGACGTCGTAGTAGGTGACGAACGCGATCACGAGCGTGTAGACGACCGCGAGCCGGGGAACGATCCGGCGGAGGGTCGACCACGACTTCTCGGCGGCCTCGCGAACGCGCTCGCGGCTCGTGCGGTCGTCGGCCTCGGGCCCGCTCGCGTCGACCTCCGAGAGCGCCGACCGGTCCACGTTGCGCCCGGAGAGCAGGACGCCCCCGGCGAGCACGCCCGTGACCGTGATCGCGAGGGCGATCCCGGCCCGCGCCGAGACGTAGACGGTCCCCGTCTCGACGCCTAGAATCGGGATCAACACCGGAATATAGAACGTGAACACGTGCTGGACGAAGCCGAAGAACGTGTTGATCGTCACGGCGACGAGCGTCGCCCGGTCGTCGAGCAGCCCGGACTCGCGGTACTCGGCGAGCGTGGCGTAGCCCGCGGTCGTCGACGCCGCGGTCGTGAGGATCGCGGTCCCGACCTCGTCGGGGAGGTTCGCGGGTCGGGTGAGCCACCCCGCCAGCCCGGCGACGTACCGGATCAGCCCGAACGCGACCGCGACGTTGGCGGCGAAGACGCCGACGGCGATGAACGCCGCGATACGGGCGAGCCGCGGGGCGACCTCGGCGAGCAGGGCGACGACCTCGGCGGCGACCGGTTGCACGACCGGCGGTACGCGGCCGCCGACCTAATGCGCGTCGAAACGGGCGGACGCCAGTCGATCTCGATTCGCCGCCCGCGAGGCTTATGGGAGCCGCGCCCGAACCCCCGGGTCGATGGCACCCGCGGAGGACGACATCTCGATCGAGGAGAAGCGCGTGTACGCCGGGACGGCGGGCCGTACCGACGCGTACGTCGCCACCGGGAACGGCGTCGTCCGGGTGGCGCTGTCGGCCGACAAGGTGGGCGCGTTCGACATGGTCGCCCGCGAGCCGGCCCGCGACGTCGCGGTCCTCCCCCGCGACGGCGACCCGGACCTCGTCGGGATCGCGACCGCGGACGGGCTGCGCGTCGCGCCCGTCGGCGACGACCCGGCGTTCGAGCCGGTCGTCCCCGGTTCCGCGGTCGCGGTCGGCGTCCTCGACGACGCGTTCCTCGTCGCCGGGGAGGAGGGCGGGATCGACCGCGTCGCGGTGGGCGGCGCGGCCTCCGATCTGGCCGCGGCCTCCGATCCGGCCGCGACCTCGATCGGGACCGCGTCGGACCCGCGCGCGATCGACGGCCCCCTCGTCGCCGCCGGGGACGGCGTCCACCGGGTCCGCGGGAGCCGGGGCGGAGGCGGAGACCCGGACCTCGCCGCCGTCGGCCTCGACGACGCCCGCGACGTCGCCGGCGCGGGGATGCCCCTCGCGGCCACCGGGTCGGGGCTCTACTGGCTCGGCAACGGCTGGATGACGGCGCTGGAGGGGTCCGCCGAGGAGGTCGCGGCCGACGGCGACGGCCACGCGATGGCGGTCGTCGAGGGCGAGCTTCTGGTCCACGCGGGGGAGGAGGACGAAGACGGGACGGACGCGTGGGACGACGACGCGTGGCGCGCGACCGAGCTCCCGGTCGACGAGGACGCGGTCGCGCTCGGCTACGGGCCCGGGATCTCCGTGGTCGTCACCGCGGCCGGAACGCTCTGCGTCGACGCGGGCGACGGCTGGCGGCATCAGGTGGTCGGCGTGCGAGACGTGGCGGGCGTCGCGCTCGCGGTCGTCGAATAGAGCGTCGATCAACTGTACGAGGTCGGTCTCGCGAAGGATACTGCTGTCGGTTCAACCGCTCGTTTATAACTGGCTGGTGATGGGTCGGCGGTGACTACCTCCAAAGCCCCAGCCGCTCGGCCATACGTTGTTGAGCCCGGATCGGCGGTGACTACCTCTAAAGCCCCAGCCGCTCGGCCATACGTTGTTGAGCCCGGATCGGCGGTGACCACCTCCAAAGCCCCAGCCGCGAGGACGGCGTACGCTCGCTGCGCTCCGCAGTCGCTCGCGTTGCTCGCTCCTTGCGGTGCTTTCGTCGCCTACGCCGTCCTCGCGGCTGCCCCTTTGAGTCCTGCCCCGACCGCACCGCAACCGCGCCTCACGCCTCCCCAGCCTCGTCGCTCCCTTCGGTCGCGACTCCCTCGCGCGTGCTCCTCGCACCCTTCGGGCGCTCGGAGGCACGCGCCGACCGCAACGTTCGTTTATAAATATCCGACCGTCTCTGATCCCGTCACTCCTACGCGGTCGGCAACTCGACCTCCTCGCCGTCGGCGTAGACGGTCGGGTTCCGGAGGATCCCGTCGAGGTGGATCGGGGCGTCCGTCTCCCCGCCGATGCCCGCGTCGTCGCCGATCGCGATGTGCACGGTGCCGCCCGCCTTCTCGTCGAGGAGGACGGAGCCGACCAGCTCGTCGACGCCGACGTTGGTCCCGATCCCGAGCTCGGCGAGGTTGTAGGCGGCGTCGCCGACCGACTCCGCGGCCGCCTCGACGTCGGCGCGGACCGCGTCGTCGCCGATGGCCGTGACTAGTCCGTCCTCGACTTCGAACGTCAGCTCCTGGTCCTCGTCGAGCAGGCCGTGGGGCATCATCGTCCCGTCGACGACGAAGGTCCCGGTCGCGGTCTCCGGCGCGACGAACACCTCGCCGGCCGGGAGGTTCGAGAAGTCGCCGGGGTCGCGCACCATGCCGGTGTCCGAGAGCCACTCGCGGTCCCCGATCCCGAACGCGATATCGGTGCCCGCGGGCGAGGTGACCCGGACCTCGTCGGCGCCCGCGACCTGCGCGAGCACGTCGTCGCACGCGGCCTCGATGGCGGCGTAGTCGGCGTCGAGCCCCGCGGCGAACACGTCCTCGGTGATCCCCGGGAGCGTCGCGCCGCGGGCGCCGGCGTCGCAGGCGGCCCCCCGAGCGCGGGTGTGGCTGAGGCTCTTCGTCGTCGGCGCGAGGAAGGCGTCGCTCTCGGCCATCGCGGCCGCCACGGGCGCGGGCGGCTCGGTGCCGTGCTGTTCGGCGGGGGGGTACCTGAGGAGCGTCGCGTCGTCGGTGACGGCGACCGCGGCCTCGTACAGCGCCTCCCCGACGGGTTCGCGCTCGTCGTCGGTGATCACGACGACCGATTCGTCCGGCCCGACGTTCAGACACTGGTTCACGGCGGTCGCCGCCGCCTCGGAGAGGGTCGGTGACATACGCGACGATCGGTGCTCGCGGGCGTTAGACCTTCGGATCCGCCTTCATTTACTCTCTTTCGAAACTCAGTTACGGCTTTGCGTCACCCGAATTTACCGACGCGTTACTCACGCCGTAGTTAATTTCTCTCAAAAATACTCGAAAACATTATCCCATTACGGAATCCAGTGAACGACATGATACGCGTGGGCGTCAACGGGTACGGCACGATCGGGAAGCGGGTCGCGGACGCGGTCGCGGCCCAGCCCGACATGGAGCTCGTCGGCGTGACCAAGACGAGCCCGAACTACGGCGCCGAGGGCGCGGTCCGACGCGGCTACGACCTCTACGCCGCGATCGACGACCGGGTCGACGAGTTCGAGGCCGCCGGCCTCGGCGTGGCGGGAACCCTCGCCGACCTGCTCGACGCCGTCGACGTCGTCGTCGACTGCTGCCCCTCCGGCGTCGGCGAGCGCAACCGGCCGACGTACGAGGCCCACGACGTGCCCGCGATCTACCAGGGCGGCGAGGACGCGGACATCGCCGACGCCTCGTTCAACGCCCGCGGGAGCTACGAAGCTGCCCGGGGCGCCGGCTCGCTCCGCGTCGTCTCGTGTAACACCACCGGGCTCTCCCGGCTCCTCGCGCCCCTGGACGAGACGTACGGCGTCGAGAAGGCGCGCGTGACGCTCGTCCGCCGCGGCGGCGACCCAAGCGAGACCGACCGCGGACCCATCAACGACGTCGTGCCCGACCCGACGACGGTCCCGTCACACCACGGCCCCGACGTGAACGAGATCCTCCCGGACGTCGACGTCGACACGGCCGCGCTGCGCGCCCCCGTCACGGCGATGCACACCCACAGCGTCAACGTCACCCTCGACGAGGAGCCGAGCACCGAGGCGGTCAGGGACCTCCTCGGCGGCGAGAGCCGAGTGTTCCTGATCCCCGAGGGCGCCGGGATCGACGGCGCCGGCGCGCTGAAGGACTACGCCGCCGACGTCGGGCGCCCGCGCGGCGACCTCTGGGAGAACTGCGTCTGGGAGGAGTCGATAAGCGTCGAGGGGCGGGACCTCTACCTGTTCCAGAACGTCCACCAGGAGGCCGACGTCGTCCCGGAGAACGTCGACGCGATCCGGGCGCTGGCGACAGACGCGTCCCGCGCCGAGTCGGTGGCGCGGACCGACGAGTCGCTGGGGGTCGGCCTCGACAGCCTGCTCTCCGACGGCGGCGCCGCGCGGAGCCCGCTCGCGGCCGACGACTGACGCTTCTCCGCAGATCCGAGACCCGTCCTCACTCCGACGGTCGCGTCACCAGGAACGTCCGCCCGCCGCGGCGCTCCAGGGCCACCTCGCTCCCGCGCACTCGGTTCACGCGAACGCGGTCGGCGATCCGGTCGGTTCGACAGTCGGTGACGTCTCTCCGCGTCGGGGTCGCGTACTGCGGTCGGTCGGGAGTGATCGCGCTCATACGTCGCACTCCGGCCGGAACGCCCCTATAACCGAGCCATCCCCGGAGTGAAACTGAAAGTGGAAGCGTCGACGGCGAACGCCGCCGATTTCGTTCCCGACTCCGGTCCCACCCCCGCCCCGCGCTCCCGGCTTACCGGCGGAGCCCCGCCTCCTCGTCGTCCTCGACGAACCGGACGGTGAAGTAGTCGTACCCGCCGTAGGCGGCTTCGAGCGCGCCGAGCCACCAGTTCCAGCGCTCGACGAGCGAGGAGCCGTCCGGGGCGTCGTCGAGGTGGTCGACCACGCCGGGGACGGTGAGCGCGTGCCCCCGGTCCTCGGAGGGCCGGCCGGAGTCCGCGAGGTCGCAGGCCGCCCGGGCGACCGCCCGCCGCTCGGCCTCGGTGCCGCCGAACGCCTCCGCCAGCGCGTTCTCCAGACGTGTTCTGTCCATGCGCGACGCTACGGCCGCCGACTATATGAGTCGCGTGGTAGGGGGTGGCACGTCCGGTGTCGACGACGGTCGGGATCCCGCCCGCGACCGGAGCCGAGGGCTGACCGTGAGCCTCGCGGGAATCACAGTCGGGCCGCGAGCGCGAGGAAGAGGAGACTGAACGGCGCCGTCAGGAGCGTCAAGAGCAGTCCGGCCGCGGCCTCGCCGGCGGCGAGGGACATCGAGAGACCGACGACGAGCGAGGCGGATCCCACGACCGCGAGGGTGACGCGCTCGGGGACGCTGGCCCGGTCCGGCCCGTCGCTGCGCGCCAGCGCCTCGTCGAGCGCCCGCTCGACGCGGTCGGCGAGTCCGGTCGGGACGAACAGCCACGGCGTCGACCGGTACCAGGCGTTCCCGCGGTACGCGATCAGGAACACGGTCGTCCACGGGAGGTCGATCCGGCGCGTCCGGACGGCGGACCCGAGGTCGTCGGTACGGCTGCGGTCCCGGCCCCGATGCGTCCGCTCCACGGTCAGCTCCGTCGGGTCCAGCCGCACGTCGGTCCCCTGCGTCCGCGAGAGCGCCGGAAGCACCGCGAACAGGGAGACGACGAGCGGGGCCAGCCCCGGGGCGGCCCACGCCCCCGGTCCGAGCGCCGTCGCCCCGACCGCGAGCGCGGCGCCCGTCCCGAGGAGCGTCCACCCGAGCCGGAAGTGAGAGGGATCGAACGAGCCTCCGCCGAGCGGCGACAGGAGCTCTCGCCGGCGCTCCGGAGACGCGCGATCGTACGCGATCAGCAGGTAGAACAGCGACGCCGGGCCGCCGACGAACAGGAGCACGACGAGCGCCGACGCCTCCGTCGGTATCCCCCCGCCGGCCGGGAGCGAGAGGGCGAACGCGACGGCGACGCCGAGCGCCAGCAGGAGGGCGGCGCCGACCGCGACGAGCGTCGCCCCGAGGGCCAGCGACCGCAGGCGCTCGAATCGGATCGGTCCCCACTCGACCGGGGCCGCGTCCCGAGCGAAATCCGAGGGCGCGTCCGGATCGGTGCCGGGGACCGTTTCCGGGCCGTCGCCGCGAGCGGTGCCGGGCTCCCGGTCCGCCGACCGCCCCGTCTCGTCGACGGGCGTACTGGGCTCGGAGGGCATACCCGGGCGTTGGGGCGATGCGAAGTTAAACTCCGGCCGTCGGAGCGGTCGACCGACGGGATCGGCCGTCTCGGTCGTCACGTCGGGACATCGGCGCACCGACAGAAACGGCGGCGAGTACTTCCCTCGGGACCGACTACCGGGGGTATGACACAATGGCGCGCCGTCGGCTACGGGTTCGTCGTGATGCTGATCGCCGGGCTGCTCGCGACGTCCGCTCCGGTCGTCGGGCACGTCGGCGCGGGGCTGATCGGGGGGTTCGTCGCCGGCTACGTCGCGGGCGGCGGCCTCCTCTCGGGGGCGTGGCACGGCCTGCTCGCCGGGTCGATAAGCGGGGTCGCCGTCACCCTCCTGCTGGCCGCGTTCGGCGGGCTCCTCGGGCTCGCCGGCGGTCCCGTCGGGAGCCTGCTCGGCGGCGCGGGGGTGCTGGTCGTCGGCCTGTTCGTGACGGTCCTGTTCGCGGTCGACTCGGCGCTCGCGGGCGCGATCGGCGGCGTGCTCGGGGAGTGAGTCGTTTTTCGATCCGGTATAGATTGAGCGATGAGTGTGACCAGTTGTTGGCGCGCGCCTCCGAGCGCCCTGATAAGGGCGCGAGGAGCGCCGCGCGAGGGACGCGGCGAGCGACGCGGGCGACCGGAGGGAGCCCCGAGCGAGCCGCGAGGTTGGGGAGGTGCGAGGCTGCGATGCTGTGCGGGGCGGGGCGGGAATCAAAGGGGCAGCCGACGAGGCGGGCGCAGGCGTTCACGAGAGCTCCGCTCTCGTGAGCCAATCAGAACGCGAAGCGTTCTGATGACGACACAAGGACCACAGGAGGGAGCGAAGCGACCGACCGAGGACCGCAGCGAGCGTGCGCCCGCCTCGTCGGCTGGGGCTTTTGAGGCGTTCACCCTCGATCTACCGTCAGCCGTTTATAAATGATCGAATGAAAAGGTGACCGAATCCGCTACTCCTCGCTCAGATCCGTCCTACGCGCTCTCGGCCGCGTCGAGGACGGCGTCGTAGTCGGGCTCGTTGGTCGGGTCGTCGGCGACCCAGTCGTAGACGACCTCGCCGTCCTCGTCGAGCACGAAGACGGCGCGGTTGGCGATCCCGTGGAGCCCCAGCTCGGCGATGTCGATCTCCAGGTCGTACGCCCGGATTGCGTCGCCGGCCATGTCGCTCACGAGGTCGAACTCGATCCCGTGCTCCTCGCGGAACGCGCCCTGGGAGAACGGCGAGTCGGCGCTGATCCCGAAGATCGTCGCGCCGGCCGCCTCGAAGGCGTCGGCGTGCTCCTGGAACGCGATCATCTCGTTCGTACACGGCGGCGTGAACGCGCCCGGGAAGAAGGCGAGCACCACCGGGCCGTCGCCGAGGTGGTCGCCGAGCTCGAACGGTTCGTGGTCGCTCGTGCCGATCGTCGCGGAGATGTCGGGTGCGGTGTCACCAGTGGATACCATCGACTCACAGTAGGGGGGATTCGTGCAAAAGGCTTGCCGCACCCCCGTTCGGATCCGGTATCCGCCGCGACCGCGAGGCGCTCGGGCGGGGCGTCTGCGCCGCGGCTACTCCCGGTCGAGGTACTCCCGCTGAATCGCGACGATTTCGGCGGAGTCCTCGCAGTTCGCGTACCGCCGGAGCGGCTCCTCGTTGAGGTCGAGGAACGTCTCGCCCCACGTGAACTTCGCCATGATCCGCTCCGCGTGATCCGGCTCGCCCAGGATGCGAAGCGCGGCCGCGAACGCCTCCACGGTTGTGAGCCGCATCGGCCGACCGAAGTTCACGGGGTTGCCGGCGACCAGGTACGGGAGCGCGCGGTGTTTGCCCGGGAGGCCGAACATCTTCTCGCCGGCCGACTCCCATGAGCAGTCGAGCGCGACGAGCGCGTTCTCGCGGGCGAGGTCGCCGTCCGCGGGCGAGAGCGCCCGCTCGGCGTGGGGATTCAGCACGACGCCGTTGGGGGTCGCGCGGTCCGAGCGGTGCAGCTCCGCGAGGTCGAACCGCGCGAGCTTCCGGGCCGTGCACTTGTCGGGGTCGTCGTCGCCCTCGTACCGGACGTGCAGGTCCACACGTACGAGGTCGTCTGAGTCGTTTATAAGATGTGCGGAGCGGCCGGATATTGACTATTGTATATCGCTTCTCGCCGATCACCGGTGAACACCTCCAAAGCCCCAGCCACTCGGCTGTGCGCGACTAATACTTGACATTGGGTGAACACCTCCAAAGCCCCAGCCGGGAGGCGGGCGCACGCTCGCTGCGCTCCTCACTCGGTCGCTGACGCTCCCTCGTTGCGGTGCTTGCGTCGCCTGCGCCCGCCTCCCGGCTGCCCCTTTGAGTCCCACCCGACCGCACGGCGACCGCACCTCACGCCTCCCCAGCCTCGCCGCTCACGCCCTGCGGGCGTTCGCGGCGTCCCTCGCACGCGCTCCTCGCGCCCTGCGGGCGCTCGGAGGCGCGCGCCACCGCGGTTCAGTTTATAAGCGATCGGCGCCGTCCCGGTAGCGAATTCCCCGTTTCACCGTGAGCCCGATACCGTCAAACCGACCCGGTACCGGCGGGGTTTTTCCTCGTCGCCGCCCACCCGTTCGTATGGAGCTGTTCGCCGTCCCGGGCCTCCCGGAGATCCGGGAGGGAGACGACCTCGCGGCCATGATCGACGAGCGCGTCGACCTCCGCGAGGACGACGTCGTCGTCGTCGCCAGCACGGTCGTCTCCAAGGCCGAGGGGCGGACGTTCGACCTCTCCGACTTCCCGGCCGGACCGCGCGCGAACGAGGTCGCAGACCGCCTCGCGGCGATCGCCGGCGAGGAGCGGGACCCGCGCTTCGCGCAGGCCGTCATCGAGGAGTCGACGGAGCTGATCATGGAGGCGCCGTTCCTCCTGACGGCGACGCGCTTCGGTCACATCGGCGTCAACGCCGGGATCGACCGGTCGAACGTCCCCGACGGCGACCTGCTGCTGCTCCCGGAGCGCCCCTCCGAGAGCGCGGAGCGGATCCGCGAGGGGATCGCGGCCGACCGCGTGGTCGTCAGCGACACCTGCGGGCGCCCGTTCCGTCACGGCCAGCGCGGCGTCGCGATCGGCTGGGCCGGCCTGCCGGCGGCCCGCGACTGGCGCGGCGAGCGCGACCGCGACGGCCGGGAGATGGGCGTCACCGTCCAGAACGTGATCGACGAGCTCGCGTCGGCCGCGAACCTCGTCGCCGGCGAGGGCGCGGGCGGCACCCCGGTCGTCGTCGTCCGCGACTGGGCGTTCGGCGACCACGAGGGGTCGGACAGCCACTTCCGCGAGGTCGAGGGCGACTTCGTCCGGCAGGCCCTCCGCCAGTGGACATTCGACGGATAACCATGCTCGGTATCGAACTCACCCCCGAACACGACTTGCACCGCCTCGTCGACCTCGGCGTCCGCGCCGAGGCGGCCGGCTACGACGCCGTCTACTCGACGTGTCACTACAACAACCGCGACCCGTGGGCGTTCCTCTCGCAGCTCGCGACCGCCACGGACTCGGTCCGGGTCGGCCCGGGCGTCGCCAACCCCTACGAGACCCACCCCGTGACGCTCGCCTCGAAGGTCGCCACCCTCGACGAGCTCTCCGAGGGCCGGGCCGTCTTCGGGCTCGGCCCCGGCGACCCCTCCACGCTCGCGAACCTCGGGCTCGAAGACGAGCGCGGGCTGCGGCCCGTCTTGGAGGCGTTCAAGACGGCCCAGAGGCTGTGGGCCGGCGAGCGCGTCGACCGCGACGGGACCTTCGACGCCAGCGAGGCGGGGCTCAACTACGAGCCCCCGCAGGGGGCCGCGATCCCGGTCCACGTCGGCGGCGAGGGGCCGCACATGTGCCGGATGGCCGCGAAACACGCCGACGGCCTGCTGTACAACGGCTCGCACCCGAAGGACCTCGCGTGGGCCCGCGACCAGGTCGACGACGGCCTCGGCGACCGCCCCGACGAGCGGGGCGAGTTCGACCTCATCGCGTACGCCGCCGTCTCGATCGACGAGGACGAGTCGGCGGCCCGCGAGGCCGCCCGCCCGCCCGTCGCGTTCATCGCCGCGGGCGCGGCGCCCCCGGTGCTGAAGCGCCACGGGATCGACCCGGACGCGGCGAGCGAGATCGGCGAGCGCGTCTCGGCCGGCGAGTTCTCCGCGGCCTTCGAGCTCGTGACTCCCGAGATGGTCGACGCGTTCTGCATGGCCGGCTCGCCGGCGACCGTCCGCGAGCGCGCGGCCGCCGTCGCCGAGCACGCCGACGGGCTCGTGGTCGGGTCGCCGCTCGGCCCGGACTTGGAGGACGCCGTCGACCTCGCGGCCGAGGCCGTCGACGGGGTCTTTTAAAATCACCGCGGCGATCTCGCGGTCTGGGAATCGGGAATCGCCCGTGAGAACTCGGACCGGAGGTTCATAACCCGGTCCCGCCGAGTCCGGAGCATGTCGATCGATCGAGGACGACGCCCGGGAGTCCGCGGGCGGTACGAGGATCTCCTCTGGGGCACGATGGACCGCCTCGGCGTCTCCGAGTCGATAGAGCGGAAGGTCGTGACGGCCGTCGGGATACAGTTCCTCGTCACCGTCGGGATCTTCCTCGCGCCGTTCCTCCTCTCGGGAGCGCTCGCGTCCGCCGTCTCCGGGGCGCTGTTCCTCGCGGCGATCGTCGCGATCTACAACACCCTGCTCATCGTGCGCCGGGACTTCGTCGCGCCGCTCACGCGGCTGGAGGCCGGGGCCGACGCGATCGCCGCCGGGGACGTCGGCGGGGCCGGCAGCGGGGCGACCGCCGAGACGGCGACGCCGGGCGCCGACCAGTCGGACGAGATCGGCGGCCTCGTGGACTCGTTCGTCGAGGTCGAACGCTACCTCGACACCGTCTCGGCGCAGGCCGAGGCGCTCGCGGCGCGGGAGTTCGACGATCCGGTCCTCGACGAGGAGGTCCCGGGAGGCTTCGGCGACGCCCTGGACGAGATGGCCGCGAACATGGCCGCGTACACGACGGAGCTGGAGTCGGTCGTCAACGCGTTCGGGAACGCGGCCGAGCGCGCGCAGGACGGCGACCTCACGGCGACGATAGACGCCGAGTCGCTCGCCGCGGACGACGACCGGTACGACGAGCTCGTCGGGAACTACAACCGGCTCGTCGCCACGCTCGGCGAAACGGTCGGCGAGCTCCGCTCGTTCACGGGCGACGTCGCGGCGGCGAGCGACGACGTGCGCGCGAGCATGGACGAGGTCGACGACGCGAGCGAGGCGGTGGCGCGGTCCGTCCAGGAGATCTCGGACGGCGCGGCCGAGCAGCGGAGCGACCTGGAAGCGGTCTCCGCGGAGATGAACACGCTCTCGGCGACCGTCGAGGAGATCGCGGCCTCCGCGGACGACGCGGCGACGACCGCCCGGAGCGCCGCGGACCGCGGGCAGGCCGGCCGCGAGGAGAGCGCCGAGGCGATCGCGGAGCTCGAGGCGCTCGAATCGCGGATCGGGGAGACGGCGACCGCCGTCGAGGACTTCGTCGACCGGATCGGCGAGATCGACGAGATCGCGGCCGTGATCGACGGGATCGCGGAGGAGACGAACCTGCTCGCGCTGAACGCCTCGATCGAGGCCGCCCGTGCCGACGGCTCCGGCGACGGGTTCGCCGTCGTCGCCGACGAGGTGAAGTCCCTCGCCGAGGAGACCCGGGCGGAGGCGGCGGCGATCTCGGAGCGCATCGACGAGGTGCAGGAGGCGTCCGCCGACGTGGCCGCCGACGTCGGCGCGATGGAGTCGCAGGTGTCGGAGAGCGTCGGCGCCGTCGAGTCCACCCTCCGCGAGTTCGAGGAGGTCGTCGAGGACGTGACCGCGGTCGACGAGACGGTTCGGGAGATCAGCGAGGCGACCGACGATCAGGCCCGGACGACCCAGGAGGTCGTCGACATGGTCGAGGACGTCGCCGACGTGAGCGGCCGGACCGCGAGCGAGGCCGAGACCGCGGCCGCGGCGGCGGAGGAGCAGACCGCGAGCGTCTCCGAGGTGACCGACAGGGCGCACGCGCTCGCGGACCGCTCCGACGAGCTGCTCGCGCGGCTCGACGAGTTCGAGGTGCCGGCGGACGACGGCGAGCTATCGGCGGACGACGGCCGTTCGCCCTCGCCCGCCGTCGAGCCGGGAGCGCGCCTCCGGACGCGGACGAGCTCGACGGACGACTGAGCCCCGGCGGCGGGTTACTGATCCGACCGACCGCGACCGCCGAGCGACGGCAGCGTCACGCCGATCTCCTGCAGCAGCGCGCCGACCGCGGCGTAGCCGAGCACCGACACGGAGGCGACGATCAGGACCTGTCCGACGACGATCAGCAGCGCCGAGAGCGGGTCGCCAGCGCCGAGGATGAGGTCGTTCAGGAAGATGTCGACGAAGCGGCCGACGTCGCCGACGACCCGCGAGACGAAGTCGATGAGCGCGAACATGTGACGGGGTTGATCGGCCGGGTACTTGGGTGTTGAGTTCCCGGCCGTCCCTCTCGCGTCGCGTCCGCGGGCCGCCCGGAGGGGTCGCGACGGGTTCCGCGGCCCGTCGCCGGCGTCGCCGCTCGTCCGCGAGCGGTTCCGGTAACCGAACGCCTTACACCCGACGGACACGGACGTGCCGGTAATGAACGCGCTGACGGACCTGTTCGCCGAGAACACGCTTCTGTGGGTCCTCACCGGTGTCCTCGCCTACTCCGCGGTCGCGCTGTGGCTCCGAAACCGCGGGATACTCCCGGAGTCGGTCCGCGTCTCGGGTCCGATACTCACCCTCCGCACGCTCCGCGGCCGCGAGTTCCTCGATCGGCTCGCGGCCCCGCGGCGGTTCTGGCGCGGCCTCGCGAACCTCGGGCTCGGCGGGGCCCTCGTCGCGATGGTCGGATCGTTCTTCCTCATCCTCTCGTCCGCCGCTTCGGCGCTGAACACCGCCCAGCCCTCCGCGATCCAGCAGCCGCAGAACTTCCTCATCATCCCCGGCGTCAACGACTTCCTCCCGCTGTCGGTCGCGCCCGAGATCGTCGCCGGGCTCGCGGTCGCGATGGTCGTCCACGAGGGGGCACACGGCCTGCTCTGCCGCGTCGAGGGGATCGACATCGAGTCGATGGGGCTCGTCTTCTTCGCGGTCCTGCCCGTCGGCGCCTTCGTCGAGCCGGACGAGGAGGCGACGCGGGCGGCCTCGCGCGGCGCCCGAGCGAGGATGTTCGCGGCCGGCGTCACCGCCAACACGCTGCTCACGGTGCTCGTGTTCGCGCTGCTGTTCGGCCCCGTCGTCGGCGCCATCTCGCCGGCCCCCGGCTACGCCGTCGGCGAGGTGAACCCCGACTCGCCGGCCGACGCGGCCGGGCTCTCGGCGGGCGACCGGATCGTCGAGGTCGGCGGCGCGCCGGTCGACACGGCCGCCGAGTTCGAGGCCGCGATCGCGGACGCGGGCGACGCGGTGACGGTCACGGCCGCCGACGGCGACGGGGAGCGCGAGGTCACGGTCGACCGGCGGCTGCAGGCCGTCGGCTCCGCCGGCGGCAACCCGCTCGGCGTGACGGTCACCGAGGCGCCGCTGACGGTCGCGTCGGTGAACGGCGATCGGGTGGCGACCGAGCGCGGCTTCTACGACGCCGTCGGCGACGCGGAGCGCGCGACGGTGTCGGTGCGCCGCGCCGGCGCGGGCGGCGGGGACGCGAACGCGACGACCGCGGAGATCCCGATCGGCGCCTACGCGCTCGGCGTGCAGGCGGACGGCCCGCTCGACGACGCGGGCGCGGAACCGGGCGAGCCGCTGACCATCGTCTCCATCGACGGGGAGCGGACCCGCGACGCAGAGGACCTCTCGGCGGTGCTCGGCGATCGCGACCCCGGCGCGACCGTCGAGGTGATCGCGTACGACGGCGGCGACGAGCGGCGGGCGTACGACGTCGAGCTGGCCCCGCATCCGAACCGCGACGGCGGGTTCGTCGGCGTCACGGTGTTCCCCGGCTCCAGCGGGCTCGCGCTCGACGACTTCGGCGTCTCGCAGTACCCCGCCGGCGCCTACCTCGAACTGCTCGGCGGCGACGGCGGCGAGACCGGGGCCGACGGGGTCGCGATCGGCGGGCTGACGGACTCCCCGCTCGGGCTCGTGTTCGTCTCGCTGATCCTCCCGCTCGGCAGCCTGTTCGGGCTCCCGTTCAACTTCGCGGGGTTCACCGGCGACGTGACCAACTTCTTCGTCGTCGACGGGGCGCTCGGCGCGCTCGGCGGCGGGGTGTTCCTGCTCGCGAACCTCCTCTTCTGGACCGGGTGGATCAACATCCAGCTGGCGCTGTTCAACTGCCTCCCGGCGTTCCCGCTCGACGGCGGACGGATCCTCCGGATGGTCGCCGAGGCGGTGATCAGCCGGGTCCCGCTCTCCGACCGGCACGCCGCCGTCCGGACGATCACCGTCTCGTCCGGGCTCGTCATGCTCGCCGGGCTGATCGCGATGATCTTCGGGAACCAGATCCTCATGGCGCTCGGGCTGATCTGAGCGAGATGAGTCGTCCCCCCACCGCCGAGAACCGCGGCGCCGATCGCCCGGAGCGCGGGGGAGAGCGATGACGGTCCGCGTTCGACCGTACGACCCCGCGACCGACGCCGAGGGGCTCTACAGCTGCAAGCTCGCCTTCGAGCGCGGGCTCGGCGAGACCACCGGCGGCGACGCGAAGGCGACCGCCTACGAGGCGAAGCTCACCGACGGCTACCGCGAGCGGTGGCTCGCGTGGGTCGACCGGTGCGTCGCGGACGACGAGCGGTGCGTGACGGTCGCGGTCGACGGTGGCGGCGGGAGCGAGGGCGGCGGCGGAGACGACGACGAGAACGGCGACGACGGCGGCGAGCTCGTCGGCTACGTCTTCGTCCTCCCCGAGCGGCTCGCGATGGTCTGGGACGCGGCCGTGATCAACGAGCTCTACGTCGCCCCCGACTACCGCGGCACGGGCGTCGCCGACGACCTCCTGGCCGCCGCCGTCGACCTCGCGGGCGACCAGTCGCTCCCGCTGGACCGGATCGTGCTCGACGTCGACCCCGCGAACGAGCGCGCCCGGGCCTTTTACGACCGTCACGGCTTCGCGCCGTGGGGCGAGCTGGTCGCGCGACCGGTCGACCGCGACTGAGACCGACCCGGAACCGCAGGCCGTGAGAACGCCGGACAGGAGTTATATGCGAGCCGGCGCGACCGTCGCGTATGAGCTATCTCGTGGCCACCGACGGATCGGCGGAGAGCGACGAGGCCGTGCGGTACGCGGCGCGGCAGGCGGTCGCGTTCTACGAGACGCTCGAGATCGCCCACGTGCTGACGCCGGACTCGGAGCTCGTCGACGGGACGATCGTCCTCCCCGGCGAGGAGGCCGCGGTCGACGCCGGCCAGAGCGTCCTCGCCAGCGCCCGGACGATCGCCGAGGAGGCGGTCGGGGACGAGTCGATCGACGTGGAGACGCAGCTGCTCACCGGACGGCCGGCCGACGCGATCGCTGACTACGCGGCCGACGCCGACGTCGACGCGATCTACGTCGGTCACCGCGGGCTGAGCGAGGAGCGCGAGCAGGTGGTCGGCAGCGTCGCGAAGAGCGTCGTCGACAAGGCCGACGTGCCCGTGACGGTGATCCGGTAGGGTGACGTGCCCGAGCGGAGGTCGAACTCGGCGGGGCGCGTCAGAGACGCTGGCAAGCACCTCCGTTACCCGGTCTTCAAAAGTGGTTGGACGCGTAAGATGAAGTGATGTCTGAAGACGTACTCGTCACGGCGGACTGGGTCGAAGAGCGACTCGACGCGTTCCAGGACGACGACTCCGATCACCGGCTCGTCGAGATCAACAACCCGACCGTCACCGACGAGTCGGAGTACACGCCCTACGAGGAGGGCCACATCCCGGGCGCGCTGAACTTCGAGTGGGACGAGGTGTTCACCGACGAGACGGAGCGCGACATCGTCTCGAAGGAGGACTTCGCGGCCCGGAACGGCGAGGGCGGCATCGACGCCGACACGACGGTCGTCGTGTACGGCGGCGGCCGCGTCCCGAACTGGTTCGCGCTGTTCGGCTACTGGATCTACAAGTACTACGGTCACGAGGACGTCCGCGTGATCGACGGCGGGAAGGGGTACTGGGTCGAGAACGACTACCCGCTCTCCACCGAGGAGCCCGACTTCACCCCGCGCGAGTACGAGGCCCGCGGCCCCTTCGAGAGCGTCCGCGCCTACAAGGACGACATCGACAAGGCGATCGAGGAGGGGATCCCGATGGTCGACGTGCGCTCGCCCGAGGAGTTCTCCGGCGAGGTCATCGCGCCCGAGGGGCTCAACGAGACGGCCCAGCGCGGCGGTCACATCCCCGGCGCGAGCAACGTCCCGATCGGGACCACCCTGAACGAGGACGGCACGTTCAAGAGCGCGGACGAGCTCCGCGAGCTGTACGAGGAGGCCGGCGTCGACGGCGACGAGTCGACGATCACCTACTGCCGCGTCGGCGAGCGCTCGTCGATCGAGTGGTTCCTCCTGCACGAGCTGCTCGGCTACGACGACGTCCGCAACTACGACGGCTCGTGGACCGAGTGGGGCAACCTCGTCGGCGCGCCGATCGAGACCGGCGAGTAGGCGACGCTCGGGCGCTGACTGTCCCGCCGCTATTTTCGAACCGCTCCGATCGACGGCGATCCGTCTGACCGCCGCCGCGCCGGGACCGTCGCCGACAGGCCCATGTCCCGAGAGCCCGAAGCGACGGTGAGTATGGACGCGGGCGCGGACGACGACTCGACGGCCCTCCCGACGGTCCCGGACCGGGACGCGATCCGGTCGCTCGCTGGGTCGCCGGCCGAGGCCGGGACCGTCGTCTGGCACCGCGAGGACCTGCGGATCGCGGATAACCCCGCGCTCGCGGCGGCGGCTGACTCGGCGGCCGCGAAGGCGGGAACCGACCCGACCGTCCTCCCCCTGTTCGTCTTCGATCCGGCCTTCTACGGCGACCGCGGGACGGCCTGCGACGCCCGGATCGCGTTCCTCCACGACTGCCTTCGCGACCTCGACCGGCAGTATCGCGACGTGGGCGCACCGGGCCTGACGTACGCCCACGGCGACCCGATCGAGGTGCTCGCCCGCTTCGCCGACGCCGGGTGGGACATCGTCGCGACGCGGAGCGTGACCGGCCGGTACGGGCTCCGCCGCGACGAGCGCGCGGCCGAGGAGGTCGGCGTTCGATTCGTCGACGGGGACGGGCTTGTCCGGGACGCCGACCGCCCGCGCCGGGAGTGGAAGGCGGCGATCGAGTCGTGGCTGGCCGCGGACCCGTTCGACTGGGACCCCCGACGCGTCGCGGTCGAGCGGATCGCGGCGGATCCCGGGTCGGACGCGAACGTGGACCGAGGTCGCGGCGGCGCGTTCGCCCCGACGCCCGAGTCGGTCGCGGCCGCCTACGACGTGACCCCCGAGAAGTCGATGATCCCGGAGGGCGGCCGGGCGGCGGGGCGCGACCGGCTGGAGTCGTTCGTCGCGCGGATCGGCGACTACCCCGGGAACGTCTCCTCGCCGGTCGACGCCCGCGAGGGGACGAGCGGCCTCTCGCCGTACCTCCGGTTCGGCTGCCTCTCGCTCCGGGAGGTGCACCGGTACGTGACCGAGCACGCGCCGGACGGTCGCGGCAGGTCGATGTTCGTCTCCCGCCTGTTCTGGAACCGTCACTACCGGCAGAAGCTGGTCGACTGGCCGGGGTGGCTCGACCGCGCCGTCAACCCCGTCTACGAGGGGTTCAACCGCGACCGCCACGACCCGGAGCTCGTCGCGGCGTGGAAGGCGGGCGAGACGGGGTTCCCGATGGTCGACGCGAGCATGCGCTGTCTCCGCGAGACCGGCTGGCTCAACTTCCGGATGCGGGCGCTCTGCGCGAGCGTCTACTTCCACGTCCTCCAGCAGCCGTGGCGGATCGGCGCAGACCACTTCTACGAGCACCTGATCGACGCCGACGCCGCGATCAACTACACGCAGTGGCAGTCGCAGTGCGGGCTCGTGGGGCGGCCGGGGCTCCGCCTCTACAACCCGCGCAAGCAGGTCCGCGACCAGGATCCCGACGGCGAGTTCGTCACGCGGTGGGTCCCCGAGCTGGGACCGCTCCCGACCGAGCACCTCGACCGCCCCGAGCGCACCCCGCTCGCGGTCCAGGCGGAGTGCGGCGTCGAGATCGGCGAGGAGTACCCGTACCCCGTCGTCGACTTCGAGGCGGCTCGGGAGGCGTTCGAGCGGCGGTACTACGACGCCCACCCCGCGGCCGCGGCGCGGCTGGCCGACGAGCCGATCGCCCGCCGCGCCTCGCTCTCGGGCGGGTTCGACGCCGCGCGAGCGATCGCGGAGGAACACGGCACCGCCGCGCCCGAAGCGACCGACGGCTCGCGCGACCGCGAGGGTGACCGCGGTCGTCAGACCGACCTGTCCGCGTTCGAGGCAGACCGCTAGCCGCCGCCGACGGCAAAGTTATTTACGGTCGTGCGTAGTATTGTGTATTATGAACCAGAACGTCGGCTCGACGGATAGACGCGTCAGAACGGCCCTCGGTGCGGTGCTCGGGGGCCTCTCGTTCGCGACCCTCGGCGGAGCCGCCCCGCTCCCGGCGCTCGCCGCGCCCGTCTTCGGCGTCGCGTCGCTGCTCATGCTCGGGACCGCCGCGACCGGGACGTGCGCGCTCTACTCCCTGTTCGGCGTCGACACGTGCCCGGCGTCAGCGGGCGGGTCCCGGTAGGCCCCCTTCCGGATCGGTTACCGCCGCGAAGCGGACCGAGACGACCGTTCTCGACGGGTTTCGAGACCGCCGCCGACGGTAGCCTCAAGTGTGGCTGGTCGTAACGTCTCACATGAGACCCCGACGCAGACCCGTCGTCGATGCGGCCGTGCCCGACGGACACCCAGTCGACCGGACTCCCGCCGACCGAGGTGACCGCGCGTGACCGACGATCCGACCGTCCTCGTGATCGGCGGCGGCGCGACCGGGGCCGGCGTCGCCCGCGACCTCGCGCTCCGCGGGGTCGACGTCACCCTCGTCGACCGCGGCGGGCTCGCGGGCGGCACGTCCGGGCGCTCGCACGGCCTGCTCCACAGCGGCGCCCGCTACGCCGAGGACGACCCTCGGGGCGCCGAGGAGTGCCTCCGCGAGAACCGCACGCTCCGGGAGATCGCCGGCGCGTGCGTCCGCGAGACGGGCGGCCTGTTCGTCCGGCTCGCCGGCGACGACCCCGAGTACTTCGAGGAGAAGATCGCCGCCTGCGAGGAGATCGGTATCGAGACCGAGCGGCTCGACGGCGACGAGGCGCGGGCGGTCGTTCCCGGGCTCTCCGAAGATGTCGTCGAGGCGTTCCGGGTGCCCGACGGCGTGATCTACCCCTCTCGGCTGGTCGCCGCGAACGCCGCCGACGCGGAGCGACACGGTGCCGACGTCCATCCGCACGCGCCGGTGGACGGGATCGAGGTCGACGGTGAGGGAGGCGGCGGCGCGGTCCGCGTCCGCGTCGGCGGCGACGTCGACGCGACCCTCGAACCGGACCACGTCGTCAACGCGACGGGCGCGTGGGCCGACCGGATCGCCGACATGGCCGGCGTCGAGGTGGGGATGGCGCCCAGCCGCGGCGTGATGGTCTCCGTCGAGTACGACGGGCTCGACCCGGTGTTGAACCGGTGTCGCGACCCCGACGACGGCGACATCGTCGTCCCCCACGAGGGGGAGGCCGTGCTCGGCACGACGAGCGTTCCGGTCGACGACCCGGACGACTACGAGACCGCCGACTGGGAGGTGGAGCGGTCGGTCGAGGAGTGCGCGGCGATGCTCCCCGCGGTCGCCGACGCGCCGGAAGTGAGGCGGTGGTGGGGCGTCCGCCCCCTCTACGCGCCCGACGAGGCGGGGGCGAACCGGCGCGGCATCTCGCGCGGCTTCACCGTGATCGACCACGCCGACGAGGGCGTCTCGGGCCTCCACACCGTGGTCGGCGGAAAGCTGACGACCTACCGGGAGATGGCCGAGGTCACGACCGATCGCGTCTGCGAGCGGTTGGGGGTCGACGCCGCCTGCGAGACCGCGACGGAGCGGCTCCCCGGCGCCGACGATCCGGACCGGCTCGACGAGTTCGTCGAGCGGTACGGCGGCGCGAACCCGACCGACGCCGGCGTCGTGAACGCCGCCGGCGACTGAGGGACTGGAGGAAGGAATACCGCGACCGCGGGCGAGCGCTACTCGTCGTCGATCAGGTCGCCGAACACCGAGGTTGCGGTGTCGGGGACGTCGAAGTCGTGGTAGTGCTCGCCCTTCTCCTTCGAGAGGACGTTGAGTGCCGCGGCGGCGCCGTCGCCGGCCGAGATGACCGCCTGCCACTCCTCGGCGCGGACCATCGCGCCCGTCGCGTAGGCGTCGTCGACGCTGGTCTCCATCGAGACGCCGACATCGACGAGGTCGCCGTCGAACGCGCAGCCGAGCGACTCGGCGAGGTCGCGGCTCGCGCCCGTCGCGAGGACGAGGTAGTCGGCCTCGTACTCGCCCTCGCCGGTCGTCACCGCGAACCCGTCGCCCGACTCGGCGACGTCGGTCACTTCCTCGCCCTGCTTCCGGTCGACGCCGAAGTCGTCGGCCTGCTGTCGGAGGGTCGCGAGGAACTCGCTGCCGCCGACCGAGCCGATCCCGGGGTAGTTGAACAGGTGCGCCTTGTGCATCCAGGTCTTGTCGGTGTCGAACAGGACCGCGTCGAGCCCGTTCTTGCCGGCGAACAGTCCCGCGCTGAGTCCGGCCGGTCCGCCGCCGACGATAGCTACGTCTGCCATGGTCGACGTTCCGGCCGCGACCTGATAAGGGTTGGCGGAAGCGGCGACCGAGGCGCGGTAGCTCCCGCTCGCCGCGGCCGGCACGGCGGGGCTCCCGTCGAGTTCGCCGACGGCTACGAGGAGAAGTCGGACAGCGACCCGCGCGGATCGGCGTCGCCGTCGGGTTCGTCGTCCTCGTCGCGCTCGCCGTTCTCGTCGCGCCCGCCGTCCTCATCGCGCCCGCCGTCCTCGCCGATCCGGTCGCTCTCGTTTCCGCCCGCCTCGCCCCGATCGCCCTCGTCTTCTCCTTCCTCGCCGCCGCCGATCGTCTCGGGCTCGCGCCACGGGTCCTCCGGGTCGACGGGCTCGACGGCGCGGTCGAGCTCGGCGGCGGAGTAGTCGCGCTCGTCGTCGAGCAGCATCGCGAGGCGCTGCCACCGGGCGCTGTGCTCGCCCTCGCCCTCCGGGCCGACGCGGGCGCCGCGGGTCTTGAAGAAGCGCGTGCCGCGCCCCAGCTTCGACCCCTCGCCGGTGTGGCCGTCGAAGATCGGGTCGAACTCGCCGCCGGGTTCGAGGTCACCGACGGGGAAGTCGTGAGCCGGTTCCTCGCCGCGCTCGCGGGCCTCGGCGCGCAGGTCGGCGACGGCCCGGAAGTACTCGTCGGCGTTGGGGGCCTCGCGGGTCGACCGCGCGCGGGCGGCCGCCAGCGCGGCGTGGATCGCGCAGAGGCGGCCCTTCCACTCGGCGGGCTCCCAGCGCTCGGTCGCGAGCTCCTCGTAGCGCTCGATCGTCAGCGCGACGTCGCTGCCGGCGCGGAGGTCCTCGACGACGTACAGCGTCAGGCGGTCCCAGAGGTTCCACGCGTAGCCGGAGCGCGCCAGCTCCCAGGCCGCCCACGCGGCGACCTCCTCGTCGGAGCGGCGCACGGCCTTCTGGAGGAGGCTGGAGACGGCGTAGCGGCTGTACCCCCCGTCGGTCTCGTTCGGCTCCTTGGGCTCGCCGAAGTCGTTCTCGCCGGTCGCGTCCGGCGTCGTGTCGGTCTCCAGACTCCCGTCCGACCCGAACGTCGCCTGTCGGTCGTCGCCGTCGGCCATACCTCCGCTCCCGCCGCGAGCGACTTAAAAACCGCGCGGCGGGCGGAGACCGAAGGGGCCGGTCGCGGGCCCGAGGCCCGCGCGGTACGGCGGATCACACCTGCGCTGAAAGGGAACTCTTAAGTCGAATCCGGCGGCTAGAATACGGTAACCGCCCTTAGCTCAGCCTGGTAGAGCAGTCGACTGTAGATCGACTTGTCCCCCGTTCAATTCGGGGAGGGCGGACTGAATCTCAGCACCCGTGAGCGACAGCGAACGGTCGCTGTCCGTGAGGGACGACCGACCCGAATTGGGCACGGAAGTCGCAGCATGCGAACGGGGTGAGCATGACCGTCTTCCGGGGTTCAATTCGGGGAGGGCGGACTCGTTCTCCGGTCGAACCGCAGTCGATCGCGGACCGGGTCGTCACCCGCGTCCTCGTGAGCGACAGCGAACGGGGGCTCGGACGTCGCGCGCAGCGAGCCGCATCCCGATACGGAACACGTAGTTCGCCCGGCGAATCGCCGCGCCGAGGCCTATATCGCCGCCAGTCCCAACTGAACGGCCTTCGGGAGGATGATACTGATCAGGAGCTGCGACCAGATGCTGAACGTCGCCGGGTACTCGCGCGTGGCGCTCACCGTCTCGATCCGCTGCTGTAACTTCTCGACGAAGTCCCGTTTTTCCTCGTCGACGTCGTACCGCTTGATGTCCCACGGGTTGTCGACCGTCTCTCGGAACAGCCGATCGAGCCGGTGTAGCTCGCGGCGCTTCTCCTCGCGCATGAACTGATGAAGGACGAACACGGCGAACGCCACCGTCGCGACGGTCCCGAGCCAGACCGCCGTGAACACGACGCTGGTGGTCGCCGTCGGGCCCCAGCTCGACGCCGAGACGACCGGCCCGTACACGACGA
This sequence comes from Halorubrum rutilum, assembly GCF_024494565.1. The sequence goes on from NZ_JANHDN010000002.1 coordinate 534,783, forward strand.
GCGCGAACGCGATCAAGCCGGCGACCATGTAGTAGTACGCGTGTTTGACGAGTTCGCCGATCGGGCGGAGCCCCCCGAGGCCCTCCGGGTCGAGGAAGTCGACCCCGACGTCCGACCTGTACAACCGCCACGGGGCGATGATCTCGACGCCGACGTAGACGGCGACGAACTGAACCGCGAGCACGGACCAGAGCGGATTCAGTATCCCCCACCCGACGACCATGGTCAGCCCGCCCTCTCGATAGATGGCCCCGAAACCCCCGAGCGCCCAGACGCGAGCCGCGATCTGGAGCAGCGCCGCGACGAAGAGGGCCCACGGTAACCAGGTCGGGACGACGTCGAGCAGCGGCTCGGGGTCCGCCGCTCGCTCTTCGAGGTTCATCTCCTGGGCGACCCTGTGATAGCGCCGACGGAGGGCGCGGGCGCCGAACACCCCGCCGACGATAGCGAGCGGCTGGAGAACGAACAGCGGGTTCTGAATATAGACGACGGGGTCACCCGCGAGGTAGGCGTAGGCGTTGATCGTCGGGACGATACTGCCGACCAGAATGACAGCGAACAGGTACGAAGGCGGGACGTCGCCGGGGAGGCGCCGCGAGAGCCGGCCGAACCCGACGCGGCGGGCCAGCCGATCGAGCCAGAGGTCTCGATCGAACGGCTCGATAAGCGACCGGTCAGACGCGAGCTCGGATTCCGTGACGTCGAACACCCCGCTGTGGGGCGACGCACCGGACTGATCTCCCATACTCCGGGGCTGATCGAGAGGCCTGAAAATAGTACGGTGAACGACCGGCTCGACCGCCGGGTGAACGGAACCGCCGCTCGCCCTCGCCCGCGACGAATCACAGCGTATTTGACACGTTGCGTCGAACGGAACCCATGGGAAACGCGGATCCGGCCGTCGTCCGGTCGTACTACGAGTCCATCGACGCCGAGGCGTACGAGTCGGTGTTCGCGCTGTTCGATGAGAACGTCGTCTACGAGCGCCCCGGCCAGGGCGACATCGAGGGGATGGACGCGCTGCGCGACTTCTACCTCGACGGGCGGCCGCTCGCGGAGGGCTCACACGAGGTCCACTCGATGACCGCCGAGGACGACACCGTCTCGGTCAGGGGGACGTTCAGGGGCGTCCAGGACGGCGACCGGGTCGCCTTCGGCTTCGCCGACTTCTTCGTGTTCACCGACGACGGCACGGTCGGTCGCCGGTACACCTACACCGACCGCGACGAGGTGTGATGGCGGGGGATCGAGACGCCCCGTCGGCGGCGCTCCGTCCGGCACGGTCCGCGACGTCGTGGACACGGCCGTCGGGGCGCTCGGCGGTCCCGATTCTCAGTTCGGTCACTCGCACCGACAGCGTATTTATCCCCGCCGCGTAACCGACCAGACATGACTCTCGTCGTGGTTCCGGTCCGGTTCCCGCCGTCGTCGCACTCGGCGGCGACGCTCCGGGAGGCCGTCCGCGTCGCGGAGGAGCGCGACGCCGACCTCACGATCCTCCACGTGGACCTCTATCAGAGCTCCGGCGGCGTCTCCCGCAGCGACCTCAAGCGCGCCGTCGAGAAGCGGATCGGCCGGCTGGACCGCGCTCGGTACGTGGTCCGACGGGGGTTCCTCGTCGAGGAGACCATCCTCGAAGAGATCGTCGCCGAGAAGGCCGACGTCGTCGTCATCGGCTCGAAGCAGGCGGGCCGGTGGCGCCGGATGGTCCAGAAGCTCCTCTCGGACCCCGACATCGACTCGTTCCTCCGCAGCGAGCTCGACTGCACCGTCATCACGGTCGAGGCCGACGGCGAGACGACGACCAACGAGGCCGGCGACGGCGGGGCCGACGCCCCGCTGCCGGACGACGGCGACGACTGACCGGGGTCAGGCGCTCTCGTTCCCGCTCCGCCTCCCGCCCGCGACCTCGTGGCGTCGCTCGTACTCGACGACGGTCGCGACGCGGTCGGCCACGGCCGCCCCGAACTCCCGCTCGACGAGGTACAGCGCCAGGTCGAGGCCGGAGGTGACGCCGCCGGCCGTGAGCAGGTCGCCGTCGTCGACGACGCGCGCGTCCACCACCTCGGCGCCCGACTCGCGCAGCTCGTCGACCGCGTCGGCGTGGGTGACCGCCCGCCGTCCGTCGGTGACGCCGGCCTCCGCGAGCAGCATGGAGCCGGTACACACCGAGGCGATCCGCGTGCCCGCCCCGTGGTGCGCGGCGAGCGCGCGGGGCACGTCGCCCTTCCGCGCCTCCGCCCACGCGCTCGCCGTCTCGTCGCGCGCGTTCCAGCCGCCGCCGGGGACGAGGAGCAGGTCGGGGACATCGGCGGCGCCCGGCTCCGGGAGGGTCCCGTCGACGCCGACGCGCGTCCCGTGGCTCGCGGTCACCGACTCGCGCTCGTCGAGGGTCACGTACCGGACGCGGCCGGCGGAGCCGCCGCTCTCGTTCGCGTACTCCATCGCGTAGTCGAACACCTCGTACGGGCCGATCCCGTCCAGCTCGTCGAAGCCGTCGTACAGCAGGATGTCGACGTTCACACCGACTCGGAGGGAGGCGGGCGGCTTGTGCGTTCCCCTCCGAGAAGACGGGGACGCCCGCTCAGGTTCGGGACTCGGTCGCGCCCCGGTCCGCTCGCTCGAGCTCCGATCTCACTCGCTCGCGCCCCACTCCTCGACGCGCTTCGGCCGGTCGGAGACGGCCATCACGTCGAGGTCGTCGGCGGCGTGATCGAGCGCCTCCAGGGCCGCCTTCGCGGAGGCGTGCGTCGAGAAGTACGTGATCTCCTCCTCGACGGCGACCTCCAACAGGTCGCGCTGCCGGGAGACGATGAGGTCGAGCTCGCCGCGCTTCGCGGCCTCGATCAGGTCCGTCGCCGTCGAGAGCTCGAAGTGTTCTGCGTACCCGTCGACCAGCGCCTCGCCCGCCTCGGTGTCGGGGTCCGGGAACTCCTCGGCCGAGAGGTCGACGACGGCGGTGCCGGACTCCGGGATCGGCTTGCCGGTGGCGTCCTGCGCCTTGTCGTAGGCCTTGCCGAAGGAGGTCGCGGTGCCCATCACCTCGCCGGTCGACTTCATCTCCGGGCCGAGCCGCGGGTCCGAGCCCGGCAGGCGGTCGAACGGGAGGACGACCTCCTTCACGCTGCGGTGCTCCGGGATCTGCTCGTCGACGTCGAGGTCGGCGAGCGACAGGTCGTTCGTCATCACCTTCGCCGCGAGCTTCGCGATGGGGACGCCCGTCGCCTTCGAGACGAACGGGACGGTCCGCGAGGAGCGCGGGTTCGCCTCCAGCACGTACACCTCGCTGTCGACGTCGTCGCCGACGCCCGTCACCGCGAGCTGGACGTTGAGCAGGCCGACCGTGTCGAGCGCGCGGGCGATGTCTTCGGTGACCTCGCGCACCCGCGCCATCGTCTCGTCGCCGAGCGAGCGCGGCGGGATCATGCAGGCGGAGTCGCCCGAGTGGACGCCCGCGCTCTCGACGTGCTCCATCACGCCGCCGAGCAGCACGTCCTCGCCGTCGGCGACGGCGTCGACGTCCAGCTCGACGGCGTCGTCGAGGAACTGGTCGATCAGGATCGGCTTGTCGGGCGAGACCCGGACCGCCTCCTCGATGTACTCCTCCAGCTCCGCGTCGCTCTCGACGACGCGCATCGCGCGGCCGCCGAGGACGTAGGAGGGGCGCACGAGGACGGGGTAGCCGATGTCGTGGGCCAGCGCCAGCGCCTCGCTCTCGCTCGTCGCGGTGCCGCCCTCGGGCTGGGCGATCCCCATCTCGTCCATCAGGGCGTTGAAGCGGTCGCGGTCCTCGGCGAGGTCCATCGCCTCGACGCTCGTCCCCATGATCTCGCAGTCGAGCCCGCGGCGTTCGAGCTCCGCTTCGAGCGGTTCGCCGATGTTCACCGACGTCTGCCCGCCGAACTGGACCATCACCCCGTCGGCGCCGGTCGCCTCGGCCACGTCGGCGACCTCCTCGGCGGTGATCGGGTCGAAGAACAGCCCGTCGGAGGTGTCGTAGTCGGTCGAGACGGTCTCGGGGTTGTTGTTGACGACGTGCGCCTCGACGCCGAGCTCGCGGAGCGCCTGGATCGCGTGGACCGAGCAGTAGTCGAACTCGACGCCCTGCCCGATCCGGATCGGACCGCCGCCGACGACGACCACGCTGTCGACGCCCTTGTCGACGACGAGCTCGCCCGCCGCGGCGTCGCCCTTCAGCGGCCCGCGCTCGAACTCGGACTGGCGCGCGGAGTAGTAGTAGGGCGTCTCGGCGGCGAACTCGCCGGCGCAGGTGTCGACCTGCTTGTACGAGCGACCGGGGACGTCCTCCTCGACCGCCCCGACGTCGACCTCGCCGCCGGCGAGGGCGGCGATCTCCGCGTTGGTGTGGCCCGCGGTGGCCGCCCGCGTGAACTCGCCGTTCTGCGCGGCCTGCGCGGAGTCGCTGACGCGCTTGAACCGCTCGAGGTACCACGGCTTGATCCCGGTCAGCGCCTCGACGTCCGCGACGGTGTAGCCGCGGTCGAACGCCTCGAAGATCGCGTACGGGCGGTCCGGCGTGGGCCGTTCGAGGTAGTCGGTTTCGAGGGTCTCGTCGTCGACCGCGGCCCAGTCGACGGCCGGGTCGTACTCGGAGGAGCGGAGCGACTTCAGCAGGCTCTCCTCGAAGTTCCGGCCGATGGACATCGCCTCGCCGGTGGACTTCATCGCCGTGCCGAGCTCGAAGTCGACGTCGTCGAACTTGTCGATCGGCCACCGCGGCACCTTCGTCACCACGTAGTCGATGGCGGGCTCGAAGGCGGCGGTCGTCTCGCCGGTGATCTCGTTGTCGATCTCGTGGAGCCGCTTGCCCAAGGCGACCTTCGCGGTGACGCGGGCGATCGGGTAGCCGGTCGCCTTCGACGCGAGCGCGGAGGAGCGCGAGACGCGGGGGTTCACCTCCACCACGCGGTACTCGCCGCCGGGCGTCCCGTCGTCGTGCCACGCGAACTGGATGTTACACCCGCCCTCGATGCCGAGGTCGCGGATCACTTCGAGCGCGGCGTCGCGCATCTCCTGGTGTCCGTCGTCGGGGATCACCTGCGAGGGGGTGACGACCGTCGACTCGCCCGTGTGGATCCCCATCGGGTCGATGTTCTCCATGTTGCAGATGATGATACAGGAGTCGTCGGCGTCCCGCATCACCTCGTACTCCAGCTCGACCCAGCCCGCGATGGACTCGGTGATCAGCACCTCGCTGTTCCGCGAGAGGCGGAGCCCCTTGCGGACGCGCTCGACGAGCTCCTCGAACTCGTCGACGACCCCGGAGCCGGAGCCGCCCAGCGTGTACGTCGTCCGCGCGATGACGGGGAGCCCGCCGACCGCGTCGACGGCGTTCTGCACGCGCTCGCGGAAGTACTCCTCGTCGAAGTCGGTGACCGACTCGTCGTCGTCCAAGGAGATGGTCGTCGACTTCGGGACCGGCTGCCCGAGGTCCTCCATCCGCCGGCGGAAGAGGTCGCGGTCCTCCGTCGCGTAGATGGTGTCGAGCGGCGTCCCCATCACCTCGACGTCGTGCTCCTCCAGAATGCCCTCCTCGGCGAGCTCGGCGGTGACGTTGAGGCCGGTCTGGCCGCCGAGCCCCGCGATGACGCCGTCCGGCTTCTCGATCCGGATGACCTCCGAGATCGCCTCGGGCGTGATCGGCTCGATGTACACCCGGTCCGCCGTCTCCGGGTCGGTCATGATCGTCGCCGGGTTCGAGTTCACCAGGACGACGCGGGCCCCCTCCTCCTGGAGGGCGCGACACGCCTGCGCGCCGGAGTAGTCGAACTCGGCCGCCTGTCCGATCTGGATCGGTCCGCTTCCGATGAGTAGTATCGTCCGGTCCTCGCTCATTACGCGGACGGAATACGTTCATCGTAATAAGGCCGACGATAGAATACGAATCTCGCAGCGAGTTTGCGATTTTCGCAAGTGAAGGCGTACCACGGTGGTCGGTACACGGTGACACGCGGAACGGTATCGACCGGGCGTCCCCGCCCGCCGCGGTCCGGTTCGCTCGACGCGTCGCCGTCCGATCGTCGGTCCGAGCAACTCGCCGCAAGGGATTTATCCCGAAATCGAAAACTCTGGAACGGTCATGCCCTGTTCCCGCCGCCGCGCCCTCCGACTCCTCGGCGCCGCCGCCGCGACCGCCGCGACCGCCGGGTGCCTGAACTCGGGGAGCCTCGACTCGTACGCGCTCATCGCCGACGAGCTGGACCTGTCGTCCGTCGGACGCCCCTACCTGCGGTCCGATCCCACGGCCGTCGACGCCACGACCCGCGTCGACTTCGCGACGGAGACGAAGGAGGCCTCCCTCTCGGAGCTGTTCGAGACCGGGAGCGTGACCGTCAGGCAGTGGCCCCTCGTCGGCCGCGACAGGTGGGGGACGGAGACCCGGCCGCGACCGACGTTCCTCGAACGCGACGGGACCTTCTACGAGGTGCGGATCACCGACGAACGACGCCTCGAACGGGAGCGGTGGCACTTCGGGCTCGAACGGCTCGACGAGGCGCCGCCCGACGACGCGGCGGTCGCGCGGGAGCCGTTCGACCTCTCGGACCAAGACGAGCGCGTGCTCGACGCGGCGCTCGACGCGGTGTACGCGGGCCACGACGGCTTCCTCGGCGACCCCGAGTTCGACGAGCTCCAGGCGGTCGAGTTCCACCACGGGCTCGACGCGGGGGCCAGCGCCCTCGTCCCGTCGCCGCCCTTCGAGTTCGTCGAGTACGGGGACGAGTTCTTCCGGCCGGTCGCCGAGCGACGGACGGTCGAGGTCCCGGAGTGGACGTACGCGATCACCGAGATCGCCGACTCGCGGGGGGAGTTCGTAGCGTCCGCGCGAGACGCGATAATCGAGCGCGATCTGAACGAGGCCGGGCTCTCCGAGCCGGCGGCCGGCGTGTTGGACGACGCCATCGCCGAGGAGCCGCGCCGCTACGAGGAGGGCGCGCCGCCGTCGGAGAAGCTCGACGAGGCCCTCGGCGCGCTCGGTATCGCCGAGGACCTCGAACCGATAGCGAACTACGAGGACCGGGTCGACTTCCGGAACGTGGTCGTCGAGTACCGGGACGGGGTCTACCGGTTCGACCTGATCGTCTCGCCGTGACGACGGGCCCGGCCCGACGCTCGCCTCTCGCCGCGACCGACCGCCGGCCGTCGGCGCGGGCGGCGCTCAGGTCGCCAGTCGGTACCGGTAGGGGCGGTCCGCGATGACCTCGACCTCGCCGCGCTCCGCCCACCGGCCGAGCACGGTCGCCACGCGGTGCGGGCTGTCGAGCTCCTCGCACTCGTCGGCGAGCGCGAGGATCTCCCGCGCCGTCAGCGGCTCGTCGGCCTCGGCGAGCACGCCGCGAATTCGGTCGTATCGGTCGTATTCGCCGGCACTCATGTGTCTTACGTACGGGAGCCGCACGTATATGATTCAGTGAGACAGGAGTCGGACAAACGTCTGACACGGCGGCTGAAACGCGCGTTCTCCGGAGTTTCGGCGGCGCGCGCCGACCGTCCCGTCGCCGATCCCACGCCCCCGCTCGGGCCGTCAAGCGTGCTGGTCGTCAGGCGTACGGGTCCTCGGCCTCGAGGTCGCGCTCGGCGCGGTACTGCTCGACGAACTCGCTCACGTCGAACTCGACCATCTCCCGCTCGAACGCCGAGAGCGCCTCGTCGTCGTCGGCGTGGCTCACGGCGTGTTCCATCAGCTCGACGACCAGCTCGACGACGACCTCGTGGAGGCGCCGGGAGTCGAAGTCGGTCACCCACGCCATCGCGTACCCCACGTCCGCGTTCTCGCTGGCGTCGTAGGCGACGACGGCCTCGGGGAACTCCTCTAACACGACGCCGAGCAGGTGCGGCGTGTCGAACTCCGGCATCTCCTCGCTGGTCGTCTCGATTGCCTCGCGGAGCACCTCGACGAGGAAGTCGGGGAGGAACCGCTCGGGCGGGTGCACGTCCATCACGACCGCGTGCGTCTCGCCGCAGTCGCACTCGAACTCGCGCATCCCGAGGTCCAGCTCGCCGGCCGCCATCGTCCGCCCGCAGGGCAGCTCCAGCGTGTTCTCGTCGCCCGGGACGCGCGGCTGGGACATGGGCTCGCTTGGTCGCTGCCGGGGTTAAAAGGCGCGGAACGCGACCGATCGGACCCGGGACGGCGGGGCTACTGGAACCCGATCCGGCCGCCGGTGTCCCGGAGCGTCTCGCCGCCGCCGCCGAACTGCTGTTCGATCTCCTCGTAGTACGAGAGGATGTCGTCGTTGACGGTCGGCCGCACCGACTCCATGGCGCGCCGGAAGTGCTTCATCTCGACCTCCTCGGCGTCGTCGTCGTCGCGCAGCGCCTCGATGGCGGCCTCGCGGGCGATCCCCTCCAGGTCGGAGCCGACGTAGCCGTCGGTGATCTCCGCGACCTCGCGGAGGCTCACGTCGGGCGCGAGCGGCGTGTCCTGCGTGTGGATGTCGAGGATCTGCTCGCGGCCCTCCTGGTCGGGTTGACCGATCATCACGAGCCGGTCGAACCGGCCCGAACGCAGCAGCGCGGGGTCGATCATGTCCGGGCGGTTGGTGGCGCCGATCACCATCACGTCGCCCATGTCCTCCAGGCCGTCGAGCTCGGTGAGCAGCTGGTTGACGACGCGCTCGGAGACGTTGTTCCCCATCTCCTGCCCGCGCGAGGGCGCGAGGCTGTCGAGCTCGTCGAAGAAGATGATCGTCGGGCTCACCTGCCGGGCCTTCCGGAAGGTCTGCCGGATCGCCTTCTCCGACTCGCCGACCCACTTCGAGAGCAGCTGCGGCCCCCGCACCGAGATGAAGTTCGCGTTCGTCTCGTTGGCGACGGCCTTCGCCATCAGGGTCTTCCCGGTGCCCGGCGGGCCGTACAGCAGGACGCCCTTCGGGGCGTCGACGCCCATCCGGTCGAACTTCTCCGGGGAGGTGAGGGGCCACTCGACGGACTCCTGGACCTGCTGTTGGGCGTCGCTGAGGCCGCCCACGTCGTCCCAGGAGATCTTCGGGAGCTCGACGAGCACCTCCCGCATCGCCGACGGCTCCACCTCCGTGAGCGCGCCCGAGAAGTCGTCGCGCTTGACGATCATCCGGTCGATGAGGCTCGGGGGGACCTCCTCGTCGTCGAGGTCGATCTCGGGGAGGTAGCGCCGGAGCGCCTTCATCGCGGCCTCCTTCGTCAGGCTCTCGATGTCGGCGCCGACGAAGCCGTGCGTCTCGTCGGCGAGGTGGTCGAGGCTGACGTCGTCGGAGAGCGGCATCCCGCGCGTGTGGATCTGGAGGATCTCCTTGCGGCCGGTCTCGTCCGGGACGCCGATCTCGATCTCGCGGTCGAACCGCCCCGGGCGGCGGAGCGCGGGGTCGACGCTGTCGACGCGGTTGGTCGCGCCGATGACGACCACCTGCCCGCGCGTCTCCAGCCCGTCCATCATCGTCAGCAGCTGGGCGACGACGCGGCGCTCGACCTCGCCGGTGACGTCCTCGCGCTTGGGCGCGATCGAGTCGAGCTCGTCGATGAAGATGATGCTCGGGCTCTCCTCTTTCGCGTCCTCGAAGATCTCGCGGAGCTGCTGTTCGGACTCGCCGTAGTACTTCGAGATGATCTCGGGGCCGGCGATCGAGAAGAACGACGCCGACGTCTCGTTGGCGACGGCCTTCGCGAGCAGGGTCTTCCCGGTGCCCGGCGGGCCGTGCAGGAGGACGCCCTGCGGCGGCTCGATCCCGAGCTTCGAGAAGATCTGCGGGTGTTTCATCGGCAGCTCGACCATCTCCCGGACGCGCTGGATCTCGTTCTGGAGGCCGCCGATGTCCTCGTAGGTGATCCCGCCGCCCGTCTTCTCGAACCCGGAGATCGGCTCCTCGCGGAGCTCGACCTCGGTGTCCTCGGTGATCAGGCAGACGCCGTCGGGCTCGGTCTCCACCGCGATCAGCGGGATCGCCTGTCCCGGCGACCGCATGAACGGGTGGTTCGTCGACGACATCACCGGGACGATGTCGCGCTCGACGACCGGCCGCTTGAGGATCTGGCGCTTCACCATGCCGGCCGCGTCGGAGCCGAACTGGACCGACGCCTCCTCGGGCGGGGCCAGGACGAGCTTGTCGGCCTTCTCGGCCTCGGCCTTCCGGATGGTCACGCGCTCGCCGATACCGACGTCGGCGTTCTGGCGGGTGAAGCCGTCGACGCGGACCGTGTCGGTGTTCCAGTCCTGACGGTCGGCGCGCCAGACCTTCGCCGCGGTGGTCTCCGCGCCCTCGATCTCGATGATGTCGCCGGGCGAGAGCTTGAGGTGCAACAGCGTGTCGGGGTCGAGCCGGGCGATGCCGCGCCCCGAGTCGTTCGGGTACGCCTTCGCCACTTCGAGTTGGACTTCGTTCATGGTTCCTCGCGGGGGTTACCCGTATCTCCTTCCGGTTCGGGAATAAGCCTGTTGCCCGTGTCGGCGCCGCCGATCCGTCCGGGAGAATCGGCGGCCGCGGCGGACTGTGTCATCATATGGCACGGTACGGACCCCCGACTTAAAACGCCGTCGTAAGCGTGCGTTTTCGCCGTCGATCGACGCCCGGTTCGGCGCACCGTTTTTGTCCGTTCGAGGCGATTTTCCGGCGTGCTCGAATCGCTCTCGGACCCCATGCGCTCGCTGCTCTCGCGGGTCGCCTTCCTCGCGGTCGGCGCGCTCCTCGGCCTCGGGCTGTACGCGCTCGGCGCGGGGGGCGCCCTGGTCGTCCCGCTCGCGGTCGTCGGGACCCTGGTGATCGGCGAGCTGTACCTGTTCGCGGCCGCCGAGGCCGCGTAGCGCCCGCCCCCGTCGGCGGTGGTTCGAGCGCCGATCCCCGACCACGGGGTATTTGTTCCGCGATCGCCTCCGGTCTGCCATGCGAACGCTCGCCTTCGACGGCCGGACCGGCGCCGCCGGCGACATGGTCTGTGCCGCGCTGATCGCGGCCGGCGCCGACCCCGAGGTCCTCTCGCCCGTGACCGACCGGCTCCCGGTCCGGTACGAGGTCGGGGAGACGACGAGGAACGGGATCCGGGCGACGACCGTGGACGTGCTCCTCGACGGCGAGGACGGCGACCGCGCTCACGACCGCGATGACGAGCACGAGCACGCTCAGGAACACGAAAACGCCCACGACCATGAGCACGCCCGCGACCATGAGCACGCCCGCGAACGCGACGACGAACGCGGGCACGCCGAGGGCGCCGGCGTCAGTCGCAGCTACCCCGAGGTCGTCGCGCTCGTCGAGTCCATGGACCTCCCCGAGTCGGTCGAGTCGGTCGCGCTCGACGCCTTCGAGCGGCTCGGGCGCGCCGAGGCGTCGGTCCACGGCACCGACCTCGACGAGACGCACTTCCACGAGGTCGGCGCGGACGACGCGATCGCCGACGTGGTGGGCGCGGCGCTCCTCCTCGGCGACCTCGACCCCGGCCGCGTCGTCACCACGCCGGTCGCGACCGGCGGCGGCGAGGTCGAGACGAGCCACGGCGTCTACCCGGTCCCCGCGCCGGCGACGACCCGGATCGCTGCGGACGCCGACTTCTCGACCGCCGGCGGCCCGGTCGACCGCGAACTGCTCACGCCGACCGGGGCCGCGGTCCTCGCCGCGGTGGCCGAGGGCGTCGACCGGCTGCCCCCGCTCGACATCGCCGCCGACGGCTACGGGGCGGGCGACGCGGCGTTCCCCGACCGCCCGAACGTCCTCCGCGTCCTCGTCGGCGACGGCGGTGACGGGGGCGAAGCGGGCGTTGGCGAGGCGGCCGCACCCGCCGACGGCGGGCTCGTCCGCGACGATATCGCGGTTCTGGAGACGAACCTCGACGACGCCTCGCCCGAGGTGCTCGGCGGGCTCCAGGAGACGCTCGCGCGCGCCGGCGCCAGGGACGTGACGATCGTGCCGACGACGATGAAGAAGTCGCGGCCGGGCCACCTCGTGAAGGCCGTCTGCAAGCCCGAGGACGCCGAGGCGGTCGCGGCGCGGCTCGCCCGCGAGACGGGGACGCTGGGCGTCCGCCAGTCCGGCGCGAGCCACCGGTGGATCGCGGAGCGCGCCTTCGAGACGGCGACGCTCGCGGTCGACGGCGACGAGCGCGAGGTGTCGGTGAAGGTGGCGTCGACCGCCGACGGCGAGGTCTACGACGTGAGCGCCGAGTACGACGACGCGGCCGCGGTCGCCGAGGCGACCGGACTCCCGATCCGGGACGTGCTCCGGCGCGCGGAGCGGGCGGTTCGCGATCGGCTCGGCGAGTAAGGGACGCTGACCGCGGTCACCCCGGCGGCTCGACGCGCTCGACGCGCTCCGGTTCGACGCCGAACCCCTCGGCCAGCCGGTCGGCGACGCGCTCGGTCGGTCGGTCCGCGTCGGGGACCGATAGTGTCGCGACCGCCTTCACCGTCGTGTCGTTGAGCCCCGGCTGGAGGCCCGCGATCGACAGGTCCTCGACGCGCACCCCGTCGACGCGCTCCAGTTGTCGCCGGGCGCCGGCCGCGAGGTCGCCGCCGGCCGCCTGCGAGACGCGAACGGTCACCGTCGCTTCCACCGTCTGCGTGCGGATGGCTGCCGCCATGAGCCCCTCGCCGCGAGTCGAACGCGGCGCGGATCGGTCCGCGGCCTCGAACGCGGGTCCGCCGCGGCGGACGGACCCGGCGCTCGCGAGGGGGAGCGGTCGCGCCCGGCGGTCGAAGGCGGTTCGACGACGCAGCGACGGCTGGAGAAGTCGGGGTGCGGTCCGTCCCGCGGGGAACTTCCCAGCCGACGCGCGTCACGCGGCCGGCCGGACGGACCGTGTCTCCGGAGCCGAATACCCGATCCACCCGAGGGACGCGACGCTCGCGCGGTCCGCGAGCATCGAGGTGGTGATACGGGTCATGATCGGTCTCCGCGGCGCGGGGGGCGCCGTTAGCAGCTCGATAGGTCGGTTTCGTATTAAAATTACGTTCGTTATGCTACTGCATGGCACGCGGTTTTGGAGCCGCGCCTCTCCCCCGAGAATCCCCCGGAGCGGCCGCGGGCGTCCCGTTCCGTCGACGGCGAGACGACAGGCCTATGCCGAACGCCCGACCAGTTGCGCGTAAGCAGACCGATGATCGAGCGAATCCACACGTCGGACGTCGAACCGGACGCGGACGAGGTCGCCATCGCGGGCCACGTCCACGAGATCCGCGACCTGGGAGGCCTCGTCTTCCTCATCGTGCGCGACCGCGAGGGGCTCATTCAGGTCGTCTTCAAGGAGGAGCGCGAGCCGGAGCTGTTCGAGGCCGTCCAGGATGTCGGCGCCGAGGACGTGGTCCGCGTCGTGGGCGAACCGCTGGAGAGCGACCAGGCGCCCGGCGGCGTCGAGATCGCGCCGACCGAGTACGAGGTCATCGACGAGGCCGACTCCCCGCTCCCGCTGGAGATCTCGAAGGACATCGAGGTCGACCTCTCGACCCGGCTCGACAACCGCGCGCTCGACCTCCGGAAGCCGGAGACGCTCGCCGTGTTCAGCCTGCGCTCGAAGCTGCTGACGGCGATGGAGGAGTGGTTCGACGACGAGGGGTTCGTCGACATCAAGACCCCGCTCATCTCGAAGGGCGGCGCCGAGGGCGGCGCGGAGCTGTTCCCGATCCTCTACTACAACAAGGACGCGTTCCTCTCGCAGAGCCCCCAGCTGTACAAGCAGATGCTGATGGCCTCGGGTTACGAGGCGGTCTACGAGACCGGCACCGCGTTCCGCGCGGAGGACTTCGCGACCTCGCGGCACGTCTCCGAGATCGCGATGTTCGACGTCGAACTCGCGTACGTCGAGGACCACCACGACGTGATGGACGTCCAGGAGGAGTCGCTGCGGTACGCGCTCCGCGAGGCCGCCGAGGGCGCCGAGCGCGAGCTCGACCTCCTCGACGTCGACCTGGAGGTGCCCGAGGAGGACTTCCCGCGGATCACGTTCGACGAGGCGCTCGACGTCTTAGAGCGCGAGTTCGGCCACTTCCCGGACGACCCGACCGACCTCGACACGAAGGGCGAGAAGCTGCTCGGCGAGCACTTCGAGGAACAGGGCCATCCCGCGTTCTTCGTCGTCGGCTACCCCGACGAGAAGTTCTACTACATGCAGGACGTGCCGGACGACGAGATCGCCTCGCGGAAGTTCGACCTCATCTACCGGGGTCAGGAGCTCTCCTCCGGCGGCCAACGCGAGCACGACGTCGAACGCATGGTAGAGGTCATGGAGGAGGAGGGCGTCGAGACGGCCAACTTCGAGTTCTACATCGAGGCGCTCAGCTACGGCACGCCCCCGCACGGCGGCTACGGGCTCGGCATCGACCGGCTCGTCCAGAAGGTCGCCGACCTCGACAACATCAAGGAGGCGATCATGTTCCCGCGCGACCCGAACCGGCTGGAGCCCTGACGCGGCCCGCGCCGGTTCTGTGCGCGGGACGCGACCCGCCCCGACCGAGGTCCGCGGCCGCGCCGTCGACCGCGGCCCCTCGATCCGCTCTTTATAAGCGACCGCCCGCCTTTCGACGAACGACCCCGCTAGGGCGCCTTCCGGCGATTAAATCGGGTTAAATCGGGCGCAATTCGGCTGAACGGCTTGCGGTATTAAAGAGGGTCTGGCGCCGAGTGGGAGTCGCAATGAACGCGATCCGAACGACGCTGCTCGTGGCGCTGGCCACGGTGGTACTGATCGGCACCGGCGCGGCCGCCGGCGCCGTCGCGGCGACGCCCGGCCCGAGCGACGCCGGCCCGGGCGACGCGGGCCCGCCGAGCGAGCTCCCGGACCAAGTGCCGGACTTCGTCGGCGGGGTCCTCGATAGCGTGAACGAGTTCCTCGACGGCGGCGTCGACGACCTCGGCGAGACCGTGAGCGAGATCGCCGGGAACGGCGCCGGCGAGGGCGACGGGGAGGAGGCGTAACGTGACGGACCAGACACCCGACGCGGACGCGCCCGACCGCGACGCGGTCTCCCGCCGGATCTACCTGCAGGCGACCGGGGCCGCCGCGCTCGGCGCGGCCGGCCTGGCCGGCTGCGTCGGCCGCGCGACCGGGACCCTCGCGACGCGGGTGACCGACCAGCCGGCGGACATCGGCGACTTCGAGTCGCTCGTCGTCACCGTCGAGGGGATCTGGCTCGGGCCCGAGGGCGCCGAGAGCGGCGCGGACGGGAACGAGACCGACGACGGCGACATGAGCGACGGCGAGACCGCCGACGGCAACGAGACCGACGGCGCGGACGGCGGAGACGAGCCCGCCGGCCGCGAGTACTTCGAGTTCGACGAGCCGCAGGAGGCGGATCTCGTGCAGCTGCAGAACGGCGAGACGCAGCTGATCGACGAGCGCGAGCTGGCGGTCGGCACGTATCGGTTCCTCCAGCTCGACGTCTCGACCGTCGACGGCACCTTGGACGGCGGCGACGAGGCGGAGGTCGACCTCCCGGGGAACGCCCCGCTCACGTTCAACGAGTCGTTCGAGGTCCGCGAGAACACGCGGACGAGCTTCACCGCCGACTTCGCGCCGGTGCGGCGCGGGAACGGCACGTACCTCCTGCGCCCGGTGCCGCGAGGGATCGAGGTCACCTACGAGGAGAGCGGCGGAAACGGCGGGGACGGCGACGGAGACGACGGAGGCGACGGAGAGGCGTAGCGACGGCGACCGGACCGACGGAGCGCGCTCCCCCGGTCCCCCGTTGAAGCCGCGTCCGACCGGGCCCCTCGCCGGGGCGCCGCGGCTTCGGGGTCAGGGCTGGGACGGTTCCCGGGAATCGGGGACCGGGGGAATGCACGCTCGCATCGGTCCTCACAGAGGCACACGATCCGTGTCGACCGCGCTGCGGCGCGAACCGCCGCGCGGTCGACGACGTCCCGCACAGCGTCGCGGTCCCGAACGGGACCGCCGAGTCACGGCGGTCGACCGGCCTGCCCCGACCGCCCTACCGCGGATCCACCGCGCTCGCGATCCCCCTGCCCGATACCGTCCGATACCTGCCCGATATCTGCCCGATACCCGCCCGCCGAGACGGTCACGCCGTCGACGCGGGCCCTTCTCCGCGGAGCGTCCGATACGCCGGTCCGGCGAGCAGCAGCGCCCCGACGCTGGCCATCGCGACCAGCGCCGTCGGGTCGACCGCGGAGAGGTCGCCGGCGGCGAGCCGGTCGAGCGAGACCCCGACGGCGACGCCGACGACCACCCACGGGAGCTCGCCGGCCGCCGTCCCGAGGAGGAACGGTCGGGGGCGGATCCCCGCGGCGCCCGCTCCGACCGAGACCGCGTCGGAGGGCAGGGGGAGCAGCCGGGTGGCCGTCACCGCCCGGACGCCCCCGGTCGCCGCGGCCAGCCGCTCGCCGGCTTCGCAGAGGCGGTCCGCGGTCCGCCAGGCGCCGCGGGCCCGGACCCGGCCCGTCCGCGCGAGGAGGTAGGGAGGCAGGGCCGTCGCCGCGAGGAGGGCGACGCCCAGCGGGACGCCGACCCAGCCGTAGCCGAACCCGACGGCCACCGCGAGCAGCGTCGTCGGCCACGCCAGGAACGGCCTGACGGCCGTCAGCGCGAGCAGCGCGACGCCGAACCGGACCGGGTCGGCGGCGAGGACGGAGAGCCGCGCGAGGGCGGCCGCCGGCGAGGCGAGCCAGGCGGCCGCCGCCGCGACCGCGACCGCGCCCCCCGCGACGACGTATCCGAGCAGGACGAACCGGCGGTTCACGGCCGACGGTTCGCGCCGGGGGATAAACGCTTTGTGGGCGCGCTCGGTCGCGGCGGCGTCACCGGCTCACGAGAGCTTCCCGAGCGCCTCGAAGAAGTCCGACGGAGGACCGGCGATCCGCATCGGCGGGGCCGTCCGCTCGACGGTCACCTCGACGGGCGCCTCCAGGGTCGTCTTGTTCCGCCCGTCGCTGACGACGACCGCCTCCTCGACGCCCTCGACCGCCACCGTGACCGCGGCGTCGACGTCGACGACGAGCGGGGGCATCCCCGACTCGGCGGCCATCTCGTTCACGACGAGCCCGCTCACGCCCGGGCTCACGAGGGGGCCCCGCTCGGAGAGGTTGTACGCGGTCGACCCGGTCGGCGTCGCGACGAGGACGCCGTCGGCGTGTCCGCCCGAGTAGCGGCTCCCGTCGACGCGGACCTCGTAGTCGACGCCGGCGCCGGGGCCGCGGCGGTCGCTCTGAACCACGATCTCGTTCGCCGCCGGTACCGAGGTCCAGTCGCCCGCCCGCGCCGCGAGCCGCGGCGCCTCTCTGACGTCGAGCTCCCCGCGGCCGAACGCCTCGACCTCGGCGATGACGGCATCCTCGGCGTCGCCCGGCGGGACCGCGTTGAGGAACCCCACCTCGCCGAGGTTGACGCCGACGATGGGGGTGTCGCCGGCGTTGCGCGCGACGAAGAGGAACGTCCCGTCGCCGCCGACCGCGACGGCGAGGTCCGCGCCGCCGAGAGCGTTGACCGAGCGCCCCCGGTCGCCCTCGCCGAGCGCGTCGGCCGTCTCCGCGTCGAGCCAGACGGACTCGCCGGCGGCGACGATCGCGTCGCGCAGGTCCGCCGCGAGGCTCACCGCGCGCTCGCTCCCCTTCCGCGCCACGATACCGACCTCCATGCGCCACCGATTCTCGCCGCCGGACAAAAGCGTGCGGACTTCGCCCCCGGGTTCCGGAAAGTTTCAAGCCGGCCGCCCGCGTTGCCAGAGACATGTCGACCGCCCACGGCCGACCGGGACGATGAGCGGGGAGGACGACTGGTTCGAGCGCGCGCTGCGCGAGCTCGACGAGGAGTCCGACCGCTCGGCCGACGACGAGGGCGACGAGACGGCCGCGAGCGACGGGGACGACGAGGCCGGCGACGGTGACGGGGCCGGCGCAGACGACGTGAAACCCGACGACGAGGTCGGTGAGGACGGCGACGACCGCAAGGACGGCGACGGCCGCGAAGACGACCCGTTCGGCGGCGTCCGCGACGAGACGGACGCGACCGAATCGGCCGGATCGGACGGTCCGGGCGATCCCTTCGGCGGCGGGTCGTTCGGTGACGACGACGGGTCGTTCGGGGAGGACGCCGGCGGCGACTTCGAAGGAGACGATCTCGGCGAGAGCGACTTCGATGGCGATTTCGCCGAGGAGGAGTTCGGCGGCCCGGCTCCGTCCGGGACCGGCGAAGGCGACGCCGAGGACCCGTTCGGCGGGTCCGGGGCAGGTGACGGGGACGACCCGTTCGGCGGGTCCGATGGAAGCGGCGGCGACGACCCGTTCGGCGGGTCCGGCGGAGGCGGCGGCGACGACCCCTTCAGCGGGTCCGGCGGAGGCGGCGGCGACGACCCCTTCAGCGGGTCCGGCGGAGGCGGCGGCGACGACCCCTTCAGCGGGTCCGGCGGAGGCGGCGGCGGCCGCTTCGGCGCCGGGTCGTTCGGCGACGACGACCCGTTCGGCGGCTACCGGGGAAGCGGCTCCGGGCCGTCGGAGGACTTCGGCTTCGGCGACTTCGGTGATGGCGGCGGCGACGCCGGGGGCGGGACGGAGACGGGGTTCGACGTCGACCCCGACGAGTTCGAGTCGGCGATCGAGCGCACGGACGTCGGCATCGAGGGGCTCGACGACATGATCCTCGGCGGGGTCCCGAGCCGCTCCCTGCTCTCCGTGATCGGCGGGGCGGGGACGGGGAAGACGACGTTCGCGCTCCAGTTCCTCAACCGGGCGCTCGAATCCGACGGGAAGGGCGTCTACATCACGCTGGAACAGACGCGCGAGTCGATCTTCTCGACCGCCGAGGAGAAGGGGTGGGCGTTCCACGAGGCCGCCGACGAGGGTCGACTCGCCGTGGTCGCGATCGACCCGATCGAGATGGCGAACTCGCTCGCGTCGATCCGGAACGACCTCACCCGGCTCATCGCCGAGTTCGACGCCGACCGGCTGGTGCTCGACTCCGTGTCGCTCCTGGAGATGATGTACGACCACCCGGCGAAGCGGCGCTCCGAGGTGTTCGGCTTCACGCGGTCGCTGAAGGAGGCCGGCGTGACGACGCTGCTCACCTCCGAGGCGAGTCAGGAGACCCCGTACGCCTCCCGGCACGGGATCGTCGAGTACCTCACCGACGCGGTGTTCGTGCTCCAGTACGTCCGCGGGTCGGACTTCCGCGAGACCCGGCTCGCCGTCGAGATCCAGAAGATCCGCGACGCGAACCACTCCCGCGAGACGAAGCCGTACGAGATCACAGACACCGGGATCTCGGTGTACGGGCGGGCGAACATCTTCTAGCCCTCGCTCGGGCGCGCCCTGCGTACGCGCGCCCCGATGTGGTAGATCATACTGATTGCGTACCCCAACACGCCGAACGTTGCGAGCGCAGCCCCGACGAGGAGGGCCGAGTCGTCCGCTCCGAGGACCTCGCCCACGCTCGCGGCAGCGAGCGCGAATCCGACGGCGGCCGCGCCCGCAGTGACGGCGGGCGTCCGCGCGTCGATCACCGCGGCACCGAGCGCGGTCGCCCCCGCGATGGCCGAGAAGACGAGCGGCGTACCGAGGTCGGGCGAGGCGACGCCGGATAACACCGACCAGTACGCCCCCGCCGAAAGGGCGAACAGTCCGAGCGGCGCGAGTATCGGCTTGACTTTTGCCGGTTCCATACTCGTCACGGTCGAAGGCGAGACGGATGTATCCGACCGCTCTGTTTCGGAGGGGACAACACGCGCTCGCCTCCGCCGCTCCGATAGCCCTTCGATCGCGACCACCGGTGACCGACCGAGTTGTGCGTGTAGACGGGTCCTGACTCGGCCCGGAGCCGTATCAGACGGTTACCGATCCGACCGAGCCCGAAACGGTGAGACTGTCGGGATCTCGGTCAGAGTAGCTCTCGAAGCGGTTCGTCACGGCCGTCGAGATAGCGGCTCGTGAGGTCGATCGAGAGCTTACAGGCGATTGCGGTGAAGATGAGGGGGCCGCGGGCCGCACTCGCGACGCCGTCTGCGTTGCCCTCCGCGGACTCGTACGCGAGCAACACGACGAGCAGTCCGGCGCCGGTCAACGCGAACCCCTGCCAGAAGATTCCCTTGGCAGCCGCCCAAGCGGACGTCTCGCGATGCTCGCCGTGATAGAAGTACTCCGAGACCGTCCGGCCGCCCTCGCTCAGAAAGACGACGCCGGCACCGGTGAGAACCCACGCCGGGGTGGAAGCCGGATCCGACGCGGCGATCACGGGGCCGGCGACGAGTCCCCCGAATCCGATCCACACGGCGGCAAGCAGCGGGACGATGAACAACAGCGCGGGAATCGTTCCGACGTAGATCCCGACGTCGGTCCGCGGGATCACGATCCGCTCGTCCATCACGCCGCCGTCGTCGGACGAGGACTCGTCGTTCGCATCCTCGGAACGTCTGTCGGGAGAAAGGACCTGCACTGCCGCCGCGAGGGTGTCGTTGAGTCCGTCGAGTCCGGTCCCTCGGTCAGGTCGATGGCCGGCAAACAGCGCTCGTACGATCGCCCAGACGGCGAGCATCCCGAGTTCGAGCCAGTAGAACGTCAGGAGGGCCACGGCGGACGTGTCGAACGCCAGGAGTCCGACTATGGGGACGCCGTTCGCCACGAACACCGAGAGAAGATTTCTGTTCGATAGCAGGGTTCGTGGAGGGAACGACTCTCGCATTGCGCTACTGCGTGTTATTCGTCATACTTTTCACTTAATTTGCTTGACCTTGTCTCCGGGCCTGAAACTGAGACGGGCGGTTCCGTCGGAACTCTCAGGCGATGGCGTATTTCGATCGAGCCGTGGTCAGTACGGGAGACTCACACACCCACGCACAGTACGGCTATACCTACATTATGTCAAGATGTCCCGTGCGAGATACAGGGGTACAGTCGGCACGAGAGCCGCGTTATTTTCTCCGTGTGAGTCTAAACAAAACGCGCCACTAATTGGTAGACGCACCGACCCTATCACGCGGTCGGAGCCGACCAAAGCAGTGGCGCGTACGCCTGCTGAGCGGCGTGGATCTCGACGCCGTCAGGACGCGGTTACCCGAGGTATACGTGAGCGCTCTAACTCGCGACACCTGACTATATCCCAGCGCCGTTAATTAGACGGCGAACTGCCGACGGGACTGGTCGACTACCCCGACGGGTGGGTCGCCCCTCGGAGCGGTGGACGGTCGTCGTTCGTTCACCGGAGCAAGACGACGTTGCCGACCCCCCGTCGCTTGCGTTCGACGAGGTCTCTCGCTTCCAGACTGTCGAGGGACCGGCTGACGGTCGCTTTCGAAAGCGGCGTCCGCTCGACGATCTCGCTTTGGGAGAGGACCCCGTCCGCGTCGAGAATCGCTTCGTAGACGGTTTGCTCGCTGTCGGCGAGACGATCGGCTTTCTCCTGCCACTCCCGGCGACGCGCTTCCAAGAGGTCGTCCGTCGGTGCGGGGTCGTCGTCGGCGTCGGTGCCCGGTTCCGACTCGGCCGGTTCGCCATTCGGTTCGGAGCGGGGAGCGCCGTCGACGAGCAGGTACGTCAGACTTCCACCGAAGGCGACCGCCGCGACGGCGATCACCGCGACGTCCCGGAACAGGAAGTAGCGTCTCGGAAGGCGGGTGGCCGTACTCGTGTCGCCGATCCGTAACACGACCGACGACGGAGTGAGAAACTCCACGCCGAGGGCTGCCGCGGTGCCGACGAGGACGACGACGGCGAGTGCGACTGTCCGTTGGCGGGCGCGCATTCTCTGCTCACTCGATCGTCGGATCGACTCGGACAAACGACTCGATCCGTTCGGTTGCGTGATTTACGACGACGCTGTACCGAACGTCGTCGGTCGGCAGATCAACGACGACCAGCATTCGCTGTGAGGCGTTCGATCGCCTCTCCCGTTCGAGTACGAGCGCGTCCGCGTCGGCGCTGTCACGGACGGCGAACGCGGAGTCGGTGTCCGGGAGGAGTCGGTTCCACGGCCAGTCCGCATCCGCCCCGACGACCGCCGCCCGGTCGCTGGACACGCCGTCGGGAACGGGCCGGACCGTGTACACCGCTCCGCCGGCCGCGTCGACCGTGTCGGCGATGGCGGGTTCGTCGGTCACGATCCGCTTGGCACGCGAACGCTTGGTCGCGCTGACATCGGGCGGGGTGAGGGGTTCGGTACGGACGACGAGGCGTCCGTCGGCAGTCGTTACGGTGATACGTTCGACGGTCCGCAGATCCGAGACCAGCGTCTTCGTCCGGCCATCCACCGTGGTGACGAGCGCTCCGTCTTCGACGGCGAACTCGTGGGTAGCGTCGGCCGTGATCGCCGACGCGGCACCGGTAGCACTCACGAGCGCGGCGAGGCTGCCGCCGAGAACCACGAGTGAGACGACGAGCGCGATTCGGGAGGGCTTGACGCTCCGCATAGCTCACAGTCCGGATCGGTCGTCAGAAGAAAATGACGGTTTCGCGGCTCTGAAACACCTGAAACAACCTCTGAAACGCGTTCCACGACCGTTTCACACCTGTTTCCAACGGGTGTTTATATCCTCTTTTTCGCAATCCACGGATGTCGCAATCGCCCCCGACGGTCGGCGGTGCAGCCGTTCCCCGCTGACGTATGGTTACCCCGTTCGCGCCCCGTGGGGCCGGTGCGACACACCACTGATGCCAGAACGAGTCCCCGCAGTTCAGGTGAGGCAGACGCAACGTGACACAGGAAATCCATCACGAACCGCCCTCCAGAACGGGGGTGAACGCCGTGGAACGTGACTACCGCATCGCGCTGTACGCGCTCGGGCTGTCAGCAGTGTTGCTCGTCGCCGCCGGTGCGGTCGTCGCTTCCGGGTTCGCGCCGGGCGCGACGCCGGCTCCGACGCAATCGGACGACGATCCGACCAACGGGACGGACGCGGTTCGGTTCGACCGCGAGTCGGATCAGCAGTACGACGTGACGGTCACCGCGTCCGATAACGGGACCGTCACGTTCGCCTCGGCGACGAGCGGGTGCGGCGGTGTCGTCGCGGTCAACGCGTCCGACGCCGACCGGACCGACGTACAGGTCGATGGAACTACCGTCACCCTGATCGAAGAACACGGCGGCGAGACGTTCGACGGCATCTCCCGCGAGCGGGTCGCCGAACTCGTCTGGGACGCCACATCGGACCGCGCCGAACTGGACGAGTACGATCGCGTGACGGTGCGCGTCAACCAGTACTACGAGAGTATCGATCGGGAACGGCCGCTCGACACCGCCGGCGTCACCGTCCGCCCCTACGAGGACTGTCTGCCGACGGTGCGCGGCGAGATCGATCTCGCCGGCGAGGACGTGACTGTGATTACAACGCTCCCTCCCCTCGACGACATCGAGCTGCGGATCACCGACGGCCTCGGTGTCCTGAACGACGACGAAAGGCGGTTGATCGAGGAGCTAGTCGCCGCGGACGAGGAGGCCAGTTACAACGTCCAGCAACAGTTCAACGACCCCGAACGGCTGAACGCGACCGTGCTGGAGGCGACCAACGACGACCTGGTCGACGTGCGACTCACGACCGCCGGGTCGGACGGGAGCGCGGTCATCGTGACGATCGATCTCAACGACGAGACGGTCGTCAGGTCCTACGCGACACTCGAACTGGACGCCGACGACGTCGTGATGTTCGGGGAAGGTGAGAACGAGACCGTTTCGATGGACGGCGGTGGGACGGTTACGTTTGAGACCGACGAAGACACGTAAATACGCTCCGTTCGTCCCGCGGTACTCGGTTTTCACACCGAACGCGACGGAAACGTGACCTTCGCGACGCCGCGCCCGAGAACGGGTCGATTCTGCAAGTGCTGACCGTTCTCAACCGGCTCGAGTAGGGTACGAGCGGCTCTGTTGAAATCGGGCGACGGTACGTTCCGGAGTGCGTGCGACCACAGAGAGTGGAGTCGGTATCAAAAACACCGTTGAGCCGGGGCGATCGAGCGAACCAGCCGTTCGAGTGGAGCGGAAATAGACCCGTATGATTGTGGTAGAAGAGACACGGTCACGGCCCTCGTAATTATCCCATGTCCCTCCGTGACCGGCGTATCGTCGCTGGTATTGTCGCCGTAGGAGCCGGGGTGGTCTCCCCCCTCCTCGCAGAGGAAGTTCTCGCCCACCGTCTCGGGTTAGAAGGTATGCCCGTATTCTATGGGTTTTTGGCGTTCAGCGCGGTTGGGACGGGTATTGCGGCTCGGTATTGTTCGACGTACTCGTGGAAGTATCTTCTCTTGTATGGTGTGTTAGCTTTCGCCGGTGCATTTTTGACTTTTATTTACATGTTCGGCCAAACACGGGCCTGAGTCCTGCTCCGGACGATGCTTCTTCAATACGTAGAGTCTCTTGGCCTCATCTACCCGCTGTGTGCGTTCCCTATTCGGCAGCGCCGGGTCGGCTCCTCGGCAACTTCAGTAGTTGCGTGACCGATACGGAGGCTGTATGCAGCACGCTCGATCCGTTTCCTGATATATCCGGATGATGCAAATTATCCGATAGGCGTACGGACCGAGCAGGGCACGCTGACTGGATACGCCGTTACTCCGTGAACAGCGATATCAGCCACACGGTTACCGCAGATACGAATAGCACCAGCGTCACAGTCAGGAGGTCTGTGAACACGGGAAGCGTCTTCGGGACACCGGGAACAATGCCAGCGAAGTATGCGACCGTAACACCACAGGCGACAAGGAACGCGACGGTCGTCAGGACCGGAAGCGGTCGCCGACGATGGAGGGTGCTGACGTCCATGTTTGTCACCGCTTCGCCCACTGGTAAATGCCTTCTAGATCGTTTACAGTGTCCGATTCCCCTCGATTGCTCTGCACGTGACAGCGTGTACGATTGCGCCCTCTATTCAGCACATGCTGCCGCAACTAATCCAGTTCTATCAGTAACTGCCTGATCGATACCGGAGGACATCGTCAGCACAAAAGCTATATTTTCTTTAGACAAATTTTAAATTACTTGAGATAGTGTGCTAGTAACCGTCTCGGACAGATTTTAATCGACCCCTCTACGGAAAGCGTATCTATGCCCGATCTTCAGGAATGTATCGATGAATATGCGGCAGAAGTTGAGTATACTGCGCATGCTACCAAGTTCCTACAGTTAGACCGGTGGACGGGTGACAACCCGCTGTTGTTGTTGGCAGATGCAGCGGGGACGACGACCGGTCAAGCATACTTTTCACAGGTGAAGCCCAGCGTCGAAACTTTTCAGACGAAATTTCTTGATACGGGACGGATCAGCTCGTTTAGCGAACTGGCTGACTTGGACCAGCAGAGCCCCGCGTTGACAGAAATCTTTGAAGCTCAGCGGAAACGCCGAGTCCTTATTACTGGAGCTGATACATTCGCTGAAATTGATGCCGAGGATGACTTAGACCGGCTTCAACAGTGGGCGGAAGATGCGGATCCAACTGACTACTCAGAGGAGCGATTCGGCCGGATTAGAGGGGTTGGGCTACGAACATTTCAATACCTTCGGATGATCGCGGGCATCGATACAGTAAAGCCCGATATCCAAGTTCAACGGTTTATCAAAGAACTCTCTGAGACGACTGATACTCCTCATCTTGACGCCTCAACAGACCAAGCCGTGTTGGACAGTTGCCAGTGGATATCTGATAAAACGGACTACCGAATGATCGAACTTGATCAAATCGCATGGTGGTACTTTGCCGATGCTACAGGACGACATGCCGCTGAGACGCTCAATGAGTAATCTCTCTGTACGAGGGACTTTCGTCAACTCATACAGAATGAGTTCTTGACCGATAGGTGCTCTTCAGCAGCGTCTAACATACCTACTCTGCGTTTGTCAGTAGCCACGTGCGAGATACAGAGGGTATCTCTCGCACGTCCCGTCGCTACGCGTCAGCTGTCCGTTCAGCACGAACGATGTATTCGACGTGGTTTAGATAGCCTCTATCAACTCGGAGACGGACTTTACAACTTCGTCCGGTCGGTACGCGAACTCTGTGATTTCGTTCCGCTCGGTGGATCCGGTGAGCACGAGGTAGGTTGTTAGACCGGCCTCTATGCCGGCCACAACGTCCGTGTCCATTCGATCGCCAACCATCGCCGTGGATTCGGAGTGAGCCCCGATCCGGTTCAATCCACTTCGGATCATGATCGGATTGGGCTTGCCGATGGAGTACGGTTCCTTGCCGGTAGCCTTCGTAAGCAACGCGGCGACTGAGCCGGTAGCCGGAAGTGGACCCTCTGGTGAGGGCGCCGTCGCGTCCGGATTCGTAACAACGAACCGAGCTCCTCCGTCAAGTAGACGGACAGCCTCCGTTATGTTCTGAAACGAGTACGTGCGGCTCTCGCCCAGAACGACAAAGTCCGGGTCGGCATCAGTAAGCGTGTAGCCTACATCGTGAAGCGCCGTCTTCAGCCCCGCCTCACCGATGACGAACGCCGACGCTTCCGGCGCTTGGTTCGATAGAAACCGCGCTGTAGCTACAGCTGAGGTCCAGATCCGTTTCTTCGGGACATCAAGTCCGGCTTCTGCGAGGCGAGCCGCTAGGTCGCGCCGAGTGTAGATCGAGTTGTTCGTAAGCACGAGAAACTGCCGCTCCCGCTCCCGGAGGCGATCGATGAACTCCTCGGCTCCGGGAAGAGCGGTTTCCTCGTGCATCAGCACACCATCCATGTCGAGCAACCATGTGTCGTACTGTTCCTGTGCGGTGGACATTCTCCGTGAAATTCCACCGGAAACGACGTGTGCAGTCGACTTGAATATTCGCGACGCGACTCCGTAGTCGGAGATCCAGACGACAGCGCTCGTCGGATGGAATGACATACCGATCGCACTGGCGTAGTTCGCACTCTCCCGACTCGCGCCCCGCATCTCGCACGGCTATCAGAACATCCCTTCGAGCTGGTGGAAATATCGACGGCTGATTCGCAGGATTCGGTGAAGGACCGTTTCAGACCGGAACGTGTTCGAGGAATCGAACGGTACCGAGACCGAATCAGTGACTGTGGCTCGCGGATTGCTCGCCGCGAGAATGCACCGTCCGGGACCCCCGCGAGCTTGCGAGCGGGGGTACGGACGGCGCACGACCGAAGGGAGTTCGCCGAGCGAAGCGAGGCGACCGTCGGCTGACGAAGTCAGCCGGAAGTGCACCGTCCGGGAATTGAACCGGAATCAGACGTGCTCGCACGGCTCGCTGCGCGCGACTGATAGGGTTCAATTCCCCTGCTGATTCCTGCGGCTCACGTCGTTGTTCGCCGCAGGAATGCACCGTCCGGGAATTGAACCCGGGCTATTAGCTTGGGAAGCTAATGTCCTACCACTGGACCAACGGTGCTCGGTCCGAGATATCCGACCGCCATACTTCAACGTAGCGTTTCCGGTGCCGGGAGCCACACGCTTAACAGGCAGCCCCGGCAGTCGACGGCATGCACTCGCAGCCGACCGAAGCCGACGTGGCCGCCGATCCGGAGGCCGTCGAGCGCGTCCGCGAGCGCCGCGACGCGCTGGCCCCCGCGCTCGGCCGGACGTGGACCGACGACGAGCCGTGGCGCCTCCTCACCGACCTCACCGCGATCGGGAGCCGCATGGCCGGCGGCGACGGGGAGCGCCGGGCTGCGGGGGTCGTCGCCGAGGCGTTCGAGCGCGCTGGCCTCGCCGACGTCGACACCGAGCCGTTCGAACTGGACGCGTGGGAGCGCGGGGGCGCCGAGTTGCGGGTCCGGATCCCGAGTCGGAACGGCGAGGGCGGGGCGACCGCCCGCGAGTTCGAGTCGATCGCGCTCCCGTACTCGCCCTCCGGCGAAGTCTCGGGCGAGCTCGTCGACGTCGGGTACGGCACCCCGGCCGAGGTCGACGAGCGCGACGTGGAGGGGCGGATCGCGGTCGCCTCGACGACGACGCCCTCGGGCGGGCGGTTCGTCCACCGGATGGAGAAGTTCGGGTACGCGGTCGACGCGGGCGCGGTCGGCTTCGTCTTCGTCAACCACCTCGACGGGCAGCTTCCGCCGACCGGGTCGCTAACGTTCGGCGGGGAGGCCGACGCGGTCGCCGTCGGCGTCTCCAAGGAGACCGGCGCGTGGCTCCGGGAGTGCGCGGCCGGTGCGGGCGGCGGCCGCGGCGCGGCCGGGACGAGCGGGGCGACGGACGTCGCCGCCGAGGCCGAGATCGCGGTCGAGGCGAGGACCGAGCGCGGGGAGAGCCGGAACGTCGTCGGCCGCGCGGGGCCGGACACCGAGGAGCGGCTCCTGCTGCTCGCGCACTACGACGGCCACGACATCGCCGAGGGGGCGCTCGACAACGGCTGCGGGATCGCGACCGTCGCGACCGCGGCGCGGGTCCTGACCGAGGCCGACCTCCCGATCGGCGTCGACGTCGTTGCCGTCGGCGCCGAAGAGGTCGGGCTGCTCGGCGCGGAACACCTGGCCGAGACGGTCGACCTCGACCGGGTGCGCGGCGTGATCAACGTCGACGGCGCGGGGCGCCACCGCGACCTCGTCGCGCTCGCGCACGCCTCCGACGCGGCCGCGTCGGTCGCGGTGTCTGTGTCGGCCGCGACCCGGCAGCCGATCGCGGTCGACGCGGAGCCGCACCCGTTCTCCGACCAGTGGCCGTTCGTCCGCCGCGGGGTGCCGGCGCTTCAGCTCCACAGCGACTCCGGCGACCGCGGCCGGGGGTGGGGTCACACGCACGCTGACACGCGCGACAAGGTCGACGACCGCAACGTCCGGGAGCACGCGATGCTGACGGCGCTGCTCGTCTGCGAGTTCGCGGCCCCCGAACGCGACGTCCCCCGGCTCGACCGCGACGACCTCGTCCGGGCGTTCCGCGACGCGGACTTCGAGACGGGGATGCGCGCGGCCGACCTCTGGCCCGACGACTGGCCGTAGCGCGTCCCACGAGGTCGACGGGACGGGACGTCACCGGCCGCGTCCGGTCGGCACGTCGGGCGTCGTCCGCTTGTGGGCCGCGGCCCGGTGTCGCGCGAGCAGGTCGGCGGCAGTCTCCTCGTCGACGTCGAGGGACTCGCCTCCCGACAGCCGGGCCGCGATCGTCGCGGCGTCGAGCCCGCGGTCGACCCCGAGCCGGAGCACGCGGTCGATGACCTCGTACGGGGCGCCGAGGTCGTCGGCGTCGCGCTGGCCGGGGAGGAACCCGGCGGTCGGCGGCTTCTCGACGACGAACTCGGGGACGTCGAGCTCGGCCGCGAGGGCGCGGACCTCGGTCTTGTACAGGTGTCCGATCGGGTGCATATCGGCGCCGCCGTCGCCGTGTTTGGTGAAGTAGCCGAGCAGCAGCTCGCTCCGGTTGGCCGTGCCGCAGACGAGCCGGTCCGTCGCGTTGGCGGCGAGGTACGCGAGCGTCATCCGGAGGCGCGCGACCGCGTTACCGGACAATACCGGCTCGTCGTGGAGGTCGAAGCGATCGGGCGCGACGGCGCCGAACTGCGCGAACAGCGAGTGGAGGTGGACCGTGTCGTGGTCGATCCCGAGCGCGCCCGCGAGCGCCTCCGCGTCGCGGGCGTGGTGCGCGCCGACCTTGTTACACGGCAGGATCAGGCCGTAGACGCGGTCGGGACCGAGCGCCTCGACGGCGAGCGCCGCCGTCACCGTGGAGTCGAGCCCGCCGCTCATGTTGACGACGACCCCGTCGGCGCCGGCGGCCGCGACGGCCGATTCGACGAACGAACGGACCCGTTCGCGCTCGTCGCCGGGGTCGCGCGGATCGAGGACGGCGTCGGCGGTCGGTTCGCCGGGGGCCGCTCCGCGCTCGGTCGCCTCGCCGGTCGCGGTCGCGTCTTCGGCGGCGTCCGACCGGATCCCGCCCGCGGCGCGCTCCTCCAGCGCGTCGCCGTCGAAGGCGGGCGATCCGCGCTCACTCATCGCTCCGGACCTCGTTCGGTCGAGCCGTTGCCTCGCGATTCCGCCGGGAGACGGGAGCCGGTACCGCGGGTCGGCGACGCCGCGGTCGCGGTCGATCGCCGGTTCGACGGTTCATATCTACGCGGCGCTTCCGAACGGACGGATAAATACTCACGGTACCAACTGTATAAGGTATTATGCGTATTTCACGGTGTATCGGCACACGTTTCGAAAATAGCTACTGGTATGTATATAAAAACCGATTATAATACTATATTCGTTTCTCCCTCCCGCGCACACTAGAAGTAATTTGTGTTCTATACAAACTCATAGAAAAATTGCGGATGTACGCTAAATTATAAAGTCATTTCGAACCGTATCAAGAGTATAAGGTGCGTAGAAGCAAACGTTTATTCGTCTTAGTATTGTTACTTCGCGTATGACGACGATAGAGCTCACGTCGAGTCAGGAACGCGTGTTGACCGCGCTCGTAAACCTCGCGGAGAACGCCGACCGGCCGGTGTCCGGGAGGGAGATCGCCGAGTCGATCGACCGGAACCCCGGCACGGTTCGGAACCGGATGCAGAGCCTCCGCGACCTCCGGTTGGTCGAGGGGGTCCCGGGCCCCGAGGGCGGGTACGTCCCCACCGACGGCGCCTACGACGCGCTCGGCGTCGAGCGGATGGACGACGCCGAGACCACGCCCGTCGCGGTCGACGGCGACCCAGTGGAGGGGGTGAACGTCGAGGAGATCGACCTCTCCAACGTCGCCGACCCCGAGCTCTGTCGCGCGGAGCTCGTGATCCGCGGGCCGGTCGGTCCCTTCGACGCCGGCGACCGCGTCACCGCGGGGCCGACGCCGGCCGCGAGGCTCCGGATCTCGGGGACCGTCGACGCCACGAACGTCGACGGCAACACGCTCCTGTTGCGGGTCGACGGGATGGAGACGCCCCCGACCGACGGGCCCGACTCGACTGACGCGGCCGACGCGACCGACTCGACTGACGCGGCCGACGCGACCGACCCGACTGACCCGACCGACGCGGCCAACGCGAGCGCGGCCGACTAGGAGGTGTCGCCGTCGCGTCGCTCCGGGGTCGCTCTCCCGCGCCCCGTCGCGATCCGGTCGCGGATCGCTCCCGTCGCCGCGGCGACGTGACGGGCCGTCCGGTACCGCTCGCCGAACGCGACGCGGGCGCTCTCGGCGGCCTCCCGGTCGACGTCGAAGGCGACGCCCTCGTACGCGACGTCCCACAGCACCAGCGGCTCGGGCGGCGCCGGGCCGACGCCGATCTCGCCCGGCACGGGCTCCGGGTCGAGCAGCCGGTCGATCCGGGCCGGCTCGGTGCGTCCCCGGCCGACCGCCCGGACCGCGGCGACGAGCCGCCGGACGAGCGCGCGCGGGAAGCCGCCGGCGGCGACCTCGATCACGAGGAGGTCCCCCTCCCGCGTCGCGCTCGCGGTCAGGTCCCGCACGGTCCCCGCGTCGTCGCTCGTCAGGTTGTGGAAGTCGTGACGGCCCGAGAGCCGGTCGAGGGCGTCGCGAGCCCGGTCGTCGTTCACGGCGTGACGCGGGTCCGCCTCGGGGGTTTCCTCCTCGGGCGCGTAGAGGTGGTACCGGTACGTCCGCCGGGTCGCGTCGTGGGTCGCGTGGAACCCGTCCGGGACGTCGGCGGCCGCCCAGACCCGCACCGGGCCGGGGAGGTGGCCGTTGAACGCCCGGGGGGTGAGCCACGCCGGCGCCTCGAACGCGACCGTCTGCGCGACGGCGGAGACCCCGGCGTCGGTGCGTCCCGCCGCGGCGTACCCGGGCGGCGTCGCGTGCGTCGGCCCGTCGCCGCGGTCGATGACCCCGTGCTCGGCGAGCGCTCGGAGGAGGGTCCCCTCGACGGTCGTCGCGTGGGGCTGTCGCTGGAAGCCGGCGTACTCCCGGCC
This sequence comes from Halorubrum rutilum, assembly GCF_024494565.1. The sequence continues at coordinate 566,486 of NZ_JANHDN010000002.1, forward strand.
GTCGTACGCGACCCGGAACGCGCGGGTCGTCGTCACGCCTCGTCGTCCGCCGTCTCGTCGTCTTCCCGCGTCGCCGCCTCGTCCTCCTCTCGCGACGTCGCTTCGTCGTCCTCCCGCGACATCGCCTCGTCGTCCTCTCGCGTCACCGGCTCGTCCCCCTCGTCAGTCATCGGCACGGTGACCACGGGGACGGGGGAGACCCGGACCACCTTCTCGGTGACGCTCCCGAGGAGGACGCGCCGGAGACCGCTGCGAGCGTGGCTCGGCATCACGACGATGTCGGCGCCCGCGTCCGCGATGGCGTTCTCGATGACGTCGACCGGCTCGCCCTGCCGGAGGTCGCCGACGGCGTCGACGCCGGCGGCCTCCAGCTCGGCGGTGACCGCCTCGACGCGCTCCTGGGCCGCGGACTCGACGCGCTCGGCGAAGGCGCCGGCCTGCGGCCCGCGGAGCGTCCGGGCGACCGTGTCGACCGCGCTCACGACGTGGACGGTCGCGTCGTAGCGCTCGGCGAGGCTGGCCGCGTGCGGGACCGCGTCGTTCGCCTCGCCGCCGGGCGCGACGGGGAGGAGGATGTCGTCGTACATACGCGATACTGCTCGGGCCGGGTGCAAAACGATACCGGCCGGAGAGCCGTTCGGGAGGCCGCCGTCGCAGGCCGAGGCCGGACGGCCGACTCGGGCGCCCGACGGCGCCCGCGACGACGCGGATGGGCAGGGTTTTCCGACGCGCGTCCCTCCGAGGCCACATGGCACGAGAGGTTTCCAACCCCGACAACCCGCAGGTGACGCTCCACACCAACCACGGCGACGTCGTCGTCGAGCTGTTCGCCGACCGGGCCCCGAAGACGGTCGAGAACTTCCTCGGACTGGCTCGCCACGACCCCGCCGCGGACGCCGACCCCGCGCGCGGCACGAACACGTGGGAGGACCCCGAGACCGGCGAGGTCCGCGGCGACTCGCTGTACGAGGGGAACGTCTTCCACCGCGTCATCGAGGGGTTCATGATCCAGGGCGGCGACCCGCAGGAGAACGGTCGCGGCGGCCCCGGCTACCAGTTCGACGACGAGTTCCACGACGACCTGACCCACGACGGCCCGGGGATCCTCTCGATGGCGAACTCCGGCCCGGACACGAACGGCTCGCAGTTCTTCATCACGCTGGACGCGACCCCGCACCTGGACGGGAAGCACGCCGTCTTCGGCCAGGTCGTCGACGGGATGGACGTGGTCGAGGAGATCGGCTCGGTGCCGACCGGTCGCAACGACGAGCCCCGCGATACGGTCGAGATCGAACAGGTCGCCGTCGACGAGTAGACGAGCGGGGCGTCACCGTCGACGAGTCGAGCCCGGACGCGACCCGAACCGGCGACTACGCGGTCCGTCGTCCCGGGTTTATATCACCTGATTCTCCAGCTCCGCACCGCCGTCGAGCCGGTCGAGGTTGCCGGCGAGGATCTCGGCGACGCGGTCGTAGTAGTGTGGGGTGTGGCCCGCGTTGTGCGGGGTGATCGTGACGTTCCCGAGCCCCCACAGCGGGTGGTCCTCGGGGAGCGGCTCGGGGTCGGTCACGTCGAGCGCGGCGCCGCGGATCCGGCTGTTCCGGAGCGACGAGACGAGCGCGTCGGTGTCGACGATCGGGCCGCGCGCGATGTTGACGAGCACGGCGTCGGCGCGCATCGTCTTGAGCGCGTCGGCGTCGACGAGCCCCCGCGTCGTCTCGGTGAGCGGACACGCGAGCACCACGTACTCCGCGTCGGCGACCGCCTCGTGGAACTCGTCGAAGCCGTACACCGCGTCGGCCGGGCCGCCCTTCTCCGGGGAGTACCGGACGCCGACCGCCTCGACGTCGAACGGCTCCAGCCGGTCGAGGATCGCCTGCCCGATGGCGCCGAGCCCGACGACGGCGACCGTCGAGCCGTACACCTCGGTCGTCTCGTAGGTGCGCCACTCCCGCTCCGCCTTCTGGCGCTGCGCGCGCGGCCACTGCCGGGCGTGGGTGATCATCGAGCCGAGGACGTACTCCGCGATGTTGGGCTTATGTACGCCCGAGGCGTTGGTCACGGCGACGCCGCGGCCTGCGAGTGCGTCGCGCGGGAGGTGCCCGGTCCCGGCGAACACGCAGGCGAACAGCTCCAGCTCCTCGGCCGCGGCCAGCAGCTCCTCGTCGATGTCGAGCCCGACCGCGACGCGGGCGGTCGCGATCAGCTCCCGCTCCTCCGCCGGCGTCCGCGCCAGCGCGACGTCGCGGTCCGGGAGCCGCTCGCGGAGCGACGCGGCGAGGTCCGACGCGTCCGATCCGTGGATCGTCTGCCGCAACACGAGTACGTCTGGGTCGCTCATGGCGGGTGACTCGGCGCGACGGTTATAAAGAGTGCCCGTGCGGCGAGGGGTGCCGGATTCGGCGCGCGAGGCGGCAGCCGGCGCTCCGGCGAGGTCGGCCCCCTCTGCTCGTTCCGGCTCTCGGCTACTCCAGCGCCGCGTCGAACGCGGCCTGCAGGTCGGCCGTCATGTCGTCGACGTGTTCGAGCCCGACGGAGACGCGGACGAGCCCGTCCGTGAGCCCCGCCGCGAGGCGCTCCTCGCGCGGGATCGCGGCGTGGGTCATTGCGGCCGGCTGCTCGATGAGGCTCTCGACGCCGCCGAGCGACTCCGCGAGCGTGAACACCTCCGTCTCGCTCACGACGGTCGAGGCCTGGTCGAGGGTGCCGTCGAACTCGAAGGAGAGCATGCCGCCGAACGCGTCCATCTGCTCGGCCGCGAGCTCGTGGTCCGGGTGGCTCTCCAGCCCGGGGTAGTAGACGCGGCTCACGTCGTCGTGCGACTCCAGCCACTCCGCCAGCGCCGCCGCGTTCTCGCAGTGGCGGTCCATCCGCACCGGGAGCGTCTTCGTCCCCCGGAGCACGAGGAAGGCGTCGAACGGGCCGGGGGTCGCGCCCACCGAGTTCTGGTAGAAGCCGAGCCGCTCGTCGAGCCCGTCGTCGTCCACGATCAGCGCGCCGCCGATCGTGTCGGAGTGGCCCCCGAGGTACTTCGTCAGGGACTGGCAGACGATGTCGGCACCGTGTTCGAGCGGGCGCTGGAGATAGGGGGTCGCGAACGTGTTGTCGACCGCGCAGAGCGCGTCGTTCGCGTGGGCGATCTCCGCGAGCGCCCCGATGTCGTTGACGTTCATCAGGGGGTTCGTCGGCGTCTCGACCCACACCAGCTCCGTCTCCTCGCGCATCGCGTCCCGGACCGTGTCGTGGTCGGTGGTGTCGACGAAGCTGGTGTCGACGTCGTACTCGTCGTACACCTGCGTGAGGATGCGGTGGGTGCCGCCGTACACGTCGTCGCCGGCGACGACGTGGTCGCCCGCGGACAACAGGTTCAGGACGGTGTTTATCGCTCCCATCCCCGACGAGAAGCAGCGCGCGTGACTCCCCGACTCCAGCGACGCGAGGTTCGCCTCCAGGTCGGTCCGGGTCGGGTTCCCGGTTCGGCTGTACTCGTACCCGCGGTGGTCGCCCGGCGCGTCCTGCTCGTACGTGGAGTTCGCGTGGATCGGCGTCATCAGCGCGCCGGTCTCGGGGTCCGGCTCCTGGCCGGCGTGGATCGCGCGGGTCTCGAAACGAGGGTCGTCGGACTGGTCGCTCATACCCGGGCGTCGTCGCCGAGCGCCGTGATTCTTCCCCTTCGGAGAGGACGTCGCGAAAACGTCGGAGCGGAGGCCGTGGGAACACCGGGACGGAGGCCGCGAGAACGGCGCCGCCGCTGGCGACGCGGATCCGCGAGAAGTGCTCGGTCAGGGATTTGAACCCTGGTCGTCGGCTGACTTCCGAACCGGCGCGCCGTCGCGCCGCGTCCGTCGAAAGGCCAACATGATTGGCCGGACTACACCAACCGAGCGTAAGCGACGCTTACGTCGCGTCCGATTTAACTCTTCTTAACTCCCGCCGGTGTGGGAGTCGTCGGCGGAGGGCCGGTCGCACGATCCGCAGGATCGGAGCGCCCGCCGAACGATTCGGAGCGTCAACCCCGTTGAACGACCCGGAGCGTCGACCCCGACGAACGCCTTCGAACCCCGTCAATCGGGTGCGAGAGATCGAACTATTTTTGATATATAGAACTATATAAACTCATCAATTTGACCCGATCAGATCCGAATCAATCCCTCAGATCAGACCCGAAACGCGCGAAATAAGGGTTTGAGGGCTTTCACTGGGTCGTACTTGGGGTATATATTTTGGATACATTTAAGTGAGATCGTGTGTGATACCGAGCTATGGAAACGAGGAAGGTGCAGGTCACCGGCGGCTCGACGTACACCGTCTCGATCCCGAAGACGTGGGCGACCGAGAACGACGTGGAGGCCGGCACCGAGATCGAGTTCTTCCCCGACGGCGACTCGCTGTTCCTCACGCCGCGGTCGGAGGAGGAGCGCACCCGCGGGAGCCTCGACGTCACCGACCTCTCGGGGCAGGCGCTCATGCGCGCGGTGACCACGATGTACGTCAGCGGGTTCGACGTCATCGAGCTGGAGGGCGTCGAGATCACCACCGAGCAGCGCTCCACGATCCGCGAGGCGGTCCAGAGCCTCGTCGGGCTGGAGGTGTTAGAGGAGACCCGCGACCGCGTCGTCATTCAGGACCTGCTCGACTCCTCCGAGCTGTCGATCCACAACGCCGTCACCCGGATGCGGCTGATCTCGCTGTCGATGCTGGAGGACGCGCTCGCCGCGCTCTCCGAGCTCGACCACGACCTCGCCCGGGACGTGATCGGTCGCGACGACGACCTCGACCGGCTGTGGCTCGTCGTCTCCCGGATCTTCCGGGCGACGCTGCGCACGCCGAAGGCGGCCGAGGAGCTCGGGCTCCCGCGCGAGGAGTGTTTCGACTACCACTCCAGCGCCCGCCAGTTGGAGCGGATCGGCGACCACGCGACGAAGATCGGCCACCTGACGCTCAACATCGAGGAGCCGCTCCCCGACGAGGTCGTCGAGGCGGTCAACGGGCTCCACGCCGACGCGGTCGAGGTGATCGACACCGCGATGGACGCGCTGTTCGCCGACGAGAGCGACGAGGCGACGCGGCTCGCGAACGAGGCGCGCACCGGCGTCAGGGCGATCGACGAGCGCGTCCGCGCCATCGACGAGCTCCTCCGCGACCTGGACCCGGCCCGCGCGCAGCTGCTCGGGCTCGTCGTCGACTCCGTGCTCCGGTCGGCCGACTACGGCGGCAACGTCGCCGAGACGGCCCTCCAGAAGGCCGCGCCGACGCCGTGAGTCGGGTGGGTTTTTCACCGTCCCGTCCCGAGCCTCGCGCATGCCTGAGATAGAACTCGGAGTGCCGCGGGGAGTCGTCGAGTCGCTGCCGGAGGAGGACGGCACCGCCGAGCAGGACATGCGGCGCGCCATCGCCGGGATCCAGTCGCGGATCAACGAGGAGATCGAGGGCGCCGAGCCGGCCGAGGCGGCCGAGGTGGTCGCCGACGCGGTCGAGCGGATGGAGTCGCAGGCGAGCACGTACCACGAGTTCGTGCCCGAACTGCGCGCCTGGGGCCAGTCGCCCATCTACGCGATCGCGTGGCGGAACCTCTACGTGGAGCTGATCGGCCAGCTGTACGAGCACGAGTGGCTCGGCGACGAGCTGGGCCGCGAGCGTAACTTCCGGCTCGTCGAGGACGGGATCCGGCTGTCGGACCTGTAGGCGGTTCGCCGCGTTCCGCGGGGTCGATCCGACCCCGGGACCGATCCGACCTCGGAGCCGATTTGACCTGGACGTTCCGGCTCGGGGCCGCAGCGATATCCGCGGCCGCCTCTTTTTAACCCGCGGGCGCCCGATACACGCGTATGGAACTGGAACTGCGGTTCTTCGCGACGTTTCGCGAGGCCGCCGGCGGGAAGGTCGTCGAGTCGGAGTTCGCCGACGGGTCGAGCGTCGGCGAGGTGTTACTGGAGCTGGAGTCGGAGTACGAGGAGATGGCCGGTCGGCTCATCGTCGACGGCGGTCTCGCCCCGCAGATCAACGTGTTGAAGAACGGCCGCGAGGTGCTCCACCTCGACGGGTTGGAGACGACGCTGGAGGACGGCGACCGCCTCTCGGTGTTCCCGCCGGTGGCGGGCGGCGCATGACCGCCGACGGGGACGTGGACGGCGCCGAGGCCGCGGTCGACTTCCCGCCCGCGGAGGCGGGCTGGGAGCGCGAGACGGTCGTCTACCGCGGGATCTCGCGACGGCTGGCGGCCCACTACCTCGTCAACCTCGGCGGCGAGCTCGTCGGGACGGACGACCCGGCGGAGGCGACCCGCGTGGACGGCGACGGGTGGCGCGTCGCGCTCAGTGCGGAGACAGTGACGGCCGCGGCCGCGATCCGGCTCACCGAGGTGACCGCGGCGTTCGTCGGCGACCCGGAGGCGCTCGCGGAGCTCCTCCCGAAGTACCGGCAGAAGGCGATGCGAGCCGGCGGCTGATGACAGACGACGAGGGACGGCCGGGCGCGGGGTCGGCCGCGCCCGCCGACGGGTACCCGATCGACGGCACCGCGCTGGTGAAGACGGCGGCGCTCGCGAGCGTCCCCGCCGAGCGGCTCCCCGCCCTCCTCGCCCGCGTGCAGGCGGACCTCGGGCCGCGGATCGACGACTACCGCCGGCGGTACGAGCGCATCGCGGTCGAGCCGGAGCGCGAGACGTTCCTCGTGGAGCCCGACCACTGGGCGGGCGTCGGAGAGCGGCTCGGGCTCACGGACCGCGAGCGCGACGCCGTCGCCCGCGCCCACGAGACGGCGGTCGAGCGCGCCGGGTCGGGCCGGACGACGCGCGAGGAGTTCGAGACCGCGCTGGAGATCCGGTCGGGCGTCGTGATCGGCGTCGACGGCGGCGAGCGCGACGACGCCCCGGGTGAGACCGACCGCGACGAGGCGTGACCACCGACCGGCCGCGACCGACGCCTTTTCGGCGCCCCGCGCGGACGTGCCGCCATGCGACTCGCACGCCTGCTCACGCCGGACGGACCGGTCTCCGGACGCTACGAGGACGGGACGATCGTCGCCGACGACGGCCGCTACGAGGTCGGTCGCGACGGGCGGCTCCTCCCGCCCTGCGACCCGAGCGCGCTCTACTGCGTCGGGCGGAACTACGCCGAGACCCTCGACCAGATGGAGTACGAGCGCCCCGAGGAGCCCGACTTCTTCGTCAAGCCGCCGGCGAGCCTGCTCGCGCACGGCGAGCCGATCGCGTACCCCGAGTGGACCGACGAGCTGACGTACGCCGGCGAGCTGGTCGCCGTCGTCGACGAGCGCTGTCGGGACCTCGATCCGGAGGACGTTCCAGATGTCGTCCGCGGGTACACGATCATGAACGACGTCGACGCGCTCGACCAGCAGGGCCGGACCGCGCGGAAGGCGTTCGACGGCTCCGGGCCCCTCGGCCCGTGGATCGAGACCGACGTCGACCCGACGAACCTCGACATCTCGACGACGGTCGGCGGCGAGCAGCGCCAGGACGCGAACACCGAGCTGATGCTGTTCGGCCCCCACGAGATCGTCTCGTACCTCTCCGAGCGGTTCACGTTCGAACCCGGCGACTGCGTCGCCTTCGGCAGCCCGGCGAACCCGGGGCTCGTCGAGCCCGGCGAGCGCGTCGATATCACCTACGAGGGCGTCGGGACGCTGTCGAATCAGGTGATTGACGAGGCGTAACTGACGGTTTATTTTCAAACGAGCGTGCGGTGGCGCGTGCCTCTGAGCGCCCACCGGGCGCGAAGAGCGCGCGCGAGGGAGTCGCTGGCTCCCGAAGCGAAGCGGAGGGTGCCAGCGACGAGGCTGGGGAGGTGTGAGGTGCGGTGCTGTGCGGTTGGGTGGGACTCAAAGGGGCAGCCGCGTGGGGCACGGAGGCGACGCAAGCACCGCAGGGAGCGAACGGAGTGAGCGACCGAGGAGCGCAGCGAGCGTGCGTGCCCCACGCGGCTGGGGCTTTGGAGGTGTTCGCCGACGATCTCTCAGTGAGCGATTATAACCGAGCGGCTGGGGCTTTGGAGGCCTTCACCGTCGATCTGTGTTGGAGTATTACAAGCGAGCCGCCGGAGAGTCGGAGAGGCTAGTCGTGCCAGCGACGGCAACGAAATATAAACTGATTACGAGTGAACCGAGAAAAGGGGGACCCGCGGAATTCGATTAGTCCGGATTCTTCAACGGCTGTTTCTCCCCGTACGTCAGCGTCCGCCAGACCCACTCGACGGGGCCGAACCGATAGCGCCTGAGCCACGCCACGGACAACACCACCTGCACGACCCAGATCGCCAGGACGATCCCGTACTGCTCGACGCGGGTCACGGACCCGAACAGGCCGAGGCCGTGGCCGTAGAAGATCGAGGTCGCGAGCACGGTCTGGAGCAGGTAATTGGTGAAGGCGGTCCGGCCGACCGCGGCGAAGGTCCGCGTCACCGGGCCGTCCGGGCGTCGCTTCGCGTACAGCGTGACGAGCCCGAGGTAGCCGCCGGCGACGAGGAGGCTCCCCCAGTAGTTGAACTGGCGCCAGTACAGCGCCGCGCCCGCGCTCCAGTCGTTGGCCTCGATGTAGGCGACGCCGGCGACGACGACCGCGACGCCGACGACGCCGCCGGCGACGAGTCCCTTATACACCCGCGCCGAGCGCTCGCCGGTCAGCACGCCCCAGCGATACAGGGCCATCCCGAGCAGCATCACGCCGCCGACGCGCCAGAAGCTGGAGCCGATGAAGCCGGTCGTCTGCCGCTGGAGGGAGGCGTCGACGCGGTGGTCCATCTGCTCCAGCCAGCCGCCCCGGTAGGTCGCCACCTCCTGACGCAGCGCGGCCTCGCTCGGCGCCCACTGCGCCGCGATCGCGTCGCCGCCGATGCTGACGGCGGCGAACAGCTCGGTGGCCGGGACGAACAGGAGGAAGACCACGCCGAGTGCCGCGAGCTGTTTCGCCTCCCAGTCGCGGAGCGCGATCAGGAACAGCCCGGTGAAGCCGTAGGCGACGAGGATGTCGCCGTACCACAGCAGGTAGGCGTGCATGAGCCCGATCGCGATGAGGACCGCGGTCCGGCGGTAGTGGAGCCGGACCGCGTCCTGGCCCTTCTCCTCCTTGCTCTCGACGAACAGGAGGATTCCGGCGCCGAACAGCGCCGAGAACAGCGTGATGAGCTTCGACTGCGCGAACACGTGGCCGGCGAACCACGCCCAGTAGTTCGCGCCGGTGAAATCGCCGTAGACGGCCCCGTCGGCGTAGACGGTGGGGTTCAGCAGCGACGCCTCCGGCATCGCGAACACCCAGACGTTGATGACCAGGATTCCGAGGAGGGCGAACCCTCTGAGCGCGTCGAGGCTGACGATCCGTTCGGAGGGCGGCGTCGGGCCGGCGTCGCGTGTCACGGATTGGTTCCGAGGAGGGACCGGAGGACCGAATAGGTTCGGATAGGCGCGGACCGCGGGACGACCGCAGGGCGGAGCGGCCGCACGCCGGACCGGGACGCGACCCGCTCAGTCCAGGCGGACGGCCTCGCCGCGCTCGGAGGACCGGTAGATCGCGTCGATGACGCGCTGGACGGAGAGCGCCTCGTCGACCGTGTTGATCTCGGGCGCCTCGCCCGCCGCGACCGCGTCGAGGAACGTCGCCTGCTCGGCGGCGTGGGCGTCGCCCTCGCGGGTCGCTATCTCGGTGTCGGAGAAGTGGTGCCGGTCGCCGTCGAACGCGCGCGCCTCGTGGATCGTGAGCTCGTCGCTGCCGCGGTCGAACGTCGCGCCCGCCTCGGTCCCGCGGATCACGAACTCGTCGTTCGTCGGGCGGTTCGTCGCCCAGGCGACCTCCAGCGAGACCGTGTTGCCGTCGGCGTCGCGGAGGAACGCCGACGCGGAGTCCTCCACGTCGAACCCCTCGGCCCCGTCGTCGTCGCCCCACATGTGGACGTACGCGTAGTCGTCGCGCCCCCCGAACTCCGAGCGCGTCTCGCCCGACACCTCGACGATCTCCGGGTGGTCGAGGAAGTACAGCGCCAGGTCGATCGCGTGGACGCCGATGTCGATGAGGGCGCCGCCGCCGGCGACCTCGCCGGAGGTGAACCACGAGCCGCGACCGGGGACCCCGCGGCGCCGGACGTAGTTCGCCTCGACGTGCGTCGTCTCGCCGAACCGCCCCTCCTCCTGGTACCCCTTGATCACCCGGACCGGCTCCGCGAACCGGTTGTTGAACCCGACCATGCAGAACCCCTCGGCGTCGCGGGCGGCCGCGGCGATGCGCTCCGCGCTCTCGACCGTGTGCGCGAGCGGCTTCTCCAGGAGCACGTCGAGGCCGGCCTCGAGCGCCGAGACGGCGTACTCCTCGTGAAAGCGGTTCGGCGTCGTGATCAGGACGGCGTCGCACTCCTCGTAGAGGGCTTCCTCGCTCTCGTGGGCGTGGACGCCGAACTCCTCGTGGAACCGACGCCGGGCGTCGGGGTCGATGTCCATACCGCCGACGAGGTCCGCGCCGCGCTCGGTCAGCTTCGTCGCGTGGTGGGTCCCGATCCCGCCGAGGCCGACGATCCCGACGGCGACGTCGTTCGCGTGAGTCATAACTCGGATTCACAACGAAAGTTGTTAAGGTTCACGCTCCGGCGCACGGCGCGATTTCGACTCCCGGCGGAACGCTAGGCCGTGTTCGGCCGCCGGGCGACCGCGGCTCAGAGGAGGGCGAGGAGCGCGTCGATCAGCTCGATCACCCCGTCGAGCGACTCCGCGCCGCCTCCGAGAGCTCCGTCGCCCGGCGCGAGCCGTCGAATTCGGTCGGACTCGCGGCTCCAGACGAAGCCGCCGACCAGCCATCCGCCGGCGAGCAACGAGACCGCCGCGAGCAGTCGCGACACCGCGAGCAGCCGCACGACGAGGGGGAACAGCAGCACCAGTACCGCCCCGGCGACGGCGTAGGTGACGGCCGAGCGCAGCGGCGCCGCGAGCGCCAGTTCGACCGTCCCGGTCCCCATGAGGAGCGCGGTCCCCCCGACCCCGAGCAGCAGCGTCCCCCAGACGATCGCCCCGAGCAGCCGCACCCGCCCCCCATACCCGGAGTCGGCGGCTCCCGGCACGTCGTCGTGGACCCACGGATTGCGCATACCGGATCTCGCCCCTCGGCCCGTATATATCTCGCTTCAGATACCCGAAACGCGGCGCGTGAAACGTTCGGTCGCGGCGCGCGAACGTTCGGTCGCGTCCCGTGAGACACCGGTCGCAGTCCCCGCCGCGGAGGACCGGCCCCGAGGACCTCCCGCTCACCGCCCCTCACCGGGGACCGGATCCCGGGTCATCCACTCGCTCGCCTGCGGCTCCGTCGGGTCCGTGACGACCTCGACGAGCGCGGGGCCGTCGCGGCGGCGGGCGGCGTCGACGGCGTCCGCGACCGCGTCGCGGTCGGTCACGCGCTCCGCGGGGACGCCCATCCCGGACGCGACGGCGACGAGGTCGAGCCCGGTCTCCCCCCAGCCGTACGCGCCTTCGGGGAAGCCGTACGAGCGCGACGCCTCCTCGCTGATGATCGCGTAGTCGTCGTTGTTGAGCGCGACCACGGTGACGTCGATCCCCTCCGCGGCGAGCGTATGCAGTTCGTGGACGCACATCATGAGCCCGCCGTCGCCGGTGAGCGCGACGGCGTCGTGGTCGGGGTTCGCGAGCTTCGCGCCGATCGCCGAGGGGAGACCGGTCCCCATCGTCGCCCACGACCCGGGGTTGACGTACGACCGCGGGCCCGCCGCCGGGAACGAGACGAGCGTCCAGAGCCGGAACCCGCCCGCGTCCGCCGCGACGACCGTCTCCTCGGGGAGCGCCTCGCGGACCTCCCGCAGGACTTCGACCGACCGGAGCGGCTCGTCGGGAGTGCGCTCGTCGGCGAGGGCCGAGAACCGCGCCTCGTCGGCCGACCTGACCGCTCGGGCGCGCTCGGCGCCGTCGACCCTCTCGGCCCCCCTGGCCCCCGCTTCCGCGGTCGGCGTCGAGGCGCCGGCCGCGTCGCCACCGTCGACTCGGTCCGCGAGCGCCCGCAGGAACGCGTCCGCGTCGGCGACGACGCCGAGATCCGCCTCGTAGCCGAACCCGATGTCGTCGCCGTCGAGGGTGACGTGGACGAGCCGGTCCGGCATCGGGGCCGACCACGAGGCGGTCGCGACCGCGTCGAGGTCGGAGCCGACGACGAGTCCGACGTCGGCCGCGGCGAGCAGGTCCCGGAGCTCGGTGCTCGACCCGCCACAGAGGACGCCCGCGGAGAGCGGGTGCGTCTCCGGCAGCGTCCCTTTTCCCTTGTACGTGGTCGCGACCGGGGCGTCCAGCGCCTCCGCGACCGATCGGAGCGCGTCGCTCGCGCCGGCGCGCCGGACCCCGCCGCCCGCGAGCACCGCGGGCGCGTCGGCCCCCGCGAGCAGTTCCGCGGCGCGGTCGACGGCCTCGGTCGGTGGCGCCGGGGGCGGGCTCGGCTCTCGCTCCCCGACCGCGGGCTGGGGCGTGCGGCCCGCGAGGACGTCCTTCGGGATCCCGACGCGAACCGGGCCCTGCGGGTGTTCGCGGGCGACGCGGATCGCCTCGGCGACGGCGGGGACCGCGCCCGCCGGCGAGTCGACGAGGACGTTCTCCTTGACGACCGTGTCGTACGTCTCGGGCGGGGTCTCGTGAATCCCGTCGCCGCCGCGCACCTCGCGTTCGGTCTCGACGGCGAGGTGGAGGAGCGGGACGCAGTCGTTCAGGGCGTTCTTCAGCCCGTTCATGGCGTTGGTGTCGCCCGGGCCGGGGACGACGACCGTCGCCGCCATCGCGCCCGGCGCGCCCGTCTCGGCGTACCCCCACGCCTGGTGGGTGACGGCCGTCTCGTGGCGCGCGACGACGAACCGCGCGTCGCGGTCGGCGAGCGCCCGGTTGAGCGGGAGCGTCTGCTTCCCGGGGATCCCGAAGGCGACGTCGACCCCGCGGTCGAGCATCCGATCGACGACCGCCTCGGCGACGGTCGGGGTATCGGAGTCGCCCGGATCCGCCCCGTCCGAGGAGTCGGAGGTGTCCATACCGCGAGGTCGACGGAGCGGGTGTTCAAAGCTTCGGCGGCGGGCCGGGGGTCGCCGGCCGATCGGCGGCCTCGGCATCGCGCCCGAAGCACCCGAACCGATACGTCGCCGGGCGAGAGACGGCCGACATGGTCAACGTCGCGGTCCAGCTGTACGCGCTGCGCTCGCTCGACGCGCCGCTCCCGGAGCTGCTTGACCTCGTGGGGCGGGCCGGCTACGACGGGGTGGAGTTCGCCTACCGAGCTCGCGAGTCGCCGACCGACGAGGTGCTCGCGGCGCTCGACCGGAACGGCCTGGACGCCGCGTCCGCGCACGTCCCGATCGAGGCGCTGGAGGACGCTCCGCCCGAGGCCCTGGAGGCCCACTTCGACGAGACCGTCGACCGCTGCGACCGGCTCGGCGTCGACACGCTCGTCGTCCCGTGGCTCGACCCCGAACACTTCGAGAGCGCGGCCGCGGTCGACGCGGTCGCGGCGCGGCTCGACGACCTCGCGGGGGCCCTCGACGCCGAGGGCCTGCGGCTCGCGTACCACAACCACGACGGGGAGTTCGCGACCGTCGACGGCGATCCCGCGATCGAACGGCTGCTCGGTCGGACCGACGACCGCGTCGGGTTCGAGGTCGACGTCGGGTGGGCGCTCGCCGGCGGGGCGGACCCCGCCGCGCTGATCGACCGCCACGCCGACCGGATCACGCACGTTCACGCCGCCGACGTCGACGTCGCCCGAGGCGAGTCGGTCGCGCTCGGCGAGGGCGATCTGGACCTCGATTCGGTGGTCGCGAGCGCGCGGGGCGCGGGCGTCGAGTGGCTCGTCTACGAACACGACGACCCCGCGGACCCGGTCGCGTCGATCGAGCGGGGCGAGCGGGCGCTCCGCGACGCGCTGGACTGACCGGTTCGGCGCGGGGAGCGGTCCTCTACCGCCGCGTCGGCGGGCCGTCCTATCCCGGTTCGTCGGCGGGCCGTCCTACTCCGCCACGTTCGTCTCGCGCACCCGTATCCCCTTGCGCGCGAGGTGGCGCATCTGACGCTGCGCGAACTCCTCCTCGCCGGAGCCGCGCGTGGCGAGGACGTAGACGAGCGCCGAGCCGGCGGGCCGCATCGTCCGTCCGGCGCGCTGAGAGCCCTGCCGGCGGGAGCCGCCGAGCCCGCTGGCGACGATCGCGACCTCGGCGTTCGGGAGGTCGATCCCCTCGTCGCCGACGCGGGAGACCACGAGGGTGTCGACGTCGTCGCCGTCCGAACCGGGCTCTTCCCGGGTTCCGTCTCCCTCGCGGAACCGCCGGAACAGCTCCGCGCGCTCGCGGTGCGGGGTCTCGCCGCTTATAAACGGAATGCCGAGCGCGTCGGCGATCGCCTCGCCCTGATCGAGGAACTCGATGAAGACGAGCGCCTTCTTGTCGCGGTGGGCCGCGAGCAGGTACCGGACCTCCTCGATCTTCGCGGGGTTCTCGGCGGCGAGGCGCCGTCGCTCGCGGCCGTCCGCGCTGGCGTACTCGTTCCGCGCCAGCTCGTCGCGCCACGGGACGTATCGGATCTCCACCTCGGGCTCCTGGACGAAGCCGGCCTCGAACAGCTCGTCCCAGTCGGCGCCGATGGGTTGGCCGATCAAGGTGTAGATCTCCTCCTCGCTGCCGGTCTCGCGGACCGGCGTGGCCGAGAGGCCGAGGCGGTGTTTGCTCTGGAGCTCCGCCGTGCGGCTATACACCGGGGCACTGATGTGGTGGGCCTCGTCGAAGCAGATCAACCCCCACTTCCGGGAGTCGAACAGGCTCCGGTGGCGGTCCATCCCGGCGATCTGGTAGGTCGCGATCGTGATCGGTCGGATCTCCTTTTGGCCGCCGTGGTACAGCCCGATATCGGCGGGATCAATCGTCGAGTGGTCGAGCAGCTCCTCGCGCCACTGCCCGGCGAGCTCGCGGGAGGGGACCAGGATGAGGGTCTCGCCGCCGACGGCGGCGATCGTCGCGATCGCGGCCACGGTCTTCCCGGAGCCCGGCGGGCCGACGTACACGCCGGACCGACGTTCGAGGAAGGTCTCCACCCACGTCTCCTGATACGGGCGGAGGTCGGTGGTGAGGTCGACGTCGACCGGGTCGCCGGCGTCGAGGTCGCGGTCGTCCTCGACCGGGTAGCCCGCGTCGTAGAGGGCGCGCTTGACCTCGGCGACGGCCTCCTCGTTCACCCACGCCTCCGTCTCGGAGATGGGCGCCCGGAGGTGGTCGTCGTCGAGGTGCTGGTCCGCGACGTTCCCCATCAGGCTCTCGGACGCGGCCTCCAGAACGACGTAGCCGTCCTCGTGGGTGTACAGCCGGAAGCGGTGCGCGCGGCGCCACTGGTCGCGGATCCACTCCTCGAGGTGGTCGTACCGTCGCGGGAGCACCGACCGGAGGCTCCCGATGAGGGCGTCGGCGTCGTCGAACGGCGCGGCCCACACGTCCTCCTGCCGGATCCGGTAGAGGTACCCGCGGGTCCCGGGCTCCGTGCCGGTGGTGTCGACGAGGTGCGCGAACTGCGAGAGCCGCGCGCGGGTGAACTGCGTCGGGCGGTCGACGACGATCTCGCGGCGGTTCGGGAACGCGACGACGCGCTCGCGGGTCGCCAGCCGCCCCCAGTCGGTCGGGTAGAAGACGACCGGGTCGCTCTCGACGTCGAGCCGGTCCACGTCGCCGCGGTCGACGAGGGCGGCCAGCGCGTCGCGGGCGGCCGACTGCGTCGTGCCGAGCCGGCGGGCGACCTCGCTGGCGGTCGCGATCGGCCGCTCCTCGGCTTCGAGCGCCTCGTGGAAGCGGTCCAGCGAGAGGTCGCCGTCGGCCGCGGAATCGTCCTCGCCGGCGGCGTCGGCGGGGTCGTCGGTCATTAGCTCCGGTTCGGGCGCGACGCTGAAAGGGGTAGCGTCCGCGGTCGGAGAGCCGGCGGAGCGACCCTCGGTCGCGACCTCACCGACCGGAGCGCCCGTGACAGCCGCGCGAGGTGATCGCGTCCTTCGAGCGGAACCGGCAGCCGCAGTCGGCGCACCGGACGTACGGCTCGCCCGGCTCGGTCTTCAGGCGGTGGTCGCCGACGACGAACGGCCGAGTCACGGTCCGGGGGCGGATCCGGTCCGGGATCGGCGTCGACGACGACTCGCTGAGCGCCGCCCGCACGGCGATGGTGTCGACGTCGACGGGGTCCCACCGGCGGGCGTCGAGGGCCGCCTCGCGGTCGGCCACCTCGGTCCACCCGGTGACGACGACCGGGGAGTTGGTCTCCGTGTCGCCGACGACGACGACGAACCGGATCCCGCCCTCGACGAGGGCGAACCGCCAGCCGTCGGTCCGGTTCCACCGGAGCTGCCCGCGGCGGATCGCGTCGCTCACGGTGCGGGTCGAGACGTAGCGACCGGGCTGTTCGAGCCGCTCACGGAAGTGATCGGTGAGGGCGTAGAGTCCCGGGTCGCGGATCGGCGGGTCCTCCGCGGTTCGCGCGACGGAGGACCGGCGGTCTCGAGAAGAGTTCCGTCGCCGCGAGTCGCCCGTCTCGGGGTCGAAGGGGAGCGGGTCCGACCTCGCCGCCCGCCGGCGAGACCCCGCCGGCGCGGTCGTGGACGCGGTCCGACGCTCCGTCGATCCGGGACGGGATGACTCCGCGTCTCCCGGCCCGCCCTGTCGGGATGCCACTGAGAGTGGATACAGAGCGTGCTCTTAAGTGTGTTACGGCGACTCAGGCCCGGCAGAGATCCGACTCAGGCCCGACACGGCCTGACTCAGGCCCGACACGGATCCGACTCAGACCCGACTCACAGCGCCGGGGGCGCGCCGCGGCCGATGACGATCTCCTGTCCCTCGACGTCTTCGAGGGCCGCGACGCGGCCGCCGATCTCGACCCGGCCGGACTCGGTCTCGACCATCAGCGAGGCGACCTCCTCCGACTCCTCGAACGCGAGGTCGACGACGCGGCCGCGGACGGTCACCGCCTCGCCCGTCTCGATGTCCCGGCCTTCGACGGCGGCGTAGAAGTCGTCGCCGCCGAACTCCTTGACGTCCTTGACGGCCCGCCGGATTGACGCGTAGCGGCGCGGGAACGGGCGCTCCGCGCCGTCGGTGGCGAGCGTCTCGGCGGTCGTCCACAGCACGGTGCCGAAGAAGCCCGAGACGAGGAAGCCGAGCGCGGATCGGTTGAAGATGACGCCGTAGCGCTCGCGGTCGTCGCGGAGCGCGTCCTGCGTCGCGTAGACGGAGTATTCCCCGTCGGCGACCGCGAGGATGGGCGTGGTGATCCCGCGGCGCGTCCGGGCGATGGTCGCGACCTCGAGGTAGTCGAACTCGTCCGGGTCCGGCGCCTTCGACGCCGGGGTGACGAGCAGCTCGACGCTGACGCCCTCGGCGACCTTCTCGGCGAGGTCGTCGCGGAAGCGACGGAGCAGGCCGGGGGTCAGCGAGACGGCGAGCTCGTACTCCGCGCCGGCGATGATCTCCTCCAGGTACCGGAGGATCGTCGAGCGCGACTTCACCAGGGAGACGGCCTCGGTCTCCCGGGTCGGCGCGGTGTACCGCGCCTCCAGCTCGTCGACCATCTCCGCGAACGACGACCGGAGGTCGCCGAAGGCGTCGTCCGGGTCGACGGCGACGATCTTCATCGGACGCGACTCGCGGAGCTCCACGAGCCCGCGGTCCGAGAGGCTCCGCACCGTGTCGTAGACGCGCGGCTGCGGGATGTCCGTCCGGTCGGCGATGTCGCTCGCCGTCAGTTCGCCGTGCTCCAACACCGCGAGGTACGCGTCGATCTCGTACTCGCCGAGGTTGAACCGGTCCCCGACGTGATCGAGGGTGTCGCGGAGATCGTCGGTCATACCGGCACGACGCGTTCCTCCGATATAGGTTTTTACTATGAGCCGAGTAGTACGCGTTTTCGGAGCCGGGTCCCTCGCCACGGGTACGGGGTCGGTCCAGTCGACGCGGGTTCGTTACATGTACATCCGGTCGTACCCGCCCTCCGGCTCCCGCTCTTCCATCCGCTCCGCGAGCCCCTCGTAGTGTTTGCGGATGTCGGCCGCGAACGACGCCAGCGGCTCGGAGTCGACTCCGAGGTCGTACGTGCCGTCCACGGTGTCGACGAGCCGCACCGCGGCCTCCACGTCCGGGGCCTGCGCGTGGACCGGGGTGATGAACACGCCGACGCCGAGCGGCGAGTCCATCGCCCGTTCGAGCAGCGATGCGTTCGTCCCGTCGAGGAACCCCGCCTCCATCGGCGGGACCGACCCGTCCGCGAGCCGCGCCTCGCGGTAGTCGTCCGTCGCGACGTAGAAGGTCCGGTGAGCGTCCGGACCGTGCGGGATCGGCACCCCGGAGAGCACCGCGATCTCGGAGACGTCGGCCGCCTCGGTCCAGTCGAGGATCGACGCCGAGAGCGACTCTCCGAGCGCCGGGGGGACGAACTGCTCGACGACGAGCACGGTGACGTCGACGTCGTCCGCGGAGTACAGCCGGATCGGGCGGCGCGGTCGGCCCTTCGCGAAGGGGGTGATCGAGGGGAGCCCATCGATCGCGACGTGGCCCGTCTGGTCGAGGTCGAGGTCGTCGACGAGGTAGTCGACGGCGGTCAGTCCCGCGAGGCCGAACGACGAGAAGCCGGCGACGAGGACGTCGCTCGGCGCGGACTCGTGCGTGACGCTGAACGACGGTCGGGCGGACGGAGTCTCCGACATGACCGGTGGTTCGCTCGGCGGGGTGTTAGTGATTGCCCAGTCGTCCCAGTGATTGCCCAGTCGTCCCAGTGGTTGCCCAGTCCTCCTAGTGGCTGCCCGGTTCTCCTAGTGATTGCCCAGTCGCCCGGGGGCGTCCGGATGTCGTCCGGGCGCGGTGGCGGGGCCGCGGGGAGAAACCCTTTTTCGGGTGGGCGACGCCGGATTGCCTATGGCACTGCCCGCGGGCGCGACGCCGGTCACGGGTCAGCTCCTCGGTCCGGTGACGGACGCCGTCTCGCGGCTGGCGGGAGTCCCCGGCTCGCGGCTGCTGCTGGTGGTTCTGTCGGTCGCGCTCGGCGCGCTCGTCTCGAAGTTCCTCGTCCGGCTCATCGGCCGCCCCGTCGCGCGCCGGGTGTCGAGACAGAGCGTCGCGCAGACGATCGTCAGGGGCGTTCGCGTCGGGACGATCGTCGTCGCGCTCCTCGTCGGCCTCTGGGCGGGCGGTTTCCGGTTCACCGACCTGCTCGTCGGGACGGCGGTGTTCTCGGCCGTGATCGGGATCATCCTCGCCCCGCTCGTCGGGAACTTCATCAACGGCGTGTTCATCCTCGCCGACCAGCCGTTCGAGATCGGCGACATGATCGAACTGGAGGACGGGACGACCGGGTTCGTCGAGGACATCACGATCCGGTACACGAAGATATTTACGCTCGACAATACGTTCCTCGTCGTCCCGAACGGGACCATGCGCGAGCGCGACGTGACCAACTTCTCCGCGGAGGACGAGCGCACGCGGCGGACCATCGACGTGCTCGTCACCTACGAGAGCGACATCTCGGAGGGCCGGCGCCTCATCGAGCGGGCGGCCCGCGACTGCGACGCGGTGATCGACGGCGGCCCCGACATCCGGATCGGCGTGGCGCGGTACGTCGCCGGGCCCGACTGCCGGCTCCACGAGTTCGGTGACGACGGGATCCTGCTCCGGCTCCGGTACTGGGTGAAGAAGCCGTACAAGCTCGCGAAGGTGCAGTCGGACGTGAACACGCTGATCCGGGAGCGGCTCGCCGACGCGGACGTCGAGATGGCGTACCCGCACCGCCACCTCGTCTTCGACGACACCTCCGGCGTCGCGCGGGTCGGAGGTCCGGAAGACGGGCGCCCGCCGGGCGAGCGGGCCGGGGACAAGCCCGACGACGGCGGAATCCGCGGCGGTCGGGCGGTCAACGACGACTCCTCAGTCGACGACTCCTCGGTCGCCGGCTCTCCGACGGGCGACTCTCCGACCGCCGGCTCGCGGGCAGACGGTTCCGAGAGCGGGGATTCGGACATCGAGGGTCTCACGGATGAATCCGCAGGACGAGACGCTCCGACCGGCGGCGACGGGAGCTGAGGCGGATCGATGCGGAGGCCGCCGGAACCGGAAGCCTGATTCGCCGAGGAGCTCACTTATAAACTAGTGAGCGACGAGCCCTCCGAGAATCCGTCGGATTCCGATCCGAGAACCGGCGAGAACGGTTTCCACGATGGCGGTGACAGCGATATTAGTGATGGCGATGTGGGTGACGGCGATGGGAGTGATGACGGTATGGGTGATAGCGATGTGGGTGATAGCGATGTGGGTGATAGCGATGTGGGTGATAGCGATGTGGGTGACGGCGGCGAAGCCGACGACGGCGACGGGGAGCGCGTCTCCGAGGAGTCGATCACCGAGGGGAGCCTCGTGCGGCCGCTGTTCCGCCTCGCCTGGCCCATCGTCGTCATCCAGCTGTTACAGGTGACGTACAACGTCGTCGACACGCTCTACCTCGGCCGGCTGTCGGCGGAGGCGGTGGGCGCGATCAGCCTCGCCTTCCCGCTGATCTTCCTGCTCATCGCCGTCGCCGGCGGCTTCACCACCGCGGGCGCCATCCTCGTGGCGCAGTACACGGGTGCCGACGGTGACGGGTCGGCGGGGCTGGTCGCCGGGCAGACCATCTTCACGGTCTCCGTGCTCTCCGTGTTCATCGGGATCGCGGGGTACTTCTACACGCGCCCGGCGCTGGAACTGCTCCCGAGCGACCCCGCCACGGCGGCGATGGTGATCCCGCTCGCGGCCGACTACATGGAGGTCGTCTTCGCCGGCATCCCGCTGATGTTCGGCTTCTTCGTCTTCTCCGCGCTGATGCGCGGCTACGGCGACACCCGAACGCCGATGGCGGTGATGCTCGTCTCCGTCGTGCTGAACGTCGTCCTCGACCCCTTCCTTATCTTCGGCTTCGCAGACAACCCGCTGTTCGGGTGGCTCGCGGGGATCCCGGCCGCGGGCGCCCTCGACCCGGTCGCGCTGGAGGCGTCGCTGTTCGCGGTCACCGGCTTCACCGGATACGGCATCGAGGGGGCCGCGCTGGCGACGATCCTCTCGCGGGGAGTCGCCACCGGCATCGGCGTCTGGCTCCTGTTCGGCACCGGGCTCGGGCCGGCGGTCACGGTCGGTCACCTCGTGCCCGATCCCGGCTTCATCCGCGACATCTTCGGTCTGGGGCTTCCCTCCAGCGTCGAGCAGACGACCAGCGCGCTCGCGATGATCACGCTCACGGCGATGGTCGTCACGTTCTCGCCGCCGGTGGTGGCGGCCTACGGGCTCGGGAACCGACTCATCTCGCTGGTCTTCCTCCCCGCGATGGGGCTCGGGCGCGCGATCGACACGATGGTGGGGCAGAACCTCGGCGCGGACCGGGCGGACCGCGCCGCGCGGTCGGTCGGGCTCGCCGCCGGGACCGGAGCGGGCGTGATGTTCCTCGTCGCCGTCGTCGCGGTGACGTTCACGGAGCCAATCGTCGGGGCGTTCCTCGGCGACGTGCCGGACGCGCCCGCGACGGTCGGCTACGCGGTCGAGTACGTCCGGATCCGATCGGTCGAGTTCGCCTTCATCGGCGTCTCGCAGGTGATCCTCGGCGCGTTCCGCGGCGCCGGCAACACGAAGACGGCCATGGTGATCTCCATTCTCACCCTCTGGGTCGGCCGCGTTGCCAGCGTGGGCTACCTGGTGTTCGTGGCCGGGTGGGGGGAGACGGGGGTCTGGGTCGGAATGGCGCTCGGGAACGTCCTCGGAGCCGTCGTCGGCGTCGCGTGGTTCGCCCGCGGAACGTGGACCGAGCGGTACATCGACGATCCCGAACCGGACGTCGACTCGGTCGCGGGCGACTGACGGGAGTCAGTGGCGAAAGAGGTGGATCGCGTCGTCGTCGCGGAGGAGACAGAAGCGGGCGCCGTCGCTCTCGGGAAACGTCGTCCCGGTCTGGCGCGTGGTGAAGAGCCGATCGAACGGGGCGTCACAGACGGGGCACGAGACGCCTTTCCGGTTCTCCCAGAGTCCCGTGGCGCCGGTGTCCCTGAGCTGTTTCAGCGCGTGACGGTGGTCGTGGACGTCGAACCGCGTCATAAGTGGCGGTTTCCGTGACGGCGGTTGAAGCTGCCCCCGCGAGTATCAGGTGTGATTTCGACGCGGTTGATGTCCTTCGGGTGTCACGTCCGGTCCGTCGCGTCCGGCGTCGCTCAGGCGTCGAGTTCGGCCAGTCGCGACCCCGCCCGTTCGATCGCCGCCTCCTCGCCGGTCCGGACGTACTCGCCGAGCGCGTCGGCGGCGGCGACGAGCGCGTCCGAGTCCGCCGCGGGGACGTCGCCGTCGAGCGCCTCGACGCGCTTCGCTCGGTCGCGGAGGCGTTCGAGGAGTTCCTTGGCCGGGGCGATCCGCGACCGCGGGTCGTCGCCGTCATCGCCGTCGTCGCCGTCAACCGAAACCGTCGATCCGTCGGCTTCCGATCCGCCTCCCGTCCCCTCGGAGAGTTCGTCGAGGAACGAGAGGCAGTCGCTCCGGTACTCGTCGACCGCGCGCGCAGCCGCCATCCCGCGCGCCTCGCGGAGCCGTTCGGGGACGGCCGCCGTCGCGGGACGGTCGCCGTCGTCGGCGCCGGCCAGCAGCTCGAGGAGGTACTCGCGGTCCGCGTCGGCCGGGTCGCGGAGCCGGTCGTAGCAGTCGACCGCCTCCAGCAGCTCTCGGGCCGCGAGGTACGTCCCGTCGAGCGGGAGCAGCTCTCCGCCGCGGATGAACCCGCGCTTGCGGACGTACTCGCGGAGGGCCGACTTGAGGTCGTCGACGCCGTCAGTAGGAAGGGTCCCGGTCGCGTCGCCGAACCGGGCGCGATGGGGACTGAGGTCGAGCGACGCGGGCGCGTCGGTGTGCGCCGTGCGGTCGTCGACGCCGACGCTCCGGAGGTCCCCGCACTCCGGGCACTCGACGCTCCCCGTCTCGTAGTACGACCACCGAGCGCCGCACTCCCGGCACTCCCGTTCGCCGCGAACCTTCATACTCGACCCCTGGCGCCGTTCGGCGTAAAGGGCTGCGGTCGGGGTCGAGCCCGACGGCTCGGTCACCCTCTTCTCGACATGTTATATATGTGATCCGCGAGAACCGCCGGACATGAGTTGGCACGCCGTCGACGCGCTCGACGACGCGGTCGACGCCACGCGCCGGTTCCTGTTCCCGTTCAGCCTCGTCCGCTGGGCGAAGCTCGCCCTCCTCGTGCTCCTGATGGGCGGTGGCGGCGGCGCGAGCGCGAACGCGACCGTCTCCCTCGCCTCCGACGCTGGCGTGACGCCGCCGGAAGGAGTCGAGCCCGATCCCGCCTTCGGTGTCGGCTCGGGATCCGTGGGTAGCGACGGGGGAACGATACCGCCCGACGCGGTCACGGGAGCGGTCGCGGAAGCGGTCGATCCGATCGCGCTCGCGGTCGCCGCCGGTGCGGTCGCCCTCCTGATCGTCGCGGTCTCGGTGGCGTCGCTGTCGCTGCGACTGGTCTTCTACGACGCGCTCCAGACGAATCGGGTCCGGATCTGGCGGCCGTTCCTCGGGCGCCTGCGCCAGTCGCTCGGCCTGTTCCTGTTCACCGCGGTACTGAGCGCCGCGGCGGCGGCGCCCGTCGCGCTCGGGGTCCTCGTCGCGGTCGCCGCGGACGACCCGACCGGATTGGCGCCGGTCGACTCGCTCGCCGGGACGCTGGGCTCGCTCTCCGTCGGGCCGCTCGTCGCGCTCGGCCTCGCCGGGGCGGCGCTCGTCGCGGTCGCCGCGCTCGCGCTCCGCTTCACCTACGAGTTCGTCGTGCCGACGATGATCGCTCGAGAGACCGGCGTGCTCGGGGGATGGCGGCGGGTCTGGACCGTGCTGCGCGCCGAGTGGGCGGAGGTGCTGGTGTACCTCGTCGCCCACGTCGTCGTCGCACTGGGACTGTCGGTCGTCGAGGGGGTCGCGCTCGCGTTCGCCCTCGCGCTGGTGGCCGCGGTCGGCGGTCTCGCGCTCCTCCTCGTCGCGGCCGCGCTGGGCGGGCTCGGTGCGCTGCTCGGCACCGCGGCCGGAGCGGCGGCGGTCGCGCTGGTGGCGCTCGCGGGGGTCGCCGTTCTGCTGGCCTTGGTGCTGCCCGTGCAGGTGATCACGCGTTCGTACCGGATCGCCTACGAGGTCTCGACGCTCGGCGGACTGGACCGGGACCTCGCCCCGCTCCACCCCGACCTCGACTCCGGGGGACGCGGATCGTCGAAACCGCGCGCCTCGGGATCGAGTGACCCGGAGTCGGATAACCCGGAGTCAGGTGGCTTGGGATCGGGCGGTTCGGCGTCGGATAGTTCGGAGTTTGGCGGTTCGGAGTCAGATAGTTCTGAGTCTAGCGGTTCGGCGTCGGATAGTTCGAAATCGGACACCGGCGAGCCGGGCGACTGCTGAGCCGCTATCCGTGGCGCCTCTCCGACCGCCGACTCGGTGCGTCGGCGTCGACTGTCGTATTTTACTCGTGGCCGTCGGGCGAACGTCCGGTTTCGACCGCGAAACGTCGAACGTCGAACAACGCATTCGACGGGTTCACATACCTTTTTACTCCGTTCGTGAATGGAGGTGCACATGGGACTGGATGACGACGCGCGGGAATACCACCGAGAGGAGCCGCCGGGGAAGATAGCCATCGAGACGACGAAGCCGACGAACACGCAGCGGGACCTCTCGCTGGCGTACTCGCCGGGCGTCGCGGCGCCCTGCCGCGACATCGCCGCGGACCCGGAATCCGTCTTCGAGTACACCGCGAAGGGGAACCTCGTCGCGGTCGTCTCGAACGGCTCGGCGGTCCTCGGGCTCGGCGACATCGGGGCCTCGGCGTCGAAGCCGGTGATGGAGGGGAAGGGCGTGCTGTTCAAGCGCTTCGCCGACATCGATGTCTTCGACATCGAGCTCGACATCGACTCGGTCGACCCGTTCTGCGAGGCGGTCACGGCGATGGAGCCGACCTTCGGCGGCGTGAACTTGGAGGACATCAAGGCCCCCGAGTGCTTCGAGATCGAGGAGCGCCTCCGCGACGAGATGGACGTCCCCGTGTTCCACGACGACCAGCACGGCACCGCGATCATCTCCGGCGCGGCGCTGATGAACGCGGTCGAGATCTCCGGGAAGGACCTCTCCGAGATTGAGATCGTCTTCTCCGGCGCGGGCGCGTCCGCGATCGCGACCGCCCGGTTCTACGTCTCGCTCGGCGCGCGCAAGGAGAACATCACGATGTGCGACTCCTCCGGGATCATCACCGAAGAGCGCGTCGCGAACGGCGAGGTCAACGAGTACAAGAGCCAGTTCGCCAGCGACGTGGCCGGCGGCGACCTGACGGACGCGATGGCGGGCGCCGACGTCTTCGTCGGCCTCTCCGTCGGCGGGATCGTCTCGCAGGGGATGGTGCGGTCGATGGCCGCCGACCCGATCATCTTCGCGATGGCGAACCCGGACCCCGAGATCACCTACGAGGACGCGAAGGACGCCCGCGACGACACGGTGATCATGGCGACGGGCCGGTCGGACTACCCGAACATGGTGAACAACGTCCTCGGGTTCCCGTTCCTCTTCCGGGGCGCGCTCGACGTTCGCGCGACGGAGATCAACGAGGAGATGAAGCGGGCCGCCGCCGAGGCGCTCGCCGAGCTGGCGCGCAAGGACGTCCCCGACGCCGTGGTGAAGGCGTACGGCGACGACCCGCTCCAGTTCGGCCCGGACTACGTGATTCCGAAGCCGCTCGACCCGCGCGTCCTCTTCGAGGTCGCGCCGAGCGTCGCGGAGGCGGCGATGGAGTCCGGCGCCGCGCGGACGGAGATCGACCTCGACCGGTACCGCGAGGAGCTCGAAGCGCGGCTCGGGAAGTCCCGCGAGATGATGCGCGTCGTCCTGAACAAGGCGAAGAGCGATCCGAAGCGCATCGCCTTGGCCGAGGGAACGGACGAGAAGATGATCCGCGCGGCCTACCAGCTCTCGGAGCAGGGCATCGCGGACCCCGTGCTGCTCGGCGACGCCGACGAGATCGGTCGGACGGCCGACCGGCTGGGACTCTCGTTCCAGCCGGAGATCGTCGACCCGGAGCACCGCGACGTGTCGGCGTACGGGGACCGGCTCCACGAGCTCCGAAAGCGGAAGGGGATCACCCGCCGCGAGGCGAACGAGCTGGTCCGACGCGACACGAACTACCTCGGGAGCGTCATGGTGAAGTCGGGGGACGTGGACGCCATGCTCACCGGACTGACGCACCACTACCCGTCGGCGCTCCGACCGCCGCTTCAGGTGATCGGGTCCGACGACGACACCGACACGATCGCCGGGGTGTACATGCTCACGTTCAAGAATCGGGTGATCTTCTGTGCCGATACCACCGTGAACCAGGACCCGGACGCGGAGACGCTGGCCGAGGTCACCCGCCACACCGCGGAGCTCGCCCGGCGGTTCAACGTCGAGCCGCGCGCGGCGATGCTGTCGTACTCCAACTTCGGAAGCGTCGACAACGAGGGGACACAGAAGCCCCGAGAGGCCGTCGACATCCTCCACGGCGACGACGCGGTCGACTTCCCCGTCGACGGGGAGATGCAGGCCGACACCGCCGTCGTCGACGACATCCTCAACGGAACATACGAGTTCTCGGAGCTGAACGAGGCCGCGAACGTGCTCGTCTTCCCGAACCTCGAAGCGGGCAATATCGGGTACAAACTCCTGCAACGCCTCGGCGGTGCGGAGGCCATCGGTCCGATGCTGGTCGGCATGGACCAACCCGTCCACGTCCTCCAGCGCGGGGACGAGGTGAAAGACATCGTCAACCTGGCGAGCGTGGCGGTCGTCGACGCCCAGGAGTAGCGGTCACCGACCGACCGATTTTCTGAGCGGAATCGTTTCGTCGGACGCCCTCTGTCCTTCGCTTTCGTTTCTCGTCTCACTCTCGTTTCCTGTCTCGTCTCACTCCGCGTTCACTCCGCGCTCACTCCAGACTCACTCCGGAGGCTATCGCGTTGAGGGTGGAGTGACACACCGGGTTTCCGGTGAAACGGGGACGTGTGGTGGCTGCGGTCGTGAGGTGGGGTGGTTCTTTGTCAGACCCATCGAAAATTCCGCACCGAGAAATCTAAAACTACCGAGAGCTTCCTTCGACCGTCTCATCTGATCCCCGCTGATTCGATAAAGAATTATAAACTAGTTTTGAGTACACTCTATTGACTCCAATAGTCGAGATATTTCTCTCGATAGTCGAGAGATTTTCATCGGAAAGATACCAGAGGCTCCGACACTCTGTCGCCGAGTGTTTCGTTTTTCGACCGCATGAAGGCGTATTCAGCCACGAGAAGTCATGCGACGGACACCGGGTTTCCGGTGAATACGAATGGCGTGGTGGTGTCGATCTCGTCGCGATGGCATTACTTATTCAACGTCGCCCTTTTGCATGCAGTCTTACCGGCTTCCACAGAATCCATCTCCACGGGATACCACCTTCACAGAACATCACCTCCACGCAACACCACCTTCACAGAACATCACCTCCACGCAACACCACCTTCACAGAACACCACCTCCACGCAACACCACCTTCACAGAACACCACCTCCACGAAACACCATCCCCACGAAACACCATCCACCCCACCGACCCCGTTTCACCGGAAACCCGGTGTGTGTCTCAACTCTCCCAACTCACCACACGCTCGAAACGGAACGCATTTCACCGGAAACCCGGTGTCGATCCCATGAACGCAGCGGACGACCTCTTCACTCGGAAGGACCCGATATTCGCGAACAAGGAGCTCCTCGAGATCAGTCACCTCCCCGGCGAAGGTCGGATCGTCGGTCGGGACGATGAGATCGCCGACCTCGCGAACGCGGTCAACCCGGCCATCTTCGGGCAGAGTCCGAGCAACGTCCTCATCTACGGGAAGACGGGCACCGGGAAGTCGCTCTGCGCGAAGTACGTCTCGAAGCGACTCGTCTCGACCGCCGGCGAGGAGGGCGTCAACGCCACCTTCGCGTACGTCGACTGCGCGCAGGACACGACCGAGACGCAGGCCGTCCAGACGATCGCCGACGGCGTGAACGACCCCGACGCGACCGGGATCAACGTCCCCGACAAGGGGCTCTCGACCTCGACGTACTACAAGCGGCTCTGGCGCATCCTCGACCAGCGGTACGACGTCGTCCTCGTCATCCTCGACGAGATCGACAAGCTCGACGACGACGCGATCCTGATGCAGCTCTCCCGGGCGGGCGAGGCCGGGAAGATCACGGACTGCAAGCTCGGCGTCGTCGGCATCAGCAACAAGATCCAGTACAAAGACCGGATGGACGAGCGGGTCAAGTCGAGCCTCTGCGAGCGCGAATTCGTGTTCCCGCCGTACGACGCGAACCAGCTCCGAGAGATCATGCAGGCGCGGGCGGACGCGTTCCACGACGACGTCCTCGATCCGTCTACGATTCCGCGTGCCGCGGCGCTCGCAGCGCGCGAGCACGGGGACGCGCGGAAGGCGATCGACATCCTCAGATACGCCGGCGAGATCGCGCAGGGCAACGACGAACCGACCGTTCGCGAGGAGTTCGTGACGCAGGCGCGCCAGCGCGCCGAGACGGATCGGTTCCGTGAACTCATCCGCGGATCGACGCCGCACTCCCGATACGTCCTGCAGGCGCTCGCGCTGCTGTCGCTCTCGAACGGACGCAAGGACGGCTTCCGGACCAGCCGCGTCTACGAGATCTACGAGAACATCTGCCGGCAGGAGGGGTCGGACAGCCTCTCGCTCCGTCGCGTCCGAGACCTCCTCAAGGAGCACGCGTTCCTCGACATCATCGAACAGTCGAAACACAGCGGCGGGAGCGCGGAGGGCAGCTACACGAAACATCAGCTGCTGGAGGACCCGAGCGTCGTCAAGGACGTACTGACGGGAGACAGCGCCGCGTAGCCGTTCCGCCACGACCGATTCCACGGTCGCTTCTCCCCTCCGGATACCCCGTACGGTCGAGTCCGCGCCGGCGCTTCGTCGACCGTCCGAGCGCTGCTGGTTCGACGCCTCGCGACGGATCGAGCCGATACGATCGAGCCGGTACGACCGAGCGGACGCTCAGCCGAGCAGGCCGAGTCCCTCGATCCGCTCGACGATCTCCTCGACGGCCTCCTCGGCGTCGTCGGTGCGTTTCCCGCCGGTGATGACGATCTTCCCGCTGCCGAACAGGAGGATGACGACCTCCGGCTCGTCCATCCGGTAGACGAGCCCGGGGAACTGCTCCGGCTCGTACTCGACGTCCTCCAGACCGAGGCCGATCGCGAGCGCGTTGAGATTGAGGTTGTGACCGAGATCGGCGCTCGACACGATGTTCTGTACGGTTATCTCCGGATCTTCTTCGACCGGAATCTGGAGCCCGCGGAGCTTCTCGAAGATGATGCCGAGGGCCTCGTGCACGTCGTCGATGCTCTTCGCGCCCGTACAGACGATCTTCCCCGACCGGAAGATGAGCGCGGCCGCCTTCGGTTCCTGAGTCCGGTAGACGAGCCCGGGGAAGTTGTCCGGGTTGAAATCCGCGCCCGGGAGGTCCTCCGCGAGCGCTTCCAAGTCGAGCTCTTGGCCGATTCCGGTTGATGCAACGACGTTCTGAATCTCGATCGAATCAGCAGGGTTCGTCATCGTTCGCTTTTATATGCGTCCCCCTCCCTTATAAACGCCCGTGGTATAAACGATCGCTCGCGACGCGTCCCCGTCGCCGCCACTCGCTCGCTCTCCGAGTCCCGAGTACGCGTGATCGAAACCTAGGATTGCCGATGGACGAGACCAGGGTCGCCGATGAACGAGACCCCCATTTCTGAGAGCAGACGCGACCGAAACGGGCTTCCTCTCGCTCTCACAGACCGGCCGCTGTGTGCACTCGCAAATCTACAGGTGCCCCCTCAGGAACCCCCGATGGTGCACTCAAATACCCGTGCGATCTATTGACAGAAGACAAATAAATCCCCGTAGATCGGCTCTGTCCGCTCGGGCGAGACCCCCGCCGCAGCGATCGCCGTGACGAGTCCCGGTCGCGCCCCGTCGTGACAATCGATCTCATTGAAATCGCATGACGTGGCGGTGATAGTTCGACGGTGTTAAGTACAACCCGGGATTCGTGTTGAATGCGAAGGTCCCCCGGCGCGGGGGACGACGGTCGGCCGCACCGCGCCCGGCCGAAGTGTTCCGACGTGCTTAAGTGTATAAGCGCGTTCGGTTGTAACGCGAAGAACGCACCCGCGAATTCGGGCCGTTCAACTCGGCCCGGTTTCGCAGAGTCGGTTCGTCCGACTCACCGATATGAGGATTTCGCCCCCTGCGCTCCGGCGTAAGCGGAAATCTGATGTGAGCCGTGGTCGTTCGGTGTCATCCAGGTCGCTGGCTGACCCGGACACCACATAGACCATGCAATGGTGTTTTGACTCAC
>NZ_JANHDN010000003.1 GCF_024494565.1 Halorubrum rutilum
GCTTCGCCGTGCGAGCGCGGTCATGGTTCCGTGAGTTCCGCGAAATCGCGCTGATGTGTGTCGTCTATAACATCAAACGCCTCGTCAAACAGTGAATTCCAACGCCTTACAGCGATTCAACACGGCCAATAAACCCGAATAGACAGCAGATACTAATTAACACAATGTTATCAACGACAGACTACAATACTCAAGTAGGGGGAGTTTATATATCCCCGTTAAATGAGGACCGAACCAGCGATACACGATCATATCCCTGACAGCATATATAAAGGTATAAGATCGGTTTATCATCGAATTGCTGCCTTTTTTAACACGGGATATAAAATCGCACATCCAAAAAGGAGAACAAATAAGCAATTACATAACGGATTTGTAGAGACAACATTTGATTCTCAGTCGGAGTATCAAAAGTATGTAAGGGAGTTTGAGGAAGGCCCAGTTGCCAAAATTCGAGATGAGGCGTTGGACAAGTACCAGCTGCTTACTGGAGGTGATTCTAGTATGGGAGGAATCAGTTTAGATACTGCTCGGGATTACTATTGTATAACAAGAAAAATACAGCCAGAGACTGTGATTGAAACAGGTGTTTGTAACGGTCTATCGACTCTTTCTGTATTATTAGCCATCAACAAAAACGAATACGGACAATTACATTCAATTGATTACCCGTACAGGGCCGATGAGTCGTTAGAAGAATTCAGAGACGACACTTTTGAGAGCTATGGAGGAGCAGCGATACCAAGTGATAAAGAACCTAGTTGGATTATTCCCGGGGAACTGAGAGATCATTGGGAACTAATCATCGGGAAGAGTCAGAAAGAGCTTCCTAAATTGGTAACTAGAGTTGATAATTTTGACGTTTTCATACATGATTCCGAACATTCACACCCGTGTATGATGTTCGAATATGAATTAGCTTGTGAATGGTTGAATCAAGAAGGCATAGTACTCTCGGATGATATTACTTGGAATGAAGCCTTTGACATATTCACTCACGTCAGAAATGTTGATCGTGGGAAATTATCA
This sequence comes from Halorubrum rutilum, assembly GCF_024494565.1. Next base: position 1,030 of record NZ_JANHDN010000003.1, read on the forward strand.
GAAAACGTTGGTTACATGCGGAAGATCGATTAATCACTATTCTGTATAAGAGTTGTATTCTCTGACGGAAAAGCCAAGAACCAAGCGTATCATCAATTAGACTGTGTTATGGGTGATGAGGCCGCGAACATCAACCTCGGGTGGGAGTCGTTCAAGGGGTCGATCGGAAAGTTTCTCCAAGCGGTGGTTGGCTTCCTCGGCACGGTCGTCTTCGCCCGGGTACTCGGACCGACATCGTTCGGCGGCTTCTACTTTTTGTTGTCCATTTTGTACCTAGTTGATCGACCGCTTCACGGGGTCAGCGACGCGCTCAACAAGCGGTTTTCTGAGTCCGACGCGCCCCGTGGCGAACTGTTCGGTGCGACGCTGCTGGTCAACGCAGCCGCCGTCGTACTGATCGCGGCAGTCATGACACTGCTGAGGGGATGGTTCGAGTCGTTCACGAACGTGCCGAACGCCGCTTTCGTGTTCTTCGTGTTGTTCGCGTCGTCGGCCCTGTTCGTCCCGAATCAGCGCCTGATTGCCGCCATCGGCATGCCCTCCAGACAGACGTGGAACGACACGCTGCGGTCGCTCCTGACGTTTCCCCTTCAGATCGGGTTCGTGCTGGCCGGCTTCGGCGCCGCCGGTATGGGATACGGACTCGCCGCCGCGACCCTCCTGACCGGGGCCACCGCGTGGCTGTTCGTCGGCGTGGTTCCGGCTTTCCCGTCAACAAAGACACTACGGTCGCTGTGGCAGTTCGCGAAGTACAGTATCCCGTCGGGCTTCTTCGGAAAGGCGTATAACGAGTTCGACAGTCTGCTCCTCGGTGCCGTACTTACTACTGCCGTCGTCGGCGAATATCAGGCGGCATTCAAGCTGACGGTACCTGCGTTGTTCATCGGTACCGTGGTTGTCTCGGGGCTGCTTCCGAAGGTCTCGAACCTCTCCTCGCGGGGAGAGGAGGTGTCAGAAGACGTCCAGAACGTCATCGCCTACAGCAGTCTTCTGGCGATTCCCATCTTCTTTGGCTCGTTGGCGATCCCCGAACAGTTGATCGTCACCGCATTCGGTGGGGAGTATCGAGACGGCGGGATCCTGCTGGTTGGGATCGCTCTCTATCGTCTCTTCGAGACGCAGCGGCTCATCTTCAGCGGGACGCTCAAGGGTATCGATCGCCCGAGCGTCGTAATGAAGATAGACGCGTTCGCGCTTGTATTTAACGTCGTCCTCGGGTTTGCGCTCGTGTACGAAATCGGACCGATCGGCGTGGTGCTCGCGACGGTATTGGCGGAGGTGAGTCGCTACGTCCTCTTGGCGTATCTCGTTAACAAACAGTTTGGGGACGTGAGGCTCGTTCCTCGACCCCTGATGGAACAGTTCGCGGCCGGGGCGGTAATGTTCCTCGTCGTCGAATCGAGTTCTCGGTTCGTGACGGGGGCATCCTGGTTCAACACAGCACTGCTCGTCGGGGTCGGCGGCGCCGTCTACATGGGCATACTGTTCGCTATCAGTGCAAACTTCAGGGTCACGATCTGGTCGCTGTATCGCGACTCAGGTCTCGGCTCGTAACGAATCTACTCCAGATACCCCAGTTCTTCCAACCGGTCGCGGGTGTCTCCATCGAGGTCCATCTGACCCGCTCCTTCGACCCCCGTTCCGAAGGACGCGAGCACGTCCTCTAGATCACGGGGAACGGCGTTGAGTGGTTCTTCCTCCAGGTACGTATCAAGTTTGAACGCCAGCGTGTCATCGGTCTCCGGTACGGTGATCGCTTTCTGGCCATCTAGCCACGCCGCTCGCTGGTTGTATCCGTAAGCGATCTCCTCGCACAGGAGCGTCCGACCGTTCGACGGTTCAGACAAGGGACGTCCGGCGATAGCTTCGGGAGGGTCTATCCCAAGCGCTGAGAACACCGTTGGTGCGACATCAACCAACGAAACGGGAAGATCAGACGCTGTACGATCAACGTTGGGAGCGCGTATCCAAAGAGGAACTCGCGCGAGTTCTTCGAATACGCTGTGACCGTGGTCGGTCGCGTAGTAGCCGCGGGGGTCGTCGTTCAATCGCCGTTCGAGCTGCGGATGGTCCCAGAAGGCCTCGCCGTGATCGCCACAGATTGCGACCACGGTGTCGTCGTCAAGGGTGGCGAGCAGTTCGCGCAAGGCGTCGTCGGTGCCCCTGACAGCGGCGTCGTACGCGCGGAGCTTGGCGTCGCGGTACGCGTCGAACCCCTCACCGTCGGTCGTCTCTCTGAACCGCCAGTCGTCGATACCGTCTATCTCCGGCACGTCGAACGTCGTGCGGTGTTCGTCCGGGATGTCCAAGGGAACGTGCGGGTCCCCGAGGTGAAGATAGCAGAACCACCGGTCCCTGTCCGCAATCCATTCACGGGCGGCCGCGACCCGCTCGGTTGCGGGGGTGTACCGAACTGACACGTCTTCGAACCGGTCGCCGACGGCCTTTTCGGCCATCGGAATCGCCGTCAGCATGCCGGTGTCGTAGCCGACAGCCCCCAACAGGTCCGGTACTGTAGCGACATCGCGACGCATGCGTTGCGGGAACTCTTCCGCAGAGAGGTTTCGTGGATCCGAATCGAACCGCGCACCGTGCTGGTGCGGGTATCGTCCCGAGAGCAGCGACGACACCGAGGGGAACGTCCACGTGCTCGCCGCCTTCGCGTTCGAGAACGCGCCGGCGTCGAAACCGTCGAGGGTCGGTGTGGTCGCTCGATCGTGGCCGAATCCGCTCACGTGATCGGCGCGCAGGCAGTCCACGACGACCACGAGCACGTTTCGAGGGTCTGTCGCGGTCGCCTCGAATTCGACCGCCCGATCGCGGCGCCGAAGCCGGTGTCCGACTCGGTGTTTGAGGTCCACCCAGGCGTTGTTTACGCGAGGGAAACGCTTCAGCGGATTCATCGCAGTAACCCCCACGATATTACTCCATGTACCCCAGTTCCCGCAGCGTCTCCTCCACTTCGCGACCGGCACCGCGTCCGCCCGTTCCCACGGCCGTCGGCGCTCCTCTTTCGACATCTCGTTGAGCGGGCTCGCCGACGAGCACGTCGAATCGCACGTCGCCGTCGACATCTTCGGGAACCGGCGCGCCCAAGTAATGTAACAGCGTCGGCGCGAGGTCGTAGAGGTCGAGGTCCGCGTCCCCGTCCGCGATACCTCGGCCGACGGCCGCGAACACGCCCGTTCGACGGTGGGTCGCGAGCCACTCGGTCGTCTCGCCGAGCACGGTGCCACCGATTGACTCAGGAGCGTCGACGCCAGGTGCGTACTCGACGAGCAGGTCGGGAGCATGCTGACGCTCGCCCGTGTAAAATTTGGCGGGGTCGTGGACCGCTGTGACGACAGGGTCTCCGACAGGCGTCTCCGCGGTTCGCAGGTCGTCGGCCAACTCCGCGGCGTAGCGGTCCCCCACCTCATCGTCTCCGAAGGCCTCGTAATTGATGTATATCGGGCCCCTACCGAGCGAGACGGCCTTCGTTCGCGTCCAGTCAATCTCGGCGTTCTGAACAGCTACCCGCCCGCTCTCACTCGGAAATGCTCGCTGAATCGATTCCGGCACGATCGACTGCGCGAGGTTCGCGAGTCCGAGCGTATCGACGAGCCGTTTGAGTCGCTCCTCCGTGAGCCCGACAGACGCCAGTAGGTCTCGCGTCTCTGACGCTTCGATCGCGAGGTCACCCCGTTCGATCAGCCACTGATTGACGAGAAACACCTCGTCGATCTCACGGAATCCGTGATCGCTCATCAGGATGACGGCTTCGGTGTTCTCGCGGTCGAGCAACTCCCCGAGCAGTTCGTCGATCCGCTCGTAAGCCGACAGCAACGCCTCCGGTTGGTCCCAGAGACGATGCTGGAGCGTGTCCGTCGCAAACAGAGTCGTGTGTACGAGATCGCAGTCCTTCTCCTCGGCGAGCCAAGTCGCGGCGTCGAAGCGTTGTTCGAACAGCGTCGTCGCCTCCGCTACCAGTTCGTCAGCTGTCGCTTCGTCCAACACTAGGTCTGGTTTGACTCGATACCCCGGGACGGCGCTCAGGAGATCGCTCTTGAGCGACTCTGGACTCGTGAAACGTTTCCGCTCGTTTGCCGGACTCCCCGCGACGACGAACACCTCGCCGTCGTCGCTCGAATTCCGTGTGTTTTCGATCTCGTCACCCCCGGCGCGGGCATCGGCCGGGTGTGTCGTGGGCATGTTGATCACCCCGACGCGGTCTCCGCGGTCAGCCAGCACGTCCCAGTACTCCCGTGAACGGAAGTCACTGGCATCGTTAGCCGAGATTTCGTTCGTCTGCCGATCGTACGCGTACCACTCGTAGACCCCAAGTTTTCCCGGCGTCTTTCCGGTCGAGTAGCATTTCCAAGCGGGAAACGTAACGGGGGGAAGAGTACTTTCGAGGTCCCCCGCGATGCCTTCGTCGAGTACGCGAGCGAACGCGGGGAGATTTCCCCCTTCGATCCACGGCCGCAGGAGAGACCAGTCGGCCCCGTCGAGGCCGACAACGTAAACTGTCATGGATAGCCTATCGATACCCCTCGGCTAAAGTGCTTTGAGTATCTCGCGAAACGCCTCCCGAAAGGCCGCCGTTCGGGTGTCGGGATCGAATTTGGCACCTCGTTTGCGCGCTCTCCCCGCGAGTTGCTCGCGTTCGGTTATGTCCCGGGCCAAGTACGTCTGAACCCCGTGAGCTAGCCCCTGTGGACTCGGGTTCACGACGAGCGTCTCGTCGATGGCACCGGCCTCCGATCGGGTTCCAGCCCTGTCCGTGACCAGTGGTGGGACACCGGCGCGCATTGCTTCGAGCGTGCTCACGGGGAACGCGTCGACCCGAGAGGGTTGAACGAACAGCGACGCGGGTGCGAACGCGTCGGCGAGATCCTCGATGTATCCCTCGACGCGGACTCCCGGCGTGTCTTCGTACGCATCGGGGTGTCCCCTCCCGACGACACGCAACTCCGCCTCGGGATACTCAGACCTGACGGCCGGCCACGCATCGACCAGCATATCGACGCCCTTGTACTCCCACGGACGAGCGATGGTGACGACGACATCCGACCCGATATCCGGATCCACCGCTCCTAACGACTCGTACGTGTCGGGTTGGACGAACGGATGGGCGATCCGGATCGGCGTTCCCGGACCGACGAACGGACGGGTGAAGTCCGCGACGAACTCCGAGACGGCGATCACGCCGTCGATTCCTCGCCGACCGACCGTTCTGACGGCCGGGCGGCCGAATCGGCCGATAAGCGACTTGGTTCCCGATCCTCCCTCGAAGTCTTGGCTGCCGAGTTCGTATAGCCCGTGGTCAGCTGCTAGGTAAATCACTTTTCCGCCGCGTGTAAATCGCCGCGCGAGGGCGGCGTACAGCGGCCGGGATCCCTCGACGAGGTACACGTCGTAATCTGGATAGGACAGGCCGTTAAGCGCGTCCTCGGCGATGGTTCCACCGAGCGGACCGACGTTCAGGCGGTGGTAATCAACAAGTTCTGCGCCGACCGCCTCTGCGAACCCCCGGTGGGCGGGATGGGGGTCTTGGTGGAGCATCGCCACGCGAGCGGCGTCGGGATCCATACGCGAACTGCCGACGGCCGGATGGTTAAATGAGATGGAATGTCATCTCCGTGCCGGAAACGTAAGGCCGGTCCCACAAGACAAACCGGCCGGCGACGATTGCTGATCGCGTCGGCTTCCGACTCGATGACGGCTTCTTGCCGTCTCGTCAGGGCCTCGGACACGTGATAACGTAGCGGCTTCAATTCTCAAATTCGATCCGGCGAATCGAGCGACGGCCGGTCCGCATTCGCGACATCGCCGCGCGTCGGGCGGACGAATCGACGAAAATCAACTTTAAGAGACGTGGTCCGCTCGGTAGACGCATGCAGACTCTCTTGCTTGGACTCGATGCGGCCTGCTTCCCCGTCCTTCGACCGATGTTCGAGGAGGATGAGCTCCCGAATCTCCGATCGGTGTTTGAGGACGGGACGGCGGGGCCGCTGGAGTCTCAGATTCCGCCTTGGACGGCGAGTGCGTGGCCGTCACTGTACACGGGTGTCAACCCCGGTAAACACGGCGTCTTCGATTTCCTGCGATTCGACGGGTACGATTGGGACATCGTAAACGCGACCGACGTCCGACAGCGGACGCTCTGGGAGTACGTCGATGAGGCGGGCCTCACGAGTGTCGTAGTGAACGCTCCGGTGACGGGTCCGCCCTCGGATATCGACGGTGCAATTGTTCCGGGGTACCTATCCTCGGAAGATCCGGAATGTCATCCTGAGGGCGTTCTCGACGACGTTCGGGACGTGGTCGGGGATTATCGCGTATACGCACGCAGGGAAACCGACGAGCACGGAGGAGAGGAGCGGTTCGAAGACTACCTCGAACTCACGCGGATGCGCGGAGAGGCGTTCCGATACCTGTCGGACCGGTTCGATCCGGAGTTCGGTTTCGTACAGTTCCAGAAGACCGATGCGGTGTTCCACGACTACCCCGGAGATCAAGAGAAAGTCCGACAGATATACCGCGCGGTCGACGAGCAAGTCGGCGAGATTCTCGGGCGCTGTGACCCCCGAACGGTCGTCGTCGCGAGCGATCACGGGATGGGTGAGTACGACGGCTATGAGGTTCGCGTGAATCAGTTCCTTCACGAACACGGTGCGGTCGAGACGACGACTGACGGTCAGGGGGTTCCGTCGTGGTTCCAGATCAAAGATGAACGGCTGACTCGGGACGAGACGGAAACGACCGGACGTCCGTCATTGGAGCGACTCGCTGCGCTCGCCGCCGAGTTCGGACTGACGTATCAACGGGGAAAAGCGGTCCTCGAACGGCTCGGGCTCGCGGATTTCATCGGCAGACACGTCCCAGTCGGTGCCGTGTTCGCGGCGAGCGATTCGGTCGATTTCCCGTCGTCGCACGCGTACGTCCGGTCTCCATCGGAGCTCGGTGTCCGGTTGAACGTCAAGGGACGTGACCCCGAAGGGGTCGTACCGCCAGACGAATACGACGCCGTTCGCGACGAACTCATCGAATTGCTGTCTGGCGTGACGACACCGGAGGGCGATCCGGTGTTTGAGGAGGTCGTCCCTCGTGAAAAGCACATTCATGGCCCTCATGCGGACGAAGCCGTCGACGTGGTGGTCGTTCCTTCCGACTTCCAGCACGAACTGTCCGCACTCGTCGGGAAGCGGTTCGATGAACCCGAACCTTGGAATCACAAACGCTACGGTATCGTGGCGCTCGCGGGTGACAATATCGATCCCGAAGCGGATCTAAACGCCGCCCACCTGTTTGACGTAGCGCCTACGGTCCTTGCGACGCTCAACGTCGCACCTGCGACGCTGATGGACGGAGAGGCACTCCCACCGGTGAACGCTCCCGAAGTCCAAACCTATCCCAAATACAAGTCGGAACCGCACACAGCCACCGAAGACGAGGATGTGGCCGATCGTCTGGCGGATTTGGGGTATCTCGAGTAATCCGACCCGAACCGGGAGCACTTAGGAGGCGGAGATCACCAGTCCACCGATCAGGTAACTACAGTATCGACAAATTGATTGTGTATATTCGACGACTACCGATAATGGAACTCCTGGTTATCGGTCTCGACGGTCTCTCGACGAACATGTTGGATCGGTTCGATATTGAGCCGGAGTATATTAACCGTGTACTTGAAAACGGCGCCTCAGGAGATCTTATGAGTGTCGACACCCCGACAACGCTCCCTGCGTGGACCTCTTTTGCTACCGGAAAAGACCCCGGATCACACGGGCTTACGAATATGATACAGCAGGCGTCGGACTACGAAACGAGTCCGCTACGAACGAACACGACCGATGCCGCCGCGTACGATCTGATAGACGACGCGCTGTTCGTTAACCTCCCAGCGTCTGCCGGTCGAGTTCCTGCGGCGGAAGACACACACCTCGTTTCCGCGATGCTCGCCGAAGACGAGGAGGACGCAGTCCCGAGTCACCTTCAGCAGCTGGACGCATTCGAGGACTATATCCTCGATCATGACAAGTCTCTAAAAAAGAATCCGCAGACGTACTTCGACCACGTCTGTGATATCACTCGTGCGCGTCGGGACTTTGCGGCAGAGGCGTTTGATGAATACGACCCGCGTCTCGGATTCGTGCTGTTCTCAACACCGGACTGGGCGGGCCACCTCTTATCGAATTTCTCCGACGATGAGACCAGGGGCCGGTACTACCGACAACTGTTATCGGTCGTCGATACTTGTGCGCAAGACCTCGCGGAGCGGGCCGATAACGTGGTACTCATGAGCGATCACGGGTTCGAACGAAAGCACACGAACATACACATTAACGACTTCCTGCATCAACGGGGGTATCTCCGAGAGAGCGAAAGCTCTGTGTCGGCCGCAAACATCGCGGTTCAGACCGCGAAGGCCATCGGGAAGCGGTCGTCCGTACTGTACGAAAAAATCCGTCAGCTGTACAACTATATCATCGCAACCGACGTTGGACAGACGCTTCAGGAAGCGGCGGAACCGAACATCGATTACCGCAATTCGAAAGCGTGGCAACTCCGATACGGTTGCGTGTTCATCAACGACAAGCGGTTCGACCATCCGGCCGTAGACGACCCGGACGCCCTCCGTCGCCAGTTACAAACGGAACTAGCCGATCTCACGGATGACGACGGAAGCCCGCTCTTCCGAGATGTCCTTCTCGCGGAGGAAGCGTACAGCGATCCAGATAAACGGGCACCAGACGTCATCGCACGCCCCGCCCCGGGATGTTATCCAACGCTGTTGAAGTCCCCAACGGGAGGATACGCCAGTCACACCAATAACTTCAACCATCGATATAACGGTCTTTTCGCCGCGATGGGGCCGCTATTCGCCGAGAAAACGACTGTCGAAACGCCATCGATCGTCGACGTGTTGCCTACGATAATGGCTGTCTTGGGGATGCCACTTTCTCCTGAGTTCGACGGAAAGGTAATCGAAGCGGCAACTGCCGACGAATACTCTGTGGAATATCGCGACTCGGATACGATCCCACATCCCCAAATCCGGACCGATTCCGATCAAGGGGCGCGGGACGAGGCCGTTCAGGAACGGCTTGAGGACCTAGGATATCTCGAATAGACAGACCCTGTTCCGGTAAACGCGATCCGGAAAGCGGGTCATTAACGAAATCGCTACGACTCAGAGCGTGCGGTCACAGTTCCGCGTCGAAATCGTCTGATTCCCGCTGTTGTGGGATCAAATAGCTTTTGTCCGGTCTTCGCGTGAGTTGAGCTATGATTGTCCTCGGACTCGACGGAGCGACATTTTCGCTCATAAGACCGTGGGCGGAAGCTGGGCACCTTCCCAACTTCACGCGTCTCTTCGACGACAGCACGAACGATGAACTGGAGAGTACCGTACCCGAGGTCACGGTCCCAGCATGGCCGACCTTCGCCACGGGTCGAGACCCACCCGACTTGGATATGTACGGATTTACGCATTTCAACCGGGACACACGCAAAAACGACCTGAGTCACGACGAGTTCGTTCCCGGGAAGATGTGGGATATTGTCGACGATCAGGGAGGGAGATCAGTGGTGTTCAACATTCCCGGGTCGTATCCGTGGCGAGAGATTGACGGGTCGATCATCGCCGCAGCCCCCGAGTACAAGGACGAATACGCACACCCTCCGGAGCGCTGGGAAGAACTCCAAGACCTCGTCGGCGATTACAAACTTCGAAACGATGAGGAGCCCGGATCTCGCGAGTATGTGGAACTTAGTCTCGATCTGATAAACAAGCGCTTCGACGCGTTCGAGCACCTGATCGAGCGGGAAAATCCAGACCTTGCGGTCGGACTGATCCGCGCGACCGACAGGGTCGCTCACCACTACTGGGGTCCCGATAGCCTCCCCTCCAAAGACAGTGAGATATTCGAGGTATACGAGGAAGTCGACCACCGTCTTGGGGAATTCCTCGACGCCCACGACGGTGAGAACATTCTGGTGATGAGCGACCATGGCTTCGAAAAAGTAAGGACGAAATTCGCACCGAATTACGTGCTTGAACGCGAGGGGCTGGTCTCGTTAATGGACTCCGGAAACACGACGAAGGCAACGATAGGGTCGGTGCGCGACTCTGCGAGCGACGCACTCACAAGAATCGGGTTTCTAACGTTGGCTCGGAGAGTCGTTCCCGAGAGATTACTGACAAATATCCCTACCGGAGACAGTCTTGGGTTGGACAACGCAATTAGTCTCGAACGGATCGACTGGGACCAGACATCTGCGATTGCCGATGTGGGACAAAAAACGACGATGATCTATGTTCTCTCAAACGACCCATCCGATATCAGACAGATAGTGGACCGGGTCGAGAAGACTCTGCAGACTGCTGTCGATAACTCCGGCTTGACAGTCCGATTCGAGCGGTTGGAACGCGGTGGGCCTCACACGCCAGATTTAACCATGGTTATTGAAACACCCGAAGTTCACGCTTCATCGCGTTTCGACGTGAGCAAACCACTGTTCGATGTAGATACGAGCGGTCACGCACGGGAGGGAATATTATTCGCAAGAGGGCCAGTATTCCAGAAGACTGGAGTCAAGGTTGAAGCGAACATTGTCGATATCGCTCCCACGGTGCTTCATGCTCTCGGGTACAGATTACCAGAATCGATGAGCGGAAGTGTACTCGACCTATTCCAAAGTGGGACAGATCCGGCGGAGCGTGACCCAGAAACATACAACTTCGTCCAGAGAGGCGAAACGCCAAATGCCAGTAGTGTTACAGATAACGGCGAGCAGGAGGACGAGGTAAAGGACCGACTTCGGGAATTGGGCTATCTTGAATAACGGGAATCCTGAGCATAAACGATAACAGGCGAGACAGCACTTGACAGTGGGTACCGGGCAGAACCCACAGTCTGTTTTCTTTGAAAATAGTTGAGGTTTATCGGACGTAATTAAACCAACTACTGAATCTCCGTCTACTGACAAACAAGCAATAATGTCTATAAATAAGCTCTGTGGCCACTGTCCTAGAAAGTTCCGTGACTATCTATTTGGTATACAATACCTGATGATTGATCAACAGCCTGTATAAATACCGGATCTGTCAAAGGCACGTCTGTGATTGGCTCATTGATGTCGAGCGTTCCGCCCGTTTGCCACTCGCTCTACATATGATCAGGCTATCAACTTGTTAGTTCTATGGCCTAGATTAAACATATTGTTCAGATGAGTTAGCTTCATGCGAAGGCGAACAATTTCAATCATTCATTAGCGGTTTCTGCTTTGGCGTTGCTGAGACAGTTTGAGTAATCAGTCATTCTGCGTTTTACCTCACGAAAGACACCTTTGGTGCTGTTCCGGTGTCCGTGTCACTCGTATCTGAGATCGAGATTATGTTTTCCACAAGCTCGGTGAAATGGAATTGTAGTATCAATAAGAACAATCGCGTTGCCCACATCGTGTTTTCTGCGAACCTCCGCGAAAACTGCTCCGTGATCACGTTCGTTCTTTTCGATTCAAGCTTTGTATGGTGTGGATCGCTTGAGCCAAGGCCGAAGATAGCGTACGTTTAATATTGTCATTCTATCAATTGAATCTTAATTTTGTAAACCGCAACATGATCCAAGTTTCAGCCGGTCTCCAGCTGTAGACGGATTTGTAGATTAGTTATGAACGGTAGATCAAACTCGATCACCGCCGATAATTTAAAGAACAAAACAGTATTCGGAATCAATAACCAGACAAAATAAATCTGAATACCGAGCTCAATTTACGGCCGTGGTATCCTTCTCGCTCAACAGGCTCTAATTTGGTCTTGTCATAGCAGCGATTGAGACAATTATTTTCAGATATATGTCACTCTAAAAACTCACTGTCTTATTTTTAATCCATATTTGAGCACTGGCAACTAGGGACAATGACTCTTCTTTGTTAGATATTGTCTTTCTGATTATTTCCTTCTATCACTCTAGTTTCGGCTTCCAACGCCCGCACCTCGATCCCGCGCCACTCCCCATCCACTCCCACGAGTGCTTCCGAATACCCAAGTTCCTCGTTGCCCGGCACTGCCTCTTGGACGAACCGCTTTTCAGCGTGATTCAATCCGAACTCTTCGGCCCACTCATCGTCCATCCCGTCCAATCGATGAAACTGCTTAATCGCACACTGATCGAGGATCATCTCGGCTTCCGGCCGCTCGAAGAACTCGTCGATTGTCTGGGTGACCAGCTGAATCGACAGATCGTGGTGGCGGTGGTGCCGGAAGATTGTCTCCAGGAAGGCGAGGTTCTCAGCATCACGCAACACGTATCGCGCCTCGTCGATCACAAACACGACCTCCTTGGCGGTTTGTTTCGCGCGCTCGTACACCAGCGAGATGAGCAGCTGCATCACCAGGCTGGTTCGGCCACCCACGCGCCCCTCCTGTTGCGCGAGGTCGAGATAGATGAGATCCGTCTCCTGAAAGTCGACCTCACTTGCGCGTCCCAAATGTGCGAACTGTCCATCTGGGCCGAATGGTCGGAGCTGATCGATGAGCCACGTGGCGTCGGCCTGCAGTTTCTCGGCTTCCGCCTCAGTCCGTAGCGTATACCCCTCAGGCTCGTCAGCGATCGCCTCTAACACATCGATTACATCACGGAGCGTTGGACTTGCCCGGTCGTGGGTCGTGATATCCTCCGTAATTCCGGCATTCTGGTACGCCGTCTCGACGGCGACCTCTAAGGTGGTTCGTCGGTCACCGAGCGTGATCCCGCGGTGCGCAAAGAAGTTCGCGAGAAAGCTCAACACCCGCTCTTTCTTTTCGGTGAACGGGCTCGCGTCGGCGCCCAGCTGCTCGCGGACGTGGGCAGGCATCGGCGTGATCTCTAAGGGATTGATTCCGAGAGTGCCACCAACCGTGATCCGCTGGGCATCCAGCGCCTTGGCCACGCCAGCCCAATCGTTGAGCGGTTCCAAGATGACGCCGATCCGGTCGTCGTGGTGCGCCACCGACCGGATGAACCGCTGTTTGGCGCTGAAACTCTTCCCCGACCCCGGATCCCCAACCGTGAACGTGGCGTACCCGTTTTCACGAGCGAAAGGGTCGACCACGACTGGGGTATCAGTATGCCTGTGGACCCCCAGCTCGACGCCATCCGGCTCCAACAGGGTGGGCCGGTGTGGCGACGCCAGCAACGCGCCTACGGCGCCGCTGATGCAGGTCGTCGTGCGGTCGAGGGCCGTCCCACCAAGCGGTGCGGCCTCACGCAGCGCTCGATCCTGGGCACAGATTGCGGATTTCGGCGCGAGTTCGGCCGGCTGCTCGCGAAGCGTCTGCTTCACGCGGCGCACGTCTGAGTCTAGCGTGTCACGATCGTCGGCCCGGACGGTCACGAGCAGCGCCTGTGAGAACACACGGGCGCCCGCCTCGACGGCGCGATACATCGCAGCCGCCTCGTTCGCACGGTCCTGAAGATACGTGCTTCGAACGCTCGACTCAAGATCGGCATCCACCTTCAGGTCGTCGGCGGCCGCCTGCAGCTGGTCGAGCGCCCGCTCCTGATCGCGGGGTCTGAGGTGGGCGGTGACGTGAAACCGGACATCGGTCAGCGTGAACAGCTCGCTGAGATAGCCGTCACTCGGATAATCCGGCCAGTCAGCGATATAGAGGGTACACACCCACTCGTCATCGATCCGGGCACATCGGTTCTTCCACGTGACCGCGGCCGGGGCGACCGCGTCTTGCTGGCGCTCGCGCGGTGTGGCCACTTCCGGCTGCGACTGCGGTGCCGACTCCGGGGGCTCGACGTACGCAGACAGGTCCACCTCTGGATCGCGGTCGGGCTGCTGGGACTGCAACCAGATGCCGAGCAGCAGCCCGATCACGAGGATCCCACTACCCGCCATGAGCCCCATAACGAGCTTCGCCGGCGTCACCGACTCAAGGCCCCCACCTAACGAGAGCAGCGCGTCACTCATCCGTCTCACCTCGTGCTTGCCGATCGACGCCCGCCCGGTCGGCTACGGGCGGCTCCTGGACGTCGGTCCCGGTCCAAAACTGCGTCGCCAGGCCCACGATTTCGGCCGTCGAGAGCCGGCGGGCCGTCCAGTCACTGTTTTTGCCGACGAACTCCGTCTCGACGGTCCGGAGCCGCTCGCGGAGCTTCGTGAGTTGTGCGCCGCGCAGCTCCGCGTCGGTGAGCCGATCCCGGCGCGTTACGAACGGCGTCGCCAACACCCCGACGACCGGCAGCGTCGTGAGCCGCTCAGCCGGCGTCCGCTCCTCGGGGTGGCGCTCATACACCTCAAATGGGGCCACCGCGACACGCAAAAAGTAGCGCACCTGTTGGGTTTCGTCGAGCTCAGCCGGTCGCTGGTCGCGGTAGGCAGCGATGAGCGCACGCAGCGACTCAGTAGTGGTCACCTGCGGATCGGCGAGCCGTTCATCGAGTTGGTCAACGAGCGTTGCGGCCGGATACGGGTCGGTCGTCGTATACAGCGTCAGTCGAAAGGTGAGCTCTTGATCGGCGAACGCCTCGCCCACCGCCTGGTGTGTGGCCCAGTCGTCAGCCATCGCGAAATCCATGTTGCCCGGGGTGACCTCAACGAACGCCTCCATCGTTCCGTCCGTCCGCTCGATTGCGCCATGCCCGGGCCACGCTCGTTTGAGCGCGGTCAGCTCCTGGGTGTGCTCATCAACGACAAACGGCCGCGGCACCGTGGTGTCAGCTTCCGGATCAGGCGTTGACGCCGCCGCCACCGCGTCGTGGAGGGTCACCCGCGGGCGGCGTAAGTAGAACCGGCCGAGATCACGCAGCCACGTGCTCGCCGGGAGCTGGCGCGGTGCCGCGTACACGACGGCCACCCCGACTGCCAGCCCGACACACACCAGCGGGAACACGAGCGGCTCTACGCCGACTGCCGCCCCGCCTACCAGTCCCGCAATGGGAAAGCTCAGCAGTACGTATAGGTCGCGTTCGTACACTCCGATGATCGGGAGTCGGCGATCGGCGTCAAGCGACTGCATCACACGCCGGGTCGCGGGGTTCTCGGGGTCACTCATGGGCGGGGTTCGTTTTCGGTGCGGCGGTACGACGGCATCCCGCCCTCGTGGCTACGCACCGTGGGGGTGGGTGTCGTGTCCGTTGGAGTTGATTCGGGACTCGACTCAGTATTGGCGTCATCCCGACCGAGTCGATGCGCGACCGTCTGGCCGATAGCTGCTGTCGGACCCCACCGGGCGGCCGTCGCGCCAGCCCAGGGCCCGGCAACCGCCGCGGCGCCAGCCACGGCGCCCGCTGTCACTGTGAGACCGGTCGCTCTCCGGACGGTCCGGACCAGTCGCGGCGTCGTATACGCGAACAGCTTCCAGATGATCCAGACGCTGAGCACCGGCAGCGAGACAGCGACGAGATACCCGAAGAAGGCGTTGTTCGTCGTGACTGGTATTGACCCGCCGCCGAAAAGCAGATCATAGCCACGGAACAGCAGCGCCACGGGAAGCGGCATTACCGCGAGCGGGATGAATTTGACCGCAATTCGCATCGCAGCCCCAGAAATGACGGGGAGTCCACCGTATCCAACAGCGAGTGCGATTGGCATCGCGTACACGAAGACGTACAACAGCAACTCTCGCAGGAACAAGAGAGCTTGTAGCGTCCACATCGCTAGGGCGCCGACAAACGTGAGCAATAACCCAAGCAGGGGGTTCGAGAGTGTGGTATCAAGGAAATCGATCATTGGCTCAACCACAACACCGATATCCGGCACTAGAGCGATTGCGAAGCCGTCCACGAGGTACAGCGTGGTTACGGCGATCCAGTACCAAGTCGCAATCAAAATCCCGCCAGTCCATGCAGACCGACGCACCTGTCTTGCACGGATCGGATCGCTAAGATTGAAAATTTGCAGTGTGTTTCGTGCTTGTATACATAAGACGAGAATCAAAAATGCGACAAGCGTTACCTCTCCTGCGACGAGTGCCTCGTGGAGACGCGTCCATGGTACATTTTGCGGAGCTCCTAATGGGAGACTATTGGTGGATTCTGGGACTGGTGTACCAAACAGTGCCTCGGTTAGATCACGGTACCCGTTTGTGGTGCCCTCAATGAACCATTCAGTGATCTGTTCAGTAATCTCAATGAACCACTGATAGCCGACATCTGTGAGCGAAATACCGCTCATGTCCCTACCCTCTCCACCGTAATTTGGCAGTTGGAGAGGTTTTCTCCTCGATATGACGCAGTGTACTCTTGTTCGACCACCTCTTCAGCTATATCACCACTGAGTGCGACGGTAAATTGTCCACTGGTTCCTTCCGGAGTACATTCCACTGTATCACTATTTGGTGAAAACGGGAAACTTCTCGAATAGAGTGTACGTACTTCTCTGGGACCAATAACAGGATTTGCATACCTAACAGGACGATTTATTGCCATAATCCCACTACCAGCCATCTCCTCTGGGGTCGGGCGAGGTACCTCCCCCTCGAATCGGAGTTTGGTGAGCTCCTCAGGGCCGGTCCCAAGATTCTCGACTGTGACAATTACTTCAGTCGCGATTGTGAAATTCCCAGCCCCGTCGAACATCTCCTCTGGATGGTTCCGTGCCAGCTGCAACTCTCGAATCACAATCTCCGGGCGCAGCTCCTGTTCGACGGTAGCCGTGACGCGGTCGTCATCAACAAGCTGGACGGTGTACGTGCCCGGAGAGTACGCAGTTCCGATCGGGACGGTCTCGCGGCTGGCGCCCGGAGTAAGTGCGCGTTCGGCAAACGGCTCACCCGACGGCCCAATCACCGCGAGCTGGGTGGCGTCCGTACCGGGCTCATACTCAACGACTAGCTCGGTTCCTTCAACGGTGACCGTCGAGAGCGCGCCCGATCTGGGCTCATCCGTTCGACTGTTAGCACAGCCGGCGGTCGTGAGGACGCTGCCGGTTGCGATCGCTGTCAGCACAGTGCGTCGAGTCGATGGTGGAGGGGTGTGGCTCATGTACGTGACTCACCGGAAATGAGGTGTGCAATCTGCCGGCCAGCGATCCAGGCGACAGCGATCGGAACGCCGACCCAGAACGCCGTCTCAAGCAGCTGGACCCAGCCAGCGAGGGTACCGAGCGGGTGCCAGCGAACGGTATCGCTGGCGGCGGTGTATGCAGGCGATGTCGTACGCCATGATGCCGGCTCGAAGCGGACCGTGTACAGCCCCGGCTCGGAAACGGTTCGTGTAGCGGTGCCGTCCGGACCGAGCGTGACGGGCTCGCCGTTGATCGACAGAGTTCCGTCCGGCCCGTCGGCGACGATCGGCTTGGGTGCCGCTGATTCGGTCACACGGAGGGGTGCGCCCGTCTGCGAATCCCGGACGGTAATACGAAGTGTCGCCGCCGAACCCGAGGAGTCGATCAGACGGACCGACAGATTCGGTTCCCGGATCGGACGTGCAGTTCGGGTGACCTCACTGAGCGGCGCCGAGACACCGCGAACGATACCATGCACCTGAACGTGCTCAGGATCGAGCGTCTCGTTTCGTACGGCCAGCCCGTACGACCGGGTGTACTCGTCGGTGACCACCCCGACAGAGACGTTCGGTGGGAGCCGGGTCGCCGGCGACCGGGTGGTGACGCCCCACACGGCAGTGACGGTGGGACCGTCACGGACGGGCACGGCGCGCGGGCCAATCTGAGCGGGGAACGCCGCCACCCGTAACGGCCGTACTGCCGACGGTCGCGTCGTAGTCGTGGTGGCCCGGCTAAATATTAGGTGGTCCCATCGCGGATCGCGAGCCGTGTAATAGCGCCAGACGCCACGGACGCGATCGGTGGCGTCGCCCGACAGCGTGAGGCTATGCCATGGGTTTCCCTGATAGACGGCGAGGCCACCCTGGCCATCAGGGTACTGGACGGTGTACGCCTCCGGGGTGAGTCGATACACCCACACGGACCGTGTGTCGCTGACGGTGACCGTCTGTGTGAACGTGGTTGTACGGGAGCCGGTCACGGTGATCGACACCGCGATCTCGGCGGTGACGGTGAGCGGCTGTTCGCCAGTCTGGGTCGTGTTGTACGACAGCGTCGGCGTCTGTGTCCCGGTCGTTGACGCCACCTGCTCGGTGCCGATATCGAGCGTGACAGTTCGCACCCTGTGGCTGCGCACCGACCGGTTCGGACCGAGATTGTCTCGGACGCGGTAATCGACGAGCGCCCGCACCGTCCCGGTGGGCGCAATATACTGCCGGGTGGTCGTTGGGTCGAGATGCACCCGCGTCGCGGGATAGACCGCAAACACAGTGGCGTGTGCGTCGGCAATCGCGCCCGCAGACACAGGGTCGGCGTGCGGTGGATAGACGCTAGTATCGGCGCTACCGGGCTCTAACGCCGGAAACGCCGCAGTCGTCATGCGGGCAGCATGGGCGGGCGGCGCGGCGTACGTCAGGTCGGTACACGTCGCGAGCTGTTGGGTCGGAGTCGGGGACTGGCCGTACGTGGCGTTGTACGCGGCCGGCGTCAGACACGGATCCGTGTCGCGGGCGTCAACCGTCCGGGTTGCGTTGGCCGGTGGTGGATCTGCGGCTGTCGATCCCGCGGTGACCGCCAGCACTGCCGTCAGCGCCACCACCCCGATCGCAAGCCGGTGGCCCCGGTTGACTGTAACCCGCATCGTCTGGGCTACCACGGGATTAGGTCAACACACTCCGCGAGCGGGAGGTTCATTACGCTGCCGGCGACGGTGTACAGCGGCCCCAATATGACCAAAATCACGGTTGAGCGCAAGGCCGTCCGCTTGTGGCGCTTGAGCCCCTCACGCTGTTCGGGTCGGAGCGTAAACAGCTCGATCAACGAGTCGGCCTGCCAGACGACGACGAGGCCCAACAGACCGATCGCGGTCGTAAGCTGAAAGAATCCGGAGATCATGCCGGGAAGCCGGTCAACCTCACAGACAGCACTCTCTTGAGCAGCCGCTGGCTCAACCGCGACGAGGGTGATGAACAGACAGCCTACTGCAACGCGGCGACAGGCCGCGCGGACCGGCACACGAACAGGAAGTCCTGAAGAGGTACCAGCAAGCATTGGCGGGGAGCGTGTGTGATGCTTGGTATCACTGCACATGGTAACAATTCAGACACACAGTAATAAATTTTGTCCAGCGTCAGCTGGTGAATAGCCGTCTTAACCAACAACAGTGTGAATTCCACGGGTTTTGTTGGTTAATATAGGGCGGCTAGAGATGTCGTCGTCCAACAGAGCACCGCGGAGAGGATATTAAGAGCCGGCACAGGAGTTAACTCGTCGATTTGACCTCCTCCCACGGCTTCTGCCGTGGGATTCCACACGCGGTGGGCATCCCGGTGATGCCGTACCCGGTGGCAAATTTTCCCTCGTGGGTACTCCGGTTTGCGGGACTCTGGTTTGGCCCCATACGGGGTCTGACGTGTTCGCCCTCACAGGCCGTATCGACTCCCAGCGACCGTAGTCTCTCGGTTCGCCCGAGACCGCGGGCCAGGCCATCGACCCGACGCACCGCCACGCGGCGTGGCGGAGCGTCCCCAGTCGGCGCAGGGTTGCTTTTTGACTGCCCTTGCGGGCCACGGAGACGCCCTCGCGGGAACGGTGTGGTAGCCTTTCGTCCGGCGGGCAGACCCCAACCCAACTGCCAGTTTTTCGCCGTCTTGTCTCTTCTTCGTACGGTTCCTGGTAGATTAAGCGTTGGGGATGCAGACAGCCATCGGCAGTGGACTGGCGGGCCGTGCTGTCGCTCGGACCCACCCGTGAACGGGTGGGCTTCCGCTCGCTACGTGTCACTTCGGACGAGGTTGCTGTCGAGTTTCACGGATGCTCCCCGCCGCAGTAGAATGCCGATTAGACGCGTGAAAGCGAGTGTACCGGGCGGTCGACAGACCCGCGAATCAGATCGCCGTCGGTAACGCATCACACGCACAGGCGGCGTGGATACGCGAACGAAGGCCGACACCGCCCGATGAGCCTATCACCCACTTGGGCTCTCTGTGTTGGCCCCACCTGTACACAGTATGTTTGGACGTTGATACCCGATCGTCGTACTGCCGGATCACCCCGGACACCATGGGGGTGGTACCGAGGATCTCATATATCGACATCAAAAGATGTCCGACGCGAAGGCGGATGTGGTCGCTCACCACGGGCGCGCCAGCAGCCCAGTTGACCCGTTGCCGTCCGGCGATTTGGCGAGCCGCCGAGCGGGTGAACGCGACAGCACCCGTCGGCATCTCCACGCTGCAGGGAGTTGATGCATTCCGTGGACGTGTTTCACCCGTTTTCACGGGGGATAGTGCGGCGGGGGCGCCTGTCTGTCGATCGGCCGATTTCCCCAATTTCTGGCGATCTCGCGGGGGAAATTCTTGACGGCTACGCTGTGGGTTGTGCTGCTACTCAAAACGGGCGGGAACGGTCCGTGCGACCCGACTGGTCGCCCGAGCAGCACAGACTATTTGGATGTTGCGTGTGATCAGTACACATGATCTGCGATGGGAGTTCCACCCACGGCCGACACGCTCCCCGACGCGCTCGTTGACCGTGACCAGTGGGTCTGCTGGCGCTCACATGAGCGCGATGGCAAACCAACCAAGGCACCGATCATCCCCGGGACGACACAGTTTGCGTCGACGACCGATTCTGACTCCTGGCGGAGCTTCGCGACGGCGCGAGAGGCTGTGACCACCACCAGTGTGGCGGGGCTCGGCTTCGTGTTCACCGCTGACGATCCGCTCATCGGGATCGATCTCGACGACTGCCGGGATCCAGCGACAGGTGAGCCCACGGCGTGGGCCAACCGAATCATTGGTGCGCTCGACTCGTATACCGAAGTGAGTCCTTCCGAGACGGGGTATCACATTCTCGTATCTGGGACGCTCCCTGCGGGGCGGAACCGTGCCGGCGATCTCGAGTTGTACGACCGGTCGCGGTTTTTTACCGTCACTGGCGATCACGTCAGCGGGACACCCACAACAATTACACAGCGCACAGCTGCCGTCGAGACGCTCCACACCACAGAAATAGCAGACACGGCTGAGGATGCAGCAACCACCTCAGAGGAGAGACGTACAGAGCAGACAGCTGCGAACGCATCATCGGATGCAGATGCTGCTGCGACCGGAGTGGCTGCGCTTTCAGATGAGGAACTGCTGTCACGTGCCACCAGCGCCGCCAACGGCGAGAAGTTCACGCGGCTCTGGAACGGCACTACAAGCGGCTACGAGAGCCACTCGGAGGCCGACATGGCGCTGTGTCGGCTGCTCGCCTTCTGGACCGGCTGTGATGCGGCCCGGATCGACCGGCTGTTTCGCCGGTCGGGTCTCTCCCGCGAGAAGTGGGATGAGGTCCATTACGCCGACGGCAGCACCTACGGCGAGAAAACGATCGACCGCGCAATCAGCCACACTGACGACGTCTATACGCCACCCGAAACGAAGGCAGCCGAGCCGTCGACCACTACTACGGCAGCGTCCACCGGAGCCACCGAACAGCCACCGTCACCGTCCGAGCCGGTCGACGACGATACTCACTCGCCGACGGCGACAGAATCCGGATCGACTGCAGTAACAGATCCGAACACGGGAGCAGCCGAATCACCTGTGGACGAGCCGCTTCCGGCCGGCCACCCACAGCGGATGCAAGCACGGCGTGAACGGATCGAAGAACTCACCGACCGCGTGGAGACGCTGTTGGCGGAGAACGAACGCCTCCGGGCAGAGCTGCAGACAGAACGGGAGCGGCGTCAGGAACTCGAAACAGCCATCGAAGAGTCGAGTGCGGATAGCTGGTGGCAGCTGTGGCGGCGTTAACTCTCGCTCTATAATTTGTAGTCGCAGTCAACGTGTTCGTTTTGGGCCCCATCCAGTCACCAAAAACCAGTCTTAGGCGTCGGAGTCGTCCGTTTCCTGTTCTACCAGGTCGCGTACGCGGTCGAAGTGGCTGTTGATGTGCTCAGGCATTGACTCGAACTCTTCGTCGCCCACAGGTCGCGCCCGTCTTTCACTCCGTGCCATTGTTCGAGCCTCTTGACGAATTTTTCGACGTTCTCACGTAAATCCTCTTCGGCGGCATCGAAACCTTCGTTCGCCGGGAGCGACGGCGAGACATCCTCCGACCGGATTTTCTCGCCATCGCGGTAGACGTCTCGATGCAGGCCTTCCTCGGTGATGTCGTGGCCACCGGCTGCGGCGCGGTCATGATCGTAGCGGACGACCTCACGCCAGTCGCCCTCCAGCCAGTATTC
Source organism: Halorubrum rutilum (assembly GCF_024494565.1). The sequence continues at coordinate 23,246 of NZ_JANHDN010000003.1, forward strand.
CAGTTGGATCATGAAGCGCGTAACCCCGTTCAGTCAAGCTAGTCGTCACTCAGATGTGTATCCCGCATTGATTGGAACGTGTATACGTCGGTGAGGCCCGGCTGATCAACTGTGAATGCTGCGGGCCGAGTCTGTTTGCCGTAGGTTTTTGTCACCCGGGGGTCCCCATCAGGCGGCGTGTTGAGCGCTTCAATAACATCGTGGGCCGCCTCTCGATTTTTGACAATCCAGATGGCAGCCTCCGGGTCTTGGGCAGCGAGTTTGTCGTAATCCTCGGGGATGGCCCGGCTGGCGTCGTTGTTGATCCGCTCGGCTTCGAGGGCGGCGACCACCCCACCCGTCTCATCGACGGCGGCCGCATCGAGTCGCCCCTCGGCGACCTCGAAGTACTGCTCGACATCGACGGCCGGTGAGTCCGGATTCTCGACGTACTCGGCGGTGAGAAACTGCGTCCCGACCTCAACCATTGCGACGTGAAGACTCGACTCACTGAGGTCGCCAGCCCCGGCGCCGTGAGCGACCCCTTCGCGGTGGCGCACGCCGATCGCGTCACGCCCATCGGGAGTCACCGTGTACAGCGTATGAGGATACCGACAGTCACGGCTAATGAGACCTGCTTCGCGGAGCTCATCGAGTTCGTCGGCGGCGATGCCGACGTACTCACGGAGCCGGCGCATGCTGTCGCGGGTGATGTCGTATTCGAGGTCGGGATCGTACCGGCCCTGGTGAGCGGAGTACACCGCTTGGAGAAAACGGAGTCCGGCATCGCTGACTGGGCTCTGTTGGCGTTCCGCGTAGGTGAGCTTGAGCGGTAGATCACAGATGGGACAGTCGTCGCGATCAACCGAGTCAGGATCGTGACAGCAGCCGATCGCTGCCCGGAGTCCGTCCGGTGAGGGATCGTACCGCGTCTCACAGGCGACACAGACGAGCGCGTGCCGCTGGTCGTCGTAGGTGACCGGATCGGGGAGCCGCTCCGTGTACGGCAGCGCGGAGTCGATCCGCGGTGACGCCGCAGTGGTGGGTTCTGGCTCTGTCTCGGCCTCGGTATCGGGCACATTGTCACCAGTTCCTGTCGTCGCTGTCGTCGTCGTCAGATCGAGGCCATGCGTCTGGCGCGTCCGATCCCGACACGTCTCGATCCGGGCAGTGACTGCGGTTTCACGCGCCGGCCGGAACCCGTCCCCCTCCGGATGCCCCGGCGGCAGCGGCGCACTCGCGATTAGAAACGGATAGGGCGGCGCTGTGTTGAACGGCGCCGGAAGTCGCACCAGCCACTCGCCGCGGCTGAGCGCGCGCAACCGATTCCCGATCGCCGTTGGATCGTGTTCGGCCGTCGCGAGCCGCTTCGTGAGTGCGTCATCGACCGGTACGCTCCCCGTGACAATCGTGGAGACGTTGTTGAGCAGCTCGACGTACGCCGTCTCATTCCGAACGCGCAGCTGGCCAGGGAACTGTGTGGCGAGGGTGACACTACAGCCGAACGACCGCCCCTGGGCGAGTAGCTCATCGACGATGCCGGAGGTGACGAGTTGCGCCGCCTCCTCAAGATACAGGTTGACCAGCGGTCGATCGTCCGAGCCCGTGGTCTGAGCACGGCGCTGGAGCGCGGTCCACAGCTTCGAGAGCACCGTCCGTGTGAGCGCCTGCTGGCTGGCATCCCGCAGGCTCCCCGTGTCGATAATAACGACCGCGTTTTCGTCGATCACGTCTCGGAGATCAAAATACGGATCGTCGGCGTCCGGAACGTGGTTGAACAGCTGGCTGAGCCGATCATCAAGCGGGATCTTCTCGATGCGGTTGTGAACACCCTGAAGCAGCTCGTCGAACGTCTGCTGGCTGTTGGCGGCGACATTGTATAGCATTGACTGGAGCTCGTCGTCCACCACTGGCGGCGGCTCGCCTGTTTCGTGGAACCGGGCGGCGGCCTGCTGGAGCTCCCGATGGGCGAACGCGTCGCTCCCATGCACTGGGTCGAACAGCGCCTTCACGAGCAGGCGGATAATGTCGGGCGAGCGGACCGCCTGGTGGAACCGCTCGGGCCCCATGATCCCTTCGAGAATCTCGATGTAGTGATCCGTGAGATCCTCAACGGCCGTTGTCCGGTCGATCCCGGCCGTGAGCTGATCACGAATATCGAACACCGAGAGGGCGGGCAGCGTCTCCCCACAGTCGAAGTAGTAGACGTTCTCAAGGGTGTTGTACTCGGCGTAGTGGGCGCGGCAGTAGGCCGTCGCCATGTCGTCGCCTTTCGGCGTGACAAGAATGTCGGCGCCGTCCGTGGCCGCGTGGTTCGCGAGCAGTCCTGTAAGCAGGCTGGTCGATTTCCCCGAGCCAGTCTTGCCGAACCACGCCACGTGAAACGGTTGGAGGGCGGGTGGAACAGCAATCGGCTCACTGGTGGGCTCACCATCTTGATCGAGCGGCTGGCCGAGCGTGAGTCCGGGTGTCTGATAGCGGTCGAGTTGGCTGGCGGGCGGCGGCGGGAGTGCTGTCCGGTCGGCAGCGGCCGGGTCCATGGCGCGGTCCCCACCCGTGGTGAGTGCGGGGCCGTCCAACAGACAGGCGGCTGGCGCGGTCGCAGCATCCATCACCAGCCCACGGCTGCGGTTCGCCGTCCACGGGAGTGTCGTTCGCGCCGTCTCGTAGGTCGGCTCGTGAACCGTTCGTTCGCGGATGGCGTCGGTGACCGGCGCGACCGCCTCCCCTGTCCGTATCCGGCCGTCGATGGTGTAGTAGTCGCCGCTGAGTGTTTCGAGGGCGGTCGCCAGCCGGCGGGCGAGCGACCGTGCGTCGGGGCCGGCGATCACACACCGGGCGTTCACGCAAAACGCGTGTTGGGGGTCAGCTGCGGCGATTGACTCCTGCCGGCCGGCCGTGGCTGGATCGGGCCGGTTGGGGGTGGCTGTGGCCGCCCGCTCTCGGGCGTTTGTAGCTAGCACGTCACCGACCAGATCATCAACAAGCCGGCTCCCCATGGTGTCACGGCCTTCATCGAGTTGGCGCTGTCGGTCGCGAGCGTCGCCACGCCAGTCGCGATAGCGCCGGCAGACGACCTGGTAGATGACGGCAGCGGTCGTGTCGGCGAGCGTCTCTGCAATCACCGCTAGCGGCGGCCGCGTGTCATCCGCATCTTGAAACGCAGTCAGAGGGGTGAGCCGCGTCTGCCAGTCGTCACGCCGCTCGGCGTCACCCACCCACTCGACGGCAGCCAATTCGGCGCTCGGGTCTGCGTCGTCGTCGGCTGAGGCTGTCTCCTCCGAGGGTGAGTCACCGACATCTGGGTCTGTGGTCTCATCAGTGGGAGCGGAATCATCGCCGATGATGGTCTCATCGGCGTCTGGATCTGTGGCTTCAGCGGGCGACTCCGTCAGCGAGTCCACCGGGTCGGGCGTGGCCGGCGTGAGTTCGTACTCGTTCGGGCAGGCGGTGCGTAACCCTTCTCGGAGTGGTTCGACGGGTGCGTCCTCGATCCCGGCGTACAGCATGAGATCGGCGTCGGTGCCTGGGGGACGCTGGAGGCGAAACTCGATGGTTGGTGGGGCCGGCCCACTGAGCCGACTCAGCCAACTACCGGTGCCGGTGTCCGCGTCGATGCTGTGGAGACGACAGAACCCCTGTTCGACGGCGTCAGGCGACAGCTGCGTGTCGGTCGGTCGGAGGCGGAGGTGCGTGGCGTCCTGCGGCGGGGTGGGGTCTTGGTGATCCCCCATGCGGTGTAAAATGTGATTTCAAAGTTGTTAATCTTATGCCAATATTGGTAGTATCGGCGTTGCTGTCACCCTCAGAGAGCCAGTATGGCGTATCCTGGGGAGGTGTCGCCTCCACGTGTGTCGTCTCGGCTGGCTGGCGAGTGGAATTGTCGGTGTTTGTGGCGCTCCCGAGGGGCGGGAGCGCACATGGCCGAATCCCACCCCGCGAGCGGGCCCGTCACGTTCGGTGACGCCGACGCCCGCGCCGACCAGATGCATCAGGCGATCGATCAGTGGCTCCACGAACTCGTCAATAGCGTTGACGAGGCGCGTGCGAGTGAGGCGTTCCAGCGGTGGCTCGACGTCCAGAGTCAGTTCCACGACTACTCGCACCGAAACACGCTGCTCATCACCCTGCAGTGTCCGGAGGCAACGAAGGTTGCCGGCTATCGAACCTGGCAGGAGGAGTTTAACCGGCAGGTGAAAGAAGGCGAATCCGCAATCTGGATTTGGGCGCCGCTGATCTCACGTCAGTGTCCCGACTGTGGGAACAGTCCTTCTTATCACGCGGACAGCGACTGCGCGTACGATGAGACACCACCCGATGAGTGGGATGAGGGCGTGGTCGGGTTCAAACCCGTTCCCGTCTTCGATATTTCACAGACCCAGGGGGAACCCCTGCCCGAGCTGGAGACGGCGGCTCAAGGCGAGGCCGATGAGCTGCTAGCTGGACTGCTCGCGGCAGCCGACGCACTCGGTGTGACGGTCGATGTGGTGAGTGCTGGTGCGTGGCCGCACGGCGACGCCGACGGCGTCTGTCGGCATGTCGACGACACACCCCACATTCAGGTGCAGGAGGCAGATCCTGCAGCCGTCGCGGGGACGCTCCTCCATGAGTACGCCCACGCGCTGTTGCATGACCCATCGGATACGGCCGATCACGAGGCACGCGAACTGGAAGCCGAGGCGGTCGCGTACGTCGTCGGGCGCCATTTCGGGCTGGAGATGGACGGATCGGCGCTGTATCTTGCCGCGTGGAGCGATGATGACGCAGATCGGCTCCTCGAGCGGTGTGAACGGATTCGAGCGACAAGCACGACAGTGATCGAGGCGATTGCCGAACAGCGCGATCACACTCACTAACAAGCGCCTGCGCGACAGCCAGCATTGGTGGCGGCCAGACGATTTGTAGAGACTAGAAGGCGAATACACCCGCGTTTAGGCGGGTGATGAAGCCGACATGGTGGGCAGCAATTCACCAGCCGAACGTCTGTCCCGAGTTTCACATACCGAGGTGTAATTGAGAAGCCACTCTATGCGGAGGTAGGAGTCGGTCGGAACGGAGCGGATTCCGAACCGTCCTTTGGAGGCGGCCTGTCCGCCCACGTAACGAGGCAGTATCCGAAAGGGCAGTCGGTGAACGCCACATCCTTGAAGGGTGTGTCGCTGCCGACTGCTCAAAGCGCGCGACACGATACCCCCAACTCCGTTGATTCCTGCCAGCGTCCCCGTGGCACAAACAACACTGGGACGCCGTACACGGTCGAGGATAGGGGCAACGGCCATTTGGCATGGCCAGCAGTCCACCAGTCCGATACTGTGGGACCAACCGTGCCCGAAAGGACTGGGAGTCTGGTGATTGGACTGCGAACCTGAAACTCCCACCGCTCGGGATCCCTCCGCGTTAGCGCGGAGGAGGATGTCAATCGGTCTCCGGAGAACACATACCCATGAGTGGAATCGAGCTTCGAGATAACACACTCGTTGTCAGACGCGAGCCGAACCAACTTGACGAGCTCGCAATTGCGTTCTCAGAGCTCCTCGATCAGATCGGCATCACACACGTGTACATCACTGGGTACGTGTCGATTCTCGCAGGGCGTGCACGCTCAACCGAGGCTGTCGACGTGCTCATCGAGCCGATCGATGAGTCAACGGCGGAAGAGCTTGCGACAATGCTCGAAACGGAAGGATACTGGGGACCAGTGATGCCGCTCACGTCGATGTACGAGATGCTTGCGAACGGCGATCCGATCTGGGTCGCCCCAACGGGTCAGGTGACTCCGCATCTTGAACTGAAGATCGTCGGCGATGAGTTCGACCGCGCATCGCTCTCTCACGCGATTACCGCGCAGATTGATGGCAAATCGATCCCGATCGGCCCGCTTGAGCTCCAGATCGCGTACAAATTGTCGCTTGGCGCCCAGAAGGATATCGAAGACGCAGTCCACCTGTACACCCTCTTTGAGGAAACGCTTAGTGGGTCGCGGCTTGAAACGTGGGTACACCGACTCGATGTCGACGCCGAATATGACCGACTCAGAGACGCCTGATCAGCTCGATGCGAAACACGACCGCAATCGTGAGCAACGCATCGCGGCGATCAAACGCTGGGTGTCGTACATTCAATCGGAGCCGCCCGAGGTGTGGGGGCCACAGCAGAACGCGGTGGTCAACGGTCAACTGACTGCCGCTCAACACGCGGCGACCTCAGCAGCGCATCAGCAACACGTGGCCGATGTTGCCCAAGATATTCTTGCGATCCAAGACGAGGACAGCGACACGACAGACTTGAGGACAGATCGTTAGTACGTTTCAACCGGGACACCGAGTCGGTTGAAGTCCTCGACGTTGGCTGTGAGGACTGCGTCATTGAGGACATCAGCCATCGCGGCGATGTAGCCGTCGTTCGCCCCGACACCCGCGTTTTCACCGGCGCGGTCGTCTGCCGCCGCGAGGAGTTCACCAGCTCGCCGCGCGATCTCGTCGTCAACCTCGATACGCGGATATCCGAGCAGCCGATTGCGCAGCGCCTGTTCGGTGGTGGTGCTGCGGGCTGTCGCGACCCCATAGTAGGCCTCCGCGACGACTGGCGTCGGTAACCACTGCATCTCGCCGGTTTCGACGAGTTCTGCCCCCTTCGAGAACGCATTCGGATCTTCCGCCATGAGGTCGAAGAGGTACGACGAGTCGATGATCATTCGGTGGTTTCGCTGGCGTCAAAGGCGGCCTGGGCAGCATTCAATCGGTCGCGGTCACGTCTGCGCAGATCCGTCACCGCTTCTTTGGCTGTGTCGGCCTCGTCCTCAGTTAGGAGTCCGGCGACATCGCCCGGGTGCGGACCACGCGTCATGCGACGAAGCGTTTCTTCCATCGTTTCGTCACCCTCCTTGTGTGCAGTCAGCCACTCGTGGTATTCCTCCGATACTCGAATGGTTTTGACCATGAAATATATAGGGATATATGTGTTTAAGAAGGTTGTGACGTAGATTGCATTAATTTTATTTCAGAATTTATATGTATACTTTCCACCGATCCCACCGCCTTAACACAGGGAGTAGTGCTCTCGGAGTCTGCTGGCTGGTTCGGCGTCCAGTAGGGTTTGTATGGTGCTCCGAGGGGGTGGACACCATGTCCAACCAGTCATCGTCCCCAGAGCGATCTGGGACCGAGACGCGGGGTACCGAGACGGTTGAGATGACCACGGCCGATGAGGTCGCCCAGTATCTGATCGAAGACCAGATGGCGGATCTCACGGATGCGGTTCGTGAGGCCGTCCAGAACGGGGTTGACAGTCCCGGGTCGTCGCGGGTGCTCGTGAGCGTCACGCCCGAGCGCACGGTTGTGTGTGATGACGGGACGGGCGTCGATCTGGGGAGCGAGAAGGGGACGCGGGACCTCTCCGTGCTTGGCGCGGGGACGAAAGAGCGAGCAGACGACACCACCCTCGGCGAGTGGGGGATCGGGACAGGTGCGATCATCGCGAAAGGCGCCGTGCGCATCTGGAGCGGGCGACACGCGCTGTGTTTCGACTATCAGGGTCAGCGGACGACAGAGCCGTTCGCAGCGGTGGCTGGCCGTGAGGGTGTCGTTGTTGAGACGGAGCACGCGTTCGACGGTGTCTGCGTGACCATCGATCACTACACGGGTGAGGTGCCCAATCCGGAGAGCTACCGATGGCGCCGGATCGTCGAGCGCCTCCGTGAGCGGTTCGCGTATCTCACCTTCCGGACCGACGTTACGGTCGTTGTCAACGGTGAGCCCGTCGATCGCGGGCATCCGTTTGCGGCCGTCGCTGACAGTCGGGTGTCCGTAACGCGTGAGACCGACGACGCGTATCTGGCGATCGAACATGCGCCTGAGGACGGATTGGACGTGTACAGCAACGGCCTCTTGGTGACCACCGATCACGACGTCGGCGTGGGTGGTGTCGTCGTCTCAAAGGGGAACCTGACGCTCAACTTCGGCCGCACAGCGGTTCAGTCGGGGTGTGAGCGGTGGGACCGGATCCAGGATGCGATCGCCGACGCCCGGATCGTGCTGTACGACCAGGTGGGCGATGACGCGCTCGACGGTCAGACGCGCGATACAATGGCCGAACTGCTCGTAAGTGATGCGACACTCCGCGAGCGCTGGCAGGATCGGGATCTCTTCCAGCTGGTGACCGACACCCCGGTGAGTCTCACCCGGATTCAGGCGGCTCCTCAGATTGCGTTTCAGGAGGGCGCCAGCCACGGCGGGGATGCACTCGTCGAGCGGGGTGCCATTATCCTCGATACGACCGATCCGGCCACCAAGCGGTTAGCGGCGGCGGCCACAGAGAGCGACGCCGAGATTGCGCTGCCGTCGCGGTTCGACGTCGCGACACGTGCTGAGGAGGCGGGCGTCTGGCAGGGGTACAGTCGGCTGGCGGACACTGAGCTCGCAACACGGCAGGCGCGATACCTCTTGTTCGCGCGGGCGCTGGCCGACACAATCGGGATCGATCGGACGATTTACTGGGGTGAGGCGACCGCCGATGCGTGGACAGACGGGCACACCCGGATCGTGCTGACAGATTCGGCAGTGACGAGCTCGAAACGCGCCGTGTGGACTCACGATCTCTTCCTCACCCTGTGCCACGAGGCGGCCCATGACCGATCGGACAAGCGCCGAACAGCCCACGGGCGACGGTTCGAGAGTCGGTTTCGCGAGCTCGTCGAGGATCCCGCGGTGCGGACGGCGTACACCGAACTGGTGACGGCAGTCCACGAGCGAGGGTTCCAGCCGGTGTTCCGCGAGCGGGGCGTCTCGCTCGGATAACGGTGCGGTTTGTGTGGCTCCCAACGGGTGGGAGCCATGTTCACCCACATAGTATCGATCGGTATCGGTCGCATCGCTCGCTTACTCGATCAGCCGCCGTGGGGATCGTGTTCACAGCCACCGAGAACACGAGCACAGTTCCCACACCACGGAGACGACTCGTCGTCTGTGAGCGCTGTAGACGGATTCAACCGGGGAGTTGGTGATGGCGACCTATGAAGCGTGTCCACGCTGTGGGGCGCCGGTCGCGATCGTCGTTGTGCGTGGTCCACAGACCGCAATCTGTCGTCCGTGTGGGCATCGGGTGTTGCCGCCTCGGGGTGAGTAGCACCGATGCAACGCTCACATTGTACACACAAAAAGAACTATGCATACTGGCTCACAACGTACACATAATGAGTAGCGATAAGAAGCGCGTCCAGTTTCGGGCGCCCCACCGCCTGATTGATCGCACTGACGCGCTCGCAGCTGTCCTTGGCGAGGATCGCACAGACATCCTCGTGACCGCCCTCCGCGAGTATCTTCAGGAAGCAACCCATGATGACGCACTCATCCAGGAGATCGCAGCCGCCTACTACGATGAGCAGATCTCGTTTGAAGAACTCAAAGCACTGGTTGGCGCCGAAGAAGCGGCGAACCTCCGCGTGTTGAAACAGCAGCTGGATGAGGACTTCATCGACGAGATCGCCGACGCCTAGATGTCCCGGCTTGTCGCCGACGCCTCCGCGCTCGTCTCTCTCGGGATCGTCGCTGATACCGATCCTGACCCACTCGCGCTCGCTCTCTCCCAATACGAGGTTATTGTGCCAACCGCGGTCATCGCGGAGCTCGAAGAGGTTGCCTCGTACGAGGATGTCCATGGCGGTGCTGCAACCGCTGTCCTCGACCGCACTGCGCAGTTTGAACGACAGTCTGTGGTACTCGACGCTGGCTTCCCACTCGATGATGGGGAGAACGCTGCTGTCTCCCTTGCAAACGACCTCGACGCCGCGCTGTTGCTCTGTGATGAATTCACCCAGATCGGGCTCATCCATGCGTCGCTCGCTGATACCCGGCTTGTCACGACACCGACATTGTTGTCGATTCTCGTTCGCACCGGTCAGCTGTCAGCCGCCGATGCACGCACGCTTCTCGACAACATGAGCGACGCCCGCAGCTGGGACGCGAACAGCTATGTCCAACGGGCCCGCTCATTGCTCGAAGAGTCGTGATTAGCGTCGTTTTTTGTCTCTACTACGATGCAACATCCGGCTGAACAGCCGCCTTACTCTGTGAACTACCCCACCCTACTCGCTCACGGCTGACGCGGTTCGCTCCTTGAGGGTGGGGCTTCCTGTTTCCACGACGCGCTTTGCAGACACAACGGTGTCCACAGGGAGCGCAGTCTCCACAGGCGTTGATTCGGAGTGAACCACTCCTATTTCTTCGAGGCCGCGAGAAAGAATATTACACGCCGCGTTCGCATCTCTGTCCGCTTCAAATCCACAGGCGGGACACGAGTGTTCGCGCACCCACAGCGGTTTATCTGTCTTGACACCACAGGACGCGCACTCTTTGGTCGTATCTTTCGGATCAACCGAGACCAAGTGCGTTCCCTCACGCTCGCATTTGTATTCGAGCATCCGAAGGAACGCCCCCCACGCCGCGCCTGCTCGATTCCGTGAGTTGCCGGGGAGTTCGATCAACCCTTTCACATCCAAGTCCTCGACGGCCACAAGGTCGTATTCTCTCGCGTAGTGGTTCGATAACTTGTGAAGGAAGTCGCGTCGCTTTCGCTTGAGATCGGCGTGTCGCTCGGCCACAACTCGGCGCTGTTTCTCCCAATTCGCAGAGCCGTGTTCCTTCCGTGAGAGTTCGCGTTGGGCGCGTTCGAGTCGTTCGCGTTCGTTGCTGAAGTCGGGGCTGTCAATGGCGTACCCATCGGTATCGTGGGCGTACTTGAGAATCCCCACGTCGATGCCAACGACCTTCTCGGGCATCTCTGGTTTTTCAGGCGTGACTTCCCCCACATCGATGCCGAAGGTTGCGAACCACTCTCCCGTGGGTTCTCGTTTGACCGTGACCTGTTTGATAGTCGCGTTCCCGGGCATGTCGCGGTGGAGGTGAATAGGAATCTCACCGATTTTGCTCAACCACAGCGTAGGCCGACCACTCGTATTCTTGAGTTCGAAGCCGGACTGGTTATAGGTGAGCGAACGGTACTCTCGGGGCGGTTTCCACTTGAGCATCCCCACAGCGCGTCCGTTCTCTTTCTGCGCTTTGAGTGTGGAGAGGTTGTCGTAGACGCGCTTGACGACCATCTGTAGGACTTTCGAGTGAACGTCCCCGAGGCCGTCCCACCGCGATTTGAGGTCGGGGAGCTGCCCCTGTACCTCGTAGCGGGCCGGAATGTCATCTTCCTCGTTGAGCAGGTAGAGGACGTGGTTGTAGAGTTGCCTACAAGTATCGACGTGGGACAGAAGCGTCTCGGTGAGGGCTTCCGGCGGGTCAAGTCGATACTTGTAATTATATTGCATGGTTTATTCGCCTGGGTCGGGTTCGGAGACGCGGACGACTTTCACGTCGGCCCCCCGCCAGCGTTTCGGGACGATGACATGGGCACTATTCCCCGACGGTTTTGCCGTTCCATCGAGGATTTCCTCGCCTTCGATTTCAAATCTATCCATCATCTGTGTATAGACTTTGGATAGACATAAACGGAATGGTGGGCCTGTGGGCCGCGAGTGTCGCGGGTGTATGAGAACCGTGCGGCGCTGTATCCCCTCCCTACTGCGCTACTCGGTCGCTTCGCTCCCTGCGTTGCTCCTTGAGGGAGGGGACTTAGCGCCTAATTCCAGTTAATTCTCACAGCTCCCCACGTGGGGACACCTACTAACAGCTCGCGTCGCTCGTGGTGTTTGTGTCTCGCCGCGATGGGTGCCGGCGAGACAACCGCCGGCGTGATTCGATGTCGACCCGCTGTCAACTCCGGTTCGTTCGGACCCTCGACGATGGCCGGACAACCGATCCGACCGCGCCAGTTGCACAGGTGTACACTCATTCTGACGGGTATCCAGCAGGCATCCTCGGACAACTCCACCAACTCAAACAGTTGTTGGAGGCGACGACCAGCGTGCGGGGGCCGGGGTACGCGGCCGCCCAGTACGTGTTCCTCGACATGCTCACGACGCTGCCGCTGTATCTCGATCCAACGCGAGATGCTGATCGACGTGTTGACGCGCAGTCGCCCGTCGACGTCTGTGATCCGGCTCGGATGCAACATCTCTCCCAGCCACTGTTTCTGCTCGGCCACGGGATTGAGGATCCCCAAGCGGGCATCCATGGGGATGAGGAGTATCTGTACATCGTCGCGATCCCGCCCTACGAGCTGGCACAGGTGGAGCCGCCCGCGTGGCAGGTGGCCGTGAGCGAGCCGTGCGGTTTCCCGCGGTGGGACGATCAGACGAGCGACGCGTTCACCGAGGCCACGTGGCAGTTCGAGGGATCGCTCACGGACGCGATCAACTCCTTCTGTGATTAACCTACACTGGTAGCGATCTGCGGGGTCTGTTGGATAACAATCCGCGGCTGTGACCAGTTGCTGATCGAGACTTCACCGGTTCTCTTTCCCCACCACATGTGGCGCAACATGTATTTTATGCGAGCGTATACCGCTGCGTATGGCAACTGACGACCCCCCGAGGAAACCACGGTCAGCGACCGGGGGATGGTAACAATCCCGGCAGCCATCCGTCGGCGTCTTGACATTGAGCCTGGCGACAAGCTTCGGTGGACGACTGACGACGAGGGGACCCTCTTTGTGGAGGTCGTCAAGCAGCGCTACGGCGCGTTCGATGACTTCGAGCCAGTCCCGATGGGGGGTGGTGGATCTGACACGTAGCGAGCGGAAGCCCACCCCTTTCAGGGATGGGTGCAAGCGATAGGCACAGAGAACCAGTCCACAGCCGACACTCTTGCCGTGATTCCCGCGTCATGATTGTTCGGTGGGCCACCAGACGACAGCGCGACTGCCAACTTTCCATCGCTCTACTTGACCTTTCTCTTCCAACTCTCGAAGCCGCCGAAGAACGGTCCGTTTCGGCGCATTCACCACGTCTGCTAACAATCCGGCAGTTGCCACTGGCTTGTCTATCTGGTTGAATCCATCTAACACTGTTTTGCCTGTCAGCGTTCGTGGCCGACCACCGCTCGATTCCTCACTCATGTACTAGCGTTGTACGGCATCAGTCAAAAACACTGGACATACTCGAAATCGTAGCCTTTACACTATTGTCGTACGTGAGACAAAATAGACGATGGCGGCCACAACCGGTGAAAAGCGAACGCGAACTAACATCTTCACTCTCGCTCCCCGCGAGGAGTGGAAGAAGGTGTGCCTCATCGAGTTGCTAGACTCGGCAACCGCCCTTGTCAACATTGTCACCTACCACCGCTGCCAAGCTCACTTCGACGACAATCAGACGCGAAGCGACGTGTGGAATGCCATCACGAAAACCGAGATACGAAACCGCTTCCGTCCAGTCCTCGGTCGGGCGATCACTGATAAGATGCTCGACAAATGTGATGAACAGTGGAATGCATTTTTCGAGCAACTCGACAACTACTACGACGGTGAACGCGACGACAAACCCGGCGTCCCCGGCTACTGGAAAGACGACGACAAGCGCGTACTGAAAGCGTGCATCCGTAACGACGCCTACACTGTCGAGTGGGGCGAACACAGCCGGATCGAACTCGCACTCGGCAGCGAGTTAAAAGAGAAGTACGGCATTCCACTCAACAAACGCATTCGCGTTCCGATAAAGGGCAATCCACAGTACGACGGTCACGGTGGGCGCTTGGAGTTGGTGTACGACCGATCCGCCGAATCATTCACGGCAAAGCAGCCAGTCACATTTCTGCATGACACAACACGGGCCACGGATTCCAGCGACAAGGGATGCGTGGCCGCCGTGGATGTCGGTGCGAACAACTTCGTCGCCGTCACCACCACCAACGGCCACCAGCGCGTCTTTCACGCCCGTCCACTATTCGACCGCTTCCACCACTACACCGAACGAATCGGTGAGTTACAGTCTCAGCTTCCTGCACAGACGGATAGCAGTCGGTTGGTAGAGAAACTGTATGCGAAGCGCACGAGACACCGCAATCACGCTCAAGATGCGCTCGTTCGCCACCTCACACGTCTCTTCTCAGAGTGGGGTGTTGAGAAAGTATTTGTCGGGAAGTTAGATGATGTCCGTGAGAAACACTGGTCAGCGACAGTCAATGAGAAGACGGATCTGTTCTGGGCGCACGGTCGCTTCCGTCGCAGAATGCAGACCGTCCTAGAGGGGCAGTGTGGCATCAGTGTCGAAGAAAAGTCAGGGGCAGGTACATCCAGTCACTGCCCACGCTGCGATGAAGAGGCGCACGTCTCGCGCAACGGCGACGTGTTCCAATGTGGCGGATGTGGTTTTGAAGGCCACAGTGATGTGGTGGGAAGCGAGAATTTCCTGCAAAGCATGGTGGATGGCGATGTTGATTTCACCGGAAGAAGGCCGATGGCACGGCCTGTGGACTCAGGTCGGAACGGGCCTGAGAGGGGACACCAGACAGTGCCCCGCCTCGAGTGGGACGATCACTGCTGGCGACAGCGTGGTCACGCGACCAAAAAGGAGCCCACAAACCAGAGTACCCGCAAGGGGAATCTTGCCTCAGAGTTAGGACCGGCCTGAATCACCCACCGAGGAATCCCACGGCTTCAGCCGTGGGAGGATGTCAAGAACTACATCGCCCTCGAAACGCTCAACTGGATACACAATCGGAAGCGACACGAGACGGCCGTCGAGACATATGAGCGGCTAAATCAGTCTGCTGGGTTTGAACTGCTCCACGCGGCCCAGAAGGATTTCACCACCGCTGTAACTCTCTTCCAGACCGATGAGGGCCTATCTTTCGGCGACGCGACCATTGCTGCATATATGGAGCGAGAAGAGATTGAGTACCTCTATTCGTTTGATGGCGACTTCGACACAATCCAGGGTATCACCCGGCTAGAGACGCCAGACAATCCCTTCCAGTGAAGGATGGTGTCGGATTCAGTCTGATCCCGCATGTCAAGTATTTCCTTGTCTCTCTGTGTTATCACATCGTTTGGGAATACACGGCAGCCATCGCAGACCGACTACAGATTTCGTAATGATGGGTGCCGACGAGTGTAGGTAAATTAACCAACACTGGCAGTGATCTGTTGGTTAAGCAGAGGCCCCCCGCAGCGGCCTCTGTTCACCGCCGAAACGAGAGATTATACCTTCCGCTTTTCTGGATCATACATTCTCTGTTAAGTGTCATCTGAACTGAGTTTCAATGTGGGTGCAGTGTTGCCGGCCGGGATCGCGGGGACATCAACAATGACAGTACTCGGTGTGGCTATCGCCTTCATTCCCAGATTAACAATCACGTGTGTTATTCGGCCCGCCATCTAACGATCAAGGTGGCCTCACTCGTTCTGCATCTACTTGGGCAGTGGCTGGACCCAGTGTCGCGGTCGGCTGGACAGGTGTGTCCGTACCGGCCCGCCCCGCTCGCCGCTGCCGCCCTCCGCGTCGCTCGCGACCGACCATTCCGGGCGGGCTTCCGCTCCGGTAGGTGCGGTTCCTGCCGGGCTAAAGTGCATGTGCCCTCGACGCCAGCGGGAAAGAGCGGGGGGCTGCGCGGCGTGGCTGCTCACCCCCCACGCTTTCTCCGCTGGCCGCTCGCTCCGGGCGGGTCGGCGCGCGGTGCTGGGTGGGGCCACCTCATGCAGGCGCGCTCTCGCTCGCGCCTTCGCGAGCGCCCTACCGGGCGCGAGCGAGAGCGCGCAGATGGTTCTGTCGGTCGTTGTCGTCGGAAAACCGCGATGTTGGAGCATCGCGGAGTCGGCGCGCGAGCGCCTTCGGATCGGTGAGATCCAATGTCTAGTAACAACTCGAGTCGCAAGGTCGTTACGGTGGATGAACAGGCATTCGAACGACCCGAAGACGCCGGCGTCGACGAGGACGGCTTCGAGGTCGTCGACGACAAGCCAGCGTTCCGGGCGACGGTCCAGCAGGAAACGCAGGCGACGGTGGATGCAAACCACCCTGACGCGGGGGTTGACAGACTCTCGCTCGCAGCCGAGGAGCGAGCAATGGCGCGCGAGGCCGAGAAAGCACGCACCCGCGCACGGTGGGATCGTCGACAGACAGCTGACAGAGAAGCCCGGACGCGGCAGGTCGCAGCTGAGGGATGTCGCCAGCGGCGCGAGACGTTCGCCGAGCGGCGTGCCGCCGTGGACCCGTGGGCAGATCCGGCGCGGGCGGATCCTCGCGAGTCGCTCACCCAAGAAAAGCTTGCGCAAGTGAACAAGACCGCCAGACGGATCGCTACCAATCGGACAGGGTGGACGGCTGCGGCGGTGAGCAGGCGGCTCGCCACACAGGTCGCTGACGGACAGGATCTACCGACGGCAACCGTGCGGGTCGCTGAGCAGGTGCGGACGGCGCCCGGGACCGTCATTCCGATCGACGCGGTCGGCGACGTTAATCGCTCTACGGTGAGCATCACCGGCGAGTGGGTCGAAGACTGGGAACCGACAAGTCCGGCCATTAGCCAAGTCGGGTTGCTTGCGGATGACACCGGTCAGATCAAGGTAACCGTCTGGACAAAGTCAGATCAACCACGCATCGACGAGGGCGAGCGTATCCGGATCTTCAATGCCAAGACGAGCTGGTACGAGGGCCGGGTGTCGGTGGCGCTGACGCGGCGCTCACAGCTTGGCTTCCCCGAGCGCGACCGGTGGTGGGAAAGGTAGGCCAACGTCTCCCCTTTTTGCCGGAGGATCGGCATGGTGAAGCATCAATTGTCACGCCGGCGGGCCCGCTGATCGGTGTGGACGCACCAGCCAGCCACACCCCACCACCCCGCCCACCGCTCCGTGCTCGCTCCCTGTGGTCGCTGCGCGCGCAGCCACAACCTCGCTACAGTTGGGAGGCTCAAACGGATATTGTTGGACGAACAAGAACGAATCAAGTGCCGACTCAGGGGTGCGATCGGGGCATCGCGCCGACCGGCTACACCGCAGACAGCGGCTTCACCTCAATTCCGATCCGCGAAGTAGTGATTGGGATACGACTATAACCATCCACTCTGTCGAGGTCGTCGACGATCACACACGTACGACAGGGGAGTTGATACCAACTCTCTGACTATCGGATCGGTACTCAAAACCAGCCGTTCACCGTTTCGGCCGCCTCGACATAGGCTCGGACGTACTCGTGACACGGGTCAGGCGGCGATCGGAACACCCGAAACGCGTCGTGCTGGTCGTCCGGTTCTGGCTCACCGTCGATGACATCGACCACGTACCCGTTCGCCAGGTAGTGTTTCGACTCGACGCCCGGCACGTCCGACGTGTCGTACAGGTGTTCGAACGCCCCGAGCGACTCGACGATCTCGACTTCGATCCCGAGTTCCTCGGCGGCGACCCGGCCAACTGCCTCGCGTCGCGTCTCGCCTTTCAGCACGCGCCCGCCGGGGATGAACCAGTACCCCTTCGCCGGCTCGTTCGTCCGGCATCCGAGCACCACACCGCCGTCGCGCCTGATCACCAGATCGACGGAGACGATCGGCGCGTTGGCGACGATCGTCCGCCAGTCGTCGGCGGGGATCCAGTCGTCGTCCATACGTGACGGAACGCGCGTAGAGCCAAGAGTGTGTTTTCTCGGAGCACCGATCAGCGCCAGAGCGTTCCGAGTCGGTTCTGAACCCACGGGAGGACCGTCGTTTCCAGAACACGCGTGAGGTCTGTCGGATAGGTCCGGTCGACTGCCGCGTCCGTCCGGGCATCGGGAAGGGGATGGAAGTGATCGCGTGCGTTATATGGCTGGTCGTGTCTGTCCCAGCGACACCGACGCCGGTCGCCCGCGAACGCCTCGAGATACGAGACATGGAACTCGCCGTTCGTGTAGGCACGGATTTCGAGGGATATCTCGTCGATGTCAGCCGGGTACCCCTCCGTGTCGAGCCGAACGACCAGCGTCTCGGGTTGGGTGGCCGGAAACAGCGATGTCGCGTCGACGGCGTCTTGACGCCCGAGTAGTCGGCCGATGTATCGGAGCGTCGCCTCGTCGACGGTGCGAGACCCGTCCGTATCGCTCACGGTTACGCCGGTTCCTCTTCGAACGACGAGTCGCCGGCACGCTCCTGTCGAACCGCTTCCAGTCGTTCGATCCGTCTCCGAACCGTTCGCCACTCGCTCAACGCGAGCCAGACATCTTCGACATCGTCGTAGTCGGCGTGATCGAGCGCGTCGACCGCACTCGGGTCATCCACGCCGAACTGCTCTCGGAACGCCCGCTCTTCGGCGGTGAGCTCACCGAGCGTTTCACGCAGGTCGCTCATCGACCGCTCCCCGAGGCGATCGCGGAGACGCCACTCGAAGTACGATTCGTTCCGCACGTACGTGGCCGGTGTGTTGGAGACGAGGTCGACGACGCCGATATCGGCGAGTCGGCTGAGGTGTCGGCGGGCGGTGTCCGGTGCACAGGACGCGCGCTCCGCGATCTCCGGGACGCCAGCGGGATCGTACAGTTGGAGCGCGACGCGGTACACCCGCTCGTCGGCCGGGGCGGCTGTGAGCTCCTCGCTGAACCCCGACGCAAGTTTGAGGTTCGCGGGTGGATCGCCGGCGGTCATGGCTGTATACTCGCGATCAAACGAAATAAATCTGCTGTAGACTATTCAATTAGCGTCGAATACAAATCACGGTCCTCTCTGCGCGTGCTGAACGTGCTCGCTTTCGGATGGAAGCTTCGGGAACGGGAGTCGTCTCTCAGAGATGTCGAGACGCGATTGCGACTGGTCGGCAGTTCCAACAACACGGACCACCACCGACCGACTATGACGCTCGATCCGGACGCGGTTGCAGACGACTTCGCCACGGGCGACACCGCCGAGACGAATCGGATCATCGACGCGATCGACGACCTCGAAACGAGCGAGCGCTACCGGCTGTACGACGACCTGCTTGACGCGTGCCAGCCCGTGTTCGCGGACGCGGAGGACGGCTACGTCCGCCAGTCGGTCGTCCGCGCGCTCCGCGAGGCGTATCCGGGCGTCGAGCGGACCCCCGGCGGCGTCGACGAGCTCAATGTCGAAGACGCGTCCCGGACCGATGTCGCCGCTCAGCGCGGCCGGCACGTGACGTTCCTCCTCGACGCACTCGACGATCCCGACGGCCGCGTCCGAGTCACGGCCGCCGACGCGTTCGACCTGCTCGCCGTCGGGCTCGGCATGGCGGGTCTGGCCGACGAGCGTGATCGGATCGCGGCGGATCTTAAGTCGCTCGCGGCGAACCAGCCCGAAGAGAAACGGAAACACACCGAACAGGCGCGCGAGGCGCTGGAGCAGCTCGGCGTCGCTGGGATGCTCGCCGACGCGCTGTCAGAAGGAAACGACGAGGGGGTGGACGACGCGAGCGTCGACGGCTAACCCCACGGGCCACCTCGGACTGCGTGACCACCACGATAATCGGTATGAAGATTGAGTACGTTGCGGACACAACTAACTCGCATGTCAACGGCGGTGCAAGTGGACGAAGACGCGAAATCCAAACTCGAGGAACTCCAAGCGGAGATCAAATTGAAAACTGGAAAGAAGGTCACACAGCAGGAGATCCTCACACAGTTGATCGAGTCGGCTGTGGAGTCCGAGACGGAGTTTGTCGACTCGTTTCGCGACGGAGCCCGGAGTTTGAGTGAGAAGGAAATCGAAGCGCTCAATCAAGGACGATTCGCGTCCGGTGTGGAGACGGACGAGGAGGATATCGACGACATACTCTACGGGCAGGGATCACGTACGAGAGATTGACGGAGGAACTTCCTTGTCACCCGTGGGTCAGACCGCGTGGAACTCTTCGAGCACCGATTCCGGAACGGGATTGGTGTACGAGAACGGCTCGTCAGTACACAGTGCCTCGAAGTCACGATCGGTCGTCACCAACCGATCGGCGTCGGCTTCGCGTGCGAGCGCGATGTAGAAGCAGTCGTACACGTCGTGGTTTTTCTCCACGCTGATGTCGTACGCGTTGAGAACGGTGTCTGGTGAGACGTCGATTGATTCTGTCGGATGCTGAAGGAGCGACCGAACGGCATTTCGAGCATCGACCGTGGACAGCCCAAGGTCTCCGAGCACCCATTGGACGCGGAGCGGGGGATAGCCGAACAACAGGAGCGTGTCGGTTCCCTCCAGCGCGGGAACGAGATGATCGGCGATGTAGGGATGTCCGGGGTGATCATCGATCAGCTGAATCGCGAGGGCGTTAATATCCGGAAGGATCCGCATTTACTCCTCCCCGAACGTTGCGCGTCCGACGTCGCGGAACGCGTCGTCGCCCCACTCGTCTCGCGAGCGACCCGTCGACACCGTCTGAAGTTCGGGGAGCTGGCGGACGAGCCGAATCGTATTTCCTCCACGGACGACAGTGAACGCCGTTCCGCCCTCGATCCCGAGGTCGTCCCTGAGCGGCTTGGGGATCGTCAGCCGCCCTCGATCGTTTATCTCGGCTTCGCCGTACTCCTCGCCGCCGTTAGTGTCGGCGTCGTCTGGTGTGCTCATCGAATCATCTCGTCGGATCTACGTGATTCGATCAACATAACATGTGATGATTTATTTAATCGGATCGTACCTGTTACACAGACGCTGTCTGATACTTCAAAACGAACGGCAAGCAGAGAGAACCGAAGCGCTAAACCGACATCTCCGAGGAGACGTACGTATGAACGACAAACGCGTCCTCGTCACGGGCGGCGCGGGCTTCATCGGCTCGAACCTCGCGAACCGCCTCGCCGCCGACAACGACGTGATCGCCGTCGACGACACGTACCTCGGCACGCCCGAGAACCTCGACCCCGAGGTCGAGTTCGTCGAGGCCTCCGTGCTCGACAGCGACTACCCCGCCGACGTCGACGTCCTCTTCCACCTCGCCGCGCTCTCCTCGCGGAACATGCACGAGGAGGACCCCCGGCGCGGCTGCCGTGTCAACGTCGAGGGATTCGTCAACGCGGTCGAACGCGCCCGAAAAGAAGGTTGCGAAACGGTCGTCTACGCCTCCACCTCCTCGATCTACGGCAGCCGCACCGAGCCCTCGCCCGTCGACATGGACGTGGAGGCCCACACCGCCTACGAGGCCTCCAAGCTCGCCCGCGAGCGCTATGGGGAGTACTACGCCAACCACCACGAGATGAACGTCGCCGGGCTTCGGTTCTTCTCCGTCTACCAGGGCTTCGGCGGCAACGAGAAGCACAAGGGCGAGTACGCGAACACGGTCGCGCAGTTCGCGGACGCCATCGCGAACGGTGAGGCCCCCGAGCTGTTCGGCGACGGCAGCCAGACCCGCGACTTCACCCACGTCTCGGACGTGGCTCGCGCCTGCGAACTCGCCGCGGATCACGAGCTGACGGGCGTCTACAACGTCGGCACCGAGGAGGCGTACACGTTCAACGAGATGGTCGCGATGATCAACGACGCGCTCGGCACCGATATCGACCCCGAGTATATCGAGTGCCCCTTCGACGGCTACGTCCACGACACGATGGCCGACTACTCGCAGTTCCACGCGGCGACCGGCTGGGAGCCACAGATCAGCTTCGAGGAGGGCGTCGAGCTGGTGTGTGAGCCGTACAAGTAGGTTAGATCCACCCGTTCGGAACGACCTCAACGATCTCAGTTCGGTCGGAATACGCCTCGCCGATCCGTCGGATCGCAGTCAGAACGTCGCCCACGGGCGGCTGGTCGAGCTGGTGGAAGTACAGGCACCCGCATCGCTCTGAGAGTTCAAAGAAGTCATCGTCCGCGGTCAACACGACGTACCCGTTCTCGCGGGCGTACGCCGCGATGTCGGGATCGGTCGCACGCGGATCGAGCGCGTCGCGAACGGTGACTGCTTGAAGATCGGGCACTTCGATACAGGCATCGACATAACGGCGTGCGACGTTCTGGTCGCAAAGTAGCCGCATTACTGCGGTGCGCGACTCAGGTCCTCTAATCGCTCACGCATCTCCGTCTCCTCTTCGGCGATCGCCTCCATCTCGTCGGGATTCGACTCGTAGTACTCGAGGGCGGCATCGATCTCGTCGGCCGTCAGATCGAACTCCTCGGCGACGGCCGCCGTCGACCAATCGTGCCCGCGAACGAGAGATCCTACCTGATACACGCCGACGCGTGTCCCCTCTATCCGCGGTTTCCCGCCGAGCACGTTCGGCGTCGAGACCACGGGGATGGTCACGCTCATATCCGTAGTTTCTCCGGGAAGCGTCATAACGTTTTGGCGGAACTCTCGTTCGGTCTGCACCGTCGCTCTGTCGCTACAGTTCTGCACCGACATCCCCATGCGTCTCCGGATCGGGCACGTGTTGTTCTGTTACGTCTGCTGGCTGGTGCCCTGACCAAGCCCCCCGCCCCGCCGCGCTCGCTGGCGACGTGTGAATGCTCGTCCGCCGGTCCACTGTCGTCGATTTCCTTCAGGATCGCGTGAACTACCCCACCCTACCGCTCGGGCTGACGCCCTCGCGCTTGAGGGTGGGGCTTCCTGTTTCCACGACGCGCTTTGCATCCACAACCGAGGACACAGGGAGCGCAGTCTCCACAGGCGTTGATTCGGAGCGTCCCGCTCCTAACCGCTTCTTCACACCGCGAGAAAGAATGTTCCGCGCCGCGTTCTCGTCTCTGTCCGCCTCGAACCCACACGCCGGGCAGGAGTGTTCGCGCATCCACAACGGTTTCTCGGTCGAAACGCCGCAGGATGCACACTCTTTCGTCGTTCCGCGCGGATTCACAGCAACGAAGTGCGTTCCTTCGCGTTCGCACTTGTATTTGAGCATCCGCAGGAACGTCCTCCACGCCGCACCTGCCCGGTTCCGCGAGTTGCCCGGTAGTTCGACCAACCCCTTCGCGTCCAAATCCTCGACGGCCACGAAGTCGTACTCCCGAGCGTAGTAGTTCGAGAGCTTGTGTAAGAAGTCGCGGCGCTTGTTCTTCAACTCGGCGTGGCGTTCTGCCACGATCCGACGCTGTTTCTCCCAATTGTCCGACCCGTGCTGTTTCCGCGAGAGGTCGCGCTGTGCGCGTTCCAAACGCTCGCGTTCGTCGGACAGGTCGAGGGATTCGACGGCGGTTCCGTCGGTGTCGTGGGCGTACTTGAGAATCCCCACGTCGATACCGACGTAGTTCTCGGGATTCTCCGGCTTCTCCGGCGGGTCGTCGGCTGTCTCGATGCTGAGAATGGCGTACCACTTCCCGGTAGGTTCTTGCTTGACCGTGACGGTCTTAATGTCGGCGTCGTCGGGGAGGTCGCGGTGGAAAGTGAGCGGGATTTCTCCGAGTTTTGAGAGCCACAGTCGCGTCCGACCGCCCGTGTTCTTGAGCTTGAAGCCGGATTGACTGTAGGTGAAGCTGCGGTACTCGCCCGGTGCCTTCCACTTGAGCGTCCCGACGCGGTAGCCGTTCTCTTTGCGCTCTCGTAGTGTCGAGAGGTTGTCGTACAGCCGTTGTACGACCTTCTGTAGTACCTTCGAATGAACGCCTTTCAGGTCGCTCCACCACTTCTTGAGACTCGGCAGGAGCTTCTGCTCGGAGTATGCCGAGGTGTCGTCGGTGCGGTTGAGTCGGTGGAGAAAGTGGTTGTAGACCTGTCTACAGGTATCGACAGTCCACGCTAACTGTTCTTCGAGAGCGTCGGACGGTCGGAGTCGATACCTGTAGTTGTAGTTCACGAGCGTTCTTCGATGAGTTCGTCAAGTTGTCCGCGAACGAACGACGAGAGGTTAAGATGGTTCTCCTCGACCCACTCGGCTTGGTCTTCGCGGATGGTGATGTTCTTCCGCCTCACTATATACGCATTATGCGTATCTATGCGCATAGTTGTTTCGATTGCGTGGGCCTGTGGGCCGAGCGTCGAACGTGTTTGAGAACCGTGCGGCGTTGACGAGACGCTTCGCGTCTCGTCCGCGCACGAGGGCTTTCTCTCGTGAACGCTGTATCCCCTCCCTACTCACTCGCTTCGCTCGTTCGTTGAGGAAGCGCCCTTAGCGCCTCAATTCAGGTAAAACCGCCACTCGTCGCCGTAGTCGTACAGGTAGCAGACGCGGTCGCGCTCGTCGAGATCCAGTCGATCGACCATCTCGTCGACGGTCGTCTCGCCGGCGTCGTACGCCGTCTCGTCGACGCCGAATGCGGTCGGCTCGCCTGACTCGTCGAACTCCCGTGGCGACTGAAATTTGATCTCGCTGTTCCAGTACGCCTCGCCCGCGCCGATGAACCAGAGGTGCCCGCGGTCGAGCCCCATCGCGTCGTTAACCGTCCGTTGAAACTCGGTGAGCGCGCGGTTCCCCCTGACGACAACGTCTCGCCAGAGGCCGGTCGAGTCCGGATCGTGCTTCACGCGGAATCGGTAGGTGGTCACGGTCGGCTCGATAGCTTAGTACGCGGTGATAAAACGACGCGTTCGGAACGCTCAGTGCCCCTCGACCGCGCTGCCGGCCGCGATGAGGAACCCGGTGATCGCGGTGATCAGCGCGACCGTCCCGATCGCGACGGCGCCGATCCGGAACGTGTCGCCCGACAGCCGGTCCGCGATCAGGAACAGGAAGACGGTGGTCACGAAGCCGATGAGGACGAGCGTCCGCCCGAACCGGGCGGCGTCGATGCCGGGTTCGCTAGACACGGTTGAGGAGCTCCTTGAGGACGCCCTGGTACTCATCTTCCGTCGCGGCGTTGCCGAGCGAGTGGATCGACTGGCAGATCCACAGCCCGGCGGTGAAGTTGATGAACGCCGCCATCGAGACGATACCCAGCTGGCCCTCGACGAACAGGCCCGAGACGACCGCCCCGACGAACCCCAGCGCCATGAGGGCGTGCGTGACGAGCGAGCGGGTGCCGAAGTCGGCCAGCTGTAACGACAGACGAGTGCCAACGGCCATACCGATCGGTTGTGGCTCGGGGTGTAAAGAGGTAGCGAGTCGCGGGGTCGTACCGGCGGTCGCCGCGAACGACGCGGACGCGGCCGGTCGGTCACTCGACGTCGGGCGCCGTCTCGTCGCTCCGACCGGGGAGCTCCAGCTCGATCTCGAGCTCCGGCTCGCCGACCCCCTCGAAGTCGATCTCGAGTCCGACCGGCTCCCCGAACGCGAACGGGAGCTCCCACTCGTCGGCGACGATCGTCAGCTCGTCGTCGTCGCGGAGCTGCTCGCCGAGCCCGATCAGGAACTCGCCCGCCTCGCTCGCGTCGAGCCGGTACTCCTGCTCGAAGTCGCGGCCGGTTCGAATGACTGTGCGCTCTGTCTCGTCGGCGGTGGGTTCGGTGTCTGTCATCGCGGTGGTGGTACTCGGCGGTCACGGCGTGTCCGGTCCGCCCGCTCGGGCCCCCTCGATTTGGTGGGCCGCGGGAGACGCTCGAAACGCGGGCGAACCGCGTGACCTTCGGCGGTGGCTACGCGCGTTCGAATCAAAAGGGACGCGGTCCCTCGCGGGCGCTACATGAGAGAGGGGAACGCCCACAACTTCAGTTGTGGGATGAATCCGGTTATATATGACACAATCCATCCTCAATAGCCGACTAAGAGTTGATAAAGCCATAACATCTAATATGAAATGGTATTTATCTGGTGGTATGCCACGGGGGTATAGTCGAGAACGAACGTCGGTTCACGGTCTCCACTATCACTTCGTGTGGTGTCCGAAGTACCGCAAGCCGGTACTAACGGACGAGGTTGTCGACCGTCTCAAACAACTCATCGAAGAGAAGGCCGACGAACTCGACCTCGACATCCTTCGATTGGCAATCCAGCCCGATTACGTACATCTGTTCATCACGGGCAACCCGAAACTCACTCCGAACAAAATCATCCAGCAGATCAAAGGCTACACTTCACGAAACCTCCGTGAGGAGTTCGACTTCGGACTCCCCTCGCTGCGGACACGCTCGTACTTCGTCTCCTCAGCGGCCGAAGTGTCAATTCAAACCATCGAGGAGTATATTGAAGCACAGACTGGACAATAACGATGCGCCGAGAGGTCACTACTACAGTACGGGTCAAGCTCCATTCGCTGACCGAGCGGAAAGCCCGACTCGTCGAACGTGAATACGGTGCGTTTCAAGATGCCGTTCACGGTGACGACGTGAATCTCTACTCCGCCACCAAGCAACAGGCGGGCAAAGTCCGGTCGAATAAGAACCCACGAAACGACACCGAGCAACCAATTGTCCTTCGGAACGACTGCATCACCATCGAACACGATGAGGATACGGTTCTCTCGTCGTGGTGGTTCAAACTCCCTGTCTATAACCCCGAGAAAGAACGCGGGGATAGCATCTGGGTGCCCGTTCACGTCCCAGAGAAAGACACGCACCTCCTCGAAGACAAGTGCATCTGCGACTCGGAGCTTGTCTATCGGGACGATGAATGGTACGTTCACCTCGTCTGCAACCGGTCTGTGGCCGTCGCAGACGAGTATGACGACGTACTTGCCGTCGATATGGGAGCGAAGTGGATAGCCGTTAGCACATTCCTCTCCGACCGCGATACACAGTTCCACGGCGCGGAAGTGCGTCGTGTCCGCGAGCACTACAAACAACTTCGCAAGAGCATCGGGAAGGCGAAGGTCCGCTCAGGGGCACGGGTCATCAAGCGCCTTGGAGACAAGGAATCCCGGACAGTCGAACATGAACTGCATCAAGTAGCGAACGAACTCATTACCCGCGCGCGTGAACGTAACGCAATCATTGTGTTCGGTGATATGACCGGGTTGCACTTCGACATCGACGAGGGACGGTATGTGAACGACAAGATCCACAAGATGCCGTACGCGAAGATGGCGAACATTCTCACGTACAAAGCCCATCTTGACGGGCGTGAGTGCGTTCCAATCAAAGAGTACGATACGTCTGTGACGTGCTGGCGGTGCGGGTCGCAGCACACGAGTCGGGAGGTACAGGGTCGTGTCGAGTGTCACGACTGTGGATTGGACGACAACGCCGACAAGAATGGTGCGACGAATATCGGTAAACGAGCCGTCGGTAAGAACATTCAGAGTCCGCTATCGACGGCAGGGGCTGTTGTGGCTCAGCCCGAAACGCAGGTCGTACTCAAGGGAACCAACGATGAGATGGAACCTGCGAACTCCCCAGACGACGTGGAGCTAACCCTCAGTGAGGGAAATCCACGACGTTAGTCGCGGGAGAAGTCACATGTAGCCGAGGTCGCGCAGCCGCTCCATCAGGTCCTCCTTGTCCTGCGCGCGGCCGGCGCGCTCGGTCGTCCCCTCCAGGTCCTGGAGCCAGGCGGGTTCCTCGGTCGTCTTGTCGGTCGAGACCTCGCTGCCGAGCGAGCGGAACCCGGCGAAGTACTTCGGCGAGATCGGCACGTCGGCCTGCGTGACGCCCTCGGGGAGGTCCTCGGCCGACTCCGGGACGTACCCCTCGTCCGGGAAGGCGTCGACCGTGTCGGGGACGACGTAGTCCCAGAACGCCTCCCACACGTCGGCCTCGGCGAACTGCAGGATGGGCTGGATCCGGTCGTGCGGCGGGAACAGGTCGGGGTCGTGGCGCGGCGAGAAGAACGTCTCGTCCGCGCGGGCCTCCTGCTCGTCCCACCGGACCCCCGAGATCACGCCGTCGATGTCGTGCTCTTCGAGGGCGTCGTTGAGCGCGACCGTCTTCAG
Source organism: Halorubrum rutilum (assembly GCF_024494565.1). Next base: position 50,737 of record NZ_JANHDN010000003.1, read on the forward strand.
CAGGTGGTTCCCGACGTAGGTGTCCAGCAGGAACGGGAACGTCTCCTCCTCGTACTCCAGGATCTCGCGGACGTGATGTTGGTTGTGCTCCGAGAGCGCGTCGACGGGGATGTCGTCGCCCGGCTCCAGCCCGTGTTCCTCAACGTACGCGCCGACGTCGTCGTTGCGGGCGTACACGAGGTCGATCTCCCACTCGTCGGCCCAGCGCTCGACGAAGTCGGTGATCGAGTCGAAGTGCTGGAAGTGGTCGATGAAGACCGCGGTCGGCTTCTCGTAGCCGTACTCCTCGGCCACCTGGTTGATGAAGTACAGCGTCAGCGTGGAGTCCTTCCCGCCGGTCCACATCACCGCGGGGTTGTCGTACTGTTCGAGCCCCTGCCGGGTGACCTCGATCGCCTTCTCGATCTTGTGCTGGATCGACGGGTAGTCCGCTGGGTTCTCGCCCTCGCCGTCGGCGTAGTCGACGTCGACGCTCGCCGGGAAATCATCGCTCATACGGGCGAAGTGTCCATGCGGATCAAAATAGGCCTTCTGAAATCCCCGGCGACCACCAGTCGCCCCATGTTCCGACTGAACGCCGGAACACAAGGGATATGTCGGCGGACGCGAACGCTCAAATAATGGGCCTGTTCGACCGGCTGCGCGGCGGCGACGACGAGCGCGTCGTCTTCCTCGGCATCGACGGCGTACCGTACGACCTCGTCCAAGACCACCCCGACGTCTTCGAGACCCTCACCGACATCGCCAAGACCGGGTCGGCCGGGCGCTTGGAGAGCATCGTCCCGCCCGAGTCGAGCGCGTGCTGGCCGAGCCTCACCACCGGCGTCAACCCCGGCGAGACCGGCGTCTACGGCTTCCAGGACCGCGAGGTCGACTCCTACGAGACGTACGTCCCGATGGGACGCCACGTGAAGGCGACGCGGCTGTGGGACCGCGTCACCGACGCGGGCCGGGACGCGACCGTGCTCAACGTCCCCGTCACGTTCCCGCCGTCGACGCGGATCCAGCGCCAGGTCTCCGGCTTCCTCTCGCCCGGGCTCGACGCGGCCGCGAGCGACGACGCGGTCCGACAGGTGCTCGAAGACCGCGACTACCGGATCGACGTGAACGCGAAGCTCGGCCACGACGACGACAAGCGCGAGTTCGTCGAGAACGCCCATGCTACCCTCGACGCCCGCCGAGACGTGTTCGCCCACTACCTCGACCAGGACGACTGGGACCTCTTCTTCGGCGTCTTCATGAGCACCGACCGCGTCAACCACTTCCTGTTCGGCGACTACGCGACCGACGGCGAGTACGAGGAAGAGTTCCTCGACTTCTACCGCAAACTCGACGGCTACGTCGGGGAGATCCGCGACTCGCTCGACGACGACACCACGCTGATCGTCGCCTCCGACCACGGGTTCACCCGACTGGAGTGGGAGGCCAACTGCAACCAGTTCCTCGCCGACGAGGGGTGGCTCTCCTACGAGGCCGACGACCACGACTCGCTGGCGGACATCGACGACGACACCAGGGCCTACTCGCTCATCCCCGGCCGCTTCTATCTCAACCTGGAGGGCCGAGAGCCCGAGGGCGTCGTCCCCGAGTCGGAGTACGAGGCGGTCCGCGACGAGCTCCGCGCCGACCTCGAATCGCTCACCGGCCCCGACGGGCGACGGGTGTGCAAGCGGATCGTGGACGGGGAAGACGCCTTCGACGGCGCGCACGACGAGATCGCGCCCGACCTCGTCGTCATCCCGGCCGACGGCTTCGACCTGAAGTCCGGCTTCGGCGGGAAGGAGGCCGTCTTCACCGAAGGGCCCCGGAACGGGATGCACAAGTTCGAGAACTCGCTTTTGTACACGACCGACCCCGACGTCGACGTCGCGGGGGCGAACCTCTTCGACGTGGCCCCGACGATCCTCGACCTGATGGACGTCGACGTCGACGCCGACTTCGACGGCGAGAGCCTGCTCGGGGACTGAGGGGAGACCGGCTCTTCAAATCCGTTCGGTCGGCGTCGAACACCGCATACAGAGCACGCCGGTGCCGGCCCAGTTGACGTCGTTCGACCCGCAGTTCGGACAGCGGTGCGTCTCGTTGCCGTACTCCGTCGTCCCTCGCGGCGCCGCGAGGTGGCCGTCCGCGACCGCCGTCTCGACGAGCCCCGCGAACCGCTGCTTCTTGAAGCGAGCGCGGTGCGCGAGGAAGTCGCCCGCCCGCGATGGGTCCGGACCGTGCAGGTCCGCCCACTCGATCGCGATCTCGCCGTTCGCCTGCCCGCGGGCGACCTGCTTGATCGTCGCGGCCGCGGCGCCGAACAGCGGGGTCGTCGCGAGCGCCTGCGGCGAGTCGATCGCGTCGGCGGCGGCCGCGTACCGCTCCGCGGCGTCGTCGTAGGCCGCGTCGGCGCCGTCGAGCCCGCCGACGACCCGGAAGTCGGCGACGAACTCCGCGAGACAGGCGCCCTGTCCGGGCGCGTCGAGGACCCGTTCGAAGTCACGCGTCGCGGCGATCCCCTCGACCGCGCGCTGGGTCGCGCGGGCGTCGACGCCCGCCACGCGGTAGGCGACCGTCGCCGCGCACAGCTGTTGGAGCCCCTGCCCGATCCACCCCTTCTCGTCGGGGGCGAACGGGTCGAGCCCCTCGCGCGGGTCGGCGAGGACCCGTCGTCCGCCCCGCGTGTATCGGTTCCCGGCCGTCTCGTACTCGCGGGCCGCGAGCGCGTCGACCGCCGCGTCGTGGTGGCCGCCGTCCTGCGTGTTCACACCGGTCCTGCGGGCGCCATCGGATTATCGGTGACGGTCATCGAGGCGCGGCGACCGGGTGACTGCCGCGCGGCTTCCGGACTCGCCGCGTCCGGACGTTTCTTCCCGACGCGCCCCCGAGACGCCGCCATGTCCGGGGAGCCGTCGAGGGAGTCCGCCGTCGACCGAGCCGACGCCGACCGGTCTGTCGACGACTCCGAGTCGGGGGCGCACGGTCCCGTCTCGCGGGCGGGGTGGGCGCTCGTCCTCGCGCTGCTCGCGGTGCCGATGGCCGTCATCCCGGCCGCCGGCGACCTCACGGTCGTGAGCCTCTGGGGGTTCCTCAACGCGGCCGCCCCCGGGTCGGGGGCGGCGGTCGGCGGCTACCCGGTCTGGGACTACTTCCTCGACCAGTCGCGGTCGTTCGCGGCCCTCCCGGCGTCGATCCGCGCGTGGCCGCTCGCGATCGGCTTCCACGTCCTGGCGGCGTCTAGCGCGGCGAGCGGCGTCGTGGTCGGACGGGAGGACCGCCGGGTCACCGGCGGACTCCTCGTGCTGGCGGCGACCGCGAGCCTGTGGGTCTCCGTGGGGCTCGCGACGCGGTTCGGGGTCGGGATCACGGCCGGCCCGCTCGCCGTGCTCCCGGTGGGCGCGGTCGCGACGCTCGCGGTGGCCGTCGTCGCGTACGGCGGCGACCTCCGCGCGATCGTCACGCGGTAGGTCTCCGTCACCGGTCCGACCGGCGGCGGCGACGTCGCGACGCCGCGCTCGGGCGCACCGCACGCCTTTATCAACGCAGCCCCGAAACCGGGGGGCATGACGACGCTGACGAACCTCGTCGCCGTCTCCGGGATCGCGGGGGTCGTGACCGGGCTCGGCGCGCTCCCCGTGTTCTTCCGGGCGCGGGTGACGCACCGCGTCTACGACGCCGCGCTCGGTCTCGCCGCGGGACTGATGGTCGCCGCCAGCGTCTTCGGGCTGATCCTCCCCGGCACGGAGGAGGGGACCCTCGCCGCGGTGATGGCGGGCGTGCTCCTCGGTGGGGCCGTACTCCTCGGCGGGAACTACGCGATTCCGCACCTCCACGCGCAGTACCGCGAGTGGCTCCCCGAGGGCGGCGCGACCGGCGACGACGTCGCGGCGATGCCGACGAGCGACGGCGCGCTGGCGATGACCGCGGACGACCCGCCCGGGGCGTCCCCGGTCGCGCCCGGTGCGACCGACCCCGCGTCGGCGCCATCGGAGAACGCGGGAACGGACGCGGCGGCGGACGAGGCCGCCCGCGAGGTGACCCTCCGGAAGGCGCTGCTGATCGGCGGGGCGATCACCCTTCACAACGCGCCGGAGGGGCTGGCGATCGGCGTCGCCTTCGCGTCCGGGTTGGAGGAGGTCGCGCTGCTGCTCGCGGTCGTGATCGGCCTCCAGAACGTCCCCGACGGGTTCGCGTTCGCGGTGCCGATGGCGGACACCGGGATGTCGAACCTGCGGGTGCTCTGGTACACCACCCTCTCCGGGCTCGTCCCGCAGGTCGTCGCCTCAGTGTTCGGCTTCCTGCTCGTCGGGCTCGCGGCCGGCCTCTTCCCGGTCGCCGCCGGCTTCGCCGCGGGCGCGATGCTCGCGGTCGTCTTCCGGGAGCTGATCCCCTCCTCGCACGGGCACGGCCACGCCGACGCCGCGACCGGGGCGTTCATCGTCGGGTTCGTGCTGCTCGTCGCCGTCGACGCCGTCGTCGTGGTCTGAACCCTCGCCGACAGACATTAGCGGGTCGCCGCTTTCGGAGCGCTAACTTCACCTCATCCTGTTTCCGGCCAAATCGGCCGCGGCGGCGGGCGATAATGGCGACGGAGGCGATCCCGGCGTCGGCGTGTACGCTCACGCGGAGGCGTCGAACTTGACATCCTCCCACGGCTGAAACCGTGGGATTCCTCCGGTGGGGATGTTGGCTATGCCGTCCCCACGAAGGCAAGTTTCCCGTCGCCGGTACTTCGGTTTGTGCGCTCCTCGCTGGGACTTGCCCTCTCGGGAGAGTGTAGTATCTCCGACCAGTTATGGTCGTCCCATGTGAGGCGCACGGGCCGTGCCATCGACCCGACATTGTTGCCAGCCTGTCGTTCGAGGAACGTCCGCGACGCGTGGAGGTCAGCGTGACCTTCGTATCCACACGAACACCGGAACACGTCGCCCTCCCGTTCTGTATCATCACGTTCGCCACACTGCGGGCACGCCGCCGTCGTGTATGCTTCTGACCCGACTTCGACCGTGATTCCATACTCTTCAGCGGTCGTGGCGAGACGGGCGATGAACAAGCGATACACCCAGAACTGGTGCGTTTTCTCGTTCAGCTCTGCCGACCAGTGTTCCGACAAGACATCGGTGAGGTCGCCCGCGTATACGGTTGCCACGTCCTCGTCGTACAGCCGTTCCAGCAGGTCGCGGACGAGCGCGTCCTGTGCGTGGTCGCGTCGTCGCGTCCGCGGGACCGCGAAACGCTTTCGACGGTCCGACGCGTGGTTGCGGCCATGTCGACCACGACCGTCACCGCGCCCGACGCCGACGAGACGTGCGCGTACTGCGGCTCGCGCATCTTCGAGCACGACCCGATCTGCGTCCGCGACTGCGAGGCGGACTGCGGCTCGCCCGCCTACTTCTTTGACATCCTCCCCGCGCTGAAGCGCGAGGATTCCCACGGAACCGCACCGCTGAGTTGGGATATTGTGGTTTACGACGTAACCCGTTCTTGAGGTGCAAACCCACCAGTCTCCTTGTCAAACAGGAACGTCGATGGCTGTGCCAACCAGCCGTTACTCCTATCACCGCCATCCGTGGCGGGACTCGGAGATACTTTCTGTCGGATATTCTCGGCCCCGTTCACATCAGCATTCGCTACCGTCTCACAGTCGTCACACACGTACAACCCACGTTCAACACGGTTCGCGTCACGCTTGCGACCACAGCACGAGCACGACTTCGACGTGCCCACCTCAGGGACTTCTTCGACGACAATACTCTCTATCTCCGCCTTGTATTCGAGGAGGTCCGTGAACCGGTCAAACGCCCACGAGTGCAAGTCGAGGTTCCCGTGTTTCCCCCAGTTTTTCGACTCGTCAGAGTCATCCTCTTCGCGGATTCCCGAGGGATCTCCCACTACAATCGTTCCAACGCCTTCCTCAACACACCGTTCAACAATGTGTTTCGAAAGCGTATGGAAATAGTGAGTGCGACGAGCCGACTTCTTGTGGTTCAGCCGGGTAGCCTGCTCGGAGTTCGAGTCATCACACCGGGCAATCCGCTTGCTGAAGTAGTAGTCGTCCTGCTTCAGAGAGTTCAGCGGATACAGCTCGCTGTGGCCGTCTTCATAGGCGAGCGCGGCGAAGTTGTTGATCCCGAGATCAACACCTACCGTCCTCTCACCGGGGGCTTCAGACATCTCTACTTCAACCTTACAGACGAAGTGTAGTTCCCATTCCTCACCCGTCCAAACTGTTCGAACCTGTTGGACGTTCTCGACGGTCGAAAGATCAACGTCGGGGCGAGTCTGGAACTCACAGAGGATGAAGTCCGACCAATACTCCTTGAGATTCGACCCCTTTGAGAGTCGAACGCGGTTGTACTGAGTGTCGAGTTTGAAGCCAGCGGCTTTGAACGTCACCGTCGAGCGCGGGTGCTCGTCACCGTGTTTGCGGTAGCCGGGCGGGTTCGCTCTCGTATCTCCGTTGCGTCGTTTACCGTACCAACCGTTGAACGCTTCAGCGAGTTCTTGAAGGACTCGCTGACTTGACTGCGAGTGCAGGTCATCATAGCGTTCGTGCGTTTTGAGGTACGTGGTGAGCTCGTTGTGGTTCGGGATATGATCGATTTCAGCCCAGATCCGACTGCACGTCCACCGTCCGACGTTCCAGAGCTTCGAGGCAGCGAACCCGAGCGAATCAAGGTCGTCTTGCACCCGAGACTGGTTCTGTATGGACGCAGTGTGGGTGCGGGTGACGACCTGTTTCGCCATACATAACCTATGTAGACAAGCTAATTTGAGGATTTGGATTGGAGTAGCGTGGAATATCCAGCCGTGCCATCGAACGGTGGACTGTGAAGAGTAGTGTCGGATTCATCCCCGCGCTAAACAGTAGTTGCCGAACCTGACTGAGACTCTTCACGCTGGGCTGTGTTGGTCAATAGATGGTCCAGACAGCTGAGGCGAAACAGGTCTGCCGTGCTGCGTCAACGGTGCTGTTCCCAGAGCTCGAATTCGGCGTGAAACCGTGTGGAAAGTACACGAGAGAGGATTTCCAAGAAATCCTCTCTCGGATTGCTTTTGATCAGGAGTTCGCAAATACGGGTGGGAAAACGCTCCAGCTTGATCGTGACGAGCACGTCGATATCACCGCTACGGCTCGAAATTCACTCGCTAAATCGCTGCTGTATCACTTGCGCAATCTCTCAGCAGACGCCATCATCGACCAGTTCGATGGCGTCCGGGATCGACTGTTCGAAGTCCTCCGGTCTCAGCGCCGACTTCCCGCGTTCGTCGATGTTGCCATCGATCTCCACGAGTGGCGCTTCTACGGGTCTGACGACACTGACCACGTCCTAACCACGTATCCAGATCTCGGAACGAACAAAGCATTCTGCTTCGCAACACTGTGTATCGTCGCTCCTCGCACGCGATTTACGCTTGCGGTAGTCCCGATAGACGCGAACGGCTTTCGCGCTTGGCGCGAAAGCCGTTCGTTCCTTGCTCGAAACAGCCAAACAGTACGTCTCCATTCGACACGTCTACCTCGACCGTGGATTCTACCAAGTCCACGTCGTCGCAGAGTTAGAACAGCATCGAGTTTATTCTGCGTGCGCGTCCGAGTAGTGGAATGAAAGACCGTCTCAGCGCCGGCGCTGAGACGGTTGCTGACGAGTATGCTCTGTTGAATCCACAGGAGGCGGTGGGATCGGATTACTCTATAGCCGTCTCAGGAACTCTGTCGAGGGAATTCTAAAATGGAGTCTCGGCAGGGATGTAGAGGATCAAGATCACTGGGTAGATCGATTCACCTCTTTGACGACAAAGAGCGAGATAATCACATCTTCAGAGATCGTGATCCCCGTGCAGTCATCGGATTCAACAGAGCAGACGAGTACACGATGCAGCGAAAGCGCAAACCAACAGCGTCGGTAGATGTCACAGTCTTCGCGGTTCCGCACCGCACAAGCGAAGATGAGCACGTCCGGTTCGTGACGAATTTAGATGTGGACTCATCGACAGCAAGAGCATACGCGGCGGCATTCCGCCGCCGCTGGGGGATCGAAACGTCATATCGACAGCTCGGCGATTTCCTCCCGAGAACGTCATCGCCGACGTTCTCGGTAAGACTGTTCTACTTTCTGTTCGCGGTGACGTTGTACAATCTGTGGGTGTTAGCCAACGTGTTAGCTTCAGCTGAAACAGTTCCAGAGACACCGCAGATATCAACACGGATCTTCCGTAGGTTCGTTCTCTCAACAGACTACGGCTGAGTTCACACTCGACTCTGACCGGGATGATCGGTGAGTACGCCTCATTGCGGAGAAGCATCGCCCGGAAACGCCGCTAAGCGGCGTTCCCTCGCTCTCTCACTGAGTCTGTCACAGCAAAAAATCCGCTACGATCGTGAAATGTGCGAACCCAACAGCTCGGTTAGTACGGAACGAGATTTGATTCGGCAACTACTGTAAAGCGCGAGGCTTTCTCCTCGATTCTCCGTAACTACGCCTGCCTCGCGGCGCACGTCGACGAAGAGGATCTCACCGCGGGGAACGCCTGCGAGTGGTCGCCGGGAGGGTAGATCGGGCGGACTCGAGAGGGATCGCGTGCTCTCCTCGCGCGAACATGCATTTAAGAACGTTGCCGAGCAACTCTCGATCATGGCCGCAGAGATATCCGATCGGGTCCGAGAGATCGCGGAGGCGAACGATCTTCCGGAGTCCGAAGTGTTCGAACGGGCACTCGAACGCGGTCTCGAGACCCTGTGGGAGGATATCGTTCTGAAACAGTACCTCGGCGAAGAGATCGATCGCGAGGAAGCAATCGAACAGGTCGGGCGAGCGAAAGTCGAACGCGCGGAACGGGAACAGCGGGTCGTGGAAGAGGACATCGACTGGGGCCTGAACGCGTGACGCTCGCGGCCGTCTCCGACTCCGGACCACTCATTCGCCTCGCTGAGATCGACTCACTCGGGCTCCTTTTCGTGTTTGACGAGTTCTTCGTGCCGGAGACAGTCTACGCCGAGATCGAGGCGGGCGGCGTTCCGACCGGACTGGACGACTTGTCGTACGAACTCGTCGAGGCCGACGTGGACACAAAGGAAACGAGCGATCTGGATGCAGGTAAAGCGCGGCGATAACGGTCGCAAGAGAACGTGAAATAACTCTGGTGAACTACCCTACCCTACTCGCTCATGGCTGACGCCGTTCGCTCCTTGAGGGTAGGGCTTCCTGCTTCCACGACGCGCTTTGCAGACACAACCGCAGTGTCCGCAGGGAGCGCAGTCTCCACAGGCGTTGATTCGGAGTGTCCCACTCCTACTTCATCGAGACCGCGAGAAAGGATGTTCCACGCCGCGTTCGCGTCCCTGTCCGCCTCAAAACCGCAGGCGGGACAGGAGTGTTCACGGACCCACAACGGCTTGTCCGTCGAGACGCCACAGGACGCGCACTCCTTGGTCGTCCCTCTCGGGTTGACCGCGACGAAGTGCGTCCCCTCTCGTTCGCACTTGTATTCGAGCATCCGGAGGAACGTCCGCCACGCGGCAGACGCCGTGTTGCGGCTGTTCGACGGACTTTCCATCATCCCCTTCACGTTCAGGTCTTCGACCGCCACGAGGTCGTACTCCCGAGCGTAGTACGCCGAGAGTTTGTGCAGGAAGTCGCGGCGCTTCCGTCGGAGATCGGCGTGACACTCCGCGACGCGCCGCCGTTGCTTCTCGTAGTTGTTCGACCCGTGTTCTTTCCGTGAGAGCTTCCGTTGTTCGCGTTCCAAGCGGTTGCGCTCGCCGGAGAGGTCGAGCGACCCGACTGCCGTACCGTCGGTGTCGTGGGCGTACTTGAGTATCCCCACGTCGATGCCGACGCATTTCTCGGGATTCTCAGGCGGTTCGGGCGGTTCACGGTCCATTTTGACGCCGAAGGTGGCGAACCACTCGCCCGTCGGTTCCTTCTTGACCGTGACCTGTTTGAGCTTCGCGTCGTCGGGGATGGCGCGGTGGAGCCGAATCGGTATGTCCGCGAGTTTCGAGAGTGACAGGACAGTCTGACCGCCCTTCTTGTCGAGCTTGAAGCCAGACTGACTGTACGTGAAACTGCGGAACTCCCGTGGCGGCTTCCACTTGAGTTGACCGACGCCGTAGCCGTTCTCCTTGAGTTTGGAGAGTCCTTTGAGGTTGTCGAACAGCCGTTCTACGACGGTTTGGAGAACTTTCGAGTACACATCGGAGAGGTCGTCCCACCACGTTTTGAGGTCGGGTAGTTCCGACCGTAGGGTGGTCATGGACGGCAGTTCGCCGTGTTCGTCTTGGTACTCGTTGAGCCGATAGAGCGTGTGGTTGTACAGTTGCCGACAAATATCTCGGTGGCGGTCCAACTCCTCGCGGTGGGTGTCGGACGGTTTGAGACGGTATTTGTAGGCGTAGTACATCCGTTACTCTCGTTCCTCAATTAGCTCGTCCAACTGCTCTCGGACGAACGACGAGAGGTTGAGGTGTTGGTCCTCAATCCACTCGTCTTGGTCCTCTCGGATGGTGATTGTCTTCCGTTTCACCGTAATGCACACTATGCACATTATACTATAATAGTTTTGATGGAACGTTGGCCTGTGGGCCGAGCGTCGAACGTGTTTGAGGACTGTGCGGCGCTGTATCCCCTCCCTGCTCGCTCCTGTTGGTCGCTCGCTGAGGAAGGGGGATTAGCGCCTCAATCAGCTAACGGACGATCTTGCAGCCCGTAGGTCGGCGTCTGACGACAGAATCGATGTACACGGGTCGGTCGGTGTCATCGCTCTTGCACACGGTCAGGGCCGACTCGATGCCGACGAGGCCGCTAGGCGTATGCGAGCGCTTCAGCGAGACACGAGTCTGTTTATCACTGATGCAGTGATCGAGAGCGGTATCGAACTGTTGGACGAAACGGGATAACCCGACGAGAAAGCGATCGGGTCCTGCGCTCTACGATCCGGCCGTCGCTACTCGTTTCGCGGACTGCTCGGGTGGTAATCGGTGTCGTACTGCCCCGGGTTGCCGTCCACGCGGTCGGGGTTGATCCGGCCGGCAAGCAGCATGAAGTCGAGGACGGTGCAGTACAGCATCGCCTCGACGACGGGGACGGCGCGCGGCGGGAGCACGGGGTCGTGGCGGCCGACGACCTGGACCTCCTTCTCCTCGCCGGTCTCCCAGTCGGCGGAGCGCTGCTTCTTCGGGATGGAGGTTGGGGCGTGCCACGTCGCTTCGCCGTAGATCGGCTCGCCGGTCGTGATCCCACCCTGGAGGCCGCCGTGGTCGTTGCCGACCGGGACGGGGTCGCCCGCCTCGCTCTCGACGTGGTCGAACGACTCGCCGTCGTCGAACGTCCAGTCCTCGTTGCGGTCGCTGCCGGCGACGCGCACGGCGTCCTTCCCGAGTCCGTACTCGACGCCGGTCGTCGCGGGGATCGAGAACATCGCCTGCCCGAGTCGCGCGGGGAAGCTGTCGAATCGGGGCGCGCCGAGCCCGCGGGGAACGCCGCGGCACTCGAAGTAGATCGAGCCGCCGATGGAGTCGCCGCGCTCCTGGTACTCCTCGATCAGCTCCTGCATCTCGGCGGCCGCCTCGGGGTCGGCGCAGCGCACGTCGTTCTCCTCGCTGCGGTCGAGGAGCTGTTCGAAGCTCACCGGGTCCGCCTCCACGTCGCCGATGCGGTTGACGTGGGCCTTGATCTCGACGTCGTACTCGGAGGCGTCGAGCACCTGCTCGGCGACCGCGCCCGCGGCGACCCAGTTCACCGTCTCGCGCGCGGAGGAGCGCCCGCCCCCGCCCCAGTTGCGCGTGCCGAACTTCGCCGAGTAGGTGTAGTCGCCGTGCGAGGGGCGCGGCGCCGTGACGTACGGCTCGTACTTGCCGGAGCGCGCGTCCTTGTTCTGGATCACCATCCCGATCGGCGTCCCGGTGGTGTAGCCGTCCTGCACGCCGGAGTTGACGACGACCTCGTCGGGCTCGCCGCGCGAGGTCGTGATCATCGACTGGCCCGGCTTGCGTCGGTCGAGCTGCGCCTGGATCGCCTCCTCGTCGAGCTCGACCCCCGCGGGGACGCCCGAGACCGTCACGCCCATCGCGTCGCCGTGGCTCTCGCCGTACGTCGTCACCTGGAAGAGCCGCCCGAACCGGTTCCCGTTCATACCCGACCGTACGGCCGAGGGCATATAGGGGTTGCAATCCGCGCAACCGGTCCCCCGGTCCTCGGCGGGCCGAGCGCCGCGGTCGACGCGGCCCGTCGACCCCGTTCAGGGCTCGGGCCGCGAGCCGAGCGTCACGTCGACGGTCTCCTCGGCTCCGTCGCGCACGACCGTGACCGCGACCGCGTCGCCGGGGCGCGTCTCCAAGGCGAGGTACTGCGCGAGGTCGGCGCGCTCGGCGATCGGCGCGCCGTCGAGCGCGACGACCGTGTCGCCGCCGGTCGGCACCGTCGCGCCCTCGACCGTCGTCTCGCCGTCGGCGCCGCGGAGCGCGCCGTCGGCCGGGCCGCCGTCCGCGACGTCGACGACGTAGACGCCGCGCGCCTCGGCGAGGCCGTTGCCCGCCGCCAGCAGCGGGTCGACCGGGAGCACGCTCACGCCGAGGTAGGAGTGCTCGTAGCTCCCGGTCTCGATCAGCCGGGGGACCACTCGATTCACGAGCCGGGCGGAGACGCCGAACCCGAGGTTCACCCCTCGCGTCGCGGTCGCGACCCCGATCACGGTGCCGTCGAGGGTGACGATCGGGCCGCCGCTGTTGCCCGGGTTCAGCGCGGCGTCGGTCTGGATCGCGTCGGCGATCGAGAAGCGGCCCCGCGCCGTCGACGAGGCGGGGATCGTCCGGTTCCGACCGCTGACGATCCCCTGCGTCGCGGAGCCCTCCAAGCCGAGCGGCGCGCCGACGACGAGCACCTCGGTGCCGATGGGCGGGAGGTCGGTCGCCACCGGGAGCGGGTCGCCGGGGAGCTCGCCGTCCAGCTCGACGACCGCGAGGTCGCTGTACGGGTCCCGACCGACGACCGTCGCGTCGAGCCACGTCTCGTCGGCCGCCTGCACGCGGATCGTGTCCGGGTCACCGATGACGTGGTCGTTCGTGATCAGGTGGTCGGCGTCGTACAGGAAGCCCGAGCCCTGGCCGGCCGGGCCGCCCTCCGTCGGGCCGAAGACGGTGTCGCGGCGCTCCACGTACGTGCGGACCCGCGCCACGGAGGGCGCGACCGCGTCGTACACCTCGTCGTAGCCGGCCGCGTCGGCGTCGTCGAGCGGCGGCTCGACCTGCGGCCGCGCCGCGGAGACCGCGTCGCCGGGCGGCGACGCGTCGTCGGTCGCTCCGAGACAGCCGGCCGTCGCACCGAAGAGGGTCACTGCGCCCCCGCAGAGGACCTCGCGTCGGGTACGGTTCATGACCGGAGCTACGATCCGAACCGGATTAAGCGGCCTGCCGCGTCCGACGGGCGTTTATAACCCGACGCCGTTGGTGGGAGCGTGCGCGATCGTCTCACTTCCGATCTGGGCGTGTACGCCCTCTCGGGCCTGTTCTCGCTGGTCGTCTTCGCCGTGGCGCTGGGGATCCTCTCGCGGACGCTTCCCGACGGGCTCGGCTCCCGCCAGCTCGTCGGGCTCGTGGTCGGCTACCTGCTGTTCATCGGCGCGTACACCACGGCGTGGTTCATCTACTCCGAGATCGATAGCCGCGAGGAGATCTGAGCGCGGCGGAGCGCCCCGTGGGCGGGGCGCGGTTCCGCCTGCCGAACGGTTTTCACCCCGCCGCGCGAGGGGGCGGTATGACGTGGGACACGATCGCGCTCAACGTCGACGCCGACGGCGTCGCGACGCTCACCGTCGACCGCCCGGCACAGCTCAACGCGCTCACCGTCGACACGCTCGAAGCGATCGAGGCGGCGCTCGACGAGGCCGAGGCGGCCGACGCCCGCGCGCTGGTACTGGCCGGCGCGGGCGACGAGGCGTTCGTCGCGGGCGCGGACATCTCCTACATGGTCGAGCTGTCGACGCCCGAGGCGCAGGCGTACGCGGAGCTCGGCCACCGGGTCGCCGACGCGATCGAGACGTTCCCGGCGCCGACGGTCGCGGCGGTCGACGGCTACGCGTTCGGCGGGGGCTGCGAGCTGGCGCTGGCCTGTGACCTCCGGGTCGCCGCCGAGAGCGCGATCCTCGGCCAGACCGAGATCGACCTCGGGATCATCCCGGGCTGGGGCGGCACGCAGCGCCTCTCGCGGCTCGTGGGCGACGAGACCGCGAAGCGGCTGGTCTTCCTCGGCGAGCGGATCGACGCGGGCGAGGCGGCCGAACTCGGCCTCGTCGGAGAAGTGGTCGCCGACGACGCGTTCGGTGACCGGATCGACGAACTGGCCGGCGAGTTGGCCGCCAAGCCCGCCTTCGCCACCCGCGCCGCGAAGGAGGCGCTCAACGCGGTCCACGACGGGACGCAGCGCGGCGGGCTCGCGCTGGAGCGTCGGGCGTGGTCCGGGCTGTTCGGTACCCATGACCAGCGCGAGGGCATGCGGGCGTTCTTAGAGAAGCGCGAGCCGGAGTTCGAGTAGAGACGGGCGGTGACCGGACCGATAGGGTAGTGTGGCGGCGCGTGCCGATGAGCGGCCGACAGGCCGCGAATCGCACGCGCGAGGGAGCCCGCGGCCGCCGCGGGCGGCCGCGGCGAGGTTGGGGAGGGGTGAGGTGCTGTGCGGTGCGGTCGGGTGGGACTCAAAGGGGCGGCCGCGAGGCGGGCACAGGCGACGTAAGCACCGCAGGGAGCGAGTACCGCGAGCGACCGAGGAGCGCAGCGAGCGTGCGCCCGCCTCGCGGCTGGGGCTTTGGAGGTGTTCACTGCGGGTCTGTCAGTACGCGCTTATAACCGAGCGGCTGGGGCGTTGGAGCCGGTCACCACAGTAGCAGCTATTCATAAGCGATCGGCCGGAGTTTCTGCGACAGTCACGGTCTGCGTCGGTTCCGAAACGGAATCAGCGACCATCGCGGAGTCGTCCTGTGCCATCGGCCCGCATCGGGCGACGTAACCGCCACGCTTTATTAATCCGCCCGAGTACCGGCGACATGGACCAGTTGCGGCAGTCGCTCCTCGACGCGCCGATCATCGAGAAAGGCGAGTACCAGTACTTCGTCCACCCGATCAGCGACGGTGTCCCCATGCTCGAACCGGAGCTGCTCCGGGAGATCGTCATCCGGATCATCCGGAAGGCGGAGCTGGAGAACGTCGACAAGATCGTCACCCCCGCGGCGATGGGGATCCACATCTCCACCGCGCTCTCCCTGATGACCGACATTCCCCTCGTGGTCATCCGCAAGCGTCAGTACGGGCTCGACGGCGAGGTCCCGCTGTTCCAGGAGACGGGCTACTCCGAGTCGGAGATGTACATCAACGACGTGGAGGCGGGCGACCGCGTGCTCGTGCTCGACGACGTGCTCTCGACAGGGGGTACAATGAAGGCCATCCTCGACGCGCTGACGAACGAGGTCGGCGCCGAGGTCGTCGACGTCGTCGCCGTGATCAAGAAGGCCGGCGACAACGAGCTCGACGGCACCGACTACAACGTGAAGACGCTGATCAACGTCACCGTCGAGGACGGCGAGGTCGTGATCGTGGACGCGCAGGGCGACGACTAGATCCGATTCGGGATTTTCGAACAGCCAGTCGCTCGCCTATAAATAGTTGGTAGTGGACCGACGGTGAGCACATCCAAAGCCCCAGTCGCGAGGCGGGCGCACGCTCGCTGCGGTCCTCAGTCGCTCGCGTTGCTCGCTCCTTGCGGTCCATACGTCGCCTACGCCCGCCTCGCGACTGCCCCTTCGAGTCCCGCCCGTCCGCACCGCACAGCACCTCACACCTCCCCAGCCTCGCGGTTCGCGCTCTCCGAGCGCTCACCGCGTCCCTCGCGCGTGCTGCTCGGCCGCGAGGCGGCCTCGCAGGCACGCGCCGACCGCACCTGCCGCACCCTTTTATAAAACTCGCGTCCCCCCGCGACGCTGCCGGGCGCGGGCGCCTTTTATGCAAGGGTCGTGAATGACGGGGTACACATGAGCAGCGCGCTGTTCGTCGTGAGTGAGGAGGGGTACTGGGCCGAGGAGTGCATCGAGCCGCTGACGACGCTCGAATCCGAGGGCGTCGACGTGACGATCGCGACGCCGTCCGGGTCGCCGCCGGTCGTCGACGAGCGGTCGCTCGACCCCGAGGCGGCGGGCGGCGAGGAGCGCGTCGCGGAGTTCCGCGAGGTCGACGAGGAGCACCCTGGGCTCAACGATCCGGAACCGATCGCGACGGTCGAGGCCGACGGCTACGACGCGGTCGTCTTCCCCGGCGGCCACGGCACCGTCTGGGACGTGAACCAGGACCGGCACGCCCGGCAGCTCCTGCTCGACGCGGTCGCGGGCGACGAGGGCGTCGCCCTGGTCGTCTGCCACGCGGTCGGCATCCTCGCGTTCACCCGCGAGGCCGACGGGACGCCCCTCGTCGAGGGGCGCTCCGTCACCGGCTTCCCGAACGACTGGGAGGACGGCATCGTCGACGACGAGGACGTGATGCCGGACGGCCGCAAGCTCCCGTACTGGGTGGAAGACGAGGTCGTCCTCGCGGGCGCCGACTGGGACGCCGAGCTCGACGCCGACACCAGCGTCGCGGTCGACGGCGACCTGATAACCGCGCGCGGTCCGGGCTCGTCGGCCGAGGCGGCGGCGACGCTGTTAGAGGAGCTGTAATCCTGTCACGTACACATCAGCTATTTTTATTTCGGCCGTGAGTCCATGGCGTGAGACTCTCAGATATCGATCTGGAGGTCGGTGAGACCTACAGCTCTGACGGGCTCCAGTCAGTTTTTGATCGTGGTTTGACCGGGAGAGGGATCGAGATTTGCTACGACTCGGAGGATCGAAGATATCTTCGGCTGTTCGCACGCGGCGATGGACCGTATGCCGATATCCTCGGCGGAAACGAATTTACATACATCGGGGAGGGTCAGAGTGGGGATCAAGAATTAACGGCAGGCAATCGGTATCTCGCAGAGGCGGAGACAGCACCCCTTCCGATATTCTTCTTTTATAAGTCGGCTGATGCTGACGGTTGGGAATACCGCGGGCAAGTCGAGGTACTGGATTACGAACGAGTTCGGCGAAATGGTCGACGCGTGTTTGAATTTACTCTGACATACCAGACCAGGGATAGGGTGGATCAGTCCTCACACGCTTCGGACATTTCGCCCCCAAGACGAATTGAAACGCGTCGATCACGAGTTGTCCGCGACACACAGCTATCGGCGCAATTAAAGGAAGAATACGACTGTGAGTGTCAGATATGCGGAGACGTTCGGCAGCGATCACCCGGAGAGAGATACGCCGAAGCTCACCACATTCGACCGCTTGGCTCCCCGCACGACGGTCCAGATATTCGGTCGAATCTCATTGTATTATGTCCCAACCATCACGCTGATTTTGACTACGGAGTGCTCTCGGTCGATCCTGATACCGGCCGAGTCGCGCATGCGTATGACCAGACCGTCGATGGGACTACACTCATGACCCGACAGGATCACGAAATCGATCCGGAGTATCTACGTTACCATAACCGTGAGATCGCCGATTTCTAGGACAGTTATCGGATCACGAACGCCGGCTCCTCGATCCGCTCGCTCTTGCACTCGGGACACCGCGACGGCTCGTTGACCGGGTCGTCGAAACCGTCGAACCCGCACTCGCGGCAGGTCGGCGGCGCGACGAGGAACTCCTCGTCCGCGTCGCTGCCGCCGGCGTTCCCCTCTCGGACCGACCGCGAGACGTGGTGGAGGTGGTCGTACACGACCGGCGTCGGCAGCGACAGCGACTCGCCGAGGTCGCTCGCGGTCGCCGGCCCCTCGCGGAGCGTCTCGGCGATCCGCTGGCGCGTCGTCTCCATGGCGATGGGTTCGCGGGCGGTGGATAAAACGGCGACGGGAAGGTGCTCGCCCGCCCCTCACTCGTCGGAGCGCGGCGCCAACACCACGAGCGCGACGGCGTCCTCGACCGCGGTCGGCTCGACCGTCGACTCGCCCTCGAACCGGAGGAGCTCCCCGGCCTCGACGCGGTGGGGGTCGCCGTCGAGGGCGACGTCGATCGCGCCTTCCAACGCGTGGAACAGCACGGTCCGGTCGGGGTGCTCGTGTTCGGGCACGCGCTCGCCCGCCTCCAGCGACAGCCGGATCGTCTTCGGCTCCCGCCCGGGGAAGGCATCCGCGTGCGGTTCGCCGTCGAGGTCGGCGATTCGGACCCGATCGGCCGCGGCGGCGTCGAGGTCGGACATGGACGGCGGATCCGCCGCGAGCGCCATGTGCGGTGTCGCGAACGCGTTCGGTCCCGGGCCACCGGCCCGCCCTCCCCCCGCGGCGTCCGGGCGTCGGGTTCACCCGGGCGTCGACTCCGGGCCGTCGCCGTCGACGAGCGCCGCGATCCGGTCGCCGATCCGCGCCATCGTCGCGTCGGAGAGCCCGTGGCCGTCCCCCTCGTCGATCCGGAGGTCGACGGCGGCGCCGCCGCGCTCGAACGCGTCGGCGGTCGCGCGCACGCGCTCGACCGGGACGTACGGATCGCCCGCGCTGCTGTCGAGCGCGACGGGCGTGCCGGCGAGCGGCCCCGACGCCGCCCCCTCGTCGTCGGTGTCTGGGTCGACGACCTCGGACCCCGCGAGGTCCGCGCCCGGCAGCGCCGCCGAGACGACGAACGCGCCGCCGTAGCGCCGCGGGCGCCGCCGGAGGAACTCGCCGGCCACGCTCCCGCCCTGCGAGACCCCGACGAGGACGACCCGCTCCGGGCCGATACCGACGTCGCCGGCGACCCGACAGGCGGCGGCGACGCAGTCGACGGCCGAGGTGAGCGCCGGCTCGTTGGCCGCGACCGGCGCGTCGTGACGGGCGGGGAACCAGTTCGACCGGACCGCGCCCGGCGCGAGGAAGGTCACGCCCGGGCGGTAGAACTCGTCGGCGAGCCGGACGAGCCCTTCGGGAGTCCCGCCGCGGCCGTGGACGAGCACGACCGCGACCTCGGCCGCGGCGGCCGGCGCGCCCCCGGTGACCAGCGTGGCGTCGGCGTGCGGGTCCGGGAAGACGGTGAAGACGGACCCGGGCGTCCCGGTCGCGTCGCCGAAGTAGAGGTGGTACTGGAGGACGTCCTCGTAGTTCACCGTCCGGCGCAGCAGCCGGAGCCCGAGGAGGTCCCCGTAGAACCCGGCGGCCGCCTCCGCGTCGCCGACGATCCCCGTGACGTGGTGGAGCCCGGGCGTGTCGGGCAGCATGTGCTCACGGACGGGGGCGCGGCGCAAACCGGTGTCGGTCGGGGAAGCGGCGACGGCGACGTCCCCGCGACGGCTCAGGCCAGCCACAGCAGCCGGACGTTGCTCGCGGTGAGGGAGGCGCCGACGAGCGTCAGGAGCACGGGCGGGAAGTAGTAGAGGAACGCGTCGCCGTCGCGGGCGCCCGAGACGCTGATCCACAGCATGACGAGGTAGACGGCGATCTTCAGCGCCACGAGCCCGCCGAGGCCGAAGGCGTCGAGCGCGATCGCGACGACCGGGTTCGCCTCGTCGACCGTCGGGACGTACTCTAGGAAGGCGATCGTCGAGACGACGTCCCCGACGCCGTACGTCGCGGTCGCGGCGATCCACAGCCAGTAGAACTCCCGCGGTCGGCGGCTGTACGCCGGACGTCGCCGCCGATCAGAGGACCGAGACACGGCGTCACCTACGGGGCGCGCGTGGTGAATCTACCGGTCCGCGACGCTCGGACCGCCGCCGCTTCCGGATCGTTCAATGTCGACCGGCCGGAGGGATCCCCATGGGCACGCCACTGGAACCACGGGCGGCGCAGGTCGAGGAGGTCCTCGACCGGCTGTACGAGGAGTACCCGGACTCGACGATCTCGCTGAACTACTCGAACCGGCTGGAGTTGCTCATCGCCGTGATCCTCTCCGCGCAGTGCACAGACGAGCGCGTGAACGCGGTGTGTGCCGACCTCTTCGAGACGTACGAGACGCCCGAGGGGTACGCGAACGCGCCCCAGGAGGAGATGGCCGAGGCGATCGATTCGATCACCTACTACAACAACAAGGCGAAGTACATCCGCTCGGCGTGCGCGGACATCGCCGAGAAGCACGACGGCGAGGTGCCGGACACGATGTCGGAGCTGACGGACCTGGCGGGCGTCGGCCGCAAGACCGCCAACGTCGTGCTCCAGCACGGCCACGACGTCGTCGAGGGGATCGTCGTCGACACCCACGTCCAGCGGCTCACCCGGCGACTGGGGATCACCGAGGAGGAGCGTCCGGAGGCGATAGAGCGGGACCTGCTGGACATCGTTCCCGAGAGCGACTGGCAGCAGTTCACGCATCTCATGATCGACCACGGCCGCGCCACCTGCACCGCGATCAACCCGGACTGCGACGACTGCGCGCTCGCCGACGTCTGCCCCTCGGAGAAGGGAGACGCTGAGGTCGACCTCGCGAGCGGCGAGGCGTGGTGAGCGCGGCGAGAGGTGAGCGCGGCGAGAAGCGGTCGATGCCGATAGCGTTCGGGACGTGGTATTTAAACTCCCCTCCGATGAGGGGAACTACCCGGATCCGTCCCGCCGAGGGGGAACCCGCTCTCCGGTTTATCCGTGTCACCGGCGTATCCGGAAGTGAGGAGAGACACAATGTCCACCAGAACGAACGAGTTCGGCGGGGAGTTCGGCGGTATCACGCTGCTGGGGAAGGCGCACTCGCTGTCGGCGCTGTTCATCGTCGCGCTCCGGGCGGTCATCGGCGGGATGATCCTGTTCGCGGGGCTCGGGAAGGTCTCGGAGTGGCCGTTCGACGCCGCGGGCTACCTCGCGAACGTCGACCCCGCGAGCCCGGTCAGCGGGCTGTACGCCCTGATGGCGTCAAGCCCGGCGCTGATGGAGGTCGTGAACGTGGTCGTTCCGATCACGCAACTGCTCATCGGCGCGGCGCTCATCGCCGGGGCGTTCGTCCGGCTGGCCGCGCTCGGCGGCGCGATGCAGATGGCGCTGTTCTACCTCGGCGGGTGGAGCGGCGACGTCCTCGCGCTGTTCGACTCGACGCTGGTGTACGCGGTCGTGTTCCTCACGGTCGCGGCGTTCGGCGCGGGCCGCGTCCTCGGGCTGGACGCGTACATCGAGACCGTCGAGGTCGGCGGCGAGGCGCTGGTCGAGAAGTTCCCGACGCTCCGGTACGTCCTCGGCTGAACGGGGACGGTATCGGGTGCGAGGAGTCGGGGTGACCGGATCGGGCGCGTGAAGACGCGCCGCCGACTCGTTTTCGGTGAATTCGGCTTCGGATTCGGTTTTTACCGGTCGTACCGTCGCGGAGCGACGACAGGACGATCATCGATCGTGCGTCGGGGTCGAATCGGAGACTCGTCTGTGATGAACACTTCCAAAGCCCCAGCCGGTGAGGCGGGCGCAGGCGACGGAAGCACCACAGGGAGCGAGCGACGCGAGCGACCGAGGAGCGCAGCGAGCCTGCGCCCGTCTCACCGGCTGCCCCTTTGAGTCCCACCCCGCACCGCACAGCACCCGCACCTCACGCCTCCCCAGCCTCGCCGCTCGCTCGGGGCTCCCTGCGGTCGCCCTCGCTCACGGCGTCCCTCGCGCGTGCGGTTCGCGGCCTGTCGGCCACTCACCGGCACGCGCCACCGCGACGGTTTTCGAACGCAGAGCGTCGACACCGGCGCTCCGTTTCGGGTTCCATTCGATATAAGACCGCGGGGGCGAAACGACGGGGTAATGGATCTCGGTTCGCGGGACGCGTTCGCCCGGATGGGAACGCTCGGCATCGAGGAGGAGTTCTACATCGTGGATGCCGACGGTCGCCCGACCTCCGGAACCGACGACCTCGTCTACGGCCGCGACCCCCCGGCCGCGGTCCCGGAGGGGTTCGACCACGAGCTGTTCAAGTGCACTATCGAAGCGCAGACGGAGCGCATCGAGGACCCGGCGAACGCCGCGGACGCGCTGTCGACGGTGCGGGAGGCGCTCGTCGACCACGCCGCCGCCGACGGCTACCGGATCGCCGCCGCGGGGCTCCACCCGGCGGCGAAGTGGCGCGAACTCGACCACGTCGAGAAGCCGCGGTACACGGCGCAGCTCGACCGGATTCAGTACCCGCAACACCGCAACACCACGGCCGGGCTCCACGTCCACGTCGGCGTCGACGACGCGGACAAGGCGGTGTGGATCGCCAACCGGCTCCGGTGGCACTCCCCCGTGCTGCTCGCGCTGTCGGCGAACTCCCCGTTCTGGAACGGCTTCGACACCGGGCTCGCGTCGGCCCGCGCGAAGATCTTCGAGAACCTCCCGAACACCGGGATCCCGTCGGCGTTCGACGACTTCGAGGCGTTCCGGCGCTACGAGCGCCGGATGGTCGAGACGGGCTCGATCGCCGACCGCGGCGAGCTCTGGTTCGACGTGCGCCCCCACACCGGCCACGGCACGGTCGAGGTGCGCGCCCCGGACGCCCAGCGCGACCCCGCGGTCACCCTCGCGCTGGTCGAGTACGTCCACGCCCTGGTCGTCGACTACGCCGAGCGCTACGCGGACGGCGAGTCCGCGCCGGCGCTTCGCCGCGAGCTCCTCGACGAGAACAAGTGGCGGGCGATCCGCCACGGCCACGACGCCTCGTTCGTCGCCCGGAGCGGCGAGGAGACGGTCACGCTCGACGAGGTCGTCGACCGCGAGTGCGACCGGCTCGGGATCTCCGGGATCCGCGACGTGTACGACGCCGAGAGCGGGGTCGAGCGCCAGCGGCGGCTCCGCGAGGAGTCCGGACTGGACGCCCTCTGTGAGGACCTGGTCCTGTCGCCGTAGCCGGCGAGCGGGGACCGCGGCGGCGCGGGGCCGTTCGGACGCCCGCGTTCCGTCGGAACGAAAGCGACGAGAAACGCTTTTGGGCGCGCGGACCCCACTCTGCGGTATGACGAGCGACGAGTTCGACGATGACGACGACCCCGCTGCGGACGCCGACGGCGGCGTGGCCCTCGACCCGGAGGGCGAGGGAGACGAGTCGCCGACCGAGCGGACGCGAGAGGAACTCCGCAAGACGAGAGAGCGGCTCGGCGAGGGCGCGGACAAGGCCGTCAAGGGGTTCGACGACAACGTCGTCGACCTGCTGGCGTGGCTGCTCGACACCGAGACCCGCGCCCGGATCTACGTCTACCTGCGCGACAACCCGAACAGCACGAGCGACGAGGTCGCCGACGGCACCGGGCTCTACCCGAGCACGGTCCGCGAGGCGCTCGCGGAGCTCCACGACGAGGGGACGGTCGAGCGCGACAAGCGCGAGGCGAGCGGCGCCGGCAACAACCCCTACGAGTACGAGGCCATCGCGCCGAGCGAGCTGGTCCGCGGGGTCGTCGGCGACGTCCAGCGCGAGCTGAACGCCGTCTTCAACCTCGACCGTCGCCTCGGCGGCGAGTCGCCCGACGGCGACGCGGAGCCGGTCCAGATCTCCGTCGGCGACGACGGTGACGGGGACGAGCCGGACGGAGCCGACGAGGGCGACGCGGCCGCGGGGAGCGACGACGACGGGACGGCCGCGGGGAGCGACGAGCGCGACGACGACCGATAGCGGTGGCGCGGCGCGCGCCGGACTCGACGGACGCCGCCTCCGCGTCGGTCCAGAGTTCGGGACAATTTAAGTTCCGGCCGCGCAACCGACGGGCATGAACGTCGCGCTCGGTGGTACGTTCGATCCCGTTCACGACGGCCACCGGAAGCTGTTCGAACGGGCGTTCGAGCTGGGGGACGTCACCGTCGGGCTCACGTCCGACGAGCTCGCGCCGGAGACCCGCCACGTCGAGCGCTACGTCCGCCCGTACGACCGCCGCAAGCGCGACCTGGAGGCCGAGCTGGAGCCCCGGGCCGAGGCGCACGACCGCGAGTTCGCGGTCCGCGAGCTCACCGAGCCGACCGGGATCGCCGTCGAGCCGCAGTTCGACGCGCTGATCGTCTCGCCCGAGACGAGGGCGGGCGGCGAGCGGATCAACGAGATCCGCCGCGAGCGCGGCCACGACCCCCTCGAACTGGTCGTCGTCGACCACGTCCCGGCCGAGGACGGCGAGCGCATCTCCTCGACGCGGATCGTCGCCGGCGAGATCGACGAGCACGGGAACCTCACGCCCGACCGCGAGGGGCGCGGCGCGACCCGCCCGGAATGACGGCCGACGACGACGGCCCCGGGACCTTCGCCCGCGTCGCGCTCGGGGAGACCGGGTTCGAGCGCGCGGCCGTCTGGAGCGCGGTCGGCTTCGCCGTCTCGTACGCCGCCTTCGACGCGGTCGCGCTCGCCGGCGGACTCGTCGGGGTCGTCTCCGCCTCGGGCGCCGCCGTCCCGGTGACGTCGGGCGCCGGCGTCGTGGCACCGGTCGCCGCGGTCCTCGCGGCGCTGACCGCCGTCGGGACGGTCGCGTACGCCGCGGTCGGCGCGGGCGCGCTCCCCGCGGTCCTGCTGGCGTACGGCCCGCTCGCGGCGGTCCTCCTGCGAACGGTCGGGCCGGCGCCGTACGCGGTCCCCCTCGCCGACCCCCTCCCGTTCGCGGTCGCGGTCGCCGAACCGCTGGGCGTCGCCCTCGCGGCCGCGGTCGCGGTCGGCCTCGCGGGCTACGCGGTCGGGCGGGTCGTCGCCGGCGTCGGCGGCGATCGCGAGGCGGGAGCGGAGACCGACGGCGGGGCGACCGCCGGCGGCGACGCCGACGCGATCGACTGACCCCTTCCCCTACGCTTCCCCAAGCGTCCCGTTGAGCACCTTCGCCGCGACGAGGACCGGGTCCCACACCGGCGAGAACGGCGGCGCGTACGCGAGGTCCAGCCGCTCGACCTCCGGCACGGTCATGTCCGCCTCCAGCGCGGTCGCGAGCGTGTCGATCCGGATCGCGGCGCGGTCGGGCCCGACGATGCTCCCGCCGATCAGGCGGCCGGAGTCGCGGTCGGCGACGAGCGTCACGTCGGTCTCGGCCGCGCCCGGGTAGTAGCCCGACCGAGAGCCGGCGGTGACGGTCTCGCGGACGGGATCGAAGCCGGCGTCGCGGGCGGCGTCGTCCCCGACGAGGCCGACGCGGCCGGCCTCCATGTCGAAGGCCTTCACGACCGCGGTGCCCGCGATGTCGCCGACGGGCGTGGGGTCGCCCGCGACGGTGGCGCCGATCGCCCGCCCGGCCCGGTTCGCGGTGAGCCCGAGGGGCATCCACGCCGGCTCGCCGGTGACGGCGTGGAAGGCGGTCGCGCAGTCGCCGGCGGCGTACACGTCGGACAGGCTCGTCCGGCCGTGCCCGTCGGTCAGTATCGCGCCGCCCTCGCCGAGCTCGACGCCGGTCCCGTCGAGCAGCTCCGTGTTCGGGCGGATCCCGACGCCGACGACCGCGAGGTCGACGGGGAGCGTCTCGGCGCCCTCGCCGTCGGCATCCCCGCCGAACGTCACGGCCTCGATCCGGTCGTCGCCGACGAGCGCCTCGACGGGGGCGTTCGTGTGGACCGTGACGCCCTTCGCCCCCAGCTCCTCTGCGACGCGCTCGCCGACGGCCTCGCCGAAGTCAGAGAGGAGGTGCCCGGAGCGGTGGAAGACGTGCACGTCGAGTCCGCGACCGGCGAGCGCCTCGGCCATTTCGACGCCGACGTAGCCGCCGCCGACGATCGCGGCCGTCTCGGGGGCCGGCATCGCGGCGTTGCGCTCGACGCGCTCGCGGTCGACCGCGCTCACGTCGGCGCGGGCGGGGTCGTAGGCGTCCGGCTCGGCGACGTACGCGTCGATCGCGGCGGCGGCGTCCATGTCGTGGAGGGTGAACGCGCCGTCGACCCCGCGCGCGTCGAAGGGGCCGGTCGTCGCGCGCGCCCCGGTCGCGACGAGGAGGTCGTCGTACGGCTGCTCGAACGAGTCGCCATCGGCGGTCTCGACGGCGACGGTCTTCGCCTCGGGATCCACCGTGACCACCTCGTGGCCGCGCCGGAGGTCGATCCCCCGCTCGTCGACCTCGCTGGGCGACAGCGAGAGGAGGTCCGACATCCGCTCGACGCGGCCCTCGACGAAGTACGGCATCCCGCAGAAGGCGTACGAGATCCACCGGCCTTTCTCGAAGACGACGACCTCGCGGTCGGGCGCCTCGCGACGGAACTTGCTGGCCGCGCTCAGCCCGGCCGCGTCGGCGCCGACCACGACGAAGGGGTCGCTCATGGGCGCGACGACGGCGGGACCGCACAAAAAGCCACGCCGGGGGTGCGGGCCGGACGCCCGGCCCGGGGCCCGCCTGTCACTCGTCGCCTTTGCCGTCGACCAGCCGCGACAGCGTCTCGCGGGCGTTCTCGACGGCGGCCGCCTTCTTCGCCGGGTACGCCTCCACCTTCGCGCGGACGGTGATCCCGGGGCCGAGCCGGACCTCGCCGCGGAACGCGGCCTGCTTGTCGACGCGGAGGAACAGCGCGCAGTTGTCGTCGACGCGCTGGTCGAGCTCGTCGATCACGCGGTCGACGTCGTCGAGGTCGGCCAGCGCGTCGAGCACGTGGCGCATCCCGTCGGCGTTCTCGATCCGCGCGGAGAGCACGGCGATCCGGTCGCCGTGGTGACCGACGTTCTCGACGCGGTCGAGCTCTGCGTCCTCGGGGAGGAACCGGCGGAGGGCGTCCTCGACCCGCTTCTCGTCCTCGGTGGCGTACGCGAACGCCCGGAGGTCGACGTAGTGGAAGGGGACTTTGGCCATGCGGGTCGGAAAAGGGGGTCGGTTACTCCTCGCTCTCGACGGCGTCGAGCGCGTCCTCGGGGACGCCCGTCTCCTGGCCGTCCTCGAAGCTGACCGTGTACGTCGCGTCGCCGAACATCGTCTCCATCACCTGCGTGACCGTGCCCGTCTCGCCGTCGTACTCGCTGTGTTTGTCGTGGAGCACGACCTCGTCTTCTTTCTCGAAGCTCATGGCGTTCCGTTCCGGTGGGACGGTTAAAAGCGCGCGGATCCGGAGCGGCGGGACGGTCGCGCGGCGGGGCGAGGGGCCGACGGCGGTCACGCGACCGCGAGCAACACGGCCGCCAGCGACACCGTCAGGACGACGCCGACCGCGACGGAGACGATCACGCTGTCGACGGCGAGCGCGAGCGCGACGCCGGCGGCGACCGCGAGGAGACCGAGGACCGCCCCGGGCACGCCCCCGCGTTCCACGAGGCCGGCGATCGCGTTCGCGGCGCGCTGCCGCGGCGGGGGGTCGGGGGTGCGCTCCGGGGGTTTCGTGAACGTCTCGTCGACGGTGACCTCGTCGGGCCCGGTCTCCCGCGGGGGGTCGAGCCTGACGTCCACGTACCGGGTGTTCGAGCCGTACCCGGTGACGACCTTCAGCTTCCCGGCGATCGGCTCCTCGATCTCGGCGGCGGCGACGTGGACCCGTCTGGTCGACTCGTCGTCGACGTAGTGGTTGGCC
The DNA here is from genome assembly GCF_024494565.1 of Halorubrum rutilum. The sequence continues at coordinate 78,132 of NZ_JANHDN010000003.1, forward strand.
TCGCCGATCGAGAGGGCCCGGTCGAGCTCGTCGTCGAAGTGGAGGTGGACGTGGGTCGACCGGCCGCGGTTCTCGAGGGCGATCGAGAAGGGACCGGTCGCCTCGAACCGGTCCGGCGCCCGGATCGAGTGGACGGTGTCCCCGTTCAGTTCGACGGAGAGTGTCTGCACATGCGGGTCGACGAACTCACACTAAAAAAAGATGCAGTACGATTCGAGCTACGCCGCCGCCTCTTCCCGCATGTCCGGCGGGAGCAGGTTCGGGATCCCGTCCTCGATGGGGTACGCCTCCCCGCACTCGGTGCAGGTGAGCGTCCCGGCGAGGACCTCCTCCTCGTCCCGGTCCTCGACGTCGAGTTCGAGGTCGGCCTTGTCGAGCGGGCAGCAGACGACGTCCATCAGGGACTCCTTCATACCACGTCGTTCGCGTGGACCGATAAAAAAGCGTGCGGGTCGGCCGCGCTCGGATCGACCGCCGAGAGACCGATCGTCTCGACCGCCGAGAAACCGATCGTCTCGACCGCCGATGGCAACGACTTTGCCGGTCCGTCACGCCCGGCGAGACATGGGGATCCCGTCGGAACGGATCGAGCGCCTGTTGACGCTCGCCCGCGAGGCGGTCGTCGACGGCGAGTACGACCGCTCCCGGGAGTACGTCGCGCTCGCGCGCCGGATCGCGGAGCGGAACCGCTGCGGCCTCCCGGCCGACTTCTCCCGGCGGACCTGCGACGACTGCGACGTGTACCTCCGGCCCGGGAAGACGGGCCGCGTCCGGCTCCGGCCCGGCCGCGTCGTCGTGCGCTGCCGCGAGTGCGGGTCGACGGCGCGGTACCCGTTCGAGTGAGTGCGGCGGGGACTCGTCATCCGGCGAGGTCGACCGCCACCCGCCGAACCGCCGCTGTCGCAACGCTTTATAAACCGCCGACGGGTGGTGGAGGTATGGACTACCGACGGCTCGGGAACACCGGACTGAGCGTCTCGGAGCTCTGCTTCGGGACGTGGCGCTTCGGGCGCGAGACCAACGGCGTCGTCGAGACGGGGCGCGAGGAGGCCCACGAGCTGCTCGACGCGGCCGAGGACCACGGGATCAACTTCATCGACACCGCCAACGTCTACGGGAACCCGAACGGGACGAGCGAGGAGTACGTCGGCGAGTGGCTCGCGGAGCGCGACCGCGAGGACTACGTGATCGCCTCGAAGGTGTACTTCCCGTTCGACGGGCGCGGCGAGCCCGGCCCGAACGACTCCGGGCTCGGGCGCAAGCACGTCCGGGCGCAGGTCGAGGGGACGCTCGACCGGCTCGACACCGACTACCTCGACGTCTACTACATCCACCGCTGGGACGAGGAGACGCCGATCGAGGAGACGATGCGCGTCCTCGACGAGCTGGTCTCGGAGGGGACGGTCCACTACCTCGGCGCGTCGACGATGGCGGCGTGGCAGCTGACGAAGGCGCTGTGGACCGCCGACGTCAACGACTACGCCCGGTTCGACGTGGTCCAGCCGCTCCATCACGCCGGCTACTACGAGGACGTGAAGGAGTACCTCGACGTCTGTATCGACCAGGAGATCGCGGTCTGTCCGTACTCCCCGCTCGCGGGCGGGTTCCTCACCGGGAAGTACGAGCGCGCCGACCCGGACGATCCCGAGCAGGTGATCGCGCCGGACGGCTCGCGCGCGAGCTTCGACGACCGGTTCGAGCGGTTCTACCTCTCCGAGCGCGGCTGGAAGGTGCTCGACGCGGTGCGCGAGGTCGCCGACGAGCTCGACGCGACGCCCGCGCAGGTCGCGCTCGCGTGGCTGACGGAGTGGGACGAGTTCACCTGCGTCCCCATCGTCGGCGCGCGGACGACCGACCAGCTCGCCGAGAACGTCGCCGCGACCGACCTCGACCTCTCGGACGCGCAGTGGGACCGGATCATGGACGCGCGGTACGCCCCGGACGGGACGCTCTGGGGGCATTGAACGGACGGACCGAGGAGGCCGGCCCTACTCGTCGAAGTCGGGGAGGTCGTCCGGGGCCTCGAAGTCGGCCTCCCAGTCGATGTACTCCTCCTTGAGCGTCTCGCAGACGATCTGGCCGAGCTCCGTGAGCCCCGCGTTGATCGCGGAGACGGTGCCCCACGAGTCGAGGTCGGGGTGGAGGTCGCGCTCCTTCCAGTCCTCCGGCAGCCCGGGGGCGTGGTAGCCGACGCGATCGGCGAAGTCGTCCCAGAAGAAGTCGAACCGGGAGACGAGCCTGAGGTCGACGGCGATCCGCCAGTCCGACTCGTCCATGTCGCTGCCGGCGGCCCACTCCGCGAAGGCGTCCTCCCACGCCCCCTCGCGCAGGAGGGCCTCGATGTCGTCGCGGCGGTACTCGCCGCCGGCGACCTCCGCGTCCTCGTACTCGTTCGGGTCCACGGCGGCGAGCTCTGGCGGCTCCGGCGGGTCGACGTCGAGACTCATGGCTCCCCCTCCGCACCGGCGACGCAAAACGGTACGGGGGTCGGCGGCGCGGGGAGGGGGCGGTGCGAGGGTCGACGGCGCGGGGAGGGGCGGTTCGGAAGGGCCGCCGCGGTCGCCGCGGTCGCCGGCGATCCGGTCCTTTTACCGCGGTCCCGGACCGACCGGCGCGTATGGACCTCCGCGACGCCTCGCGCCGGGTCGGGATCGCAGCCGCCGTCGCCACCGTCGTCGCGCTCGGCGCCCCGTACGCGGTCATCACGGGGCCGGAGTACGCGACGCAGCTCGCCGACTACTACGCGTCCGGGGCCGTCGGCGCCGCCGGGATCGCGCTGTTCGCGCTGCTGAGCGCGGTCGTCGTCGCCTCGGTCGAACGGGGGAACCTCGACCCCGGGACGCTCGCCGGCGTCGCGGTCGTGCTCGGGGCCGCAACGACGCTGAGCGCGGCGACGTGGGCGCTGGCGATCGAGCCGAGCCCGATGTTCCGCGACAACCTCTGGCTGGTGTGGCACGCGCGCGTCGTCGTCGCGCTGTCCGTCCCCGTACCGCTCTCCGCCGCGGCGTACGCCCGGGCGCTGCTGGCGTAGCTCGGGAGCCGCCGAACGAAAGGCCCTTATGCCGCACCCGAGTATCGCCGGACGGACTAGGTCGGGCGGTTAGGCCCCGCTCGTCACCCGTGAGGTAGTCTTCAGCGGGGACCGAACAGCGGGCGCGTCCGGTCAGACCGGCGCGGGCCCCGAGAGCCAACGTGGAAGCCTCGTCCGCCGGGGACAGCGGTCCGCGGCGCCCGCTCGCAGGAGCGGTCCGTCGCGGTTCGTCGGCGACACCGGGTCAGGCGCGGAAGCGAGCAGCCCATCGCCGAACGCCCGTCGCTCGTCGGGTCGCGGGGTGGAGAAGGCAACCGGGATACCCCGCACCGGAACGCCGGGCCACCCCGCCAGTCCGCCATTCATACGCGTTTTATTCCGGTGAGCGTGAGCGATACTCGAACGGCAATACAGACGATTGTTTATAAATGTTTGACAGCGGATCGCCGGTGAAAACTTCCAAAGCCCCAGTCGCGACGACTCGCGCGGCTTGTTGCGCTCCTCGCTCAGTCGCTTTCGCTCCTTCGCTGCGGTGCTTACTGCGCCGGGCTTCGTCCTCGCGACTGCCCCTTTGAGCCCCACCCCGCACAGCACCGAACCGCACCTCACACCTCCCCAGCCTCGCGGTTCGCTCGGGGCTCCCTATGGTCGCCCGCATCGCTCACCGCGTCCCTCGCACCGTCGGTTCGCGGCCCTCCGGGCCGCTCACCGGGGCGCGCCGGACCGGTTGGTGTGGTCTCGGCTGTCGGCTTTTATAAGCGCTACCCCGTCTCGCCGCTGTCCTTCCACGCGGAGAAGCCGCCCTCGACGAGCGTCTCGGACTGGCGGTCGATGTACTCGCGCTGGGTGTCGTGGACCGCGGTCTCGAAGTCGTCGCCGGCGTCGAGGCGGGCGCGGACCCGCTCGCGCTTCCAGCTCGCGGGAGTCGTCCGGTTCGCGACGCGCCACCGCAGCGGCGCGAGCCACGAGGCCGCCTCCTCCTCCGGGCAGCCGGCGGTGCGGAGCCCGGCCTCGGCGTGGTCGAGGAGGTCCTCGTACACGGCGTCGGTGTCGACCGTGCAGTCGCCGTCGCCGCGGACCCACTCGATGTCGGCGTCGAGCCCGTCGGCGACGGCGGCGTAGAAGTTGTCGCGGGCGGTCTCCCAGTCGAGGCCGGCCACGGGGTGTTCGCGCTGCGGGAGCGACTCCATCAGCCCGGCGAACGCCGCCTGGAAGGCGATCGAGTCGCGGACGGTGGGCTGGGCCGCGATCGGGCGGAACTCGATCCGGGCGTTCGCGCTCGACCGGCTCGCCCCCTCGAAGACGGGGCGGACCCACCGCCAGTAGCTGGCGTGTTTCGTCCGGAACGTCGCGAACGCGTCGTCGAACCGGTCGGTCCCCTCGGGCTCCGGCATCGGGATGAGCGTCTCGTCGCCGGCGATCCGGTCGATCGCGGTCTCGACGTCGTGCACGTCGCGCGGGAACCGGACCTTGTCCTCGTCGGTCCGCTGGTTGAGCACCGACTCGAACACGTGGATCCGGTTCTCCGCGGCGCCCTCGTCGAGGACGCGCTCCCCGTCCCAGCCGTCGTCGTACAGGTCCGGCGGGAAGAAGGGGGAGTTGACGCCGAGCGCCAGGAGGGGCCCCGCGACCCGCAGCGCGTACCGGAAGTGACGCGGGAGCGTCTCGGCGTGCGCGACCTGGTAGTGCGGCTGGATCGAAGTGATGAGACTCTCCGGCATCACGGTGTCCGCCGCGAGCGACACCCCCGGCGCCTCCAGGGTCGTCGCGCGCTCGTCGCCGTCGCTCGCGTTCGCCATCGCGTGGTACCGGACCGCGTCGCTCATGTTGACCGCGACGGTGACGCCGTCGACGTCGACGCTGTCCGTGAGGTACCCGTGGGCCGTCTCGCCGGTCGGCGGGATGGTCCAGAGCCCGTCGGAGACGAGCCGCATCCCCTCGACGCCCGCGGTGTTCTCGGCCGCCTCCAGCCGCGCGCGCACCTCCGCGAGCTGCGCCCGGAGCCCGTGGTCGGAGAGCGGCTGCGGGCTCGTCGACATCTCGGCGTTGTGGAGCCCGAGCTCCTTCTCGAACCCCATCAGCTCCAGTAGGCGGCGCGGAACGCGCATCAGGGCGTACTCGCCCGCCCGCGACTCCTCGCTCCACCGCCCGTCGGCGACCGCGTAGAACTCGTACTCGAAGCCGACGATCGACTGGTGGTTGTCGAAGGCCCCGTCTCGGAGCTCCTGTTTGACGATCTCCGCCTCCTCCTCGGCGCGCGCGGCGAACTCGTCGGGGTCGACGGCGAGCGCCTCGCGGACGCCGTCTGCGAGGGCGGACTCCGTGCTCATGCGACGGTCGACGTGCCCGGCTGATAAAAAGGGCTACGGCCGATCGGCGGCGTGGGGATCCTCGCCACGATCGGCGGACGCGACGCCGGGCGGTCGACGCGGAGGCCGGCGCGGGGGACCGGGGCGCTTTTGCCCGCCGGTTTCCGACCTCGCCCATGGAGTTCGCCACGTTCGCCGCCCGGGCGGAGCGGATCGCGGCCGAGCCGAGCGACATCGGGACGACGCTCGCGGTCGCCGACCTGCTGGCCGAGACCGGCGGCGAGGACGGGGCGGGCGGGAGTGAGGACGCCGGCGGCGGAGCCGACGACGACCTCGCGACGGTCACCCGCCTCCTGCTCGGGCGCGTCTTCCCGGCGCACGACGCGCGGACGCTCGATGTCGGGCCGACCCTGTGTCGGGAGGCGATCGCCCGCGCCGCGGGCCCGAACGTGACCGCCGCCGACGTCGAGGACCGGCTCGCGTCGGCGGGCGACATCGGCGCGGTCGCCGCCGACGTCGACCTCGGCGGGCAGCGCGGGCTCGCCGCCTTCGGCGACGGCCGTGACGCGCTCACCGTCGCCGAACTGGACGCGGCGCTGCGGGAGCTGGCGGCCGCGTCGGGCGACGGCAGCGAGTCCCGCAAGCTCGACGCGTTGTTCGGCCTCTTCAACCGCTGCGAGCCCGCCGAGGCGAAGTTCCTCGCACGCCTCGTGCTCGGCGAGATGCGGATCGGCGTCGGCGAGGGGACCGTCCGGGACGCGGTCGCCGAGGCGTTCCTGACCGACTCGGAGTTCGAGTCCCCCGAGAGCGACGACGCGGAGCCGACGCTGTACGCCGGCGACGAGGCGGTCGCGGCCGTCGAGCGCGCGCTCCAAGTGACGAACGACTACGGCCGGGTCGCGGTCCTCGCGCGTGACGACGGGCTCGCGGGCCTCCGGGCGGAGGGCCTCGTCGTCGGGCGCCCCGTGCAGGCGATGCTCGCGCAGGCGGGCACCGCGACGGACGCGGTCGAGTCGTTCGGCGAGGTCGCCGTCGAGACGAAGTTCGACGGGGCGCGCGTGCAGGTCCACTACGCACCGGGAGGCGAGGACGGAAACGTGCCCGGGAGCGGGGACGGGGAGGCCGCCGAGAGCCAGGACGGGGAGACCGCCGAGAGCGAGGGTGGCGGCGCCCCCGAGGGCGACGGGCTCGGCCCGCGGCTCTACTCCCGGAACATGGACGACGTGACCGACGCGCTCCCGGAGATCGCCGAGCGCGTCGCGGCCCGCGTCGACGGCCCGGTCATCCTCGACGGCGAGGTCGTCGCGGTCGACGACGGCGGCGACCCCCTTCCGTTCCAAGAGGTGTTACGGCGCTTCCGTCGGAAACACGACGTCGACCGGATGCGCGAGGAGGTGTCGCTCCGGCTCCACGCCTTCGACTGCCTCCACGCCGACGGCGACGACCTCCTCGACGAGCCGCTCCGCGTCCGCCACGAGCGCCTCGTCGACGCGGTCCCGGACGCGGCCGCGACCCTCGACCTCGCGAGCGACGTGGAGTCGATCGAGGCCGCGGAGGCGGCCGCGCTCGACGCGGGCCACGAGGGGGTGATGCTGAAGGACCCCGACGCGCCCTACACCCCGGGCGACCGCGGGCAGGAGTGGCTGAAGCGCAAGCCGGACGTGGAGACGCTCGACGCGGTCGTCGTCGGCGCCGAGTGGGGCGAGGGGCGCCGCGCGGACCTGTTCGGGACGTTCCTGCTCGGGGTGCGGGCGGGAGGAGACGGCGGCGGGGGCGAGACGGACGGCGGAGGAGGCGAGACGGACGGCGAGTTCGCGACGATCGGCAAGGTCGCGACCGGGCTCACCGACGAGGCGCTCGCCGACCTCACCGAGCGGCTGGAGCCCCACGTCGTGAGCGAGGACGGGACCGAGCTCTCGATCCGGCCCGCGGTCGTCTTGGAGGTCGGCTACGAGGAGATCCAGGCGTCGCCGACGTACTCGTCGGGGTACGCGCTGCGGTTCCCCCGGTTCGTCGGCGTCCGGGAGGACAAGTCGGTCGCGGACGCCGACTCGCTGGAGCGAGTCGCGCGGCTCGCGGGCGACTCGGCGTGATCGGCCGAGCCACACGCCGCCGGACCGAGCGCGGCTGGGTCCACGCGAAACTCCTTGGGCCTCGGGCCCGTACTCCCGTCCATGCCAGGCCCCCTCGGGGACGCGACGCGACGGCGGCTGACGGACGCGGCCGCGGCGCGGCTCGCGGACGACGGGTACGCGGTCGCGCACCCGGAGACGCGGGCCGAGCCGCCGGCGGTGGCGACCCGCCGGGACGACGAGGCGCCCGTCGCGGTCGAGCCGCTCACGGCGGACGACGCGACGCCGACGGTGGTCGCCTCGCGGCTCGCACACGCGCTCGACCGCGACCGCCGCGCCTGCTTCGTCGTCGCCGACGACGCGACGGCCGAGCGGGTGCGGTCGCTGCTCGCCGACCCCCCGCTGCTCGCCGACGAGCGAGACGGCCGACGGACGTTCCACGCGGGTCCGGACCGGATCCCCGTCGCGGGCGGCGGGTACGCCTGCGTCCGCTTCGAGGGGCTCGGCGAGCCGACGTTCGCGTGGCGCGAGACCGACACGCCGGTCGGCCCGGTCCCGGCGGGTCCGGAGGTCGACGCCGCCGCGGTCGACGAGGCGGGTCGCCCCGCCGTCCCGCGGCTGGTCTGCGAGGTCGACGGGCGCGTCGTCGCGGTCCTCGCGGGCGTCGAGAGCCTCCGGGAGCCGCCGGCAGAGGCGTTCCCGTACGCGTACAGCCGCCACCCCGACGACAAGCGGTTCCGGGTGCGTCGCGGCGCCGACGGCGCGGTCGTCGAGAGCGCGAGCGGCTTCGCGCCGATGCGCGCCGCGGGCTACGTCCCGATCCCGATGCCGATCGTCCCCGAACACGTGCTCGGCCCGGCGTTCGCGCCCGAGCGGGGCGAGACCGCCGGGAGCGGCGACGCCCTCGATGGCGAACCCGACCTCGACGACGCGTGGGACCTGATCCGCGTCGACGACGGGGGCGAGACGCCCGGCGGCGTCGATCCCGCATAGCCACCCTCAAGGCGCCCGCGCCCGGAGCGTGAGCCATGACGGTCCGCTACGACGGCTTCGCGGTCGAGTGGCTCGGCTACGCGACGGCGCGGCTCGCGCCCGAGGACGGCCCGGTCGCCTACACCGATCCCGGGCGATACGGCGTGCTCGACGACTACTGGGCGCGCGACGGCGACCTCGTCGTCGTCACCCACGACCACCACTACGACCCCGACGGGATCCGGTCGGTCGCGAGCGACGACGCGACGCTCGTGATATACGAGGCGGTCGACCCCGCGGGGATCGACCGCGACGTGGAGCCGATCGGCTCGCTCGCAGACGAGTACGACGTGGTCCGCGTCGACGACGAGGCGCGCGTCGACGTCGACACCCCCGCCGGCGAGGCGACCGTGTGGTCCGTCGCGGCCCACAACGACCCCGAGGGGCCGAACGCCGGCCCGGACGGCTCGGTGACGCACCCGCCCGGGTTCGGCTGCGGGTTCCTGCTCGGCCTCGGCGACCGCACCGTCTTCTGGCCGGGCGACTCGGACGCGCTCGACGCGTTCGCGGAGCTCGACGTCTCGATCTTCCTCGCGAACATCGGCGGGGGCGGCATCGTCTCCGACCGGCGCGCGAGCGCCGAGCTGGCCGAGGCGATGGACCCGGACCTGGTCGTTCCGATCCACTACGACACCTTCGCGCAGTTGGAGGCCGACGGCGAGGCGTTCGCGGGCGACGTGGCCGCCCGGTCGATCCCCGTCGCGCTGGACGCCCCCTCGGCGAATCAGTAGGGGTCGACGCCCGGGAACCGCCTCACGGCCGCCGCGCGATCAGCGCCGCCGCGACCGCGGCGACCAGCGCGGCGACGACGCCGAATCCGGGCGCCTCGTCACCGGTGGTCGCGTCGCCGCCGTCCTCGGTCGCCCCGTCGTCCGTGCCGTCGTCGGCCGTGCCGCCGTCGCTGCCGTCGGTCTCGCCGTCGCTTCCGTCCTCTCCGTCGCTCCCGTCAGTCGCACCGTCCTCCGTCTGGAGCTCCTCGACCGCGGTCGAGAGCGTCGTCGTCGACTCGATCACGCTGCGCGGCGCCGGCTGGTTGAGGTAGTTCACCTCCATCACGACGTAGTTGCCCTCCGCGCCGGCGGTGGTGCTGGCGTACGGCTCCTCCTCCAAGATCGCCGCGTCGGGGGTAGTGACGAGGATCAGCTCGGGGTCGGTCCGGAGGATGACCTCGTCGGAGAGCTGCGGATAGCCGTCGCCCTCCGCGGCCGCGACGTTGTCCACGCCGCCGGCCTCCATGATCGAATTGATGAACGTGTTGTTCGCGGCCACGAATCCGCCGCCGAGCGGGTACAGCGCGTCCGGGCGGTCGAGGCCGGCGGTCCGGTTCTCCGCGGCCGCGACGGCCGCGTTCATCTCCGCGTTCACGTCGGCGGCGGCCTCGCAGTTGCCGACGAGGCGGCCGACGGTCCCGGTCTTCTCCGCGATGGCCTCGATGGAGGTCGCCTCGGGGAAGTGGTACACCGTGAGCCCCTGGTCGCGGAGCGCCTCGACCTGTCCCGCCGACGCGTTCGGGGCGAGCACGAGGTCGGGCTCGGTGGCCACGACGCGCTCGACGCTCACGCCGAGCCCCTCGGCGGAGACGTTCTCCCGCTCGCTCGCCCCGTCGAGGTAGGCGGCGTACTGGGTGACGCCGACGACGCGGTCCCGCTCGCCGAGCTCCCAGAGCGTCTGGGCGGCCGACGGGTTCGTCGTCGTGATCCGCTCCGGCGCCGCGTCGAGCGTCACCGTCGTCCCCGTCGCGTCCGTGACCTCCAGCGGGAACCCGCACGTCTCGCCCGCCTGGTGAACGACCGGCCCGTCGGTCGTGGTCTCGGTCGTCGGCGACGGCGCCGTCGCCGGCTGTGCGCCCGCGGCCGGGCCCGCGACGCCGCCGACGAGGGCGGTCGTCACGAGCAGGGCCGCCGCGATGACGTGTCCGGTTCGCATTGGGTCCACGACGCGCCCCGTCCAATAAGTACTTACCTACTACAACTCCTCTTGCAGAACGAATGAACGCGTGGACGCGGGCGTCCGTCTGGTCGGCGGGGTTAGCGGTCGCGCTCGTCGCCGCGATCGTGGCGAGCGCCGCGATCGGTCCCGTCCGGATACCGCCCGCGGCGGTCGCGAAGGCGGTGTTGAACGCGGTGTCGGTGCCGACCGGGATCGAGACGAGCCCGGCCGGGGCGGGAGCGCTGATGCTGCCGGAGATCGGTCTCGCGTACGCCTCGCCGTTCGCGTATCCGGTCGACGGCGTCCACGCGCAGATCGTCGTCGGCGTCCGGCTCCCCCGGATCCTGATGGCCGCGCTGGTCGGCGCCGCGCTCGCGTCGGCCGGCACGGTGATGCAGGGGTTCTTCCGGAACCCGATGGCGGACCCCTCGATCATCGGCGTCTCCTCCGGCGCGGCGGTCGGCGCCGTCGCCTTCATCGTCTTCCCCGCGGCGCTGTCGGCGACCGTGACGCTCCCCCTGGTCGGCGCGGTCGACCTGGGGCTCTCGCACGGCGCGGGCGTCAGCCTCTCCGCGTTCGCCGGCGCGCTCGCGGCCGCCTTCGGCGTCTACGCGATCGCCACGCGACACGGCCGGACGCCGGTGGCGACCCTGCTGCTCGCGGGCGTCGCGGTCCAGACGTTCCTCGGCGCGGTCATCTCGTACCTCCAGCTGCAGGCCGGCGAGTCGCTCCGACGGGTCGTCGCGTGGCTGATGGGACACCTCTCGGGCGCCTCGTGGAGCGAGGTCGCGGCGACCGCGGTCGTGGTGCCGCCGCTGTTCCTCCTCCTGCTCGCGTACGCGCGAGACCTCAACGTCCTCCTGCTCGGCGAGGAGGAGGCGCGCGGGCTCGGGATCGCGGTCGAGCGCACCAAGCGGATCCTCCTCGCCGCCTCCGCGCTGATCACGGCCGCGGGCGTCGCCTTCGCGGGCGTCATCGGCTTCGTCGGGCTGATCGTCCCGCACATCCTCCGGCTGGTCGTGGGGCCCGACCACCGGGTCCTGTTACCGACCGCGACGCTCGCGGGCGGGTCGTTCCTCGTCGCCGCCGACACGGTCGCCCGCGCCGGGAGCACGGAGCTGCCGGTCGGCATCGTCACCGCCGCGGTCGGCGCGCCCTTCTTCGTCTACCTGCTGATGAACCGGGAGGTGCACGAGCTGTGAGCGCGGGACCGACCGCGGAGGGCGACGGGAGCGGTGGTGAGGGGATCGGCGGCGACGAGCCCCTCGTCGAGGTCGCCGGTCTGACGGTCTCGTTCGGCGACGTGCCGGTCGTCGCCGGCGTCGACCTCCGGGTCGAGCGCGGCGAGCTGGTCGGGCTCGTCGGGCCGAACGGCGCGGGGAAGACGACCGTGCTCCGGGCGATCAAGGGGACCCTGGCGCCCGACTCGGGGAGGGTTCGGATCGACGGGGACCGCGCCGGCGACCTCTCCCCGCGCGAGGCCGGCCGCCGCGTCGCCAGCGTTCCGCAAGAGACGAGCCTCGCGTTCGACTTCCGGGTGCGCCACGTGGTCGAGATGGGGCGGACGCCGCACCTCGGCCGGTTCGACGGCCACGGCGCCGACGACGACCGGGCGGTCGCGAAGGCGATGGACGCCGCGGGCGTCGCGCGCTTCGCCGACCGCTCGATCACCGAGGTCTCGGGCGGGGAGCGCCAGCGCGTCCTGCTCGCGCGGGCGCTGGCGCAGGGGACGCCGGCGCTCCTGTTGGACGAGCCGACCGCGAGCCTCGACGCGAACCACGCGGTGCGCACCCTCGAACTCGTCCGCGACCTCGTCGACGACGGGCGGGGCGCGCTGGCGGCGATCCACGACCTGGACATGGCGGCCCGGTACTGCGACCGGATCGTCGTCCTCGCGAACGGCGGGGTCCACGCGGCCGGCCCGCCCGACGAGGTGCTGACCGCGGACGCGCTCCGGGCCGCGTTCGACGCCGAGGCGTTCGTCGGGCGGAACCCCGCGACAGGGACGCCCGCGGTCACCGCCTTCGACGCGGTCGAGGGGACGGGCGAGGGCGACGCGGACGCCGACGACGCCGACCGGCGACGCCTCCACGTCGTCGGTCGGGGGCGGGCGGCCTCGAGGGTCGTCGCCCGCCTCGCGGCCGCGGGCCACGAGCTCTCGGTCGGGGTGGTCCCCGAGGGCGACGCGGCCGCCGAGACCGCCCGCGACGCCGACGCCGCGCTCGTCACCGCGCCCGCGTTCGAGCCCGTCGACGCGGAGGCCCGCGAGGCGGCAGTGGCGCTCGCGCGCGAGGCCGACGCGACGGTCGCCGTCGGCGGCGGCGCGAACGACGGCGTCGCGACCGGCGGCGTTCCCCCGACCGAGAGCGACCGGGCCGACCCGAACGCGGCGGTCCTCGCGGCGGCCGACCGGCTCGTCGAGGTCGACGCCGACGGCGACGCGGGCGCCCTGCTCGACGCGGTCCGCGACCCCGACGGCGACGCGGGACGCTCGCGTGACGCGTGACGGCAATCGGTTCCGGTATCGGACACGGCCGGTTTCGGAGGGCTCACGGGCCGCGAGGCGAGCGCCTCGCGCGAACCGTCGTCTGCGTCTCCGAGGCGGCGGATCGATCCCTGTGGTCGTCTCGCACGCTCCGTAATTAATTATCATCAAGCATCATAGCTGCAGATAAGTATTCTCCATAGGCATACGTCCTTATCAGTGGGTCCGGTACGAGGTGGTACGATGGAACGAAGACGGTTCCTGCGCGGCACCGGCGCGGCGATCGGCGGCTCGCTGCTCGCCGGCTGCGCCGGGAGCGACGGACGGACTGTGACGGTCGACTACGCCTACTACAACCCGGTCAGCCTCGTGTTGCGCGAGAAGGGGTGGCTGTCGGCGGCGTTCGCGGAGACGGACGTCGACGTCGAGTGGGTGCTGAGCCTCGGCAGCAACCAGGCCAACGAGTACTCGCAGAGCGGACAGGCTGAGGTCGCCTCCACGGCCGGGATCGCGGCGCTGATGGCGCGGTCGAATGGCGTCCCGATCACGACGCCGTACGTCTACTCGGAGCCGGAGTGGACCGCGCTCGTCACGTTCGCGGAGACGGGCGTCGAGTCGGTCGCCGACCTGGAGGGGAAGCGCGTCGCCGCGACGCGCGGCACCGACCCGTACTTCTTCCTGTTGCAGGCGCTCGACGACGCCGGGCTGAGCGAGGAGGACGTCGAGGTCGTCCACCTCCAACACCCCGAGGGGCAGTCGGCGCTGGTGGGGGGCGACGTGGACGCGTGGGCCGGGCTCGACCCCCACATGGCCGAGCTGGAGCTGGAGCACGACGGCGCGGAGCTGTTCTTCCGCGAGCCCGCGTACAACACCTACGGCTTCCTCAACTTCCTCGACGGCTTCCTCGCGGACCATCCCGAGGACGCCCGACGGGTGCTCGAAACCTACGAGCGCGGCCGCGAGTGGGCGATCGACAACCCGACCGAGACCGCGGGGATCCTCGCGAGCGAGTCGGAGATGTCGCAGGCGGTGGCCGAGCGCGTGTTCACGCGCCGCACCGACCTCTCCGAGCCGCTTCCCGGGGAGTCCCACGGCGAACTGCTCTCCGACCTCGCGCCGATCCTGGAGCGCGAGGGGCTCGTCACCGACGACGCCGACCCCGCGGGGAGCGTCGACGACCTGCTCGACCCGGAGTTCGCGGCCGAAGTCGTCGGCGACGCCGGGAACGGGGGCGAGTGAGATGGCGACGACGCGCGAGGCGGAGCGCACGGGGATCGAGACCGCCGCCGGCGTCCTCCCCGACGCCGACCGGTTCCGGTGGCTGCTCGGCTTCGTCGTGCCCGCGGCGATCGTCGTCGCCTGGCACCTGCTGGTCGCGACGGGCGTCTTCGCCGCCCACCAGCTCCCGACGCCGCTGCGGGTGGTCGAGACCCTCTACGGGCTCGGCGCCTCCGGCGAGCTCTGGGGACACGTCGCGATCACGGTCCGGCGCGTGTTCCTCGGCGCCCTCCTCGGGACGGGCGTCGGAATCGCCCTCGGCACGCTCACCGGGTTGTACGGCCTCGCCGACGACCTGCTCGACCCCCTGCTCCAGAGCCTGAAGAACATCCCCTCGCTGGCGTGGGTGCCCCTGTTCCTGCTGTGGTTCGGGATCGGCGAGGGCGCGAAGGTGCTGCTGATCGCCGTCGGCGCCTTTTTCCCCGTCTACCTCAACCTCTCGGCGGGGATCGGGAACGTGAGCGAGGACCTGCTGGAGGTCGCCGAGGTGTACGACCTCGGTCGGGTCGAGTCGCTCCGGCGGGTGGTGTTCCCCGCGGCGGTGCCGAGCCTGCTCGTCGGGATCCGCGGCGGCGTCGGGCTGGCGTGGATGTTCGTCGTGGCCGCGGAGCTGATCGCGGCCAGCGAGGGGATCGGGTTCCTGCTGAGCGACGGCCGCGTGCTCGCGCGCCCTGACGTCATCGTCGGCTCGATCCTGCTGTTCGCGTTCTTCGGGAACCTCTCGGACCTGGCGGTCAAGGAGGTGAAAGACCGTGTCGTCGTTCGGTAAGGGCGTGCTCGCGGACGAGGACGTCGACACGGACGGCGGTGACGCCGCGGCGACCGTGGACGCGGCCGAGACGGGACGAGGCCCCGACTCGACGGCGGACCCGACCCTCGCCGTCCGCGGCCTCACCGTGCGCTACGGCGAGACGGTCGCGCTCGACGGCGTCGACCTCGCGGTCGGCGACGGGGAGTTCGTCGCGGTGGTCGGCCCGTCCGGCTGCGGGAAGTCGACGCTGCTGCGCGTGCTCTCCGGGCTGGAGGGGCGGTTCGAGGGCGACGCGACGGTCGACGGGACCGACGTGCGCGAGGGCGGCAGCGACGACGTCGGGATGGTGTTCCAGGAGCCGCGGCTGCTCGCGTGGGGCGACGTGCGGGAGAACGTCGCGATCGGGCTCCCGGCCGACGTCGACCGCGACGACCCCGCCGCACGCGACCGCGTCGACGACCTGATCGAGACGGTCGGGCTCGACGGCTTCGAGGAGAGCCGCCCGGACGAGCTCTCCGGCGGGATGGCCCAGCGCGTCTCGCTGGCGCGCGGGCTCGCCTACGACCCGGCGGTGCTGCTCCTCGACGAGCCGTTCTCCGCGCTCGACCGGCTGACGAAACACGAGCAGCAGGACCACCTGCTCGACGTGTGGGCGGACCGGGGGACGACGGTCGCGCTGGTGACGCACGACGTCGAGGAGGCCGCGTACCTCGCGGACCGCGTCGTCGTCCTCGGCGGGCGGCCCGGGACGGTCGAGACGGTGGTCGACGTCGACGCCGACCGCCCCCGCGACCGGACCGACGAGGCGCTGCTGGCGGCGCGCCGCGAGATCACCGACGCGCTCGGGCTCTGAGCCGGGCGAAACGCGACGCCGTCCGTCCGGACCGAGGCTTCGCGACGGTGCGCCCGGAC
Source organism: Halorubrum rutilum (assembly GCF_024494565.1). The sequence goes on from NZ_JANHDN010000003.1 coordinate 93,931, forward strand.
GCGGCCGAAACGAAACGAACGTCGATCGAGCGTATGACCCGGGTTCCGAAACCGCATCTCCGATCGTGTACCGTCAGGGGATAAGGAGGGTACGGAACCGGTACGTCGCTTGCGTCGGGCGGTTTCTCGACGGCGCCGATCCGCGCGTCGCCGTCGGCGGAGCGCCGTTCTTGCGAGCGGCACAAGCGTTAAGTTCTCGACCGTCCTGTCGTCAGTCGATGACAGACATCACGGAGGCTTCGTCGGACACCCCGGCGGATCGAGTTCTTCCAGGGCACGATAGCTTCTAACATCGAAATCGGTCCTGTACGGATCTTCGACACGACGTTACGAGACGGAGAACAGTCACCACGTACTTCGTTCAGCTACGACGAGAAACGCCGCATAGCGGCGACGCTGGACGACATGAACACCCACGTCATCGAGGCGGGGTTCCCGGTCAACTCGGACGCGGAGTTCGAGGCCGTGAGCGACATCGCCGCCGCGACGGACACCACCGTCTGCGGGCTGGCGCGGGTCGTCGAGGGCGACATCGACGCCGCCATCGACTCCGGCGTCGAGATGGTCCACGTGTTCGTCTCCACCAGCGACGTGCAGCTGGAGGACTCGATGCACGCGACCCGCGCGGAGGCGAAGGAGCGCGCGATCGACGCCGTCGAGCAGGTGAAAGACGCCGGCGTCGAGTGCATGTTCTCGCCGATGGACGCCACCCGGACCGACCCCGACTACCTGACGGAGATCGTCGAGGCGGTCTCGGACGCCGGCACGGACTGGATCAACATCCCGGACACGTGCGGCGTGGCGATGCCGACGAGCTTCGGGAAGACGGTGAAGGCCGTCGTCGAGGCGACCGACGCCCGCGTCGACGTGCACACCCACGACGACTTCGGGATGGCCGCGGCCAACGCCGTCACCGGCTTCGAGAACGGCGCGGAGCAGGCGCAGGTGTCGGTCAACGGGATCGGCGAGCGCGCCGGCAACGCCGCCTACGAGGAGGTCGTGATGGCCGTCGAGTCGGTGTACGGCGTCGACACCGGGATCGACACGACCCAGATCACCAAGCTGGCCCGGATCGTCGAGGAGGCCTCGGACATCCCCGTGCCCGCGAACAAGCCCGTCACCGGGCGGAACGCGTTCGCGCACGAGTCGGGCATCCACGCCGCCGGCGTCATCGAGAACGCCGACACGTTCGAGACCGGCGTGATGACCCCGGAGATGGTGGGCGCCGAGCGCGAGTTCGTGCTCGGGAAACACACCGGGACCCACAGCGTGCGCAAGCACCTCGTGGAGGCCGGTTTCGACCCGACCGACGGCGAGGTCCGGCGCATCACCAAGCGCGTCAAGGAGTACGGCGCCGGCAAGCGGCAGGTGACCGCCGGGGACGTCGAGCGCTTCGCCGAGGAGGCGGGCGTCGACCGCGAGGAGGAGGTCCGGGTCTGATGGCCGCCCCCCCGACCGGGGAGCCCGCCGAGCGACCGCCGGGCGCGTCGGCGGGGGCTCCCGCGAGTCCGCCCGCGGCGGCGCGGACCGGAGCCGCGGACCGGTTCGAGGTCGCGAGCCGACCGGCCGGGGCGGCGCCCCGACAGGGATTTATACCTCGGCTCCGTTGGTCAGGGCGAGATGCGACGGCACGCCGCGACCCCGACGACAGCCGACGTCGCCGGAGCCGTCGCGCCGATCATCGTAGGGGTCTGATCCCCTACAACACCCTTTCCTCACCGACTCGACGCACCGACGAACGCCCGCGGGCGAACCGCCGTCCGCCCGCGCGCCCGGCGTTCGGACCGAAATCCCACGCGCGAGAGACCCACCACCGAACACCACCACGACAATGAGCGACACAGCAGCACACCCACGAGAGGACGACCCCGAGGGCTCCGAGGAGCCGCCGGCGGGAGCCGACGAGACGCCCGACGCCGAGCCCGACGACGCCGCCGCCAGGGGGGCGGTCTCGACCGGCGCGGAGTCGGTCGTCGCCGCCCTCGAAGCGGCCGGCGCGGAGACCGCTTTCGGCGTTCAGGGCGGCGCGATCATGCCCGTCTACGACGCGCTGTACAGTTCGTCGATCGACCACGTCACGATGGCCCACGAGCAGGGCGCCGCCCACGCGGCCGACGCGTACGGCGTCGTCTCCGGGGAGCCGGGGCTCTGCCTGGCGACCTCGGGCCCCGGCGCGACGAACCTCGTCACCGGGATCGCCGACGCCGACATGGACTCGGACTCGATGCTCGCGCTGACCGGCCAAGTGCCGACCGAGTTCGTCGGCAACGACGCGTTCCAGGAGACCGACACCATCGGGGTCACCCGCCCGATCACGAAGCACAACTACTTCGCGAGCGGCGCGGACACCGTCGGCGACACGGTCGGCGAGGCGTTCGAGCTGTCGCGGGCGGGCCGCCCGGGGCCGACGCTCGTCGACCTCCCGAAGGACGTCACGCAGGACGAGACCGACGAGACGCCGGGGCCGGCGGCGCCGCCGGCCGGGACCGACCCCGACCCGAGCGCCGACGCCGACGCGGTCGAGGCGGCCGCCCGGACCATCGAGGCGGCCGATCGCCCGCTCTGCCTGTTCGGCGGCGGCGTGATCAAGGCCGAAGCGAGCGACGCCGCGCGGACGTTCGCGCGGACGTACGGGATCCCCGTGACGACAACGATGCCGGGGATCGGCTCGTTCCCCGAGGACGACGAGCTCAGCCTCTCGTGGGCCGGGATGCACGGCACCGGCTACGCGAACATGGCGATCACCCACACCGACTGCCTGATCGCGGTCGGAACCCGGTTCGACGACCGGCTCACGGGCGGGATCGACACGTTCGCGCCGGAGGCCGAGGTCGTCCACGTCGACATCGACCCGGCCGAGATCAGCAAGAACGTCCACGCCGACCACCCCCTGATCGGGGACGCGGGACGGGTCCTCGACCAGCTCACCGCGGCGGTCCGCGAGGCGCCCGACGCCGAGGCGTGGCGCGAGCGCTGCGCCGACTGGAAGGAGACGTACCCGCTCACGTACGCGACGCCCGAGGACGAGCCGCTGAAGCCGCAGTTCGTCGTCGAGGCGTTCGACGAGGCGACCGACGACGACACCATCGTGACGACGGGCGTCGGGCAACACCAGATGTGGGCCTCCCAGTTCTGGACGTACACGGAGCCCCGGACGTGGGTCTCCTCGCACGGGCTGGGGACGATGGGGTACGGCGTCCCGGCCGCGGTCGGCGCGCGCGTCGCCGCGAACAACATGGGCGAGGCGGACCGCGACGTGGTCTGTTTCGACGGCGACGGCTCCTTTTTGATGACGATGCAGGAGCTCTCCGTGGCGGTCCGCGAGGACCTCGACGTCACGATCGCCGTGCTCAACAACGAGTACATCGGCATGGTGCGCCAGTGGCAGGACGCCTTCTACGAGGGGCGCCACATGGCCTCCGACTACACGTGGATGCCCGAGTTCGACAAGCTCGCGGAGGCGTTCGGCGCCCTCGGCCTCCGCGTCGACGACTACGACGAGGTCGCGCCCGCGGTCGAGGAGGCGCTCGACTACGACGGGCCCGCGGTCGTCGACTTCCACGTCGACCCCGAGGAGAACGTCCTGCCGATGGTGCCGAGCGGCGGCGCGAACGGGAAGTTCGCGGCCGCGGAGGACCAGCTATGAGCGGCGACGCGCCCGACTCCCGACCGGCGACCGACGGCGGCTCCGCCTCGGACTCCGGCGTGCCGGAGCCCGACTCGCGGCCCGCGCCGGGCGAGCAGCCCGGCCCCGAGGAGCGGGACCACCCGGAGGGCCGCCGGAACCTCGAAGGGATCCGGATCGACCCCGTCGTCGAGGCGGAACACGAGCCGCGGCGCGCCGTCATCTCGGCGCTCGTGGAGGACGAACCGGGCGTGCTCGCGCGCGTCTCCGGGCTCGTCTCGCGCCGCCAGTTCAACATCGAGAGCCTCACCGTCGGGCCGACGACCGTGGAGGGCCACTCGCGGATCACGATGGTCGTCGAGGAGACGGACCCCGGTATCGACCAGATCGAGAAGCAGATGGCGAAGCTGAAGCCGGTGATCTCGGTCGGCGAGGTGTCCGGGAATGCGGTGACCGCCGAACTCGTCCTGCTGAAGGTCGAGGCCGACGACCCCGCGGCGGTCCACGCCGTGGCCGAGATGTACGACGGCCGGACGCTCGACGCCGGGCCGCGGACGATCACCGTCCAGCTCACCGGCGACGAGGCGCGGATCGACGACGCGCTCGACGCGTTCGGCCAGTTCGGGATCATCGAGATCGCCCGGACGGGCCAGACGGCGCTCGCGCGCGGCGACACGCCGACGGCGCCCGGAGAGAAACCCGGAACGGCCGGCGAACCGACCACCCACGACGACTGACACGCGGACCCACACGATACACATGACCGAAGACACGCAGACGTTCGACTCGACAGTATACTACGACGAAGACGCCGACGAGGAGGCGATCGCCCACGAGACCGTGGCCGTGCTCGGCTACGGCTCGCAGGGCCACGCCCACGCGCAGAACCTCGCGGACAGCGGGGTCGACGTGGTCGTCGGCCTCCGGGAGGGCAGCGCCTCGCGGGCCGCCGCCGAGGGCGACGGGCTCCGCGTCGCGACCCCCGCGGAGGCGGCCGCCGAGGCCGACATCGTGAGCGTGCTCGTCCCAGACACGGTCCAGCCGGACGTGTACGAGAACGCGGTCGAACCGAACCTGGAGGCGGGCGACACGCTGCAGTTCGCCCACGGGTTCAACATCCACTACAACCAGATCCAGCCGCCGGCGGACGTCGACGTGACGATGGTCGCGCCGAAGTCGCCGGGGCACCTCGTGCGCCGGAACTACGAGAACGACGAGGGGACGCCCGGCCTGCTCGCGGTGTATCAGGACGCCACCGGCGACGCTCACGCCCAGGGGCTCGCGTACGCGGCCGCCATCGGCTGCACCCGCGCCGGCGTCGTGGAGACGTCGTTCCGCGAGGAGACCGAGACCGACCTGTTCGGCGAGCAGGCCGTCCTCTGCGGCGGCGTCACGTCGCTCGTGAAGCAGGGGTACGAGACGCTCGTCGACGCCGGCTACTCCCCGGAGATGGCGTACTTCGAGTGTCTCAACGAGCTGAAGCTCATCGTCGACCTGATGTACGAGGGCGGGCTCGGCGAGATGTGGGACTCCGTGTCCGACACCGCCGAGTACGGCGGGCTCACGAAGGGCGACGTCGTCGTCGACGAGCACGCCCGCGAGAACATGGAGGAGGTGCTCGAAAAGGTCCAGAACGGGCAGTTCGCCCGCGAGTGGATCGCCGAGAACCAGGCCGGGCGACCCTCCTACACGCAGCTCCGCACCGCGGAGAAGAACCACGAGATCGAGGCCGTCGGCGAGGAGCTCCGCGGCCTCTTCGCGTGGCAGGAGGCCGACGACGAGGAGGAGGAGTCGGCCGAGGTGACGGCCTGATGAGCGAGGGGACGCTGTACGACAAGGTGTGGGAGCGGCACAAGGTCACCGAGCTCCCGAACGGCCAGGACCAGCTGTTCGTCGGGCTCCACCTCGTCCACGAGGTGACGAGCCCGCAGGCGTTCGGCATGCTGCGCGAGCGCGAGCTCGACGTCGCCTACCCCGACCGGACGTTCGCGACGACGGACCACATCGCGCCCACGGAGGCCGACAAGCGCGAGCGCCCGCTGGCGGACGACCAGGCCGAGGAGATGCTCTCCGCGCTCGAACGCAACGTGAGCGAGAGCGGGATCACGTTCTTCGGCTTCGAGTCGGGCAAGCAGGGGATCACCCACGTCGTCGCCCCCGAGCTCGGGCTCTCTCAGCCGGGGATGACCGTCGCCTGCGGCGACAGCCACACGGCGACCCACGGCGCGTTCGGCTCCGTCGGCGTCGGCATCGGGACGAGCCAGATCCGCGACGTGCTCGCGACGGGCTGTATCGCGGCGGACAAACAGAAGGTCCGCCGAGTCAACGTCGAGGGCGAGCTCGGCGAGGGCGTCTACGCGAAGGACGTCATCCTGAAGGTGATCCAGGAGCTCGGCGTCGACGGCGGCGTCGGTCACGTCTACGAGTACGGCGGCCCCGCGATCGAGGCGCTCGACATGGAGGGCCGGCTCGCGGTGTGTAACATGTCCATCGAGGGCGGCGCCCGCGCCGGCTACATCAACCCGGACGAGACGACCTACGAGTACCTGAAGGGCCGCGAGTACGTGCCCGAGGGCGAGGCGTTCGAGGAGCGGAAGGCGTACTGGGAGTCGGTCGCGTCCGACGACGACGCCGAGTACGACGACGTCGTCACGGTCGACGCGGACGGGATCGACCCGCTCGTCACCTGGGGGATCAACCCCGGACAGGTGATCGAGATCTCCGAGCCGGTCCCGGCGCCCGACGACTTCGCGGCCCGGACCGACCGGGAGGCCGCGGAGCAGGCGCTCGACCACATGGGCATCGAGCCCGGCCGGTCGATGCTCGGCTACGACGTCGACGTGGCCTTCCTCGGCACCTGTACGAACGGCCGCCTCTCCGACTTCGCGGAGGCCGCGAAGATCCTGGAGGGCGAGACGGTCGACGAGGGCGTCCGCGCGCTGGCCGTCCCCGGCTCCGAGACCGTGCGCCAGCAGTGCGAGGAGCGCGGCATCGACCAGACGTTCATCGAGGCCGGCTTCCAGTGGCGCCGCGCCGGCTGCTCGATGTGCCTCGCGATGAACGACGACGCCCTGGAGGGCGACGAGGTCTGCGCGTCCTCGTCGAACCGCAACTTCGTCGGGCGGCAGGGGTCGAAGGACGGCCGCACCGTCCTGATGAGCCCCGCGATGGTCGCGGCCGCGGCCGTCGAGGGCGAGGTCGCCGACGCGCGCGACTACCTCGACGACGGGCCGACCGGCGGCGCCGGCGGCGTCGAGGAGGTGGCGGACTGATGGCCCCCGACGCGAGCGGCGGCGACGGGGAACAACACATCACCGAGGTCGCCGGCACCGGCGTGCCGATCCCCGGCGACGACGTCGACACCGACCAGATCCTGCCGGCGAAGTTCATGAAGGAGGTCACGTTCGACAACATGGCGGACTACCTCTTCTACGACGCCCGGCGGGACGACGACGGCGAGTTCAACGACCACCCCCTCAACCGCTTCGAGGGCGCGTCGATCGCGGTCGTCAACTCCAACTTCGGCTGCGGCTCCTCGCGGGAGCACGCGCCGCAGGCGATGATGCGGTGGGGGATCGACGGGATCGTCGGCGAGTCCTACGCCGAGATCTTCCGCGACAACTGCAAGTCGCTCGGGATCCCGGCGGTCACCGCCGACCACGAGACGGTCACCGAGCTCCAGGAGTGGATCGAGGCGAACCCGGACGGCGAGATCGACATCGACGTCGAGGCGAAGACGGTCACCTACGGCGACACCGTCATCGACGTCGAGATCGACGGCGCGATGCGGGAGGCGCTGGTCGACGGCATCTGGGACACGACCGCGCTGATGTACTCGAACCGGAGCAAGGTCGACGCGACCGTCGACGGGCTCCCCTACGTCGAGGGGGACGACTGAATGGGCGAGGAGATCGCCGTCATCGAGGGCGACGGGATCGGCCGCGAGGTCGTCCCCGCCGCCGTCGAGGTGTTGGAGGCGTTCGACGTCGACTTCGAGTTCGTCCGGGGAGACGCCGGCGACGCGACGAGGGAGCGGACCGGCGAGGCGCTCCCGGCCGAGACGTACGAGCTCGTCGCGGACGCGGACGCGACGCTGTTCGGCGCGGCCGGCGAGACGGCCGCCGACGTCATCCTCCCGCTGCGCGAGGCGGTCGACTCGTTCGTCAACGTGCGCCCGGCGAAGGCGTATCCCGGCGTCGACGCGGTCCGGCCGGAGACGGACGTCGTCTTCCTGCGCGAGAACACCGAGGGCGTCTACGCGGGCCACGAGGACCGCCTCTCCGAGGACCTCTCGACGCTCACGCGCGTCGTCACCTCGTCGGCCTCCCGGGAGCTGGCGGAGTACGCCTGCGAGTTCGTCGCGGACGGCCGCGGGCCCATGGGCGACCCCGACGAGGGGTTCACCGTCGCGCACAAGGCGAACGTGATGCGCGAGACGGACGGCCGGTTCCGCGAGGAGGTGCTGTCGGTCGCCGAGGAGCGCGGCGTCGACGCCGACGAGGAGCTGATGGACGCGTTCGCGACGAAGCTCCCGCTCGACCCGACGGGGTACGGCGTGGTCGTCTGTCCGAACCTCGCGGGCGACGTGCTCTCGGACCTCGCGGCCGGGCTCGTCGGCGGGCTCGGCCTCCTCCCGTCGGCGAACGTCGGGCACGACAACGCGCTGTTCGAGCCGGTCCACGGCACCGCGCCCGACATCGCCGGGGAGGGGGTCGCGAACCCGACCGCGGCGATACTGTCGGCCGCCATGCTGCTGGAGTACCTCGGCCACGTCGAGGAGGGGCAGCGGACGCGCGACGCGGTCGAGGCGGTCCTCGCCGACGGCCCGCGCACCGGCGACCTCGGCGGCGACGCGACGACCGACGAGGTCACCGCGGCGATCGTCGACCGGCTGTAGCGGCGGACTCGCCCGGGTTCGATCCCCGAGACGCCGTTTCACGCGGTGACCGCGGGCGAACCACAAGAAAGGAAACCCTGCGGCCCGTCGGTCGGGTATGAGCAACTACGAAGTCGCGATGGAAGCCGCCTGGTTGGTCCGCGACGTCGAGGAGACCGACGACGCCATCGGCGTCGCGGTCAGCGAGGCCGGCAAGCGACTCAACGAGACGGACAAGCAGTACGTCGAGGTCGAGCCCGGCGTCACCGGCTGTCCGGCCTGCGGCGAGCCGTTCGACGCCGCGTTCCTCGCGGCGAACACGGCTCTGGTCGGGCTCCTCTTGGAGATCGACATCTTCAACGCCGACAGCGAGGAGCACGCGGAGCGGATCGCGAAGAGCGAGGTCGGCGGCGCGCTGCGGGACGTCCCCCTCGAAGTCATCGAGATCGTCGAGACGGAGGGCGACGAGGACGACGACCGCGACGACGAGTGAGCGAGGATCGGGCGAGACGGCCGGTCGGTCCTCACGGCCGGTCGAAACGCGCGCTCGCCGCCGCGATATCGGTCGCCGCCGAAACCTTTTCTAATAACCCGGAGTTATTCACCGTATGGAACTCCCGACGCCACAGGACCTCCGCGAGCGGCGGACGACGCTGGAGCTGACCCAGAGCGAGCTGGCGGACGCGGCGGACGTCTCACAGCCCCTGATCGCGCGGATCGAGGGCGGCGACGTCGACCCGCGGCTCTCGACGCTCCGCCGGATCGTCAACGCGCTCCAGGAGGCGGAGGGCGAGGTCGTCCGCGCCAGCGACCTGATGAACGAGACGGTGATCAGCGTCGCGCCCGACGACGCGGTGCGCGAGGCGGTCGACCTGATGGAGGAGGAGGCGTACTCGCAGCTCCCGGTGCTCCAGAACGGGGTCCCGGTCGGTTCGATCAGCCAGGGCGACGTGGTTCACGCGGGCGAGAACGTGGGCGATCACCCCGTCAGCGAGGTGATGAGCGAGTCGTTCCCCACGGTCGCGCCCGGCGCGACCGTCGACGAGGTCCGGAACCTGCTGGACCACTACAAGGCCGTGATGGTCACCGACGGCGGCGAGACGGTCGGGATCATCACCGAGGCCGACATCGCCGCGCACCTGTCGTAGCGGGCTACTCCTCGCGCTCCGCCGCCCGTCGCTCCGTCTCTCGGCGCTCCGAGAGGTGTTCCCAGACCTCCGTGCAGCCGGCGCCGTCCTCGATCTCGTCGAGGTACTCCAAGCCGTCTTCCTCGGGCTCGTCGCCGTCGTCCGCGTCGTCGTTCGCGGCGACCGCCGGCTCCGACGACTCGGATCGGTCCGTCATTGACTGAGGGTACGTGTCTCGCCGTGATAAGGCGGCGCTCGTTGGTAAATCGAGCCGCGGCTCGTTGATACCGGCAACAATAGCTTATTGTTTCCCGGCGCGCTCACAGCACCAGTCCGCGGATCGCGACGCTCCCCTCGTCGTCCTCTCCGTCCCCTTCCTCCACGCGCCCGATCACGCGCCCCCCGCTTTCGTCGGCCAGCGACTCGGCGTCGTCGGGGTCGAGCGCGGCGACGAAGCCCGTCCCCATGTTGAACGTGCGGTGCATCTCCTCGTCGGAGACGCTCCCCTCGCGCTGCACGAACTCGAAGACGGGCTGGGGGTCGAACGCGTCGTCGACGACGTACCGGTGGTCACCGAGCCGCGTCAGGTTCGTCCAGCCGCCGCCGGTGACGTGGGCCGCCGCGCGCACGCCGTGTCCGCGCATCGGGTCGAGCAGGTCCGCGTAGATCCGGGTCGGCTCTAGCAGCGCCTCGCCGACCGTCTCGTACCCCTCGAACGGGCAGGGATCGGTGTACGCGTGCTCGCGGGTGGCGGCCTCCCGGGCGAGCGTGAGCCCGTTCGAGTGGATCCCCGAGGAGCGCCAGCCGACCAGGGCGTCGCCCGGCCGCGCGGCGCCGTCGAAGACGGCCTCCTTCGCCGCGAGCCCGGCGCAGGTGCCCGCCAGGTCGAGCCCCGAGATCACGTCCGGCATCACCGCGGTCTCGCCGCCGACGAGCTCCATGTCGGCGAGCTCCGCGCCGCGGGCGAGCCCGTCGCCGACCTGCTCGGCGAACCGCTCGTCCGGCTCGTCGACGGCGAGGTAGTCGACGAAGGCGACGGGGCGGACGCCGGCGGCGACGAGGTCGTTGACGTTCATCGCGACGCAGTCGATCCCGACCGTCGAGTAGTCGCCGAGCGCCTCGGCGACGAGGAGCTTCGTCCCGACGCCGTCGGTCGCGAGCGCGAGGTACCGGTCGCCGATGTCGAGGAGGCCGGCGTAGTCGCCCTCGGCCTCGCCGACCGCGCCGATGAGCGCCGCCGTCGCCGCCTCGCTCGCGTCGATGTCGACGCCCGCGTCGGCGTAGGTGAGCTCGTCGCCGCCGTCGCTCCTCGATCTCTCGTCGCCGTCGCTCGTCTTTCCCTCGCCGTTCCCGGTCGCGCCTCCGTCGTCTCCGCCCTCGCCCTCGGTCATGTGTGTCGAGGGACGGCCGCGGAGCAAAAGCGCACCGTTCCCGCCGGGCGGCCGTCCCGTCGCCCGCCTCAGAACGGCCCCCCTCAGAACGGCCCGCCGAAGCCGAGCCCGCCGACGAAGACGAGCCCGACCGTGAGCGCCACCGAGACGAGGAAGAAGCCGGCCCACGCTCCCTTGCTCCAGTCGAGCACCGTCTTCCCGTCGAGGGGGCCGTACGGGATCAGGTTGAACGCCGCGAGGAAGACGTTGATCGCGATCCCGCGGGAGCCGATCAGGGTGATCACGGGGCTCCCGACGACGGGGCCGAGCAGGAGCGCCGGGAGGAAGACGAGCGTGAGCAGGAGGTTGGCAACCGGGCCCGCGAGCGCGATGTGGCCGTGCTCCCGCGGGGTCAGCCGCCCGCGGTGGTGGACCGCGCCGGGCGCGGCGAAGATGAACCCGAGGAGCGAGCTCATCACGGCCAGGAACAGCATGCCGTTGTCGGCTCGGAACTCGGCCACCTGATCGTAGCGGACCGCGACGACCTTGTGCGCGATCTCGTGGAGGAGGAACGCGACGCCCGCGGTGAGCAGCCCGACGAGCAGCGGCGGGACCACCCCCGCCGCCAGCAGCCGGTCGAGGCCGGCGGTGCCGTCGACGAAGAAGAGCGTGAACGCGACGCCGAGCGCGAGCCACGCCACGAGCAGGTCCCGCAGCTCCGTGCCGCTGAAGTAGAGGCCGGCGATCCGGCGGCCTCGGAGGGTCGAGCTCACGCTCGCCCCCCGCGCGCCAGTCGGGTCACGCGCCACCCCCGCCGCCCGTGAGGACGCCTCTGACCAGCTCCGCGCCGGCGTAGGCGCCGTCGATCAGCAGTCGACCCACCTCGTCGACGCCGCCGACCTCGGCGCCGAACATCGCCGGGATCACGTAGACGGCGAACAGGAAGCTCGCGACGATGCTGCCGACGTTCGTCATCGCGACGACGACGATGAGCCTGAACAGGGGGACGTCGAGCATCGAGGAGACCAGCTCGGAGGGCGACAGCGTCTCGTCCGTGAGCAGGTCGTTGAGCGTCCCGATGTCGCCGACGTTCACGGTGAGGCTCCTGAGCTCGACGTAGCCGGTGAACCAGCCGGGCGCGAGCACCGGGTTGATCGAGGTCATCCACGCGACCGCGCCGCCGACGCCCGCGGAGGTCCACCGCGCGCCGGCGACCTTCGCGAAGGCGAACGCGAAGGCCCCGTTGATCAGGAACCACGCGCCGAACAGCCGGAAGAGGAAGGCGTTCTCGACGCCCGCCAGCGCGAGCAGGACGAAGAAGCCGACGAAGCCGACGGTGATCGCGTAGCCGATCGCCTTCTTCCACGGCAGCCTGCTCCCGCCCCGCTCGCGGCCGACGAGCTCCTCCATCGGCGGGAGGGTCGCGGGGTTCGCGAGGTACCCCTCGATCCCCGCGCGGTGACCCGCGCCGACGACGGCGACGACGTCCTTCCCGGCCTCGCGGAGCGCGACGAGCCGGTGGGCGATGAACGCGTCGCGCTCGTCGATGAGCGCCTCGGCCCCGCCCGGGGAGAACTGCCGGAACTCCTCCATCATCATCGTCACCACGTCGGTGTCGGTGAGCTCCTCGACGTCGAGCTCCTCGATGCCGCCGTGGTCCGGCTCCCCGCCGCGACCGGCCAGCCCGAGCAGCGCCGACACGGCGACGCCGAGGGTCAGCCCGAGCGAGATCCCGAGCCCGAGGCTGCCGATCGCCGTCACGGCGAAGCCGCCGAGGGACGCCGAGACGAACCCGTCCGCGACGCCGGAGACCGCCGCGGCGATCCCGGCGGTCACGCCGAGCCCGCTCGCCGCGTAGAGCCGGCCGTCCGGCGAGAGCGCCAGCTTCCCGACCTGGTCGACGGCGACGCCGACGGCGACGGCGACGAGCACGCCGGCGGTCACGCTCGTCAGCAGCGCGTCCGTGACCCCGAGCGCGCCGCCGAAGAGGCCGATCGCCGGCCCCGCGAGGACCCCGACGAACAGCCCCGCGAGGACCCCGACGACCCGCGAGTCGGTGACGCCGAACGCGAGCCCGCCGACCATCCGGAGCTTCTCCGTGACGGTCATGCGGGCCCAGAAGCGCTGGATCGTCGTCTGGATGTCCCGGTCGACGAGGGCGACGTCGATCCCGAGCCCCTCCGCGACGTCGATGGCCGCCCGCATGTCGGCGCCCGGCTCGATGTCGAAGCGCTCGCCGAGCTGGGTCTGGACGTACGAGAGCATCCAGTACGCGAGGAACTGGAAGACGGTGTTCCCGCGCAGGAGGTCGCCCGCGTCGAGGTCGTCGGGGGTCTCGCCCTGCAGCTGGCGGTACCGCCCCTCGTCGAGCTCGACGGCGACGACGTCGGGGCGCTCGCGCTCGATCGCCGCCTCGACCTCGTCCACCGAGCGCTCGGAGACGTGCGCGGTGCCGACGACCGTCACGGAGCCGGCCGCGTCGCCGTCGGTCCCGCCGTCGCCGGCGGACCCGACGCCCTCGCCGTGGCCGGGCGCGGCCGGGGGGTCGCTCGCCGTCGGGGGCGCGGACGCGCCGTCGGAGCCCCCTGGCGTCTCTGTCATTACGGGGACGTACCCCCTCGCCGCGTTTAGGGTTTGTGAGTCGGTAGCGGACCGCCGGGGTCGTCGCCGATCCAACAAATTTGTATCCTCACGGCGCGGATCGGCGGTCATGTCGCGGCTGTTGCCCTCCCTGCCCGACGCGACTCCCGAGGACCGGGAGCCGCGGGTCGTGGGCGTCGACGACGAGGACGCGGACGACCTCATCGCCGCGCTCGGCTCCGAGACGGCCCGCGAGATCCTCACGCACCTCCACGACGAGCCGGCGACGAAGTCGGAGCTCGCGGCCGAGGTCGACACGTCGCTCCAGAACGTGCAGTACCACCTCTCGAAGCTCGACGGCGCCGACCTCGTCGACGTCGTCGACACGACCTACTCCGAGAAGGGCCGCGAGATGGACGTGTACGCCGCCGCCGACGAGCCCCTCGTGCTGTTCGCCGGCGGCGAGGAGGAGTCGGCCGGCATCAAGAGCGCGCTGACGCGGCTGCTCGGCGGGTACGCGCTCATCGCGCTCGCGGCCGCCGTCGCGCAGCGCCTCCTCGCGGTCGCGGACCCGACGGCGCGCGTGACGACCACGACCGGGAGCGGGGGCGACGACGCGGGCGTCACCACCGAACAGGCCGGCGACGGCGGCGGGGCCGACGCCGCCGCGGACGGGGAGGCGATCGACGGGACGGTCGAGTACGTCGTCGACCCCCTCGCCGAGTACGCCGTCTCCGCGCTCGAACCCGGCGTCGTCTTCTTCCTCGGCGCGGCGCTCGTGTTCACGGTCGCGTGGGCGTACTGGTACCGGACGAGCGGGACGTGAGCGACCGGACCGCCGGGGCGTGAGCGACCGGACCAGCGGAGCGTGAGGGCCCAGGCCGCCGGGGCGTGAGCGGGCGCTCCGCGCGGCGGGCGGGGTCGGCCGTGGGACAGCTATTCATGCCGCCGCCACCACGGTCCGGTATGGAACACGAAGCCGATGTGGTCGGGGTCGGAGCGGGCTCCGCGCCGGGCGGCGACGTGCCGGCGGTCATCCTCTCGGTCCGCGACGAGTACGTCCCGATCTTCGTCAGCGCCGACCAGGCGCAGTCGATCGGGATGGCGTTGGAGGGAGAGCCGTTCGATCGACCGCTGACGCACGACCTGCTCGTCGAGGTCCTCACCGAGTTCGGCGGAGCGATCGACCGCGTCCGGATCGACGACCTCCGCGACGGCACCTTCTACGCGAAGGTCGACGCGGAGCGGTACGAGGACGGCGAACCGGAGCGGTTCGTCTTCGACGCGCGCCCCTCCGACGCGCTCGCGCTCGCCGTGCGGATCGACTGCCCCATCGTCGTCTCCGACGAGGTGGTCGACGAGGCCGGCCGCTCCCCCGACTCCGTCCACTTCGACGACGGTCCGCCGGAGGGGTCCTGACGGCGACCCGAGCCCCTACCGCCGAGGGTGGGGCCCCGAGGGACCGATCCCGGGAGCCGGCCCCGAGAGCCGGAGGTTCAAGTCGCCCGCCCGCCCACCGCCGGTATGGACGAGACGGCGACCGTCGCGGAGTCGTACACCGAGATGACCGAGATGCTGCTGCCGAACGACACGAACAACCTCGGCCGGGCGCTCGGGGGCGCGGTCCTCCACTGGATGGACATCTGCGGCGCGATCGCCGGGATGCGCTTCGCGAACCGACAGGTGGTCACCGCCTCGATGGACCACGTCGACTTCATCGCGCCCATCGAGATGGGGGAGGTCGCCGTCATCGAGGGGTACGTGTTCAACGTCGGGCGCACGAGCCTCGACGTGAAGGTCGACGTGCGCGCGGAGAACCCGAGGACCGACGAGGAGCGCCGGACGACGACCTCCTACTTCACGTTCGTCGCGCTCGACGACGAGGGCGCCCCGGCGGGCGTCCCGGAGCTGACTTGCCCGACGCCGGAGGAGGAGGCGCTCCGCGAGGAGGCGATCGACGGGCGGCGCGAACAGCTCACCGACATCGTCGACCGGTACGACCTGTGAGCGGAGCTCGGTGCGACCGCTACTCGCCGGCGACCACGTCGACGCGCGCGTCGCTCTCGGCGGCGTCGGTCGCGTCCTCGCTCTCGCCGGCCGCGCCGGCGTCGGCCGATTCGACCGCCGCCTCGTGCGCGTCCCGGACCCGCGCGGCGAACGCGTCGAGCGACTCCCCCTCGTCGCCGGCGGCGAGGTGGCTCTTACAGCCGCAGTCCGACGCGCCGAACCCGTCCACCGGGCCCGCCGAGAGGCGGTCGGCGACCGCGCACTCGACGTCGGCGCCGACGCTCCGGACGACGCGGTCGATCCGGGCGTCCGGGTGCCCGAGCAGGTGGTCGACGTGCCAGTGGCGGACGTCGTGCTCCCCGCGTGCGGTTCGGCGGTGGCGGTCGACGCGCGAGAACCCGCCCGCGCCGAGTGCGCTCCCGGTGTACGCGTAGACGCCGGCGTCGATGGCGTGCGCCCCGAGCGCGCCGACCCCGATCTCCGCGGGGGCCGCGAGGTCGATCAGGAGGGTGTAGGTGCCGCCGTCGGGGTCGCCGACCGACGCGTCGCTCTCGGGGTTGCCCGCGTCGGCGCCCTCCCCGCTCACGACAGCGCCTCCGGCGGGTCGCTCGCGGCCGGGCGCAGGTCGTCGACGAGGTCGCGCGCGGCGTCGGTCAGCCGGTACTCCTCGTGGACGTCGTCGGGGTCGCGGTCGCGGCCCGAGAGGGTCCCGACGACGTCGGCGATCCGGTCGTAGTTGTCGCGGACGAGCCCGCCGACGATCCCCGGGGTGCCCGCGCGGTCGGCGAGCTCCTCGGCGGCCGACCGGCCGGCGTACACCCGGCGTTCGCCGGGGTCGACGAGCACCATCGCGAACGGGCGCGAGCCGAACTGCGCGTCGAGGAACGGGCCGACCGGGTCGGCCTCCCACGGCACCGCGACGACGCCGTCCAGCCGGCGGAGCGCGAGCGCCGCGACCGAGCAGTACGGACAGTCGCCGTCGAAGATCAGCACCGGCGCGTCCGAGTCGTGACTCATGAGTGCGCGTACGTGCCGCGGCGGCTTAAGCGACCGGCCGCCGGTGAGAACCGAGGGCCGGAGTCGCCGTCGCGTCTCAGTGCGAGTGGCCGAGCGCGTCCTCCAGCGACTGCCCGAACCGCTCCTCGAACAGCTCCGCGGCCGTCTCGTTCATCGCCGCGATGTCCTCGGGGACGTCGCCCTCGCTGTGGTGGACGATGACGTGCGCCTGCTGGGCCATCGCCTGCACCACGACGTCGCTGACGACGCGGGTGCCCCGCTCGCCCTGCTCGCTGAGCACGTCGACGAGACCGGCGGGCAGTTCGAACGACTCCTCGTCACCGTCGGGACCGGTGATCGTGTAGGTTTCCGTCTCTCCCATACGCCTCACTCGCGGCCGGGACATAAGGGTCTGTGGAAACCGCGCGACACGGGCGCACACGCGCGCCGGTCCCGTGTGGCCCGACCCGCCGTCCGAGGGTTACCCGTGCGCAGAGATCGCGTTCACCGAGGAGCCCGAGAGGGCGACGGTCGCGAGGTACACCGCGATCGCGGTGACGACGATCGAGCCGCCGGAGGGGAGGCCGAGCCCGATCGAGACGGCGAAGCCGCCGAGCACCGAGAGCTGGCCGAAGATCACCCCGAGGTACGTCGTCTCGCGGAAGCTCCGCGCGACCTGCGAGGCCGCCGCGACCGGAACGACGAGCATCGCGGCGACGAGGATGACGCCGAGCACCTGCATCGCGCCGACGACGACCACCGCGGTCAACACCACGAGCAGCGCGTTGTAGCCGGTGACGTTGAGCTGGGCGACCCGCGCCGCCTGCTCGTCGAAGGTGATGAAGAGGAGCTGCTTGTACGTCAGCGCCACGCCGGCGACGACGAGCAGCGAGAGCGCGCCCATCAGCCGCGCGCCCTCGGCCGTGACGACCGCGAGGTTCCCGAACAGGTACCCCTCGATGTTGATCGCGGTCAGCCCGCGCCCGTAGCTGACGATCAGGGTGCCGACCGCGAAGCTCCCGCTGAGCATGATCGCGATCGGCACGTCGCCGTAGGCGTCGGTGCGCTCGGTGAGCCACTGGACGGCGAGCGCCCCCGCGACCGCGACGACGAGGGCGACGAGCAGCAGCGACCCGTCCCACCCGGTCGACGCGTTGACGAGGATGCCGATCGCGACCCCCGCGAACGCCGTGTGCGCGAGCGTCTCGCCGATCAGCGCCATCTCCCGGTGGACGAGGAACGACCCGACGAGCGGGGCGACGACCCCGACGAGCACGCCGACCGCCATCGACTGCCACATGATCGGGTGCCGGAACACGTTCGTCCCGAACGCCGCGTCCATCCCCCGGCCGAGCGCGCGGAACGCGACGTACAGGTCACTCGCGACCGGGAGGTCCTGCGCCCAGTAGAGCAGGAGGAACGCGAGCATGCCGACCGCGACGGCCGCCGTGACGCCGAGCGCTGCGAGCTCGGCCGTCCGGCGGAGCCCGCGGTCGGGCCTCGCGACCGCGTTCGCGCCCGGCTCGTCCTCGCCGTCCGTCGCCGTGGTCCCGCTCATCAGTGGTGATGGTGGACGACCTGTCCGGTCGCGCCGTACGCCTCCGCGAGGGCGTCGCTCTCGACGAACGACTCGGTGTCGCCGTGGTGGTACAGCTCGGTGTTGATACAGGCGACGCGGTTCGCGCGGTCGGTGACGACGCCGATGTCGTGCTCGATGAGGATGACCGTGATCCCGTCGTCGTTGAGCTCGTCCAGGAGCGCGTAGAAGGCGTCGCGCGACTCGGCGTCGACCCCCACGGTCGGCTCGTCGAGCGCGAGCAGGTCCGCGTCGCTCGCGAGCGCGCGGGCGATGTACGCGCGCTGCTTCTGCCCGCCGGACAGCTCGGTGACGAGCCGGTCGGCGAGGTCGCCGATCCCGACCGTCTCGATCGCGTCGGCGACGGCGGCGCGGTCGGCCTCGGAGAGCCGCCCGCGGCCGGCGTGCGCGAACCGGCCCATCGTGACGCACTCGCGGACGGTGACGGGCATCGACCCGCCGCGGCTCGTCGCCTGCTGGGAGACGTAGCCGATCCGGCCGCCGTCGTCGAACTCGTCGACCGGGCGCCCGAACAGCTCGACGCTCCCCTCGTCGGGCTCGTGGAGCCCGAGCATGAGGTGGAGCAGGGTCGTCTTCCCGGAGCCGTTCGGCCCGACGAGCCCGAGGAACTCGCCCGCCTCGACCGTCAGAGAGACGTCGCTCACGGCGACGGTGTCGCCGTAGGCGAACGTCACGCCGTCGAGGTCGACGATAGCGGTCACTGCGTGTCCCTTCGCTGTGTCGGCCGAACGTTTAGCTCTTTTACTCCGCGCTCGCGCCGGGGGTCGTCGCCGCCGGCGGCGGGGCGGTCGAGGTCGTCGGAGGCTCCGAGGCGCCGGTTCACTGCGCCCCGAACGCCCGCTCGAACGCGGGGACGTTGACCTCGGTCATCTGTTCGAGGTAGCCGTAGCCGGCCTCGTTCCACTCCTCCGTGGTCCCGCCGGCGGGGCTGACGGGCATCGTCGCCGTCGCGTCGCTGTTCTCGACGATCGTCTCCGCGAGCCGCGTCGACTCGAACCGGCTGTAGAGGACGGTGTCGATCCCCTCGCTATCCACCAGCTCGATGGTGTCGGCGATCTCGCCCTGGCTCGGCTCGTTCTGCGGCGAGACGCCGACGGGCGAGTGGAGGCGGAACCCGTAGCGCGCCTCCAGGTACTGGAAGGAGTTGTGGCCCGCGATGACCGCCACGTCGCGCTCGGCGTCCTCGGCGATCGACTCGAAGGCGGCGTCGACCGCGTCGAGCTCCGCCGCGTAGGCGTCGGCGTTCTCGGCGTAGGCGTCGGCGTTCTCGGGGTCGGCCTCGCCGAGCCCGGTCGCGACGGTCTCGACCATCCGCGCCGCGAGGACCGGGTCGACCCAGACGTGGGGGTCGTACTGGCGGTCGTCGCGGCTCGCCTCGTCGCCGTCGTGGCCCTCGTCCTCGTGATTCTCCCCGTCGTGACCGCCCTCGTCGTGGCTCTCGTGCGAGTGGTCCCAGGCGAGCAGGTCGTCCTCGACGTCGGCGAGCGCGTCGACGACCGCGACGGAGTCGTAGTCGGCTTCGAGCGTCGCGGCGAGGTCCTGCGCCCACGCGAACTCGGGGCTGTCGAGGTAGACGAACGCGTCCGTGGCGGCGACGTCCGCGGCGAGGGTCCCGTCCGGCGTCCAGCCGTGCCCGAGGCGGCCGACCTCGACGGGGCTCTCGAAGCTCGCGCGGTCGCCGACGACCTCGTTGGCCCAGTCGTTGAGCGTGAAGAAGGCGGCGTACCCGCCGTCGAACCCCGCCGAGCCGCCGGAGCCGCCGCCCGCGGCGCCCGAACAGCCGGCGAGCGAGGCCGCCGAGCCGGCCGCCAGCAGGCCCGCCCCGCCCCGTAACACCGACCGACGTGAGTGAGTCATACCGATCCGTACCGCCCGTTAATAGAAAAGTGTTGTTACTTCACAACCCAGAGTTAATAACCGAGGGCGAGGAGCGCGGGTTCGATCACCAACGGCGTCGTCGTCGATCGGCGGCGTCGGCGGCGTCGGCGGCGGGACCCCCGTCCGCCCTCACTCGGTGAGGTCGACGGTCGTCGCCTCGGCCAGCGACGCGAGCCGGTCGGGGTCGATCGCGAACACGGCGCTCGGCGTCCCCGCGGCGCCGTAGACGGTGTCGTAGCCGGCGAGAGTCGGGTCGAAGACGGTCGGGAGCGCGGCGTCGTGACACAGGGGCGGCACGCCCCCGATGCTCCAGCCGACGGTCTCACGGATGCGCGTCGGGTCCGCCATCGCGGCGCCGTCGGCGCCGAAGTGAGCCGCGACCGCGTCCAGGTCGAGGCGATTCGCGCCGCTGGTGATCGCGGCGACCAGCCGACCCTCGTCACCCTCGACGTCGCCGCCCGAGAGCGACACCACGATCGTGGAGGCGATCGCCGCGGTGTCGCAGCCGACGGCGTCGGCCGCCGCGGCCGCCGTCTCCGTGCCGGCGTCGAACTCCAAGATCTCGAGGTCGACGCCGTATCTGTCCCGCGCCCGTGCCGCGAACTCCGCCGCGCGCTCGTGCATGGAGGGAGGAGGCTCGCGGCGGGGTATGAAGCTCTCGGCCGCGGCACGTATGGCGACCCGTCAGGGAGACGTCGCGAGCGCGACGAGTCCGGCGTCGACCGCGACGTGCACGCCCTACCGCGTCCGCAGCTCGTCCTTGTCCTTGATCACGCGGGCGTCGCCCTCGCCGGAGGTGACCTCGTTGACGAGGTCGTACAGGTCGTTCTGGAGGCCGGCGGGGAACGTGAGCACGCCGACCCACGAGCCGTCGTTCTGCCACTCCTCGCGCTCCAGGTCGCCGAACTCGCGGATCTGCGCCTGTCCGGAGCCCGCGTAGTCGGCCGGGAGCTGGACCGCCATCGTCACCTCCTCGAACCGGATCGGGATGACGGGGCGGAGCGCCTCCAGCGCGTCGTCGACCTGGTTCTCCACCGGCTCCATCGGGTCGACCTGGAACCCCGCCTCCTCCAGCGCGCGCTCGATGCGCTCCGGCGGGTGCGGCGAGTCGTCCATCTGGGGGTTCACCGCGTTGCGCGTGATGGTGGTGACGAGCTGGTTGTGCTTCCGCTCCTGCATCTCCTCGCGCTGCTCGGCGGTGATCTGGATCTCCCCGCGCTCGACGACCTCGGGGATGATCTCCAGGGCGTCGGTCGTGCCGAAGACGGTCTCCAAGTCCTCCTCCGCCGGCCGGTCGCCCCGCGAGGCGTTCTCGAACACGTCCTCCGCGGCGATCACGTCCTCCAGGTCGCCCTCGAACTCCCCGCGCTTCATCGCGAGCGCCGCGTCCGGATCGATCAGCACCTCGAACCGTTCGCCGTGCGACTCCAGTCGGGCCGTCACGGCCTCGTCGAGCGATATCATACCCCCAGATACCACCCCCGTACTGAAAAACCCTCCCGCGCGGGGTCCGCGCCGTCGTCTCCCGGGTCAGCCGCCCGCCTCGGGTCGTTCGTCCGCCCAGTCGTCGCGACAGGTCTGCGAGCAGAAGTGCCGGTGTTCGACGTCGACGCCGTCGACCCACGTGAGGGTTCGACGGTCGACGCCCAGCGCCGGCTCCCCGCAGGTCGCACAGCGCGGCGCGGACTCCTCGTCGACGTCCTCCTCGAGGTCGGAAGTCGGGTCTACCATACCCGTCCCTACACCCCCGGACACTTGAACCTGCGAGGGGCGGCAGTTCTGTCCGGGCGATCGGGGGTGACGGCCCTCGCCGCCGTCTGCTACCGCCCGACCGACCGGTCGCCGCGGAGGCGGCGTCCCCCGCTCGACGGCGACCGCCGCTCCGAGGGGTGTTCGACCGCGACCTCCGCGTCGGGCGCGGGGTCGGAGAGGATCCGCTCGCGGCCGTCCGGCCACCGGACGACGACCCGCCGCGGCGCCGCCCCGCCGAGCCCGAAGTGCGCGACCGGCTCGGTCTGACAGAGGCAGCCGCCGCCGGCGTCGACGGTGCGGCGCTGGATTCCGGCCGTCGTCTCCAGCCTGACGACGGCGCCGCGGGCGGGGGCGCCGTGACGGGTCGTCGGCCGGACGCGGAGCCAGCCGGCGTCGGCGGCGGCCGGGACGTCGTAGACCGCGACCGGCTGGGCGGCGACCTCGCCGTGGACGACGAGGAGCTCCAAGACGCCGTCGCCGTCGAGGTCGGCCGCCACCGCGCCCGTGCCGAAGCCGTCCGGCTCGGCGGCGGGACCGGGGTCGACGGGCTCCCAGCGGGAGGCGTCGTCGCCCGCGTCCGACCCGTCCCCGCCGACGCGCTCGTAGAGCCGGTTCGGCTCCCCGGAGACGTTGTAGAACAGCTCCTCGCGGCCGTCGTTGTCGAAGTCGGCCGCGACGACGGTCCGGACGCGGTCGGGCTCGCTGAGGGCCGGGGGCGCGACGTCCTCGAACCCGCCGGCAGAGCCGCGACGGAGGAGGCGGTTCGGCCCGTCCTCGTTGCCGACCGCGAACGCGAACCGCCCGCCCTCGTCGACGAGGGCCGCCCCGCGGGTGTCGCCCGCGGGGTCGGACAGCGAGCCGCCGCCGGTCGGGTCGTAATGCCCGTTCTCGTTCCGGAACAGGCGGTTCGGGCCGCGCTCGACGCCGGCGAACAGGTCGCCGGCCCCGGAGCAGTGCGGGACCGCGAGGAGGGACCGACAGCCGCCGTCGACCTCCAGCCCGACGGCGTCGGCCATGTCGGTGACCTCGCCGTCGTCGCCCAGCTCGTAGAAGGCGAGCGGCGCGGCGTACCCGGAGACGGCGACGCCGTACCGGCCGGTCCCCAGCCTGTCGAGCGCGGCGACGGACCGGCCGGCGCGCACGTCGAAGCGGTCCGCGTTGACGTCGAGCGCGAACACGTCGGTCCAGCGGTAGCCGTCCGATTCGAGCCGGCTCAGGAGGAGGTCCGGGTCGCCGCCGCCGTCGACGCCCTTGGTGCAGTTGTGGACGTACACCTCCTCGCAGCCGTCGGCGTCGAGGTCGGCCGCGCAGACGCCCATCCCGTGGCGGGTCCCGTCGGCGACGATGCCGCAGGCCGTGTCGACGAGGCGGTCGCCGTCGCGGGCGTAGAGCCGGTTCGGTTCGCCGTAGCCGGCGACGAAGACAAGCGGTCCGTCCCGTCCCGGCGTCACCGCGACGCCGTACCCGCGGATCGGGTCGTCGTCGCCGACGAGGTCGGACCGCTCGGTGAACATGGTCGCCCGTCACCGCTCGGGGAATATGAACTCACGGGTTGGATTCGGCCCGAGAAACCTAAATACGACGCCGGGGTCCGACCGCGGATTTCGCCCGACGTCGCGGATCCGGTTACGGATCCCGCTCGGCGTAACGGGTGCGAGTCCCGCCCCGCGTGACTGGTCCCGTCAGAGGTTCCGCTCGATGTAGCGGTTCATCGCGCGGACGCGCCCCGCGTCGAACGTCCACGTCCCGCGCCAGACCCGGGGCTCCGACTCGACGGCGAGGAGGCCGACGCCGCCCTCGACGCCGCGCCCGAGGTCCGCCCCCGCGTCGCCGCCGACGGAGTGCGGCCCCTCGGGCGGTCGGTACACGACGAACCAGCTGTTGGTGAAGTCGGGGCCGTCGCCGCCGTGGACGACCGCGTCGAGCCCCCGCGGCAGGTCGTCGGGCACGCCGTACAGGTGGGTGTCGACGCCGGCGTCGGCCACGCTCTCGTACACCCGGCGCGTCCCGACCTCGTCGTCGATCCGCGAGAGGCGCTGGAACGACGACCGCAGCGTCCCGTCGCCGGCCGTCCACGCGACGCGCTCGATGAACCGGGAGACGGTGATGAGGAGGAGCTTCTGTCGGTTGGACTCCGGGTACCCGCGGAGGGTGAACGTCGTGTCGTCGAGGCCGCGTATCACCGACGGGAGGTCGACGTCCGCCAGCGTCCGCGTCCCGGTGACGTACAGGTCGGAGTTCACGAACAGCACCGCGTCGCCGAGCTCGCCGAGCGTCGAGCCGGCGACGACCTCGTCGCCCTCGACGAGCAGCGCGAGGTTCTCCACCGCCTCGGGGTCGTCGCCGTCGAACGGGACCGCGTCGTTCCGCCGGAGCGCGTCGACGTCTATCACCGGCCCCTCGCCCGCGTCCGCCGAGCGCATCGTCAGCCGCTCGGCGGAGAGGCCGGCCCCGCCGGTGACGTCGTTGACCCCGCCGACGCCGCCCGACCGGGACCCGGCGGAATCGGATCGGGTCCCGGCGCGGCCGGATCCGGTGCCGCCGTCGCCGGCGAGGCTCCCGTCGGTCACGTCCACCGGGCTCTCGCCGAACGTGTCGGCGAGCATGTTGAGGACGGGGTCGGGGTCGGTGCGGTTGACGACCACGATGGACCGCTCGACGCCGTCGAACCGATCGAGGAGCCGTTCGAGGGACACGTACCCCGACTGCGGAACTCCGAGGAATAAGCGTTCGTCTGTGGTTATTTAATCTGAGAAACGAGGCGCCGGCGCGTCGGTGAACTTCTCGGTCCGCTTCGGGCGCAGGCGGGTCGGGTCGGCGGGAGTCGGACGCCGACGGACGAGACGCCGGCGAGCGGGGCGGCCGACCGATCAGGCGCCGACGGTCTCGTCGAGCAGCTGGAGGGGGTGTTTGATCTCGTAGCCGGTGCCGTGTTCCATCTGCATCGCGCAGGTGGGGCACTCGGTCATCCCCACGTCGCCCTCGGCGTCCTCCATGTGCTCGAACATCTCCTCGCCGATCTCCATCGACTTCTCGTACTTCTCCTCCTTCCAGCCGTACGTGCCCGAGATGCCGGAACAGGAGTCGCCGACGTCTTCCATCGTCACGCCGTCGACGTCGCGGAACGTCTCGACGGCCTGCCGCGAGAGCCCCTGGTTGCGGGCGTGACACGGCGCGTGGTAGGCGAACGCCCGCTCGTCGGCGAGCTCCGTGTCCGCCAGCTCGCCCTCCAGGTCCTCGTTGATCCGGAGGTACTCCAGCGCCTCGTAGGTGTGCTCGGAGACGTCCTCGATCCCGTGGATGTCGAACAGCTCGGGGTACTCCTGTCGGAGCGACATCGAGCAGGAGGTACAGGAGGCGATCACGTCGGCGCCCTCGCCGATGGCCTCGATCAGGCTCTCGACGTTCGTCTCCGCGTGCCGGCGCGCGTCCTTTAACATCCCGTTCGCGAACATCGGGGTGCCGGAGCACTTCTGCGGGGGCACCATCACCTCGTAGCCGAAGTGCTCGTAGACCGAGACCATCGCCTTGCCGACCTCGGGGGTGTTGTAGTTGGAGTAGCAGCCGTGGAAGTACGCGACCCGCTTGTCCGGGTTCTCCACCTGCGCGCCGCCGCGGGCCTCCCACCACTCGCGGAACGTCTCCGTGGCGAACTCGGGGAAGTCGCGCTCCTTCGGAATGCCCAGCGTCTTCTCCATCGCCCAGCGGACCGGTCCGAAGTTCATCGCGAGCGAGGCGGTGCGCGGGACGATGCTCGCCAGCCGCGCCGACGTGCGGTAGTTCGCCAAGATTCGGTTGCGGACGTACTCCACCGACAGCTTCTCCATCTGCTCCTCGACGAACTGGCCGCGGGCCTCGTTGTGCATCTGCGAGAGCGGCACGGAGGAGGGGCAGGCGTCGTCACAGCGCATGCAGTTCGAACAGGAGGTGATCGACTCGTCGATGTCGTGGTCGTCCTTGCGCTTGAGCCGCCACTGCTCCGGCCCCTGGAACTTCGGTCCCGGGAACTCGTCGTCGACCTCGGCGACCGGACAGGAGGTGTCACAGCTCGTGCACTTGTAACAGGAGTCGGCCCCCTCCCGGAGGTCGAGGTCCCCGCCGGGGAACACGTCGACGGGGTCGTACGCGTCCGGGTCGAGTTCGGTCGAGTCGCTCCCGCCCGACGCGCTCTCGACGCCGCCGTCGGTGGCGGCGCGGTCGCTCGCACCGCGATCGCCGCCCGCCGCTCCCTCGGGCACCTCCCCCTCGTCGGGGACGAATATCGACGGCTGCTCGTCGCGACCGGCCTCCGGGACGCCGGGGCTGGCCCGGGTCTCGCTCCCGCCGTCGCGCTCTCCGCCCGTTGCGTCCCCCGCGTCGCCGTCGTCTGCTGTGTCTCGTGTCATTGGGTCGCCTCCGTCGCCGCCTGCCGCCCGGCCACGAGGCCGGTCGCGAGCGACACCCCGCTCGCGGACTTCTCTCGCGCGACGTCCGCGCCGCCGACGACCCCGCCGGCCGCGAAGACGTTCGCGTACTGTGCCTCGCCGTCGCCGTCGAGCGGGCGCCCGCGCTCGTCGGGGCGCACGCCGAAGCGCGCGTACGGCTGGTCGCCGAACGCGTCGTCGACGAACCACTCGTAGCGGTCGTCCGGCTGCCCGACGTGCAGGTCGAAGACGGGCTCGCGGACGCCGTCGCGGTCCGAGTCGAGCCCCTTCCCGACGAGCCCGCCGGTCGCGAGCACGAAGGCGTCAGCGCCGTACGGGGTCTCGCGCCCCTTCCGGTCGACCGCGACGGTCTCGACGCGACCGTCGGCCTCGGTCTCGACACCGACGACGGGGTTGCCGGTCTCGAACCGGACGCCCTCGGCGTCGAGCGCGTCGAAGAGTCGGTCCTCCAGCCGGAGTCCGGGGAGGCTCGGCGGCCCCATCGGGATCTCGAAGACGTCGGCGCCGAGGCGGTCCGCGAGCTCGGCGCGCACCTCGTCGCCCGCGTCGTCGCCGAGGAACGCCGGGAAGCCGACGCGCTCGACGCGGTCGACCCCGCCCGCCTCGTCGACCACGTCGTGGAGGTGCGGAGCGACGGCCTTCGCCAGCGCCTCGCGGGCGGGGACGCCGTCGATATCCTCGTCGTGGTCGAGCGCCTTCGCCAGCCGGGTTACCTTCGCGTCGGCCCGGAACGCCTCCGCGAACTCCACCTCCGCGCCGGCGGCGTCGAAGGGGACGCCGGCGGCCTCCAGCCGGCCGGCGAACGCCCGCGCGTCGTACTCCGTCAGCGACCGGAACCCCACGATGAGCGCGGGCCGGTCGTCGCTCGCGAGCCCCGCCTCGGCGGCGGCCGGGTAGCGCGCGGTCGGCTTCACGCTCCCGCCGAAGGTGGGGAGGAGCGCGTTGCGGTCGGTGTGACCCCCGCGGTACGCGTCGCCCGCGAGCTCGTCGAACAGGTCGAGCCCCTCCCGGAGCGCGTCCGCGCCGACGATCCGGTACGGGTGCGTCTCGGGGAGCCGGTCGACCGCTTCGAAGGGGTCGGCGAGCGGTCCCTCCGGGTCCGGCCACTCGTCGCGGTCGAGCTCGCGGCCCGCGGTCGGCGGCCCCTCGCGGAGCGGCGTCGCCGGCTCCGTCGCCGGGACGTAGCCGAGCGCGTCGATCAGCCCGGAGGCCTGCCGGAGCGTGCTCGACTTGTGGGAGACGAGCCGCACGTCGGCGCCCTCGCGCGAGGCCGCGATCGCCGCCGTGATCGCCGCCAGCCCGCCGCCGACGACGAGGACGTCGCTGTCTATGGCCATCAGCGCCCTCCGTCGGTGACCGCGTCGTCGGCTGCGCGGTCCTCGTCGGCGGTCGCGTCGCCCGCTGCGCGGTCCTCGTCGGCGGTCGCGTCGCCCGCTGCGCGGTCCTCGTCGGCGGTCGCGTCGCCCGCTGCGCGGTCCTTGTCGGCGGTCGCGTCGCCCGCTGCGCGACCGCCGTCGGCCGCCGCCGTCCCGGACTCGCCGCCCGCGTCGGCGTCGGCGCCCGCCGGCCCCGACCCGGCGCCCGCGTCGAAGGCGCCGAAGTCGACCTCGCCGTCGAGGTTCGCCGGGTCGCCGTCGCGGTTCATCGTCGTCGCGTGCAGCAGGTGATTCAGCATCGCCTGCGAGAGCTGCTCGCCCCACAGCGCGTGGCGCTGGCCCTTCCAGCGCTCCTGGTACAGCTCGTCCTCGGCGTCGCGGACGACGGGCTCCGGGTACTCCCGCGCCAGCTCCGCGGCGATCCGGTGGGTGCAGAAGCCGCCCTGGCAGTTGCCCATCGAGGCGCGGGTGCGGAGGCGGACGGCGTTGAGGTCGCTGCCGGCCTCGCCGATCGCGTCCTGCACCTCGGCGCGCGTGACGCTCTCGCAGTTACAGACGATCGGGTTGGGGTCGTACTCGTCGAGCACGTCCTCGGCCCGGGACCCGAGCCGCTGGCCCGAGCGTCGCGCGACCGGCGAGCGGAGGCCGAACTCGTCCATCAGCTCCGCCATGCGCGCCTCGCTCTCCGAGCCCGGCAGCGGCGCGTCGGCGGTGTCGCAGGTCGCCTCGTGGCCGAGCGTCTCGCAGACGTGGTCGGAGATGGACTCGGCCATCATCCGGTAGGTGGTGAGCTTCCCGCCGACGATGGTCGTCATCCCGGGGAGGTCGTCGCGGTCGCCGTGGTCGAGCAGGAAGTAGTCGCGCGTGATGTCCGTCGGGTCCTCGGTGCCGGTCCCCGGCGGCTCGTAGAGGGGGCGGACGCCCCAGAATGACCGCAGCGTCCGGGCGTCCTTCAGCGCGGGGACGAGCTCCGAGAGCGTCTCGATCATGAGGTCGACCTCCCACTCCTCCTCGGGGTAGTCCTCGGGGTCGTCGACCTCCTCGTCGGTCGTGCCGAGGATGCAGGCCGTCTCGTGGGGGACGACGATGTCGGCGTCGCCCTTCGGCCGGCACCGGTTGATGACGGTGTCGACCTGCCGGGTGTTCATCACCGTCATCACGCCCTTCGAGGGGCGCACCTCGACGTCGACGCCGGCCATCTCGCCGACGTTACCGGCCCACGCGCCGGTCGCGTTGACGACGTGGCGCGCGCGGATCTCCTCGGTCGCGCCGGGCTCGCGGTGGACGCGCTTACCCGGCCCGGTCTCGTGTTCGACCTCGACGCCGACGACCTCGCCGTCCTCGACGAGCACGTCCGTCACCGGGGCGTGCGTCTCGATCCGCGCGCCGTGCTCGCGGGCGTCGGCCGCGTTGGAGACGCAGAGCCGGAAGGGGTCGACCGCGCCGTCCGGGAGCGCGATCGCCTTCTCGACGTCGCGCGCGAGGTACGGCTCGCGGCGCCGAGCCTCCTCGCCGTCGAGCACCTCGACGGGGATGTCGCACGCGCGACACCCCTCCAGCTTCTCCTGGAAGTACTCCTCCGAGTCCTCGGGGCGCTTGACGAACATCCCGCCCGTCTCCTCGACGCAGTGAGACGCGATGTCGCGGAGCACTCGGTTCTCCTCGATACACTCCTTCGCGCTCTTCTGGTCGGAGACCGCGTACCGGCCCCCGCTGTGGAGGAGCCCGTGCATCCGTCCCGTCGTGCCGTGCGTCAGGTTCCCCTTCTCGACGAGCACCGCGTCGAGCCCCCGTCGCGCGAGGTCCCTGACGACGCCGCAGCCGGTCGACCCGCCCCCGACGACCACGACGTCCACCTGTTGGTCCATATCCGGCCGCTCGGACTCCGTGCACTTTACTTTACCCCCTCCCCGCCGGTTTGCATAACTATCAGGGACGTTCAAGTGGTGTAAGCGTTGGCGGGAGCGACTTGTTTATATATTACCTTTTTGAATCGCGCTGAGAAGCGGATTTTAAGGGTTAGATTATTATGGTAGTACATTATGTTCACGAACGGCGTGGTAGCTTCCGTGAAGATATACCGCGGTGACGGCGATGGTGCCCCCCGAACTCGGGTCGTGCGGCCGGCGCGCGGGCCGGACGCGGCCGTTCGGGTCGGGTCACCTCGCGGAACCGACTCCCGGTCCGGCCGGGAGCCGTCCCGCCCGGGGGTCGCCCGGAGCGGGACCGGCGTCGTCGACGCGCGCGGACCAGCGCCACAGGAGGGATCCAAAACATGACACAGTACGTCGGTGCGATAGACCAAGGGACGACCGGCACCCGGTTCATGGTGTTCGACCACGAGGGCCAGGTCGTCGCGAACGCTTACGAACAGCACGAACAGATATACCCGAACCCCGGATGGGTCGAGCACGACCCGATCGAGATCTGGGAGAACACGCAGCAGGTCGTCCTCGACGGCCTCGCGGACGCGGGGCTGGAGGCGAACCAGCTCGACGCGATCGGGATCACCAACCAGCGCGAGACGACGATCGTCTGGGACAAGGACTCCGGGAAGCCGGTCCACAACGCCCTCGTGTGGCAGGACCGGCGGACGACCGACCGCGTCGAGGAGATCCAGGAGGCGGGCAAGGTCGAGGAGATCCGCGAGAAGACCGGGCTGGAGTGCGACGCCTACTTCTCCGCGACCAAGACCGAGTGGATCCTCGACAACGCGGAGCCGCTCAAGATGCAGAGCTCCCGCGGCGGCGACCTCCGCGACCGCGCCCGCGAGGGCGAGCTCGTCATGGGCACGATCGACTCGTGGCTCATCTACAACCTGACGGGCAACCACATCACGGACGTCACGAACGCCTCCCGGACGATGCTGTACAACATCCGGGAGATGGAGTGGGACGACGAGCTCTTAGAGGAGTTCGGCGTGCCGAAGGAGATGGTCCCCGAGGTACGGCCCTCCTCCGACGAGGAGTACTACGGCCACACGGACGCCGACGGCTTCCTCGGCGAGGCGGTCCCGGTCGCCGGCGCGCTCGGCGACCAGCAGGCCGCGCTGTTCGGCCAGACCTGCTTCGACGAGGGCGACGCGAAGAACACGTACGGCACGGGCTCGTTCTACCTGATGAACACGGGCAACGAGGCCGTCGAGTCCGACCACGGACTGCTGACCACGATCGGCTTCCAGATGTCCGGCGAGCCCGTCCAGTACGCGCTTGAGGGCTCCATCTTCATCACCGGCGCCGCCATCGAGTGGCTGGAGGACGTCGACCTGATCAACAACGCGGCCCAGACCGCGGAGCTGGCCCGCTCGGTCGACTCCACCGACGGCGTCTACATGGTCCCGGCGTTCACGGGGCTCGGCGCCCCGCACTGGGACGGCCGCGCCCGCGGCACCATCGTCGGGATGACCCGCGGCACGAGCAAGGAGCACATCGTCCGGGCGACGCTCGAATCGATCGCCTACCAGACCCGCGACGTCGCCGAGGCCATGGAGGCCGACTCCGGCGTCGAGACGACCAGCCTCCGCGTCGACGGCGGGGCGGTCAAGAACAACTTCCTCTGTCAGCTCCAGTCGGACATCATCCAGACGGACATCGCCCGACCCGAGGTCGACGAGACCACGGCGCTCGGCTCGGCGTACGCCGCCGGCCTCGCCGTCGGCTACTGGGACAACGTCGACGAGCTCCGCGACAACTGGCAGGTGGACCGCGAGTTCAGTCCCGAGAAGGACCAGGCCGAGGTCGACAAGCTGTACGACCGCTGGGGCGACGCGGTCGAGAAGTCACTCGACTGGGCACGGGAGGACGAGTAGATGAGCGGAGTGATCGCGGCGGACGTGCTCGCGCAGTCGGCCGGGTGGAGCGCCGGGTCGATCGGTGCCGTCCTCGACATCCTGCTCGACCCGACGATCTGGCTCGGCGCGGCGGCCGGCGGGGCGTTCGGCGCCGCGCTCGGCGCGCTCCCGGCGTTCATCTTCACCGGCTTCCTCGTCATCGCCGGCGTGTTCGGCGGCGACGCGGCCTCCGGGGCCGGCGTCGGCGTCGGCTTCGGTCCCGTCTTCGGCCCGCACATCTCCTTCGCGGGCGGTGCGGCGGCCGCGGCGTACGCGGCGAAAGACGGCGCGATGGAGTCCGGCTTCGACTACCACAACGCGAAGGACATCGGCTTCGCGCTGGGGAGCCGGCCGGACATCCTCGCGGTCGGTGCGGCCTTCGGGGTCTTCGGTATCGTCCTCGAACAGACGCTCCGGAACCTGGCGATCCCGACGGACCCGATCGCCTTCACCGTCGTCGCCAGCGCGCTGCTCCACCGGGCGGTGTTCGGCTACTCCGTCATCGGGAACGTCAGCAGCAAGGCGAGCGGCTTCTTCGACATGGGGCCGTTCGAGCGCGAGGAGATGCGCGAGCCCGGTGAGGTCCCGGGCGACGGCGACAAGTCCAGCGAGGACCGGCTCGCGGTCGAGCCGTGGCTGCCGAACATGTACAAGTGGTCGCACGTCGCGGCGATCGGCTCGGCCTCCGGGCTGGCGGCGGCGTACGCCGCGATCCAGACCGGGAACGTGTTCCTCGGGTTCGGTATCAGCGCGGCGACGCTGCTGTTCCTGAACCTCGGCGTCGACCGGATCCCGGTCACGCACCACATGACCCTCCCGGGCGCGACGGCGTGGGCCGCGTTCACCGGGGCCGGCTTCAGCGGAACGGTCGGCCTGATCGCCGGCGCCGGGTTCGGACTCCTCGGCGCGGTGATCGGCGAGGCCTTCCAGCGTGTCTTCTACGCGCACGGGGACACGCACGTGGACCCGCCGGCCGCGGCGATCTTCATCACGTCCTCGATCCTCGCGGTGCTGGCGATCCTGGGCGTTCTCGGCTCCATCTGGGTACCGGGCGCCTGAACCCTCGCTTCCGATTTTTATCCCGTCGGAAGCACCGAGGAAAGACCCACATACGAAACGACACCAGCGATGATCCCGACACCAACCGAGGTAATGAACCCGTGAGTGGACGCGAACGCGGCGACGGCGACCACCGACAGCACGATCAGGCCGATCCCGGCGGCGCCGTGGTGGTACGCGCCGACCGTCGGGTGGTCGCTGAGCGACGTCCGCTCCGCCTCCGGAACCCGCACGCTGGCGTGGTACGGGACGTACAGGCGGACGCCGATCCCGGCAGTCGCCGCGGCGATCGACGCGAACTGGACGTCGACGACGAGCTCGCGGACGAGGAGGAACGCGGCGATCGCGACGATCAGCGCGACCGCCTTGCTCCGCCGGTCGGCCTTGACGACCGACTCGTCGAACTCTGGTTCGGCCATACTCCGCGGGAGGCGGCCGGGGGTGTTAAGATTGTGGACGGCGGCGGGAGCGTCCCGACGCCCGCCCGCGGTCGCCGAGCGGCCGCGGCGTTCGGGGTGGATTTAACGTCGACGGGCGCGAGGAGCCGGTATGGACGCGGAGACGCTCGGACTCGAGAGGAGCGACGGTCGCAACATGCTCGCGGTCGCCGCGACCGTCACCCTGGTGGTGGCGGTGACCGCGGAGGGACCGATCGGGCCGCGCGTCGTCGCCGGCGCGATCGCCGGCGCCGTCGCGGCCGTCGTCTTCGTCGCCTCGACGCTGCTGATAAACCGGTACAAGCCCGATCACTGGTGAGGCCGCGTCGGGCGCCCGATCGGAGCCCGCGGCGACGGCGTCGGCGCGGTCCGTGCCAGTTTTATTCGGACACCGGGGAGGGGCGACCGTGAACATCGACGACCGGATCGAGCGCCGGCTGGGGTACGACGCCGGCGCCGGCGTCCTCGTCGACCTCGACGCCGTCTCTCCCGTCTCGCACGTGGAGTCCCCGACGGGTCGAGGACCGGTGTTCGAGCGGCTGCTCGACGCGTTCAGTCCAGCGTTCTCCGGGTCGCTCCCCCCGAGCACCTACGTGCACGGGCCGAAGGGGAGCGGGAAGTCGGCCGTCGTCTCGGCGCTGTTCGACCGGCTCGCGTCCCACAGCGGCCCGCGCCGAGCGATCCAGACCACGACGCGGGCGGTCGAGCCGACGCTGCCGGGGTTCGTCTACGTCGACGCGCGGCGCGGCTCGACCCGGTTCCGGCTCTACCACGACGTCCTCTCGGAGATCGGCGACGAGCCGGTCCCCGAACACGGGATCGGCACCGACGAGCTCGCCGACGAGCTCCGGGACGCCGTCCGTACCGGGCCGGACGTGGTCGTCGCGGTCGACCACGTCAACGAGCCGGAGACGCCGGACGCGGCGACCGTCGTCGACTGGCTCGCGGGTCTCAGCGGGCACGTCGCGCCCGTCTGTCTCGGCCGGGACGCGCCCGACGAGATCGAGTGGGAGCCCGGCGAGCGCGTCGCGTTCGAACCGTACCGCCGACACGTGCTCGTCGAACTGCTGACGAGCCGGTGCTCGACCGGGCTCGGCCGCGACGCGATCAGCCACGACCAGATCCGCGAGGTCGGCGAGTGGGCCGACGGCGACGCCCACGACGCGCTCGCCGCGGTGACCGGCGCCGCGATCAGCGCGGAGCGGGCCGGGGCGTCGACGGTCCGGCCGACCGACCTCGACGCGGGGATCGAGAACGTGCCGCGGCCGGGCGCGGCGCTCGGCCGCGTGCTCGCGCTCTCCGAGAGCCGCCGTCGGCTGCTGTACGAGCTCGTCAGCCTGTCGGACGAGGACCGCTCGTCGGTGAGCGCCGCGACGGAGACGATCGCCTCGCGGCCCGCCGTCGACCTCTCGGCCTCGACCGTGCGCCGAGTGCTCTACGAGCTCGCGGACGCGGAGCTGCTCGACCGGGTGACGGTCCGCCGGAGCGACGGCAAGGGCCGTCCCCCGAGCCGGCTCGTCCCGCGGTTCCCGACGCTCGTGTTCCGGGAACTGTTCGACCGGCCGTCGTGGTCGGTCTGAGCCGCCCCCATCGACCAAGCCGCCGCGGTCGACGACCGCGGACGCCCTTTTATCGCGCCCTGACGCCGCGCCGAGCCCGAGCGCAAGACAGTTGCGCCCGGCCGCCCCACCGCCGGTATGGCCCCGCCCCTCGCCCTGGACATCGACGGAACGCTGACGACGCCGAGCGGCCGGATCGACCCGCGCGTCTTCGAGCTGCTGCCCGACTGGGACGCGCCGGTCGTCCTCGCGACGGGGAAGGCGTTCCCCTATCCGGTCGCGTTGGCGCACTTCCTCGGTCGGCCGGAGACCGTGATCGCCGAGAACGGCGGGGTCGCGCACGTCGACGGCGAGACGGCGGTCCTCGGCGACCCGGCGGTCCCGCGGGCCGTCGTCGAGGCCTACGAGGCGCGCGGCGGGGAGATCGGCTGGGGGGACGGCGACACGGTGAACCGCTGGCGCGAGACGGAGGTGGCGCTGTCGCGAGACGGCGACGAGGCGCTGCTCCGCGAGGTCGCCGCGGCGGCAGAGGGGCGCGTCGAGGTCGTCGACACGGGCTACGCGTACCACGTCAAGTCGCCCGACGTGAGCAAGGGGAAGGCCCTCCGGCGCGTCGCCGACGCGCTCGACATCGCTCCCGAGGCGTTCGTCGCGATCGGCGACAGCGAGAACGACGCCTCGACGTTCGCCGTCGCCGGCGAATCGTACGCGGTCGCCAACGCGGACGCGACCGCCCGCGAGGCGGCCGACGTCGTCCTCGACGAGGCGTATATGGACGGGACGGCCGAACTGCTGACCGACCTGCGTGAGCGGGGCGAGTGAGGCTTCTCGACGCGAGGATTGTTTATAAGTGCCAAGCGACAGCCACGTGAGATCTTGTTAATAAACGGTGCTGTGGCGCGTGCCGACGAGCAGCCGTCAGGCTGCGAGTCGCACGCGCGAGGGAGCCCGCGGCCGCCGATGGCGGCCGCGGCGAGGCGGGGGAGGCGTGAGGCGCGGTTGCGGGCGGGTGGGACTCAAAGGGGCAGGCGGGAGGCGGGCGCAGGCGTTCACGAGAGCGGAGCTCTCGTGAGCCAATCAGAACGCGAAGCGTTCTGATGACGACGCAAGTA
This sequence comes from Halorubrum rutilum, assembly GCF_024494565.1. The sequence goes on from NZ_JANHDN010000003.1 coordinate 129,535, forward strand.
CCGCAGGGAGCGAGCAGCGCGAGCGACTGAGGAGCGCAGCGAGCGTGCGCCCGCCTCCCGCCTGGGGGCTTTGGAAGTGTTCTCTGTCGATCCGCTAACAATCACATATAGCCGAGCGGCTGGGGTTTTGGAGGTGTTCACCGCGGAGCTACCGGCAACCGTTTATAAACGATCGACTGCAGACGACCAGAGACTCACGCTCGCGTCGCTCTGCACTCCGTAAACGATCACGTCCTAACCGCTCACGTCGTGAACAGCTCGGTGTCGTCGGGGACCGAGAAGAGCCCCAGCCGGACGCCGGCGTCGAGCCAGCCGTAGCCGTACGAGTACGACGCGAGCGCGTTCACCGGGTCGTCGCCCTCGCGGAAGTGCCGCCCGTCTTCGAGGTACGACTCCGCCATCTCGACGACGTCGGCCGCCGCCTCGCCGAGGTGCGTGTCGGCCGGCGGCCGGGGCTCCGCGGCCGCCAGCGCGTCGGCGAGCATGCGCTCGTAGCGGTCCGTCTTCTCCTCTAGGTCGGCGCTCATGCGCTCCGGTTCCCGCGAGCGGATGAAAAGGGCGTCGGGGCGCGGGCGGCCCGGCGACCGGGCGCGGGGGACGGCCGGGGGTGACGCCGGGCGACGGGAAAGGAGCGCTCGGGACGCTCGACCGCGGGAGCGGACGCCCGCGGAGCCGGATTTATACTCGCTCCGCCCGCAGTACCGGGCGATGCCCTCCGACGGATCGCCCGACGTCCAGTCCGGCCCGTCCCGCCTCCTCGACCCGACGGGCCCCGCGGCCCTCGGGATCGTGGTCGCGACGAACCTCCTCCCGCTCATCGGGGTGGTCGCGTTCGACTGGCGCGTCGGAGAGCTGCTCGCCGTCTACTGGATCGAGGTGGTCGCGCTGGTGCTCGCCCACGGCGTCGCCGCGATGTTCGCGGAGCGCCCCATCGTCTTGGAGGACCGCTCGTTCTACATCACCGGCTACGACGAGGACGCGGAGCGCGACGAGGTGTGGGAACGCGATCCGGACCCGATCCGCCTCGTCCCGTGGCTCCCGCCGATCTACCGCCGGAACGCGCGCGTCGTCGCCCGGTCGCTGGGGGCGTTCGGCTTCCTGCTGTTCCCGCTCCTCCCGGTCGGGTGGGACGCGCTCTCGTACCTCACGCCGACCGTCGGGCTGGCGACGCTCGGGGTCTGCGGCGCGCAGGTCGCGGAGGCGTACCGGGAGTTCCTCGGCGGGCGCGCCTACGAGGAGCGGTCGCCGTACATGGTCGTGGAGGCGGCCCAGCGCGTCGTCTTCTTCTACTTCGTCATCGGGATCGTCACGGCGGTCGCCGTCACCGCCGGGATCTTCGCGATCGAGGCGGCCCTCGCCCCCGGGCTGCTCGACCGCGTCGCCGACGCGTTCGGCGTCGAAGCGGTCCTCCTGCCGTATCTCCTCCCTATCGCGCTCGCGAAGGCGACCGTCGAGTGGGGCCGGCGTCGGGCCGTCCGCGAGGACGACCCGGACGGGATCGCGACGTGGTTCACCGGCGAGGATCCCAGACGGGAGTGGAAGAAGCGGGAGGAGTCCGCCGGAGACGACTGATCCCGGACCCAAACCCGAGAGGACGACGGGAAGCAAGACGGACGAGGAAGCGAAACGGACGAGGCGAAACAGGAAGCAAGGTCGGCGCCGAAAGCGCAACGAGGATACGGCCCGGCGCGAAAGTGGGGCCCATGTACGAGGCCGTGCACGCCCACCCGGACGGGGAGGCGACCGTCGCCCGCCACGCCGCCACCGCGGCGCGGTACGGCTACGACGGGATCGTCGTCCGCACGCGGGACGCCCTCCCCCCGGCCGGCGAGGGCGGCGAACCGCCGGACGAGGCGGCCGCGCTCCGCGAGGAGTACGGGGTCGACGTCGTCGACGCGGTCGAGGTCGACGCCGACGACCCGACGAGCGCGTCGGGCGCGGTCGGCAACTACCGGTCGGAGCGGACCGTCGTCTGCCTCGTCGGCGGCGACGACGCGCTGAACCGGTTCGCGGTCGAGGAGCCCCGCGTCGACGTGTTGGCGCGTCCGATGGCCGGCGGCGACATCAACCACGTCCTCGCGAAGGCGGCCCGCGACAACGGGGTCCACGTCGAGTTCGACTTCGGCCCGGTCCTCCGTGCGACCGGCGGGGAGCGGGTGCGGGCGCTCGCCGACCTGCGGAAGCTCCGCGAGGTCGTCGGCCACTACGACGCCCCGTACGTGGTGAGCGCGAACCCGCGGTCGCACCTCGGACTCCGGGCGCCCCGGGAGCTGGTCGCGGTCGGCGAGGCCGTCGGGTTCGACGCCGAGGCGGTCCGGGAGGGGCTCCGGGCGTGGAGCGAGATTGCCGACCGGAACCGCGAGCGGCGTTCCGAGGAGTTCATAGAGCCGGGGGTCCGACTGGGGAGGTATGAAGAGGACGGTTGAGGAGCACGCGGCGCGCTTCTCCGAGAAGGCCGCCGAGTACGACGACTCCAAGAGCGACGAGTACCACGCCTGCGCGAGCCTCGTCGTCGACTACGCCGACCCGAGCACCGACGACGTGGTCCTCGATCTGGGCGCCGGCACCGGCGCCATCGCCCTCGCGCTCGCGCCGGACGCCGAGCGCGTGCTCGCCCGCGACATCAGCGAGGGGATGATGGACGAGGGGCGGCGCAAGGCCGACGAGCGCGGGGTCGCGAACGTCGAGTTCGCGTACGGCGAGTTCCGCGAGCCCGAGGTCGACCCCGGTCAGCGGGTCGACGTCGTCACCTCGAACTTCGCGCTCCACCACCTCGCGGACGGCGAGAAGCGCGAGGCGATCCGCGAGATGGCCGCCACCGGCGCCCGCCGGGTCGTCCTCGGCGACGTGGCCTTCTTCGAGGGGCCGGACCCGGAGGCCCCGTTCTACGGCCCCGAGGTCGACGACCCCGCCACCGTCGGCACCCTCGTCGAGGCGTTCACCGCGGAGGGGTTCGCGGTGACCGCGGTCGAGCGCGTCCACGACCAGGTCGCCGTGATCGTCGCGGAGCGACCCGGCGAACGCGGGGGAGACGCCGAGGGCGGCCGCTCCCTCTCCGAGTGATCGCGCCGTGAAACACCTCCCCAAACACCTCCGGCCGCGCTGGCGGTACGTCGCGGTCGGGATCGAGACGTGGCCCGACGCCGACCTCGGGCGCCGCGCCTTCCAACGCGCGCTCTGGTACGCCGCCGGCAACCTGCTCGGCGACGCCGGCAGCGCCGACGCCGACCTCACGCTGCTCTCGTTCGCGCACGACGACAGCGTCGGCGAGGCGGTGGTGAAAGTCCGTCACGGCCACGTCGCCGAGGCGCGCGCGGCGATCGCCTGCGTGAGCGAGGTTGACGGCGAGGCGGTCGGGATCCACGTCCGTGGGATCTCGGGGACGGTGCGTGCCTGTGAGGAAAGATATATGGGTCGCGCGACCGCCAGTTCGACACAGCGAGACGTCGCGTTCGAGGGTGCCGAGCGGCCCGCGGTCGTGCGCGAGGACGCGTGCGACGTGCGGACCGAGTCGGGTTACGTCGGCGCGGCGGCGTTCGACACCGAGTGATATCATGCAGGGACAATCCCAACAGCAGGCGTACGACCGCGGAATCACGATCTTCTCTCCCGACGGCAGGCTCTACCAGGTCGAGTACGCCCGGGAGGCGGTGAAACGCGGGACGGCGAGCGTTGGCGTCCGCGCCGAGGACGGGGTCGTCCTCGCGGCCGACAAGCGCGCCCGCTCCCCGCTGATGGAGCCGGCGAGCATCGAGAAGCTCCACAAGGCCGACGACCACGTCGGCGTCGCGAGCGCGGGCCACGTCGCCGACGCCCGCCAGCTCATCGACTTCGCCCGCCGGCAGGCGCAGGTGAACCAGCTCCGGTACGGCGAGCCGGTCGGCATCGAGACGCTGACGAAGAACATCACCGACCACATCCAGCAGTACACGCAGGTCGGCGGCGCGCGCCCCTTCGGCGTCGCGCTGATCGTCGGCGGGATCGAGGACGGCGAGCCGCGCCTCTTCGAGACCGACCCCTCCGGCACCCCCTACGAGTGGCAGGCGCTCTCGATCGGCTCCGACCGGAGCGACCTCCGCGACTACCTGGAGGAGGAGTACGAGGCGGGCCTCTCCACTGACGAGGCGGTCGGGCTCGCGCTCGACACCCTCGCGCAGTCGAACGACGGCGAGCTGGCGCCCGACGGCGTCGGCGTCGCCACGATCACGGTCGACGACGACGACGGCTACACCGAGCGGTCGAACGACGAGATCGAGTCGATCCTCGACGAGCGCGACCTGCTCGCGACCGACGAGGACGCGCCGGCCGAGAACGGAGACGCAGACGACGCGACGGACGCCGACGAGGAGTAAGGCGCCCGCCGCGCGGCCCTTTCCTCGCCGTCGCCGCGACGCCCGGTCGGGAGAGTTATGCCGACGGGGGCCGACCGACGACGCGTGCAGAAGACGGTACTCATCACCGGCTGTTCCTCGGGTATCGGCCGCGCCGCGGCCCACGCGTTCAACGACGAGGGGTGGACCGTGTACGCGACCGCGCGGAACCCCGCGGACGTCGAGGCGCTCGGCGAGGCGGGCTGCGAGCTCGCGACGCTCGACGTCACCGACGGGTCCGACGTCGAGCGGGTCGTCGACCGGATCCTCGACGAGGAGGGGGCGATCGACGCCCTGATCAACAACGCGGGCTACGGCCAGTTCGGGCCGATCGAGGACGTGTCGACGGCGAAGGTGCACGAGCAGTTCGACGTGAACGTCTACGGCCCGCACCGGCTGACGAAGGCGGTGCTGCCGGCGATGCGGCGCGAGCGCGACGGCACCGTCGTCAACGTCTCGTCGGTCGCCGGGCGCGTCTCGTTCCCCGGCGGCGGCGTCTACTGCGGCTCGAAGTTCGCGGTCGAGGCGATGTCGGACGCGCTCCGCAACGAGGTCGCCGAGCACGGGATCGACGTCGTCGTCGTCGAGCCGGGACCGGTGAAGACGAACTTCTCGAAGCGCGCGCAGGCGGAGGCGGGCGTCGATCCCGACGGGGACGGCGGCGCCGACGGGGCCGACGCCGACGGCGACAGCGGCGACGGCATCGACCGCTCCGGCGCCTACGAGGAGTTCTACGAGCTGTTCGAGGACGCGAAGCTCGTCGGCGGCGGCGGTCCCGGCGCGGTCGAGCCGGAGCTCGTCGCGGGCGCGATATACGACGCCGCGAGCGCGACGAACCCGCCGGCGCGGGTCCAACCGGGCACCGCCGCCCGCGTCGGCGTGCTCGCGCGGTTCCTCCCGGACGCGCTGCTCGACCGCGGCTACGAGTTCGTCCGCAACTTCACGTCGTAGCGTCAGTCGTCGGGGTTCAGACTCCCGGGCCCCGACCCGACCGCGAACGGGCTCTCCCCCTCCCGCCACTCCCAGCCCGGGAGGCGCGTCTGGAACCCCGCGGCGAGCGCGGCGTCGAGGTCGTCGGCGCCGGCGGTCCCGGCGTCGTCGCCCGGCGCGGTTTCGTCCTCGTGCACGTGCACGTCCACGAAGTGGAACGTCGCCTCCGCGAGCAGCGAGAGGGGCCGACCGCCGGCGATCGTCGCCGCGAGCTCGCGGCCGAGGACCTCGTCGACGACGAACCCGGGGTAGTCGCCGGCGACGTCGAGGTCGCGGAGGAGCGCGACGCAGCCCGCGACGTTGACCGCGACTTCGCCGTCGGCGAAGACGGCGTCGACCTCGCGGCGGTACGCCTCGGGGGGCACGGGATCCACGTCCGTCTCGAACAGCGTTCCGAGCCGCTCGCGGCTCTCGTTGATGAGGGGGACGACGACGGGCGCGCGGTCGTGGACCCACGCGCGCTCGTCGCGGACCGTCTCTGGCGTGACGCGCATGCGACGTCGAACGCCGGCGGCGGGCAAGGGGTTTGCCCTTTGCGAAGGGTTTTATAATAACCGGGGTGTACGACCACCCAAGCGGGTTTTCGCTGGCTGTTCCCGCACGGTACCACCTACGGACAGTACTACCACTATGCCTACCCCGTCACGGTCGGCCGTTCGGCGGCGAGCGACGTACCGGCGCGCGGACGCGTTCGACGGCGGCGGCGACCCCGACGACCCGCGGTAAGATATGAGTCAAGTCGACAAGCAGCTCGATACCCTGAAATCAGAGATCGAACAGGAGATTCCGAACGACATCACGGTCACCGACGTCAAGTACGAGGGCCCGGAGCTGGTCGTGTACACCCGCGACCCGAAGCGGTTCGCCGGCGACGGCGACCTCATCCGCCGGCTCGCCTCCAAGCTCCGGAAACGAATCACGGTCCGCCCCGACCCCAGCGCCCTCTCTCCGCCGGCGCGCGCCGAGGAGGAGGTCCGGGAGGTGATCCCGGACGACGCCGGGGTGACCGACCTCGACTTCCACGAGGACACCGGCGAGGTCGTCATCGAGGCCGAGAAGCCGGGGATGGTGATCGGCCGCCGCGGCTCCACGCTGCGGGAGATCACCCAGGAGGTCGGCTGGACCCCCGAGGTCGTTCGGACGCCCCCGATCGAGTCCTCCACCGTCTCGAACGTGCGCGGCTTCTTGAAGAACGAGCGCGAGGAGCGCCGCGACATCCTCGAACGCGTCGGCCGGCAGATCCACCGCGAGGAGATGTCCGACGACGAGTGGGTCCGGATCACGACGCTCGGCTGCTGTCGCGAGGTCGGCCGCGCCGCGTTCATCCTCTCGACGCCCGAGACGCGCATCCTCATCGACTGCGGCGACAAGCCCGGCGCGGAGGGCGAGGTGCCGTACCTCCAGGTCCCCGAGGCGCTGGGCGCCGGCGCGGCGACCCTCGACGCGGTCATCCTGACGCACGCTCACCTCGACCACTCGGCGCTGCTGCCGCTCCTCTTCAAGTACGGCTACGACGGCCCGATCTACACGACCGAGCCGACCCGCGACCTGATGGGACTGCTCACGCTCGACTACCTCGACGTCGCCGCCAAGGAGGGGCGGACGCCGCCGTACGAGTCGGCGCAGGTCCGCGAGGCGATCAAACACACCATCCCGCTGGAGTACGGCGACGTCACCGACGTAGCGCCCGACGTGAAGCTCACCTTCCACAACGCGGGCCACATCCTCGGCAGCGCGGTCACCCACTTCCACATCGGCGACGGGCTCTACAACGTCGCCTTCTCGGGCGACATCCACTACGAGGACACCCGCCTGTTCAACGGCGCCGTCAACGACTTCCCGCGCGTCGAGACGCTCGTGTTGGAGTCCACCTACGGCGGCCGCGACGACTACCAGACCGACCAGGCCGACTCGGAGGAGGCGCTCAAGCGGGTCATCAACGAGACATACGAGCAGGGCGGGAAAGTCGTCATCCCGGCGTTCGCCGTGGGGCGCTCGCAGGAGATCATGCTCGTCTTGGAGGAGGCGATGCGCGAGGGCGAGATCCCGGAGATGCCCGTCCACCTCGACGGGATGATCTGGGAGGCGACCGCGATCCACACGACCTACCCCGAGTACCTCCGGGACGACCTGCGCGACCGGATCTTCCACGACGACGAGAACCCGTTCCTCGCCGACCAGTTCAACCACATCGACGCCGGCGAGGACGAGCGGCAGGAGGTCGCCGACGGCGACGAGTGCATCGTCATCTCCACCTCCGGGATGATCGAGGGCGGCCCGATCATGTCGTGGCTCCGCCACATCGGCCCCGACCCGGACTCGAACCTCGTCTTCGTCGGCTACCAGGCGCAGGGGACCTTAGGCCGCCGGATCCAGAACGGCTGGGACGAGATCCCGGTCGACGGCTGGGGCGGCGGGAGCCGCGGCGACACGCTCACCCTGGAGATGGGCACGGAGGTCGTCGACGGCTTCTCCGGCCACGCCGACCGGCAGGGGCTAGAGAACTTCGTGAAGACGATGAACCCGCGGCCCGAGAAGGTGCTCTGTGTCCACGGCGACGAGCGCTCCGTGCAGGACCTCTCGTCGGCGCTGTACCACGACTACAACATGCGGACGTTCGCGCCGAAGAACCTGGAGACGTTCCGGTTCAAGTGAGTCGTCCTCGCGGGTTCTGCGGCTTCAAACAGCCTCGTCCCGCATCGCCACGCGTTGAGGCGGAGCACTTTGGGCGGTCTTGACCCGTAGGCTGGCCACTCAGCGCGTCGTCGGCTTGCGGTGCGTCAGCAGGTCGTTCGTCGAGAATTTCAAGTCCGGGAACGCGAGAAGGGAGTACAGTTCCCGGTGAGACACCCGTCTGATTAGATGGTATATAGAAGTTAATTTGTGATGTGTAAGGCTATTGCACCGTAGTTTGTGACATACCGAAACGTAGTTCAATTTATAAAAATTATAAAATCTTATTCTGATACTTCACTGACCAATATCCGATGCCAGACAAGGCACGCCGTCGCGTACTGCAGGGCACTGGAGTAGCACTGACCGCCGGTCTCGCGGGCTGCGGCGCAAGTAGTTCCGGTGACGGCTCTGATGGTAGTTCCGGTGACAGTTCCGATGGTAGTTCCGGTGACGGTTCCGATGGAGAGTCCGATTCGACCGGAGATTCGTCGGGCAACGATTACGAGCCGGTCACGTTCCTGGAGACGCCCGGCGAGACTCCCGGGGATACCGAGGAGATGTGGGAGCCGTTCTCGGAGTACGTCAACTCGCAGGTCGACGAGCTGGACCTGAACGTCGAATTCGCGGACAGCACTTCGGGAATCGGCCAATCGCTTATCAACGACCAAGCCGAGATGACGCGCAGCGACATCGTGTTGCTCGCGAATCCCGAGGAGATTGACGTCGTCGGCATCGTTAACGAAGGCGGTGCGTCGGTGTACTTCTCCGGGATCGCGACGCGTCCGGACTCCGATATCGAGGAGCTGTCAGATCTTGAAGGAGAGAGCATCGTGTTCGCTGACCGGCTCTCGACGAGCGGATCGCTGTACCCCAACTACATGCTGAACCAGGCCGGACTGGACACCGGAGAGGCCCCGTACGGCGACCCAGTGGACTACGACGGGACGTGGACGAGCGGCCAGGCCGGCGCGATAGAGAACTTCCTCAATCGGGACGAGTTCGCCGCAGTCGGTTGTGACATCGCAGTTCTGTTGGAGTATATCCCGGAAGACCAATGGCCGGACCGGGTGCGCGAACGGTCCGGTCGATGGGACGACGACGTCGGATCGAGTTCGACGGAGCTAGAACTGGTCCAAGCGTCGCAGTCGCTCCCTCTCTCGCCCATCATCGCGCGCAGCAACTGGGAACACCCGCTGCGTTCCGACATCGAGGAGGCGATTCTCTCGATCGACGAGGGGACGCTACGGGAACCGGACGGAGACGTGGACAACCCCATCAGTGCGGTTTCGCCGGGTAGTAACGAGGATTATCAGCCCATTCTCGACGTGATCAACACGCTCGGCGTCGATCTGGGGGACCTGTAACTGTATATGGTCCTCCGCGTACAGGATTTGACCAAAGAGTACGGGGACACGACGGCCCTGTCAAACGTCTCCTTCGAGGTCCCCGATGGAAGCTTTGCTGTCGTGCTCGGCGAGTCTGGGGCTGGCAAGTCGACGCTGTTGCGGATCCTCAACGGGTTGACCGAGCCCACTTCGGGGAGTGTATACCTCGACGGACAGGAGATCACCAACTCGCGGTCGGACGTTGGAATGGTGTTTCAACAGCACAACCTCGTCGATGAGCTGAGTGCCTACGATAACGCCCTGACCGGGGCGTTCAACCGAACTGGGTACCTTCGGAGCCTGCTCAATTTACAGCCTACCGAGGATCGAGAACTCGCGTTGGAGGCGCTGAGCACGGTCGGACTGCTCGACGAAGCAGGTCAAAAAGTTAGTAGTATGAGCGGAGGCCAGCAGCAGCGCGTCGGGATCGCACGCGCGTTGGTTCAGCAGCCCACGCTCCTCCTCGCCGACGAGCCAGTCGCCAGTCTGGACCCTGCCAGTGCTGAAACGGTAATGACGTACTTCCGTGAGACTGCGAAAAAACGCGACCTCACGACGCTGGCAAGCCTCCATCAGGTCAATATCGCCCGGGAGTTCGGCGAGCAGTTCATCGGGATGAAAGACGGTGAGGTCATGTTTGTAGGCTCGCGCTCGAAGCTCACGCCCTCTATTCTCGAAGAGATCTACGGTGAGATCCAGACGAAAGAACTCCGAGAAGGGACCGAGACTACCGAACTGAACGAATCGATGCAGACCGAGGCCGCCGATACGAAAACCGGACTATGAGCACCGATCGCGATCGCCTCACTGAGAGGCTACTCCGACGGTTCCTCGGTGATACTCAAGAGGATTCGGCCGTCAAACAACGGCACAGCGAATTGAAACGTGCCAGACTGATACGTCGGCTGTCTCAGTCGGTTCTACTGATTAGCATTGCGGGGGTCCTGTACTTCTCATTGAGCGCGGCCGGGTTCTGGAGGACAGAGTGGCTGGAGTATTGGCCGCAGTTCACCGAAGCGCTCGCGCAGTATTTCCCGCCGAAGCTGTATTTCGGCGTAATTCCGTTTGTTGACCTCGGGCGCTACTATCGGTTCATGAACGAGGCTGGGTTGGTGGGAGAAGCTGGGATCACGCTGGCGATTGCGCTCGCGGGGACGATCATGGGCGCGCCACTGGCACTGCTGTTCGGTATCCTCGGAAACGAGCGGGTTACCCCGTTCCCGCTCAATTTCCTCTTTCGGGGGGTGATGAGTATCATTCGCTCGATTCCGGCGCTCGTTTGGGCGCTGATATACGTCCCCTTGGGCGGTATCACTCCGGTAACCGCAACACTCGCTCTCGGTACGGACACTATCGGAGAGCTGGGCCGACTACTCACCGACGAACTCGAAGAAGTCGATGACGGACCGATCGAAGGGATCAGGAGCACTGGCGCAGGTAAGCCTCAGATAATCACATTCGGAATGATTCCACAGATGGTCCGACCGTTCATCGCGTGGGCGATGTTCGTTCTGGAGAATAACGTCCGGTCTGCGGTCAGTCTCGGTATCATCGGAGCGGGCGGTCTCGGAGTGACGCTGACGATCGAGCAGCAGACGTTCAACTTCACGAATATGATGGCGACGATTCTGTTCATAGTGATACTCGTCATCTCCGTCGAAATGATCAGCCAGCGAACGCGCTCTTACCTCCGTGAGGGCGACGATGTGGAAGAGATGAGCTTCCGTCAGCTAGTTTTCGGCTTCCCCAGACGGATGTCCGATTCACTGCTCAAATAGACAGACGGGTCCGTATTGCTTCCATTACGCCTCCGAACAATGGAAGATAGAAGGTGTAGAACGCGTCTCCTACTGGATGGGACAAATAATTCAGTTAAATTGTTTCGACTGATCGGAGAAACTGCTGACGAACGGCTCGGATCGTGGTCTTAGCACGGAACCGGCTCGTCAGGATAGCAACTTACTTCGACGGGAGTATTTAACCCGCGACGCGGCAACGTCATCTCATGCGCATCGCGCTCATCGCTCACGACGAGCTGAAAGACGAGATGGTCGAGTTCGTCACGAAACACGCCGCGACCCTCGACGACTGCGAGCTCGTGACGACGGGGACGACGGGGAAACGCATCGCCGAGGAGACCGGCCTGACCGTGAATCGGCAGGCGTCCGGGCCGTACGGCGGCGACCTCCAGATCGGCGCGATGATCGCGAACGACGCGGTCGACGGCGTCGTCTTCCTCCGGGACCCGCTCACCGCGCAGGCGCACGAGCCGGACATCTCAGCGCTCCTGCGGGTCTGCGACGTGAAGGACGTGCCGCTGGCGACCAACGTCGCCTCCGGCGAGCTGCTCGTCGAGGGGCTGCTCGGCTCGCCGTGACGCCGCCCCGCACCCGAGTATCAGATCGGATAGCGAGAGGGGCGGCGTTTTAGGTGCGTTCCTCGTACCCCGGACCAATGACCGGTCACTCGGCGGCCCGGCTCGCCGCGCTGACGACCGCGCTCCTCCTCGTCTCGGCGCTCGCCGCGAGCGGCGCGGTCGTCGGGGGCGGCGCGGCACAGGCGGGCGTCGGCGCGGCGCAGGCGGGCGGCCCGGCACAGATGGGCGGCACTTCGGGCGGCGGTCCCGGCGGCGACGGGTCCGGCGGCGACGTGACGCCGCCGACGCGCTGTTTCGCGGGCGACGGCTACCCGATCTCGATCGGCGAGACCGGGGCGACGATCGACGCGGTCGTCCACCTCTCCGTGCTGACCGATCCCGCCGCGGGCAACGAGTTCGGGCTGGAGGCGGCCGGGACCCTCGACGGCGACCCCGTCGTGACGCTCGCCGCGGGTGTCCGGCTCACCGCGCGCGAGGCCGTCGTGAACGGGGTCGACCCGTTCGCGGCGTTCGACGTGTTGTACGCGTACGAACTCAACCTCCCGATGTTCGGCGGGGCGATCGACGACGCGGAGTACCGCGACGACGGCCCGCCGATCGAGTCGGGCGCCGGTATCGCTGACTGCTAAGGCGGGACGCGCCTCGCGTTCCGCCGCCGTCGTCGCCTCCCTCGCGTCCCGTTACTCCTCGTCGCCGTCGCGTTCCCCGCGCGCCGGCGAGCGAACGCCGCGAATGATCCCCAGCAGCTCCCGCCGCGCGTCCTCGGCGTCTCGACCGGCCGGATACGCGTCCGCACCGAGCGGGTAGGCGCCCCCGGCGAGGAGGTACTCGTCGGTCGCCCAGACCGCGAGCAGCGCCTCGACCGGGACCTCGCGGTCGCCGCCGCGACCGCCGTCGCTCCCGAGGCGGCAGTCGCCGCGGAAGGTCCAGAGCGTCGCGCGCGATCCCGCCGGGTCGTCGACCGCGATCTCGCGGTCGCCGCGGCGCTGGACCGCCTCGATGTCGCGGTCGGCGAGCCGGTCGCGGAACCCCTCCCTGGCCCGGCGCTCGACCAGCCGTGTGAGCGCGGCGTTCGGCGCGGTCTCGGGACGGATCCGCAGGCGACTCGCGAAACAGAAGGGCCGCGGCGCCGTCGCGTCCGCCCGCTCGTACCGCACCGTGCTCGCGGTCACCGAGACGGGACCCGCGGCGAACGGGCGGTCCGTCGACTCGGCGACGCGTCGCCAGCCGTCGAGGCGGTCGGCGGGCACGACGGGCGGGTCCATGGCGGCCGTTCGCCGGGAAGGTAATTAAAAGCGGGCGCGGGCCGGAGCGTCGTCGGGGCGGTGAGGGGAGGGACGTGGAGGGGTCACAGCGTGCCGCGGCGGGCCGAGAGGAACCGCTCGGGGCCGGTCAGTGGTCGTCCTCCCGCCACTTGTGCTCGCACTCGGTGCAGACGAAGAAGCGCGTCTCGGACTCGTCGGCCGAGCGGATCTGCTGCATGTACCAGTACGCGCGGTCGTTGCCGCACTCCGGGCAGTGCGCCGTCGTCTGCGGGAGCCCCTTGTCCTCCGCGTCGCTCACGTCGATGACCTCGGACTCGACCTGCGACTCGGTGGTCCACTCGTCGTCGCCGTCGTCGCGTCCGACCTCGTTGCCGCAGGAGTCGCACACCCAGTGGTCCTCGCCCTCGCCCGACTTCATCATCGAACCGCACTCGTCGCAGAACTTCATGGCGGAACCCAGCCGCGGATCGCATATAAACGGCGGGATCGCGAACGAACGGGAGCGTCGCCGGACCCGTCACTCGTCGCGGTCGAGGTGCTCGGCGAGCGCGAACCGCACGCGCTCCTCGTCGCTCCCCTTCGTCTCCCGGCCGGTGACGACGACCTCGCCGATCTCGGCCGTGTCGTCGACGTGGGTCCCGGCGCAGGCGGTGCGGTCGTAGGGGTCGGCGTCGGCCTCCGGGCCCGCCTCGTCCGCGCCCGCGGCGCCGATCTCGACGATCCGGAGCTCCTCGATCGAATCGGGGAGGAGGCGGATGCGCGTGCGCTCGGGGTCCAGGGTCGCTTCCGCCTCGGCGCGGTCCAGCAGGTAGCTCGTCACGGGGCGCTCGTCGGCGACGAGCTCGTTCAGCCGCGCCTCGATTCGGTCGAGGTCCGCGTCGTCGAAGCGGTCGTACGCCGCGTCGAGGTGCGCGCGGTCGTCGTACAGCTGGTTCCCGGTGGTGGCCGCGTCGAACTCGTCGAGCAGCAGCGCCGACAGCAGGTGCTGGGCGGTGTGGTACCTCGAGTGGGCCGCCCGACGCGCCGCGTCGATCTCGCCGATCACCGCCGTTCCCGGGTCGGGCGGTGAGGGGTCGCCCCCCTCGTCGCCGGTCGTCGGCGCGAGCGTGTGGTAGATCGTGTCCTTCTTCTCGACGTCGACGACCCGCCATCGGGCGTCGCCCTCCCCGTCCGCGACGCGGAGCGTGCCCGTGTCGTGGGGCTGGCCGCCGCCGGTCGGGTAGAACGCCGTCCGGTCGAGGACCACCCGGTCGTCGAGCGTCCGCTCGACGGTCGCCTCGAACGTCGTCACCGCGTCGTCGGCGAGGTACAGCGCCTCGGTCATGCCCGAACGAAGCCGCTCCGTCGACATAGGTGGTGCGTTCGGCGCGGGCGACGGGCGCGCCGACCGCGAGCGAGAGCGTGAGAGACGGGGAGAGGTGCGGGAGAGACGTGTCTGGGGACCGAACCGCGGTCTCAGCGCTGATACTCGGACGTCGACGCTTATCAGTGCTCCCGCCGTAGACGGCCGCATGGACAGCCGCGACCGCGCACAGAGCGAGGTGATCGGGACCGTGCTCCTCATCGGGCTCACGATCACGGCGGTGGGGGTGACGGTCGCGATCGGCTCGGCCGCGCTCGCCGACGCGCAGGCGTCGGCCGACGTGCAGCGCGTCGAGGGGGCGATGACGCAGGTCGACTCGAAGACGAGCCTCGTCGCGCACGGCGGGTCGACGAGCCAGCGCGTCCGGCTCGATCCCGGCTCGACGGCGAACGCCCGCATCGACGGGGACGCGGGCCGGATGCGGATCGAGGTCGAGACGGAGGACGGCGACGTCGAGGCGCGGAACGTGACGCTCGGCGCCGTGGTCTACGAGCGCGGCGACGACCGCGTGGCGTACCAGGGCGGCGGCGTCTGGCGCGCGAACGAGGGCGGCTCGTGGATGGTGTCGCCGCCGGAGTTCCACTACCGCGGCGACACGCTCACCCTCCCGCTGGTGACGATCGACGGCGAGGACGGTCGCTTCCGCGACTCGGCGGTCGTCACCCGGAACGCGAGCCGTCCGGACCAGTTGTTCCCGAGCGGGGACGTCTCGAACCCGCTGCTCGGCGGGAACGTCACCGTCACCGTCGAGAGCGAGTACGCTCAGGCGTGGGGGCGGTTCTTCGAGTCGCGCACCGAAGCGAACGTGACGCGGCTGGCCGACGACGAGGTCGAGGTGCGGCTCCGGACGGTGACGACCCATCCCGCGCTCAACGCGAGCGTCTCGTCCGTGGCACAGTCACAGCTCGCTCTCGGCGGCGTCACGTCTCTTTACGCGGACAGTTACGACTCGTCCCAGGGGGCGTACGATCCTGATACCGCGGGCAGTGAGGCTCGAATACGAACGAGCGGACAGTTTCAGCTGGTCGCAAACGGCGGGGGACCGGACTCGTTCGAGGTTCGCGGAGATGTTGTGGCAGATTCATTTAATCCCTCACAGAATAGTAGTAAATGGAAAAAGAATACAAATATAACTGGAGATCTGATTCGAAACAGCGGATCTATCGATCCCGGCCCGACCTCGGGTGCGATAGCCGAGCGAATAGCGCAAGTCAAGGCGCTCGGCCTCGACGAACCCGGAGAGTGTCGCAGCGATTCCGAATTCGATGACGGAGGCACCCACCCGATCAGCGAAGATACGTGCTTCGCGGACGGCCTCGAAGTATCCGACGGGACCACGCTCCGGATCGAGGACGGATCGACGGTTCACGTCCAGGGAGGCCTTGACGTGGGCGAAAATGGGAGAGTCGTGTTCGATAGCACGAGCGGTGACATCGAGGTCCTCCTAGAGGACGAGCTCTCTATCGAGAGCGACGGACGGATCGACTCGGTAGGTGGTGGCCGCAACGTCCTCTCCGTCGACGCCGGAATAGACGTTCAGGACCAGGGGTCGATCGAGACGGACGAGGACACCCGCCTCGACCTGTACAACACCGGCGAGATAGATCTCTCGGATAGGGCACAGATCACCGCGGACGGGGACGTGGCGGGCAACCTCTGGCTCTATTCGAGCGGGAGCGAGATCGAATTCGACGGTCCCGGCGAAGATAGCGTCGACGACAGGGACATTCGGTTTACCGGCGTCCTCTACGCTCCCCAGAGCGAGGCGTACGTCGAGGGGAGAGTCACATTCAAGGGGTCGAACACGTTTCTGAGCGTCAATTCGGGCGAAGCCGACGACAACGGAAACGGCGGCAACGACGATTACGTCGATATCAGCTTCCATTACGACGAGGCGCTTCAGGGATCTCACCCGTTCGGGGGCGGCTCCGTTCCGGTCGTGAGTCACCTCCACGTCTCCCGCCATCGGGTAGTTATTGAGACGAACTGAGCGGAGCGTCTGCCGACGGGGTTCACTTCGGCGCCGTCACCGTCGCAGGGAGACGATGCGAGTGAGGTGCTGGACATAGACCTGATCGTCGTTGACGATGCGGGCGACCGCGACGCCGTCGGCGCCGGCGGGTGTGACTTCCTCGAAACCGTCGGTTCGTTGGAAGTACCGACGCCACGCACCGGCATGTGCGCTCTCTACCCGGAGGTGCAACGTCTCACCAGCCGCGTCGAACCGGCTCGTCTCCGATCCGGTGTCCAACTGATCGACGGTGGTGATCTGGACGGTCCCCTCACCGGTGACGCTGGCGTCCGCCTCTTCCGGCACCAGATCGACGATCGGTATCGTCGTCCGGTCGTACGCGGCGACGAACCGCGGGTCGGAGAGCATCACGGAACCGTCCCCGTCGCTCCGAACCAAAGCACCGGCGTCGTAGGCGATCACCGTATCCCCGTCGCGGTACGTGAGCGAGCCCGCCTGCCACTCAGCGAGCGTCACGTTATCGCCGCCGCCGGTCGTCCGGTTAAGAACGAACCGCGTCTCGCCCGACGTCGCGAGGGTACCGCCGGCCAGCCGGATCTCGGTGGCCCGACTGGGGTCGCCGTACCGCTGGACGTCCCGGAGGTTGTCGTCGAACACGTCGAACGCGCGCTCGACGTTGGCGACGCGTTCGGCCTCCCGGCGGTCCTCGACGCCGGTGATCCCGACCGCGAACACCGTGCCGATGGTGATCGTGATGAGCGAGAAGACGAGGATGTACCCGACCACGTCGCTCACGCCGCGGTCGTCGCCTCCGAACGCGCGCCGGGACGCGTCGAGGTCGACGGCGACGGTCCGAGAGCGCCGGTCGCTCATCGGTCGGTCACCTCCAACTCGTCGTCGCCCGGGTCGTACGCGATCCGTATCGGCCCGCCGGAGACGGTCGTCTCGGCGACGCGCTCGGTCGCCGCGTGCGGGACCCGAACGGTCACGTCGGGGTCGTCGGTCCGCAGCGTCACGCCGTCGTCGTCGACCGCGATCCGGTACGTGGACCCGGCGACTCGCTCGGGGAGGTCGACGGAGACGGTCACCGCGTCGGGACCGCCCGCTCCGTCCGCCCGGGCCGCCCTGACGAGCCGGTCCGCGCTCTCTAAGTTCGCCACCGTCGTCTGGCCCGTCACCTCCAGGTTCCCCCGGACGACGCGCTCGGTCTGGGAGTCGACGACCCCGCCGACGCCGACGACGACCCCCGAGAGCAGCACCGCGCCGATGGCGAGCGTCAGCACGTAGCCGACGGCGACGCTCACCGCGCGGTCGTCGCGGACGAGGCCCGACCGCCCGCCGAGCCGGCGTTCACGCATCGGGCTCACCCGGGGCGACCCGGATCGGCGTCTCGAACCGCAGGTCGGCGGTGCGGTAGCGGAACTCGATCGTCGCCGCGTAGACGGCGTCTCGGACCGTCAACGCGGTGTCGCTCTCGGGGTTCGCGTCGGTCCCCACGGTCGCGGTCACCTCCGCCTCGGCCTCATCCGCGTTCTCGAACTCGATGTCGAACGGTCCGTCGTCCTCGTCGCTCAGGCTCTCCGGCCAGACCATCGGACACGGCTCGCCGTCGAGGCGGTCGCCGGTGAGGTCGAGCACGGCGGGATCTCCGGAGGCGGGATATCGACACCGCTCCGTCGGGGTCGAGCCGTTCTCCCCGCGGGCGACCACGACGTCGCCGTCGTTCTCGTACAGGTACACCTCGTGGGTGGTGTTGGCCGCGGTGTCGTTGAGGACGACGGTGAACGCCGCGGCTTCCGTCGACGGCAGGTCGCTCCCGTTGGCGACCGAGAACGCGCGGATCCGGTCGACCTCACCGATCGTCGTCGAGTCGTTGACCGAACCGGTGAGATACTGACCCGGGGTGGTGCTGAGGAGATCGACGGCGGCGATCCCGCCTCGACTCGCGTAGCGCGCCGTCAGGTTCCGGTCGATCGCGTCGACGCTGGCCTCGATGTCCGCGTCGCTCGTCGACCCGTCTCGGTTCGCGGCGTCGAGACGCGCCCCCGTCTCCTCGACGACCGCCGCGCGGACCTCCAGCGCCTCGCCGTCGGCGGCCTCGACGCCGCGGGTGGCGACGTTCTCGCCGTAGATGCTCGCGTTCAGGAGGACCACGAGCGCCACGAGCGAGACGGCCACGACGAGCCCGGAGATCAGCAGGAGCTGACCGCGGTCCGCGTCGCGGAAGCGTTCGCGAGGGTCGTCGCCGTCGAAGGCCGGGATCATAGCTGCCATACGGTGATCCGCACCTCCACGCGATAGATCGGTCGGGTGTCGGGGTCTTCCGCGTAGAACGACTGGTCATCGTCCGCGGCGACCTGCGCGAGCGTCCTGTCCTCGTACCCGGGCATCGTCAGGTTCGCGTCGTCGGTCAACACGACGGTCCGCGTCGCCGTCACGGCGTTGTCGCTCGGCGAGCCCATGTCCACCAGCGGCGTCGACTCCCCGTACCGCGGCCCGTGCCGGAGCTCGACGTTGAACGCGATCCGCGCGTCGCGGAAGGTCCGGTTCAGCGCCTCGCCGAACCCGTTCGGCGGTCCCCCCGCGGTGAACGGCCCGGGCGTCCCCGACGCCCTGAACGAGCTCCTGTTCGGGTCCCACCGGAGCGCCGCCTCCCGCAGGTCGCCGTTCGCGGCGCTCGTCTCCAGCAGGTCGGTCGCGACCGCGCGCTGCTGGTTCTCCAAGTGCTGGTTGGACGTGCTGGCCGACAGCGGCGTGACGGCGGTCGCCTGCAGTGCGAACGTCAGCCCGGCGACGATCAGGATCGCCGCGGCGAACGCCTCCAGCGTGTGCGCCTGCCCCCGGTCGTCGATCCGGCTCATCTCACCACACCCACACCGTGAGCCGGTACTGGTCCCCGCGGATCGAGACGACCCGCTGCGAGGCGCTGACGCCGCCGCGGTCGACGCGGACCGAGTCGGTCGTGCCGCGGCGCAGTTCGAGCGCGTGCGTTCCGTACCGCGTGTCGATCGAGAGGTCCAGCGGGTCGGCGATCGGGTCCGACTCGTTCAGCTCGTGGATCGCGACCAACACCTCCTCGTCGAGCCCGAACCGGGTCGCGACGTCGTCTTCGACCCCCTCGGGGCAGCCGGCCTCGTCGGCGAGGCCGGCGTCAGGCTCGAAGAAGGCGACGGTACAGGCCGGCGACAGCACCCCGGGCTCCGTCGGCGACGCGGCGAGGAGGTCCCCCGCGAGCCCGGCCGCGACCCGGTCGCTCACGACCGGTGAGGCGGTCGCGGGGCCGGTGAACGGGTCGAACAGCGTCGGGGTGAACGCGATCACGAACGCCAGCGTCAGCAGGAACACGCTCGCGCCGACGGCGAAGTCGATCGGGGTCTGCGCGCGGGCCGTTTCGCTCGACCCGAGTCCGCGTCGCCGCGGCTCACCCGACATAGATCCACACCCCCAGCGCGAGCGTCAGCAGGACCACGGCGAACTTGACGCCGGAGATGATGTCGGCGTTCCGGATGTACCCGCTGATGAACCCGGAGAGGACCGCCTGCAGCGTCACGGCGTGGAAGAACAACAGCGAGAGCACCTCCGGGTCGACGCCCCCGCCGCCTCCGAAGCCGGCGCCGCCGGCGGCGCCGCCGCCGTCCGCCTGCGAGGAGAGCCCGCCCATCACGTCGATGAACTGGGTCTGGAGGATGGCCATCACGCCGAGCAGGGTGACGTACGTCATCACGATGATCGCCACCTGCATCCGGGTCCGGGAGACGCGGTCGCGCTCGATGTCGTCCTGGTTCTCGGAGGCCTGCGCCGCCGTCGTCAACACGTCCGTGATCTGCGAGGAGGCCTCCTGCGCCTCCGAGATGAGCTTCACCGTCCGGGCGAGCCGGGGCACCGCGTACTTGTTGTTGAACTCCACGAGGGCGTCGCGCAGGCTCATCCCGTAGTTCACCTTCGCGTGGACGACCTCGAACTCCTCGGCGAGCTGACCGGTCGAGGTCTCCGACACCGTCTGGACCGATTCGAGCAGCGTCTGTCCGGTGTCGTTCGCCGAGGAGAGCTTCCGGAGGCTCTCGGAGAGCTTCCCGGTGATCGCCCGCTTCGACCGCCGGCTCCACTCGTGGAACGCCGCGAGCGGGACCATCACGAGGTACGCCGGGACGTACACCCAGACGAACGTCGACCAGACGGGGCGGGCCACCCACCCGTCGAAGGTCGTCGGCGCGTTGCCGGTGAGCGCGGCGATCGCGACGATCGCGACCGCGGCCGGTACGGTCAGCGCCAGCGTGTACAGGGGGTTGTCGCGCAGGAAGACGTGCGGCGCCGAGACGATCTGTTTCGTCTTGTACGTCCCCTCGCGGTCGCGGATCCGGTCGAAGACGCCGAAGCGACCGACGAACCCCTCGATCAGCCCGAAGTGGAGCAGCCCCTCCTGGCTCGTCTGTCGGAGGCGCTCGCTCCCCCCGTCGGGGTGCAGGTAGCCGTCGCCGGGCTCGTCCTGCTTGACCGTGGAGACGAGCACGAGGAAGCCGATCCCGGTCAGCGGGATCAGGACGTACACCGTCGCGTACAGCAGCCGGTCGTCGGCCTCGCCCATCATCCCCATGATGACGAGGATGATGATGAGGAGGAGGGGGAACAGCGAGAGCGTCATGTACATCTCGCCGAACAGCTCCAGCGTCTCCAGGGTCATCTCGCGCTCCTGCTTCGACGTGCGGAGGTGTTTCTCCTTTTTGTCCTTCAGGAAGCTCTCCATGTCGCCGCCGGAGTTGACGATCGAGAGCATGTCGGCGAGGAACTGCGAGAGCTCGTCCGACGGCGTCTCCATCGACTGCTGGCGGATCGCGTTCCGGTAGTCGGTGCCGAAGTACTCCGTCTCGTTGACGATGCTCTGGAACTCGCGGGAGACCTCGCCGTACGTGTCCTCCGCCGTCGCCATCGCGCGTAGGATCTCCAGCTGATTGAGTCCCCCGACGGAGAGCGCGTACATGAACGAGACGGAGTCCGCGAGCAGGAGGTTGATCTCGCGCTTCCGCGAGGACGCCCGCGAGTAGGGGACCGCCACGAACCCGCCGAAGCCGAGCGCGAACCCGATCGAGCCGAAGACGAGCCCGCTGAGCAGCACCGCGGTCGGGACGACCAGCGACCGCAACAGCTCCCGGATCGCCGGCGTCGGCGCCGGCATCCCGAGCGACAGCGCGCTCGGGTCGATCAGCCCGAGCGAGAACACGCCGTACCCGACCAGCGTCCCGATCGCCCAGAGGAGGCCGCCGACGAGCAGCCCGGCGCCGAGCGCCCGGGAGACGTACATCTCCACCTGGTCCGGCATCCGCGCCTCCGCGAGCTTGCGCTCGACGTCCCCGACGAAGTCGCCGTCGGGGTCGAACAGCAGCTCGAAGACGGGGTAGAACAGCTCGCCGAGGGCGTCGCCGTCGGCGGACCCGTCGCCGACGCCCGTATCGAGGCTCACGCGGTCCACCTCGCTCGGGACACGGCGTTACCCCTCCTCCGGGGACTCGACGGTGCCGAACCCCCAGTCGCCGGCTTCGTCGCCGTCGGACTCGCTTTCGGCCTCCTCCGCGTCGGGGTCGTCCTCGGCTTCGGGCGCCGGTTCGACCGCGTCGCGCTCGTCGGGACCGGCGTCAGACACGTCGTCGTCGCCGTCCGCCGGATCCAGCACGTCGACCCCCTCCGCGAACGGCTCGTCGAAGTCGATCCCGTCGTCGCCGCCGGTTCCGTCGCTCTCGCCGTTCGAACTCGGACCGTCCGCGTCCGAGGCCCGGTCGTTCGGACCGATGCGGGGCTCCCCGTCGAGGGGAGTGACGTCGGCGACCCCCTCGAAGCCGTCGCGGGCGACCGGCTCGGCCGTCGCCTCGCCGCCCGTCGCGTCCTCGCCGTCCGCGCCCGCGTCGGGTCCTTCGGGACCGGCCGCCTCGGGGCCGAGCGCGGCCGCCTCGCGGGCCGTCTCCGCGAGCGTCTCGTGGGCGGCGTCGGGCGTCGCCTCGACGTCGCGGGCGGGGGCCACGTCGAGCAGCGCGTCGGCGACGGAGTCGGGCATCCGACCGCGGTACTCGGCGAACAGGTCCTCGGCCTCGTCGAGGATCCCCTCGACCTCCGCGCGGCCGGCCTCGTCCGGCTCCGGCCGGGGGACCATCTCCTCCTTGTCGCGGTCGACGTTGATGAGGACCGACTCCATCTCCCGGAGGTCCTCCAGCGAGCGCTCCAGCTCCTCGTTGGCCATCAGCGCGAGCACCGTCTCCGGGTCGTTGATGAACGCCTGGAACGTCGCGGCCACCTGCGCGTAGCTGTTGAGCCCGCGGTCGATGAGGTACGCGAGCACGACCCGGCGCTTCCGGAGCTCGGCGTTCAGCGTCTCGCGGCTCCACCCGCGGTCGAACATGATGTCTTCGAGGGTGTTGGAGTCGCCCATCTGGAGGAACTCGTCCGTCTCGGCCTGCCACTGGAACACGTCCTGGACGTTGATCTCGTCGTTCTCGGCGTCGTAGTGGTTGATCTCGGTCAGCGACTTGTTCCGGCGCACCTTCTTGCCCTGCACCCGCGTGGAGGTCTGGACGGAGACCAGATCGAGGGCGGTGAACATCGTCTTCGAGACGTTGATCGGCTCCGTGGTGAACCGCTTGAGCACCTCGCCGACCGTGTCCGCGTGGAAGGTCGTGTAGGTGGTGTGGCCGGTGGACATCACCTGGAAGGCGGTCCGGCCCTCCTCGCCGCGGATCTCGCCCATCACGATGTAGTCGGGGCGCTGGCGGAGCGCGGCCTCCAGCAGGTCGAACTCGTCGATGTCGCCCTTGTCGTCGTCGGAGAAGGAGGGGCGGGTGACGGAGGCGATCCAGTTGCGCTGCGGGAGCTCGACCTCGCGGGTGTCCTCGATGGAGACGATCTTCGCGTTCGAGGGGATGAAGAGGGAGACCGCGTTCAGGCTCGTCGTCTTCCCGGAGGCGGTGCCGCCAGCGAAGATCAGGCTCTTGTGGTTCTCGATGGAGAGCCACAAGAAGGCCATCTCGTCGAGCGAGAACGTCTTCCAGTTGATCAGGTCGATCGGCGTGAACGGGATCTCGTTGAACTGCCGGATGGTGTAGTTGGTCCCGTGGTCGGACACCTCGCGGCCGAGGGTGAGCTGGGCGCGGGAGCCGTCCGGGAGCGTGGCGTCCACCTGCGGGCGGCGCTTCGAGATGCCCTTGCCGGAGCGCTGCGCGAGCTTCACGACGAAGTCGTCGAGCTCGTCGGTCCCGTGATAGACGTTGGTGATGATCTGCTCGTAGTCGGAGTGGTAGACGAAGACGGGGGAGTCGTACCCGTCACAGGAGATGTCCTCGACGTTGATGTCGTACTTGATCGGGTCGATCCGCTCGTAGCCGATGAAGTCGCGCTTGAGGTAGTACAGCAGCTTCTCGACCTGGTGTTCGGAGAGGGTCTCCGGGTCCTCCGCCAGCACCGCGGGCTCGGGCCGTGCGGGGACCCTCGTCGGCCCCGACTCGGACGGCGACTCGGCGGGCGGTTCGTAGCCGAGCGACTCCGTGATCCGGGCGGCGATCCCCTCGGTGACGTCGAAGCCGAACCGGTCGACCGCGTCGTCGACGAGGTCGTCGACGAGCCCGCGGCCGCCGCCCTCGCGCTCGTAGAGGTCGTACCGGTCGAGCAGGGTGAGCGCCTCGTCGACGATCACGTCCTTCCGGAACGCCTCGTCGCCGCCGGCGATCGCCTCGTCGGCGTACTTGATCGAGGTCCGGAGCTTCCCCGTCAGGAACTCGACGAGGTCCCTCTCGATCTCGGTCCGGTACGGCTGGACCGCGTAGTACTTCACCTCGTTCTCCTTCGTCGAGCGGAACACGATCACGAACGCGTACGGCTCGTTCACCCAGTACCGCTCGATCTCGCGGAAGTGACGCTTCTTCGGCATCGGCACCGCCTTCTCTAGGTCGTACCGGTTCGCGAGCGTGGTGTCGCCCGCGGCCGTCGAGAAGAACGCGTCCTCGTCGACCTCGGGGTTGACGTTCACCGTGCGCTCGTCGACCAGGTCGGCGAGCTCGGCGGCGGCGCTCCCGCCCGCGCCGAGCAGCTCCTCGGTCCGGTCGGGGTCGAAGCCGAGCGCCTCGGTCTTGTCCTCGTGCGTGAATTCGAGGGGCTCGTCGTCCTCGTCGGTCGGAGGGGATCCGTCCTCGTCGAGGAAGTACTCGTCGCGGTAGTCGTCCCACGTGTAGTATCCCTTGGACACCGGCACTTCGTCGAGGGCGTACCGGGCCGAACACAGGTCGCGAACGACGTCGCCGACAGCCGCGGCCGCCCGAATCCGGCGGGCGGTCTCCGAGGGGTCGGACGCCGGTGTCGCTCCGGTCGCCTCGTCGGGCGACTGCGGCGGGCGCTCGGCGTCCTCTGTTGCCATGGACGTACGAAACCCGTTCCAGTTAAAAAAGGTGTCTCGCAAAACCCCGCGACTGATAATTGCCGAGCGAGCGGTTTTAGGTCGGCGGACGCCGAAGCGACGCCGTGGCACGCTCAGACGACGCTCCGGTTCGGCGCGCGCTCGGGCGCCTCCGGCGGTCGGCCGTCCGCCGGCGGGTCCGCGCCGCGATCGCCGAGGAGCTGCTCGGCACGCCCCGGAGCCTCGGCGTCGTGCTCGCGTTCGTCGCGTTCATGTTCGCGGTGGGGGTCGGCTACTACGCGCCGACCGCGGGCGACGTACCGGTTCCGCTGTGGCCGCTGTACGCGGACTCGGCGGTCGCGGTCGCGCTCGGCGGGGCCGCCCTCGCGGCGCTCGTCCCGACGGTCCGGGCCGGCGGGAGCGTCGTCGACGAGGCGCCCGCGTCGCGACCGCTGGCGTACCTCCAGACCCTCGCGTTCGTCTGGCTGGTCACGTTCGGCCTCTGGCCGCTGGTCTCGCTGAACCTCGCGGTCTCGCAGTACGTCGCCGCTCCCGACGCGTGGATCTACTACTGGGGGGTGCTCGGCACGCACCTGCTGTTCGTCGGCCTCGCGCTGCTGTTCCCCGCGTTCGGTCGGACGACCCGGGGGGCGCTGGCGCTGGCGCTCGCGCTCGCCGTCGGCAACGTCGCCCTCGACTACGGGCTCGGCTACCACCCGCCCCTCTTATACGAGCCCGGACCGCTGCTGGCGGGCTCGACGCTCGCGATCGCCCTGCTCGCCGTGTGGCTCGCGTGGCGGTCGTTTCCGCGACTGGGCGAAGACGAGTGAGCGGGCCTTGTGAACGAGTGCGAGGGCGCGGCGGGATCCACGCGAGCGAACGAAGTGAGCGAGCGTGGAGCCGGTCGCGCCCGTGACTGAGCGAAGCGAAGGAACGGGCGCGACGGGATTCGAACCGGAATCAGACGTGCTCGCTCGCTTCTCTCGCTGTGCGCGACTGATAGGATTCAAATCCCGCTTGCGCCGCTACTGCTCACTTCGTTCGCAGGTAGCGGGCGCGGCGGGATTTGAACCCGCGATCGAGAGGTTAGGAACCTCTCGCCCTGTCCGCTAGGCCACGCGCCCAATGCGGGCGGAGAAGACGTCGAAGCGGGGATCGGTCGGCGCCGCGGGGTCGGTCTACGCGCTGGTCTCTTTGTCGGTTTCGAGGTCCTCGAACTCCTCGTCGTCGTCGAGCGTCGAGTCCGCGTCGACGGTCGAATCCGCGTCGACCGACGAGTCGTCCTCGCCCTGCATCTGCTTCAGCTCGTCCTCGACCTCCTCGCGGCCCTTCTTGAACTCGCCCATCGCCTGGCCGGTCGAGCGAGCGAGCTTCGGGATCTTGTTCGCTCCGAACAGGAGGACCAGGACGAGCAGGATAATGAGGAGCTCCGGGCCCGCCGGGATGCCGCCGATCAGTGGAATCGCAGTTACCATCTCTGTCCGGCAGTAACCCTCTTGCGATTATAGTCTTTTTGCCTCGGTAGACGAGCCTCGGATCGCCGCTGAGCGGGCAACGCGCCGGGAACCGCGGCCGTCCCGGGAACCGCGACCGTGCCGGATGCGCGACCGTCCCGGGAACGCGACCCGGCCGAAAGCGCGGCCGGCGGACGGCGAAACCGTGATACGGCCGCGGCGCAAGCGATGGGTATGACAGCCGTCGGCGACGACGCCCCCGACTTCACCGCCTCGCTCGTGGACGACGACATCGAACCGTTCCGGCTGGCCGAGCATCTCGGCGACGGGCCCGTGGTGCTCGCCTTCTTCCCGGCCGCCTTCTCGAACACCTGCACCGATGAGATGGAGGCGCTCCGCGACGGGTTCGACCGGAGCGCCTGCACGCTGTTCGGCGTGAGCACCGACCTCCCGCACGCGCTCGCGGCCTACCGGACGCAGTACGAGCTCCCGTTCGCGCTCGTCGCCGACCCCGACCACCGCGCGATCGAGGCGTACGACGTGATCGAGGACTTCGACGGCTACGGCGTCGACACCGTCGCGCAGCGCGCGGTGTTCGTGATCGACGGCGGCGGGGTCGTGACCTATCGGTGGCTCGCGGACAATGCGGGACGGGAGCCGGACTACGACGCGCTGGCCGACGCGGTCGCCGAGGCGGCCGAGTAGCGTCCGAAGCGCCGGGAACGGCGACCGTCAGGCCGCGTCGCGGAGGTCCTCCAGCGCCTCCGGGTTCTCCATCGAGGAGAGGTCGCCGGGGTCCTCGCCCCTGTACACCGACTCGATCGCGCGCCGGATGATCTTCCCGGACTGCGTCTTCGGGAACGCGTCGACGAACAGCAGCTCGCGCGGCCGGAACGGCTTCCCGTGCTCCTCGCCCACGAGGGCACGCAGCTCCTCGCGGAGGTCGTCGCTCGGCTCGACGCCCGGTTCGAGCACGACGTACGCGACGACCGCGGTGCCGGTGGTGTCGTCGGGGACGCCGACCGCGGCCGCCTGATTGACGGCGTCGTGATCGATGAGGACGCCCTCGATCTCGGCCGGCCCCACCTTCCGCCCGGCGACGTTGAGCGCGTCGTCGGCGCGGCCGTGGAGGAACCAGAACCCGTCGTCGTCCTTCTGCGCGAAGTCGCCGTGGTCCCAGAGGTCCTCCCACGTCGACCAGTACTCCTCTAGGTAGCGCTCGTCGCCGGACCACAGCGACTTCGTCATCGAGGGACAGGAGTCGCGGGCGACGAGGTAGCCGCGCTCGCCGGCCTCCCGCACCGACTCGCCGCCCTCGTCGACGATGTCGACGTCCATCCCGAGCCCGGGGCCGCCGAGCGTGCAGGGTTTCAGGGGTCGGTTCGGCATCGACATCAGGAAGCAGCCGCAGATCTCGGTGCCGCCGGAGATGTTGATTACGGGGCACTCCCCGCCGCCGACCGCGTCGTGGAACCAGCGCCACGACTCGGGGTCCCACGGCTCGCCGGTCGAGCCGAGGATCCGGAGCGAGGAGAGGTCGTGGCCCTCGACCCACTCGTCCCCGTGTTTGCGGAGCGCCCGGATCGCGGTCGGCGAGATGCCGAACTGCGTGATCGAGTGCCGGTCGATCAGCTCCCAGAACCGGTCGGGCTCCGGGTGGTCCGGCGCGCCCTCGTACATCACCACCGTCCCCCCGAACGCGTGGTTGCCGATCAGCGTCCACGGGCCCATCATCCAGCCGATGTCGGAGACCCAGAAGAACCGGTCCGCGGGCTTCTGGTCGAAGCCGAAGTGGATCTCCTTCGCGCACTGCGTGAGGACGCCCGCGTGGGTGTGGACGATCCCCTTCGGCTCGCCGGTGGTCCCCGAGGAGTACAGCAGCATGGACTCCTGGTCGCTCGGGAGTCGCTTCGTCTCGTAGTCGGTCGACCGCGACGCGATCGCCTCGTCCCACGTCCGGTCGCGGTCGGGATGCCACGGGATGGGGTCCGAGCCGACGGCGTCGGGCTCGCCGGCTCCGTCGCTCGCCGGCGTCGCTCCCAGTCGGTCGTACACAACCACCTCCTCGACGTGGCCCGCGTTCGCGACCGCCTCGTCCGCGGTCGCCTTCAGCCGGACCTCGTCGCCCCGGCGGTAGAAGCCGTCGCCGGTGAAGAGGACCGACGGCTCGGCGTCGGCGATCCGGGTCGCCGTCGCCTCCGTGCCGAACCCGGAGAAGATCGGGACCGCGATCGCGCCGACCTTCAGGCAGCCGTAGAGGATTGAGACGACATCGGGCACCATCGGCATGTACAGCGCGACGGTGTCTCCGGCCTCGACGCCGACGGAGTCGAGATAGTTCGCGACGCGGTTCGTCTGTCGGGCCAGCTCGTGGAAGGTGACCTCCCGCACGTCGCCGGGCTCGCCCTCCCAGATCAGCGCGACCCGGTTCCGGTTCGGCGAGTCGACGGCGGCGTGTCTGTCGACGACGTTGTGCGCGACGTTGATCTCGCCGCCGGGGTACCAGTCGGTGAACTGCGGGCCGTCGCTGTCGTCTCGAACGGCGTCGTAGTCGGTGTAGAAGTCGATGTCGAGGTAGTCGGTGATCTCGTCCCAGAACCAGTCGACGCCGGACGCCGGCTCGCCCGGGACCTCCGAGGTAGTGCGCTCGATCAGCGCCTCGTAGTCGTCGACGTCGTACTCGCGCATGAACGCGGCGACGTTCGTCGACTCGGCGAACGCCTCGCTCGGCTCGTGTACGACCTCGTCCGTCCCCTCGTACTCGTCCATCTCGTCCGGTCGTTCCCGCGGTGACCGTAAGTAACTTTCCTGAACGTTTCCCTACCGCGGGTCCACGCACTCGCCCGCGACCTCGACGCTCTCGCCGTCGACGGCGACCGTCCCGTCGTAGAGGGCGCAGACGCCCGCGTCCCACGCGAGTCGCCCCTCCCAGTCGGCGCCGGTCACGACGGCCTCGTGCCGGCCGGTCTCGCCGACGACGACCTCGAACGCGCGGGCGACCCCGGCGTCGACGCGGTCGGACGTCTCCTCGTACGTCGTCCCGTCGTCGCCCTCGACGACCACGTCGACGTCGACCGGGTCGTCGCCGTCGTTCCGGACCGTCAGGTCGAGCCGGCCGGGATCGGTCCCGCCGAGGCCGAGGCAGCCGGCGGCGCCGACCGCGGTCGCGGTCGCGACCGTCGCCGTGAGGAGTTCGCGTCGGTGCACGGAGGAGCGGTCGGGGCCGAGACCCTTGAACCCCGCACACGCGGGCCGCCGGGACCGGCGCGCCTACTCGGCGTCGACCGGGTCGTCGTCCGCGTCGTCGGCTCCCTCGTCGGCGTCCGCGTACGCCGCCTCGGGCACGATGTCGACGGAGGCGACCGCGTCGTCCGGCTCTAAGTTCATCACGATGACCCCCTTCGTGTTGCGGCTCACCGTGGAGATCTCCTCGACGCGCGTCCGCATGATCTGGCCGTCGTCGCTCATCGCGACCAGGTGATCGCCGTGGGTGACCGCCTCGATGGCGACGGCCTCGCCGTTGCGGTCGCCGGTCTTGATGTCGATCAGCCCCTTCCCGTTGCGGGACTGGAGGCGGTACTCGTCGAGGTCGGAGCGCTTCCCGTAGCCGTTCTCCGTGACGGTGAGCACCCAGTTGTGGTAGTCGTCGTCGACGGCGGCGACGCCGGCGACCGCGTCGCCCTCGCGGAGGTCGATCCCGATCACGCCGCGGGCCGTCCGGCCCATCGCCCGCGCCTCCGACTCGTCGAAGCGGATCGCCATCCCGTTGCGGCTCCCGATGACGATGTCGCGCTCGCCGTCGGTCACCTCGACGTCGACCAGCTCGTCGCCGTCCTCCAGCCGGATCGCGCGGATCCCCGTCGACCTGATGTTGCCGAACTCGTCGACGGCGGTCCGCTTGATGTACCCGTCGCGGGTGACCATCGTGAGGAACTCGTCGTCGTCGAGGTCGTCCGTGTTGACGACGGCCTCGATCTCCTCGCCGTCGTCGAGGTCGAGGAGGTTGACCGCCGACTTCCCGCGGGCGGTCCGGGACATCTCCGGGATCTCGTACGTCTTCAGCTCGTAGATCTGTCCGCGGTTGGTGAACACGAGCAGGTAGTCGTGGGAGTTGGCGGCGAAGACGGAGGAGACGCGGTCGCCCTCCTTCAGGCCGGTGCCGATGATCCCCTTGCCGCCGCGGTTCTGGGCCCGGAAGGTGTCGAGGGGCATCCGCTTGATGTAGTCGTCTTCGCTCATCACGACGACCTGCTCCTCCTCGGGGATCAGGTCCTCGTGGGTCACGTTGCCGGCGTCCTCGATGAAGCTCGTGCGGCGCTGGTCGCCGTACTCCGCCTTCATCTCGTTCAGCTCGTCGACGATCACGGCGTCGAGCTCGTCGGGGTCGGCGAGGACCGTCTCCAGCCGCTCGATCCGGGCGGTGACGTCCTCGTACTCCGACTCGATCTCCTGGGTCTCCATCGAGGTGAGCGACCCGAGCTGCATCCGGACGATGTGGGCCGCCTGCGCCTCGCTGAACTCGTACTCGGCCTCCAGCGCCGCCTTCGCGGCGTCGCGGTCGTCGGAGTTCTGGATGGTCTCGACCACGTCGTCGACCTGTTCGAGCGCCTTCAGGCGCCCTTCGAGGATGTGCGCGCGCTCCTTCCGCTCGTCGAGCTCGTGCTCGGAGCGCCGGCGCACCACCTCGCGGCGGTGCTCGACGTAGTGACGGAGCGTCTCCTTCAGGTCCAACACCTGCGGCGAGCCGTCGACCAGGGCGAGGTTGATGACGCCGAAGGTGCGTTCGAGGTGGCTCTCCAACAGCTGGTTCTTCACCACTTCCGCCATCGCGTCGCGCTTGAGCTCGATCACGATGCGCATCCCGTCGCGGTCGGACTCGTCGCGGAGGTCGCGGATCCCCTCGATCGCGCCCTCGTTCACGTCCTCGGCGATGCGCTCGACGAGCCGCGACTTGTTCTGCTGGAAGGGGAGCTCCGAGACGACGATCCGGCCCTCCTCCTCCATGACCTCGAACTCGGCACGGACGCGGACGCGGCCGCGACCGGTCTTGTACGCCTCGTGGACCGCGTTCCGGCCGACGATGTTCGCGCCGGTCGGGAAGTCCGGTCCCTTGACGTGCTCCATCAGGTCCTCGACCGTCGCGTCGGGGTTCTCGATCAGCTCGACCGTCGCGTCGACGACCTCGCCGAGGTTGTGCGGCGGGATGTTGGTCGACATCCCCACCGCGATCCCGGAGGAGCCGTTGACGAGGAGGTGCGGCACCGCCGCGGGCAACACCTCCGGCTCCTCCAAGCGGTCGTCGTAGTTGGCGGAGAAGTCGACCGTGTCGCGCTCGATGTCCGCCAGCAGCTCCTCGGCGATGGGGGCCATCCGGGCCTCCGTGTACCGCATCGCGGCCGGCGGGTCGCCGTCGACGGAGCCGAAGTTCCCCTGCCCGTCGACGAGGGGATACCGCATCGAGAAGTCCTGGGCCATCCGCGCGAGCGTGTCGTAGATGGCGCTGTCGCCGTGCGGGTGGTAGTCGCCCATCGTCTCGCCGACGATGGAGGAGGACTTCCGGTGCGAGGAGCTGCTCGTGACGCCCGCCTCGTGCATCGCGTAGAGGATGCGCCGGTGGACGGGTTTGAGCCCGTCGCGCACGTCGGGGAGCGCCCGGCCCGCGATAACCGACATCGCGTAGTCGATGTACGACTGCTCCATCTCGTCCTCGATGCGGGCGTTCGTCACCTGCGCGGCGCGCACGTCGCCGGGGTCGACGTCGGGGACGTCCGAGCTCATATGTCCACCCACTCCGCTTCGGTCGCGTGCTCCTTGATGAACTGCTTGCGCGGCTCGACCGCGTCGCCCATCAGCACGTTGAACATGCGGTCGGCCGCGGCGGCGTCGTCGATCGTGATCTGCTTGAGGATCCGGTTTTCGGGGTCCATCGTCGTGTCCCACAGCTGGTCGGGGTTCATCTCGCCGAGGCCCTTGAACCGCTGGACCTGGTCGGGGTTCCCGTCGCACTTCTCCTCGACGATCCGGTCGCGCTCCGCCTCGGTCATCGCGTCGTACGTCTCGCCGCGGTAGCGGACGCGGTAGAGGGGCGGCTGGGCCGCGTAGACGTAGCCGGCCTCCAGGAGCGGCTTCATGTGGCGGTAGAGGAGCGTGAGGAGGAGCGTCCTGATGTGGGCTCCGTCGACGTCGGCGTCCGTCATGAGGATTATCCTATTGTATCGTACATCCTCGATATCGAATTCTTCCCCGATCCCCGCGCCGATCGCGGTGATCAGCGCGCGGATCTCGTCGTTCTCTAAGATGCGGTCGAGCCGGTGTTTCTCGACGTTGAGGATCTTTCCCTTCAGGGGCAGTATCGCCTGATTCTCGCGGTTCCGTCCCTGCTTCGCCGAGCCGCCGGCGCTGTCGCCCTCCACCACGAACAGCTCCGCTTCGGCGGGGTCGCGCGTCTGGCAGTCGGCGAGCTTGCCGGGCAGCGCCGTCGACTCCAGCGCGGACTTGCGGCGGGTAAGCTCCTCGGCCTTCTTCGCGGCCTTGCGCGCCCGCGCTGCCTCCGCGGCCTTGTGGACGACCTTCCGGGCGGTGTCGGGGTTCTCCTCGAAGAAGGTGCCGAGCTTCTCGTGGGTCGCGGACTCGACGATGCCGCGGACCTCGCTGTTGCCGAGCTTCGTCTTCGTCTGCCCCTCGAACTGCGGGTCGGGGTGTTTCACCGAGATGACGGCCGTGAGCCCCTCGCGCACGTCCTCGCCCTTGAGGTTCGCGTCGAGGTCGTCGACGAGCCCGTGCTCGTTGGCGTAGTCGTTGACGGTCCGGGTGAGCGCGGTCTTGAACCCGGTGAGGTGGGTGCCGCCCTCGCGGGTGTTGATGTTGTTCGCGAACGCGTGGACGGAGCCCTGCAGCTCCTCGGTCGCCTGCATCGCGACCTCGACGTGGATGTCCTCGTCCTCGTCCTCGAAGTAGATGACCTCCTCGTGGATGGGCGTCCGCGTCTCGTTGAGGTAGCCGACGAACTCGCGGATCCCGCCGTCGTAGCGGAACGTCCGCTCGTCGCCCGCGTCGTCGGCGGCGTCGGCGTCTCGCTCGTCGGCGAGCGTGATCGCGACGCCGGAGTTGAGGAACGCCAGCTCCCGGAGGCGACTGGCGAGCGTGGAGAACTCGAAGTCCTCCGTCTCGAAGATGTCGCCGTCCGGCCAGAAGCGGATGTACGTCCCGGTCGACTCGTCCGCCGCCATGTCGCGGACGCGCTCGAACCCGCCCTCGACCGGCTCGCCGCGGGCGAACTCGTGGCGGTAGACGCCGCCGTCGCGTTTCACCTCGACCTCCAGCCGCTCGGAGAGCGCGTTGACGACGCTGACGCCGACGCCGTGGAGCCCGCCGGAGACCTGGTAGGACTTCGAGTCGAACTTCCCGCCGGCGTGGAGGACGGTCATGATCACTTCGAGCGCCGGCCGGTCGTACTTCTCGTGGGTGTCGACCGGGATCCCGCGCCCGTCGTCGCTGACGCTGACGGAGCCGTCCCCGTGGATCGTGACGGCGATCTCGTCGCAGTGGCCCGCGAGCGCCTCGTCGATGGAGTTGTCGACGACCTCGTAGACGAGATGGTGTAACCCCCGACCGTCCGTGGACCCGATATACATCGCCGGACGTTTACGGACGGCCTGCAGGCCCTCGAGGACCTGGATCTGGCCGGCTCCGTACTCGCTCTGCTCTGACATAGAACTTGACGGAATTAGTTCGTGCCGGGTTATAAACCCGACGCACGCGCACGCGGGCGTGAGAGGCGCGCGGCGATCACGGGCCGCCTCCGGTGGGGCGACCGGGGGCTACTCCGCGCCGTTCCGACCGCCGGACGCTCCCTCCGAGCGACCGCCTGACGCCTCCTCCGGGCGACCGTCGAGGAACGCCCGCGCGCGCTCGGCGACGCGACGCCCGGAACCGATCGACGTCGACCCCGTCCGGGCCGGACGCCCCGCTCCCGAACCCGAGCGCGGTCTCCCTGGCGACCGCCTCGACCGTCCGGTCCGCGAGGGCGTCGACCGTCGCCGGCTCCCCGCGCCGGTCGAGGGCGGCGGCGACCCGCTCGAACCGCTCCGGCCGGGCGTGGGTCGCGGCGAGCTCGTCGGGGTCGGCCGAGCCGTCCGCCCCGGCGTCGGCCGGATCGCGGCCCTCCCCGCGGGCCGCTTCGCAGCCCGTCCCCCTCTCGATCCGTCCGCGCCCGCCGCGCTTGTTCCGGACGACGACGCCCGCGGCCGGCCCGTCGCGCCACGCCGACGCCGGGACCGCGTACTCGTCGGGGTCGAAGTCGCGGGCGTTCACCTCGCGCGCCACCGCGTTGACCGGGTCGAGTCCGACCCCCTCGAATATCGCCGCGGCGGCGTCCGGCGGGCGGAACGCCCCGTCGGTCGCGTCCGCCTCCGGCGCGTCGTCCCCCGCCCACACGTCGGTCCCGAGGAACGGCGGGATCCGGTCCCAGTCGTAGTCGGTCCCGCGGCGGTGGGTCGCGACGCCGAGGAACGTCACGCCGGCGGGGTCGGCGACGGCCCGCCGGAGCGCCTCCCGGTCGAAGCGGTCGCGGACGTGCCGGACCGCGGGGCGGAGCGCGAGCGGGACGGCGTCCGGGCCGTCGTACGCGGTCGCCGGACCGCCGAACCGGAGGAGCCCGGACTCGTCCATCGAGAAGCGGAGGCCCGTCCCGTCGATCAGTTCGAGGAGCCAGAGGTGGCCGTCGAGGAGTCCGTCTGGCGCGTCCGTCTCGTCGAGGTCGGGGAGCGGTGGGAACGGTCGCATGGTGGGGAGTCAGGCGGGCGGATCGGAGCTCCGGCCCGCGTCGGGTTGGCTCTTTGGGAGTCGGCGTCGGACCGCGGGTCGCGGCGCGCCAGTGACGCGCCCGCGACGCCGACCGGCTCGGCGGCCCCGGGACTCCCACAGCTACAAGCGGCCGCCGGCCGTACCGCCTCCCGATGCTACCGATCGCGGACGCCTTCGAACACGACTACCGGGGCTGTGAGATCCTGTACGGACGCGGTCGCGCGAGCGGGCTACGGTCGGTCCTCGCCGACCGGGGGCTCGGCGACGCGCTCGTCGTCTGCGGCTCCAACGTCGGCGCCAACGACGACCTGATGGACCCGATCCGCGAGGGGCTTGGCGACCGGCTCGCCGGCGTCTTCGACGGGACGACCCCCGACAAGCGCGTCGAGACCGCGTACGACCTCCTCGACAGGCGGGCCGAGGTCGGCGCGGACGCCCTCGTCGCCGTCGGCGGCGGGAGCAGCCTCGACACCGCCCGGCAGGCGGCGATCCTCGACGTCGACGGCCGCGACCTCGCCGACCTCCGCGCCGACGCGGCGGCGGGACCGGAGGCGCTCGGCTCGCTCGCGCCCGGGAGCGACCCGACGCTCCCGGTCGTCGCGATCCCGACGACGTTCGCCGGCGCGGACCTCTCGACCGGCGGCTCGCTGGAGGTGCTCCCGGCCGACGAGTCGCCGACCGGCCAGCCGGTGACCGTCAGCGGCGACGGGCCGATGCCGGTCGTCGACCTCGCCGACCCGGCGCTGTTCGAGACAACGCCGCGGTCGGCGCTCGCGGGGTCGGCGATGAACGGCTTCGACAAGGGGATCGAGACGCCGTACGCGAGCGACGCGACCCCGGTGAGCGACGCGAGCGCGGTCCACGGCCTCCGGCTGCTCGCCGACGCGCTGCCCCGGGCTGCGGGGGACCGGCCCGGGAACGAGGCCGCGATGGACCGGGCCGTGGTCGGCGCGCTGCTCGTCCAGCTCGACCGCAGGATATCGGTGATCCACGCGTTCGGTCACGGGTTCGCGCGGCGCTACGACTTCCAGCAGGGGGACGTCCACGCGGTCGTCGCCCCGCACGTCCTCGCGTACCTCTTCGACGAGGTCGACGCGAGCCGCCGGGCGCTCGCGGCCGGGCTCGGCGTCGACGTCGACGGCCGCGACGACGACGCGATCGCGGAGGACGTCGTCGAGGCCGTCGCCGCGGTCCGCGACGCGCTGCCGGTCCCGGATCGCCTCCGCGACG
The DNA here is from genome assembly GCF_024494565.1 of Halorubrum rutilum. Next base: position 165,793 of record NZ_JANHDN010000003.1, read on the forward strand.
TCCCGGCGACCGACGAGAGCGACCTCCCGGCGATCGCCGAGTACGTCGTCGACGACTGGTGTATGGACCGCGCGCCCGAGGGTCTCGACGCGACGCCCGAGGCGATCGAGGGCGTGTTGCGCGCGGCCTGGTAGCGGCGCCCGGGCGGGCGCGGTGGCCGACCCGCCGCCCCGCTATCCGCCGCCGCTCCCGCCGTAGCTCCCCTTCCGCGCCTCGGCCTCCCGATCGCGTCGGTCTCGCTCGTCGTCCGAGTCCGACGCCGACGGCCGCGGCTCTCGCTCGGACCGCCGCGCCGCGAGCGCCCAGCCGAGGGCGTACGCCGCGACGGCCGAGGCGGCGCCGGCGGCCGTGCCGGCGAGCTGCGCGCCGACGAGGAACCCGACGACGCCGAGCGCCGGGCCGCCGAGGAGCGCGTATCCGGGGTTCTCGCGCGGGGTCCGTGGGATCGGCATGTCGAGACGATTCCGTTCGCGGCCCAAGTGTCTTGTCTCGTTCCGCCGCCGCTGAACCGTTCCCACGACTCCGCCGTATTCAAATACGCGCGCGCAGACCAACGGATATGGACGATATCGACGACCAGTACGCGCCCGCGGACGTCGAGTCGGCGGTCGACGAGTACTGGAACGACGCGGACGCCTACGAGGCGGCGAAAGAGGCGCACGCCGACGACCCGCCCTTCTTCTTCGTGGACGGGCCGCCGTACACCTCCGGACAGATGCACCTCGGCACGGCGTGGAACAAGACGCTGAAGGACGCGATCATCCGGCACAAGCGGATGACCGGTCACCGCGTCACCGACCGCCCGGGGTACGACATGCACGGGCTCCCGATCGAGGTGAAAGTCGAGGAGGAGCTCGGCTTCGAGAACAAGCGGGACATCGAGGAGTACGGGATGGAGGCGTTCATCCGGAAATGCAAGGAGTTCGCCCTGGAGAACCGCGCGGCGATGGACGAGGACTTCCAGTCGATCGGCGTGTGGATGGACTGGGAGGACCCGTACGAGACGATCTCGCCGGAGTACATGGAGGCGGCGTGGTGGGCGTTCTCCAACGTCGCCGACAACGGGCTCGTCGAGCAGGGGAAGCGCTCCATCTCGCAGTGCCCGCGCTGCGAGACCGGGCTCGCCAACAACGAGGTCGAGTACGAGGACGTGGAGGACCCCTCGATCTACGTGAAGTTCCCCCTCTCGGACCGCAAGGGGAGCCTCGTCATCTGGACGACGACGCCGTGGACGATCCCCGCGAACACCTTCGTCGCCGTCGACGAGGAGCTCGCGTACGACGCCGTCCGCGCCGAGAAGGACGGCGAGGAGGAGCTGCTGTACGTCGCCGCCGAGTGCGTCGAGGACGTGCTCGGTGAGGGGCGCTACGAGTCGTACGAGGTCGAGGCCGAGCTGACGGGCGACGAGCTGGTCGGATGGGCGTACGACCACCCGCTCGCCGACCGCGTGGCCGAGTACCCCGACTTCGAGGGCGCCGGTGAGGTGTACGCCGCCGACTACGTGGAGGCCGACCGCACCGGACTCGTTCACTCCGCGCCGGGTCACGGGGAGGAGGACTTCGAGCGGGGCACGGAGCTCGGGCTGGATATCTTCTGTCCGGTCGCGCCGAACGGCGAGTTCACCGACGCGGCCGGCGAGTACGCCGGCCAGTTCGTGCGCGACGCCAACGACGACATCGTCGAGGACCTCGTCGCCGACGGCCACATGCTCGCGCACGGCACGGTCGACCACAGCTACGGCCACTGCTGGCGCTGCGACACCGGGATCATCCAGCTGGTCACCGACCAGTGGTTCATCTCGATCACGGACGTCAAGGAGGACCTCCTCGACAACATGGAGGAGTCCGAGTGGCATCCCCAGTGGGCCCGCGACAACCGGTTCCGCGACTTCATCGAGGACGCCCCCGACTGGAACGTCTCCCGCCAGCGCTACTGGGGCGTCCCGATCCCGATCTGGGTCCCGGAAGACGCGGAGGCCGGGAGCCTCGACGATGACATGATCGTGATCGGCACCCGCGAGGAGCTCGCCGACCGCGTCGAGGAGGACATCGACCCCGACTCGATCGACCTCCACCGCCCCGCCGTCGACGACCTCACGATCGTCGAGGACGGGACGACCTACCGCCGCGTCGACGACGTGTTCGACGTGTGGCTCGACTCCTCCGTCGCCACGTGGGGCACGCTCGGCTACCCGAGCGAGACGGACGCCCACGAGGAGCTGTGGCCCGCCGACCTGATCGTCGAGGCGCACGACCAGACCCGCGGGTGGTTCTGGTCGCAGCTCGGTATGGGGACCGCCGCCGTCGGCGAGATCCCCTACGAGGAGGTGCTGATGCACGGCTTCGCCAACGACGAGGACGGCCGGAAGATGTCGAAGTCGGTCGGCAACATCGTCACGCCCGAGGAGGCGATCGAGCGCGCCGGCCGCGACCCGCTCCGCACCTACCTCCTCAGCCACGACCAGCAGGGGGTCGACCTCGCGTTCGAGTGGGACGGCCTCGCCGAGCTCCAGGGGAAGCTCAACATCCTCTGGAACGTGTTCCGCTTCCCGCTGGAGTACATGGGTCTGGACGGCTACGACCCCGCGGAGGCCGACCTCTCTGACGGCGAGCCGGAGCTCGTCGACGAGTGGGTGCTCTCCCGGCTCCAGTCGGTCGAGACCGAGGTGACGGAGGCGTGGGCCGACTACCGCGTCAGCGACGCGGTCAACGCCGTGATCGAGTTCGTCACGCAGGACGTCTCGCGGTTCTACGTGAAGGCCGTCCGCGACCGGATGTGGGAGGAGGCCGACTCCGCCTCGAAGCGCGGCGCCTACGCGACGCTCGCGACCGTCCTCGACGAGGTGGTCAGGCTGCTCGCGCCGATCGCGCCGTACATGACCGAGCGCATGTACCAGACGCTCGACGGCTCGGCGACGACCGTCCACCAGCTGGGGTACCCCGAGCCCGACGACGGGCTCCGCGACCCGGAGCTAGAGCGCGACGTGGCCGTCCTCCGCGACGTCGAGGAGGCCGCCGCGAACGCCCGCCAGCAGGCCGGGCGCAAGCTCCGGTGGCCCGTGCCGCGCGTCGTGGTCGAGAGCGACGACGAGACCGTGACCGCCGCGGTCGAGCGCCTCGCCGACCTGATCGGCGAGCGCGTCAACGCCCGCGAGGTGACCGTCACCGACGCGTTCGACGAGCTGGTCGAGACCGCGGAGCCGCAGATGGCCGAGATCGGCCCCGCCTTCGGCGGCGACGCGCAGAAGGTGATGGAGGCGGTCCGGGGCGCGACCCGCGCCGCGGTCGAGGGCGGCGAGGTGACCGTCGACGGCGAGCCGGTCGAGCTCGACGAGGGGATGGTCGAGTACGTCGCCGAACCCCCCGAGAACGTCTCCGGCGTCGACTTCGACGGCGGCACCGTCTACGTCGACACCTCGCTCACTCCCGAGATCGAGTCGGAGGGGTACGCCCGCGACGTGATCCGCCGGATCCAGGAGATGCGCAAGGAGCTCGACCTCGACGTCGAGGCGCGGATCCGCGTCGGCGTCGGCGTCGACGACGACCGGATCGCCGGCTTCGTCGAGGAGCACGCCGACCTGATCGCCGGCGAGGTGCGCGCCGACGCGTGGCTCGACGACCCGAGCGACGCCGCCGACGCCGAGGGCGGCCTCGTCGAGGCGTGGGAGGTCGAGGACGTCGTCGTCACGATCGGAGTCGAGCCGGTCGCGTAGGGCGCTCGGTCCGGTCGCGTCGGCGACCGACGTCGCCGGGACGGGCCGCATCCGAGCCGGGTTCCGCTCCCGCCGGGATCCGGTCGTTACTGTGCGAACAATTCCCATCCCGAAACCTATAGGTGCGTTCTTTACTCACGGTCGAACATGCATGTCCGGGCGGCGCGGCCCGACGACGCGGAGACGCTGCGGACGGCGGTCTCGCGGGCCCGCGAGGCGACCGTCTTCGACGACATCGGATCCCCTCTTCTGGACGTGTCCGCCGCCGGCGTCCGCGAGGCCGCCGCGGAGGCGGAGTGGTCGTTCCTGATGGAGGACGACGACGGTCCCGTCGGCGTCGCCATCGCGCACCCCGACGCCGAGGGGTCGGAGGCGGAGCTGCTCGCGCTGTGGGTCCACCCGAGCCACGCGGGCGAGGGGGTCGCCGACGAGCTGCTCGCGCGCGTCGCGTCGTCGGTGACCGGCCGCGGCGTCGACACGCTCCGGGCGAGCGTCCCGGCCGACAGCCCGGGCGCCCAGGAGTTCTTCGCCGCGCACGGGTTCAGCCCCCGCGGCACCCGCCGCGGTCCCGCCGGCGACGAGTCGATCGTCGTCGTCGACGCGGACGAGCTCCGGTAGCCCGGAGGCGCCGGCGCGGGGTGAGACTAAGTGACCGGGGAACGCACGCCCGGTCGACGGACCATGGTCCCCGCCGACTCCGCCCCCGCCCTCCTCGTCGCGCTCGGCGCCGCGCTCGCGATCGTCGCCCTCGCCAGCCTCCCGTCCGGGAGCCGGCTCCGGCGGCTCTACGGGGTCGACGACGGCGACGACACCGGCGCGCGAGCCAACGCCGCCGTGCTCGCTGGCACCGGCGCGTTCCTGCTCGGGCTCGCGGCCGCGATCCGCCTGGAGCTGCCCGACCGGCTCGTCGCCGCCGGCGCGCTCGGCGTCGCGGCCCTCGGAACCGTCGTCCTCGGGTGGCTCGTGCGCTACCGCGACCGGCGCGAGCTCCTGACGACGCCGGACGTGAGCCGGGAGCGCGCGCGTCGGCTCGGCGGCGCCGCGATGTTGACCGGCGCGCTGCTGTGCCTCCCGCTCGCGGGGGTCCTGCTGGGCGCGAGCGAGTCGGCGATCGCCGCCGCGGCGCTGGGCGTCGCCGCGGTGGCCGGACTCCTGATCGCGCTCGCTTACCGGTAGGAAGGAGACGCCGCCGAGCCGGGGAACCGCTCCGCGCTCACTTCAGGCGTTCCTGCAGGAACGAGGGGTGCGCGGCCGTGACGCCGTCGATCGCCAGCAGCTTCTCGGAGATGACGTCGCCGAGCTCGTCGCCGTCGCCGGCGCGGACCTCCGCCATCAGCATGTGGTCGCCGGAGGAGGTGTACAGCGCCTGCACCTCGTCGAGCTCTTTCAGTTCCCGGGTCGCCTCCACGTACTGCCCGGAGTCCACGTCCATCCCGACCATGGCGATCGACTGCGACGAGAGCTTCTTCGGGTCGATCTCCGCCGAGTACCCCACGATCACGCCCCGCTCTTCGAGGCGGTCGATGTACTTCCGCACCGTCGGCTTCGAGACGTCGGCGCGCTCGGCGATCTCCGCGCAGGAGGCCTGCGCGTCCTCCTCTAACACCGACAGGATCCGTTCCTCCGTCGATACCGTGCTCATACGCCTCTCTTTGTCACCACGGAAAAAATACCTTGCGAACCGAAAAACGAGACGAACGGACGACGAACCGCGGCGGGATCGGCGGGCGATCCCGGGTGACGGCCGCGTCGCGGTCGTTTCCGGGGGGTTCGGGCGTGCGCTCCGAACCGTCAGGCGTGCTTGTCGAGGAACATGTCGTGGGAGCGCTCCCACTCGTACCCGTCGTCCCAGTAGCGCTCGGCCAGCGGCTCGTCGGGCATCTCGCCGATCGCCTGCTTCTCCTCGCCGTAGGACGGGCGGTCCTCGTCGACGTAGTAGCGGCCGGTGAGGACCTTCCCCTCGTACAGCGACTCCTCGGTCTCGCGCATCATCTCCGCGGCCTCGACACGGTCCGTCGGGTCGAACTCGTAGTCGTCGGACTCGTTGACGTCGATGTACGGGACGTACTGGCGCGCGTCCTTGTTCCAGGTCGGGCACTGAGTGAGGAAGTCGACGTGCGCGAAGCCGTCGTGCTCGATCGCCTCGACGATGATCTCCTTCGCCTGGTTCGGGTTGACCGCGGCCGTGCGGGCGACGTAGGAGGCGCCGGCGTTCAGCGACAGCGAGAGCGGCTTGAGCGGCTCCTTGGCGCTGCCGGACGGCTGCGTCTTCGACGTGTGGCCCTTCGGGCTGGTGGGCGAGGTCTGGCCCTTCGTGAGCCCGAAGATCTCGTTGTTGAAGACGATGTACGTCATGTCGTGGTTCTCCCGGGCCGTGTGGAGGAAGTGGTTCCCGCCGATCCCGTAGCCGTCGCCGTCGCCGCCGGCGGCGATCACTTCGAGGTCGGGGTTCGCGAGCTTCGCGGCGCGGGCCACGGGCAGCGAGCGCCCGTGGATCGTGTGGAAGCCGTACGTGTCGAGGTAGCTGTTCAGCTTGCCCGAACAGCCGATCCCGGTGCACAGCAGGGTCTCCTCGGGCGTGCGCCCGACCTCGGGGAGCGCCTGCTTGAGCGCCTTCAGGACGCTGAAGTCACCGCAGCCCGGACACCAGGTCGGCTGCGGCTCGACGCCGGGGGTGTACTCGTCGCGGTCGATCTCTCGCTCCTCTCCGATGGCTGAAAACGTGCTCATTGGTTAATCACCTGCGGCGGGGACGAAGGTCGTCTGATGGCCGGACGCGTCGCCGTCGCCCTCGACGATCGCGGCCTCGAACCCGTCGACGATCTCGGCCGGCTCGAACGGGTTCCCGTTGTACTTCAGCAGGCTCGACAGGCGCTCGCCGTAGCGGCCGAGGTGCTTCTGGACGAGCCCGCGGAACTGTCCCGAGGCGGTCATCTCGACGACCAGGACCTCGTCGACGCTCTCGATGAACGCCGCCACCTGCACGGTCGGGAACGGCGCCATGTCGGAGACGCCGTACGACTTCACCGAGATCCCGGCGTCGTTGAGGCGGTCGACGGCCTCCTCGACGGTGCCCTGCTGGCTCCCGAAGGTGAGGATGCCGTACTGCGCGTCGTCGGGACCGGCGTACGAGCCGGTGTCGACGGTGTCGAGGTCGGCGCGGATCGCCTCCAGCTTCTGGGTCCGCCGGTCGATCTGCGCGACGCGGTTGTCGGGCGACTCGGCGATGTGGCCGGTCGGGTCGTGCTCGTTGCCGGTCGCGAGGAAGCGACCGCCCTTCTGACCGGGGATCGACCGCGGGGAGACGCCGTCCTCCACGTCGTGCTGGAAGCGGTGGAACTTCCCGTCCTCAGAGTGCGGCTCGTCGGCGAGCGCGTCCTCGCTCAGGGTCTTCCCGAGCGACGGGTTCGGCTCGCGGTCGAAGTGGCTCTTGGGGACGTTCGTCATCTCGCCGCCGAGCTTCTGGTCGTACAGGAGGATCGACGGGATCTGGTACTCGTAGGCCAGCCGGAAGGCGATCCGGGACTGCTCGTACGCCTCCTCGACGGTCCCGGGCGCTAAGACGACGCGCTGGGAGTCGCCCTGCGAGGTGTAGAGGACGTGTTCGAGGTCGGACTGCTCCGGCTTGGTCGGCATCCCGGTCGAGGGGCCGGCGCGCATGGCCTCGACGAGGACGACGGGCGTCTCCGTCATCTCCGCAAGCCCGAGGGGCTCGGACATCAGGGCGAACCCGCCGCCGGAGGAGCCGGACATGGCCTTCACGCCGGCGTGCGAGGCGCCGACCGCGAGCGCGGCGGCCGCGATCTCGTCTTCGACCTGCTCGGAGATCCCGCCGAGCTTCGGCAGGTTCTTCGTCATGATGGTGAACACCTCGGTCCACGGCGTCATCGGGTAGCCGGCGATGAACCGGCAGCCCTCGTCGATGGCGCCGTAGGAGATTGCGTCCGACCCGGACATGAGCAGCTGCGTCTCGTCGTGTTCGCCCGTCGGGACGCTCACGTCGGGCGCGTCGACGTCGTACTCCTCCCGCACCTGGTCGTAGGCGGTCTGGAGGATCTCCAGGTTGGGGTCGAGGATCTTCTCCGGCATCGCGTCGCGCATGAGGTCCTGGACGTGGTCGAGGTCCATGCCGGTGATCGCGCAGGTGGCGCCGACGCCGGCGGTGTTGCGCATGACCTCGCGACCCATGTCGCGGGCGAGCCCGCGGAGGTCGAGGGAGTACACGTGCCAGTCGTTCTCCTCGGCGCGCTCCTCGAAGTTCGGGATCTCGGAGGCGTCGAGGAGCCCCTCGTCGTAGACGATGACGCCGCCCTCGCGGAGCTCGTCGAGGTTCTCCGAGAGCGGTTTGATCTCCTCGTTCCCGTAGACGGCCTCCTCCTGGGGGTTCCGGGCGAAGGAGTCGCCGAGCGCCAGCAGGAAGTTGTAGCCGTCACCGCGGGAGCTCACCGGGTCCGCCGAGGCGCGGACCTCGGTGTAGGTGTGGCCGCCGCGGATGCGGGACGGGTAGTGGCGATGCGTGAACACGTTGAGCCCCGATCGCATCAAGGCCTTTGCGAAGTTCTGGCTGGTCGAAGCGATCCCGTCGCCGGATCCCCCCGATATCCGCCAGATGAGTTCGTCGTCAGTCATAGTGGTATGGTAGCCCGTGAGGGCCTCGTGCGCTGTGGTTGTGGTGGTTACCTCTTAGGGCTTGCTATGGAATCACAAGGAACAATCATTAAAGATCTTTAGGCGAGCGGGGGACGGGCGCGGGGATCGCCGTTCCGCGCCCTTTTAGCCGCCGCCCGACCGACGGCGCGTATGCTCACGTTCATCGGGCTCGGGCTCTACGACGAGCGGTCGGTCACCGTCGAGGGGCGCGAGGCGCTGCGCGCCGCGGACCGCGTCTTCGCCGAGTTCTACACCAGCCGGCTGGTCGGCGCCGACGTCGACGAGCTGGCGGCGCACCACGGCGTGGAGGTCGAGGTCCGGGACCGCGAGGGGGTCGAGCGGGACCCGGAGCCGGTCCTCGCGGCCGCCGCCGACGGCGACGTCGCCTTCTGTACCGCCGGCGACACGATGATCTCGACGACGCACGCGGACCTCCGGCTGCGCGCCGAGGACCGCGGGATCGACACGCGCGTGATCCACGGTGTGACCGCGCAGTCGGCCGCGTCGAGCCTCACCGGGCTCCAGAACTACCGGTTCGGGAAGGCGACGACGCTCCCGTTCCCGTACGCCCACGGCGGCGGCGACGTGCCGGAGAGCGTGGTCGAGACGGTCGAGGCGAACCGGGGGCGCGGGCTTCACACCCTCGTCTACCTCGACATCAAGGTCGGCACCGGTCCGACCGGGCCCGACCCGGACCACGAGGAGTACATGACCGCCGACGTCGCGGCCGGCCTGCTCGCCGACGGCTGGCGCGACGAGCTGGCCGTCGTCGTCGCCCGGGCGGGCTCGCCCGACCCGGTGGTCGCCGCCGACCGGCTGAGCGCGCTCGCCGATCGGGAGTTCGGCGACCCCCTGCACCTCCTCGTGATCCCCGGCGACCTCCACCACGTGGAGGCCGACGCGCTCGCCGGGCTCGCCGGGGCGCCCGCGGAGCTCGTCGAGGAGTGAGCGCGCCGGTGGGTGAGCGCCCCGGTGGATGAACGCCCCGGTAGGTGAGCGCGCCGCGGGTCGCCCGGGGCCCACGACCGGTCGTTTGATATCCCCGTCCCGCGTTACCACAGTCCATGACAGACGTGCCCGTCGAGCGGCTGATGTCCACCGACCTCGTCACGATCGCCCCGGGAGCGGCCGCCGCGGACGCGGCGAGACGCATGCTGGAGACGGGAGTGAGCTCGATCGTCGTCGTCGACGACGACGGGCGCCTGGCGGGGCTGATCACCGCGACCGACTTCGTCTCGCTCGTCCGCCGGAACGACCCGGACGACGAGACGCCCGTCGAGGCGTTCATGACGACGGACGTGGTCACCGTCTCGCCCGACGACTCCGTCGAGGAGCTCGCGGAGCCGACCGACCGGGGGTACACGCACCTGCCGGTGGTCGCCGGGGACGGCGAGCTCGTCGGGATGCTGTCGACGACCGACCTGACGTCGTACCTCTCGGATCGGCGGTGAAGGCGGCCGGCGGGACCGCACACCGGAAGAGTAATCAGAAGTGGTAGCACACGACACGGCATGGACCTGAACGACCGGACCCGCGTCAGCGAGATCATGTCGACGCCGCTGGAGACCATCGGGGCGGACGAGCCGCTCCGCGAGGCCGCGCGTCGGATGGCCGACGGCGACATCAGCGCGCTCGTCGTGACGACGGGCGGCGGCTGTATCGTCACGCAGAGCGACATCGTCGGCGCCGTCGCGGCGGGCCGCGACCTCGACGAGGCCGTCGTCCGCGACGTGATGACGGAGGACGTGGAGACGGTGACGCCGGACCTCATGATGGAGGAGGTGGCGGCGATGATGACGATGTACGAGGTCAAACACCTCCCCGTCGTCGACGACGACTACGTCGGCATGGTCTCGTCGACGGACGTGGCGGCGCACCTCTCGTGAGCCGGGGCCGCGTCCGGACGGCCGACGCCGCCCGGCTACGACAGGAGTAGCGGGACGCCGACCGCGACCCCGACCGCGATCAGCACGAGGTTCCAGACCAGCACCGGACGCACCAGTTCGCGGGCGATGCTCGCCGCGAACGCGGTCTTGACCAGGATGCTCGCGGCGGTCCCGGCGACGACCCCCGCGACCGCGGTGTCGACCGCGATCTGTCCGGTCCCGAGCAGCGAGACGGCCGTCGTCGTCGCGGTCCCGGAGGAGACGAGCCCCGCGAGGAACGACGTGGCGACGAACCCGCCCGCGCCGAAGGCCCGCTCCGCGCCGGCGGAGGCCAGGAGGACCGCGAGGAACAGCGCGCCGAACGTCAGCGCGTTCCGGAGGCTGAACGGGGAGGTGAGCTCCGCCTCCATCGCCGTCCGCCAGTCGCTCCGCCACGTCGCGATCGCGACGCCGGCGAGGGTGACCGCGCCGAGCGGCGCTCCGACCACGAGGGCGGCCTCCGGGACGAAGGCGGCGACGACCGCGGCGTTCCGGAGCGCCATCGCGGCGTTCGCCAGCAGGATCGAGCCGACGGCGACGTCGAGTAAGTCCGCTCGCCCCCTCGCGCGCTTCGCCATCTCCGCGACGACCGCCGTCGAGTTCACGAGCCCGCCGAAGAAGCCGGTGACCGCGTAGCCGCGCCCCTGGTACCGCTTCACGAGCACGTAGTTGACGAAGCCGATGGCGCTGACGGCGACGACGAGCGACCAGACGAGCCGGGGTTGGACCGCCCCCCACGGGTCGATCGTCTCGGCCGGGAGCAGCGGGAAGACGACGAACGCGAGGATGGTGAACTCCACCGCGCTCCGGACCTCCTCGCGGGAGAGCCCCCACGCGAACTCGTGGAGCTCCCGCTTCAACACGAGGAGGAGCGAGGAGAGCACCGCGACCGTCACCGCCTCGATGAAGAGCTCGGCGGCGACGAGCGCCCCGACCCCGTACGTGACGAGCATCGACACCGAGGTGGTGAGCGAGAGGCCGTCGACGTCCGCCTCGACGAAGCTCCGGACCGCGAGCAGCACCGCGCTGGCGACGATCAGCGCGCCGCCGACGACCAGCAGCCCGTCGGCGTCGAGGATCGAGAACACCGCGGCCGCGAGGCCGATCAGCGCGAACGTCCGGATCCCCGCCGACTTCTGGGACCACTCGCGTTCGAGCCCGAGGAACATCCCGAGCGCGGTCGCTAAGACCAGCTTCGCGACGTTGCTCTGGAGGTAGACGAGCGGGTCGACCGGGGTCGCGGCGACCGGGCTCATCACGACCGATCACCGTCCCCATCGGAGCGTCGCGCCCGCCGAACCGTCGGTTTCATCCCTCGGATATATACCGCAAATACGCCTATAGTTTGCTATATACCGCTATATACCGACCGCGGCGACGGGACCGGGGTCCGGTTCTCCGAGCCCGTCAGCGGTTCGTCGGCTCCCGGGGGAGGTCCAGCGACTCCGTCAGGTCGTGCTCCTCGCCCGTGAGCAGGTAGAGGACGTCTTCGAGGATGACGGCGAGCTCCGGGAGCTCCCGCACCGCGAGGAATGTGATCCCGATCAGCGCGACGACCGCGAGCAGCTGGCTCATGATCCGGTCGGAGATGAGAAAGGAGACCCGATACGGGTCGGTCGCGCCGAACATCGCGAGCACGAGGTCGGTCTGCCACTGCATGTACTGGTTGCCCGCGACGACGGAGATGAACGTCGTCCGGAAGATGTTGAGCACGTAGATGAGCGGGAGCGACACCGCGAGCGCGCGGAGCTTCCGCGAGAGCGGCGCCTGCACGGCGGCGACGAGACCGCCGAAGATCGCCATGCTGCCGAGGCCCGTGCACGCGAGGACGACGTGGATCGTGACCGTGTGACCGTCGTCGAGCGTCCACGCGTACGCGGCGTCGTACCCCTCGTAGCTCGCCACGCGCTCCGGCGCGTAGCCGAGCAGGTCGATGAGGAACCCCGTCTGGGTCGCGACGGCCTCGATGAGGATCCGGCGGGGCTCGGGGAACGCGACCCCGGCGACCGAGAACGCCGGGATCGTCTCGAACGGGAGGTAGATGAACAGCATGATCGAGATGGCCCGGGTGAGCGTGAACAGCGAGGCGCGGCCGTTGTACAGGAGGTAGCCGGCGTAGATACAGGCCGGGACGCCGACGAGCGCCAGGATCGACTCGACGTAGCTCTGGTGTTCGAACGCGAAGTACGGGACCGTCGACAGCCAGAAGAGCCCGAACAGCGCCCACGTGCCCGCCGCGATCGACCGGCCGACCGCCAGCCCGCGGCTGTCGAGCAGCCACGAGGCGGCGAAGAGGATCGCGACGAGCCAGGCGAACGTGAACGTGTCGGGGACCAGGCTCAGGACCGCCGGCACGCCGGGACCGAACATGTCCGAACGGTCGGTCGTCGTCGAATAAAGCCCTTGTCGTTGCCGACGGCTCGTCGGGTAGCTCGGGGGCGAGAGAGAACGTGGGGAGGCGGGGGAAGGGCGAGAGAGGGTGGGGAAGACAGGAGAGAGCGAAAGAGGGTGGGAAAGACGGGAGAGAACGAGGAGGACGGAATCGAGAGGAGACGGGAGAGAGCGAGAGAGCCGAGCGCCGACGCGTCAGCGCTCGTCGGAGTCGAGCACCCGGATCTGGTCGCCGCGGACCGTGACCGGGATCGGGACGGTCGCCTCGTACAGCTCGACGGTCACCTGGTCTTTCCCCTCGTCGATGCGCTGGACGCGGGCCTTCTCGCCCTTGAACGGCCCGGCGATCAGCTCGACGATGTCGCCCTCGGCGATCCCCTCGACGTCGGGGGTCGGCGAGAGGAAGTGCTCGACCTCGGAGAACGGGCTCTCGGCCGGCCCCTCGGAGCCCTGGATCACGCCCCGGGCGTGGGGGATCTCGTCGAGGACCCGGGCGAAGACGCTGCCGTCGGTCGCCTCGACCATCACGTAGCTCGTGAGCTGGTCGGGGGCGATGACCGCCTGGATCTCCGGCATCTCCTTCTCGGCGAGCATGTCGGCGACGGTCCGCTCCTGGCTCGCGGTGGTCTTGACCGAGAAGATCGGCATCAGGCGCCGACCCCCGGCAGGAGGCTCATGATCGCGAACATCAGGAAGCCGATGAAGCCCACGAGGAGGATGCCGGCGCCGGCGATCTTCGACACCTGGAGGAACTCGTCGGTGCTCGGCGTGCTCGCGAGCTTCAGCACCCGAACGTAGCTGTTGAGGTCGTACGGAACGTCCATGTTACGACGCGCTTCGAGACGAGACGGTTTTTACCTTTTGATGCGAGGCGATCGGCGCGGCCGCGAGGAAGCAGGGAAGTCGGGGCGCGGACGCCGCCGAGGGCGGGACGGAACTCTATCGGGACGGGACGCGTCGCCTCACTCCACGTAGTCGATGTCTTCCATCTCCGCGGACGTCCCCTCCGGCGGCTCCCCGTTGCTGCCGTAGATCTGCGGCGACTCGACGCCGGTCACGACGATCATGGTCCGCATCTCGCCCTCAAGCTCGTCGTCGACCGAGGTGCCCCAGATGATCCGCGCGTCGGGGTCGATCCGGTCGTAGATCTCCTCGACGACGCCCTCGGCCTCCTCGATGGACATGTCGGTGCCGCCGGTGACGTTCACCAAGGCGGAGTTCGCGCCGGAGATGTCGACGTCGAGGAGGGGCGAGCGCAGCGCGGACTTCACCGAGTCCTGCGCCTTCGAATCGGAGTCGGACTCGCCGAGCCCGATCATCGCGACGCCGCCCTTCTCCATCACGGTGCGGACGTCGGCGAAGTCGAGGTTGACCAGCCCGGGCATCGTGATGAGCTCCGTGATCCCCTTCACCGAGCGCATCAGCACCTCGTCGGACACCTTGAACGCCTGCCGGACCGGGAGCTTCCCGACCGCGTCGAGCAGACGGTCGTTGGGGACGACGATGACCGTGTCGCTCACGTCGCGGAGGCGTTCGAGCCCGGCCTCGGCGTTCGTCCGTCGGACCTCGCCCTCGGCCGTGAACGGCGTCGTGACGATGGCGATGGTGAGCGCGCCCGACTCGCGGGCGGCCTTCGCGACGACCGGGGCCGAGCCCGTGCCGGTACCGCCGCCGAGCCCGGCGGTGACGAACACCATGTCGGAGCCCTCGATGGCGTCCTGGATCTCCTCCTGAGACTCGATGGCGGCCTCCTCGCCGACCTGCGGGAGGGAGCCGGCGCCGCGCCCCTGCGTCTTCTGCTGGCCCATGAGGATCTTCGTGTCGGCCTCGATGTTGACGAGGTGTTGAACGTCGGTGTTGGCGGCGACGAGCTTCGCGCCGTGGATCCCCTCCTCCCGCATCCGGTTGACCGTGTTGCCGCCGGCGCCCCCGCAGCCGACGACGGTGATGTTGGTCTGGAGGTCCTGCAGGACGTCCTGCAGCTCGTCGTCGGTCATCGTTCCGGACTGCGGCGGGGCGCCGGCGGTCGCGTCGTTCGCGCCGGCGCCGGCCTCCCCGGCGTCGTCGGCCGGGGATTCCTCGGCTTCGTCGATGGCGTCCTCTACGATAGAGTCCATTATGTGGTGAGGTTGCGACCCGGAGGTATTTATTTTTGCCCGATCGTCTGACGCGAGTCAGACGCCGAGAGACCGGCGCGAGAGCGCGGGAGGCGTCGACTTCACTCCGCCGCGTTCGGGGCGTCGATCGGGAACCGCTCCGTCCGCGCCCGCGACACCGCGTCCGGGGTCACGGTCTCGCCGTCGACCTCGACCGGCTCGCCGTCGGCGAGCCGACCGAACGCCGGCCCCTCGGGGACGCCGCGCTCCCGCGCCAGGTCGGGGTCGAAGGCGGTCTCGCGGGCGATCACGGCGCCGTCCGCCACCTCGACCGCGTCGTACCGCTCCGCGAGCACCCCCGCGAGGTCGGCGACGAGGTCGGCGTACCCGGGCGACTCCTCACCGGCGGCGAAGGCGGCCGCGTCGGCGGCGCGGGTGCCCGCCTGCTCCGTGTCGAAGGCGACCGCGTTCGCCTCGACGGCCTCGCGGGTCGCCGCCGGGTCGATCCCCTGTGCGCGCGACAGGAGCCCCCCTGGGAGTTCGAGGACCGAGACAGCGTCCGCGCTCGACTTCCCCGGAACGACCGCGCCGAACCGGAGCCCCTCGTCGACCGTCGCGAGGTCGCGTTCCAGCCGCTCGATCAGGGGGAGCGGGCGGTCGCCGACCTCGCGGACCCACGTCTCGCTCACGACCCGATGCCCGAGGTCCTCGACGACGGCGGCGAGCGCGGGCCGGTCGCCCTCGATCACGGCGCGGTCGGCGCGGCTGCGCGCGAACGCCTGCTCGATCGTATCTCGGTTCGCCTCGGGCGCGCCCGCCTCGCCGAGCGCCCAGTCGGCGCCGACGTGACCCACGGCCCACGCCGTCTCGCGGACGATCCGCGTGAACCGCGGCGCGTAGTGGCCGCCGCCGAAGCCGACGACGTGGCGGGGACGGGCGTCGGCGGGGTCCTCAGCCCAGGGGTCGGTCGCGTCCTCGGCCCGAGCGTCGGTCGCGTCCCCGACTCGGGCGCCGACCAGATCCGGTCCGGTACCCCGGAGGTCGAGGACCGCCCGCGCGACCGCCTCGGCCGCCTCGGCGTCCTCCCACTGCGGCTCGTCGGACCCGAGTTCGACGAACAGCGAGGGGACCGACACGTCGGTCGGCCCGTGGTGCGTGCACTCGATGCCGACATCGTACCCCTCGGGGGCACGCGCCGCCAGCGCCTCGACGACGCGCTTCTCGGCGCCGGGAGCGGCAATCGCGAGCGTCTCCGGCTCGCCGCCGTACGGCGCCGGGCCGAAGTTGCCGGTGACGTGCGCGGTCAGGAGCTTCCCCGTCTCACCGGAGTGCCTGGAGACGAAGACGAGGAAGTCGATATCGGCGTCGGGTTCGTCGGCGTTTTTCTCGTCGGCCTCGCGGCCGCCGCCGAACGCGGCGGTCGGGTCGTTCAGGTCGATGTGGAGGTCGTCGAACTCCCGCAGCTCGAACCCGTCGGTCCGGTAGTAGGTCCCGCCGCCAGCGGCGTCGGGTCGGGTCTCGTCCTCGCGCTCCTCCCAGTCGCCGACCGCGAGCAGCCGCTCGCCGATGTGTTCGGAGGCGCTGTCGGCCCGGCTGACGACGATCGCTATCACGGACACCGGTCGGGGACGGGACGCCGAATAGGCGTCGGTTTATGCGCGATACGACATCGTGTAGTCGGTATTCGATTCCGGTGCACCTACGCCCAAAGTCGAGTGTATATAAATCGTAGGTGGCGGAGCGCCGACGGACTCCTCCAAAGCCCCAGCCGCTCGGTGATACGTCGTTGACTACGGAACGACGGTGGACACCTCCAAAGCCCCAGCCGCTCGGTGATACGTCGTTGACTACGGAACGACGGTGGACACCTCCAAAGCCCCAGCCGCGAGGGCTCGCGCGCCTTGCTGCGCGCCTCGCTCGTTCGCTCCGCTCACTCGCTGCGGTGCTTACTGCGGCGTGCTTCGCCCTTCCGAGAGACTTCGCCTCTCGTCTTCCCGCTCGCTCCGCTCGCGGGAATCGCGGCTGCCCCTTTAAGTCCACCCCACCCTGCACAGCATCGCACCTCACACCTCTCCAGCCTCGTCGCTGGCGGCCCTAGCCCCCCCCCCCACCCCCCCCCGCGCACACGCCCGCGGGGGTGCCGCCGGCTGTCAGAGAGACCGAAGGTCTCTCTTTACTCGCGGCCTATCGGCCGCTCGGAGGCGCGCGCCACCGCAAAATCCGGACCGATTTATATTACAACATCGCTCGTCGACGACTGTCGTCTGCGATACCTCGTTCGCCCTCACGGGAACAGCAGGTACGCGAAGACGCCGTAACCGGCGACGAGGACCGCGCCGTCGACGCGGGAGATCCGCTCGCCGCGGTACATGAGTCCGACGAGGAGGGCGGTGAACGCGAGCAGCGCGGGGAACTCGAAGCCGCGGACGCCGGGGGCGACGCCGATCGGGCGAATGACCGCGATGAGCCCGATGACGGCGAGGACGTTGTAGATGTTCGACCCGACGACGTTGCCGACGCTGAACTCGGCCTCGCCGCGCACGGCGGCGACGACGCTCGCGGCCAGCTCGGGGAGCGAGGTGCCCAGCGCGAGCACGGTGAGCCCGATGAAGATGTCCGAGAAGCCGGCCGCCGAGAGCAGCGACTCCCCGCCGTCGATCAGCCACTGCGAGCCGAGCACCAGCGCGGCAATGCCGCCGACGACGGCGGCGACGTCGCGGAGGCTCGCGTCGGGCATCTCGGCGCGCTCCGCGGTGGTGATCCCGGACTGCGTCTGCCGGATCCGGCGCATGACCACGACGGTGAAGACGACGAGCGTCCCGAGCATGAGGAGCCCGCCCGGCCGACCGATGCGGCCGTTCCAGCCGAGCCCGACGAGCAGCAGCGCGGCGAGGGCCATGAACGGCACGTGGCGCTCGAACACCGTCTCGGAGACGTCGAGGGGGCGGATGAGCGCTGAGACGCCCAGCACGAGCCCGATGTTGGCGATGTTCGAACCGAGGATCGTCCCGAGTCCGACATCGGTCGACACCGTCACGGCGCCGAGCAGCGAGACGAACAGCTCGGGGGCGGTCGTCGCGAACGCGATGACGGTGACGCCGACCGTCGACGCCTTCAGGCCGACGGCGAGCGCCAGGTCGCTGGCGCCCTTGACGAGCAGTTCGGCGCCCGCGTAGAGGAGGGCGGCGCCCGCGACGAGAAGCAGCAGTTCCGTGAGCGGCGACCCGAGCAACACGGCTCTCGGTTGGCGGTGTCGTTTTAAAAAGCGTCGTGGTTCGGACTCGCCGAGGCGGTGTGTCGCCGTCGTTGAGGGGGACCCGATTCGGTGGGTTCTCAGGCGTGGGTCGCCCGGAACTGGCCGTGTTTTACGCCGATTGCGAACGCGAGCGCCCCGAAGACGAGCATCGACGGGACAACCATCATCAGCGTGATACGCAGCGGCATCACGCCGCTTCCGATCAGTCCCGCGGCGCCGACCGCGACGATCAGTACCAGAAGCGCCGCCGCGCGTGGGAGGTCAAACTCCATGTCCATGATACGTTCCGGGACCGCCTAAACGTTCGGCTCGACGACGGCCGTCGCGTCGGGCGGGGGCACCCTCTCACGCCTCGATGATCTCGTCGTCGTCCGCCTCGTCCGGCAGCGTCAGTTCGCCCTCGGTCGAGACGACCGCGCGGCCGCCGACCCGGACCGCGTCGCCGTCGACGCGCACCCTGACGTGCCCGGGGCGGTCGACGAAGTGACCCTGCTCGAAGCGGAGCTCGTCGGGGAAGTCGCCGTCGAACGCGTCGACCGCCCGGAGGTACGCCCCGACCGCGCCGTTCGCCGCGCCCGTGACGGGGTCCTCGGGGATGCCGAGCCCGGGCGCGAACGCCCGGCCGTGGAGCGTCGATTCCGCGTCGAGCGCGTCGAACGTGAACGCGTAGATCCCGGCGGCGTCGTGCGCGTCCGAGATCGCCTCGACGGCGGCCGCGTCGGGCTCGGCCTCGCCGAGCCGCTCCAGGAAGTTGACGGGGACGACGAGCCACGGGAGCCCGGTCGAGGCGACGGCGACCGGGAGGTCGGCCCCGACGTCGCGGAGGGCCGCGGGGTCGATCCCGAGCGCGGCGCCGAGGCGGTCGGCGTCGAGCTCGGGATCGTCCACGGCGTCGACCGTCGGCGGGTTCTGTCGCATCCAGACGGTGCCGTCGTCGTCGATCCGGACCTCGAGGTCGCCGACGTTCGTCCGGAGGGTGCGCTCGCCGGCGTCGACCTCGCCCGCGGCGTGCAGGGCGGCGTAGCTCGCGATCGTGGCGTGGCCGCACATCTCGACCTCCGTGGAGGGGGTGAAGTACCGGACCCGCTCGTCGGCGCCGTCGCCCGCGTCGGACAGGAACGCGGTCTCGGAGGCGCCGAGCTCGGCGGCGATCCGCCCCATCCGGTCGTCGCTCAGGCCCGCGGCGTCCGGCACCACGCCGGCGACGTTCCCGGCCAGCGGTTCGTCCGTGAACGCGTCGACGAGCAGCGCGCGTCGCGTCTCCATGCCTCACCCTCGCGGGGGCGCCTGAAAAGGGTCCCGAGCCGGCTCGGGGCGATGTCAACCCTTTTGCCCTCGACGGCGGATGTACCCCTATGGGCCTCTTCGACCGGTTGCGCGGGACCGACACTCCGCGCGTGGCGTTCATCGGGATCGACGGTCTCCCGCACGGTCTCGTCGCCGACAACCCGGACACGTTCCCGACGCTCTCGGCGATCGCCGACGCCGGCGACGGCGGACCGATCGACAGCGTCGTGCCGCCGGAGTCGAGCGCGTGCTGGCCCGTCCTCACCAGCGGTCGAAACCCGGGCGAGACCGGAGTCTACGGCTTTCAGGACCGAGAGATCGGCACCTACGACACCTACGTGCCGATGGGGCGGGACGTGCAGGCGACCCGCGTGTGGGACCGCGCCACCGACGCCGGGCTCGACGCGACGGTGATGAACGTCCCCGTCACGTTCCCCCCGCAGCGGACGGTGCAGCGGATGGTGTCGGGCTACCTCTCGCCCGACCTGGACAAGGCCGCCCACCCCGACGAGCTCCGCAAGTACCTCACGGGGAGCGACTACCGGCTGTCGGTGAACGCGAAGCTCGGGCACAAGGCCGATAAATCGGCGTTCGTCGAGCACGCCCGCGAGACGCTCGACGCCCGCGCCGCCGCCTTCTCCCGGTACGTCGAGCGCGACGACTGGGACCTGTTCGTCGGCGTGTTCACGGCGCCGGACCGGGTCAACCACTTCCTGTGGGGCGACTACGCGGAGTCGGGCGAGTACCGCGAGGCGTTCCTCGACTTCTACGCCGCGCTCGACGAGCACGTCGGTGCGATCCGGGAGGCGCTCCCGAGCGACGTCCGCCTCGTCGTGGGGTCGACGCACGGCTTCGCGCGGCTCCGCTACGACGTCTACTGCAACGAGTGGCTGGAGCGGGAGGGGTGGCTCTCGTACACCGACGGCGACGACCACGGCGCGCTGACGGACATCGACGGCGACACCCGCGCGTACTCGCTGGTCCCCGGCCGGTTCTACCTCAACCTGGAGGGCCGCGAACCGGACGGGGTCGTCCCCGAGTCGGAGTACGAGACCGTGCGCGCCGAGCTGCAGGACGCCCTCGAAGCGTGGGAGGGGCCGGACGGGCGGCCGGTCGCGAAGCGCGTCGTCGAGCGCGAGACCGTCTTCCGCGGCGACCACGACGAGATCGCGCCGGACCTCGTCGTCATCCCGAACGAGGGGTTCGACCTCAAGTCCGGCTTCCGCCCCCACGACGAGGTGTTCGACCCGGACGGCCCGCGGACGGGGATGCACACCTTCGAGGACGCCGCCCTCTTCGTCGACCACCCGGACGCGAAGGTCGAGGACGCGGACCTGCTCGACGTCGCGCCGACCCTCCTGCGGCTCCTCGACGTCGACTACGGCCGGACCGACCTCGACGGCGCGAGCCTGATCTGAGATGGAAGAGACGCCGGACGGGACCCCGGTCGGCGTCGACGACCCGTACGCGGTCGCCGGCGTCTGCGACCACCTGACCGACGACGGTCGGTGTCGGTTCGCGCTGACGCGCGCCGGCGACGACCCCGAGTTCGCCGCCGCGCGCCGCGCCGACGGCTACGCCTGCCACGTCGGCCCCGACGGCGACTGGCGGCGGTGTCCCCACTACCGTTCGACGACGGACGGCCGCGAGTGCCGCCGCTGCGGGCTCGAAGAGGTCCGGATCGCTCACGACGACGCCCGCCCGCTGGTGGAGGAACACCACCTCTCGTACGGCGGCGGGGACGGCGGGGAGGCGGATCGGGAAAGCGTCGACGGCGACGTCGACCGAAACGCCGACGATGACGGGGACGCCGACGGGAATCGCGACGCCGACCGAAACGCCGACGGCGACCGCGCCGCCGACGCCGGCCCCCACGAGATCACGGTCGCGCTGTGTCGCTGGTGTCACACGAAGGTTCACAAGTCGTTCGCGCGGATCGACGACGACGCCAGTCCGGATCCCGAGGCGATCGCGGAACGCGAGGGGCGCCGGAGCAAAGAGCGGTCGGAGTCGGCCTTCGAGACGGCCAGCGAGCGCTTCGACGAGACCGAGTAGCCCGGTCCCCGGTCGCCGCCGGCGTCGAGGCCGGAGACCCGTCTCAGGCGTCGTCCGGCTTCGGCCGGATCAGGTTCGCGAGGGCGACGAGCGCGCCGAGGAACCAGCCGAGGGGCACGGAGATCCCGACCCACATCAGCACGTAGCCGAGGCCGGCGACGCCCCACTGCTCGCCGAACGTCTCCAGGTCGAAGGCGCCGCGGAGCGTCTCGTTGATCCCGCCGACGCCGAGGAGCGTGTCGAGGATCCAGACCGCGAGGTCGTAGCTCGGGTCTAAGACGAAACCGGAGACGGCGGGCGTGAGCAGCCCGGCGACCACCGGCGGGAGGAAGATCGCGGTCATCGCGAACGGGTACGCGAGGAGCACGCTGACGAACCGCCCGCCGACCTTCGAGAAGCCGGCGGCCGCGCCCGCGGAGACGACGGCGACGACGCTGGCGCCGCCGATCCCGAGCATCACCGCGGTCGGCAGCTGGAAGTGCGCGAGGAGGGTGAGCGACCCCCAGACGAGCGTCGCGACGACCACGACGCCCGCCACGCCGATGCGGGCGACGGCCGAATCGAGCTTCGCGGCGTAGAACCGCGTGGCGAACCCGACGAGCAGGAGCGGGTACACGACCGCGACGAGCGGGCCGCCGAGTACCGCCCAGAGGTAGTACCCGACCGTCTGGACGGGCGTCTCCGGTTTCCACTTCCCCAGCACCGAGCTCGGATCGAGCTGCCGCGGGAAGACGACCTCCATCCACGTCTCGTGGAGCCGGACCACGTCAAGGAGGAGCGCTTCCACCAGCCCCGTCTGTCCTCGGCGTTCCATTTGACTCATCTCGCACACGCCGCAACGTGAACTTTGTGCCTTCGCTCGCGGATCCGATACTCGTCGCACCGCCGATTATCGGACCGGGATCCGCGCGCCGATCCGGTTAAGCGTACCAGAAGGCCCCTCCGGAGATGGAGGGACGTGAACCGCTCGCGGCCGCCGCCGCATCGGCGTCCGTCGCCGTCGCGGGGTGTACCGCCGGCGAGGACGGGGCCACGATTCCGACGCGAGCCCGGCTCGGATCCCGTCCGACGCGTCGGTCGGCGGGCGGTCGGGCACCCCCTCGTCCGCACGGACGACGCGGAGTTGATCCGCCGGCTGCTGGAACAAGCTAACCGGCGCGGAATCGGCGGCGAGAGCGTTCCGGTGTCCCTCTGCGTCGCGACCGTCACAAGGGGACGCAATCGCGTTCGCCGGCGTCCACCCGACCGCGACCGACGGCGGTGACGCCCTCCTCTCGCTGATGGAACAGGTCGAACACCGGTCGTCGGAGTGGGCGTCGATCCGGTTTCGAGACCCTCTACCGGCCACACAGTGACGTCTCCGATCTCCCGACCGAAGTCCGTTTGTCAACGACGTTTTCGCGATCGGAAACGTCTCTCTCCGTAACTGATTTAATAAACAATCAACCGAGTGAGCGTGTTCCACGACACGAGACCGTGGCGGCGTAGCGAGCTCGTCGGATGTCGCGGCGCGAGCGCTCCGTAGCTCCGGCTCCGTCGATCGTGGCCCTTCACGATGGACCGAAGAAACCCAACTCAACACCGACCGGTTACCGTCCTCGTCATCTGTGTCATTGTTGTTTCAGTTGCTGCGATAATTATATGCGCAGTACCAGTAGATGGTGTTTTGTGGAACGTTGATCAGGTGGAGAATGTTTCGGTGAGCTCCAGCGAAAATCAGACAATCAGCGGAATAAAAGTATATAGTAAAACAGATCCAGTCAAAATTAAGGTAGGAAAGTTGGTTGAGGCAGGTGCTGAGTTTGATGAGAATAATACTTCCTATGATCTTAAGAATGGTAGGGCGACAGATGATTCAGAAGTTATTATCAAAGATCCAGATACTACTGAGGCAACTATTATCGTGAAATCTTCTGCATTACATGATACAGAGTTATTTGGCGTTGAGATTGAAAATATGAACACTTCGAACCTGAGTATGTTCAATCAGGGACTTAATAGGATAAATAGAGAATTCATATATAATTCATCGCAGTCCGGAATATACAATAAAACAGAATTTTCAGTTCAGCCATCTGCAAATATTTCGGTTAAGTCGGAGTCGTATGATAATGAGACAGATACACTCAGCCTTGATGAGGTCAATCTTGGGGATAATCCAGATAACCAGATAGTCGTTTGGAATAAATCCTCAAATGGAAACCTTACTGAGAGGATCAATACAACCCAAGAGAAGCAAAAATCAATATCATTTGAGAATAGTTCTATTGAAGGCGAAGAAAACATTGCAATTACAATTCAGCCAGAGTGGTCAAGTTCATCAAAAGTAATCTATGCAGTAGATAGTACAACAATTACGATACCAAGGTCTCCGGTACAAACCGCAGAGGATAAAGATACGAATATTACTCTCAACTCAAATTTGACTCAACCAGTTTTGGGAGGTGTATACAATGCTAAAATAGGCCCCACATACAATAAATCAAGAATAAGATTGGTCAAAATTTCTAGCAATAGAACCTTCGCTACAGCGAATCTGTCCACACCAGATTCGGGACGGACAACGATCGGTCTCAACACCTACGCGTTCGGTAACGAGTCACTCACCGACGATCTCATCACGGCGGGACCGAACGCGACCGTCGAGTCCGTTAACGCGACGGCGTCGGACGGGACGCTCCCTCCCGGAGAGTACCGGATCGAAGTTCGTTCCGAGCAGGGACTCGCCACGACGACCGATGAGGCGACCGTCGCGATCGGGAGCCGATCGACGAACGGGATGCGCGCTTACGCGACGACCGACCTCGATCGGGCGGACCTCGGAACGACCGACGCGGTGCGGCGAGCGATCGCGAACGGAACGCTCTCGCCGACCTCGACCGTCGCGCCGAACGAGACCGTGGCGTACGCCGTCAATGCCACGGGATTGAGCGGACTGCCGGCCGCCCGGGGCGCCGCGTTGGAGAACGGCTCGGACCTCGCCCGGCTCGACGGGCTCGCGTTCGGCGTGCGGTCGAACGCGTCGACAACGGCGACGGGGGACGCCGGGTCCGACTCGGACGGGGCGGTTCCGAGGAACGCGTCCGTGCACGTCGACGGGAAGGGGCTCTACCTCGTCGCCGAGGGCGACGACGCGCTCGCGACCGACGAGACGCCCGCCGACGGCGAGGCGTTCACCGCCGAGTTCCGCGTGGAGGACGAACAGCTGCGGGAAGCCGCAGCGGATCCGACGAGCGACCACGCCGCGTCGACGACCGTCTCCTTCGAGGCGGCGACATCGGAGGGCGGCGTCGACCCGAGCGACGGGTCGCTTGAGGTGGATGCCGATCAGACCGGTGAGGCCGGAGGCGGTAGCGGCGGGGGCGGTGGCGGAGCGGGTGGTGGTGGAGGAGGTACCAGCGCCGTGGCGGGCGGTGGTGGTGGCGGCGGTGGCGCGGGTGGCGGCGGTGCCAGTGGTGGCGGCGGCGGGGGTGGGGGCGGCGGAGCCGGTGGGACGCCGGGAGCGGGGTCCTCGGTGGAGAACTCGGAAGCGGGCGGCGGCGGTGACGAGACGCGGGCCGGGGTCGGTCGGACCGGTCTCCGGTTCGTGAGTCAGCGGGGTACGAGCGTCCGGCGGGGTGCGCGTAACGGCCCGGACAGGTCGCCCGTGGCCGTCGCGCCCGCGGGAATCGGCTCCGCCGGCGGGGGCGCTGCGTCGGAGGCGGACGAGAGCGAATCGGCCGTGAGCGAATCGACCGAGAGCGAGTCGGAGGCGAGCGAACCGACCGAGGGCGGCGGTCCGAACTCGCCCGCGCCGGAGTCCGACGCGGACGCCGGAGAGCCGGTGACGCCGGCCTACGAGGACGCGCCGATTCGGGCGACCGCCGAGGACGTGCCGGGGTTCGGGCCGGTCGGCACGCTGATCGCGCTTCTCCTCGCCGGGAAGGTCGCCGGATACCGACGGGGCTCGGAACGGTGAAACCGGAACGAGCCGCGGAGCCGGCGGTATCCTTTTGCTGGACCGCTCCCTTCCGTCGCCTATGAGCGTGACGATCACCCCGCCACGGGAGCGCGAGTGCGAGCTGTGCGGTCGCCGGGAGCGGTGGGACGAGGACGCCACCGGCTGGCAGATAGCCGACGAGCCGGGCGAGGTCTACTGCATCCACGAGTGGGACATCAACGGGACGTTCACGCCGCTTCGGGAGTGACCGACTCCGCGGCCGGGGAGGTCGCCGACTCCGACGCCGTCGGCGATCGGACGCCCGCAGTCCGACGACCGGACACCCACCGTCCGACGACCGGCGTCCCGCTCGATCGACGGGGAACCAGGACGCGCCCGCTCCTCGGTTCGGTGCCGCTCGACCGCCGATCGGTTCGGAGTTGACGAAGCCCAACCGAAACGCCGAATATACGCTCGTCTGAGTGAAGATTCGCCTTCGGATTCGGATCGATATGGTTACCGGGCGTCTAAACTGATCGAACAGGGACCGTGTTAACGGTTATCAACCCCTGATGAATAATTACCTTATATTCCCTAATGTGTGTACGAGGGATCCTACCCGTATCAGGGTCATACCTTTAAGCGATCGTTCGTGAGTGGTAGGTATGACCGAGCCACGTAGTAACACCCGGGGGGGTTCGGAGTCCTCGGGTCGCGGTGGGGGGCTTGCGACGGTAACGGACGAGCGATCGAACTGCGGGATCGGCGGCATCGTCGACCTCGACGGCGACCCGAGCCACGACACGGTGACCGACGCGGTCCGGTTGCTGGAGAACCTCGAACACCGCGGCACCACGGGCGCGGAGGAGAACACCGGCGACGGCGCCGGGATCATGGTCTCGCGCCCGGACGAGTTCTTCCGCGACGTCGTCGACGCCGACCTGCCCGAGGAGTACGCGGTCGGCTCCGTCTTCATGCCGACGGAGGGAAGCGTGCAGGCGGAGATCCACGACGTCATCGCCGAGGTGTTCTCCGTCTACGGGCTGGAGGTCCTGGAGTGGCGTTCCGTCCCGACGGACAACGCGGACCTCGGCGCGACCGCGCTCGACTCCGAGCCGGAGGTCGCGCAGCTGTTCGCCGCGCCCGTCGAGGGCGCCGGCCTCGCCGAGCGGTTCACCAGCGAGGAGACCCGCCCGGACGACGTCGACCCGGAGCTGCTCGGCTTCGACCGCGCCCTGTACGCGGCCCGACGCGAGATCGAGAACGCGGTCGCCGACGTCGACGGCGCCGGGCGCTTCTACGTCTGCTCGCTCGACCGCCAGCGCGTCGTGTACAAGGGCCTGCTGAAGGGATCACAGCTCGCCGACTACTTCCCCGACCTGACCGACGAGCGTTTCGCGAGCCACGTCGCCTTGGTCCACGCCCGGTTCTCGACGAACACGCTCGGCGCGTGGCACCTCGCGCACCCGTACCGCAATATCGTCCACAACGGCGAGTTCAACACGATCCGCGGGAACGTGAACTGGATGCGCGCCCGCGAGAACGACCTCGACCACCCGGCGTTCGGCGCCGAGCTCGACACGATCAAGCCGGTGATCGACGACCCGAACCAGTCCGACACCGCGAGCGTCGACAACGCGGTCGAGCTCCTCCTGCAGGCCGGTCGCGACCTCCCGCACACCCTCCGGATGCTGATCCCGGAGGCGTTCCGCGACGACGACCTGATGGACGCGGCCCGCACCGACTTCTACGACTACCACGCCTCCCTCGTCGAGCCGTGGGACGGGCCCGCCCTCGTCATCGGCTTCGACGGCGAGCAGGTCGCCGGGGTCCTCGACCGCAACGGGCTCCGTCCGTGCCGGTACGAGGTGACCGACGAGAACCGGCTGATCGTCGGGAGCGAGGTCGGCGCGCTGCCGACCGATCCCGCCGACGTGCAACGCCGCGGACGGCTCCAGCCCGGGGAGATCTTCGTCGCCGACCCCGAGGAGGGACGGATCGTCCCGGACGACGAGGTGTTCGCCGAGCTCACCGACGAGAAGTACGGCGAGTGGGTCGAGGAGCGGCAGGTCGACCTCGACGACGTCGCGAGCGAGGTCGACGCCGAGGCGGAGACGGTTGACACGCCCGACGCGCCCGACGAGAGCGACGGGAGCGCCGGGGACGACGAGCCGACCGTCCGGGCGCATCAGGCCGCGTTCGGCTACACGACCGACTCGCTGAACCACCTCGTCGAGCCGATGGCGACGGACGGGAAAGACCCCGTGGGATCGATGGGCGACGACACGCCGCTGTCGGTGCTCGCCGACGTCGACCGCCCGCTGTTCACCTACTTCAAACAGCTGTTCGCGCAGGTGTCGAACCCGCCGATCGACTACATCCGCGAGGAGCTCGTCACCTCGCTGGAGACCCGGATGGGGAACCAGCGGAACCTGCTCGACGAGACCCCCGAGCACGCCGAGCAGATCGTCTCGGACTCGCCGATCCTCACCGACGCCGAGGCGGCCGCGCTGAAGGCGCTCGACGGTGAGCCGGTCGACGGCGACGGGCCGGCGTTCGACTCGGTGACGGTCGACATCACGTACGACCGCGACGCGTCGCTCGTCGACGCCGTCACCCGGATCCGCAACGAGGCCGCGGCCGCGATCGAGGACGGCGTCGACGTGGTCGTCCTCTCCGACCGCGCGGTCGGCCCCGACCGCCTCGCGGTCCCGAGCCTGCTCGCGACCGGCGCGGTCCATCACCACCTCGTCCGGAACGGGCTGCGGAACCGGGCCGGGGTCGTCGTCGAGTCGGGCGAGCCGCACGAGGTCCATCACGTCGCGACGCTCGTCGGCTACGGCGCCGACGCGATCGACCCGTACCTCGCGTACGACTCCATCGCGGACGTCGTCGCGGGGCCGGACGGCGCCGACGAGGACGAGGCCCTGGCGGCGTACCGCGGCGCGCTGGAGGACGGCCTCCTCAAGACGATGGCGAAGATGGGCATCTCGACGATGGAGTCGTATCAGGGCGCCCAGATCTTCGAGGCGGTCGGGCTCGCCTCCGAGTTCGTCGGCGAGTACTTCGAGGGGACCGAGATCCGCACCGAGGGGATCGGGATCGAGGAGATCGAGGACGACCTCCGGACGCGCCACGCGATGGCGTTCGGCGCCGATCCCGAGCTGGCGACCACGGGCGAGTACGAGCACCGCTCGTCGGGGATCAAACACGGTTGGAACCCGCAGACGGTCGGTACGCTCCAGCAGGCGGTCCGGGGCGGCGACTACGAGCAGTACCGGGAGTTCGCGGAGCTGGTGAACGACCAGTCCGAGGAGCTCCAGACGCTGCGCGGGCTCTTAGAGTTCGATTCCGACCGCGACCCGGTCCCGGTCGAGGAGGTCGAGCCGGTCGAGTCGATCGTCGAGCGCTTCTCGACGGCCGCGATGAGCCTCGGGAGCATCTCGCCGGAGGCCCACGAGAACAACGCGATCGCGATGAACCGGATCGGCGCGAAGTCGAACACCGGCGAGGGCGGCGAGCCGCCGGAGCGGTTCGACACCGAGAAGGAGTGTTCGGTCAAGCAGGTCGCCTCCGGGCGGTTCGGCGTCACCGCCGACTACCTCGCGAGCGCGGACGAGCTGCAGATCAAGATGGCCCAGGGGTCGAAGCCCGGCGAGGGCGGCCACCTCCCCGGCGAGAAGGTCAACGAGATGATCGCGCACGTCCGGTGTTCGACGCCGGGCGTCGGGCTCATCTCGCCGCCGCCGCAACACGACATCTACTCGATCGAGGACCTCAAGCAGCTCATCTTCGACCTGAAGGCCGCGAACCCCGACGCCGACGTCAACGTGAAGCTCGTCTCCGAGGCCGGCATCGGCACCATCGCGGCCGGCGTCGCGAAGGCGAACGCGGACGTCGTCCACGTCTCCGGCCACGACGGCGGGACTGGGGCGTCTCCGAAGACCTCGATCAAGAACGCGGGGCTCCCGTGGGAGCTCGGCCTCGCCGAGGCGAACCAGATGCTCCGCGCGACCGGCCTGCGCGACCGCATCCGCGTCACCGCGGACGGCGGGCTCAAGACCGGCCGGGACGTGGCCGTGGCGGCCGCGCTCGGCGCCGAGGAGTACGTGTTCGGCACCGCGTCGCTCGTCACCTCCGGCTGCGTGATGGCCCGCCAGTGCCACGAGAACACCTGCCCGGTCGGCGTCGCGACCCAGCGCGAGGACCTCCGCCAGCGCTTCCCCGGCCAGCCGGACCACGTCATCAACTACATGACGTTCATCGCCCAGGAGCTCCGCGAGATCATGGCCGAGCTCGGCTACACCGAGGTCGAGGAGTTCATCGGGCGGCCGGGGCTCCTCTCGCAGCGCGAGACCGACCACGAGAAGGCGAAGCACCTCGACCTCTCGGCGGTGATCGCCGAGCCCGCGGGCGACGCCCGGACCAAGACCCGCGAGCAGGACGACGCCGACATCGAGGACCTCCTCGACTGGGACCTCATCGACGAGGCGACCCCGGCCATCGAGGACGGCGCGCCGGTCGCGCTCACCCGCGACGTGGCGAACGTCGACCGCGCGGTCGGCGCGACGCTCTCGAACCGCGTCGTCTCCGAGCACGGCGGCGAGGGGCTCCCCGACGACACCGTCACCTGCCGGTTCGACGGCTACGCCGGCCAGAGCTTCGGCGCGTTCCTCGCGCCCGGCGTCACCCTGGAGCTGACCGGCGCCGCCAACGACTACCTCGGAAAGGGGCTCTCCGGCGGTCGGATCGTCGTCAACACGCCGGAGGAGGCCGGCTACGACCCCGCCGAGAACGTCGTCGCCGGCAACGTCGGGCTGTACGGCGCCACCGACGGCGAGGCGTACGTCAACGGCGTCGCCGGCGAGCGGTTCGGCGTCCGCAACTCCGGCGTAAAGGCCGTCGTCGAGGGCGTCGGCGACCACGGCTGCGAGTACATGACCGGCGGCGTCGTCGCCGTGCTCGGCGACACGGGGCGGAACTTCGCGGCCGGGATGTCCGGCGGCGTCGCCTACGTGTACGACCCCGACGACCGGTTCGACGACCGCGTGAACCGCGGGATGGTATCGGTGTCTCGGACGCTCGACGAGTCCGACGAGCGCATGCTCCGCCGCCTTGTAGAGAACCACCGCGCGTACACCGGGAGCGACCGCGCGGCCGAGCTGCTCGACGACTGGCCCGCGACGCTGGACGACTTCGTCCGGGTCTTCCCCGACGCGTACGCCGACGTCATCGCCGAGGGCAAGGGCGCCGACGTGCGCGACGAGCCGCCGGCGCCGGCCGAGGCCGTCCCGGGCGCCGCGACCGACCCGACCGGACAGGCGTCGAGCGACGACTGACGCGGACGGGGGTCGGTCGTCTCTGTCGGTAGTTTTAATCGATCGTCGCCGTCGGGGATGTCGGAACCGACACCGTCCGGTTTAAGCCGGGCGGGGACCTGAATACGACATCGCAGCCGTGACCGACGATGAGTGAGGGAATCTCGGAGGGCGACGCCCTCCGTCGAATGTACCGGATCACCGCCGACCAGGAGCGGTCGTTCGAGGAGAAGCTCCCGGAGCTGTTGGACCTCGGTCGCGCGTACCTCGGCGTGGAGGCCGGCTTCCTCACCGAGATCGACGACGAGACGCAGGTGATCGTGGACGCGCGCGGCGACCACGAACTGCTGCAGGCCGGCCGGAGCTGCCCGCTGTCGAAGGCGTACTGCAGGCGGACCGTCGACCTCGACGGCGCGCTGACGGTCCAGCACGCCCGGGTCGAGGGCTGGGAGAGCGACGCCGCCTACGAGGAGTTCGGGCTGGAGGCGTACATCGGCGCGAAGGTCGTGGTCAACCGCGAGGTGTACGGCACCTTCTGTTTCGCCGACACCGAGGCGCGCGACCGGCCCTTCTCGGACGACGAGGAGACGTTCGTGGAGCTGCTGGCCCAGTGGGTCGGCTACGAGCTGTTCCGGAAGCAGGCGACCGATCGGATGCAGCGCCAGCGCGACCAGTTGGAGGAGTTCACTCGCGTCGTCTCGCACGACATCCGGAACCCGCTCGGGATCGTCGACGGCTACCTCGACATGGCGGAGCGGACCGGCGACCCGGAGCACTTCCAGCGGTGCCGCGACGCGCTCGACCGGATGGAGTCGCTGATCGACGACCTGCTCTTCCTCACGCGGGAGGGACAGACGATCGGCGGTCGCGAGGAGATCGACCTCGCGACGCTCGCCGACGAGTCGTGGTCGTTCGTGAGCGGCGAGGCGGCGACGCTCTCGGTCGAGACCGACCGGGTCGTCCTCGGCGACTGGAGCCGCCTCCAGCAGGTGTTCGAGAATCTGTTCAGGAACGCGATCGAACACGGCGGCGACGACGTGACGGTCCGGGTGGGCGACCTCGCGGACGGGACGGGGATCTACGTCGAAGACGACGGAAGGGGGATCCCCGAGGACGAGCGCGACGACGTGTTCGTCGACGGCTACTCCACGGCCGCCTCAGGCACCGGGCTGGGGCTGACGATCATCCAGCAGGTGGTCTCGGCGCACGGCTGGGAGATCGCCGTGACGGAGAGCGCCGAGGGCGGAGCGCGGTTCGAGATCAGCGGAATGGAGTTCGTCGAGTCGGAGACGGACGACGGCGAGTAGCTGAGGGGCCTAGTTGCGACCTCCGCTAAGTGAGGGTCTGTCTCGGTCGCGGTCGATACGGACACAGTGGCGATCGACTGCGGGAGTGAGTGTTGCAGATTGGTAGTGGCAACAGCGTGTTTAAAACAGAACTGAGCGATGGCGACAATCACTTATAACTGAATGCGGTGCGGTGGCGCGCCTGCGAGCGGCCGCCACCGGCGGCCGCGAGCCAGCCCGCGAGGGACGCGGTGAGCGCTCGCAGAGCGCGAACCGCGAGGCTGGGGAGGCGTGAGGCTGCGGTCGCTGTGCGGGGTGGGACTCAAAGGGGCAGCCGACGAGGACGGCGTAGGCGACGTAAGCACCGGAATGAGGGAGCGAAGCGACCGAATGAGAAGCGCAGCGAGCGTACGCCGTCCTCGTCGGCTGGGGCTTTGGATGCCGTCACCGCAGCAGCGTCGATCACTTATAAAACACCGACAGCAACATCGTAATCCGTCTTACAAATAATCACACTCACAACGTGCTATACCCTCTCCCGCGATCGATCGGGGACTGATCATACGCGAACGGGCCTTTCGGACGAACCCGCCTGAAGGAGATGATTTCATCAGCGCCGTCGGAGAGAGCCGATCGCCGTCAGTCGTGGCGGAAGCAGCGCGAGCCGGTGAACGCCATCGCCATGTCGCGCTCGTCGGCGGCGGCGATCACGTCCTCGTCGTTGACGGAGCCGCCGGGCTGGATCATGGCCTCGACCCCGGCCTCGGCGGCCTCCTCGATCGCGTCCGGGAACGGGAAGAAGGCGTCCGAGGCCATCACGGCGCCCTCGGCGGACTTCCCCTCGGCGTCCTTCTCGGCCTTCATCGCCGCGAGCGTCACGGCGTCGACGCGCGACACCTGCCCCATCCCGACGCCGACCGTCTCGGTGCCGGTCGCGAAGAGGATGCCGTTCGACTTGACGTGTTTGAGCGTCTTCCACGCGAACAGCATCGTCTCCAGCTGCTCGTCGGTGGGCTCGCGCTCGGTGACGACCTCCAGGTCGTCGGCGGTCGGCGACTGCCGGTCGCGCTCCTGGACGAGGCGGCCGCCGACGATCGGCTTCTCGGCGAACCGCTCGGCGAAGCGGTCGCCGCCCTCGCCGAGCGGGCCGACGTCGAGCACGCGCAGGTTCTTCTTCTCGCGGAGCACGTCGAGCGCGCTGTCGGTGTAGCCGGGCGCGACGACGACCTCCTTGAACGAGTCGACGATGGCGTCGGCGGTGTCGGCGTCGCACTCGCGGTTCAGGGCGACGATGCCGCCGAAGGCGGACTTCGCGTCGGTCCGGAGCGCGCGGTCGTACGCGTCCGCGAGGTCGTCGCTCGTCGCGCAGCCGGCGGGGTTCGTGTGCTTGATCACGGCGGCCGCGGGCTCATCGAACTCCTTCACGAGGTCCAGGGCGGCGTCGGCGTCGTTGTAGTTGTTGTACCCCATCCCCTTCGCGCCGGGGTTGAGCTGGTCCGCGCCGACGACGCTCGCCTCCTCGCGGCCGTCGTCCGCGTAGAGCGCGGCGTCCTGGTGCGGGTTCTCGCCGTAGCGGAGCGTCTCGACGCGCTCCTCCGAGACGAACCGGCGCTCGGGGAAGTCGCCGCCCGCGTCGCCCTCGACGGTCACGCCGGTCACCTCGTCGACCGGCCCGTCTCCCCCGGTCGCGCCGCCCTCGCGCTCGACCGTCACGCGACTCTCGGCGAACCACCGGACCGCCCGCGGGTACGCCGTGAACTCCGCGTCGTGAAGCACCCGCTCTTTCAGCGCGTCGACGTCGTCGTCGCCGTAGACGGGGACCGGCTCCTGAGTGACGATCGGGCCGTCGTCGATCGCCTCGGTGACGACGTGGACGGTACAGCCCGTCGTCCGGACGCCGGCGTCGAGCACCTGCTCGTGCGCGTCCATGCCCGGGAACGACGGGAGCAGCGAGGGGTGGACGTTCAGCGTCGTCGGCGCCGCGTCGAGGAACGCGTCGGTGAGCACGCGCATGTACCCGTCGAGGCAGACCAGATCGAAGTCGTAGTCGGCGAGCCGGTCTAAGATTCGTCGCTCGTGAGACGCGCGCGACTCCTCCGGCTCGCGCTCGACGACCTCGGTCGGGATCCGGCGCTCGGTCGCGGCCTCCAGCACGGGCGCCTGCTCCCGGTTCGTCAGGACGACCGACAGCTCCGCGCCGCCCGGCGCGACGTCGGCGATGTGTCTGAGGTTCCGCCCCCGGTTGCTCGCGAGTCCGGCGATCTTCATACGCCAGTTGACCGACCGATCGCGTATATCGATTGCGGTCCGGGGCGTCCGAGTATCCACGTACGCGGATACTATTCCCCGAGCGGGGGCGAAAAGCGGATGTACCTATCCACGTCCGTGCGTCACGCCATCGACACGCTTTTGCTGGCTCCGGCGGCAGTCGCGGACATGACCGACGACTCCGAACCGGCGGGCGACGACGCCGTCGCGGGGCTCCCGCGGTCGGACCCCCTCGCGGCCGTCTCCCCGCTCGACGGGCGCTACGCCTCCCGGACCGCGCCGCTGTCGCCGTACGCGAGCGAGGCCGGGCTCATGCGCGCCCGGACCCGCGTCGAGGTCGAGTACCTGATCGAGCTGGCCGCGCTCGACGCCACGCCGATCGCGCTCGACGACGAGACCGAGGCGGCGCTCCGCGACGCGTACGAGTCGTTCTCCGCCGAGGACGCGCGCCTGATCAAGGCGCTCGAAGTGGAGGGCGCCGAGGGGTACGACGCGACCAACCACGACGTGAAGGCGGTCGAGTACTTCCTCCGCGTGCGGCTGGACGACCTGGAGTCGTCCGGGACGGTCGACGACGCCGAGGCGCTCTCCCCGTGGATCCACTTCGGGCTCACCAGCGAGGACGTCAACAACCTCGCGCACCGGCTTCTCCTGAAGCCCGCGGTGAGCGAGGTCCTGGTGCCCGCGGTCCGCGAGGTCAGGGACGCCCTCGCCGACCTCGCGCGGGAGCACCGGGAGACGCCGATGCTCGCGCGCACCCACGGCCAGCCCGCGACGCCGACGACGTTCGGCAAGGAGATGGCGGTGTACGCCTCGCGGCTCGGCCGCGCGCTCGGGCGAGTCGTCGTCGCCAACGGCGACCTCTCCGGGAAGCTGGCGGGCGCCTCGGGCACCTACGCGGCCCACGACGCCGCCTACCCGGACGTCGACTGGCGGGCCTTCTCCGAGTCGTTCGTGCGCGGGCTCGACTTGGAGCACACGCCGCTCGCGACGCAGGTGAACCCCTGCGACGACCTCGCGGCGCTGTTCGACGCGCTCCGGGGCGTCAACAACGTCCTCCTCGACCTGGACCTCGACGCGTGGCTCTACGTCTCCGACCGCTACCTCGGCCAGCGGGCGGTCGAGGGCGAGACCGGCTCCTCGACGATGCCGCACAAGGTGAACCCGATCGACTTCGAGAACAGCGAGGGGAACCTCTCGAAGGCGAACTCGGACCTCGCGTTCCTCGGCGACTACGTGACGAGCTCGCGGCTCCAGCGCGACCTCTCCGACTCCACCGTCAAGCGCAACGTCGGGGGCGCCCTGGCGCACTGTCTCATCGGCTACTCGAAGGCCGAGGACGGGCTCGCGAAGGTCGTCCCGAACGAGGCGGTGATGCGCGAGGAGCTGGCGGCGACCCCCGAGGTGATCGGCGAGGCCGTCCAGACGATCCTCCGGCGCGAGGGCGACACCGACGCCTACGAGCGCGTGAAGGAGCTGACGCGCGGGCGGTCGGTGACGCTCGACGACTTCCGCGAGCTGTTC
This sequence comes from Halorubrum rutilum, assembly GCF_024494565.1. The sequence goes on from NZ_JANHDN010000003.1 coordinate 201,480, forward strand.
GGTGACCTCGACGTCGACGAGGACGTGCGCGAGGAGCTGCGGGCGCTGACGCCGGCGGGGTACGTCGGCGTCGCCGACGAGCTCGTCGACGAGATCGACGGGTAGACGGCGGGGCGAGGAGTCCTCGCGGTCGGCGGGGCGACGCCGCGGTCGCCGGGGGCCCGCAAGAGGTTTGTCGATGGCGCGAGCAGGTGCGGTCGATGCCCTCCGACAACGACGACGAGGCCGAGTACTCCGTCTTCGGCAACGAACCGAGCGACGAGTGGAGCGAGGCCGAAGCCGGCGAGCGCGCCGACCCGGATTCGGTCGAGGCGGGAGCGGGGTCCGGGTCGCTGGCGACCGGAGACGGCGACGGCTGTCCGAAGTGCGGGAGCGAGGAGACGGAGACGGACGAGATCGCGACCAGCGGCACCGGTCTCACGAAGCTGTTCGACGTGCAGAACCGGTCGTTCGTCGTGGTCTCGTGTGCGAACTGCGGCTACTCCGAGCTGTACAAGGGCCAGTCGACGGGGAACGCGATCGACTTCTTCGTCGGCTGAGCGCGACGGGAGGACCGCGGTCCGTGGCCGTCCCGCGGCGACGAGAGCGACCGATTTATGTCGGCAGCGATACCGGTTCCGAGCGCGTATGGTCTCCCGCAGAAGCCCCTCCGACCTCCCGGTCGTCGGCGTCGTCGCCGACGGTCGAACGTACAGGCACCTGTTGTACCTCCTGCTCGCGGCCCCGCTCGGGTTCGCCTACTCGGCGCTGTTCGCGTTCGGCGTCGGGGTCGGGCTGGCCCTCTCGGTCGTCCTCGTCGGGCTCGTGGTCCTGTTCGTGACCCTGATGGGCGCCCGGCTCGCCGCGGGCTTCGAGCGCCGGCTCGCGAACGCCCTGCTCGGGACCCACCTGCTGCGCCCGGACGACCTCGCCGACGCCGACGGCGCGCTCGCCGGGGTCAGGACGTACGTCGACGCGCGCTCGACGTGGGCGGGCGTCGGGTTCCTCTCGCTGAAGTTCTGGGTGAGCCTCTTCGCGTTCGTCCCCTTCCTCCTGCTGGCGAGCGCGCTGCCGCTGGTCGTCGCGCCCCTCCGGTACCCCTTCGAGGCCGAGTTCGCCGAGGTCAACGGCGAGCCCGTGACGTGGGCGATCGACACGCTCCCCGAGGCGCTCGTCGCGCTGCCGATCGGCGTCGCCGGCGTCCTCCTCGCGCTCCACCTCGCGAACCTCGTGGCGTACGTCGCCCGCCGGATGGCCCTCGCGCTGCTCGGCCGGCCCGAGCCGACCGGGTCGCGGAGGACGGTCTCCGGCGCCGGCGACGAGCCGCCCGCCGTCGACGACGCCGATGCCACCGAAGCCCAGCTCTCCGACGACGACGGGGACCCGACCCCCGACGTCGACGGCGACGATTCCGACGTCGACGGCGACGATTCCGACGACGGCGGGGTCGATCCCGACGGCGACGGCGAGTTCGACTTCGTCGACGACCCCGAGGGCGACGCCGCCGACCGGGAGTCCGGCGGACGCGACGACGGCTCCGGCTGACTCGGGGACCGCTCCCCGAGCGACTTATTCGCGTGCGGTCGTCAGGGTGGGTATGGCACCGTCGCTGGTCAACGCCGCCTTCGGCGCGCTGCTCGCGGCGGCCCTGCTGGGCGCCGCGTTCGACCGGCGCTCGGTCGCGGTCGTCGTCGCGAGCGCGGTCCTCCCGGACCTCGACGCGGTCGCGAGCCTCGCGGTCCCGGGCGCGACGAACGCCCTCCTCCACGCCGTCTGGCTCCCGCTCGCCGCCGGAGTCGCCCTCTACTGGGACACCCGGGTCGCCGACGCGTCCCGGCTCCGCGGCCGGGCCGGGCGACGGGGCGTCCGGATCGCGTGGGTCGCGCTCGCGGCGTTCCTCGTCGCCGGCGTCGGCCCGGACCTGTTCGGCGGCGAGGGCGTGAACCTGCTGTACCCGCTCCACGACGCCTACTACCTCGTGGACGGGGGGCTCCTCTTCTCGACCGAGGACGGGGTCGTCCAGACGTTCGTCGCGTTCGGCGGGCAAGGGCCGGGGATCCTCCCGCTGGAGACGCTCGGGACGACGGAGTCGTACGTCGTCTCGACCGGGATCAACCCCGACGGCGGGACGGGGCTCTCGCTCGGCGCCGACCGCGAGTTCGACCTCGTCCGGGCGGGGTGGCAGCTGGTCGTCGTCGCGAGCGCGGTCGCGTCGCTGTCGGTGCGGTTCCGGCGGGAGGGTCGGACGGGCCGAACGGGTCGGTCGAACCCGACCGGAGACGACGCGGAGGTGCGCCGGTAGATGGTCTCCTCGGTCGTCCACGCCGGCTTCGCGCTGCTGCTCGCGGCCGGGCTGCTCGGCGACTACTACGACCGGCGGGCGCTCGCCGTCCTGCTCGCGGTCGTCGTGATCCCCGAGGCGGACAGCTTCCTCGGGTTCGTCATGTCCGGAGCGCACCGCACGGTGGGACACAACCTCGTGTTGCCCGCGGCGGCGGCGGCGCTGCTCTACTACGACACCCGCCTCCGCGAGCGGTCCGCGCTCCGCGAGCGCCTCGCGGAGCGGTGGATCGCGGTGGCGTGGGTCGGCCTGTTCGTCCACGTCTTCGCGCACGTCTCGCTCGATTGGGTCCACCTCGAAGGGGTGAACGTCCTCTGGCCGCTCCGGGACCGGTTCTACGCCCTCGACGGGGAGATACTGCTGTCGACCGCGGACGGCTTCGTCCAGACGTTCGTCGACCTGCGGACCGACCCGGAGACGGGGCGCCGGGCGGTCGACGCCGGGGCCACGGGAACCACGGAGACGGTCCACGTCAACAACCCGGTCGAGCCGCGCGATCCCGCCGACGAGGTCGAGGAGCCGGTCGAGCGGATCTTCCCGGTCGCGAGCGCCGGCTGGCGGCTCTACCTGGTCGGGACCGGGCTGTTCGTGCTTGCCGCCCGGCGACTGCAGGACCGGACGCCGGGAGGAGACGGGGACTGAGGAGCGCTGGAGAGGAACCGAGGTCGGGCGCCGGCGGACGGATATAAAAGGCCCACATAGTATGGCGAGGGGGTGAACCCCTCGGAGGGCGTACCGTCCGGTGATGAGCCCTGGCTCACGCGACGACGAGCGCCTCGCCGGCGCGGAGATCGCGGTGGTCGGCGCCGGGTTCGGCGGCCTCTCCGCGGCCGCGTACCTCGCCGACGCCGGCGCGGACGTGACGGTGTTCGAGCGCAACGAGCATCCGGGGGGGTACGCCGGCCGGATCGAGCGCGACGGCTTCCGGATCGACACCGGCCCCTCGTGGTACCTCATGCCGGAGGTGTTCGACCGCTTCTTCGGTCACTTCGGGCGGTCGACCGACGAGTTCTACGAGCTGACCGAGCTCGACCCGCTCTACGAGGTGGTCTGGAAGGACGGCGACCGGGCGACGATGCCCGCCGACCGGGAGGGACAGAAGGCCCTGTTCGAGTCGTACGAGGCGGGCGCCGGCGACCGGCTCGACGCGTACCTCGACGACGCCGCGGAGGCGTACGAGCTCGGGATGGACCGGTTCGTCTACCCGAGCCGGTCGCGGCTCCGGGACCTGGTCGACGCGGACGTGTTGCGCTCGGGGCGCGCGCTCCCGAAGCTCCAGGCGATGGACGACTACGTCGGCGACTACTTCGACCACGAGAAGCTGCGGCAGATCGCGGAGTACAAGCTCGTCTTCCTCGGCGGGTCGCCGTACAACACGCCGGCCATCTACACGCTGATGAGCCACGTCGACATGAACCTCGGCGTCTATCACCCGACCGGCGGGATCGCGAGCGTCGTCGACGGGATGGCGGCGCTCGCGACCGACCTCGGCGCCGAGATCCGCACGGAGACGCCGGTGACCGGGATCGAGCCGTCGGTCGCGGCGGCGGGCCCGAAGTTCGAGGTGGAGTTCGACCCGTCCGGAGCCGGGTCCGGGGGCTCGGCGTCGACCGGTCGGTTCGACCGCGTCGTCGCCAACGCGGCCCCGCCCCACGTCGAGCGCGACCTCCTCCCCGACGAGCACGCCCGCCGCGAGGCGTACTGGGAGTCGCGGACGTACGCCCCCTCGGCGTTCCTCATGTACTTCGGCGTCGAGGGCGACGTCGACCTCGACCACCACGCGCTCGTGTTGCCGACCGACTGGCGGCCGCACTTCGACTCGATCTTCGACGACCCGGCGTGGCCCGACGACCCGGCCTACTACGTCCACGTCCCCTCGAAGACGGATCCCGAGGCGGCGCCCGAGGGTCACGAGGCGGTGTTCGTCCTCGTCCCGCTGGCGGCCGGGCTCGACGACGACCCGGAGACCCGCGAGCGCTTCCGCGAGCTGGTGCTCGACGACCTCGCCGAGCACGCCGGCGTCGACTTCCGCGACCGGATCGTCTTCGAGGAGACCGCCTGCGTCGCCGACTTCCGCGAGCGCTTCAACGCCCCGCGGGGCACCGCCCTCGCGCTCTCGCACACGCTCGGGCAGACCGGACCGCTCCGCCCGGCGCACCGGGCGCCGGGCGTCGATGGGCTCTACTACGTCGGCGCGTACACGAACCCCGGGATCGGGATGCCGATGTGCCTGCTCAGCGGCGAGCACGTCGCCGAGGCCGTGATCGAGGACGCCACCGGCGGCGGGGTGTTGCCGTCCGTGGTGCCGACGTCGACGCTGCGGTAGGGCCGACGGTCGGGGGTCGACGCGGTCGGTCCGGACGCGGCGCGCTCAGTCCGACCCGTCGACCGCCTCCTGCACGGCGGCCCAGTGCGTGATCGTCCCGTCGTCGCCCGGGAGGGGTCGGAGCGAGACGCGGTTCAGGAACGGGGTCCCGTCGCGTCGGTAGTTCCGGATCTCGACGGTCACCGGCTCCCAGATCGACACGGCCTCGCGGAGGTCTTCGACCGCGTCGGCTCCCGTCTCCGGGCCCTGTAACAGCCGCGGGTTACGCCCGCGGAGCTCCGCGAGCGAGTAGCCGGTGCGTTCGCGGAACGTCCGGTTCGCGTACCGGATCGGGGTGTCGCGGTACGCCGGCCCGCAGAGCGTGACGCCGACCGGCGCGTCGTCGAGGAGCCGGACGCGCTCGATGAGGCGTCGGTCGCGCTCGGTGAGGTCACCGTCCTCGGCGACCGCCGGAGGCGCGGCCGTCTCCGAACCCCTCCAGGGGAGATCGCGGGGGTCGAGCCGGCGAGCGCGGTCCTGGCCGTCGACGTCGCCGCGGGCGAGGAGATCGCGGAACGCGCGTCGGGCGCTCGCCTCGTCGCACGCGAGGAACTCCAGGATCGCTTCTCTGAGCCCCATCGCGGCCTCAGAAGTCCCGGCCGGTCGCGGCGTCGGGGAGGTCGTACCGCTCGACCGGGAGCCCGAGTTCTTCGAGCGCGACCTCTAAGTGTTCGGTCGCGATGTACTCGTCGCCGGCGGCGACGCGGGCCGCCTGCGCGTGCGCGAGCACCTCGCCCTTCCGGTCGTCCGGAACGTCGAACTTGTCGGCGGCGAGCTCGATGACGAGCCCGTTGTGGTCGTGGGTGTACAGCGAGTGGAAGGCGCCGCGGTCGTACTCGCTCACCTCGTGGCCGGCGTCGAGCAGGCGCTCGCGGATCGCCGGGAGCTCCTCCGGATCGATGCTGAACGCGAGGTGGTGGACCGCGCCGATACCGGGGTCTTGCGTCTCCACCGAGTCGCGGGACTCGTCGACGAAGAAGGTGACCAGCCGCCCGTCGCCCGCGTCGAAGAAGAGGTGTTCGACCTCCTCGCGGTCGAGGTTGGGCTGTCTGATCACCAGGGGAAGCCCGAGCACGTCGCGGTAGAAGGCGACCGTGTCGTCCGCGTTGCTCCCGATCAGCGTGACGTGGTCCCAGCCGGTCGCGTGCAGCAGGCTGTCCGGCCGCTCCGCCGTGACCTCGTGCGTCGGCATACAGTGACCCACGGGAGCGTCCCTCATGAGTCCGCGGTAACACCGATGTCAGTCGCCGAGCGCGGGACGGACCGAACCGGCGGAGGGTAAAACGGCGGTTTGGGGTTCCCGACCGGTTATGTCCGCCGGAGCGGAAGACCGGGACGTGCGACGGAACTCGCCGCGCGCGGTCCGCCGCGCCGCGCTCGCGACCGAGACGTGTACGCTGCCGGACGGCCGGACGCTCGCCTACGCCGTCGGCGGAGACGGCGACGGGACGCCGGTGGTCGCGCACCACGGGACGCCGGGGTCCAGGCTGTTCGGGTCGCTGCTCGCCGACGCCGCCGCCGCGGAGGGCGTCCGACTCGTCGTTCCGGACCGGCCGGGGTACGGGCGCTCGTCGCCCCCGCCGGACGACTGGACCCCGCGGGACTGGCGGGAGGACCTCGCGGCGCTCCTCGATGCGGAGTCGGTCGAGCGGGGCGGGGTCGTCGGCTTCTCCGGCGGCGGGCCGTTCGCGCTCGCGGCCGCCGCGGACGACCGGGTGGACCGCGTCGGGCTGGTCAGCGCCGTCGTTCCGCCGGCCGACGTGGGCCTCGTGAGGCTGTCTCGGGTCCCGTTCGCCGTTCGCGCCCTGTTCCGACTGTCGGGCGCGTACGCGTCGGTCGCCGGGCCGAGCGCGGTCGTCGGGCAGTACACGGACCGCTCGGTGTCGGAGGCCGTCTCGCGGGCGGTCGCCGACGACTTCCACGAGGGTCTCCGGCAGGGAGCGGCGGCGGTCGCCCGGGAGAACCACTCGTTCGGCGACGAGTGGTCCGGTCTCGACCGAGCCCCGGTCCCCGTTCGCGCCTGGCACGGGACCCGCGACGAGAACGCGCCGCTGTCGGCCGTCCGGGCGCTCGCGGACGAGAGCGGCGTCGGGCTCACGACCGCTGAGACGGATCATCTCGGAACGCTGCTCGATCATCGGCGTGAACTGTTGCGGTGGGTCGGCGACGCGTAGCAGCGGAGCGGGGCGTAGGAAGGGGCTGGGCGTGGCAACGAGCGAAGCGGGCGGACTCGCGGGGGTCCCGTGAGCGGAGAGGGACCTCCGGTCCCTCTTGCAGCCGGTGCGAAGCGCCGGCGACGCCAGCGAACGGGACCACGCGAGGGAAGGAGACGGACGAAGTGAGTCGAGTGGACTCGCGGGGATTTGAACCCCGGGCCTTCCCCGTGCCAGGGGGATGATCTACCACTGATCTACGAGCCCTCGGAGGCGTTCCATCGTTCCCCGCTTGATATATTAAGGCCTTCGACTCGGCGATGACGGGGCTCCCGTCTCGCGGGCGCGGGCCGCCGACCTCAGATCCGCTCGGAGTCGACGTACACGTCGAGGTCGACGTCGCGCGTCGACCCCTCCAGGTCGCGGACGGCGCGCTGAACCACGCGCTCGGCCTCGGTCCGGATGAGCGGAATCGCCTTCTTCAACACCCAGTCGAAGGAGACGAGCCGCGGGAGGTCGAGCGCGTCCGGGCTGGCCGACCCGGGATCGAACTCGACTTCGAGCGCGACCTCACAGGCCGGCGAGTCGGCGCGATCCGCCTCGGCGTCTCGGCTCTCGGCACCGCCGTCCGACTCGGGCGGCGTCACGCGCCAGCAGCCGCCGGCGTCGATGTCCTTGGTGATCTCCCAGTCGATCCGTTCGGGCGGCTCGACGCCGGTCACCCGCGAGTGAGCCGTGTAGGTGATCTTCCACCACGCGAAGGTGAGCGCGTAGCGGGTACCGGGGCCGCCGTCCCCTTGAACCGTCCGCACGTCGTCGAGGTACTTCGAGTAGCGCGCGTAGCCCGGGAAGTCGAGCAGGAACTCGTACACCTCCTCGGGGTCGGCGTACACCTCGGTGCTCACGACGAGTTCGTCCACGTACGCCCGTTCGGGCGGCGGGTAATAAGCAGTCCGCTCATGTGTAGGACATTGTTGATGTAGTGCCGTCTTGCGATTCTGGTATCAGGCAATCTAGATAAGAATCATCTATCTGAGTGGTCTACCAGTCATTTCCCATCACCACCACCTTCGAGGGAACTGTATCAACAATCTCCTACGGAAGAGCGTAAGCAGTCCGGCGATACTATCTGAGAGATGACCGAATTGCTCGTCGGGACGTGTTTGGCGTGAAGGTGAGGTCTACCGAAGCCCCGGCCGGTTATTTATAAACAGCTACTGCGAGGTCGTCGGTGAACACCTCCAAAGCCCCAGCCGCGAGGAGGACGCACGCTCGCTGTGCGCTTCAGTCGCTCGCGATGCTCGCTCCTTCCAGTGCTTGCGTCGCCTCCGTCCTCCTCGCGGCTGCCCCTTTGAGTCCCGCCCCGCACAGCAACCGCACCTCACGCCTCCCCAGCCTCGTCGGTCGCCCTCCGCTTCGCTCCGGGCGACCGACTCCCTCGCGCACTCTGCTCGCGCCCAGATGGGCGCTCGCAGGTGCGCGCCACCGCGTTGTCTTTATAATGTATAGTCGTGCTCGCCGGTCTCGGAGTCGAGGAACGCGGTGAGCAGGTCGATCGTCGCCTCGATGTCCGCGCCGTCGGCGGTCTCGGTGACGGTATGGAGGTACCGCGTCGGGACCGAGATGGCGCCGACGGGCTTCGCGCCGGCGGTGTTCTGGAACCCGGCGGTGTCGGTGCCGCCCGCGGGCAGCACCTCGTGCTGGTGGTCGATCCCCTCGGCTTCGGCCACGTCGGTGAGTCGACCGTGGACCTTCGGGCTGGTGATCACCGAGGAGTCCTTGAGCTTGATCGCGGTCCCCTCGCCCAGCTCGGTCACGGCGTCGGCGGGGTCGCCGATCTGGGGGACGTCGTTGGCGACGGTGACGTCCAAGGCGACCGCGAGGTCGGGGTCGACGTCGACGCCGAGCGCGCTCGCGCCCCGGAGCCCCACCTCCTCCTGGACCGTCGCCGCGAAGTGGACCGTCACGTCCGGGTCGTCGATGCGGCGGGCGGCCGAAAGCATCGCGAACACGCAGACCCGATCGTCGAGCGCCTTCCCCGTCACCCGGTCGCCCATCCGCGTCGTCGTCTGGTCGAGGGTGACGAGGTCGCCGACGCCGACGAGTTCCTCGACCGCCTCCGGGTCGCGCCCGAGGTCGATGAAGACGTCTTTCACCTCGTCTTCCGTCTCCTTCTGTTCGTCCGTGAGCGTGTGCGGCGGCACGGAACCGATGACGCCGGTGAGGTCCTCCTCGCCGTGCACGGTGACGCGCTGGGCGCGGAGCACCCGCGCGTCGAACCCGCCGAGCGGATCGACCTGAACGAACCCCTCGTCGGTGACGTGCCGGACCATGAAGCCGATCTCGTCCATGTGGGCCGCGACCGCGACCGAGTAGTCCGAGTCGCCCTCGACCGTCCCGACCACGTTCCCCATCGCGTCGGTGCGGACCCGGTCGGCGACGTCGGCGAACTCGCGGCGGACGATCTCCCGGACGTCGTCCTCGTACCCCGGAACCCCGCGGGCCTCGGTCAGCTCTCGGAGCAGGTCGAAGTCGAAGTCGAACGACATGGACGGGGGTTGTGGCCCGACGACAAAGACTGGCCGGTTCGGACGCCGCCGTCGTCGCTCCCGCGCCCCGACGCTAACCCTCTCCCGCGCCCCGCCGGCGACGCCCTCGCGCTCTCTCGCCGGGTCCTCGTCGTCGCTTGCAAATAGCAAACTCGTTTACCGTTGTTCCGCAACCCTTTTGCGGCGGCTTGCGGGAAGGAACTGTATGAGCGACGTCAGAGCGGAACTCCGCGAACAGTTCCTGGACGCGTTCGGCGGCGCCGACTTCCCCGTCGAGAACCAGATGGACCTCGTCCCGGCGCTCCCGGACGGCCCGGCGACGCGGTTCGAGGCCGGCGACGTGAGCCTGACGGCGATGGAGCTGGCCGCGAAGCTCGGCAGCGAACAGGAGTTCCCCTACGCCACCGCGGAGGAGCTCGTCGACGACATCCTCGACGGCCTGGAGTCGAAGGGGATGATCTGACGCCGGCGCCGTCCTCCCGATCGGTCGGCTCCGGCCCGGAGCGCGTCCCTCGTCGGACCGCCGGCCCGGCGAGGGGTTGATAGGCGCCGAGCCGTTACGGGGGGCGTGGTCGTCGAGCTCATCAGCGTGGTGCCGCCGTGGATCCTGATAGGGATCGCGCTCGGCGGGGTCGCGTCCGCGCTCGCGGCGCTCGCCTTCTATCTCGGCAACCGGTTCGTCGCCCCGAGCGTCGCCGCGGCCGACGGCGACCGGACCGCAGCGGGCGACGAGCGACGACGCGAGGAGATCCGGGAGTACCTGACCGCGATCGACGAGCGGTTCAGCGAGGACCACGCGCTCGGCGAGGTGGCCGTCCCCTTCTACCTCCCCGAGCGCGAGGTCGCCATCACGTTCGACGCGCACGACTACTTCCGGCTGGAGGGCGAGGGCGTCTACACCGTCCTCTGCGAGCACGAGATGCCGGGGCGCGGGCTCGGTCGTCGCCTCCCGTTCGACGTGATCGAGCCGGACTGGGGGCCGGATCCGGCCGCCGAGGGCGGCGGTCGCGACCCGGTCGCCGCGGCGTTCGCGGAGCTCGACGTCGACCGCGACGCCGACGCCGACGAGGTGAAGCGCGCCTACCGGGAGCGCGTCAAGGAGACCCACCCGGACCAGGGCGGCGACGAGGAGTCGTTCCGGCGCGTCCGCGAGGCGTACGCGACCGCCCGCAACCACGCCGGCGGCGCGGGCGAGGAGGGCGCCCGGAAGCGACCCGCCGCCCGCGCCGACCGCACCGAGCCACCGGCGGGCTTCGGCCGGTGACGGGGGTCGCGTTCGCCGAGCGCGCGGCGTACCTCGACCGCCACGACGCGCTCGTCGTCGCCGACCTCCACGTCGGCCGCGGAGAGGCCTCCGCGGTCTCCCTCCCGATCGGCGAGCGCGAGGACCTCGTCGACCGCCTGACGGCGCTCCTGCATGGGTTCGACCCCGCGACCGTCGTCGTCGCCGGCGACGTCGTCCACACCTTCGACCGAGTCACCGACCGGAGCCGCGGAACGCTAGCTGCGCTCCGCGACGCCTGCGAGGGGCGCGGCGCCGACTGCGAGCTCGTCGCGGGCAACCACGACGCGGCCCTCTCGGGCGCGTGGGACGGCCCGATACGCGAGGAGTACGTCCTCGGCGCGGCGGACGGGGAGGGAGACAGCGCGGTCGACGCCGACCCGGACGCCCCTCGCACCGTCGTCTGTCACGGCCACGAGGCGCCGTCGGCGAGGGGGGACCGGTACGTGATCGGCCACGTCCACCCGACGATCGAGATCGAGGGCGACCGCCGCCCGTGTTTCCTCCGCGGCGAGGGCGCCTACCGCGGCGCCGACCTGCTCGTGCTGCCCGCGTTCACCCGGCTCGCGCCGGGCGTGGCCGTCAACGACATGCGGACGAACGCGTTCGATTCCCCGCTCGTCACCGACGCGGACCGGCTGGCGCCGGTCGTCGTCGACCCGGGGGACGACGCGGACGACGCCGGCGGCGCGGACGGCGAGGGAGGCGGCCGCGGAGAACCCCTTCGGTTCCCGCCGCTCGGGGAGTTCCGCGAGCTGTTGTGAACGCTTTTGTCGTCGCGTGCGTATCGTGAGCTATGAACACGGAGAACGCCTGCCTCGGCTGCGGCGAGCCGTTCGACTGGGGCGAGGGCGAGTGCCCGGAGTGCGGCTGGGACCGCGACGAGTGGGCCGCGAGCGGCCGGCACGGGCTGGAGAAGGAGGGCCACGGCGAACCGGACGAGGACGGCGAGTCGGGAGGCGGCGGACTCGGGGGACTCGGCCCGATCCGCTGAGTCCGGGAGGGCGCGGCGGCGGGGCGACGACCACCCGGCCGCGGCTCAGTCGTCCGTGGAGAGCGTCCAGGTCGAGGTGAACTCGTCGACGTCGCCGTCGTACGCGAGCGACCCGTCGGCGTCCGACCGGTCAACGTACGACGCCCCGGACCCGTCCGGGCCGTCGGGCCCGTGGCGCGCGCGGTGAAGCGCGTCGCAGACGGCGCCCTGTCCGCCCATGTTCACGCTCGCGAGCCGGGACCGCTTCTGGACCACGTCCAGCCGGTCGGCCGGGATCGGGTCGCCCTCCGGCGTCAGGAACAGCGTGTCGTCCGGCGCCGTCACGTGCCCGCTCGTCGTGACGCGGTCGAGGTAGTCGGCGATCGGCGCGGCGTCGACGACGATCGACAACCCGCCGAGGTCGACGTGCGCCTCGTCCCCGGCGACCGTCAGGTCGGAGCGGACGAGCGAGACGACCTGCTCGGGGTCGGCCCCCGCGTCGAGCAGGGTCTGAACCGCCTCGCGCTGCGTGGAGACGCGGGCCTTGTCGGCGATGGCTGCCCGGACTTCGGCCACCCCGCCGTCGGCGTCCGGGAACGTCTCGCCGAAGCCGTCGCGGGCGTTGACTCCCGTCGTGATCTCCTCGCCGTGCATGTGGTCGCACAGCTCGATCCGGCTCTCGCCGACCCAGTCGAGCGCCTCGACCTCGTCGCGGGCGTCGACCGCCATCATCCACGCGAAGGCGGGCGAACACCACGCCGTCGGGAGCGTGAACCGGACCTCGACGCGGCCGCCGTCGACCTCGATCGCGTCGATGTAGTCCAGCTCGACGATGGAGCGGGCGAGCTCCGGGTCCTCCACGCGGTCCAGTCGCTCCCTGACGGCCCGTACTCCCGTGGGATCCCCGCCGGAGTCGGTGGCGGGGTCGCCGGTCGGATCCCCGCCGGCGTCGCCCGTCCGGCCTGCGCTGCTCCCCGACATCAGTCCGCCGCGGCCCCCGCGTCGCCGCCGTAGTGAGCGCCGAGGTCGAACCGCTCGGTGATGTCGTCGTCGCGGAACTGCCGCTTCTTCGCCTCGATGTCGATGTCGTACAGCTCCGCGGCGTTCTCGCCCATGATCTTCTTCATCGTGTCGACGTCGAGCTCGACCCCGTACTCGTCTCGCTGCTCGTCGGTGAGCTCCGCGTTCATCACCTGGTCGACGAGCCAGTCCGGGTTCCACAGCGCGTAGTCGGAGCCGAACAGGATCCGGTCCTCGCCGAGCCAGAAGAGGAGCTCGCCCATGATCTCGCCGAACTTCCGCTCGCGGTGGGTCGACATCGCGGAGGCGACCGCGAGCCCGCCGTAGACGTTCGGCTCCTGGGCCGCGATCCAGCAGAAGTCGTCGAGCCGCGGGAGGCCGACGTGGTTGACGATGAAGTTGAGCTCCGGGAACGAGGAGGCGGCGTCGTCGACGTCCTCCACGTCGAACGCGTCGCGGTTGAGCGGGCGGATCGTCGGCCCCTTGTGGGCGTTGATGTTCTCGATGCCGAGCTCCGCGCACTTCTCTAAGAAGTCGAAGGCGTCGTCGCTGTCGAGCCGCCACCCCTTCGAGTCGCCGCGCCACTCGGCGGTGTACAGCTTCACGCCGGGGATGTCGTACTCCTCCTTGAGGTGTTCGAGGTAGCGGAGTCCCTCCTCGCCGTCGCGCGGGTCGAAGCTCCCGTTCAGGACGAACCGCTCCGGGTACTCCTCGGCAAGTTCGGCGTTCTGTTCGGTCGTGTTGAACCCCTCGTCGTAGAAGTCGTCGAGGTACGTCGGCTGGAAGATCGCCATGTCGGCGGCCGCGTTCCCGAACAGGTCCTCGGTCATCCTGTCGGCGCCGTAATGCCGGTAGGTGTCGATGTCCCACTGCTCCTCCTCGGGAGTGAACCCGGTGTGGTAGTCGTAGAAACACTGGAGGAACTGCTCGCCCCCCTCGTGGATGATGTTCTCCTCCCGGGCGTCCCACATGTGGACGTGGCCGTCGATGACGAAGATCTCCTCGCCGTCCATCTCGTACATACGAGTAGCCGTGGGGAGTGGTCACACATAACTATAAGGATTGTTCAGGTAAATTACGGATCGGGTTTCCCGTTTCCCGATTGACTCCGTCGGGTGTCGGCTCCGGCCACCGTCGTCTCCGCACCGCAACGCGTGGAAACAGCAAAGGAGGTCCGGTGAAAAGGCGGGGCGCATGGAACGGGAGATCGACGCCGTCGTCGACGAGCTGACGCTCGGCGAGAAGCTCCGGCTGGTTCACGGTGCCGTCGACCCCGAGGGGAAGGCGACGGGCTACCTCCCCGGCGTCGACCGCGTCGATATCCCGCCGCTGGCGCTCGTCGACGGACCGCTCGGCGTCCGGGTGAACGGGGGGCGCGCGACGGCGTTCCCCGCCTCGGTCGCGCTCGGCGCGACGTGGCGGCCCTCGCTCGCCCGTCGCTTCGGCCGAGCGCTCGGCAGGGAGGCGGCCGCCCACGGTCAAGACGTCGTGCTCGCGCCCGGAGTCAACGTCGCCCGGGTGCCGACGGGCGGGCGCAACTTCGAGTACTACGGCGAGGACCCCCACCTGACCGCGCGGACCGCCGTCGCCGCGATCGACGGCGTCGAGTCGGCGGGGGTCGGCGCGACGGTCAAACACTACGTCGCGAACAGCCAGGAGACGGACCGGTACGAGGTCAGCGCGGCGGTCGGCGAGCGGGCCCTCCGCGAGATCTACCTGCCGGCGTTCCGCGCGGCGGTCGAGGAGGCGGACGTGACGTCGGTGATGACCGCGTACAACCGGGTCAACGGGACGCATATGAGCGACCACGAGCGCCTCCTCTCGGACGTGCTGAAGGGCGAGTGGGGGTTCGACGGCTTCGTCGTCTCCGACTGGTGGGGCACTCGGAGCACCGTCGGGGCGGCGCGCGCCGGCCTCGACGTCGAGATGCCCGGGATCTCCCCCGAGGCGTTCGCTCCCGACGACGTCGACCTCGGCGAGGCGTCCGAGGCGATGCCGCCGGTCCCGGACGTGCCGGCGCTGTTCGGCGAGCCACTCCGCGAGGCCGTCGAGTCGGGCGAGCTCGACGAGGCCGTCGTCGACGAGAAGGTCCGGCGGGTCCTGCGTGGCATGGCCTCGATCGGGCGGTTCGGCAGCCGGCCGGAGGGCGAACTCGACACGGCAGCACACCGGCGGCTCGCGCGCGAGATCGCCGCGGAGGGCGCGGTCCTCCTCCGGAACGACGGCGTGCTCCCGCTCGACGGGGTCGACTCGCTCGCGGTGATCGGCCCCAACGCGGACGCCGCCAAGCTCGGCGGCGGGGGCTCCTCGGAGGTGTCGCCCTTCGTCCGGACCTCCCCCGTCGAGGGGATCGGGGCCAGGGACGTCTCGGTCGCCGTCGAACGGGGGATCGAGCCGGTGTCGGAGTCGCGGGTGTTCGACGCGGGGACCGGCGACGCGGCGCCCGACCCGAGCGTCGACGACGCGGTCGACGCGGCCGCGGCGGCCGACTGCGCCGTCGTCGTCGTCCAGGACGACGCGACGGAGTTCCGGGACCGGCCGGGGCTCGCCCTCCCCGGCCGACAGGACGACCTGATCGAGGCGGTCGCCGGGGTCGCCGACCGGACGGTCGTCGTCCTCCGGACGAGCGGTCCCGTCGAGACGCCGTGGGCGGACGCGGTCGACGCCGTGCTCGAAGCGTGGTACCCCGGGCAGGCCGACGGCGAGGCGCTCGCCGACCTGCTCTTCGGCGACGCCGAGCCCGGCGGACGCCTCCCGGTGACCTTCGGGCGCACCGCGGCCGACTACCCCACGAGCGACGACGCGGCGTTCCCGGGAGTCGACGGCGTGGCCCGGTACGACGAGGGCGTCTTCGTCGGCTACCGGTACTTCGACGAGCGCGGCGTCCGCCCCCGCTTCCCCTTCGGCCACGGGCTCTCGTACGCCGCGTTCGCCTACGGGGAGCCGTCGGTGACCGAGGACGCGGACGGGTTCGCCGTCGCGGTCCCCGTCGAGAACACCGGGGACCGCCGGGGGAAAGCCGTCGTCCAGGTGTACGCCGGGAAGACCGCCGCTCCGGTGCCGACGCCGAAACGCGAACTGGTCGGGTTCGAGGCGGCGACGATCGAGGCCGGCGAGCGGCGCGCGGTCGAGGTGTCGGTCGACCGCTCGGCGTTCGAGTACTACGACGAGGGGGCCGGCTGGACGCTCGCGACGGGAGAGAACGCGCTCTTCGTCGGCCGTTCGTCGCGGGACGTCGTCGCGGCGGTCGACGTCTCGGTCTGACCGCCCGCGGGGCGGCGCCCGCCGTCTCCCTCGGCCTCCCGGCGCGACAATACTTAGTCGTCACCCGCGTAGGGGCGGCCATGGAGACGGACTCGCTGACTGAGACGCTCGAAGACGCGGGGCTGTCGCCGTACCAGGCGGCGGTGTACGTCGCGCTCATCGAGCTGGGGACCGCGTCGGCGACGGACATCGCCGACGCGAGCGGGGTCCCGAACGCGCGCGTCTACGACGTGATCGACGCCCTGGCCGAGCGCGAGTACGTCGAGAAGTACGAACAGGGAAGCCTCAAGGCGCGCGCACACAGCCCCGCCGAGGTCCTCGACGACCTCCGGAACAGGGCGGACCGGTTCGAGACCGCGGCGGACGAGATCGAAGAGCGGTGGGAGCAGCCGCCGCTCGAACGGTCCAGCGCGAGCATCGTCAAGCAGTTCCAGACCGTCATCGACCGCGCGCGGCTGTTCATCGAACGGGCGGAGACGCGCGTGTACCTCTCCGTGACGCCCGAACACCTCGAACGGCTTCGCGACTCGCTGCGGGAGGCCCACGAGCGCGGCGTCGTCGTCCACCTCCTCGTCTACACGGAGTCGGGCGGCGATCCGCCGCCGACCGAGTCGGTGGCCGGACTCTGTCGGGAGGCGCGGTACCGGCGACTGCCGGCGCCGTTCGTCGCCTCGGTCGACCGGCAGAGCGCCTGTTTCTCGCACCACCCCGACGCGGTCAATCAGTACGGGGTGCTCGTCAACGACGAGGAGTACACGTTCGTCTTCCACTGGTTCTTCATGACGTGTCTGTGGGTGCACGGGACGCCGATACACACCGAGCGCCGGGAGACGCCGCCGATCGAGTACGTCGACATCCGCCAGCTGGTGCGCGAGGCGCGGCCGATCATCGAGTCCGGGGCGACGATGACCGTCCGCATCGAGGGGACGGACCTGAACGCCGGCGAGCCGCGGACGATCACGGGTACCGTCGAGGGGGTCCGGTCCGTCGTGGAGGGGAAGGAGTCGGACCCGCAGGTCGCCGGACAGGTCATGCTGGACGTCGACACCGGCGAGGAGCGGGTCAGCGTCGGCGGCTGGAACGCCGTCGTCGAGGACCTCGAAGCGAACCGCCTCGTCGTCACCGATATCGAGGGCGCCGACGACTACCCGCCGCTGCGCGCGGGGACGGCGACCGCCGAGGAGCCCGGCGAGTGAGCGCGGGCCGCGGCGCGAGGTCGATCCCCGACCGGGACCGGGTCACGACCCGTCGACCAGCTCCGCGACCGTCCCCCGGTCGGGGAGCGCGGTCATCCCGCCGCCCCGCGTCGTCGAGAGGGCGGCGACCGCGTTGGCGAACGCGAGGACCGCGTCCGGACCGGCGCCGTCGGTGAGCGCGGCGATCGCGCCCGCGGCGAACGCGTCGCCGGCGCCGGTCGTGTCGACCACGTCGCCCACCTCGTAGCCGGGATGCGACCACTCGCCGGCGCCCCACGCGGCGCCCTCGTCGCTGACGAGGCGCGCGCCGGAGCTGCCCTCGGTCAGGAGGAGCACGTCCGGTCCGGCGTCGAGGATCTCCCGCGGCGCGGCCGGGAGCCCGGCGCCGTCGAGGTCCTCGCGGGTCGCCTTGAGGACGTCCGTCGCCGAGAGCATCCGCCGGACCGTCGGGGCCGGGTCGGTCTCCCACAGCTCGGGGCGGACGTTCGGGTCGAAGAAGACGCGGCAGCCTCGGGCCCGAGCCCGCTCGACGAGGTCGAAGGTCGCCGATCGCGCCGGCTCGGCGGTCAGCGTGACGCCGCCCACGGCGACGGTGTCGACCGATTCGAGCGTCTCGTCGTCGACGACGCTCGTGTCGAGGCGCCTGTCGGCCGTGTCCGAGCGGTAGAAGGTGAACTCCCGGTCGGCGTCGGGACCGTGCGAGACGAACGCCAGCGCCGTCCGACTGTCGGGGACGGCCGTGACGAACCGGTCCGGGATCCCCTCGCGGTCGAGCACGTCCCCGAGGTGCGCGCCGAACGGGTCGTCGGCGAGCGCGGTGCAGAACCACGGCGTCCGGTCGAGCCGCGCGAGGCCGACCGCCACGTTGGCCGGCGCCCCGCCCGCCCGTCGGGAGAACGACTCGACGTCGCCGAGCGACCCGGGACTGTCCGGAATGAAATCGATCAGGGTCTCGCCGGCGACGAGGACGTCACGCGTCATGCGACACCACGCGTGGAGAGCGGGACGACCGGCACGCTCAGTCGGCCTGCACGCCGTCCTCGCCGGCTTCGATGTCCGCCTCGGAGACGACGCCGTGCGAGATCGCGTCGCCGGTCCGGTCGTCGAACAGGTGGATCCGAGCGCGGTCGAAGACGACGTCGACGTCCTCCTCCTCGCCGATGTCGGTCGCGGGGTCGACGCTCATCAGCAGTCCCTGTCGCTCCTCGAAGTCGGCCGTCTCCTCGTCGACCGATTCGAGGATCGGTTTCAAGTAGACGAATATCTCGTCGCCCATCGGTTCGAGCACGTCGGTCTCGACCGAGAACGCTCGGCTCGGGTCCGCGGCCTCGGCGCTGTTGTCCGTGAGGTAGATGTCCTCCGGACGGATCCCGACCTCGACCGGGTCGCCGGTCCCCACGCCGTCGATCGCGGCGGTGTCGAAGGAGACGGAGTAGCCGTTCGCGTCGAGGCTGTCCTCCCCGACGCTCGCGTCGAAGAAGTTCATCGACGGCGACCCGATGAAGCCCGCGACGAACCGGTTGGCCGGCTGGTTGTAACAGACGAGCGGCGGGGCGATCTGCTGGAGCTCGCCCTTGTTGAGCACCGCGATCCGGTCGGACATCGTCATCGCCTCCGCCTGGTTGTGGGTGACGTAGATGATCGTCGTGTCCAGCTGCTTGTGGAGCCGCTGGAGCTCGGTCCGCATGTTGACGCGCAGCTTGGCGTCGAGGTTCGCCAGCGGCTCGTCCATCAGGAACACGTCCGGGTCGCGGACGATGGCCCGCGCGATCGCGACGCGCTGGCGCTGTCCGCCGGACATCTCGCTCGGCATGCGGTCGAGCATTCCCTGCAGCCGGACGACCCGCGCCGCCTCGTCGACGCGCTCGTCCATCTCCTCTTTCGGGAAGTCGCGCAGGCGGAGCCCGAAGGAGATGTTGTCGTACACGTCCATGTGCGGGAACAGCGCGATGTTCTGGAACACCATCGCGATGCCGCGATCCTTCGGCGGGAGGTTCGTCACCTCGCGGTCGCCGATCAGGATCTCCCCCGACGTCGGCTTCGTGAGCCCCGCGACCGTTTCGAGCGTCGTGGACTTCCCGCAGCCCGAGGGACCGACGAGGCAGATGAACTCGCCGTCCTTCAGGTCGAGGTTCATGTTGTCGACCGCCGTTACGTCGTCGTACTGTTTCGTGACGTCCGTGAGTTTGACTCGTGCCATGTGGTATCACTCCTTGAGCGCGCCCTGCGTGAGGCCGCTGATGATCTTGTCCTGTGCGACGACGACGAGGATCGCGACCGGAACGATCGCGATCAGGCTCGCCGCCGCCTGGAGGTCGTACCGGACCGTGTACTGCGTCTGGAACGCGATGACGCCGTCGACCACCGGCGCCCACTCCGCGGCGCTGTTGCCGGTCATCAAAAAGGAGAAGAAGAACTCCGTGTACACCGTGATGAAGGTGAGGATGCCGGCGGTCGCGACCCCGGGAGCCGAGAGCGGCATGATCACGCGGAACAGCGCGCCGAGCCGCGTCGTCCCCTCCACCCTGGCCGCCTCTTCGAGCCCGTCCGGGATCTGGCCGTAGAACGTCGTCAGGATGAAGATCGCCAGCGGCATCGTGAACGCGCTGAGCGGCGTGACGACCGCGCCCGGCGTCCCGTACAGCTCCACCGGGAGGGTGAACAGCCCGAGCATCGGGACCTGCTGGTTGAACGCCCGGAACAGCGGGATGAACAGCGTCGCCGGCGGGAAGAAGCTGAGCACCAACAGCGAGAAGAGGAGCGGCGTCTTCCCGCGGAACTCCAGGCGCCCGAACGCGTACCCGGCGAGGCTCCCGACGAGGAGCACGAACACCGTCACGGTGAACGCGTAGAACAGGCTGTTGAACATGAACCGCGCGAACGGGACCTGCACGAACACCTGCACGAACGCCGACAGGTCGATCGTCGTCGGGACGAGCGGGATGTCGGTCTGTCCCGGCGGCGCCATCGCGACGTTGAACAGCCAGTACAGCGGGAACAGCGAGGTCGTCAGCAGGACCCCGCCGAGGAACACTAACATCACGGCGTACGCCTTCTCGGGGTTTCGGATCCAGTCGTCGGCCCACCGCCCGACGCGGGACTTGTTCTCGCCGTCGCCGCCCGTTTCGTCGCCCGATCCGTCGAACGTTTCCGCGTCTTCGTGGTTGCGTGCGTCGATGCTCATGTTACGCTAACCCCAGGCTCTGGTTGCTCTGTCGGATGAATATCAGGTACACCATGATGAACAGTCCGACGACGATGGCGATCAGCACGCTCACGGCGGCCGCGGAGCCGTACAGCGTCGCCGAACCGAACATCAGCTGGGTGACGAGACAGGTCATCGACGGGACCGTCGAGCAGCCGACGGTGGTCGACTCGATGATCCCGTACACCCGCAGCGCGCCCATCGTCCGGAACAGCATCGCGACCATCAACACCGGGAACACCAGCGGGAACGTGATGTAGCGGAACCGCTGCCACCGGGAGGCGCCCATCACGTCGGCCACCTCGTACAGGTCCTGATTGACGCTCTCCAACCCCGCCAAGATCAGCAGGGCCATGAACGCCGAGGTCTTCCAGATGTCCGCCACCGTCACGATCACGAAGCTGTCGAAGGTCGTGTTGAGCGGGAGCTGGGAGAAGATCCCGAGCTGCTGGAGGGGCTCGGTCAGCAGTCCGTACCCCGGCCGGAACAGCAGGAAGAAGATCATCCCCTGGATGACGATCGGGATCGCCCACGGCAGGATGATGAGCAGCCGGACGAGCCGCCGGCCCTTGTACTCGGCCTTCATCAGCATGGCGTAGAGGAACCCGAGCAGCGTCTCGCCCGTGACGCTCAACACGGCGAACAGGACCGTCACGAACAGCGCCTGCTCCAGGATCGGCGTCTGGAACGAGGGGTCCACGAACGCCGCCGGCGCGAGCGCGTTGGTGTTCGTGAGCAGCTGGACGTAGTTCTGTAGCCCGACGAACTCCCCCAGGTTGCCGCCGGTGATCACGTCGGCGAAGAACGACATCCTGACGGCCGAGGCCAGCGGCCAGAACGCGAACAGCAGCAGCACGACGAACGCCGGAGCCAACAGCAGGTACGCGTACGCCTGCTCGCTCAGGTTCTCCGTCCACGTCCCGAGCCGCGTCAGGACCCCGCCCGATCCCTCGGCGATCTCCGGCCGCCCCTGTTCAGTCGCCATGGCGACCTCCACCTCCGCGTCCGATCGCCCGTCGTGGTCCGAGCATCGACCCCTTGTATATCGTGCGAATATTTATCATTATTGTTTGTTTTATATACGGATCACCTCCCGGAGACGCGAGACGCCCCGGGAGCCGACTCGTCGGCGGTCGTCACCCCGACTGCTCTTCTATCGCCGAGATCTGCTCTTGCATCGCCGCCGCCGCCTCCTGCGGGCTCTTCTCCTGGCGGAGCGCCGCGTTGACCTCGTTGGCGACGATGCTCCGCTGGTTCGGCCACACCGAGGTCGTCGGCCGGGGGATGAGGTTCTCCGCCGCGTACTGGAGCGCCTCGAAGTACGGCCCGTACGTGTCGCTCTGCTCGACGTAGCTGTACAGCGACGGCTTCGGCGGCATGAAGTTCGCCGTGTCGAACTGGTACTCGAGGACCGAGTCCTCCCACCACGCCTTGATCACTTCCTTCGCCGACGCCATGTTGTCGGTAAAGGGGTTCATCGACATGATCCATCCGCCCTGCGCGTGCCAGGAGCCGTTCGGGCCCGCCGGGAGCGGCATCACGCCGAGCTCCATGTCCGTCCCCTCGAAGGCCGTCTCGGCCCCGCCGATGGAGTAGGTCCAGTTGCGCTGGGTGACCGCGGCCCCGCTCTCGAAGGTGCTCTTCGTGTCGGGCTCGGACCAGCCGGCCACCTCCTGCGGGGAGATGGCCGCGATGTCCATCGGGGCGCTCCCCGTGCCGTGGATGGTGTCGACCGCGGCCTCGACCCCGTCGATCGACTCCTCCGTGTCGAGGGTGACGGGGCGGTCGCCGATCGGACCGAAGAGGTTGTCCTGCCCGCCGAAGAAGGCGCCGCCCATGCTCGTGAGGAACTCGTTGAACGTGCAGCACGCCAGGCCGGCGTAGTTGTTCCCCTGCCAGAGGTGGCCGTACTCGACGTCGGCCCCGCTCATGACCTCGGAGACGATCTGCGAGAACTCGCCCCACGTCGGCGGCTCCCCGCGCCACGTCTCGAAGTCGGAGTCGCCGTAGCCCGCGTCCCGGAACAGGTCCTTCCGGTAGGTGATGGTCGGGTAGTCCGGGAACACCGGGACCGAGTACAGGTCGCCGGTCTCGGGGTGAGTCCCCGTGTTGATCATCGACTGGACGCCCTCCTCTCTGACGCGGGAGATGAACTCCTCGTCCATCTCCTCTTCGAGGTTGACCAGGTCGCCGCGGACGATGAACGGGATCGTCCACCCGTTGTCCGTCAACACCAGGTCTGGGTCGGACTCCTCCGCGTTGATCGCGGTCCGGAGCTGCTGCTGCTTGCTGCCGGTGTCCTGCGGCGGCCGGGTCATCTCGATCGTGATCGAGTCGGGCACGCCCGCCTCGTGCAGGACCTCGGGGAACCCGGCGTCGACGAACTGCGGCCCGGAGAAGACGGTGACCGTCCCGCCGATCTCGTCGCCCGACGAGCCGGTCGTTCCGCCGGATCCCCCGTCGCCGCCGCCGGAACAGCCCGCTAGCCCGGTCACGCCGATCGCGCCGGTTGCCGTGATGTATTGCCGCCGTGAGACGCCGGTCTCGCTGTCGTTGCCAGACATACTGCGTACGTGAGGAACGATCATTAATATAATTAAGGTGGTTTACAACCGGTGTTGTAAAGAAAATTCCACCGGGGGACGGCGGCCGCTACACGGGGAGAGGACCGACCGTTTTCGCCACCGACCGGTTCCCGCCGCCGATCGACCCTCGCCACCAACCGGTTCCCGCCGCCGATCGGCCGGTGTCGGACGCGGTATCGACGCGCGTTCCCGGGCCGATCCCCCTCGGATCAGTCCTTTCCCGGGGCGGGCCACCGCGGCGTGATCGGGGCCTCGATCCGCGACAGCTCCTCGTCGGTCAGTTCGACGTCGAGCGCGCCGACGTTCTCTTCGAGGTGCTCCGCCTTCCGCGGCCCGATGATGGGCGCGTCGACGACCTCCTTGTGCAGCAGCCACGCGAGGCTCACCTGCGCGGGCGTCGCCCCCTTCGCGTCGGCGATGTCCCGGACCGCCTCCAGCACCGCCCAGTTCTCCTCGGTGAACCGCCGCGCGGTGTAGTCGTCGGTCGCCGCCCTCCCGGACTCGGGCTGCTGGTCCCGCGAGTACTTCCCCGTCAAGAAGCCGCCCGCGAGCGGCGACCACGGGAGCACGCCGATCCCCTCGGCGGCGCACACCGGTAACACGTTTGCCTCCTCGTGCCTGTCGACGGCGTTGTACTCCGGCTGCATCGAGACGAACCGTTCGCGGTTCTCGACGTCGGCGGCGTACAGCGCCCGGGCGAACTTCCACGCCGGCATCGTGCTCGCCCCGACGTAGCGGACCAGCCCCTCGTCGACGAGGTGGTCCAGCGCCGAGAGCACCTCCTCGACGGGCGTGTCGTCGTCCCAGCGGTGGATCTGATAGAGGTCGATGTAGTCGGTCCCGAGCCGGTCGAGCGACGCCTCGGCCTGGTCGAGGACGTGCTTCCGCGAGAGCCCGCGCCCGTTCGGTCCGTCTCGCATCCGGTGGTACACCTTCGTCGCGACGACCAGCTCCGAGCGGTCGTATCCCTCGATCGCCCGCCCGACGATCTCCTCGCTCTCGCCGCGCGAGTAGACGTTGGCCGTGTCGAGGAAGTTGATCCCGAGCTCCAGCGCGCGGTCGATGATCGCCCTCGACTCCGACTCCTCGTGGATCATCCACGGCTCCTCCGTGCCGAAGTTCATGCACCCGAGCGCCAGCCGGGATACCTCCAGTCCCGTCTCGCCGAGCGTGGTGTACTCCATGTCGGTCATCGCTCGCGCTACCAGAGGGAGCGATAAAAAAACCACGCGGCTGGACCGGCGCGCGGGAGAGCGTCGCTTCCGACGACCCCGACGGGAGGCGACGCCGGCGCAACGTTGATACCGCGACGGCGGATAGCTCGCGGGGATGCGTTCGTCGTTCGGGGCTCGACTGCGCCGGCCCGAGCACACCGGCGAGAACCGCTGTTGGCCGTGCACGGTCGTGAACGTCGCGCTCGTCGGCGTCTGCGCCGGAGGACTCGGCGTTGCCGTCGCCCCGTTGGTCGGCGTCGCCGCCGCGGGAGGCGGCCTCGCGCTGGTCTGGCTCCGGGGGTATCTGGTCCCGGGGACGCCTCGGTTCGCGCCGCCGCTCGTCGCCGCGCTTCCCGGGGGAGCGGCGGTGTTCGACGAGGCGTCGGCGGGGACGGGCAGTCCTCCGAACGAGGGGGGATCGCTCGGGACCGCGGACGGTCCGGACGACCCCGAGGACCTGCTCGCGCGCCTCGTCGAGAGCGGCGTCCTCGAAGTAAACGACGGGACCGTCGTCCCCACCGCGGCGTTCGACGAGCGGTGGCGCGCGGAGATGGACGAGCTGCGGGAGCGGACCACGGCGGAGCTGGCCCGCGCCGCGCTCGACGCCTCGCCGGCGGCCGAGGGGAGGGCGGTCGACGGCGAGTGGGTCGCGCTCTCGCCCGAGGGCGGCGGCGTCGTGGACGAGACCTGGCTCTCCCGTCCGGTGGCGATCGCCGAGGTCGCCGGCTACCGCGCGACCGGGTCGTTCCTCTCGGACGACGGGACCCGGTTGGCGGCCGCCCGGACGAACCGGATGCTGCTCGACGACTGCCCCGACTGCGGCGCCGCGCTGGAGCGGGGAACGGACATGTCGTGTTGCGGCGGTCACACCGGTCCCGGCGAGGAGCCGTCTCCGACGCTCGCCTGTCCGGACTGCGAGGTCCGGCTGTACACCTTCGACTGAGCCGGCCGGGCGCCCCCGACCGTGGCGGAGCAGCCCGCGTCGGGCGGAACGGGCGGGGACGGGGTCTCGCCCTCGGACGACCGTGCAGAGGGGCGGGGACGCGGCGCGGCGGAGCTCGGACCGGGACCAATAAGTGAACCTGCCACGGACGGGGCCGTAACCGAAATGACTGAGAACGACGCCGGCGCCCGGCGCGACGCGGAGGGCTGGCGGCCGCCGCGGTGGACGCGGTCGCAGGCCGCGCGGATCGAGCGCACGCCAGAGACCGTCGCGCCGGTCATCGAACCGCCCGCGGAGGACCCCGCCGCGGACCTCCACATCTGGGACACGTGGCTGCTTCGGGACCGCCACGGGGAGATCGCCGAGGTCGACGGCTGGCGGGTGCTCTTCTCGCTGACCGCCCCGGAGGAACTGCTGCCCGGGAAGCGTCACGACGTCGCCGAGATCCGGTTCTTCTACTCCCGGAACGGGACCGAGTGGCACGGCGGCGAGCCCGTCTTCGACGCCGACGCGCTCGGGCAGCGCCAGTGGGCCGGCTCCGCGCTGTACGACGACGGCGACCTCTACCTCTACTACACCGCCGCCGGCGACGAGTCGGCCGAGGAGCTGAACTACAACCAGCGCATCGCCGTCGGGCACGGCGGCCGGTTCGCGGCCGACGACGACGGCGTGCGGAGCGAGGGCCCCTGGACCCACGAGGTCCTCCTCGAACCGGACGGGGAGTGGTACGAGAGCGAGGACCAGTCGCGGGGGATGATCTACACCTTCCGCGACCCCTGGTTCTTCGAGGATCCGAACACCGGCGAGACGACCCTGCTGTTCGAGGCGAACACGCCGGTCCCGACCGACAGCGGGCGATGCGGCGGCGACGAGGCCCAACAGGAGTTCAACGGGAGCGTCGGCGTCGCGGCGTCGCGGAGCGGCGACCCCCTCGACTGGGAGCTCGAACCGCCCCTCCTCGACGGCGTCTGCGTCAACCAGGAGCTCGAACGCCCCCACGTCGTCGCCCGCGACGACCGATACTACCTCTTCTTTTCGAGCCACATGCACACGTTCGCGCCCGGGCTCCGCGGCTTCGACGGCCTCTACGGGTTCGTCGCCGACTCGCTCCGCGGGGAGTACGAACCGCTGAACGGGTCCGGGCTGGTCGTGGCCAACCCGGCGGGAGTCCCCTTCCAGGCGTACTCGTGGATGGCGTTCCCATACCGCGACGAGGTGCTCGTGCAGAGCTTCTACAACTACCGCGAGTTCGCCGGCGAGTCGCTCGACGGGATCGCGGACCTCTCGGAGGCCGAACAGCGACGCCGGTTCGGCGGCACGCTGAGTCCGACGCTCAGGCTCGATGTCGGCGACGACCGGACGCGCATCCACGGCACGCTCGCCCACTGGCACATTCCCACGGCGCGCGAGGAGCTCCCGGCCACCGACGGGTATCGACCGCCGGACGACGTCGACCCGGACGAGGGGTACGTGGACCGCCCCGACACCCGGATGGACCGACACCGCACCGGCAGGTACCCGCGGAACGGCTACTGAGGCTCCGCGTCGGTCCCCGCCGAGGCGGGTCGCGTCGGCGGCGTGATCGCGGGTTCGAGCTCCCGGATCTTGAGGGCGGAGACGGTCGCCCGCCCCCCCTCGGCCCTCACCGACAGCCCCGTGCTGTCCGCGTCGGGGTACACCCGGCTCGTGAGGCAGTGCCGGTCGTTCGCGAACAGCTCGATCACCGACCCGTCGAGGAACGCGCGGAGCGACAGCGGCTCGTCGTACGGCGTCACGGGCATCCGTTGTGCGTCGCTCGCGCCGATTCCCTTCCGGCTCGACGCCGCGCGGTCGACCGTCAGCTCGTTCTCCCGCGTGTAGCGGATCGCCGTCCGCTCGTCGCGGTCCGCGGACTCGAACACCGAGAGCTCGAACGCCGAGGCGTCCTCCAGCGACACCTCCAGTTCGACCTCCAGCGTCCGGCCGCTCGCCTCCAGCGCGTGGCGGTCGTCGTCGACGACCGGCGGGACCGCGGCGGGCAGATCGCGCCGCCGGAGCCGGTCCACCTCGGCCGCGGGTCGCTGCCGGAGCCGGCCGTCGTCGCCGAGCGAGAGCACCCGCGGGAGCGAGAGCGCCCCGGACCAGCCGGACTCCCACTGCGCGCTCGCGTCGCGCGTCTCCGGGAGCCACCCCCACGTCAGGTGTCGGTCACCGTCCCGGAGCGACTGCGGGGCGTAGAAGTCGCCGTGGTCGAGCAGTCCGCGGTGGGCGACGTCGAACTCCCCGTCCGCGACCGTCCCGAGGAAGTAGACGACGTCCTCGTAGTTGGAGACGTGAAGGAGCGAGCGATCGCCGAGGTCCAGCAGCTCGGGACACTCCCAGACGGCCCCGTGGCCGTCGTCGCCGGTCAGCAGCGGCCCCTCGTACGTCCACTCGCGGAGGTCCGGCGACGCGTACAGGAGGGCCGTGCCGCCCCGGTCGGCGATCCCGCTCCCGATGAGCTGGTACCACCTGTCGCCGTCCCTCCAGACCGCGTGGTCGCGGAACTCGATCTCCCAGTCCTCGGTGGAGAGGAGGTCGAGGTCGGACGGCGGCTCCTCGATGACGGGGTTGCCCGGGTCCTTGTCCCACTCCGAGAGGTCAGGGTCCGCGCTCGTCGCGAGACACGGGAGCTGCCACCGCCCGTCGCCGCCGGTGTAGAGGACCGTCGGCGTCCCGCCGTCGTCGACCGCGCACCCCGACCAACACCCGTGCCGGTCGGGGCCGTCCGGCGACGGCGCGAGCGCGATCGGCTCGTCGCTCCAGTGAAGCAGGTCGTCGCTGACGGCGTGGCCCCAGTGGATGGCGTTGTGAAACGGCCCCGCGGGGTTGTACTGGTAGAACAGGTGGTACCGCCCGTCCCAGCGGATCAGGCCGTTCGGGTCGTTCAGCCAGTTCGCCGGCGGCGTGAAGTGATAGCGCGGCCGCGCGGAGTCGTCGGCGAACGCCCGGCGCATCGCCGTCAGCTCGTCGGCCGTCTTCGGGCGACCGGGCTGGTCGCCGGCGGCGACCGCGGACAGGCACCCGGAGACCAGCTCCGAGCGCGCGTCGGCGACGGACGGGTCGGCGGGCTCGTCGAACGCCAGCGGCGCGCCGACGCCGACGACGCCGCCGCCGCGGTCCCACGAGACGACCGTCATCTCGTTCGGCACGTCCCGGTCGCCGCGGAGGGTCGACGCGAGCACCTCGCCGCGCGCGGGGACGACGGCCTCGTAGCGGGCCGTCGGGACCGCCCCGCGGTCGCAGGTCGGAACGCGGATCGAGTCGAACGCCGCGATCGCTCGGTGGTCGCCGTACAGCGTCCGCCAGAGCACGCCCGTCGGCTCGGCGACGCTCTCGACGCCGACGGCGTCCGGGGCCACCGGGTCGATCCCGAGGTCGTCGACGGCGGCCATCGCCCGAAGGGTGAGCAGCAGCCCCCCGCCGTCGTCGAGGAAGGCGTCGACGGCGTCCGTCGAGCGCGTCGAGAGGGGGTCGTCTCCGAGCGGCGCGTCGCGGTGCCACCACAACACGTCGCAGCCGTCCGTCGCCTCGCCGACCTCGGCGAGGGGAACCCGCACGGCGTCGACCGGCCGCTCCTCTAACCACGCCAACGCCGCCCGCTGTTCGTCCGACGGCGCACCGTCGCAGACGAATCCGACCCGTGTCCCGTGGCCAGCCATGTGGGATACAATTCGGTGCCGAGTGAAAGTCGTACCGTCTCCGGGTCAGACGGGCGCGCGGAACCCTCCGCGACGGGACGAGTCGTTGACGCCCGGAACCACTCGACGAGACGAGTCGTCGACGCTCGGAACCACTCGACGGGACGGATCGCCGGTACCATAACGAACGTTTATGACGGAGGCTGTGAGACAATACGTCACATGCAAGCCGCCAGACTCCACGAGTACACCGACGACATGAGCGAGGGGCTGACGATCGACGAGGTAGACCGACCGCACGCGACGGGCGCGAGCGACGTGATCGTCGAGGTCGAGGGCGCGGGGTGGTGTCAGACGGACAATCACATCATCGAGGGGATGTGGGAGGAGTACGTCCCGCAGGACCTCCCGATGACGCTGGGCCACGAGAACGCCGGCACCGTCGTCGAGACGGGCGAGGACGTCGAGATCGTCTCGGAGGGCGACCCCGTGATCTGCCACCCGGTCCAGACCTGCGGCACCTGCCGGCCCTGCCGGCTCGGCGAGACGATGTACTGCGAGAACGACGCGTTCAACGGGCTCACCGTCGACGGCGGCTTCGCCGAGTACCTCCACACGGGCGAGCGCTCGGTGATCCCGCTGCCGTCCGGCGTCGAACCGATCGACATCGCGCCCCACGCCGACGCCGGGATCACGGCGTACCACGCCGCGAAGAAGGCGGTCGCCGACCTGAACCCCGGCGACCACGCGGTCGTCATCGGCGTCGGGGGGCTGGGCCACATCGGCCTGCAGTGCCTCGACGCGATGAGCGCGGCCCGGATCACCGCGGTCGACCTGAAGGAGTCCGCGCTCGACCTGGCCGACGGCTACGGCGCCGACCACCTGATCAACCCCTCGGAGGCGGACGTCCCGGCCGAGATCGAGGGGATCACCGACGGGACGGGGGCCGCGCAGGTCCTCGACTTCGTCGGCGAGGACGTCACGACCGCGTACGCGCCCGACATCACCGCCGCCGGCGGCGACCACCACATCATCGGCTACGGCGGCCACGTCCACGAGCCGGCGCAGGCGCTGGTGAACGGCGAGTTCTCCTTCGTCGGCAACATCGTCGGCCGGTACGCGGAGCTCCAGGAGCTCGTCGCGCTCGTCGAGCAGGGCGACGTCGACCTCCACACCAGCCGGTACGACCTCGGCGACGTGAACACGGTCGCGGAGAAGCTCGAACACCGCGAGATCGACGGGCGCGCCGTGATCACGCCGTGATCCGATAGCTCAAATCCGCGTTTCACCCACGCCAAACGCTTTCCCCCCGGCCCGCGAGCCCCGGGTATGGGCGATTCGCTCGGATCCGAGTCGAGGCTCTCGTCGTCGCAGCGGTGGGCGCTGCTCGCCGGCGGCTACGCGTTCGGCTGTGCGACCCTCACGGCGGTCCTGCTCTCCAGCGCGCTCGGCCTGTTCGCGGAGGTGATCGGGCTCCCGACCGCCTTCGCGATGCCGCTCCTCGCGGCCCCGGCGCTCGTCGCCGGCGCGAGCGTCTGGTGGGCGCTCGTCGAGCGGCCGGGGACCGTCACGTACCTCCGCGGGGCCGCGTTCGGGCTGGTCAGCGCGCTCGTCACCGGGGGCTTCTGGACCGCTCGGTTCGCGTCCGTCTGGAGCGTCGAGATGCTGACCGCCGGTCCCGTCCCGCTGCTCGTCGGGTTCGTGTTCGGCGCGGTCGCCGTCGCGGGCGTCCTCGTCGGGCTCCCCTTCGCGTTCGTCCGTCGCCGGAGTCGGGAGCGGTCGGCGGCCGCCGCGACCGCTAACTCCTTGTGATCGGCGCGCACACCGATCGCGTATGGACGAGAACGGTACCGGCGCGAACGCGCCGGCGGACGCCGCCGCGCACGGGCGCGAGGACGCGACCGATCCGCTCGCGGACGCGGACGTCTTCAGGGTGCTCGGGCCGGACGGCGGTCCCCTGCCGGACGCGACGGTCCCGGACCTCTCCGACGAGCGGTTCCGCGCGATCTACCGCGACCTGGTCACCACGCGCCGCTTCGACGAGCGCGCGGTGAGCCTCCAGCGACAGGGGCGGATCGGGACGTACGCGCCCTGCGCCGGGCAGGAGGGGTCGGCGGTCGGGTCGACCCACGCGCTCGCCGACCGCGACCTGATCAGCTACCAGTACCGCGAACACGGCGCGGTCGTCGTCCGCGACCTGCTCTCGGCGTACCTCCCCTACTGGATGGGCCACGAGTCCGGGACCGAGGCGATCGCCGACGGCAACGTCTTCCCGCTGAACATCGGGATCGCGGCGCACCTCCCGCACGCGGTCGGCGCCGCCTGGGCGTTCGACTACCGAGACGAGGACCGCGTGGTCGCCGCGCACTTCGGCGACGGCGCGACGAGCGAGGGCGACTTCCACGAGGCGATGAACTTCGCCGGCGTCTTCGACACGCCGACCCTCTTCTGCTGTCACAACAACGGCTGGGCGATCTCGATCCCCGAGTCGCGCCAGACCGCGAGCGACACCTTCGCGGAGAAGGCGGCCGCCTACGGCTTCGAGGGCGTCCGCGTCGACGGGATGGACCCCCTCGCGAGCTACGCGGTCACGCGGGAGGCGGCCGAGCGGGCGCGGGGCGACGCGTCGGACGGTGACACCGCCCGTCCGGTCCTCGTCGAGTTCGTCGAGTACCGGTTCGGCGCGCACACCACCGCCGACGACCCGACCGCCTACCGCGACCCCGACGACGTGGACCCGTGGCGCGCGCTCGACCCGCTCGACCGCATGGAGGGCTTCCTGCGGGAGACCGGGCGGATCGACGACGAGGGGGTCGCGGCGATCCACGACGCGGCGGACGAGGTCGTCGCCGACGCGATCGACGTCGCGGAGTCGGTCGAGGCCGACCCGAGCGACATGTTCGACCACGCGTACGCCGAGCTCCCGCCCGAAATTCGGCGCCAACGCGACGAGCTGCTCGCGGCGGTCGACGAGCACGGGGAGGCGTCGTTCCGGCGGGAGGAGTAGGGGCGCTCGGGGAGCGTCCCGCGGCGGCTACAGGTGCTCACCGGCCGCGGCGGCCGCCCGCCTGCCGCTCTCCAGCGCGCCCTGGATCGACGACCACTCCGTGTAGTCGCCGGCGAGGACGACGGGTCCCTCGGGGTCGTCCGGGTCCGGGAGGTCGGCGTGGACGCCCGGCGGCTGCGCGAACTGCGCGAACCGGAGCCGGTGGACGTCGAGCGTCTCCAGTCCCTCGAAGGCGCGCTCGGGGAACCACGCTTCCAGCGCGTCGCGGACGTCGTCGCGGAGCGCGTCGGCGGGGCGGTCCAGCGACCCCTCGCCGAGGAACGTCGCCGCGAGCAGCGCACGGTCGTCGGGGGCGTACTCGGGCGCGACCTCGGACATCGGGACCACGGCGTTCGGCGACTCGGTCGCGGCGTTGAGCAGTATCCGCCCGCCGGTCTCGAACGACTCCCCGGCGGGGAGCGCGTACCAGCCGGTGACGTTCGGCACGCCCTCGGTCGGGATCGACCCGACGCCCGTGAGGCGCCGGGCCTCGGGCGGGGTCGCCGCGACGACGACCGCGTCGGCCTCGCGCGTCGAACCGTCGGCGAGTTCGACGGTGGCGCCCTCGGCGTCGCCGCTCCCGGTCCGGAACGGGATCCGCCCTTGTCTCGCGATTCGAACCGACTCCACGTCCTCGCCCGTCTCGATGTCGACGCCGGCCTCCCGGGCGCGGGCGGCGAGCGCCTCGGGGATCGCGGCCATCCCCTCGGCGGGGACGCCGATGCCGCCGCGGCTCATCGCGCGGAACGTGTACTCGAACACCGCCTTCGAGGTCGCGAGGCTCCGGTCGAGCGTGATCCCGCCGTAGAACGGCTCCACGAAGTGCTCGACGTAGTCGTCGGCGAACCCCCAGTCCCGCAGGTACTCGCGGATCGGGGCGTCCCGTCCGGCGAAGAAGTCGTCCTCGTCGCGCTTCGAGAGGTCGTACCGCAGCGCGAGCGTCCGGAGCTTGTCGGAGAACGACACCTCGTCGTTCAGGAGCGAGGGGATCGCGCCGCGAGGGTCGCGAAGCGGGTCCGAGAGCGTCGAGCGCGACCCCGGCCGGCAGATGGTCGCGCCCGGCGCGAACGTCCGGAGGTCGAGGCCGTCGGCGTCGAGCCCGCCGGCGTCGAGCTCGCCGGTGTCGAGCTCGCCGGCGTCGAGCTCGCGCTCGACCGCCGGGTAGCTCGTGAACAGCACCTGGAAGCCGCGGTCGAGCGTGAAGCCGTCGACCGTCTCGCTCCGCACGCGCCCGCCGACTTCGGGGCGTCGCTCGTACAGCGTCACGTCCGCGCCCGCCTCGGCCAGCCGGCTCGCCGCGACGAGCCCCGCGAGCCCGCCGCCGACGACGGTGACGTCTCCGGTCATACGTGAGGTATCGAGTTGTGGGTTTATAAGCGCCTGCGAGTCGGGTCCGTCGCGGTGACCAGCCCGAAGCCCCAGCCGCGGGGAGGCCGTACGCTCGCTGCGCTCCTCGCTCGGTCACTCCGTACCTTCGCTGCGGTGCTTGGCGTCGCCTACGGCCTCCCCGCGGCTGCCCCTTCGAGTCCCACCCCGCGCAGCGCGGCACCGCAGCCTCACACCTCCCCACCCTCGTCAGTCGCCTCCGCTTCGCTCCGGCGACTGACTCCCTCGCGGACGGTTCGCGGTCGCCGATGGCGACCGCTCACCGGCGCGCCACCGCATCCGGGAGTGAGAAGCGATTAGTCGCCGCCGCCGCAAGGGTTCGTATGGAGTCGACGGAGACGACGACGGCGTTCCGCGGGCTGGAGAGTCGCGCGTCGGGGCGCGTCCACGAGACGGCCGACCCGACGGCGGTGTCGGCCGAGGAACAGGCGCGGGGGCTCGACCCCGCCTACGACTACGACGCGGTCGACCCGGAGGCGCTGCTGGCGGGGCCGCGCGACGGACCGGCGGGGGCGGGCCGCGGCCACTGGCGCTTCGACGCGCTGCTCCCGTTCCCGGCCGGGACGGCGCTCTCGGCGGGCGAGGGCGCCACGCCGCTGGTCCCGACGGAGCGGCTCGCGGACGTGCTCGGCGTAGAGTCGGTGTATGTCAAAGATGAGGGACGGAATCCCACCGGAACGGTGCTCGACCGCGGGCTCTCGGTCGCGCTCACCGCGGTCGCGGCGCGGGCGTCTGAGGGTGCCGACGTCGAGCCGCTCGCGTGCGCGAGCCCGGGCAACGCCGGGCAGTCGATGGCGGCGTACGCGGGGCGGGCCGACCTGCGCTCGTACGCGTTCGTGCCCTCCCGGTGCGCCTTCTCGAACAAGGCGATGACGAACGTCCACGGCGGGGACATGCGCGTGGTCGGCGGACGGTTCCCGGACGCGGCCGCGGCGGTCGACGAGCAGCTGGAGACAGAGTACACCGACCTCGGCGAGTTCGCGACGCCGTACCGCCACGACGGCGTGAAGACGCTCGCGTTCGAGCTCGTCGCCGACCTCGGCGAGGCCCCAGACGTCGTCGTCGTCCCGACCGGGTCCGGCGAGGTGATCGCCGGCGTTCACAAGGGGTTCACCGAGCTGGAGCGGGTCGGCGCGATCGGCGCGGTCCCGCGGATCGTCGCCGCGCAGGCGGCGGGCTGCGCGCCGATCGCGGCGGCGGTCGAGCGCGGCCTCGACGAGCCGGAGCCGTGGGAGACGCCGGACACGATCTGCGGCGAACTGGAGATCGCCGACCCCGCGGGGGGCGCGGCCGCGGTCGAGGCGGTCGCGGAGAGCGGGGGGACCGCCGTGGGCGTCGAGGACGAGGACGTGCTCGCGAGCGCGGTCGCCGTCGCGCAGAACGAGGTGATGGAGATGGGCGCCACCGGCGGCGCTGCTCCGGCCGGCGCGTGGGCGCTCAAGGAGGAGGGGTTCTTCGACGGAACGGAGACGGTCGTCCTGATCAACAGCGACGCCGGGCTCAAGACGCCGGACGTGCTCCGCAGCCACCTGATGGGACAGGGGATCTGAGCCGCGGTCGACGCCGTCCGGTCTCCTCATCGCCGACGGCACTCCTCGCCGGCGAGCGCCGCCGAGAATCAGGGCCGCCGGGGATCAGGGCCGCCGTTCGAACTCCGGGTCGAACAGCCGCGCCGACATCGGCGCCGGGTCGCCCTCGGTGAGGTTGTACCCGGAGAAGTCGGTGACGCCCGCCTCGCGGAGCAGCTCCTCGTCGTAGAAGCTGTTACCCGTACACTCCGCCGGATCGCGAGCGAGGATTTCGAGCACCGCGTCGGAGACGACCTCGGGGGTGCGCCAGTCGTCCTCGGTCCCGAGCCCGAAGTAGCGCGTCGCGCGGGTGTCGATCGTCGTCACCGGCCAGAAGGTGTTACAGCCCACGTCGTCGCCGGCCAGCTCCTCGGCGAGCGAGAGCGTGACGAACGACATCCCGAGCTTCGACCACGCGTACGGCGCCTTCCCCGGCGACCGGTCGGTCGTGACCGGGGGCGCGTTCGTCAGCAGCCACGCCCCGTCGAGGCCCGCGAGGTGGTCGGCGAACGCGTGCGCGACGAGGTGGGTCCCCCGGACGTTCACGTCGGTCAGGAGGTCGAAGCGGTCGGCCGGCAGGTCGGCGATATCCGCCAGCTGGATCGCGCTCGCGTTGTTGATCACGACGTCGACCTCGCCGAACCGGTCGATCGACTCCTCGACGACGGCCTCGACGCGGTCCTCGTCCCGGAGGTCGAGTTCGAGCGCGAGCGCCTCCGGCCCGCGCTCGCGCACCTCGCGGGCCGTCTGCTCGACCGACCCCTCCAGCTCGGAGTCGTCGGCGTCCGTCGTCTTACCCGTCGAGACGACGTTACAGCCGTGATCGGCGAGAGCGAGCGCGATCCGCTTGCCGATGCCGCGAGTGGCTCCGGTGATAAAGGCCGTCGAGCCGGCGAGGTCGGGGGCCGCGAGTGCCATGGCTCCGATCCGGCCGACCGGCGTATAGTTCCCCGTGTCGAGGCCGCGCGACCCAGGGAACCGTTTTTACGTCGGCCCGCGTACGTGCGGACATGTACGTCCGCGACGCCAAGAACCGTGACGAGGCGTGGTTACTGGACGCGATCGAGCGGCTCGGGCTCGACGACGTCGCCTTCCGGTCACGGGACTACGTGATCGCGGTCGACCAGGAGTCGGGCGACCGGGCCGGGTTCGGCCGGCTGCGCCTGCACCGCGGCGACGAGGGCGAGGAGAACCGGATCGAGCTCACCGGGATCGGCGTGCTCCCCGAGTGGCGCGGCCGGGGCGTCGGCGCGCACGTGGTCGAGCGCCTCGTCGACACCGCGGCCGCGGACGGGTTCGAGACGGTGTACGTGCTCACCGACCAGCCCGACTACCTGACCCAGTTCGGCTTCGAGGCGGTCGACACCGACGCGCTCCCGCCGGCGCTCTCCGACCGGCTCGACGAGAAGCGCGAGTTCCTCGGCGGGGGCGTCGTCGGCCTGCGGCTCCCGGTCGACGAGTTCGAGATGCCCGACCGGTTCCGCGAGGCGTTCAAGGAGGCCGAGCCGGCGGCGGCCGCCGAAGAGGAGACGACGGAGTCGCCGGAGGACTTCGGGATCGATCCCGAGTCGGCCACGTACAAGTACGACACCGGACGCTGAGGCCGAGTGGGACCCGGCGCGCGACCCGCCCCCGCGACCCCGGCGCTTATCGCCCCGCCGACCGACGGCCGGGTATGGACCTGATCGAGGCCGCGCGCGACGCGCTCGACGACGCGCACGTCCCGTACTCCGAGTACCGCGTCGGCGCCGCGCTCCGGACCGCCGACGGCACGGTTTACACGGGCTGTAACATCGAGAACGCGAACTACTCCAACAGCCTCCACGCCGAGGAGGTCGCGCTCGCGGAGGCGGTGAAGGACGGCCACCGCGAGTTCGACCGCATCGCCGTCGCCTCCGGCGTCCGCGACGGCGTCACCCCCTGCGGGATGTGCCGGCAGACGCTCGCCGAGTTCGCGGCCGACGACCTCGTCGTCGTCTGCGACGAGGGCGGCGGCGAGACCAGCGAGTACACGCTGGGCGAGCTGCTCCCCAACACCATCTCCGAGGGCACGCTCGACGACGCGAGGGGGGCCTGAGGGCGGGAGGGGCCCGCCGAACGACCGGGGATCTCCGACGGACGGCCGCGAGGCGGAACCCCTTTGAAACGGCTCGCCGAAGGGCGGAGACATGACCGACGACGAGGCCCCCCACGAGACCGCCGGCGACGGCGGCGCCGACCCCGACGGCGCCGCGGGCGGCGACAGCGAGGACCCCAACGACGACGTCCAGTACCACGTCAAAGTGGGGCCCGGCGACGTCGCGGACGCGGTGCTCCTCCCCGGCGACCCCGAGCGCGTCGACAAGGTCACCGCGCTGTGGGACGACTACGAGGCGGTCGCGCACCACCGCGAGTACCGCACCGCGACCGGGACCTACGGGGACGCGCCGATCTCCGTGACCTCCACCGGGATCGGCTCCCCGTCGGCCGCCATCGCGGTCGAGGAGCTCGCGAGGGTCGGCGTCGACACGTTCATCCGGGTCGGGTCCTGCGGCGCGATCCAGCCCGGGATGGAGGTGGGCGACCTCGTGATCACGACGGGCGCGGTCCGCCAGGAGGGGACGAGCGACGAGTACGTGCGCGAGGACTACCCGGCGGCCGCCGACGGCGAGGTCGTCTCGGCGCTCGTCGCCGCCGCGGAGCGGCTGGGGTACGACTACCACACCGGCGTGACGATGAGCGCCGACTCCTTCTACGCCGGGCAGGGCCGCCCCGGCTTCGAGGGGTTCGAGGCGGCGGGCTCCGACGAGCTGGTCGCGGAGCTGCGGGAGGCGAACGTGAAGAACATCGAGATGGAGGCGTCGGCGATCCTCACGATCGCGAACGTCTACGGGCTCCGCGCCGGCGCGGTCTGTTCCGTCTACGCGAACCGCGTGACCGGGGAGTTCCGGACGGAGGGCGAGTCGCGCGCGGCCGAGGCCGCGAGCCTCGCCGTGAAGCTCCTCGCGCGGATGGACGAGGTCAAGCGGGAGGCGGGCGCCGACCGCTGGCACGCCGGGCTCTCGCTGTAGACCGGAAGCGGTCCGCCGGTCTCCGCCGCCGTCACGGACGTTCCAAAGCGACTTTACCCGCGCACCGCGGAGCGGCAGGCATGAGTACACAGGTCGTCGTCGTCGGCTCCGGGTACGCCGGCGCAGGGGCGGTGAAGGCGTTCGAAGACGAGGTCGGCGAGGGCGAGGCGGAACTCACGTGGATCTCGGAGCACGACTACCACCTCGTCCTCCACGAGGTCCACCGCGCCATCCGCAACCCCGCGGTCGCGGACAAGATCACGATCCCCGTCGACGAGATCAAGTCGCCCGAGTCCGACTTCGTGCAGGGCCGCGTCGTCGACGTCGACACGGACGAGCGCGTCGTCGAGACCGACGACGGGACGACCGTCGACTACGACTACCTCCTCCTGGGCGTCGGCTCCACGACCGCCTTCTTCGGCATCGACGGCCTAGAAGAGCACGCCCACCAGCTCAAGGGCCTCGACGACGCGAAGGCGATCCACGAGGACGTGCGGTCGGCCGCGGCCGACGCGACCCGCTCCGACCCCGCCGAAGTGGTCGTCGGCGGCGCCGGGCTCTCCGGCATCCAGACCGCGGGCGAGGTCGCGGAGTACCGCGACAAGCACCGCGCCCCGATCGAGATCACGCTCGTCGAGGGGCTCGACGAGGTCTTCCCCGGCAACGACCCGCAGCTCCAGGGCGCGCTCCGCCAGCGGCTGGAGGACGCCGACGTGGAGATCCTGACGGGCGACTTCATCTCGGAGGCCGACGAGGACGCGGTCTACCTCGGCGGCGGCGACGGAGAGGAGCCCGAGGAGCTCCCCCACGACGTCCTCGTGTGGACCGGCGGCATCACGGGCCAGCCGGAGCTGGAGAACGTCGACGTCGAGAAGGACGAGCGCTCGAACCGCGTCCACGCCGCCGCCGACTTCGCGACCAGCGACGACCGCGTGTTCGCCATCGGCGACACCGCCCTCGTCGAGCAGGGCGACGACGAGGTGGCGCCGCCGACCGCGCAGGCCGCCTGGCAGGCCGCCGAGGTCGCCGGCGAGAACCTCGCGCGGGCCGCCCGCGGCGCGCCGCTCCAGTCGTGGGAACACAAGGACAAGGGGACCGTCATCTCGGTCGGCGAGGAGGCGGTCGCCCACGACGTGATCGGGATGCCGATCAAGACGTTCGGCGGCACCCCGGCGAAGCTCCTGAAGAAGTCCATCGCGGTGCGGTGGATCGCGAAGGTCTCCTCGGCCGGGCGCGGCGTGAGCGCGTTCGGCGACATGTAGGGCCGGCGCGTACGACGCGGTCGAAGCGGCTTTTCGCGCTCGCGAGGGTTGGATTCGGCAGCGACGGCGCCCGGGCTCTCGGCGGACCTCTGGCTCTCGGCGGCCGAATGAGAAGAGAGGCGAGGAGAGAGGAAGGGAGAGGGGTCGGCGTCGGCGGCGAGCGGTCAGTGTTCGGCGGGCTCGTCGGGGGCGCGCATGTCGTCGATCCGGAGGATGAGGATGTTCGCGGTGTCGTCTTTCCCGTCGACCGTCCCGTCGATGACGAGCTTCGAGAGCGGCGTCGGACCGACGGTGACGGAGTCGCCCTCGTGGAAGTCCCGGACGGAGCCCTGAACGTGGATCTCGGCGCGGCAGAGCTCCGGGTGGTGGACGCTGGAGAGGTCGATCCCGTCGACGTTGACGCCCGTTACCTCCTCGCCCTCGTGGAAGATGGGGACGTCCGCGGGCTCGTCCATGCGCTGGATGTCGAGCGCCTCGTAGGCGTTCGAGGTGGGCTTGTAGCCGCCCTTCGGGCCGGGGACGCCCTCGACCAGCTGGAGGGCCTTCAGGCTCTGCATCTGGTTGCGGATCGTGCCGGGGTTGCGGTCGACCTCCTCGGCGATCGCCTCGCCCTTGACGGCGTCCTCCTGTTCCCCGTACAGGTTGATGAGGGCCGTGAGGATGCTTTTCTGACTGGATGTGAGCTCGATCGATGACATGGACGCGAATAGATGGCCGCACCGCTTAAATGCGATGGAAGGCCGTTATAAACGATCGCGCGGATTCCGCGTTCGCCGCCGTCGACGGCTACCCTCCGTATCGCCGGCGGAGCCGGACGTACGCGAGGGGACTGGAGAGCGCGACGGCGACGCCGACGCCGATCAGGGCCAGCCCGAGGTCGCTGACGAACAGCGCGACCCCGGCGCCGACGAGCCCGATCACGGCCCCGGTGAAGGCGACCGCGATCATGGCGCCGACCGGTTCGACGTCGCTGCCGGCGACGTCGGCGGGATCGAACTCCGGGGGCGCGTCGCCCGCGCCGAGGTCGTCGTCGTCAGTGTCCTCGTCGGGACCGGCGTCGTCATCGACGGGACCGGAGCCGCCGTCTGAACCGCTCATACCGGCCAATCGGGGCGCGGCGGCAAAACCGTGTGCGATCGCGTCCGATCGGTCGCCACCGCGGGACCGCACCATTCAAG
Organism: Halorubrum rutilum; assembly: GCF_024494565.1. The sequence goes on from NZ_JANHDN010000003.1 coordinate 241,698, forward strand.
CGTCGGGGCGTCGCGCGGGCTGGTATGACCACCGTCAGGATCATCGGCGCGCCGACCGACTACGGGGCGAACCGACGCGGCGTGGATATGGGGCCGTCGGCCATCCGATACGGCGGGCTCGCCGACCAGCTCGCGAGCGCGGGCGTCGGCGTCGTCGACGCGGGCGACCTCGCGGTCCCGCGCGCCGAGGAGCGCGACCCCGACGCGGACGCGCCGAGCGCGGGGAAGGCGAAGTTCCTCCGGGAGACGGCCGACGTCTGTCGGCGCCTCGCGGACGAAGTGAGCGGGACGCTCGCCGACGGCGCGGTCCCGCTCGCGCTCGGCGGCGACCACTCGATCGCCATCGGCTCGCTCGCGGGCTCCGCGCGGGACGCCGACGTCGGCGCGGTGTGGTTCGACGCCCACGCCGACCTCAACACGCCCTCGACGACTCCCTCGGGGAACGTCCACGGGATGCCGCTGGCGGCCGCGCTCGGCCTCGACGAGTTCGCGGGGTCGGAGTGGGCGAACGCGCCCGGGCTCTCGCCGGAGAACGTCGCGCTCGTCGGCCTGCGCTCCGTCGACGAGTCGGAGGTCGAGGTCCTCCGCGAGCGCGGCTTCGCGGCGTACACGATGTCCGACATCGACGAGCGCGGGATCACCGAGGTCACCGAGGAGGCGATGGCGACCGCGGGCGACGGCGTCGACGGCGTCCACGTCAGCCTCGACCTCGACTGGCTCGACCCCAACGAGGCGCCCGGGGTGGGGACGCCCGTCCGCGGCGGGGTCACCTACCGGGAGGCCCACAGCGCGATGGAGATCGTCGACGACGCCGACTCGCTCCAGTCGATGGAGCTGGTCGAGGTGAACCCGACGCTCGACCAGCACAACGAGACGGCCGAGCTCGCGACGGAGCTGGCGGCGAGCGCGTTCGGAAAGCGGGTGCTGTGGTGAGGGCCGGCGGAGCGAGGGGGGCGCCGCTCAGACGCCGCGGTCGAGCTCGTCGACGACGCGCTGGAGGTCGGCCTCCCGTTCGACCTCCCGCTTGATCTCCTCGCGGCGGCGGACCGCCGCGGAGTCGGCGTCGTACGCGCGGACGAACTCGGCGCGGGTGTGCTCGTCGAACGCGTGCCGGATCGCGAAGTAGCCGTCCGGGACGATCGTGCCGCACACCTTGCACTCGTGGCGCTGGTGGCCGTCGGTCTGGTGGACGATGGCCGACTCCACGTCGTCGAAGGCGGCGTCGCAGCCGTCGATTCCGCACGTCCAGCGGGGCATGATTCCCCGTCTCGCCCGCGGGGGATTAACCGTTTCCCCCGCGAGTCTTCCTTCACTCACTCCGTTCGTTCAGTCGTTCCCTCGCGTGGTCCCGTTCGGTACGCTCACGAGACCCCCGCGCGGCGGTGGGGGAGAGCGTCGGGGCGCGCCGGGACGGCGGCCGCGACCGCCGGCGTCCGACGCGTCCGCCGTCGCCGGACCCGGATCCCCTCGGAGTCAAACGATACGCCTTTGCTCGGGGACGCACACCGTCCGGTACCGTGACCCGATCGAGAACGCGCGTCGACGCCCACGTGAAGGTGCTCGACGACGACGTCGTGGCCCTCGCGAAGGAGCGGGGGATCGACGCGCTCGTCTACGCGCCGCACTTCACCCGGCTGACGACGGTCCGGGAGCGCGCGGCCCGGTACGCCGACGACGACCTGACGGTCGTCCCCGCCCGAGAGGTGTTTACCGGCGACTGGGGGAACCGCCGGCACCTCCTCGTCCTCGGCCTGGAGGACCCCGTGCCCGACTACATCACCTTCGAGGCGGCGATGGCCGAGTTCGATCGGCAGGACGCCGCCGTGCTCGTCCCGCATCCCGGCTTCGCCACCATCTCGCTCACCCGACCGGAGATCGCGGCCCACGCCGAGCGACTCGCCGCGGTCGAGACGTACAACACCAAGCTCCTTCCGCACCAGAACACCCGGACGCGGCGGATCGCCGAGGTGACCGACATGCCCGGCTTCGGCTCCTCGTACGCGCACCTGCCCGGCACCGTTGGGGAGGCGTGGACCGAGTTCGACGGCGACCTCGACGACGCCGACGCCGTCGTCGACGCCTTCCGCGAGGATCGTCCCCGGACCGTGGTCCACCGCGGCGGGGTCCGCCATCAGCTCCGCGGGCTCCTGGAGTTCGCCCACCTCGGCTACGAGAATACGTGGGAGAAGCTCGACCGCCTGTTCCTCTCCGGCGACGAGCCCACCCTCCCGACGAACGTCGTCTACGAGGGGCGGTTCAACGACGTGAGCGTCTACTCCGGGACGCTGTCGGACTACCGGCCGAAGTGAGGGCGTCGCCGCGTCGCGACCACGCCGACGGGACCGAAGCGAAGCGGACCGCGCCGAACCGAACAGAAACCGCTCAGATCCCGATCCCGGCCGCCGCCTCGCTCGCCGCCCGGGTCGCGGCCGAGACGTCTAGGTCGAGCGTCACGACGTAGGTGTGAAGCGCCCAGAACGCCGCCAGCTCCACCGCCGTGACGACCACCGTGACGAGGTCGGCGTACTTGCTGCTCGTCGTCACGCCGGAGGGGAGGCCGAACTCCCTGTCGGACAGGGGGTGGAACAGCGCGATGCCGCGCCGGCTCCCGACGACGTCGAGGAGGTAGTGGGTCAACACGCCGATCCAGACGTACTGGAGGTTCCCGAACACGATCGGGTACGCGAGGAAGATCCCGAGCACCGGGAGGCTGTGGAGCGTCTTCCGGTGGCGGCCGAAGGCGGTGTCGACGTCGGGGAACAGCGCCCCCAACACGATCGGAACGGTGATCTCGGCGACGGTCCGCGCGGTGGCCGCGCCGAGGCTCGGCTCGATGACGAAGCCGAGTCCGATCGCGAGCAGCAGGGCGTTGAGGACGTGGCCGCGTTTGTTCATACCACCGCGTGGCCGGGGCCGTAGGTGAAACCACCGGATTCCGGCGGTCGGGAAGGTGGTCGGCGCGTCGCTCGGACCGCCGAACGGATCCCTCACGCGCAGACGGGGAGTCGAAAGAGCCACGGGAGACGCCGCCCAGCGGTCCGTATGGAGTACGAGGAGCCGAAGTTCTTTCACGTGATGCAGTACGCGGCCGCGGCCGACGGCGACGTCATCGACATGGTGAGCGGCAACCCCGACTGGGAGCCGCCGGCCGCGCTTCGAGAGGCGCTCCGCGACTACGCCGACCTCCCGCCCGACGACTTCCAGTACCCGCCGAGCGAGGGGTTACCGGAGCTCAGGGAGGCGATCGCCGAGCGCCGGAACGTTGACGCCGACCGCGTCGTCGTCACCAACGGGACCGGCGAGGCGAACTACCTCGCGATGGCGCGCGCGTTCGAGCGCGGCGCGGGCGACGAGGCGGTCCTCACCGACCCCGTCTACCCGTACTACCCGGGGAAGGTGGACATGCTCGGCGGCGAGGCGACGCTCGTCCCGACCGAGCGCGACGGCGGCCTCGACCTCGCGGCGATGCGCGAGGCCGCGAGCGACGACACCGCCCTGATCGCCCTGAACACGCCGAACAACCCGACCGGAGCGATATACGACCTCGACGCGGTCCGCGAGGTCGTCGAGATCGCGCACGCGGTCGACGCCCTCGTGATGGTCGACGAGGTGTACGACCACTTCGACCTCACCGGCGAGTTCGAGTCGGCGCTGACGCTCGACTCCGACCGGGTGATCGTCACCAGCGGCTTCTCGAAGTCGATGGCGATCACCGGGTTCCGGGTCGGCTACGGGGTCTTCCCCGAGGCGCACGTCGGCGAGGCGAAGACGCGACACATGCTCGTGAACGTCGCCGGCGCGCGCCCCTCGCAGTACGCGGTCCACCACGCGCTCGCGGAGACGCCGCCGGGCTACTACGCGGAGGCCCGGGAGCTGCTCGCCGACCGCGTCGACGCCTTCACCGACGCGCTCGACGCGGCCGGGGCGGAGTACAGCCGCCCCGAGGGCGCCTTCTACGTCCTCGCGCGCTTCGAGGGGTTCCCCGGGACGATGGCGAACGTGAAGCGATTGGTCGACGAGGCCGGGGTCGCGGGGATGCCCGGCGAGGCGTTCGGCAGCGCGCGCGACGAGTGGATCCGGTTCGCCCTCGTCACGCCCCGGGCCGTCGAGGCCGCGGAGCGACTCGCCGACTACTTCGGCGACTGATCCGGAGACGAATTGCGGTGGCGCGTGCCGATGAGCGCCCGGAGGGCGCGAATCGCACGCGCGAGGGACGCGGCGAGCGAGGGCGACCGGAGGGAGTACCGAGCGAGCCGCGAGGCTGGGGAGGTGTGAGGTGCGGTCGCGGTGCTGTGCGGGTGGGGCTCAAAGGGGCAGCCGCGAGGACGAAGCACGGCGCAGCAAGCACCGCAGCGAAGGAGCGGTAGCGACTGAGCGAGGAGCGCAGCAAGCCGCGCGAGTCGTCGCGGCTGGGGCTTTGGAGGCCATCACCGTCGATCCACGGACAGCCACTCACGAATTGACGGCCGAAACGTCTCGAACCGCGTCTAACCGAAGTTCTCGACCTTCGCGGCGTCGGCGTCGCCGCCGGCTGCCTCGACCGCGGCCTCGGCGTCGGCCACCAGATCGGCGAAGCCGTAGACGAAGACGGTCTCGCCCTCGCTTCCCGTCAGCGCCTCGGCGACCGCCTCGTCCAGCGCCTCGTCGGCGTCGAGGAGGTGGACCGCGGCCCCGCGCTTTTTTAAGCGATCCAAGCGGTCGGCGTGCGACACGTCGTCGTCGCGGTAGACCACTGCGGCCTCGGCCCCGTCGTCGAGCGCGCGCTCGGCGATGGCGACCGCCGGGCCGACGCCCGGCCCGCCCGCGATGACGACCGCGCGCGGCTCGCCGTCGTAGTGCTGGTCCCCGAACGGCCCGGAGAGCGTCATCTCCGTGCCCGCCTCGGCGCCGGCGAGGAACCCGGAAAAGTCGCCGCCCTCCTCGGGGTCGATCCCGACCGTGACCTCGAACGTGTCGCCGACGGTCGGCGACGAGAGGGTGTAGAAGCGGGCGACCGACTCGCCGTCGATCTCCGTGCCGAGCTTCACGAACTGCCCGGGTTCGGCGGCGAACCCGTCGGGCGCGTCGAACCGAAGGGCGTACGTGTCGCGGCCGACTGACTCGACCGCGCTGACCGTCGCTGTCGTGTCCATACGCCCGATCCGGTCGGCGGACACAAACGTGTTCCCGTCCGCGTCGGCGCCGCCCGTCGTCGAACGCGTGCGAGGCGCGACGAGCGCGACGACCGGACCCCGGAACGATCGGACTTCGAGTTATCCGGACTCCGGGCCGACCGGACACGGGGACGGACTCCGGAACGTCCGGACGCCCCCACAATAGTTCGACGAACGTCGAAAGTCAATGCGACGAAGTGGGTCGATCGTGAGGATTAGAGAAAACGAATGTCCAAATAATACCTATATATTTCAGTTTACAAAATAATCTCGGCTATATTTGCAAATTGCTGACCGATCGTCCGAGAAGGCGTCGGTAGCTCCTTCCAGAAGTCTTTTGATGAGTCCGGCGAAAGCCCCGTCATAGCATGGCCGCGGACTTCAATTGGGCCGTCGGCGGAGAGGCCGGCGACGGCATCGACTCGACCGGGAAAATCTTCGCGCAAGCGCTCTCTCGGGCGGGTCGACACGTGTTCACGTCGAAGGACTTCGCCTCGCGGATCCGGGGCGGCTACACCGCGTATAAGGTGCGGACCTCCGTCGACAAGGTACAGAGCGTCGTTGACCGGCTCGACGTGCTCATCGCGCTGACCCCGCGGACCATCGAGGAGAACCTCGACGAGCTCCACGAGGGGTCGGTGATCATCTACGACGGCGAGCGGACCACGATGCAAGACGTCGAGATCCCCGAGGAGATGGTCGGGATCGACGTCCCGCTCAAGCGGCTCGCCGAGGAGGCCGGCGGGGCGATCATGCGGAACGTCGTCGCGCTCGGCGCGGCCTGCGAGGTCGCCGAGTTCCCCATCGAGAACCTCGACTCCGCGCTGGAGAAGCGGTTCAAGGACAAGGGGCAAAAGCTCGTCGACAACAACAAGGAGGCCGCCCGCGCGGGGCGGTCGTACGTCGCCGACGAGTACGACCACGAGTTCGACTACGACCTGGAGACCACCGACGAGGACTACGTGCTCCTCAACGGCGACGAGGCCATCGGGATGGGCGCCATCGCGGCCGGCTGCCGCTTCTACGCCGGCTACCCGATCACGCCCGCGACCGACGTGATGACGTACCTCACCGGCCGGATCGAGCACTTCGGCGGCCACGTCGTGCAGGCGGAAGACGAGCTCTCCGCGATCAACATGGCGCTGGGCGCGGCCCGCGGCGGCGCCCGCGCGATGACCGCGACCTCCGGCCCCGGGATCGACCTGATGACCGAGACGTTCGGGCTCATCGCCACCTCGGAGACGCCGCTCGTCATCTGTAACGTGATGCGCTCGGGCCCCTCGACGGGGATGCCGACGAAGCAGGAGCAGGGCGACCTGAACCAGATGCTGTACGGCGGCCACGGCGAGGTCCCCCGGTTCGTCCTCGCGCCGACGACGATCGACGAGTGCTTCTGGAAGACGGTCGAGGCGTTCAACCTCGCCGAGAAGTACCAGCTCCCGGTCTACCTCACCGCCGACCTCTCGATGGCGGTCACCGAGCAGACGTTCTCCCCGGACACCTTCGACATGGACGCGGTCGAGGTCGACCGCGGCTTCGTCGTCGACGAGGCCGACGTCGACGACCACACGAGCGACACCGACGGCTTCCAGCCCCACGAGATCACCGACGACGGGATCTCGCCGCGGGCGTTCCCCGGCACCGCCGACGGCGCGCACATGTCGACGGGCCTCGAACACGACGAGCAGGGCCGCCGGACCGAGGACACCGACATGCGCGTCGCGCAGGTCGACAAGCGCAACCGGAAGGTGGAGACGGCCCGCGAGCGCGAGGACTGGAGCCCGCGCGAGTTCGGCGACGCCGACGCCGACACGCTCGTGATCACGTGGGGGTCGAACGAGGGCGCGCTCGCTGAAGCGGTCGAGCTCCTCGACGACGAGGGGCGGGACGTGCGGGTGCTCTCGGTGCCGTACGTCTTCCCGCGACCGGACCTCTCCGAGGCCGTCGCGGCCGCGGAGAACGTCGTGGTGGTGGAGTGCAACGAGCGGGGACAGTTCGCGGACCTCGTCGAGCACGACGTGCTCGAACGGGTCGACCGCGTCAACAAGTACAACGGCGTGCGGTTCAAGGCCGACGAACTCGCAGCGGAGATCAAAGCGACCCTCACGGAGGGGGTGGAGGCGTAACCAATGAGCTCAGACATCCGATTCACCGACTTCAAGTCCGACAAGCAGCCGACCTGGTGCCCGGGATGCGGCGACTTCGGCACCATGAACGGCATGATGAAGGCGCTCGCGGAGACGGGCAACGACCCCGACAACACCTTCGTCGTCGCCGGCATCGGCTGCTCCGGCAAGATCGGTACGTACATGCACAGCTACGCGCTCCACGGCGTTCACGGACGCGCGCTCCCGGTCGGGACCGGCGTCAAGATGGCCCGGCCCGACATCGAAGTGATGGTCGCCGGCGGCGACGGCGACGGCTACTCCATCGGCGCGGGCCACTTCGTCCACGCCGTCCGGCGCAACGTCGACATGACGTACGTCGTGATGGACAACCGGATCTACGGGCTGACGAAGGGGCAGGCGTCGCCCACCTCGCGCGACGACTTCGAGACCTCGACGACCCCGGACGGACCGAAGCAGCCGCCCGTCAACCCGCACGCGCTGGCGCTGGCGTCGGGCGCGACGTTCATCGCCCAGTCGTTCTCCTCCGACGCGCTCCGCCACCAGGAGATCATCCAGAAGGCGGTCGAGCACGACGGGTTCGGCTTCGTGAACGTCTACTCGCCGTGCGTCACGTTCAACGACGTCGACACCTACGACTACTTCCGCGACTCGCTCGTCGACCTGAAGGAGGAGGACCACGACCCGTCGGACAGGGACGCCGCGAAGGACGTGATCCTCGACTCCGAGCAGGAGTACCAGGGCGTCATCTACCAGGACGAGGAGTCGGTGCCGTACCACGAGCAGCACGGCGTCGACGAGGACATGTCCGTCATCCCGGACGGCGCGCCCGAGGGCGCGACGGACCTCGTCCGCGAGTTCTACTGACGGCGCCGCCCGTTCTTCCGACCCGTCTTCCGCGATCGGCGACCGCGGCGACCGCCGGTATTCCGACCTCCATCGATCGCCAAATTTCGGCGACCCAGCCGGGTCACGGCCCGTTCCCGACCGGTTTCAGCAAGCCTAATTACGTGGGTCCGAATTACGTGGTATATGAGTGATCGCTACGACGTCGTCGTCGCGGGCGCCGGTCCGGCGGGGGCGCAGTGCGCCCGCGACCTGGCGACGCGCGGCTACGACGTCGTCGTCCTCGAAACGGAGTCCGAAGACGGGTTCCCCCGCCAGAGCAACAAGTCGACCGCCGGGACGTTCCCGTCGATGATGTCCGCCTTCGGGATCCCCGACGACGTCGTGATGTCGTACACCGACGACGTGGTGTTGGAGTCGCCGAACAGCTACTACGAGAGCTACCAGCCGGGCGCCGTCCTGGAGTTCGCCGACTTCAAGCGGTTCCTCGTCGCGGACGGGCGCGAGAACGGGGCCGAGTACCGGTTCGACTCGCGGGTCTCCCGGCCGATCCTCGACGACGACGGCGTCATCGAGGGCGTCCGGTACGACGGCGACGAGGAGGTGTACGCCGAGGTCGTCGTCGACGCCACCGGGCCGGCCGCGCCGATCGCGAGCGCGCTCGACGTGGTCGACCTGGAGCGGGAGAACCAGGCGATCGGCATCGAGTACGAGATGGAGGGCGTCGAGATGAACCACCCCGAGTACGCCGACCTGCGGCGGGCGATGATGCTCCGGCTCGACCACGACATCGCGCCCGGCGGCTACTCGTGGATCTTCGCGACGGGCGAGGACACCGCGAAGGTCGGCATCTGTTACATCCAGAACGACCGCCACCGCGAGTTCGCCGAGGAGGGCAAGACCGTCGACGGCTACCTCGAGGACTGGATCGAGCGGGACCCCCGGTTCGCCGACGCCGAGCAGATCGGCGACACGGTCCACCGCGGCTCGGCGCACATCCAGATGCCGGACGAGATGCACACCGACCGGTTCCTCGCGATCGGCGACACCGTCCCCACCATCGACCCGCTGTGGGGCGAGGGGATCCACAAGGGGATGAAGTCGGCCCGCGCCGCGGCCGCCACCATCGACCGCTGTCTCACGGACTCGGAGCGCCGCCTCGACGCCGAGAGCCTCGCCGTCTACGAGCGGCTCTGGCACCGCGACGTGGCCCCGCGGATGCGCGCCCGACTGATGCTCACCCGGCTGCTGTACCTCGCGCCGAACGAGCGGTACGACCGGTTCATGGAGGACCTCCGCCGGACGGACGACGACACCCTCGAACGGGCGAACCAGGGGGACAAGAGCGCGATGGCGAAGCTGCTCCACCTCGACGACCTCCCGCTCCTTGCGAAGTTCGCCCGCGAGCGGCTTGGGTCGTAGCCGGCCTGTTTTTAAACAAAGCGTTCGGGCGTCCGGAACCCGCTGCGTCTCCTATCGCTCGTCGATCGGGACGAAGTCGGCGCTCTCGGGACCGACGTAGCGGGCGCGCGGGCGGATGAGGCGGTTGTCGGCCTGGTACTCGACCATGTGGGCGATCCAGCCGCCGGCGCGGCTCATGGCGAAGATGGGCGTGTACATGTCGACCGGGATCCCGAGCGTGTCGTAGACGGAGCCGGAGTAGAAGTCGACGTTCGGGGCGATCCCCTTGTCGAGGAGCCCCTGGTCCGTTAGGTACTCCTCGATCGCGGTGGTGTAGTCGAGCCACTTCGTGTCGCCGGAGGACTCGGAGAGGTCGCGGAGCTTCTCCTGAAGGATCTTCGCGCGGGGGTCCTTCACCTTGTACACGCGGTGACCGAAGCCGGGGATGCGGCGGCCGTCCTCGCGGGCGTCTCGCACCCACGAGATGGGGTCCTTCGACGAGTCGTCGATCTCGTGGAGCACCTCCATCACGTCCTGGTTCGCGCCGCCGTGGAGCGAGCCCGAGAGCGCGCCGATCCCGCCGGTGACGCCGGAGTAGACGTCGGCCAGCGTCGAGCCGATCACCATCGCCGTGAACGTCGAGGCGTTGAGCCCGTGGTCGGCGTGGAGGGTCAGCGCCATGTCGAACGTCTCCTCGCTGACGGCGTCGGGCTCGGTCCCGGTGAGCATGTAGAGGAAGTTCCCGGCGTACGAGAGGTCGGGGTCGGGGGAGACGGGCGGCTCGCCCTGTCGCGCGCGCTCGAACGCGGCGAGCACCGTCGGGACCTTCGCCGTGATCCGGCGGCCCTGCCGGCGCGCCGTCTCGGTGGGGTGATCGTCGCCGAGCGCGTCGGCGTCGTCGTCGTACGCCGACAGCATGGAGGTGGCCGTCCGGAGCGCGGCCATCGGCCGCTCGTCGGCGTCGGCGAGCGTCCGGACCGTGTCGAGCACGTCGTCGTCGACGGCCCGCTCCGCGGCCAAGTCCGCGGCGAACGCGTCGAGCTCCTCGCGGGTCGGCAGCGAGCCGTGCCAGAGGAGGTATAACACCTCCTCGTAGCTCGCGCCCCGGGCGAGGTCCTCGATGTCGTACCCGCGGTACACGAGCTTTCCGACCTCGCCGTCGACGTGGCTCAGCTCCGACTCCGCGACGAGGACGCCTTCGAGCCCGCGCTTTAACTCGTCTGACATGGAGTGACGTTCCGACCACCGCCAAAAAAGCGTTATCTTTCAGGAGGGATGGAATACGACGATCGACGAACCCCGTGGAGTCGAACGACGGCGGCGGAGCGAGCGGGATCCCGCCGGCCGAGTCAGCGCGCCGGGACGACCGTGACGGTCCGCTTGCGGTCGATGGCGTCCTCCAGCTCCTCGGCGATCGCGGAGCCGCGGGACACCTGCACCTCGCCGCCGCGGCCGACGGTGGCGGTGAAGAGGTACTCCCCGTCCGCGCGCACCTCGACCGTCTCGCCGACGCCGTCGTCGACGTCGATGACGACGTGTCGGGAGGTGATCTCCGGCCGGACGACGGTGCCGCGCTCCTCGCCGACCTGGCCGCCCCGCCCGTCTCCCTGCCCGTTCGCGCCGCGGCCGTCGCTCCCGGCGCCGCGGGAGTCCTCCGGCTTCTCGTCGTGGGTGCGGACGTCGATCTCGATGCCGAGCCGGTTCTCGATGTCGCTGATGCGGCCGCCGCCCTTGCCGATGACGGTGCCGATGTCGCCCTCCGAGACGTAGACGACCGCCTCGTCGTTCCCCTTGAGCTCGACGTCGACGTGGCCGTGCGCGACCGACTTGATCTCGCGTTCGATCTCCTTCTTGGCGATGCGGCCGACCCCGGTCTCGCTCTCAGCCTCGCCGCCCTCCTCGTTCAGCGGGACCGTGACGACCTGCCGGTTGAACGTGTAGATCTCGTACTCCGGGCGGCCGGTCTCGAAGTTCGACACCTGAATGACCGGCCGCGCGAGGTCCTCGGCGGTGAGCCCGGCGGGTACCTTCACTTCGGTCGTCACGTCGTAGACGGTGTGGACCTCGCCGGCCTCGATGTAGACGACGGTGTCGACGATCTGGGGGATCATCCCCAGCTCGACGCGGCCGACGAGCCGCTGGAGCGCGTCGATGGCGCGCGAGGCGTGGACGACGCCGACCATCCCGACGCCGGCCATCCGCATGTCCGAGAACACCTCGAAGTCGTTCGTCTTCCGGACCTCGTCGTAGATGGTGTAGTCGGGCCGGACCAGGAGTAGGGAGTCCGCCGTGTTCTCCATCTCGCCGCCGAGCGCGCCGTACTGGGTGATCTCCGGGCCGACCTGGAGGTCGCGCGGCTTCTCCATCGTCTTCACCGCGTAGTCGCTCTCGTTGAGGAACTCCGCGACCGCCTGCGCGAACGTCGACTTCCCGGCGCCGGGCGACCCCGAGATGAGCACGCCGCGCTTCCGCTCCACGAACCGCTCGCGGAGCTCGTCGGCGAACTCGTAGTCGTCGAGCGTCGTCTTCGCGATCGGTCGGACCGCCGTGATCTCGATCCCGTCGGCGAACGGCGGCCGCGCGACCGCGATCCGGTAGTTCCGGAACTGGACGATGTCCATCCCGTCGTCGGAGAGCTCGATGAACCCCTCGTTGGACTGGCGGGCCAGGTCGACGATGGCGGTCGCCCACTCGTCCATCTGCGCCTCGCTCGTCTCCGCCTCGTCGATGACCTCGTACCGCATCTCGCCGAGGCTCCCGCGCTTCGCCTTCGGCTTCGTGCCCGTCTTGAGGTGAACCGACATCGTCTCGTCGGTGAAGAGGTCCTGAATCGGGAGCTCGTCGACGACGCCGCGGGCGACCGGCTCGACGTACTCGACGGCGATCCCCTTCGCCCGAGCGACCTCGGCCTGGACGATGTCGCTGGAGAGGAGCGTGGCGTCGCGGTCGGCGGCGATGTCGCGGATCAGGGCGTCGACGTCGCCCTCGTGGGCGTTCGAGCGGGCGTCGCCGCTCGCGCGCTCGCCGACGTACCGCAGCTCGATCGTCCCGTCGTCGGCGAGGTCGGCGAGGCGCTTGAGCTCGCTCAGCCCGTCCCAGCCCGACTCCAGCCCGTCGTTCGCCTGCGACTCCAGCTCGCCGACGACGGCCTCGGGGACGAGCACCGTCGCCCCCTCGTAGGTCCCGTCCGCGACGCGTTCGGACACGCGGCCGTCGACGACCGCACTGGTGTCCGGTACTACGTTCATACCGCCGTTCCGGGCGGGAACGGTATAAGGGTGTTCGACCCGAGCGGCGGCCCCGCCGGCGGCGAGCGCGTCCGTCGAGCGCCGGCGACGCCCCCGCTCAGTCGTCGGCCGCCGCCCGCGACTCCCGCTCCGCCCGCAGCCGCCGGGCGTACTCGGTGAAGTTGTCGAACAGCGCCTTCGCCTCGCAGGCGGCGTCGTGCGCGGCCGGGGTGATCTCGCCGAGGACGGCGTCCACGCGCGCGTCACCGAGGCGCTCGCGCTTCCCCTCGGTGACCTCGCGGGCGGTGTCGACGTCGTACTCCGGGTGGAACTGCACGCCCCAGCAGTGGCCGTCGCGGAACGCGTGGACGCCGTGGTCGTTCTCGGCGAGCAGCGTCGCGCTCGGCGGGAGCTCGACCACCGTGTCGCCGTGAGTCGTGAAGGCGGTGAACTCCTCGGCGATCCCGTCGAACAGCTCGTCGTCGCCGCGCCGGCGCACCGCGTTGTACCCGATCTCGAACTCGTCCATCCCCGCCACGCGCCCGCCGAGCGCCTCCGCGAGCACCTGGTGGCCGTAACAGACGCCGAGCACCGGGACGCCCGCGTCGGCCGCGTCCGCGACGTAGTCGACGAGCGGGGGGATCCACGCCTCGTCCCAGTAGACGGACGACCGCGAGCCGGTGACCACGACCCCGTCGAACTCGGTGTGGTCGGGGAGGTGGCCGTCGGTCGCGTCGAACTCGACGAGGTCGGCGTCGAGCTCCCGTCGGAAGTTCCGCCGGGTGTTGGCGCCGTCGTGGGCCGCGTTCAGCAGGGCGAACCGGAGCCGTGTCATTGGCACCAATGAGACGCGACGGACGCAAAACGGTTGCGGCGACGGGGAGCGCTACCGGCGTCGAGGAGGGCGGGAGACGACCGCCCGGCGGAGACGGACGACCTACCCGGAGAGCGGGTCGGCGCCGTGCTCCGCGAGCCACCCGACCAGCGCGTCGTTGACCGCGGCCGACGCCTCGACGCCGACGAGGTGGCGCGCGCCCTCGACCGCGCGGAGCTCGCCGCGCGGGAGGCCCTCGGCGAGCGTCTCCGCCGCCGACGCCGGGCAGACGGCGTCGTCGGTCCCGTGGACGACGAGCGTCGGCGTCGTGAGCTCGTACAGCCGGTCCGAGAGGTCGAACCCCTCGACGGCCGCCCGGTGGGCCTCGAACGCCTCGCGGCCGGCGTCCTCGGCGAGCCGCCACTCGGCGATCCGCGACAGCGCGTCGGGGTGCGCCTCGCGGAAGTCGGCGGAGAGGAGGCCATGGAGCGACCCCTCCACCGCCGTCGGGTCGGCGGGGTCGGCCCACACGGCGTCGGGCTTGTAGGCGTCGCCGGCGGGCGGCGTGCCGAGGACCGTCAGGCTCGCCGGGCGCGAGGAGGCGAGCGCGGCCGCGAGCGCGACCATCCCGCCGAGCCCGTACCCGACGAGGTGGGCGTTCCGGACTCCCTCCGCGGCGCACACCGCGTCGACGTCGGCGACGAGGTCCTCGACCGCGTACGGCCCGGGCGGCGCGTCCGACCGGCCGACGCCGCGCGTCTCGGGCGTGACGACCGTGTGCGGCCCCGCGAGCGCGGCATGCTGCCAGCCGAACTGCCACGCGCCGAGCCCGACGTCGCCGCAGAAGACGACCGCCTCGTCGGGGTCGCCGGCGTCGGGCGCGTCGACCTCGTAGCGGATCGAGACGCCGCCGTTGTTCGCGCGTGGCATGGATGAGAGACGTGGTGCGAGGCCGTCAGGCCTCCTGCAGGCTACGGAGGACGTCCGGCGCCGCCGCGAGCGCGTCGTCGAGCGCGTCGACGTCCGGGCCCCCGCCCTGCGCGAAGTCCGGCGGGCCGCCGCCGCCGCCGCCGACGCGACCGGCGAGCTCGGCGACGACCTGCCCGGCGTTGACGTCGACGCCGTCGGGGACGCCGACGACGAAGCTCGCGGAGCCGTCCGCCCCGCTCCCGACGACCGCGACCTTCCCGTCGTCGACGTGGGCGTTCGCGGTCGCGCGGAGCTCGTCGGCGTCGCCGTCGAGCCGCTGGATCACGGCCGTGGCGCCGCCCAGGTCGACCTCCTCGGCGTCGGCGCCGCCGGAGGCGCGCGCGGCCGCGAGCTCCTCTTTCAGCGACTCGACCTCCTTGCCCCGCGCCTTCCACTCCTCGAAGAACCGCTCGGCCGTCTCGGGGACGTCGAGCGGGTCCACGTCGAGCGCGCTCGCGGCGTCGTACAGCGCGTCCTCCGTGCGCTGGGTGGCCTCGATCGCCGCGCCGCCGGCCGCGAACACGATCCGCTCGACGCCGTCCTGCACGGGCTCCGTCTTCAGCACCTTCACGGCGCCGACCTCGCCGGTGCGCTCGACGTGGGTGCCGGCGCAGGCCTGCACGTCGGCGTCGCCGACGTGGATCAGCCGGACGTTCGTCCCCGGCGGGACGCCGCCCTGATAGAGGTCGAAGCCGTGCTCGGCCTCGGCCTCGTTGCGGTCGGGCCACTCCTGTCTGACCGGCACGTCGTCGCGGACGAGCTCGTTGGCGACGCGCTCGATCCGCTTGACCTCCTCGCGGGTGATCCGCTCGTAGTGGCGGACGTCGAGCCGCGAGGAGTCGATCCCCTTCTGCGCGCCCGCCTGCCGGACGTGCTCGCCGAGCACCTCGCGGGCGGCGTGGCCGATCAGATGCGTCGCCGTGTGGTGGGCGCGCAGCCGGTCGCGGCGCTCGCCGTCGACCTGTCCCGTGACGAACTCGCCCTTCCCCGGGTCGGCGTCGGTCCGGTGGAGCACGACGCCCGCCTCCTCCTGCACGTCGACGACGTCGACCGTCGTCTCGCCGACGGTGAGCTGGCCCCGGTCGGCGGGTTGGCCCCCGCCCTCGGGGTAGAACATCGTCTGGTCCAAGACGACGTCGTACCCCTCCCCGCGCTCGAACACGTCGAGGACGACCGCCTCGAACTCGGTGCGGCCCTGGTCGTCGTAGAACAGCTTCTCCGTCTCCGGGAGGTCGCCGAGCCGCTCGTCGGCGTCGTCCGCGGCCTCCTCGCCGTCCGCCTCCTCGTGGCGGTCGGCGACGAGCGCGTAGAAGTCGTCCGGCACGTCGACCGTCGCGCCGCGTTCCTCGGCGATGTCGGCGACCATGTCCGGCTGGATCCCGTGGGAGTCGTACAGCTCCAGCAGCGCCTCGGTCGGGATCGGCTCGCCCGTGCCGGCGTGCTCGTCGGCGAGCGACTCGACCTTGCGGGAGCCGCGTTCGAGGGTCCGCCGGTACTTCCGCTCCTCGGTGCGGACGATCTCGCGGATCGTGTCGCGGTTCTCGTAGCCGAGCCGCTCCGCCTGCATGTCGACCAGCTCGTCGAGCGGCGCGTCCACGTCGACCTCGTCGACGAGCCGCTTCGTCCGCCGGAGCACCATCCGGGCGAGGTAGCCCGTGCCGACGTTCGAGGGGACGATCCCGTCGCCGAACATGTACGCCAGCGTCCGCGAGTGGTCGGCGATCGCGTAGATGGATTCGAGCGGCTCGACGAGCTCGCGCAGCCGGTCGACCCCGACGTCGAGCCGGTCGGCGATCTCGCCGCGGGCGTCCTCCACGTCGTCGACGTCGTCGATGTCGAGCCGGCCGGAGAGCTTCGCGGCGCGGTGGACGAGCCGCTGCTCTTCCTCGGTGTGCTCGATCCCGGCGTTCTCCTTGAGGAAGTCGATCGCGTCCGGGTAGACCGCCTCGTAGACGGTCGCGGTCCCCTGGCTCATCCACGTCCACCGTTCGAGCCCGTAGCCGGTGTCGACGATGTACGTGTCCATGAACGAGTACGTGTTCCCGTCCTTCATCTCGTACTCGCCGTCCGGGTCCCGCTCCATGCACATGAAGACGAGCGTCGCCAGCTCGGCGCCTTTATAAATGACTTCGATCGCCGGCCCGGCGTTGCCGCCGCCGACCCACGGGTCCTCGATGTAGGTGATCTCGTTCAGGTCGGCGCCGAGGCTCTCGAACAGCTCGTCGCAGTACGCGACCGTCTCGTCCTTCCAGTACACCTCGCCGTGGTAGGCGTACTCGTCCTCGTCGACCGCCTCGCGGGTGTTGAACGCGTGGTGGGCCATCATCTCGAACGCCATCGTGTGCCGGCCCGTCTTCCCGACGTTGTCGATGTCCTGCATCCGGATGCAGGGCTGCGAGATGGTGAGGGGGTTCGCCGGCGGGGGGGTCCGCCCCGACGTGACGAGCGGCTGGAAGTCGTAGATCGACGCCTGCGTTAAGAGCACGTCGTCGCGCCAGCGGTTCGCCGCGACCGGGTACGGCTCGATCCGCTCGTGGCCGTGCTCCTCGAAGAAGGAGAGGAACGCCTCCCGCATCTCCGACAGCGAGCGCGGCTCCGGGAAGCCGGGGTCGTCGATGAAGCTGTAGTCCTCGCACGGCGGCTCCCCGCAGAGCTCGCGGTCGCCGTCCCGGGTCCAGAAGTGCGCGCCGCAGGAGGTACACTCCCTCCGGACGAACCCCTCCTCCTCGAAGTAATCGAGACGGTACTCCGCTTCGAGATCGCTCATTAGGGGAACGTGACCCGTGTTCGTGCAAAAGGGTTCCGGGGTGGCCCGAGGGCGAACGCGTCGGGGCGAGCGCCCCGCGGAACGCCCCGTCGAAAGGAAAATTTATGCTCGCGGCGGGCGGTACGGAAGTACGTCGTGGAAACCGTATCGAGCGGGGATCCGGTCGCCGTCGTCCTCGCCGCGGACCCGCGCGCCGCGGCGCCCCTCCCCGACGACGTGACGGGCCGAACCGTCGATCCCGCCGACGCCGACGCCGACGCGTTCGCCGACGCCGCCCTCTCAGTCGTCCGCGACGCCGACGGGCTCGACCGCGTCCGCGAGCACGGCGGATCGGTCCCGGTCGTCGCCTCGGTCGACGACCCGACGGGCGACGTGGCCACGGCCCCCGGCGTCGACGCCGTCGCGACGACCGCCGAGGACCTGTCGGCGACCGTCCGGTGGGTCCTCGCGCGCGACGGGACGGTCGGGGCGCCGCCGGCCCGGACGCCGTCGCGGATCGAGCGGCTCAACGCCGGCGCGACGCGGCTCGCGTCTGTCCGGTCGACCGAGGCGGCCCACCGGGCCGTCGTCGCGATCGCGGACGAGGTGTTCCCGGCCCACCGCTGCGTCGTCGGCGTGCGCGACGGTGAGTGGGTTGAGCCGGTCGCGGCCTCGGCCGACGTGCCGATCGAGGACTGCAACCGCGTCCGGGTCGGAGCCGAGTCCGCCGAAACCGTCGTGGAGACCGACGAGCCGGTGATCGAACCGAATCCGAACGGTGAGCGCCCGTACGACACGCTGCTCGGCCTGCCGGTCGGCGACGACACGGTCTTCCAGCTCGTGACGGCCGGCCCGGACGGGTTCGACGACGACGACCGCCGGCTCGCCGGCCTGCTCGCCTCGCACTTCGAGGAGACGCTCGACCGGATCCGCGTCGACGAGGCGCTCAGGACCGAGCGCGACCGCCTGCTCGCGCTGTTCTCGAACGTCCCCGACCCCGCGGTCGCGTACGACTACGCCGACGGCGAGCCGATCGTCCACCGGGTCAACGACGCCTTCGAGGAGACGTTCGGCTACGACGAGGCGACGGTCGTCGGCGAGTGCGTCGACGACTACATCGTCCCCGAGGAGGAGGCGGCGATCGAGGAGGCCGTCGAGCTCAACGAGCGGCTGCGGCGCGGCGAGAACGTCCGGCGGGAGGTGACCCGGACGACGGTCGACGGCCCTCGGCACTTCATCCTCCACGTCGTCCCGATCCGGCTCAACGAAGAGAACGTCTCCGGGTACGCGATCTACACCGACGTCACGGAGCGGCGCGAGCGCGAGGCGACGCTCCGGCGGCAGAACGAGCGGCTCGACGAGTTCGCGAGCATCGTCTCGCACGACCTCCGGAACCCGCTCGCCGTCGCTCAGGGGTACGTCGACCTCGCGAGCGACACCGGCGACCCGGCGCACGTGGCGAAGGCGGAGGAGGCGTTAGAACGCATGGACGAGCTCGTCGGCGACCTCCTCTCGCTCGCGCGGCAGGGCCGGTCGGTCGGCGAGACGGAGCCGGTCTCGATCGGAGCGCTCGCGAGGGACGCCTGGGAGGGCGTCGACACCGGCGGGGCCGAGCTGGTGATCGAGAGCGACGTGACCCTCGACGCGGACCTCGCTCGGACCCGCGAGCTGCTGGAGAACGTCTTCCGGAACAGCGTCGAGCATGGCTCGACTGGCAATCGGACAGAGTCCGATGACAGCGTGGAACACGGTTCCACGAGCAGTCGGGCGGAGCCCGACGACAGCGTCGAGCACGGCCGCGACTCGGCAGACGCCCTCACCGTCCGCGTCGGCGAGGCCTCGTTCCGCTCCGACGGGGGCGAGGGGACCGGCTTCTTCGTCGAGGACGACGGTCGGGGACTCCCGGAGGAGGGGGACCGCGTGTTCGAGAGCGGCTTCACGACGGACGAGGGAGGGACCGGGCTCGGCCTCGCGATCGGTCGACGCATCGCCGAGGCCCACGGCTGGGAGGCGCGCGCGCTCACCGGCGAGTCCGGCGGCGCCCGGTTCGAGTTCCGGACCTCGTGAGCGCGGGTCCGAAACGACCTTAGGCCGCGCGCTCGCCTCTCCGGTATGGTCGAGAACGTCGTCTATCCCGCGTACTTCGACGCCGAGCGGTCGCGCTCGGAGGGCCGTCGCGTCCCGACGGACCTCGCGGTCCCCGAGCCCACCGTCGACGAGATCGCCAAGGCGGTCCAGCAGGTCGGCTACGACGCGGTGATCGAGCGCGACAAGACGTACTCCCGCGAGTTCGAGCCGCGGGGCGCGGTCGTCGTGCGGGGGACCGAGGACACCGCGAAGAACGACCTCGTGCAGGCGGTCGCCGCCTACCTCGGGGTCATCCGCGAGTGACGATGCGGCGAGTCGGCACCGTCGTCCGCACCGCCGGCGGACTCGCGATCGCGCGCGGCGACCGCGGCGAGGAGCCGCCGCGGATCGGCGCCGCCGTCGTCGACGAGTCGCTCTCGACGGTGGGCCGCGTCGTCGACGTGTTCGGTCCGGTCGACAGACCGTACGTGGCGGTCACGCCGAGCGACGGCGACGGGCTCGCGGCGCTCGTCGGCGGGAAGCTGTACGCGCGCTGACTCAGTCGCCGGCCGACGCCTCGCCGTCCCCGGGCGTCGGTCCGCCGCTCTCCGTCGACGTGTCCCCGCTCTCCGGCACCGCGTCCTCGTTCTCGGTCGACGCGTCTCCGCCCTCCGGCGCGTCTCTGTTCTCGCCCTCGGCCGGCGCTTCCCCGGTCTCGGCCGACGCTTCCCCGGCCGACGCCTCCCTGCCTCCTACCGGCGCGTCCCCCTCGACGACGTCGAAGTCCGCCAGCGTCTTCGTCGAGCGGACGAGCCGCTCTGCGACGACCAGTTTCTCCGTCCGGTCCAACCGCTCCCAGTCGATCTCCGCCGGCGGCGACTCCTCGAACGCGCGGAACTGCTGGAACACCGCGTCGTTGACGAACCGCTCGAACGAGTCGCAGCTCGGACACGTCACCGAGAGGTGCGACACGTCGAACGTCCGGCTCACGGTGTGCTCCAGACAGTTCAGACAGCGGTACGTCCGATTCCTACTCATACGCGAACGACGCGCCGGAGGCGGGAATACCTGCGGGTACCGGACGCGTAGTCGAAGCGAAACGGACGAAAGCGGTGCAGGGACCGCGAGACCGTTAGAACAGCGCCGACGCGGCCGCCTCGGCGGTCTCGATGACGGGCCCGAAGCCGGGGAGAAGCAGCACCGTCGCGACCGCCGCGAAGACGACCGCGGCGTACAGCGCCGTCGGCCGCACGTCGATCGCGTCCAGCGCGGTCGCCGACGCGGGGTCGTCGAGGAACAGCGCCTTCACGACTCGACTGTAGTAGTACAGCGAGATCACGCTGTTGACGGCGCCGACGGCCGCCAGCCACACGAACCCGTTGTCGATGGCGCCCATGAACAGGAAGTACTTCGAGAAGAAGCCGGCGAACGGCGGGAGCCCGGCCAGCGAGAACATGAACACGGCCATCGCCGTCGAGGCGACGGGCGCGCGCTTCGCGAGCCCGGCGTAGTCCTCGAAGGTCCGCCCGACGCCCCAGCGCTCCGCCATCGCGACGAAGAGGAACGCGCCGGTGTTCATGAAGCCGTAGACGAGCAGGTGCGCCATCGCGGCGCCCATCACCGCGCCGTTCCCGCTCCCGTCCGCGGAGAGCGCCGCGACGCCGATGAGCGCGTAGCCGGCGTGACCGATCGAGGAGTAGGCGAGCATGCGCTTGACCTCCTCCTGTACGGCCGCCGCGAAGTTCCCGAGCGTCATGGTCACGGCCGCGAGGATGCCGAACGCGAGCACCCAGTTGACGTCGGCCGACAGCGACGCGCCGACCGGGAACGCCTCGGTGAACACGCGGAACGCGACCACGAAGCCGGCCGCCTTCGAGGCCGACGAGAGGAAGGCGCTCACGGGGGCGGGCGCGCCCTCGTACGCCTCCGGCGCCCAGAAGTGGAACGGGACGGAGGCGGTCTTGAACGCGACGCCGCCGAGGATCATCACGACCCCGAGGCCGGCGATCCCGCTTCGGCTCCCGATCCCGTCGGCGTTCGAGGCGATGTCGCCGAGGACGCCGGCCACGTCGCCGAGCATCAGCGACCCCGTCGCCGCGTACACCAGCGAGATGCCGAACAGGAAGATCGCCGAGGAGAGCGCGCCGACGAGGAAGTACTTCAGCCCCGCCTCGACGCTCCCGCGGTTCTGCTTCAGGAACGCGACGAGCACGTACGACGGCAGCGACACCATCTCCAGGGCGACGAACACGACCGCCAGCGAGTTCGCGACCGCGAGCAGCGACATGCCGGTCGCCGCGAACAGCGTCAGCGAGTAGAACGTCGCCGGGTTCGGGTGGTCGTGGAAGTAGTCGTGGGCCGCGACGACGACGAGCGACGTCACGGACGCGAAGATGGCCGTGAAGAACAGCCCCAGCGTGTCCACCTTGACCGCGTCGGCGAACAGCAGGATCGCGCCGCCGGTGTCGCCGCTCCCGGTGCCGGAGGCGACGAACCAGACCGTCGCGGCCAGCGAGGACAGCGCGCCGAGCGCGCTCACGACCGCCATCGAGGTGTTCGACCGCGCGTCGGGCGCGACGGTGTCGACGAGCAGCAGCGCGAGCCCGGTGAACCCGAGCAGCAGCGCAGGCAGCAGCGCCGTCACCTGCGGGAGCGCGTTAACCATCGACGCTCACCCCCTCGACCACGGGGACGGCGGCGTCGCGGATCATCTCGAAGAAGATGTCCGGCGCGACGCCGAGCACGATGATCGCGATCAGCAGTGCCGCGAGGGGAGCGACGTCGTGGAACGGCGCGGGCCCGATCTCGTAGTCGGTCGCGAGCTCGAACGGCCCGAACAGCGTGCTCTGCATCGCCGACAGCAGGTAGCCGGCGACGATGACGATGCCGAACATCGCGAGCGCCGTGAACAGCGGGGCGTACGGGAGCGCCGGCGCCGAAAAGGAGCCCACGAAGATGAAGAACTCGCCCGCGAAGCCGGCCATCAGGGGCAGCCCCATGTAGCCGAACGCGCCGGCGACGAGGATGCCGACCGTGACCGGCATCCGGTCGGCCATCCCGGCCATGTCGCCGACCATCCGCGTGTGCGTCGCGTTGTAGACGACGCCGACGGCCATGAACATCAGCCCCGAGATGAGGCCGTGCGCGACCATCTGGAACGTCGCGCCGCCGACGCCGTACTCGGTGAAGACGACCAGTCCGAGGATGACGTACCCCATCGACGAGACGGAGGAGTAAGCGACGATGCGCTTGAGGTCCTTCTGCGCCAAGGCCAGCATCGCGCCGTAGATGACGCTGACCACGGCGACAGCGGCGATCGGGACCGCGAGCGCGGACGCCTGGTCCGGCAGCATCGTGAAGTTGAACCGGAGCAGCGCGTACGTCCCCATCTTCAGGAGGACGCCCGCCAGGAGCACCGACACGGGCGTCGGCGCCTCCACGTGGGCGTCCGGCAGCCACGTGTGGAACGGGACGATCGGGACCTTCACGGCGAACCCGAGGAACATCGCGAGGAACGCGACCGTCGCGATCGTCCCGGGCGCGACGCCGAACCACGTCCCGAGGCCGCCGTCCGCGATCGCCTGGGTGATCTCCGGGAGCGCGAACGAGCTCACGGAGTCGCCGAGCGCGAACGTCAGCGACATGAACCCGATGAACATCAGCAGCGACGCCGCGTTCGTGTAGACGAAGAACTTGATCGCGGCGTACTTCCGCCGGGGACCGCCCCAGATACCGATGAGGAAGTACATCGGGACGAGGACGGCCTCCCAGAAGACGAACCAGAGGAAGAAGTCGAGCGCCGTGAACACGCCGAGGAGGTTCGCCTCCATGAACAGCATGAGCCCGTAGAACTGGCTCTGGCGCGCGTCGATCGGCGTCCACGCGCTCACGATCGCGAGCGGCACGAGGAACGTCGTGAGCACGACGAGCGGGAGACTGATGCCGTCCAGCCCGACGAACCACGAGACGGAGCGGCCGCCGACTTCGAGCCACTCGATCTGCGTCCGATACGCGATCTCGCCGCCGGTGAGGGCGTTCCCGGAACCGTCGAAGCCGGACCAGAGGTATAACGACCCGAGGAACGGGATCAGGCTCAGCGCGAACGCGAGCCGTCCCGCCCACTCGTCCGGGGAGAGGAGGACGACGAGCGCGCTCGCGAACGCGACCGCGATGAGCGCTTCGAGTATCACAGGAACCACCCCCCGGAGACGCCGAGCACTAAGATTAGCGCGACCAGCCCCAGCGTGAGCAGCGCGGCGTACTGCGAGACGACGCCGTTCTGGATCTGCCGGACCCGGTCACCGCCGATGAGACTCACCGAGGAGACGCCGTTGACGACGCCGTCGATGATCCCTTGGTCGAAGGTGTCGGCGCCGCCGGCGACGTCCTCGGTGCGATACGCGAGCCATACCTGCAGTTCGTCGAGGTAGTAGTTGTTGTACAGCACGTCTTTGATCCCGCCGAGCTTCGCCGTGTGCTCCGTCGGCGACGGAACGTTGTAGAGCCGCCACGCCACCAGCAGACCGGTCAGCGCGAGGCCGAGCGAGACCGCCGCGCCGGCGAGCACCGTCGCGACCTCGCCGCCGACGAGGTACTGGCTGCTGTACGGGCCGACGTCCGCGTAGTGGTGCGAGGAGAGCCCCTCGATCCCGCCCCACTCGTTGTCGAGCCAGCGGTGGAGCAGGTCGATCCCCTCCAGCCCGAGGACCTTCTGGACCGGCACCATGTTGATGAGACCGGTGACGACCGCGAGCGAGCCGAGGACCGTCAGCGGCCCCTTCACGTTCCAGCGCACGGGTTCGGGGTCGCGTGCGGTGTCGGTGCGCGGCTCGCCGTGGAACGTCAGGAACACCATCCGGAAGGTGTAGAACGCCGTGACGGGGACCGCGAGCAGCCCCATCAGGTAGCCGCCGAACAGCAGCGGCTCGCCGGGCGCGTGAACGAGCGCCTCGTAGAGGATCTCGTCTTTCGACCAGAACCCGGCGAACGGGAAGATGCCCGCGAGCGCGAGCGAGCCGGCGAGGAACGTGTAGTAGGTGACTGGCAGCTTCGACTTCAGCCCGCCCATGTCCCACATGTCCTCGTTGTGGTGCATCGCGATGATCACCGCGCCCGCGCCGAGGAACAGCAGCGCCTTGAAGAAGGCGTGCGTGGTCAGGTGGAACACGGCGGCCACGTAGCCGCCCGCGCCGAGCGCGAGCATCATGTAGCCGTACTGCGAGATGGTGGAGTACGCGAGCACCTGCTTCAGCTCGTCTTTCACGACGCCCATCGTCGCCGCGAACAGCGCCGTGAAGCCGCCGATGAAGGCGATCACCGCGAGCGTCGTCGGCGTCAGCGCGTAGAAGCCGTACATCCGCGCGACGAGGTAGACGCCGGCCGCGACCATCGTCGCGGCGTGGATCAGCGCGGAGACGGGCGTCGGGCCCTCCATCGCGTCGGGGAGCCACGTGTGCAGCGGGAACTGCGCCGACTTCCCGACCACGCCGCCCAGCACGAGCAGGCCGACGACGGTGAGCCACGTCTGCAGGTCGAGCCCGCCCGGCGTCCACGCGACCGACGCCTCGCCGGCGAGCGCCGCCTCGGCGAGCGCCGGGAACGACTCCGGCCCGGCGAACTGCGCCGTGCCGAACGTCCCGATGACGGCGACGACGCCGATCAGGAAGAAGTAGTCGCCGAACCGCGTGACGAGGAACGCCTTCTTCGCCGCCGACGGCGGCCCGGGCTCCCGGAAGTGGAAGCCGATGAGCAGGTACGAGCAGAGCCCGACCAGCTCGAAGAACATGAACGCCATCAGCAGGTTGTCGGCGACGACGAAGCCGAGCATCGACGCCGTGAACAGGCCGAGGCCGGCGTAGTATCGCGGCAGCCCCGTCTCGCCCTCGTCGTTCATGTAGCCGAGCGAGAACACGTGCACGAGCAGCGCGACGAGCGTCACGATGACGAGCATAAGCGCCGACAGCGGGTCGACTAAGAGTCCGAAGGAGAGCTCGACGTCCGTCGGGCCGATCCCGCCGGCGCTCGCCCACGTGTAGATCGTGCGGTTCGCCGCCGCGCCGCCCGCGACCGTCGCGAGCACCCACAGCGAGAGCAGGAACGACCCCGCCGTCGCCGCGATGCCCCCGAAGGCGCCTCCCTTGGGGAGGTACTTGCCCGCGCCGAGCGCGATCAGGAACGAGAAGAACGGCAGGAGGACGATCGCCGGAACGTATGAGAACACGTCTATCATGTTACCACCTCATCTCCGTCGGAACGGTCACGTCGGTGACGCCGAAGTTGCGGTACAACACGAGGATGATGCCGATCCCGATCGCGACCTCCGCGGCCGCGAGCGCGATGACGAACAGCGCGAACACCTGTCCCGTGAGGTCGCCGTAGTACAGCGCGAAGGCGACGAAGTTGATGTTCGCGGCGTTCATCATGAGCTCGACGCTCATCAGGAAATACAGCGCGTCGCGCCGCGTGAGCACGCCGAACAGCCCGATACAGAAGACGGCGGCCGCGAGCAGCAGGTACCACTCCGGCGGGATCGAGGAGGCGACGGCGGTCACGGGCGGTCACCCCCGTCGCGGCCGCCGTCCGTGAACGCCTGCCCGACGGCGGCGATGATCGAGCCGCCCTCCTCGCGTTTCGCCAGGTACACCGCGCCGTCGACGGCGACGTCGAGCGCGACGGCGGCGATCAGGAACGCGGCGAGGAACCCCTCGGAGGGGATCGTCGCGACGTCGTACTCGCCGAGGTTGAAGAGGGCGTACCCGATGTTGTGGACGACCGACGCGTCGGCCGGGAAGCCGGCCGCTCCGCCGGTGAAGTCGGCCGAGAGCGCCGTCAGGGCCAAGGTGACGAAGAGGAGTCCGACGGCCGCGGCGGGGACGAGGCGTCCCCCGGGGCCCGAGTCGTCGCTCATGCGCTGTTCACCTCCGTTTCCGTCTCCGATCGCGTGAGCATCACGCCGAACGTGACGAGTATCAGGACCCCGCCCACGTAGACGAGGATCTGCATGGCGGCGATGAACTCCGCCTGTAACATCACGTAGTGCACCGCGACGCTCGTCAGGGCTCCGCCCAGAAGCAGCGCGGCGTGGAACACGTCGCGCGCTAAGACGACCCCGAGGCCGAACGCCAGCGTGACCGCGGCGAACAGCCCGAACGCGATGGTAGCATAAACCATTGTGTTTGTCTCCTATGAGAACCCCTTTGAAGATTTCGAGACGCGCCCGCTACTGGTAGTCGACCTCACCGTCGCCCTCCCCGATCCACGCGCCGCGATCGGGGTTCCGGGACTCCAGCGGGTCGATTCCCTTGTACCACGGGACGTTCTTGAGCTGTTCTTTGTTGAACACGAAGTCGTCCTTCGTGTCCGCGGTGAACTCGAAGTTCTGCGTCAGCAGGATGGCGTCGACGGGACAGACCTCCTCGCAGAGCCGGCAGTAGATGCACTGCCCGATGTGGAGGTTGTACTGCTCCCCGTTGCGCTGGTCGTCCTGCACGATCTGGATCGTGTCGTTCGGGCAGACGTTCTCGCACTGCCGACACCAGATACACCGCTCTTGGCTGAACTTGTGGACCCCGCGGAACCGGGGGCTCACCTCGGGCGCGTCCTCCGGGTATTCCACCGTGAACGTCGACCCGTCCAGCGCGTGTTTCATCGTCGTCGCCATGGATTTCATGAGTCCGATCATGTTACGCGATCACCCCCACGATTACGGCCGTGAGCACCAGGTTCGCGAACGACAGCACGAGCATTCCCTTCCAGCCGATCTCGATCAGCTGGTCGATGCGGACGCGCGGCAGCGCGGAGCGGGCCCACTGCGTGAACAGGAAGAAGCCCCAGATCTTCACCACGAACCAGATGAAGCCGATGCTCTCCGGGCCCGGCCCGGAGGCGCCGCCGAGGAACGTCACGGCGAGGATGGCGCCCCCGAGGAAGATGTGGACGAACTCGCCGAGGTAGAAGAGGACGAAGTACGCCGAGGAGTACTCCGTCTGGTAGCCGGCGACGATCTCCGTCGGCGCCTCCGGGATGTCGAACGGGTTCCGGCCGATCTCCGCCATGTTCGCCGTGAGGAACAGGACGAACGCGAACGGGTTCACGAAGGCGTACCACGCCGGGATGTCGATCCCGGCGACCGTCACCAGCGTCGTCGTCTGCGCGCCGACGATGCCGCTCATCTGGAGCGTGCCCGCGAAGATCACGACGGACATCGCC
Source organism: Halorubrum rutilum (assembly GCF_024494565.1). The sequence continues at coordinate 269,255 of NZ_JANHDN010000003.1, forward strand.
GTGACGATGAGCGGGATCTCGTACGCGAGGTTCTGCGCGACCGCGCGGAGCCCGCCGAGCAGCGAGTACTTGTTGTTCGACGCGTAGCCGGCCATCACCAGCGAGACGGAGGCGATGGAGGCGAACGCGAACACCAGCGCGAATCCGACCTCCGGGTCGGCGAGCTGGAAGTTGATCGGCCCGAGCCGCCCCATCGGGATCACCGAGAAGCCGAGCAGCGCCGACGCCGGCAGGATGACCGGCGCGATGTCCCAGGTGGGCCGGTCGACGCCCTCGGGGACGATGAGCTCCTTCGCGAGCAGCTGAACGGCGGACGCCGGGATGATCAGGAGCCCGAACGGGCCGACCCGGTTGACCGCGATCCGGTCGGTGAACGCCGCCGTGATCTTCCGTTTCGCCCACGGGCCGGCGACGCCGGTGAACGCGAGGACGATGTTCCCGACGACGGCGGCCGCGATCAGCGCCGCGACGACCTCGCCGAGCACGCCCGGCAGCCCGAACGTGTCGACGAGGAACTCCGGGAACAGCTGTGCGGGTGCCGTCCCCATCAGCGGTCCACCTCCCCGAGCACGATGTCGAGGCTCCCGAGCGCCGCGATGACGTCGGGGATGTACTCGCCGTTCGCCATCTCCGGCAGCGTCTGGAGGTTCGAGAAGCACGGCGACCGGATCTTGAACCGGGCCGGCTTGTCGGTGCCGTCGGAGCGGATGTAGATGCCGAGCTCGCCCTTCGCGGCCTCGACGGCCCGGTAGATCTCGGCGTCGTCGTCCGGGCGGAGCGTGCGCGGCACGTTCGCCTGGATGTTGCGCTCGTCCTCGGGCCAGTCCTCGAGCAGGTCGACGCACTGCTCGATGATCTTCGCGGACTCCTCGACCTCGCGCATCCGGACGAGCAGGCGGCTGAAGTTGTCGCAGCCGTCCTCCGTGACGACGTCCCAGTCGAGCTCGTCGTAGTAGCCGTACGGGTCGTCGCGGCGCAGGTCGTAGTCGACCCCCGAGCCGCGGGCGACGGGACCGGTCGCGCCGTAGTCCTTGGCGACGTCCGGCGGGAGGATGCCGGTGTCGATCGTCCGCATCTGGAAGATCTCGTTGGAGGTGACGAGGTTGTGGTACTCCTCGACGGACTCCGGCAGCTGGTCGAGGAAGTCGCGGGTCTTCGAGAAGAACTCCTCGCGGGGCTCGGGGAGGTCCCAGACGACGCCGCCGAGCCGGAAGTAGTTGAACATCAGCCGCTGGCCCGTCAGATCCTCCAGTAGGTCCTGGACGCGCTCGCGGTCGTTGATGGCGTACATGAACGTCGCCGTGAAGTCGCCGTTCACGTCGAGCGCGAACGTCGCGAGCGCGAGCATGTGCGCGGCGATCCGGCACATCTCGGCGCCCATCGTCCGGATGACCTGCGCGTACTCCGGGACCTCGATGTCGGCGAGGTCCTCGGCCGCGCGGGCGTACGCCCACTCGTTGAGCAGGCCCGCCGAGATGTAGTCCCAGCGGTCCGGGTACGGCATGATCTGGTGGCGGTACGTCCCGGACTGAGCCATCTGCTCCTCGCTGCGGTGGAGGTAGCCGATGTCGGGCTCGACGTCGACGACCTGCTCGCCGTCGAGCGTCGTCTTCAGGTGGAGGACGCCGTGCGTCGCCGGGTGGTGCGGCCCGATGTTGAGGAACATCGTGTCGGACTCGCTGTCCTTGTGGTGCTCCTGCAGCGGGTTCGCGTGCTCCGGCAGCGTGGCGATCTGCGGCCGGTCCCTGTCGTAGTCCATCGACAGGGGGTGACCCTGCCACGTCTCCGGCAGGAGGATCCGGCGCAGGTCGGGGTGGTCGTCGTAGTCGATGCCGATCAGGTCGTACGCCTCGCGCTCGTGCCAGTCGGCGGTGCGGAAGACGGGCTCGGCCGACTCGGAGACGGGGTCGTCCTTGTCGGCGGGGACGACGACGCTGACCTCCTGCGTCGGGTCGTCGAACTTCTTCAGGTGGTAGACCGACTCGTAGCGGTTCTCGTACTCCTGCGCGGTGACCACCGAGAGGTGGTCGTATCCGGCCTGCCGTTTCAGGATCGAGAGCGTCTCCTGGACGGTGTCCGGGCGAATGACGAAGCCGGGGGCGTTCAGGTGGTCGTCGCGCTCGACGACGAGGTCGCCGAGGAGCGCCTCCAGCTCGTCGGGCGTGCGCTCGATCGCCGCGTCGTCGGGGGCGTCCGGTCGTTCGAGGCTCATGGTGAATCAGCGAAGTTGTACCGCATGACGAGTTCGTCGTCGTCGATCTGGTCGGCGAGCTTGTCGACGAGCTCGTCGCGTTCGAGGTCGGAGAACTCCTCCAGCTCGTACGGCTTGACCGTCACGGGCGAGGCCTCGCCGTTGGCGACGCGCTCCTGCAGCTTCACGACGCCGTAGACGAGCGCCTCGGGACGGGGCGGACAGCCGGGGACGTGGATGTCGATCGGGATGACCTCCTCGGCGCCCTTGATCACGTTGTACCCCTCCTGGAACGGGCCGCCGGAGATGGTACACGAGCCCATGCCGACGACGAACTTCGGCTCGGGCATCTGGTCGTAGACGCGCTTCATCCGCGGCGCGAACTTCGAGACGATCGTCCCGGGGACGATCATCACGTCGGCCTGTCGGGGCGAGGCGCGGGGGACGCCCGACCCGAAGCGGTCGAGGTCGTGTTTCACCGCGTAGGTGTGCATCATCTCGATGCTGCAGCAGGCGATGCCGAACTGCAGCATGAACATCGAGGAGCCGCGACACCAGTTCAGGAACTTGTCGAACTTGGTGAGGATGAACGGCGAGGAGCCGAACGCCTCGCGGAGCCGGGAGTTAAACCGGTCTCCCTGCCCGGTCATCCGGGCGTCCCGCGTCTCGGTCACGACTTGCGATTCGTCGGTGATGAATGGTTGGTCGCTGCTCATTAGTTGAGGTCACGCTCCGTTTTTCTGCTGGTCGCGCGGGGGCTGCGGGCCCAGCTGATCGCCCCCGACCGCCACGCCCAGACGAGCCCGATCGCGAGGATCCCGACGAAGGCCAACATCGGCCACAGCAGGGCGGTCATCGGCACGCCGGCCTGGATCGCCGGGCGGTAGATGACGGCCCACGGGAACAGCAACACGGTCTCGATGTCGAACACGACGAACAACAGCGCGACCATGTAGTACTGGATGTTGAACCGGATCTTCGTCCCGCCAGTCGGGGTCTCGCCGGACTCGTAGGTGGTGCTTTTACCGGTCTCAGGCACGCTCGGACGGAGCAACGCCGACACGGTCATCATCCCGATCGGGATGAGCAGGCCGACGGCCGCCAAGGCGCCGATCGCTATCCAATCGCTCATATAGGTCTCCGTAACGTGCTGGCGTTTGGACCGCCCCCTCATAAGCGTTGAGTCTTGTGCGTCCGCGGGCGTGCGGGCCGATATCGGCCGTTCGCGGTCGAAGCGGCGGCGAACCCTCGAAGAGCGGTCAATCCGGTGATCGACCGTAGCGAGGAGTGGCCGTCGCCGGCGCCGAGGGCGAGTGGAGCAATATCGGAACACGCGGTGCGGTCGGCGCGTGCCCGTGAGCGGCCGAAGGTCGCGAGCGGCACGCGCGAGGGACGCGGTGAGCGACGGGGCGACGCAGGGAGCCCCGAGCGAGCCGCGAGGCTGGGGAGGCGTGAGGTGCCGTGCGGGGCGGTGCGGGGTGGGACTCGAAGGGGCAGCCGCGAGGCCGCCGTAGGCGACGCGAGCAGGGTGGCGCTACGCGCCACGGGCAGCCGGCGGCGAAGCCGCCGGCGACACCGCAGCGAAGGAGCGAAGCGACTGAGCGAGGAGCACAGCGAGCGTACGGCGGCCTCGCGGCTGGAGCTGTGGCGGTGTTCGCCGGCAATCCGGTGGCAACCGCGTGGAGCCGAGCGGCTGGGGCTGTGGCGGTGTTCGCCGGCAATCCGGTACCAGCCACGTATCGCTGAGCAGCCGTGGCTTCGGAAGCGGTCGCAATGACCTCTAATCAGACGTAAACGGTCGGGGCTCTACGGCGGGCCACCGCGCCGGCAACCGCTTACCGATCCCGGAACCCGTCGATACCGAGGTCGTGGAGGTCCGCGGAGACGTCGGCGACGCCGCCCTTGAGGTCCTCGTGGTACTCGATCAACCGCTCCTCGACCTCGTCGTGCTCGCGCGCGAGCACCTGCGCGGCCGAGAGGGCGGCGTTGAACGACTTCCCCGCGTCGACCGCGACGATCGGCGCGCCGGTCGGCATCCCGATGACGGAGTCGACCGACTTCTCCTGGACCGGGACGCCGATGACGGGCACCGGGTACGCGATCGAGGCGGTCATGTTCGGGAGGTCGGCAGACTTTCCGCCCGCGCCGGCGATTATCACGTCCAGCCCGCGCGCCGTCGCCGTCTCCCCGTACGCGTACATCAGCTCGGGGGTGCGGTGCGCGGAGACGACGTAACTCTCGTAGGTGAACCGGGCGTCGGGGGCCGCGTGGAAGTCGGTCTGCTCCGCGAAGCCGAGCTCGTCGAGCGCCTCGTACGTGCCCTCCATCGTCGGGAGGTCCGAGTCCGAGCCCATGACGATCCCCACGTCCGGGGTGGTGTCCGGGTCGGCGTCGGCCGCCGCCTCCGCTTCGAGCCGCTCGATCAGGTCGTCCACCGTGGTCATACGCGTGGGTTCGGCGGAGGGTTACAAGGAACTCCCGGATGCGGCGACTACGCGGATCAGTGGGTAGCCGCGGTTGCCGTCGCGGTCGACACCGACAAAGTCCCAGCCGCTCGGCAATACGTGGTCGCTGCCACAGGAACACCGCCAAAGCCCCAGCCGCGAGGACTCGATGCGCTCGTTGCGCGCTTCGGTCGTTCGCTTCGCTCACTCCCTCCAGTGCTTACGTCGCGCGTCTTCGTCCTCGCGACTGCCCCTTTGAGTCCCGCCCCGCACCGTTCTGCACCGCAGCCTCACGCCTCCCCAACCTCGCGGTTCGCGCTCTTCGAGCGCTCACCGCTCCCTCGCGCGTGCTGACTCGCGGCCGCCGAGGGCGGCCGCTCGCAGGCACGCGCCACCGCAGTTCGTTCATAAACGGTCGTCGCCGTTGCTCCCGAAATCTACGCGTCCCGGAACGTCAGCCCGTCGCGGAGTTCTCGCGCCCGAGAGAGCAGGGCGTCGCGGTCGGCGTCCTCGGGGTCGCCGCCCGTTTCGGCCACCGTCAGGTGCCCCATCTTCCGGAGCGGGCGGGCGTCGGCCTTCCCGTACCAGTGGAGGTCGGCGTCGGGCGCGGCGAGGACCTCGTCGACGCCGCGGAGCGTGGCGGGCCGGGTCTCGTCGACGTCTCCGAGGGCGTTCGCCGTGACCGCGGGCGCGACGAGGTCGGTCGGACCGAGCGGCCACCCGAGCACCGCGCGGACGTGGTTCTCGAACTGCGAGGTGCGCGCGCCCTCGATCGTCCAGTGGCCGGAGTTGTGCGGGCGCGGCGCGATCTCGTTGACGAGCACCTCGCCGTCGCGGGTCTCGAACAGTTCGATCCCGTAGACGCCGCGACCGTCGAGGAACTCCAGCACGTCGCGGGCGACCGACTCGGCCTCGGCGACGACCGCGTCGTCGGCGCGGGCGGGCGCGACGCTCTCGCGGAGGATCTCCTCGCGGTGGATCGTCTCTGTGACGGGATAAGTGCGCGTCTCGCCGTCGGCGCCCTTCAGCCCCATCACGGCGATCTCGCGCTCGAAGTCGAGGAGCTCCTCGGCCATCGCGTTCCCCCCGACCTCGTCGAGCGCGTCGGCGGCGTCGGCGAGGCCCTCCACCGGGACGTTCCCGCGGCCGTCGTACCCCCCCTCGCGGGCCTTCAGCATGACGCCCCCGAACTCCTCGACGACGCGTTCGAGCCCCTCGGCGGTCGCGACCGCAACGAACTCCGGGACGGGGATCCCCGCGTCCGCGAGCGCCTCCTTCTGGACCAGCTTGTCTTGGATCGTTTCGAGGGTCCCGGGGTCCGGCTGGACCGGGACGTCGTGCTCGGCGCTCGCCTCGGCCAGCAGCGCCGGGTCGGCCAGCTCGATCTCGAAGGTGAGCGCGTCGGCCCGGCTCGCCAGCTCGTGGACCGCGTCGGGGTCGTCGAAGTCGCCGACGATCTGCTCGCTGACGACGGGCGCGGCCGGGCAGTCGGGCGTCGGGTCCAGCACGACGACCTCGACGCCGAGCCGCGCGACCGCCTCGCCGATCATCCGACCCAGCTGTCCGCCGCCGACGACGCCGAGCGTCGGTCCCGGCAGGGTGATAGACATGCGCGGCGGTACCGAACGTTACTGCATAAATATTCCCACATCGACCGGTACAATAGACACGTTCGTGTGTACACGACCGGTTCGGTCGCGGGCGCCGACCGCCTACAGGTCGACCGTCGCGAGGTCGCTCTCCAGCTCGTCGACGTACTCGTTGTACGCGTCGACGAACCCCCTGAACGAGTCGGCGTACTCGCGGACGTCGGCCGCGGAGGGCGCCTCGTACTGCGAGAGGAGGTAGAGCCCCCCGGAGCCGCCGACGCGGAGGTACGAGACGGCCCCCTCGTCCCACTTCAGCTCCCAGCGGTCGCCGTCGACGCGGGCGGTGTAGGTCCCGTAGTCGTCGCCCTCGTACCGGTGTATCTCCCCGGCCATGACGGAACAGGCCTCGCGGATCCGGTCCAGCACGCGGTCGCGCTCGGCGACGACGCCGTCGGTCGAGGCGGGCTCGGGGAACTCGGCGCTCACGCCGTCGAGGACGCCCGACAGCGACTCGACGTACTCGTTCCACGCCGCGACGAACGCCGCGTAGTCGTCGAGCGCGGCCGCGAGCTCCTCCGGGTCCGGCGGCCGCTTCGTCGAGATCACGTACACGTCCGAGCCCGATTTCGGCGAGAACAGCAGGAACTCCAGCTCCCCGGCCTCGTGTTTGACCGTCCACGTCCCGCCCGGCGTCGACAGCTCGCGACGCCCGTAGTCGCCGCCCTGGAGCTTCGCGAGCTGGTAGGCGATCGCTCCGGCATGGTCGCGGACCGCGGCGACGAGCTCGTCGCGCCGGTCGGCGATTGCGTCCGCGTCACGCACGTCGAGGTCGAGCCCGAGGTCGGCGTGGGTGGTCACGGCCGATCTGGGCGCCACACGGGGTTAATCGGTTCGGGTCGGAGCGAGGCCGGCGGGGCCGGGCTGGGCTGGTGCGGCCGGCGGAGCCTCGGACCCGCGCCCGCCGGTCACGCGATCGACTCCCGGAGCTCTCGGACCCGCGCCGGCTCGTCGATCCCGGAGCGCAACACGACGGCGAACACCGCCTCGCCGTCCGGCTCCGGCGCGTCCCCGCTCAGGATCGCGCCCGACCCGGTCTCCTCGGCGAGCCACCGCCGCCCGTCGGCGATCGCCTGTCGGTTGAGCCACGCCGGCGGTCCCCCGACAACGAGCAGCGTCCGGTCCGCGCGCCCCTCCGGGACCTCGACGGTCGACTTGCCGCGGGCCGCCTTCCGGATCGTCGTCTCGATCGCCGACACCGCGGCGCTCGCGTCGACCTCGGCGGGCTCGTCCGAGCCGAACAGCCCGAGCCCGAACCGGGACCCCGACTCCGGCGGATCGACCGCCTGCGTCGCGTGCCCGACCGCGGCGATCTCCCCGTCGTCGCCGACCGCGCGGGCGATGTCGCTCGCGTCGAGCACCTGCTGCGGGGTCGACTCCGCCTCGCCGGAGTCGCCGGCCCCGAACAGCGCCGCCACCCGCTCGGCGACGACCTCGTTCAGCCGACCCCGCCCGTCGCGGAGCGTCTCTCCCGGCCGAAGCCACGCGTCGTTGTCGAAGGGGAACAGGGCCGCACAGCGGTCGGAGAGGGCGTCGAGCGTCCGGGCCGCGTTCTTCTCCGCGAGGGGGCGCCGAGGCTCGCGGTCCTCGGACTCGGGCGCGCTGCCGCGGGCGGCGTCGGTCCGGTCGACCGCCGATTCCGCCGACTCGCCTGACCCCGCCGACGTCCCCGACTCCGCCGGCGTCGGAAGGAGTCCGACGGCGTACACCGGGGCGTCGTAGAGCCGCGACAGCTCCTCGGCGAGCGCGGGGGCGGCGCCCGCGCCCGCGCCGCCGCCGAGACCGACGACGAGCACGAACGCCTCCGCGACGGACGGGTTCTCGTCGTCCATGGCGCGGCCGAGCTCGCTCGCGTGGGCGTCGCCGAGCCGCCGGGCGGCGTGGAGGTCACCGTCGAGCCCGCTCCCGTCGGCCGCGTCGCCGAAGCGGTAGCGGCGCGACTCGTCGACCGACCGGAGCGCGTCGAGGGCCGCCGCGTCCGTGTCGAACGCGTTGATCCCGTGCAGGAACCGCTCGTGGCCGTGATCGGCCGCGAGCCGGTCGACGATCCGGCCACCGGCGCCGCCGAGACCGATGACGTGAAGGCGCATACGTCACCCGGTCGGCGAGCGGGGGCTTATCTCTTCGGCTCGGCGGTCAGAACTCGTCGAGTCGCCGCTGTCCGCGGGGGACCGCCGCGGGGTCTCCCTCGGCGCCGACCTCGTTCGGATCGCCGCCGAGCAGCCGGATCAGCGCCGTGTCGGCGAACGTGAGCGCCAACACCAGCACGATGGGCGCGAGGAACAGCCCGTGGAAGCCGAAGACGACCGGACCGAAGATGTACGCGAGCATGAGCAGCCCGACGTGAGTCGTCTTCCCGCTGAAGTACGGCCGGAGCACGATGTCGGGGATCGTGTCGACGACGACGGCCGCGACGACGAGGAAGCCGGCGACGTAAGCGAGCAGCGAGACGTCGCCGCCGCCGAGGAGCGTCGGCACCGAGGTCACCGCCGCCAGCGGGAGGTACACGATCTTCATCCCGATCACGGGGATCAGGCTCGCGACGCCGGTGAGCGCGCCCGCGAGCGCCGGGTACGGGACCTCGACCGCGGCTGGCACGGCCACGTTGTACGCGGTGTACGTGACGACCGCGATGATCGAGATGGCGATGACGTTGAGCAGGTTTCCGTACAGCACCGCCTCCAGCTCGTCGTCGGCGGTTTCGAGGTACTCGCGGACCACCGCGTCGTCGTCGAAGGTGAGCAGCCACTCGTGGAACTTCGAGCCGTCGAGCAGCAGGTAGTAGGTGACGACGACGACGATCAGGAGGTTGAGGGCGAGCCCGGAGAGCGTGCTCGCGAGCAGCGGCGCCTGCTCGGAGACGAACTCGATCAGCGGGTCGAGCTGCCCCGAGCGATAGGCGGCGACGAGCCCGTCGAGCGTCGGGTCCGAGAGCTGAGCCAGGTCTCCGACCCAGGAGTCCTCCGCGCCGACCGTCTCCGCGACCGGGTACCGCTCGATGAACCGCCGCGCCTCGATCAGCACCAGCAGCACGGTGTAGCCGATGAGCCCGACGAGCGGGACCCCGATGAGCGACAGGGAGAGCACGGCCCTGGCGCGGGCGGGGAGTCGGAACCGTTCGAGCCGGTGGAAGAGCCGGCGCGTCGAGTAGTAGAGGAACACCGCGACCGTGAGCGGGGCGACGAACCGGTACCCGATGAACCCGACGACGAGCGCGACCGCGAGACCGAAGAGGGCGATGACGAACCGCTTCTCGTCCATGGCCCCGCGTCTCGGTGTGCCGACATAAACTATGTGCCTTCGCTCCGGGACGGAAACGGGCGTTCGGCCGTCCCCGCGGCCGTTCGACGGGCGCGCGTCAGTCGTCGTCCCCCTCCGGCGGACGCTCGATCCGACCGCCGTCTCGGTCGCCGTCCCGCTCGCCGTCTCGGTCGCCGTCCCGCTCGCCGTCTCGGTCGCCGTCCCGCTCGCTGCCTCGGTCGCCGTCCCGCTCACTCTCCCGCGAACCGTCGGGCCCGCGCTCCTCGATCGCCCGCTCAAACCGGGTCACCTGCTCCCGGTGCAGCGAGAGGATCATGTCCGCCAGCACGCCGAAGATCAGGAGCTGGATCCCGAGGACCGCCGAACCGACGGCGCCGATGGCGATGACCTCGTGGGTGATGCCGTACGCGAACCACTCGTAGAGGACGTACGCGGTCATCGCCGCGCCCACCGCGGTCGACACCGCCCCGACGCTGCCGAAGTAGAACAGGGGGTTGTTCGTCTTCGCCTTGCGGTACAGCTCCAGGAAGATCACGCCGCCGTCGCGGATCGGGTGGAGGTTGGTCGCGGAGCCGCCGGGACGCTCGCGGTAGGTGATCGGGACGACCGCGACGTCGACCTGGTTCTTCACGCATTCGACCGCCATCTCGGTCTCGATCCCGAAGCCGTCGGCGGTGAGGCGGAGCCGGAGGAACGACTCGCGGGTGAACGCCCGATACCCCGAGAGGATGTCCCGATAGCCCTCCCGGTGGATCGCGCGGAACGCGAGGTTGATGATCCGGTTGCCGACCCGGTTCAGCCGGGTCATCGCCCCCGGTCGCATGTCGGCGAACCGGTTCCCGATGACGTGGTCGGCCTCGCCGGCGAGCAGCGGGTTGAGCATCGCGTCGACGTCGGCCGCGTCGTACGTCGCGTCGGCGTCGGCCATCACGACGTACGGCGCGTCGACGTGGTCGCGGACCGCCTCGCGGACGGCCTGTCCCTTCCCGCGGCCCGACTGTTCGACGACGCGCGCGCCGGCCTCGCGGGCGGCCGCCCTGGTCCCGTCGGTGGAGCCGCCGTCGACCACGAGGACGTCGTCGATCCCGGCGTCGCGGAAGGCCTCGACGACGCGCGCGACCGTCTCGACTTCGTCCATCGCGGGCAGCAGGACGCAGACGTCGTCGTAGTCGCCCATGGCGGGTCGACGGCGGGGGAGTCCCTAAACTCTGCCCTTCGGGCGCGGTCGACGGAGCGCGAAGCGCCCTAGTTCGGCGCGACGATCGGTCCGCTCACCGGTTCGACGACGGTCCTGCGGCCACCCACACGCTCATGTACCCCACGATAGATCGTGTTAGCATGTCGCAGCCACCCGACCCTCACGTCGACGAGCTACTCAGCGCGGCGCGGACGGCGACCGGCGACGAGCTCCGGAGTCTCACCTACTTCACCGAGGACGACGTCACGCAGCTGTACCTCCGCAGCGACCTGAGCCGGACCGCGGACCTCGTCGGGTTCGCGGAGAACGAGCGCCAGGGGTTCCACTCGCAGTCGCTGTACGCCAACACGCAGCTCGGCGACTACCGGTTCACCGTCCGCGTGTTCGAGAACGGGTACCTGACGCGCGTCATCGCGGGGGAACACGGCGTCTGGGTGACGACCGACTCGATGGAGATCGACCGGTTCGAAGAGCTCGCCAGCGCGCTCTCGTCGATCCTCCGGTCGTTCGACCCGGCGTGACCCCTGCGAGCCGACTCCGGTCTCCGCCCGTCAGCCGAGGTGACTCTCTATCTCCGGGACCAGCTCGTCGGGGTCGACCGGCTTCGTGACGTAGCCGTCGGCGCCGGCCTTCACCGCCGCCATCATCTTCTCCCGCTGGTCGACGCTCGTGCACATCACGACCACGGCGTCCGGCCGCCGCTCCTTGATGGCGCGCGTCGCCTCGATCCCGGTCATCTCCGGCATGACGACGTCCATCGACACGGCGTCCGGCTCGTACGCCTCGAACAGCTCCACGGCCTCCGCGCCGTTCTCCGCCTCGCCGACGACGTCGAACGACCCCTCAAGCGCGTCCCGGACCACGGTCCGCTGGAACGAGGAGTCGTCGACGACGAGCACCCGGGCTGTCATGACCGATGATCGGCGGCTGAACGACAAAAGCGCGCGGATCGTCGGACGGTCGGAGCCGTCGAGCGCGTCCGATCCCCACACAACACCTTGTATATTCGATCAAGCGTATAATGAACATAGGAACAACGTTAAGGTGTATCCCGCGGTACGTCGCGACATGGAAACGCGGAAGGTCCAACGGCTGGGTCCGTCGACGCTGGCGATGACCCTCCCCGCCGAGTGGGCGCAGGAACACGGCGTCAACAAGGGCGACGAGGTGTCGCTCCGGATGGGCGGCAAGGGAACGCTCACCGTGCTCCCGGAGTCGGTGAGCACGGAGGAGTCGGAGGCCGTCATCAACGCCGACGGGCTCGACGCGCGGTCGCTGGAGCGGGCCATCGTCGCGCAGTACGTGCTCGGGCGGCGCGTGATCCACGTCCGGAGCGAGGGGACGCTCGACAGCGAGCACATCAACGCCGTCTACAAGGCCGAGACGCAGCTGATGGGGCTCGGCGTCATCGAGGAGACGCCCGAGGACATCTCCATCCGCTGCTCGGTCGACCCGGAGGACTTCACCCTCGACAACCTGCTCGAACGGCTGGAGAACACCGGGTCGACGATGCGCGGCGAGGCCGTGAAGGCGCTCGCGCACGGCAACCCCGACCTCGCGCAGCGCGCGCTCAACCGCGAGCGGCAGGCGAACAAGATCTTCGTCCTCCTGCTCCGGCTCATCTTCACCGCCTACCAGAACCCGAACCTCGCGCGTGCCGTCGGCCTGGAGGAGGGGTTCCCCCTCATCGGCTACCGCTCCGTGGCGAAGAACTTAGAGCTCACCGCCGACAACGCGGAGGACATCGCCGACATCGTGATGGAGGCCGACGGCCACACGCTCGACGTCGACAGCGCGACGATGCGGCAGATCCGCGAGTTCACCGATCAGGTGGACGAGCTGACGGCGCTCGCGGTCCGGGCCGTCGTCGAGCGCGACTACGACCTCACCGTCGAGTGCCGCGACCTGTTCGCCCGGCTGGAGGACCGCGAGCAGGAGATCCTCGCCGAGCTGCCGGACGACCTCGACAACGAGACGCTGCTGATGACCCGCGAGGTGCTCGTCAGCCTCCAGCACACCGCCGAGTACGCGATGCGGAACGCCGAGATCGCCGCGAACCTCGCCCTGAACGAGGAGTCGGAGCACGTCGAGATCATCTGAGAGCGCGGATCTCGTCGGCGCGGTCGCGCCCTTCGCATGAACTAAGTAGCCGCCCGCGAAGCGACGGGTATGAGCGAGGGATCCATCGAGTCTGACATGGAGATCGGCGTGGCGCTCGCGTTGGGGGCCGTCGCGCTCGTCGGGACGGTGCTGATGTTCGGGTACCCGTCGCAGATCGGTCGCGCGTGGGGGTTCGCGGCGGCGTTCGTCTTCGCCCTCTGTTCGGTCGCCGCCGTGCAGCTCTTCGACTGAGCGACCGGGAGACGAGAAACCGTTAAGGACGTTAGACGCCAACGTTGGCGACATGAGCGAGTACACCGAGGAGGAGCAGCGGATCCTCGCGTACCTCACGGACAGCGTCACCCGTGGCGAGCGCTACGTCCGCTCGAAGACGATCGCCGACGCCATCGGCCTCACGGCGAAGCAGGTCGGCTCGCGGCTCCCCCGACTCGCCGAGAAGTCCGACGACGTCGACATCGAGAAGTGGGGCCGAGCGCGGTCGACGACGTGGCGCGTGACGCCACAGGGCTGAGGTCGCGCGACGCCGCCGGGCCCGCTTCGTCCCCGCGTTACCGATCCCGCCGTCTCCGTTCCACCGGATCCCCGCCGCCTCCTCGCCGTCGGACTCCCGCCGCCTCCGCGCCGTCGGACTCGCGTGTTTTTAACCCCCGTGGCACCAACGGGCGGGTATGACCGTCCGAGTCTCCCGGACGTTCGAGTTCGACGCGCCCGCGGACGACGTGTGGGCGTTCATCTCGGACGCCGAGAAGCGCGCCGGCGCGATAAGCGTGGTCGACACCTTCGACGTCCACGGCGACGGGCGCGCGACCTGGCACGTCGCGCTCCCGATCCCGATGATCCGTTCGACCATCTCCGTCGAGACCGAGGAGGTCGAGCGCGACCCGCCGAACCGGGTGAAGTTCGTCGGCAAGTCGAAGGCGTTCCGCGTGACCGGCGAGCACACGATCACCGAGACCGACGGCGGCTGTCGGCTCGCCAACGAGTTCGTCGTCGACGGCCGGCTCCCGGGCGTCGAGTCGTTCTTCGAGCGCAACTTCGACGAGGAGCTCGACAACCTGGAGGACGCGCTGCGCGCCTCGCTGGGCCCGACGGCATGAGGGTCGCCGGCGTCCAGCTCGGCGTCGAGGGCGGCGCCGTCGCGGACAACGTCGAGAGCGCGGTCGAGCGCGTCCGGGCGGCCGCCGCCGACGGGGCGGACCTCGTCGTCCTCCCGGAGCTGTTCGACGTTGGCTACTTCGCGTTCGACTCGTACGCCCGCGCCGCCGAGAGCCTCGCCGGCGACCGGCTGTCGCGGTTCGCGGCCGTCGCGGCCGACGCCGACGTCAACGTCCTCGCCGGGACCGTCGTCGAGGACCTCGCGGCCTCCGCCGCGGACGGGATCGACGTCCCGGCCGAGGCGGGGCTCGCGAACGCGGCGGTCCTCTTCGACCGGGACGGGGAGCGTCGACTGGTCTACCGGAAGCGGCACCTGTTCGGGTACGGCTCGGAGGAGACCGACCGCATGGTCCCCGGCGAGCGCGTCCCGGTCGTCGACCTGGAGGGCGTGCGCGTCGGCGTCACGACCTGTTACGACCTCCGCTTCCCGGAGCAGTTCCGCGAGATGGCCGCGGCCGGCGTCGACTGCGTGCTGGTGCCGAGCGCGTGGCCGTACCCCCGCGTCGAGCACTGGCGGACGCTCGGCCGTGCGCGGGCCATCGAGAACCTCGCGTACGTCGCGACCGTCAACGGGAGCGGCGCGTTCGAGTCGGACGCGCTCTGCGGCCGGACGACCGTCTACGACCCGTGGGGGACCACCCTCGCGTCCGTGGGCGAAGAGCCGACGACGGTGACCGCCGAGATCGACCCGGAGCGGGCCGCGGCGGTGCGCGAGGAGTTCCCGGCGCTGCGGGACCGGCGCTGACTCCCGGCCCGGCGCTCCGACCCCCGTTCCGATCCGGATCCCCGAGCCCGGACCGTCTGGTTTATACCGGAGAAGCGACTACGTGGAGTTGCCGAAGTCCGACGCTTTTCTCGTTGGAGTTCGGCGACAACACCGCGCGCCCGTCCCGACCGCTCGGGCGGCGACGCCGACGACAGCCCGGGGGTCCGCTGTCCGGCCGCCGCCCGCCCGCCTCCCGTCCCGCCTTCGCCGCGTTTCGCCTCCCTTCCCTTTCCGCGCGTGACTCGCGACGACGCTTCCGGTCGCGACCGCCGCGTTCGTCGCTAAGAATATCTGATTTGATAATCTGGACGGTAGCTTCTTGTTCCGCATCGGGCTGGTCGTACACGCCGCGGACGAAACCGGCCGGCCCGCCTAACGTCGGGCGGGCCGGCCGGACACTCGCTTCCACCGTCCGTCGTCCGTCGGCTCTCGGGTCCGGGTCCGACCCGCTCCCACACCGTACCCGGACCCCTTCTGCGGCGCGCGACGGCGTGCCGTCGGCGTTCGCGGCACCGGATCCCTCTCGCGGCGAGCGAGCGCGTCCCGGAGCGACTCTGGCAGAGCGGTCCGACCGGAGCGACCCGACCGGCCCGCCGACGCGAAGCGCAAGGACGAAACCTCCGGACGCCGAACCCTCGGTCGAATGTTCCCCCGGGAGTACCGCGGCGTCGCCTTCGTCGTCGGACTGTTCCTCGCCGTGCAGCTGGGCGCGCTGGCGCTGGTCCCCGAGTTCGCCGAGAGCGGGTATCAGGCGGTCGAGAACCCCGACGACCCGACGAACAGCGTCGTGTACGTCCTCGCGATCCTGGTCATGACGGGGGTGATGCTCGCGGCTTTCAGGTACGACTTCGACGGCGCGGTCCGGCTCCTCATCGTCGGCACCTCCGCGTGGCTCTCGTGGTACGTCTTCTCCGCGCTGGTGTCGCCGCTGGCGGCGGCCGTGCCGGCGGCCGCGGTCGGCGTGGGGCTGCTCGTCTACCCCGAGTGGTACGTGATCGACGCGGCCGGGGTGTTGATGGGCGCCGGGGCGGCCGGACTCTTCGGCATCTCGTTCGGGCTGCTCCCCGCGCTGATCCTGCTCGCGTTCCTCGCCGTCTACGACGCCGTCTCGGTGTACGGCACCGAGCACATGCTGTCGCTCGCGGAGGGCGTGATGGACCTGAACATCCCCGTGGTGCTCGTGATCCCGCTGTCGCTGTCGTACACGCTGCTCGGCGACGACGAGGAGGGGGGCGCCGGCGGTCCGGACGACGCGACCGACGCGGAGGCCGACGAGGCGGACGGCGCCAGCGAGGCGGCCGGGGACGACGGGAGCGTCGGAAGCGATGGGGCCGCTGGCGACGACGGGACCGCCGGAGACGACGAGGCCGCCGACGTCTCGGACCCCACGCCCATCGAGGAGCGCGACGCCTTCTTCATCGGGCTCGGCGACGCCGTGATCCCGGCCGTGTTGGTCGCGAGCGCGGCGACGTTCTCCCCCGCCGCCGGGCTCGCGGTCCCGCTCCTCGGCGTCAACCTCCCCGCGCTGCTCGCGATGGTCGGGAGCCTCGCCGGGCTCCTCGTCCTGATGAGCTGGGTGATCGAGGGCCGGCCGCACGCCGGGCTCCCGCTGTTGAACGGCGGCGCCATCGGCGGCTACCTGATCGGCTCCGTCGCCGCCGGCGTCCCCCTCGCGAACGCGGTGGGGCTCGCCGGGGTCCTCTGATACGGGGACATCTGGGCCGACACGATTTTTAAATCGCTCGCCGTCGTTCGACCGTGTCCGATCCGACCCCACACCACGTCGGCCTCACCGTCGCCGACCTCGACCGCGCCGTCGACTTCTACGCCGAGACGTTCGACCTCGACCTCGCCGCGGAGTTCGCCGTGGGCGGCGAGGCGTTCGCGGACGCCGTCGCCGTCGACGGCGCGGCCGCAGACTTCGCGCACCTCGTCGCCGGCGGGGAGGGCGACGGTAACGAGACGATCGTCGAGTTGGTCGCGTACGACCCCGAGGGCGAGCCGACACCCGATCCGGAACTGAACCGACCGGGCGCGGTCCACCTCGGGCTCTCCGTCGACGACGTGGAAGCGTTCCACCGCGGGCTCGACGACGACGTGGAGACCCTCAGCGAGCCGCGGACGACCGAGAGCGGGACCACGGTCCTGTTCGTCGTCGACCCCGAGGGCAACCTGATCGAAGTGCTGGACGCGTGAGATCGGGAAGATCGGGACCGGCTCTCACTTGACCTTCGTGCCCGGCCCGGCGTCCCCGTGGGTGGTGAGGAGGTCGGCCTCCTCGCCGGCCGCGAGCACCATCCCGTTCGACTCGACGCCGAACAGCTCCGCCTTCTCCATGTTGGCGAGCACGACCACCTTCGTACCGGGCAGGTCGTCGACGTCGTGGAGCCGCTTCAGCCCGGCGACGATCGTCCGGGTCTCGGCGCCGAGGTCGACGCGGAGCCTCAGGAGGTCGTCGGCGCCCTCGATGCCCTCGGCCTCCTCGATCCGGCCGATCCGGATGTCCAGTTCCTGAAAGTCGTCGAAGCCGATCCGGTCGTCGCTGAGGGGGTCGACGTCGGTCGCGTCGGGGTCGTCGGTGGCGTCGTCTGCGTCTCCGCCGTCGTCCTCGTCATCTGGCTCGTCGCCCTCCTCGTCGCCGGCCTCCGCCTCGGCGACCCGCGACTCCAGCTTCTCGTTGAGCGCCTCGACGCGCTCGTCCTCGATCTGATCGAACAGCTCGGTCGGCTCCGCGAGATCGCCGGCGGGCCCCTCGCGGGCGGCCTCGACCGTGACCTCGTGGACCGAGCCGTCCTCGCCGAGCTGGGCCCACAGGCGCTCGCACTTCTCGGGGGCGATCGGCTCGAACAGCACCGCGATCGCCTTCGCGACCGCGACGCAGTCGTGGATGACCCGCGCGGCCTCGTCGGGGTCCTCGTCGACGAGGTTCCACGGCTCGTTCCGCTGGATGTACTCGTTGCCGAACCGCGCGAGGTCGGTGACGGCGTCGCCGAGCGCGCGCACGGAGTAGTCGTTGACGGCCGCCTCGACGTCGGCGATCGCCGCCTCGATCCGCGCTTCGACCTCGTCGCTCGTCGCGTCCGCGATCGGCGCGTCGTCGTAGTTGCGGTGGGCGAACAGCAGGGATCGGTAGAGGAAGTTGCCGACGGTCCCAACCAGCTCGGTGTTGACGCGGTCGCGGAACTTCTCCCACGAGAAGTCCACGTCCTGCTGGAACCCGCCGTTGGTCGCGAGGTAGTAGCGCAGCGGGTCGGGGTGGAACCCCTCGTCGAGGTACTCGTCGGCCCAGACGGCGCGGTCGCGGCTCGTCGAGAACCCCTTCCCGCCGAGGGTGACGAAGCCGCTCGCCATCACCGCGCGCGGCTCGGCGTGGTCGGTCGCCTCCAGCATCGCGGGCCAGAAGATCGTGTGGTGCTGGATGATGTCGCGGCCGATCACGTGGACGATCTCGCCGCCCTCGGGGTGGGCGTCGCTCGCCCCCTCCAGCCAGGCCGCCTCCCAGTCGTACTCGTCGGCGCCGACGCGCTCGGAGTACTGCTTCGTCGAGGAGATGTACTCGATCGGGGCGTCGACCCAGACGTAGAGGACGAGGTTTTGGGGATTGTCCCCCGGATAATCGATCCCCCAGTCCATGTCGCGGGTGATACACCAGTCCTGGAGCCCCTGCTCGATCCACTCGCGGGGCTGGTTCCGGGCGTTCGAGGTGCCCTCCAGCCGGTCGAGGAAGCCGGAGAGGTACTCCGAGAACTCCGAGACCGCGAAGAACTTGTGGGTGCGCTCGCGGTACTCGGCGGGGTTGCCGGTGATCGTCGAGACGGGGTCCTCGACCTCGCCGGGTTCGAGGTGGCGCTGGCACCCCTCGTCGCACTCGTCGCCGCGGGCGTGCGCGCCGCAGTACGGGCAGGTCCCCTCGACGTAGCGGTCGGGGAGGTACTGGTCGTCGACCGGGTCGTACGCGACCATGATCTCCTTCTCGTAGACGTGGCCCGCGTCCTCCAGGTCGCGGACGAGCTCCTGGGTGACCGCGGTGTTCGTCTCGTCGTGGGTGTGGCCGTAGTTGTCGAACTCGACGTTGAACTTCGGGAACGTCTCGGCGTACCGCTCGTGCCAGTCGAGCGCGAACGCCTCGGGGGAGACGCCCTCCTGCTCGGCGTTGACCGCGACGGGCGTCCCGTGCATGTCCGAGCCGGAGACGAACGCGGTCTCCTGGCCGAGTCGCTCGAGCGCGCGGCTGTACACGTCGCCGCCGACGTAGGTGCGCAGGTGGCCGATGTGGAGGTCGCCGTTGGCGTACGGCAGCCCGCAGGTCACCACCGCGGGTCGGTCGGTGGGGAAGTCGTCGTGGCTCATGTGGTGCGTGTATCGAGTTGTCGTGGATACGGGCCTAAAGCCCGCTGGTTCGGGGCCGAGCGGACGGCCCGGACGTTTCGGGAAGACTCACAACAGGTCGCGAACGATCCGCGCCGCGTCGGCGGCGGTCGGCGCGAGCACGTAGACGATGGGCTCGACGCCGACCGCGCCCGTCTGGTAGCAGACGAGCGTCGCCGCGTCTCCCCCGGTCGCCGAGGCGTCGGCGCCCGCGACCGCGTCGGCGACCGCCGCGCGCGTCCCGCGCTCGGCGTCGAACTCGACGGTCGGATACGACTCGGCGAGCGCCGCGACGGTGTCGGGGTCGTACCGGACGTTCACGGCGCCGCGAGCGGTCGCGCCCGCCTCGCGCGCCGCGAGCAGCACCGTGGCGACGTGCTCGCTCACGCCGAACTCGGGCTCGCCGGGGACCATGGCCCGCCCCTTCACGTCGACGAGGCGGCCGGGGACCGCGGCGACGTCGTCGATGGTCCGCGCGTCGTCGAGGCACTCGGCGACGTTGGCCCCGACGTTCGGGATGAGCGCGGCGAAGCCCGAGGCGTTCGTCAGGGTGCGGAGCCCGCGCCGCACCGAGCCGAGGACGCGCTCGCGCTCGCGGAGCCCGCTGTCCGGGTCGTGGACCGAGAACTCCACGTCGGCGTCCGCGAGCGCCGGCATCGCTTCCTCGTGGAGCTCCGCGAGGAGGTCCCCCTCCTCCAGCCGCCGGATCAGCACCTCGATCTCGACGAGCGCGCCGACCGGGCTCAGGTCGCCGTCGGCGAGCCCCTCGCCCACCCGATCGACGAGGTCGCGGACGCGCTCGTCGGCGACGATCCGGTCGTGGCGCGCCACGTCGCCGTGGGCGTACTTCGAGACCGCGGACTGCGAGATGCCGAGCGCGTCGGCGACCTCGCGCTGCGTGAAGCCGCGGTCGCGGAGGTCCTCCGCCAGCATCGAGCGCACGGTCGGGAGGAACTCGTCGACGACGACCTCCTCGATGAACTTCATGACTCGGCCTCCGCATTCCCGCCGACCTCCTCGTTCCCCTCGCCGTCGAACTCCGGGTCGTCGCCGATCCGGGACGCCTGCGGCCCGTCCTGATCCTGGTACTTCGAGCCGCGCTCCGCGCCATACGGGCGGTCGGCGGGCGACTTCAGCTCGGTGAACGTGAGCTGCGAGACGCGCATCCCCGGCGAGAGCGCGACGGGCGCGGTGCCGAGGTTCGACAGTTCGAGCGTGATCTGCCCCTTGTAGCCGGGGTCACAGAGGCCGGCGGTGGCGTGCACGACGATCGCGAGCCGTCCGAGCGACGAGCGGCCCTCGACGTGCGCGACGAGGTCGTCCGGGATCTCCACGCGCTCTGTCGTCGTCCCGAGGACGAAGTCGCCGGGGTGGAGGATGAACTCGCCGCCCTCGTCGACGGTCGTCTCCGTGACGTACTCGCCGACCTCGTCGGCCTCGGTCGGGTGGATGCAGGGGATGTTGGTGCGCTGGAACTCCAGGAAGCGCTCGCCGAGCCGCAGGTCGACGCTCGCGGGCTGGACCTGCTGGTCGACGTCGCCGAGCGGCTCGACCACGAGGTCCCCGTCCGCGAGCCGGCCGAGGATGTCCGCGTCCGACAGGATCATACCGAGAGGGGGAGCGCCGGCGGGTTAAAAACTCCCGAATGCGGCGGCTCGCGGCGCGGGGGATCGCGGGTCGCGTCCGGTGTCGCGAGTGCGAGGCCGGCGCTCACACCGCCGCGAGCAGGAACCCGAGCGCGGCGAGGACGCCGGCGACCGTCCCCGCGGTCCCGCGGTCGAGGTCGTGGGTCGCCTCCAGCCCGCCCGTCACGATCGCCCACTGGACCGCGATCACGACCGCCGAGGCGGCGAGCAGGGGGACTCGCACCGTCCCGATCGCGGCGACGACCTCGTTCGCGATCGCCTCGACCGTCGCGCCGTCGACGGTCGTCGTCGCGAGCGCGCGCCAGATCGCCGCGAGCCCGGCGGTCAGCCGGAGGACCTCCGGCACGATCGCCCACGCCGCGATCGCGAGCGAGTCGCCCAGAGAGCCGCTCCCGCCGGCGAGGCGCGCGCCGCCGTGGAGGACGAGCGCGAAGATCCCCCACCAGATCGGCACGCCGAAGGCGGCGTACGCGGCGTAGTCGCCGGTCGCGTCCCGGAGCTCCTCGCCGACGTCGACGTCGACCCGTTCGGGCCGGTCGCACTGCTCGGCGAACACCGAGTCGTCGTCGCCGAACGCCTCGCAGGTCGTCTCCGGCGGCCGGTCGGGGTTGTCGACGGTGACCTCTCGGTCGATCGTCGCGTCGAAGGCCGCGCCGAGCGCGAAGACCCCGGCGACCGTCGCGAGGGTGACGAGCAGGACGAGCCCGGCCGCGACCGCGCCGGACCGCGGCCGGACCGCCTCGAAGTGGTCGCGGGAGCGGTCGAGGAGCGAACCGACGGCTCCGGAGAGGGGGGCGAGCGGGGAACGCATGGCCGAGGGATCCGCGAGACCGAACAAGTGTCTTGTCCATCCGGACCTCGGTGCCCCGGTCCGGACCGCGGTCGGCCCCGATCGCGGTCACCCGCGCTCGGTCTCGGTTTCCGCGTCGATCTCGGTCTCCGCGTCGGCCTCGGTCCCCGCGTCGGCCTCCGCTTCCCCCTCCGCGGCCTCCTTCCGGGCCCGGTCCGCGGCGAGCTCCCTGTCGATGTCGTCCTCGACGTAACCCATCGACTCCACGGTGACGACGTTGCCGCCGCCGGGGTCGACGACCATCACCTCCTCGCCGGCCTCGATCTCGCCCTCGATCGACCGCGCGGAGTAGTAGGGGTTGAAGCCGCCGCCGGAGAGCTTCACCTCGCCGCCGGAGGGCGTCACCGGCTCCGTGACGGTGCCGGTCTTCCCCTTCAGCGAGTCGCTGTCGCTGGTCTGCTGTTGGCCCTTCCCGCCGTACAGGTCGAACTCGTGGTAGCCGTAGAAGGCGGCCGCCCCGACGACGAGCGTCAGCAGCGCCATGACCAGCGTGAGTCCCGCCCCCGCCACGCCGAGCGACGTCAGCAGGAGCCCGCCGAGCCCCGCGCCGATCAGCGCGATGCCGACGACGATGAAGTTCGCGCCCGGCGCGAGCGCCTCCGCCATAGAGAGCAGCAGGCCGGCCGTCAACAGCAGGAGCGGCAGCGTGTCCGGACCGATCAGCCCGGACTGGAGGAGCGGTCCGAGTCCCGAGAGCAGATCCATGTCCGGACGTACGGCCGCGTCGGTATAAGTGATGGTGCGCGCGGGGCCGTCGGCGGTCGGGAGGCCCCCGCGACCCCGGCGATCCGGACGGGGTTCAGAACCCGAACAGCAGCACGGCGACCGTGATCGCGACGCCGAGCGCGACTAGGGCGGCGTTCTCGGCGTCGATCGACCCCGGCTCGATCGGCTCGTCCTCGGGGGTCCCGGTGTCCTCGGTGACGCCGTCCGGCCCCACGTCGTCGACGGCGAACCGCCACTGGCGCTCGTCCCCCGCCTCGGCGTCGGCCCGGGTCTCGTTCGCCCGGACCCGGGCGTCGTCGGTGGCGTCGGCGCCGCTGGCGTCATCACCGGTGACGGCGTCGGCGCCGTCGGTGTCGGTGGCGTCGGCGTCGTCGCCGGCGGCGTCCCGGTCGCTTGGCATACCCGCCGGTAGGCGCGTCGGCGGTAAATGGCTGGCGGGGGGATCCCGGTCGGCGCGAGGCGCGGCTATCGCTCGCGCGCCGCCGCGATCACGTCGCCCTCGTAGACGATCCCGCGCTCGCCGTCGAGCGTGACGACGTTGCCGTCGGCGACGCGCTCGG
Organism: Halorubrum rutilum; assembly: GCF_024494565.1. The sequence continues at coordinate 292,187 of NZ_JANHDN010000003.1, forward strand.
GGAGCGTCGCGCCGGAGACCATCGGGACGCCGAGCTCGCGGGCGACGACCGCGGGGTAGCCGGTCATCCCGTCGTCGGCGTCGACGATCCCGGCGAGGGCGTCGAGGTCGCCGGAGAACTCGCCCTCGAAGCCGGGACTGAGCGCGACGATCGACCCGTCCGGGACCGCGCTCAGGTCGCCGTCGTCGGTCCGGTAGACGGGCGCGGCGACGCGGCCCGCGACGGCCGCCTTCCCGGTCACCAGCGTCTCGGCCGCGACGTGGACCTTCAGCGTGTTCGTCGTGTTCGTCCCCTCGAACTCCGTCAGCATGCCGGAGAGCACGACGAGCGTGTCGCCGGAGGCGGCGCCGCCGATGTCGAGCGCGGCGTCGACCGCGTTGTCGAGGATCGTCTCCATGTCGTGGGCGTACTCCGTCAGCACGGGGCGGACGCCCCACGAGAGCGCGAGCTGTCGCCGGACCCGGTCGTTCGGCGTCGTCGCGACCACGGGGACGCCCGGGCGGAACATCGCCGTCTTGCGGGCGGTGAAGCCGGACTCCGAGACCGCGACCACGGTCGAGGCGCCGATGTCGCGGGCGAGGTAGCGCGCCGAGCGCGCCAGCGCCTCTGTCCGGGAGCCCTCCGCGGCGGCCGGGACGCGCTGCTCGCGCGTCTCGGCGTACTCCTCGCTCGACTCGACCTCGCGGACGATCCGGTCCATCGTCTCCACGACGTTGACCGGGTCGTCGCCGATCGCGGTCTCGCCGGACAGCATCACCGCGTCGGTGCCGTCGAGGACCGCGTTGGCGACGTCGGAGGCCTCCGCGCGGGTCGGCCGGCGGGAGTGGACCATCGAGTCGAGCATCTCCGTCGCGGTGATGACCGGGACGCCCGCGTTGACGCATTTGCGGATGATCCGCTTCTGGATGACGGGCACGTCCTCCAGCGGGCACTCCACGCCGAGGTCGCCGCGCGCGACCATCACGCCGTCGGCGGCGTCGACGATCCCGTCGAGGTTCTCGACCGCGCCCGCCCGCTCGATCTTCGCGACGATCGGGATGTCGCCGCCGCCGCGCCCCTCCAGCTCGTCGGCGATCTCGTAGACGTCGTCGGCGTTTCGCACGAAGGAGGCCGCCACGAAGTCGGCGTTCGTCCGGACGGCCAGGTCGAGCTCCGCCTGATCCTCCGGCGTGATCAGGTCGACGTCGATCGCGACGCCCGGGAGGTTGACGCCCTTCCGCGAGCTGAGCTTCCCGCCGGAGACGACGGTCGCGACGACCGACTCGCCGTCGACCCGCTCGACGCGACACTCGATCCGCCCGTCGTCGAGGAGGATCGTGTCGCCCGGGGTCGCGGCCCCGATCGAGTGCGTGAGTCCCACGCGCTCGGGCGTGGCGTCGTCGCCCTCGGCGAACGTCACTTCCGAGTCCGTGGCGAGCCGGATCGGCTCGTCGAGCTCGGCCGTGCGGACCTCCGGCCCCTTCAGGTCGACCATCACCGCGAGCGGGTCGTCGATCGCGTCGTCGACCGCGCGGGCCCGTTCGATGACCTTCTCGCGGTGGGCCGTCGTCCCGTGGCTGGCGTTCAGCCGGACGACGGACATCCCCGCGTCGGCGAGGGCGCGGATCGCGTCCCGCCCGTCCGAGGCGGGACCGATCGTACAGACGATCTTGGCGTTGCGCATACCGCCGGGTTCGACGCACGCCCGCAAAAAGGCACACGGTTGAGTCGGGAGCGAGTGAACGTTCGTGAGGGACGGTTACGATGCGGGTTCCGGGCTCGGAATGCTGCGACCGTTCACAGATTACCACGCGGTCGGCGCGTACCTGCGAGCGGCCGAAGGCCGCGAGCCAGCACGCGCGAGGGACGCGGCGAACGCGAGCGGCGTAGCCGCGAAGCGTGAGCCGCGAGGCTGGGGAGGCGTGAGGTGCGGTTGCGGTGCTGTGCGGGGTGGGACTCAAAGGGGCAGCCGCGAGGGCGAAGGCGCGCGACGCAAGCACCGCAACGAGGGAGCGGAGCGACCGAGTGAGGAGCACAGCGAGCGCACCGAGCCCTCGCGGCTGGGGCTTTGACGGTGTTCTGGTCAGCAGCGATCACGTACCACCGAGCGACTGAGGCTTCGGAGGGCTCCGGTGCCGGAGCGTCAGCGGTAATTCCCCGATAGGCGACCGAAATTTCGACTCTTCGTCTATTTCCGTCTCAGTCGTCTGCGGGCGCCGGCGCGCCGCCGGTCGACAGCTCGACGTCGGGGCCCTCGACGCCGAGCTCGTCGAGCGCGGCCTGTGCCGCGCGCTTCCCGGAGACGAGCATCGCGCCGAACGTCGGGCCCATCCGCGGGAGGCCGTGGGCGGTCGCGACCGCCATGCCGGCGGCGATCAGGCCGTCGTGGACGACGCCGGTGTGCTCGACGACCTGGTCCTCGCTCTCGCCGACCCACATCGAGTCGTGGCCGGGCGAGTCGTGGCCGGGGGCACCGTACTGGTCGTCGCCCGTCTGGTCCATTCCGGTGTTGTGCTCCTTCGCGTGCTCGATGCCGGGCGCCGAGAGGACGCCGCGCTCGTCGAGCTTGCTGATCGCGACCGCGTCGTGGCCGGTCGCGTCGATGACGAGGTCGGACTCGACCGCGATCGGGTCGACGCAGGTGATCTCCCGCGGGAGCGCGTGGACCGGCGTCCAGTTCATCACGATCCCGCCGACCTCGTGGTCGTCGCGGACGACGAGGTCGGTGAACTCCGTCATGTTCTGGACGCGCGCGCCGGCGTCGCAGGCGGCCTTGATCAGCCCGGAGCAGGCCTCCGGGCCCGCGGCGGTGTAGAGCCCGTCCACGTCCTCGACGGGGTCGTAGTCCACGTCGAGGTCGTCGAGGATCTCCTGGGCCGGGTCGCGTACGGTGACCGTGTTCATCAGGAACCCGCCGAGCCAGAAGCCGCCGCCGAGGTAGTTGTTCTTCTCGACGATCATCACCTTCACGCCGCGCTCGGCCAGCTCCTTGGCGGCCATCAGCCCGGAGGGACCGCCGCCGAGGACGATCACGTCCGAGTCGGTGAAGTCGAGGAACCCGTCCGTCCACTCGTTGCCGATCGCCTTCGTCACGTCGGTCTCGCTCACGTCGCTGAAGCCGTCGAATCCGTGCATACAACTTAGTAGTATTACTTGGTTGTGAAATGCGTTGCGGTCGAGACCGAGTCGTATCTATGCTGGCTGTCGGTAGATCGACGGTGAACACCTCCAAAGCCCCAGTCGCGAGGCGGGCGCACGCTCGCTGTGCTCCTCGCTCAGTCGCTGCCGCTCCTTCGCTGCGGTGCTTACTTCGCCTGCGCCCGCCTCGCGACTGCCCCTTCGAGTCCCACCCCGCACAGCACCGCAACCGCACCTCACGCCTCCCCAGCCTCGCGGCTCACGCTTCGCGGCTGCGCCGCTCGCGTTCGCCGCGTCCCTCGCGCGTGCGACTCGCGCCCCGCGGGCGCTCGTCGGCACGCGCCACCCCTTCCGTCATCCGTGTTCCATCGTCACCGGACCGCTTCCGACCGCCGCAACTCGCAGCCTTTTTACCCGCGCTGGCGGTAGACGGACTTACTATGGCTGAGGACAAGGCACGAAGCACCGGTAGTGCGGGCCGATTCGGCGCTCGCTACGGCCGGGTCTCCCGCAAGCGGGTCCAGGACATCGAAGAGGAGATGCGCAACGCGACCGTCGACGGCGACGACGTCACGCGCAAGGGCACCGGCATCTGGGTGAACGAGGAGACCGGCGAGACGTTCACGGGCGGGGCGTACCGCCCCGAGACGCCCGGCGGCCGCACCGTCCGCCGCTCCATCCGCGCCGCGCTCGCCGACGAGGAGTAGGACGATGAGCTACAAGTGCTCCCGCTGTAAGCGCGACGTCACCCTCGACGAGTACGGCGGCGTGCGCTGCCCGTACTGCGGCCACCGCGTCCTCCTGAAGGAGCGCGGCGGCGACGTGAAGGAAGTCGACGTCGAGTAACGTCGGCTGGTTTTCCCGACCGTGACGGCGTCCCGCGCACACGAGACGGTCCTCTCGTTCGCCTACCCCTCGGAGCGGCGCGCACGGCTCGTCGCCGACGCGCTCGCCCCCGAGGTCGGCGAGATCGACGACGCGCGCTCGGCCGCGACCGTCTCCCGCGACGGCGACGCGGTCCGGGTCCGCGTCGCCGCGGACGACCTCGTCGCCCTCCGCGCCGGGATCAACAGCTGGTCCCGGCTGGTCGAGGTCGCGGAGCGGGTCGGGACCCGGTGAGGTCGCGGGGCGAGCCGAGGCCGGACCCGCGCGCTGGGACCGTCGATTCGGTTCGACCATCCGGCGGGAACGGTCCGTTCACGGCTCCTCACGGCCGTTTGGTCCGAGAGGCGAGAAGACGTGGGTTTTTCCGTCCGGGTCGCCTCGCTTCGCCCATGCAAGGGAACATGCCGCCCGAGGCACAGGAGAAGATCGAGGAGCTCCAGGAGCTGCAGGAGACCGCACAGCAGGTCGCCGAGCAGAAGGAGCAGGCGCAGGCCGCGCTCAACGAGTCGAAGACGGCGCTCGACGCCCTCGAAGACGTCGACGAGGACGCCGGAATGTACCGCGAGATCGGCGAGGTCCTCGTCGAGACGGACTACGAGTCCGCCTACGACGACCTCGAGAACAAGGTCGACTCGCTCGAAGTCCGCGTCGAGCAGCTCCAGAAGCAGGAGGAGCGCGTCGAGGAGCAGTTCGACGACCTGCAGAGCGAGCTCCAGCAGATGCTCCAGGGCGGCGCCGGCGGCGGCGGTCCGATGGGTCCGGGCGGTCCGGGCGCGGGCGGCGCGTAAGCGGTCGATGAGCGACGAGCCGACGGACGACGAAGTGGTCCGCACCGCGGCCGAGGCGGCGGAGGGCGTCGTCTTCGCCCGCTACGACCAGTCGGCGGTGACCGACCTCGACGTCACGGTGACGTTCGAGGAGGGCGTGCTCGACGTCGACGTCTACCTGAACGCCCCGGAGGACCCCGACCCCGACGCGGTCGCCCGCGAGGCGGCCGAGGCCGCCGGCGAGGCGGTCGACGAGCTGTTCGCGGAGTAGGCGTCGGCTCCTCCCGATTTTTCGACGGGTCCGGCGACCCTAGCGACGGCTCCGACCGGCGCGACGCCGACGCGCGGCTCGGGTCCGGGGGCGACGGTCGGGAGCGGCGCGGCGCGAGTCCCCACCGATAGCTATTAATCGAAGCGTTGTGAACTGTTACCGCATGTCACGAAGCCACGGCGGAACGTCGGCCTTCGAGCGGCTCCGCGCGCGGCTCGACGAGGGGTCGGACGCCTGCGAGGAGTGCGGGTTCGTCGACGACGCCGGCGAGTGGGAGGCGGTCACCACGGGGGCGACCGTCGAGTACCGCCGGGAGTGTCCGAGCTGCGGGACCGAACGCGTCCGGCGGTACCGGCTCTGAGCCGGGGTTGGAGTCGGTATCGATGTACGACGAGATCCTCTGTCCGACTGACGGGAGCGGCGGGAGCGACGCCGCCGTCGAGCACGCGTGCTACCTCGGGGAGCTGGCGGACGCGCGAGTCCACGCGCTGTTCGTCGTCGACGAGGGGATCGCGGGCGCCGACGGCTGGGACGTAGTCGTCGAGCGCGAGGAGGCGCGCGGCGAGCGCGCGCTCGACGCCGTCGCCGCGGCCGGCGCGGAACGCGGCGTCCCGGTCGAGCGGCACCTCCGGCGCGGCCGCCCGCACGAGGAGATCCTGGACGCGGCGGCCGACTACGGGGTCGACCTGATCGTGATGGGGACCCACGGCCGGACCGGCGTCGGCCGGTTCCTCGCGGCCGGATCGGTCGCCGAGCGGGTCGTGCGACACAGCGAGGCGCCGGTGTTGACCGCGCGGTTGGAGGAGTGACGCGGGCGGCCCGGAGAGCGGCGCGGGCGGTTCAGAGAGCGGCGCGGGCGGTCCTACGCCGACTCGCAGATCGCGACGAAGTTCTCGAAGACCTCCTCGCCGCGCTCGGTGTGCGCGACCTCCGGGTGCCACTGGACGCCGTACAGGTCGGCCTCGGGGTTCGACATCGCCTCGATGCCGCAGACGTCGGAGGTGGCGGCCCGGGTGAACCCCGCCGGGAGCGACTTCACCTCGTCGGCGTGCGAGGCCCAGACGCGGGTCTCCGGCGCGAGCGACCCCACGAGGGGGTCCTCGTCGTCGACGATCTCCACGTCGACGTCGGCGTAGCCGCCGTAGTCGCCGCCGCCGACCTCGCCGCCGAGCTCGGCCGCGATCAGCTGCATCCCGAGGCAGATGCCGAAGACGGGCACGTCGAGGTCGAGGTAGTCCGGCGCGTTGCCGACGCGGTCCATGTCGGGGCCGCCCGAGAGGACGACCCCGTCGGCGTCGACCTCGTCGGCCGGCTCGTCGGCCGAGACGATCTCGGTGTCGACGCCGATGTCGCGGAGCGCGCGCCGTTCGAGGTGCGTGAACTGGCCGTGGAGGTCGATAACGACGATCCGGGTCATGGCCTCGATTGCGGGCACCCGCACAAAAACGGCTCGGAACGGGACACAGTAATGTGGTGGTTTCGGGGCGCCCGGACGCTCGATGATACACGAACGCGGATCATACCGGCGGCCGCCGGGCGCAGGAGGCGCCGTCCGCCGCGGTCACAGGTCGAGCGGTCCCCGCTTGAGGAACTCCCGGAGCAGCACGGTCGCGTACGACCCGCTCGGGAGCGCGAACGCGAACCGCGGGTCGCCGCCGTCGACCGTCGCGTCGAGGTCGGTGCGCAGGAGGATCGCCCGCCGGGTGCCGGCGGAGTCGAACTCGCCGGGGAGCGCGAAGTCGCCGGGCTCGATCCCCGCGTCGGCGAGGACCTCGCGCTCGATCTCGCCGGGCTCGCCGCCCCCGAGCTCGGTCTCCGTGCCGACCAGCGGCGCGGTGACGAACGCCCGGCCGCGCTCGCAGTGGCGGGTGACGGTGTCGACCCGTCCCTCGTCGACGCGCTGGAGCCGATCGGTGTCGGGCGCGTACAGGTCGTCGGGGGCGTCGCCGTCGGCGAAACAGACCACGTCGCCGGCGACGGGGCGGTCGAAGGGGAGCCCGCGGCGGAGCCGCTCGCTCAACACGCGGTTGAAGAGGAACGACTGCGCGGCGTTGACGAACAGCCGCCGGAGGTTCGACGGCACCGCCTCCAGCGCGTGCCACCAGTCCTCGTCGTCGGGCGGCGCGTCGGGGGCGACGCCACGGTCGGCGAGCCGGTGGACCATCGAGCGCTCGAACCGGAGCTTGCCGGGGATCGCGTCGAGGCAGGCGGCCCAGTCGCCGTCGCCGGTCCCGTCGGCGGCAGGGTCGAGATTCCCCGTCACTCCGAACGCCGCGTCGACGCGGTCGCGGGCGGCCCGCGTGTCGTCGGGCTCCGTCTCGGCCGGGTTGCCCGCGTACAGCCGCACCGCCTCGCGCGGGTCGTTGCGGGCGATCGCGAGCCCGACGACGTGGGTAACGGGGCGCCGGCTCCCGAAGCGCTGCTGGCCGAAGTAGTTCGGGACGCCGACGGGCGCGCCGATCGCGAGGTCGCCGTCGGCGCCCGCGGCGTCGGCCGACTCGCCCCCGGCCCCCGCGAACGCCCGGAGGTCGCGGACCGTCTCGGCGACGCGCTCGGGCGCTTCCGCGACCGCGTCGGCGACGCGGATCTCGAAGGCGTTGCCGGCGAGGTCGCCGAAGGAGAGCCGCCGGCCCGCCCGGCCGAGCGGCTCGATCTCGGCGCCGCGGATCGTCGGGAGGTCGTCGGGGTCGACCTCGCGGAGGGTGAACAGCTGCGTGGTGACGGCGCGCTTGTCCTTCGTCCCGGCCCAGGAGACGCGCTCGCGGCTAATCTGTAGCGCGTCGGAGATCCGGCGCGCGAAGTCGTTCGTGTCCCAGTCGCGCAGCGTGACGCGGACGACGAGCTCGGGGTAGCTCCCGCGGTCGGCGCCGAGCGGCTCCGCGTCGAACGCCTCCAGCTCCCGGACCCGGAAGTCCTCGGGGGACTCCCGGAGCCGGCCGCCGATCCCGTCGGCGTCGCTGACGTAGTACGCCACGCCGACCGCGCGTTCCGTGGGATGCGCCTCGCGGAGGGTGTGTTCGGCGACCATCTAATAGAGCGAGAGGTCGCCGGTCACGCGGTCGACGCTGTCGTCGCGGCCGGGGCCGACCGCGAGCGCGGTGACGGTCCCCGGCTCCAGCTGCGTGTGGCCCGCGTCCCGGACGATGGCGTACGGGAGTCCCTCCGTCTCCGCCTTGTCGGCCAGCGCGAACAGCTGGCTCTCGGAGTCGCCCCTGAGCACGACCTTCTTCTGTCCCTCGCCCTGCCACTCCTTCCGGGCGCGCCGCGACGCGTCCTGGTACGCCGACAGCGACGCGTGCGCGACCTGCGCGGCGAGCTTCCCCTCGCCCATGCCGATGTCCGTCCGGGCGACGATGGCCTGTTTCATGTTCCGATTCACCGCCGCCGCGGGTTTAGCGCTTCGCTCTCGGCGGCCGTGCCGGGGGCTGGCGGCGTGAGAACGCGCGAAAAGAGAGTCGCGGAAGAGAGCCGTGACGCGGTCGCCGTCGGCCTCAGTCGTCGGCCGGGGCCGCGCCGCCGCGGGAGGCCGAGCCGAGCCCGGACGCGATGTCGGCGATCGTCCGCTCGTTGTCGACGACCCAGCGCAGCAGGAGGAACGCGAAGAGGTACTTCGCGATGATGTCCATCCCGCTGTAGGCCCACGAGGTGATCGCGACGTCGAGCACCGCGAGGCCCTCGGCGCCGAGGGCCCAGAAGATCGGGTAGCCGAGCCAGAGGACCACGGTGAGCACCTTCAGCGTGTTGAAGATCTCCGCGGTGCCGGCGGCCTCGGCGTCCTCGGCCCACTCGGCGAGCAGGATGTAGAGGACGACGACGAAGAACGCGCAGCTGATGACGTACCAGACCCAGCGCAGCATGTAGGAGGAGGTCGTCAGGGCGGCCGCGAGGCCGGTGACGCACATCCCGATGTCGGCCACGACGGCCGTGAACAGCTTACTCAGGTTCGTTCCGGCGAGGAGGCCGAGCGAGATGAGGATCATCGGCGTCGACAGCGCCCACGTCAGATACCGTCCCCACGGGGTGAGCACCTCCTGCCCGGCCAGCGCGTGACCGGGCGGCATCTCGAGGAAGCTCACCGTGAGCCCGGAGACGAGGCCGGTGTAGCTGGAGATGGACACCAGCGGTACCATCAGCGCGGCGACGAAGATCAACTGCGCGCGCGGGTCCTGCACGTCGCGACCCATGTAGACGAACAGGAGGATCGCCAGGCCCGCGAGGGCGATGTTTATCCAGAGCGACGCGCTCAGGAGCGCGTCGGACTGGATCGCTTGGAATATCTCGGTCTGCGTCATTTCGAGCGGGACTGTGCCGCCGGCGAGTACGTCAGCCGCTGCTGTTTCGATCATGCGACACCGGAGGGTATGTGTCTATCTTATTAAAGGTGCTAACCTGACAGGTAAGGGTTTTCTGACGGATTTCGATCTCGGACGGGATTATTTGAGATGTTCCGATTATGCGAGAGAGAAGTGGACGCTAGATTTCGTATCTGGCGTGTCAACGCCCGATCATCGGGAACCGGTCGAGCGGCCCGCGAGCGACGTCGGCGGCGACCGCCTCGGCGCAGTGTTCGCCGCTCAGCAGGCACATCGGGACGCCGATCCCGGGGTTGCTGCTCCCGCCGACGTAGTAGAGCCGGTCCACCCCGCGGACCCGCGGGCCGGGGCGGAGCGGCCCCGTCTGCGTCACCGTGTGCGCGAGCCCGAGCGCGCTCCCCCCGGGCCGGTCGAACCGGTCCGCGAAGTCGGAGACGCACGCCGACTCCTCGACGACGATCCGGTCGCGGAGCTCCGTCCCGGCGTACGACGCGACCGCGTCGAGGACGCGCTCCCGGAACGCGGCCCGGCGGTCGGGGCCGTCGTCGAGCCCGGGCGCGAGCGGGACGAGCGTCACGACCGCCTCGTGGTCCTCCGGCGCGACGGAGGGGTCGGTGCGCGAGGGGACGTTCACGTACACCGTGGGGTCCTCGGGCCACGCGGGCGACTCGAAGATCGCGTCGAAGTGGGGCTTCCAGTCGGTCGGCAGCGCGAGCGTGTGGTGCGCCAGCGAGTCGAGCGACCCCTCGACGCCGAGGTACAGGAGGTACGCGCTCGGGCCGTACGTCCGGCGGTCCCAGTAGTCGCCGAACCGCGACACCGCGCCGTCGGGGAGCAGCTCGCGCTCGACGTGTTCCGGCGGCGCGTTGCAGACGACCCGGTCGTGGACGTAGCGGTCGCCGCCGAGCTCGACGGCGATCCCGTCGGCCCCCGGCTCGATGCCGGTCACGCCGACCCCGGTGTGAACGTCGGCTCCGCGCTCGACCGCGACCGACTCGATCGCCTCGATCACCTCGTACATCCCGCCGAGCGGGTAGTACACGCCGAGCCCGAAGTCGACGTGGCTCATCAGCTGGTACAGCGCCGGCGTGTTGTACGGCGAGCCGCCGAGGAAGACGAGCGTGTACTGGAGCAGCTGGCGGAGCTTCGGGTGCTCGACGTACGACCGCACGCGCTCGTCGAGCGTGCCGAACAGGTCGAGCTTCCGCCCGCCTGCGAGCACGTCGGTCGACAGGTAGTCGCGGAGCCGCGAGCGCCCCGGGAGCACGAAGCGGTTCATGCCGACCTCGTACGCCGTCTCCGCGTCGTCGAGGTACCGCCGGAAGGCGTCGCCGGCGCCGTCCTCGTACGACTCGAACAGCCCCGCGGCCGCGTCCGGGTCCGCGGGGACGTCGACGCGGTCCCCGTCGTCCCAGAACACGCGGTAGTGCGGGTCGAGCCGCTCCAGCTCGTAGAAGTCGCTCGGTTCGTGACCGAACCGCTCGAAGAAGCGCTCGAACACGTCCGGCATCAGGTACCAGGAGGGGCCGGTGTCGAACCGGAACCCGTCGCGTTCGAGCCGGCCGGCGACCCCGCCGACGCGCTCTCGGCGCTCGTACAGCGTCACCTCGGCCCCCGCGTCGGCGAGGTGCGCGGCCGCGGAGAGCCCGCCGACGCCGCCGCCCACGATCCCGATCGAGACCCCGTCGAGCCCACGCGCTGTCATCGTCGATCGAAGGGCGGCCGGCCGGGAGAGTCGTGTCCGTCCCACGACGGGGTTTTATAAATCGACCGCGGGGCGGCAGCCGGGGACGTACTCGTTCGGGGCCGTTTTTTTACCGGTTCGTCGGCAGGATTCGAACATGTCACGGGGGTCACGTCGCCCGGTGTCCGCCGACGACTCGACCGATCCCGTCGGCGGCGGCTCTCCCGACGGCGACCCGCCGGACGACCCGTCGAGCGGCGACCCCGACGACGCGGTCGCCGAGGGAGCCGTCGGTCGGTCGCGAGGCGTCCGCGCTCGGCTCGCCGTCCGCGACCCGCCGCACGCGCCGGTCGCGGACGCGCTCCCGGAGGGGGCGGTCGCCACGGACGTGGAGCGCGTCCGGCTCGACGACGCCGTCGTCTCGGAGTTCCGCACCGACCGGGAGATCGGCGCGGAGCCCGTGTTCGCGGCCGACGGCGAGTACGTCTACCGGACCCGGAGCCCCCCGACGGAGCCGTATCCCTGTCGGTCGATCGAGTCCCTCGGCCACCCGGTCTCCGACGTCACCGTCCGGACGGGCCCCGACCGGATCCTCCTGACGCTCTCGCTGCCCTCGGTCGACCCGATCGACGAGATCGTCGAGACCGTCGAGGCCACCGGGGCGTCGGTCACGCTCGAACGGCTCACCCGCTCCGGCGGATCGGCCGGCTGCGACCCCGTCGTGATCGACCGCGGGCGGCTCACCGACCGACAGCGCGAGGTCGTCCGGACCGCCCAGCGGCTCGGCTACTTCGAGTACCCGCGCGGGGCCGACGCGGAGGCGGTCGCGGCCGCCGTGGGGATCGCGCGCTCGACGTTCGCCGAGCACCTCGCGGCCGCCCAGCGCCGGGTGTTCGGCGAGTTCGTGGACCCGTGACGGGCGCCGGGTTCGCCCGGGAGCCCGCGCGCGCGACGACGGCGCTCGCGAGGTCCGAGCCGTTCCCGTGCGGTGGGTCGAACCGCGGTATTGAAACGCGCGAGGGCCCAACCGACGGTATGCACCGCAGACGGTTCCTCCGACGGGTCGGCGCGGCCGGGATCGGGACCGGATCGACGGTCGCGCTCGCCGGCTGCACCGGCGTCGGCGGCGAGCCGGACTACGACGTCGGGATGGTCGCGTCGGCCTATCGCCCCGCGGAGCTGACCGTGTCCGTCGGCGACACCGTCGTCTGGGAGAACACGAGCGCGCGGGCGCACACCGTCACCGCGACGGCGGGCGGAATCCCCGACGAGGCCGAGTTCTTCGCCTCGGGCGGCTTCGACGACTACGCGGCCGCCGAGGCGGCGTGGCAGTCCGACTTCGGCGGGAGGCTGGAGAGCGGCGACCGGTTCGAGCACACGTTCACCGTCCCCGGCGCCCATGAGTACGTCTGTATCCCCCACCGCGAGGGCGGGATGTACGGGACGGTCCTCGTGGAGGAGTGATGCGCCGGCACCGGTCCGGACGGTCCGACCCGGGACCGACGAAACCCATTACCGCCCGCGACGCCAAGCCGAGGTAACGCACGGCCATGGATATCTCGACGCTCCTGGGGACCGACGTCCTGCTGTTCCTCGCCATCGGGCTGCTCGGCGGCGCCCACTGCATCGGCATGTGCGGCCCGCTCGTCACGGTGTACGCCGGCCGGATGCGAGCTGAGGGCGGCCGGACCGACGGCGGGGGCGCGGCGAGCGACGGGGCCGGCGGCGCCGCGTCCGCGGCCGCCGACCGCCGCGGCGGCCACCTCTCCACCTACGAGGTCCGCCAGCACGCGCTGTTCAACCTCGGGCGCGCGGCGAGCTACACGGTCATCGGGGCCGCGCTCGGCGCGCTCGGCGGCGTCGTCCTCGTCACGACGGCGACGCTGACCGGCGCGGCCGAGGTCGTCCGCGGCGTCGTCGGCCTCGGCGTCGGCGCGGCCGTGATCTTGGTCGGGGTCCGGTACGCGCTCGGCGGCGCGACCGGCGGGGTCCACCTCCCGGGGCTCGAACGGGTCACCGGCTGGCTCACCGGCCACGTCGACCGGCTCGCGAACGGTCCCGGGATCGTCGGGCTCGGCGCGGTCCACGGGCTCCTCCCCTGCCCGATCCTCTACCCGGCGTACCTCTACGCGTTCGCCAGCGGCTCGGCGGTCAGCGGGGGCGTCGCGCTCGCGGCCCTGGGAGTCGGCACGATGCCCGCCGTCTTCCTCTACGGCACCGTGATCGAGAGCGTCGACGCGGTCCACCGGCGCCGGGTCCACCGGCTGCTCGGGGTCGCCTTCGTCGCGCTCGGCTACGTCCTGTTCGCGCACGGGCTGATGTCGGTCGGGATCCACGTGCCGCACCCGCGGCTCCCGTTCTGGAACCCGCTCGACGCCGGGATGACGGGGGGACTGTGACGATGACGGAGGCGATCGACCGATGAGCGCGCCCGACTGCACCCTCTGCGAGCTCCCGACCGACGGCGTCGACGTGGTCGACGACGCGGGCAACGAGTTCTGCTGTCCCGGCTGCCGGGACGTGTACGCGGCGCTCGGCGACGCCGAGGTCGACGCCGACGCGGTGCGCGAGCGACGGCGCGCCGGCGAGGCGGGAGAGGAAGCGGGCGCAACCGGTGACGGACCGGGCGACGAGGTCCCCGCCGACCACGAGGCGACGTTCCTGGAGGTCGACGGGATGCACTGCGCGACCTGCGAGGCGTTCATCGAGACGGTCGCGACCCGGACCGACGGCGTCAGCGCCGCGAGCGCGAGCTACGTCACGGACACGGTGCGGATCGACCACGACCCGGAGTCGGTCTCGACCGACGACCTCGCCGAGGCGGTGAGCGGGCTCGGCTACAGCGCGTACGACCGCGAGGACGCCTTCTCGCGCCGGCGGGCCGACAACATGGCCACGGCGCGGCTCGCGGCCGGCGTGCTCGTCGGGATGGCCGTGATGTTGCAGTACATCGTCATCATCTACCCGACCTACTTCGCGTTCCCGTTCTACAACGAGCGCACCCTGGAGTATCTCGGCCAGGCGATGTCGTCGACGTCGGGGACCTACTTCTTCATCGTGATCGCGGTGCTGACGACCGTCGTCCTCTTCGTCACCGGGAAGCCGATACTGCGGGGAGCGTACGTCAGCGCGAAGACGCGGTCGCCGAACATGGACCTCCTCGTCGCCATCGCGGCCGTGAGCGCGTACGTCTACAGCACGCTCGCGGTGATCTTCGTCGAGTCGCCCTCGGTCTACTACGACGTGACGGTCGCGATCATCGTGATCGTCACCGTCGGGAACAGCTACGAGGACTCGATCAAGAAGCGCGCGACCGAGCTCCTCTCCGACCTCACCGCGGTGCAGGTCGACAGCGCGCGGCGGGTCGTCGGCGGGGACGACGCGGGCGGCGGCGACGCGCCGGACCCCGCCGCGACCGGCGAGACGGAGGAGGTCGCCATCGACGCGCTCGACCCCGGCGACCGCCTGCTCGTGCGCGCCGGCGAGCGCGTCCCGGTGGACGGTGAGGTCGTCGCCGGCGACGCCGCGGTCGACGAGTCGGTCGTCACCGGCGAGTCGATGCCGGTCCGGAAGACCGCCGGCGACGACGTGGTCGGCGGCTCCGTGGTCGCGGACGGCTCGCTGACGGTGGCGGTGGGTCCGGACGCGAGCTCCAGCCTCGACCGCGTCGCGGAGCTCGTCTGGGACCTCCAGAGCGGGAACCACGGCGTCCAGAAGCTCGCCGACCGGCTCGCGACCGTCTTCGTCCCGGTCGTCCTCGCGGTCGCGGTCGCCGCCGCCGCGGCCAACCTCGCGCTCGGGAACGGGGTCACCGAGGCGATGCTCGTCGGCCTCACGGTGCTCATCGTCTCGTGTCCCTGCGCGCTCGGGCTCGCGACCCCGCTCGCGGTCGCCGCGGGGATCCGCGACGCGCTGGAGCGCTCGATCGTGATCTTCGACGACACCGTCTTCGAGCGGGTCCGCGACGCGAGGACCGTCGTCTTCGACAAGACGGGGACGCTCACCACCGGCGAGATGGAGGTGATCTCCGCCGACGTCGACGACGACCTGCTCCGGCTCGCGGCCGCGCTGGAGGAGCGCTCGGCGCACCCGGTCGGCCGGGCGATCGCCGCCGCGCGAGCGAGCGCGGGCGAGGGGCCGTCCGCGCTCGCGGGCGGCGACGAGACGGCCGGCGGGGGGACCGCGGTCGCCGACGGCGGGTCGGCGGAGTCGGCGTCGCCCGGCGGCGGGGCCGACGGGGGAGGCGCGAGCGCCGACGACGCCGGGGACGCGACCGAAGCCGGAGACGCCGGCGACGCGGTCGCGGTCACCGACTTCGAGAGCCACGCCCGCGGCGTCTCCGGGACGGTCGACGGGACCGAGATCGTCGTGGGCCATCCCGCCCTCTTCGACGAGCGCGGCTGGACCGTCCCCGACGCGATCCGCGAGGCGGTCGCCGAGGCGCGCGACGTGGGCCGCGTCCCCGTGGCCGTCGGCCGCGACGGCGCCGCCGAGGGCGTCGTCGTGGTCGGCGACGAGCTGCGCGAGGGGTGGGAAGAGACGGTGACGGCGCTCGACGACTCGGGCGTCGACGTGGTGATCCTGACCGGCGACGACGAGCGCGCGGCGACCGTCTTCGCGGAGCACGACGCGGTCTCGTCGGTGTTCGCCGGCGTCCCGCCCGAGGGGAAGGCCGAGACGATCGAGCGGCTGAAGGCGAGGGGGCTGACCGTGATGGTCGGCGACGGGACGAACGACGCGCCCGCGCTGGCCGCCGCCGACCTCGGGATCGCGCTCGGCGGCGGGACGGCGATGGCGGCCGACGCCGCCGACGTGGCGATCGTCGACGACGACCTCGGCTCGGTCGCGACCGTCTTCGAGCTCTCGCGGGCCGCGGGACGGCGCGTGAAGGGGAACGTCGGCTGGGCGTTCCTGTACAACGCGGTCGCGATCCCGCTCGCGGTGACCGGCCTGCTGAACCCCCTCTTCGCCGCGGTCGCGATGGGCGCGTCCAGCCTGCTCGTCGTGACGAACTCCTCGCGGGCGCTGCTCTCCGAGGAGTGACCGCCGCGCCGGCGTCCTCGACTGGGACGCCGCCCTCGGCCGAGACGCAGCCGGCCCCAAGACACATGTCGTCGCCCGCGGTGGACCCCGACATGCCACTCGGCGAAGCCGAGCGGCGCGGAAGCCGCCGCTCGACGCCCTCCGACGACGCGACGACCGAGGAGTCCGACGACCGTCGGGTCGGTGTCGCCCTCGTCGCCACGGTCGGCCTGCTCAGCGGGCTGGCCGACCTCGGCACCGGACTGCTGATGAGCCTCGGCCCGCTCTTCGTCGTCGGCGTCCCGGTCGCGGGCATCGGCGCGGTGAAGTGCTGGGCGGCGATCGGCCTCTACCGGCTTCGACCGCGGGCGGTCGGACTCACGGCGCTGTTCTTCGGCGTCGCCGCCATGCTGGCGGCGGGTCGGGTCCTGTTCGCGCTCCGCGCCGGCGACGGCGTCGCCGCGCCCGCCATCAACCTCGCGATCGACCTCGCCGTCGTCGGCTACGTGCTCGTGCTCGTCGACGAGGTCGACTGACCGTCGGCGCTCGCTCCGGTGCGACCCGGCCGCGCCCGCCCCTACCGCAAACGACTTTCGGCTCACGCGAGTAGCCACGGACGATGACGGACCAACAGCAGCAGCCCGCGGTACCGACCCGCGACGGGATGCCCGTGCTCGGGCTCGGCACGTGGGAGAACGACGACCCCGCGCAGTGCACCGAGTCGGTGAAGACGGCGCTGGAGACCGGCTACCGCCACGTCGACACCGCGCAGATCTACGGCAACGAGGCCGCCGTCGGCGACGGGATCGCCGCGGCCGACGTCGACCGCGACGACGTGTTCCTCGCGACGAAGGTGTGGATCGACCAGCTCGCGCCCGAGGACGTGGTCGCGTCCACCCGGGAGAGCCTCGAGAAGCTCGGCACCGACTACGTCGACCTCCTGTACGTCCACTGGCCGGCGGGCGCGTACGACCCCGCGGAGACGCTGCCCGCGTTCGCGGAGCTCCGCGACGACGGCCTGATCGACCGGATCGGCGTCTCGAACTTCGAGCCCGAACACCTCGACGCCGCGACCGACGCGCTCGGCGAGGCGCCGTTCGCGAACCAGGTGGAGATGCACCCGCTCCTCCGGCAGGAGGAGCTCCGAGAGTACGCCGACGCCAACGGGATCGAGCTCGTCGCCTACTCCCCCTTGGCCCGCGGCGAGATCCTCGACGACCCGGCGATCGCGCACATCGCCGAGAAGCACGGCGTCAGCGCCGCGCAGGTGAGCCTCGCGTGGCTCCGCGAGAAGGGCGTCACCGCCATCCCGAAGGCGACGGGCGGGGACCACATCGCCGACAACTGGGCGAGCCTCGGACTGGAGCTGGACGACGAGGACGTCGAGGAGATCGACACGCTGGGCCGGACCGACCGCCAGCTGAACCCCGACTTCGGCCCGGACTGGGAGTAGGTCCCGGTCAGTCGACGACGCGGGGCAGGGTGATCGCGACCTCGTTTCCGCGGTCGGCTCCGGACTCCACGGCGACGCTCCCGTCGGACAGCTCCACGCTCCAGTAGACGAGCCAGAACCCCAGCCCGCTGCTGTGGTACACGTCGGTCATGTCGTGGTCGCCCGTGAGCACGTCGGCCTCGACGGCCGGGATCGGGGCGTGGTCGTCCCGAACGGTGATCTCCGCGCCGGCGGGCGTCCGGCGGAGAGCGACGCCCACCGTCGGGTCGTCGACGTCGGCGTGGCGGACCGCGTTCTCCAGCAGCTCGATCACCGCGGCGCGGAGCTCCGGACGCCCCTCGACCGCGATCGGGTCCGGCGTCGAGGCCTCGATCGAGGCGTCCGGATGCCGGTCCCGGACGGTGTCGACGCACTCGGCGACCGCCTCGCGGAGCTCGATCCGCTCGCACCCCTGCTTCTCGGTGATCAGCTCGATGATCTCGCGCTCCTTCTCGGCGGTCCTGAGGAGCCCGTCGCCGACGCGCCGGATCAGGGCGGTGTGGGCGGCCGCCTCCGGCGCCTCGGCCTCGATGCGCTCCGCCGTGCCGAGCATGACGTTGAGGTCGTTCCGGAGGTTGTGCCGGAGGAGGTTGTCCATCACGACCAGCTGGCGCTCGCGGCGCCGCCGGTCGGTGACGTCCTTGGCGAACCCCGTGATGCGGACGACCTCGCCGTCCTCCGTGATCGGCTCCGCCTGCACCCAGACCCACCGGTTGTAGTTCTCGTCCGGGTTCACGCGGTACTCCATGTCGATCGACTCCCCGGCGGCGATCCGTTCCATCGCCGCCTCGACCGCCGGCACGTCTTCCGGGTGGATCGCGTCGAGGAACGTCTGCGGGTCGTCCTCCAACTCGTCGACCGACCCCCCGTAGATCTCCTCGTACGCGGGGTTCACGAAGCGCAGCTCCGTCCAGTCGGCGTCGAACATCCACAGCACGTCCCTGGAGACGGTCGCGATCTCCCGGAGGTGCGACGCCGTCTCCGCGCGCTCCCGCTCGGCCCGCACCCGGTCGGTGACGTCGCGGGAGCTGACGACGTACCCGTCGAGGGCGTCGTCGGTGAGGTTCGACATCCGGCTCTCCAGCCAGGCCCACGAGCCGTCCGCGGTCCGGTGCCGGTACGTGATCGACTCCTGGGTGAACCCGTCGCCGTCGACCGTGCGGCGGAACGCTCGCTCGACCGCCTCCCGCTCGTCCGGGTGGACGTACTCGAAGGCGACGTCGCCGCGGAGGTCCGCCGGCGCGAACCCGAGGATCCGCTCCGCCGCCCCGTTGACGTAGGTGAACCGCCCCGCCTCGTCGAGCAGGGCGATCTTGTCCTGCGCCTGATCGAGCAGCAGCTCGAACGGCTCGGATCCGGTCATTATCTCGCCGTCTCTCACGGAGAAAAATAACGGTCACGACGCTCACGCCGGCGTTCGCGGCCGTCCGGGGGATCAGACGTGTTCCGCGAGGAAGTCGACGACCGCGCGGTACGCCTCGACGCGGTTCTCCAGCTTCGAGAAGCCGTGCCCCTCGTCGTCGAAGATCAGCTTGCGGACGGGGACGCCCTGCTCGCGCGCCCGCTCGACGATCTGCTCGGCCTCGCCCACCGGCACCCGCGGGTCGTTCGCGCCGTGGAGGACGAACAGCGGCGACTCGATGGCCTCGATGTTGTTGATCGGCGAGATCGACTCCAGGAGCTCCCGATCCTCGTCGAGCGAGCCGTACTCGGCCTCGCGCAGCTCGCGGCGCCAGTCGCCGGTGTTCTCCAGGAACGTGACGAAGTTCGCGATGCCGACGACATCGACGCCGGCGGCCCACAGCTCGGGGTACTCGGTCAGCGCGGCGAGCACCATGAACCCGCCGTAGGAGCCGCCCATCGCGACGACGCGGTCGGGGTCGACCTCGGGGTGGTCATGGAGCCACTCGACGCCGGCCCGGACGTCGGCCACCGAGTCCATCCGCTTCTCCACGTCGTCGAGCGCGGCGTACGCCTTCCCGTACCCCGAGGAGCCGCGCACGTTCGGCTCGAACACCGCGTAGCCGTTGTTCAGCAGGTACTGCTTCACGGAGGCGAACGACGGGCGGCGCTGGGACTCGGGCCCGCCGTGGATGTCGACGACGACCGGGTAGCCGTCCTCGGGCGGCTCCGTCTCCGGGACGGAGAAGAAGGCGGGGATCTCCCGGCCGTCGAAGGTCGGATAACGGACCAGCTCGGGCTCGACGAACGTGTCCGGCGGGATCCCGGCGGTCGAGGCCGCGGTCCAGCGCTCCGCCTCGCCGGTCGCCGCGTCGATGACGTAGGCGTTCGCGTTGTGCGTGCTCCCGGTCGCGGTGACCGCGAAGCGGTCGCCGTCCGGTCCGAAGCTCACGCCGCCGGCGACCCCCCTCGGGAGGTCGGGCGTCGGGAAGGGATCGATCCGGTCGGGTTCGACCAGCTCGCCCGCAGTGAGCTCGGTGTAGCCGTCGACGTTCCGGGAGTAGACCACGCGCCGGGACTCCTCGTGGACCGCGACGCCGTCGACGTTCCAGCCGTCGTCGCCGCCGGGCTTCGCGGGGGTCGCGCCGGCCTCGTCGTCCCCGTCACCGTCGTCGTCCGCCGCCCGTCCGCCCGTCCCGGACGCGACCACGGCGAACTCCCCGGTCGCGAGGTCAAGCCGCTCCAGGCGGAGCGTGTCGCTGTCGCGGTCGGTGACGAGGTAGAGCGCCTCGCCGTCCGGTCCCCACTCCGGGCTGCCGTACCGCACGTCGCCCTCGTGGGGCGTGTGGTGGAACAGGTCGCCGGACGCGACGTCGAGGGTGTACACGTCGTGGTCGAACGAGGAGTGCGCCTCGTGGACGATCAGCCGGTCGTCGCTCGGCGACCAGCCCGCGACGGAGAGCCAGCCGTCGCCCTCGTACACCAACTCGGCGTCGTCGCCGGTCGCGTCGCGCGCCTGCACGTACACGTCGAACACCGACTCGTCGCGCCGGTTCGAAGCGAACGCGAAGCGGTCGCCCTCGGAGTCCCAGCCGCCCCAGCGGTGCTTCGCCTCGGGGCGCTCGGTGAGGTCGACGATCTCGCCGGACTCGTAGTTGAGCCGGTAGAGCTGCGCGCGCTCGTCGCCGCCCTCGTCCATGCCGAAGACGGCCTCGGCGCGCTCGGGCGACGAGTCGACGAACGAGACCGCCTCGTCGAAGAACGTGTGCTGTTCGGGCCACCCCAGCGGCTCGTCGAGCGACCACACCTGCCCGGTGCCGGTCGCGTTCAGCAGGAAGGAGAGCCGCCCGTCGGGGCCCAGGTCCGCCCCGCCGGCGCTGCGCACGTTGAGGTACCGCTCGATGTCGTATCGATGCATGGAGTCCGGTTCCGGCCGCGGTGGGAAACCGTTTCGGGTGGGGACGGACGCGCGCGCCTCGGTTCCGCCGGACGACGCCGCGATGCCGTGTCTTTTTATCCGGCCCCGCCGTCCGGTCGGCGTATGCGCGTCGCGTTCGTCTCGCTCCTCGCCCCCGGTCACGGCGACACGCCGGCCCGGGAGCGGACGCGACGGGTCGCCCGGGGGCTCGCCGCCCGCGGCCACGACGTGACCTGGCTCTGCGCGCGCTGGTGGGGCGGCGACCACGACGCCTTCTCCGAGGACGGGATCGAGTACCGGTCGGTGACGGTCGACCCGTCGCCGACGGCGTTCGCGGCGCGGCTCCCGCTCGCGCTCCGCCGGGTCGACCCCGACGTCGTCCACGCGGTCAACAGCCCCCCGACGCCGGGGCTCGGCGCGACGGTCGCGGGGACGCTCGGTCGGACGCCCGTCGTCGTCGACTGGTGGCGCGACCACCCCGCGGACGCCGCCCGGCGCTACCGGCTCCTCGCTCGGGGCGCCGACGCGGTGACGGCCCCCTCGCGGACGACGAAGACGCGGGTCCGCGAGCACGGCGCCGACGGCGACGACGTGCGGGTCGTCCCCGAGAGCGTCGACTTCGACCTCGTCGAGTCGGCCGGCGTGGACGACCGGTTCGACGCGGTGTACGCCCGGCGGCTGGACCGCCACGCCAACGTCGAGACGTTCCTGCTCGGGCTCGCGGAGCTCCGCGGGCGCGACTGGACCGCCGCCGTCGTCGGCGACGGCCCCGAGCGCGAGCGGATCGAGGCGACCGCGAGCGACCTCCGGATCGCCGACCGGGTGTCCTTCCTGGGCGACCTGTCGCGCCGCGAGCGCGTCGAGCTGTTCAAGGGGACCCACGTCGTCGCCGCGACGGCGACGTGGGAGACGTTCGCCACGGAGCTGCTGTGGGCGCTCGCGTGCGGCTGCGTCGCCCTCGTCGAGTACCAGGCCGACTCCAGCGCCCACGAGCTCGTGGAGGGCCGCGAGCGCGGCCGGCTCGTCACGAGCCCCGCCGAGCTCGCCGACGAGTTCGTCGCCGTCGCCGACCTCGAACGGAAGTCGATCGAGCGCGACTTCGCGGGCTACGACCGCGGCGCGGTGTTGGACCGGTACGTCGAGACGTACCGGGAGCTCCTCGGCGACGGATAGCTCGGGAACGAAGACGGACGACTCGAAAGGCGGGCGGGCGTCGGGACGCCCCGAACGCGGCTACTCCTCCTGCGTGATCGTCCCGCCGTACTTCATGAAGACGAACGCCAGCCCGAGCGTGCTCACCATCGCGATGAACGTCGCGACGCCGAGCGCGCGCGCGCCCTGCGGGACGAAGACGGCGTTCGAGCCGCCACCGCCGCCGGTCGACTCGGTCTCGACGTCGCCGCCGACGGCGAGCCCCCCGTGCATGCCGACGGCCGTGTGGGGGACGCAGTGGTAGTGGGTGATGCCGGCGTCCTCCTCGGTCACCTCGTACTCGTAGGTCGCTCCCTCCTCGCCGACCGCCTGGCCGCTGTCGAGGCTCGCCGGGCCGCCGCCCTCGACGGTCCGGACGTTGTGCGCGCCGCCGTTCCCGGTCCACTCCCACGTGATCGTGGTGCCCGTGTCGACCCATAACTGGGTCGGGTCGAACGCGAGCCCGCTGTCGCCCGCGCCGACCTGCACGGTCACCTCGCTCTCGCCGCGAGCGTCCTGATACGACCCGAGGTTCCCGCTGGTGACCCCGCTCGGCCAGACCGGCTGTTCCTCCTGTGCCGCCGCGGTCCCCGTCGTCGCCGTCGCCGCTCCGGCTGCGGCGGTCGCGCCGCCGGCGGTCCGGATGAACGCGCGCCGGGAGACGTCGTCCGAGCTCATACCACCCGGTTCGTGACGGGCGGTAGTGAATATGTTGATCCGGACGCGGTCCGCGCGTCGTGGTCGAGCGCGACGGAGGCGACGCGGCGCGCCGGCGGGGACCGCGCGTCGCCGGCGAGGGTATGTCCCGGCACCCGCGCGTCGCCGACGGGCGTATACAGGCGGGGCTCGTACGTCCGCCGTGAGCTATCCGGTCACCTACTACTGTCCGCACTGCGGGACCATCGTCGAACTCGAACGCGACGGCTACCTCGCGGACAAGGCGGTGACGCCGTACCCCTTCGAGGGATGGACGTACGTCGCCCCCGCGGAGCCGTTCGAGGACGAGCGCGACGTCGACGGGGTCCGGTTCGTCTGCGGCGAGAGCGACGGCGCCGTCTGGGACCCGCGCGACGGGGTGCGCGGGACGGACGTCGGCGGAGAGGCGGCGAGCGTCGGCGGGAAGGAGGCGGGCGTCGGCGACGGATCGAACCGCGACGGCGACGGCGGAGACCGCGACGGCGACGATCCCGGCTGCGGCGAGCCGTTCTACCTCTCGTTCGTGCGGTACGACGAGGGGCGCGAGGTCGACCCGCGCGCCGAGAGCGAGCTCGTCGAGATCGACCCCGACCCGCGACCGAGCGGGCCGCGGGGACCGGGCGGCCCGAGCGGGGTCGGGGACGCCGGCGACTCCGACGGCGGGTTCTGGTGAGGCCGGTCGGGAGCGCGAGTCGGTCTCGCTCCGGGACCCGGCGACCGCGACGGACAACCCCTTAACCGGGGAGCGAGAAGTATCGGCCATGGAAAGCATCAATCGGACCGCGATCGAGCTCGTCGACGAGGCGCTCGACTTCGCCGGCGAGCTCGACGTCGTCGGCTACGAGCTGGACAACGGCGCCACCGTCGTCGACTTCGGGATCGACGCCGCCGGGGGCGTCGAGGCGGGGCTGCTCCTCGCCGAGATCCAGACCGCCGGCCTCGCGAACCTCCGCACCCGCGTGGGCGAGGTCGCCGGCGCGCCCCGCCAGTACGTCGAGCTGTCGACCGACCACCCGGCGGTCGCCCTGCTCTGCTCGCAGAAGGCCGGCTGGGAGCTCGGCTTCGAGTCCGGCTACGAAGGGCTCGGCTCCGGGCCCGCCCGCGCGCTCGTCGGCCAGGAGGCGGAGTTCGAGCGCGTCGGCTACTACGACTCCTCGGAGTTCGCGACGCTCGCGGTGGAGTCGACCGAGCTCCCGACCGAGGAGGTCGCCGAGCACGTCGCCGACCTCGCCGAGGTCGACGCCGAGGGCGTCTTCCTCCCGGCGTACGCGACCGGGTCGACCGCCGGCTCCGTCGCCACCGCGGCCCGCGCCGCGGAGCTCGCCGTCTTCCGCCTGCTGGAGCTGGGCTACGAGCCGACCGACGTGCTCCACGCCTCGGGCGCCGCGCCGATGGCCCCCGTGACCCGCGACGAGGACCTCGCGATGGGGCGGACGAACGACGCCCTCGCCTACGGCGGCGAGGTCCACCTGCAGGTCGCGCGCGACGACGACCGCTTCGACCGGATCGTCTCGACCGCCCGCGAGGAGTACGGGACCCCCTTCGTCGAGGTGTTCGAGGACGCGGACTGGGACTTCTACGAGGTCGACGAGGCCGTCTTCGCGCCCGCAGAAGTGACCGTCGACGTCGTCGACGGCCCCGTTTACACGGTCGGCGAGACGGACGAGGCGCTGCTCGCCGAGTCGTTCGACTACCGCTGAGCCGGTCGCGATACCCGACTGACACGCAATCGACGAGGACCACCGTGCGAATCAAGCCCGTCCCCGACCCCCCGACCGAACTCGGCGAGCTCCGCGAGCTGCGGCGAGCGGTGCCGCTCGTCCCCGGCAGCACCGACGACTGCTGCGCGCGCCTCCGCGACCGGTGCGGGCTCTCCGACCGCCGGACCGCGAACGACTGGCTCGCGTTCCTCCGCGCGCTCGGGCTCGTCCGCGAGACGCCGCGGGGGTTCGTGCGCGCCGACGCGGAGCCGACCCCCGAGCGGGTCCGCGAGGGGCTGCGCGAGGGCGTCCTGCTCGTCCCGGAGGCGCTCGCGGCGCTCCGGGACGCCACCCGGGAGGACCCGCTCACGCCGGACGACCTGTTCGAGGCGACCCGGGAGTCGGTCCCGCGACACGACCGCGCCCGCGACCCGGCGTGGGAGGCGACGTGGCGCGACCGCGCGGCCCGGCTCCTGGGGTGGCTCGCGCTCGTCGACCTCGCGGAGCGCGTGCCGGCCGGCAGGGCGGGCGACGGGGACCCGAGAGAGCCGCCCGCCTACGTCGCCGGCGACGCGGTCGGCGGGACGGACTGAGCGCGTTCCGCTCGGGAACCGGCCGAACGCGCCGCAACAAGCCTTTTACTCGGTGCCGGAGACGGTGTTCGCATGGGACGATTCGACCGGCGGGAGTCGCCGCTGTCGGTCACGTACGAGCCGACGAGCGTGAAGGACCTGCTCGTGGAGATGAAAGACACCGCGGAGCTGCTGATCGACCTGTCGTACTCGGCGGTGCTCCACGGGAGCCCGACCGTCGCCGAGGAGGTCGTCGAGCTCGAACACCGGATGGACGTCCTCCAGATGCGCGCGCGGATGAGCCTCATGCTCGCGGCGCGGAGCCCCGACGAGGCCGAGACGCTCGCGCCGGTGCTCGGCGTGGTCGGCGCGGCCGACAAGATCTCCGACGCCGCCGGCGACATCGCGAAGATCGTCACCGAGGAGATCGGCCTCCCGGACGCGATGCGCGGCGCGCTCACCGAGGGCGTCGAGACGCTCGTCCGCGGCACGGTCGCGCCGGACTCCGCCTACGCCGGTCGCACCCTGAAGGCGATCGACCTGGAGTCGGAGACGGGGGTCCGGGTCATCGCGATCCGCCGCGACGACGACTGGATCCTCAACCCCGGCCCGAAGACCCGGATCGAGGCCGGCGACGTGGCGCTCCTGCGCGGCCCGGAGACGGGGGTCGCCGAGGCGTACCCCGAGCTGACCGGCGAGCCGTTCGAGCCGGACGAGCCGGTCGAGCCCGCGATCGACGACTTAGAGCGCGCGGTCGACTCCATCGTGCTGATGAAGAACCTCTCTGAGCTCGCGGTCGACCTCGCGTACGGCTCCGTCCTGTTCAACAACGAGGAGCTCGCCGAGGAGGTGTCGAACCTGGAGATCGAGGTCGACGCGCTCCAGTCGCGGTTCGAGGCCTGGACGCTCCGCGCCGCGCGGGAGGCCGACGACCCCGTCTCGCTCCGCGGGCTGATCCACCTCGGCGTCGCCACCGAGGAGATCTCCGACGCCGCCCTGGAGATCACCGAGGGCGTCGCGCGCGACCTCGGCGTCCACCCGGTCGTCGAGATGGCGGTCCAAGAGTCCGACGAGATCATCACGCGCACCGTGGTCCGGGAGGGGAGCGACCTCGCGGGCACGGCGGTGGAGAACGGGATCCCGACGACCGACGTCTCGACGAGCGTGATCGCGATCCGCCGCCCCGACGACGGGTGGCTGATCGGTCACGACATCGACACCGTCCTGCGTCCCGGCGACGCCGTCATCTCGAAGGGGACCCGCACGTCGGCCGAGGAGTTCGGGGCGCTCGCGTCGTGACCGCCCCGCCGACCGCGGACCCCGAGGGGCTCGCCCGCGCCTACTACGACGCGATCGACGCCGGCGACTACGAGCGGCTCCGCGGGCTGCTCGACCCCGACTTCGTCCAGCGCCGCTCGGACCGCACCTTCGAGGGGCGCGACCGCTTCGTGACGTTCATGCGCGACGAGCGGCCGATGACGGACACGACCCACGTAGTCGACGCGGTGTACCCGAACGGCCCCGGCGTCGCGGTCCGCGGCCGGCTGCTGGACGCCGACGGCGACGAGCTGTTCGCGTTCGTCGACGCCTTCGACGTCGCGGACGGGAAGCTGGCGGGACTGGAGACGTACGCGGGCGGCGGCGGGGAGTAATGTAGACCGCCGAGAGCGGAGCGAACCGGGCCGCCGCGGTGGGGGCGACTCGGACCGCGTTCACGCCCGGATCCGGTCGAGGTCGGCGACGAACGCCCGGAGCGCCTCGCGGCTCACGTGCGGCATGCAGACGACGCGGAGCTCGCCGGCCGCCGTGCGCGACACCTTCCAGCCGGCCTCGCGGAGCGCGTCGAACTCGGCCTCGGGGAGCGCCGCGGCGACGAGCGGGAGGGTCGGCTCGACGACGTCGTAGCCGCGCTCGGCGAGGGCCTCGGCGAGCCACGCGGCGTTCCCGGTCGCGCGCTCGGCCGCCTCGCGGTAGCCGTCGGGCCACAGCGCCTCCATCGCGGCGACCGCGCCGGCGACGCCCGCGCCGCTCCGGGTGCCGGTCAGGGTCGCCTGCGACCGGGTCTCCAGGTACGGCGTGTCGACCGCGAGGGCGTCGAGCGCGGCGTCCTCGCGCGCCAGCAGGCCGCCCGCCGGGACCGGCGCCTGCCCGAACTTGTGGGGGTCGATCGTCAGCGTGTCGACCGGGGCGTCGCCGAACGACCAGTCGTGGTCCGAGAAGGGAAGGAGGAACCCGCCCCACGCGGCGTCGACGTGCATGAACGCGCCGGCGTCGTGGGCAATCTCGGTCAGCGCCGGGATGGGGTCCACGCGCCCGTACTCCGTGCTCCCGGCGACGCCGACGACCAGCGCGGTGGCGTCGTCGACCGCGGCCGCGACCGCGTCGGTCCGGGCCCGGTAGTCGCCGTCGACGGGGACCGTCCGGAGCTCCACGTCGAGCAGCTCCGCGGCCTTGTGAAAGGAGAAGTGAGCGCTCTCGGGGACGACGACGTTGGCGTCGCTCGCGTCGCGTCGGTTCCGGGCGGCGCGGACCGCCTGCACGTTCGCCTCGGTCCCGCCGGAGGCGACGTAGCCGGCCGCGTCGGTCGGGGTCGGGTGGTCCGCGAGCGTCGCGAGCAGCTCGACCGCGCGGTCCTCCAGCGACGCGACCGCCTCGTAGGTGGCCGGGTCGCCGGGGTTCGTCGCGAGGTAGCGCTCGGCCGCCTCGCGGGCCGCGGGGTGCGGCTCGGTGCACATCGAGGAGAGCACCCGGTCGAACGACTGCGGCTGGGGGCGCTGCATTCGGCCGAACGTCGCCGCGGAGACGCTTACCCGTTCCGTTTTCGGCGCTCTCGGCCGCGCGACGGGGGACCCGGAGGCGTTACCGCACCGAGTCGAGGAGGAGCCGCTGTTCGGTCCGCTTCACCTCGTGTTGCACGTCGCGGACGGCGTCGATGTTCGCCGAGATCGAGGAGACGCCCTCGTCGACGAGGAACTCGACCATCTCCGTCTTCGAGCCGGCCTGCCCGCAGATGCTCGTGTCGACGCCGAGCTCGCGGCACGTCTCGATCGTGTCGCCGATCAGCTTGAGCACGGCCGGGTGGAGCTCGTCGAACCGGTCGGCGACGTGCTCGTTGTTGCGGTCGACCGCCAGCGTGTACTGCGTGAGGTCGTTGGTGCCGAAGGAGGCGAAGTCGATGCCGGCGGCCGCGAGCTCCTCGATCTGCAGCGCGCTGGCGGGCGTCTCGATCATCACGCCCCAGCGGTGGCTCTCGGGGTCGATGCCGGCCTCCCGCATGTGGCCCTTGACCCCTTCGAGGTCGGCCGCGTCGTTGACGAGGGGGAACATCACCTCCAGGTTGTCGTACCCCATGTCGAAGAGGCGCGCGAACGCCGCGAGCTCCTGCCGGAACGGGGCGGGCTTGTCGAGGCTGCGCCGGATCCCGCGCCAGCCGAGCATCGGGTTGTGCTCGTTCGGCTCGCCCTCGCCGCCCTCCAGCTCGCGGAACTCGTCGGTGGGCGCGTCGATGGTGCGGACGCGGACCGGTCGCGGGTAGAACTCGTCGGCGACGCGGCGGACGCCCTCGATCAGCTCGTCCTGGTACGCGCGGGCGCCGTGCTCGGCGATGTACCGCTCGGGCGTCTTCCCGAGCGAGAGCACCATGTGCTCGATCCGGAGGAGTCCGACCCCGTCGGCGCCGGTCGCGGCCGCGCGCTCGGCCGCCTCGGGGATCGAGACGTTCACCTTCACCTCCGTCGCCGTCATCGGCTTCACCGGGGTCTCCGGGCGGGCCGCCTCCACGGGCTCGAACTCCTCGCCGGGCTCGGCCTCGTCGTCCGTCCCGGCGCGGACGGTCCCCTTGTCGCCGTCGAGGGTGACCCGCTGGCCGTCTTCGAGGACCCGCGTCCCGTTCCCGCTCCCGACGACGGCCGGGACGCCGAGCTCTCGGGAGATGATCGCGGCGTGGCTCGTCATCCCGCCCTCGTCGGTGACGATCCCCGCGGCGCGTTTCATCGCCGGGACCATGTCGGGCATCGTCATCTCCGTGACCATCACGTCGCCCTCCTGGACCTGGTCGAGGTGGTCGAGCTTGTGGACGAGCCGGACCGCGCCGGAGACGACCCCGGGGCTCGCGCCGAGCCCGTCGACGAGGACGTCCTCGTCGTCGCCGGCGGACCCGCCGTCGGCCGTGCCGGGTCGGCCCGCCGCGTCCCCGACGGCGGACTTCTTCGGGGTCTCGCCGCCGGTCCCGCCGGCGTCGGCGTCGTCAGCGTCGCCCTCGCCCTCCTGGATCGTCGTGATCGGGCGCGACTGGAGCATGTAGATCTCCCCCTCGCGGATCGCCCACTCGACGTCCTGCGGGGTCCCGTAGTGGTCCTCGACGCGCTCGCCGAGCGCGACCAGCTCCTCGATCTCCGCGTCGGAGAGCACCCGGGCGGTGCGGCGCTCCTCCTCGACGTCGAGCCGGACGGTCTCCCCGGTCTCCGGGTCCTTCACCATCTCGACTTTCTTGTCCGCGACGGTGACCTCGTCGACCTCGCCGCGCCCGCGGTCGTACACGTAGTTGTCGGGCGAGACGGTGCCGGAGACGACCGCCTCGCCGAGCCCCCACGCGGCCTCGATGGTGATCTGCGGGTCGCCGGTCGAGGGGTGGCTGGTGAACATCACGCCGGACTTCTCGGCGTCGACCATCCGCTGGACGACGACCGCGATGTCGACGTCGGCGTGCGGGAACCCGCGCTGCTGGCGGTAGTAGATCGCCCGCTGGGTGAACAGCGAGGCCCAGCACTCCTTCACCCGGCGCAGGAGGTCGTCCTCGCGGACGTTGAGGAACGTCTCCTGCTGGCCGGCGAACGAGGAGTCCGGGAGGTCCTCCGCGGTCGCGGAGGAGCGCACGGCGACGAACGCCTCGTCGCCCTCGCCGCCCATCGACCGGTACCGCTCCAGGATCTCCTCGCGGACCTCGTCGGGGAACGGCGTCTCCAGGATGAGCTCCTCCGCCCGCTCCTCCGCCGCGCGGAGCGCCGCGGAGTCCTCGGGGTCGACGTCGACGGCGGAGAACAGCTCCTCGTCGATTCCCGCCTCCTCGATGAAGGTCCGGTACGTGCCCGCGGTGACGGCGAACCCCGGCGGGACCGGGAGTCCGGCGCCGATGAGTTCACCGAGCGAAGCGGCCTTCCCGCCGACGGTCCCGACGTCGTCGGCGTCGACGTCCTCCAGCCAAAGTACTGCCATTCGTGTACCCGGAGGATCCGGGAGCCGACCTATGAAGCTTCCGGCCGGTGCAACGCTGAATAAAAGATTACTCAGTCGCGAGTTACGGAACGTTCAAAGGCGGAGGGCCGCCGGGTCGGTCGAACGTGGAGAGGGCCGAAGCGGTCGGGAGCCACGAACCGGCGGTCGGTCCGTATCGGTCGGTACGCGTCTTCCCGTCCTATACTTATCCTCGGACAGCTGAATCGGTTTCCGTAACGTGTTACGAGTCCTGTAACAGCTCGGGTCGACGGTCACTCGCCGGCGAGCCGCTCGCGCTCGTCGCGGAGGATGTCCTCCCAGAGGGCGAACAGCCGACTGTGCAGGTCGTAGCGGTCGTTCACCCGGCGGACCCACGCGTCGTCGGCGAACAGGAGCCGCTGGAACCGGCGGACCGCCGGCGAGAGCGACTCCCGATCGCCACCGTAGTACGACAGCGACTCCCGCCGGGTTCGCGCGACGAGGGCGGACGGGACCTCGATCCCGTCGGCCGCGGCGGCGTGGACGAACCACTCCAGGTGTAACAGCGCGTCGGCCAGCAGGAAGCGGTCCCGGAACCCAGAGACCCGGGCGAGCGCCGGCCGCCCGTCGATCGTCACGTCGCGCGGTCGGGAGAACCGGGGCGCCGTGACCGTCACGCCGGCCGCCCCGGCGACCGCCGCGGCGACGCGACGGAGGCGACGGTCGGCGTACCGCACCGGCGCGATCAGCGCGAGCTCGTACCACGCCGGCAGCCACTCGCAGTAGGGCTCGGAGAAGGCGCCGTCGGCGAGCAGGGTCGCCGCGACGGACCGCGCCTCGGCCGGCGACAGCGCGGCGTGGTCGGTCCGGAGGCGGTCGGCGGCCCGCGCGCCGTCGATCGCGTCGGCGCCGGCGAAGTCCATGCCCTCGGCGACGCGTCGGGTGTACGCGCGGCTCGCCGCGTACCAGTCGGCGAAGTCCGCGGGCGCGGTCAGTCGGAGGAGTCGGAGGACCGTGATGCCGTCCGTACGCTCGCCGCCGACAAAACGCTCACCGTTCCGGGCCGCGGTCGGCGCCGACTCCGCCGCCGTCGTCGCCGTCGGGACCGTCGTCGTCGCCGTCGGGACCGTCGTCACCGGGACCGCCGGGATCGGGACCGTCCGCGAGCGCGGCGTCGAGCCCCCACTCGTCGGCGCGCTCGGCCGCCTCCTCGCGGGCCCGCTCGCGGATCGCCTCGATCCGGTCGTCGTCGTCGAGGAACGCCGCGACGGCGTCGGCGTCGTCCGCCTCCGGGTCGGCCAGTCGCCCGTCGGGCGCCGCCTCGCGGGTGCGGTCGGCGAGGGCCGGGTCGTCGGCGAGCTCCGTCGCCGCCGCGCCGGGCGCGACGCGGAGCGCGTCCGCCTCGTGGGCCGCGTCGAGCCCGTCGTCGTCGACCGCGTACAGCTCGGCGCGGTAGGGGCCGGGCACCGCGAGCTCCGCGAGGGCGTCGGGGCCCCCGCTGTCGGTCACCGTGTTGTACGCGAGCACGGGGACCCCGTCGGCGAACGTGAGGACGCCGCGCGCGTCGCCCTCCAGCAGGAGCGTCTCCTGCGGAACGAGCGTCGCGTAGCCGGTCAGCTCGCGGTCGAGCGCCCGCGAGAGCGTCGTGGCCACGTCGGAGACGACCCGCGACCGGAGGAGGGCGCCGCGGGGGATCCGGAGCTCGGGGGCCTCGGTCGACTCCGTCCCGTCGGTCCGCGGCTCCCTCGGTCCCCCGGTTCCGTCCCCGGGATCCGTCATGGCGTGTCCGGCACGACCGCGCTGCGGAAGCGGTCGGCGACCGCGTCGCCGTCGCCGTCGCGCACGTCGAGCCGGGCCGCCGCCCGCCGGTAGCGGGCCGCCGCGTCGCTCTCCGGCGCGTACGCGAGGAGGGGCTCGCCGGCGCGGCGCGCGTCCCTGACCGCGTCGCTGTCGGGGACGCGGGCGAGCACCGGTCCGCCGAAGTGGCGCTCGGCCCGCTCGGCGACGTCGGCGGCGTCGTCGCGGACCTTGTTGAACAGGACCCCCGCGGTCTCGGTGCCGTACGAGCGGGCGTACTCCTGGACCTTCAGCCCGTCCGAGAGCGCGGGGATCGTCGGCTCGACGACGACGGCGACGCGGTCCGCGAGGACGACCGGCAGGACCGCCGACTTCGAGCCGAGCGCGGCCGGCGAGTCGAGCAGGAGCACGTCGGTGTCGGCCGCGAGCTCGGCGACCACGTCGCGGAGGCGGGTCGGCTCCGCGGCCTCGAAGCCCGCGAGCGACGTGCCGCAGGGGACCACCGAGAGCCCGAAGCGGTCGTACGTCGCCTCGGCGACGTCGGTCGCGGTCCCCTCGACGAGCAGGTCGTGGAGGGTGACCGCCGCGTCGTCGAGCCCGGCGTGAAAGAGGAGGTTCGCCATCCCCGTGTCGGCGTCGACGACGGTGACGTCGTGCTCGTCGGCCAACGCCAATCCGAGCGCGAGCGTGCTCGTCGTCTTGCCCGTGCCGCCCTTCCCGCTGGCGACCGCGAACGCCTCGACCATGCGCACACCTGTCCGGGCGGTCGGCTAAAGCCTGTCCATCGCGGGCGCGCCGGGAACGGCCGTCGCGGGCGCGTCGAGGGCCGTCGCGGGCGCGTCGAGGGCCGTCGCCGCGGCCCGACCCCCCACCGGACAGCGTTTTGCCGTTCGGCGCAGAACGTCGACCATGCCGACCGTCATCGACGCCGACGCGTTCCGCGACCGGATCGACGAGCGCCGGCGCGGCGAGCGCTCGTTCGCCGTCGTCGACACCCGCCCCCGCGAGAGCTACGAGGGCTGGCGGATCGCCGACTCGGTTCACTACTTCCACAAGCCGTTCCGCGACTTCGACGTCGACGACTTCGAGGCCGAGACCGGGCTCGGTCCCGACGACGCGATCGTCACGACCTGCGCGAAGGGGAAGGCGTCGCTCGATCTCGCCGAGGAGCTCGAGGCCGCGGGCTACGACGACGTGACGGTCGTCGCGGACGGGATGCGCGGCTGGTCGGGCGTCTACGACCGGACCGCGGTCCCCCTCCCCGACGCCGGAGACGACCCCCTCGACGTCGTCCAGATCCAGCGGCGCGCGAAGGGGTGTCTCGGGTACCTCGTGGTTGGCGGACGGCCGTCCGAAGGGGGAGCCGAGCCCGACGGCTCCGACCGCGTCGCCGTCGCTGGTTCCGACGGCTCCGACCGCGTCGCCGTCGCTATCGACGTCTCGCGTCACGGCGACGAGTGGCGGGCGGCGGCCGCCGAGCGCGACGCGTCGATCGCGGCGGTCCTCGACACCCACGTCCACGCCGACCACCTCTCCGGTGGCCGAGACCTCGCCGACGAGCTCGGCGTGCCGTACTACCTCCCGGCGGCCGCCGCCGAGCGCGGCGTGGCGTACGACTTCGAACCGCTCGCGCGCAACGAGACGCTCGACGTCGGCGGCGTCGACGTGAAGGCGCTCGCGACCCCCGGGCACACCGACGACGCGGCGAGCTACCTGATCGGGCGGTCGGCGGTCCTCGCCGGGGACACGCTGTTCACCGACAGCGTCGGACGGACCGAGTTGCAGTTCGCGGCGGGCGGCGACGGAGGGGGCGAGTCCGCCGGCGCTGCGACCGGCGCCGAGCGCCTCTACGACTCGCTCCACGGGACGCTGCTGGCGCAGCCCGACGAGGTCGTCGTCTGTCCCGGCCACTTCGCGGTCGCGAACGACGGGACGACCGGCGACGTCGTGCCCGGCGAGCCGGTGGCGACGACCGTGGGAGCGGCGCGCCGTGGACTCGGCGTGCTCGGGCTCGACCGCGAGGCGTTCGTGGAGCGGGTCACGGCGACGCTCCCGGAGAAGCCGCCGAACTACGAGTCGGTCATCGCGGCGAACCGCGGCGTCGAGTCGCCGCCGGACGAGACCGCGGCGGTCGAGTTGGAGCTGGGACCGAACCGGTGCGCGGCGGACGCGGGCGGAGAGTCGACGGCTGACGCGGACGGGGAGTCGACGGCGGACGACTGATACGGCGGTCGTCGAGACCGCCGTCGGTCACCCGCCGTCCGACCGGTTCGCGATCCGAGTCGCGAGCTCCCGCGCGGCGTCGACGCGGTCGTCGGCCTCCGGGTCGCCGGTGTCGTCGACCTCCGCGAGCAGCGTCCGGATCTCCGCGGCCCGCCTGACGACGGTCGCCTCGTCGACGTCGCCGTCGGCGATCTCGGCGGCCAGCGCCTGCGCCTCGCCGAGCCGCCAGCCGGCCTCGCGCTCCACCGGGCGCTCCTCGGTGGCCGCGAGGTGGTCGCGCAACGCCGCGACCGGACCGAACGCGTCGCTCACGCTCGCGTCACTCGTCGTGGATGAAGACGAGCCGCTTTGTCTCGGTGTTACACAGGCAGAGGTCGATCCCGTCGCGGGTCGCGCCGATCTGCTGCCAGCCGTGGTCGCTGACGAACAGCGTCTGGAACACGCCGCGGTCGCAGTCCGGGTTCGGGCAGCCGACGCCGGCGGCGTTCTTGTACACCGTCGTCCCCCCGCCGGAGCTCTGGCGCACCAGGCCGTCGCGCAGCGATCGGAACTCCTCCGCAGACATCGGTCCGTCCGTGTCTTCGTCTCCCATACCTCCGCGTTCGCGGGCCATCGTAAATAAACCGACGGGCCGAGTCGCCCGGCCGGGATCAGTCGCGCTCGCGCTTCGGGTCGATCCCGCGCTTCGCGTCGTCGGCGTGCGCGTCCGCGAGCCGAGTGGGCTCGGGCAGTTTGTACCGTGCGCACAGCGCGTCGACGAGCCCGACCGCCGTCTCGGCCGAGACCCGGTGGCCGGGGCTCACGTACAGCGGGTTCACGCGGCGGCTGTTCGGGTACTGCCGCGACTGGAAGGCGTGGCCGATGACGGTCGCGTCGTCGGCGTCGGCCGTCGACCGCGTCCCCGCCGTCTCCACCGACCCGTCGGCGCGGACCGGCGTCCGCCACCCCTCCGGCCGCTCGTCGGTCGGCTCGTCCGGCTCGCCGCACAGCAGGTTCTTTGCGACGCCGACGCTCGGGACGTCAAGCAGGACGCCGACGTGGGTCGCGATCCCGGCCTCCCGGAAGTGGATCCGGCCGGAGCCGTCGCATACCAGGAGGTCCGGATCCGCGTCCAAGGCGTCGAGCGCGGCCAGCATCGGCTCCCCCTCGCGGAACGCGAGGAGGCCCGGGACGTAGGGGACCCGGAGGGGCGTGACCGCGCTCGCGCACTCGATCACGTCGCCGCCGCGGATCGCGACCGCGGCCGAGACCGCCTCGTCCTCGCCGTCGTCCGGGGTCAGGAACGCCTGGTCGACGCCGACGACGACGGGGGCGTCGCAGTCGTCCGTGTCGTCCCCCTCCGCGTGCGTCCCCGGGAGCGACCCCTGACGCGCGTCCGGCGGTCCGTCGGTCAGGTCGGCCGGCTCGTCGATCGCGACCGCGGCCGGGTCGAGGGCGTGGGCGTCCGCGAACGTCGCCGTCGCGGCCAGCTCGCGCTGGAGCGACTCCATCTCGGCCCGGGAGAGCGCCGGGTCCGGGAGGAACTCCGGGCGGGCGACGGCGTCCGGATCGACGCCGGGGACCTCGCCGGACATTCAGCGGCGCCCGCCGGGACCGCCCGGACCGCCGGGACCGCCCGGACCGCCCGGGCCGCGAGCCCCGCCCACGTTCATCCCGCCCATGCCGCCCGCGGAACGCGCGAGGCCCTCGTTGCGCTTCCCGAACGCGAGCCCGATCGCGAAGCCGATCAGGTGCGCGAGGTGGGCGATGTTGCCCGCGGTGCCGGCCCCGCCGGCCAGGACGCTCTGGACGACGAGGACCGCCGAGACGACGGCGATCCCCCACGTGAGGTACTTGATCTTCATCGGGATCACGAAGAAGAGGAGGACCTGCATGTTCGGTCGCCAGACGGTGAGGACGCCTAAAATCGCGAATCCGGCGCCGCTGGCACCCAGCACGCCGGTCGAGGTGGCGCCCATCCCGAGCGCGAACAGGATGTGGCCGAGCCCGGCGACCATCCCCGACACGAAGAAGAACGCGGCGAAGCGCTTCGACCCCACGGCGCGCTCGACGAGCGGGCCGAAGAAGAACAGGACGACGCTGTTGCCGAGGATATGGTAGATCCCGACGGGCGAGTGGGACAGGACGGCGGTCACCCAGGTCCAGACCCGCCCGATCGCGTCCGCCCGGAGCACGAACAGCTGGTCGTGGAGCGCGGGGCTCACGCCCCAGAAGACGACCAGCTGCGCGAGGAACGTGACCCAGATCGCCAGCAGGATCGCGTACGTCGCGTTCCCGCGGAAGTAGCTCACGAGCCCGCCCGTGCTCGTCTCGCGGTCGACGCGGCGCTTGACGCGGTCGACGACGCCCGCGTCGCCGCCGGCGTCGCCGGTCCCGCCGGCCGGTCCGCCCTCGACGCCCTCGTCGAAGCCGCTGTCGAAGACGCCGCCCGGGTCGTTCCACTCGGAGAGCCCCGGGCAGTCGTGGTTCTCCGGAAGGCGGTGTTCGGCGCAGAACGTCTGGCCGCACCGCTTACACTGGTACGGGAGGTTCTCGTACTCCCCGCACGCGTCGCACGTCGCCATTGGCGTCACTTACGGGGGCGGTCGTAAAGCGGTTTGGCTCCGTACGTGGTTTACGATGAGCCCGTCGGCGGTCCTGATAACGGCTTATAAATCGTATTTGATCGTGTTGCTGGGAACACTTCCAAAGCCCCAGCCGCTCAGTTATAAATGGCCGCTGTGGGATCGGCGGAGAACACCTCCAAAGCCCCAGCCGCGAGGCGGGCGCACGCTCGCTGCGCTCCTCACTCGGTCGCTCACGTTGCTCGCTCCCTCGTTGTGGTGCTTGCGTCGCCTGCGCCCGCCTCGCGGCTGCCCCTTTGAATCCCTCCCGACCCGCACAGCACCGCGCCTCACGCCTCCCCAGCCTCGTGGGGGGGGGGGGGGGGGCCCCCCCCCCCCCCCCCCCGGCCCCCCCCCCCCCCCCCCCCCCCCCCCCCCCGCGCCCCCCCCCGCCCCCCCGTCGGCGCGGGCGCCGCCGGCGCCAGCGACTCCCTCGCGCGTGCGCCTCGCGGCCGCCTTCGGCGGCCACTCGGAGGCACGCGCCACCGCACCGTGTTCATCTACAAATAGTCGTCGTAGCTGCGGTTAGTCGTTTATAAATAACTACTCGCCCGCTCCGCCCTCCCGAAGCCCGTCGACGAGCTCCCTGAGCGTCGCGAGCGGGTACTGACCGGGCGCGGTCGCGTTCGCGGGATCGACGGGCGCGTACCCGATCTTCGAGCCGTAGAGGGGCGTGACGGCGCGGGTGTGGCGACCGGGTTCGCCCATGCACATCGTCGCGACGCGGTGCCCGGCTTCGGTCGCCTCGTGGGTCGCCTCGATCATCGCGAGCGCGTCGGCCGGCGCGGTCGCGGTCGTCGCCAGCTTCCCCACGTCGCCCTCGCTCGCGGCGTCGGCGAGCAGATCGACGAGCGCGGCCGGCTCGGGCGTCGACTCGAAGTCGTGGACGGACGCGACCACGTCGACGCCCGCCTCGCGCGCCGCGTCGCGGAGCGCGGTCGCGTGCGACTCCTCGGCCGGGTCCGGGTGCGTCCCGCGCAGCGCGGCGAGCTCGACGTCGACCGCGGCCACCGCGTCGCGCCCGAGCGCGTCCGAGAGCGCGTCGTAGCGCCCGAGCCCCTCGGCCTCGCCGCCCTCCCACGACGCGCGGTTCGTGACGAGCAGCGGGAGCTCGCCGCCGTAGCTCGCGAGCTGGTCGAGCGGCGACTCCGCGAGGTCCATCCGGAACTCCACGGCGTCGGCGTGCTCGCGGGCCGCGGGCTCCTCGGAGAGGTCGGCCGTGCTCGCGGTCAGGACGAACGCCTCGAACATGCGCGAGCGTTCCGGGGCCGGGGACTTAGCTGTGTGGCCCCGGGCGGAAGCGGGTCCCTGAAAAAGCGGCGCGCGTCCTCAGGCGACGAGGCCGTCCTCGGCCTCTAACAGCTCGTGGTACCGGTTCCGGATGGTGACCTCGGAGATGTCGGCGACCTCCGAGACCGCGGCCTGCGTCGTCTTCTCGTTGGTGAGCAGCGCGGCGGCGTAGACGGCGGCGGCCGCGAGGCCCACGGGCGACTTGCCCGAGTGGACGCCCTTCTCCTTGGCGTTGCGCAGGAGGCTCTTCGCGCGCATCTCGGACTCCTCGGAGAGCTCCAGGTCGGAGGCGAACCGGGGGACGTACTGCTCGGGGTCGGCCGGCTTCACTTCGAGCTTCAGCTCGCGGACGACGTAGCGGTACGTCCGGGCGATCTCCGCCTTCTCGACCCGCGACACGTCGGCGATCTCGTCGAGGCTGCGCGGGACGCCGGCCATCCGCGCGGCGGCGTACACGCAGGAGGTAGAGACGCCCTCGATCGAGCGGCCGGGCAGGAGGTCCTCGTCGAGCGCGCGGCGGTAGATGACCGAGGCGGTCTCGCGGACGTTGTCCGGGAGCCCCTGCGCGCTCGCCATGCGGTCGATCTCGCCGAGCGCCTGCTTGAGGTTGCGCTCCTTCGAGTCGCGGGTGCGGAACCGCTCGTTCCACTTGCGGAGCCGCTGCATCTTCTGCCGCTGGCGCGCGCCGAGCGACCGGCCGTACGCGTCCTTGTCGCGCCAGTCGATGTTGGTCGACAGCCCCTTGTCGTGCATCGTGTTCGTGGTCGGAGCGCCGACGCGGCTCTTCTCGTCCTTCTCGCGGGAGTCGAACGCGCGCCACTCCGGGCCGCGGTCGACCGAGTCCGCCTCGACGACGAGCCCGCAGTCGGCGCACACGGTCTCGCCGTGCTCCTCGTCGGTGATGACGTTGCCGTCGCACTCCGGACAGGTCAGCGTCTCGTCGGTGCGTTCCGATTCCTCTTCGTCCGTCTCCGTTCGGGAGCGACTCCCCCGCGTGTGTAGTCGTTCACTCATGGCTAAACCCCCTCTCGGTAACTGAACACGGTCCGAGAGCGATCTTACCCAGTAGACGGCGGAACCGAACTTAAAACGACCGGAACGTGTCGCCGGAGACCCGACGAAAGGACACGATCTATCACGCGTTTTCGGCGGCGACGGGACCGGGGAGGCGACCCGGTCGTCGCTCGGGCGACCGCCGGACGACCCGGACGGTCCGGACGACCGCCCGCCGACCGAAACGTTTGGGCCGCCGGCGCACCGAGACCGAAGCGATGACCGCTCCCCGCGTCGTCTCGCTGGCCCCGAGCGCGACCGCGACCGTGACCGCGCTCGGCGGCGCCGAGACGCTCGTCGGCGTCACGCACCACTGCGACCCGCCGGCCGAGGCGGGGTCGGCGCACGGCGGGGAGTCCCCGGTCGGCGTCGGCGGCTGGCTGAACCCCGACCTCGACCGCGTCGCCGACCTCGACCCCGACGTCGTCCTCACGAGCGACGGCCTCCAGGCCGACCTCGCCGACGCGTGTCGCGACCGCGGGTTCGACGTCCGGCACCGCGAGCCGGCGACGCTCGACGAGGCGGTCGCGTCGTTCGCCGCCCGCGGCGACGACGTGGGGCGTCCCGAGGCGGGCGACCGGCTCGCCGAGGAGTCCCGAGGGCGGCTCGATCGGGTCGCCGAGGCGGTCGCCGACCGCCCGCGCCCGACCGTCTACTGCGAGGAGTGGTCGGACCCGCCGATGGCGGCCGGCAACTGGGTGCCCGACGCCGTGCGCGCCGCGGGGGGTCGTTACCCCTTCGTCGACCCCGGCGAGCGCTCCCGCGAGGTCGACCTCGCGAGCGTCGAGGGCGCCGCCCCCGACCACCTCGTCGTCCACGTCTGCGGTCACGGCGACCGGGTGGACCCCGCGACGGTCGCGGAGCGCGACTGGGCCGTCGACGCGCCCGTCCACGTGATCGACGACTCCCTGCTGAACCAGCCGAGCCCGGCGCTGATCGACGGCGTGGAGCGGCTGGCCGCGCTGTTCCACCCGGAGGCGTTCCCGGGGGCGAACCCGTAGCCGCGCGGGAGCCGTCCCCGAGCCCGACCCGACGCCTATTCGTACCCCGTCGCCCAACCGCCGGTATGCGAGTCGGCGTCGGCAGCGGCAACCCGGTGAAGCGGCGCGCGGTCGAACGGGTCCTCGAATCGTCGCGGGGGCGCGACCTGGCGGACGAGCTCTCCGGGGACCCGGCCACCGTCGCGGTCGCGTCGGTCCCCGTCCCGTCGGGCGTGAGCGAGCAGCCGACGGGCCACGCGGAGACGGTCGCGGGCGCGGAGAACCGCGCCGCCGCGGTCCTCGACGCCGGGGCGTACGACCTCGGCGTCGGGATCGAGGGCGGCGTCGCGCGGTTCGGCGGGGCCGACGAGCTGTTCCTCGTCATGTGGGCGGCGGTCTCGGACGGGTCGCGGACGGGGCGGGGGGCGGGTCCGAGCGTCGCGCTGCCCGACGACATCGCCGCGCGGATCGACGGCGGCGAGGAGCTCGGCCCCGTGATGGACGACGTCCTCGACGCGTCGGGCGTCGCGCGGCGCGGAGGCGCCGCAGGGGCGCTCACGGCCGGCCGCGTCGACCGCGCCGACGCCCTCGCGACCGCGGTGGCGGGGGCGCTCGGGCCGTTCGTCTCCGACTCGTACTGAGCCGTCGGTCGCCGGCCGGAGTCGGAGCGCCGGCGGTTCGGTGTTCGTACCGGAATCGGAGGCTGAGAGGTCTCCCCGAACGGCGCTCGTGGGAGGAACCGCCCGACTGCGGCGTGTTAATCGGGTCTACCAACCCGCTTATGAACGGACGCCGCCTGTGTCGGGTATGAGCACTGCCCACCCGGACGCGGTCGCCGTCGAGTCCGCCGGCCTCTCCGCGAAACAGGCGCGCATCTTGCGGTACCTGCGCGAGAACGCCGGCGAGCGGACGTACTTCAAGTCGCGACTCATCGCCGACGACCTCGACCTCTCCGCGAAGGAGGTCGGCGCGAACATGGGCGCCGTCGCCGACGCGGCCGCCGACATCGACGTCGAGAAGTGGGGATACTCCTCCGGGACGACGTGGATGGTCACGGAGTAGGCAGAGAGAGGGTCGAGAGGGCGGCGTCGGCTACGGCTCGTCGGTCACGGGTCGTAGGCGACGAGCTCGGCCGCGTCGTCGGCGAACGCGACGGCGTCGGCGTCGAAGGAGTCGGCGTACCGGACCGCGAGCGTGAGCAGCCGCTCCGGCTCGGTCAGGGCGTAGCCGTCGCTGCGGTCGAGCAGCCCGGCGTCGTCGAGCGCGGCGGCCGCGGCGCTGATCGTCGGCCGCGAGACGCCGAGGTCGGCCGCGAGTTCGGCCCCGGTCGCCCCCGGGTCGCGCAGCAGCGCGAGGATCATCCCGCGGGGGGTGTCGCGGCGGAGGTAGCCGAGCGCGCGCTTGTCGAGGTCGTCGAACCGGTCGGCCGGGAAGTACCGGCGGTAGTCGGCGTCCTTCGCCGACTCGATCTCCCCCGCCTCCTCCAGCTTCCGGAGGTGGTACTGCGCCTCGCCGGTCCCGAGCCGGAGGTCGTCGCGGAGCTTCGAGAAGTGCGCGCCGGGGGTCGTCGGCACGTAGCCGCGGATCGCCTCGCGGGTCTCGTTGGCGTCGGCCCCGTCGCTCCCGGCGTCGGCGCTCGCGGTCCCGACGAACGGCGCGGCGGCTCCGATCGCGGCGAACCGTCGGAGCGTCTCGCGCTTCCGCCCGTCGAAGCCGTCAGTCACGCAGGTCGCTAGTCGTCGGCTCGACAAAAGCACTTCGTTCGGGGCGACCGCGGCGGATCCGAGCGGCTATCGACCCCAGGCGCGGCCGATTAGGTCTCGCGCTCGACCTCGCCGTCGGTCGGCTCCTCCTCGTCCATCTCCTGGATGACCTCGTCCGCGGACTTGATATCCGCGCCCGCGCCGCCGGCCTTGACCGCCTCGGCCTCCTTCTCCAACTCCTCGACGTCCATCTCGGCCGACTCCTCGATCTGGCCGAGGATCTCGTCGATGTCGTCGAGCCCGAGCATCTTCCGGGTGTCGTCGTCGAACTCCTTCCCGTCGAGCCCCTCCATCTCCTGGACGTCGGAGCCGGAGAGGGCCTTCCCGTAGCGCCCCACCAGACTCGTGAGCTCCTGCGGGAGGACGAACGTCGTGGACTCGCCTTTCCCGATCTCTTCGAGGGTCTCCATGCCGCGCTCGATGATGGCGCGCTCGCCCATCGACTCGGCGGAGCGCGCGCGCAGCACCGTCGAGATGGCGTCCCCCTGCGCCTCGAGGATCTGGGACTGCTTTTCCCCCTGTGCGCGGATGATGTTCGACTGCTTGTCGCCCTCCGCCTGCTCGACCGCGGAGCGGCGTTCCCCCTGCGCTTCGAGGATCATCGCGCGGCGGCGGCGCTCGGCGGAGGTCTGCTGCTCCATCGCCTGCTGGACGTCCTTTGAGGGATTGACCTCGCGGACCTCGACGCTCTCGACGCGGATCCCCCACTCGTCCGTCGGCTCGTCCAGCTCCTTGCGGATCTTCGCGTTGATTTCCTGGCGCTTGTTCAGCGTGTCGTCGAGCTCCATGTCGCCGAGGACCGCGCGGAGCGTGGTCTGTGCGAGGTTCGAGACGGCCTTCTTGTAGTCGTCCACTTCGAGGAACGCCTTCTTCGCGTCCATCACCTTGATGTAGACGACCGCGTCGGCCGTCACCGGCGAGTTGTCCCGCGTGATCGCCTCCTGACGGGGCACGTCGAGCGTCTGCGTCCGCATGTCGAACGGGTAGGTACGGGAGACGAACGGCGGGATCAGGTTGATCCCCGGTTCGAGCAGCTTCCGGTACTCTCCGAACACCGTGAGCGTCTTCTTCTCGTAGGCGTCGACGATCTCGAACGACTGCCAG
Organism: Halorubrum rutilum; assembly: GCF_024494565.1. The sequence goes on from NZ_JANHDN010000003.1 coordinate 335,222, forward strand.
AGCGTGATGACCACTAAGAGCAGGAAGAGCAGGCCGATGCTCACCAGACCGAAGCCGAAGCCGAACTGGAGGGGAGTCGGATCCATGCCCCGAGGTTAGGCTATCCCGTTCTTAATACTTCGCCCGAATCGCCGCCTGCGCCGCCGATACGCGGCGGCGGTGGGGCGGCGGCGGCGTGGCGGCGGGGCGGTGGCGGTGGTTCCGCGGGTCGGCGGCGCTCACGTCCCGTCCCCGTCACCCGTCTCGAACCGCTCCGCGACGGCGTCGAGCGTCGCCCGCACCTGCCGCTCGTTGAACCGGCGGACGACCGGCTCGCCGAGGGCGGTCAGCGCGTTCTCGGGGAGGTCGTACTCCGCCGCGTAGGTCAGCCGCGTCCCGCCGTCCGTCGGCTCGAACGTCAGGTCGATCGTCCCCGTCAGCCGACCGCGGAGCTCGAAGGTCATCCGCTCGTTCGGCTCGTGGACCGTCTGGACGATCTCCCCGTCGATCCCGAGCCCCGCCATCCGGTAGGTGTACGACAGTCGCTTCCCGCCGTTGGGGAGTCGTTCGACGTCCCTGACAGCTTCGAGCCGGGGCGTGACGGCGGCGTGGTTGTGCGGGTCGTCGAGGAAGGCGAAGACGGCCTCCACGTCGGCGTCGATCTCGGCGGAGTCGCGTGCGGTGAACATGGGTCGTCCGAGCCGTCGCTTCAGTTCCGCGAGCGCGGGTCCACGTACGCCTCGACCAGCTTGCGCTCGGCCGCCCGGAGGTGCTGGTGGAACGTCTGCCGGGTGATCCCCATCCGCTCGGCGATCTCGGAGCCGTCGACCGGCCGGGGCCACTCGAAGTAGCCGTTCAGCTCGGCCGTCTTCAGCGCCGACCGCTGGCGGTCGGTGAGCCGGTCGTCCACCGCCGCCGCGAACTCGGTCAGGCTCCGGTCGCGGCTCTCCCGCTCGACGCGGGAGCGGAGCTCGACGCCCTCGTACTCCGCGCGGAACACGTCGAGCATCCCGCGCACGTCCTGCTCGGGCGGCGCCTCGATGGTCAGGTTCGCGCTCGTGGCGTCCGCGGTGGCCTCGACGACGACGCCGCCGAACTCCGCGAGCCGCGTCAGCGGCGGCGACTCGGTCGCGGTCACGGCGAACGTGACGTCGCCGTTCGTCTCGGACACCAGTCGGACGGACTCCACGAACGGGAGCGCCTCGACCTCGCTCACGGCCTCCGCGGGGTCCGTCACCCTGAGGTACAGCTCGCAGGCGTCGTCGTCGAGGCGCGTGGTCCCGAGGTGTTCGATCCGACCGCCGACCGCGTCGGCGACGCGCGAGAGCGAGAACGAGCGGTCCCCGATCGCGACCTCGAGCTCCACGACCCGGTCGGTCGTGAGGATCCGGGTGGTCTCGACCGAGTGGAGGCCGTTGGCGATCATCTTCCCGACCGACTCGCACACCTTGCGCTCGCGCCGGTCGAGGGCGTTCCCCTCGCTGCTGTAGATGCCGAGGAGACCGTACCGCCGGTGACCGTAGGTGATCGGGACGACGAGGAGGCGGGGGGCGCCGACCGCGCTCGGCGCGAGCCGGCTCTCCGAGCCGCTCCCGGCCGCCCGCCCGTGGACCTCCTCGGTCTCGATCGCCTCCCGGACCTCGCTGGGGGTCTCGTCGAGGGCGAACGACGCGTCCGGCTCGATCGGGATCCCGCACGTCGCGGTCAGGTCCAGCCGGCCCGTGGCCGACGACACCTCGCCGATCCAGCCGCCCATGTACCCCGGCTCGTCGGCGATCTCCTCGCAGACGCGCTCGGCGATGGTCTCCGAGTCGCGGCTCTCGACGAGGATCCGGCTGATCTCGCTGAGCAGCCCGTTCACCCGACCGAGGACCCGGTCGAGGGCCTGTCGCTCCGTCGCGAGCTTCTCCGCGCGCTCCTCGGCGAGCTGCTCGGCGCGCTTGCGGTCGGTGACGTCGTTCTGGAACCCGACGTAGTGGGCCAAGTCGCCGTCGGCGCCGTACACCGGGGCGACCGTCAGCTCGTTCCAGAACGGCGTCCCGTCCCGGCGGTAGTTCCGGATCTCGACGGTCACCTGCTCCTCCTCGGAGATCGCCGTCGAGAGCCGGTCGACCGTCTCGGGGTCCGTTCCGGGACCCTGCAGGAAGCGGGGATTCCGGCCGAGTGCCTCGTCGGCCGGGTACCCGGTGTGCTCCTCCCACGCGTCGTTGACGTAGACGAGCGGGTAGTCCGGGAGTTCGGGGTCGCTGAGGCTGACGCCGACGGGCGCCTCGCGCACGGCCCGGCTGACCTCCTCCTCGCTCGGTTCGTGTCCGGAGACGTCCTGCTTGGCGCCCGGCGCCCCCTTTCGGGAGCAGACCGTGGAGACGTCGGTCACGAGCCGGTCGATCGAGGCGGAGCCGTTCTTGTGGAGGAACTCGTCGACCCCGTTCTCGAAGGCGGCCTCGAGGACCTCGTCGTCCTCCACCGCGGAGAACATCACGACCGGAACCCGCGCGTCGGACTCCTCGATCGCCTCCGCCAGCGCGAGACCGTCGTCGCCCGGCAGGGAGTACTCGCTGACGATGCAGTCGTACTCCCCGGTGGTCACCTTGGCGATCGCCGACGTGGCGCGGTTGACCGTCGTCACGTCGAACCCGGCGGCGCCGAGCGCCGACGTGATGCGATCGCTCCCCTCCTCCGGATGGACCAACAGGGCCCGGGAACCCGGCATGGCTTGCCCTTCGTCGGCGGACGAATTAAGGTTTGATACTCTTGGCCGTCGGAAGATGTTATTAAAAGACTCCATAATTTCGGCGTGCACACAACACCCCCGCACCCGTACATATGGATATGTCCACGCGAGCCGTGAGCCGCGCCCGTCGCCGACTCCTCGGAGAACCGGAACGGACCGCCGTCGACGCCTCGCGCGCCGCGCTGCTGGTCCTCACCGTCGCGTTCGCCGGCGTGTACGCGACCGGAAGCGAGCCCGCACTGCGGACGCAGATGCTCGTCTACCTCGTCGGGATGGTCGCGCTGAACCTCCCGCACGGCGGCTACGAGCACTTCTCGAACCTCCGGCGGCGCGGGCTCCCCTTCGGCGCGCGCTACGTGGGGCTGTACCTCGCGTTCGTCGTCGGCTTCGTCGGCCTGTTCGTCGTCGCCCCGCTGCCGGCGCTCGCGCTCGCGTTCGGCACGGCGGTCGCGAAGGGCGGCCACGGCGACCTCCACGTGATGGACGCGCTCGTCGGCACCGACCACCTCGCCTCGCGGCCGCAGCGCGCGCTCGCCGCGCTCGTCCGCGGCGGCGCCGTGATGATCGTCCCGGCCGTCGCGTGGACGGAGACGTTCTACGGGTTCACCGGGTACATGCTGACCGTGTTCGACGGGGCGCTGGCCGGGCCCGCGGTGAGCTCGCCCGAGGCGTTCACGACGGCCCTCGGCGCGGTCTACGGCCTCGGCGTCGCCCTCCACCTCGGCGGGGGGCTCGCGACGAGCGGGGGCGTCACGCGCTCGTGGCTGCTCGACGCCTTCGAGACGCTGCTGCTCGTCGCCTACTTCGTCTTCGTGCCCGTCGTGATCGCCATCGGGCTCTACTTCCCGCTGTGGTACTCGCTGCGGCAGTCCGCCCGGAGCATGGTCGTCGAGGAGGAGCGACCGAGCCGGACCGAGGGCGTCTCCGTCGTGATGGCGTGGGGCGTGCTCGTCGTCGGCGCGCTGGTGACCGCGCTGGTCGCGACGTCGCTGTGGGTGGTCGCGCCGAACCCCCTCGCCGGCGGGTCGCTGCTCCCGGGGGCGGTCGCCTTCTACACCATCTTCGTCTGCATCATCGCGCTCCCGCACGTCGTCGTCGGGGAGTGGCTCGACTTCGGCCGGGGGATCTGGTACGTGCCCTGAGCCGGGAGCGCGCGTCCCCGAACCGGGACCTCGCGTCCCCGCGGGCCGACCGCTCGACAGATAACAAGCACTAAAACCCGCCTCGTCGACCGATCCGGTATGCGTTTCCGGTTCGTCGGGCGGCTCGGGCTCGCGGACGCGGTGACGGTGGCGAACGCGGCCGTCGGCTTCCTCGCCGTCGTCGCGGCCGCGGTCGACCTCGAACTCGCGGCCCGGCTGGTGTTGCTCGCCGCGGTCGCCGACGGGCTCGACGGCGTGGTCGCCCGGCACCGCGGGTCGACGGACGCCGGGCCGTACCTCGACTCGCTGGCCGACGTGGCCTCGTTCGGCGTCGCGCCCGCGGCCCTCGTGGCGGCCGCCGTCCTCGGCGCCGGCTCGCTCGCGAGCGACCCCCTCCTCGTCGGCGTCGGCGTCGCCGTCGCGGCCCTGTTCGTCGCCGCCGCGGTCGCTCGGCTCGGGCTGTACACGGCGTACGACAGCGACGCCCGCGAGACGGTCGGCGTGCCGACCACGCTGGCGGCGACGATCCTCGCGGCCGCGGTGATCGCCGGCTACACCGACCCCGCGCTCCTGACCGCGGCGACCGCCGCGTTCGCGGTGCTCATGGGGACGACGGTCACGTACCCGGACCTCCACGCGCAGGACGCGCTCGTGATGGGCGTCGTGCAGGCCGCCGTCATCCTCACGCCGGCCGGCCACATGGCCACCGCCGCCCTCCCGGCGTGGATCGGCGAGGGGTTCGCGTTCGCGCTCCTCTTTTTAGCGTGCGGCTACCTCCTCCTGGGCCCGCGGTTCTACTGGGGCGACGGGATCCGGTCGCCGCCCGGCGACGCGGGGCGGCGTCGGGTGTGACCGGCCCGAGTGCGCGGACCCGGAAGGGATCCCGGGCGGGAAAGTCCGCAGAACCCGCGGCTCGAAGGAACGAGTTCGGAAGGAAGTGAAACGCGAGTCGTCGAGGCGGCGCGGATGGAGCCGCTTACAGCAGCTCGTCGAACTCCTTGTGGCGGGTGATGTCGACGCCGTCCTCGGTGACGACGGCGACGTTGATCCCGTTGCCGGACGCGAGGTCGCGCTCGACGGCGGACTGGATCGCCTTCGCGGCGATGGTCTTCGCCTCGTCGACGGTGACCTCGTCGTGGTACTCCTGTTCGAGGACCCCGAGCGCGTACTGGGAGCCGGAGCCGGTGACGGTGTACTCCTCCTCGGTGGTGCCGCCGAGGGCGTCGATGGAGTAGATGTGGGCGCCGTCGTCGTCGACGCCGCCGAGGATCGGCTGGACGATGAAGAACGCGCCCGTCCGGAGGAGGTTCCCGGTGAGCGTCGACAGCGCCTCCATCGACATGTCCTTGCCGCGGCGGGTCTCGTAGAGGCTCGTCTCGGCCTTCAGCGTGGAGATGAGGTTCTGGGCGGCGGAGACGGAGCCGGCGATCGTCAGGGCGCCGCGGGGGTGGATCTCCTCGACCTTCTGGACGTCCTTCGAGGAGACCATGCCGCCGAGCGAGGCGCGCATGTCGGTCGCCATCACGACGCCGTCGGCGGTCTTGATGCCGACGGTCGTCGTGCCGGTCTTCATCTCGCCCTCGCCGTCGGCCTGCGCCGCGCGGCGCTCGCTGTGTTCGAACTCGCCGAGCTCGGGTCCGAAGACGGGCTGGTCGCGGCCCAGCTCGTCGGCCGTCCCCTCGGAGAGGTCGCCAGTCGGTGTTCGCATTACGACTCCGTTGGCCCGGCGCGCTGATAAAGGCAACCCTTCGGGGACCGCCCGCCGGTTCCGACGGGCCTATTCGTCGCGGGCCGTCGCGGTCCGCGCGTCGCCGTCGCATCCCCGTGACACCTCCGTCGCGTCGCCGGCGGCGCGGTCGCTAGGGGGGGGCGACGAACGGTTCGGATCGGAAGGGGATCGCCTACTCCTCGACGCGCTCGTACACCTCGCCGGTGGTCTCCACGAGCCGGCCGACGGGGACGTTGATTCCGAGGCGCGTGCGAGCGAAGACGGCCACCGGGAACAGCGAGATACCGATCGCGACGGTCGCTTGGTGGATCCCGAAGAGGGCCGCCGAGCGGATGCGGTCGAACATGGGTCTTCGGACGACCGGAACGGAGGAGTATATAAATACTTTCCGGGGCGCGTTCGTCGAGAACCTCGACGCTGTCGTGCGGTTTCGGGTCGTAAATTAACGATTATGAAATATAACCGGCGGGGCGTCGGAATCGGGATATCCACGGCGGTGTGAACCCCGCTCATTTCCGTAAGTTACGCGTAACCATCGCGCCTCGTGCGCCTCGCATCCGGGGCTCTCGGGGACCCGAGGGAGCCCTCGCGGTCGGTGTGGCGGGGGCGGCGGCGGAGCGGCGGCGAGGGCGTCCGGCCGCGGACCGAACGGGATTTATTCTGGGCGTCGCCTACGGTGTGGCGTGCAGAACGTTACGGACCGGACCCGCAACCCCTTCGGGATGCGGCCGGACTGCGGGTCGTTCGTCCCGGGCTACGGCGACGCCAACGCCGACTTCCACGTCGTCGGCGACCACCCCGGGACCCACGGCGGCGTCGGGACGGGCGTCCCGTTCACCGGCGAGCCGTGGTCGCCGGCGTTCCTCTCGGCGCTGACCGAGGGGGGACTGATCGCGGGAGTCGCCGAGGGCGTCGCGCCGGACGGGACGGGCGGAGACGCGGAGTCGGAGCCGGTCCGCACCGAGCGCACGTACCTCTCGTACCTCCACATGTGCGTGCCCGACGGGGAGCCGACCGCGGCGTCGTACGACGACATGGAGCGGTTCTTCGACGCCGAGCTCAGGGCGATCGCCGCGCACGTCCTCCTCCCGGTCGGCGCCAGGGCGACCGAGCACGTCCTCGAACAGTACACGGCGCGGGCGTGGAAGACCGAGGTCGACATGGCGGCGCTCCACGGCGAGGAGCTCCTCGGCTCCGGCTGGCTCGTCCTCCCGATCAGGGACCCCGCCGAGTGGGAGGCGGGCGACGCCGACCGGCTCGTCGACGCGCTCCGAGAGCTCCGGTCGACCGACTTCCGTCGCGAGAGCGACCTCGGGCGCTTCGTCGCGGGGAGCGACCCGTACCTCGTCCGGTGAGCGCTCGGTCGGGACCGAGCCCGTCGCGGTCGGCCCGCGGTCGACCGCGCGTAGCAGTCGGCCCGCGGTCGACCGCGCGTCGATCGCGGGTCGGATACGCGTGCGGTTTCGTTTCCCTTCCGACACGCAGACCGGCGTATCTGACTCGAAACCGCCGTTTCAGTGCCCGATCGTCAGCTATACGCCGACCGCGACAGTCATATTTGTCACTACTCCCCGTATTTTATACCGGTCCCCGTCATTCGTCACCAGACGCCCGAACGATCGGGCGTCGGCCGTAGGACTGGTACTCCATACGGCGGCTTGGTCAGCAGCGGCCCTCGCGGGCCGTTTTTCGTCGAACTCCGTCGAACGCGGAGCGACCGCGTCGCGAGTCAGTCGCCCGCCAGCAGGTCGTCGAGGTACCGCCCGACGTGGTCGTCCATGCGCCGCTTGAACCCGGCCCGCCGCGCGAGCCGGTCGAGCTCGCGGGAGACGTACGTCCCGTACTGGACCGCCTTCTTGTCGGCCGTCCGGACCGATTCGGGCACGCGCCCGGTCGCCGCCCGCCGGAGCGCGACCTTCCGCTCCCCGTCGCTCGCGAGCAGGTCGCCCGGGAGCGCGAGCGCGGTGGCGACGACCCGGTCGTCGAGCAGCGGCGCGACCGGGTCGACCCCGGCCGCGCGGAGCGCGGGGACGTCGCGTTCGAGCTGGTCGGGGAGCGTGCGAACGGTCTCGGTCCGGGCGCCCCGCACGGTGTCGGCGTCGACCCGGTCGTCGGCCACGGGGTCGACGACCTTGCTGTACCCGCCGAACAGCTCGTCGGCGCCCTGACCGACCGCGAGCCGATCGATTCCGTCGGCCGCGGCCGCCTCGGCCGCGAGGTACAGCGGCGCCGCGATCGCCAGGTCCATCGGGTTGCGGCGGCCCGTCGCGGCGGCGACCTCGCGGACGGCGCGCAGGAGCGTCCCGTGGGTGATCTCGACGACGCGCAGGTCGCGGTCCATCGCCGCGGCCGCCTCGCGCGCCGCCGCGACGTCGTGGCACTCCTCGAAACCGGCGACGTAACAGGGCGCGTCGGGGGCGCCGGCGGCGACGAGCCCGGAGTCGACGCCGCCGGAGAAGGCGACCGCGAGGTCGGCTCCGCCGCCTTCCGTTTCGGGACCGGCCGCATCGGAACCGCCCGCGCCGAGGTCGTCGAGCGCGGCGTCGAGCGCGTCCTCGACCGCCGCCTGCGCGGACTCCGGATCGGCCGGCTCCTCGCTCGGAAGCGACCAGACGCGCTCGGTCTCCGCGTCCGACGCGACGCTCCCGGCCGGAACCGGCGTCGGGTCGTCGAGGGCGGTCCGGTCGAAGCTCCACGCGCCGGGGGCCGTCGGATCGCGCCCGGCCGCGGACCGGTCCCCGGATTCCGGCTCCGCCGCGCCCCGCTCGACGAACAGCGGCCGGCGGCCGAGCGCGTCGCGGACGAGGACCGGGCCCTCGCGGTCGGGGGGATCCGCGAGCAACCCGGCGAAGCCGCGCCCGCCGGGGAAGGGGTCGCCGTCGCGGAGGGCGTCGCGAACGGTCTCGGGCGACGCGCCGCGCAGGTCCGAAGAGAGAGTGTCCGCCATCGCGGGCTACCGGAGCGCGTCGAGCGCGCGGAGCGCGCGGCGCTTGGCGCCGCCGCCGAACTGGCGGAGCGAGACGCGCCACGGGGTGCGCTTCCCGACGACGCTGGTCCGGCCGTCGCGGATCGCGGAGAGGATCGCGTCGGCCGAGCGCTCGTCGGCGCCGACCTCGGTCACGGCCTGGCCGACCATCTCCGAGATGTGGGCGTCGCTGCCGGCGGTCATCGGGATCCGGTTCCGGAGCGCGAACTTCTCGGCCTGTCGGTTCGAGCGGCCCGTGAACAGCCGGGAGTTGTACACTTCGAGGGCGTCGGCGCCCGACAGCTGCTCGTCGGTGATGTGGGCGGCGACGCCGTGGCGGGACTTCTGGAAGGGGTGGGGGACGACCGCGATCCCGCCCTGGTCGCGGATCCGGTCGAGCGTCTCGTCGAAGGGGAGCCCGCTCTCGACGCGCTCGTCGATGCCGAACGCGAGCACGTGGCCGGCCGCGCAGGTCACCTCCATGCCGACGATGCCGACGAGCCCGTAGTCGGAGGCCCGCTCGGCCGCCTCGACGCTGGCGTCGATCTCGTCGTGGTCGGTGACGGCGAGCGCGTCGAGCCCGACCGCGGCCGCCTGCTCCAAGAGCAGATCGACCGGGTCGCGCCCGTCGTAGGACAGCGCGGAGTGCGCGTGGAGCTCGACCGATAGCACGCTCCGTACTTCGGTAGTCGACTTAAAAAGCGCCCCGGTCCGCGGCGATTCGCGTCGGTCGAGATGGAAGCAATGCGGTGGCGCGCGCCTCCGAGCGCCCCTCGGGCGCGAGGAGCGCGTGCGAGGGAGTCAGTCGTCCGGAGCGAAGCGGAGGACGACTGACGAGGCTGGGGAGGCGTGAGGCGCGGTGCGGTTGCGGACGGGCGGGATTCAAAGGGGCAGGCGCGAGGACGAAGCCCGGCGCAGTAAGCACCGCAAGGAGCGAGTGAAACGAGCGACTGAGGAGCGCAGCAAGCCGCGCGAGTCGTCGCGCCTGGGGCTTTGGGAAAGGTCACCGCGAAGTCAGCGATCACGTATAGCCGAGCGGCTGGGACTTTGGAGGGCTTCACCGTCGACTCGCAGCCATCGAATTCGAGAAAAGGGAGTGACGCGAGCCGATCAGAACGCGCTCTCGCCGACCGTCTCCCTGTAGGTCCCGGTGCCGCGGTGGGCCGTCTCGTCCCACGTCTCGACCGCGACCCGGACGCGAGTGTCGAGCGCGTCCTCGGGCGCGCCGTCGATCCGCAGCGTCGAGTCGCCGATGCGGGCGACGGCCCCGTCTCCCTCCGCACCGGTGACCATCACCTCGATCACGTCGCCGGGCTCGTAGTCGGGGGTCGAGCTCCGGAGCGACCAGCCGGCGAGGAACTTCTCGAAGCGGCTCACGCGCGCGACACCTCCTCGGAGATCCGGTCGGGGATGTACTCCCGCCCGAAGCCGGTGACCGCGGCCAGCAGGAAGACGATAACGAGGAACCAGCCGTGGAACACGTACGGCACGACCTCGATCGGGTTGACGACCATCTCGGGACCGTACTGCTCGCCGAGCCCGTCGGGGCCGACCATCACCTGGTACCCCACCAGCACGCCGCCGGCCCACGGGAAGATGTACCCCAGCGCCGAGGTGTTGGCGTCGAGGATGTTCGCGCGCCGGTAGCCGTTGATGTTGAACTTCTCGCCGAGCCGGGCGATATACGGGGCGATCGCGATCTCCGCGGCGGTGTTGATCGTGATCATCCCGTTGATCGCCGCCGTGCCGAGCACCATCGTCAGCTCGGCGCGGCGGACGGTGGTCGCGACCGAGTCGAGCAGGAACTCCAGGATCGCCTCGAAGCCGCCGCCGCGGATCATGATCTGCGCCATCGCCACGATCAGCAGGGTCAGGACGATGAGCGGGAAGAAGCCGACCGCGCCCGAGTAGAGGCTGCCGCCGACGCCCGCGGTCTCGCCGACCCGCACGAACGGGAGCGCCGCGGCGGGCGTCGGCTCGGTCGTCGTGAACACGAGGACGTCGGCGACCGACGAGAGCCCGAACGCGAGGTTGAACGCGACGGCGACGATCAGCCCCCACGAGATCGCCTCGACGATGTGGCGGCCCGCGACCGCCGTCGCGATGACGACGCCCATCGAGATCAGGTGGACTAGTCCGGGCGCCGTCGCGGACTCGCGGAGCGCGGCCGCCCCCTCCAGGCTCGCGCCCGAGAGCACCGACCCCATGATCAGGTACGCGGCGAACGCCGGCACCGCGGCGAGGATCGCGTACTTGAACCGCGAGGCGACGACGCCGCCGATGTCGGCGTCCTGGGTCACCGCGCTCACGATCGTCGTGTCGCTCACGGGCGCGAGATTGTCGCCGAAGACGGCACCCGAGAGGATCGCGGCGAACAGCAGCACCGGGTTCGCGCCGAGGAGGACCCCGGCCGGGAAGAAGAGGGTGACGAACGCGACGGTCGCGCCGTACCCCGTCCCAATCCCGGTCGCGAGCAGGCCGCAGAGGACGAACGCGGCCGCGGGGAAGGTGGTCGCGCCGACGTTCAGCGCGTCGGCCGCGAAGATGAGCCCCTCCACGAAGCCGCCGACCTGCAGCGTCTCGGCGAACATCCCGGCCCACAGCCACGCCACGATCGCGGTCGCGGCGACGCGCTGAGTCATCCCCTCGAAGATGGTGTCGGCGTACGCCTTCCAGTCCCCGCGCACGAGGAACATCCCGAGGATGGTCCCGACGAGCGCGCCGATGACGAGGCCGTTCGTGTCGCCGATGCCGAGGACCCCGCTCTGGACGATCGCCCAGGCGATGAAGAAGGCGATCGGCACCGTGCTCGCCCACTTGCCGCCGTAGAAGCTGATCCGGGGGCTGTCCGTCGACGCCGACTCGTCGGCGAATCCGCCGTCGGCGACGGGGACCGGCTCGCCGGTCGCGTCATCGGGTGCGTCCGCGGGTGGTTCGCCACCGGGCGGTTCGTCGTCGATCCGATTTCGCGTCTCGTCGTCTGGGGGACCCGTCATGCGTTTCTCCTACGCGCTCGGAGACGGAGGGTCCACCTAAACCCTCCTTTTTCGGGTCGGCCACCCGGCGGCCGGATCCCGAATCGGTTTCCGCCCGGACACGCCGCGATCCACAAGAACACGCTTAAGAACCCCGCCGGCGTCGTCACGGACGGGAACAGCACAGCTGCAAATCCGACTCGCCGGGGCCTCTTCGCCCGCGGCTTGGGAATGTAGCAGTGCACCGACGCCTCCGGCGTCGCGGCTCGGGCCGGTCCGTTCGCGCGGATCGGCCCCCGACCGCTCGCTCGACGCGAGCGCCCGACAGCCGCGCCGCGCGGAGCCGCGGTCACGTTGTGGTTGTGCCGTTCCAATTTCAGACAATGGCACGAATGCACACGCGCCGTCGCGGTTCGTCCGGTTCGGACAAGCCGGCGACGGACGAGAACCCGGAGTGGAGCGACGTCGACGCGGAGGCGATCGAATCCCGCGTCGTCGAACTGGCGGAGCAGGGCCACGACCCCAGCGTCATCGGCCTCAAGCTGCGCGACGAGGGCGTCAAGGGCGTCCCGGTGCCGGACGTGAAGCTGGCGACCGGCAAGAAGGTCACCGAGATCCTCGAGGAGCACGACGCCGAGCCGGAGTACCCCGAGGACCTCTACAATCTGATGGAACGCGCCGTTCGCCTCCGCGAGCACATGGCGGACAACGGCCAGGACCACCAGAACAAGCGCGCGCTCCAGAACACCGAGTCGAAGATCCGCCGCCTCGCGAACTACTACCGCGGCGACGAGATCGACGAGGAGTTCACGTACACCTACGAGCGCGCCGCCGAGCTGGTCGGCGACGAGTAACGACGCCGGGCAGCGACACCGACGAACCGAGAGGTAACCGGAGACGACGCGACACGCAGACCACACGAACCCGTACCCATGACCGAAGCGACGACCGCCACGCCCGCCCCCGACGCCCTCGCCGACGTCCTCGCAGACGCGCCGTTCGCCCGGCTCGTCGCGACCGACGACGGCGACGCGCTGGCGGCCGCGGGGCTGCTCGCCGGAGCGCTGCGAGCCGTCGGCACGCCGTTCCAGGTCCGGGTCGCCGCCGACCCCGTTCCCGACGACGCCGACGACGGCGTCGCGGTGACCGTCGGCGCGGCGCGCGGGGCGCACGCGATTCCCGGCGCCGGACGCCCGGCGAGCGCGGACGCGTTCGCGGTCTCGCGCGCGCTCGGTATCGAGCCGGACCCCGTCGTCGCCCTCGCGGGCGTCGTCGCGGCCGGCTCCGTCCCCGGAACGGACGGCTCGGGCGACGCGCTCGACGCCGCGGAGGCGTCGGAGCTCGTCCGCCGGCGGCCCGGCGTCGCGATCCCGACCGCGGATCTCGCGGACGGACTCGCGGCGTCGACGCTCGTCCGGACGCCGTACTCCGGCGACACGGAGGGCGCGCGCGCCGCGCTCGCTGAGCTCGGACTCCCGGCCGAGCTCGACGACGACGCCCGGCGACGCCTCGCGTCGCTGGTCGCCGTCGACGTCGCGGACGCGGACGGGGCGATCGCGCGGGCCGCCTCCGCGGTCGAGCGCGCGCTCCGTCCGTACGAGGCGGTCGGGGACGCGGCGCCGTTCGAGACGGTCGGCGGCTACGCCGACGTCCTTGACGCGCTGGCCCGCGAGGCCCCCGGCACGGGGGTCGCGCTGGCGCTCGCCGCCGACCCGGGCGACGACCTCGCGACCGCCGCGCTCGACGCGTGGCGCTCGCACGGACTGGCGGCGCACCGCGCGCTCGACGCCGCGACGACCGGCCGGTACGACGGCTGCGTCGTCGTCCGCGTCGACGTCGCGGCGGGCGTCGGCGCCGGCCGCGCCGAAGATGGCGACGCCGCGGGCGACGCGGCCGCCGTCCTCCCGACCGTCGCCCGGCTCGCCCGCGACTTCCGGTCGCCCGAGCCGGTCGCCGTCGCGGTCGACGAGACCGCGGGCCGGCTCGCCGCCGCCGCGACCGAACCGGTCGGGCTCGGCGACGCCTGCCGGTCGGTCGCGGCCGAGGTCGGCGGCGACGGCTGGGGGACCGCCGACCGCGGCGGGATCGCGGTCGGCGCGGTCGACGAGGCGAGCGAGAACGGACGCGGGAACGAGACCGACGGCGACGTCACGGGCGCGCTCGCCGCGCTCAGGGAGGCGCTATGAGCGGGGACGAGCCGCGGACCGACGCCGGCGAGTCCGCCGGCGGAGCCCGAGGCGACGAGACGCGGGGCGACGGGGCGACCCGGACGGCGACCGTCCGGACGACCCACGCCGACGCCGCCCTCGTCGCCGCCGCGCTCGCGCCGGACGAGACCGACTCGATGGCCACCCGCGTCGACGGCGACGCGATCGAGTGCGCGATCGAGCGGCCCACCACCGGCGGGCTGCGGGCGACCGCGGACGACCACGTCGTGAACCTGCGCGTCGCGGACAGACTCGTCGAGCGCGCGAGGGCGCACCTCGCGGCCGACGGCGGAGCGCGCCGCTCCGACACCAACGGCGACACAGACACTAACACATGAGCGAACGATCCGTATCCAAGAGCAGAGAACAGAAGCGCTGGTACACCGTGCTGGCGCCCGAACAGTTCGACCGGCAGGAGCTCGGCGAGACGCTCGCCGAGGAGCCCGACCAGGTCGTCGGCCGCACGATCACGACGACGCTGGGCGAGCTGACCGGCGACTCCGGCGCGAACAACACGAAGCTGACCTTCAAGATCACCGACGTCGGCAGCGACACGGCGTACACCGAGTTCATCACGTACGAGCTCACGCGGGACTACCTGCGCTCGCTCGTCCGCCGCGGCGCCTCGAAGGTCGAGGCGTCGATCACGGTGCTGACGACGGACGACTACCGCATCCGCGTTCAGCCCGTCGCGCTGACGACGAAGAAGGCCGACCGCTCCCAGGAGAAGGCGATCCGCCGCGTCATGATCGACAAGGTCCACGCGGCCGCCGAGGAGCGCACCTTCGAGGCGTTCGTCGACGCCATCGTCGAGGGGAACCTCTCCTCGGCGATCTACGGCGAGGCGAAGCTGATCTACCCGCTGCGCCGCGTCGAGGTCCAGAAGCTGACCCTCGAAGCGCGGCCGCGCGAGGTCGCCGCCGAGGAGGAGGCCGCCGTCGACGTCGACGCCGACGAAGTGGCCGTCGACGACGAGTAACGTCTCGCGACGCGCCGACGCGACTTCTCCGTTTATCAGCCGCGGAGCGGCGGCGCCGACGTGAACGCCCGTGAGCGAGAGCGGCGGCGACGATCTCGCTCATAAATAGAGATCGTGATAAGACGGTTCGTAATGCAGTGGCGCGTGCCTGCGAGGCCGTATCGCGGCCGAGCAGCACGCGCGAGGGACGCGGTGAGCGCTCGCAGAGCGCGAACCGCGAGGCTGGGGAGGTGTGAGGCTGCGGTTGCGGTGCGGTCGGGTGGGACTCAAAGGGGCAGTCGCGAGGACGCCGCAGGCGACGCAAGCACCGAAACGAGGGACCGAACGAAGTGAGCGACCGAGTGAGGCGCGCAGCGGGCGTGCGGCGTCCTCGCGACTGGGGCTTTGGAGGTGTTCACCGCCGATCCGCCGTGGACCAGTTATAAACGGCCACTCACTCCATCGATCGCGTCAACTGCTTTCGATACGGCTCGAACCCCTGTGTCTCGTAGAACGCCATCGCTCGCTCGTTGTTGACGCCGAGTCGAATCTCCGTACACTCGGCTGCGCCCGCGCTATTTAAAAAGGATCCCGTGGCGTGCGGGTCGTCCGCATCCCCCGATATCCGGGAGACGAAAGCTTGAAACGCCGCTCGCCCGACCGCACGAGTATGGAACTGCGGGTCATCGAGAAGACCGACACGGAACTCCGCATCGAGATCGCCGGCGAGGACCACACGTTCATGAACGTGCTGAAGGGCGTCCTCCTGGAGACCGACGGCGTCGCGGCCGCGACCTACGACATGAATCCCGAGCAGTCCGGCGGCCAGACGGAGCCGGTGCTGACGGTGAAGTCGGAGTCCGACGACCCGCTCGACCTGCTCGCCGACGCCGCCGGGGCGATCACCGACCGGACCGACGCGCTGCGCGACGCCGTGCGGGCGGCCTGAGGGGACGCCGCGACGCCGTTCCATGCTCTTTCGGCTCGTCTGTTCCGCTCCGCGAGCCGCTACCCCGCCGATCGAGGGGCATACCTAAGTGTCGACTCCAGAAACGAGGAGGCATGCCACCGAGCGTACTCATGCTGGGATGGGGGTACCCGCCGAACATCACCGGCGGGCTCGACGTCCACGTCGGCGAACTGTTCTCCGGGCTCCGCGACGACCTCGGGGTGGAGGCCACCCTCGTGTTGCCCGCGGAGTTCGCCCCGGACGACGAGCCGGGCCTCGAACCGGTCGAGACCGGCGACGGCGACATCGCCGCCCGCATCGAGCGCCTCAGCGACCGGTTCGCGGAGCTGGCGCCCGACCACGACGTGATCCACACGCACGACTGGTTCGGCTACGCTCCGGGGCGGCAGGCCGCGCGCGCCTCGGACGCGACGTGGGTCTCGTCGTTCCACTCGCTCGCGAGCGACCGCAACATCGACCCGCCGAGCCGCGAGGTCGAGACCGAACGCCGGCTCGCGAACGCCGCCGACACGAACATCGCCGTCAGCGAGATCGTCCGCGGCGACATCAGGGAGCTGTACGACGCCGACTCCCGCGTCGTCTACAACGGGTTCTCGACGCCGACGTTCTCCGGCAAGGACGTCCGCGAGGACCTCGGCATCGACGGCGAGATGCTGTTCTTCGTCGGGAGACACACGGACCAGAAGGGAATCTCGCACCTGCTGTACGCGGTGAAGAAGCTCCGCGGGCGCGACGTGACGCTCGTCGTCGGCGGGTCGGGCCACCAGACCGAGCAGCTGAAGCGGTTCACCGAGCTGCTCGGCATCGAGGACCGGGTCGAGTTCGTCGGCTACGTCCCCGAGGCGGAGCTCGGCGACTACTACGCCGCGTCGGACGCGTTCGTCTCCCCCTCGTACGCGGAGCCGTTCGGGATCACGATCACGGAGGCGCTGGAGGCGGGGACGCAGGTCGTCGCGACGCCCTCGGGCGTCGCCGAGGTGCTGCCCGACGGCTGTCTCGTGGAGGTCGAGACGGACTCGGAGTCGATCGTCGACGGGCTCATCGAGGCGCTCGACCGCGAGGAGCCGCCGCAGTACGAGCGCCGCGAGTGGCTGGACGTGGCGGAGGACACGCTGGCGGTGTACGAGGAGGTCGCGTAGGGCGCGCCGGCGGTGTCCGAGAACTCAGCGGGAGACGCGCCGGCGGTGTCCGAGGACGTGAGGGAGGGCGGGCGCTCGGACCGGTTCGATCGCTATTCCGCCGCCTCCTCGTCGCCGCGGTACACGTCGAACTCGGTCGCCGTCTCCGGGTGGGTGATCCGGAACCCCTCGGCCGTCTCGATCACGCCGCGCGTGCTCCCGGTCTCCCCGCCGTACGGGCTCTCCTCGCCGTCGATCCCGCCCCCGCCCTGATACGGCGAGGTGTACGGCGACCCCGAGACGGGCTCGTCGAACCCCTCCGGCGGGAGGTAGATCCGCTCGCCGCCCGCGGAGCGGACGACGACCGCGACGTCGCGGGTGCCGGTCACGTCGATGACGGTTCGCTCCCCCGTGACGCGCGCGTCGATATCGATCTCGTCCATGCCCCACGTTGCGGACGGGGGCGATTTAGCAGTACCGGCGTCGACGCCCGGTCGCCGTCCCGAGCGGCCGGCCCTCGCGTCGGGGTCGCGCCGGGGTCGCGCCGGGACCGCTCCCCGGGTGGTGAATCCTTTTGTGCGGTCGCGTCGAAGTCGACTCCGATGGACGTCAACAGCCATGCCGAGGAGCTCGCCTCCGACCTCGGCGTCGACAAAGAGGAGGTCAAAGCCGACTTGGAGAACCTACTGGAGTACAGCGTCCCGATCGACGAGGCGAAACAGAGCGTCCGCCGGAAGCACGGCGGCGGTGGCGGCGGCTCGACGCCGACGCCGGACGCCGTCGACGTCGGCGAGATCACCACCGACCACGACGGCGTGACGGTGACGGTCAAAGTCCTCACGCAGGGAACGCGGACGATCCGGTACCAGGGCGACGACCTCACGATCCGCGAGGGGGAGGTCGCCGACGAGACGGGCGTCATCTCCTACACCGCCTGGCAGGACTTCGGGTTCGAGCCCGGCGACTCGCTGACGATCGGCAACGCCGGCGTCCGCGAGTGGGAGGGCGCGCCGGAGCTCAACCTCAACGACTCCACCACCGTCGCCATCGCGGACGATCCGGTCGAAGTCGATCGCGAGGTCGGCGGCGACCGCGACCTCGTCGACATCGCGGCCGGCGACCGCGGACGCAACGTCGAGGTCCGCGTGCTGGAGGTCGACGAGAAGACGATCTCCGGGCGCGACGGCGAGACGGAGATCCTGGAGGGGGTCGTCGGCGACGCGACCGCGAAGCTCCCGTTCACCGACTGGCAGCCCCGCCCGGAGCTGGAGCCGGGCGCCGACCTCCGGATCGAGGACGTGTACGTCCGCGAGTTCCGCGGCGTCCCCTCGATCAACCTCACCGAGTTCTCGGCGGTCACCCCCCTCCCCGACCCCGTCGAGGTCGCCGAGGACGCCCCCCGCCTCTCGGTCGGCGAGGCGGTCGCCTCCGGCGGCATGTTCGACGTCGAGGTCGTCGGCAACGTCCTCGAAATTCGGGACGGCTCCGGGCTCATCGAGCGCTGTCCCGACTGCGGCCGCGTCGTCCAGAACGGGCAGTGCCGGAGCCACGGCGACGTCGACGGCGAGGACGACCTGCGGGTGAAGGCGATCCTGGACGACGGCACCGACACCGTCACCGTCGTCCTCGACGACGAGCTCACCGCCGAGGTGTACGGCGGCGGGCTCGACGACGCGCTCGCCGCGGCGAAAGAGGCGATGGACAAGGAGGTCGTCGCCGAGTCGATCGCCGACTCGCTGGTCGGGCGCGCCTACCGCGTCCGCGGGAGCCTCTCGGTCGACGACTACGGGGCCAACCTCGACGCGAGCGAGTTCGAGCTCGCGGACGACGACCCGGCCGAGCGCGCCCGCGTCGCGCTCGCGGAGGTGGGCGAATGAGCGACGACGGGCCGGGCGCCCGCGAGGTCGCCCACCGGGTGTTCGCCGCCGAGTTCGACGGCGCCACCCTCTCGTACTCCGAGAGCGACGAGGAGCGCGCGCCGAACTACGTCGTCACGCCGACCGGCGCGCGCGTGAACCGGCTGTTCGTCGCGGGCGTGCTCACCGAGGTCGAGCGCGTCAACGACGAGACGCGCCGCGGGCGGGTCGTCGACCCCTCCGGCGCGTTCGTCACATACGCCGGCCAGTACCAGCCCGAGGCGCAGGCGTTCCTCGAACGCGCCGACCCGCCGGCGTTCGTCGCGCTCACGGGGAAGGCGCGCACCTTCGAGCCGGAGGACTCCGACCGGGTGTTCACCTCGGTCCGCCCCGAGAGCCTCAACGAGGTCGACGCCGACACCCGGGACCGCTGGGTCGTCTCCGCCGCGGAAGCGACGCTCGACCGCCTCGCCGTCTTCGCGGCGGCGCTCGATTCGGACCTCCGCGGCGACGAGCTCCGCGCGGCCCTCGAATCCGGCGGCGCGCCCGCGTCGCTCGCGGCGGGGATCCCGAAGGCGATCGAGCACTACGACACCTCGACCGCGTACGTCGAGGCGGTCCGGCGGCTCGCCGTCGACGCGCTGGAGCTGATCGCCGGCGACCGCGACGAGGTCCGTCCGCTCGACCTCGCGCCGGACGCCGGGGGCGACGCGACCGTCGGCGCGCTCCCGGGGACCGACGTGACGATCGAGGCGCCGACGGGGGCCGCGGCGCCGTCGGGAGCCGGCGGACCGGCGACCGAGGTCGGAGCGGGTGACGAGACCGGGACGGCCGACGAAATCGGGACGGCCGACGAGACCGAAACGATCGACGAGACCGGGACGGCCGCCGACGAGGGGGAGGTCGAATCGACCGCGACGGTCGGCGCGGGCGGCGACTCCGAGTCGGCCGAGTCGAGCGGGACGACGGGCGTCGGCGAGGGCGACCCCGACGAGGTCGGGACCGAGGCGGCCGGCGGCGCGGCCGACGCGACGGCGGGCGACACGGTCGAGGACGCGGCCGACGCCGCCGATAGCGACGACGCCGCGGAGCCCGCGACCGACGCGGGAGGCGGCGGCCTCGGTGACTTCGAGACCGGCGACGACCTCGACGCGGGAGGGTCGGTCGGCGGCGGGACCGACGCCGAGGCCTCGGCCGATCCGGACGCCGCCGACCCCGCGGGCGACGAGATGTACGAGCTCGACGAGGCGGAGCGCGAGGAGATCGAGTCCGAGTTCGGCACCGACTTCGCCACCGGCTCCGAGGTCGGCGAGCCCGGGGAGGCCGACATCGACGTGCCGGATCCGGAGGAGCTGCAGGAGACGCCCGAGGACGCCGCGGCGACCGACGTCGACGCCGAGCCGGTCGGAGCGACCGACGACGACGCGACCGGCGACGCGGCCGGAGGCGACGAGGCGGTCGCGACCGCCGAGTCGGACGCCGGGGGCGAGGCCGCCGAGTCGGAGGAAGGCGACGGGGCCGCCGAAGCGGTCGACCTCGAAGACGCGGTCGTCGACGCCATGGACGCGCTCGACGACGGCGACGGGGCCGACCGCGAGGCGGTCGTCGAGCGCGTGGTCGACGAGCACGGCGCCGCCGCCGACGCGGTCGAGGACGCGATCCGAGACGCGCTGATGAGCGGGAAGTGCTACGAGCCCGGCGACGGCGTGCTCAAGCCGATCTGATGGCGCGCGCGGAGTCGGCCGCGGTCGAGCCGGTCGTCGGCGAGCCGGCCGCCGTCGCGGATCTCGGCCGGGAGCGCGCGCTGCTCGTCGCCGACGTCCACGCCGGCGTCGAGGTCGGGCTGCGCTACGAGCGCGGCGTCGAGCTCGACGACCGGGCCGACGAGCGCCGCGAGCGGCTCTGCGCCCTGATCGCCGAGACCGACGCCGACCGGCTCGTCGTCCTCGGCGACCTCGCGCACCGGATCGCGGCGCCGGAGGGCGAGGAGCGCGAGGAACTGGAGGCGCTCGTCCGCGCGGTGACCGACCGCGTCCCGATGACGCTCGTCGAGGGCAACCACGACGCGGGCGTCGCCGAGGCGTTCGCCGACGACCTGGACGTGATCGGGGCCGGCGGCGGGCTCCTCGACGGGGCTGCCGACGGCGGCGACGAACCGGCTCGGAGCCGGACCGGTCGCGTCGCGGTCCTCCACGGCCACACGTGGCCGGACCCGGCGCTCCTCGACGCCGACGTGGTGTGCATGGGCCACGAGCACCCCCAGGTCCGGCTGGAGGACGCGGTCGGCGGCTCGCGCGTCGAGCGCGCGTGGCTCCGCGGCGAACTCGACCCGGACGCGTTCGTTGAGGGCGGTCTCGGCGCGGACGGGGATGTCTCCGCAGATCCCCCCGAACTCGTCGTCTTCCCGGCGTTCAACGAGCGTTCCGGGGGAACGTGGGCGAACGTCGACGGGCAGTCGTTCCTCGCGCCGTTCCTCCCCGACGCGCTCCCGGCGGGCGACGCGTACCTCCTGGACGGGACGCGGCTCGGCGACTTCCGGCGGATCTGAGGGCGGTTCGGATCGGGTGGCTCCCGCTCCCTCGGCGCCGGGAGCGTTTTCTCTCGGGAGACGGAACGGGGGCCATGGTCACCGAGCGCTCGCCCACCGAGATCGACGAGGCGGGGCGGCACTGGCTCCGAGTGAAGGACGTGACGGGGTTCCCGCGGGAGGCCCGCGACGGCTACTTCCCGAGGCACGGCGTGACGCGGCCCGCGGCGACGACGGAGGCGGACCTCCCGGCGGTCGAGCGGGACGGGGAGGGATCGCTCCCGGCCGACGCCGAGCGGGTCGCCGACGTCGACCGGTTCGCCCTCGAAACGACGTACCTGAGCGGGAAGTGGCTCGTCGAGCGCCCCTCAGAAGCGGTCGACGAGCTCTGGGACGCGGTGGTCGACGACGTCGCGGCCGAGCGGTTCTGGGACGCGACGGTCACGACCCGGGCCGGGTGCAAGGCGTTCGGCGAGGCGGACCACGCCGTGCTCGTGTTCACGCCGAACTACTTCGACCGAGCGGACGTCGACCGGGTTCGGCGTCGGCTCAGGGAGGTCCACGGCGTGACCGAGGCGATCCGGTACCGGCCGGACGCCTACACGCTCGACGGAGTCCACGAGGAGCGGCTCGGCGGGCTCACCGACTCGTCGGCGGCGCGGTTCCGGGCCTGAGACCGACCGAGGCGGTCACCGGATTACCCGTCGAGGGAGCGATCGGGCTACTCGACCGGCCGGAACCGGAAGCCGTCCCACTCCTGGCTCTCCGGCTCGCGGATCCCCGCGCCCGGCTCGCGGAGCTCGTCGGCGTAGACGGGTTCGACGCGGTCGCCGATGGCGACGTCGATGTCGCCCGCGTCGTCGGCGCCCTCGCCGTCGGCGTTCGCCTCGCGCGGCGCGACCTGCCCGAGCGCGCGGACCGGCGGCCCGTCGTACTCCTCGCCCATGTCGAACTCGACGATCGCGAGCGTGTTCGGCTCGCGGACGCCGGGCGGCGTCGCCGTCGACGTCGTCCACGTGACTACCCGGGCCTCGTGCTCGCTGAGGTCGACCGTCCCGACGCGTTCGGCGCCGTTCGGGCCCACGGTGTGGGGCGGGTAGGTGACCGTTCCGTCCGCGTACTCCGCCGCCTCGAAGGTCGGTCCGTCGCCCGCTTCCGCCTCGTCGCTTCCGGCCGCGCCGTCGCCGTCGGTCGCTTCGTTGTCGCTCATTGGCTTCCCTCCAGAATCGTCGTGGTCACGCAGTTCCCGAACCCGCCGACGTTGCAGGCGAGGCCAGTTTCGGCCTCGACCTGTCGCGGGCCGGCGTCGCCGGTGACCTGCTCGAATATCTCGTACACCTGCGCGACGCCGCTGGCGCCGAGCGGGTGGCCCTTCGACTTGAGCCCGCCGGAGGTGTTGATCGGGAGGTCGCCGTCGCGGTCGGTGACGCCCTCCTCGACCGCCTTCCACCCCTCGCCCTTCTCGAAGAAGCCGAGGTCCTCGCTCTGGAGGAACTCCAGGATGGTGAACATGTCGTGGAGCTCCGCGACATCGACGTCGTCCGGGCCGATCCCGGCCATCTCGTAGGCGATATCGGAGGAGTCGACGACGCCGCCCATCGTCGTCGGGTCCGCGCGCTCGTGGACGACGTGGGTGTCGGTCGCGCCGCCGATTCCGGATATCACCGCGTACTCGCCCTCGGGGACGTACTCCTCGGCGACGGACTCGGGGCAGAACACGAGCGCCGCGGAGCCGTCCGTGATCGGACAGAAGTCGTACAGTCGGAGGGGGTCGGCGACGATCGGCGAGTCGAGCACCGTGTCGAGGTCGACCTCCTTCCGGAACTGCGCGTGGGGGTTGTCGACGCCGTTCCGGTGGTTCTTCACCGCGACCTTCCCGAGGCTCTCGCGCGGCGCGTCGTACTCGTCGAGGTAGAGCCGGGCGGTGAGCCCCGCGAAGGAGGGGAGCGTGACGCCGTGCTTGTACTCGACCGGATGCGTGAGCGACGCGATCACGTCGGTCGCCTCCGACGTCGTCCGGTGGGTCATCTTCTCGCCGCCGACGAGCATCGTCAGGTCGCTCGCGCCGGAGGCGACCGACTGCCACGCGGCGTACACGCCCGCGCCGCCGGAGGAGGAGGTCTGGTCGATCCGAGCGGTGTACGCCGGGGTGGCCGCCAGGTCGTGGGCGAGCGCGTTCGGGACGCCGGTCTGGCCCTCGAACTCGCCGCTCGCCATGTTCGAGACGTACAGGTGGTCGAGGTCGTCGCCGTCGACGCCGGCGTCGTCGAGCGCGGCCGCGCCCGCCTCCGCCAGCAGCTCCCGCACCCAGGCGTCGCGCTGCCCGAACCGGGTCATCGACGCGCCGACGATCGCTACGCGTTCCATACGCGTCGGTCCGCGGCGTCGGCCTAAAACGTACCTCTCCGCGGTCGGGGCGATGGCCGGGCGAGGCGACGGCGGGTCGAGTCGACGGCGGGACGGGCGCCCGCCGTCAGTCGGCCGCGGCGGGGGCGTCGTCGGCGGCCGCGGCGGGCGCGTCGTCGCGGCTCGCGGACGCGGCCGACACCACGTCGGTGAACGCCTGTCGACGTGCGTAGAAGAAGTAGACGTACGGCACCTTCGCCAGCACGTCGAGGAAGGCGTACGTCAGCGCCGCGCCGACCGCGCCGGTGAAGCCGATGCCCGACGGGGCCATCAGCCAGACGAACGGGTACGCCAGCCACAACAGCCCGACGTGGTTTTTGAGCAGGCTGAACAGTCCCCGCTGCATCGGGTCGTCCGGGACCGACCGCGGGAACACCACGTACAGGTACCCGAACAGCGAGAGGTGGAAGCCCGCGGAGACGGCGAACAACGCCCACTTGAGCGACTCGTCGGCCACGACGGCCCCGGCACCGAACGCGATCATCAGCGCGTCGGCGACCATCACCCCGGCGATGGCGCGCCGGGAAGCCCCGGCGACGTAGCCGATGAAGCCGACCAGAAGCGGCGTGGTGACGAGCCAATCGGCGTAGCGCAGCCCGACCAGTTCGGTCCCGTTGATCGTCACCGTGCCGACCCCGAGCGCCATACCGGCGTAGGCGACCCCGGCGAACCCCGGGATGACCGCCAGCGCGGCCAGTCTGGCGCGGTCCCGCGAATCGGTCAGCGTCGCGTACAGCACCGCGGTGATCCCGACACCGACGAGGAATCCGAGCGCCGCGAGCCAGTAGGCGGCGGTGACGGCGGCCGTCATCGCGCACCCCCGTCAGTCGTCGCCCGCGAGCGCGGGGTCCCGGAGTCGACGGGCAGAGCGTCCGACGCCGGCCCGTCCCCCTCGACGGTGAACGCCGCGACCCGGTCTTGGAGCGTCGTCACGGCGTCGGTCTGGAACTCGCGCAGCGAGTCGGACACGTCCTCGACGACCGACTGTCCCTCCCGTACCTCCGCCGCGGCCTCCTCCGCGGTCTCCGCGGTCTCGGTGCTGAGCTCGGTGATCTCGTCGACCGAGCCGGCGGTGTCCTGTACCGTGTCGGCCTGGTCGGCGGTCGTCCGCCGGATCTCGGCCAGCGAGCTGCTGATCTCGTCGACCGAGTCGGCGATCGCCTCGATGTCGGAGAGTGTCGACTCGACGGTGTCGGTCCCGCTCTGAACGCGCTCCTGGGTCGACCGGATCGACACCGTCACCGCCTCGGTCTGGTCGGCGATGTCGTCTATCATCTGGTCGATCTCGTTCGCGCGTGATTGCGTCTCCTCCGCGAGGCCCTTCACCTCCTCGGCGACCACGCTGAACCCGTCGCCGGAGCCGTCCGCCCGGGCCGCCTCGATGGAGGCGTTAAGCGCGAGCATGTTCGTCTGTTCCGCGATCTCGCCGATGATGTCGACGATCTCCGTGATCTCGTCCATCCCCTCTTCGAGCCGTTCGACCCGGTCAACGGCGCGTTCAGCCTCGGATTCGACCTCGGCCATCTCCTCTAACGCGCGCTGCGAGGAGTCGCGGGCGTCGTCGCTCGTCTCCGCCACCGTCTCGCTCCGGTCCGACAGGTCGTCGACGGTCGCCGCGATCTCCTCGGCGGACGCGCTGACGGTCTCGATGTCGGCCGCGATCGACTCGAGCTCCGCGCGCTGGTCCTTCGCCTGGCCGCGGATCGTCGCCGCGCTCCCCGTCGCGCCGGCGACGCGCTGTTCGACCTCGTTACTCATCTCGGCCATCTCGCCCGCGTCCGTCTCGATCCGGTCGGCCACCGCGGCCACCGTCTCGACGGTGTCCTGCAGGTCGTCCATCATCCGGTTAAACGACTCGCCGACGGTCGCCATCGCCTCGTTCTCGTCGTCGACGTCGACGCGCTGCGTGAGGTCGCCGGTGGCCGCCCGCTCCATCACGTCGCCGTATCGCTCCGCGGTGGTGCGGTACCGCTCGGCCATCTCCGTCGCCTCGGTCCGCGCGGCCTCGGCCTCCTCCTGCGCGCGTTCCGTCTCCACCAGCCGCGACTTCAGCGAGACCCGCATCTCCTCGATCGACTCCGCGAGCCGACCGAACTCGTCGGTCCGGGTGGAGCGCACCTCGCTGTCGATGTCGCCCTCGGCGACGCGACGCGTCTGGACACCGATCTCGGTGACGCTGGCGATCGTCTCGGCCGCGTTGATCGACCCCAGCGTCAGGAGGCCGGCGACGGCCGCGACGATGGTCGCGTTCACCTCGCCGGTCACCAGCCCGACGGCGACGACGAACCCGCCCGTCGCCACGTATCCGAGGCCCAGCTTGAGACCGTAACTGCGTTTGACTCCTGTCACGCCCATACCCCGCGCTTCCACGGACCGGTAAATAAGTCACGTACCCAAACGAATCAATTCTGATAACTGAACGCGGACCGTCGCCGAACTCGGGCCTCGGAGAGGCCGGCGATCGACCCCGTCACTCCGCGCGCCGGCCGGCGTGGCCGGGGTAGTCGCGCTCGAAGCGCGACCCGATCTCGTCGCGGTCGAGCCGGATCACGACCGGGCGGCCGTGCGGGCAGGCGTAGGGGTTCTCGCAGGCGTCGAGCCGGTCGAGCAGGTCGACGACCCGGCCCTCAGTCAGCGAGGTGTTCCCCGTTATCGAGGGGTAACACGCGAGGTCCGCGAGCAGCTCGTCGACGACGTCCGTCACCGGCTCGTCGCCCGCGGCCGCGTCGCCCGCGAACGCCGAGAGGGCGTCGCGGAGGAGGTCCGGGTCGAGCGCGGCGTCGAAGACGGCCGGCACCGACTCGACGGCCACCTCGCGCTCGCCCGCGCGCTCGGCGCGGAACCCGATCGCGGCGAGGTCGTCGTCGAAGTCGTCGAACAGCGCCGCCTCCCGCGCGGTGAGCTCGACCCGGACCGGCTCCGCGAGCGCCTGCGCGTCGGCGCCGTCGGCGAAGGCGTCCCGCAGCCGCTCGTAGTTCACCCGCTCGTCGGCCGCGTGCTGGTCGATCAGCACGAGCCCGTCCGGCGCCTCCGCGACGACGTACGTCTCGTGAAGCTGGCCGAGCACCCGAAGCGGCGGGAGCGACTCGTAGGCCCGCTCCGCGGCGTCGGTGGTGTCGCCGGCGAGAGTCCGCTGGGCGGTCGGGGCCGAGCGCGGCTCGGTCGGCGGGTCCCGTCGGTCGTCCGGCGCGTCGGAGGCGTCGTCCGTCCCGGAGGCGGCGTCGTCGCCGCCAGCGAACCGGTCGAGTCCGTCAGCCTCCCCGGCGACCGCCTCGGTGGCGTCAACGCCACCGTCCCTCCCGTTCTCCCCTCCGTCGTCCGGATCCGACTGCCAGCTCCGCGGCGAGGGGCGGTCGGCGGAGTCGGCGGAATCGGTCGGCCCGCTGAACCCGTCCGAGTCGGGAGCGGAGTCGCCGGCGTCGATATCGCCCGCCGAGCCCGCGTCGCCGACCGCCCACGCGTCGTCGTCGGTCGGGTCCAGTTCGGCGGCGCCGGTCGGGGTCTCGTCTGGAGTCTCCGCGCCGCCGCCGTCGGCGCCGCCGCTCTCGCCGTCGCGGTCGCCGAGCGCCGCGCGCTCGTGGTCGGTCCCGGCGCCGCCGACGGCCTCGGTCTCGCGGCTCTCGGGGTCGATCTCGGTCTGGTCCGGCGCCGACTGCCCGCGCGGCGCGGTCGAGCGGATCAGCCCGTGGTCGAGCAGCGCCGCCTCGACCGCCTCCTCGATCGCGGCGCGCACGGCCGGCTCCTCGTCGAACCGGACCTCCAGCTTGCGCGGGTGGACGTTCACGTCGACGTCGCCCGGCGGGACCTCGACGAACAGCACCGCGAAGGGGTAGCGGTCGGGGGCGAGCTGGCCGCCGTACGCCTCCAGCACCGCCTCGCGGAGCGCGCTCGCGGTGACGTACCGGTCGTTGACGTAGGTGGCGAGATACTCGCGGGTCGAGCGCGTCGTCTCCGGGTGCGAGACGAGGCCGGTGACGCGGCGGACGGGCGGGTCGACGTCCGAGTCGCTCGGCTCCCACTCCACGTCCACCATCGCCTCCGCGACCTCGCGGCCGTAGACGGCGAGGACCGCGGACCGGAGGTCGCCGTTCCCCTCGGTCGCGAACGTCTCGCGGCCGTCGTGCTCCAGCGACACCGCGACGTCGGGGTTCGCGAGCGCGTAGCCCGTGACGACCGTGTTGATCCGGTCGAACTCGGTCGCAGTCCGTTTGAGGAACTTCTTGCGAGCGGGGGTGTTGTAGAAGAGGTCCTCGACCTCGACGGTCGTCCCCGCGGGACAGCCCGCGGGTCGGACCTCGCCGACCTCGCCGCCCTCGACCGTGATCTCGGCGCCCGCGTCGGCGCCGGGGGGACGAGATCGGACGGTGAGCCGCGAGACCGCGCCGACGGTGTACAGCGCCTCGCCGCGGAAGCCGAGGGTGCCGACGCCGTGATCGAGGTCCTCGATGTCGCCGATCTTCGAGGTGGCGTGCTCGGCGACCGCCGCCTCCAGTTGGTCGGCCGGGATCCCCACGCCGTCGTCGCGGACGCGGACCCCCTCGGTGCCGCCGGCCTCGACCGAGACGGCGACGCGGCTCGCGCCGGCGTCGAGGCTGTTCTCGATCAGCTCCTTGACGACGCTCGCCGGGCGCTCGACGACCTCGCCGGCCGCGATGCGCTGGACGGTGCGCTCGTCCAACCGCTCGATGTTCGGCGGCTCCATTGCTTACATCCGGTCGGACGAGCGCGCACTTGAAGCCGTTGTCGCCGAGGGCGACCTAGGACGGACGATGTATGAGAGTGACTGTTTATAAACCGAACTGCGGTGGCGCGTGCCTCCGAGGCCGCCTCGCGGCCGAGGAGCACGCGCGAGGTCGCCGGCGCTACGCGCCGGCTGCCAGAGGGACCTCCCGTCCCTCGCTGGACGCGGTGAGCGCTCGGAGAGCGCGAACCGCGAGGCTGGGGAGGTGTGAGGTGCGGTCGCGGTGCGGGGCGGGGTGGGGTTCAAAGGGGCAGTCGCGAGGACGAAGCACGGCGCGGTAAGCACTGCAGGGAGCGAGCGGAGCGAGCGACCGAAGCGCGCAGCGAGCCGCGCGAGTCCTCGCGACTGGGGCTTTGGAGGAGTCCACGGTCGATCTGCCGTCATTCGTTTATAAACGATCAGCGTGGTACAATGTGACCGAGTATCGGTCTACTCGGTCCGAGTCGGGTCGTGCATGTCCGGTCCGGACGACCGAACGGCGTCGAGGAGCTTCGTGACGGTCATGACCGCGAACAGGCTCGCCGCGGCGAGGAAGAACGTCGGGACGGCGACCCTGACGAGAAGCGTAATGTCGAGGAGGTCGCCCGCGGGCGCGGCGAGCAGCGCGACCACCGTGAGTCCGAGCAGCCAGTTCCGTAAGCGCGTGGTCATGCGATGAACTGATGGAGGGAAGCCGGAGAGATGTCCGGCAGTCGGCGTCGTCTCCGACGGGTTCGGTCGAGGCGTACGTCCGATCAGGTAATTCGGGGAATAATAAGGCTGTGGTGACCGGGTCGCCGGACGCTCAGTCGTCGGCGGTCGGCGTCGGCGCCTCGCCGCCGAGCCGCTCGCGGTCGTGCGGCGCCTCCCAGTCGAGGTCCGGGCCGCGCGCGATGATCCCGGAGGGGGTCACGTCCGGATGCGTCGTGTAGTAGTGCTCCTTGATGTGGTCCATGTTCACCGTCTCGGCGACGCCCTCCGTCTGGTAGAGGTCGCGGAGGTACGGCCAGAGGTGCTCGTACTGGTGGATGTACTGCCGGTTGCACATGAAGTGGGTGTGGTACACCTGGTCGAACCGGATCAGCGTGGTGAACATGCAGATGTCGGCCTCGGTGAGGGAGTCGCCCACGAGGTAGCGCCGGTCGGCGAGGTGGTCGTTCCAGCGGTCGAGGGCGTCGAACAGGTCGTCGATCGCCTCGTCGTACGCTTCCTGGGACTTCGCGAAGCCGGCGCGATAGACGCCGTTGTTGACCGGCTCGTAGATCTCGGTGATGACCTCGTCCACGTCCGCGACGGTCGCCTCGTCGTCGACGTCGGGCAGGAGCGAGACGCCGTTGCCGAGGTCGTCGAACGCGGTCGAGAGCATCCGGAGGACCTCGCGCGACTCGTTGTTGACGATCGTCTCCTCCTCGGTGTCCCACAGCACGGGGACGGTCACCCGACAGGTGGCGTCGGGGTCGGCCGCGACGTACAGCTCGCGGAGGTAGTCGCTGCCGTGGAGGTGGTCCGGGGTACAGCCGTCCTTCTCCGGCGTGAACTGCCAGCCGTCCTCGGCGCGGTACGGGTCCACGACCGAGACGCCGATGGCGTCCTCTAAGCCGAGCAGCGACCGCGCGAGCAGGGTGCGGTGCGCCCACGGACAGGCGTAGGAGACGTAGAGGTGGTACCGGCCGGCCTCGGGCTGGAACCGCTCGTCCGGCTCGGCGTCGACATGGTCGGGCACGTCGCTGCCGGCGATCCAGTTCCGGAACGTCGTCTCGCCGCGCTGGAACGAGCCGTCCTCGTCCGTCGCCTCGTACGCGTCGGTCCGCCACTCGCCGTCGACGAGTTGGTTCATACCCGATCCACGGGCTCGACGCCCATAACGTGGGCGGGGACGTGCGTGTCACCCGGCCGGACGAGGCGTGGAGTCGGTACGGAGCGAACGATTGGTTTGTCGGTCGTAGCCACGGGAACGGCATTGACTAGACAGACAGCTTCGAAGTCCCGGCCGCTCGCTCATGATCGGTTGACGCTTGCTCGACGGCAGACCCCTCCAAAGCCCCAGCCGGCGAGGACGGCACACGCTCGCTGCGCTCCTCGGTCGCTCGCCTTGCTCGCTCCCTGCGGTGCTTGCATCGCCTGTGCCGTCCTCGCCGGCTGCCCCTTTGAATCCCACCCTGTACCGCGACCGCACCTCACGCCTCCCCAGCCTCGCCGCTCGCTGCGCTCGCGGCGTCCCTCGCGGGGTCCTCACGGCCGCCGTCGGCGGCCGCTCGGAGGCGCGCCGCCGCGTTACAGTGTTGCAGATACATAGCTCGTATCGTCGGCGCCGGTGGCTTTTCGAGTCCCGCCGCAGACCCCTGACGTATGTCCGACCGAAACGCGGGTGCGACGACCGTCGCGGTCGTCGGCGGCGGCGCGGTCGGCGTCACCGCGGCCGCCGACCTCGCGGCCCGCGGCGCCGACGTGACGCTCTACGAGCGCGGCTCGCTCGGCGCCGAGAGCTCGGGCCGCGCCGCCGGCGTGCTGTACGACGCGTACGCCGAGGACGTCGACGCCGCGCTGGCCGCCCGCGCGATGGAGCGGTTCCGAGCGTTCGACCGCTCGCTGCCCGGCTTCTCGTTCTCGCCGTGCCCGTACGTGATCGCGGTCCGGAAGGGCGACCCCGACGCCGACGCCGTCCCCGCGATGGTCGACCGGATGCGCTCGCACGGCCGCGACGTCTCCCTCACGGACCCGGACGCGCTCGCCGACCGGTTCCCGATCGCCACCGACGGCCTCGCGGTCGCCGCGGTCGCCGAGAACGCGGGGTGGTGCGATCCCGCGAGCTACGTCGCGGCGACGGGTCGGCGGGCGCGCCGCGAAGGGGTCGCCGTCGAGACCGAGACGGCCGTCTCGCTGCTTGGCGACGACGGCGCCGCCCTCCGGGTCGACGCGGGGGGCGAGAGCGGCACCGAGACCCACGCGTTCGACGCGGTCGTCGTCGCCGCCGGCGCGCACACGGCCGACGTCCTCGCCGGCGCCGGGGTCGAGGTCCCGGTCGTCCCCTACCGCGTGCAGGCGCTGACGACCCGGACCCCCTACGACGGCCCGATGGTCTACGACGCGACCGCGGGCGTCTACCTCCGGCCGCACCCGACCGGGCTGCTGGCCGGCGACGGGACCGAGCCGGTCCCGGCCGACCCGGACGGGTACGACCGCGAGGCCGACGACTGGTTCGTCGACTCCGTCGCCGGAACGCTCCGCGAGCGCGTCGAGGCCGCGAGCGAGACCGACCCGGACCCGGAGCGGGCGTGGGCCGGGCTCTGCACGGCGACGCCCGACGGCGACCCGCTCGTCGGCCCGGTGGATGGCTCGAACGCGCTCTTCGTCGCCGCCGGCTGGCAGGGCCACGGGTTCATGCGCGCGCCGGCGGTCGGCGAGCTCGTCGCGGAGGGCGTGCTGGCGTCGCTCGACGGGACCGGAGCGGACGCTCCCGAGTCGCCGTGGATCGGCGCGTTCGACCCCGACCGGTTCGACGGCGACGAGACCTTCGAGATCGCGGAGGGGATGTCCGTCGAGGGACGGGTCGGGGAGTGAACCGGGAGGGGAGCGGGTCGGAATCGGCTCTCGTCGGCGTCAGCGCTCGTCGGCGTCGCCTTCCTCGACGACCGCGACGTCGCGCGCGTCGTCGTCCTTCGGGATCTCCACCTGCAGCGTTCCGTTGCGCGTCAGCGTCGCGTTCGCGCCCTCCGGCGTGACGTTCGCGTCGCGTGGGAGGTCGGCGGTTCCGGAGAGCGAGACGCCGCGACCGGGGAACAGCATCTCGTAGCCGTCGTAGAAGTCGCGGAACCGGTCGAGCTCGACCTCGACGGTGTGGTCGAGGAACGTCACGTTCAGGTCCTCGCCGCGGACGCCCGGGGCGTCGAAGACGACGAGGTAGGCGTCGTCGCTCTCGAGGAGGTCGTACGAGAGCGGCCGACGCTCCTGCATCTTGCTCCACCCGCGGCCGGCCCGTTCGAGGACGCGGCGGACGACCGATCGACCCGTCTCGACGAATCCGCTCACGGGCTCACACCTCGATCTCGGCGAGGTCGCTCCCGCCGCAGTAGGGACACGACAGGTCCTCGACCGCGTGGTCGTCGGGCACGTCGTACGTGTAGTGGTTCTCGAACATGTCGAGCTCGCAGTCGTCGCTCTCGCACTTGACCTCCATCGTCGATGGCATATACGAGGCCGTTGTGTCGGCGAGGGCTTAAACGGCGTGGCGGCGGCCGTCCGTGCATGGGGTCCTCAGTGCGGATCATCGGTGCAGACGTCAGCGCCTCCGGCAGCAACGGCTGGAATCACACGTGGATAACCCGCGGAACCGTCGACGAGGGAGCGGTCGCGCTGGAGGAGCCGATCCCCGCCGCCGAACTGTCGGGGAGTCCCAGGAGCCGAAGGGCGACGTACCGCGCCCTTCGGCGCGAGCTCCTGTCGTACGACGGCCCCGTCGTCGCGGGGTTGGATTTCCCGTTCTCACTTCCGGAGGCGATCGTCGTCGAGGACGACTGGCACGAGTTTCTGGAGGCGTTTCCGACTCATTTCTCCGGCCCGGGCGACTTCCAAGAGACCTGTCACGGCAGGTCGCAGCTGCGAACCGATGGGGAGCGGAAGGAGATCAAACGCCGGTGTGACGATCGGTTCGGAGGGCTGTGTGCGTACAATCGGTTCATCTATCGGTTGACCTACTTCGGCGTCCAGGATCTGCTTCGCCCGCTCGTCCTCTCCGAACAGGTCACGGTCTGGCCGTTCGGTAACGAGAGCCGCTCCGCCGAGACCACCCTCGTGGAGACGTATCCGGCTGCGACGCTGCAGCAGCGGTTGGGCGTCGACTCGGAGACGTACAAGGACGAGAACGACGATCCGGAGTTCCGACGCGAAGTCACGGAGTCGATACTCGGCCGCGAGTCCGTCTCGTACGCCGGCGAGACCGACGAGCTGTTCGATCTGATCGGGAGCGATTCCAAGGCCGACGCGTTTGACAGCCTCGTCGCCGCGTTTTCGACGTTTAAATGGCACGTCGACGGCGGAGCGGAACTCCCGGAGGGCGTGCCGGACGTAGAGGGATGGATTCACGCCTAGCGCGAATCCGGTGACCCGCGAACGCGACTCGCCGTGTTTCGTCTCCGATCGCTCCCGGCTCACACCGCCGTTCCCCGGAGCCGCTCCGGGACGACCGCGCGCTCGGCGACTGTGACGACTACGGTGCCGACCGCCACGCCGGCGAGGAAGCCGGGACCGTACGGGTAAGACGGGACCCCGAACGCGAGCGCGACGCCCAGCCCGACGGAGATAGCGAGGATCGCGGCGCCGAAGGCGACGTAGGTCAGCGTCTCGTAGCGTTCCGGTGAGAGGCGGTCGCGGACGAGCCACGCGACCGGTCCGAGGCCGATCGCGGTCGCCGCGGCCCAGCCGGCTGCGAGCCCCCACGGCCGGGGATCGGCACCGAGGAACTGTATCGCGGCGAGCGCGCAGAGCGCGGCGAGCGAGACGGCGTTTCCGACTCGTTGCCAGCGAGAGGGCTCGTCGGCGGCCGAGGGGGGACCGTCGCCCGAGCGCGTCTCACCGGTGGAGGGCGTCTCGGAGGGCATAGTCGGCGCTTCCGCGCGTTCCGTCATAAGCGATCCGACGCCCCCCGACGTTCCGCACGCTTTTCCCGTCTCGGCCGACTACAGTGGCGTAACATGACCGATTCGCCCGCGGCCGGTCGTGGCTCCCTCCCGCCCGATCCGGCCGACCTCTCCGTCACCGTCGTCGACGGCTACGTCGACGAGCCGGCGCACTTCGGCGTGCCGCCGTACATCTCGACGTACCCGCGGTACACGGCCGGCGCGCTCGTCGACGCGGGCGTCCCCGAGTCGCGGATCACCTATCACACGATCGACGAGCTGCGCGACGACCGCTCGAAGCGCGCCGACGTCGCCGACGCCGACCTCATGGTGTACGTCGGCGGGATGACGGTCCCCGGGAAGTACGTCGGCGGGACCCCCGCCGAGCCGGACGAGGTCCGGGAGCTCGGCTGGACCGCGGACGGCGTGACCCTCCTCGGCGGCCCCGTGCGGTTCGGCGTCGGCGAGGAGAACGCGGGCGCGACGGAGACCGAGCGCGACGACCTCGACTACGACTTCGTCGCCATGGGCGACGTGGAGGCGGCCGCGTACGACCTCGTGCGCGAGGGGTTAGAGGGGTTCGGCAACCGGATGCGCGACAACGCCGAGATCGACCGGTGGGCCGAGAAGGGGGCGTTCGTCGTCGAGCAGCACCCGAACCACCCCGACTACCTCATCTGCGAGATGGAGACCTCCCGCGGCTGCGCCTACCGCTGCTCGTTCTGCACCGAGCCGCTGTACGGCGACCCGGCGTTCCGCGAGGCGCGGTCGGTCGTCGACGAGGTGGACGCGCTCTCCGGCCGGGGAGTCAGGCACTTCCGGCTCGGCCGGCAGGCCGACATCCTCGCGTTCGGCGGCGACGGCGAGGCGCCGAACCCCGACGCGCTCCGGGAGCTGTACGGCGGGATCCGCGAGGTCGCGCCCGACCTCCGGACGCTCCACCTCGACAACATGAACCCGGTGACGATCACCGACTACCCCGAGGCCTCCCGCGAGGCGATCCGGGTCATCGCCGCGCACAACACGCCCGGCGACACCGCCGCGTTCGGGCTGGAGTCGGCAGACCCGGTGGTGCAGGAGCAGAACAACCTGCTCGTCACCGCCGAGGAGTGCCTGGAGGCGGTCCGCGTCGTCAACGAGGAGGGCGGCTGGCGGCCGGGCGACGACCCGGAGGCGACGCCCGGCCCCGACGACCGCCTGACCGGTCCCTCGACCGGGCCCGACGCCTCGCCGCGGCTCCCGAAGCTGCTGCCCGGGATCAACCTCGTCCACGGGCTCGCCGGCGAGCGGCCGGAGACGTACGAGCACAACAAGCGGTTCCTCCAGACCGTCTACGACGAGGGGCTCATGCTCCGCCGGATCAACATCCGGCAGGTGATGGCGTTCGCCGGCACGGAGATGGCGGAGACGGGCGCGGACATCGCCCAGGAGCACAAAGACCGGTTCCAGGCGTACAAGCGGGAGGTGCGCGAGACCGTCGACAACCCGATGCTCGACCGGGTCGTCCCGCCGGGGACCGTCCTCCCGGACGTCCACCTGGAGTACCACCAGGACGGGAAGACGTTCGGGCGCCAGCTCAGCACGTACGCCCTCCTCGTCGCCGTCCCCGGCGAGCGCGAGCTCGGCACGGCCATCGACGTGGCGATCACCGACCACGGCTACCGCTCCGTGACGGGCGTCCCGTACCCCCTCGACGTCAACGCGGCGTCGATGGACGAGCTGACGGCGATCCCCGGGATCAACCGGAGCAAGGCCGGCGACGTCGTCGTCGGGCGGCCGTACGGCTCGGTCGGGGAGGTCGACGCCGGCGTGGCCGACCTCTCGCGGTTCGCCGTCGCCGACGACACGGACGTCCCGATCCCCGGCCGCGAGCGCGCCGGGTCCGGGCCCGGTCCGGCCGCGCGGTCGCTGCTCGACCGGCGCGAGGGCTCCTCCGTCGGTCGCGGGGACTGAGGAGATGCCCGCGGCGCCGGACCCGGAGTCGTCGGTCGAGCGCGTGCCGGTCCCCGTCGACACCCGCGCGCCCGGCGGAACGACGAACGCCTACGTCGCGGCGGGACTCCTCGTCGACCCCGCGGCCCGCACCGACGCGCTCGACGCCGCGGTCGGCGTCGACGGGGTGGGTGACGGCGGCCACGAGAGAGGGGACGCCGCCGCGGTCGACGCGATCGCGGTCACCCACGCCCACCCGGACCACGTCGGCGCGGTCGCCGAGTACGCGGAGCTGACCGGGGCGCCCGTCCTCGCGCGCGCCGACCACGTCGAGCGGTTCGCGGAGGCGACCGGCGTCGAGCCGGACGGGACGTTCGAGGGCGGGGAGCCCGTCGGCCCGACCGCCGTCCGCGCGGTCGACACGCCCGGCCACGCACCGGACCACGTCGCCTTCGCGGTCGGACCGACGGGCGGGGACGGGGGCGACGCCGCCGAGCCTCGGGAGCTCCTCTGCGGCGACCTCGCCGTCGCCGAGGGGAGCGTCGTCGTGGGCGCGCCCGAGGGCGACCTCCGCGGGTACCTCGACAGCCTCGAACGCGTCCGCGATGCGGGCTACGACCGGCTCTACCCGGGGCACGGTCCCGCAATCGACGATCCCGAGGCGGTCTGCGACCGACTGATCGATCACCGGCTCGACCGGGAGCGGGCGGTCCTCGCGGCGGTCGAGGAGGGCGCGAGCGACGTGGACGCGGTCGTCGACGCCGCGTACGAGAAGGACCTGACCGGCGTCGCCGACCTCGCGCGGGCGACGGTCGTCGCGCACTTGGAGAAGCTCGCGGCGGAGGGGCGGATCGACGGGTCGTGGAGCGACCCGTCGCCGTAGTTATACGTTGCGCACCGGAATGGGACGGATATGTCGGATGTCGCCGGCGATCCGCCGATGTCCACCCGGCTCCTCGGCCGATACGGGGGGCCGATCGTCGCCGGACTGGGGTTCGTCGTCACGCGGTTCTTCGTCGCGGAGGCGGTCGTGCTCTCTGGCGGACCGCTCGCCGTCGCCGCCACCGTCGGGTCGCTGGTGGTCGGGCTCGCGGTCGCCGTCGCCGGCGTCGCGCTCGGGGTCGGCGCGTTCTCCCCGGCGTACGTCGCCGACGTCAGCCGGGGCTGCCTGTTCGGGACCGGCGCGATGACGGCCGCGCTCGCCGTCACCGTCGCGGCGACCGGCGTGGACATGATCGGAGCGGCGATCGGGACCCAGCTGCTCGTCGCGAACGTCCTCCTCGCCGGCGCCATCGGCGGGATGGTCAACGGCCACCGGAAGGCGTCCCTCCGGCGGCGGCGGGCGGCGATCATGCGCAGCGCGAACCGCGCGCGCTTCATCAACCGGCTCCTCCGTCACGAGGTGTTGAACGCCGCGGCGATCATCGACGGCCACGCCGAGCTGCTCCGGGGCGACGACGCGAACCGCGACCGCTCCGTCGACGCCATTCGCCGCGGCGCCGAGCGGATCGAGTCGACGGTCGACGGCGTCGGAACCATCGCCGACGCCGGGTCGGACGACGCGGTCTCGCTCGCCGCGGCGGTTCGCGCCGGGATCGAGTCGGCCGGCGACGGGGAGACGTCCGATCGGGCGGCGTCGATCGACCTCGTCGCCCCGGCCGACGGCGACGACGCCGGAGGGTCCGCCGACACCGGGGGCGACGAGCCCGCCGAGCCGCTCGCGGTCGAGGCCGACGACCGGCTCTCGGTGGTGTTCGAGCGGCTGATCGAACACGCCGTCGACGTCCGCGGCGCCGAGCGCGTCCGGATCGAGACGACGGCCGGGCGACACGCGGCCGCCGCGGCGGTCGTCGACGACGGGACCCCGCCGTCCGATCGACAGCGCGACGTCCTCGAACGCGGCTCGTTTCCGGAGTACGACGACCCGACGAACGGGTTCGCGCTGCAGGCGGCGTCGCTCCTCGTCGGCGAGTACGACGGGTCGATCCGGGTCGATCGCGGCGACGAGACGCGGATCGCGGTGCGGCTCCCCCGTGCGAGCGTCGACGCGGCGGCGGCCGCGGTCGGCGTGGAGTACCCGGACCTGCGTCGGGCGGTCGTCGCGGGGATCGGCGCGGGCGTCGCCATGGGGGGCCTCTACTGGTCGACGAGCGGCGTCCTCCCGGTGATCGGCGCCCTGTACGGCGTCGAGAACGTCGCGATCGGCTGGATCACGCACCTGTTCCACAGCGTCGTGTTCGCGCTCCTGTTCGTCGCCGTCGCGTCCAGGTCCGACGCCCGGACGCGCCTCGACCGTCCGCTCGGCGCGAGCCTCGCCGGCGTCGGGTGGGGGACGCTGCTCTGGCTGGTCGCCGCCGGGCTGCTCATGCCGGTCTGGCTCCGGGCCGTCGGCGTCCCGGCGACGCTGCCGAACCTCCCGCCGATCGGCCTCTTCGGTCACGTGCTCTGGGGCGCGACGCTCGGCCTCGGATACGTGTCGCTCGGCGGGCGGTTCGACTGATCGGTCGGGGCCGCGGAGACGTGCCCGTCCGGGCTCAGGGCTCCGCCTCCAGCTCGCCGGACAGCGCGCGGAGCGGCGTCTCCGTCACGTCGACGAAGCGACCGCCGACGTCCGCGACGCCGCCGTCGGTGGCGGGGTCGTCGCCGACGTGGATCAGCGTCTCGGGGGCGACGTCGAGCGCCTCGGCGGCGGCCTCGAACGCCTTCGGGTGGGGCTTGCGCCACCCGCAGCCGACGCTGGTCGTGACCGCGTCGAACTCGCCGCGGAGGCCCGCGCGGATCAGCGTCTTGGAGACGAGCTCCGGCACGGCGCAGTTCGAGAGGAGCCCGACCGGCCCCCGCTCGGCCGCGTCGTGCACGGCGTCACGGGCGCCGTCGCGCCGGGCCACGTCCGGGTCGAACGCCGCGACGACGGCGTGTCGGACGACGTTCTCCGCGGCGTCGACGCCGCGGGAGTCGAGGGCGTGCGCGACGTGGGCCGGGAGGGGCACCTCCGCGCCCGCCGGGGCGTCCACGTGTCGCTCGCCGTACGCGACGTGCCAGTCGTCCGGCACCGCGACGCCGCGGGACTCCAGCTCCCGCGCGACGATCTCCGCGGGGTCCGAGGGGTACTCGACGTCGACGAGGGTCCCGAACAGGTCGAAGGTGACTGCCACGATACCCCTCTTTGGGACAAAACGGGATTGAAGCTGTCGGTCGACGAAACGGGGTCGATGCGACGGCGGAGAGGCGGGCGGCCCCGCCTCACATCGCCGGGGCCACGTGGATCGAGTAGAACCGGTAGAGCCCCGTCACCCACGCGCAGAGCCAGAGGAGCATGAAGCCCGCCACGCCGACGCGGAGCCGGGCGCGCCAGTGGCTCATGTCCTCGTGGATCTCGTCGATGTCGACGTCCGGGTCGTCGTAGGCGTCGGCGTTCCGCTTCGCCTGGAAGATCCGGACGATACCGGTGAGCGCGAACGCCAGCAGCGCGTACGCCTGCAGTCCGAGGAACGCGTGGATCACGGCGAGCCCGGAGAGCCGCCGGAAGAGGCGGGGGATCATCCACCCGACGATCGGGACCGTGGTCAGCGCCAGCCCGGTGCCGATATACCAGAGGTGGTGCGTGAGGACGTTCCAGCTCACGGTCTCGGCGTCGATCATGATCCACGCCCCGTACAGCAGGAAGGGGAGACTCGTCGTCACCGAGAGGCCGGCGAGCGCCGCGAAGACCGACTCGTCTACCATCGATCGACGCTTCGGGCCCCGGCGCGTAAAACTCCCCGATCCGCTCGTCGCCGCGGGCGTCCCCCACGTCGAGCGGGGCCCTCGCCGACGCGACCGGGCGGTCGACGTCGCGGCGCGGGCGGCGGACGAAAACAGTTAGCGTCCGGAGTCCGTACGGGCGGACGATGGAGGACACCTCGACGGGTTCGGAGCCGGAGCCGAGACCGGACCGGGAACCGAGCGACTCCGACGGCGGCGAGGCGTCTCCCGGTACCGAGACCCCTTCCGGCGACGACGCGTCTCCCGGTACCGAGACCCCTTCCGGCGCCGAGAGCCCCTCCGACGCCGAGACCCCTTCCGACGGCGATCGGCCCGGAGACGAGACGGAGCCGACCGTCGAGGGCGACGCAGACGACCTCGACGAGCTCAGGCGGCGCGTCGAGGAGGAGTACGACTTCGACGACTTCGGCCCGTCGGACATGGCCCGGATGAGCGCCGACGAGTGGGACGCCGCCTTCGACCCCGACTCGTGGATCACGGGCGACCGGCTGCTCGAACGCGCCGAGGCGGAGCTCAAGTCGCGGATCGCCGGCCGAGAGGTGTTCGGCGTGTTGGAGCGCGTCCGCGCCGACGGCGAGGAGCGGATCCTCGTCTACTCCGACGAGGGGTACGCCATCGTCCGGCCGACCGGGGAGGTGACCGGGCAGGGGACGGTGCTGCGCGACATCGAGCCGGTCGTCGCGCTGGCGGCGATGGA
Source organism: Halorubrum rutilum (assembly GCF_024494565.1). The sequence goes on from NZ_JANHDN010000003.1 coordinate 375,517, forward strand.
GTCGTACGACGTGCCGGAGCCGCCGGACGACTGGTCGCTCCCGCACCCCGACACCGTCCCCGAGGGGTCCGGCGAGTTCGGCAACCTGATGGTGCAGGTGATCGCGGTCGTGCAGGTGCTCGCCGGCGCGGCGCTGCTCGCGGCCACGTTCCTGACCGACCTCGACACGATCGTGGCGCCGGCGATGGGGATCGTGTTCCTGCTCGTCGGCCTCTTCCTGTTCGTGATGGTGGCGAACGCGCGGCTCTCGGACCGCTTCCGTTCGGAGGAGTACCGCGACCGGCTGCGGGCCCTCCGCGAGGCGAAGGAGCGCCCCGACTTCGTGCCGGTCGAAGGGGGGGTCGTAGAGGAGGAGGAGGTCGACGAGTGAAGCGCCGATATCGCGGGATAGAGGGCCTGTAAACCTCCCCCCGTCGACGGATTCAGTCGGTGGGTTTAAGCGCACGCCGTCCTGAGTGAACCTGTATGAAAAGGCGGGAATTCGTGCGGACGGCCGGCGGTGCGACCGCCGCGGTCGCGGCCGGTGCGGGCGCGACCGGAACGGCCGCCGCACAGGAGCAACAACCGGACTGGCCGAGCGGGGTCACCGGCGGGAACCTCGGGTCGTACCGAGACGCCCGCGGGGAGAGCGAGGTGACCGTGCAGGTCGGCGCGGGCGACAGCGGGCTCGCGTTCGACCCGACCCAGCTGTGGGTCGACACGGGCACCACGATCACGTTCGAGTGGACCGGGAACGGCGGCGCGCACAACGTCGTGACCGTCGACGACGGCGGTCCGGCGAGTCTCAACAGCGGCGACCCGGTCGGCGAGGAGGGGTACACCTACGAGTACGAGGTGACCGAGGAGGACGCCGGCATCACCCACTACCACTGCGTCCCCCACACCGCGACGGGGATGCACGGCGGCATCGCCGTCGGCGGGGACGTCCCGACCGTCGAGGTCGGCGGGGCGTCCGACGGGTGGCCGGAGAACATCGCCAAGGTGGGCGTGCCGCTCCACGCGCACTGGGTCGGGATCGCCGCCATCCTCGGCATCTCGCTCACGTTCGTGTTCACGTTCTACCTGCTGAAGTACGGCGAGTCGGCCCACACCGGCCACGGGGGTGCGCAATGAGCTCCGGCGGCTCCTCGTACGGCGACATCCACCGGTACGAGCCGGCCCGCGAGAGCACCGCCGCGGCGATCGCCATCGTGCTCCTCACCGTCATCGAGGTCGTGTTCGTCGGGCTGTTCGTCTACGGGCTCATGTCCGCCTGGGCCTCGACGGAGTTCGGCAACATGTACACCGGCGCGCTGTTGGCGATGATCTTCATCGACCTCGCGTTCATCCTCCTACTGTACCGCAAGGAGTTCCTCCCGGACGTGATGATCGTGAAGAAGCGCCGCCGCAAGTGGGAGGACCTCTACGTCCGCGAGGAGGACAAGGACGGCAACGAGCTCGACACCGGCGGCGCGATGGAGACGGTCAAGCGGGCGATCTACCCGTACTACAAGAAGTGACACAATGAGCCTCAAGAAACAAGACGACATGGACCACAACGCGTGGCTCAAGAAGCAGGACCTGACGGTCATCGAGACCGCGTTCCTCACCACGCTCATCTGGCTCGACAAGCGGCTCCGCATCGTCGACTACCTCGAACTCCTGGAGACGATGTACTACCGCGCGAACATGCAGATGCCGAAGAGCCACACGGAGCAGTACGACCTCGACAACAAGTTCTGGTACTGGTACCCGCTCTACTCGCTCGGATCGCTGTCGATCATCGCGTACCTGGTCGCGGCGGTCTCCGGCGCGCTGCTCGGCTTCTACTACGCGCCGTCGACCGCCGGCGCCGCCGCGCAGGGCGACCCGACGGCCGCGTACGACTCGCTCGTCATGATCATGACGGACGTCCAGTTCGGCTACATGCTCCGCTCCATCCACCGCTGGGCGGCGCAGTTCATGGTCGCGGCGGTGTTCCTGCACATGCTCCGCGTCTACTTCACCGGCTCCTACAAGGAGCCGCGCGAGGTCAACTGGATCCTCGGGATCGTCCTCATCGGCCTGACGCTCCTGTTCGGCTTCTCCGGGTACGTGCTCCCGTGGAAGCAGCTGTCGTTCTGGGCCGCACAGATCGGCGTCGAGATGGCGCTCGCGACCCCCATCGTGGGCGAGTGGGCGGCGCAGCTCCTGTTCGGCGGCTTCACCCTCGGACAGGCGACGCTCGTGAGAATGTACATCCTGCACGTCTTCGTGCTGCCGTTCGTGGTGACCGGGCTCATCGCGCTCCACGTCGGCATCGTCTGGGTGCAGGGGATCGCCGAGCCGCACTAATCCAATGACCGACGACACCACCCCCATGACGGACGGAGGCACCGACGAGGAGGCGCGCACCGACGGCGGTCCGCCGGCGACCGTGCCGCCGGACGACGAGACGCCGACCTGGACCGAGCGCAAGGAGCACTCCAGCGGGCTCGCTCAGCTCACCTACCAGTACTTCGAGCGCTCCCGCCGCGAGGACGAGGACCTGCGCGCGGAGTCGACGTACGTCGAGCGCGACGTGCTCGGCTTCCCGACGTGGCCCCACGAGACGATCCGGAACCTCGCCATCACGAGCTTCTTCGTCGGGATCATGATCCTCGTCGCGGCGCTGATGCCGGCCCACTTCGGCGAGCCGGCGAACCCCGGCTCGACGCCGGCGATCATCCTGCCGGACTGGTACCTCTACTGGTCGTTCGGGCTGCTGAAGCTCAACCCGCTCAACCCGAGCCTGGCGGTGCTCGGCGGCAACATCGCCATCTCGAACGAGTTCCTCGGGATCCTGGCTCACGGGGTCGTCTTCGGCGTCATCACGCTCGTGCCGTTCCTCAACAAGGGGAGCGCGCGGCGCCCCGTCGAGCAGCCGTTCTGGGCGGCCGTCGGCGTGACCGGGGTCATCCTGGCGTTCACGCTCGCGTGCCTCGCGGTCCAGAACTTCTTCCCGATCTCGCTCGACCTGCTGCTCACGCTGACGTTCATGCTGCCGGTCGCCGGCGGCATCATCACCTACGCGGTGCTGAAGACGATGCGTGAGGGGTACATGTACGACCTGAACCGGCGGTACTACATGCTGCGCCCGCCGAAGTAACGGCCTCGAACGCCCGGTTCCGGTTCTCTTCCGCCGCACCACTACTCGATGTCATCATCCACCGACCGCGACGACGCACAGGCGTTCGACGAGACGGGCGACCCGATCGCCGCCGACGAGCGGGAGGACCCCCGAAGCGAGCCCACCGGTCCCCGCGTCGGCCCGGAGGGCCGCGAGATCGTCGTCCCGTTTCGCCTGTACAAGGCCGTCACCGTCTTCTCGACGCTCGCGGCCGTCGTCGCGTACCTGATCGGGTTCACGCTCGTCGACGCCGCGACGCTGCAGATCAGCTTCGTCCGGACGACGATCGTCTACCTCCTGAACAGCGCCGGCCTCTACCCGTCGAACGACGCGCTCGTCGCCGCGCTGGCGATCACTGGCATCGCGTTCATCGTCGCGGGAACGGCGGTGTACGTGTTGGGGACGCGGTTCCGCGGCCGGGGGATGGGAAAGTCTCAAGACGGCTCCGGCGAATCGTAAGGTAATGGCAGACGAGTTCATGAAGGGGTTCGCCCTGTTCACGCTCGGTGGCCTCGGCTGGCTCACCTTCGGCGGCTGGTACCGGACGCCCTCGTACTACGACGTCGTGCAGCTGGTCAACCCGGCCGAGGGGATCGAGAGCGCCTACGGCCAGGTCGGGCTGGTCGCCGGCGACGCGTTCTTCTGGGTGATGGTGCTCGGCGCGCTCACGTTCTGGGTGCTGATCCCGGCGAGCCGCGAGCTGCGCGACGCCCTCGACGACGACGCCGACGGCGACGCGGCGAACTGATCCGCCCTTTTCCACCTCGTCTCCGACGACCTCCCCCGCGATTCAGCGCGAGCGACGAGCGTCGGCCGACCGTCGATTCGCGACTCGCGACCGCGCTCGGTTCACGGGCGTCGATCACGAGCCGAGTCGCTCAGGCGACGCGCGTGAGAACGGGTCGCGATTAAGGGTGCGTTCCGATGGTATCGGGGGCGAAACCGCGAGAGAACGGAACCGCACGGCGGGCGTCGTCCCCGGCGACGGCCCCGCGGCGCTACGCGATGACGAACTGGTCCCAGAGCCCCGCGACGAGGAACCACAGGGCGTAGTAGGCGGCGAACACTAAGACGAGCAGCGACGCGGCGATCGAGCTCTTCGGGGCCTCGATCGGCATGTCGTTGCGCGCCTCGACGTTGCGCGCCTCCAGTTCGAAGAGGTCGGCGACGAGCATCGTGATCACGAGCACCGAGAGGATCACACCGCTAACCGGGGCGTCGAGCACGAACAGGAAGCTCAACAGGAGCAGTCCGATGTTCGTGACCGCGTGCGGCGTGTACGGTTCGACCTCGTCGCCGGCGGTGCCCTGCTCGACGTGACGGCGGTACGCGAGGTGACGCGTCGCGAGGTTCGCCACCGCCATCGTCAGTATCGCGTACGGCAGCACCGGTCCGACGGCGGACAGCCAGCCGAGGGGAACGAGGAACTGCAGTGGGTCCATGTCGACACATCCGGCGACGAGTTATTAGAGCCTTTCCGATCGCCGCGCACGGCTCGCGCCCGCGAGCGTCACGAGCGCGACCGAGTCGACCGCCTCGATCGCGACCGACCGGTGCGGCGCGACGACCGCCCGCTCCTCGCCGTCGACCACGAGGGCGACCGACTCCGTCTCGCGCTCGACCGAGACCGAGAGCCGCTCCGCGGCGACCCACGCGTCCGTTCTGGTCCGGAACGGGGCGATCGGCGCGACGGAGAGGCCGCCGCCGGGCTCGACCACCGGCCCGCCGGCGGCGTTGGCGTAGCCGTCGCTCCCGAGCGGGGTCGCGACGACGACGCCGTCGGCCCGGAACGCCTCGTCCGCCCCGCCGGCGAGGTCGACGGCGAACTCGGAGATGCGGGCGGGTTCGACGGTGACGAGGGCCGCGTCGAAGGCGGCGCGAAGCGGCGCGCCGTCGCCCGAGTCGACCGCGAGGATCGGGTGGGCGACGCGTCGGACGCCGCCGCGTCGCTCGCGCCGGTCGGGAAGGGGGTCGCCCTCGCCGGAAAGCGCCGCGTCGAGCAGCGCCCGGAGGCGGCGCTCCGCGTCGTCGGCGTCGACGGCGAGCCGGCGCGACCCGACCGGGACCACCGGCGCGTCGGGCGCGCCCGCGAGGGCGTCGCGGAGGGCGTCGTCGCCGACCGCGACGACGGCGTCGGCCGCGGCGCGCTCGACCGATCGGTAGGGGAGGCCCGCGAGCGCGTCGCGGAGCGCCGCCGCCCGCTCGTCGCCGACGACCGCGACGCCCCGCTCCGACGGTTCCATACGCGAGTGGTGCGGCCGGCGCGGGTGAAAACCTCCCGGTTCGCGGCGGGGGTTACTCCCCGAAGGGCCAGTCGCCCGTGAGCCTCATCCCGGTCGCCTTCCCCTCCGCTTCGAGCGCCGCCGCGATCGCGTCCCGGTCCCGCCGCTCGGTCGTCACCGACGCGTCGGCGAGCTCGACGACGAGTTCGGTCAGGAGGATCGCCTGCTCGCGGAGGTTCCGCGGCTCCAGCTTGTCGAGGGTGTCCGCGCCGGTGTGGCCCCAGCCGCGGCCGCGCCCCTCCGTCTCCCCGGAGGCCATGTACCCCGGGATCCCGCGCTCGACGAACGGCCAGTGGTCGCTGTGGGGGACCAGTTCCGCGCCGAGCGAGAGGGGGTGGTCGAAGCGGTCGGCCACGCGCTCCGCGGCCGCCGCGAGCGCGTCGAACCTGTGGTGGTCGAGCTTCAGGGTCCGGCCGAACACGTTGCTGTCGACGTTGACGACGGCCGCGACCCGGTCGGGGTCGAGGCCCTCCGCGTACCGCGAGGAGCCGACGAGGCCGACCTCCTCGGCGCCGAAGGCGACGAAGCGGACCCGCCGGTCGAGCTCGTCCTCGCGGGCGGCGAGCGCGTTCGCGACCTCGACGACCGTGGCCGTCCCGGCCCCGTTGTCCATCGCGCCCTGCGAGACGTCGTGGGCGTCGACGTGCGAGGAGACGACGAGGTGCTCGTCGGTGTCCGGGCCGAGCTCGGCGACGACGTTCCCGCTCGTCGCGTCGGGCGTCTCGCAGTCGACGGCGACGGTCAGCTCGTCGCCCTCGTTCCGGCGGGCGAGCCGCGCGCCGACCTCCTTCGAGACGCCCACCGCGGGGATCTCACCCACCGGCGCGTCCGCGGTGCCGACGCTGCCGGTCGGCGGGAGCGTCCCCTCGACGTGGTTCGCGAAGACGAAGCCGGCGGCGCCGGCCTCGACGGCGCGGTAGTACTTCTCCCGGCGGTGGACGAACCGGTCGACCGAGTCGGGAGTGTCGGAGGAGGCCATGACGACGGTCCCGTCGAGGTCGGCCTCGAAGTCCTCCGGGACGCCGTAGCCCAGGTCGACGAGCTCGCCGGTCGCCTCGCCGCTCGGGCTCCGCGGGAGCGCGATGCAGGCGTTCATGCCGGCCGCGAGCGTCTCGTCGCCGGCGCGGACCGCGCTGTCGCCGCGCTCCCACCCCTGGATCTCGAACTCCTCGATCCGGGCGTTGCGCGCGCCGGCGTCGGCCAGGGCGTCGCGGGTCAGCTCCAGCCCCTCGCGCTCGCCGTCTGAGCCGGCCATGCGGTGGTCGAGGTCGACGAGCGATTCGAGGTGGTCCCAGCCGGCGTCGCTCGTGAAGGTGTCGCCGATCCAGTCGGTCATGGGTGTGGGTGGCCGGGGCGCGGGTCAAGCGTTTCGGTGGCGGCGGACGGGGCCGGCGGTCGGACCGGGAGTCGGTCAGACGGCCGGAACGACCGGGAGCAGGACCGTCGCGGCCTCGGCGGCCGCGAACGTCGAGTCGTACAGGTGGTTCAACAGGAGGTAGGTGACGACGCCGAGCGCGAGCGAGAGGATCCACGCGCTCGCGGCGACCCGGCCGACCCGGCGGTGGGGGGTCTCGTTTCGGAGCTCCCGCTCCGAGTGCGTGAGCCCGAGGACGATCGCGTAGAGGACGACGGGGACGGAGACGACGGAGAGCAGGATGTGGACCGCGAGCATGATCAGGTACGCGGGGTACACCCAGTCCCACAGCGGGACCCAGCCGTACGCGGAGTCGAGGACGAACTCCTTCGTCCCGCCGCCCGCCACCTTCGGGAGGTACATCCCGAGGAACAGGAGGATGAGGCCGAACGAGGTCGTCATCGCGGCCGCGTGCTTCTTCACCTCGTCGTTGCGGATCCAGTACCAGCCGAGCGAGAGCGTGGCGATCGTGACGGTGTTGACCGCGGCGATGGCGTGCGCGAGCAGGTCGACGGTCCCCTGCGTGAGCGTCGGGAACAGCGCCTGGAACTCGGGGACGAGGAAGACGCCGCCGACGGCCCCGTAGCCGACGATCGTGAGGAGCGCGGTGATCGCGCCGGCCCGCTCCTTGGCCCGGTCGCGGACGCTGGCGGTGGACATATCGGAGGGAGGGAACGGAGCGATAAGTCGGCTTCGGGTGCTCCCGGCGGTCGGGACGGGAAGAGCGATCGGGACGGGAGGGCGGGCGGTCGGGACGGGAGGGCGGGCGGTCGCTCGACGCGTCCGCCGACCTACCGGTCGATGACGCCGGTCGCCGTCGCGACCTCGATCGCGGCCTCCTCGTTGATCCCGCCCTGGAGGATCGTGTAGCGGTCGCGGATCTCGTGGGCGGTCGTCAGCGCGGCGATCAGCTCCTCGTCGTCGACGCCGAGCTCGGCCGCGGTCGTCGGGGCGTCGAGCTCCGCGAGCGCGTCGCGGATCGCGCTCCACCGCCCGTTCTCGCCGCTGTGGAGGTACTCCGTCACGACCGAGGCGACGCCGACCTGGTGGCCGTGGAGGGCCTTGCCGGGCGCGATCCGGTCGAGCTGGTGGGAGATGAGGTGCTCCGCGCCGGAGGCGGGCCGCGAGGAGCCCGCGATCGACATCGCGACGCCGGAGGAGACGAGCGCCTTCACGACGACCCACGACGACTCCTCCAGCCCGGGCCGGATCATGTCGGCGTTCTCGACGAGCAGCTCGGCGGTCATCTCCGAGAGCGCGCCCGCGTACTCGCTGTACTCGACGTTCCGCAGGCGGCGGGCGAGCCGCCAGTCCTTCACGGCGGTGTAGTTGGAGATGATGTCGGCACAGCCCGCGGTGGTGAGCCGCCACGGGGCGTTCGCGAGCAGCGCCGTGTCCGCGACGACGGCGAGCGGCGGGTCGGCCGCGACCGAGTGGCGCGTGTCGCCCTCGGGGATCGAGGAGCGCCCGGAGACGATCCCGTCGTGGGAGGCGACGGTGGGGACGGAGACGAAGCCCACGTCGAGGTGGTCGGCGGCCATCTTCGCGATGTCGATCGGCTTCCCGCCGCCCAGGGCGATCAGGTAGCCGGGGTCGATCGCCTCGGCGGTGTCCGTGAGCTCCTCGACCGCGTCGAAGGAGGCCTCGTCGACGACGGCGGTCGCGGGGTCGTCGAACTGCGCGCGCACCCGGTCGCCGGCGATCTCGTTCGGCGTCGGGCTCGTGACGATGAGGGGGCGCCCCGTGAGGTACAGCTCGCCGACCGCGGCCCCGAGGTCGTCGATCACGTCGTGACCGACGAGCACGTTGCGCGGGAGCTTGATCCACGTGGACTTCTCGAACATACGGGTCGGTCGCGCTCGCGAGGCAAAGCCGTTGCCCATGTCGGCCGGGCCCGGGAGGCGCGGGGCCGTCCGCGGACGCGAACGCGCGACCGCCTACGCGGCGAGCGCCGAGAGCGCGGTGGCCGCGTCGTAGAGGAAGAAGACGCCGAAGCCGGCGAGCACGGCCGCCGACGCGACCGCGACGACCGGCGCGAGCGTCTCGGTCCGGCTCTCGGCCGCGACGAGCACCGCGGGGAAGCCGGTGATCCAGGTGAGCACGCCGAGGAAGAAGCCGCCGATCAGCGCCGGCGACCCGGTCGTGACGACGAAGGCGCCGGCGAGGTCGGCGCCGACGACCGGGAGCCGGGCGAGCACGTCGAGCTCCCCCGGACGCAGCAGGCCGACGCCGACGGTGAGCCAGAACAGCACCTGGTACGGGTTCGTCAGCGCGAGCACCAGCGCCTTGCGGAACCCCTTCCCCGCCTCGATCGAGGGCTCGTCGCCGGACGCGGGACGGAACGACGCCCGCGCGCCGCGGGCCGCGCCGACGGCGAAGTACAGCATTAAGACGCCGCCGGCCGCGACCATCGCGGCGCGGAGGAGCGGGAGGGACTCGACGACGGCGACGACGCCGAGGTACGCGAGGACGAAGAAGATCGCGTCGGCGGTCGCCGCGCCGAGCCCCGCGCGGAAGCCGGCGGCCCGACCGCGGAGGACCGACTCCTCGGCGATGACGGCGTTCATCGGACCGGGCGGGGCCGCGAGCGCGAGGCCGAAGACGACCCCGGCGGCGAGCGTCACGAGGAGGTTCACACCGCTCGCAACGACCGGTTTCGTGAAAAAGTCCGCGACGGAGCGGTGAACGTCAGGGCCCGAAAAGCCGCACCGACGGACGGAAGCGGGGAGCGGTGCGGGAACGAGGGCGACCGAGGGGGCCGAACGCTCAGTCCGCGTCCTCGACGCGGATCGACCGGGCGATCGCCGCCGGCAGGCTCTGCTCGCCGGTCGGGGTCGTCACGGTCACCATGCCGAAGGGGGCGACGTCGACGACCTCGACCGCGGTCCCCGGCGTGATCCCGGCGTCGGCGAGGTAGTCGAGCTCGTCCTCGTCGCGGTCGGACACCCGCGTCACGACGACGCGGTCCCCCTCGTCGCGGTCGGAGAGGCGCGGCCCGCTCCCCTCGTCGACGGGTTCGAGGTCGGCCCCGGGGATGGGGTCGCCGTGGGGGTCGACGGCGGGGTCGCCGAGCGCCTCCGCGACGCGGCGCTCGAACTCCTCGGAGATGTGGTGTTCGAGGGCGTCGGCCTCGTCGTGGACCTCGCTCCAGTCGTAGTCGAGCCGGTCGGCGAGGAACGCCTCCAGCAGCCGGTGGTGGCGGACGACCTCCAGCGCGACCGCCTCCCCCTCCGCCGTGAGCTCCGCGCCCTGGTACGGCTCGCGCTCGACGAGCCCGCGCTCCTCCAGCTTCCCGAGCATGTCCGTGACGGACGGGGAGCTCTTGTCGAGGTACTCCGCGACGGCGGACGTCGAGACGGGGGGGCCCTGCTCCGACTGGAGGACGTAGATCGCCTTCAGGTAGTCCTCCATGACGTCGCTCAGCATTTATAAGCGATCGCGGCCGGCGGCCCAAATACCTACCGGGAGCGGTCGCCGGTCGGAGGGGTTCGACCGGATCGCGGCGGCCGCGGACCGGTCACTCGTCCCGGAGCTCGGCGTCCCGCAGCGCCTCGTTGAGGTCCTCGCGGACGCGCTCGCCCGTCTCGCGGTCCATCGCGGTGGTGACGATCCGGTTCTCCTGCACGCTGGAGCCGTCCCGCAGGAGGAGCCGGACGTTCCCGTTGGTCCCGGCGCGCGTCGCCTTCGCGCGGAGCCCCGTGCGCGAGCCGGTGCCGCCGGCGTCGATGGGGCCGGGAACGATCTTCTTGACGTGGGGGTGCTGCGCGACCGTGCTCACCGCCTTCCGCCCCTTGCGGTCGCCGATGAGCGTCGAGTGGGAGCCGCCGATCTTCTCGCGCGGCGGGGTCTCGACTACCTCCAGCGCGCGGTCGCCGCGCCGGTCGAGCACCCAGGAGACGACGGGGCTCGCGCGCTCGCGACCGTCGTCGGACCCCTCGTCGACGCTCGCGTCCGGCACGCGGTAGAACTCGTGGTGGACCTGTGCGCGCGTCTCGCGGAGCGGCTCGCGCGCGCCGGCGGCGTAGACGGTGTCGGGGCGCTTGCGGCGGATCTCGTCGGCGACCCGGCCCGCGAAGTTGCGGAGCTGGACCTCGGTGAGCCGCTCGTCGCTCTCGGGTCGCGTCGTCACCGTCGTCTCGCCGACGACCGCGTCCTCGTCGAGCATCGTCAGCCTGGCGCGGTCCTCGGCGAACTCGGCGACGACGGCGTCGGCGTTGGCGGTGTTACAGGTGAGACAGTAGTCCCCGGGCTTGCGGAGGGGGGTGCCACACCGCCGGCAGTTCATACCGGACGGAGGCGCGTGGCGGATAAAAGCGCGTCCGTTCGTCCCGGCTCGGAGCCCCCCTTCCCCCTCCTCCGGGCCACGGAGGCAACCCATATTAGTGGGGGCCGGCCTGAGGTGAGGTATGGACACCGACGGACCCGACGACGATCCCCCGGGCGAGCGGGGGCCGCAGGTTCCGGACGGCGACGCCATCGAGGACCGGGTGGCGCGGCTGTTCCGCAGCGGCCGGACGAACGCCCTGGTCGCGTGGGCGATGGCGGCGGTGCTCGCCGGTGCCTTCGTCGAGAGCCTGCTCGGGGGCGACCTCCTCCCGATGGCCCTCGTCGCCGCGATCGGAGCCGTCGTGGTCGCGCCGGCGGTCGCGGCGCGGGACCCGCGGGTGATGCTCCCGTGGGAGGTGCTCGGGCTCGCGCTGTTACCGGTGCTCGTGCGCGTGCTCTTCGGAGGCGAGCTCGGGACGTTCGCGACGTACCTCGCGATCGCCGCGTTCGCGCTGATCGTCACCGTCGAGCTCCACATGTTCACCGCGCTCCGGGTCACCCACTGGTTCGCGGTGCTGTTCGTCGTGCTGACGACGATGGCGACGGCGGCCGCCTGGACCGTGCTCCGGTGGAACGCCGACCGGCTGCTCGGGACCGGCTTCCTGACGACGAACGAGGCGCTGATGATCGAGTGGATCTACGTGACGCTGGCCGGGCTCGCGGCCGGCGTCCTCTTCGACGCGTACTTCCGGCGGCGCGGGGCGCGGCTCCGCCGGCGGATCTGGCGGGTGGTGCGGCGATGAGCGTCCGCGGGGCCTTCCGCGCTCGGCCGTCGCTGCGGACCCAGCGGCGGCTCACCAGGGCGATGCAGCTCCTCCTCGCCGGCATCGTCGTCTACGGGGCCGCCTTCGGGCAGCCGAAGGCGATCACCAACGGGGGGCTCGGGCTGCTCGTCACGTTCGTCCCGGCCGCGCTCGAACGGAACTACGACATCCCGCTCGACCCGTGGCTCGGGGTGTGGATCACGTCGGCGGTGCTGTTGCACACGCTCGGGTCGGCCTGGTTCTACGCGCAGATCGGGTGGTGGGACCACCTCACGCACGCGCTGTCGGCCTCGCTGGTCGCGGGCGCCGGCTACACGACGCTGCGCGCCGTCGACCTCCACAGCGACGCGATCCGGATCCCGCCGCGGTTCGCGTTCGCCTTCATCCTCGTGGTGGTGCTCGCGTTCGGGGTCGTCTGGGAGCTGTTCGAGTTCGGGCTCGACATCGTCGCCGACGAGACGGGGATCGAGATGCCGCTCGCGCAGTTCGGGCTCGACGACACCGTGGCCGACCTGATGTACAACTCGGTCGGCGCGCTGGTCGTGGCGCTGTTCGGCCAGGCGCACCTCACCGGCGTCGCGGAGCGCGTCCGCGACGGGCTGTTCGGACCGACCGAGGAGTGATCGGGGCCGGGCGGGGATCCGGACGGGCTAACGCGGGCACGCCGCGACGGACCTAGCGCAGGCACGCCGCGACGACCCGCAGCGCGGCCTCGCCGCGGACCTCGTTCGCGAGGAGCGGGACGCGCTTCACGTCGCGGCCGCGGAACAGCTCGGCCGCCCGCCGGAGCGCCCCCTGCTGGACCTCCCAGCGCCGCGCGCAGAACTCGCAGGTGTCGGGGTTCGGCTCGACGATCCACGCCGGGTCGACGTCGGCCACGTCGCCCACGCCCTCCATCACCCGGTTGACGACGAGCGTGTTCACCGGAATCGAGAACTCGTCGAGGCGGGCGACCAGCCGCTCGGACTCGACGACGCTCATCTCCTCGGGGATCGTCACGACGCGGAAGTCGGTCTGTCCGGGGTCGCGGAGCACGGCCCGGAGGCGCTCGATCCGCTCCTGCAGCTCGTCGAGGTCGGCCGTGGGGTCAGGGCCGTCGTCCCCACCGCCGAACATCCCCTTGAGCCCGTCCATCATCCCGGAGAAGCGGTTGCGGAGCTTCATCACGCGGCCGATCATCGAGTCCATGATCTCCGGGAGCTGGAGCAGCCGGAGCGTGTGCCCGGTCGGCGCGGTGTCGACGATCACCCGGTCGAAGCGCGGGTCGTCGAGGTATTCGAGCAGCTGTCGCATCGCGGCCGCCTCGTCGGCGCCGGGCATCGTCCCGCCGAGGAGGGATCCGAGGCCCTCTTCGGCGCTCTCGTCACCGGGGGCGGCCTCGCCGCCCATCATCCCGCCCATCGCGTCGCCCATCTCCCCCATCCCGCCCAAGGGGTCGCCGTCGGCGCCGAACATCCCCTCCTCCATCGCGTCGTCGGGGTCGATCTCGGCGGCGTAGAGGGGCATCTCCTCGCGGATGCGCGTCGGCTCGGCCGGGATGTCGGTCTCGTAGGTGTCCGAGAGGGAGTGCGCTGGGTCCGTCGAGACGACGAGCGTGCGGACCCCGCCCGCCGCCGAGGAGAGCCCGGTCGCGGCCGCCATCGTCGTCTTGCCGACCCCGCCCTTCCCGCCGTAGAGGACGTACTCGGGCGCGTCGACGCCCTCCGGGAGGGCCGTGGCGTCCGTCTCGGCCGGGAGGTCGGCTTCGGAATCGGTCTCGGGGTCGTCGCTCTCGGGCTCCTCGACGCGATCCACGGGTTCGACGTCGATGTCGTCCATACCGGGTCGTGCGTGCGGCGCGTACGTGTACCCGTCGGTACGGAGAGGGTGCGGCGTGGGATGTTGAGTTTGCCACTGAGGTATCCGGGACGATATCGGTCGGGCTGAGAACATCGTCGCAGCTTCTGTCGTATTTATAAATAGAGGGGAGTGGATCCCGGTGAACACCGCCAAAGCCCCAGTCGCGAGGACTCGCGCGGCTTGCTGTGCTCCTCGCTCGGTCGCTATCGCTCCCTCACTGCGGTGCTTGCCGCGCCGTGCTTCGTCCTCGCGACTGCCCCTTTGAGTCCCACCCCGCACGGCACCGCAACCGCACCTCACACCTCCCCAGCCTCGCGGTTCGCGCTCTTCGAGCGCTCACCGCGTCCCTCGCACGCGCTCCTCGCCGCCGAGGACGGCGGCTCGGAGGCGCGCGCCACCGTACCGTAGTCTGTTTATAGGTAGTCGCAGTCCGGCGGTCTTTACGTATCTCGTCTACTCGGTCGCGCCCTCGCGCTCGACGGCCATCCCGAGGTCGGCCATCGCGTCGAAGAAGCCCGGGAACGAGACGTCGACGTGCTCGCCGCCGCGGATCGTCGTGGTGCCCTCGGCGGCGAGCGCGGCCACGGCGAGCGCCATCACGATCCGGTGGTCGGCGCGGCCGTCGACGGTCGCGCCCCGCAGGTCGCTCTCGGAGCCGTGAATCGTGAGCGCGTCGGGCTCCTCGGTCGTCTCGGCGCCCATCGCTTCTAGCTCCTCGGCCATCGCGGCGACGCGGTCGGTCTCCTTGTACCGGACGTGCTCGCAGTTCGTGATCCGGGTGTCGCCGTCGGCGACCGCACCGAGCGCGGCGATGGTGGGAAGGAGGTCGGGGGTGTCCCCCACGTCGACCGCCACGCCCGAGAGGTCGGACCGCCGGACGGCGATGACGCCTTCGTCGCGGTCCCAGTCGATGTCGGCGCCCATGCGCTCCGCGATGTCGACGATCGCGGCGTCGCCCTGCGCGCTCGGGCGAGCGCCCTCGATCCGGACGGCCTCGCCGGGCTCGGCGGCGATCGCCCCGGCGGCGACGAGGTACGAGATGGAGGAGAAGTCGCCGGGGACGGCGTAGCTCCCGCCGGCGGGCGCGTACGACTGACCCCCCTCGACGACGAACCCCGCCGCGCCGGCGGCGCCGTCGAGGGGGGCCCCGTCCTCGCCCACGGGCGTCGCCTCGACCCCGAAGTCGCCGAGCAGTTCGAGCGTGATGTCGACGTACGGCGCCGACTTGAGCTCCGTCGTCAGCTCGACCTCGATCCCCTCGTCGGTGACCGCGCCGGCCATCAGCAGCGCGGTGACGTACTGCGAGGAGACGTCGCCGGGGATGGCGACCTCGCCGCCCGCCAGGGGGCCGGCGATCACGAGCGGCGCCCGCCCGTTGCCGCGGGTCGACTCCGCACGGACCCCGAGGTCGCCGAGGGCCGTCAGGAGCGGGCCCTGCGGACGCGACCGGAGCGACCCGTCGCCCGTCAACACCGTCGCGCCGTCGGCGAGCGCGGCCGCGGCCGTGACCAGCCGCATCGTCGTCCCGGAGTTGGCGCAGTCGATCACGTCGTCCGGGACCGCCGGCCGGCCGCCGAAGCCGTCGACGGCGAGCGCCTCGGCGTCGTCGGGGACGCGCGCGCTCCCGTCGAGGGGTTCGGGGTCGGCGGCTCTGGACTCGGGGGCAGGGGCTCCGGGCTCGGGGCTCGGCCGGACCGCGCCGCCGAAGGCGGTCACGGCGCGGGCGGTCGCCCGCGTGTCCGCGGAGACGAGCGGCGACCGCACGGTCGCGCCGTCGCTGTACCCCGCGGCGAGCAGCGCGCGGTGCGTGTAGCTCTTTGAGGGCGGCGCGCGGGCGGTCCCCCGGACGGTCGAGCCGGTGACGTGGACGTCCATACCGTCCCTGCCGGCCCCGGCGACAAGTCGGTACCGGACGCGGCACGACTCCCGGCTCGGGCACCGGTTCGGGACCGCGGCGCACCCTTTATACCACCGGGAGCGCTAGCGTCGCCCATGCCCCAGTGTGAGATGTGTGGCGCCGACCAGGCCTCGCTGACGACGACGAAGGTCGAAGGCGCCGAGCTGGAGCTGTGTAGCTCGTGTACGGACTTCGGCACCGAGGTCCGCGACGAGTCGACCGGCTCCGGCGGCGGCAAGTACTCCACGAGTTCGAGCACCGGGACGTCGTCCTCGTCGTCCGGCTCGTCGGGCTCGTCGGGCTCCTCGGGGAGCTCGACCCGGCCGCGCGACATGTTCGACGACATGGACGAGATCGCCACGGACTACGACGACCGGATCCGGAACGCCCGCGAGTCCCGCGGGCTCAGCCAGGAGGAGCTCGCCGACCAGCTGAACGAGAAGGCGAGCCTCATCCGCAAGCTCGAACGCGGCGACACCCTCCCCACCGACGAGGTCCAGCGCAAGCTCGAACGCGCGCTCGACGTCTCGCTGGTCGAGGGACAGTCGTCCGACGACGCCGACTGGGAGAGCGGCGACTCGGGGACGATGACGCTCGGCGACGTGGTCAAGCGGAAGGACTGACGCCGCCCGCGCAGTCCCCGATTCTCACCGCGTCGTCGATCCCGGTTCCCGCCGACGTCACTACTCCCGGTTCCCGCCGACGTCGTCCGTCGCCCCGGTCTCGTCGCCGCCGGTCCCGTACCGCTCGGTCAGGTAGTCGATGATGTAGTCGACCGTCTCGGGGTCGTAGCTCCAGAAGCCGAAGAACTCGCCGGGGGCGCGCTCCTCGGCGAGCAGCGCGCACTTCGCGTCGTCGTAGCCGCCGCCGTCGTAGGCGACGAACCACGTCTCGCGGATCTCGGCGGTCTCGCCGACGTGAACGGTGTACTGCTCCACGTCTGGCGGCTCGCCCTCGTTCGCGGCGTACGCGTGGACTTCGAGCCGCTCCTTCCCGCCGAGCAGGGCGTACGTGTCCGCCTCCCCGGTGAGGACGTCGAGGGTCTGGAACCCGGCGTGGAGCTCGCCGTCGCCGACGCGCCACGCGCGGTCCTCGATCTCCCTGGACGCGGCGACCATGTCGTCGCGGGAGTAGGAGGTGAACATCGTCTCGTCGAGGTGATCGAGGATCGGTTCGCCGACCCGACCGCCCCCGGACCCCCCGCCCTCGCCGGCCGGATCACTGGCGGACGCGTCCGTCCCGTCGCCGGCGTCGGGGAGGAGCTCGTCGACCGCGACGGCCGTGACGAACTCGCCGTCGCGCGAGAGGACGGCGTACCCCTCCGGCCCCTCGTCGGTCCGTTCCTCGGCGATCCGGACGCTGCGGTCGGCGAAGTGCGCGCGGAGCTCCTCCGCGACCGCCGGGTCGGCGTTGAAGACGGTCAGCGTGGGCTCGCGGGCCTCCACGCCGGCGATGAGCTCGATGAGGGACATCGTTCGTCCCGACCCACAGTACCGGGGTATAAGGACGTTTCTGCTCCTGCGAACGGATCCCCCAGGGACCGGCGGGGAGGCGTCGCCGGAGCATGAAGCTATTTGCGCCCCCGGCCCCCGAGTGCGGGTATGTTCATCCTGGTGAACCTCAAGGCGTACCCGTGCGACCCGATCGACGTCGCGACCGCCGCCCGCGACGTGGCCGAGGCGTCCGGCGCGCGGATCGCGGTCTCGCCGCAGGCGGCGGACGTCGCCCGCGTGGCCGACACCGGCGTCGAGACCTGGGCCCAGCACGTCTCGCCGAACGCCCACGGCTCGCACACCGGCTCGACGCTCGCCGAGGCCGTCGCCGACAATGGCGCCGAGGGGACGCTGATCAACCACTCCGAGAACCGCCTGAAGCTCGCGGACGTCGACGGCTCCGTGCGCGCCGCCGAGCGCGCCGACCTGGAGACGATCGTCTGCGCGAACAACCCCGCGCAGGTCGGCGCGGCCGCGGCGCTCGGCCCCGACGCGGTCGCCGTCGAACCCCCCGAGCTCATCGGCGGCGACGTCTCCGTCTCGACGGCCGACCCGGGGATCGTCGAGGACGCGGTCGCGGCCGCCGACGCGGTCGACCCCGCGGTCGACGTGTTCTGCGGCGCCGGCGTCTCGACCGGCGAGGACGTCGCCGCCGCGGCCGATCTCGGCGCCTCGGGGATCCTGCTGGCCTCCGGCGTGGCGAAGGCCGACGACCCGCGGGCGGCGCTGGAGGACCTCGTCTCCGGGCTCTGAGCGGGGCGAGCGTCGGCCGAGCCGCGCGGTCGCCGACCGACGGCAGGGCCCGACGGTGACCCGCGCCGGCCGTCGCGAGTTCCTGCGCTTGCGGATCAGTATAAAGACACCGGTGCGACCCGTTCACACGATCGTCGAAACCGCACGACGAGAGCGGGATCGACTGGACGGCGAGATCGCGCCGTCTAGTAACCTTTAACCGACAGAAGCCGCTAACTTTGACTAAGATGGCGAGCAACAAGATCCTCGGTATCGACCTCGGTACCACCAACTCCGCGTTCGCGGTGATGGAGGGCGACGAGCCCGAGATCATCGCGAACGCGGAGGGCGACCGGACGACGCCCTCCGTCGTCGCCTTCGCCGACGACGGCGAGCGGCTCGTCGGAAAGCCGGCGAAGAACCAGGCCGTCCAGAACCCCGACCGCACGATCCAGTCGATCAAGCGGCACATGGGCGAGGAGGACTACACCGTCGAGATCGGCGACGACGAGTACACGCCGGAGCAGGTCTCGGCGATGATCCTCCAGAAGATCAAGCGCGACGCGGAGGAGTACCTCGGCGACGACGTCGAGAAGGCGGTCATCACGGTCCCTGCCTACTTCAACGACAAGCAGCGGCAGGCGACGAAGGACGCCGGCGAGATCGCCGGCTTCGACGTCGAGCGCATCGTCAATGAGCCGACCGCCGCCTCCATGGCGTACGGGCTCGACGACGAGTCCGACCAGACCGTCCTCGTCTACGACCTCGGGGGCGGCACCTTCGACGTGTCCGTCCTCGACCTCGGCGGCGGCGTCTACGAGGTCGTCGCCACGAACGGGGACAACGACCTCGGCGGCGACGACTGGGACGAGGCGCTCATCGACCACCTCGCCGACGAGTTCCAGAACGACCACGGGATCGACCTCCGCGAGGACCGGCAGGCGCTCCAGCGGCTGAAAGACGCCGCCGAGGAGGCGAAGATCGAGCTGTCGAACAAGAAGGAGACCACCGTCAACCTCCCCTTCATCACCGCGACCGACAGCGGTCCGGTCCACCTCGAACAGTCGGTCACCCGCGCGACGTTCGAGAACCTCACCTCGGACCTCATCGAGCGCACCGTCGAGCCGACCGAGCAGGCGCTCTCCGACGCCGGCTACGAGAAGGGCGACATCGACGAGGTCATCCTCGTCGGCGGCTCGACCCGGATGCCGCAGGTCCAGGAGAAGGTCGAGGAGCTCGTCGGCCAGGAGCCGAAGAAGAACGTCAACCCCGACGAGGCGGTCGCGCTCGGCGCGGCGGTCCAGGGCGGCGTGCTCTCCGGCGACGTCGACGACATCGTCCTGCTGGACGTCACCCCCCTCTCGCTCGGGATCGAGGTGAAGGGCGGCCTCTTCGAGCGGCTCATCGAGAAGAACACCACGATCCCGACCGAGGAGTCGAAGGTGTTCACCACGGCCGCGGACAACCAGACCTCCGTCAACGTCCGCGTCTTCCAGGGCGAGCGCGAGATCGCCGAGGAGAACGAGCTGCTCGGCGCCTTCCAGCTCACCGGCATCCCGCCGGCGCCGGCGGGCACCCCGCAGATCGAGGTCTCGTTCAACATCGACGAGAACGGGATCGTCAACGTCGAGGCCGAGGACCAGGGCTCGGGCAACGCCGAGTCGATCACCATCGAGGGCGGCGTCGGCCTCTCCGACGAGGAGATCGAGGAGATGCAGGAGGAGGCCGAGAAGCACGCCGAGGAGGACGAGGCCCGCCGCGAGCGGATCGAGGCCCGCAACGAGGCCGAGACGACGATCCAGCGCGCCGAGACCCTCCTCGAAGAGAACGAGGAGGACCTCGACGAGGGCCTCGTCGGCGACATCGAGGACGCGATCGAGGACGTCGAGGACGTCCTCGAAGACGAGGACGCCGAGACCGACGAGATCGAGTCGGTCACGGAGGCGCTCACCGAGGAGCTCCAGGAGATCGGCAAGCAGATGTACGAGGGACAGGCGGCGCAGGCCGGTCCCGGCGGCGCCGGCGGCGCCGGTCCCGGCGGCATGGGCGGCGCGGCCGGCCCCGGCGGCGCGGCCGGCCCCGGCGGTGCGGCCGGCGGGCCCGGCGGCGACGGCGACGACGAGGAGTACGTCGACGCCGACTTCGAGGACGTCGACGACGACGATCAGGAGTAACCCGGACCCCCGCGCCGTCGGACGCGCCGCTTAACACGACGCAGCCACGAACGACCCAACAACGAACGTAACGCATGAGCGAAGATTTCTACGACGTCCTCGGCGTGTCGCGGGACGCCAGCGAGGAGGAGATCAAGAAGGCGTACCGCAAGAAGGCCGCCAAACACCACCCGGACGTCAGCGACGACGAGAACGCCGAGGAGCGGTTCAAGAAGATCCAGAAGGCCAAGGAGGTGCTCACCGACGAACAGAAGCGCAAGCAGTACGACCAGCTCGGCCACGACCGCTTCACCGAGGCCGACAAGCGCGGCGCGACGGGGGGCGGCGGCCCCGGCGGGGCGGGCGGTCCCGGCGGTCCCTTCGGCGGGGCCGGCGGCGCGGGCGGCGCCGGCGGCTTCGAGGACATCTTCAACCAGTTCTTCGGCGGCGGGGGCGGCCGCGGCGGCGGCAACCGACCGCGACAGGGACAGGACCTCCGGACCGGCCTCCAGATCGACCTCGAAGAGGCGTTCGAGGGCGCGACCAAGGAGGTCACGCTCACCCGACCCACGACCTGTTCGACCTGCGACGGCGCGGGCCACCCGCCGGACGCCGACGTGCGGACCTGTCCCCAGTGTAACGGCCGCGGGCAGGTCCAGCAGGTCCAGCAGACGCCGCTCGGCCGCGTCCAGCAGACCTCGACGTGCCCGCGCTGCGAGGGCGAGGGCGAGCTGTACAGCGAGGACTGTCCCGACTGCGGCGGCGAGGGCATCGTCCGCGAGGAGGCGACGCTCTCCGTGGAGATCCCGCCGGGGATCCGCTCCGGCCAGAGCCTCCGGATGGAGCGCGAGGGCGCCCCCGGCGAGAACGGGGGTCCCAACGGCGACCTGCTGATCGAGGTCGACGTCGATGTCGGCGACCGGTACGAGCGCGACGGCGACGACCTCCGCGTGAAGGAGGCGATCTCCTTCCCGCAGGCCGTCTTCGGCGACACGATCGAGGTCGAGACGGTCGACGGCACCGTGGAGATGGACGTTCCCTCCGGCACCCAGAGCGGCGAGACGTTCCGACTGAGCGGGAAGGGGATGCCCCGGCTGCGGCGGCGCGGCCGCGGCGACCTCTACGTGCAGGTCGGCGTCGTGATCCCCGACTCGCTCAACCAGGAGCAGCGCGAGGCGCTGGAGGCGTTCGCCGAGGCCGGCGGCGAGGACATCGACGTCGGCGGCGGCTTCTTCGAGCGGCTGAAGAGCTCCTTCTGAGCGACGCGGCCGCGGGGACGGGAATCGGGGTTCCCCGATCCGTAGCTTTTCCGGCACGCGCCGCGTACCGGAGCGCATGGGCTACGACACCACCGCCTACGACGACGTCGAACCGCGCGCGCCGGGGATGTACTTCCTCCGGGAGGCGCTCGACTGCGAGAACCTCGGCGTGACCGTCGTGGAGGCCGACGACGGCTGGGAGGGGATGGAACACGACCACGCCGACGCCGACCACGAGGAGGTGTACGTGCTGCTCCACGGCGCGGCGACGCTGACGGTCGACGGCGACCCCGTCGAGCTCGGTCCCGGCGACGCGGTCCGGGTCGACGCCGGCTCCACGCGCGACCTGACGTTCTCCGCCGACGGCTCGCGGATGGTCATCGCCGGCGCGCCCTGAGCGCCGGTTCCGTCGCCGGCTCGTCGGCCGCGTCGACGGGGACGACCCGCGGCGAGGGCGACGCGACCGCCGCGCCACGCTTCCTTTTAAGCCTCGCCCGCTCCGACCCCCGGACATGGACGTCGTCGGCGATCTCCTCGCACGCGACCGGCGGAGCAGCGACATCGCGCTCGTCACCCCGGACGGCCGAGAGCGGACGTACCGCGACCTGATCACCAACGCGTACAAGGCGGCGAACGTGCTCCGCTACCTCGGCGCGCGCGAGGGGTCGACGGTCGCCGTCGAGCCGGCGCCGGGCTTCCACACGACGCTCGCCGTCCTCGGGGCGGCGGGACTGGGCGCTCCGGTCCGGTTCGACCCCGCGACGGGGATCGAGCGCGGCGACCGCGTCGTCCTCGTCGACGCGGCCGACGAGCCGGCGACCGAACCGGCGCCAGGCACGAGTCTCGCCGTCTTCGGCGGGCCGCCGGAGCGCCCCGAGACGACCCACTGGGAGCAGGAGCTGTGGAGCGAGAACCCCGGCATGCCGCCGAGTTCGGTCGGGCCGGACGACCCGGTCCTCCGCGGGACGGCAGGCGGTGGACCGGACGGGGGCGACGGTGCGTCGGGGGGGACCGGCGACGTCTCCCACCGCGCGCTGCTCGGCGCCGCCGCGTCGGTCGCGGACGAGCGGGGGCTCGAACCGGGCGACGAGGTCGTTCTCCGCGGCGACCTCTCGGATCCGCGGGCGTTGGCCGCGGGCGTCGTCGCCCCGCTCGCGGCGGGCGCGACGGCGGTCCTCGCCGGCGAGGGGGCGGGCGCCGACGCCCCGACGGTGACCGTGGTGAGGAACGGGGACGACGGCGGCTCGCGGCCGGTGACGCTCCCGACGGTCCGCGACCGCTAGCGGTCGGGGTCGGCGGGGACCGCCGGCTCAGTCGTCGGCGCGGTCCGCCGCGACCGCGTGCTCCGACCGGTGCCGGAGGCACGACGACTCGTGGCCCTCGGAGTGAACGGTCCGCTCCGGGGCGGTCGCCGCGCACGGCGTGGTGAACCGCTCCGCGAGCAGCGTCGCCGCCCCCTCCTCGTCGCCGGCGAGGAGCCGATCGATCGCCTCCTGCAGGGCGTCCTCGACCTCGGGATCGTCGATCTCGTCCGCGATGTCGAACTCCGCGCGGAGCCGGTCCCGGACGTCGTCGTCGCTCGCGGTCCCGGCGGCGCCGACCCTGACGCTCTCGACGTCGATCCGGCCGTCGGCGACCCGGTCGCGGAAGTTCAGTATCCCCCGCCAGTCGGACTGGTCGATATCCGTCCCGTCGGGCTGGATGACCCGGTGACACCGCGTGTGGAACCGGCAGCCGCTCGGGGGGTCCGTCGGGCTCGGCACCGTGCCGGTGAGCTCGATTCCGCCGAGGCTCGACCGCGGGTCCGGCGTCGGGATCGACGACAGCAGCGCCTCCGTGTACGGGTGTCGCGGGTCGGCGAACACCTCGTCGGTGGGGCCCACCTCGACGATCTCGCCGAGGTACATCACCGCGACGCGGTCGCTGATCCGGCGGATCACCGACATGTCGTGGCTGATGAACAGCAGCGAGAGGCCGAACTCCGCTTGCAGGTCGTCGACGAGCGAGAGAATTTCGGCCTGGATCGAGACGTCCAGCGCCGAGACGGGCTCGTCGGCGATGATCAGGTCCGGGTTCAACACGAGCGCCCGGGCCAGCGCGATCCGCTGTTTCTGGCCGCCGGAGAACTCGTGGGGGTACCGGTCGTAATCCTCGGCGGAGAGGCCGACGCGCTCCAGTAGGTCCTCGACGATCGCTCGCCTGCGGCCGCGGTCGGACATCCCGTGGACCTCCAGCGGCTCCGCGACCGCGCCGCCGACCGTCATCCGCGGGTCGAAGCTCGACGACGGGTCCTGGAAGATCATCTGGACCCCGCGGCGGAACTCCTTGAGCTCCGCGTCGGAGAAGCGGGTCACGTCGTTCGGGTGGCTCCCGTCCGGGTCCCGGCTCGCCCCGCCGCGGCCGTTCCCGTTGAACACGACCTCGCCGGCGGTCGGCTCCTCCAGCCGGACGATC
This sequence comes from Halorubrum rutilum, assembly GCF_024494565.1. The sequence goes on from NZ_JANHDN010000003.1 coordinate 399,257, forward strand.
GAGTTCGCGGCGGTCGACTTCCCGCAGCCGGACTCGCCCACGAGACCGAGCGTCTCCCCGCGCCCGATGTCGAAGCCGATCCCGTCGACGGCGCGGGCGACGCCGACCTGCCGGTTGAAGATCCCCTTCCGGATCGGGTAGTGTTTCTTCAGGCCTCGCACCGAGAGGACCGGCTCGTCAGTCATCCCCGGAGGTCACCTCGTTCGAGTCCGGCTCCGCTCCCGGCGGATCCTCGTCGAGCACCGACGGATCGCGACCGTCCCGGTAGTGGACGCAGGAGACGCGCTGCCCGGGGCGCACGTCGATCTCCTCCGGCTGTCCGTCGGTCCGACACGCCCGTTCCGCGTGCGCGCACCGCGGCGCGAACCGGCAGCCGTCCGGCGGGTCGCGGGGGTCCGGGAGCGTGCCGGGGATCCCGCCCCCGTCGCCGCCGAGCTCCGGGACGCAGTCTAAGAGCCGTCGGGTGTACGGGTGCGCCGGGCGGTCGAAGACGTCGAGCACGCCGCCGCGCTCCATCACCTTCCCCGCGTACATGACCACGACCCGGTCGGCGATCTGAGCGACGACGCCGAGGTCGTGGGTCACGAACAGCACGCCCATGCCGAACTCCGCCTGCAGCTCGTCGAGCAGCCTGAGGATCTGCGCCTGGACCGTCACGTCGAGCGCGGTCGTCGGCTCGTCGGCGATCAGGAGGTCGGGGTCGCCGACGAGCGCCATCGCGATCATCGCGCGCTGTTTCTGTCCGCCGGAGAGCTCGTGCGGGTAGTCGTCGAAGCGCGCGCTCGCGTTCGCGATGCCGACCCTGTCGAGCAGGTCGACGGCCCGCGCTCGCGCCTCGTCGTCCGAGACGTCGCGGTGGATCCGGAGCGCCTCGGCGATCTGCCACCCGACCGTGTAACAGTGGTTCATCGACTCCTGCGGGTTCTGGAAGACGTGCGCGATATCGTCGCCGCGGACCTCGCGGAGCTCGTCGTCGGGCATCGCCAGCAGGTCGCGACCCTTGAATCGGACCGTCCCCGCCACGCGGCCCGGCGGCTCCCTGACGAGCCGCGTGATCGACTCGGTCGCGACGGTCTTGCCGGAGCCCGACTCGCCGACGATACAGACCGTCTCGCCCTCGTCGACCGAGAAGTCGATCCCGTCGACCGCGGTGAGCGTCCCGCCGTCGGTGTCGAACGTCGTCGTGAGGCCCTCGACCTCGAGGAGCGGGGGAGACATTACGCGTTCTCTGCCTCCGCTTCGGGGTTCAGGGCGTCGAGCAGCGCGTCGCCGAGGAAGTTGAACGCCAGGATGGTCAAGAACAGCACGATGCCGGGCGCTAAGACGATCCACGGCGCGAACGAGAGGTCGCTCCGACCGGCGGAGATCAGCTGTCCCCACGAGGGGACCGCGGAGTCGCCGAGCCCGAGGAACGCGAGCTGCGCCTCGGCGAGCAGGAAGCCGGGGACGAGCAGCGTGAGCTGGGTGATGATGCTGCTGGCCGCGTTCGGCGCGACGTGACGCCGCACGACGCGGTAGGTGCTCGCGCCGCTGATCCGGTTCGCCTTGATGAACTCCGCCTCGGCGATCGACAGCGACTTGCTCCGGACGTACCGGGCGGTGCCGCCCCACGCGAACGCCGAGAAGACGAGGATGAACATCCCGAGCCCGGCGCCGTAGATGTACAGCACGAGCAGGAACATCAGCAGCGTCGGGAACGAGAGGACGACGTCGACGAACCGCATCATGACCTCGTCGACCCAGCCGCCGGCGTACGCGCTCACCGTGCCGAAGGTGATGCCGATCGAGGCCACGATCGTCGTCGTGATGAAGCCGATCTGCATGCTGATCGTCATCCCGTGGACGATCCCCGCGAAGACGTCTTTCCCGCCCGCCGTCGTGCCGAGCGGGTGCTGCCAGGTCCCCTGACACCGACCGGCGACGACCTCGCCGACGCACGTCGAGACGTACGACTCGTCGATCGAGAGGAACACCGGCGGCTGGTAGCCGGTGAGGATGCTCTGTTCGGGCGCGCTGACGAAGAACGGGCCGATCACGCCGCCGACGAACACGACCCCGAGCCAGCCGAGGCTCACGACCGCGGGCCGGTTGCGTCTGAACTCCCGCCAGTAGTACCGCGTCCGGCGGGGGTTCTGGAACAGCGGGAGGACGATGTAGAACGCGAACAGGGACAGCGTGAAGAGGAACAGGTAGTCGACGGTCCCGACGTCCCATCCGAGGCCGACGGGGTCGAGGGTCGGCGTCCGCTCGTCGAGGACCAGCCAGTCGTACAGCGCGACCAGCAGGAGCGGGAGCGCGGTGGCGAGCACGCCGATCCCGTTGATCGACGGGTCGAACCACCGCGACCGCGAGATCTCGTCCCAGTCGACTCGGTCGAAGCGGTCGGGTTCCTGTGTTGCCATGTGTGTCTCCTCCGGTCACCTGTCGTCGTAGCTGATCCGCGGGTCCAACACCGTGAACACGATGTCCTCCAGGAGGTTGCCGACGACGGCGACGAACGTGAACGCCAGCGTCGAACCCAGCACGAGGTTCGTGTCCTGCGCGATGAGCGCGTCGTACGTCAGCCGGCCGATGCCGGGGATCCCGAACACGACCTCCACGAGCAGCGACGACCCGAGGAACAGCGCCAGCAGCTGTCCGACGAGGGTCGTCGACAGCGGCACCAGGGTCGGCCGCATCACGTGGTAGGCGTACGCGCGGAACGGCGAGACCCCCTTCGCCTTCGCCGTCTTCATGAAGTCCGCGTTCTGGAACTCCGCAGACTCGTTGCGCGAGACGCGCATGATCGCGCCGATCGACCCGGTGACCAGGACGAACACCGGCACCGCGAGCTGGACCGCGTTCCGGACGCTGAACACCGGCACGTCGGTGTTGTACACGATCGGGATGGCCTCAAGCCAGACGCCGAAGATCAGGAGCAGGATGATCCCGAAGAAGAAGTTCGGGATGGCGTAGCCGAAGAAGGCGAACCCGGTCGCGACGTGGTCCTTCCAGGAGTACATGTTCGCCGCGGAGTAGACGCCGACAAGGGGGCCGATCAGGACCGTCAGGATCGTCCACGGGACGGAGTACTGGGCGGTGTAGTAGAGCCCCTGTGCCAGCGCCTCGGTCACCGGCTGGCTCCGGCTCTCGGCCCACCCCCAGTCGAGCGTGTACACGCCCCGGACGAAGTCGGCGTACCGGACGTACAGCGGCTCGTCGAGCCCCCGGAGCTCGCGTGCGCGCTCCGCGGCCTCGGCCGGGTCGCCCCCCTGTAGCGCGGCCTGCGTCGCCGCCTCCTGGACCTGCGGGTTCGGGGCCGCGGCGAGCAGGAGGAACGTGATCGTCGTGATGATGAGCGACACCACCGCTGCCCACAGGGTTCGAGCGACGACGTATCTTCCAAATCCCATGAGTGAGAGGTCGACCCTCGGCGCTTACCCGTCGTCCGGGTAGAACTCGGACCACCGGGGCTGCCAGGTGAAGTGCGGGTCCGCGAGGTCGCGATAGACGCCGCTGATGAGTTCGTCCTTGCTGATCGCCGCCGCGAGCGCCTGTCGGAAGGGGACGTGACGGAAGGGGTTCCCGGGGCCGGCGTTCCACCCGTTGTCGCGTTGGTTCACGGAGAGGATCGAGTTGTACGGCGTCGGGATCTGCCGCGTGGTCACGTCGTCGCTCTCGGTGTACGACTCGAACTGCTCGGGCGGGATACCGGCCGAGTCGGCCTCCCCGGTCTCCAGCGCGCCAAGCCGGGACGCCTGCTCCTCGACGACGCTGATCGTCGCCGCCTCGAACAGCGGGGCCTCGGAGAACAGGTCCGGCCCCTCGTCGATGTCGCGCAGGTAGTACTCGTCGTTGCGGGTGTACTCCACGCCCGATCCCCGCTCCCACTCGTCGAGCTCGAAGGCGCCGAGGTTGCCGGCGAACTGCAGCTCCAACAGCTCCTCGTCCTGTTGGAGCCCCTCGGCGTCCCGCTCTTCGACGTACGGCTCGACGAGCCCCCGCGGGATGGGGTAGAGGAGCGGATCGTACGACTCGGGCCACAGCAGGCTCGGCGTCGACAGGGTCGCCCGGAACTCGAACTCGCCGGTCTGTTCGACCTCGACGCCCTCCCAGTTGGTGGCGGCGTACGTGTTCGCCCAGTCGCTCTTGTGGAGCTCCCGGATCACGTAGACGAAGTCCTCCGCGGTGACCCGCCCGTAGGGCTCGCTGAACCGGAGGTTCTCGCGGATCTCGAACGTCCACACCTCGCCCTCCTCGGAGGACATGTCGTACAGGAGCGGGAAGAAGTCCTGGTTCTCGTCGAACGTGTACCCCTGGTCGAGCGCGCGACCGATCGCGTCGCCGGCGCCGCTCTCCGTGTTGTACAGCGGGTTGAGCGTGCTGAACCCGGAGGTCGTGACGGTGTCGTACGAGCCGGAGACCGTCGGTTCGTCGAAGTACCACCGCCCGAAGTCCCAGCCGTTGGAGAAGTTCTCGATGGGGCCGACGAGGGCGGGGTTGTACCCGACGAGGTCCGCGCTGAACAGCAGCATGATGTACGGCTGCTCCCTGGCGAGGTTCTCGAAGATCTCGACGAACGCCCGTCGCAGCCCGTCGCGGCTCGTCGCCCGTCGGGCCTCCTCGAACAGGCCGGTCGCGTCGAACTGCGGGTAGTACCCGACCGGGTTGTACTGGGCGTCCGCGCCGTCGAAGAACACCTCGTTCGTCAGCGGGTTGAGCGGGTACGTGTTCAGGCCGTACACGACCGACATATCCCAGGGCTCGCTGCTCGTCACCGACCGCGGCCCCGGGTTGTTCGGGTTCGGATTGGACCACTCGACCTCCTCGCCGTCGACCGTGTCCGTGCCCCCCTCGGTGCTCTCCCCGAGCCAGTAGTCGTTCCTGAACTGGGTCGGGTTCATCGCGTCGACGCTGACGCTCATTCCGAGGTTGTCGCCGAGCTCCTGCGCGATGAACTCGGCCGTGAGCTGGTTCGTCTCGGCGCCGGCGACGTGGATGATCCCGAGCTCCACCCGCTCGCCGTCAGGGGTTACCATGGCGTCGCCGTCGAAGCCGTAGTCGTACTCCGACCGGTCGAAGGCCCGCCGCGCGAGGTCCCTGGCGACGTCGCGTCCGTAGAGGTCGCCGACGCCGAACCGCGGGAAGTCGCCGATCTCGACGTCGCCCCCACCGCCGGAACCGCCCGACCCGCCGTCACCGCCGTCGTCCCCCGAACAGCCGGCGAGCGCGGTCGCGCCGCCGAGGCCGAGCATGGAGAGCCACTGCCGGCGTCCGAGTCGCCGACCGCCGTCGTCCGTACCGGTGCGCCGCCGTGACATACCACGACACAGCGATTGTACGCACTAAAACCTTCAGATGCGCGGGCCGAGCCGGCCGCTATCGACGGGGGCCGGTCGGAGACCGAGCGTGACCGTCGCGCGCGGGCTCGATGTACGCGCGGCGCGGCGCCGCGACGAGGCGGTCGGAAGGTCGAGCTCCGCGGCCGACGCTCGGATCCCAAAGCCCCTAACCCGGGGCGCCGAACGACGCGGTATGACGGACATCCACCCCGACCAGCGCGTCGCGGTGCTCGCCGACTCGCAGAACCTGTACCACTCCGCGCAGAGCTTCTACTCGCGGAACATCGACTACTCGGGGCTCCTAGAGGCCGCGGTCAGCGACCGCGCGCTCGTCCGCGCCATCGCGTACGTGATCCGCGCCGACTCCCCGGAGGAGGAGAGCTTCTTCGAGGCGCTCCGCGACATCGGCTTCGAGACGAAGATCAAGGAGATCAAGACGTTCGCCGACGGCTCCAAGAAGGCCGACTGGGACCTCGGGATGAGCCTCGACGCCGTCTCGCTCGCGAGCCACGTCGACACCGTCGTGCTCTGTACCGGCGACGGCGACTTCGCCCGGCTCTGCTCGCACCTCCGCCACGAGGGCGTCCGCGTCGAGGCGATGGGGTTCGGCGACTCCGCCGCCGACGAGCTGATCGAGGCCGCCGACGAGTTCGTCGACCTCGCCGAGGAAGAGGAGACGTTCCTGCTCTAGGCGGGGTCGCCTCCCGTCGAGCCCGGTCCGCCGAGCAGCCCCGCGATCGCCCGTTCGACCGCCGCCGCGGCCGCCGTCACCTCACTGACCCGGACGTACTCGCGCTCCGAGTGCGCGACCGCCCCCGCGTCGTCGGCGAGGTCGCCGGGGCCGAACACGACCGTCGGCGCCGGCGCGAAGTACGACGCCTCCGTCGCCGCGCCGAAGGGTCGCACGGACCCGCCGCGGTCGGCCGGGAGCCCGGTCGAGTCGGCCGCCGCCCGCGCCGCGCCAGCGACCGCCTCCACCAGCTCGTGGTCGGGATCCGTCGAGAACGCCTCGAAGAACGGCGACGCCCGGTCGGTCAGGGCGACCTCGACGCCGATATCGTCAGGGACGCGCGCCCGCACGGCGGCCGCGAGCGACGACCGGAACCCCTCGGCCGTCTCGGGCGGGACGCTCCGCCGGTCGACGGTGATCGCGCAGTCCGCGGGCACCTGGTTCGTCGCCCCGCCGCCCTCGATGACGGTCGGGGTGAGCTTCGGCGCGCCGAGCTGCGGGTGCTCGTCGGCGTCGGCGTCGAAGGTGCGGACCGCCGCGAGCGCGTCCTCGGCGGCCGCGACCGCGTTCGCGCCCGCGAACTCCGCGGCGTGGGCGGCGACGCCGGACAGCTCGACCGTCCCCTGGAACCGGCCCTTCGCGGCCGTGCAGGCGTCGAGCCCGGTCGGCTCGCCCACCAGGAAGCAGTCGGCGTCGAGCCGGTCCTCGGTCCCCGGCAGCCGCCCCGTCAGCGCCGCCGCGCCGAGCGACAGCGACTCCTCGTCCGGGGTGAGCGCGAGCGTGAGCCGGCCGCGCTCCGGGTCGGCCGCGAGGAACCCGGACAGGAGCGCCGCGAGCGGGCCCTTCGCGTCGCAGGCGCCGCGCCCGCGGATCACTTCGATCGGAGGGTCCCCCGACGCGGCTCCGCCCCGCTCGTCCTCGCGGGCCTCCCCGCGCTCGACGGGGACGTGCGGCGTCACCGTGTCGAGGTGCGTGTTCGCTACGAGGTGCGGCCCCGCGTCCGGCGCCGGCGACCGCCTCTCTGCGACTACGCAGCCGCCGGCGACGACCTCGCTCTCGACGCCGAACCGGTCGAGGGTCTCGACGACCAGCTCGCGGGTCTCGTCGACGGACTCGTGCGACGGCGTCCGGACCGCGCGTTCGAGGAAGGAGACGGGGTCGAACGACGGCGCGCTCATCGCGGGTCGACCGGCAGCGCGCCGGAGAACTCGTGGGCGACGGGGCCGGTCAGCGTCGCGTGGCCCGCGTCGGGCACCGCGATCTCCAGGTCGCCGCCCGGGGGGCGGCTCACGGCCGCCTCGCCCTCGATCAGGCCGAGCCGGCGCGCGGCGGCGACGACCGCGACCGCGCCGGTGCCGCAGGAGCGGGTCTCGCCCTCGACGCCGCGCTCGAAGGTGCGCTGGTCGAGGACCGCGGGCCGTCCGCCGCTCCCGTCGTCGACGACCGCCGCGAGGTTCACGTTCGCGCCCTCGGGGAAGACGTCGGCGTGGCGGACCGGCGGCGCGACGGCGTCGAGGTCGACCGCGTCGATCCCGTCCGGGTCGTCGCGGCCGCCGTCGACGAACGCGACCGCGTGCGGGACGCCGGTGTTCACGGCCGTGACGGTCAGTCCCGCGACCGGCTCGTCGACCAGGGGCTCGTCGCGGGCGACGGGGACCCGTCGGGGGTCGAACGTCGGCTCGCCCATCTCGATGGTCGCGGCGGTCGCGTCCGCGGTCACCGAGGCGCGCCGCGTCCCCGCCTGCGTGTCGATCATGAACTCGCGGTCGCCGGTCCGGTCGTGGGCCCACCGGGCGACGACGCGCGCGCCGTTGCCGCACATCGTCGCCGTCGAGCCGTCGGGCTGGACGAGCGTCATCACGACGCGGGTCGGATCGAACCGCTCCTCGATGCTGAGAAAGAGGACGCCGTCGGCGCCGCGGCGGCCGGCGTCGCCGTCGCGGTCCGCGGCGTCGCCCTCGGTGCCGTCCGCGCCGAACGCCGCCCCGTCGACGCCCGTCTCGCGGTCGCAGTGGGCGCGCGCGAACGCCGCGCGGTCGCCGACGCTCTGCGCGCTCGCGTCGACGACGAGGAAGTCGTTGCCCGTGCCGTGGTACTTCTCGACCGGGACGGCGTGGGTGCTCATCGGCCCCCCTCCGTCGCCGGCTCGGTCGCCGTCTCCGCCCGCTCGGTCGACGTCACGTCGGCGAGGCGCTCCCGCCGTCGGGCGACCGTCGCGGTTCCGTCGTCGAGCGCGACCTCCGCCGGCCGCGGTCGTGAGTTGTATTGGCTCGCCATCTCGTATCCGTAGGCGCCCGCGACCCCGACCGCGAGGAGGTCCCCGCGGACTGGGTCGGCGAGCGCTCGGTCCCTACAGAGGGTATCGCCGGTCTCACAGATAGGTCCGGCGACCGTGACAGCCGTTGCCCCCCGTTCCTCGGGCGCCGGGGCGTCGCCCCCGTCGCTCCCTCGCCCGCCGCCGAGGTTTCGGATCGGGTGGTACGCGTCGTACATCGCCGGGCGCAGCAGGTCGGTCATCCCGGCGTCGACGCCGACGACGCGCTCGTCGGGCGTCGGCTTCACCGTGTTCACGCGCGTCAGCAGGACGCCCGCGTCGGCGACGACGTACCGGCCGGGCTCGACCGCGAGGTCGACCCCCGCGGGCAGCGGCGCGACGGCCTCGCGGGTCGCCTCGGCGACCGCCGGGAGGTCGAGCGGGGGCTCGTCCTCCTCGTACGGGACGCCGAACCCGCCGCCGACGTCGACGTAGTCGAGGTCGAGGGGGGCGGGTGCGTCGCCGACTCCGGCTGCGCCGCCGGCGGGATCCGGATCGGTCAGCTCCCGCGCCAGCTCGCCCATCCGCGCGACCAGCTCCCGGTGGCTGTCGAGCTGGTCGGGGTCGATGCCGGAGCCCGCGTGGGCGTGGATCCCGACCACGTCGAAGCGCTCGGCGGCCGCGCGGGCCGCGTCGGCGGCGCGGTCGTAGGGGATCCCGAACTTCGCCGCGCCGCCGGTCCGGACCTTCTCGTGGTGGCCCGCGCCGACGCCGGGGTTCACCCGGACGCAGACGCGCCCGTCGTAGCCGCGCTCGGCGAGGCGGTCGAGGGTGTCGACCGCGCCGGCGGTGACCGTGAGGTCGGGCTCCGCCTCGGCGACGCCGACGACGTAGTCGAGGTCGCGCGCCGGCGGGTTGACCGCGGTGTAGTGGAGCCGGTCGCCGCCGAAGCCGGCCGCGAGCGCGCGGTCGACCTCGCCCGCCGAGGCGCACTCGGCGTCGAGGCCGGCGTCGCGGACCGCTTCGAGGACCCGCCGTCCCGTGTGCGCCTTGACGGCGTACCGCACGTCCGCCCCGGGGAACGCCGCGAGCAGGCGCTCGCAGTTCTCGCGCACCCGGTCGAGGTCCTGGACGTACAGGGGCGTGCCGTGCTCGGCCGCGAGGTCGGCGAGGCGGTCGGCGTCCCAGTCGCCCACGCGTCGGACCGAAGGGCTCTCTCCCGCGTCCGGTGCGGCCGCGTCTGCGCCGGTCATTCCCGGAGCGCGTCCTCGCGCCGCGTCGCCTCCAGCGTCTCCTCCTCGACGTGGGTCGCGACGACCGCGGGCTTGTACGCGCCGCCCTCGAACAGCTCGTGGTCGCCGACCGACGACGCCACCATCCGGGTGAACGCCCGGCGGTCGGCCGGCAGGTGGCCGTAGACGACCTCCTCCTCGACGAGGTCGTAGACCGGAATCCTGGGAGTGAGGAGGGTGTTCTCGCCGACGATCGAGTTCTCGCCGACGCGGAACCCCGAGGTGACCCGGCAGCCCGCGCCGAGCGAGACGCCGTCCTCGATCACGACCGGCGCGTCCTCGACCGGTTCGAGGACGCCGCCGATCAGCGTGTTGGCGCCGAGCTTGACGTTCTCGCCGAGCTGCGCGCAGGAGCCCACGGTGTCACAGGAGTCGACGAGGGTGCCGTCGCCGACGTGCGCGCCCATGTTGACGAACGAGGGGCTCATCATGATGCAGTCGCTGCCGAGGTACGCGCCGCGGCGGATGACGGTGCCGTCGGGCGTGTTGCGGGTGCCGCGCTCGCCGAGGTCGGCGGTGTCGCGCAGCGGGAGCACGTCGTAGTAGGTGACGCCGCCGTGCTCGCGGGGCTCCGTCTCGCGCAGGCCGAAGTTCAGCAGGATGCCCCGCTTGACCCACTCGTTGGCCTCCCAGGTGGTCACGTCGTCGCCGGTCTTCTCGGCGGCGCGGACCTCGCCGGCCTCCAGCGCGGCGAGGAACTCGTCGATCACCGCCGCGTCCGCGTCGGTCGCGTCGGCGGCGGTCAGCCCCTCCTGATAGCGGTTCCACAGGTCGGATACGTCGGATTCGAGCGTCATTTGGTAGCGTATGGGCGACTGTCGGTATTTATGCGTCGATGTGGAGGCGCTCCGAGGTCACTCGCTCCCCGCGTCCAGCACGTCGTCGAACCCGTACCAGCCGGGGTCGCGGCCGGTGAGCCAGGCGGCGGCGTCGAGTGCGCCCTCCGCGAACACCCCGCGGTCGCCGGCGCGGTGCGTGAGTTCGAGCGTCTCGCGGTTCCCGGCCACGAGCACCTCGTGCTCGCCGGTGACGTCGCCCGCGCGACGAGCGTGGACCCCGATCTCGCCGGCCTCGCGCGGCGCGTCGCCCTCGCGGCCGTGGACGCGCCGGTCGAGGTCGCCGCGGACCGACTCCACGTCGTCGAGGATCGACTTCGCGGTGCCCGAGGGGGCGTCGCGCTTCCCGTTGTGGTGCGTCTCGGTCAGCTCCACGTCGTAGCCGGGAAGCACGGCCGCGGCCTCCCGGACCGCGCGGCGGAGCGCGGCGACGCCGCGGGCGAAGTTCGACGCCTTGAGCACCGGAACGGCGTCGCTCGCGGCCCGCAGGCTATCGAGCTGCCCGCCCGCGAACCCCGTCGTGCCGGTGACCATCGGGACGCCGGCGTCGGCGCAGGCCTCGGCGTACGCGACGGCCGAGGCCGGCCCCGTGAAGTCGACGAGAACGTCGGGGGACTCGGCCGCGAGGAGCCCTCCCAGCCGGTCGGCGTCGTCGACCTCGACGCCCGCGACGGGGTCTGTCGCGGTGCGGTTGACCGCGACGGCGACGGCGACGCCCTCGCGGTCGACCGCGGCCTCGATCACCTCGCGGCCCATCCGGCCGCCGGCGCCGGTGACGGCGAGCCGGCGGTCCGCGCCGGCGCCTCCGCCGCTCATTCCGCGTCCCCCGCGGCGGGCTCGACGGTCCTCGGATCGACCGTCTCCGGGTCGACGGTCCCGGGCGCGTTCTCGTCGTACTCGGCGAGCAGCTCGCGGAGGGCCTCGCGGCGCTCCGCGGAGAGCCGCGAGAGCGGCGAGCGCACGTGCGGACCGCCGCGCCCGCGGATGTGCATCGCCTCCTTCACCGGGATCGGGTTCGTCTCGGCGAACAGCTCGCGGACGAGCGGCGAGAGCTCGTGGTGGAGCGCGCGGGCGCGGTCGTAGTCGCCCGAGAGCGCGGCGCCGACCATCGCGCAGGACCGCTCCGGCTCGACGTTGGCGACGACGCTGATGGTGCCGGTGCCCCCGATGGAGAGGACGGGCAGGGTGAGCCCGTCGTCGCCGGAGAGCACGGAGAAGGCCTCGTCGCGGGTGCGCTCGATCACCTCGCTGATGAGGTTCAGGTCGCCCGAGGCGGCCTTGTACCCCCGGATGTTCGGGTGTTCGGCGAGCTCGACCGTGACGTCGACCGGGATCGACTGGCCGGTCCGGCTCGGGACGTTGTAGACGATCTGCGGGAGGTCGACCGCGTCCGCGATCGTCCGGTAGTGCTCCAGGAAGCCGGCGGGCTCGGGCTTGTTGTAGTACGGGGAGATGAGGAGGAGCCCGTCGGCCCCCGCGTCGGCCGCGCGCCGGGAGAGCGAGAGCGCCTCGGCGGTGTTGTTCGAGCCGGTGCCGGCGATGACCGGGATGTCGTCGAGGGCGTCCCGGACCGTCTCGATCACGTCGACGTGCTCGTCGTGGGTCATCGTCGCCGACTCGCCGGTGGAGCCGACGGGGACGACCCCGTCGACGCCCGCGCGTTCAAGGGAGCGGGCGTTGTCGGCGAGCTGCGCGTGGTCGACCTCGTCGTCGTCGGTGAACGGGGTCGTCATCGCGGGGTAGACCCCCTCGAAGGGCTCGTCGGTCGACTCTCGGTCCGTCTCGGTCTGTGCGCCGTACGGCGTCGTTGTGGTCGCGTCTGTCATGGGTGCGCTGTGGGTGTCTGCGGTCGGTCGGGAAACGAACGGTGCGCGCGGGCCGGGGGTCGTCCGGGACGGGGTCGCCACTCCCGCCGGCGGACGGCTCACGCGCGTTTCTTCGAGAAGAGCCGCGTCGCTGACGGCGTCGGCGGGCCGCGTCCGGACGCGGGCGAGTTCACACCCGTACTGTGAGCCTCCGCCGCTTATAGATTTTGTCTCGGGTCGAAACTGCCGTCGAGGGGGGACGCGGGTGGGTCTGACCGTTCGCGGTGCGGAGTCCGGACCGGCCCGACCGTTCGCGGAGCGGGACCCGGACCGCGCCGGCGGCCGCGAGCCGAGCACGCACACCTTTTACCCCGGCGGCTCGTCTGCACCGATCTCATGACCGATCCCAGCGACCCCGCGATCGACCCGGACGAGCCCGGGCCGGCGAGCGAGGGCGACGCGGCCGACCCGGAACTCGACGCCGACACAGACGCCGACCGTCACGAGTACGACCCCGAGGCCGACCACGCCTTCCCAGACGACCGCCTCAACGAGGTGCTCGACCGGATCGCCGCGGACGCGGAGATCACGGCGTGCCTGGAGGCGCAGAACGTCAACCCCGTCGACCGGAAGGGGTACAACGACCACGGCGCGAAACACGTGGAGATCGTCCGGGACCGCGCGCTCCGGCTGTACGACCTGCTGAAGGCCGGCGGGGTCGAGTTCAACGGCGCCCGCCAGCAGGGGCTCGACGAGGCGGACGAGGCGGTGATCATCGCGCTCGCGGCGACGCTCCACGACATCGGCCACGTCGTCCACCGCCACGACCACCCGTACTACTCGATCCCGCTCGCGGCCGACCTGCTCGACGACCTCCTCCCCTCCTTCTACGGCGTGGCCGAGCGGGTGCGCGTGAAGGCCGAGGTGCTCCACGCCATCCTCTGTCACCACACCGAGGAGCAGCCGCTGACGCTGGAGGCCGGCGTCGTCCGGATCGCCGACGGCCTCGACATGGAGCGCGGGCGCTCGCGGGTCCCCTACGAGGAGGGCGGCCGCGGGATCAACACCGTCTCCTCGCAGGCGATCGAGCGCGTCTCGCTGCGGGAGGGCGAGGAGACGCCCGTGCAGGTCGTGATCCGGATGAACAACGCCGCGGGCGTCTACCAGGTGGACTCGCTGCTGAAGGCGAAGATGGAGGGGTCGCTGCTGGAAGACCGGATCCAGACGATCGCGATCAACACCCACAGCGACGAGGACGGGACGACGTCAATCGTCGACCGGATCGAGCTGTAGACGTGCCCCCGCGTGCCGTACGCTCCGACCCGTCCCGTGTCGTAACGGCTTTGCGCGTGGCCGGGACAGTGCGGGTATGACCGACGCCGACGCGCTCGCGGACCTCCGGACCGGCGCCGACTACCAGTTCGGCGCCGGCGCGGGCCGCGCCCTCTTCCCCCCAGAGGAGCCGCTGACGGTCCGCCGGTCGAGCGGCGGCCGCCCGCGGCAGGTGATCGTCGGCGACGTCGACGACACGCCCGGGAGCTCCGAGGGCGACCGGCTCGTCTCGTACGGCACCGACGGGCGCTTCACGCTCGGGGTCGCCGGCGGCCGGCGGCTGCGCGAGGCGTTCGCCCCGCCGCGGCACCGGGTGGTCGTCGGCGAGGAGAGCGAGCCGTTCGTCCGCGAGGGGCGCAACGCCTTCGCGAAGTTCGTGACCGCGGCCGACGGCGGGATCCGCCCCGGCGACGAGGTGCTCGTCGTCGACGACGCGGACGCGCTGTTCGCGGTCGGACGCGCGGAGCTCTCCGGCGCGGAGGCCGAGGCGTTCGCGAGCGGCGTCGCGGTGAAGGTGCGGAACGGGGTCGGCGACGCGGAGTAGCCGGAGTCGGCGACGCGGAGGTTCGACCGAAACGACCATTCCCCGTCCCCGACACGCACGCGTATGCACGTCGTCGTCAACGCCGCCCAGAGCGTCGACGGGAAGCTCGCGACGCGGCGCCGGGAGCAGCTCCGCATCTCCGGCCCCGAGGACTTCGACCGGGTCGACCGCGTCAGGGCCGCCGCGGACGCGGTGCTCGTCGGCGTCGGGACGGTGCTCGCCGACGACCCGCACCTCACGCTCGACGAGGAGGACCGCCGCGTCCAGCGCCTGCGGAACGGCCGCCCCGGCCACCCCGCCCGCGTCGTCGTCGACTCGGAGGGACGCACGCCGACCGACGCCCGGATCCTCGACGACGCGGCGACGACGTACCTCCTCGTCTCGGCGGCGGCGACCGAGGGGCGCCGCGAGGCGCTGACCGCGGCCGGCGCGGAGGTGATCGTCGCCGGGGAGGAACGCGTCGACCTCGCGGCCGGGCTCGACGAACTGGCCGACCGCGGCGTCGACCGGCTGATGGTCGAGGGGGGCGGCGAGGTGATCTACTCCTGTTTCGCGGCGGGGATCGTCGACGAGCTCCACGTCTACGTCGGATCGATGGTGATCGGCGGCCGCGACGCGCCGACGCTCGCCGACGGCGAGGGGTTCACCGGGGGGTTCCCCGACCTGACGCTCACCGACGCGGAGCGGTTCGACGACGGGATCGTCCTCTCGTACGAGGTCGGCGGGGACGGCGGGTCGGGGGCGGCGTAGCCGCGCGGCCCGAATCGGGGCCGACGGGCCGTAGAGAACCGAGGGGTCGTGTGAACCGTAACCACGGAAATCGCGGGGTACACGCGCCGTGACACCGATACACACGAAAATCACCGAAGTATTTATGTGTCATCCGGGGGTAGTCGCAGGTACCAGAACGCCTCTGGCGCTGGTGGAACCGCACGCTGAAATGAACGGGAGTTCTTGTCGACGGCCCGACGCATCACAGCGAGCGTCTGCTATCGCCGGAGCGGTGATGGAGTGATTAAAAAATGGTAACGAAAGAAGAAGTCATCGAACAGTACGACATCGAACCGATGGACGAGGCGGACAACGTGGACCTTTCTGAAGACGACTTGGAGAACGGCTCCAAGGGACAGCTCATCAAGCGCGCCGGACAGCTGCGAGACCGGCGCAACGAGCTGAACCAGATGGCCTCCGAGCGCGCCTCCAAGCGCGACGACCTCAACGCGAAGACGCGCGAGAAGGTCGACGAGGCCCAGGAACACCGCGAGAAGCGCGACGAGCTCAACGAGCAGGTTCAAGAGCACAAGGACAAGCGCAACGAGCTCAACGCCGAGGCCAACGAGCTGTTCGACGAGGTCGAGGAGCTCAAACAGGAGATGGAGCTCGGCTCCGGCAAGTCCATCGAGGAGCTCAAAGAGGAGATCGAGGACCTGGAGTTCCGGCAGCAGACCGAAGTCCTCGACGCGGAGGACGAGCGCGAGCTCATCGAGAAGATCGACGAGAAGCGCGAGAAGCTCGCCGAGAAGAAGGAGAAGGTCGACGACACGAGCGAGCTCGACGAGCTCGTCGAGGAGGCCGAGGAGGTCCGCTCCGAGGCGTCCCAGCACCACCAGAAGGTGACGGAGCTCGCGGACAAGGCCCAGGAGCACCACAACCAGATGATAGAGGCCTACCGCGAGGCCGACGACATCCGCGACGAGGCCGACGAGATGCACGAGCTGTTCGTGGAGGCCCAGGAGGCCGCCGACCGCCACCACGAGGACTTCGTGCGCGTCCAGAAGCGCCTGCGCGAGCTCGACAAGGAGGAGGAGCGCGAGCGCAAGGACGAGCGCGCGGAGAAGCGCGAGGAGGAGAAGGAGGAGGCCGAGGAGATCTATCAGAAGTTCAAGGAGGGCGAGACGCTCGACACCGAGGACCTGATGAAGCTCCAGAAGACCGGCCTGCTGTAGCTCGGTCGAACCGACGTTTCTGCGGTTTTCCCGCGACGCGCCGAGCCCCGCCGCAACGCGCGTCGCACCTCGATACGCCGGTCACGCCTCGATACGCCGGTCACGCCTCGATACGCCGGTCGCGCCCCGCGAGCGGTCGCGTCGGCTCCCGTCCGAATCGGTCCCGCTTCGAGGCCGCTCAGTCGTTGCGGGTCGTCTGTTCCTCGGAGACGAAGCGGTCGTACGCGGACGTGAACTCCACGTCCGCCTCGGTCGCGTCCTCCCACGCGGTGAGCCCGCGCTCCGCGGCCGTCCCCGCGACCGAGTTGTCGAGCAGGAAGGCGACGAGCCCCCCGACGGCCATCCCCGTCGACCCGATGACGTAGATCGTGTTCGCGACGACGTCGGCCCCGAGGAGGGGACCGAGCAGGAAGCTCTCGGCCAGCCCCTGCTGGAGGGCGTCCGCGCTCCCGACGCTCCGCAGGTACTCCGGGACGGCCATCCCGGAGAAGAGCGCGATCCCGATGATGAAGATGTTGCGCGACGAGTCGAGGTCGACGTACTTGAGGTTCGAGAGGCCGACGCCGACGATCTGGGCGAACATGGCGACGTAGAGGCCGCCGACGATCGGGCTCGGGATGGTGGCGACGAGCTGGCCGAAGTAGCCGACGAACCCGACGAGGATCATCAGCGCCGCCCCGATCTGGACGACGTACCGCGAGGCCACGCCGGTGAGGCCGATGGCGCCGACGTTCTCGGAGTACGAGGTCGACCCGCCGGTGCCCATCACCCCGGAGAAGACGTTCATGAGCCCCTCCATGCCGATGCCGTGCGTCATCCGTTCGCTGCCGGGAGCGCCCATGCCGGAGAGGCGGGCGACGGCGTGGTAGTCGCCGATGGACTCGACGATCGAGGCGGCGACGCCCGCGAGCATGCCGATGACGAACGCCGGCGTCACGCTCGGAACGCCCCACTGGAGCGGATAGATAAGGTGGACCGGGTCGGCCGCGGCGACGCTCGCCAGGTCGACGTAGCCGGGCGTGCCAGACCCGAAGACGCCGGAGAGCGACAGGCCCGCCGCGACCGCCCACGCGACGACGATACCGAGGAGGACCGGGAACAGCTGGAAGATCTGCGACCGCCCGCCGAGGTACTGCGAGAACAGGACGATCGCGGCGAGCGTCAGTCCGAGGAGCCACCAGTTCTGCTCGGTCGCGGTGATCTCGGGCGCGTTGAACAGCGACAGGCCGATGAGGACGATGACCGGCACGATGACGACCGGCGAGAGGTGCCTTCGCAGCCGGCCGACGAGCCCGAGGTAGCCGACCGCGACCTCGGCGAGCGCGGCGACGATGATCGCGCCCTGAAGCTGGAGCAGCGCCGCCCGCCAGGCGACGATGCCCTCAGGCGGATTCGCCGTCACGACGCCGATGACCGCGAGCGCGGGCGCGAGCATCGAGAACGGCGCGCCCTGCACGATCGGGTAGCGGTTGCCGAACGTCGTCTGCGCGAGCGTCGCGATGCCGGACACGACGAAGAACGTGCCGACGAAGCGCGGGACGACCGCGTCGGGCATCCCCATCGCGCCGGCGAGGATGAGGGGCACGGCGATGTTCGCGCCCACCATCGTGAGGTAGTGTTGCGCGCCCAGCAGGAGCGACTTCCCGAGCGGGGGTCTGTCGTCGACACCGTACCGAACGAACGCCTCCTCGTCTTCGTTCCCTGCCATCCCTGTCGCGTTCATCAGCACAGGGCTACAAAAATTCGGCCTTTGCGGAGCCGTCGACGGCGGACGTCGGTCTCGCCGTTCCGGACGGGGTCCGGTTCCGGGGGGACGACGGCCGACCGTATATATAAACGGCCACGCCCCCAACCGACGGTATGGCAAGCGACGCGCGTTCCGACGGACGGGCCCTCCTCGCGGCGGCCGTGGTCGGCGCGACGGCGACGGTGGCCGGCGGGCGGATCGTGGCCCGACTCACCCGCGGGCGGTTCGGCGACGCCGACGAGTACAACGCGGCGAAGGTGACGGTCTCCGGGCCGATCACCCGCAAGAGCGGGCGGCCCTCCCCGCTGTCGGGGCCGGGCGGCACGACGGCCGACGACGTGGTCGAGCAGATCGAGGCGGCCGACGAGGACGGGGACGTCGAGGCGCTCGTCGTCGAGCTCAACACGCCCGGTGGCGAGGTGCTCCCGAGCGACGACATCCGGCGCGCCGCGGCCGACTTCGACGGGCCCACGGTCGCGTACGCCACCGACACCTGCGCCTCCGGCGGCTACTGGATCGCGAGCGGCTGCGACGAGCTGTGGGCGCGCGACGCGAGCCTCGTCGGCTCGATCGGCGTCGTCGGCTCCCGCCCGAACGCGGCCGGCCTCGCCGACAAGCTCGGCATCTCCTACGAGCAGTTCACCGCCGGCGAGTACAAGGACGCCGGCGTCCCGCTCCGCGAGATCGAGGAGGACGAGCGCGAGTACCTCCAGGGGATCATCGACGGCTACTACGAGCAGTTCGTCGAGACCGTCAGCGAGGGGCGCGACATGGACGCCGAGGCGATCCGCGAGACCGAGGCGCGGGTGTACCTCGGTACCGACGCCTTGGAGATCGGCCTCGTCGACGAGCTCGGCACCGAGGACGACGTCGAGGACCGGCTCGCGGAGCTGATCGACGCGGAGCCCGAGGTCCGCGAGTTCACGCCCGACCGGGGGCTCGCGGAGCGGCTCGGCATCGGCGCGGAGCGCGTCGCGTTCGCGGCCGGCAGCGGGGTCGCGAGCGTCTTCGCGAGCGAGGGCGGCGAGGTCGACGTCGAGCTCCGGTGAGCGGGGCGTGAGCCGGGGGAAGCCGCGAGCCGATCCCCCGGACCGACGGGGAGCTTTTTATCCGGGCGGATCGAGAGTCGAGGCGTGACGACGCTGGTCATCTGCATCGACCGGTCCGGGGCGATCGGGCGGGCCACGAACGTCCCGATGCCGGTCGCCGGCTGGGAGGCGGTCCGCTCGCTCGTCACGGACGCCGGGCTCAGCGACCCGGAGGACGCCAGCGTCAACTGTCTGCTGGAGTCGCTGCGGGTCGCCCGCGACCTCCGCGACGAGCGCGAGGAGGCGGTCGTCGCGGTCGTGTCTGCCGAGAGCGACACCGCCGTCGGCGCCGACCGCTCGATCGCCGCCCAGCTCGACGACCTCGTGGACCGGTACGACCCCCGGGCCGCGGTCGTCGTCGTCGACTCGGCGGAGGACGAGCGGGTGCTCCCGATCGTCGAGTCGCGGATCCCGGTCGACTCGGTCGACCGCGTCGTCGTCCGCCAGGCCCGCGACATCGAGTCGACGTACTACCTCCTGAAGCAGTTCCTCGCCGACGAGCAGCTCCGCTCGACGGTCCTCGTCCCGTTCGGCGTCGCTCTCCTGCTGCTGCCGGCGCTGTTCTACTGGTTCTCCGCCGCCGAGGCGGTCGCCGGCGTCGCGGGGCTGCTCGGAGCCGCGCTGCTGTACAAGGGCCTCGCGATCGACCGGTTCGTCGCGGGGATGCCGGAGCGGGTCCGGGAGGCGCTGTACGCCGGCCAGGTGTCGATCGTGACCTACGTCGTCGCCGGCGGGCTCGCCTTGGTGGGCGGGTTCTTCGGCGTGCTGGCGGCCTCGGAGCTCGGGAGCGCCCCCCGGCTCGTGGAGGCGATGGAGTTCACCTACACCGCCATCCCGTGGTTCGCGGTCGCGGGCGTCACCGCGGCCGTCGGGCGGCTGCTCGACGAGCTGATCCGCGACGAGGGGATCCGGACCCCCTACCTCAACCTCCCGTTCGTCATCGGGGCCGTCTCGCTCGTCGTCCGCGGGTTCGCGGGCTACTTCCTCGCGCAGGAGGCGGTGATCGACCCGTTCGACCCGATCGGCGTCGGCGTGACTCCCGTCCAGCGGCTCGCGGGGTTCATCGTCGCGGGGATCGTCGTCTCGCTCGTCGGCGTCAAGCTCGCGAGCGACGTGGGCACGGAGACGCTGGAGGACGTCATCGACGCGGACCGGGAGACGGACGGGAACTGAGCGACGCGGGCGCGACCGCGCTCGTCGGCGGTCTCCCCGCCCCGACCGCGCCTATTCCCGCGGTCTCCCCACCCCGACCGCGCCCCTTTTGTCGGTCGCGGCCGCGTGAGCGCCCATGGACGTGTACGGACTGATCGGGAACCCGGTCGAGCACTCGCTGTCGCCGCCGCTCCACGAGGCCGGCTACGAGGCGCTCGGGATCGACGCGCGCTACGTCACCTTCGAGCCGGACGCCGACGCGGCGGCCGCGGCGGTCGCGGGCGCCGCCGACCTCGGCGTGGCCGGGCTCAACGTCACGGTGCCGTTCAAGCGCGACATCCTCGACGCGGTCGACGCCGCGCCCCTCGCCGAGCGCATCGGGGCGGTCAACACGGTCGACTTCGGCCCGGTGCGCGACGGCGACGCCGACCGCCCCCGCGGCCACAACACCGACGCGGCGGGCGTGCAGCGCGCCTTCGCGCGCCACGACGTGGAACTGGACGGGAGGGAAGCGCTCGTCGTCGGCGCCGGCGGCGCCGGACGCGCGGCGGCGTTCGCGCTGGCCGACGCGGGCGCGAGCGTCCGCGTGGCGAACCGCACCGCCGAGCGCGCCGTCTCGCTGGCGGAGGCGGTCCCCGGCGCGACCGGCGGCGGCCTCGGCGACCTCGGCGAGCGCGTCGCCGGCGCGGACGTGCTGGTCAACGCGACGAGCGTCGGGATGGAGGCCCCCGGGGAGACGCCGGTGCCCGCGGAACACCTCCACGGCGACCTCGCGGTGCTCGACGCGGTGTACGCGCCGATCGAGACGCGGCTCCTGCGGGAGGCCGCCGAGGCGGGCGCGACGACGGTCGACGGCGCGTGGATGCTGCTGTTCCAGGGCGTCGAGGCGTTCGAGATCTGGACCGGCCGGGAGGCGCCCGTCGACGCGATGAACGCGGCGCTGCGGGCGGAGCTGGAGTAGGGTCCGGAGCGGTCCGAGAGGCGCTAGACGAGTCCGGGCGTCGCCAGCAGCCCGGCGGTGACGACGAGGGCCGCGGAGAGCCCGGCGGCGCCGTAGAGGAACGGCTTCGCGTCGCGGGCGGGCTCGCGGAGCTTGCCGGCGTCGAGCCCGTCGGCCAGCTTCCCGCTCGCGACCTCGACGAGCCCGGTGATCAGGAACCAGAGCGCGATCATCGTCAGCACGAGGTGACCGCGACCGGTCCCGGTGAGCGACTCGAACGTGTACAGCGTCCCGGCCATGTGGCCGCCGGAGGCGAGGAACGCGAGGGCGGCGATCCGGGTGATCCACCGGAGGCGGCCGACGATCGACCCGAGGGCGTCGCCGTCGACGTCGCCGCGCAGCGCCGGCGGGAGCACCGCGAGGGCGACGAACAGGACGCTGCCGGTCCAGAGGACCGCGAAGCCGACGTGGACCGACCACATGACCGGGTTAACGAGATTCATACCCGTCGGATGGACCGACGTTACTTATAAACCGGCGAGACGGGCGCCCGGCGGAGCTCGGCGACCCACCGAACTCGGGGGCGGTCGGCGGCGAGGGTTTTTAAATATCCCACGGGCGTATGCCCCGTCGATGGCCCTACTGCAGAAGATCAAGGAGAAGCTCGGGTTCGGGACCGGTCGCGCCGAGCGCGACGAGACGGAGGCGGAAGTGACCGTCGAGAGCGACCCGACGGCCGAGGCGGACGCCGAGAGCGACCCCGGGGACGCGGAGTCCGCCGCCGCCGGGACCGAGGCGGCGGCCTCCACGGAGTCACTGGTCGACGGGGAGCCGGACGCGGGAGACGGCGAGAGCGAAGGCGGCGACGCGGACGGAGGCGACGCGGACAGCGCCGGGACCGACGACACCGCCGCCGAGCAGGCCGAGGCCGCCGACGCCGGGGCGGACGACGTCGCCGTCGACGCCGACGACGTCGGCACCGACGTCGAGGAGATCAAGGGGATCGGTCCGGCCTACGCCGAGCGGCTCGCCGAGATCGGGATCGACAGCGTCGAGGACCTCGCGGCCGCCGACCCGGAGGCGGTCGCCGAGGGCACGAGCGTCGGCGAGAGCCGCGCCGCGACGTGGATCGAGCGCGCGAGCGAGTTCTGAGGCCGACGGTCCCGACCGCCTCCGAGACCCCCGACCGCAACTGTTTCGTCGCGCCCGCCGAACCGACCCACATGCAGCGATCGGTACACACCGACCGGGACCGCTTCCGCGAGGTCGCCGCCGCGGCGCCCGCGGGGGCCCGGGTCCCGGTCGAGCGCCGGGTCGCCGTCGACGATCCCTTCGCGGCCTACCGCCGGGCCCGCGACGGTCCCGGCGGCTTCTGTTACGAGACCACCGGCGGGCAGGCCGGGTGGGGCTACTTCGGGGTCGACCCAATCGAGCGGCTGACCGCCTCGGGCGACGCGGCCGTCGCCGGGGCCGCCGAGGGGTCCGCGGGCGACTACCGGCGCCCGAGCCCGACGCTCGCGGCGCTCCAGGGGCTCCTCGACGGGGAGGCCCTCGCGCGCGGCGACTGCGAGGTCCCGTACCCCTGCGGCGCGTTCGGCTGGCTCTCCTACGACGTCGCCCGCGAGCTGGAGTCGCTCCCGGCGCCCGCGCCGGCGGGGCCGGGCGCGGTCGACGACCGGGGCCTCCCTCGGCTTCAGGTCGGCGTCTTCGACCGGGTCGCGGCGTGGGAGCGTCCGGTCGCCGATAATACCGAAGGGGGCACCGACGACCCCCCCGTCACGCTCCGCGTGACCGCCTGCCCCCGGGTTCCCGAGGGGCTCGGCGACTCGGACGCCGACCGCGACGCCCTCGACGCGCTGTTCGACGCGGGGGCGGCGCGGGCCGGCGACCTGATCAACCGGATCGAGACCGGGGACCCGGGCGTCGGCCCCGCCCCCGACCCCGACGCCGCGACGGCGACCTTCGAGAGCGACGTCGGCCGCGAGGGGTACGCCGAGGCGGTCCGCCGGGTGAAGGCGTACGTCCGCGACGGCGACACCTTCCAGGCGAACGTGTCGCAGCGCCTCCGGGCCCCGGCCGCGGTCCACCCGGTGGAGGCGTACGACGCGCTCCGGGCGGTGAACCCGGCGCCGTACTCCGGCCTGATCGAGTTCTCGCGGGAGGGGGAACCGGACGGGAGCAAGGGGGAACCGGACGGGAGCGAGGGCGGCGACGCCCCCGTCGGCGTCGACCTCGTGAGCGCGAGCCCGGAGCTCCTGTTGGAGCGCATTCCGACCGACGACTCCGAGCGCGGCGCTCGCCTCGTGACGGAGCCTATCGCCGGGACGCGACCGCGCGGGGCGACCCCCGACGAGGACGCGGCGCTGGAGGCCGAGCTGACCGGCGACGCGAAGGAGCGCGCGGAGCACGCGATGCTCGTCGACCTAGAGCGCAACGACCTCGGGAAGGTCTCGCGGTTCGGCACGGTCGACGTCGCGGAGTACCGCCGCGTCGACCGGTACAGCGAGGTGATGCACCTCGTGAGCCTGATCGAGGGCGAGGCGCGCCCGGACGTGGGGGTCGCCGACGCGGTCGCGGCGTGTTTCCCCGGCGGGACGATCACGGGCGCGCCCAAGCCGCGGACGATGGAGATCATCGACGAGCTGGAGGCGACGCGTCGGGGGCCGTACACCGGCTCGATGCTCGCCGCGGGGTTCGACGGCCGCGCGACGCTGAACATCGTCATCCGCACCTTGGTCCGGCACGCCGCGGAGTACCACCTGCGCGTCGGCGCCGGGATCGTCCACGACTCCGAACCCGACGCGGAGTACGAGGAGACGCTCGCGAAGGCGCGCGCGCTCGTGACCGCCATCGACGAGGCGCTCGCGGCGGGCGGGATTGCCGTCGGCGGGCCCGGGGCCGCGAGCGACCCGGAGGAGCCGGAGGCGAGCGATGACTGACGCGGCGGCCCCGGAGGGGAGGCGCGCCGACGGCGCCGGGGCGGACGCGGCCGGCGACGCCGCGGCCGGCTGGCGGGCCGGCGCCGGCGACGCCGAGGCCCGGGTGCTCGTCGTCGACAACTACGACTCGTTCGCGTACAACCTCGTCCAGTACGTGGGCGAGGTCGCCGGCGCGGTCGCGGTGCGGCGGAACGACGCGGTCGACCTCGACGGGATCCGCGCGCTCGACCCCGACGGCGTCGTCGTCTCGCCGGGGCCGGGCACCCCGGCCGAGGCGGGCGTCTCCACGGCCGTCTTCGACCTCGATCTCCCGGTGCTCGGCGTCTGTCTCGGCCACCAGGCGCTGTGTGCGAACCGCGGGAGCCGGGTCGGTCACGCCCCGGAGGTCGTCCACGGGAAGCCGTCGGCGATCACCCACGACGGGTCGGGCGTGTTCGCCGGGCTCCCCGACCGGCTCCGCGTCGGGCGGTACCACTCGCTGTGCGTCGAGCGCGACGACCTCCCCGACGAGCTCGTCGAGACGGCCCGCACGGACGAGGAGCGCGAGGTCGTGATGGGCGTGCGTCACCGCGAGCGACCCCATATCGGCGTGCAGTTCCACCCCGAGAGCATCCTCACGCCGCGGGGGAAGGCGATGGTGGCGAACTTCGCGGAGGTGTGCGAGGCGCATGAGTGAGGGATCGAGCGAGGGCGGCGCGGGCGACGAACCGCCCGGGAGCGACGCGGGCGAGGAGCTCCGGTACCACGTCGACGGCGAGCTCGCGCCCGCGAGCGAGGCGACCGTCTCGGTCGAGGACCGCGGGTTCGCCTACGGCGACGCCGCCTTCGAGACGATGCGCGCGTACGGCGGCGACGTCTTCCGATGGGACGCCCACGCCGCGCGGCTCGCCGACACCTGCGACGCCCTCGGGCTCGACCACGGTCTCGCCGACGCCGACCTGAGGGCCCGGGTCGACGAGACGCTCGCCGCGAACGGCCTCGCGGACGCCTACCTGAAACTCTCGGTCACCCGCGGGGTCCAGCCCGGCACGCTCGACCCGACGCCCGAGGTGGACCCGACCGTCGTCGTGATCGCGAAGCCGCTCCCCCGCGGCGGCGTCGACTCGGAGCCGGTCCACGGCGGGCCGGCCGCGCTCCAGACGACGAAGACCCGCAAGCCGTCCCCGCGGGCGCTCCCGGCCGGCGCGAAGACGCACAACTACCTCAACGGGATCTTGGCCCGGCTGGAGCTCCGGGTGACCGGCGCCGACGAGGCGCTCATGCTCGACCCCGACGGCAACGTCGCCGAGGGGGCGACCGCGAACCTCTTCTTCGCCGACGGTGCGGCCCTCAAGACGCCCTCCCTCGACGGTCCGATCCTCCCCGGCGTCACCCGGCGCACCGTGATCGAGATCGCCGAGGAAGAGGGGATCCCGGTGGAGGAGGGGACGTACGCGCCCGACGCGGTCCGCGGGGCCGACGAGGTCTTCCTCACCAACTCGACGTGGGAGATCCGCCCGGTCGAGACGGTCGACGGCCTCGCGGTCGACGGGGAGGGGGACGGCGTCGAAGGCCCCCTGACCACCCTGCTCTCGCGGCTGTTCGACCGACGGATAGAGGAGCGGTACTACGACGGCGAGCGGCTGTGAGTCGACGAGGGTTATTTATAAATGAACGTGCGGTGGCGCGTGCCTGCGAGGCCGCCCCGCGGCCGAGCAGCACCGCGCGAGGGAGTCGGTGGTCCGGAGCGAAGCGGAGGACCACCGACGAGGCTGGGGAGGCGTGAGGTGCGGTGCGGTCGCGGTCGGGTGGGACTCAAAGGGGCAGTCGCGAGGACGGCGCAGGCGACGCAAGCACCGTAAGGAGCGAACGAAGTGAGCGACTGAGGAGCGCAGCGAGCGTGCGCCGTCCTCGCGGCTGGGGCTTTGGAGGTGTTCACCAATGATCCGGGATCAACTGCCTATAGGCGAACGGCTGGGGCTTTGGAGGTGTTAACCGCCGTTCTTCAGTCAATCACTTATAAACGAGCGACTGAGATCGTGGCCGCCCTCACCGACTCGCCGATACCGACCCAACCGATCAAAAATCGAACGGAAACGACGTACTACCGCCACTCGTCGCGCGTCACGCAGTCCGCCTCTCGGACCGTGATCCAGCGCGTCGTCCGCTCGTCGGGATCGCGGTCCCGCTCGAAGAACGTCACCTCACCCTCACCCGAGCCGCCGTCGGTCCGCTTACAGACGAGCTCCGGGCGCTCGGCACGGACGCGCGTCGGTGACGTGGACATACGTCGCGATTCGTTTCCGATCGAATAATAAGTATTGGTTTTCGGTCGCGATCGGCGGAACAACCGTCATCGATACCGGAAATTAACCGATCCCCGAGTGAATCCACGGACCCGACTCGGGCCCCTATGACAAAAGCGGCACGGCCGGGCTCACAGCCGGACGGGAACGCCGCGCTCGTCGAGGTACGCCTTCGTCTCCTCGATGGAGTAGTCGCCGAAGTGGAAGATCGAGGCGGCGAGCCCCGCGTCGGCGTTCGCCTCGGTGAACACCTCGTACATGTCCTCGGGCGCGCCGCAGCCGGAGGAGGCGATGACGGGCGTCGAGACGGCGTCGCACACCGCCGTCATCAGCGGAATGTCGTAGCCGTCCTTCGTCCCGTCCTTGTCGATGGAGTTGACGAACAGCTCGCCCGCGCCGCGCGCCTCGGCCTCCTGCGCCCACGAGACGGCGTCGATCCCGGTACCCTCGCGGCCGCCCTTCTTCGTGCACTCGAACCACACCGTCTCGCCGTCCTCGTCCTCGTAGAAGTGGTCGCCCGCGTCGTCGTACCGGCGGCGCGCGTCGACCGAGATGACGATGCACTGGCTGCCGAACGCCGCGGCGCCCTCCTCGATGAGCTCGGGGCGTTCGAGGGCGCCGGTCGTGATCGACACCTTGTCCGCGCCGGCGCGGAGCGTCTCCTTGATGTCGGCCTTTGTGCGGATGCCGCCGCCGACGGTGAGGGGGATGAAACACTCGTCGGCGACCGCGTTGACGACGTCGAGCATCGTCTCGCGGCCCTCCGCGCTCGCGGTGATGTCGAGGAAGACGAACTCGTCTGCGCCGGCGGCGTTGTACTTCTTCGCCAGCTCGACGGGATCGCCGGTGTACTCCAGGTTCTCGAAGTTGACGCCCGTGTACACCGCCGCGTCCCCGTCGTCGTCGAGGTCGACGTCGATACAGGGGATGATCCGCTTCGTGAGTCCCATTCGTTACCGGCCGTAGGCGACCCCGGTGGTTAAAGGACGCGGGGACGGGCGGACGGCCCGGGCCGCCCGCCCGTCACTCCTCCCGCTCCCGTCGGTCGTACTTCGCGACGGCGCGGTCGGCGCGCTTCGAGAGCCCGTTCGGGTTCCGGGCCGGGCTCCGGTCGCGGCCGCGGGCGACGAGGCCGTCCGAGCTCCCGCCGGCGAGCCCGACGAGCACGTCGCGGCCGGTCGCGACCCACCGCGAGGGCGTCGACTCGCCGCGGACCACGTCGGCGGCCGCACCGAGCGCGTCCGTCGCGGCGTGCGAGCCGACCCGCGCCGCCACCGTCGGCCGGACCCCGTAGTTCTTCAGCAGTCGGTACGCGAGCGCCCGGTACTTCCAGCCCCACTCGCGGGCGCTGCGCCCGCCGTCGGCGGCGGCCGGGGTCGGCAGCTCCTTTGTCGCGGCGAGGTCGTCGCGCCACGCGACCTCGCGGTCCATCCGCGCGAGCCGGTGGGCCGCGTCGCGCGCGCCGCCGGTCCGGAGGTACTCGTCGAAGCCGTCGAGGTCCCGGAGCGTCTCCCGCCTGAAGGCGACGTTCCCGCCCGCGAAGTAGGTGACGTCGCGGCCCGCGATCGTTCGGCGTTCGGGGCCCGAGTCGCCCTCGGCGGCGTCGCCCTCGGCGGCGTCGCCCTCGGCGGCGGCGTCGACCGCCTCACCGTCGGCGGCGTCCCCGGCCGCGCGGGACGGTTCGATCGGCGTCACCGGTCCCGTCACCGCGTCGGCGGCGGCGAGCCCGGACCGGACCGCGTCGAGCCACCCCTCGCCGATCCGGTTGTCGTAGTCGACCAGGGCGACCGCGTCGCCGGTCGCGACCTCGATGCCGGCGTTGCGGGCGACGTTGACCGTGCGGTCCGAGACCTCCACGAGCACGTCGACGTCGTCGCGGTCGCGCACCATCCCGGTCGTCCCGTCCGCGGAGGGGCCGTTGGCGACGATCACCTCAGACTCGGGGGCGTGCGTCGCCAGCGCGTCGAGACAGGCGGCCAGCCGGTCCCGCCCGTTGAGGGTCGGTACGACGACCGAGAGCTCCATACGTCCGGGTATCGGGGCGAGGGATTAAAAAGGGCTCCGTGCGGTTCGGTCGGCGTTCCGGTTACGTCGTCAGGTAGTAGACCTGCTTGCGGGCGTCCTTGAAGCTGTAGCGGGAGTCGACGAGCCCCTCCTCCTCCAGGCGGTTGAGCGCGTAGCGGACGGTGCGGTCGGGGAGGAGCGACTCCTCGGCGAGGCCGCCCTGCGAGAGGGGCGAGTCGCCCTCCAGTACCTTGGCGACGAGCTTGGCGCTCGGGGGGAGTTCGCGCAAGCGGTCGCGGTACTCGCTCTCAGAGAGGCGGTCCTGGTCGGCGGTCTCCGCTGGACTGGTACTCATAACGCGGTGAACTATTCGCTTATTGGTAAAGGTTAGCTACATATTGGGGAATCCGATTGGGATAATATAATGTGTTAATATCACGTCTCGGTCCGGGCGCTTCGTTCCGGTCCGGGCGTCTGGTTCCGCTCAGAACGCCTCGTCTCGATCGGTCGGCAAAGCGTCGACCGAGACCGGCCCGTCCGGAATCGACCCGATAAGGGGGCGACGACCCGGTCGAGTCGCGGGAGGGGGACGCGGCCGCGACCCTCGGATCGCGTCCCCGTCCCCGACCGCATCCAGTACGGTTTTGTCGGTCGGGCGTGCAGTACGGACAACGTGAAGGGACAGGACTGGTACCAGGCCGACGAGGTCGCGGAGGAGTACGAGGACGTCCGATTCTCGGGCGGCGGAGAGCTCATCGATCGGCGCGAGAAGGAGGCGGTCCTCTCGGCGCTCGGGCCGATCGAGGAGGGACACCGCGTGCTGGAAGTCGCCTGCGGCACCGGTCGGTTCACCACCATGTTGGCGGACCAGGGCGCCGACATCGTCGGGCTCGACATCTCCCGGGAGATGCTCGAACAGGGCCGCGAGAAGGCGGCCGAGGCGGGGCTGTCCGACACCGTCGAGTTCGTGCGCGGCGACGCCTCCCGGCTCCCGTTCCCGGACGACCACTTCGACACGGTGGTCGCGATGCGCTTCTTCCACCTGATGGACGACCCGGTCCCGTTCGCCCGCGAGCTGCGCCGCGTCAGCGCGAACCGGGTGTTCTTCGACACGTTCAACAGCCGCAGCCTCCGGACGCTGTACACCTGGCTGCTCCCGATGGGCTCCCGGCTCTACTCCGAGCGGCAGGTCGTCGACATGCTGCGCGCGGCGGACCTCACCCTCGCCGGCGAGGAGCACGACTTCGTCCTGCCGTACGGCTTCTACCGCGAGCTCCCCGGTCCCGTCGCGAAGCCCTTCCGCGTCCTCGACGAGCTCGTCGGCGACACGGTTCCGGGCGACTACGTCGCCTCCGTCTCCTACTGGGACGCCCGCGTCCCGGCCGACGGCGACGACTGAGCGACCGCCGGCGCCTCGGGCACCTCCGATTCGGACGCGCCCGCGCGCCTCAGTACGTGTGGACGACCTCGCCGCACCGCAGGCACTCGATCGTGTCGCTCCGGAACAGCCGCTCCTTCTTCTCCGTCGGGCCGTTACACTCCGGACAGACGCCGAGGTTCCGCCCGTCGGCGACGCGGGCCGAGAGGTCGAGGAACCGGCCCTCCAGCTTCTCGATCTGTTCGGACTGCTCCTCGACCACGGACTCCAGCTCCTCGATGGTCTCCTCGCGCTCCTCCAGCGCCGACGAGAGCTCCTCCACGCGGTCCTCGTACGCGTCGAGCGCCTCCATGTCGAGCGCCGTCGCCTCCGTCTCGGTCTCGCGCTCCGTCGTTTCCTCGGTCTCGTCCGTCGTTTCGGTCTCCGTCTCGGTCTCTTCGTTCGCCATACGGGCACTACGAACGCCAGGATGGTTTAGTTTCGGGTCACCAGTAAGGCACCGACCCCCCACCTGACGAGCGATCGACCCGAAACCCGCGCCGTACCGGGCCATCGAGCGCCGATCCCGCGTCTCGAACGCCGTCTCCGGGATCCGACCCGGGCCGGGAGTCGGCGGGTCGCCGCCGCGACGCGCGAGGCCATACCTTACTATGCTGTGTCGAAGTTGAATATACTATACCACAAACACAGATTTGCGTATGGATCCGACAGTACTACAGGCAGGGTTCGACGTCCTCGGGGACGGTCGGCCCGAAACGCTGTGGCTGGGTATCGGGACGCTATTCATGCTTATCGGGACCTTCTATTTCATCGTCAAGGGCTGGGGGGTCACCGATAAGGACGCTCGCGAGTACTACGCGATCACGATCCTCGTGCCGGGCATCGCGTCGGCCGCGTACCTGTCGATGTTCTTCGGCGTCGGGCTGACCGAGGTCGAAGTCGTCGGCCGCGGCACGCTCGAAATCTACTACGCCCGGTACGCCGACTGGCTGTTCACCACGCCGCTGCTCCTGCTCGACCTCGCGCTGCTCGCGAAGGTCGACCGGGTCAGCATCGGCACGCTCATCGGCGTCGACGCGCTGATGATCGTCACCGGCCTCATCGGTGCGCTGTCGAAGACGATGCTCGCGCGGTACTCCTGGTGGCTGTTCAGCACGATCTGCATGATTATCGTGCTGTACTACCTCGCCACGAGCCTCCGCAGTGCGGCGAAGGCGCGCGGGCCCGAGGTCGCGAGTACGTTCAACACGCTGACCGCGTTGGTCCTCGTCCTCTGGACGGCCTACCCGATCCTGTGGATCGTCGGCACCGAGGGCGCCGGCGTCGTCGGCCTCGGCATCGAGACCCTCCTGTTCATGGTTCTCGACGTGACGGCCAAGGTTGGCTTCGGGTTCGTCCTCCTGCGCAGCCGCGCCATCATGGGCGACGCCGAGGCGCCGGAGCCGTCCGCCGGCGAGGCGTCGGCCGCCGACTAAGCGCTCCCGACCTCTCGCGTCGGCTGTCGAATAGCGGTTCATTTTTTACACTCATACACAATACATGTCCAACGAACCAACCGAAACCGTCGCCGTACTGAACATCACGTCGGTCATCGGGATCGTCGTCTGTTTCGCCGCCGCCGCCGCCGCGCTGTTCGCGCTGCCGACGCTGGAACGTCAGGGGATCAGCTTCGAAACCGCGTTCTGGATGGTCTCGGCGGTCGAACTGGTCACGGTGCTCGGGATCATCTACTTCATTCTTAACCTCCACGAGGAGCGCGGGTAGGTAGATCTCGGATCGCCGCCGTCGGCTCCCCGCTCAGTCCTGCGGCGTCGCCGTCCGCTCGCCGGGCTCGTCGACCGAGGGCGCGGTCTCGGCGAGCGCGCGCTCGAAGTGGTCGACGTCGACCGCGATCGCCTCGCTCGGCCCGTCGGCGCCGCCGCTTTCGTCGACGATCGTCTCCTCGATGGCGAGCATCGCGGCCTCGCGGACCAGGGCGGCGAGGTCGCCGCCGCTGTACCCCGCGGTCCGCGCCGCCAGCGCGTCGAGGTCGACCGCGGCGGTCGTCGGCGTGTTCCGGGTGTGAATCGCGAGGATCTCGCGGCGCGCCGCCTCGTCGGGTAAGGGAGTCTCGACGGCCTTCTCGATCCGTCCCGGCCGCAGGAGCGCCTCGTCGATCGAATCGGGGCGGTTGGTCGCCGCGACGACGACGACGTCCGTCAGGGGTTCGAGCCCGTCGAGCTCCGTCAGCAGCTGGGAGACGACGCGCTCGCCGGCGCCGGTGTCGTCGCCGCGCCGCTTCGGGGAGATGGCGTCGACCTCGTCGAAGAAGACGACCGCCGGCGCGTTCTCCCGCGCCGTCGCGAACAGGTCGCGCACCGCCTGCTCGCTCGCCCCGACGTACCGGTTCAGCAGCTCCGGCCCGTTCACCGAGATGAAGTTCGCGTCGCTGAGGCTGGCGGCGGCCCGCGCGAGCAGCGTCTTGCCGGTGCCGGGCGGCCCGTACAGCAGCACGCCGGAGGGCGGCTCGATGCCGGCGCGCTCGAAGCGGTCGGCGTACTCCAGCGGCCAGTACACCGCGCGGACGATCTCGCGTTTCGCGGCCTCCAGCCCGCCGACCTCGTCCCACGAGACCGACGGGACGTCGACGGCGACGTCCCGGAGTCCCCCGGGCTCGATCGACTCCATCGCGGCGTCGAGGTCGGCCTGCCGGACCGCGGTCCGGCCGTCGCGGCGCACCGCCCGCTCCAGCGCGGCGTCGACGAGCACCGCGACGTCGGCGAGGACGAACCCGTTGATCCGGGCCGCCGTCGCCGCGAAGTCGACGTCCATCGCGAGCGGGACGTCGCGGGCGACGCTCTCGAGCGCCGCCTCCCGGTCCGCGACGCTCAGCGGGGCGAGCTCGACCTCGCGGTCGAACCGCCCGCCGCGCCGCAGCGACTCGGGGACGCGCTCGGCGTCCGTGGTCACGCCGACGACGACCGTCCCGTCCCCGTCCCGCAGCTCGTCGAGCGTCTCGCGGAGGCGGTCGCCGAGCGTCGCGGCAGCGCCGTCGTCGCCGAGGACCTCCAGGTCGTCGAGGAGGACCACCGCCCGGTCGGCGTCGCTCGCGGCGTCGACGACGCGGTCGAGCCGCCGGTCGCGGTCGCCCGCGCCCTCGCCGCGGAGCCGCGCGGCCGAGGCCCTGACGAGGGTCGCGTCGACCGCGGCCGCGACCCCCTCGACGAGCGTCGTCTTCCCGGCCCCGCGCGGCCCTTCGAGCAGGAGCCCGAGCGTCGTCGGCCGGCCGGCCGCCGCGAACGACTCGCGCCCGTCGAGCCGGGTCGCGGTCGCCTCGCGGAGCTCCCGGAACGTCGCCGCGGGGACGACGTCGCCCGCGTCGGGGAGGTCGGGATCGTCGACGACCGCCGCCGTCCCCTCGTCGGTCGTCACGTCGATCTCGGTCTCCTCGCCGACGATCCCGGGCGAGGACGGCGTCACCTCTCCGACGACGAACGTCAGCGTCAGCGCGCCGCCGAGCAGCGTCGCCTCGACCTCGTCGCCGACGGAGACGGCCGTCCCGCCCAGTCGACGCCGCAGGGCCGCCGCCGCGCGGGTGAGGTCCATCGACTCGTCGAGGCGAAGGGTGACCGTCGCGGCGGGCGCGGCGTCGACCGGTTCGACCGTCACCGTGTCGCCGACGTCGACCTCGGCGTTCCGGCGGATCGGCTCGGGGAGGCAGGCCCCGCCGGGGCCGTCGTCGACGCGCGCCGCGACCGCGGCGGTGGTCCGACCGCCGCGGACGCTCACGGTCTCGCCGGGCTCGACGCCGAGGTCCGAGAGCACCGACGCGGAGAGGCCGACGCGACGGTCGCCGACCGACGCGGGGGCGTCCGCGACCGGCAGTCGAACGCTCATGTGCGGCATGGTCGGTGGGGGCTCCGGTCCGCGGCGACGCTCGTCGACTCCATGCGATCGCGTACGCGCGGCTCGCACATAGAAGCCACGACGATTCGCGCGAGGCGCGGCGACCGCGGGTCGCGGACCGCCGCCGACGGCAGCGGCGGCAGCGTTCGCCCCGCCGCGGTCGCCTCCCCGCGCCGTCGGTCCCGGTTCTCGATTTCCCCAGACCTCAGACGGATTCCTCGACGACCTCGCCGACCGCGAAGTTTGACTTGACCTCCGTGACCTCGATCTTCACCCGTTCGCCGACCTCCGTGTCGGGGACGATGATCACGTAGCCGCGCTCGACGCGGGCGATCCCGTCGCCCTGCTTGCCCAGATCCTCGATCTCGACGTACCGCATCTCGCCCGGCTCGACCGGGGGCTGCGGCCCGTCGTCGGCGCGAGAGGCGGAGACGTCGGCGCCCCCGCCGGTCTCGTCGTCGACCTTGGCCCCCGACCGGGAGACGAGCGCGACCCGATACGTCTCGCCGGGCTCCAGCGATCCGGTCTCGATCTCGCGGCGCGGGACGTCGACGACGTACTCGCCGTCGACCTCGCGGACGTCGGCGCTGAACAGACAGAGGAGCTTCTCTGAGATCTCCATAGTAGACTCCACCCGTACGTGGCGACGGACCAGTATAGTTGTACCGCCGCCGGTGGGCAACGCCTTTCTCTCGGCCCGCCGAACCGGCGCCCATGAGCGACATCGACTTCCGCTACGGCGCCGTCTCGCCCCCGATCGTGACCCCCTTCGACGCCGACGGGGACGTCGACGCCGAGGCGCTGGCGAGCCACGTCTCGACCCTCGTCGACGCCGGCCTCGACGGGATGGTCCCCTGCGGGACCACCGGCGAGTTCGCCAGCCTCACCGACGCGGAGCGCCGGACCGTCGTCGAGACGGTGGTCGAGGCGGCCGACGGAGACGTCCCGGTGATCGCGGGCGCGGCGGACACGACCGTCTCCGGCGCCCTCGACCGGCTCCGCGCCGCCGACGCCGCCGGCGCGGACGCGGGGCTGATCACGCTCCCGTACTACCACACCTCGACGGCGCCGGCGGGCCAGCGGGCGTTCCTCGACGCGGTCGCCGACGGGACGCCCCTGCCGCTGTTCCTCTACGACATCCCGTCGACGGTCGGCGAGCCGATAGACCCCGACGTCCTCGCCGCGGTCGCCGAGCGCGAGTCGGTCGTCGGGCTGAAGGACACCAGCGGGGATATCTCCGCGGTGGACGCGGCCGTCGACCGGACCCCCGACGAGTTCACCGTCGTCCAGGGCGTCGACGCCCTGCTGTATCCGAGCGCGTCGCTCGGCGTCGACGGCGGGATCAACGCCCTCTCGCAGGTGATCCCGGAGGCCTTCGTCGCCCTCGGCGAGGCGCTCCGCGCCGGCGACGACGAGCGCGCGCTGACGCTCCACCGCCGGGCGATCGCCCCCCTCTTCGAGCGGTGCGGGGACCACGGGTTCGCGCCCGCGACGAAGGTCGCGGCCGCGCACCGCGGGTTCGTCCCGGATCCGAGGGTCCGGCCGCCGCTCACGCTCCCCGACGAGGCGGCGCGCGAGGCGATCGCCGCCGACGTCGACGCGGCGCTCGACGTCGTTCGGGAATAAGCGGGCGCAGTCCCGCGATCAGTCCCCGTCGACCGGCGTCCCGTCGGCCTCCTTCGGCCCCTCCGAGTCGAAGACGACGACGTCGCCGTCGGCGCGCTCGCTCGCCGCCGGGTCGTAGCTGTCGCGGACCCCGATCGCCTCCGCCAGCTCGCGGACCGCGCGCTCCTTCAGCGACGCGGCCAGCGCCTCGGCGTCCTCGCGGGAGACCTCGCGGCCGAGCCCCTCGCACTCGTGGGCGCGGACGATCCCGGCCTCGTCGACCGCCTCGCCCATGGGCTGGCTCGTCCCCTCCAAGGCGACGCTGAACGGGTAGGTTCGGCAGATGAGCGGCCGGGCGTCGTGAACCGTACAGGCGCCCTCCCCGTCCGCCTCCTCGTAGAAGGTGCAGTCGCCGCAGTCGTCGGTCGCGAGCGCCCACTCGAACGTCTCGCCCGTTGGCTCGCCGTCGTCGCCCTCGGAGAGCCCGAACGGCATTGGGCGGGCAACGTCGCGCCAGTCGTACGACTCGCCGAACCGGTCCTCGGCCGCGGCGGCGACCTCGCGGACCTCGTCCGGGAAGACGGTGGCCGTGTGGGGCTCGCGGTCGGGTGCCTCGGACCCTTCGCCGTGACAATCGTCCTCACCGCCCTCGTCGACCCCTTCCCCCGCCGGCGCGCCGCCGGGCTCGTCAGGGGCGTAGCCGGTACAGCAGCCGCCGCAGCGCGTGCACTCGAAGCCGATCGCCTCGATCGCGTCGGCGAGGTCGTCGACGGCGAGGTCGCGGGCGCGCGAGAGCTCGGCTTCGAGCGGTTCCATGCGCGTCGCTTGCGGCGCGGTCGGGTTAACCTCGTCCCTTCGCGGGGCGGGCGGGAGGTCTCCGAGGGCCGCGAGCCGCCCGCCCGCCGAAGGAGCGAAGTGCGACCGCTCCCTATCGGACGGGCGTGAAGGAGTACGAGCGGAAGGGCCTCCTCGAACGGGTGAACCGCGAGGCCGCGACGGTGGGCGCGGACATCCCCGAGGAGATCGAGGTGCAGGGGGAGCCGATCGAGCTGCAGTCGTTCGTCTTCGAGATCAAGCGGCGCGACTCGATCCCCCCCGGCGAGCGCGACCGCGTCGAGCGCGCGAAGCGGAACCTCCGCCGGGAGCGGTTGGACCGGCTCGAACCGATCGAGGAGAACGAGGTGAGCTACGAGCGCGGCGAGGAGCTCGCGGCGTCGATCATCGGTATCGACCGCGCGCTCGACGCCTTGGAGGGCCTCAACGCGCCCGACCCGGAGACCGAGGCGGAGCGGCAGGAGGCAGCCGACCAGAAGCGCTGGATGAGCTTCCTGAAGAAGGCCCTGGGCCGCGACGACGCCGGCGGGGCGAGCGGCCGCACGCGGTTCTGACGGGACGGCGCTGACGGACGCGGCTCAGGGCGACTCGAACAGGAGCTGGTAGTCGTAGTACCGGCCCTCGTAGCGGATCCGCTCCGACCCGGACTCGGTCCATCCCGCGTCCTTGCGGACGTTGCCGTCGAGGTACGGGCGCTCCCGGAGCGTCCGGAGGACTTCCGCGTACCCGTCCGAGTACGGGTGCGACTCCTCGTACCCGCCGCGTCTGGCGGCCTCGATCACCGCCCGCGCGTCGGTCGAAAGGTCCTCGCTCTCGATCCGCGCGCCGACCGTGCGCGCCCGGAGGATCGCCTCCATCCGCTCCGGCGACTCCGCGACCGGCTCGGCGACGGCGCGGTACACGGGCTCGTGGAACCGCTCGCGGGCGACTTCGGCGCGGTAGACGGTGTCCCGGTGCAAGACGCGGTCCGGTCCGTCCGCCGCGAGCAGCTCGCTCGCGTCGATCGCCTCCGCGTCGCGGTAGACGTAGCCGCCGCGCTCCACCAGCCCGACCGGCACGCCGCCCGGGTTCCCCCGCGCCCGCGCCGCGAAGTGCGCGATCCGGACGGCGCGGCGGTCGCCCGCCGGGAGCGCCTCGCTCTCGACGGCGTCGCCGTCCCCCGCGTCGCTTCCGTTACCGTCCCCGCCGTCCTCGTCGACCTCGAACAGGCGGAGGACGGGGCGGGTCGCCGCCGCCTCGTCGACGACGACGGAGTCGAGCCGGTAGTACGTGCCGTCGTGGACGGCGTACGTCGGGTCGTCGCCCGCGGGCGGGAGCGGCGTCCGGTACTGGGCGGTGTACCGTTCCCCGTTGCGGGCGGCCGCGAACGCGGCCTCGTCCCACCGCGGGTCGGTCTCTGCGGGGTCGACGACGCCGGTGTCTCGGAGCGTCTCGCCCGCGTCGTCGAGGGTGAGCACGAGGACCTGATCGGCGGGAGTCCCGTCCGCGGGGCCGGCCGTCACCGAACCGTCGAGACAGCCGGCGACCGCGGCCGCCGCCGCGGCGAGACCCCCGGCAAGCACCCGACGCCGGGAGGGGTTCGAATCGCTCATACGCGTCGTTGGTCGGGGTCGCATAAATGGGCGGGCGTGACACAAACAGCCGTTGTGGTCTCCGGAGGCGACGCGGCCGTCGGGGCCGCAGTGAACCGAGCGCCGCGAGAACAGAGCGGCGCGTCGCCGTTCAGTTCCCGGTGAAGTCGATCCGCGAGTCGCCGCTGTCGCCGTCGCGGGTCGCGTGGCCGAGCCGGACGAACTCGTAGGCGTCGTCGGCGAGGTAGACGCCGTCGCCGTCGACGGCCACCTCGACGCCCTCCAGGACGGCGCCCTCGCAGGGACCGAAGTTGCAGTAGCCGCCGTCGGCCTCGAAGGTGGCGCCGTGCTTCTGACAGAACACCTCGCCGTCCCGGACGAACGCCCCGTCGTCCTTGTCGAGGCGCACGTCGGTCCAGTGCTGGCAGTAGTTCCGGAAGGCGCGCACCTCGCCGGCCGCCCGAGTGAGGATCGCCTCGGCCTCGGGCGTCCCGTCCGCGGCCTCGCCCACGTCGCCCTCGCCGTCGTCGACGCTCTCGGGATCGACCGGCCGCAGCGTCACGAGCAGGGTGCTGTCCTCGGGAACCTCGTCGACGGCGGCGATCCGGCGGTCCGCGTCCATACGCGTTCGTGGCCTGCGCCGGGTTTGAACGCTGTGATAGCGGCGGAAGGTCGGATCGAGGGAGCGGTGGGGTCAAAATCCCTCGTATGCGATCAGGCGCTGATCGACGGTGAATCGATTGGTATTCTCCAATAGCTTATCTATAAATGATCGACCACGGATCGGCGGTGACTACCTCCAAAGCCCCAGCCGCTCGGCCGTACGTTGTTGAGCCCGGATCGGCGGTGACTACCTCCAAAGCCCCAGCCGCTCGGCCATACGTTGTTGAGCCCGGATCGGCGGTGACTACCTCCAAAGCCCCAGCCGCGAGGACGGCGTACGCTCGCTGCGCTCCGCAGTCGCTCGCGTTGCTCGCTCCTTGCGGTGCTTTCGTCGCCTACGCCGTCCTCGCGGCTGCCCCTTTGAGTCCCGCCCGCCCGTGACCGCACCGCAACCTCACGCCTCCCCAGCCTCGCGGCTCCCTTCGGTCGCCGCGTCCCTCGCGCGTGCGGCTCGCGCCGCGTTGCGGCGCTCACCGGCACGCGCCACCGCAGTTCTACTTATAAATCCGGTCATACCCGCTCGTCGGGTATAAATAGCGAGAAAGCGCAGCGCGTCGCGTCACTCCTCGGCCGCGGCCCGCTCGGGCGAGAGGAGCCCCTCGTCGTCCAGCAGCGCGACCGTCGCCAGCCGGATCGCGTGCGGCCAGCCGAGGGGGGTCGCGCTGTCCGGCGTCCCGTCGTCGAAGAACTGCTCCGGGAGGTAGCTCGTCGGCTCGCACAGCGTTCCGCCGGGCGAGACGTGCGCGAGGAGCTCGCGGGCGCGCGCCGCGAAGCGGTCGGCCCGCGGGTCGCCGCGGCTGCGGAGGAGGACCGCGAGCTCGGCGCAGGCGTTCGCGCCCCACGCGGTCGAGACGGTCCACACCTTCTCCGAGAGCTGCCCGGCCTGCCGCCACGCGTCGCCCTCGTAGCGGATCAGTCCCGATATCTCGTCGGTCTCGCGGGCGAGCCCGTCGACGACCGTCTGCACGTGCGAGACGAGCCGGTCGAGGCGCTCCTCGTCGACGGCGCCCGCCGCGGCGTCGCCTTCGCCGTTCGCCTCGTCCGTCGCCCCGAGCGCGTCGAACGACCGGTGCGCGCTCGCCAGCGCCAGCGTCGCGGAGTCGAGCCGGTCGTCGACCGCCCCCTCGGGCGTCTCGCGGAGCGCGTAACAGCCGCGCTCGGGGACCCAGAGGTCGTCGAGCGCCTCGTACACGCGCGTCGCCTGCTCCCGGGCGTGACCGACGAGGTCGTCGGGGAGGGCGTCCGTGTCGAGGGCGGCGCCGGGAGCGGTCGCGTCGGGGCCGTCACCCGCGTCGAGGTCGCCTGCGTCGATGTCGCTCACGTCGAGGTCGTCGGCGTCGAGCCCGGCCCCGTGGAGCGCGAGCTCGCTGTACGCCTCCAGGAACGTCGCCGCGGTGTGAGCGAACCGGCCGACGCCGTCCTCCCACGCGTTCTGACAGACGACGGGGCGACCGTCGGGCTCCAGCGTCTCGTTGAGGCCGGCGAGCGCGGCGACGAGGGTCGCGTCGAGGTCGTCGACGTCCGCGCCGGCGGCCCGCGCCCGCGCGAGGTAGGCGATGACGCTCCCCGTCTGGTCGGCCTGGTAGTCCACGTCGGGGCCGTCCTCGATCCGGGCGTTCGCCCAGCCGGGCGCGAGCGCGCCGTCCCGCGGCCACACGCGGTGCGGCCACGAGCCGTCGGGGCGTTGGGTAGCGACGTACATCTCGGCCGAGCGCGCGTGCCAGTCGCCGAGCCCGAGCCCGAGCCGGTCGTCGGCGCCGAGCAGGAACGCCGAGATCTCGGCGTCGTCGCGGAACCACGTGTAGCCGTAGCCGCCGGAGGTCGCGTAGTGGGGGTCGAAGTCGGGACCGGCGATCCGGAGCCCGGACTCGGCCGAGAGCAGCGAGAGCACGCGGAGGTCGGCCACGAGCGACTCGCGGGCCGGCGCGGAGGCGGGGACCGAGGGCGTCGTCCCGTCCGCGGCCGCGGCGAGCGCGTCGACCGAGTCGAGCTCGGCGAACAGTTCGTCGAGCCGGGCGCGGGCCGCCGCACGCGTCGTCTCGGCCCGGTCGGTCAGGAGCGACGCGACCGTCGCGGCGCCGTCCTCGAACGGGACGTCGGCGATCACCTCGCCGGAGAGCCGCTCCTCGTCGCGGCGGTCGCCGTCGCGGCCGCGGGGGAGGTCGGTCGGCGACTCGTCGAGGAGCTCGTGGAACGGCGTCGGGAGCTGTCCCCGGAGGTCGGAGAAGCCGGTGGCGCTCGCGAGGAAGTCGTGCTCGTCGGCGTGGTACGCCTCGACCGCGTCGTCGTACCGGAGCTGGCCGATCCGGTCGTCGCGGCCGTCCGGCGCGAACCGGGCGTAGACGACGAGCGAGAGGGCCTCGGGGTCGACGTTCGCGTGGCCGTCTTCGCCGACATCGACCGTCGCTCGCGTGACGTGCGCGCTCCCGACCGTCGCGTCGTGACGGGTCACGGTCGCGGCGTCCGCCTCGTGGACCGTCTCGATCAGGGTCGCGTCGCCGACGTACCGCTGCTCGGTGGGGACCTCGTCGAGCCAGGCGACGTCGCCGCCCACCGCGAGGCCGATCCGCGAGCGGACCAGCCCGGTCCGCCCGGTCAGCGGGTAGCCGAAGTCGCGGAGCTCGCCGCCCTCGCCGACGTGGACCAGCCGCCCGTCGCCGCCGGAGAACCGCCCGGTCACGGTCCGCCGCTCGCCGGGGAACCGGGTGGGGTGTCCGGCGTTGCGCTTGTAGTCGTCCAGCGCGTCGCGGAGTTGCATTACGCGGCCGGACGCCCCCGCAGCGTATGAGTTTTCGGTGTCGCGACCGCTCGCGCGTTCGGCGGACGGAAACCCTCAAGCCGGGGGACGCCCGGGTACCCCCATGCACGAGCCGGGCCCCCCGCGGACGACGAGCGTCGGCGAGTCGGTCGAACTGGCGCCGCGGTCCCCGGACCCGAGCGGGACCTACGAGTGGACGGTCCGCGACGCGCCGCCCGGGAGCGCCGTCGGTCGCGGCGACGGGCCCGGGGACGAGGCGGACGGACGGGGAGACGCGGTCCTCCGCCGCGGCGCGACGGGGCGGTCGGACGCGCCGGTCGTCCGCCTCCGGCCGGACGCGCCGGGGACCTACACCCTGACGCTCGACGCGCCCGACGGGACGCACCGCCAGCGCGTGCGCGCCTTCCCGGACGAGCGCCGGGGGGTCGAACTCCGCGTTCCCGCCGCGGAGCTCCCCGTCGACGACGCCGACCGCGTCTCGCTGCTGTGGGCGCACAACGATCGGCTCCTCGGCCGCGACCGCCCCGAGCGCGACGGCGACGACTGGGTCGTCGAGACCCGCGCCCCGCCCGGCCGCCACGGGTTCGGCTTCGTCGTCGACGACGACCGGAGCACCGAGCGCGGCGGCGTCGTCGAGGTCCCCGGACCCGGACGCCCCCGCCTCTCGCTCGACGCGCGCGTCGAGGAGGGGGAAGGCGGCGAGGGCGGGGCGGGCGGCGAGAGCGACGAAGCCAGCGAGGGCGGGACGGGCGACGAGCGCGGCGAGCCGGCGGTCGTCCTGACGGCCGCGGTCGACGCGCCGCCGGCGCTGGGCGACCGCGACGAGCCGGACGGGTCCCCCGTCGACGTCGAGTTCCTCGTCGACGACCGCGACGCGCCCCCGGAGGCGGTCGCGCGGATCGAGTCGCTGGCGGACGAGACCGCGCTCGCGATCCCGATCGGCGAGCTCCCCGCCGCCGCCCTCGACGGCGACGGGCTCCGGGTCCACGCGGTCCCGCACGCGGGACGGTACGGAGCGGCCGAGACGGTGCGGATCGAGCGCGACGGCGACGCAGAGGGCCGCCCGGCGGTCGCGGTCGGGGACCCGCACGCCCCGCCCGCGTGGGCCGACGCGCCGACGGTCTACGAGGTCTTCGTCAGGTCCTTCGCGGGCGACACCCTGCCGACCACGTTCCGCGAGATCGAGCGCCGGGTGCCGTACCTGGAGAGCCTGCGCGTGGACGCGCTCTGGCTGACGCCCGTGCTCGCCTCGCCGACGGAGCACGGCTACCACGTCACCGACTACTACGAGACGGCGAGCGACCTCGGCTCGCGCGAGGCGTTCGAGTCGCTCGTCGAGCGCTGCCACGAGGCGGGGATCCGGGTGATCTTCGACCTGGTCATCAACCACACCTCCCGCGACCACCCCGCCTTCCAGCTGCACGCCGCGGGCGTCGAGGAGTACGCCGACCACTACCGGCGGACCGACGGCGCCCGCGACGTGACCGGCATCGAGTGGGCGGCGCTCGACGACGGCGACGCGCCGGAGTACTACTTCGACTGGGGGCGGATCCCGAACCTCAACTTCGACAGCCCGACCGTCCGCGCGTGGCTGCTCGACGTGGTCGACG
Source organism: Halorubrum rutilum (assembly GCF_024494565.1). The sequence continues at coordinate 441,776 of NZ_JANHDN010000003.1, forward strand.
AGTGGGCCGGCGTCGTCGACGGCTTCCGCGCCGACGTCGCGTGGGGCGTCCCGCACGGCTTCTGGAAGGAGGTCGCCGACCGCGTCCCCGACGACGTCCTCCTGCTCGACGAGACGCTCCCGCACGACCCCTTCTACGGAGAGGGGGAGTTCGACCTCCACTACGACAGCTCCCTGTACGAGGTCCTCGGCGACGTCGGCGCCGGGAGGGCGTCCGCGGACGCGATCGCCGACGCGTTCGACCGCGCCGCGTGGCTCGGCTTCGACGACCCGCGCCGCCAGATGCGCTACGTCGAGAACCACGACGAGGAGCGGTACCTCGCCGAGCACGGCCGCGACGCGCTGAAGGCCGCCGCCGCGACCGTCTTCGCGCTCCCCGGCGCGCCGATGGTCTACGCCGGCCAGGAGCGCGGCAACGAGACGTACCGCGGACCCGTGCGCTGGCACGACGGCGACAACGACCTCACCGACTTCCACCGCGACCTCGCCGCGCTCCGGGAGCGCGAACCGCTCCTCCGCGAGGGCGCCGTCGCGTTCGACGCCGCCGACGTGCGCGTCGTCGACGGCGACCCCGAGCGGGTGACCGCGTGGGTCCGGGCGGCCGCGACCGACGGCGAAGGGTCGAGCGAGGACGAGCCGGGCGGCGAGGGTGAGCGGGGCGACGACGCGCCCGCCGACGGCGACGCCCTCCTCGTCGTCGTCAACTTCGCGAGCGAGCCCGCGACCGTCGCGGTGCCGGAGGGGTTCGGGACCGACCTGTTCGGCGGGGCGGTCGTCGGAGACGGGAACCGGATCGAGGTCGACGCCGTCGCCGTCCTCGAATGAGGGATCGGCTCACTCGCGGATCGGGGCGCTCGTCAGGCCGGCGAACTCCCCGCTAGAGGCGGTGTCGACGCCGAGCCGCCAGCCGTCCGCCGCGTCGGCGACGCGCACCGCCCGCGGGGGCGACCGGTCGCCGTGCCGGCACAGTTCGAGCGCGATCGGGAGCGTCGGGAACCGGCCGTCGCGCGGGGTCAGCGCGTACCCCGACACCCGGACCGCGACGGGGTTCGCCGGCCGTCCCGGACCGTCCGCGTCGGTCGCGTAGCTCCCGACGACGCCCGCTCCCGCGAGCCGTTCGAACGCCCCCGCGACCGGGTCGGCGTCGGGCACGGCGGGGAGCCGCGACGCGGCGTCGGCCAGCACCGCGGCCTGCGCCGCCGGGTTGAGGCCGCGGCGCAGCTCGGACGCCATCGCTTCGAGGAGGCGGAGACAGAGGTCGTCCGGGTCAGATCGCTCCTCCGCGAGCGCGAAGTAGGCGTCCATGACCGCCGACTCGACCGCGTCGCGGTCGCTCGCCGAGAGCGCCTCGAACACCGCGGCCGCCGCGTCGTGACAGAACCCGACGAGCTCGCGGCCCGGGGGGCGCCCCCGGCCCGGGTCTGAGGTCCCGTCCGAGACCGGGTCGCCGCTCCCGTTCACGACCGGATCGGAGAGCGACCACGCCGCCGCCTCGGCCGCCGAGAACCGGTGGCGGTCGGCGTCGTCGCCGGGGCGACGGGCCGCGGCGTCGGGTCGACGGGAGGCGGCGTCGACGTCGAGGCTCGCGTCGGCGGAGCCGGGACCGAGCGCGTCGTCGGTCGCGTACTCCTGGCGGACGATCACGTCGTAGTACGGGACCTGCGGGTCGTACCGACGGAGCGCGTCGCGGTACTGCTCGGTGGCGCGGGCCGCGGCGCGCGCGGCGGCGCGGCTCTCGAAGCGGAGCCCGGCCGCGGGGACCGGCCGGTCGCCGTAGCGGGCGCAGACGAGCGAGTAGTCGCCGTCGGCGTCCGCGAGCGCCTCGATGTGGTCGCTGATCTCGACCAGCGTCGTCCCGATCACGTCGCGGTCACGCTCCACATGCGGTCACTCCTCCAGGCTCGGGTGCGTCTCCTGCGGGTCGGGATGCGGTTCCGCGAACCGCTCGCGGGTCGCGTCCAGCGACGCGGCCTCGCGCTCGCGGCGCTCGTCGGCGTTGATCTCCTCGCAGCCCGGCGGCACCTCGCGGCCGCGGTCGGTGAAGTACCCCTCGGGCGCCACCCAGTCGTGGTAGAACGGCGCGTCGTCGTCCTCCAGCAGCGCGACCGCGACCTCGGCCCCGTGACCGGCGCACACCGCGGCCTGGTGTGGCTTCTCCGCGAGCCGCCCCGCCGCGTACAGGCCGTCGACGCCGGTCCGGCCGCGCTCGTCGACGTCGACGTGCGCCTTCCCGCGGTCGAGGACGCCGACCCCCTCGATCCCGTCGAGGTAGCCGACCTCGTTCTTCGTCGCCGCGACGACGTGCCGCGTCCGGACCCGGTCGCCGCCGTCGGTGGTGACCGCGAATCTGGCGTCGTCCGGATCGTCGCCGCCGGCGTCGCCGTCGCCGGAATCGACGACGGCGACCCGCGTCACCCGCGCGTCGAGCCGGTCCGCGCCGGCGGTCTCGGCCTGCTCGGCGAGGAGGTCGAGCAGTCGCCGGGCGTCGACGCCGAGCGGGAATCCGGGGAAGTTCTCCAGGTGAGCGTTCCGCCGGAGGATCGACTCGCCGGCGTCGACTACGAGCGTGTCGAGCCCCTGACGCGCCGTGAAGACGGCCGCCGAGAGCCCGGCGACGCCGCCGCCGACGACGACCGCGTCGCGGTCGGCGGTCGGGTCGCCGCTCATCGGTCGACCACCCGTCGGTTCCGTCGGGGACGGTCCGCCGTCCGCTCGTGAGTCGGATCCATACCCCTCGGCGCGGGCGAGGCGACGTAGGCGCTTCGGTCCCGGGGGTCGGTCGCGGTGCGCGGTCGAGCGACCGGGGACGCCCGGCTCATCGCCGCACCCGAACCGGGTCGGCGGCGGCGATGAACGGCTCGTCGCAGTCTGTCGCCGCGAACGCGAGACCGCCGCACGCGCCGCGTTCGACCCGCCACGTCGGCAGCGCCGGGACGCCGTAGTCGGTCGGGTCGCGGTAGGTCGCCGCGACGGCCCACTCCCGGGCGCGCATCTACGAGTCCCTCCCGACGGCGTCCGCGACGCGCTCGCCGTCGATCGGCCGCGCCTCCCCCGAGAGTACCGGGTACGGACCGGTCTCGTGCCGCGGTCTAGGCCTCGAACGCGCCGTGACTGATTCGTCCGCGTCTCGTCGCATACGATTTAGGCCAGCCTAAAAGAATAAATCGGTTTCGGATCGGAGGTTCGGCCGACCGATCGCGTCACGCGTGGATCCGGGTCCGCACCGGGTTCATACCGAGAACGGGACGGATCGAACGACTGAGACGTGAGGCGACCGGCGGCGACGGGGTAGGGTACGACCGGATATCGGACGATCTCAGATTTCGTATCGCGCTATGCGATTTACTCGGCCGTGAACGCCCGAACCGTCTCGAACGAGCCGTCGGCGATGGCGGCGGCGATCCCCTCGCGATCGACGTCTCGGGGGACCTCGTGGGGGTACTTCCGGCTGAAGTAGCGCAGGAGGTTCGCGACGTCGCGTTCGAGGAACTCGCGGGCGTTCTCGTGGTCGACCGGGACCGCCTGCGGCCAGTCGAAGATCGTGACGCCGCTCTCGGCGACCGCGACGTTGTGCTCGGACATGTCGGCGTGGACCCAGCCGAGGTCGTGCGCGGTGACCAGCTCGCGGAGGACCAGGTCGAGGACCGCGGAGGCCTGCTCTGGTTCGAGCGTCGCGCGCGCGAGTTCCGCCCCGTCGAACTTGTCCATCACGATGGCGTGACGGTTGTGATCGACCGGTCGCGGCACGCTCACGTCGGGGTAGATCGCCTCCATCGCCTCGTACTCGCGCTCGGCCGCCTTGCGCGCGGTGTACATCCAAGAGACGTGGTCGCGGTCCGCGGTGTACTCGCGCTCGCGGTTCACCTCGCGGAAGTTGGTGTACCCCTCGCGGTGGTACTTCAGGGCGAGCGGCTTAAACGACTGCGCCTCGTACACGTCTCCCTCCTTGCCGAACCCCAGGGGCGAGCCCACGCCGTCGATGGTCTCGCGCTCGGCGAACGTCCGGAGCGCCAGGGCGTCGTACCCCTCGAACGTGAGCTGGTACCCCTCGTACTGGATCGTCTTCCGCTGGATCAGCTCGCGGTCGAGACACCGGTCGATCCGGTAGTCGACCTCCTCGCGCGTCAGGTCGGCGTAGTCGGGGAGCTTGTCCCGGCGGACCCACTCCGAGAACCGCATCCCCTGCTCGACGCCCGAGAGGAGATAGAAGTCCTCGGGGTCGAGCTCCGCCATGTCGCCGGCGACGTTTCGAACCATACGCCCCCTACTCCGGCGATTCCTAAAAGGGACGCGCGTTCCGCGAACGGAGCGATAAACCGTCACGCACGATAGCAAATTCGAGCACGACCCGTTCTCCCGCCCGAGCGCAACCGCTTTCGGGGCGGCGGGCGGAGGGGAGAGCATGACCGCGCCGACGGGGAACTGGCGGCTGATCCGGGAGGAGGCCCGTCCGGGGCCGATGCAGATGGCGCTCGACGAGGTGGCCGCCGAGACAGCGGCGGCCGGCGGCCCGGCGACGATTCGGACGTACCGGTGGGAGCCGAGCTGTCTCACGCTCGGCTACCGGCAGGACCCGGAGACGGTCGACCGGGCGTTCTGCGAGCGCGAGGGGATCGACGTGACCCGCCGCCAGACCGGCGGCGGCGGGATCTACCACGACGCGCGCGGGGACGTCGCCTACTCCATCGCGGTGCCCGCGGCCGACGTGCCCGGCGAGCTGCTCGACTGCTATCACCTGCTCTGCGAGCCGGTGCTCGACGCGTTCGACCGCCTCGGGATCGACGCCGACTACGTCGACGAGTCGGTGCCGGAGCTGTACCACCCCGCCTGTTACCTCCGGGGGCTCCACCCGGCGCACGACGTGGTGGCGACCGATCCGGCGGGAAGCGACGCCGGCGGCGGCGCGGCGGGACCCCGAAAGATCGCGGGCAACGCGCAGTACCGCAAGCGCGACGCCGTGATCCAGCACGGGTCGCTGACGTTCTCGGTCGACGCGGAGCGCCACCTCGGCGTCTTCGACGACCCGGCGGTCGCGCCGGCCGAGTTCCGCGAGCGCGTCGTCGGGATGGCGGAGCTCGTCGACGTCGACCGGGAGGAGGCCGTGGCGGCCGTCGAGGCGGCGCTCGCCGCGTGGGTGGTCGGCGGGGCCGACGCCGAGCGCGACGGGGTCGAACTCGACCGCGATGGCTCGTGGTCGAGCGCGGAGCTCGCGCGGGCCGAGGAGCTCGTCGAGGCGAAGTACCGCGACGACGGGTGGGTCCGGACGCGACCCGGCGACGGGTCGTAGCCGGGTCGACGGCTGGAGTCGACTCGTTCCCCGGCGATTCAGGAGCCGAACCCGAACGAGTCCGGCTCCTCGGTGTCGACGCGGTCGCGGATCGCCTCGTGGATCTCGCCGACCGGCGGGACGTCGCGGGTCGGGTCGAGCCAGTGCTGGCTGAGCCACCGGTACCGGACGGTCCGGTCGGCGTCGAGGAGGAAGCAGGACCGGCGCGACCGCTTCGCGAGCCCGAGCACGCGGTACACCACGTCGAAGGCGTCGGCGATCGCCAGGTCGGCGTCGGAGAAGATCGGGAACGTGAGGTCGAGCCGGTCGATGAACCGGCGGTGGAGCCGCGTGCCGGACTTGCTCGCGCCGACGACCTGCACGGCGTCGCCGGAGGCGAACCAGTCGAAGTCGCGGAACGCGCACCACTGCTCGATGCAGTCGGGGCTGAAGTCGGCGGTGTAGAAGCACAACAGCACGGGGCCGTCGGCCAGCAGGTCGTCGAGCGCGACGGTCTCGACCCCGCCGCCGGGAGCGACGAGCTCCCCGGCGACGTTCGGGGCGCGCGCCCCCACGGCGAGACCGAAGTCGTCGGTCATGGCGGACGCACACCGTCGGCGGTGAAAAGTCGCGCGGTCCGCCCCGCCCGACGTTCCGAAGGGGCTTTTTCAGTCGCCCCCCTCGTAGCGGTATGAGTCTCAAGGTCGGCGCGCACGTCTCGATCTCCGGTTCGAAAGCGTCCAACGATCCCGAAACCCCGCCGTACGGGAACATCGCGAACGCGGTGTTCAGGCAGAAGCAGTTCGGCGGCAACTGCGGACAGATATTCACGCACTCCCCGCAGGTGTGGCAGGACCCGGACATCGGCGACGAGGAGGCGGAACAGTTCCGCGAGGGGACCGAGCGCGACCTGGAGGGACCGTGGGTGATCCACACGTCGTACCTCGTCAACCTCTGCACGCCGAAGGAGGGCCTGCGCGAGAAGTCGCTCGACTCGATGCAGAAGGAGGTCGACGCGGCCGCGACGCTCGGGATCCCGTACGTCAACGTCCACCTCGGCGCGCACACGGGCGCGGGCGTCGAGGGCGGGCTCGACAACGCCGCGAGCGTCATCGACGAGATCGACGTGCCGGACGGCGTGACGATCCTGATCGAGAGCGACGCGGGCGCCGGGACGAAGCTCGGCGACGAGTTCGAACACCTCGCCGGGATCATCGACCGCACCGAGACGGACGTCGACGTCTGCGTCGACACCGCCCACGCGTTCGCGGCGGGTTACGACCTCTCGACGCCCGAGGCGGTCGACGAGACGGTCACCGAGTTCGACGACGTGGTCGGACTGGACCACCTGAAGTACATCCACCTCAACGACTCGAAGCACGCCTGCGGCACCAACAAGGACGAGCACGCCCACATCGGCGAGGGCCACATCGGCGAGGCCGGGATGGAGCGGATCGTCAACCACCCGGACCTCCTCGACGTCCCGCTGGCGCTGGAGACGCCGACGGAGGACGGCAAGAGCTTCGCGTGGAACATCCAGCGCGTCCGCGACCTGCGCGCGGAGTGAGCCGTCGCGGGGGCGAACGCGGCCGATCCCGGACGGACCGGTGAGCCGTCCGACGCGCCTTTATGTACCCGGGGCCGCGATCCACGGATATGACCACCACCGAGGCGCTCCTCCTCGGGCGCCGACGGCGGTTGGCCGTCACAATGGTCGGCGGGTTCGCCGGCCTCGTGGCGCTCTCGCTGGCGGTCGCGGTCGTCGCCGACCGGGCCGACGTCCCGACCGCGGCGGCGCTGACCGACCGGCTCGTACCCCTCTTGGTGTTCTACGCCCCGGCGCCGATCGCGGCCGTCGGCGGGTACGCGCGCTGCGGCGGGCCGGCGTGTCTCGCGGTGGGCGCGGTGCCGGCGGTCGTCTTCGCCGGGCTCGCCGTCGCCGGGACGGTCTTCGGCGTCCCGGGCGTGGGCGGCGACGCCCCGCTGGGGGGAGTGGCGGCGGCGTTCGCGGCGGTCGGGGTGAGCGGCGCCTTCGTCGGCTACTGCGCCGGCGTCACCGCCGCGCTCCTCGGTGACCTCGTCGGGATCGGGAGCGGCGGCGGAGACGACGAGGAGTAGGGACTGGCCCTCGGCCGCCCGGCTTCCCCACGTTTAATTCGGCCCGCGCCGAACGCGGGGTCGTGCGACGCTTCTCCGCGGAGTACCTCGAACACACCCGACGGGGGATGTGGGTCGACGACCGGGAGGCCCTCGCGGACCTGGAGCTGTCGAGCCGCCGCCGCGTCCTCGACGTCGGCTGCGGCACCGGCGAGCTGACCCGCGTCCTCGCCGCGGAGGCGGGGCCGGACGCGACCGTGATCGGCGTCGACGCCGACCCCGACCTCCTGGCGGTCGCCCGCGAGGAGACCGGGCTGCCGTACGTCGCCAGCGACGCGACCCGGCTCCCGCTCCCGGACGACGCCGTCGACCTCGCCGTCTGTCAGGCCCTCCTCGTCAACCTCCCCGACCCGGCCGCCGCGGTCCGGGAGCTCGCGCGCGTCTCCTCCGAGCTCGTCGCCGCGATCGAGCCGGACAACGGCGACGTGACGGTCAGCTCGACGGTCGCCGCCGAGGAGCGGCTGGAGCGGGAGGCCCGCGAGGCGTACCTGAGAGGCGTCGGCACCGACGTCGCCCTCGGCGACCGCGTGCGGGAGGCGTTCGCGGGGGCGGGGCTCGACGACGTCCGGACGCGCCGGTACGTCCACGAGAAGCGGACCGCGCCGCCGTACGCGGAGCCCGCGCTGTCGTCCGCGGCGCGGAAGGCCTCCGGCGCCGGGCTCGCCGATCACCGCGAGGAGCTGATCGCCGCGACCTCCGCGGACGCCTACGACGACCTCCGGCGGCGCTGGCGCGAGATGGGCCGCGAGGTGGTCGACGCGATCGGGGACGGGGAGTACGAGCGCGTCGAGCGCGTCCCCTTCGACGTGACGGTGGGACGGGTGCCGTAGGCGGCCGGTGAGTCCGACCGTCGGCCCGCTACCGAGGCCGGAAGGTCGAAGTCGGACGGGGTCGATTCGCGACACATGCCGGCCGCACTCGTGACGGGCTCTTCGAGGGGTATCGGACGGGCGATCGCGCTTCGGTTCGCCGCCGACGGCTACGACGTCGCCGTCAACTACCGCACCAGCGACGAGGCCGCGGAAGCGGTCGCGGAGGCGGTCCGCGACCGGGGTCGGGAGGCGGTCGCCGTCGGCGCCGACGTCTCGGACCCCGACGCGGCCGCGCGGCTCGTGGAGACCGCCGCCGACGCGCTCGGCGGGCTGGACCACGTCGTCAACAACGCCGGGATCGACCAGCACGTGTACACCGAGGACCTCGACCCGGCGGACTTCGACCGGGTCACCGACGTCAACGTCAACTCCGCGTTCAACGTCACGAAGGCGGCGCTCCCGCACCTCCGGGACTCCGACGACGACCCCTCGGTGACGAACCTCTCCTCGATCCTCGCGCACACCGGGGCGCCGATCGAGTGCCACTACGCCGCCTCGAAGGGGGCGCTCCTCTCGCTCACCCGGAGCCACGCCGGGGACTTCGCGCCGGAGATACGGGTGAACGCGATCGCGCCCGGACACGTCGAGACGGACATGACGGACGACCGGACGCCGGAGGAGAGGCGCGAGGAGCTGGCCGAGATCCCGATCGACCGGTACGGCCAGCCCGAGGACATCGCCGACGCGGCCGCCTACCTCCGTGACGCGACGTTCGTCACGGGCGAGACGCTGAACGTGAACGGCGGGGAGCTGATGCGCTAGCGGTCAGAACTCGGCGAGCCCCGCCTCGATCCGGTCGAACCCCTCCTCCAGCCGGTCGACCGAGTTCGCGAACGAGAGGCGGAGCCGCCCGGGGGCCGTGTCGCCGAAGCCGTCGCCGGGCGCGAGGACGACGCCGTGCTCCCGCAGGAGGTACTTCGCGACGTCGATCGCGGGCGCGTCGATCCCGGGGTCGAGGAAGGCGTAGAACGCGCCCTCGGGCCGGGGCGCCGAGAGCCCCTCGATCCCCGCGATCCGGTCGACGACGAGGTCGCGCCGCTCCTCGAAGGCGCGGTACATCTCCTCGAACGGCTCCCGCGGGCCCGTCAGGGCCGCGATCGCGGCGTGCTGGGCGACGCTCGACGCGCAGGCGGTTGTCGACTCGCGGACCGTCGCCACCTCGTCGATCACCTCGGGGTCGCCCGCGAGCCAGCCCAGCCGCCAGCCGGTCATCGCGTACCGCTTCGAGCAGGAGCCGACCGTCAGCACGTGGTCCGGGCCGCCGGTGTAGGCGGCGATCCCCTTGGCGGGGCCGTCGTACGTGAGCCCGAGGTACACCTCGTCGGCGATCACGTAGGCGTCGTGATCGGCCGCGGCCTCGACGACCGCCCGGCACTCGTCGCGGTCGAAGACGCGCCCGGTCGGGTTCGAGGGCGTCGTCAGCACGACCGCCGCGGTGTCGTCGCTCATCGCGTCGATCACGCGGTCGGCGTCGAGCGCGAACCCCGTCTCGGCAGGCATCGGGACCTCCCGGAACGTCCCGTCCGCGAGCGTCGCCTGCGTCTCGTAGTTCGGCCACGTCGGCCCCGGAACGAGCAGCTCCTCGCCGGGCGACACCGTCGCGAGGACCGCGAGGTGGAGCGCCTCCATCCCGCCGACGGTGACGACGATCTCGTCCGGGTCGTGCTCGACGCCGTACTCGGCCGCGAGCGTGTCGCTGATCGCGCGCCGGCACTCGGGGAGTCCCGCGTTGGAGGTGTAGTGGGTCGCGCCGCCGCGGGCGGCGCTCGCGGCCGCGTCGATCACGTGTTCGGGCGTGTCGAAGTCCGGTTCGCCGACCTCCAGCCTGACGAGGTCGCCGTCGTGACGCTCCGCGAGGTCGAACATCACGCGGATCCGCGAGCGCTCCGCGCGCCGGACGCGGTCGGTGGGCGTGGGCATACCGTCCCCACGGCGAACCGCGCAAAAAACCGTCCGGTGGCGGCCGACGCGGTCGGGAAGGGGAACCCGAAGTAACCGGCGTCCCGACTACACCATGTCGCCGCGCACCGAGGCGCCCTCCTGCTCGGCGCGCCGGCGTTCGAGCACGTCGGCGGCCTCGCGCGCCACGTCCTCGTCGGCGCCGAGCATGCCGAGCGCTGCGGGGAGCGTCGGCATCGCGAGGGAGGCCTCGCGGAGCCGGTCGAACGCCTCCTCGTCGCGGGTGCCGTCGACCCACAGGCAGACCCCGCGGGGGTCGAGCACCTCCTCGTAGGCGTCGCGCGCGAGCGCCCCTTTCAGGCGCTGACGCACGTTGTCCTCGAAGCTCGCGTTACACACTTCGAGGTGGATCGGCTCGTCCTCCGCGACGAGCTCGGCCGCGAGGCACTTCTCGGGGGCGGCGTACCCGTTGTCGCTCGCGCGCACGCGGTCCGGGTGCGCCTCGGCCCACTCGGCGCGCACGGAGGTGCCGACGCCCTTCACGCCGTACTCGGCCTCGAACGCGACGGCCGCCTCGCTGTCGCCGCCCATGATCACGTCCTTCGTGAGGTAGACGTCGAGGCGCTCGACGGGGTCGAGCCCGAGCGCGACGTCGCCGAACGCCCACACCTCGCGGACGGGGACCGGCATCGTCTCGTCCTCGACGCGGTCGACGAGGGTCGCCAGCCGGTCGACGGCCTGGTCGCGGTTCATCGACCGACCGTAGGCGGGTCGCGGGCAAACCGGTTTCGCTCGGGCGCGGACGGCGGTGCGGCCCGCGACGACCCGAGCCTCACACCGCGTCGAGCCGCTCGGCGACCGACGTCCAGTGACCGCCCTTCCAGAACCAGCGCCCGCAGTCGCGACAGCGCCACGCGGGGCGGGGGTCGTCGCCGTCCGGGGGAGACTCGGCCGCCGGCGACGCTCCCACGTCGTCGGGGACGTACTCGGGGCGGTCGCCGGGGTCGATATCGGCCCCCGGACCGATCCGTTCGACCGGGCCGTTGCAGTCACCGCATCGGGTCGGCTCCGCAGCGAGTTCGACCGGGAGCCCCGCGGCCGCGACCTCGCGGAGCTGGTCGAGCACGTCGCGCTCGGTGAGGAGGACCGCGGCGGGGTCGCGGTCGGCGGCGCGCGCCGCAAGCTCGCGGTCGCGGGTGATCAGGGTCCGGTCCTCTTCGGCCGCGATCGACAGGAGCCGGTCGTCCGCCTCGACCCCGCGGTCGAGCGCGTACGCCGCGTCGTGGCCGCACATCCGGAGGTACGTCGCGAGCTTCCCGCACATCGCGTCGCAGAGGACCCGGGGAGCCATCAGCCGTCGATGAACTCGCGCAGGCCGGCGGCCGAGCGCGCGTTGAGCACGTCGGTCGCCTCGGCCCACCCGCGCCGCGCGGTGTGGACGCCGTACCGCGCGTTGTCGAGCTCGCGGGGCGAGTGCGCGTCGGTGTTCACGGCGACCGCGGCGCCCGCGTCGAGCGCTGCTCGAACGGCGTCCCCGTCGGCGTCGAGGCGGGCGGGGTTCGCGTTCACCTCGATCGCGGTGCCAGCGTCGGCGGCGGCCGCGACGACGGCCTCGACGTCCGGCGAGACGCCCGGTCGGCTGTTGATGATCCGGCCGGTCGGGTGGCCGAGGACGTCGACGTGGGGGTGTTCGACCGCGCGGACCAGCCGCGCCGTGGCGGCGTCGTCGTCCTGGCCGAGCGCGGAGTGCGGCGAGGCGACGACGAGATCGAGGTCGGCGAGCGTCGCGTCGTCGGTGGTGACCGCTCCCTCCGCGTCGACGTTCGCCTCGATCCCGTGGAACACCGCGATCGTGTCGTCGTCGCCGCCCGGGTCGTCCCCGTCGCCCGGGTCGTCCCCGCCGCCCGCGCCGTCGACCTCGCGGCCCATGACGGCGCCGTCGACCTCGCGCACCGCGTCCTCGACCGCCGCGGCCTGCTCGGCGATGTCGGCCTCGTCGAGCCCGGTGTTTCCGAAGATCCCCGGACCGGCGGCGTGGTCGGTGACGACGTGGTAGTCGTGGCCGCGCTCCGCGGCCGCCTCGATCATCTCCGCGATCGAGAAGCCGCCGTCCGACCAGTCGGTGTGCGTGTGGAGGTCGCCGCGCAGGTCGCCGGTCTCGACGAGGTCCGGGAGTTCGCCCGCCGCGGCCGCCTCGACCTCGCCGTTGTCCTCGCGGAGCTCGGGCGGAACCGGGTCCATGTCGAGCGCCTCGTAGACGCCGGCCTCGGTCTCCCCGGCGACGCGCTCGCCGACGCGCTGGCCCGCGTCGGGGTCGTCGACCGCCGAAACGTCGAACAGCCCGTACTCGTTGAGCTTCAGGTCGCGGTCGATCGCGCGGTTGCGGACGGCGACGTTGTGGGCGCGCGAGCCGGTGAAGTACTGGAGCGCGGCGCCGAACTCCGCGGCGTCGACGACCCGGAGGTCGACCCGGGTCCCGCTCGCGCGGACGCTCGCCTTCCCGGTGCCCGCCTCGATCGTCGCGTCCGCCTCGGGCCAGTCGGTGAACGCCTCGACGACCGGCTCGCCCGCGTCGCTGGCGACGAGCAGGTCGATATCGCCGATGGTGTCCTTCCAGCGCCGGATCGAGCCGCACACCTCGGCCGAGCCGACCGCGTCGAGGTCGGCGAGGTACGCGAGCGCCGCGTCGGCGACGGGCCGGGCGTCGCCGAGCCGGGTCCGCTTCCGCGCCTCGCGGGCGAACGGGACGTTCTCCAAGATGTTCTCCTCGGTCTTCGCGCCGAAGCCGGAGACCTCCCGGATCTCCCCGGCCTCCGCGGCCGCCTCCAGCTCGTCGAGCGTGGTGACGCCGAGCGCCTCGTAGAGGCTCCCGACCGTCTTCGGCCCGACGCCCTCCACGGCGGTGAGTCCCGCCATGTCGACCGGGAGCTCCTCGCGGAGCTCTTCCAGTTCCTCGATCTCACCGGTCTGGAAGTACTCCACGACCTTCGACGCGATCGCGTCGCCGACGCGGTCGATCTCGGCGACGGCGTCCTCCCCCTCCCCCGCGAGGTTCTCGATCGGCGCGGTGTGCTCGCGGACGTTCTCGGCGGCGCGGCGGTAGGCCGTCGGCTTGTACTCGACGCCCGTCGCCTCCAGCAGGTCGGCGAACTCCTCCAAGAGGGCGGCGACCTCGTCGTTCCGGCTCATTTGTGCGGCGTTCGGTCGGGCGCTCCTTATACTGCCCGGCGGTGACCCCGACCCCCGTTCGCCGCCGGGATCCGACCGGTCGGTCACCCGGTCGCTCCGCCGACCAGCGGCGCCGCGGCGGCGTACCGTCGGACGAGGAGGACCAGCGCCGCGCCGAGGATCACCAGCCCGCCCGCGGCGCCGAAGGCGACGACGTAGCTCACGGCGGCGAGCCACCCGCCGGCGACGCTGCCGACCCCGCCCGCGAGCGCGCCGAGGGCGGCGTAGGTGCCGAGCGCCTCCCCGCGGATCGACAGCGGGGAGAGCCGCGTGACGAGCGTCCCCGCGGTCACCGCGATCACGGCCCACGTCACCCCGATCACGGCGAAGGCGACCGCGGCGGCGCCGAACCCGAGCGTCGCCGCGCCCCACGTCGCGCCGACGAGCGCGACGGCGGGGAACGCGACCGCCCGCGTCGACAGCGAGGCGGTCTGGAGGAGGGCGGCGTCGCGGTCGGCGGTCAGCCGTCCCGCGGCGCCGAAGGAGGCGGCGGCGGCGATCCCGTTTATGAGGTACAGCGCGAAGACGCCGTCGGAGCCGAAGCCGACCTCGGTGAGGAACGCCGGCAGCGGCGCGAAGAAGACCGCGAACCCGGCGAAGACGCAGAAGACGGCGATGAAGTACAGCGCGAGCGCCGGCGTGAACCGCTCGACGAACCGCCGGGGGTGGAGCCCGCGGAAGTCGGCCCGACCGACGGTGAACGGGAACGCGGCGGTCCGGACGCTGAACCGGTCGGCCGCGCGGATGGCGCGCCGGAGGCGGGTCCCCGACGCGCGCCGGTCGGCGCCGGGGCCCGGGTCCGCCGGCAGCGTCCGGATCCCGAGGAGGAGACCGAGCGCCGCACAGACCGCGAGCGGGACGAACAGCAGCCGGATCACGGCCTCGGGCGGGAGGAACCGCCCGCCGACGCCCGTCCAGACGGCGCCGAGCAGCAGTCCGAGCGCCCAGCCGATCCCCTGGTACTGGTTCAACAGCGCGATCCGCTCGCTCCAGGCGCTCTCCGGGACGTCGGCGACCGCGAGCAGCGTCAGGACCGGGGTCGCCGCCGCGAACGCGAACCAGATCGCGCCGTTGGCGAGGATCACCGGCGTCACGCGGTCCGTGAGCGGGATCACGGCGATCCCGACCGCGACGAGCGCCAGCATCGCGAGCACGACGACCCGCCGCCTGCCGGTCCGGTCGGCGATCCGCCCGGCGCCGAGCGCGGCCGGGACCCCGACGACGGCGGCGACGGCGGCGAGCACGCCGAGCACGACCGGCCCCCCGCCGAGCTCGACGACGTACAGCGGGGCGACGAGCGAGGCGCCCCCGAGCGCGACCGACCCGAGCCCCCACCCGTACAGCCAGCGTTCGGCCATGCCACCCGGTGGAGCGGGCCGCCGGATAGGCGCACCGATCCGCGCGGCGCGGCCGAGACGCGGAGGTCGAGCGGGCGGCGCGGGGCCGGATCGAGGCGCCCCCGCGGCACCACCGATAAGTCGCGCGGGCACCGAGCGAGGGACGTGTCCACCGACGAGACCGACGGGACCGAGGCCGAGCGCAACGTGTTCGGCGGCGAGCTGGAGCCCTGCGGCCGCGAGCCGGTGACGGGGTACCTCCGCGACGGGTACTGCCGCGACGTCGACGGCGACGTCGGCGAGCACACCCTCTGTGCGGTCGTCACGGCGGAGTTCCTGACATACAGCCGCGACCGGGGGAACGACCTGATCACGCCGCGGCCGGAGTTCGACTTCCCCGGGCTGGAGCCGGGCGACCGCTGGTGCCTCTGCGTCGGCCGGTGGGTCGAGGCGGCGGACGCCGGGGTCGCCCCGCCGGTCGTGTTGGAGGCGACCGACGAGTCCGTGCTGCGCGCGGTCGACCTCGACCGGCTCCGGGAGCACGAGTTCGACCCGGAGGCGTTCGATCCGGGGACGCTCGGCGACGGGGCGCAGGGAGGGTGAAGAGGGGCGCACGCGGAGCTACGTCGTCAGCCACAGCCCGCCGGCGGCCAGCGCCGCCGCGGCCATCGAGCCCGCGAGCAGCGCGAACGCGGGGCGGAATCCGGCGACGTCGGCGACGGCACCGACGACCGCGGGCGCGAACGCGCCGGCGCCCATGAGCAGCGTCCGAACGACGCCGAGCCCCCCGCCGGCCAGCCGCTCCGGGAGGGCCTCGACGAGGTACGCGCCGCGGACCGGCCGGAATCCGTGCGAGCCGAGCCCGAGCGCGACGACGACCGCGCCGAGGGCGAGCGCGCCCGAATCAGCGAGGGCGATGGCCCCGACGAGGGCCGCGGCCGCGAGCCCCAGCGCGGCGACCATCACCGGGAACCGCCCCAGTCTGTCCGAGAGGTCGCCGGAGAAGAGCTGGACGAACGTCGCCGCAAACAGGGCGGAGTACAGCAGGTTCGCGGTCGTCGTGGCGAGGCCCGCCGCCTCGGAGAGGTACAGCGGGAGGAACGCGACCGTCCCGTTGTACGCGAACGAGAAGGCGACGGTGACGAGGACGAACGCCGCGAGCCGGCGGTCCTCGAACAGCGCGAGGTAGTCGCGGGCGCTCGGCCCGGGGTCGTCGCGTTTCCGGCCGCCGTCCGCGCCGGCCGAGAGCCGCCCGGGCACGCGAGCGACGAAGGCCGCCGCGAGCGCCAGTCCGACCGCTCCCGTGACGGCGAAGAGCCCGCGCCAGTCGCTCCCCGGGAGGCCGGAGAGCAGGGCCGCGAGCCCGGGAAGCGGAGAGACGAACAAGACGACGGCCGCGGGCGCGACCACCCCGCCGAACGCGCCGAGGGTGTCGTGGACGCCGAGCGCGCGCCCGGTCCGGACCGGGTACATCCGCGAGAGCAGCCGGACGGCCACGGTCTTGTGCGCGCCCGTGCCGGCGCCGATGACGAGCATGGCGCCCGCCAGCGCGAGGAAGGGCGCGTCGAACAGGATCGCGAGCGAGCCCACGGCCGCGACGCCCGCTCCCGCGGTGATCACCCGGACCGCGCCGACGCGGTCGGCGACCGCCCCGCTCGGGAACTGCATCAGCGCGTAGACGGTCATGAACCCCGAAAACGCGGCGCCGACGGCGGCGTTGCTCACGCCGTAACCGGCCTGGAGCGGCTCGAAGAGCGGCGGGAACGCGTACCGCACGAACTTGCCGAGAAACCAGATCAGGGCGGTCAACGCGAGCACGTCGTACTCCCCGACCCGCCGGATGTCCATCGGGCGCTCTTACCCGGTCGGCGATATAAAATGCCTGAAGCGCTCCGAGACTGCCGGTAGGTCGGGACCGACGGGCGGTCGACCCCTCAGAACGGTCCCTTCCCGCCGCCCATCATGTCGCCGAGACCGCCGCCGCCCTCGCCGCCCATCTTCTTCATCATGCGCTGCATGTCGCCGTCGCCCATCCCCTGGAACTGGCTGATCGTCTGCTCCATCATCGAGTGCTGCTCCAAGAGCTGCCGCACCGTCTCCTCGTCGGTGCCGGAGCCGCGGGCGATCCGCTCGGTGCGCGACTGCCCGACGACGCGGGGGTTCGTCAGCTCCTCCTCGGTCATCGAGTCCATGATGCGCTCGAACTTGCGCATCCGGTCCTGGGTGACGTCCATCGCGTCGTCCGGGAGCTGGTCCATCATCCCGCCGCCCATGCCGGGGATCATGTCCATCACCTGGTCGAGTGGGCCCATCCGGTTCATCGCGTCCATCTGCTTTTTCATGTCCTTCAGGGTGAACTCGCCCTGGAGCATGTCCTCGGGGTCCCAGTCCTCGTCCTCCTCCTGGGCCTCCTCCATGGCGCGCTCGACGCGCTCGGAGAGCTGCTTGAGGTCGCCCATCCCGAGCAGCCGCGAGATGAAGCCGGAGGGCTCGAACCGCTCGATGTCCTGGACCGTCTCGCCGGTCCCGAGGAAGGCGATTGAGGAGTCGGTCTCGTTGACCGCCGTGAGGGCGCCCCCGCCCTTCGCGGTCCCGTCGAGCTTCGTGATCATCACGCCCTCGATGCCGATCGACGACTCGAACTGGCGGGCCTGCTCCTTGGCGCCCTGTCCGATCGCGGCGTCCAGGACGAGGAGCGAGCGGTCGGGGTCGACCGCCGACTCGATCTGCTCGATCTCCGCGATGAGGTCGTCTTCGAGCGCGTGCCGACCCGCGGTGTCCACGATGTGCACGTCGGCGTCCGCGGTCTCCTCCAGTCCCGTCCGCGCGATGTCGACGGGATCGTCGCTGTCGGGGTCGCCGTAGAAGTCGACCTCGGCGCGCTCGCACATCTGCTTCGCCTGGTCGTACGCGCCCGGCCGGAAGGTGTCGGTCTGGATGACGGCCGGTCGGAGCCCCTTCTTCGAGAACCACCACGCCATCTTGGCGGCGGAGGTGGTCTTCCCCGACCCCTGGAGGCCGGCCAGCAGGATCGTCTGGTTTTCGAGGGGGAGCTCGGTGGAGTCGCCCACGAGGTCGACCATCTCCTCGTAGACGATCTTGAGGACGTGGTCCCGCGCCGTGGTGCCGCCCGGCGGCTCCTCTTCGAGCGCGCGGGTCTTGATCGAGTCCGACAGCTCCATCACGAGGGAGACGTCGACGTCGGCCGAGAGGAGCGAGCGCTGGATCTCCTTGACGATCTCCTCGACGTCGCTCTCGGAGAGGCGGGTCTTCCCCTGGAGCTTGTCGAGGCTGCCCCGCAGGGACGAGCCGAGGTCGTCGAGTACCATTTGCCCGAGCTAGGCGGGCGACGCGGTAAAGCTTTGTTCGTCGGCGTCGGCGACGGGGCCCGTCAGCGCGGGGTGCCCGGGGAGGCGATCGGTTCAGTTCGGAGAAACCGCCAGCGACGGGAAGTACGTCGAGTAGAACCCCCCATCGAACGTGATCAAGCCGTCGCAGTCGACGGCGGCGTGCGCGCCGATGAGGAAGTCGGCGGCAATGTGCTGGCGCGGCGAGAGCGACTCGCCGCACGCGTCGCAGTCGACGGAGTGTTTCTCACCGCACGCGGGACACTCGATCCCGTCGGGTCGACGGTCCACGTATTCCCGGAATCGATCACCCGCCGCGAAGCGTGCCTCTCGCGACGGATCGACGACATCGACGCTGAAATCCGCGAGGAACCGATCGAGGTCAGCGGCCGAGTCGAAGCGGCCGTCGGCCGCGAGTTCGGCGTAGACGACCGGCGTGACGACCACCGCCCCCTCTCGGTACGCGTCTCTGAGAGCCGCCTCGCTGGCGTCGGCGTACTCGTCGTCGTAAAGCAGCGCGAGGAATGCGTTCGTGTCGACGGCAGTCGTCACGGGTCGGCACCATCGTCGTCAGTCGACTCCTCGACCGCAGGCGAGTCGTCCGTGTCGCGCGGATACTCGCCGCGGAGTCGACGCATCCGCTCCGGCATCGTCTCGTCTCCGTCGGCGCTTCCCCGATGCTTCTCGAACGGGTCGTCGCCCTCTTCGGTGGTGGGGGCCTGTTTCTGAAGCCGGTACTCGGAGCCGACGCGCTCGAAGTCGACCTCGTCCCCTGGCTCGATTCCGAGAGCGTCTCGGATCTCTTTCGGGATCGTGACTTGTCCCTTCGTGGTGACTCGGGGCATACCGTAGCTATACATTCAATGTAATACTAAATAAGTATTACTCCGACGACGACGGTGCGCGATCCGTTCGTCACCGGGGTGTCGTCACTCGACGAGCCGCGCGCCGGCGGCGTCGACCCGACACGCCTCGGGGTCGTAGCCCGCGTCGGAGAGCCCGGTGCCGAGCGCGAAGGCGGTGCGGCCGAGCATCGCCATCGCGGCCTCGCCGCCGGCCGCGTCGACCGCGTCGACCGCCTCGGCGACTTCCGGGACGAGGAGGTCGGCCTCGCGGGCGAACTCGCGGGCCGCGTCCAGCAGCGTCGGGAGCCGCGGGTCCGCACGGAGCCGGTCGAGGGCGTCCTCGCCGGCCGCGGTAAGGGCGGCCGTGTCGCCGCCCAACACCGCCTCCGTCGACAGCTCGCCGAAGGTGACGTACTCCACGCGGGCGGCCGCGGGGATCCCGTCGAGCTCCCCGATTCCCGGCGCGCCGGGCTCCACCCGGATCGGGACGCCGCCGCGCGCCTGCGCGACCACGTCGCCGAGACCGGTGCCGCGACCGACCTCCGCCTCGTGGGCGATCCGGACCAGCTCGTTCTCGGAGCGGCAGCGGTCGAGCGCGTCGTTGGCCGCGAGGGCCGCGCCGAGCGCCGCGGCCCCGGAGACGCCGAAGCCGGCGCCGATCGGGAGGTCGGACTCGACCGCGACGTCGACCGGGACTCCGTCGGTCTCGCCCGGGGCGTCTGCACTGCCGGCAGCGTCCCCACCGCCGGCGGCGTCGGCACCGCCCGCGGCTCCGAGCGCCGCGAGCGCGTCCTCGACCGCCCCGATCGTCCCTGGTCCGCCGTCGATCTCGCGGGCGCCGACCGACCCGTCGCCCCGGCTCGTTCCCGTCGCCGACACCCGAACGGTCACCCCGTCGGTGAGGGTCAGGCCGGCTCCCCGCGACCCGGTGGCCGCGGGGCGCTCGGCCGAGTGCGCGCTGAAGAAGGCGGTGACGTGCCCGGGGACGAACGCGGTCGCCCGCTCCCTGCTCATGGCGGCCCGGAGGACCGGGCGTCGATTAACGGTTGTTATCCGCGGCGGGGAGTCGCCGGCGTCCCCGACCGGAGACCGCCGACACCGTAGCCCGTAAGTACCCCCCACTCGAATCCGGGCCGTATGCGAGACCAGTTGCGCCCCGTCCTCGCCGCCGTCCTGGCGTTGGCGTTCCCGGGACTCGGCCACCTCGTCCTGCGTCGCTGGGGGCGGGCGCTGCTGTGGCACGTCACGGTCGTCGGCGGCGGCGTCGCCCTCCTCACCCTCTACGACGTCGACCCGAGCGGGTCGGCCGCGTCGCCGTTCGAGGCCGCCGCCGCGCTGCCGACCGAGGTCGCGCTCCCGGTCGCCCTCCTCACCGTGCTGTCGTCGATCGACGCCTTCGTCGTCGGTCGGGCCGACGTCGCCGAGCGGAACCGCGTCGACGCGACCGCCGAGGCGGTCCGGCGCCGCGCCGCGAGCGCGGACGACGAGGGCGGCGCCGTCGCCTCGCCGATCGGCGAGCTCACCGGCGACGACGGCGAGGCCGCCCGGGTGGAGTGCCCGAGCTGCGGGAAGGAGACCGACGCCGAACTCGACTTCTGTCACTGGTGTACGGAGCCGCTCCCGTGGGCCGACGCCGAGTGAGAGGGGGAGCGCGGGAGGCCGACCGCCGGGGGCCCGGCGTTAGTTTCTCATCGGTGATAACTGCGGAGGAACTATCATATGTCCCGGCGGTGAGGGTGGGGGTACGGACGCGAACGACGGACGGAACATGAGTCTGAATCCACGGCAATACGACGTACGGGAGCTGCGCCGGATCGCGGGGGCACCGCGGGACGGCGCCGACGAAGCGCCTCGGGAGCGGTCGCTTCGTCAGCCGAACCGGAACCGAGCGGAGCAGGCCGCCCGCTCGGCCGCGTTCACCGAGCTGCTCCAGCGTCAGCGAGGGCTGCGGCTGTCCGGCGGCGGGTCGACCCCCGCCGACGCCGAGGACCGCCCGTACCTGCGGGCGGTCCCGGCCGCACCGGACGCGGAACGCGAGGTCGGCGAGTGGCTCGGCTACCTCGTCGACGTCGGCGGCCACCTGCGGAGCCGCGACGCGCTGTCGTACTACGCCGAACTCGGGTGGATCGACCCCGACGCGGTCGGCGCGCTGACGCGCCGGCTGGAGGGGTTCGACGCCCCGCGGCGGGACCGCCCCTTCACGCCCGCGGACCATCGGATCAGCCTCGTCTCCATCGTCCGGATCGCTTCGTGTGCGAGTGATTAACAATGAGCGACGACGACGAATCCACGGAGATCAACGGTACAGACGGCCCGGACGCGGTCGGCGTGAAACTCGGGAGCACCCGGACGGTGCTCGACCTCCCCGACGGGCGGGGCGGCCGCGAGCGACGCTCGACGCTGACGTGTCTGGCGACGTACGAGGACGCCATCACGGGCGAGGAGAAGGTGCTGTTCGGCGAGGAGGCCGCGATCGAGTACCCCGACACGGTGCGGTTTATGCTCCGGTCGGGGCTGCCGGAGGACGACGAGAGCGTCGCCGACGCCGAGCGCTTCTTCGAGGCGCTCGTGGACGCCCACGACGTCCCCGAGGACAGCGCGGTCGTCTACGCGGTCCCCACCATCGACAACGAGGCGGGCGTGGAGAACCTCCGGTCGGTGATCGAGGGCTCCTCGATCGGACAGGCGGAGACGCGGAGCTATCCCGAGTCGCTGTGCGGGGCGATCCCCGCCTACGGCGACGACCTGACCGCCATCGACGAGGTGTTCGTCTCGATCAACATGGGGTCGACGACGCTGGAGGCGTGCGCCTACCGGCGCGGCGAGCAGCTCTCGCCGTTCTCGACCGGCTCGGTGACGGGCAACGAGGTCGACCGCCGGATCGTCGCCGCCGTCGAGGAGGAGAGCCAGGGCCGGGTCCACATCGACCGCACGACCGCCCGGGAGTACAAGGAGGAGCACGCCGACGTGTACGACTTCGAGCCGTTCACGGACGTGATCCAGCAGCCCGGCGGCGGGAGCCACGAGTTCACCGTCGACCGCGGCGTGCGCGAGCCCGTGGACCGGTACATCGACGAGGCGGTCGACGTCGTCGCCAACGAGTTCCTCCCGGAGCTCGCGAACGACCACATGAAACCCTACCAGCTCGCGCTGGGCCGCCCGGTCGCCGCCACCGGCGGCATGGCCTGTATCCCCGGGCTCACCGAGGAGTTCGAGAAGCGGCTCTCGGCCGAGCTCGACCGCGACGTCGAGGTCGTCTCTCCGGACGACCCCGCGACCGCCGCCGCAGAGGGCGCCGGCAGGATTGCGGAACGGCTGATCTGAGCGGCGAGCGTCTGTTTTTAATACGGATTCACACGTCGAACAGCCGGTCGGCGTCGTCCGCCTGTCGGCGATAGATCCCCCGCCCCTTCAGCCGCGGTACCTCGTGTCGGTGGAGCGTCTCCGCCTCGCGGTCGTACACGATGGGGAAGACGTTGGTCCGGCGGCGGGCGACCGTGTACGAGCGCGCCGCGTCGACGAGCGCCGGGTCGGGCTCGCGGACGGCGAAGACGACGTAGCCGAGCGGGGTCGTCGAGCCGTGGCGGTCGTCGACGCGGTCGACGAGCACGTCGCGGAACGAGTCGGCGGTCGCGACGAGGTCCTCCGGGCCGAGGTCCGGCTCGTCGTCGACGAGCGTCGCGAGGACGGCGACCGCCCCGATCGAGTCGTCGTCCTCGCGACGCTCCCAGACCGGGTCGAACCCGTTCGTGCGCTTATCGACCGGCTCGAAGCCGTGTTTCCGGCGGTTCCCGGCGACGGCGTCGCGGTACTGCGTGCGGTCCATACGCTACCGCAGGACCCGGATGATAAAAAATGACACACATGCCGGCGACCGGCGCGGCTCTCGAACCGCCTCCCTCGGCCGGCCGGTCAGCGTAGTCGGTCGAGCTCGTTCGCCGCCGCAAGCTCCGCGACCATGTGCCGGTGTTGCACGGCCCACCACCGCTTCGCGACCGCGTACGCGACGGCGACGGCGGCGACGGCGAGGAGCCCGGCGACCGGACCCGCCGTGACGGCCACGAGGTACGACTGGGCGGCGAGCGTGCAGACGACGACCGCGGCGACGAGCGTGGCTATGGGGCGACGGCGCGGGTCCCGCGCGAGGTCGGTGAGACGGCGCGGACCGCGTTCGAACGCCGGCGGTGACCCGTCGGCGACCGCGTCGCCCTCGACCTCCCGCGCCGAGCGCGTCGATCGGGTGGATCCGAACATACGGGTCCGCGAGAACGCGCCGCAGGTATATTTCTTGTGGGTAGATCACACGCGCCGAGAACACACGGCACGCCGGTCGAACTCGGTAGTCGAAGCGGAGCCGATCAGGACACGGAAACCGCGCTCGCGACGCCGTTCTCACGGTCGGCCGCGCGAAATAGTCCCGGGCGGATTCGAACCGCCGTCAATGGCTGACTTCGGGCGTCCGACGGGCGTCTCCGAGGAGACGGCCCGAGATCGTGCCTCGGTCGCAGACGCGGACGAACTCCCTCCAAAGGCCATTATGATTGGCCACTACACCACGGGACTCCGACCGGTAATTGCCCGCCCGCACTCAAGTAGGTTACGAGAAATTCGAGGCGAAAGCCTCGCCCCTTCAGGGCGGGGATGAAGCCGACCAACAGTATTCAACCGCCAACGATAGCATAGACGGGGTTCCAACACAATATTTAATGCGTCTAACTATAATAGTATACACAGATGGTAAAGAGTACTCGTCATGCGAAATACGAACTCTACTACCATACAGTGTTCGTGCCAAAATATCGGCGTTCGCATCCGACGGGGAAGACGAAGGAACGTCTCGAAACCATCTTTGCGGAAATCTGTGAGAATAAAGACCTCGAACTGGCCGAGTCCGAGGTCATGCCCGACCACGTACACCTGTTCATCGGCAGTCCACCCAAAAACGCCCCGTCGCTCATCGTCAACTGGGTGAAGGGCATCTCCGCCCGCAAGTACAACCAGCGGTACGACGACCGCGTGAAGTGGACTCGTTCCTACTATGTCGGTACGGCGGGAAGCGCCTCGAAGGGCGCTGTCGAACAATACATCGCTGAACAGGAGGGTGGCAAGGAATGAAGCGCGTCAACACCTTCGAGGTCGTGCCACAGACCGAGAACGACAAAGAGTGCCTTCTACGGCTACTCGACGCCTCCGCTTCCCTGTGGAACGAACTGACGTATGAACGCAGACAGAACTACTTCGGTGACGGCGACGTATGGGACACCGCCGAGTACCGAGGATGCTACAACGGCGTCGTCGGAAGCGCAACCGTCCAACAGGTCACGCGCAAGAACAGCGAAGCGTGGCGATCGTTCTTCGCCCTCAAAGAGAAAGGCGAGTACGCCAACCCACCGTCGTACTGGGGCAACGAGGAGGACGGACGCGAACTCCGTACCTACATCCGAAACAATCAGTACACGATCCAGTGGGGCAAGCGTAGCCGTCTCGAAATCCCTGTCGGGCAAGAACTGAAAGACGAATACGGACTCGGCTACCACGAACGACTCCGCCTCGAACTCCGAGGCAACCCGAAGTGGGACGGCAAACAGGGCCGTCTGGAACTTGAGTACGACAAAGTGAGCGACACGTTCAGGGCTTTTCAGCCAGTCACCGTCCCTGATTCTCGACTGGATTCACCACTGGCTTCTCACGAAGCCGCCCTCGACGTTGGCGCGAACAACCTCGTCGCCTGTTCCACGACTACCGGGAACCAGTACCTCTACGACGGGCGGGAGTTGTTCGGACGGTTCCGCGAGACAACCGACGAAATCGCCCGCCTACAGTCGAAACTCCGCGAAGGACGCTACAGTTCCAAGCGGATTCGACGGCTGTACCGACAGCGAACGAAGCGGCGTGACCACGCACAGAACGCGCTGGTGCGCGACCTCGTTGAACGACTGTACGACGAGGGTGTGGAAGCGGTGTACGTGGGCGACTTGACCGACGTGCTAGAAACGCACTGGTCGGTCAGGGTGAACGAGAAAACGCACAACTTCTGGGCGTTCAAGAAGTTCATCCACCGTCTCGCATGCGTTTGTGAGGAATACGGTATCAGCCTCGAAGCCGAGTCGGAAGCGTGGACGAGTCAGACGTGCCCGAAGTGTGGCGACCACAAGGAGACGGTTCGCCACAGGGATACGCTGACGTGTCCATGCGGGTTCGAGGGGCACGCTGATCTCACGGCGTCAGAGACGTTCCTTCGAGAAAACAGCGATTGCGAAGTCAGGCCGATGGCACGGCCCGTGCGATTCGAGTGGGACGACCACGATTGGTCGGGGCAACCACACCCTCACGACAGTCCCAAAGAAGCGCGCACGAACCCGCAAGTTGCCTCCGTGGGTCGGTAGCCGAACCCCCAACGAGGAATCCTCGCGCTTTATGGCGGGGAGGATGTCAATTTCCCTGACCGATCGTCGGAGCCACGCGCGCCGATCACGGAGTCCCCAGCCACGGGGACCGTCCCGAGTCCGCCTCAGTTCGGCTAGAACGGAACGACGCTTCCTGTTTGAAGCCCGGCGAGGAGCACGCTCGCGTTGTGGACCGACACGATCGCGAAGCACACCGAGGGCAACCCGTAGCCGACGAGCCGAACGACGGGGGCCAGGTGACCGTCCCGTCGCCGGACGGAGACGAGCACCGAACCGATCTCGACGACGAGGGTGACGCCCGCGATGATCGCGGCCGACGCCACCGCGAGTCCGATAACGACTCCCACCTCGCGAAAGAGGGACGCGACGATCGGGTTCGCCTCGTAGACGCCCGGAAGGTGTAACAGCCCGATCCCGGTCGTCAGCGCGTCCGACAGCTTCGTGACCGTCAATAATGCCAACCCGGACACGGAGAGGGTACTCCGACCGTATCCGGCGGACGGCGCGGGCGACGCGGACGGCCCGGAAGACGGCGTCGGCGTCGATCGGCGGCGCCGCTCGGACGGTCGCCTCGCCGCCGACGGCCCGGATTCGTCGAGGACGAACCGGTCCCGGTATCGGCAGTCGACCGGCTCCGCGTCGCCGTCCGAGTCGGCCCGCTGCGTCGACATCCCTTGTCGTGACGCATAGTTTCAATCGACATAAACATGTGTGCCAGTGTCTGACTGTCAAGCGCTCGGAGCCGACAGCGACCGAGGGCCTCGAAGCACCGAGAGCCTTACTCGCGAGGCGGGAACTCGGAGTCCGTCGGCGGGACGGGATCCGTCGACCGGGACCGGGTGCGGAGGGTCGGATCGGAGAACGGATTCCAGGAGCTGCCCGCCGCCACGCCGGTGAACGTCTCCTCGCAGGAGGGACAGACGGGCTCGGTGAGCATCGACAGGTCGACGCGCGCGTCGCAGCTCTCGCACCGCCCGCCGTCGACGTTCGACCGTTGAGCCTCGCGGCGGAGATCTGAGAGGTCGGCGCGCGTCCGCTCGGCCTGCGCGACGGTCTCGACCGTCTCTTCGACCTCGTCGAGTCGCTCGTCGACCACGGCGCGGTGGAGGGGGCCGTCGAGACGTACCTCTCGCTCGTGGCCCGCCGCCGACGGATCGAGGCCCGGCGGGACGAGGCGGACCTGGCCGACGACGAGCGCTACCGGGAACTGACGGGCGAGATCGCCGCCCGGCGCCGACAGATCGACACGCTGCTCGCGGAGATCGACGACCCGGTCACGGGGGCCGGGGGCGACGCAGTCGACGCGGACGCCGCGCCCGGCGTCGACGACGCCTCGGTGGCGAGTGTCCCAGCTGGACCGCCGCTGTACCAGAGTCGCTCGACGCAGTTCTACGCGCTCTGGCTCGCCGCCGCCCTCGCGTACGGGGTCGGCGACGTGGTCTCGACGCTGTACGCGACGATCGCGGTCCCCGGACTGATCGAAGGGAACCCAGTTGTCAACGCGCTGCTCTCGACCGCGGGGCTCCCGGGATTCCTCTTATTAAAACTGATCGTGCTGCTCGTGTTGGTCTCGGTGAGCGTTCAGGGGGCTCGACAACGGGAGCCGTTCTCGTACTACTGGCCGCCGGTCGTCGCGACCGGGATCGGCCTGCTGCTCACGGGGTGGAACGTCCGGCTCATCGCGGGCGCGTGAACGACGAGGAGACCTTCCGGGTCCCGACTCACCGCCATTTGCGGATCGTCCGCCGGACCCGCTGGGACAGCGACAGCTCCCGACCGCGGTCGCGGAACCGGAACGGTTCGAGCCCGACGGCGAGCACGTACACCGCCGTGACGACGACGACTATCACGGCGTTTATCGCCGCGACGGCGGCGAACGGGTGGATCGCGTGCAGCGAGAGGATTACCGGCGCCGGGAGGAACTGCACGTACTGCCACTCTGAGACGGACCTGACGTACGCGCCGGTCTCCTCGGGGGCGTGAAGCGTGACGGTGGTCGACGCCGTCTCGCCGCGGGGCGCAGTGAGCGAGCTCTGAGCGACGTCGACGCCCGTGCTGGCCGCGTCGACGGTCGCGATCCGGGGGATGAACCCGTCGTTGCTGAAGTTGTACGTGTACTCCACAGAGCCGCCGCGCTCGATGACGGTCGGGTTCGAACTCGGCGACTGCGAGCTCACGATCGTGATGTCGTTCGTCCCTGAGGGGATCACCATACTCGCCGTCGCCGGCACGGTGATGAGAAGCAGGATGGCGAGCAGGACGAGGACCGCGCTCGTCTTGCCGCCGCGGTCCCTGGAGCGGTCGTCTCGGCCCGAGCGGCGGTTCGACCCGCCGACGGCCTCAGCGACGAGGCTGTAGCCTAAGAGCAACAGCCCGACGAGGACCATCGACGAGCCGACGTTACCCTCGGCGAGCCCTCCGAGTCCCGGAATCGCAGCGAGGAACGTCGCCGCAAAGCCAAACGCGTCCTGCATCGCGATGGCGGCGAGGCCGATGTTGGGGATGACGACCGTGTCACCGCCGAGCTGGAGCGCGACGGCCTTGATCTGCGACTCCTGAACCGGCGGTTCGGGACCGTCCTGATCGGTGAAGGGGTTGGCGTCGCCGCGCGTGATATACCCTTGATCGGTCTCCGCGACGACCCGATGGGTGGTCAGTCCGCCGCCCTGAAGCCCCTGAGCGTCGAACGTCACCACGTCGCCTTCCTCGACGTCGCCGGCGATCGCCGGCGGGACAGCGATGAACCCGTCACCCGGGGCCATGTTGGCCGGCTCGGCGTTCATGCTCCCGGTGAGGACGAACCCGAGAACGATCGGCTGGCCGAGCTGCTGGCCGATCAGCATGGCAACTACGAGGACGACGAGAAGCGCCGTGATGCCGGATCCGGCCAGCGATCGCAGATCCATCGTTGAATTCCCTCTTCCGGCCTCGTGCCGGTCACGGCTCGCTACGTGCGTCGAACGTATAGCTCGTTCGCCGACCGGCCGCCGGCTGCGGCGATCACGAACAACAATACGGCCGCCGGGCGGGAGATGAGCAACCCACTCCAAAACGGATACAGTAGCGCGGGAGCGCTACTCTCAGGCAACCAGCAAAAGCGAGTGAGTAACGAGGAGTATAGCACGTTCGTATTAGGCTTGTAACTTCGATAAACACGAGCCTATCAGTATCCATACACTGACTTTCGCTTCCGCGCGAACGTCAAGAGACACTAGTACGCAGGCCACAATACCGGCGACTGTAACAGAATTCGGTCGATGCCAGCATCGGTGATCTGCGATCAGTTTACTGTGAGAATTCCCCGCGAAATCGGCGCTTCGTGGGAAAATCCACCGATACTGGGAGAGAGTTCCCGTCCGCAACATACCTGCGTGAAATAAGTGACACTACTGGGCATCTCGCAGCAAGAAGCAACAACGCAGTAGAGAGGATGACACTCACGGAATCGAGTGGGAGAACCTCACAGAAAACCACCAGACGGCGTGGCAGCCATCCGTTTCCTCACCAACACGCATGGTGGCACCACACCAAACAAAGTAAGAGGAACTATCGCGTATCTGAACAGACGGATCGCCGTCACCACCCCCACGGTATCGGGTGTGATCCGGTAGTACGGCATTATCTTATCATTAAACGAATATACATCAGACGGCGCTCACTACGACTCACTCCCGGGTGGTGACACACCGAAACACTCGTTGATGGGCGCATTCAGCCGGATCACACGGTCTCGTCTGCCGGCTGTATAACACGTCACCACAACCACTGAGCCACTAAGTGGCCGGCTCAGATTGGTTTTCACCCGTTCTCCACAGAAGTATTGCGGCCGGCAGCATTCCTGAAACACATAGAGACCACCATGCTAACATACCAGCAAATACCCCCACCAGCCGTGAGGAGAGGACTTCCTGCCTCTGTGTCGCTTGCAGGTTCAGAGATTTGCACAGGGTGTGTCGCCTCGATAGGCATTGGAACTGAATTTGCTACGGTGGAAGACAGTGTTGGCGTGGTCGATCACTGAGTCGACGCCGATCCAGTGATCTCGATAGCCGGTGGTTCGATTGTTACTGCAGACGCTCGTTGATCAAGGAGTGCTTCGAACCGGTCGCGATCAGTTTCATAGATCGATTGGTGCTGGACGGCGACGACCCCACGGGGTGTGATCTGATACAATCCCGAATGCTCGTTTGGCCCAATACGCTGGATTAGATCCGCGTCTGCAAGCGCCGGAAGTCGGGTGTTCACGTAGTTACGATCTTTCTCAATACGAACTGCAAGGTTTGACGCTGTATCTCGATATCCGTCGGCCAGTGCAGCAAGCAACTGGAAGTCTGTCGGTTGCACAAGCCGTGTCTGCATATGAGAGACAATATACTATACCAATATAGGATCACTGTTTTGAGAGGGTATTCAGAGAAACTGGTTCGTTGCGAAGACACACTGGTATCACGAGTGTCTGCCAGTACTCGATTGGCATGAGTAGTAGGTAGAGAACTGCACCGATTTATACGAGACAGATGGCCGTATTGAAATTAGAGCATAGTATAAATAATCTGTGCTCATCTGCAGTCTAATTCATCATTATCCCGGGAACAGATGTCAATAGCGGCGCTTATTCACCTTCCTCATTAGCTCCTTACTGTGCTACCGCTGGGTCATTTCGCCTTTGCATATCTCTGGTACGCAGTCTATGCGGCCGTTGGGACACGCCAGCTCCCAGTGCGTCTCGCGTTGGTCCCGCTTGCAATTGGGAGCCAGTTTTCGGGTCTGCTTGATAAACCGCTAGCATATCTTGACGTGCTCACCTATGGCCGCTCGTTCGCACACTCTGTGTTCACGTTCGCAGTTTGTACACTTACCGTCTGGTGGGTTACGATGCGTCTTCGCGGCCGTTGGACGACAGAGTCACCGTCCGAGCAGCTCCGAGTCGTAATTCCGCCAGCATTTGCTCTCGGGTATCTGAGTCATCTTCTCGGCGACACCTATCGTTTTCTCTTTATAGGTGATTTCTGGGCCGCACGCTTTCTGTTGTATCCGCTGTTTCCCGTCTCGGAATCGCCTGCTGATGATATCTCTCCATGGATCCGGTTGTTCCAAATTTATCAGGAGATGGAATCGCACCCACAGTTGATTCTTATCATTCTCGCACTTGTTGTGTTTGTGGGCCTACAACTCCGTTACTACCTATCTCAAAAAGGGAGTCCCTCAGTAATCAAATCATAGATTTGACGGGTCAGTCAGTCGTTGATCCGCGGACAATTGTAGTAGAACGGCGCACACAAGGAGTCGTAGCGGGCGGGCGGCCACAACGTGTTGTTTAGCGGATTGCACGCAAACTCATCGCCCTGACATCAAACCACTTCGATCTCCCGCCATTCGTTCCGCTCCGGCCGCTGCACCCGAAACCCCCACGTCTCGTCGTCTCGACGCCGCATCTCGACCACGCCGTCGAACAGCGGGACGAACTGCTCAACCGTCGTCTCGTCGTGCGCACCGGGGTCGATCGTCGCCGCCACGGGTCACTCCTCGCCGGTCGCTCGCTGGGCGAGAACATACAGGAACTGGAACACCTCCGAGGCGGACGCGTGAACGCACCCCGGGATCAAGCCCCGGGGCTTCCTGCTTCAACGACGCGCTTTGCATCCACAACCTCTCGGTGAGGGGTGAACGTAGGGAGCGCAGTCTGCACAGGCGTTGATTCGGACAGTCCCCGCCCTAACTGCTTCAGCCCTCGATTACGTACGTTTTTCGCCGCATTCAGATCCCGATCATCCGTATGTCCACACGCCGGACACGAGTGCTCTCGTACCCAGATCGGTTTTGCCGTCTCGACACCGCACCACGCGCACTCTTTCGTCGTCCCTCCCGGCTCCACTAGCTCAACATGCGTTCCGTGAAGCTCGCTTTTGTATTCCAGCAACCGGATGAACCGTGACCACGCGACATCCTGTTTGTTCTTCGCGTTCTGGCTGGTTTCCAACATTGACTTCACGTCCAAGTCTTCGACTGCCACAACATCATACTCTTCGACGAGCCACGTCGTCAACTTGTGCTGGTAGTCTAGCACCTTCCGCTTAATTGCGCGTTTCGCCTTCGCGACCTTCTGGCGCTGGTTCTCCCAGTTGGCCGAGCCATGTTCCTTCCTATCGAGCTTCCGCTGTTCGCGCGCGTAGCGGTCGTACTCGTCGGACAAATCGAGTCGTTCCACCGAGAGGTTCTCTGAGGTGTGGATGTAACTGATGATGCCAAGGTCTACACCGACACAGTCCTCAGGTCCGATCTCACTCAGTGACGGTTTGTCAGGCGTATTGTCCACAGTGGTCACGAGTGAGACGTACCACTCACCTGTCTTCTCCTTTTTTAGAATGACCCTGTCAATATCAGCTGCCGCCGGGACTGAGCGGTCAGTGCGAATCTTGAACCAGCCAATCTTTTCGAGTCGGAACCGTACGAACCGGTCGTCGCCCGTGTTGTGATCCACGTTGAAACGACTGGACTGATTGTACGATACCGACCGAAATTCACCAGCACCTTGCCAATTCAACTCTCCGACCTTGTAACCCTCATCTTGGCGGTCTTGGAGGTTGTCGAGGTCTTTGTGAATTTGGCTGATAGCCTGTTGAGCGGCGTGTTGTGATGGCTCTGAGAATGTCGGCCATCTGTCTGTCCAGCCTGTGAGTTTGTTATGCTGGTCATATTCAGATGGTCGATTGTTGGAGTCACTGTAGTAGTCTCGGACAGCATGGTTGCGGATCTGTCGGAGAATGTCGATGTGTCTCCACGCTTCGCTGGCCACGTCGTCAGGTAGGTACGCACGGAAGCGAAGCGTGTGTTTCATTCAGATTTTTTAGTCAAGTTTCACTACAGTGAGCTCCAACTGGTCACCTTCCTCAAGATCAAGTCCGTCTCGAACCTCTTCTGGGATCGTAACAACACCTCGTTGTCGCATTTTCGGGTAGCACTTCATCTGACTCATACTGATTCAATCAGTACTAGACATTATAATACTGTCGGCTTTAACCCCGAGGTCAAGCTCCGGGGCAGTCGCCTTGACCCCTGTACATCAACAGCGGCGAGACGGTCGTCACGCCGACCGCGAGCGCGTCCTCGTCGCGGTCCTCGGCCAGATCGACGAACGTCGTCCCGATGGACGTGAGGTTCCCCGGGTCCTGCGCGTATCCCGTCGCGTCGCCCCCGTCGCCCGCTCGGCCGACGGCGTTCGCCACGCAGTCGACCACGACCGGCTCCGCCGGGTCGCCGTCGACGGTCCGCCGGTGAGCGTCTCGCACGCGGGAGGCGGGCTGCCGGGTCGACACCAGGACCGGCCTGCCCGGTCGCGCCGCCAACAGCCGGTGGAACAGCCGTCGGCGACCGGAGAACGCCGGACCAACGATCAGTACGTCGTCAAGATCGCGACCGGGGAGGGACATCAACGGAAACGAATTAAGTATCAGACAATTAAGCCTTCCGGCGGTCGCCGCGCCGGTCAGCATAATACAAGGTGGAGCCTCCGACCTCAAGGAGTGAGCGAAACGAGCGAGTAGGTCGGGGAGGAAACCGACCCGGCACTACACCAGCCACGTTCGATTGTCGGCTGACTCCTCACTGAATCGTTACTAATATAAAAACGAGAGTATACATCTGAAGTACGGATGGAGGTCCGCCGCACCATCCCTGTCAAGCTTAATGTGGCCGACAGCGACGCTGACCTCCTCCATGAAACCATCTCCGAGTTTCTGTGGGCCGCCAACTACGTCGTCGACCACGCCTGGCAAGGCGAGTATAAAACGACGAGCAAAGCCGAACTCCAACGTGAAACCTACGACGATGTGCGGGCTGAGACACGGTTACAAGCGAATCTCGTCCAGAACGCTCGCAACAAGGCTGCCGACGCCGTTCAAAGCGTCGTCGCCCGCTGGAAACAGGGCGATTACGCGGGAAAGCCGCGCTTCACTGCCTCAACTCTCGTCTACGACAAGCGGTGTGCGACGTTCAACGACGACCACGCGACGCTCGCAACCGTCGAAGGCCGCATCACCGCCGAGTACATCCTTCCGGACGATAACCGCGAGACGCCCCACTCGGAGTACCTGTTCAACGAAGATTACGACGTAACGGGTGCGGAACTCCACTACCACGACGGCGAGTTCTACCTTCACGTCCGCACAAAGGCGGACGTAGAGTCCGAGACTGCCGATGAAGGTGACGCCGAGCACAGCACAGTCCTCGGCGTTGACCTCGGCATCGAAAACGTCGCCGTCACCTCGACGGGCACGTTCTAGAACGGGTCGGAGTTGAACCACTGGCACCGCGAGTTCGAGAAGCGACGCGGGTCGCTCCACCAGCGCGGGACGCGGGCCGCTCACGAAACCATCCAGTCGGTCGGACAGACCGAGACGGGGCGGTACGATCACTTCTTCCACACCGTCTCGAAAGAACTCGTCGCAGAAGCCGTCGAACACGACTGTGACGTGATCGCGTTCGAAAACCTGAGCGGAATTCGTGAGCGGATGCCGAACGCCAAGAAGTTCCACGCGTGGGCGTTCCGACGCCTGTTCGAGTACGTCGAGTACAAAGCCGAAGTCGTCGGCATTTCGGTCGAGCAGGTGAGTCCCGCCTACACCTCCCAGCGGTGTTCCAAGTGCGGGTTCACTCACGAAGACAACCGCCCCATCTCGAACGGACAGGACGTGTTTGAGTGTATTAAGTGCGGGTACTCACCCCATGCAGACTACAACGCGGCGAAGAACATCGGTTTGAAGCATCTCCGCTCGGCGCAAACGTCGTCGGGCGGAGGCGCGCCCGTAAACGTGCGCTTGAATCGCGGGACGTTGAACGTGAACGGTGATTACGAACCTGCCAGCGATGGCCAGAACGGGAGTCCACGCGAAAGCCCCACCCTCAACGAAGCGAACAGCGAAGCCGTGAGCGAGTAGGGCGGGGTAGTTTACACGCGTTTTTATATCTCGGGTCGCCACGGGTGGGTATGGACGACCACTCTCACGACCCCGACCCGGACGAGCGCGTGACCGCACCCATGCAGTCGTTCGGCAACCGCGAGGTCGGCATCGGCGCCGCCGTCACCCTCGTCGGCCTGCTGATCGCGTACGTCATTCCCTTCCTGTTCAGCTTCTGAGCGGCGACACGGGTCGCTCCCGAGTTTAAAATACACACGACGGACCACCGCCAGCCACCCGCTTATCGCGGATACCACGCCAGCGGGTGGTCGGCGGTGAGCTCCAGCGTGACCGGCTCGTCGAGGTCGAACTCCTCGACGTGGTTGTGGAGGCAGTGGACGGCGCCGCCCGACTCCAGTTCGACCCGGTAGACGAAGGAGGGGCCGACGTACTGCCGCGAGACGATGACGCCGTCGGCCAGCTCGGGGCTCGCGGGCGTCGCCCGGAGGTCGTCCGGACGCACGAGCACGTCGACAGGCGCGCCGTCGTAGACCGTGTCGTACCCCTCCAGCGTGACCGCGTCGAACCGGCCGATCCCGGTCTCGACCTTCCCGTCGCGGAGCTCGCCTTCGAGGAACGACGCCCGCCCGAGGAAGGAGGCGACGAACTTCGACTCGGGGCGCTCGAACACCTGCTCGGGGCGCCCGACCTGCTCGATCCGGCCGTCGTTCATGACGGCGACGCGGTCGGAGATGGAGAGCGCCTCCTCCTGGTCGTGGGTGACGGAGACGGCGGTGACGCCGGCCTCCTTCAGGATCTGACGCACCTCCTCGCGCATCTCGACGCGGAGCCGGACGTCGAGGTTCGAGAACGGCTCGTCCAGCAGCAGCACCTCGGGCTCGGGGGCGAGCGACCGGGCGAGCGCGACGCGCTGCTTCTGGCCGCCGGAGAGCTGATCGGGCGTCTTGTCGCCGTGGTCGGTCATCTCGACGAGCTCGAGCAGCTCGTCGACGCGCGCCTCGGTCGCCGACGCGTCGGCGTCGGAGAGCCCGAAGGCGATGTTCTCCCGGACGGTGAGGTGCGGGAACAGCGCGAAGTTCTGGAAGACGATGCCGACGTCGCGCTGCTCCGGCGCGACGAACGCGCCGTCGCCGCCGGCGACGACCTCGTCGTCGAGGCGGATCTCGCCCTCGGTCGGCTCCTCCAGCCCGGCGATGGTGCGGAGCGTCGTCGTCTTCCCGCACCCGGAGGGGCCGAGGAAGGTGAGGAGCTCGCCCGGCTCGACGTCGAGCGAGACGCCGTCGACGGCGGTCTCGGGCCCGAACTCCTTGGTCACGTTCGACAGCGACAACACCGGGTCGGGCGACGGGTCCGCGGGCGACCCGCTCTCCGTGTCGCTCGACCGCTTCGTTCCGGGAGATTGCGTCTGAGCCATCGGTGGATCGGACGCCGGACGGACCGGCGTTCCGTGATTGCTCCTACGTATTTTAGGAATGCCTAAAAGCGTGTCGCTCGGTTCGGGGCGGCGGGACCGACGGGAACGAAGGAGAGCGACGTTCGCGGTACCGCGTCAGGCCAGTTCCCGCCCGATCACGCCGCGGAGCTCCCGGATCGCGTCGGCGTCGAGCGCGGTCGATTCCTCACCGACCGACAGCGAGAGCGTCCCGTCGGTCGTCACGTCCCCGAGCCTGAGGACGGGGAGGTCGCCCGCAGCCTCCGCGACCGCCTCGGAGTCGGTCGTCTGGACGACGAGGCGGCCGGGCGTCTCGTCGAACGCCGCGACGCGGTCGGGGAGGCTCACGTCGGCGCCCGCGTCGTCGGTCACCAGTTCGGCGAGCGCGACCGCGAGCCCGCCGTCGCTCACGTCGTGGGTCGCCAGCGTCGACTCGCGGCGGGCGACCGCCGAGAGCGACGCGGCGATGTCGACAAGGGCAGGGGAGTCGGCGGCCGCGTCCGGCAGCTCCGGGAACCGGTCGCTTCCGCCCGCCTGCGCGAGGTACTCGGACCCGCCGAGCGCGTCGCCGCCGGCGCCGACGAGGAGGAGCTCGGAGTCGCCGGCGCGGTCGGCGTCGAGCGCGGCCGGCGGCGCGTCGTACCCGCGCTTCGTCCCGATCAGCGCGAGCGTCGGCGTCGGCGGGATCGGCCCCTCGACGCTGTCGTTGTACAGCGAGACGTTGCCGCCGACCACGGGCGCCCCGAGCGCGGCGCAGGCGTCGGCGAGTCCGTCGACGATTCCCTTGAAGCCGCCGTACACGTCCGGCTTCTCCGGGTTGCCGCCGTTGAGGCAGTCGACCGCGGCCAGCGGGACCGCGCCCTTCGCGGCGAGGTTGGTCGCGTTCTCCAGCGCGACGGCGCGGGCGCCCTCGTAGGGGGCCACCTCGGTCCAGTTCGGATTCGCGCCCGCGGAGAGCGCGAGGCCGACGCCCGGCCCGCCGTCGCCGCCCGCGGCGTCGCCGCCCTCGGCGGAGTCGTCGCCGTCCGCGGCCGCCTCCCGGATCGCCATGATCGCGGCGTCGTCGCCGGGCTTCACGGCGGTGCGGGCGCCGACCTCGTGGTCGTACTGGCGGTACACCCAGCGCTTGCTCGCGGTCGACGGCGCGGAGACGACCGCCTCGACCGCGTCGGCCAGGGCGGGCTCGGGGAGGTCACGGGCCGGCCGCGTCGGCTCCTCGCTCGGGAGGTCGTTCATCGGCGCGCCGTCGGCGAGGTACTCGGCGTCGACGTCGACGACGGTCTCGGACTCGCCGTCGCCCTCCCCGTCGCCCGCGAACTCGCAGACGTAGTTCCCGTCGGTCACCTCGCCGATGACGGAGCAGCCGAGGTCGAACCGCTCGGCGAGCGCGCGCACGCGGTCGACGTCGCCGGGCGCGACCTCGTAACACATCCGCTCCTGGCTCTCGGCGAGCAGGATCTCGGTCGCGTTCATGTCCGGCTCGCGCTGGTGGACCGCGTCGAGGTCGATCCGGGCGCCGAGCCCGCCCTTCGCGACGAGCTCGGAGGAGGCGCCGCCGAGCCCGGCCGCGCCGAGGTCGCGGGCCGACCGCACGAGGCCCTCGTCGACGAGGGCCTCGTTGCACTCGATCAGCCGCTTCTCGGCGTAGGGGTCGCCAACCTGCACCGCGGGGCGGTCCTCGGTCTCGGCGTCCTCCGCGAGGTCCTCCGAGGCGAAGGAGGCGCCGCCGAGCCCGTCGCGGCCGGTGCCGTTGCCGACGAGGACGAGCTTGTTCCCCGGTTCCGTCGCGGTCGCGGTCACGAGCCGGTCCGCGTCCGTCAGCCCGACGCAGGCGACGTTGACGAGGGGGTTCCCCTCGTAGCCGCCGTGGAAGGCGACGCTGCCGCCGACGGTGGGGACGCCGATGCAGTTGCCGTAGTGGGAGATGCCCTCGACGACCCCCTCGAAGAGGTACCGCGAGCGCTCGCGGTCGAAGCCGCCGAAGTACAGCGAGTCGAGGAGGGCGATCGGGTACGCCCCCATCGACATCGTGTCGCGGACGATGCCGCCGACCCCCGTGGCCGCCCCGTCGAACGGGTCGACGAAGGAGGGGTGGTTGTGGCTCTCGACGCCGAAGGTGACGTACTGGTCCCCGTAGTCGTCGGCGTCCCGCTCCGACGCGGGCGCGTCGGCCGCGTCCGGCTCGGGCAGCGCGAGGACCGCCGCGTCGTCGCCGGGCCCGACGACGACCTGGTCGCCCCCGCTCTCGAACGCCGACAGCAGCGGCCGCGAGGAGCGGTACGCGCAGTGCTCGCTCCAGAGGTTCTCGAACAGCGCGGCCTCGGCCGTCGTCGGCTCCCGACCGAGCTCGGCGACCACGAGCTCGCGGTCCGGTTCGGAGAGACTCATTCACTTACGTGGTTACCGAGCTCGTTATAATGCTTTTCTATGTACACATTCGTGCATCCAGATCGACACCGGTGGTGACGCGGGCCGCAGTACTGTGCGGTGGCGCGCGCCTCCGAGCGGCCGCCACCGGCGGCCGCGGAGGAGCGCCGCGCGAGGGAGTCGCGAGGGAGCGGGCGACCGGCGGGAGCCCCGACCGAGCGACGAGGCTGGGGAGGCGTGAGGTGCGGGGCGGTTGCGGTCGGGTGGGACTCAAAGCCCCGGCCGCGAGGAGGAAGCACGACGACGCAAGCACCGCAGCGAAGGAGTGAACGGAGTGAGCGACTGAGCGAGGAGCACAGCGAGTCGCGCGAGTCCTCGCGGCCGGGGCTTTGGAGGCGTTTTCCGTCGGTCCATCGCCGGACAATTATAACCGAGCGGCCGGGGCTTTGGAGGCGTTCGCCGCGCCGGCAACGGTTTATAATTGACATCCTCCTCCGGCTGAAGCCGGAGGAATCCCGAGCGTTGGGATATTAGGGTTTGCAGACTCCCCGTTCTCTCGTGTTGAACGACCCGCTCTCACGGTCGAACAGGAAGACTCCGGGCTGTGCCAACCAGCCGTTACTCATATCCCCCGTCGGGGGACTCTGAGTTATCCTTCTGCGAATGTTCACCGCACTGTTCACGTCCGCGTTCATCGTCGTCTCGCACGACGAACAGACGTACAACCCACGCTCCACGCGATTCGAGTCACGAATCTGCCCGCAACACGAACACGTCTTGCTCGTGTTCTCCTCGTCCACACGATCAACGATGATGCCGTGTTCCTCTGTCTTGTATTCGAGCAAGCGAGTGAACCGGGCAAACTCCCAGCCGTGGAGTTTCTTGTTCCCCGACGCACCCCAGTTCCGCGGGTCACCGTTCTCGTCTTCGCGGATGTTGCTGAGGTCGCCAACCGCTATCTTCTCCACGCCTTCTTCCACACACCGCTGGACGATGTGCTTCGAGAGAGTGTGGAGGAAGTGGTCTTTGCGTCGGGAGAGTTTCTGTCGGGCCTTCCGTGCACGACGTGACAGGCCGTTCTCGCCCTCGGTCTGGTACTCCTCGCGGGTGAAGTAGTGTTTGTCCTCTTTCAGCACGTTCCCCGGATACAGCTCCGAGGGGCCGTCTTCGTAGTCGATGGCGAGGTAGTTGCTGATTCCGAGATCGATCCCCGCCGTGTTGTCACCCGGTGCATCTTCGACTGAAATCTCTTTCTTGCAGACGAGGTGGAGTTCCCACTCGTCACCGTTCCAGACGGCACGCACCTGCTGGATGTTTTCGACTTCGACGTCGGGGCGGGGTTCGTATTCGGCGAGGATGAAGTCCGACCGACTCTTTTTCAGGTTGAAACCTTTTGAGAGGCGGAGTTGGCCGTGTTTGTCGTCGTGCTTGATTGCTCGTTTCTTCCACGTGACAGTGGAGCGGGGGTAGTCGTCGCCACGTTTCCGGTAGCCGGGTGGATTGTTGCTGTCGTTGGAGTTGTACCAGCCGGTGAACGCCTCAGCAAGCTCTTCGAGAACTCGCTGACTTGACTGCGAATGCAGGTCACTGTAGCGTTCGTGGTCTTTCAACTCCGATTTCAACTCGGCCTCGTCGGGTATCTCGTCGTCTTCGTCCCACCGCTGGTGGGCGTAGTAGCGTCCGACGTTCCACAGTTTGGATGCTGCGAACCCGCACTGGTCGAGGTCGCCACGAACCTGTTGGTGGTTCGTGATTCGGGCGACGTAGGTGCGGGTCGTCTCCAGCATCGTACTGTTTTCATAAGCAATTATGAGATTTTGAATGTTAAAACCGGCGACGGGGCGTTGAATATCCGGTTGGAGTGTCGTCGTGGGGTTGTCAGTCGGAGTGTCGGATTCATCCCGCGCCTAAAGGCGCAGGTATTCTCCTTGTTGTTTATAAACGATCAAATCTTCAAAACTGCTCACCAAGACGATGACGCGGTATCGAACGCGAACCGTCCGAACAGCTACTTATAAGCCGACGACTGCGACTCCGTAAATCACAATCGTCCCGACGGCGCCGACGGCCACCGACTTCGCGTTCAGCCGGACCGCGCGCTTCCGGTCGGCCGCCAGCGCCGCCTCGTCGAGGACCCGGTTCGTCCCGTCGCCGACGTCGAAGACGCCGATACCGGCGAAGCCAATGCAGAACCGCTCGCGGTACTGGAAGTAGCCCATCGCGGCGCCGTACAGCGGGAAGACGGAGAGCAGCAGCGCCCGGCGCGGCCAGCCGACCGCGACGACGGCGGCGACGAGACCGACCGCGAGGAGGAGCGACGCGATCCCGAGGAGGAGCCGCCGCCGCTGTTGGGCCGGCCCGATGTTACAGACACCCGGTTGGTACTCCATGCCGTCTCGTGGGCGCGCGGCGACGAAAGCGCACCGGATCCGCTCCGGAGTCGCGTCCCTCCGGCAGGGGGCGAGCGGTCGGGATCCGACCGCGCTCCGACTCCGCAAGCGACTGGGATTCGACCGCGCGAGCGACGACCGTGACGACCCATTTTATTACTGAACGGCTGAAACGAACGGACGAGAAGCGCCATGACGGACAGGTCACCTCGGGACAGGGAGATACGGCGGTATGAGACGATCCTCGACTCGCTCGACGACGCGGTCTACGCCGTGCGTCCCGACGGGACCATCGCGTACGTCAACGACCGGTACGCGGAGATGAAAGGCGTGAGCCGGGAGGAGCTGCTGGGGACGGACATCTACGACTGGGTGACGGAGGAGGCCGCGGAGAAGGCCGGCCGGGTGCGCGACGAGGTGAACGCCGGCGACCGCGACGTCGGCACGGTCGAGTACGACTTCCTCACGGCCGACGGCGAGCGGTTCCCGGTGGAGATGCGCTTCAACCGGGTGACCGGCGAGGAGGGCGAGGAGCTGGACCGCGTCGGCGTCATCCGCGACGTCAGCGAGCAGAAGCGCCGCGAGGACGCGCTCCGGGAGAAGAACGAGCGGCTGGAGGAGTTCGCCAGCATCGTCTCGCACGACCTCCGGAACCCGCTCAGCGTGGCGCGGGGGCGGCTCGACCTCGCCCGCGAGGAGTGCGACTCCGAGCACCTCGACGCCGTCGCCGACGCCCACGACCGGATGGGGACGCTCATCGACGACCTCCTCGCGCTCGCCCGCGAGGGCGACGGCGTCGAGGAGACGGAGCGGGTCTCGCTCTGCGAGCTCGTCGAGGACTGCTGGGAGGGCGTCGAGACCGCGGACGCGACGCTGCGGGTCGAGACCGACCGCGCCGTCCGCGCCGACCGGAGCCGGCTCAGGCAGGTGTTCGAGAACCTCGTACGCAACGGCGTGGAGCACGCGGGCGAGGACGTCACGGTGACGGTCGGCGACCTCGACGGCGGCTTCTACGTCGCCGACGACGGTCCGGGGATCCCCGAGGCGGACCGCGAGGCGGTGTTCGAGGCCGGGTACACCACGAACGACGACGGCACCGGCTTCGGGCTGGAGATCGTCGAGGCGGTCGCGGCGGCCCACGGCTGGGAGGTGCGGGTCGCCGAGAGCGAGTCCGGCGGCGCGCGCTTCGAGTTCACCGGCGTCGACGTGCTCGACTGAGCGGGCGCCCGCTCCGCGGCGGCGCTCGCCGACGTGCTCGACCGAGTGCCGCGGAGGCAACCCTCAAATGCGCGCCCGACGACGGGAGGGTGTGAAGCGGATCCAGCTCGGCAACACCGTGTTCGAGGGCGCGAACGACGTCTACCTGCTCGACGGCGAGACGACCGCGCTGGTCGACACCGGCGTCGCGCTCCCGGACGTCCGCGACGACCTCGCGGCGGGCCTCGCCGAGCACGGCGTCGCGTTCGCCGACGTCGACGCGGTCGCCCTGACGCACTGGCACCCCGACCACGCGGGACTGGCCGGCGAGATACAGGCCGAGAGCGGCGCCGACGTGTACGTCCACGAGGCCGACGCCTCCCTCGTCGACGGGACGGAGACGCCGCTCTTCCTCGACGGCGACCTCCAGCGCGAGACGTTCGAGCGGTGGGGGCTCCCGGATGAGGACCAAGAGCGCCTCCGCGAGTTCTTCGACGCGGTGAGCGCCGACCTCAGCGGCCGTCCCGCCGAGGTGACGGCGATCGCCGACGGCGACGCCGTCGAGGCCGGCGGCGTCGCGCTGGAGGCCGTCCACCTGCCGGGTCACACCGCCGGGCTCACCGGCTTCGCGTTCGACCCGCGCGAGGTCCCGGGCCACGAGCCGGTCGGGCGGAGCGGGCGAGGACCGCGGCGGGGGTCGGACCGCGCCCGCGGCGAGTCGACCGCCCCCGCGGAGCTGTTCGCCGGCGACGCGCTCCTCCCGCGGTACACCCCGAACGTCGGCGGCGCGGACGTCCGCGTGGACGCGCCGCTCGCGGCGTACGCCCGGAGCCTCGCGCGGGTCGTCGAGCGCGACTTCGACGCCGCGCACCCGGGCCACCGCGAGCGGATCGACGACCCGAGCCGGCGGGCCGCGACGATCCTCGACCACCACCGCCACCGGACGCGGCGCGTGCTCGCCGTCCTCGCCGACCGCGGCCCCGCGACGGCGTGGGAGGTGTCGGCCGAGCTGTTCGGCGACTTGGTCGACATCCACGTGCTCCACGGGCCGGGCGAGGCGTTCGCGCACCTCGACCACCTCGCCGACGCCGGGGTCGTCGAGCGCGACGGCGCCCGCTACCGCCTCGTCGACACGGACCCCGACGTCGACGCGCTGTTCCCGACGACGCCCCTGGACGGCGCCGTCGACGGCGGGGCGGACTGACGGCGACGCAGCGCCCCCGCCGAAAGCTATTCCCGCGGCACGGCGTACCCCCGGACGTGCAACGGGACGCCCTCGCCGCGGTCCTCCTCGCCCTCCTCGCGGTCGTCGCGCTCGGCGTCGCGGCCGCGACCCTCGACTCCGCCGTGAGCCTCGGCGGCGGCGGGCTCGGCGGCGGCGGTGACGCCGGCGGACCGGGCGGTCAGAGCGCCGACCTCGGCGCGTCGCCGGCCCCGAGCGGCGGCGGCGCCCTCTCGATCCCGCCCGCGTGCTACGAGTTCCTCCGGGAGCCGCCGGCGCTGCTGGCGTTCGCCGCGGTCCTCTTCGGGCTCGCCGCGTTCGTCTACCGGGACACGGGCTCGGGGCTCGCCGCGGGCGCCGTCG
The DNA here is from genome assembly GCF_024494565.1 of Halorubrum rutilum. Next base: position 485,022 of record NZ_JANHDN010000003.1, read on the forward strand.
TCGGGTCGCTGGGGGTCCCGACCGCCGCGCTGGGGTGGCTGCTCTCGGCCTGCCGCCCGGTCGACGAGGGGGTCGAGTTCGCGCTCGGCGCCGCGGCCGACGAGGGCGGGTTCCTCCCCGAGGGCGGCGGGGGGCTCGGCGGGGCCGGCGGCGGGGAGGGGACCGCCTCGGCGCCGGAGCTCCTCTTCGCCCTCGTCGTGGTCGCGGCCCTCGTCGCGAGCGTCGCCGTCCTCCTCGGCGCCGGCGGCGACGACGAACCGACCGACGGCGAGGCCGCGGCCGAGAGCGACGGCGGCGACGAGCCCGGCGACCCGGACCTCCGCGCGGTCGGGCGGACCGCGGGCGCGGCGGCCGACCAGATCGAGCGGTCCGACGCCGACAACGAGGTGTACCGCGCGTGGCGCGACATGACCGAGGCCCTCGACGTCGAGCGCCCCGCGTCCTCGACGCCGGCCGAGTTCGCGGCCGCGGCCGTCGACGCTGGCGTCGACGAGGAGCCCGTCGCCGACCTCACGGCCGTCTTCGAGCGGGTGCGGTACGGGGGCGAAGAGGCGACCGCGGAGCGCGAGCGCCGGGCCGTCGAGGCCCTCCGACGGATCGAGGAGCGCCACGGGGGTGCGGCGTAGCCGTGCGCCCCCTCGTCGCGCTCGGCGTGGCGTCGGTCGCTGTCGGCTTCGTCGCCGCCGTCGACCGCGGGGTCGCGAGCGCGCTGGACCCGTCGACGACCGTCGTCACCCTGATCGGCGCGCTCGGCGCGGTCCAGGGCGTCAGGTACGCGAACGCCCGCCGCGACCGGGAGCGCAGAGCGGCCGACCCCGGTGACCCGGAGCGGCGGGCGCCGGCGACGGTGCCCGGCGCCGACCTCGACGAGCGCGTCGCGCGGGCGACCGGCTCCGCGCTCCGCGGGCACCGGGCCCGGCGGGAGCTCCGCGACCGGACCAGGGAGCTCGCGGTCGCGGCGGTCGCCCGCGACCGGAACGCCTCGACCGAGGCGGCCGCGGAGCTCGTCGAGGGCGGCGAGTGGACCGACGACGCGACCGCCGCCGCGTTCCTCGCGCGGGAGTCGTCGTACCCGGTCCGGATTCGACTTCGGGCGGCGCTCTCCGGACGCTCGCGCTACGGGTTCGGCCTCCGGGCGGCCGTCGACGCGATCGGTCGGCTGGAAGGAGACGAGGAGGGAGGAGGCGACGGGAGGTCGGGGGCGAGCGATGCGTGAGGACGACGGGGGAGCGACGACCGAGCGCAGGGCTCTCCGCGAGGCCGAGACCGGGCGCTGGGACGGAATTCGCGGGGCGGCGCTCGCCCTGGTCGGCGTCGGGGTCGTGACGCGGCGCCCGAGCCTCGTGCTCCTCGGCGCGGTGGGGGTCGGCTACGCCCTGTACGCCGGCGTCGGCGAGGCGCCGGCGGCGACCCTCGACGTGAGCCGGACCGTGAGCGACGCGATCCCCGAACCGGGCGACGAGGTGACCGTCGCGGTCCGGGCGCGCAACGCGGGGGACGCCCCGATCGCCGACCTCCGGCTCGTCGACGGGGTCCCGCCGGGGCTGGCGGTCGTCGACGGCCCAGCGCGGGTCGCGACCGCGCTCCGCCCGGGCGCGTCGGTCGCGTTCGAGTACGTCGTGCGCGCGAGCCGCGGCGAGCACGAGTGGGAGGCGCTCACGGCGATCGCGCGGAACCCCGCCGGGTCGCGCGAGCGGACGACCGAAGTCGACCCGGCCGACCCCGCGCGGGTCGTCTGCACCCCGGAGCTCGCCGCCGGCGGCGACCTCCCCCTCCGCGGGCTGACGACGCGGTACCACGGCCGGATGCCGACCGACGTCGGCGGGTCGGGCGTGGAGTTCCACGCCACCCGCGAGTACCGCCGCGGCGACCCCCTCAAGCGGGTGGACTGGAACCGGCGGGCGCGGACGGGCGAGCTGGCGACCGTGGAGCTCCGGGAGGAGCGCGCCGCGACCGTCGTCCTCCTGATCGACGCGCGGGAGTCGGCGTACGCCGCCGCCGAGCCCGAGGGGCGGACCGCGGTCGAGGCGAGCGTCGGGGCCGCCGGCCGGGCGTTCCGCGCGCTCCTCGACGGCGGCGACCGCGTCGGCATCGCGGCGCTCGGCCCCGTGGACTGCTGGCTCGCGCCGGGCGCCGGGACGGCGCACGCCGCCGAGGGGCGCGAGACGCTGGCGACCGACCCCGCGCTGGCGCCGACGCCGAGCGGGCAGCGGTTCTACCGGTCGCGGTGGCTCCGGCGGTTCCGACGGCGGCTCCCGGCCGACGCGCAGGTGCTCTTCTTCACTCCCCTGATCGACGACGCGGCCGCGTCGCTCGCGCGCCGGATCGACGCGCACGGCCACCTCGTCACCGTCCTCTCGCCCGACGTGACCGCGGGCGGGACCACCGGCGAGCGGCTCGTCCGGTTCGAGCGCCGCGAGCGGCTCCGGGAGCTCCGGTCGGTGGGGATCCGCGTGGTCGAGTGGGACGGGGAGCCGTTCCCGGTCGCGGTCGCGCGGGCGACGAGCGGGTGGTCGCCGTGAGCGGTGGCGGGGCTCACGGCGAGGAGGGCGACGACGGCAACGACTCCGACGATCCCGACGACCAGGACGCGCCGACCGACCGACCCGAGCGCGACGCCCGCCCCCCGGCGCTCGCCGTCGTCCTCAGCCTCGTCGCGGCCGCGGTCGCGAGCCTCGCCGCCCTCCTCGCCGCGCCGCTCGGGGGCGCCCTCCTCGGCGCCGCGACGGTCGCCCTCGCGGCCGGGTCGGTCCGGCGGTCGCACCGCCTCCTCTCGTGGGCGGCCGGGATCGGGCTCGTCGGGCTCGCCGTCGGGGGGTACCGGGGCGGGAGCGTCGAACCGCTGCTCGTCGGCGGGGTCGCGCTCGCGGTCGCGTGGGACGCCGCGGACCACGGGCTCTCGGTCGGCGAGCAGGTCGGCCGCGGCGCCCGGACCCGCCGGAACGTCGCCGTCCACGCGGGGACGACCCTCCTCGCGGGCGCGCTCTCCGTCGGCGTCGTCTACGGCGTCTACCGCGCCGCGGCCGGGTCGCAGCCGGTCGCCGCGCTCGCGCTGCTGCTGTTCGGGGCGGTGGCCCTGGCGTCGGCGCTCCGGTGAGGGGAGGTCGGGCCGGGGCGGGACCGATCGCCTGTCCTTTTGTATCGCCCCGCCGACGGGTCGGTATGGACATCGCAGCGACCCCGGCGATCGCGGCGGCCGCGTTCCCTCCGAGTCACGGTTCCGCGGGGTGGTCGGCGTGACGGACCTCGTGACGTTCGGCGAGACGATGCTCCGGCTCTCGCCGCCGCGCGGCGAGCGCCTGGAGACGGCCCGGTCCCTCGACGTGCAGGCGGGCGGGGCGGAGAGCAACGTCGCGGTCGGCGCGTCTCGGCTCGGCGCCGACGCCGTCTGGCTCTCCAAGCTGCCGGAGTCCCCGCTCGGCCGCCGGGTCGTGAGCGAGCTCCGGAGCCACGGCGTCCGGACCGGCGTCGCGTGGGCCGACCCCGCGTCGAGCCGCGTCGGGACGTACTACCTCGAACACGGCGGCGAGCCGCGCGGGACGAGCGTGATCTACGACCGCGCCGACGCCGCGATCACGACGGTCGAGCCCGGGGAGCTGCCGACCGCCGCGCTGGAGGCGGCCGAGCGCTTCCACGCGACCGGGATCACCCCGGCCCTCTCCGACCGCGCGGCGGAGACGACGACCGCGCTGCTCCGCGCCGCGGGCGAGGCCGGCGCGACGCGCTCGTTCGACCTGAACTACCGGGCGAAGCTCTGGGGCCCCGAGGCGGCGCGGGCGGCGTACGAGGAGCTGTTCGCGCACGTCGACACCCTCTTCGTCCCGCGGCGCGACGCCCGGGAGGTGCTCGACCGCGAGGGCGACGCCGTCGAGATCGCCCACGGGCTCGCCTCCGAGTTCGGCTTCGACGCCGTCGTCGTCACGCGGGGGAGCGAGGGCGCGGTGGCCCTGCGGGACGGGTCGGTGTACGAGCAGGGCGTCTTCGACGCGGAGACGTTCGACGCGATCGGCACCGGCGACGCGTTCGTCGCGGGCTACCTCGCGCGGCGGCTCGACGGCGGGGGCGTCGCGGACGCGCTGGAGTGGGCCGCCGCGGCCGCCGCCCTGAAGCGGACCGTCGACGGCGACCTCGCCGTGATCACCCCCGAGGACGTCGCCGACGTCGTCGGCGGCGCGGCCGGGATCGACCGGTAGCGGTCGGCGTCGCCGCGTCGCGCGCGGCGACGAGCGTTTCTCTCGGATCGGTCGCTCTCGCCGGCGACGACCGTCGGCGAAATCGACGGACGGCGACGTTCGACCGGAAAATATCGAGAACGGGAACTTCGGGGGAACGGTTATCACCCCCCTTCCGGTAGTGATGGCGTATGAGTGGACGGCCCGATCGCGACCGCCGACCCGAGGCGTCGGCGAACCCTGCCCTCCGAAACGGTGAATGCGGCGCAGTCAGAGGCCGCGCGCGCCGGGGAGATGAGCGCTGACCGACCGACCCTCCACGTCGGCGGTCGCGGCGACCTGCCGGACGAACCGTGGACGAGCCTCCCGGACGGGACGGCGCTGACCGAACCGGACGGCGCCGCCGAGAGCGGCGCCGACGCGGCCCGGCCGGTCGTGATCGTCCGCCTCGGAGCGACCGGCGGCGACGCGGGCGGGCGGCTGCGTCGGGTCCGGGAGCGGTTCCCCGACGCGCCGGTCCTCGCGTACACCGCGGACGACGACGCGGACGCCGCGATCGACGCGAGCCGGCTGGGGGTCGAGTACGTCTCCGGGCGGCGGCTGGCGGCCGACGGCGAGACGCTCGCGGAGCGGGCGGCCGAGCTGGCGGAGTCGGCCGCCGAGCCGGCGGGGCCGGCCGGAAACGAGGTCGCGGGGACGGCGAGCGGGGAGGGCGAGGACCCGTTCCTCGAACGCTTCGTCCGGATCACCGCCGACCGGACCGCGGAGCTGGAGGAGAAGCTGGACGCGCTGCTCGACCTCGGCCGCGAGCGGCTCGGCCTGTCGATCGGCTACGCGTCGCACACGACCGACGACCGGTTCGCCGTCCGCCGGCAGCGGGGCGGGGACGAGCTGCTGGAATCGCTGATCGAGCGCGGCGTGATCGACGAGGACGGGACCATGCCGCTGGAGGACACGTACTGCCGGCGGACGGTCGGCGGTGTCGGGGACGACGCCGGGAAAGCCGGCGAGGACCCCGGGAGCGACGGAACCGACGCCGACGGCGGCGTCGTGGCGTTCACCGACCCCGCCGAGGCGGGGTGGGAGGGCGACCCGACCCACGAGCTGTTCGGGCTCGGGAGCTACATCGGCGGCCGGATCGTGGCCGACGGGGAGGTCGTCGGCACCCTCTGTTTCGTCGACGAGTCGAACCGGAGCCGCCCGTTCACCCCCCGGGAGCGGCTGTTCGTCGAGCTGCTCGCCGACTGGCTCGGCCGGGCGTTCGAGCGCCGTGCGGCCCGCGAGGAGCGCGAGGCGGCCGTCGACCGCCTGGAGGACACCCTCGAACGGATCGACGACGCGTTCTTCGCGCTGGACGACGAGTGGCGGTTCACCTACGTCAACGAGAAGGCGGCGGCGCTGCTCGACCGGTCCCCCGGGGAGCTCGTCGGCGAGAACGTCTGGGAGGAGTTCCCCGACGCGGTCGGCGAGACGTACGAGGAGCGCTACCGGCGGGCGATGGCGACCCAGGAGTCGGTGTCGTTCGTGGAGCGCTACGAGCCCCTCGACCTGTGGACCGAGGTGACGGCGTACCCCTCGTCGGACGGGCTGTCGGTGTTCTTCTCCGACGTCACCGACCGGAAGCGCCGGGAGCGGATCCTCGAACGCCTCCTCGGCACCGTCGAGGAGATCCAGCGGGCCGACGACAGGGCGGCGGTCGCCGACCGGCTGATCGAGGCCGCCGACGAGATCCTCGGACACGAGATCGGCGGCGTGCGGCTGTACGACCCCGACGCCGACCGGCTCCGGCTGGTCGCCACGAGCGACGGGCTCGGCGAGGCGTTCGCCGACCGCGGGCCGCGGCCGCCCGGCGAGGGGGTCACCGGCGAGGTGTACGCGAGCGGCGAGCCGTGGGTGTGCGACGACGTCGCCGCGCTGGGCGACGACCGCGACTACCACGAGATGCGCTCGTTCGCGGCCGTGCCGCTCGGCGAGCACGGCGCGTTCGTGGTCGGCGCCCCCGAACCGGGCGCGTTCGACGAGGACGACGTGTCGGTGCTGGAGCTGCTGGCGACGAACGCCGTCGCCGCGATGGACGCCCACGATCGCCGGCGCCGGCTCCGCACCTACGAGGACGCGCTCAAGAACGTCGACGACATGGTCTGCGTGCTCGACGCCGACGGCGCCGTGACGTACGCCACCGAGCCGTTCGCCGAGTGGCTCGGCGCGGACTCGGCGGCGCTCGTCGGGCGGCGGATCCGCGACGCGCTCCCGGCGGCGGACGGCGACCGCGTCGCCGACGCGGTGAACGCGGTCGGCGAGGCCGAGGCGAGGGCGACGGGGAGCGACGCGGGGGAAAACGGGAGCGACGCGGGGATCGAGCGGGTGCGACGGGTGGAGGTCGCCGTCGAGCGCGACGGGCGGCGGCGACACGGCGAGCTGCGCCTCTCGCCGCTGTCCGAGGGGTCGAGCGGGGTCGTCGCGTCGCTGACGGACGTCACCGACCTCCGGCGGACGCGGACGGAGCTCTCGCACGAGCGGGACCGCTTCGACCGGCTGTTCGAGCGCCTCCCGGACCCCGTGATGGAGGTCGCGCTCGAACCGGACGAGACGGTCATCGCCGGGGTCAACCCGGCGTTCGCGTCGCAGTTCGGCTACGACGCGGCCGCGCTCCGCGGGCGGACCATCGACGCGCTCGACATCCGCGACGACCGGCTCGCGGGCCTGGGCGACGAGGCCGGACGCGCCGGCGACGGCGCCGGGCCGACGGACGGGAGCGGCGAGGCGAGCGAGCGGTCCATCGACGAGCGGGTGCGCGACGAGGGGTTCGTCACGACGGAGGTCCGCCGGCGGACCGTCGACGGGCCGCGCGAGTTCCTCTTCCGCGGGTTCGCCTACGAGACCACGGACGGGCGCCGCGCGTTCGGCATCTACACCGACATCACCGACCGGCGGCGCCGCGAGCGGTACTTCCGGGTCGTCAACCGCATCCTCCGGCACAACCTCCGGAACGAGCTGAACGTCGTCTTCGGCTTCGCGAGCGAAATCGCGAACGACGCCGCGGACGAGCAGACCGCCGACTACGCCCGCCGGATCGAGACGACGGGGAAGCGGCTCGCCGGCCTCGCGGAGGGGGCGGCCGAGATCAGGCGCGTCGTCGAGGAGGGGATCGTGAGCGACCCCGACCCCGTGTCGGTGGGGCGGGTCGCCGCGGCGGTCCGCGAGGAGTACGCGGAGCGGTACCCCGAGGCCCGGATCGACGTCGCGGTCCCCGACGACGCCGTCGTCCGCGGCGACGAGCGGCTGGCGGAGGCGATCGGGCACCTCGTCGAGAACGCCGTGGTCCACTCGCGAGGGGACGGGCCCAGAGTCGAGATCGCCGCCGAACGCCACCCGGAGACCGGGACCGTCAGCGTGCGCGTCGCCGACGACGGGCCGGGGGTCCCCGAGGGCGTCCGAGGGGTCATCACGGGCGAGGCGGAGGTGACCCAGCTCAACCACAACACCGGCATCGGGCTGTGGATCGTCGCCTGGATCGTCGAGGCGTACGGCGGCGAGGTCGCCTTCGGACCGGGGATCGACGGCGAGGGGACGACCGTCACGCTGCGGCTCCCGGCGCCGGAGTGAGCGGGGCGGCGCGCCGGGGCGGACCGAGACCGCGTCGCGCGACGCTCCGCGCGTCCGTCGCGGCCTCGGCGCCCGCGTTCCGACCCGTTTATGGTCGCCGCCCCGTCCCGTGAGGGTATGACCGACGACGAGCGACGACGCGAGCTGATCGCCGCGCTCCGCGCGGCCGACGCCGTCAAATTCGGCGAGTTCGAGCTCTCGCACGGCGGGACGAGCGACTACTACGTCGACAAGTACCTGTTCGAGACCGACCCGGAGGCGCTGACGCTCGTGAGCGAGGCGTTCGCGGCCCGGCTCGCCGAGACGGACGCGAAGCTCGCGGGGGTCGCGCTCGGCGCGGTCCCGCTCGTGGCCGTGACGGCCGCCGAGCTGGGCCGCCCGTACGTCATCGCGCGCAAGTCGGCGAAGGAGTACGGCACCGGCAACCGCATCGAGGGTCGGCTCGACGAGGGCGAGGCGGTCGTCGTGTTAGAGGACATCGCCACGACCGGGCGGTCGGCCGTCGACGCCGTCGAGGCGCTGCGGGAGGCCGGCGCGACCGTGGACCGCGTGCTCGTCGTCGTCGACCGCGAGGAGGGGGCCGAGGAGCTGTTGGCCGAACACGACGTCGAGCTGGAGTCGCTGCTGACGGCGACGGAGCTGCTGGCGGAGCGCGACGAGGGGTAGGCGGTCTCCGCCCGGCGTCACGCCTCGGCCGCCTCGACCGTCGGCACCGCGACCCGGTCGAGGACGTCGGCGATCACGTCGCGCTCGTCGGCGTCGTTGACGGCGGCGTCCGGGGTCAGGACGAGCCGGTGCGCGAGCGTCGGCTCCGCGACGCGCTTCACGTCGTCCGGGGTGACGAACTCGCGGCCGGCGAGGACCGCGGCGGCGCGGGCCGTCTCGAACAGCCGCTGGGTGCCGCGGGGCGAGACGCCGACGTCGACGCGGCGATCCTCGCGGGTCGCGCGGGCGAGCGCGGCCATGTATTCCAGGAGGTCGTCCTCGACACGGACCGTCTCCGGCACCTCGCGGAGCGCCGCGACGGCGTCGGGGTCCAGCACGCGCTCGACCGTCGGCGCCCGCTCGGCGCGGCCCGCGCGCCGCCGGAGCAGCTCGACCTCGCCGTCGTCGTCGGGGTAGCCGATCGAGGTCTTGACCGCGAAGCGGTCGAGCTGCGCCTCGGGCAGCGGGAACGCGCCCTCGCTCTCGACCGGGTTCTGCGTCGCGATGACGTAGAACGGGCTCGGCAGCTCGTGGGTGTCGCCGTCGACGGTCACCTGCCCCTCCTCCATCGCCTCCAGCAGCGCGGCCTGCGTCTTCGGCGGCGCGCGGTTGATCTCGTCGGCGAGCACGACGTTCGCGAAGACCGGGCCGGGCGAGAACGAGAAGGAGCCGTCGCGCTCGTCGAAGACGTTGGTGCCGGTGACGTCGGACGGGAGGAGGTCCGGGGTGAACTGGATCCGGGAGAACTCCAAGCCGAGCGCGGTCGCGAACGAGCGCGCCGAGAGGGTCTTGCCGGTGCCGGGCGCGTCCTCCAAGAGGACGTGGCCGCGGGCGAGGATCCCGAGCGTCACGCGGTCGAGGAACTCGCGGTCGGCGACGACCGCGCCGCCGACCTCGTCGACGACGCGCGAGCAGGCCGCCGCGGCTTCGGGGACGTCCATACCGGCCGCACGGGAGCCGCCCCGAAAAGCGTTGCCGGCGGGGGTCCGAGGACGGTCGCGCCGCGGCGACGAGGGGGCGCCGCCGAGGGGGCGCCGCCGGCGATCGAAACGCATAACAGCGGAACCGGCCAACACGGAGGTGAGCCGAGGTAGCCTAGCCTGGCCAAGGCGGTAGATTCGAAATCTACTGTCCATTCGGACACCGGAGTTCAAATCTCCGCCTCGGCGCTTCTCCCGAGTTCCGCGCGTCAAGCCGCGGCGCCGGCGATTTATACGCGACGCCACGCGCGATCAGCCGGCGGCGCCCCGGGGAAAGAGCCATACGTCGCGCCCGTGACCGAATCGTATGTCCGACGCGACCCTGTACGACCGCCTCGGCGGCGAGCCGGCCGTCGGCGCGGTCGTCAACGAGTTCTACGAGCGGGTGCTGGCCGACGAGCGGGTGGCGCACCACTTCGACGACGTCGACATGGCCGACCAGCGGTCTCACCAGACGAAGTTCCTGAGCGCGGTCACCGGCGGGCCGATGGCGTACGAGGGCGACGACATGGAGACGGCCCACGAGGGGCTGGGAGTCACGGAGGACGAGTTCGACGCGATCGCGGCGCACCTCGACGCGGCGCTCCGCGAGTTCGACGTCGCCGACGCGGACCGGGAGGTGGTGATGGAGACGGTCGAGGGGTACCGCGACGACATCGTCGAGGCGTGACCGGCGGGTAGCGGGCGAACGGGAGCGACCGGGAGCGCGAGCGATCCCCTACGACTCCCCGCCCAACGACTCCTGTTCGCCTCCGGCGTCGCCCCGCAGCCGACGCCGGCGCTTGTCGTACGCCGCCTCCAGCTTCGCGTTCGTCGCCCGCGAGACGAGGTAACAGTCGACGTCGTCGCCGTCGCGGGGGTGCGCGCTCGCGACCCAGACGTGGCCGTCCCCCGTCGAGAGGTCGGCCGCCCAGCGCTCCGCGGCCGCGCGGCTCTCGAACGAGTGGCGGGGGCCGTCCTCGAAGACGAGCCGCCCCACCTTGGCGTTTCGCTTGCGCGCCGAGGGCTTCACCGCGACGACGACGCTCACGGGCGTCGTTCGAGCGGGCTCGCTTAAAAACCTCGTCAGACGCTGCCGGTCGGGGCGCGGGACGGCCCAGTCAGGGCGCGGGACGGCCTAGTCGCGGCGCCGGACGGCCTATCGCCGTCGACGGGCAGGGACGACCGGCGAACCGCAAGAATCCAGACCCTCGCCTCCCTACCCGAACTCATGAGCGACCCGGCCTGGTACGAGGACGCGACGATCTACTCGCTCGACGTCAAGACGTTCAACGACGGCGACGGCGACGGGTGGGGCGACTTTCGGGGGGCGACCGAGCGCCTGGACTACCTCGACGAGCTCGGGGTCGACGCGCTCTGGGTCCGGCCGTTCTACCCGAGCCCGCTCCGCGACAACGGGTACGACGTCGCCGACTACTACGGCGTCGACGACCGGCTGGGGAGCCTCGACGACTTCCGCGAGTTCGCCGACCGGGCGCACGAGCGCGGCATCCGGGTGATCACCGACCTCGTCTTCAACCACACCTCGGACGAGCACGAGTGGTTCCGGCGCGCCCGCGAGGACCCCGAGTCGGAGTACCACGACTACTACCTGTGGACGAGCCACCCGGACGACGCCCACCAGCGCGGCAACATCTTCCCGGAGTACGAGGACGGCGTCTGGACCCACGACGAGGTCGCGGGCAAACACTACTTCCACCAGTTCTACGGCCACCAGCCCGACCTCAACGTCGCGAACCCCGCGGTCCGCGGGGAGCTGTACGACGTGCTCCGGTTCTGGCTCGACCAGGGCGCCGACGGCTTCCGGATCGACGCCGCCCACCCGATGCTGATGCCGAAGGGCCACGACGCGACCACCCTCGACGAGACCGACCTCGGCGACGCCATCGAGCTGTTCAGGGAGATGCGGCGGGTCGTCGAGGCGGAGCAGTCGGACGCGGTGTTGCTGGCCGAGGCCGACGACGAGCCGGAGCACCTCGACTACTACTTCGGCGACGGCGAGGCGTTCCACCTGCAGTTCAACTTCGTGATGAACGCGCACCTCACCTACGCGGTCGGCGTGAAGGACACGTGGCCGCTCCGGCGGGCGGAGGAGATCCTGCCGGACGTCTCCGAGGTGGGCGGCTGGGTGAACTTCCTGCGGAACCACGACGAGTGGAACCTGCTGAAGCTCCCCGAGGAGGCGTTCGAGCACGCCCGCGAGTACTTCGGCGACGACGCCGGCGACTCCTGGATCTTCGAGCGCGGCCACCGGCTCCGGCTCGCCGACCTGTACGCCGGCGACCGCGACCGGATCGCCGTCGCCCACAGCCTCCTCTTCTCGTTGCCCGGCTCCGTCGCGCTCCAGTCCGGCGACGAGATCGGCATGGGCGCGGACCTCTCCCTGCCGGAGCGCGAGGCGGTCCGCACCCCGATGCAGTGGGACGACTCGGCGAACGGCGGCTTCTCGACCGCCGCCCCCGAAGACTGCTACAACCCCGTGGTCGACGAGGGGAAGTACGCCTACGATCGCGTGAACGTCGCCGCCCAGCGCGGCGACCCCGACTCGCTGCTCTCGCGGGTCAAGGCGCTCGTGGCGGCCCGCGACGCCTGCCCCGAGATCGCCCGGGGCGACTACCGAGCGCTCGACACCGACCACAAGGAGACGCGCGTCCACCGGTTCGACGGCGACGGTGAGGGAGCCGACGGAAACGAGACCGTCCTGCTCTGCGCGCACAACCTCGCGGACGGGCACCGCGAGGAGGTCGTCGGCTTCGACGTCGACCCGGCCACCGTCGAGCACGTCGTCGGCGACGGCGGGCACTACGTCGCGGAGGGAGGCGTCACGTTCGAGCTCGACGCCTGCGACTACGTCTGGCTGCGCGGCGAGAAGCGGTAGCGACGACGGCGCGTCCGGTCGAGGCGGGGCCCTCGCCGTTCAGTCGTCCGCGATCGCGCTCGGTTCCGCGTCCGCCTCGGCCGAGAGCAGTCGGTCGAGCCCGTCGACCATCGCGACGACGCTGGCGCGGGTGATGTCCGCGTCCGTCGAGGAGACCGAGACGGACCGGTCGCCGCGCGAGAGGTCGACCTCGACGGTGACGACCGCGTCGGTGCCGCCGGTGATCGCGTCGACGTGGTAGGAGTCGAGGTCGAAGGAGACGCCGCCGGGACCGTCGCCCTCGGCGCCGTCGGCGTCGGCGGCGCCGTCGTCCGCCAGCGCGGCCCGCACGGCTTCGAGGCCGGCGTCGACGGGGCCGGCGCCCGTGCCGGAGGCGACCCGCTCCTCGTCGCCGACGCGGAGCCGGACGGACGCGGTGGGGAGGTTCCCCCCGGAGGTGGCCGTCAGGTCGACGAGCTCGACGCGGCGGTCGCGCTCGCGGCCCTGCACGTCCTCGGTGATCGCGAGCAGGTCGGCGTCCGTGACGCGTTTCCCGCGGTCGCCGAGCTCCTTCACGCGGCTCACGACCGCGCTCAGCTCGTCGTCGTCGACCGCGACGTCGTGCTCGGCGAGCGCGGCCTTGACGCCGGCGCGGCCGGCGTGCTTGCCGAGGACGAGCCGGCGCTCGCGCCCCACGGTCTCCGGCGGGTACGGCTCGTACATCGTCCCGTCCTTCAGGGTTCCGTCGGTGTGGATCCCGGACTCGTGGGCGAAGGCGTTGGCGCCGCAGACCGCCTTGTTCGGCGGGAGTGCGACGCCGGTCGCCTCCGAGACGGTCCGGCAGAGCCGATAGAGCCGCTCCAGCTCGACCGTGTCGACGTCGTACGACCGGTCGAGCGCGACGGCGACCTCTTCGAGGGCGACGTTGCCGGCGCGCTCGCCGACGCCCATCACGGTGCCGTGGACGGTGTCGGCGCCCGCCTTCAGCCCGGCGTGGACGTTCGCCACGCCGAAGCCGAGGTCGTCGTGGGTGTGGAGGCTCGTCGGGCCGAGCTCGGCGAGCCGGGAGACGACCGCCGCGGTGCGCTCCGGGTCGGCCGCGCCGACCGTGTCGCAGTAGCAGATCCGGTCGGCGCCCGCGTCGAGGCCCGCGCCGAGCAGGCGTTCGAGGTAGTCGAGGTCGGCGCGCGAGCCGTCCTCGCCGAGCACCTCGACCCAGAGGCCGTGGTCCGTGGCGTACTCGACGAGCTCGACCGTCGTCTCGACCACCTCGTCGCGGGTCGAGCCGACCTTCGTCTCGACGTGTTTGTCCGAGGCGGGCACGACGAGGTTGATCCCGTCGACGCCGCAGTCGAGCGCGTGGTCGACGTCGCGTTTCACCCCGCGGGCGAAGCTCGTCACGGTCGCGTCGAGCCCCTCGCCGGCGACCCGGCGGATGGCCTCGCGCTCGCCCGCGGAGGTGCACGCCGAGCCGGCCTCGATCAGGTGCATCCCCGCCGCGTCGAGCGCGCGGGCGACGTCGACCTTCTCGGCCGGCGCCAGCGAGACGCCGGGCATCTGCTCGCCGTCGCGCAGGGTGGTGTCTAACAGCTGTACCTCGTCGAGGTCGGTGAGTGGTGTTCGGGTCAAAAGGGAGTCCGTCGGCTCTGCGGTGGGTTCGGGGTCGGTGCCGCCGCGGGGCGGTCGTGCCCCGGAGTCGTTATCGTCGGAGAATTTCGCGGCCAGCCGCCGCGAGGCGACTTCCTCTATCCTCCGAACGACCGCGATCGTCGCGTGTCATTCGTGTCCGTGGCGACGCGTCACACGCATATAAACGGACGGGTCGCGACAGGAATGACCGACGGATCGTCGGCGACCGCGGCGGTTCGGCGAGGATCCGTTAACGGAGTTCGTCAGCGAGAGGGCGGCGCGTCGCGCTCGCCGGGAGACCGCTAGCCGAGCAGCGACCGGAACGACCGGCGCCCGACCCCGCACTCCTCGCGGTAGTCGCAGGCGGAACACCGGTCGTCGTCGACGCGCGACGGCGGGCCGTCGATCGCGCGGGCGGCCCGCAGCGCCCGGCGGTAAGCGGCCTTCTTGCGGGTCGTGAGTCGGACCTCGCGCGCGGCGCCGACGCTCGGGTACTCGACCAGCGCGCGCGGCACCTCGCGCTCGCGCTCCCACGCGACCGCCTTCGCGACGGCGACGGCCCTGACCGCCTGTGACCCCCAGACGCCGTTCTCCGGGGGCTCGCCCGGCGAGACGACCGTGGGAAGGGGCGGCTCGTCGTCGCCCGGCGCGTCGGCGGCGGCGTCCTCGCCCGGCGCGTCGGCGGCGGCGTCCTCGCCCGGCGCGTCCGCGGCGTCGCCCCCGGCGCCGAGCACCTTGTGAACCGTTCCGTGACAGTCCTTCCCGGAGACGAACGCGCGCTCGCGAGCGGGGTCGACGAGCCAGTCGTAGTCGTCGCGGCCGCGGAGGCGGTCGAGGTTCCGGCGGTAGGCGGCCGGCGAGCGCCGGATCGGGAGCCGGCGGAGGGTCGCGTCCGGCGCGTCGACGAGCGCGGGGTAGCGATAGGCGAGGTCGATCCGGGCGCGGGCGTCCGGCGGGACCGCCCGGTCGTCCTCGCGGCGCGCGTAGTAGAGCTGTCGAGGGCAGTAGGCCGCGCGAGCGAGGTCGCTGAAAGGGATCACGGAGCGGTTGGGCGCGGTTTCGTACATAAGGAGTCGACTGCGGATAAACGACGAACACCGCCAAAGCCCCGGCCAGCCGGCCGTATGTGGTCGAATCCGGATCCCTAGCGAACACCGCCAAAGCCCCAGCCGCGAGGACGGCGCACGCTCGCTGCGCGCCTCACTCGGTCGCTGACGCTCCCTCGTTGCGGTGCTTGGGTCGCCTGCGCCGTCCTCGCGGCTGCCCCTTTGAGTCCCACCCAACCGCTCCGCACCGCAGCCTCGCGCCTCCCCAGCCTCGGCGGACGGCCCGGCGCGGGCAGAGCCGCGCCGGGCCGCCGCCTCCCTCGCGGGCGGGGGGCGGCCGGGGGGCCCGCCCCGGCGCGCCC
>NZ_JANHDN010000004.1 GCF_024494565.1 Halorubrum rutilum
GAACACCCGTACCCATTCCGAACACGGAAGTTAAGCCCGCCAGCGTACCGGGAAGTACTGGAGTGAGCGATCCTCTGGGAACCGCGGGTCGCCGCCTGCCCATTCATACCGGGGCGATCGCCCCACCCACTTTTTCCACACTCTCATCCGCTCGTAGACACCGCTCTGCGGGGTCCCGCGACGACACCGAGCGGCCGCACCGCGTTTCGACCGCGCGGTCGAAACGCGAGCGAATTTCAATATTGAGAGGTCCACCCGTAAGTTTATCAATTTTGTCGCTGAAGCTAACGGTATCGATGGCCGCTCCGACGGATTCCGACCGCGAGGTCACGGTGCGACTGTCCGCGGCGGGACGACCGCCGGTTCGCGAGGGGCCGTCGCCGGAGCGGGTGGTCTCCGTGCTGTTCGACACCGGAATCGAGGAGTGGCGACGCGGCCGGCGCGGTTCGCCCGGGCCCGGTCCGGCGCGAGAGGCGATCGTCGCCGCGAGCGACACCACCCGCGGAGCGGTCGGAACGACGCAGGTCGTCCCGAGTCGGCGGCTCGCGTACACGACGCTCGACGAGTCCGCGCCCCTCGACCGCGTGGCGGACGCCGTTTCGGCGCACGTCGTCGACGTCGATGGGGAGGCGCCGTCCGTCGTCGTCGACGACGTCGCTCCGGTGCTCGTCGACCGGGGCCTCGACGCGACACGGTCGCTCGTCGCGGCGCTGGGGAGCCTCACCGACGTCGCCGAGGTCGTCGTCGGCTGCTCGTACGGTCCCGAGACGGCCGCGGACGTCCGATCGCTGTTTGATCCGACCGACGTCTCGGAGCCCGTCGATCACCCGGTCACCGGGACCGTCGATCGACTGCGACGCGACGATCCGACGACGTTCGGATACGTGCGTCGCCACTGGGCGGAGGCGCGCGACGGAATCGAGCGCTGCACGCGGAACTACCCGCAGTCAAAACAGGTGCACGCCGCACTCTCCGACCCGGAGACGACGCCGAGAACGCTCGGCGCGACGCTGTCGGGGCTGGTCCGGCTCGACGTGCTCGACACGTGGGGCGAGACCGTCGGATCGACGCGGTACGACCTCACCGCCTACGATCCCGACCGGATGTGGGTAGTCGGCGCCGCCCTCGCGACGTCGTCGGAGGAGCCCGACGCGGACGGCGAGTCGATGACGGCCGACGACGACTGACCGGTTGACCGCCACTCCGTCCGCCCTACTCCGTCCCCGGCGCGTCGAGGTCGTGTGAGACGACGGTGCCGTCCGGTTCGAGCGTGACCGTCCCGAGCGTGACCGTCGCCCCCGCCTCGAACCGGTCGGCGACGGCCCCGAGGACGGCTCGCTGGTCCAGGCGGTCCCAGACGGTCTCGGCGACGAGGGACTGGAACGCCTCGGGGTCGGTCCACCCGGAGTCGACGTCCGACGGGACGCGGACGACGACCCGGAGCTCCTCCTCGGTGAGGCGGATCCCCACGCCGAACGTGTCTGCGCACATGCGCCGACGTTCGGTCCGGAGTCGCAAATCACCGTCGGGAGGCGGTCGGGCGCGCCGCGCCGTCCCGAAACCGGTAAGCGGTGCCGGCCGGAACCCCCGCCGTGTCGATGTCGACCGATCCGCGGGTCCCGCCGGCCGCCGCCCTCGCGCTCGCGGTCGTCGCCGTGAGCGCCGGGGCGATCCTCGTCAGGCTCAGCGAGGCCCCGAGCTCGGTGGCCGCGTTCTACCGCGTCCTGTTCACGACGCTGCCGCTCCTCCCGGTCGCGCTCTGGCGGTATCGCGCCGAGTTCGCCCGCGTCCGGCACCGCGACCTCGCGTTCGCGGCGCTGTCGGGCGTCGCGCTCGCGCTCCACTTCGCCGCCTGGTTCGAGAGCCTGGAGTGGACGAGCGTCGCGGCGAGCGTCACCCTCGTTCAGGCCCAGCCGGTGTTCGTCGCGCTCGGCGCGTGGCTGCTCCTCCGAGAGCGCGTGACGCGCCGGATGGCCGTCGGCATCGCGGTCGCCGTCGCGGGGATGGTCGGGATGTCCCTCGGCGACTTCCTCGGCGGAGTGCTCGTCGGCCCCCGGCCGCTCTACGGGAACGGGCTCGCGCTGGTCGGCGCCGTGACGGCGGCCGGCTACGTCCTCGCCGGTCGCTCGCTCCGGCAGCGGGTCTCGCTCGTCCCGTACGTGGTCGTCGTCTACGGGGTCTGTACCGTCTCGCTCCTCGCCGTCGTCCTGCTCCAGGGCCACCCGCTCGCCGGGTATCCGTCCCGGGAGTGGGCGCTCTTCGCGGGGCTCGCGCTCGGTCCGGGACTGCTCGGCCACACCGTCCTCAACTGGACGCTCGCACACGTCGAATCGAGCGTCGCGTCCGTGTCGCTGCTCGGCGAACCGGTCGGCGCGACGCTGCTCGCGTTCGTCTTCCTCGCCGAGGTGCCGACGCCCGTCACGCTCGTCGGCGGCGGCGTCGTCCTCGCCGGAATCGCGCTGACGTCGACGGGTACGGCGAGCTGACGTTCTCACGGCCGATATTCGGGCGTTAACGTTGAAATGTGGTCACCGTGACCTCCCCGTATGCACCGCCGTTCCGTCGTCGCCTACGTGGGCGGCGACACGGACCTGCGCGACCGCGTCCGCGACGCGGTGGCGGCCGCGTGGAGCGATTCCCCTTCGCCGGGGTACGAGGCGGTCTCGCCGGCGGCGTTCTCGGAGGCGACGACGGAGGTCCCGTCCCCGCTGAGCGACGCCTGCGGGGTCGTCGTCGCCGCCGACGCCCTCGCGTCGGAGCCGACGCGGCGCCACGTCGCCGCGACGCCCGAGACCGTCCCCGTCCTCGTCGCCGTCGAGGAGGCGGAGACCGAGACGATCCGCGCCCTGCTCACCGCCGACGCGGACGACGTCGTCGCCGTCGAATCCGACGACGCGGCGCCGGACAGCGACGGCGACGCGGCGCCGGACCGTGACGACGACGCGGCAGGTCCCCTCGTCGAGCGCCTGCGGGACGCGATCGATCCCGCGCTGACGCGGCTCGGCGGCGACGACGTCGCGCGGCTTCGCGAGGTGCTGCTGGACGCGGGGACCACCCTGATGAGCACGCGGTCGGACGAGGTCGAGACGAAGGTCGTCTGGACGATGGAGAACGTCGGACGACAGGTCGCGGTCGACCGGATCGTCTGTTACCTGGAGGAAGACGGCGCGTTCGAGCCGGCGTACCACTGGTCCTCGGACGGGTGTGACCCCGATCCGAAGCCGTTCGAGACGTTCCCCGACCCGGAGGCGCTCTCCACGTTCGAGAACGTCGTCCGTCCCCCGGTCCGGGACGGGGAGGCCGACGAGAGAAGCGCCCCCGTCGGAGCAGACGGAGGGGGAAGTGCATCCGTCGGAGCAGACGGAGGGGGAAGTGCGCCCGCCCAGGGAGCCGGCGACGGCGACGCGGACGCCGGGTCCACGTCGGCGACGGTCCACGTGCCCCTCGTCTCCGACTGGGAGCTGATCGGCGTCCTCGCGTTCGAGACCGACGACCCGCGCGCGTGGACCGCGGAGGAGGTCGCGGCGTACCGCACCTTCGGCGACCTGATCGCCCACACCGTCGCGCGGAACGAGCGCCGGCTCGAACTCCGCCGCCAGACGGAGCGCCTCGAACAGTTCAGCGCGGTGGTCTCGCACGACCTCCGGAACCCGCTCAACGTCTTCTCCGGCTACCTCGACCTCGTCGCGGACGACGTGGAGCGCCCGAAGTACGAGGCGATGGAGCGCGCGGTGCTCCGGATGGAGACGCTCATCGACGACCTCCTCATGCTGGCGAGGCGCGGCGACGCGATCGACGAGACGGAGCCCGTCCCGGTCGCAGCGGTCGCCGAGGACGCCTGGAGCTCCGTCCGAGCGCCGGACGCGACGCTGACGGTCGCGGACGACGCCGCCCGCGTGGAGGCCGACCCGAGCCGCCTCCGACAGCTGTTCGAGAACCTCTTCCGAAACGCGGTCGACCACGGCGGGCGGGGAGTCAGTATCGAGGTCGGGGTCGAGGACGATCGCTCGGGCGTCCGGGAGCTGTACGTCGCGGACGACGGGCCGGGGATCCCGCCGGACGCGCGCGACTCCCTGTTCGAGTCGGGGTTCTCGACCGCGGGGAGCTCCGGCCTCGGGCTCGCGATCGTCGACCGGATCGCCGACGCTCACGGCTGGGGACTCGACGTCCGCAACGACGGCGGCGCGGTGTTCGAGCTCTCGGTCGAGACGGAGCCGGTGACCGCGCCGGCCTGACCGGCTCGACCGCGCCGGTCCGACCGACCCCGCCGCGTCCCGCCTCGGACCCGCTACGACTCGAACCGGTCGACCGTCCGCCGGTGTCGGTCGCGGAACATCCCCTCGAACCCGACCTTCGCGAACGGCCCGGCGAGGTCACCGAGCGGCCCGAGCGGCAGCCGGTACGAGACGGTGTCGACGAGGAGCGTCTCCTCGCCGTCGGCGTAGAAGGCGTGCGTGTGTTCCCACCGCCGGAAGGGCCCGCCGACCATGTCGTCGACGAAGCGCGCGCTCTCTTCGACCGGCGCGTCGCCGTCGGGCGTCCGCTCCGTGATCCGCGAGACCCACCGCTGGCGCGGGCCGACGCCGAACGGTCGCATCGACATCCGGATCCGCGACCCCTCGGCGAGCACCGCCGGGTCCGGCTCCCCGTCCGGTCCCTCGACGCCGGCGACGCGGAGGTTCATCCAGTCCGGCGTGAGCGCCCGGAGGCCGTCGATCGTGGAGTGAAACGCCCACACGTCGTCGATGGGGGCGGGCACGCGGGTCGTCCGGCGGTACGTCGGCATACTGCCCTTAGGTGACGACCGGGCAAAAACCCCCCTTCGCCCGCGGACGTTGCCGGCGGTTCGGTCTCGGCTCGGCTCGCGGGGCGGACCGAAGCGGAAGCGCGCGACCCGTCGACCCCGTCTCGACCCGCCGATACCGAAATCGGAATACGGCTGTGACCCCACCGAATCCGTAATGGAACGAGGCGCGATCGACGTCGCGGACCTGGCCGGCCCGTTCGACCTGCAGGCGACCGCCGAGAGCGGCCAGAGCTACCTCTGGAACCGCGCCGACGGGGAGACCTACGCGGACCTCCACGCCCACGGCGGCGACGAGTGGTACGAGACCGTCGTCGCGCCGATCCCCGACCTCGTCGAGGAACGCATTCCCCTGCGCGTCAGGCAGGAGGGCGGCGTCCGCGACGGGACCCTCCACTGGGAGTCGACGGTCGACGCCGTCCCGATCCTCGAACACCTGTTCCGGCTCGACGACGACCTCGACGCGATCCTGGGCGCGACGCCGGACCTCCCCCTCCTCGAACGGGCGTACGACGCGTACGAGGGGATGCGGCTCACCCGCGACCCGACGTTCCCGTGTCTGATCTCCTTCATCTGCTCGGCGCAGATGCGCGTCGCGCGGATCCACGGCATGCAGCGTCGCCTCCGGGAGACGTACGGCGACGTCGTCGAGCTGGACGGCGAGGCGTACCACGCGTTCCCGACGCCGGAGCAGCTCGCCGCCCGGACCGAGGACGAACTCCGGGACCTCTCGCTGGGCTACCGCGCGCCGTACGTCCAGCGGACGGCCGAGATGGTCGCGTCGGGCGAGGCCGACCCGCTCGCGGCCGCGGACCTGCCGTACGAGGAGGCGCGCGAGTCGCTGACCCGGTTCGTCGGCGTCGGCGACAAGGTCGCGGACTGCGTGCTGCTGTTCTCGCTCGGCTTCTTACAGGCGGTCCCGCTCGACACCTGGATCCGGACGACGATCGAGGAGTACTACCCCGACTGCGAGCGCGGGAACTACGCCGAGACGTCGCGCGCGATCCGCGAGCGCTTCGGCGGCGAGTTCGCCGGCTACGCCCAGACGTACGTGTTCTACTACCTCCGAGCCGGCGGCGAGTGAGTCAGGGCCCGCGTCCGTGTCCGCGACCGTCGCGCCGTCGTTTCGACGAGGCGACCTGTCGGCCGAACCTTCATACTCGTTCGTGCGGTACACGCCACCGAGATGGACTGCCGAGTCGTCGTGGAGGCCGCCGTCCCCGTGTACGACGTCGGGACCGCCGACGAAGCCGTGCGGATCGCGATCTCGAAGACCGGCGAGATGCTGAATCCGGACCTCAGTTACGTCGAGATCGACACCGGAAGCCGCGCGTCGCCCGCGGGCGAGGAGCTGCCCCCGGCGTTCGTGGCCGCCGACGAGGCGCTCGTCGCCCTCGAACTCCGCATGGACGTGTTCAACGTCGAGCGCGCCGAACACGCCAGCCGCGTCGCGCGGAAGGAGATCGGACAGCGCCTCCGGAACATCCCGCTGAAGGTGCTCGACGTCGAGGAGATCGAGGCCGACGACGAGTCCGAGGGCGTGACCGACTCCGACTCGGTGTCGACCGACGAACGCTGACCGGCCGCCTCCGCCGGGACCGTCCGACCGGGACGGAGCGACGCCGGAATCGGAACGTCGGTGCCGGACACGGCGTCGTCACTACGGAGGCGACGAACGGTCGAGAACGGAGGCGAACTCTCAGTCCGCGGTCGGGGCCAGCGGCTCCGACTCGGACTCGTCCATCGGCTCGGTGATGCCTTCAGTCAGCTTGAAAACGGCCGCCTTGTGGTCTGTCTTCGATTTGTGAATCGATGTCGGTTTGACGCCCAGTTCCTCGTACGCGTCCAGATCGATGTCCTCGTCCCAGAACTCGCACTGTTTTCGTACCTCCGCGAGAAGGCCGTGAAGATGAATGAGCTCCTGCTTCTTCATGAGTAACAGCCCTTTGCTACCGGAGGTTTATATTATTATCTTGAGTCACGTTACCATGGGTTCCCCGCGTATTCGGCGTTTTCGGGTCGTAGATCGGCCTTTTCGGGTTATCGATCGGGAAGGTTCGAGAGCGCGGCGAGGTCGAGCACGGCGGGACGGCCGCCGCCGCGGTTCACTGGAACTGCTTGACGGCTTCGAGGTCGCGCTCGGTCCGCATGAACTCCGTCAGCCGGCGGGTCGCGTGGCATCCGGGACAGCTGAAGTTCGAGCGGAGGTCCTGGAGGTCCGCGGGGTTGTCCTGCCACTCCTTGGTACATTCCGGACAGACGAGTCTGACGAACGCGTCGACCATGGCGGGACGTACACGCGGCCGACGTAAAAACGTACGTGGCGAAGAAAACGGACGCGGCGGGTGAAAGCGGACGCTGCGAGCGCCGGACCTCAGGCCGCGAGCCCCTCGCTCGCTTCGAGGAGCTCCTTGTACCGGTTCCGGATGGTGACCTCGCTGATGTCGGCCACCTCCGAGACCTGGCTCTGCGTCACCTTCTCGTTCGAGAGGAGCGCGGCCGCGTACACCGCGGACGCGGCGAGCCCGACCGGGGACTTCCCGCTCGTGATACCCGACTCCTTCGCGCCGTCGAGGAGCTCGCGGGCCAGCCGCTGCGTCTCCTCGGAGAGCTCCAGCCGCGAGACGAACCGGGGGACGTAGCTCCCCGGGTCGGCCGGCTGGACGCGCAGCCCCAGTTCGCGGATGACGTAGCGGTACGTCCGCGTGAGCTCCATCTTGTCGACGCGGGAGACCGCGGTGAACTCGTCGAGGCTCCGCGGGTTCCCCACCTGCCGGGCGGCCGCGTACAGCGACGCGGTCGCGACGCCCTCGATCGAGCGGCCGGGCAGGAGGTTCTCGCTCAGCGCGCGGCGGTAGATGACCGAGGCGGTCTCGCGGACGTTGTCCGGGAGGCCGAGCGCCGACGCCATGCGGTCGATCTCGCCGAGCGCCTGCTTGAGGTTGCGCTCCTTCGAGTCGCGGGTGCGGAACCGCTCGTTCCAGGTGCGCAGCCGCTGCATCTTTTGCCGCTGGCGGCTCGACAGCGACTTCCCGTAGGCGTCCTTGTCCTGCCAGCCGATGTTGGTCGAGAGCCCCTTGTCGTGCATCATATTCGTCGTCGGGGCCCCGACGCGGGACTTGCTGTCCCGCTCGCCGGAGTTGAACGCGCGCCACTCCGGCCCGCGGTCCACCGAGTCCTGCTCGACGACGAGCCCGCAGTCGTCGCACACGGTCTCGCCGTGCTCGGTGTCGGTGACGAGGCTCCCGCCGCACTCGGGGCAGGTCGTGGTCCGCTCCGTCGCCGTCGACTCCGACTCGTCCGTCTCCGTCTCCGTCGCTCGGCTCGCTCGCTCTCGCTCCGTTTCCCCGCCGTAGTCGCGCGTACGTGTTTCTGTCATAGGGTTCTCTCCGATCGAACTCCCGACGGAAATACTGGTGCCGGGTGCGCCGATTCGTTAACAAATAGTAAGTCGTCAGCATATATAAATCCAGCGTGAGTTCAGATAGCATACGACTCGGTGAATACCCCCGACAGTCGCGATACCGGGCGGTTACGGCGTTCCGGTTCCTCGTCCGGACGAGCGACGCGACGGCAGCCAGCTCTCCCCGATATATAAATAGTGTCGGCTCCGCGGCTCGCTTCCGATCGGTCTCGTTCCGATCGCGTCACCGACTGGAACCCTCCCGACCGCGTCACCGGTTGATACCCTCCACGACCCCGCTCGCGGTCGGTGAGATCGCCGCGCGCTACCGGTTCCGGCTCACCGGGAACGCCACTCGGTCGGGCGCGTCGTTGAACCGGTCGAGGATCCGCTCGTACAGTCGGTTCTTCACGCGCTGCCCCCGACGCGAATGGGTGAGGTATCGAACGCGGAGCTCCACCCACGACTCCTTCTGCGCCACGTTCACCGTCGGGCCGTCGCGGACCTCCAGCTCCACCGGCGTCTCCGCGAGCGCCTCGCGGTACGCCGCGATGCCGGCGGCCATCTCGTCGCCGATCAGGTCGGTCGCCTCCTCGGTCATGACCTCGCGGGCGAAGTCGAGGTCCGTCTCGTAGGCGACCTGTACGGCCACCTCGTTCCAGACGTACGGGGAGCCGCCCCCGCCGAAGTTGACGACGTTCGAGGAGAGCACGACGCTGTTCGGCACCGTCACCACCCGTCCCGACGGCTGGTTCGTCGTCACCAGCTCGCCGTTGATCTCCCACAGCGTCGTCACGAGGAAGTCGACGCCGATCACGTCTCCCTTCGCGTCGTCGATCCGCACGCGGTCGCCGACGCCGTACGGCTGTTTCACCGTGATGTACACCCACGCGATGAGCGACAGGAGCGGCTGCTGGAGCGCGAACGTGACCGCGAAGCCGATGACGCCGAGCGAGAAGAGGAGTCCGAGCCAGTTCTCGGTCAGCACCGCGAGCGTCGCGACCGTCCCCACGAAGCCGAACGCGAGCCGCAGGAGGTTGCGCGTGTTGTACGCCCGGCGCTTGTTCGCCGACCGCATCAGCAGCCGGACCGCGAGGGCGTACGACCCGTACAGCACGCCGAACACGGCGACCACGAGGAGCAGCCGCCCGACGACGAGCGTCGCCGGGTAGCCGAGCAGGTCGGGCCAGTCGCCGAGCGCCCCCGTCGTCGTCACGAGTCCGCCCGCCGCGCCGGCGGCGACGCCGAAGGCGACGGCGCCGAGCCCGAGAGGTCGTCTCACGGTGGCCGGTCGCGGCCGACCGGCAAAACGGTTGTGACGGCGGGGCGATGCGCTCCGATTCCGACCCGCTCTGCGCGCCGCCGACCTCGACCGTCCCTACTCCCCGTCGACCGCGACCCGCGCCAGCGCCCCCGCGAGCACCTCGGTCGCCGCGGCGCAGTCCGCCCAGTCGGTCCACTCGCGGGGGCTGTGTGAGACCCCGTCGCGCGAGGGGGCGAACAGGAGGGCGGCGTCGGTGACGCGGGCGACGCGCATCGCGTCGTGCGCCGCCCCGGAGTGGAGGTCGATCGCGGTCCGGCCGGCGCCGCTCGCGGCCGCGTGAGCCGTCTCTCGGAGTCGCTCGCTCATGTGCGTCGGCGGCACGTCGAAGGGGCGCTCGAACGAGGTCTCGACGCCCCGCTCGCGCTCCAGTCGGGCGAGCGACTCGCGCGCGGCCGAGACGATGGCCTCCGTCGACTCGGCCTCGACGTCCCGGACGTCGACGCCGGCGTCGACGCGCCCCGGAACGACGTTCGTCGCGTTCGGCGAGACGGAGAGCGACCCGACGGTGCCGACCGCGGAGGCGCTCGACCCGTCGACGACCGCGTTCGCGGCCGCCTCCACGTCGAGGACGAACTCGCTCGCGGCCGCGAGCGCGTCGGTCCGGTCCCCCATCGCGGTCGCGCCGGCGTGGTTCGCCTCCCCCTCGATCGTCGCCTCGCAGTGAGTGATCCCCGTGATCGTCGTCACCACGCCGACGTCCGCACCGGCCTCCTCTAGGACGGTGTCCTGCTCGACGTGGAGCTCGTAGAAGGCCGCCCACGTCCCGGGGTCGATGGCGTCGTCGCCGCGGTAGCCGATCCGGTCGAGCGCCTCGCCCAGCGTCTCGCCGTCGTCGCTCTCGCGCGCGAGCGCCGCCTCGGCGTCCGTCTCGCCGGTCGCCGCCGACGAGCCGAGCAGCCCGTCGCCGAACGTGGCCCCCTCCTCCTCGGTGAAGCTGACGACGCCGATCGGGCGCGCCGGCTGGACGCCCCCGTCCTGCATCGCCCGCACCGCTTCCAGCGCGGCGTACACCCCGAGCGGGCCGTCGAAGATCCCGCCGTCGGGGACGCTGTCGAGGTGGCTCCCGCTCACGACGGGCGCGGCCGCCGGGTCCGCGGAGTCGGGGGTCCACGTCCCGAGGACGTTCCCGACCTCGTCGACGGCGACGTCGAGGCCGGCCGCCGCCAGCCGCTCCACCAGCCGGTCCCGGGCGGCCGCGTTCGCCTCGCTCCCGGTCCGGTTCGTTCGCCCGCGCTTCTCCGGGTCGTCGTGCTCGACGCGACCGAACGCCGCGTTCGCCTCCAGGTCCGCCCGGAGGCGGTCGGCGTCGACTGACGGGTTCATGCGCGGATCGGGGCGCCGCCGCGTCAAAACGGTTCGTGCTCGGGGCCGAGACCGGACGCGGCTCTCGCCGGTCGCTTCCTCGACGCGGCTCGCTCCGGTCACTCGCCGGACGCGGTCCCCGCGGCGAGGGCGCCGGCCACGCCCCCGAGGGTCAGGCTCACCGCGGTCACGAGCGCGAGCGCCGCGGCGAGGTCCGGCCCGGCGGCGACGCCGCTCACCGCCGACGCGGGGACGCCGTCGGCGTCCGATATCGGGGCGACACCGCCCGCCGCGTGGCGCGTGAGCGGCACGCGGGAGACGGCGCGCAGCGCGAGCATCGCCGGGAGGTATCCCAGCGCGGTGGCCGCCCCGGCGACGAGTCCGTTCAGCTCCTCGTCGACGCCGAGGTAGCGAACGGCCGCCGCGCCGCCGAGCGCGGCGACCGCAACGACCGCGCGGAGCGGCCACAGCGCGGCGTCGGCCTGTATCAGCGGGTGACCGTAGATGACGAGGTTCGACAGGGCCGCCCCCGTTCGCGTCTGCACCCAGTGGGCGTCGAAGAGGAACCAGACCGTCCCCTCGACCGCCGATATCGGTCCCCCGACCATCCATCGGGCCACTTCGGAGTCCCCCGGAGACACGCCCGCGACCGCGAGCCCGGCCCACGTCGCCGCCAGCCCGACGAGGGCGGCGGCGCTCCCGCAGGCGACGACGACCGGGAGCCAGCCGGAGGGGAGGGCCACGAACGACCAGAGGGTGGTTCGCCCGTCCGCCGACATCGCGGGCCGGTCGTTCCCGAGCGAGCGGCATATGCCTTGTTCCGGCTCGCGGCGCGGCTCGGTTCGCGGCCGGTCGTCGCCTCCGGTCCGACGGTCCCGCGAGGGCAACCGATTTGGGCGTCGCCCGAGCAACTCGCGTATGAACCGCGCACGCCTCGACGAGACGCTCGCCGACCTCGACGCCGACGGCTACCTGCTCGACGCGTCACAGGAGGACGCGAACCAGCTGTACCTCTCCGGGTTCACCGGCCCGGACCCGTTCCTGACGCTGTACGTCGACGGCGAGGTCCACCTGCTCGTCTCCGGGCTGGAGTACGGGCGGGCGAGGACCGAGTCGACGGCAGACGCGGTCGAGCGTCACGCCGATTACGGCTACGAGTACGGCGGCCGCGAGGAGCGGTACGACATGTACGCCGACTTCGTGCGCGACAAGGGCGTCGAGTCGGTGTCGATGCCGCCGCGCGGCCCGGTCGGCACCGCCGACGCGTTGCGCGAGCGCGGGGTCGACGTCGCGGTCGACGGCGACGACCGCCTCGGGGAGGTCCGGGCCGTGAAGACCGACGAGGAGGTCGAGGCGATCCGCGAGGCGCAGCGGGCGAACGAGGCCGCGATGCGCGCCGCCGAGGAGCTGCTCGCGAGCGCGGACGTGGCCGGCGAGGAGGCGTCCGCCGACGGCGACGCCGACGCGGAGCCGGGGGTCCTGCTCGCGGAAGGCGAGCCGCTCACCAGCGAGCGCGTCGCCGAGGAGATCGAGGTGACGCTGCTCCGGCACGGCTGCGCGCTCGACGAGACGATCGTCGCCGGCGGCGCGCGGGCGGCCGACCCCCACGACCGCGGCTCCGGCCCGCTCCGGGCGAACGAGGCGATCATCGTCGACATCTTTCCCAGGTCGAAGGCGACGAAGTACAACGCCGACATGACCCGGACGTTCTGCGTCGGCGAGCCGCCGGCGGCGCTCCGGGAGCGGTACGACCTCACCGAGCGCGCGCTCTCCGCCGCGCTCGACGCGGTCGAGCCGGGCGCGACCGGCGAGGACGTCCACGCCGCCGCCTGCGAGGTGTACGAGGCGGCCGGCCACCCGACGTTCCGCACCGACCCCGAGACCGAGACGGGGTTCATCCACTCCACCGGCCACGGGATCGGCCTCGACGTCCACGAGTCGCCGCGGCTCGCGAGCGGCGGCGGCGAGCTGGAGCCCGGCCACGTGATCACCGTCGAACCGGGGCTGTACGACCCCGACGTCGGCGGCGTCCGGATCGAGGACCTCGTGGTCGTCACGGAGGACGGGTACGAGAACCTCACGGAGTATCCGATCGCCTTCGAGGTCTGAAGGGGCCCGCTCTGGTCCGGCCGGATCCCGAGTCGCGCTCGCGGGGATCCCGCGTCGGTCCCGCGTCGCGTGCGGGGCGACCGCACGCCACACCCGGCCCGGCTGGCCGCGACCGGAACCCGCTTTGTCCCGGGTCGAGAACGGCGCCCGTGAACTGGCGGTACCGGCACACGGCGCTCGCCCTCTGTACCCTCGCGTTCACCGCGACGATGGTCGCGCGGCTGGTCATCAGTCCCTTGGTCCCGCGGATCACGGCGCGGTTCGGCGTCACGAACGCGACGGTCGGCCTCGCGCTCTCCGGGATGTGGCTGGCGTACGCGCTGGCGCAGTTCCCCTCCGGCGTCCTCGGCGACCGCTACGGGGAGCGCGCCGTCGTCCTGACCGCGGTCGGCGCCACCGCGGTCGCCTCGCTGCTCATCGCTGCCTCGCCCTCTATCGCCGTCTTCATGCTGTTCACCGTGGTCCTCGGCGCGGGCGCCGGCCTCCACTACTCGGTGGCGACGACGTTCCTCGCCAAGCAGTTCGACGACATCGGCCGGGCCATCGGCGTCCACGTCGCCGGCGGGCCGATCGCCGGGCTCGCCGCGCCGCCGCTCGCCGCGCTCGTCGGCTCGCGGTACGGCTGGCGCGCCGGGATCCTCCTCGGCGTCGCGGTCGCGGTGCCCGTCTTCGCCCTGTTCGCGTGGCGGGTGCGGCCCACGGAGCCGGGCCGCCCCGACCAGGCGATGCGCGAGCGGTTCGCGCTCGGCTCGCTCGTCGAGCTGCTCTCGCGGCCGCCGATCCTCTACACGACCGCGCTGGCGACGATGGGCGCGTTCACGTGGCAGGCGACCGCCTCCTTCCTCCCGACGTTCCTCGACGTCGGAGGGGAGCTCTCGACCGCGCTCTCGGCGCTGCTGTTCTCGCTGTACTTCCTCGTCCACGGCGGGACCCAGCCGGTGACGGGGTCGCTCTCCGACCGGTTCGGCCGCGACGCGACCGCGATGGGGACGATGAGCGCCGGCGTCCTCGGCTACGGGCTCCTCGTCGCGACGGCGCGCTTCGACCTCGGCCTCGCCCCGACCGTCGGGGCGGTCTGTCTCGTCGGCGTCGCGATGTCGTGGGGCGCGCCCGTCCAGTCGCGGTTCATGGACCTCCTGTCGGACGCCGAGCGCGGCGCCGGGTTCGGGCTCGTCCGGACGGCGTACATGGTGCTCGGCGCGTCCGGCAGCGTCGTCGTCGGGACCCTCTCCGAGGTCGCGGGCTGGGGGGTCGCGTTCGGGCTGCTGGCCGGCGTGATGGCGCTGGGGCTGGTGACGCTGCTCGCGAACCGGCTGCTCGGGCTGGGGTACTGAGGCGGGCGTCGGACGTCGACGCGAGAAGCGGGGCCGCTACAGCCGGTCGTCTTCGAGGCTCCCGGGGTCCTCGGCGGTGTCGAACATGTTGTTCTCCGCGCCGTCGAGCATCTCGTCGCGCGGCTCGTCGTCGACGACGCTCACGTTGTACGCCTCGATGCCGGAGGCGATCAGGTCCTCCGCGGCCTGTTCCTCGGAGACGAACTCCTGTTCGGCGAGCTGCTGGAACTCCGCGTAGACGTCGTCCGAGAGGTTCAGTTCGAAGGTCGGCATACCCCCTCGTTCCGGCCGGACGCTTTTAAGTTGATCCCTCGGTCGGGGCCGGCGGCTCGGTCCGGTGACCGTCTCCAAGCTTTTTGCCGCCACCCGTCGTACGGGCCGCCGATGTGACAGACACGATCCAGGTGCGAGTGGCGGTCCCGACGTGTCCGCAGTGTCCGGTGGCGGCCCTCTCCGAGCGGACGTCGGTGCGAGAGGTCCGCGTCGACGTCGTCCGCGGGCGGATCGACTTCGTCGCGGAGGACGCGCCCGAGGACCCGCCGGCCGGACTGGACATCTTGGAGTTCGCCGGCGAGGCGCACGGCCGGTACGACCTCGCCCGCGGACCGAGTGCAGGCGATGAGGACGACGTGGGCGATGAGGACGCGCGTGTGACACGTGAGACGTCGGCCGACGCGGGTGACGCAGACGACGCGGGTGACGCAGACGACGCGGGCGACGCGGGCGACGCGGACGCCGGCGGGTGCGGGGACTCCGCCGCCGTCTCGGCCGACCGGTCCGACCACGGTTGCGAGTGCCGCGGCTTCCCGCCGGCGTTCGCGGACCTGCCGGTTTCCCCGTACGAGGCGAAGGTGAAGAACGGCGAGCTGGTGGCCTCGTTCGTGCTGGCCGGCTACGGCGAGCTGCGAGCGATCCGGGCGGCCTTCGACGAGGCCGATCTCAGACACGTTCTCGTCGACAGGGACGAGACCGCCGGAAGGGAGGACGCGGTCATCGTCGACCTCAGCGAGGTGACGGAGCGACAGCGGTCCGTCGCCGCCGTGGCGGTGCAGCGGGGGTACTTCGACGGCGACGGCGCCGCTACTGAGGCGGTCGCCGACGAACTCGGCCTCGCGAAGTCGACCGTCTCCGAGCACCTCCGGATCGTGACCGAGACGGTGCTCACGCAGGTGTTCGCCGAAGACCGCCCTTAAACCACCGAATAGTTCGGGAGTAGCTGTTTGTCCGTTTCCGGCGCAGACGTACGTACGCACTACTGACACGCACATCACGACCGGAGCGGGACTCGTTCACGGGCCGAGGTCGACTCGTTCGACCCGCGTCGAAGCGGCGCCGCCCGGATCCCGCCGGGCGCGGAGCGGCTGGCGCGGGACAGCGGACGCGGGTCTCGGCCCCGACCGGCAGCGAGGTACCGTCGCGGGAGGACCGGCGTCGCTGTCGCCGTGGCCTCCCCGGACCGCCAAGAGACGGACTCACCCACACTTCACATAATGGACCGACGCACGGCCGTCATTCTCCTCGTCGTGCTCGCCGTGCTGCTCCCGACCTGGTACGTCGGGATGCACGGGGAGCCGTCGTCGGAGGAGATCAGGATCGATCAGAGCGTCAGCGAGATGCAACCGCTGGAGGGAATCGTCGACGCGCCGACGAAGCTCTCGCCGAGCCAGGTCGGCGTCATCGTCTGGATCGCGCTGCTGGCGCTGCTCGGCGCCGTGGCCTTCTTCCACCGCTTCATGAACCGCGCGGCGCGTCCCGACGAGCAGGGAGCCGGCGCGCCCGACTCGGCCGCCACCGACGGGGGCGCGGCCCGCGCCCGACCGTCCGAGCGCCCGGACGGGCTCACCTTCCCGTGGCTGGAGACGGACGACCGGTGGGTCGTCGAGTACAGGGACGCCAGCGACGCCGTCGAGGGGCTCGTGGCGATGGGGGGACTCACCGTCCTCTCGATCGTCTTCGCCGCGCTGTTCACCGCCGAGTACCTGACGCTGGCGCGCACCCAGTACTTCGGCCTCTACGCGTTCGGGCTGTTCATGTCGCTCCTCGGTTCGACCGTCTCCTACTACGCCTGGTTCATGCCCCACGTCGAGGTCGCCGAACGGAGGGATCACGGATGACCGGTGACGCGACCGCACCCGACCGCGACGGGCGAGACGGGCACGAGGGGGGCGAGTCCGACGGTCCCGACGGACGCGGCGTCCCAGAGAGCGGCGACCGATGTGACGCCTGTCCCGAGGGAGACGACGGGCTCGCGGTCGACCCCAGCATCTACGGGCCGTTCTGGCGGGACGCGCGGGCCGAGCTCGAGCGGCGCGACTACGCGAAGCTGCTCGCGACCGTCGGCGGGATCACCGCGGTCGGCAGTCTCGCTGCGCCGGTCGCCGGCCTGACGCGCGTCTTCGACCGCAAGTACCAGGGCCCGGTGTACACCGACGGCGTCCCGCTCGTCGACGGCGCGGGCGAGCGGGTCGGCGAGGACCGCCTCGGCCCGGGCGAGCTGCTCACCGTGTTCCCGGAGCCGCGGCCGGGAATCGAGGACGCGCCGACCCTCCTGGTCAGGCTCGAGGAGTCCGCGTACGCGAGCGAGGTGCGCGACGAGTACGTCGTCAGCGGCTACGCCGCCTTCTCGAAGGTCTGCACCCACGCCGGTTGCATGGTCGACGGCCGCGACGGAACCGTGCTCGTCTGTCCGTGCCACTCCGGCCGCTTCGATCCGACGACCGGGGCGCAGGTCGTCGGGGGACCGCCGCCGCGGTCGCTCCCGCAGCTCCCGATCACGGTGTCGAGTGAGGGCTACCTGATCGCGACCGGCGACTTCCAGGGACCGGTCGGCGCGGGGGGCGAGTGATGTCCCGGACCGACGCCGCGGCCGACCGCGTCCGAGACGCCTACGACTGGGTCGACTCCCGGCTCGACCTGGACGACGCGAGCGACTTCCTCGGGAAGGCGTTCCCGGCGGAGGACTCGTTCCTCCTCGGCGAGGTGGCGCTGTTCTGTTTCGTCATCCTCGTGTCGACGGGCACCTTCCTCGCGTTCTTCTACGAGCCGAGCACGGCGTCCGTCGAGTACGCCGGCAGCGTCGTCCGCTATCGGGGCGAGGAGGTCCCGGCCGCGTTCAAGAGCGTGCTCAACATCACCTACGACGTCCCGTTCGGGATGTTCCTGCGACGCATGCACCACTGGGCGGCGCACCTGTTCGTCGCCGCCATCGCGCTCCACATGCTCCGCGTGTTCTTCACCGGCGCGTACCGCAACCCCCGCGAGCCGAACTGGGTCGTCGGGACGGGGCTCGCCGGTCTGGCGATGTTCGCCGCCTACACGGGGTACTCGCTCCCGTACGACGAGTTCGCGAGCACGGCGGTCGGGATCGGCTACAACGTCGCCAGCTCGATCCCCGTCGTCGGCGACCCGATCGCGAGCATCGTGTTCGGGGGGCAGTTCCCGACGAGCGCGACGATCCCCAGGCTGTTCTTCCTCCACGTGTTCCTCATCCCGGCCGCGATCGCCGGGCTCATCGCCGTCCACATGGCGATCCTGCTCCGGCAGAAACACACGGAGGGCCGGCGCGACGGTGACGTCGATCCGGCGCCGGTGAGTCGGGAAGTCGCCGGGAGCGCCCGCCCGCCGCGGGACGACGGATCGACGGGCGACGAGCCGGCAGGGGACGCGACCGGCGCGGCCGACGGGGGGCGACCGGCGGGCGACGCGACCGGCGCGGCAGACGGGGAGCGACCGGTGCTCGACCGCGACGACGACAGCGTCGTGATCGGGCTCCCGGCGTTCCCGAACCAGACCGCGGTGAGCGCGATGGTCTTCTTCCTCACCATGGCCGTGCTCTCGCTGCTCGCGGGGTTCCTCCCCGTCCACAACATCGCCGCGTACGGACCGAACGACCCGGCTTCGACCCCCTCGCTCATCATGCCGGACTGGTTCCTGATGTGGGGGTACGGCTTCCTGAAGCTCACCCCCTCGTGGCTGAGCTTCGACGTCCTGGGCGTCCACGTCAGCTCCGAGTTCGTGGGCGGCGTGCTGCTGCCCGGGCTGGTGTTCCTCGCCGTCGTGGTCTGGCCGTTCGTCGACCGCGCCGAGGAGCCGGAGCACTTCACGCGGAACTACCTCGACCGGCCGTTCCCGACCGCGGTCGGGATCGTCGGCGTCACGCTCGTGATGGTCGCCTCCGTCGCGGGGATGGACGTCATCCTCGCGGACATCCTCGGGACGTCGACCGCCGTGTTGCGGCCCTACCTGACCGCGGCCCTGATCCTCGTGCCCGCCGCTGCGGGGACCGTCACGTACTGGGTCCTCGGCGGGTTCGACGACGGCTCCGGCGGGACGGGATCCGGCGACGCGCCCGGTGACACGGAGGAGGTCGCCGATGACTGACTCGACCCCCATCGCGAGGCTGTCGCCGCGCCGGTACCGGTGGGCGGACCGACTGACGAAACTGGGCGGCGTCGGGCTGATCGCCGCCGGCCTCGACGCGGGCGGCGGCACCCCGACGGGCCTGGCGCTCGCGGCCCTGGGCGCCGCGCTCGGTCTCTCGACCGTACTCATCGACAAACAATGACTGACACGACAGACGCCACGGACGAACAGACGCGAGACGACGTCGCCGCCGCCCGTCGCGACTTCCTGAAGGGGGTCGGGGCGGCCGCCGCCGTCGGCGCGACCGGACTGGGGAGCGCACAGGACCTCACGGAGATGAACGCGCTGGAGGTCGTCGACGACCCGATCGGCGACTACCCGTACCGCGACTGGGAGGACCTCTACCGCGAGGAGTGGGACTGGGACGACACGGCCCGCTCTACCCACAGCGTGAACTGCACGGGGAGCTGCTCCTGGCAGGTGTACACCCGCAACGGGCAGGTGTGGCGCGAGGAGCAGGCCGGCGACTACCCCCGGTTCGACGAGTCGCTGCCCGACCCGAACCCCCGCGGGTGTCAGAAGGGTGCGTGTTTCACCGACTACGTGAACGCCGACCACCGCGTCACCCACCCCCTCCGGCGGACCGGGGAACGCGGCGAGGGGAAGTGGGAGCGGATCTCGTGGGACGAGGCGCTCACCGAGATCGCCGACGAGGTCGTCGACGCGGTCGAAGACGAGGAGTACGACGCGATAAGCGGCTTCACGCCGATCCCCGCGATGAGCCCGGTATCGTTCGCCTCCGGGAGCCGTCTGATCAACCTGCTCGGCGGCGTCAGCCACTCGTTTTACGACTGGTACTCCGACCTCCCGCCGGGTCAGCCGATCACGTGGGGGACCCAGACCGAGAACGCCGAGAGCGCGGACTGGTACAACGCCGACTACATCATCGCGTGGGGCTCGAACATCAACGTCACGCGGATCCCCGACGCGAAGTACTTCCTCGAGGCTGGCTACGACGGCGCGAAGCGGGTCGGGATCTTCACCGACTACAGCCAGACGGCGATCCACTGCGACGAGTGGATCGGTCCCGAACCCGGCACCGACACCGCGCTCGCGCTCGGGATGGCTCGAACCATCGTCGACGAGGGGTTGTACGACGAGGATCATTTAAAAGAACAGACCGACATGCCGCTGCTCGTCCGCGAGGACACCGGGAAGTTCCTCCGCGCGAGCGAGGTCGCCGGGCTCTCCGTCGACGCCGACCGCCCAGAGAAGGTGTTCGTCATGCAGGACGCGGACGGCGGGCTCAGGGCGGCGCCCGGCTCGCTGGGCGAGCGCGACGGTCAGCACGACGCGTCCGCGAGCATCGCGCTCGACTTCGATCCCGACCTGGCCGCCGAACGGACGGTCGACACCGACGACGGGAGCGTCGAGACGCGGTCGGTCTGGCTGAACCTCCGCGACGAGCTGTCGGCGTACACCCCCGAACGGGTGCACGAGCTGACCGGTGTGGGGGAGTTCACACATCGGAAGATCGCCCGCGAGTTCGCCGACGCCGACCGCGCGAAGATCATCCACGGGAAGGGGGTCAACGACTGGTACCACAACGACCTCGGGAACCGCGCGATCCAGCTCCTCGTCACGCTCACCGGGAACCTCGGCCGCCAGGGGACCGGGCTCGACCACTACGTCGGCCAGGAGAAGATCTGGACGTACGAGGGGTGGCAGACCCTCTCGTTCCCGACCGGGAGCGTGCGCGGGGTCCCGACGACGCTGTGGACGTACTACCACGCCGGCATCATGGAGAACACGGACCCCGAGACCGCCGACAGAATCCGCGAGTCGGTCGAGAAGGGGTGGATGCCGCTGTACCCGAGCGAACGCGACGACGGCTCGCGGCCGGACCCGCGGGTGATGTTCGTCTGGCGCGGGAACTACTTCAACCAGGCCAAGGGCAACGTCGCGGTCGAGGAGGAGCTGTGGCCCAAGCTCGACCTGGTCGTCGACGTCAACTTCCGGATGGACTCGACCGCGCTCAACAGCGACATCGTCCTCCCGACGGCGAGCCACTACGAGAAGCACGATCTCTCGGAGACCGACATGCACACCTACGTGCACCCGTTCACGCCGGCCGTCGAACCCCTCGGCGAGGCCAAGACGGACTGGGAGATATTCCGAGCGCTCGCCGAGAAGATCCAGGAGGTGGCCGAGGAGCGCGACGCCGGCCCGGTCGACGATCGGAAGTTCGACCGGCAGATCGACCTCCAGTCGGTCCACGACGACTACGTCCGCGACTGGGAGACCGGCGAGGCGGACGCGCTCGCCGAGGACCGGGCGGCCGCGGAGTTCATCCTGGAGAACTCCGAGGAGACGAATCCGTCCGACACGACCGAGCGGATCGAGTTCGACGACATCGACGAGCAGCCCCGACGGCTCCTCGCGACCGGCGACCACTGGACCTCCGACATCGAGGACGGGGAGGCGTACACGCCGTGGAAGGACTACGTCCAGGACAAGGAGCCGTGGCCGACGTTCACCGGTCGTCAGCAGTACTACATCGACCACGACTGGTTCCTGGAGCTCGGCGAGGAGCTCCCGACGCACAAGGAGTCGCCGGTCCTCCAGGAGAAGTCGGAGTACCCGCTCAGCTACAACACGCCGCACAGCCGGTGGTCGATCCACTCGACGTGGCGCGACGACACGAAGATGCTCCGGCTCCAGCGCGGCGAGCCGACCGTCTACCTCAACCCCGACGACGCCGAGGAGCGCGGCATCGAGGACGGCGACACCGTGCGGGTGTACAACGACCTGGACTCGGTCGAGGTGCAGGCGAAGATCTACCCGAGCGGCGAG
Source organism: Halorubrum rutilum (assembly GCF_024494565.1). The sequence continues at coordinate 21,492 of NZ_JANHDN010000004.1, forward strand.
CCGGGCACCGCCAGGCACTTCTTCAGCTGGGAGCGGTTCCAGTACCCGGACCGGAACAACTTCAACTCGCTCGTCCCGATGTACATGAAGCCGACGCAGCTCGTCCGATACCCGGAGGACTCGGGCGAACACCTCCACTTCTTCCCGAACTACTGGGGCCCGACCGGCGTGAACAGCGACGTGCGCGTCGAGGTGGAGGCCGTCGAGGACGGGGCCGAATCGCTCGCGGGCGGAGTCGGCGGCGGCGAGGGTTCCGACGGCGACGCCGACGAGACCGCGAACGGCGCGGACGGAAGCGCGTCCGGGCCGCTCGACCGCGTGACCGACCTGCTCGGGGGTGGTGACCGATGAGCAAGACCGACGACGACGGGACGGGGCGAGTCGGCGACGAGGGGCGAGCGCGCCAGGCCGACGACGGGAACGTCCCGATCGCCGAGGGCGTCGACCACCAGGTCGCGATGGTGATGGACCTGAACAAGTGCATCGGCTGTCAGACGTGCACGATCGCCTGCAAGACCAATTGGACCGAGTCGGGCGGCCGCGAGTACATGTACTGGAACAACGTCGAGACGAAGCCCGGCGCGGGCTACCCGCGCGACTGGGAGGAGCTCGGCGGCGGCTGGGACGAGGAAGGCCAAGAGCGGACGCCGGGCGAGCTCCCCGACGAGGAGGCGTACGGCCGCCCGTGGGAGTTCAACCACGAGGCGATCATGTACGAGGGCAGCGACGAGCCCCTCCGCCCGCTGGAGAACGCCGACTGGGGGCCGAACTGGGACGAGGACGAGGGGGCCGGCGAGTACCCGAACTCCTACTACTTCTACCTCCCCCGGATCTGCAACCACTGCACGCACCCCTCCTGCGTCGAGGCCTGCCCGCGCTCCGCGATCTACAAGCGCGAGGAGGACGGGATCGTCCTGGTCGACCAGGACCGCTGTCGCGGCTACCGCTACTGCGTCGAGGGGTGTCCGTACAAGAAGGTGTTCTACAACGCGCAGACGAAGACGAGCGAGAAGTGCATCTTCTGCTACCCGCGAATCGAGGGCGAAGGCCCCGAGGGAGAGGTGCGTCCCCCGTCCTGTGCCGAGGACTGTCCGCCGCAGCTCCGGCACGTCGGGTTCCTCGACGACGAGGACGGGCCGATCCACGCGCTGGTGAACGAGTACGAGGTCGCGCTCCGCCTCCATCCCGAGTACCGGACCGAGCCGAACGTCTACTACATCCCGCCGTACGCGCCGCCGCAGACCGGCGAGGACGGCGAGACGGTCGACGCCGATCGCATCCCGCTGAACTACCTCGAGGAGCTGTTCGGCCCGCGGGTGGAGGAGGCGCTCAACACGATCACCCGCGAGCGGGAGCGGGCGGAGCGCGGCGAGGAGAGCGAGCTCATGGAGATCCTCTCGACCGTGAACAACGACGACCAGTACCGGCTGGAGGTGTTCGACGATGCGGCGTGAGGACGACGCCGACGGGACCGGAGACCGGCGCCTCGCGTTCCGGGGCGTCGCGTCCCGTGACCTCGCGCTCGCGGCCGCGGTCGCGGTCGCCCTCGTGGCCGCGACCGCGGCGTTCCCGGCGCTCGCCGACGCGCAGGGGGCCTACGAGATACCGGTCGACCGGCGGGGCGACGCGGCCGACCTGGCCGAACCGAACGGGTCCGCGTGGGGGTCGGCGGAGACCGTGGAACTGCCGATGACCAGCGCGGGCGCGGCGGTCCCGCAGGGGTCGGAGACGGCGGTCGACGCCGCCCGCGTGAAGGCCGTTCGGACCGACGGACGGCTGTTCCTCCGCGTGTCGTGGTCGGACCCGACGGCCAACACCTCGACCGACGGGATCCGGGAGTTCGCCGACGCCGCCGCGGTCCAGTTCCCGGCCTCGCCGACTGAGCGTCCGCCGCTCGCGATGGGGTCGACGGAGAACCCGGTGAACGTCTGGTACTGGAACGGCGCCGGCGCGTCGGAGTCGCTGCTCGCCGGCGGCCCGGGGAGCACGACCGAGATGACCGGATCGGCGGTCCGAACGGCGGCGACCCACGGGGACGGCCGGTGGACGGTGGTGTTCTCCCGCCCGCTCCCGGGCGATCGCGCGAACGTCACCGACCTCACCACCGAGGCGGACACGAACGTCGCGTTCGCGGTCTGGGAGGGTTCGAACGACGAGCGCTCCGGGCGGAAGGCCGCGAGCGAGTGGTTCTACCTCTCGTTCACCGACGACACCGGAGCCCCCTACGAGATCGTCCTCTGGACCATCGCCGGGATCGCGGTCGTGTTCACCACGCTCGTGACCGTCGAGGGGATCCGCCGCACGAGGGGTGCGTGACCGTGTCCGAATCGACCGCCGACCGGAACGGCGACTTCGAGGACTCGGAGCACCCCGACGGTCGCCCTCCGGACGAGGCCGTCGACACCGAGACGGGGGCCCGCGGGGCGGTCTACGGGCTCCTCGCGAGCGCGTTCGACGAGCCGACTCCGGAGCCGTACGAGGGGTTCGCGGACGGTTCCATCGACCGCGCGATGTCGACGCTCGTCGCCCGGTCGGGGCTCGACGTCGACCCCCCGGACCTGACGGTCGACGACGACCGCGAGACCCTCGCGGCCCGGTACAACGACCTGTTCGTCGTCGGCTACTCCGAGGTGATCGACGGGACGGACGGGACGATCGAGAACCAGGGCCCGCCGGCGTCCCTGTACGAGTCGACCTACCGGTCCGACGCCTCGTGGAACGACGTGAACCTCGACCTGGCGCGGGCGTACGAGCACTTCGGCTGCGAGGTCGGCGGCGACGAGCGCCGCCACCACGACAACCTCCGGCTGGAGGTGGAGTTCGCCGGCTACCTCTGTCGGCTCGCCGCGGCGACCGAGGGCGACGGGGACGGCTACGACCGCGCGCGGCTCGACTTCCACGACCGCCACCTCTCGATGCTCGCCGCCGGGCTCGACGACGCGCTCGATTCCGAGCCGGGAACCGGCGTCTACGGTCGGCTCGCCGCGTTCCTCGCGGAGTTCGTCGCGGCCGACGTCTCGGACCTCGCGGCCCGGCTCGACGTCGGCGCGGGAAGCGGCGCGGAGTCCGACAGCGACGGGGGTGAGGACGCGTGACCGCGTCGACCCCGGCCGTCGAGTCCGACCGCGACGACGCCGAGGCCGTGAGCGGTCCGCCCTCGAACGCGACCGAGGACGCGACGACCGAGCGCCGACAGCGCGAGGCCTCGCTCGACGGACGGCTCCTCGCCGTCCTCGGGACCGCGGCGGCCGCCGTCGCCGCGGCGACCGCGATCCGGATCGCGTACAACGTCCCGTTCGCTCCGGTCGGGATCCCGAGCCGGGCGATCCCGGCCGCGAGCGCTGCCGCCGCGCTCGGTGTCGGGGCGGCGCTCGCGACGCTCGCGCTCGCGTCGGACCGCTCGGGCGTCCGCGTCGGACTCCTCTTCGCGGCGGTGTTCGGGGTTCTCGCGACCGTCTCCGACGCCGCGGCCATCGCGGCGGCGGTCGCGGTCCCCGCCGGCGCCGCCGTCGCCCTCGCGCACGCCCTGGGGCGGCCGACGACCTACGTGGGGCTCCGGCGACGCGTCGTCGCCGCGGCGTTCCCGGCCGCGATCGGGCTCTCGCTCGTCGGGACGGCGTGGGGGCTCGGCGCGAGCGTCCGCGGGGCCGGCTCCGTCGCGTTCCTCCTCGCGGTGACGCTTCTCGCTGTCCCCGCGGAGACGGACCGCCTCGCGCTGCTCGCGGGAGCGGGCGGCTTCCTCGGCGTCGTCGCCGCGAGCGCCGCCGCGCCGTACGTGACCGGAAGCGCGCTGCTCTCCGGGTTCGGCGTCGTGGGGAGCCCGCACCTCCTCGTCGCGACGGCGGCGTTCGGCGGCGTCGCCGCCCTGGTCGTCGGCCTCCGCGACGGCGACCGGTCGCTCGCTCTGGGGGCGGGAGTGCTGCTCGTCGCCGGCGTCCCGGCGACGCCGACCGCCGCGCTCGCGGCGTCTCTCGGCGCCGCGCTCGTCGCGGCCGACCCGGACGACCTGCTCGCGACCGCGGAGGTGAGCGCCCGATGAGGGACCCCGACGAGGCGACCGACGGCCCCACCGATCCCCGCGTGCACCCCGAGGAGAGCCCGGGGTTCGGCGACGACCCGGACGGGCTCGAGGACATCGAGGTGGACCGCGACGTCACCGTCGGCGAGGCCTCACAGCGCGAGCTCCAGGCGACGGACACCGCGCCGCTCCGCGGTACAGAGGCCGCGGAGAAGGTCTCGCTGCTCGCGGACGGCGACCCGGTCGAGCGGCGCCGGGCGGCGCTGGCGCTCGGCGAGGGGCGCCGGAGCGACGCCGCCGTCGAGGCGCTCGTCGAGCACGGACTCGCGGACGAGGACGCCGACGTGCGCCAGTTCGCGGTCGAGTCGCTCGGCCGGCTCGGCGGGGACCGAGCGAGCGCGGCCGCGACCGAGGCGCTCGCGGACGACGACCCGTGGGTCCGCGCCGAGGCCGTCGTCGCGCTCGACCGGATCGACCGGGCCGCCAACGTCGAGGCGATCGAGGCCGCCCTCGACGACGGCCACCACGCGGTCGTCAGGAACGCACTGGTGTCGCTGTTCAAGCTCCGGGGGGAGGCCCTGCTCCCCGCGTTGCTCGACCGCTCGCGGGCGGAGAGCGAGCGGCTGCGGGAGTGGGCCGTCCACCTGCTCGCCGGCGTCGACGACGAGCGCGCGACCGACCGGCTCGAGGCGGTCGCCGGCGACGAGTCGGAGCCGCGAGTCGTTCGCAGCACCGCCGCGCGGGCGCTCGACGCCGACCCGGGGAAGTTCCGGCGGCAGTTCAGCGGCGGCACCGAGAACGACAGCGCCGCCCTCCCGGGCGAGAGCACGCTCAACCGGCGGCCCGACCTGTGAGCGCCCCCAATCTCCGCGTCGATACCCGAGCAAGCCTCAGATGACTGACTTCACCACCGACCGACCGACCGCGGACGAATCGACCCCCGAGAACCGACCCGAAGACCGGGAGGGTGCGAACCCCGACGGGTCGAGCCTCTCGACCGACGACGTGGAGGCCGCGCTCCGACGGGTCCGCGACCCCGACGCGGAGGTGAGCGCGTTCGAGGCCGGCGTCGTCGAGGGCCTCTCGATCGACGACGGGACGGTCGCGATCGAGGCCGACCTGCGCGAGTTTCCCCCCGACGCGGCCGAGCGAGTGTCGGCGGCCATGGTCCGGGCCGCCTCCGACGTCCCCGGCGTCTCCACCGCCCGGGTCGAGCAGGTCGATCCGAGCCCGGACCTCGACGACCGGCGGCTGGGGATCGGGGCCGCCGACCGGGTGATCGCGGTCGCGAGCACGAAGGGCGGCGTCGGCAAGACGACGGTCGCGACGGCGCTGGCGTGCGCGCTGGCGGCCGGGGACGCCGAGGGAGGCGCCGACCCCGCCGTCGGGCTGTTCGACGCCGACATCTACGGCCCCAACGTCCCCGAAGTGGTCGACGCGGGCGGCCCCGTCTACAGCGACGAGGACGGGAACCCCGTCCCGATCGACGTCGGCGGGCTCGAGGTGATGAGCGTGGGGCTGCTCTCCGACGACGGCCCGCTCGCGTGGCGGGGGGCGATGGCCCACGACGCGCTCTCGGACCTGTTCGAGACGGTCGCCTGGAGCGACCCCGACACCGTCGTCGTCGACATGCCTCCCGGGACCGGCGACGTGACGCTGACCACCCTTCAGGAGGTTCCCGTCGACGGCGTCGTCCTCGTCACGACGCCGTTCCACGCGGCGGTCTCCGACACCGCCCGCGCGCTGGAGCTGTTCGAGGAGAACGACGTGCCCGTGCTCGGCGTCGTCTCGAACATGGGGGAGTTCGTCTGCGACGAGTGCGGCACCCCCCACGACCTGTTCGGGGGCGACGACCCGATCGAGGCGCTCGGGCTGCCGGTGCTCGCGGAGCTCCCGTTCGATCCGGAGCTGCAGTCGACGCCGGCCCCGTCGGCCGACGCGCTCCCCGAGGGCGCCGACGCGCTCGCCGGCGCGGTCGACGAGCGCTACGAGGAGATATGGACCGTCGACCCGCCCGAGGACGCCGTCGATCTGCGCGGGCTCGACCCGGAGACGCGCAAGGAGCGCGTCGAGGAGCGGTTCCGCGAACTCGACGCCGGCGGGGAGTGTCTCATCGTGAGCGACCGCGACCCGGCGCCCGTCCGGGGGTTCCTGCTCGACCTGATCGACGCCGACGCGCTCCCGAGCTTCCGCGTCAAGCGACAGAACCCGGAGACGTGGTTCGCGCGGGCGACGCGGCCGTAATCGCTCCGTCGGACGCATTCGCGGGTGAGACGTTCTCTTCCGGTCTCGATCGCCACGGGCACGGGGGCGGTCGCTTATAAATAATACTGTGGTGGCGCGTGCCCGTGAGCGGTCGCCCTCGGCGACCGCGACCGACGAGGCTGGGGAGGTGTGAGGTGCGGTGCTGTGCGGTCGGGGTGGGACTCAAAGGGGCAGTTGACGAGGATGGCGCAGGCGACGTAAGCAGTGTGGCGCTACGCGCCACGGGCAGCCGGCGGCTTTGCCGCCGGCGACACCGCAACGAGGGAGCGAACAACGTGAGCGACCGAGTGAGGCGCGCAGCGAGCGTGCGCCATCCTCGTCAACTGGGGCTTTGGACGTGTTCACCGCAGCGTCGCCGGCGAGTTATAAATCACCGCACCACCGCGATCCGACTTATAAATCGGACCACGCGCCGAGAAACCGCTGGACGGCGGTCAGATGTCCGACCGCGGCGAACAGGGCGAGCAGGAGGCCGACGACGTTCAGGCCGGCCGCGACCGGCGCCGAGTGAACGGCGGCGACGAACCCGACGATCCCCATCAGCGCGAGCCGGTCGGCCCGGCCCAGCAGTCCGCCGTACTCGCGGCCGATGCCGACGGCTTGGATCTGGGTGCCCATGTACGAGGTCATCAGGACGCCGGTGACGGCGAGGAAGCCGAGCGCGTACGCCTCGATTCCGACGGTGAACCCCGCGATGACCGCGATGTCGGCGTAGCGGTCGAGCACGTGGTCGAGGAGGTCGCCGCCCTCCGAGGAGACCTCCAGGTGGCGCGCCAAGGCCCCGTCGACGAGGTCGAGCCAGCCGTTGAGGAGGACCGCGACCGCGCCGGCGACGTAGAAGGTCGGGTCGCCGACTGCGAACGCGCCGGCGGCCGCGACCGCGACGCCGAACGCGAGGACGCTCACCTGGTCCGGCGAGAGCCCGAGCCTGGCCGCGGCGCGCACCCACGGCCCGAGCAGGCGGTCCGCGACCGACCGGTACCGGTCGAGTGTCATCTACCGTCAAGACCGTCGCGGGTCATATATAATCGATGAAGTCGACGGTGCCGGCGCTCGGCTCGCGCTCGCCCTCGATCGCGGCGCGGATCGCGTCGGCGACGGCCTCGGGGTCGCGGTCCGTCGTATCGATCTCGTAGACGCTCTCGGCGCCGTGCTCCGCGACGGCCTCCGAGAGGATCACGTCGAGCGCCTCGCTCTCCGCATTCTCCCCGGCCGTCGCGTCCGACTCCCCGCGCTCGCGGAGTCGCGCCTCGACCGTCTCGGGACGACAGCGCAGGACTACGACGCGGTCGACGTCGAACCGGTGCGCGAGGTGGGAATCGAGCACGCCCGTCCACTCGCCGAGGCGCTCGCGGACCGCGTCGAGGTCGGCGACGAGCGTGTCGCGGTCGGCGTCGCGCTCGGTCCAGAGGTCGTCGTCGCCCTTTATGAGATCGTTGAGGTGGATCACGTCGTACTCACCTTCGAGCAGCGCCGTCGCGGTCGACTTGCCGGTCCCCGGGGTGCCGGTGACGGCGACGCGGGTCGGGCGGGCGTCGGGGTCGGTCCCGGCGGCGTCGGCGGAACCGTCCCCGTCCCCTGCGGACGACTCCCCGCTCACGCCCGAACACCGAGCCCGAGGTCGGCGAGCGTCTCGTTGAGGCGCTCGACCGCCTCGCGCGTCTCCTCGCGGGTCCCGGTGGAGATCCGGACGTGGTCCGGCAGGCCGAACGAGGTGCAGTCCCGGACGATCACACCGCGCTCCTGGGCCGCGTCGGCGACCCGCTCCGCGTCGCCGACCTCGGCGAGCACGAAGTTCCCCGCCGACTCGACCGTGGGCGCGTCGAGCTCGTCCGCGATGTGCTCGCGGGCCCACCGCGCCGACGCGACCGACTCCTCGACGTGCGCCTCGTCGTCGAGGGCGGCGAGGGCGGCCCGACAGGCGAGCTCGTTCGCCGCGAACGGGGTGTTCACCCGGGCGTACGACTCGCCCCACGCCTCGGGGACGACGCTGTAGCCGATCCGGAGCCCGGCGAGGCCGTACGCCTTCGAGAACGTGCGGAGCACCGCCACGTCGTCGCGCTCGTCGACGAGCGGGATCGCGCTGTCGACCGCGGCGAACTCGCCGTACGCCTCGTCGACGACGACGAGCGTCTCCTCGGCGGTCGCGTCCGCGATCGCCTCGATCCCGTCGAGCGGCATCGTCGACCCCGAGGGGTTGTGCGGGGAGGTGACGTAGACGATCCGCTCGCCCTCGTACGCGCTCAGGACCGTCTCCGCGTCCTGCGCGAAGCCGTCGGCCGGGGAGAGGTCGTACTCGGTCACGTCGCCGTGGTGGTACCGGGCCGACATCGCGTAGTAGGCGAAGCCGGGGCTCGGCACGAGCACCTCGTCGCCGGGCGCCAACGCGGCCCGCGCGAGGTAGTCGATCGAGCCGTCGGCGCCGGGCGAGACCCACACCTGCTCGGTCGCCACGCCCCACTTCTCCGCGATCTTCGCGGTGAGGTCCGTGTGGGAGGACTTCGGGTACTGGTGGACTCGGTCGGCGTGCTCCCGGATCGCCTCGACCGCCGCCGGGCTCGGGCCGTGCGGGTTCTCGTTCGAGGAGAGCTTGATCAGGTCGTCGGGGTCGATCCCGCGCTCGCGGGCGACCTCCTCGACTCCCCGGCCCGGGACGTACGGCGAGTGGTCCGAGAGATCGCGTGGTTGCATGGTACCGCGTCGGGGAGGCTCGGGCTTAAGCGTGGTCTTGACCGTCGCTCACGACTCGCCGTCGTCGCCCCCGGCGAGCCGTCGCTCCGCCGCCGCGACGACGTCGGGTCGGCCGGCGAGTTCGACCGCGACCGTCTCCCCCGCGTACTCGACGCCGGAGACGACGCCGCGGTCGTACGCCCAGGAGAGCGCCGCCTGCGCGTCGCCGCCGTTCGGGACGGTCATCGCCGCGGTCGCGGTCGGGAGCGCGTCCGCCACCGCGTCGACGAGTTCCCCGAGTCCGGCGCCGTTTCGCGCGCTGACCGGAACCGGCGACCGGAGCGAGCCCGCGACCGGGACCTCGTCGGCGTCGAGCGCGTCGGCCACCGATTCGCAGGCGTCGGCCGCGGCGGCGAGGTCGTTCGAGCCGACCCGGTCGACCTTGGTCAGGACCGGGATCACCGGCCCGTCCGTCGCCTCGATCGCCGACAGCGACGTCCGGAGCTTCCGCCGGACCGTCGCCGGCTCCTCGCTCGCGTCGACGACGAGCAGCGCGCAGTCGGCGCGGCGAACCGCGTCGAGCGTCGCGCGGAACGACCGGATCGCCTCGTGGGGGAGACCGTCGAGGAACCCGACCGTGTCGGTGACGACCGCCCGGCGTCCCCCGAGGGTCGCCCGCCGCGTCGCCGTCGAGAGCGTCTCGAAGGGACGGTCGCCGGCCGACGGCGACCTCCCCGGACCGCCCGCGATCGACGCCCCGTCCGGATCGTCTGTGTCGTCCGGACCGTCCGCGCCTTCCGGGTCGTCCACGTCGTCGGCGAGGCGACGCGCGAGCGTCGACTTCCCGGCGTTGGCGTAGCCCGCGAGGGCGACGAGGTCGAACCCGGCCTCCCGGCGCTCGGCCCGCCGTTTCTCGCGGTCGTCGGCGAGCCGGTCGAGCGCGTGCTCGGCGGACTCGATCCGCCGCTCGACGTCGCGGACGCGGCCGTCGCCCTCCGGCCGAAGCCGGACGTCCTCGCTCGAATCCCGCGCGACGGTCTCCCGGAGCCGCGGGAGCTCGTATCGGAGCCGAGCCAGTTCGAGCTGCAGGTCCGCCGCCCGGGAGTCGGCCGCGTCGCCGAACAGCTCCAGCGCGAGCCGCGGGCGGTCGACGACCGCGGTGTCGGTCGGCAGCAGGTCGCCGACCGAGAACGTCTGTCCCGGCGAGAGGGAACCGTCGTAGATCACCGCCGCCGCGTCCGTCTCGGCGGCGAGCCGCATCAGGTCCTCCGCCCCCCCGCGACCGAGCCCGTACGTGGGGTCCTCGCGGCGCCGCTGGGTGACTTCGCCGACGACCGCGTAGCCGGCCGCGGCCGCCAGCTCGCGGATCTCGGCCGTGTCCGGCTCGGCGTCGCTCGATCGGGCGGCAACGACCGCCGGCGCGGCGTCGGGGTCGTCCGCCTCCGTGCCGCCGCGGCGGTCCGGATCGGGATCGTCCGTCGTGGCGTCGTCTCGTGACATTCGTTCGGGCTCGCGACCGGCCCTCCGGCGTCGGTGTCCGCGGCGGAACGGACCGGTCTCCGTGCCGATCGATACCGGCGGCCCGGGCATAAGCGTTCACCGGAAACCCGGTGTGCGATCCGGGGGCAGGGAGCGCCGGACGACGGGACCCCGGCCGCCGGTCAGGGGATGCGCACGTCGTGTTCGAGCGTCCCGACGCCCTCGACCTCGACCTCGACGGTGTCGCCGTCGGCGAGCGCGCCGACGCCCTCCGGCGTCCCCGTCGCGATCACGTCGCCGGCCTCCAGCGTGAGGTACGTCGTGATCTCCTCGATCAGGGTCGGCACGTCGAAGATGAGGTGCTCGCGGTCGCTCGACTGCTTCGTCTCGCCGTTCACCCGGAGCTCGACGCTCGCGTCCGCGGGGACCTCGTCGGGGGTCGCCATCACCGGGCCGAGCGGCGCGGCGTTGTCGAACGCCTTCCCGCGCACCCAGTTCTGCTCGCGGTTCTGGTCGTCGCGGTTCGACACGTCGTTCATGCAGGTGAAGCCGGCGACCACGTCCATCGCGTCGTCGGCGTCGACCGCCTTGCACTGCTCGCCGATCACGACCGCCAGCTCCGCCTCCCAGTCGATCCGGTCTTTCCCCGCGGGGACGGTGACCGCGTCGCCGTGGCCCGCCAGCGCGTTCGGCGGCTTCAGGAAGAGCAGGGGGCGGTCCGGCACGTCGTTGCCGAGCTCGGCCGCGTGGTCCGCGTAGTTGCGCCCGATACAGACGATCTTCGTGGGGTCCGTCGGCGGGAGCACGTCGATCGCGGGGTCGTCGAGCGCGTGCTCGTCGCCGCCGAAGGCGACGGTGTCGCCCTCGGGGTCGTATGTGCCTTCGCGGATCGATCCGGCCGGGTCGCGGAACCGTACGCGGTGCATACCCGGCGTGGGGCGACGCGGACAAAAAGCGTTCCCGGTCGGCGCAAGGACCGACCGCACACCTATTTGTGGGGGCCGGCCCGCCCTCCGGTATGGCAGACGACGCAACCGACCGAGAAGCCGACGACGAAACCGGCGACGGGAGCGACGGGGGAGCGCGCGACTACGACGACGTCCGGTACGCGGTGAGCGAGGGGGTCGCGACGGTCACCATCGACCGGCCGGACGTCTACAACGCCTTCACCCGGACCACGGTCCTCGAACTCAACGACGCGGTGCGCCGCGCCGAGCGCGACGACGGCGTGTACGCGACGGTCCTCACGGGCGCGGGCGACGGCTTCTGCGCCGGGGCGGACACGACGGAGATGCCCGACTGGGACGACCAGTACCCCGAGGAGTACGGGGCGTTCCTCTGGCTCATCCAGCAGCTCGTCTGGCGGCTCCGGACGGCCGCGACGCCCTCGGTCGCCGCCGTGAACGGCCCGGCGATCGGCGCCGGCTGCGACTTCGCGCTCGCCTGCGACCTGCGCACGATCGCCGACGGCGCGGTCATGCGCGAGGGGTTCGTCAACGTCGGGCTCGTTCCCGGCGACGGCGGCGGGTGGCTCCTCCCCCGACTGATCGGCGAGTCGAAGGCGCGCGAGTACCTGCTCACCGGTCGGGACATCACGCCCGAGGACGCGGTCGACGTCGGGCTCGCGGTCGAACGCGCCGAGGACGCGCTCGCGGCCGCGACCGCGCTCGCCGAGGAGATCCGCGACAAGCCGCGGACCGCCGTGCAGCACACGAACCGCCTGATCGACCCGCAGCAGAGCTTCGACGAGTACTGCCGGAAGGCGGCGGAGTACCAGTGGGACTGCGTCGTCGACCCCGAGCACGAGGAGGCGGTCGCCGCGTTCAACGAGAAGCGCGATCCCGACTACGGCCGGTCGTACGACGAGTAGCGAGGCCGGGATCGAGCGTCGGGGTCGGACCTCGGCGCCGGAGACGCCCGCGTTACCGCGCCGAGCCGACGAGACGCCCGCGCTACCGCGCCGAGACCGGGGGCACGCCGTCCTCCTTCAGCGCCCGAGCAATGGTGTTCAGCTGCATCTCGTCGGTGCCGGCCGCGATCCGGCGGCTCCGCGCGAAGCGGTAGAGGTACTCCAGCGGGTGGCCCCGCTGGTAGGCGCGGGCGCCGACGATCTGGACCGCCTCGCTCGCGACCTCCTCGACCATCTGCGAGCAGTGGAGCTTCGCGGTCGACGTCTGGAGCCGCGGCGGGGCGGGGTCGTGTCCCTGCGCGCCCGCCGCCGACATGTACACGAGCGACGCCGCGGTCTCGACGTTCCGGTACATCTCCGCGAGCCGCCACTCGATCCCCTGGAACTCGTCGAGCGACCGGTCGAACTGCTCGCGATCGCTCGCGTACGCCAGCGCCTGCTCCAGCGCGGCCTCCGCCCACGCGACCGTGAGCACCGAGCTGCCGAGCCGCTCCCAGTTGAGCGAGACCAGCTGCTCCTTGAACGCCTCCTTCCCCCGTGTCAGGACGTGCGACTCGGGGATCACCACGTCGTCGATCGTGAAGTGCGTCTGCGCGTAGCCGGCCATGTTCGTGTACACCTCCTCGATCTCGACGCCGGGGTCGTCGTAGGGGATCACGACCGACCCGAGCCCCTCGGGGAACCTGACCCAGGTGACCGCCGCGTCGCCGAAGGGGACGCCGCCGACCCAGGTCTTCTCGCCGTTACACACCAGCTCACCGCCCTCCTCGGTCACCTCGGTCGACATCGACCCGACGTCCGAGCCGGCGTCGGGCTCCGAGATGGCGATGGAGACGAAGCTCTCGCCGGCGGTGACGGCGGGGAGGTACTCCTCCTTGACCGCCTCGGACCCGAAGAGGTCGATCGCCCGCGGCCCGACCATCCCCTGCATGTAGGTGAACCAGCCCGTGTCCGGACACTCCCGCCCGACCGCCTGGGTGAGGAGCATCGCCGCCACGTCGGAGCGGCCCTGCCCGCCGTACTCCTCGGAGATCGACGGGCAGTAGAGGTCCGCCTCGGCGAGCCGCCGGAGGTTCTCCCACGGCACGTCCCCCTCCCAGGTGTAGGCGTCGTCGGCGAACTCCGCCGCGACCGCTTCGGCCCGCTCGGCGAACTCGCGCTGCTCGGCTGTTAGCGCCTGCATGGGCGTTGTTGTCGAGCAGACCGTGATAAGCGGTCTGGTCCGTTTCCTCCGGCCTAGCACGCCGCCCGCGTCAGGCGTCGCCGGCGCGGTCGGTCGCGGTCTCCGACCCGTCGGTCTCGGAGTCGTCCGTCGGGCCGCCGACCTCGACGCGATCAGTCGGTTCGACCCGGTCCGTCGGCTCGGCGCGATCCGTCGACTCGACGCCCTCCGCGCGGCCGTCCGCCGCTCCCTCGGAGCCGCCGAACAGCTCCGCGCGGGCGCAGTCGGCGCAGTAGCGGTTCCGCTCCATCGCGTGCGTCCGGACCGGCACGCCGGCGAGGACCGTCTCGTCGCGGCGCCGGCGGACGACCCCGCGCTCGAACGGCTCGCCGCAGACGACGCAGGGCGACTCGGTGCGCTCCGTCGCGGGCGTGACCCGGTGGTCGACGGTCCGCTTCCGACCGAACCGCGACAGGCCGTGTCGGCGCTGGAGCCGGCGCTCCGCGGGCGGCGTCAGCGCGAGCCCGACGACCGCGAACGCGGCGCCGAACGCCGCGCCGGGGACCGACCCCTGTCCCGCGGAGACGGCGGCGACGCCGACGCCGATCAGGAGCAGGATCCCGCCTAACAGGTAGCCTGAGAGGTCGACGAGCGGGTCGTCGTCGCCGCCGGGCGCCGCGAGTTCCCCCTCGGGGAGCGGGCCGTCGCCGACGCTGAGCCGGCGCGTCTCGGCCAGCTCGGAGTAGTGGTACCAGCCGTACAGGAGGTTCCCCACGCCGCCGGTGGTCAACAGGAGGAGAACGTGGACCGGGATCGAGCCGACGTCCCTGTCGACGAGGACGACGCGATCGCCGCGGTCCTCGGTGAGCTCCCAGCCGTCGTCGAGGTGGTCCCGCACCCGCCGCCGGAACGCGCGGCGCGCCTCGGAGTCCGGGGTCTCGCCGTCCCGCCCGCCCTCGCGGCCGGTCGCCTCGGACCGGTCCCTCTCGGGGCGCGCCGTCCCGCAGTCGGGGCAGAACTCGTCTTCGGGGAGAAGGGCGGAACCGCACTCGGGGCAGTAGGCGGCGTCGGCGTCGGCTCCGGCGCGCAGGTCGGCGCCGCAGCCGGGACAGAAGTTCGCGTCGGGCGGCGGGGTCCGTCCGCACTCGCGACACGGGTCGGTCGGGGAGGGGCTCTCGGTCCGCTCGGAGGGCATCGCCTCGCGGTTGGGTCGGGGCGTTGTTAACTCCTCTCCCGAGCCGCGCCGGCGCCGCGGACCTCGGCTCTTCGCTTCACCGGCGGCGGAGGCGGATCGAGACGTCGTTTCCGCCGAGGTCGTCGCTCGCGTCGAAGGCGAGCTCGCCGCCGAACGCCTCGACGGTCAGCTCCGTGAGCCAGAGCCCCAGCCCGCTCCCGTGGTGCGTCGGCGTGATCGCCTCGCCGTCGCGGATCACGTCGCGCTCGTTCGGCGGGATCCGGGGTCCGTCGTCCTCAACGTGGAGGACCGCCCACTCGGCCGCGGTCGCGTCCGCCCCGTCGTCGGGCTCGTTCAGCCGGATCCGGACCCGGGGCGACGCGCTCGGGTTGTGCTCGATGGCGTTGTCGACGAGGCTGTCGATCGCGTACCGGAGCCGGTCGTCGGCCCGCACCGTCTCCCCCTCCGCGACGGCGACCTCGATCGCGGCGCCGGGCGAGCGTGTCCGGTAGTCGTCGGCGACCGCGCGGGCCAGCGAGGCGATATCGACGTCGGCGTCCTCGTCTGTCGGCCGCCGCAGGATCCGGTGGATGTGTCCGGCCTCCTCCGCGAGCCGTTCGAGCTCGTGGGCCGCGCGCTCGACGGTCGCCGCCGACTCGGTCGTCTCGGCGTCCGGCCCGTCCAGCTCCGCGAGCAGCCGCGTCGTGTGGCCGGCGACGACGTTCGCGTTGTTCCGGAGGTTGTGGCGGAGGATCCGGTTGAGCACCTTCAGCCGTCGCTCGTTGCGCGATATCTCCGTCAGGTCGGTGTACACCGCGAAGCCGCCGGACCCGGCGCCGTCCTCGTAGGGGATCCCGCGGTAGAGGAACTCGCGGAGCCCGGCGGCGGTCTCGCGGGTCACCTCCCGGTAGTTGACCTCGCCGGACGACGTGTTCGCGTCCAAGGCGCGCGCCTCCTCCAGCTTCCACTCCGGGACGACCCACTCGTTGAGCGGCTCCCCGCGGATCTCGTCGGCGTCGTACCCGAACACGTCGACGAACGAGCGGTTCACCGACGAGACGATCGGCTCCCCGTCGACGAGGTCGAACTCGACCACCGCGTCCTGGACGTGTTCGATCAGGTGGCGGTAGCGGTCGCCCCGCCCCTCGTCTCCATCGCCGTCGCCGTCGTCGGGTCCCTCACGCGACATATCGGGGTTCCATTCTCACGAGGGCCTGTACGCGCATCCCCGGGGTAAGCGTGTGTCCGCGGGAAGATATTGCGACCGGCGGCGCGGAAACGGATCGTTCGTTCGAAAACGTCCCGACGCCCGGCGTTCGACTCCGTCGATCGCGGAGCGAGCCGCGCGGATCCGCGGCGTCGACTTTTATTACGGCTCGCCGAGAAGAAACGGTCGTACCATGGAACTCACCTGGCACGGCCACGCGACGTGGCACGTCGTCGTCGAC
Source organism: Halorubrum rutilum (assembly GCF_024494565.1). The sequence goes on from NZ_JANHDN010000004.1 coordinate 37,617, forward strand.
GACACGGAACTGCTGATCGATCCGTTCTTCGATAACCCGAAGACCGACGTCGACCCGGAGGAGCTCGACCCTGACTACCTCCTCCTGACGCACGGCCACGCCGACCACGTCGGCGACGCCGCGGCGTACCCCGACGCGACCGTGGTCGCCACGCCCGAGCTGACCGCGTACGTCCAGGAGGAGTTCGGCCTCGACGACTCCGTCGCGGCCGGCGGCATGAACATCGGCGGCACCGTCGAGTGCGGCGACGCGTGGGTGACGATGGTCCGCGCCGACCACTCGAACGGGATCGAGAACGACCCCGACTACTCGGCCGGGATGCCCGCCGGCTTCGTGATCGGCGACAAGAAGCCCACCCAGGAGTCGGACCCCGACTGCACGACGTTCTACCACGCGGGCGACACCGGGCTGATGTCCGAGATGGTCGACGTGATCGCGCCGTACCTCGAACCGGACGCCGCCGCGCTCCCCGCCGGCGACCACTTCACGATGGGGCCCGCGGGCGCCGGCATCGCCGCCGACTGGGTCGGCGCCGACGTCGTGTTCCCGATGCATTACGACTCGTTCGGACCGATCGAGATCGACACGCGGGAGTTCGTCAGCGAGGTGAAGGCCGCGGGCGCCGCGGCCGAGCCCGTCGTCCTAGCGGGCGACGAGACGTACTCGCTGGAGTAGTCGGTCAGTCGGCCGGTCGGTCGATCCGGTTTTTTCGCGCCCCCGGCGCGGTTCCGGCGATGGCAACCTTTAGGCCCCGGCGAGCCGTCCGTCGACCCGTATGTCCGACATCGAGACGTCCACGGTCTCCGAGGAAGGGTACGCCTGCACGAGTCAGGTCGGCGAGTTCGACCTGCAGATCGACGCGACCGACGAGACGGGGCCGAACCCGAACGCCGCGCTCGTCGCGACGTACGCCTCCTGTTACCTCCCCGCCTTCCGCGTCGGCGGGAGCCAGCGCGGCGAGGAGGACCTCGGGAAGGTCCAGATCGACGCGAGCGCCGACCTCGACGAGGACGACGACCTCGCGTCGATCGCCTTCGACGTCCACGTCGAGGCCGACCTCGACGACGAGACCGCGTCCGAGATCGCCGAGCGCGCCGAGGGGATCTGTCACGTCCACAGCGCGCTCCGCGAGGGGCTCCACGCCGAGATCAGCGTCTACCCCGGCGCGTTCTGAGGTCGTTCCCGGCGCGTTCCGCGGGCGACCCCGGCGCGCCGACCGACTTTCTCCTTTCATCTCCGACGCCGCCCCGCCGAGCGACGCCGACGATCGTCCGTCTCGTCCGCCTCGTTCGACGCGTCGGCAGTCTCGCCCCGGCCCCTCACGCCCCCGCGTACTCGGCGACCGCGCTCGACGCGACGTAGCCGATGGCCGCGACGAGGAGCCCGGCGACGAGCGCGGTCGCGAGTCCGCGACCCACCGCGTACGCGAGGAGGAACCCGACCATGCCGGCGCCGTTCGCGCACAGCAGTCGGAGCGTCCGGTAGGAGGGCTCGCGGGACGACATATCCCCGCTAGGCGGGGCCGACGCAAAAACCCCCGAGTCGGCGGGGCCGACCCTCGACCGTCCGGGGGTTTAGGAGCGATACCGAGCCCAGCGCCGCCGTGCCACGGAGCGAGAGACGGCGGGAGCGAACGCGGGGCGCGCACCGGCGGGACGACGCGGACGACGCTCGCCGACGCCGGGTCGTCCGCGTCGCCCTCGTCGCGGTCGGGATCGGGCTCCCGACGGTCCTCGGGCTGCTCGCCGCCGTCACCGGGCTCTCGGTCCTCACGGCCGCGCTCGTCGCCGCCGTCCTCGCGCTCGCGTTCGCGGCGTGCTGGCTGGGCGCGGTCGGCGCGGCCCACGTCGTCGCCCGGGCGCTGGCGCGTCGGTAGCCCGGCCCGTCGGCGACCGCGTCGAGGGGTCGCGCGCCGGCGGCCGCGGAACCGTTTTACTCACGCCGACGGTAGCGCGACGCATGGTGATGAAAGAGTCAGACTCGACGCTCGATCGGGGGGACGCGGCCCCCGACTTCGAACTGCCCGGCGTCGACGGCGAGACGCACGCGCTCGACTCGTTCGACGCGGACGCGCTGCTCGTCGTCTTCACCTGTAACCACTGCCCGTACGCGCAGGCCAAGTTCGACCTCCTCAACGAGCTGGCGGCCGACTACGACGACCTGGCCGTCGTCGGGATCAACCCCAACGACGCCGACGAGTACCCGGCGGACTCCTTCGAGGCGATGCGCGAGCGCGTCGCCGACGGGACGGTCGCCTACGACGCGTACCTCCGCGACGGGACGGGTGCGGTCGCCGAGGCGTACGGCGCGGTCTGCACGCCCGACCCGTTCCTGTTCGGACGCGAGGGCGACGCGTGGCGGCTCCGGTACCACGGCCGGCTCGACGACGCCCTGAACCCCGACGACGAGCCGACCGAGCTCTACGTCCGGGAGGCCGTGGAGTCGGTGCTCGCGGGCGAGGACGTCGGGATCCCCGACCGGCCCTCCCGCGGCTGCTCGATCAAGTGGCCGGAGGCGTAGGGGGCGTCGGGGCCCGCGACGGCGCCGTCCCCGGACGCGCGAGCGCCGTGCCGCCGGAGACGGGTTGAAAGGGATCCGGGCCGAAGGCGTTCGCATGGGAATGAAAGGCGACGGCGAGGCGGACCTCCACGAGATCGATCGGTTCGACGGGGGGGTCGGCTGGATCGCCTACCCCGACGAGGCGATGGAGCGCGCGAGCCACGCGGTCGCGGTGCCGAACGAGGAGCGCGAGACGGACGACGTCTGGGTGTTCGACCCGGTCGACGCCCCCGGGCTCGACGACCTGCTCGCCGAGCTCGGGACGGTCGCCGGCGTTGTCGTCGGCCTCGACCGGCACAAGCGCGACAGCGCCGCGGTCGCGGCCCGCCACGACGTCTCGGTGTGGGTCCCCGAGTGGATGACGGGCGTCGCGGACGACCTCGACGCGCCGGTGGAGCGGTTCGGCGACCGGCTGGCCGACACCGGCTTCGAGGCGTTCCGGATCCGCGACTCCTCGGTGCCGCCGTGGCAGGAGGCCGGGTTCTTCGACGGCGAGACCCTGATCGTCCCCGAGTCGCTCGGCTCCGCCTCGTACTTCCGCGGTGACCGCGAGCGGATCGGGGTCCACCCGATGCTGCGTCTCACCCCGCCGACGACGGCGCTGTCGGGCCACGACCCCGACCGCGTGCTGGTCGGGCACGGCGTCGGCGTGCTCGACGGCGCGGCGGTCGCGGTCGAGGACGCGCTCTCGAACTCCCGGTCGAAGGCGCCGGGGCTCTACGCGAAGACGCTGCGGTCCGCCATCGGGATCTGACCGTGATCCACGTCACCCGCGACCTGCTGACGGTCCTGCTCGAACGCGCCGCCGAGACCGACCCCGGCGAGACGAACCTCCGCCTCTCGGCCACTCGCGCCGGCGACTTCGAGACGGACACCGGGCTCGACCCGGAGACACCCGTGTTGACGCATTTCACGCCGGACGTCGGCGGGTCGGTGAACGCGGTGTTCGGCGTCGACCTCGGCACGCCCGCGGGCCACGGCGGGGCGCGGTTCCTCTCCCACCCGGACGGCTTCCTCGGCGTGTCGAAGACCGACGACCTCGCCGCGGTCGTGCTGGTCGCCGTCCCCCCGTACGACGACCAGAGCGTCGCGGCCTTCGACCGCTCCGGCGACGGGCGGGAGCTCGCGGTGGTCGACGCGGCCCCGCCCGAGGAGTCGATCCCGGAGTGAGCGTCTCGGGGGACGCCTCCGACGCGGTCCGCCCGCGCCCCGCCGCGCGGGCATGGGTTTAAAAAGGACCGAGCGAGTACGTCGGTGCGATGGCAGCACGCCCACCCGGCGGCGGCGGTTCCTCGGAGCCCGACGCGATCGAGTTCGGCATCGCCGTGCTGGACGAGCGGATCGAGGAGGCCGGCGTCTCCTTCCCGGCGACCGGCGAGGAGATCGTGAACGCGCTCGACGACGGGGCGATCCCCTACGACGCCAAGGGCCGGACGGTCCGCCTCTCCGAGGCGTTAGAGGAGGTGCCACAGACCCGGTTCGAGAACGAGACGGAGTTCCTCGACGCGATGTACCCCGTGTTCGACCGCAAGCGTCGGGAGGGCGGCGGGCTCCTGAACAGCCTGCGCGACGCGCTCCCGTTCTAGCCGGCTACGCGGACTGGCCGACCTCCGCCTCCTCCTCGTCGCTCCCGGTGTCGAGCCGCTCGATGACGTCGTTGATCAGCACGACGTCGCCGACGGCGCGGACCCAGCGGTACGGGACGATGACGCCGGTGTTCCCGTCGACGCGCCCGGCGAACAGCTCGTGGTTGAGCTCCGCGAGCGCGAGCCCGGTCACCGACCGCGCGTCGAGATCGAGGCGGACGTCCTCGATCTCGCCGACGAAGACGCCGTTGTTCGAGTACACCTCACGACCGACGAGCGACGTGATCTCCTGTGGAGCCGCGTTCATGGGGATACGGTCACGAGCGCGCCTATTAAGCGTTCGTTGTCGAACGACGCCCGTCAGACGGGGACGGTCGCAGTCGGAGCGCGCCTCGCTCGACCGCTCGCGTCGCGCCGCCCCGTCACTCCCGCGGCGCCACCAGCTCCACGGGGTGCATCGGCGCGTCGCCGAGGAGCGCATCGATCTGCTCGGTACAGGAGGTGCCGGCGGCGACGACGGTGCGGTCGGTGTCGCCGAACTGCTCCCGGATGGGCTCCCCGACGTCCATGCTCAGCTCGTAGTAGTCCTCCTTGTAGCCGAACGAGCCGGCCATCCCGCAGCACTCGGTGTCGGAGACGCGCACGTCGTAGCCGAGCGCCTCCATCACCGCGGTCGCGTGCTCGCCGACCCCGATCGTCCGCGCCTGACAGTGCGGGTGGTAGGCGACCCGCTTCCCGGACGCCACCGGACCGGTGCCCTCCGACGGCGCGCGCAGCTCGCTCGGGTCGCCGCCGTTCTCCAGCAGGCCGAAGACGTACTCCATCACGTCGTAGCTGGCCTCGGCGAGCCGCTCGTGGGACCCCTCGGGGAGGAACTTCTCGTACTCGCTCCGGAACATCGCGAGGTCGCTCGGCTCGATCACGACCACGTCGCGGCCGGCGTCGACGTGGGTCGCGAGCCCGGCGTAGACGTCCTCGGCCGCCGACTCCGCGGTCGCGATCATCCCCTGCGAGAGCGGCGGGCGGCCGCTCCCCGGCAGGTCCGGGACCCGGACGTGGACGCCGAGCGCCTCCAGCGCGCGCACGGCGGCCTTCCCGCGGTCGACGTCGACGTAGTTCGTCGCCGTGTCGGGGTAGAGCACGGCCTCGCGGTCGGCCTCGTCGGCCGGCACCCGAGCGCCGCCGCGTGCGTCGAACCAGTCGACGAGCGGCTCGCTCGCGAACTCGGGGAGGTCGCGCCGGCGGTCGATCCCGGCGACGCGCTCCGCGACCGCGCGGACCGGGCCGGCGTCGGCGAGGCGGTTCGCTATCGGCGCGGTCCGGCTCCCCCACTTCGCGAGCGTCTCGTAGTTGCCGACGAGCCGGGTGCTCAGGTCGAGGCCGGCCGGCTCCTCGTCCGGGACCAGCTCCTCGAACATCCAGTCCGTCTGGCCGGGGTCGGCCTCGCCGCGGTTGATCCGGTCGCGGACGACGGTGTTGATCCACGGGATGTCGATCCCGACCGGACACGCCGGGACGCACCGCGAGCAGCCGGTACAGAGGTCGTTGAACTCGGCCGCGGTGTCGAGCCCCTCGATGCCCGCCTCCCAGCCGGTGGCGATGCCGCCGGAGTACGTCTCGCCGCCGAACGCGTGGCCGCCGACGCTCTGGAAGTTGCCGCAGGCGTTCGAGCAGGCGGAACACCGGATGCAGTACAGCGTCTCCTTCAGTTGCTCGTCCTCGCGCATCTCCAGCCGCCCGTTGTCGATGAGGACGAGGTGGAAGTCGCGGTCGTCGCCCGAGCCGTCGGCGAGGGGTTCGTCGTCGCGCTCGAAGTCCGGCACCGGCGAGTCGACGGGCGGGGTCAGCGTGGAGATGTACGAGGTCACGTCCTGGCCCGTCCCGGACCGCCCGATCAGCTCGACGAACGGGGCGAACTCCTCGACGGTCGGGACGATCTTCTCGACGCCCGCGACCGCGACGTGGGTGTCGGTCGCGGTCACCGTCTTCCGGGCGTTGCCCTCGCTGGTGACGAGGAGCATGGTCCCGGAGTCGGCGGCGATGAAGTTCGCGCCGGTCATCCCCACGTCGGCGCCCTCGACCAGCTCGCCGAGCCGCTCGCGGGCGAACATCGTGAGCTCCTCGGCGGTCTCCGGCGGGTCGTCGAGGTCGAACCGCTCCGCGAACAGCTCCGAGATCCCCTCGCGGGACTTGTGGATCGCCGGCGCGACGATGTGCGAGGGGGCCTCGTCGGCCAGTTGCAGGACCCACTCGCCGAGGTCCGTCTCGATCACCTCGACGCCCTCGGACTCCAGCGCCTCGTTCACCTCGATCTCCTCCGAGGTCATCGACTTCGACTTCACGAGCCGGTCGGCGTCGCGCTCCTCGGCGGTCAGCTCGGTGATGTACCGGTTGGCGTCCGCGGCGTCGTCGGCGACGTAGACGGTGCCGCCGTTCGACTCGACCGTCTCTCTCACCTCGTCGATCAGCTCCGGGAGCCGGGCGATCGCGTCCTCCTTGATCTCGCGGGCGTCGGCCTTCAGCGCCTCGTAGTCGTCGAGCCGGCCGGTCGACTCGATCCGCCCCTGATTGAAGCCGCGCGTGTTCTCGGCGACCGCGTCGCCCTCGGTCGCCATCAGCTCGCGGATCCGGTCCCCCTTCGCCGCGTCGCTACTCATCGGCGGTCACCTCGGGGGTCGCGGGGTCGTCCCCGCCGCCGTCGCCGTCCCCGCCGTCCTCGCGCAGCAGCACCACGTGCACCTCCTTCGGGCCGTGCGCGCCGTGGACGAGCCCGCCCATGTCCGCGGTCGCGCTCGGGCCGGTCGCGAACACCACGTCGACCGACTCGTCGCGCGCCCGCGGACCGAGCCACTCGAACGCGTCGGGCATGTCGGGGACGAGGTCGGCCTCGCGGAGGACGACGACGTGGCGGTCGACGAAGAGGCTCACCGGCTCCGTGCCGGCGGTGTCGGCCTCGATCGCGACGCTCCCGTACGCCGCGACGCCGAGCTCCGCGTCCGTGACGCCGGTGTGGGCCGCGCGGAGCTCGGCCGTGGTCGGGTCGGTCGCGACGCGGTCCGGGAGCGCGACCGGCGGGTCGTCCGGGCCGTCGCTCTCCTCCACCTCGCCGGCGAGCGCGACCCCGACCGCCGGGTCGCCGGCGGCCTCGTCGATCAGGTCCGCGCACTCGCTCGCGGGCCCCTCCGTGACGGTCACGCCGAGGGAGTCCAGGCGGCGCTTGAACGTCGAGCGGTCGGCGACTGACATGTCTCACCATTCTTCGGGATATATATGGGTGTTGCGCCGGCGCCCCGTTCCGCCGAACCCCACCGCCGCCGACCGCTCCGGATCCCCCGTTCCCTCGGCGGGGTCAGGGGATTTTTGGTAGTTCGACCGTGATAGAGTCGCATGGCAACTCACACGCCGGACCCGGACCCGCGGGACGGGGGGGACTTCGACTACACCGGGGGAGACGTCGAGCGCCCGGAGCTCGTGGCCGCGCTCGACGACCGGGTCGACGGGGAGGTCCGGTTCGACGACTACTCCAAGCGGCTCTACGCGACCGACGCCTCGGCGTACGAGGTCACGCCCATCGGCGTCGTGATGCCCGAGTCGACCGCGGACGTGGCCGCGGTCCAGGAGTACTGCTTCGCCGAGGGGATCCCCGTGCTCCCGCGGGGCGGCGGCACGTCGCTCGCCGGCCAGACGGTGAACGAGGCGGTCGTCCTCGACCTGACAGACTCGATGGATTCGGTCCTCTCGACCGACCCGGACGCGGAGACCGCCCGGGTCGAGGCCGGGGCGTACGTCGGCGACCTCAACGCGGCGGTCGAGCCCCACGGGCTGAAGTTCGCCCCCGACCCGGCGTGGCGCGACAAGTCCGCGGTCGGCGGCGCGATCGGCAACAACTCCACCGGCTCGCACTCGCTGAAGTACGGCAAGACCGACCACTACGTCGAGGAGGCGGAGGTCGTCCTCGCGGACGGGACGGTGACGACGTTCGGCGAGGTCGCCGTCGACGATCTCCGGGAGTCGGCCGATCCCGACGCCGACGCCCTCCTCCCGCGGATCCACGCCGAGGTCGTCCGAATCCTGGACGAGGAGGCCGACGCGATCGACGAGCGCTACCCGGAGCTGAAGCGGAACGTCTCCGGCTACAACCTCGACCGGCTGCTCGCCGAGCACCGCGGCGAGTACGGCGAGGAGGGCGTGGTGAACCTCGCCCGGCTCATGGCCGGCAGCGAGGGGACGCTCGCGACGGTCACGGAGGCGACCGTCTCGCTCGTCGAGATCCCCGACACGAAGGCGGTCGCGCTGCTGACCTACGACGACCTGCTCGACGCGATGGAGGACGTGGCGCCGATCCTCGACCACGACCCCGCCGCCGTCGAGGTGATGGACGACGTCCTCCTCGGGCTCGCCGCCGACACGCCCGAGTTCGAGGACGTCGTCGGCATGTTGCCCGACGGCACGAACTCCGTCCTCCTCGTCGAGTTCTACGCCGACAGCGACGCCGAGGGGAAGCAGAAGGTCGCGGATCTGGTCGCGGACCGGGTGGGCGCGACCGACGACCGGCCCCGCCCCGAGACGGAGGCGGAACCGAGCGAGGGCGCCGCCGACGTGACGAGCCAGCCGCGGCGCGCGGTCCACGCGATGGAGGCGCACGACCCCGAGAAGCGCGACCGGTTCTGGAAGATGCGGAAGGCCGGGCTCCCGATCCTCCTGTCGCGGACCACCGACGAGAAGCACATCTCCTTCATCGAGGACTGCGCCATCCCCCCGGAGCACCTCCCGGAGTACACCCGCGAGTTCCAGGAGATCCTGGAAGACAACGACACGTTCGCGACGTTCTACGCGCACGCCGGCCCCGGCGTGCTCCACATCCGGCCGCTGATCAACACGAAGGACGTCGACGACGTCGAGGCGATGGTCGACATCGCCGACCGCGTCACCGACGCCGTCGTCCGGCTCGGGGGGTCCGTCTCCGGCGAGCACGGCGACGGCCGCGCCCGGACCCAGTGGAACCGGAAGCTGTACGGCGACGCCCTTTACGACTCCTTCCGCGAGCTGAAGACCGCCTTCGACCCCGACTGGCTCCTCAACCCCGGGAACGTCTGCGGCGACCACGACATGAGCGAGCACCTCCGGTTTGACGCCGACTACGAGTACGACGCCGGCTTCGACCCCGCGATGGAGTGGGCCGTCGACAACGGGATGCAGGGGATGGTCGAGCTCTGTCACGGCTGCGGGGGCTGTCGGGGTCCCCAGGAGACGACCGGCGGCGTGATGTGCCCGACCTACCGCGCCTCGGAGGAGGAGATCCAGGCGACCCGCGGTCGGGCGAACATGCTCCGCGGGGCCATCTCCGGCGAGCTCCCCGACGACCCCACCGACGACGAGTTCGTCACCGAGGTGATGGACCTGTGCGTCGGCTGTAAGGGGTGTAAGGTGGACTGCCCGAGCGGCGTCGACATGGCGAAGCTGAAGGCCGAGGTCGAGCACGCGCACCACGAGGAGCACGGGGTCGACTTGCGCACGCGTCTGCTCGGGAACTTCGAGAAGCTGGCGCCGCTCGGCTCGAAGCTCGCGCCCCTCTCGAATCTCCCCGGCAAGCTCCCGGGCGCCGGCCTCGTCATGGAGAAGGCCCTCGGGATCGCGAGGGAGCGCGACCTGCCCACGTTCCGCTCGGAGAGCCTGACCGACTGGTTCGAGGCCCGCGGCGGCGCCGGCGTCCCCCGAGACGAGGCCGACCGCGAGGTCCTGCTGTTCCCCGACGTCTACACCACCTACACGAACCCCGGCGCGGGGAAGGCCGCCGTCCGGGTGTTGGAGGCCGCGAACTGCCACGTCGAGATCCCCGACGTCGACGGGAGCGGCCGCCCGCCGCACTCGAAGGGGATGCTCGACGAGTCGCGCGCGGCGGCGCGAGACGCCGTGGAGACGCTCGCGCCCCGGGTCCGCGAGGACCGTGACGTAGTCATCGTGGAGCCGACCGACGCCGTGATGCTCCAGAGCGACTACCACGACCTGCTCGACGGCGACGCCAGCGACGTGCCCGACGCCGACGTGGCGGCCGTCTCCGAGAACACCTACGGGGTCATGGAGTACGTCGACGCCCACCGGCTCGACGAGGCGCTCGCCCTCGACGCCCCCACGGAGTCGCTCACCTACCACGGCCACTGCCACCAGAAGGCGACGAAGAAGGACCACCACGCGGTCGGCGTGCTCCGCCGGGCCGGTTACGGCGTCGACCCGCTCGACTCCTCCTGTTGCGGGATGGCCGGCTCGTTCGGCTACGAGGCCGAGCACTACTCGATGAGCAAGGCCATCGGGCGGACCCTCTTCGACCAGGTCGCCGAGAGCGACGGCGACGAGGTGGTCGCGCCCGGCGCCTCCTGTCGGACGCAGCTGAAGGAGCGCGACGCCGCCGCGCCGGAGCCGCCGCACCCGGTCGAGAAGCTGGCCGCCGCGCTGGCGTAGTCGACGGCCGCGGTCAGACGGACCGCCGGCCGCCGTTCATCCCGCGGCTCGGCCGACCCTCACTCCGAGGTCGCCCGGGTGTTCGCGACGACGACGTCGATCAGGTACGAGAACGCCGGGAACAGCGCGGCGACCGCGGCGAGGTGTCCGGGATCGATCCCCGCGGGGCCGTCGACGACGAGCCCGGTGTACTGGAGGCCGGCCAGCGTGAGGACCACGATCGCCGTTCGCGCGGCGTACTCGGACAGCGACCGGTTCGGGAGCCGCATACGACCGGGTGAGGCCGCCGCTCACTCGACCCTTTCGACCCGGTCGCGTTCGCGCTCGCGGCGGCGTTCGAGCAGCGCCGCCACCCCCTTCCCCGGACCCCCTTCGATCGGCCACCCCTTCGTGCGCCACTTCGGCGGTTCGGGAGAGAACTCCGCGCAGGCGCCCGAGCACTCCCGCCCGGTGGGGACCTTCTCCTTCGCCGCGCAGTAGGGAACGAGCGCCCGTCCCTCGCGCCGGAGCTCGAAGTGCCGGCAGTCGGGCCGCATCGCCTCGCGGAAGGAGCGCCACCCCTTCCCGTAGGCGCGCTCGGCGATCTCCAGGCGGAGCGTCTCGGTCTCGGGGTCGCGCTCCCCGTCGCCGGCTGGCGCGAGGTCGCTCGGGTGCCACGCGACCTCGGCCGCGTCGGCGCGAACCCCCTCGGAGAAGTCGGTCGCGAGGATGCCGGCCTCGACCGGCAGCTCGCGGAGCAGCGCGGGCTCGACGCGCTCGCCCGTCGTCTCGGTCGCGAGCCACGCCTCGTCGGCGAGGCCGGTCCCGACGTCGTGCGCCAGCTGCCCGGCGAGCCGGTCGGCCGCGGAGCGATCCAGGTCCGGCTTGTTCTCGACCGCGACGATCCGCTCGACCCAGTCCGGGTACGGTCGCAGCCGGCGGAGCTCGATGCGGTTGCCGTCGCGGCGCTCCTCGATCAGGTCCCGGCCCGCGGCGCGGTGGACCGCCCGCCGAACGTAGCGCCACGGGTAGCCGGGATGCGGGAGCGCGTCGCGGTACCACGCCCACTCGGCCGGCGCGTTGCGGACGACGTGGAGGAGGTCGGAGTCGACGGTCCGCTCGCCGAAGGCGCGCCGGGCGGCGAACGCCGCGGGATCGACCTCGATCACGACCGTGTCCCACCGGCGCTCCTCGGTCCCCAGCTGGCGGGAGACGACGGCGGGACGCGGGCCGTCGCTCGGGTGCCACGCCAGCTCGGCGTACCGGCAGACGAGGAGTTCGTAGCCGAACTCGGCGTCCGGAGTCACGGCTGCGATAGCGCGGGACCGGTTAAAAACGAACCGCCGGGCGGCGCCTCAGACGTAGTCGCCGCTCTCCTGGTCCTTCCGCTCGTCGAGGTAGTCGTGGGCCTCTTCGAGGATGTCGCGGGGCCCGTCCTGCGTGATCGTGTTGAGCGCTTGGTCGTAGTCGCGCCACTGCAGGTCGCGGTGCTCGTTCGAGATCTCGGCGCTCGCCTCGAACGAGCGCGCGATGAACAGGTGAACCGTCTTGTGGATGGTCTTTCCGTTCGCCTCGAACACGTAGTCGTACTCCCTGCGGAAGCCGTCGATCAGCCGGAAATCCTCGATCCCGGCCTCCTCCGACACCTCCCTGATCGCCGTCTGCTGGAGCTCCTCGTCCCCTTCGACCCCGCCCTTGGGGAACTCCCAGTCCCCCGGCCGGCTCTTCAGGAGCAAGTACTCCCGTTCGCCGCGGGTGTCGCGGAAGAGGATGGCTCCGGCGCTGGTCGCTTCGACCGTCATTAGCGTCAGGTAAGCAACCACCCCTAAAGAGGGTGTCGGACTCTCGGACGCACCGGGCGTTTCAGCACCCGAGAACCGATCTGCACCGCGCCCTCGGCCCTCGATCGCGCGCTTATATGTCGGCGACGGTCCGCGTGTGCGGTCGGCTCGGTAGACGCGTTTTTATCCCTCGGACGACCATGCACGGACGACCCCCAGCCATGACCTTCGTCACCAAACTCTCCTTCGCCTCCGGCGACCGCGAGGTGCTCGCCGAGACGGTCCAGGAGCTCAAGTCGACGCTCGAACGCAAGGGCGCGGAGTGCAAGGGCCCGCACGCCACGCCCGCCGAGACCGTCCGCGTCCCGCTGTACAAGCGGCTCCGCGCCGGCGACGAGTTCTCGCCGTGGAGCTACTCGGTATATAAGCGCTCGATGGAGATCCACGGCGCCGACGACGTCGCCCGCGAGGTCGTCGGCCGCGACTTCCCGGACTCGATCCACGTCGAGGTTGAGGTCGACCAGAAGAAGCCGCTCGGTCACCGCCGCGACTGATTCCCCGAAAAACGGCTCTCGCGGCTCGGTCGCCGTCGCCGGGATCGGGCTCGGGTCCCTCCCGTACGCGGGTCGGTGAACCGCTCGGGGAACGGTCGGAAGCCGGCGACGGGGACCCGCTCAGGGGAGCGAGTCGGCCCCGCTCGCCCGTCGCTCGTCGACGGGGTCGGCGACGCCGCGGTCGGGCGCGCTCAGCCCGACGGCGCACTGCTTGAGGTTCGGCTCGGCGGACTCGGGGTCGGCGGCCGACAGCGTGAGCTCGTTGGCCGCCGGGTTGTGGACCGGGAGCCAGACGAGCCCGGGCGGCACGTCGGCGTCGGGAGTCGCCTCGACCGCGACGGCCGAGCGGCGGGACTCGACCACCGTCCTCCCGCGGTCGAACGCGGTCAGGTTGTCGGCGATCGTCTCGGGATGCAGCCGGGCGGTCGTCTCGCCCCCGTCACCGTCGGCGTCCATCCGCGTCCTGACGCCCGTGTTGTAGGCGTCGGGCCGCCGGCCCGTCGTGAGCGTGAGGGGGTACTCGGCGTCGATCGGCTCCGGGACGCCCTCGTGGGACGCGTTCGAGAACCGCGCCCGGCCGGAGTCGGTGCGGAACGACCACGGGTCGGCGTCGTCCTCGTTGTAGTACCTGTATCCCCCCTCGCCGTCGGCGTCCGGAGCGGGCCACCGGACCGCAAGCTCCTCCGCCAGCCGCTCGTAGGAGATCCCGGAGAAGTCGGCCGTCGTGCCGCGCGTCAGGGCCGCCACCTCGTCGAACAGCGCCTCGGGGTCGAGCCGGGTCGACTCGAACAGCTCCGGGACGACCCGGTCGGCCACCGCGCCGATGATGTCCACGTCCCGCCGGACGCCCTCCGGCGGCTCCCGGGCCGCCGTGACCCGAGAGACCCGCCGCTCCATGTTCATTACCGTCCCCTCCGACTCGCCCCACGTCGCCGCCGGCAGCACCACGTCCGCCAGCTCCGCGGTGTCCGAGCGGAACGCGTCCTGCACGATCAGGAAGCCGTCTTCGAGCGCGGCCCGCACGTGGCCCGAGTCGGGCACCCCCGCGACGGGGTTCGTCGCCACCGTCCAGCAGACGTCGACGTTGCCCCGCGCCAGCTCGTCGACGATCCGGACGAACCCCGGGCCGGACGAGTCGGGGAGCCGGGTCATGGGGACGCCCCACTCCCTCGCGATCGCCTTGCGGTCGGCGACGTCGTCGAACGCCCGGTACCCCGGCCACGACGACTTCGAGGCGCAGACGCGGTTCCCCATCGAGTTTGCCTGCCCGGTCAGCGAGAACGGCCCGCTGCCCGGTCCCAGGTTGCCGGTCGCCAGACAGAGGTCGATCAGCGAGCGGGCGGTCCCGGTCCCCTGGACGCTCTGGTTGACGCCCATCCCCCAGTAGACGAGGGTCCGCGAGTCGAACGCCGCCGCCAGTTCGGACACGCGGTCGGCGGGCACGCCGGCGGTCTCGGCCGCGACGTCGACGTCGGGCAGCGAGCCGACCATCGCCTCGAACCCCTCGGTGTGACGCTCGACGAACTCGCGGTCGACGAGCCCCTCGTCGACGGCCGCCGCGAGGGCCGCCCGCGCCAGCGCCAGGTCGGTCCCCGGCTCCGGCCGCACGTGGAGGTCGGCGTCCGCCGCCGTCTCGCTCTCGACGGGGTCGACGACGATCAGCTCGCCGCCGTCGCCCGCGCTGTCGGCGATCCATCGGTACAACACGGGGTGGGCGATCTTCGGGTTCGCGCCCCAGATCACGTGGGTCTCGGCCTCGGGGACGTCCTCGTAGGTCGGCGGCGGGGCATCGCTCCCGAACGCCTGCACGTACGCCCGGACCGCCGAGGCCATGCAGAGGGTGGTGTTGGCGTCGTAGTAGCGGGTGCCGAAGCCGCCGCGGGCGAGCTTGCCGAGCGCGTACGCCGCCTCGTTCGTCTGCTGGCCGCTCCCCAACACCGCGACGTTGTCGTTCCCCTCTCTGAGCGCCTCGATGATCCGCACGGCGACCGTGCCGAGGGCGGTGTCCCAGTCGGCCGGTCGGAGCTCTCCGCCGCGCCGGATCAGCGGCTCGGTCACGCGCTCGCCGCCCGGGTCGACCGTCTCGCGCACGCCCCGACTGCACGTCGACCCGCCGTTCGTCGGGTGGGCCTCGTCGCCGCGGACGTCGACGACGCCCCGGCCCTCGTCCGCGTCGCGCTGTCGGTACCCGCAGCCGACCGCACACCGCATACACGTGGTCGATTCGCGGTCAGTCATCGGGCGGTATCGCGGTCAGTCGTTGTGTGGTGTCGCGGTCGGTCATCGAGCGGTGTCTCGGTCAGTCATTGAGCGGTGTCTCGGTCGGTCATCGAGTGATGCTGCGATCAGTCTTTGGCCGATATAATTCGCGATCATTTCGATCGAACTCATAATTGTATCCGATCGTTCCGCATTACCGGGTCAGTCTGGCTCTCCGTTTCGTCGCTCCCGGTATAACTCTTTTTTCGCATGAACGACCGTGTAGTATACCGCCGCCGAGGGAGGTCGCTCGCGGGGGTCGCCCGGGCGACGGCCGGTGTCAGCCGAGGTCCGTATCAGTCGTCGGTCGGGGCCGGGTCGCCGTCGCTTGCGGCCGGACCGCCGTCCGCCGCGGAGCTCCCGTCGGCGGCCGGGTGCCCCTCGTGGACGAGGGGGTTCGACGGCGACGGCGCCCGCACGTCGACCGCGCACTGCTTGAAGTTCGGCTCGTCGGACTCGGGGTCGACGACCGGGAGCGTGAGGGCGTTCACGGCCGGGTGATGGATCGGGAGCCACACCGTCCCCTTCGGGACGCCGTCGTCCGGGTTGACCGCGACCGTCGTCGACCCGCGGCGCGACGCGACGACGGTCTTCCCGCGGTCGAACGCCTCGATGCGCTCCAGCGTCGTCTCCGGGTGGATCCGCGCCGTCGGCGGCGCGTCGCCCCCGTCGCCGCGGCTCCGGACGCCGGTGTTGTACGCGTCGGCGCGTCTCCCGGTCGTCAGCGTCAGCGGGTACTCGTCGTCGGTCGGTTCGGCCAGTCCGCCGTGGGTCCCCGTCGAGAACCGAGCGCGGCCCGACGGCGTCGGGAACGCCCAGCCGTCCCCGTCGACGTAGCGGTAGCCGCCCTCCGCGTCGGGCGACGGCGCGGGCCACCGGACCGCGAGCTCAGCGTCGAGCCGGTCGTACGAGATCCCGGAGAGGTCGGCCGGCGTCCCCGCCGTCAGCCCGCGTAGCTCGTCGAACACGGACTCCGGCGAGACCGCGGACTGCGGGAACAGTTCCGGAGCGATCGCCGCGCCGATCGCGACGACGATGTCGAGGTCCCCCTTGATCTTCGGCGAGGTCTCGGTCGCGGCGCGGACCCGCGAGACCCGCCGCTCCATGTTCGTGACGGTGCCCTCGGACTCGCCCCACGTCGCCGCCGGCAGCACCACGTCCGCCAGCTCGACGGTCTCGGTCCGGAACGCGTCCTGCGCGACGAGGAAGACGTCGTCGAGCGCCTCGCGGACGCGGTCGCCGTCGGGCATCCCCGCGACGGGGTTCGTCGCCACCGTCCAGCACGCCTCGGGCGGGCCGTCCGCCACGGCGTCGACGATGCCGACCGGCCCCGGTCCCGGGTCGTCCGGGAGCCGGCTCCGGGGAATGCCCCACGCGTCGGCGACGGTCCGGCGCTCCGCCGGGTCGGTGAACGCGCGCTGGCCGGGCCAGGTCCCCTTCGACGAGCAGACGCGAGTCCCCATCGAGTTCGCCTGCCCGGTCAGCGAGAACGGCCCGCTGCCGGGCCGGAGGTTCCCCGTCGCGAGACAGAGGTCGATCAGCGCCCGCGAGGTCGCGGTCCCCTGGACGCTCTGGTTGACGCCCATCCCCCAGTAGACGAGCGTCGGCTCCGTCAGGGCGTCGGCGACGCGCTCGACCGTCTCGACCGGCACGCCGGCGGTCTCGGCCGCCTCCTCGACCGCGGGCAGGGACTCGACCGTCGCCTCGAAGCCCGTCGTCGCCTCGGCGACGAACTCGCGGTCGACGAGCCCCTCGTCGACCACCCGCGCCAGCACCGCCCGGGCGAACGCGAGGTCGGTGCCGGGCTCGACCTGTACGTGGAAGTCCGCGTCGTCGACGGTCTCGCTCTCGACGGGGTCGACGACGATCAGTTCGCCGTCGTCGCCCGCGCTGTCGGCGATCCACCGGTACATCACCGGATGCGCCACGGCGGGATTCGCGCCCCAGATCACGTGGGTCTCGGCCTCGGGAATGTCCTCGTACGTCGGGGGCGGCGCGTCGCTCCCGAACGCCCGGTAGTAGGCGGTGACGGCCGACGCCATACAGAGGGTGGTGTTGGCGTCGTAGTAGCGGGTGCCGAAGCCGCCGCGGGCGAGCTTGCCGAGCGCGTACGCCGCCTCGTTCGTCTGCTGGCCGCTCCCCAACACCGCGACGCCGTCCGGGCTCTCGGCGAGCGCGTCCTCGAAGCGCGAGACGACGGTCCCGATCGCCGTCTCCCAGCTGGTCGGAACGAGCGTCCCGTCCTCCCTGACGAGGGGGCGCGTCAGCCACTCCCCGTCGGGGTCCGCGGTCTCGTCGATCCCGCGCTGGCAGGCGAGCCCGCGATTGACCGGGTGGGTCGCGTCGCCGCGGACGGTGTCGAGCCCGTAGTGGTTCGCGTATCCCTGTTGCGAGTGGCCGCAGCCGACCGCACACCGCATACACGTCGTGGGCGTCCACTCGCTCATGGGAGTCTCCGCCCCTCGGAGGCGGCGCGTCGCCGGGGCGCGGCGACCGCCTCGCCGGCCGCGTCTGTCCGCGATCGGTCCGAAATGGGTGGCCCGCACACGTTGTCTCGCATCAGTCTGGCTCTGGGTGGTACATAATCCATTCGCGGTATAATTGTTACGATACGACGAATACTGCTTAGATAGACCGTGTTTGTCCAGTTATTAGCCGAATAATAAAATAAACACGCACACGCCTACGCCCACGGATCCGCCGCACGCACACACCCACGTGTCCGCTGCACCCCCACACCCACGTGTCCGCTCGTCCGCTACCCGTGCGTGACGGCCGAGATCGGTCGCGCGAGCGGTCTGCCACACTTCCGCTCACACCACCTCGTCCCACTCGCACACCGCTCGATCTACCGGCGGGGATATTCGACGGATCCGGCTCGCCGATGGAAGTCGACGGTTCGACCCACCGGATCAAACGTCAATTCGGCCGCAGTCCGCCGATCTGTGGCCATCACTCCCGCCGAACGACGGGCTCCGGTTCCGGTTGTAACATTCTGTGAACTCTCGGTACCGCAACTAAAAGTTCTCTACTGTAAATATGTAATATAAGTCCCTCAACGGACCGACTTCCCGATCGCCCCGCTCCTGAACGTATTTTGTGATTTTATTAAAAGCGAAGTATTTTATGCTATCCTGTAAACTACAAACCGAGATGGCCAACCATTCGACCAACGAAAGCTCAGAAAGATTCCGTTCTTGCGGCGAGGGTGATCGGTAATGGGGAACGAAAAGGAAACCTGGAAGTCGGAACTGTACGGCGACGAGGTCCGGGAGAAGCTGCTGGAGTTCGCCGAGGAGGGGTTCGAGTCGATCCCGGAAGACGAGCGGGAGGCGTGGTTCACGCGCTTCAAGTTCTGGGGCGTGTTCCACCAGCGCTCGGGCCAGGAGAGCTACTTCATGATGCGGCTGACCAACGCCAACGGGATCTTGGAGCCCGACCAGCTCCGCGCCATCGGCGAGGTCGCCCGCGACTACGCGGACGGTCCGGTCTCGAACCCGGAGTTCGGCGACGGCTGGATCGACCTGACGACCCGGCAGTCGGTCCAGCTCCACTGGATCAAGCTGGAGGACGTCCCGGAGATCTGGGAGAAGCTGGAGTCCGTCGGCGCCACCACCCGGTCGTCAGGCGGCGACACGATGCGGAACATCTCCGGCAGCCCCGTCGCCGGCAAGGACGCGAACGAGGTGATCGACACGCTCCCGCTCCTGGAGCGGTTCCAAGAGGAGATCCGCGGCGATAACGACCTCCGGAACATGCCCCGGAAGTTCAACATCAGCATCTCCGGGACCCCCGAGGGCGGCGCGCAGGACGCGATCAACGACATCGGGCTGGAGCCCGCCCGCAAGGAGATACGCGGCGAGGAGACGCTCGGTTTCAACGTCCGCGTCGGCGGCGGGCTCGGCGGCCGAGAGCCGCGCGTCGCCCGCCCCCTCGACGTCTTCGTGACGCCGGACGAGGCGTACGAGGTCGTCCGCGGCTTCGTCGAGCTGTACCACGACCACGGCGACCGCCAAGTGCGCGCGAAGAACCGCTCGCGCTTCTTCGTCGACGAGCACGGGACCGACTGGATCCGCGACCTCCTTGCCGAGGAGTACGTCGACGGCGACCTCCGGACCGCCGGCGAGAACATCCGCGACGAGTACACGTACAACGCCGGGGAGGTCCCCGAGGAGGGGAAGAAGGACTACACCGGCGTCCACGACCAGGGCGACGGGCGGCGGTACGTCGGCCTCAGCGTCGCCGTCGGACGGCTCCCGGCCGAGGAGGCGATCGAGCTCGCGGACCTCGCCGACGAGTACGGCTCCGGGGAGATACGGCTCACGCGCCGGCAGAACCCGATCATCGTCGACGTCGACCCCGAGCGCGTCGACGAGCTGCTCGCGGAGCCGCTGCTCGCGACGCACCGCCCCGAGCCGAACCCGTTCGTCCGCGGGGCGATGGCGTGTACCGGCACCGAGTTCTGCTCGCTGGCGCTCGTCGAGACGAAGGCGCGGACCGCGCGGCTGCTCCGCTGGCTGCGCGACAACGTCGACCTGCCGGACGACGTCGAGCAGTTCAAGCTCCACTTCTCCGGCTGCACGGCCGACTGCGGCCACGCCAACACCGCCGACATCGGGCTGCTCGGGATGCGGGCGCGCAAGGACGGCGAGATGGTCGAGGCGGTCGACATCGGCGTCGGCGGCGGGATGGGCGAGGAGCCCTCCTTCGTCGAGTACGTCCGACAGCGAGTGCCCGCGGACGAGGCGCCGGGCGCGATCCGGAACCTCGTCGAGGGGTTCGCCGCGCGCCGCGAGCCGGGACAGACGTTCCGCGAGTGGGTCGACGCGACCGACACCGAGACGGTCGCCGACCTGTGCGAGCCCGAGGAGACGGACTACGTCGACGCCTCGCTCACCGACGCGAAGCAGTCGTGGTACCCGTTCGCCGACGAGGGGACGGCGCCCGCGGAGCCGGAGGTGGCCTCGTCCGATGACTGACGGTCCGACCTCGATCGCGGACGACGACGGGTCGGAACGGCTCGGCGGTCCGGAGCCGCCGGCCGACGGCGCCGGTCCCGACGGCCTCGACGGCGCCTCCGACCGCGCCGGACAGCACGCCTCCGCCGACGTCGCGCCCGAGCTGTTCGGGTGGTAGCCGCGTCCGACGAGGTCGCGTTCCCTCGCGGCGGTCCCGCCGCCGGAAGGCCCATGCCCGTGCCCGCCGACCGGTGGGGCATGAACGAGCGGATCACGTCCGTCACCGCGTACACCACGCTCGACTTCGTCGAGGGCGCCGCCGTCGGTCCGGACTGGACCGAGGCCGGCGCGGGCGTCCTGAACGTCTCCTCGCCCGACGACGACCCCGAGCGCGTCGAACTCCAGCTCGAACTCGACGACGTCGACCGCGACCGGCTCCCGCTCCACGCCGAGCGCGTGGACCTCACGCCGGAACAGGCCCGCGCCGTCGCGAGCGACCTGGTCCGGGAGGCCGACCGGATCGAGGGCGAGGACTGACGAGGCCCCGGAGCGCGCGGTCAGGGGCGCGCGGAGCGGCCCCGGCCGACGGCTCCGCCACGCGACGTTTTAAGCTCGCCCGCCGCCACCCACGCCCATGAGCGCGCTCGAATCCGACGCGTACCGCGAGTTCCGCCGCGACCTCCACCGCCACCCGGAGCCCGCGTGGCGCGAGTTCTACACCACCGCCCGGATCGTCGAGGAGCTCCGGAAGCGCGACCTCACCGAGCTCCACGTCGGCCGCGACGCCCTCGCGACCGACGACCGCATGAACGTCCCCGACGACGACGAGCTCGCCGAGTGGGAGCAGCGGGCCCGCGACGCCGGCGCCGATCCCGACATCGTCGACGGGCTCTCCGGCGGCTACACCGGCTGCGTCGCCGTCGCCGAGCGCGGCGACGGCCCCGTGGTCGCGCTTCGCGTCGACATCGACGCGCTGCCGATCCGCGAGTCCGACGAGGGCGACCACGCCCCCGCGGCCAAGGGGTTCCGCTCGGAGAACGAGGGGTTCATGCACGCGTGCGGCCACGACGCCCACGCGACGATGGGGCTCGGGACGCTCGACGCGGTGCTCGACTCCGACTTCGCGGGCACGCTGAAGGTGTTCTTCCAGCCCGGCGAGGAGCAGGTGGCGGGCGGCAAGCCGATGGCCGAGTCCGGCCACCTCGACGACGTGGAGTACCTCTACGCGGTCCACGTCGGCCTCGATCACCCCTCCGGCGAGGTCGTCTGCGGGATCGACGGCTTCCTCGCGGTCCGGCACTTCCTCGCGGAGTTCACCGGGGAACCCGCCCACGCCGGCGCGCGGCCCGAGCAGGGGCGCAACGCGGTCCAGGCGATGGCAGCCGCGGTCCAGAACCTCTACGCGATCCCCCGGCACGCCGACGGTCCGACTCGGGTGAACGCCGGGCTCGTCGGCGGCGGCACCGCGACGAACATCGTTCCGGAGGAGTCGTACATCGAGGGCGAGCTCCGGGGCGGAACGACGGAGCTGGCCGCGTACATGTCCGACCACGCCGACCGAATCTTAGAGTCGGCGGCGGCGATGCACGACTGCGAGGTCGACGTGGCGACGAAGGGGGAGGCGCCGAGCGCGACCAGCGACGACGCGCTCGCCCGGATCGTGGGCGACGTCGCGGGCGCGACCGCGGGCGTTACCGAGATCGTCGACAGCGACGACCTCGGCGGCTCCGAGGACGCGACGTACCTGATGAACCGCGTCCAGGAGAACGGCGGGCTCGCCTGCTACGTCGGCGTCGGCACCGACCACCCCGGCGGCCACCACACGAGCACCTTCGACGTGGTCGAGGGCGACATTCAGGTCGGGATCGACGTGCTGAGCGGGGCGATCCTGCGGGTCGCCGAGCGGCGTCCGCGAGCCGACGCGCGAGACCGGTGAATCGGGCGCGAGCGCTTCCCCCGGCGGTAGGTTTAGGCGCCGCGAGCCCCTGTCTTCGACCATGGAGGCCGTCCTCTGGTACGTGCTCACCGGCACCCGCGGCGGCCCGAACAGGGTCCGGATCCTCAGGGCGATCGACGACCGCCCGCGCAACGCGAACCAGCTGGCGGAGCACCTCGACCTCGACTACACGACGGTCCGCCACCACCTGGACGTGCTCCGCGACCACGACGTCGTCGAGCGCACCGGAGACGGCTACGGCACGGTGTACTACCCGACCGAGGGGACGCAGCGGCACTGGGACCTCGTCGAGGAGATCGCCGACGGGCTCCCGGTATGACCGCGACGGCTCCCGACGCGATCCCGACCGACCGCGGCGCGACCGCGGCGGCGCCCGCGAGGTGTGACCGATGCAGTGGGTAGACGTCGCGCGCGTCAGCGTCGCCGTGAACGTCGCGATGCTGTCCGCGCTCACGTGGGTGTGGGCGCGGAACTACCTCTCCTTCCGGTCGAAACACTCGGTCGGCCTCGCGGCGTTCGGCGCCGTGCTCTTGGCGCAGAACGCGCTCTCGCTGTACTTCTACCTCTACCACCCCGTGCTCGCCGGGTGGTTCGCGACAGACATGCCGTCGCTGGCGTGGCAGGCGAACGTCGCCGTCCACGTCCTCCAGACGGTCGCGCTCGGATTCCTGCTGTGGGTGACGTGGGACTGAGACGACGGCGTCGGCGGAGTGTTCGTCTCAGTTAATTTCATCTCACCAGCTGATCAGTGCGAACGCGGGAGCGCTTGACAACGGGAGTACGCGTATCGATTCGCTTGGTCGGTTGTTTATAACTGATCGAACGGCGTCGGTGTCGGCCGTTTACGAGTGATCGATGACTCCGCGGTGAAGACCTCCAAAGCCCCAGTCGCTGCGGACCGCGCACGCTCGTTGCACTCCTCGCTCGCGTCGCTCGCTGCGGTGCTTACATCGCCTGCGCGGTCCGCAGCGACTGCCCCTTTGAGTCCCACCCGTACAGCACCGCGACCGCGCCTCACGCCTCCCCAGCCTCGCGGTTCGCGCTCTCCGAGCGCTCACCGCTCCCTCGCGCGTGCTGGCTCGCGGCCTGTCGGCCGCTCGCAGGCACGCGCCACCGCGACCTTTATTTATAAACAACCGCTGCCGCCGCGCGGCTATTTAAATACTGAATCGGTACCACCGATCTGCGATACCCACTTCCGTCATCGATCGGTGTGCGCTTCCAACGACGCAGCGCCCGGTAACAGCCAACTGCCCGGACGAGACCACGCTGAGAGGATGGAACGCAACGAAAGGAACGTCGCAACGACGGCGACCTCACCCACTCGACCGCCCCGATCAGTACTTCGCGTCGGCGCCCGTCGTCTCGTAGATCCGGTCCATGATCGCGTCGCGCTCGCCGGTCCAGTTCGCCATCGCGGCCGGGCTGGTCGGGTACGACTCGTAGTGGTCGAGCAGCTCGTCGGCGAGCGTCTTCGTCTGGTAGAAGTTCCGGATCGTCCCCCAGTAGCCGAAGCTCTTCACCGCGGCCTTCAGCTTCAGCCCGAACGACATCGACGTGGAGCCCTCGTATAACGCCTCCGCGAGCTTCTCGCCCGGGAGCGCGGCGAGCAGCCCCATCAGGTCGTCGACGTCGACCGCGGTCGAGAGCACGTTGTACACGTCGAGTCCGGCGTAGCGCCCGCCGAAGTGGTCCATCACGCGGGTGTTGTACCGCCAGAGGTTCTCCTCGCTCACGTCGCCGTCGGAGACCGCCTTCACGGCCTGCTCGCCCGCGTACTTGCCCGCGTACGCCGCGCCGGCGATACCGCCGCCCGTGGTCGGGTTGACGTGCCCGGCGGCGTCGCCGACCGCCATGTACCCCGGCGCGACCGCCGAGTCGTAGGGGCGACGGGTGGGGAGCGCGGCGCCGAGCTTGTCCGTGACGGTGGCGCCCTCGAACTCGTCGCGGTTCCGGAGGTCGCGTCTCAGCGCCTCGACGAGCTGCATCGGCTCCTCGTTCATCTGGAAGCCGAGCCCGGCGTTGATCTCGGTGCTCGTCCGCGGGAAGTACCAGAGGTAGCCGGCGGCGCGGTCGGTCGCCTTGAAGACGAGGGCGTCGTCCCACTCGACCGGCTCCGGCACCTCGACGATCTCGCGGTACGCCGAGCAGAACTGCGAGTAGCGCACGTTGGTGTCGAACGTCGTCCCCTCGAAGTCCGCCTTGTCCTGGAGCAGCGACAGCGACCCGGCCCCGTCGATCACGAGGTCGGCCTCGTATGTGACCGCGTCGCCCTTCCGCTTCGCGCGCAGCCCGGTGACCCGACCGGCCTCGGTCTGAATTACGTCGTTGATGACGGTGTCGTAGTGGAAGTCGACCCCGGCGTCCTCGGCGCCCGCGATGATCTGCCGGCCGTACTCCCACCGGTCGATGACCGCGAGCTCGCCCGGCACGGGGATCTCCAGGACCGTGTCCTCTTGCGGGATCTCGAACCGCCCATGGTCGACGCCGGTGTTGGTGAACGCCGGTTCGAGCCGCTCTTTCGGGATGGCCTCCGGGAAGGCGTCGGCGCCCTTCAGCGCGTCGCCGCAGGCGATGTGGCCGGCCTCCGCCTCGTCCTTCCGCTCGACGATGACGACGTCGAGCCCCTCGTTCGCAATCGTCGCGGCGGCGTAACAGCCGGCGGTCCCGGCGCCGGCCACGACGACGTCGTACTCGTCGATGCTCATGACACGTGGGTCGTTCCCCCGGTGGCAAAACTCTTTGTTCCCGTTTCGGTCCCCTCGGGAGCGACACGAGCCCCGGACGGCGACGCGACCGACGCGGATCGCCGCCCGGTCCGGGACCGCGGGCGTCGTCGCGGTCGTCCGCGGTCGCCGACGACGCCGTCGCGTCCCTAACTGTTCAGCCCTCGTTTTTAACGGCGGTGCGGCCGTGACTCCGGACATGTCCGGACTCGATCACGTCGACACGGACCGGCTCCGGGAGTGGCTCTCGGAGGTCCGCGAGGGAGAGACGACCGCCGCCCTGATGCTCGCCGTCGCGTACGACAAGGGGATCGGCGCGGGCGAACTGGCCTCGTGGTACGACCGGTCGACCGAGTCGGTCGAGGAGGCGATCGCGGCGCTCGACTCGCCCGACTACGTCGCCGAGATCGCCCGCCTCGAAGGGGTCGACGTCGAGGCGGTCGCCGCGGAGTCGAACCTCACGGTCGAGTCGGTCGAGGCCTGGTTCGCCGGGCTGTCGGACCGCCCCGTCCCCGAGGCCGCGAGCGTGATCCGGGGGTACGCGGAGGGCGCGGTCGAGCCCCTCCTCACGGGCGAACCCTCGACCGTGTTCCACCTCGACTACGACGCGATGACCGAGCGCGGCTGGTCGCTCGACGACCCGGACCTGTTCGAGAAGGCGGCCGAGTCGGACCTCGGGCTGCCCGAGTACGGGCGGTTCCTCGTCGAGCCGGACGAGTCGATCCTGGAGGCGGCCGAGCGCGGCGGCCGGTCCTGGCCGTACGCCTGCCGGGGCGGCGCGTGCACGAACTGCGCCGTCGTCGTCGTCGACGGCGACGTGGCGATGCCGGGGCAGTCCGTGCTCTCCGACGCGCAGATCCGCGAGACGAACGCCCGGCTCTCCTGCGTCGGCGTCCCGGTCACGGACGAGGTCCGGCTCGTCACCGGCGTCGGCGACCTGGCGGAGTTCGCCGACCTGCGGCTGCCGTCCCCGGCCGAGGACGGGGACGGAGCGAGGCCGGCGTCGGACTGAGCCGCCCCGCTCACTCCTCGGGGGCGTCGTCGCCCGCTCACTCCTCGGTCTCGTAGTGCTCCCCGGCCGCCTCCGGGAGCCGCGTCCGACCGACCAGCGCGAGGACCAGGATGACGACCACGAACGGCGTGATCCGGATGAGCTGCCGGGGGATCCCGATCCCCTGGAGCTGGAGCACGGTCTGGACCGCGTCCAGCCCCGCGAACAGCATCGTCGAGAGGAACGCCCCGACCGGGTTGTAGTTGCCGAACAGGTACGCCACGATGGCGATGAACCCCTTCCCGTTCACCATCGTCGGGCCGTTGCCGGTGAACTGGCCGAGGTCGAGCGACAGCGCGGCGCCGCCCATCCCCGCGAGCACGCCCGAGATCAGCACCGCCGCGTAGCGGACCCGGGTGACGCTCACGCCGGCGGTGTCGAGCGCCTTCGGGTTCTCGCCGCTGGCGCGGATCCACCGGCCGAACGCCGTCCGCTCGAAGACGTACCACGAGCCGGCGACGGCGGCGAACAGCATGTACACCGACGGCGACGCGGAGAAGAGCGCGCCGAAGAACGGGAGGTCGGCGAGCACCGGCACGTTGATCGACGGCGACGTCGCGACGGTCGGCGTGTTCGGGCTGCCGTAGATCACCTGCGAGGCGAACGGCGCGAGCCCGAGCGCGATGAGCCACACCGCGAGCCCGGCGATGATCTGGTCCGCGCGGAACCCGATCGTCACGACGGCGAACAGCGCCGCGAGCAGCGTGCTCGCGACGACGCCGCCGGCGAAGCCGACCCACACTCCGCCGGTGAGGTCGGCGACGTAGATGGCGCTGAACGCCGAGATGATCAGGAGCCCCTCCAGCCCGATGTTGATGACGCCCGACTTCTCCGCGAAGATCCCGCCGAGGGCGGCGAACGCGATCGGCACGGAGAGCCGCAGCGCCGCCGCGAGCGTGTTCTCGCTCGTGAGCACGTCCGCGAGCGTCCCGGCGAGCGAGTCCGGGAACAGCAGCCCGGCGAGCAGCAGCGCGGCGACGGCGGCGACGGTCGCGCCGGCGACGAGCGCCCGGGTCGAGTACCGGTCGAGGAGGCCCTCCTCGTCGGCGCCCTCGGCCGAGATCGCGGCGTCGGCGTCCTCGGCGTCGTCGGCCTCGTCGCCGTCGGCGGCGCCGCCCGCGGGCGCGTCACTCATCGGTCTCACCTCCCCGGTCGGCGGCGGTCCCGCCGTCGGTCGCGACCGCCTCCGGCTTCGAGCCCGTTCCCGGCAGCCCGCGGGCCAGCAGGCGGAAGAACTCCGGCATCGCAACGAACAGGATGATGAGCCCGCGGAGGACGCCGACGAGCTGGGGCGGAACGTCGGTCGCGAACTGGACGACCGTCGTCCCGCTCTTCAACACGCCGAACAGCAGCGCGGCGACGCCGACCCCGAGCGGGTTGTTGCCGGCGAGGATCGAGACGGTGATCCCGTCGAACCCGTAGGCCGGGATCCCCGTCTGGAACGTCCCGAGCACCATCATCACGTACATCGCGCCGGCGATCCCGCCGAGCGCGCCCGACAGCGACAGGCTCGCGACGACGGTGCGCTTGGCGTCGACGCCGCCGTACTCGGCCGCCTCGGGCTGGACGCCGCTCGTCCGGACGTCGTACCCGAAGGCGGTGTGTTCGAGGACGTAGTACAGCCCGGCGACGGCGAGGAGGCCGAAGCCGAGCGCGACGACGGAGAAGTCCTGTCGGGCGCCGAACAGCAGCGCCGGAAACTGCGCGAACTCGGGGAGCGGGACGGTCTGGTTCGCGGCGCTGTTCGGGTCCTTGAAGATCCCGCTGACCAGGTACAGCGCGACGCCGGTCGCGATGAAGTTGAGCATGATCGTCGTGATCACCTCGTTGGCGTCGGCGTACGCCTTCAGCAGGCCCGGGACCGCGCCGTAGAGCCCGCCGAACACCGCGCCGACGAGGAGCCCGAACGGGATCAGGAGGACGGTGCCGAGCGCGCCCGACACGAGCGACGACGCCCAGAGGACGCCGAGCGCGGTCGCCAGCGCGCCGACGACCATCTGGCCCTGCGTCCCGATGTTGAAGATCCCGGCGCGGAACGCCAGCGCGACCGAGAGCCCGGTGAAGATCAGCAGCGTCGTCTCGCGGAGCGTGACCGCGAACTGCCCGTTCGGCGACCAGCCGCCGCTGAGCGGGTCGCCGAGCGCCCCGAGGAAGAGGCGGTCGAAGACGACGACCGGGTCGTAACAGAACCCGACCCCAAGGTAGTACACCGCCTCGCCGGCGGTACACGTCGTCATCCGACCGGCCACGAGCACCAGCGCCGCGCCGATGAGGACCGAGAGGACGAGCGCCGCCGTGCTGATCAGGACCCGCTCGGCCGCGGAGGCGTCGACGAGCCGAGAGAGCGCGTCGCGCGCGCGGTCGGCGGCGCTCACGCCCGCTCACCGTCCGCGGCGTCCGCGAGGTCCGCCTCCGCGTTCCGTTCCGGCTCGTCCGCGTCCTCGTTCCCCGCCGCCGCCGGGCCGTCCCCGCCACCGCCGCCCGGTCGCTCCCCGGCCATCAGCAGGCCGAGCTCCTCCTCCGTCGTCTCGTCCGGGTCGACCACGTCGACGAACTCGCCCTCGTACGCGACCGCGAGGCGGTCCGAGAGCCCCTGTACCTCCTCCAGCTTCGAGGAGACGAGGAGGACCGCCACGCCCCGCTCCCGGAGCTCCAGGAGCCGCTCGTGGATGAACTCGATCGAGCCCACGTCGACGCCCCGCGTCGGGTGCGAGGCGACGACCAGCTCGGGGTCGCGCTCGAACTCCCGACCGACGATGAACTTCTGCTGGTTGCCGCCGGAGAGCGACTCCGCGTCGGCGTCCGCGTCCGGCGGCCGCACGTCGTACTCGTCGATGATCGCCTCGGCGTGCCCGCGCGTCTTCTCCCAGTCGATCCGGCCGTTGGCGGCGAGCTCGCGGCCGTGTTGGCTCCCGAGCAGCCCGTTCTCGACGAGGTCGAACTCCATCACCAGGCCGCGCTCCTGGCGGTCCTCGGGGACGTACGCCATGCCGGCCTCGATCCGGTCCCGCCGCGAGGCGGTCGTGACGTCCTCGCCCCGGAACCGGACCTCGCCCGCGTCGGGGGTCCGGAGCCCGGTCACCGCCTCGACGAGCTCCGACTGCCCGTTTCCGTCCACGCCGGCGATCCCGAACACCTCGCCGCCGCGGACGTCGAACGAGACGCCGTCGACGGCCCGGACCCCGCGGTCGTCCTCGACGACGACCTCGGAGACCGAGGCGACGACCTCGCCCGTCTCCGCGGTCCCGTGGTCGACGTCGAGGAGGACCTCGCGGCCGACCATCAGCTCCGCGAGCTCCTCCTGGGTGGTGGTGTCCGCGTCGACCGTCCCGACCTTCCGGCCGTCCCGGAGGACGGAGATCTCGTCGGCCGCGCGCATCGCCTCGCCCAGCTTGTGGGTGATGAAGATGATCGTCTTCCCCTGCGAAGTGAGCTCGTCGAGCACGTCGAACAGCTCGTCGACCTCCTGGGGAGTCAGCACCGCGGTCGGCTCGTCCAGGATCAGCGTGTCGGCGCCGCGGTACAGCGCCTTCAGGATCTCGACGCGCTGCTGTTCGCCCACGGAGACGTCCTCGATCCGCGCGTCCGGATCGACGTCGAAGCCGTAGCGGTCGGCGAGCTCGACGACGGCCTCGCGCGCGCCGGCCCGGTCGACGGCGAGTCCGCCCCACTTCCGCGGCTCGTTGCCGAGCGTGATGTTCTCGGTGACGGTCATCGGGTCCACGAGCATGAAGTGCTGGTGGATCATCCCGATCCCGGCGTCGATCGCGTCCCGCGGGGAGTCGAACGCGTGGGGGTCCCCGTCGAGCCGGACCGTCCCCGACGTGGGTTCGTAGAGGCCGTAGAGCACGTTCATCAGCGTCGTCTTCCCGGCCCCGTTCTCGCCGAGGAGGGCGTGGACGGTGCCGCGCTCGACCCGCAGGTCGACGTCGTCGTTCGCCACGACGCCGGGGAACCGCTTCGTGATCCCGTCGAGGTGGACGGCTGAGGCCATTGGTCTACTACCCCCTGGTTCGAGGTCGGGTGAATATGTTTGGATATGGTTCGGTCCGCACGGACCGGCGAGCGGCCGGCGATCCGACCGGAGCGAGCGCCCGCTCCGTCAGACGTTCGAGGGCGACGAAGGAACGGAAACGTCCCCGGCGACGATGTCTTCGCGCGCGGTCGAGACCTCGTCCCTGACGTCCTGCGGGATCTCGGAGCCGAGCTGGTCGCCGTAGACGAGCGCGACGCCCTCGTTGTCGAGCCCGAGCGCGACGTTCGAGCCGCCGGGGAACTCGCTCTCGACGGTCGCCTCGATCGCGTTGTAGACGGCCGTGTCGACCCGCTTGACCATGCTCCCGAGGATCACGTCGGCGTAGTCGGGGCGCGTGATCGACTGGTCGCGGTCGACGCCGATCGCGAATCCGTCCTGCTCCTGTGCCGCCTGGAAGACGCCGGTGCCCGTGTTCCCCGCCGCGTGGTAGACGATGTCGGAACCGCTGTTGTACATCGCGGTCGCCGCCTCGCGGCCCGCCGCGGGGTCGTTGAAGCTGCCGGTGTAGTTGACGCTGACGTCGACGTCGTCGCTGCCGGCGGCGACGCCGGCCTCGAAGCCGGCCTGGAACTTCTGGATCAGGTCGGACTCGACGCCGCCGACGAAGCCGACGTTCGTGGAGTCGCCCGCGGTCGAGCCCGCGCCCGCCGAGAAGTCGCGGGTGGTGAGCAGGCTCGCCATCAGGCCCGCGAGGTACGACCCCTCGTGCTCCCGGAACGTGTAGCTCGCGACGTTGTCGGCCTGGACCACCGAGTCGACGATCATGAAGTTCTGGTCGGGGTACGACTCCGCGGTCTCCGACAGCGAGTCGGCCTGCAGGAAGCCGATACAGCACACCAGGTCGTAGTCCGGGTCGCTCGACTCCGCGAACTGCTGCTGGAAGTTACTGAACTGGGCCACCTCGTCGGGCTGTGCCTCCTGGAACGAGATGTCGAGCTCTTCCTCCGCCGCGAGGGCCCCCTGCTGGGCCTGGTCGTTGAACGACCCGTCGCCGAGGCCGCCGGTCGCGTACACCATCCCGACGTTCGCCGCCGGCTCGTCGCCTCCGTCGGACCCGTCGCCCGAGTCGTCGCCGTCGGAGCCGTCCGAGCCGTCTGAGCCGTCGGAGCCGTCCGAGCCGTCCGACCCGTCGCCGCTCGGGCCGCCGCTACAGCCGGCGAGCCCGACGAGGCCTGCTGCGCTTGCCGCCTTGACGAACCGCCGCCGATCGAGATCGGATACCATGTCACCTGTATTGGCGCGCGAACACGTCATAAATTCGTCGCTCTCGACGACGCGGTATCGGACGTTCCCGGAGCGCTTCGGCGGGAACGCCGCCCGCTCGCCCGGGTTTGACCCGAACGTGTTCACGTCCGTGGTCTCCGGGGGCCGACGGGAGCGGTATGTCGGATGGCCGACGGGAGCGGTATGTCGGGAATGATCGGTCGGCTACGCGTCGCCGGCCGCGGCCACCGCCTCCTCGACGGCCGCCTCGACGTCCGCGATCAGCTCGTCGACCGCGTCGCTCTCGGCGTACACCCTGACGTACGGCTCCGTGCCCGAGGGGCGGACGAGCGCCCACGACGCGTCCGGGAACTCCAGCCGGACCCCGTGCTCGGTGCTCGCGGTCGCGTCGGGGAAGGCCGCCGGGAGCGCGGTCTCCAGCCGCTCCATCGCCCCGGCCTTCGCGTCGTCGGGGCAGTCGACGCTGACCTTGCGGTACGGCCGCTCGGTGATCGGCTCGCGGAGCCCGTCGAGCCCCTCGTCGGCGACGAGCCGGGCGATCACGGCCGCCGACGCGACCCCGTCGATCCACTCGCCGTGAGCGACGTGGACGTGCTTCCACGGCTCGGCGGCGAAGACGACGCGGGTGTCGGTTCCCACCTCGCCGGCGGCGCCCGCCTCCCCGACCGCGCCCGCCTCGCCGAGGGCGCCGGCGTCGTCGGCGTCCGCCCGGACCGCGGCGATGCCCTCGTGGAGCGCGCCGAGCCGCACGCGCTCGACGCGCCCGCCCGCCTCGCGGACGCGCTCGTCGATCCGGCCCGAGGCGTTCGGCGTCGTGACGACCACGGGGTCGGCGGCGTCGCTCGCGCGCGTGTACCGCTCCGCGAGCAGCGCGAGGACGGTGTCCTCGTGGACCACCTCGCCGTCGGCGTCGACGACCACGATCCGGTCGGCGTCGCCGTCGTGACCGATCCCGAAGGCGAACCCCTCGGCCTCGGCGTCGCCGTCGCCTCCGGCGTCGCCCTCGCCGCCCGCGTCCGGACGCCCCGGCTCCGCGACGCCCTCGTTCGCGTCGGCGACGAACGCCCGGAGGTCGCGGAGCGTCTCCGGGGTCGGCTTGCTCCCGCGGCCGGGGAAGTGGCCGTCGACGTTCCCGTTGAGCGTGACGACGTCGGCGCCGAGCTCGCGGAGCACGGTCGGCGTCGCGGGGGCGGCCATCCCGTTCCCGCAGTCGACCGCGACCCGGAGCCCGTCGAGCGGGGCGCCGAACCGCTCGGCGTACGCGACGACGTCGGCGAGGTAGCCGCCGAGCGGCTCGACGCGCTCGGACTCGGTCCACGCGTCCCACGCCGCCGGCGGCGCCTCGCCCGCCACGCGCTCCTCGACGGCGCGCTCGGCCTCGCGGTCGAACTCGCTGCCGTCCCGGAACAGCTTGACCCCGTTGTCGGTCGGGGGGTTGTGCGAGGCGGTGAGCATGACGCCGTAGCGCCCCCGCGAGGCGTGCGCGAGCGCCGGCGTCGGCAACTGCCCGGCGCGCAGCACTCGCACCCCGCCCGACGCGAGCCCGGACTCGGTCGCAGCCGCGAGCGCGGGGCCGGTGACGCGGCCGTCGCGGGCGAGCACGATCTCGGCGGGATGCGCGTCGTCCGCGTCCGACCCGTCTCCGTCGCTCTCGGCGTCCGCTCGTATCTCCGCCGCGACGGCGCGTCCCACCGCGAGCGCGAGCTCGGGGGTGACCCGCTCCGTCGCGCTCCCGCGGATCCCCGCGGTTCCGAACAGGTCCATACCCGGCGTGTCGGCGGCCGTTCGTTAGAAGTCGTCGGTTGCGGACCGTCGTCGGTCTCTTCCCGATCGGCGGCCGCCGGCCTTCGGTTGAAACGGGCGATCCCTCGGCGCCGCGTTTAAGCCGGCGGCGGGCGCACGCTCTCGCGATGACCGACCGCACGCGAGCACACGTGTACGTCTCGGGGCGCGTGCAGGGCGTCTACTACCGGGCGACGACCCGCGACACCGCCCGCGAGAAGGGGGTCGACGGCTGGGTGCGCAACCTCGACGACGGGCGCGTCGAGGCCGTCTTCGAGGGGCCGGAGGACGCGGTCCGCGAGATGGTCGCGTGGTGCGAGACGGGGAGCAAAGCGGCCGACGTCGACGAGGTCGACGCGACGTACGAGCCGCCCGAGGGACTGGACGGGTTCGAGGTGCGGTGGTAGCTCGACCCCAGGCGACCGCTCCGCGCGGCTACGGCGCGACCGGGTCGTTCGGCGGGTCGCGGACGCCGAGCTCCTCCAGGGCGCGCAGCACGACGATCGCCTCGACCACGTCGCGCTCCTCGGTGTAGGGGTCGTCGACGGCGTCGAGCGTCGCCTCGGCCTCCGCGGCGAGCCTGGACTCCAGCTCCGTCTGGTCGGTCTCGCCCTTCACCGCCGACAGCAGCGCCTCGTGGTCCTCGCGGAGGTCGAGCGAGACGTGCGCCGCGTTACACCGCGAGAGCGGATGGGTGTCCATCTCGATGGCGAGGTCGCTCACGAGGTCCCAGTCGTCGGCGCAGAAGCGAAGGGTCACCGTCCCGACGACGTCGCGCCACGAGATGGGGTCGCCGTTCTCCATCAGCCCGAGCGCCCGCGGCGGCACCGCGATCCGGGTGTGGGTCTCGTCGCGACCGCAGAGGCAACAGGGGGTGTTCTTCAGTCCGGCGTACACGCCTGCTCGTACGGGTCGGAGGGTACTGTGCGTTTCGCCGTCGAGGGCCCTCTCCTCGAATACACTGTACAGGCTCTGTTGAAATCCTCAGATGCTGATAGGAACCAGCTGCTGAATACAGAGGGTATACTCAGCAAGATCTTGGCCACCACCCCCATATATAGAACAAAAAGTGGTGCTTCAACCGGAGATGGTGCACGATTTTAATATGCTTACACGTGTACTGGACTCATTATAATCGATGGATAACGATACAACCCACCGAGAGAATAATAATCACAAGCCAGAGTGGTATCGGACGCTCGTTGAGGAGGTAAATGATCTCGTGACAGTCGTCGATACTGACGGGACAATAACCTACGTTAGTCCGGCCATCACACGGATTCTCGGCTACGATCCCGGCGAATTGGTTGGCCACGAGGGATTCGAATTCGTCCATCCCGAGGATCGGGAGCGAAACGCCGACGCGCTGGAGGCTGTTCTCTCAAACCCTTCCGAATCCGAGACTGTTGAAGTCCGATTCCGCCACGCCGACGGCTCGTGGCGCTGGATTGAGGCCACAATGCGGAATCGAGTTGACGACGATATCATCGATGGGATTCTGCTTAGCAGTCGAGACATTACTGAGCGAAAAGAGCACGAACGCGAAGCGCGAGAGCTTGCCGAAGAGTACGAAGCCGTTTTGAACAGCGTGGAGGACGCCATCTTTCTGATGAATGTTGAGGAAGATGGGGATGGTGTCCGATTCGAGTTTGAGCGCCTCAGCCCCTCCTATGAGCGCCAGACTGGGATTACTACCGAGGAAGTACAGGGCCAGACACCACAGGCCGTGTTCGGTGAAGAACAGGGCGCTGAGTTAGCGGCGAACTATCACCGCTGTGTCAAGGCCGGCGAACCAATCTCGTATCAGGAGGAACTCCGGGTCAGCGAAGGAGCACGATTCTGGCAGACAAAACTTGCGCCGGTAGTCTCCGATGGTGAGATAACTCGCCTCGTTGGGGTCACTCGGAACGTGACTGAACGCGTCGAACGTGAGCGACAACTACGTCAGCAGAACGAGCGGCTCGGAGAGTTTGCGAGTGTTATCTCCCACGATTTGCGCAGTCCGCTCAACGTCGCACAGGGTCGCGCTGCACTCCTTGCTGAGCAGGGAGAAAGCGAGCATCTTGATCCACTACTACAGGCGCTTGACCGGATGGAGGCGATCGTCGAGGATACGTTGACGCTTGCTCGCCAAGGCGATATAATAAGCGAAACGGAGTCGGTCAGTTTGACTAACCTTGTCGGGAAATGCTGGGCGACAGTAGACACAGGCGAGGCAACTATTGAGATTGTCGACGAAATGACCTTTCAAGCAGACCCTGACCGGTTACGCCACGTGTTCGAGAACCTGTTCCGAAACGCTGTTGAACACGGTGGATCCGACGTGACCGTTCGTGTCGGCTGTCACAACGAACTTGGGATCTACGTCGAAGACAATGGACCAGGAATTCCAGTCGAAAAGCGTGACGAGGTGCTCGAACCGGGACACTCGTCGGCACAGGGTGGTACTGGTTTCGGGTTAACTATCGTAAAACGAATCGTGGAAGCCCACGGCTGGGAGCTGTCTGTAGCTAATGGAACCGATGGTGGAGCACGGTTTGAGTTCGAGATGTCTGAACAAGGAGAGTTCGTGTAAGGTTATGTATAATTCCCGACCCATGATTGAGAAGTGCGACCTCAACTACTGAGCGCAGCGTGTAGGAGATAAGCGCCCTGTACCTCGCACGACTATCCAGACACTCCTCTGAGTTGGCAGAATCCTCGACGATCAATACGCACTCTTCACCGGTCAGCTGTTTCAGTCGAGAATACATCTGAAGAGTGGGATTTCAACAGAGCCAAAACTTTAGTCTGCTTGGGCAAGTCGTTGTTTTGAGACCTGAGATGCGAGACAAATCATGAGTGAGACCCCGCCAACCAGACTGGTTCTCCAGAGCCTTCTTGACGCCACAGCCGAGGTTGCGCTTTTGATCGACTCGGACGGTCTTGTCGTTGAGGAACTCCGGAACGACAGCGATCACGAGTTACTCGACGATGGCGGCGAAGAGCTGACAAGCAAGACGCTGTGGAACGCGCTTCGGTCCTCTCAGCTTGAGCATCTCCGTACCACCATCGAAGAGGTATTCGACTGTGGAGAGACACGGCCGGCCGACATTCAGATCGGCGTCGAGGGAAAAACGAGACAAGTAGAGGGGACGGTGAGTCCAGTCGGTGACGGAGAGCCTCGCTTTGCGTTGTTGACGATCGAGGACACTACCCAGCAAATGAACAGACAGCGTGCTCGTGATCTACTCAGCCGGGTCTTCGAGGTCGCTCCCATTGGTATCGTTGTCGTAGAACCGTCTGGGAACATATCACGGGCGAATAGGCGTGCCGAAAATATTCTTAATCTAGAACGAGAAGAAATCACCGATCGGACGTACAAAGATCAAGAGTGGAATATAACCTATGACGACGGCACACCGATTGCTTCCGACGAGCACCCAGTGACGAAAGTCCTACAGACTGGAGAGCCAGTTCTCGGCTTAGAACATTGGATCGAATTGCCGGATGGGACAAAAAAGTGGCTCTCAAGCCACTCTGCTCCGGTGTTGGACGAGGAGGGTGACGTTGAGTGTGTCGTGGTCGGACTCGACGACATCACTCACGTGAAGTCTCGCGAAGAGCGACTGGAATGGCTGGTTAGAAGCGAGGAACTGGCGGACATCGGCGGTTGGGAGCTTGATCTCAACACAGACATCCTCAGGGGAACGGCCGGCATGAGCCAACTACACGGAGATGACGACTATCCCCTCCCACTAGAGGAGGTCATCACACTGTATCACCCTGATGACCGTCAAGACATACGTGACGCGATCACCGCTTGTCGGGAGGAAGGCTCTCCGTTCGAGATTGAGGCCCGACGGCGGACAGCTGACGGGTACGAACGCTGGGTCCGTGTGGCTGGAGAGCGTGTCGAAGAAGAGGGAACAGAGAAAGTCCGCGGTATCCTCCGAGACATCACGGTTGATAAGGAACGTGAGCAGCGACTCAGCGTGATGAATCGGGTATTACGGCATAATATCAGGAA
The DNA here is from genome assembly GCF_024494565.1 of Halorubrum rutilum. Next base: position 74,537 of record NZ_JANHDN010000004.1, read on the forward strand.
CCGTGCGAATGTCATACTCGGGCATGCTGATCTGGTGAAGGACGAGCTGGAGAAACTCAATGTCCCGGAAGAAATAAAAACAGAACGACAGGAACTACTGGACTCGATCGAGAAGACATCAAAAGAAGGTCGGGATCTCCAGTCCGAGGTTCGCCTGTTGGAGAATTTATTGGCTGACCTACAACAGTCGTCTGTAGAACGGGCTGAGACGGGTGTTGACATGATCAGGACTACCTCGGTAGACCTCACGGAGCTATCCGAGAAGGTGCGTGCTTTTGACGACGCAATTGACCGTATCGGCACTGTGGATAATGTCGAACTCAGCTCGGTCATCGGTGCCTTGGTCACCGAGTACGGCGAAGAGTTTCCCGAGGCCGAAATCAACGTTACCGGCGACGACGTGACGGTGACCGGTGACCGAGAGGTGCTTCGCGTGATCCTTCAGATGCCTATTGAGAACGCACTCCAACACTGTGAGGCACCGGAGCTGAGCATCTCAGTGACCGCGCCGTCGTCAAGATCGGACCGGGTTGTTGTCAGCATCAAAGACGACGGACCTGGAATCCCCGAGTTAGAGAAGCGCTCGTTAGAAAATGCTCAAGAGACACCAACGGCTCACAGCACAGGCATCGGACTGTGGACGATGCAGTGGCTCACCCGACGTATCGGAGGAGCAGTGTCCGTAGCCGAAAACACACACGGTGGAACGACGGTCGAATTGGAACTACCCATCTCCTTCGAGAGTAAACAGGCCCTCTCGTCGGAGTAGTGTATCACTTGTAGTAGGACTCGTGTCGGGTATGTACGCTCAGGGTTATTACAATCGGTTTTTGTATACTTTGGCGAGTATTGAGGCTACACCGCACATACTTTATTGATACGGAGCAATAGCCGGCACCTCATTTTTCGGGTGCCCGACACGCGCCCTCTATTCAGCACGGCTCCGAAAACATATCACCTACTGAGGATTTCAACAGAGCCACTGTACAGGAACGAACGGCCGCGTCGGCTCTGATGCATGGGAGGCGGTGCGGCGGCGCGTGCCGGTGAGCGGCCGACAGGCCGTGAACCGCACGCGCGAGGGAGTCGGTGGTCCGGAGCGAAGCGGAGGACCACCGACGAGGCTGGGGAGGCGTGAGGCTGCGGTGCTGTCCGGGACGGGACTCAAAGGGGCAGCCGTGAGGCGGGCGCAGGGAACGTAAGCACCGCAGGGAGCGAGTAAAACGAGCGACTGAGGAGCGCAGCGAGCGTGTGCCCGCCTCACGGCTGGGGCTTTGGAAGTGGTCAGCGTCGATCCAGCACCAGTCACGTATAGCCGAGCGGCTGTGATTTTAGAGGTGTTCACCGCGATTCCGACCGTTCATGAACAGAGGGTCACAGAATCGACTCTCAGTTACAAACAACCGACGTTCCCGCAACTGAGCTCCTACTATCCGCTACATTCGGCGAGCCACTCGTGCGCCCACTCGTCGATCTCCTCGAAGACGGGCGCGAGCGACTCCCCCTTTGGAGTGAGGCTGTAGTACGTCGCCACCGGCGACTCCTCCTCCAGCCGCCGGTCGACGAACCCCGTCTCCTGGAGGTCGTCGAGCACGCGCGAGAGCGTGCGGGCGTTCGCGTCCGTCTCGCGCTTGAGCTCGTTGAAGCGCGACTCGCCGTTCAACAGCTCGTGGAGGACGACGAGCCGCCAGCGCGAGCCGATCTGTTCGAGCGAGTCGACGACGGGACACGCGGAGGCCGGGGCCGAGGACGTGTCCGTCTCAGCCTCCGTATCGGTCGTTTCCGCCGGGTCGGAGCCGGCGAGTTCCTGCGATGACATCGGTGTTACCTACTTACCCTTTTGTCCGGGAAGCGATAAATAGGTTACGTCCGTATACGTAGTTACACGATGTTAGCTGAATTCACGACGCTACCGCTGCAGCTCGACGCCCCCCTCGCGGGCGAACTGTTCCTGATCGGTCGGATCCTGTTCGGCGCCACGCTCGCGTTCATGGGCCTGAACCACTTCATGGACCTCGACACGATGGCCGGCTACGCCGAGTTCAAGGGGCTGCCGGCGCCGCGCTTCTCCGTGGTCGCCTCCGGGCTCGTCCTGGTGCTCGGCGGGCTCGGGATCGTGGTCGGCGCGTTCCCCGTGGTCGCGGCCGGCGCGCTCGCCGCCTTCCTGCTCGTCTCCGCCGTGACGATGCACGACTTCTGGTCGATCGACGACCCCGAGGAGAAGCAGAGCGAGATGACGAGCTTCCTGAAGAACGTCTACGGCGCCGGCGCCGCGGTCGCGCTGCTCGCCGTCGGCGGCACCGCGTGGCCCTACGCGCTCGGCCTCGGCCTGTTCTGACCGGATGCGACCGTTCCGAACCGAACGCGACCGTTCTGATCGAACGCGACCGTTCTAACCGGACGCGACGCCTTCTGACCGTTCTTTCGACCCGCCAGTACCACTAACTGACTCCGCGACCACCCGACACACGACCATGACCGACGCCCCGCCCACCACCGGACTGCACCACGTGACGAACATCTGCACCGACATGGACGAGACGGTCGCGTTCTACGAGGACGCGCTCGGCTGGTACACGGTCAAGCGGACCCAGAACTACGACGACCCGGGGACGCCCCACTACTACTTCTCCTCCACGCCGGAGGGGGAGCCGGGGACGAACGTCACCTACTTCGAGTACCCGAACTCGCAGGGCGCGCCCGGCCCGGGCGCGAGCCACCACTTCGCGTTCGGCGTCGAAGACGAGGAGACGCTCCGCGAGTGGCAGGCGCACCTCCGCGAGCAGGGGGTTCGGGTCTCCGAGGTGAAGGACCGCACCTACTTCAAGAGCATCTACTTCAGCGACCCCGACGGGCTCGTCTTCGAGCTGGCGACCGAGGGGCCGGGGTTCGCCCGCGACGAGGAGGACCCCGGCAGCGCGGAGATCGACCCGTTCGCGGAGGGGTACGAGAACTGAGCGGGGACACGAGACCGAACGGCCCAGTCAGGACTCCACGAGCGTCGCGAACCGATCGAGCGCGCGCCGGCAGAGGGGGACGTACCACGCCGCGACAACCGGCACCTCGATGACGACGCGACTCCGGCCCGACTCCCCGGCGTAGCCGTCGACGCGGTGACCCGTCGCCGGCACCCCCGCGACCCGCCAGTCCCAGCGTCGGCCGTTGCACGCGGTCACGCGAAACGGGAGCCACGTGCCGCCGACCCGGACCCGCCCGGTCGTCCCCCGAGTCACGTACCGGTCGTCGCTCTCGACCGCCTCGATCGCCGGCCCCCAGTCGGGCCAGGCGCGGGTGTCGCGGAGCGCCTCGGCGGCGACCGCCGGCCCGACCCCGACGTCGCGACCCACGGCGAGCGTCGCCCCCTCGCGGACGACCGTCGACGCCGAGCCGCCGCCGCACCGGTCCGAACCGGAACGCCCGCCGACGTCGACGGCCCCGTCGGAATCGAAACGTTCGTCCGATTCCTCGCCCGAACGAGACCGGTAATTCACGGTTCGTTAAACGCTCCCGTCGCAGTTAAGCCGACGCATATTAATTCCTTAAATGGTATCAGGTCTCATTATCTCTTTCCACGAAGGGTTAATACGGGGATCCGCGCTATCGAGCGTCAAGATGGCCGACGACCGCGACACCATGAAAGACGTCTCGCACACGGCACCGCACGACACCTCGGCGAAGGGAGTCTGGCGACGGGGCCGAGGTCCCGTCGAGGAAGAGGAAGAAGAGGAGGAGTAACCCCGTCGCACCCCGCGGTTTCCCGATTTCCCCGACGCGGGTACCGGTCGGTTCGCCGTCCGCACTCCTCGTCCCGCCCTGTCTCCCGTCGTCCCGTTCTCCGCCGTCTCGCTCCTCACCGCTCCGGGCGGTCCGTCTCGCGACGCTCCCCGACCTCCGAGCCCCTCTCCCCGACCTCCGAGTCCGTCTCCGGGACGCCGAGCTCCTCCGCTTCCGTCGGCGCTCGGCCGAGCATGGCCCGCAGCGACGACCACGCCTGTCGCCTGTCGCCGCCCTTCGAGAGCGGGATTCCGACGAACGACGCCGCCGGGTGCGTCGTCTCCGGCCCGAGGTGGTCCATGTGCGCGGAGACCCACGTGAACACGACGGACAACGCCGTGAGCACGGCGAACGAGACCCAGGATTCGACCGGGGAGAGGCCCGCCGCCCCGACCGCGACGCCGGCGATGACGTAGACGAAGGCGACGAAGATCAGGAGGACCGTCACCGTCGCCAACAGGTCGTTGACCGCGGTGACGCGGGCGTTGTAGTCGATCCACTCGGCGTAGCTCCGGAGGAGCCGCTCGTCGAACCCGGCGTCCCCTCCGGGACCGTCCGGCCCCGGTTCCACGCCGGAGCGCTCGCGGGCGACCACGGCGTCGACGGCGTCTATCGACAGCCCGCCGCGGAGGTCGGAGGCGGTGTAGGTGACGGCGGCCAGTCCGGTCGACGCGAGCAGGAGGAGCCCGCCGACGACGGTGAAGGGGTTCAGGAAGACGGCCAGGTCGACCGTCGTCTGGACGACGATGGAGCCGCCGGTGACGACGATCCCGATGAGCAGCAGGTTCGCCTTCAGGATCTCGATCGCCTTGTTGTCGATCTCGCGGAGCCGCTCGACCTGGTAGTCGAACGTCCGCTGGAGCTCCTCGCGAGTCGTCCCCGCGACCGCGGGGTCGACGGCGGGCTCCGGGGCCCCCGCGTCGGGGGGAGCGACGGCCGACCCCCCGTCGGCCGCGTCGCCCGCGTCGGGGGCGTCGCCGTCGGCGGGGCGGCGCTGACGGTCGGTCGCGTCCCCTCGGTCGGTCATGCGACGGGGTTCTCGCAGGGGCGCCGTAAGGCTACCGGCGGCCGTGGGGCCGTGTCCCGGTGACGCGACCCGACCGACCCCCGCGGGACGCTGGCCCGTCTCCACGTGTGTCACGAGGCGCGACGTCCCGGCCAGCGGCGCGACACCCGCGTCCCCGACCGCCGTTCTCGCGGCTGATAGCCGCGGAGGTGGGTTTAACCCGGGCCGCGGCCGACCGCGATCCATGATCGAGGTGGCGGGGCTGCGGAAGGCGTACGGCGACTTCGCGGCGGTCGTCGACAGCGACTTCTCCGTCGCGGAGGGCGAGGTGTTCGGCATCGTCGGCCCGAACGGCGCCGGGAAGACGACGACGCTGAAGGTGCTCGCCGGGCTCGTCGAGCCAACCGAGGGCGAGGTCGAGGTCGCCGGCTTCCCCTCCGACGACCCGGAGATGCGACGGCGGCTCGGCTTCCTCCCCGAGGAGTCGCCCTTATACGAGGAGATGACCCCGCTGTCGTACCTGGAGTTCTTCGCCGACCTGTACGACGTGCCGAGCGACGTCGCCGACGAGCGCATCGCGGCCGCGCTCGACCGGCTCGAACTGGACCACCGCGAGCGCCGGCTCGGCGACATGTCGAAGGGGATGAAACGCAAGGTCGCGATCGCAAGGTCGCTCGTCAACGACCCGGACGTGCTCGTGTACGACGAGCCGGCCTCCGGGCTCGACCCGGTGACGACGAACTCCGTGCTGGAGTTCACTCGGGAGCTGCGCGCGGCCGGCAAGACCGTCGTCTTCTCCGCGCACAACCTCTACCACGTCGAGTCCGTCTGCGACCGCGTCGTGGTGATGAACGAGGGCCGGATCGTCGCCCGCGGGAGTGTCGACGGGATCCGCGAGCGACACGGCGAGACGACGTACCACGTGTTCACCGACGTCGCGCCCGCCGCCACCGACCGGCTGGGCGAGACCCTCGACGACCCCGAGGGCGCGACCGAGGCGGTCGGCGACCGGTTCCGAACCGCCGTGCCCGACATGGACGCGGTCGAGGCCGTCCGGGCGGCCGCCGCGGAGGCGGGCGGGGAGGTCGTCGACATCCGGACCCGCGAGCCGAGCCTGGAGGACGTGTTCCTCGACATCGTCGGGCGGCCGATGCCCGGGCGGTACGCCGCCGGGAGCGGGGCGATCGAGGGGGTCGAGGAGGGGGCCGAGTGATCGACCGGCTCCGGAGGGTCCTCCGGGTCGCGCGCTGGGAGGTCGCCCGCGCCGGCGGCGGGGTCGACCGCCGCACGCTGGCCGCGGCGCTCGCGCTCGTACTCGTCGCCGGCGCCGTCCTCGGCGGGGGGCTCGCGGTCGGCGCGGTCGGGCTCGACGTCGACCGCGACGTGTACCGCGTCGCCGTCGACGGCGACTCCCCGTACGCGGACGCGGTCGAGGCGGCGCCCGCGCTGACGCACGTGCCCGTCGACGGCGCCGCGCTCGGCGACACGGCGGACCTCGTCGTCCTCGACCGGCGGAGCGGGTCCGGCGGCGTCGAGACCGTCGCCGTCCGCGCCGGCGACACGCGGAAGGGCGAGGCCGCGGCCGCCGAGTTCCGCGAGGCCGTCGAGGCGCACAACGAGCGGCTGATGGCGGCCGAGGAGAACGCGACCGCCGCCTTCCCGGTCACCGTCACCCTCCGGTACGTCGGGCGGACGAGCGCGCTCGACGACGGCCCGACGCTCGGGGAGGGGGGTGACAGCGACGATGGCGGTTCGGGCGACGGGAGCGGGGGCGGTTCGGGAAGCGGCGACGGCGACGGGACCGACGCCGCGACCGGCGACACCGCGACCGACGACGCCGCGAGCAACGCCGGAAGCGGGGGCGGCGGCCTCGCCGTCCCCTCGGTCGGCGGCGGGACGTTCGGCGCCGACACGGTCGGCTCGCCGGGGTCGATCTCGCCGCCGTTCCCCTTCGTCTCGCTGCTCCTGGCGTTCGTCTTCCTCGTCCCGATGAACTTCATCATCCAGGCGTACGGCTCCTCGGTGCTCGACGAGCGCACGAACCGGCGGGGGGAGCCCCTGCTCGTCACGCCGCTCTCCCCGGTCGACATCGTCGCGGGGAAGACCCTCCCGTACGTCGCGGCCGCGCTCCTCGTCACGACCCTCATCGCGGTCGCCGTGGGCGGCGGCGCCCTCTCGGTGGTCGCCGTGCTCCCCGTCGCCCTAGCGTTCCTCGGGGCCACGTTCGTCGGCGCGATGTTCGCGCGGTCGTTCAAGGAGCTCACCTTCGTCACGGTCGGCGTCAGCGTGCTCCTCACGACGTACGCGTTCGTCCCCGCCGTCTTCACCAACGTGACGCCCGTCGCGCTGGTGTCGCCGCTGACGCTCGTCGTCTTCGACCTGCAGGGCGAGGCCGTCTCGGCCGGCGAGGCGCTCTTTTCGACCGCGCCGATGTCGCTGGGCGCCGCGCTCCTGTTCGGGCTCGGGCTCGGCGTCTACCGGGAAGAGGACATGTTCACCCAGAAGCCGGTGGCGCGGAAGCTCCTCGACGCGCTCGCGGTGCGGCTCTCGGCGGTCGAGGACGCCGGACTCGGTGACCTCGCCGACCGCCGGCGGCTCCGCGCGCTCGGCTCGGTGGCGTTCCTCACCGCCTGCGCGATCCCCTTCGTCTTCGTCGCGGAGCTGCTGGCGGTCGCGACGCTGTTCGCGCTCCCCGTGACGGTCTCGATCCCGGTGCTCCTCGTGACGATCGCCTTCGTCGAGGAGGTCGCCAAGAGCGTCCACCTCTACGCCGGCTTCGAGCGCGGCGTCTTCGCCCGGACCGACCGGGTCGCCGTCGCGGTCGGGCTCGCCTCCGCGGTCGGCTTCTTCCTCGCCGAGAAGGCCACGGCGGTCGTGCAGGCGGTCGGGCTCACCGAGCTGTACGTCGGCCGGGCCGCGTTCGGGAGCGTCGCCGGCGTGGAGGGGCTCCCGCCGGTCGTCCTCGCAGCGCTGCTGTTCGCGCCCCTCGTCCTCCACGGCCTCGCCACGACCGTCGCCGCGGTCGGGGCGAGCCGGGACCGGACGCGCTACGCGCTGACGCTGGCGCTGGCGACGCTTATCCACGCCGCGTACAACTTCGGGGTGGTGAGCCTCCATGGGTGACGCCGACCGGGCGGAACGCGACGGGGCGGAACGAGGCGACGCGACCGCCGGGCGGAGCGGCCGCCTCACGATCGCGGGCCGGGAGCTCGCGGGCCTGCGCGCCGAGAAGACGATCCTGCTGGCGATCGCGATCCAGCTGTTCATCGCCGCGTTCTCCTCGTTCCTCGTCGTCGGGCTCGTCTCGATGTACGACCCCGGCGCGCTCGGCGGCGCGGAGGTCGAGGTGGCCGGCGCGGGCGACGCCGTGAGCGACCTCGAACGCGCCGCGAGCGAGGTCGACGGGGCCTCGGTGACGCGCTACGAGGACGCCGCCGCCGCGCGCGTCGCCTTCGAGCGCAACGCCGCCGACGCGGTGGTGGTCGCGGACCGGAGCGACGACGGGCGGGTCGTCGCGAGCGTCACGGCGCCGGACGCGACGGTCGAGACGACCGTGATCGTCGTCCAGCTCCGGGCGCTGCTGCGGACCTACGAGCGACAGGAGCGCGCCGACCGGGCCGCCTCCCTGAGCCAGTCGCCGCTCCCCCTGCCGGACCGGACCGGCTCCAGCCCGTACTTCACGTTCACGTACACGGTGTTGATCCCCGTCCTCGTCTTCCTCCCCGTCTTCATCTCCGGGTCGCTCGCCGTCGATTCGATCACCGAGGAGATCGACGAGGGGACGCTGGAGCTGCTCCGGGTCGCCCCGGTCACGCTGGGGGAGATCGTCGACGGGAAGGCGCTCGCGGCGGTCGCGATCGCCCCCGGACAGGCGCTGCTGTGGCTGCTCCTGCTCCGCGCGAACGGGACGTCCGTCGCCAACGTCCCGCGGATCCTCGCGTTGATGACCGCGCTGACGACGCTCGTCGTCGCGCTCGCCGTCGCCGTCTCGGCGCTCGCGCCCGACCGGCGGGCCGCGCAGTTCCTCTACTCGATCGGCGTCTTGGTCCTGTTCGGCGGCGCCACGGCGATGGCGGGCGGCCCGGCCAACGCGGTCGCGCGGCTCGCGATCGACAGCGCTGACGCGGCGACGACCGCCCTCGTCGTCGCCTACGTCGGCATCGCGGCGGTCGCGTACGTCGGCGTGCGGGGCCTCGTCGCGGAGAACGGGTTCGAGGGCTGAACGCTCCGAGGGCGGGGCTCACCACTCGCCGGTGACGCGCTCCACGAACCGTTCGACCCACCCGGCGGTCGGGAGCCGCCAGCCGTACGCGACCGCGACCAGGCGCGAGCCCGCCCAGCGCGCCCAGCGCGCCGACGGCCCAGTACGCGGTCCCGCCGAGCACCGCGGGGCTCGCGTAGAAGTCGTCGAAGAGGATGAACGGCGCGCGGTCGAGGAGGATGTCCGCGAACGCGCCGCCGCCGACCGCGTTGATCGTCGCGATGGCGACGACGCCGAACGCGGAGACGCCCGCGTCGGTCGCCACGATCGCGCCGGTCGTCGCGAAGGCGGCGAGCCCGACGGCGTCCGCGACGAGGGTGACCGGGTGCGTGTCGGGGTCGGCGAGCGCGACGCTGAGGGCGACGGCCAGGCCGACGCCGACGAGGCCGAGGGCGATCTCCGCGGGCGACCGGAGGGCGAGCGGGACCCGGTTCACGAGGAGATCGCGGGTCACGCCCCCGGCGAACGCCATCGCCAGCCCGACGACCGCGACGCCGAACAGGTCGAACTCCTCCCGGATCGCCTTCGTCGAGCCGACAAGCGCGAACGCGACCAGGCCGATCGTGTTCATCGCGGCGAACGGGTCGCCGAACAGGGTCGCCGCGAGCCCGCCCGTCACTCCCCGAACGCCCCCAGGCTCGACTGCAGTTCGCGGTCCGGCACCTCGTCGGCCAGCTCGCGGCCGACCAGCTCGCGGGCGTCGACCGCGTACGTCGAGCCGCCGCGGTCGAGCACGAGTACCCGGCCCTTCCAGCCGCGCACCGTGCCGGCCGCCATCGTCTCCGCCACGGGGCGCTCGTCGAGGTCGAGCCCGTAGTCGAAGTCGAAGCGCTCGATCGGGTCGAACCGATCGAGGAGCGCCTCCCACGCCGACTCGTCGACCGCGCGCCCGAACCCGGCGAGCTTCGTCGGCACCCGGACCCGGTCGACGAGGTCGTCGCCCTCCGCCAGCTCGGCCTCCACCCGTCGAGCGACGCGCCCGTCGGGAAACGTCCGGACGTGGGCGGCCCGGTCCGCGCCCTGCTCGCGGAGCCGCGTCTCCAGCCGCCACAGCCGCGTCACGCCGACCTTCAGCACGTCGGGGGCGAACGCGGCGAGGTAGAGCGCGTGCTCCTCGTGGCAGTCCATCTCGTCTTTCAGGCACGTCCCCGTGCACCGCGCGCACACCCAGACGCTCCCGTGGGCGTCGCAGTAGGGGGCCTCCGGGGCGTCGCAGGCGACGTGCTCGCCGTCGTGGACGGTGCCCGCGCAGCGGCGGTCGTCGAGGCCGTACGCGAGTTCCGTTCCGGCGTCGGCCTCGACGAACTCCACCGCGCCGCCGCTGGCGACGTAGAGCCCTTCGCCCGACTCGTAGCCCACGACCTGCACGCGCTCCCGTACGGGGAGCCGCGACTTATGAGCGTCGTCGGAGAGCCCGGGGCGAACGCGACCCGCGACGGACGCGACCCGAGGCTATCGCCGCGACTCGGGGGACACCGGCGCAAGAGTCAACACCGTTCGAGCCTCCTAGGTGATCTTTGATGATGGACTCCGACGACCCGCTCGCGGACGTCTTCGTCGCGAACGTCATGACCGAACCGGTCGAGACGATCGACCCCGGGGCCTCGGCGGCGACGGCGGCGCGGCGACTGGTCGAGTCGGACATCGGCTCGATCTTAGCGGGCGCCGAGTCGCTACCGCCCGACGGCATCCTCACCGAGTCCGACTTCGTCGCTCTCGCCGCCGAGGGGCGGGACCCCACGACGACGACGGTCGAGGAGTGGATGAGCTCCCCCGTGATCACGGTGAGCCCGTCCGACTCGATCGGGGCGGCGGCCCGGACGATGGCCGACCGCAACGTGAAGAAGCTCCCGGTGGTCGAGCCGGAGACCGCCGGGCTCGTCGGGATCGTGACCACGACCGACGTGGCGCGGTACGTCCCGGTCCACGAGTTCCACCCGGAGGAGACCGGCTGACCGGTCCGACGCCGCGAGGCCCGCCCGGGCCGTGGGCGGGCGGCCGCGACCGAGTTCAGTCCGGGCCGTCGCCGTGGACCGCCGCCTCGACCGCCGCCGCGAGGCGCTCGCGCGTCCGGTGGCTCGACTCGGCGTCGGTCCGGACCTCGATCAGGTGGGAGCCGTCGGCGTCCCGCGCTCTCGCGCACGCCGCTTCGAGCTCCGCGGCGGCGTCGACCGGGTCCCCGACCGCTTCCGGCCGCGCGTCGATCCGGGCGTACGCCAGCCCGTGGAGGTCGGCCAGCGGCTCGAACTCGACGCCGTGAGGCGTCTTGAACGACTCCGTGAACTCGGGCTCGAACGACTCGACCGGGAGCGCGTGGAAGATCCCGCCGCCGTCGTTGTTGATCAGCACGACCGTCGCGTCGACGTCGCACCGGTCGATCGCGAGCAGACCGTTCGCGTCGTGGTACAGCGCGAGGTCGCCGACGACGAGGGTGAGGTGGTCCGTCGTCGCCGAGCCCGCCCCGAGCGCGCTGGAGACGATCCCGTCGATGCCCGAGACGCCGCGGTTGCCGAGGGCGGTGACGCTCGCCGTGGTCGGGCCGACGAACCGGTCGAGGTCGCGGACGGGCATCGAGTTCGAGACGAACAGCGTCGCCGGGTCCGGGAGCGCGTCGGCGACCGCGCGGAGCGCGTCGCCCTCGTGGAAGCCGACCGGACCGGACGAGTCGGGGAGCGCGTCTCCGCCCTCGCTCCCGGTCGCCTCCCGCTCCCGGCCGTGTATCTCCCGGGCGACGCGGTCGGCCTCCTCCCACTGCGCGCGCCAGTCCGGGTCGCCGCCGCCTCCGCCGACGAGCCGGGAGAGGCGGGCGCAGAGGCGGCTCGGCTCGGCGACGACGAGGTCGGTCGCGGCGAACTCGGCCTCGCGCCACCGGCCCGCGGGGTCGACTTGGTACTGGTCGGCGCCGGTCCCGGCGAGGTACTTCCGGAGGTTCTTCGAGGTGGGCGACGCGCCGAGCCGGAGGACGACCTCGGGGTCGGTCCACCCGGTCGCGGGGCCGTCGCCCACGCCCCCGCCGCCGTCGCTCTCGCCGTCGCCGGCGTCGCCCTCGCCCGCGACGTCCGCCGAGAGGTACGCGTCGTACGCGCCGATCACGGGGGCGACGCGGGTGTGGCCGCCGTACCGGACGTTCGAGAGCGGGTCGGCGACGATCGGGAAGCCGGTCGCGTGCGACAGCGCCGTCACCGACTCGGCGTCGATCCCGGGCGGGTCCGCGGGGCCGGCGACGATCAGCCCGCGGTCGGTCGCCCCGAGCTCGTTCGCGAGCGTCCGGAGCCCGTCGTCGCCCGGCTCGGGCGACCCGGGCGTCACGTCGACGTAGGGGCCGTCGCGACCGGCCTCGGCGACCGGATCGAGGTCCGCGGGCACGTCGCCCGGCACCCGCGTCGGCTCCAGCGGCTTCTCGAACGGGACGTTGAGGTGGACCGGGCCGGGGTCGGCGCCCTCGGCGGTCGCCACGGCCCGACCCACGGTGGTCCGCAGCGACCGGAGCGCGCGGTCGTTCGGCGCCGGCTCGGGGAGGTCCTTGTAGAAGCGGACGGCGTCGCCGTACAGCTTCTCCTGGTCGGCGGTCTGGTTGGCCCCCGAGTCGCGGAGCTCCGGCGGGCGGTCGGCCGTGAGCGCGAGCAGGGGGACGCGGCCCTCGCTCGCCTCCATCACGGCCGGGTGGTAGTTGGCGGCGGCGGTGCCGGAGGTGCAGATCAGCGGCGCGACGCTCCCCGTCCGCCGGGCGCGGCCCAGCGCGAAGTAGGCGGCGGAGCGCTCGTCCAGCTGGGAGAAGACGCGGAGGTCGTCGTGGCGGACGGCGGCCATCGTCAGGGGCGTGGAGCGGCTGCCCGGCGAGACGACGACGCTGTCGACGCCCGCGGCGACGAGCTCGTCGACGAGCGCTCGCCCCCACAACGCGTTCCGGTTCGGCGCGGTCATTGCCACCGCTTGGGGGTCGATATTTAAATACTCCCGCGGGTCGGCGGCGACACCGGCCGCCGCTCCGTTTCAAACTCGGTCGAGCCGCGAGATCCCGTGCCAGACGGCGTCGACGAGGCGGTCCTCGCCCTCGCCCTCGGCGTCGGCCCAGCCGCGGGCGATCGCGTCCTCCAGCACCGGGAGGGGGTGGTTCTCGAAGTTGTTCATCCCGCGGAACGTCTCCAGCGCCTCGCGCTGGGGCGCGCCGAAGGCGTCGACGCCGGTCGCGTCGCCCTCGTCGAGGAAGCCGAGGTCGGCGAGCGTCGCCGCGACCGCCGCGGCGGGGTCGCCCGTCAGCTCCCGGGTCTCGTCGGGCGCCTCGCGCTCCAAGAGGGTGACGTCGTACAGCTTGAAGACGCGCTCCAACTCGTCGATCGGGCTGTCGTGGTCGTCGACGCGCACGTCGATCCACCGGTCGTTGCGGCCGTCGTACCCGCCCTCTGGCTTGGCGACGTACAGCGCGGCCGACTGCTCGCCCCGCCTGTCGCCGCCCGCCTCGTTGCCGGCGTGGAGCGCGGCGATCAGCCGCTCCGGGAACCCGCCGTCGGTCTCCTCGAACGCGTCAGCCATCGCCGTGAGGGTCTCTTCGTTCTCCAAGATGTTCCCCTGTACGGTGTAGTCGTCGCCCTGCAGATCGCCCGCGTAGTCGTGGCACTCGTCGCCGGTGAACGCGGCCGGCTCGCCGTCGAGGCCGACGATCCCGACCTGCCGGGAGGGCGCCTCGTCGTCGGGGGCGGTGAGCTCGTCGATCGCGTCGGCGGCGTCGCGACCCTCGCGGAGGCGGTCGAGCCCGTCGGGGCCGTAGGCGACGTTCGCGAAGCTCTGCGTGGCGACCGCGCCGGCGTCCGCGCTCACGAACGGGACGAGCGCGCCGACACCGATGAACTTCGACTGAACGGCGACGCCGACGGCGCCGGTCCCCGGGTCGCGGGCGGCGATCGAGAACGTCGAGGGACGAGGTGGCATGTGGATGGCGGATGGGCGGCCGCCCTCATAAATCCGGTCGCGGCCGCCGAGGGGGGCCGGTGGCGACGGGTCCCGCCGGCCGGTCCGCCGCCCCGGCCGCGTTCTGCAACGCTTATGCCCGCCGACCGACTTCGATCGGGTATGAGCGACGACGACGCCGTCGACGTCGAGGTCGAGTCCCCCGACGACGCCGCGGGCGACGCGGCGAGCGCGAACGGCACGGCGGAGGCGACCGCCGAGGAGGCGAACGGCGAGTCGGCGGGCGACGCCGACGCGGGCGGCGACGCCCGGAGCGGCGAGGGCCGCGAGGCGCTGGCCGCCGAAGTCGCCGAGCACGACGAGGCGCTCGCGCGGGAGGTCGCGGCGCTGGAGGCGGAGCTCGCCGAGACGCGCGAGGAGCTGCTGGACGCCGAGGCGGAGGTCGAGGAGCTGACGAGCAAGCTCGCCCGCGTGAAGGCGGACTTCAGCAACTACAAGCAGCGCGCCAAGCGCAAGCAGGAGGAGATCCGCGAGCGCGCCTCCGAGAAGCTCGTCGAGCGCATCGCCCCGGTCCGGAACGACCTCCTGCGCGCGCTCGACCAGGAGGAGGGGAGCGACCTCCGCCCCGGCGTCGAGTCGACGCTGGAGAAGTTCGACGAGGTGCTCGCCGAGGAGGGCGTCGAGCCGATCGACCCCGACCCGGGCGACGAGGTCGACCCGTCCCGCCACCAGGTGATGCTTCGCGTCGAGAGCGATCAGCCCGAGGACACCGTCCACGAGGTGTACGAGCCCGGCTACGAGATGGGCGACCGCGTCGTCAGCGAGGCGAAGGTCACCGTCAGCGCCGACGAGTCGTAGTCCGCGTCCGACTCACTCCCCGTCGGCGTCGTCCGCCCCGTACCGGTCCGCGAGCTCGTCGAGCCCCGCGTCCCGCTCGGCGGCGTGGGGCACCGACAGCGGCGAGACCGACACCTCGCCGTCGACGACCGCGCGGCGGTCGGTGCCGACCGGGTCCGGCACGTCCGCCGGCGTCATCCGCCCCCAGATCGGGTCGGAGATGGCGACGCCGCCGTCGCCGTCGGCGGTCGCCTCCATGCCGTACCACTCCGAGGGGGCGGTGACGCGCATCGGCGCGGGGTCGACCGCGGCGTCGCTCGGGGCGGATTCGTCCGCGGCCGACGCCTCCCCCCCGTCGCCCGCGGCCGGCTCCGCCATCGGCGCGTTCACGTTCAGGTAGTCGGCGCGCTCGAAGGCGCCGGCCTCCGGGGCCTCGTCGACGAGGAACCGCGTGGCGCGGACGGCGTGCGCGAACGACTCGGGGGGCAGCTCCCGCTTCCACCAGTCGTCGCCGCCGGGCACGTACATCGACGCCGCGATCCCGGGGACGCCGAAGAACGCCCCCTCGACGACCGCCGAGACGGTCCCGGACCGCCCGAGCGTGTACGCGCCGAGGTTGGCGCCCTCGTTGCAGCCGGCGACCACGAGGTCGGCGTCGGGGACGAGCTCGTCGAGGCCGGCGACGACGCAGTCGACGGGCGTCCCGTCGACGGCGTACCCCAGCTCGTGCTCCGCGACGTCGACGTCGGCGGAGATGGCGCGGCCGATCGAGGAGCGGTCGCCCGTCGGCGCGACCGCAACCACGTCGTAGTCGGGCGCGAGCGCGTCGTACAGGGCGCGGAGCCCGGCGGCGTCGACGCCGTCGTCGTTCGTCAACAGGATCCGCTCGACGCTCATACCGCCACGTCGGGCGGTTCGGACAAAAGCCCACCGTCGGCGGGGGTCGGTTCGAGCGGGGCCGCTCCGTCCCGACCACCGCGAACGGAAAAGCCCACGTGTCCCGGGCCCCCACAACCCGATATGGGATTCGGGGACACGGCGAAGAAGATCCAGACGCTCGCCGACAAGGCCGAGCGCACGTACCAGAAGATCAACGAGCTCCGCAGCGAGGTCGAGGAGACGCAGACGACCGTGCTCGACACCTCCGAGCGCGTCCAGCGGCTGGAAAACGAGATGGCCGAGCAGCGGGCCGTCCTCGACGCGGTCGCGCGCGAGGTCGGCGTCGACTTGGAGAGCGTCAGCACCGAGGCGCACATCGCCGAGGCCGAGCGCGCTGCCGCGGAGGGTGCGCCCGAGGACGCGACCGACGACGCCGCCTCCGCCGAGAGCGACGGCGGGGAACCGACCGACGACGACGACGCGGCGTAACCGACGCCTCAGTCGACCCCGGCCGCCTCCTCGCCGGCCTCCTCACCGGCCCGCGAGACGACCTCGGCCGGCACCCCCGCGACCGTCGTCTCGGGCGGCACGTCGTCGGCGACGAGCGAGTTGGCGGCGACGCGCGCACCCTCGCCGACCGTGACGCCCGGCAGGACGACCGCGCCGGCCCCGATCATCGCGCCCTCCTCGACGACGACGTCGCCGAGGCGGTACTCGTCGCGGAGGAACTCGTGGCACAGCAGCGTCGCGTCGTAGCCGATTATCGCGTCGTCACCGACGGCGATCCGCTCCGGCCAGAACACGTCCGGCGTCGACTCCAACCCCCACGCGACGCCGGTTCCGACCGCGACGCCGATCCGCCGCAGCAGCCAGTTCTTCAGCCGCAGGCTCGGGCAGATCCGGGCGAGCACGATCGCGACGTAGTTGCGGACGACGACGAGGGGCGACTTCGCGTCCGGCCACGACCACAGCGAGTTGCGCGGTCCGGGCGTCGGGTGGCGGTCTAGCTGGTCGGTCCGAGAGCCGTCCTCCACCGCCGCGCCGCCGTCCTCGTGAGTCACGAGGGACCGTTCGGACGGCGTGGTTAAAAGGATCGCCGACGCGACGGTTCAAGTCGGATGCCGCGACCAGCACCCGTACGACCTGACGAGGGCCCACGGCCGGCCGAGACGGGTGCGCGGTCGACCGCCGTGCGGACGCGACCGACGACCGCCTGTTCGCCACGCCGCACAGGGTCCCGCTCGTCCGGCGGCCCGCTCGGTCGCCCGCCTACTCCCGCAGCTCGTCCATGTGTTCGATCCGCCGCTCGACGAGGTCGGCCTTCCCGACGTCGTGGCGGATCCGGAGCCCGTCGCCGGCGGCCGAGAGCCCCGCCTCGGCCTGTCGCTCCGCGGCGGCGATCGAGTCGCCCCGCCCCACGACAGCGAACGACCGCGAGGTGGTCGTGTACAGCCCGTCGTCGCGCTCGTCGACGCTGGCGTAGTAGAGCAGCGCGTCACCCACGCTCTCCTCGTCGACGGCGATTTCCGCGCCCGCGTCGGGGTCGACCGGGTACCCGTCCGGCACGGCGTACTTGCAGACGGTCGCCTCGCCGGAGAAGGTCAGTTCGGGGAGCGCGTCGCCGGACTGCGTCCGGCTGCCAGAGGCGCGTTGCGCCTCGCTGTCGCCGTCGCGAGCGGCCGTCAGCACGTCGATGAACGGCGTCTCCAGGACCGGCAGCGTGTTCATCGCCTCCGGGTCGCCGAAGCGCGCGTTGAACTCGACGACCTTCGGCCCCGCGTCGGTGAGCATGAACTGGCCGTAGAGGACGCCCTTGTAGTCGGGAAGCGCGTCGACGACCGCTTCCAGCACGTCGACGGCGGCCGCGTAGTCGCCCTCGGCCATGAACGGCAGCGACGGGCCCGTGTCCGAGTACGACCCCATCCCGCCGGTGTTCGGTCCCTCGTCGCCCTCGTAGGCGCGCTTGTGGTCCTGGACCGCCGGCGTCGTCCGCAGGTCGCCGTTCGCGACGAACGCCTGCACCGTGAACTCCTCGCCGACGAGGCGCTCCTCCAGCACGACGCGGTCGTAGCCGGCGTCGCGGAGGTACGCCTTGGCCTCCTCGCTCGTCACCTGATCGCCGATCACCTTCACGCCCTTGCCGCCCGTGAGGCCGGCCGGCTTCACCGCGAGGTCGCCGTCGTAGTCGTCGATGTAGTCGCAGGCCGCCTCGGTGTCGTCGAACACCGCGTAGTCCGGACAGCCGGGGATCGACGCCTCCTCCATGAACTCGCGCTGGTACGCCTTGTCCGTCTCCAGCCGCGCCTCCTCGGCCCGCGGGCCGAACGCGTAGACGCCGGCGTCGTCGAGCGCGTCGGCGACGCCCGCCGCCAGCGACGACTCGGGGCCGATCACCGCGAGGTCGGCACCCACGTCGGTCGCGTACTCCGCGACGGCCTCGGCGTCGGTCTCGTCGATCGCCTCGAACCCCTCCGCCAGCCGGCGGATACCCGGATTGCGATTGCTCGCGCAGGCGTACAGCGCGCAGTCGTCGGCGACCGCGCGGGCGATCGCGTGCTCGCGGCCGCCGCCCCCCACCAGCAGTACGGTGTCGGTCATACGGGACGGGTGAGTGCACGGTAGTGTAAGCGTTACTCTCTCAGGGCGGCGAGATACGCAGGGACGTGGATCAACCGCGGGAACGGATCCCGAAGACGCGGCTCGTGTGACGGCTTTTTGCCTCGGCGGGGCGAACCGGGCGTATGACACAGCCGACGTCGCGGAACCGCCTCGACGAGGAGGCGAGCCCGTACCTCCGGCAGCACGCGGACAACCCGGTCAACTGGCAGCCGTGGGGCGACGGGGCCTTCGAGCGCGCCCGTGAGCACGACGTCCCGGTGTTTGTCTCGATCGGCTACTCTTCCTGTCACTGGTGTCATGTGATGGCCGAGGAGAGCTTCGAGGACGAGGGAGTCGCAGAGGTGCTCAACGACGGGTTCGTGCCGATCAAGGTCGACCGCGAGGAGCGTCCCGACGTGGACAGCACGTTCATGACCGTCTCCCAGCTCGTCACGGGCGGCGGCGGCTGGCCGCTGTCCGCGTGGTGCACGCCCGACGGGAAGCCGTTCTACGTCGGGACCTACTTCCCACCCGAGCCGCGCCGCAATCAGCCCGGGTTCCGCGACCTCTGCGAGCGCATCGCCGACTCGTGGGCCGACCCGGAACAGCGCGAGGAGATGAAGCGCCGGGCCGAGCAGTGGACGACGAGCGCCCGCGACGAGCTGGAGTCCGTCCCCGACGCGGGAACCGGGCCCGACGAGGACGACGCCCACCCTTCCGGCGCCGACCTCCTCGACGAGGCCGCCGCGGCCGCGATCCGCGGGTACGACGACGAGTACGGCGGGTTCGGCAGCGGCGGCGCGAAGTTCCCGATGCCGGGCCGGATCGATCTCCTCATGCGCGCGTACGCTCGAAGCGGCCGTGACGCCGCGCTGACGGCCGCGACCGGCACTCTCGACGGGATGGCCCGCGGCGGGATGTACGATCAGATCGGCGGCGGCTTCCACCGGTACGCGACCGACCGGCGGTGGACGGTGCCGCACTTCGAGAAGATGCTGTACGACAACGCGGAACTCCCCATGGTGTACCTCGACGGCTACCGCCTGACCGGCGACCCCGCCTACGCCCGGATCGCGAGCGAGACGCTCGGCTTCCTCGATCGAGAGCTCCGCCACGAGGGCGGCGGCTTCTTCAGCACGCTCGACGCTCGGAGCGCACCGCCGGAGGGCCGGCGGGGAGATGCGAGCGACGGTGACGGAAGCGGGCACGCCGACGTCGAGGGCGCCTTCTACGTCTGGACGCCCGCCGAGGTCGACGCGGTCCTCGACGAGCCGGCCGCGTCGCTGGCGAAGGCGCGGTACGGGATCGAGCCGGGCGGGAACTTCGAGCGCGGCACGACCGTGCCGACGATCGCGGCGTCGGTCGCGGAGCTGGCCGAGGAGCACGACCTCGCGGTCGACGAGGTCCGCGAGCGCCTGACCGAGGCCCGCGTCGCGCTGTTCGAGGCGCGGGAGTCGCGCCCGCGGCCCGCCCGCGACGAGAAGGTGCTCGCCGCGTGGAACGGCCGGGCGATCTCCGCGTTCGCGAGGGCGGGGGGCGTCCTCGGCGAGGGGTACGCCGCGATCGCCCGCGAGGCGCTCGACTTCTGCCGCGATCGGCTCTACGAAGCCGACACGGGGGAACTCGCCCGCCGCTGGCTCGATGGCGACGTCCGCGGGCCGGGGTACCTCGACGACCACGCGTTCCTCGCGCGCGGCGCGCTCGACGTGTACGCCGCCACCGGCGACCCGGAGCCGCTCGGGTTCGCGCTGGAGCTGGCCGAGACGATCGTCGACGAGTTCCACGACGCCGACGACGGGACGATCTACTTCACGCGGGACCCGGAAGCGGCGGACGACGGGGAGGCCCCCGCGGGCGACGGCGCCCTGTTCGCCCGCCCGCAGGAGTTCACCGACCGCTCGACGCCGTCGAGCCTCGGCGTGGCGGCCGAGACGCTGGCGCTGCTCGACGGCTTCCGGACCGACCGCGAGTTCGCGGCGGTCGCGGAGGCGGTCGTGACGACCCACGCGGACCGGGTCCGCGCGAGCCCGCTGGAGCACGTCTCGCTGGTGCGGGCGGCCGAGCGCTTCGAGACGGGCGGGATCGAGGCGACGATCGCCGCCGACGCGGTGCCGGACGCGTGGCGCGAGACGCTCGGCGAGCGGTACCTCCCGGGCGCGCTCGTCGCGCCCCGACCGCCGACCGAGGCGGGGCTGGACGCGTGGCTCGACCGGCTCGGCATGGGCGAGGCGCCGCCGATCTGGGCCGGCCGCGACGCCGTCGACGGCGAGCCGACGGCCTACGTCTGCGAGGGGCGGACCTGCTCGCCGCCGGAGACCGACCTCGACGCGGCGCTGACGTGGCTGGCGGAGCGGCGCGAGCCGGAGTGAGTCGCGTCGCAGTTATATGCGTCCGACTCGACGCCACTGACATGCGCGATTTCGTCGTCGTCGGCGCCGGCCCGCCGGGCTCCCGGTTCGCCAGGCGCGCGGCCGAGGCCGGCCGCGACGTCGTCGTCTTCGAGAAGGGGACGGTCGGCGAGCCGCTGGCGTGCTCGGGGCACGTCTCCGACGACGTCTGGGGATACGTCCCCGACGCGGCCCGCGACCGGCTCCGGCAGAACCGGGTGTACGGCGCGCGGTTCCACGTCGGCGGTCCCGGCTCGACGGCGTACCCGTTCTACAAGGATCGACCCGTCTCGAACGTGATCGACCGCGTCGGGCTCGACCGGACGCTCGCCGACTGCGCGCGCGAGGCGGGCGCCGACGTGCGCGAGGGCCACACCGTCCTCGACGTGGACGAGCGGCCGGACCGCGTCGCCGTCGAGGTCCGGACCCCCGACGGCGACGTGGAGACAGTCGAGGCGCGGATGGTCGCCGGCTGCGACGGCCCCACCTCCCGCGTGCGCCGGTCGCTCGACCTCCCCGAACCGGACGAGCTGCTCCACGGCGTGCTCGCCTTCGACGACGCCCCGGACGACGGCGACCTCGTCGACGTCCACCTCACCGCGCCGACGTTCTTCGCGTGGCGGATCCCGCGGGGCGACGCGGGCGTCGAGTACGGGCTCGCGGCGCCCCCCAGCGACGACGTCACGGCGATGTTCGACCGGCTCACCGACGCGTACGGCGCGACGACCGAGCGCTTCTGCTCCGGAGCGATCCCGGTCGGCCCCCCGGACCGGGTCACGACCGACCGCGCGTTCCTGATCGGCGACGCGGCCGCGCAGACGAAGCCGTTCACCGGCGGCGGGATACTGTACGGGATGACCGCGGCCGACGTGGCCGCGGACGCGATCGATCCCGGGGACCCCGCCACCCTCGCCGACTACGAGTCCGGCTGGCGGGACGAGATCGGCCGCGAGATCCTCCTCGGAAAGGGGATCCGTCGGTGCTACTCGCTGCCGGAACCCGTACAGCGGCTCGGCCTGCGGGCGCTGTCGGGCGAGATCGGCGTCCACATGGACCGCCCGAGTTCCTTTTTCTCGGCGACGCACCTCCGGCGGCTGTTCTCGCGGAGCGACCCGCCGGAGTGACCGGGACGGTCTTCCAATTAACCGAAACGGCGTTTAAGACGGCGCCCGGACGCGACCGTTACTCCCCGACGACCTCGGCGAAGGAGACGTTCTCGCGGACGCTCGTGATCTCGACGGTCGGCTCGTCGCCCGGCTCGGAGTCGGGGACGATGACGACGTAGCCGCGCTCGATCTTCGCGATCCCGTCGCCCTTGTCGCCGAGCGTCTCGATCGTGACCTCGCGGACGTCGCCCTCGGAGACCGGCGGTCCGGCGGCCGCGTCGCCGGGGGAGCGCGCCGCGGAACTCCCCGTCCCGTTACCGGTGACGCCGCGGTCCGTCGACGATGCGTCGGCCGCGGAGCCGGTCGAGGCGGCGGCCTCGTCGCCCCCGCCTCGGGCTATCAGCGCGACGCGGTAGGTCCCGCCGGGCTCGACCGTCCCGTGCTCGATTTCCGAAGCGGGGACGGCGACGACGTGGTCGCCGTCCCGCTCCTCGACCTCTCCGGTGAACAGACACGCGAGCGAATCGGTGATCTCGACCATGGGCCACGTTGCGAACACGGTAATGAAAAGCTCCCTATTCGCGCTCCGGCGCACGGGCTTCCCCCGCGCGGATCCCCGGGGCGCGAGCGGGCCGAACGCGCCCGAACGCAAACGTTTACCCCGTTCCGAATGAATCGCGGGCCGTGAGCCGAAACTACGAGTCGCTCCACGACCCGAACGCGGAGTACACGATGCGGGAGCTCTCCGCGGAGACGATGGAGGTCACGGGCTCGCGGGGCGGGGGCCGCGACGTCGAGATCACGGACGTCCAGACGACGATGGTCGACGGGAACTTCCCGTGGACGCTCGTCCGCGTCTACACCGACGCGGGCGTCGTCGGCACCGGCGAGGCGTACTGGGGCGCGGGCGTTCCGGAACTCATCGAGCGCATGAAGCCGTTCGTCGTCGGCGAGAACCCGCTCGACATCGACCGCCTCTACGAGCACCTCATCCAGAAGATGTCCGGTGAGGGCTCGGTCGAGGGCGTCACCGTCACCGCGATCTCCGGCATCGAGGTCGCGCTCCACGACCTCGCCGGGAAGATCCTCGACGTGCCGGCCTACCAGCTGCTCGGCGGGAAGTACCGCGACCGGCTGCGCGTCTACTGCGACTGCCACACCGAGGCGGAGGCCGACCCGGACGCCTGCGCCGACGAGGCCGAGCGCGTCGTCGACGAGCTCGGCTACGACGCGCTGAAGTTCGACCT
Source organism: Halorubrum rutilum (assembly GCF_024494565.1). The sequence goes on from NZ_JANHDN010000004.1 coordinate 97,540, forward strand.
CGACGTCCCCTCGGGCCTGGAGAAGGACCGCGCGAACCGCCACCTCCGCCCGGGCGAGATCCGCCACAAGGCGGAGATCGTCGAGAAGGTCACCGAGCGCGTGAAGGACGAGGCGGACGTCGCCTTCGACTGCCACTGGACGTTCTCGGGCGGCTCCGCGAAGCGCCTCGCGGAGGCCATCAACGACCACGACGTGTGGTGGCTCGAAGACCCCGTCCCGCCGGAGAACCTGGAGGTGCAGGAGGAGGTCACCAAGGGCACGACCACGCCGATCGCGGTCGGCGAGAACCGCTACCGCGTCACGGAGCTGCGCCGGCTCATCGAGAACCAGGCGGTCGACATCGTCGCGCCCGACCTGCCGAAGGTCGGCGGGATGCGCGAGACCCGCAAGATCGCCGACGTGGCGAACCAGTACTACGTCCCGGTCGCGATGCACAACGTCGCGTCCCCGATCGCGACGATGGCGGCGACGCACGTCGGCGCCGCGATCCCGAACTCGCTCGCGATCGAGTACCACTCCTACGAGCTCGGCTGGTGGGAGGACCTCGTCGAGGAGGACGTCATCGAGGACGGCTACATCGAGGTGCCGGAGGAGCCGGGCCTCGGCGTCACGCTCGACATGGACACCGTCGAGGCGCACATGGTCGAAGGTGAGACGTTGTTCGACTGAGCGGAGCGAAGTCGAGCCGGATTGACGAGCGCAGCGAGTTTATCGGTGTTCGACTGAGCGGAGCGAAGTCGAGCCGGATTGACGAGCGCAGCGAGTTTATCGGTGTTCGACTGAGCGGAGCGAAGTCGAGCCGGATGGACGAGTCGCCCGCGTGACGCGAACCGACCTCGCGGCGGACCCGTCCGTCGGCGCCGACATTTTCTACGACTGATATTCGTCCCGGCGACCCGCACCCGTCGCGGGAACCGGCGTCCGAAACGCGTCGCTACTTCACCGTTCCCGGCGCCGAACGCGACGATCCGAGCGCAACCAGCAATATATTCCGGTACACAACGCGTTCACAATTTATTCAGAAAAATTGTTATATTTTCCCGTTGACGGGTGCCGGTATGTCAGCGGGAACACAGCTCAGGGGACGGGTCGTCGACGGGGACGAGGAGCCGCTGTCGGGTCGTATCGTCGTGGGAGAGCGACGGGGGACCGACGCGCCGGTCGGCCACTGGACCACCGACGGCGACGGCGCGTTCGTGATCGAGTCCGACGGGGGCGTCGACGGGGGAGCGCTCGACCCCGACGAGGTGACGTTCACGGTGCGGAACCCGATGCGGGGCGGCGCCAAGGAGCGCGTCCGGCGGCGGGAGCGGGTCGACCGCGGGGACGGCCTCGGCCTCCGGCTCGTCGTCGCCGCCCCGTCCGTCGCGATGCACGGCGCGAGCGAACACCGCGGGATGAACGACGCGGCGTGCACCGAGATGGGTCCGATCAGGAGCCACCGCTTCTACACCCAGTTCCCCCGGCTCGACGTGTACGAGCGCGACGAGGCGCTGTTGCGGACGCTCGGCGGCGCGGGAGACGACGGGACCGACGCGCCGATGATAGAGCCCGCGGACGACCCGGTCGGGGACGCCGAGACGCCGGCGGCGTACGGGATATTCGCCCAGTTCGTCGACCACGACATCACCTTCGACCCGACCTCCGACATCGACCGGCGGAACGACCCCGCGGCGCTCCGGAACTTCCGGACCCCCGCGCTCGACCTCGACTCCGTCTACCGCCACGGGAGCGAGACGGCGCCGTACCTCTACGATCACGAGGGCGACGAGGCCCACCTGATCACCGGGGAGGCCGAGGGGATCGGCGACCGCCCCGACGGGCTGCCCGGTACCGACCTCCAGCGGAACGGGCAGGGGCGGGCGCTGATCGGCGACCCCCGGAACGACGAGAACGTCGTCGTCTCCCAGCTCTAGCTCGCGTTCGTGAACTTCCACAACCGGGTCGTCGACCACCTCCGCGGCCCGGGCGCGTCGCTGATCGAGGAGGGCGAGGGCGTGCTGGAGGCCGCACAGCGGCTCGTCAGGTGGCACTACCAGTGGCTCGTGCGCCGGGATCTGCTCCCGCGGATCTGCGACCGGTACGTGCTCGACGACGTCGAGCGGAACGGTCGGGAGTTCTTCCTCCCAGAGGGGTCCGACCCCGCCATCGCGGTCGAGTTCGCGGGGGCCGCCTACCGGTTCGGCCACAGCATGATCCGCCACGAGTACGACGTGAACGAGGCGTCCGGGAACGTCCCGCTGTTCCCGTCCGACGCGAGCGACGCGCCGACGCTCCGCGGTTTCGGCCCCGTGGAGAGCGACCTCGTCGTCGACTGGACGCGCCTGCTCGACACCGGGGACGGCGACTACCAGCACGCGCGCAAGATCGACCCGCTGCTCGCGCCGGCGCTGTTCGACCTCCCGATGCCGGGCGAGGACTCGCTCGCGCTGCGGAACCTGCTCCGCGGGGAGGCGCTCGGGCTGGCCTCCGGGCAGGACGTGGCGCGTCGGATGGGGATCGACCCGATCGGTAACCGGGAGTTCGGCGACAACTCGCCCATCGTCGAGGCGCTCCGGCGACACGAGCGCGGCGCCGACCCTGACGCCCCGCTGTGGTACTACGTCCTCGACGAGGCGCGCTATCAGGAGGACGGCGAGCGGCTCGGCGCGGTCGGCAGCCGGATCGTCGCCGAGACGCTGATCGGCCTCATGGAGCTCGACGAGACCGCCTACCCGAACGCCGCGCCCGACGGCTGGGAACCGTCGCTGCCGCGGCTCACCCCGACCGACGGGTACACGCTCGCGGACCTGACCGCGTTCGCCGACGAGCCGAACCCTGACGGGCTGGTGATCGAGTCCGTCGACCCCGGCGCCGCCCCCGCCGACGCCCCGACCGACGAGTCGGTGACCCTCCGGAACGACGCGGCCGAGCCGGCCGACCTCGACGGCTACGTCCTCGACCTGGGCGGCCAGCGCGACCCCCTCCCGGCGACGACGGTCGCGCCCGGCGCGACCCTCACGGTCCACGTCGGGAGCGGGAGCGACGGCGCGGGCGACGTCTACCTCGACCGGGGGGCCGCCGCGCTCAACGACGAGGGCGACGTCGTGACGCTCCTCGCGCCCGACGGCGAGCCGAGCACGCGACGGGTGTACGGCTGAGGTCAGTCGCCGTCGGCCAGCCCGTCGATCCCGACCGGGTCGAGCCCCCGTCGGTCCAGCTCCGCCTCGATCTCGCGGGCCCGCGGCGCGATCTCGTCGGGCTCGTGGCTGTCGGTACCCACGGTCACCGGGACGCCGGCGTCGACGAGGCGGTTGAGGAACGCCGGCGCCGGGTGGAACTCGCCGTAGTCGTCGAGCAGGCGCCCGGCGTTGATCTCCGGGACCGTCCGCGAGTCGCGGAAGGCGTCGGCGACGGCGGCGTAGTGGTCCTCGGTCGCGAACCCGCGGAGGTGCGGGTTGCGCTCGATCAGGTCCGGGTGCGCGGCGACCGCGAACAGCTCCGAGTCGATCAGCGAGACGAGCTCCTCGAAGTACCGGTCGACGAGCGTGCGCCGCTCCGCCGCCGGCTTGTCGGCGAAGTGCGACCGCGCGTGGACGTTCGCGCCGTCGAGCTCGTGGACGCTGCCGACCGCGTAGTCGAAGCCGGCCTCGTCGAGGAAGTCGGCGATCGCCGCCTCGTGCGCGGGGTCGTAGTCCATCTCCACGGCGTCGAACACGTCGATATCGGCGTCCGCGCGGACCTCCTCGATCGCCGTCCGGCGCCGCTCGTACGTCAGGTCGAGGTTGAACCCGAGCGCGCGCCGGTACCGCCTCGCGCCGGCCTCGGGCGAGACGTTGCAGTGGTCGGCGAACCCGATCCCGTCGAGGCCCGCGTCGGCCGCGGCCTCGACCATCCACCGCAGGAACGCCCCGTCCGAGTAGTTCGTGTGAGCGTGGAGGTCGTACACGCGGGTCCGTACGTCGCGCGTCGACTCGTAGCTTCGGGTCCGCGGGGCCGCTCGGCGAGGGGACTCCCCGTCCCTCGGCGAGGCTCAGTACCCAGTCCCGAGCGCCCAGTTCGCCGCGAGCACGGCGAACGTGACGCCGAACAGGGCCGCCAGGATCGCGAAGGAGACGCCCCACCCGAACAGGTCGGCCGCGAGCCCGACGCCGACGGAGCCCGCGGAGCCGACCACGGTGTACACCGTCCGGACGAGCCCGAAGCCGGCGCCGCGCTCCGCGTCGCTCAGCGCGTCCATGAACCGCGGGTCGATCGCCGAGAAGAAGCTCGCGCCGGAGCCGGCCAACAACACGCCGACCGCGACACCGGCGAGCCCGGGACCGAAGACGAACGCGGCGGTGCCGACCGCGCCCGCGAGCATCGCCCCGCCGATGGCCGTGTCGCGGCCCGCCAGGTCGGAGAGCCGGCCGAGCCCCACCTGCGCGACGGCGCGGACGACGAAGAACGCCGAGAACACCCCGGCGGCGGCCGACGGCGAGTACTCCCGGAACTCGACGAGGAACGTCGGGAGGAACGACATCACTCCCTGCACGACGTAGGTGCCGGTCATCGCGACGAACAGAGGGAGGAGGACGCTCGGCCGCGAGAGGACCTCGACGAGCGGCGTGAGCGCGAACCGCTCCCGCATCGGCTGGTCGGGGCGCCGCGGCTCGGTCGGTCGGACGCGCCACGCGAACAGCAGGAACACCGGCGCGCCGACGAGCGCGGCCAGCGCGACCGCGGGGCGCCAGCCGTACCGGACCCCCACCCACGCCGCGGCGACGGGCGCGACGAGCCCGGCCAGGGGACCGCCGACCGAGTGGAGCCCGATCGCGGTCCCGAGGTCGTCGAAGGTCCGCGAGAGCAGCGTCGTCGCCACCGCGTAGTGGAGCCCGGCGACGAGCCCCAAGAGCACCGCCGCCAGCACGAACGCGGGGAAGACGGGCGCGAGCCCCAACACGACGCTCATCGCCGCGGTGCCGCCGACGGCGACGAGGATCACGAGCCGCTCGCCGTACCGGTCCGCGAGCACGCCGCTCGGGAACTGGGCGGCGCCGTACGCCAGCCACATGCCGGAGAGCGCGACCCCGATGGCGGTGTTCGACGCCCCGAAGTCGTCGACGATCAGGGGGACGACGGGGCTGATCGCCAGCCTGGCGAAGTACGTCACGAGGAACGCGAGCATGCACAGCGACAGCACCGTGTGGCGGTACCCCCAGCTCATCCGACGCTCATTGGCACGTCGTCGGTCCGGTCGGCGGTCAACGCTTTCGGTTCCGGACGCGGCCGCCGGCTCCGGCTTCGGTCTCGCGCGCTCTCGCCCGCCTCCGGCGTCCTCGGGACGCCCCGCGACTCACCCGACCGCGGCCGGATCGACGCGGCTCCCGACCCACAGCAGGGTGGCGACGAGGCCGGCCGCCGACAGCGGGAGGAACCACCCCATCACCGCGAGCAGTCCCGCGGAGGCCTGGACTCCGATCGCGAGCAGCAGCGTCGGGCCGCAGCAGGCGAACCCGGAGAGGATCCCGGGGACCCCGGCGGCGGCGCCCGCCCCGGCCTCGAGCCGGCAGGCCGCTGGCCCGCGCCGCGCGACCACGGACACCGCGAGTGTCGCGCCGACGAGCGCGGCGAGACCGAGCCCGATGGCGGCGTTGACCGGCGCGAACAGGTACTCGACGGGCCCGACCGTCACCAGCGCGACGGGCTCGTACTGGAAGGGCCCGACCCGCCGCGTCAGGAGCGCGAGCGGGTCGCTCGCGACGGCGACGTCGACGACGGGCCCCGGACCGGTCGCGCCGCCCCTCGCGGCGCCCCGGAGCCCGAGGTGCCCGACGCCGACGCCGTACGCGAGGGCGTACGCGACCGCGACGACCCCCGCCGTGACCCGACCCTCGCGCCGACCGAGCGCCGCGCGGACGACGAACGCGGTCCGGCGGACGACCCCGATCGCCCGCGCCGTCGTCGACCCCGGCGACCCGCCGGTCTCAGCGGCCATACCCCGCCCCCGTGTGCTCGCCGACGAAGGCGGTGTCGGGGTAGAAGCCGGCCCACGCGAACCACATCGCGTCGAGCGCGAGCACCGGCTCCAGCGGGAGGTCGGCCGCCGCGAACCCGCCGCCCTCGGAGCCGACGCGGTACGCGTCGCCGTCCGGCTCGACCGTCAGACCGTCGGGGTTGCGGTAGACGTACCCCGTGAAGAGCCCCGGGTCCGCGACGGCGACGACGGGCTCCTCGCCGCCGTCGCCGTCGGGGACGCCGCCGGTCAGGACCCGCTCCGCGAGCAGCGTCTCCTTGTCGAACGCGACCGCGCCCGCCTCGGTCCGCGCGCCGATGACGACCGACTTCGGGTGGCCCTCGTCGGGCGACGAGAGCGGCGGGAACAGGGTCGGTTCCTTCGCGTAGTAGCCGCCGAGCGGGGCGTAGCTCCCGTACGGGTCGGTCTCGTAGCGCCGGATATACCCGGTCTCGTCGGTCATGACGAGCGACTCAGGGTGGCGCTCGGCCCACGCGTTCGCCGTCGTCCAGACCACCCGGAACTCGTCGAGCGTCTCCCCGGCCATCGGCCCGTCGATCCCCGTGGCCAGCATCTGCGGCCACCGGCTGTCGGTGGCCCGGTCGTACATGATCAGGTTCGAGTTGACGAGCCGACCGGACACGCCGAACGTCGTGTCGCCGCGGCGGAACCCCTGCGCCGTGCCGGTGAGCGGGCAGTAGGTGACCGCGATCGGCTCGCCGCCGATCGCGTCGTTGACGATCTCGTGACGCGAGAGCACGTGTCGCGGGTACGCCTTCGCCTCCCCGCCGCGCGCGACGCCGAACACCGGGATCCCCTCGGCGTAGTTCGCCTCCTCGATCGGCCGGAACGAGGGCTCGTCGATCGAGGGGATCCCGTCCTTCCCGACCCCGCCGCTGAGCGCCTCCGAGCGCAGCTCGTCGGCCTCGTACGCGAGGTGGTAGTCGGCCTCGACGGTCGGCGGGCGGCCGCCGGCGTTCGAGTCGTCGCGTCCGCCGTCGCCGTCGCTTCGGCCGTCGCCGTCGCTTCCGTCCCCGTTCGAGCCGTCGCCCGCCTCCTCCTCGCCGCGCGAACCGGCGCCGTCGCCGAACGAGTCGCGGACGACCCCGCCGAGACAGCCGGCGACCCCGGCGCCGCCGACCGCCGCGAGACCGGCCAGCGCGGACCGACGAGAGCGTTTCATGCGCCACGCTCCGGGTTCGACCGTCTAAAGATCGAAGCGCGGGTGTGATTTCCACACACACCCGAACGAGTCAGTCGGTCGCGCCGCTCGCGTCGCCGGAGGGGTCGGACTCGCTCTCCGAGCGCTCCCGCAGCCGCGCCGCGATGGCGTCGCCCGCCGTCCGCGGGTCCGGCTCCGCGACGGTCACCGCGTCGCCGACGGCGACGCGACCCGGCTCGACGACGTCACAGCAGAGCCCGCCGCGGTTCCGGAGCGCCGACGCGAGCCCCGCCTCGCCGGCCAGCGATTCGAGGCGCGCGCAGGGCGGCCGTCGCCGGGTCGGTCGCAGGCGCGCGTCGCCGACCGCGACGGTCGCCTCCAGCAGGTCGTCCATTCCGGCCCCGAACCCCTCGACGACGACGTTCCGGCGGTGGCGGCCGTCGGAGACGTCGGTCCCGGTCGCCGCGCGGACCGCGTCGAGCGCCTCGGCGGCGACGAGAGTGACGGCGCAGCCGTCGAGCTCGAAGTGCCCGTCGCCGCGGCGATACCGGTCTCCCTCGACGCCCCCGGACCGGATCGCGACCGCCTCCCGGCGCTCGGGCGGCGCGCCGGCCTCGGGCGCCGTGACGAGGCCCCGGACGACGCCGCTCACTCCCTCCTCGCCCGTCACGGGGCGCCCCCGAGGAGGTCCGGGTCGCCCGGTTTCAGCCACTCGCGGTGGGCGTAGTAGACGGCGCCGATCGGGGGCGCGACCAGCGAGGCCAGCGCGTAGAGCCACTTGAAGAGTCCGAGGTCCGCGACGCCGCGCTCGTCCAGCGACAGCGCGTCGAGGAGCACCGCGGCGGTCGCGAGCGGCGCGAGGAGGTAGCCGTGGGCGAACGCGACGGCGGCGCCGACCGGGGTGCCGGCCGAGAGGAGCGCCCAGTCGAGCGCGTAGAGGACGGTCCACCCGCCGGCGGCGACGGCGAGGACGAGGAGCCACGGGCCGTCGAACCGGCGGTCCGCCGGCTCGGCGGCCGGTCCGTCCGGGTCGTCGGCGGGGGCCGCGGCGTGCGTGCTCATGGCTTCGCTGAGGCCCCGACGCTACTCAACGTTCGGGTCGAGCGCGACCCGCCCCACCGCCCGACGCCTACTCGTCGAAGGTGCCGGCCGAGAGGTACCGCTCGCCGCTGTCCCAGAACACGGTGACGACGAGGGGCTCGTCGCCCGCGTACGCGCCCGACTCGCGGAGCTCCGCGGCGACCGCCTTCGCCGCGAGGTTCGAGGCGCCGGAGGACTGCCCGGCGAGGATCCCCTCCTCGCGGGCGAGCCGGCGGCACTCGGCCTCGGCCTCGTCGATGCCGACGGCGTGGACCTCGTCGATCAGGTCGACGTCGAGGTTCGGGGCGACGAACCCCGGTCCCATCCCCTGGAACGCGTCGTTCCCGGGCTCGCCGCCGGAGAGGACGGCGTTGTCGCTGGGCTCGACCGCGTCGATCCGCACGTCGGGGAAGGACTCGCGGAGGCGCCGACCGATCCCGGAGAGGGTGCCGCCGGTCCCGACGCCGGCGACGAGCGCGTCGACCGTCCGGTCGCCGACCTGCTCGACGACCTCGGGGCCGGTCGTCTCGTAGTGCGCCCGCGGGTTCGCGGGGTTCTCGAACTGGCGGAGCTGGACCATCCCCGCCTCGGCCTCCAGCTCGTCGGCGCGCTCCTTGGCCGCGGAGATGTCGCCGTCGACGACTTCGAGGTCGGCGCCGTACGCGCGCATGACCCGGCGGCGCTCCATCGACTTCCCGTCCGGCATCACGAGCGTCACGTCGTACCCCTTCACGGCGCCCACCATCGCCAGCCCGATGCCGGTGTTGCCCGACGTGGGCTCGACGATCCCATCGCCGGGCTCCAGCTCGCCGGACTCCTCGGCGGCCTCGACCATGTACCGCGCCGGGCGGTCCTTGGCGGAGCCGCCGGGGTTGCGCGACTCGACCTTCGCGGCCACCGTCGTCGCCGGCGGGGAGTCGACCCGCACCAGCGGCGAGCCGAGCCCCTCCAGCACGTCGTCGTCCATTACGCGAACGAACGGGGCCGGGACTCAAATGCCCGACGGACCGCGGCAAGACGCGTCCGCGGAGCGGCGGGACCCCCCCGCGGCGCGCCGAGCCCCGCGCCGTTTCTCGCTCCGTCCCCTCCCGCCGCCCGTTGCCACCGACGCGCGGTTTACAAGCCCGCCCGACGTATTCGGGGGTATGACGCTCGAAACGCTCGCGCCCGACGCGGCCGGCGCGACCGACGGCGACGCGCTCGACGACGAGGTCCTGGCGGCGCTCGGGGCCGGCGACTACCGCTTCAAGGTGTGGGGCGGCGACTGGTGCGGGGACTGTCAGCGCCAGCTCCCGGCGTTCGCGGCCGCCCTCGACGCGGCCGGGGTCCCCGGGGATCGGATCGAGGACTTCCCGGTCACGAAGGGGCCGGACGGCAAGGAGGGCGAGGGGGTCGAGGCGTACGGGATCGAGCTGATCCCGACCGTCGTCGTCGAGGACGCCGACGGCGAGGAGCTCGCCCGCTTCGTCGAGGAGGCGGACGTCTCGATCGCCGAGTTCCTCGCGCGGGAGCTCAGCGAGGCCGAGGCGAGCGCCTGAGCCCGGCCCGGGCGGTCCCCCTCTACGACTCCAGCTCGGCGACGATCCGCTCCCGGACGTCCCCGGCGTCGACGGGCGCCCACGCCTCGACGTCGTACGTCACGTCGGCGAGGACCTCCAGCCGGTCGGCGTCGCCGTCGCGGATCGCCGCGACCGCGTCCTCGGAGAGCCGCGCGAGGACCGCCGCCGAGAGCGCCTCGCGGTCCACGCCGCGCTCGGGCACGTCAAGGATGTGCGGGAGGTCCGACGCCCCCTCGGGCAGCGACGGGAACGCGGCGGGCCCGACCGCGAGCGCGACCTCGTCGGCGTCGGGCCCGTCCTCCGGGTCGGCGACGTCGGTCGACCCGTCGCCGGCCTCGTCGATCGCCTCCGGCGGGGCGGGCACCAGCGCGTACTCCGCGACGGCGACGTCGATCGCGGCGGCGACGGCGGCGTCGTCGACCTCGGTCCGCCGCTTGAACGCGAGCTCCGAGAGCGCCCGCGCGAGCTCCGCGCGGGTGAGCCAGCCGAACAGGTCGACGACGCCCGCGAGGTCGTCGCGCGCGGCGACGCCGGGCGCGTCGGCGATGTCCCCCGCGGAACCGTCCGGTCCGTCGCCCTCCGCCATCGGTCACTCCTCCCCCGGCGCGGGGTCGGAGGGCGGATCGGCCGGCGCCCGGTGGCCGTTCCCGCGGACGTCGGCGTCGCCGAGCGCGGCGCCGGTCCGGGTCGTTTCGTCGCCCCCCGCGTCCGTCGCTTCGCCGGCCGCGTCCGCGAGGTCCGCCCGGGCCGCGGCCGCGACCTCGGCGGGCGTGACCGGCGCGTCGCGCCACGCCGGGAGGCGGGCGTCCGGGCCCGGCTCGCCCAGGGCGCCGGCGTACGTCGCGACCTGCGAGCGCTCGTCCTCGCGGTCGTAGTCGAGCCCGTTGAACGCGGCGTCGGTCTCGTAGCCGTCGATCAGCCGCTCGGCCGCCTCGCGGTAGCGGTCGGCGAGCCCGTCGTAGTCGACGGCGACGCCGCCGTCCTCGACCGCGCGGAGGGTCGCCTCGCCGACCGCCCGGCTCATGTCCGCGAGGCCGGTCGGGCCGTCGACGGAGCGGTGGTCGTGCTCGTAGCGGCCGAGGTCGACCTGCGCGCTCCCCTCGAAGCCGGCGTGCGCGAACGCCTCGCCGAGCGTGCCGACCTCAAGCCCCCAGCCGCGCTGGACGCGAAGCTTCGAGACGAGCTCGGTCGTCGCCGCGAACTCGCCGGCGAGCGCGTACCGGAACGCGTCGAGGTACTCGATCACGCCCGCCTCGCGGCGCTCGGTCGCGTCGGCGAGCGCGCGGACGAGCGGCCGGAAGAACAGCCGGAACAGCCGGCCGTACAGCGCGCCGTCCTCGACGCGGGCGTAGTACCCCTTCGAGAACGCGTGCCCGTTCGCGACCGGGAACAGCAGGCGCTCGACGAACGCGGGCGAGTACGTCTTCGTGTCGGCGTCGTGGACGACGACGTACTCCTCGTCCAGGGCGCGGCCGAGGCCGAGCCACACGTCCCGTCCCTTGCCCCGGTCGCCGTCGAGGCCGCGGTCGGCGAGCAGCTCGGCGAGCCGCGGGCCGCCGCACCAGAGCGTCTCCACGTCGACGTCGAAGCCGGCCAGCCACCGGGCGAAGGGACCGGCCCGCTCCGCCGAGGCTCGCAGGGGGACGATCACGCGGGCGGGGTCAACCGTTTCCAGCGCCGAGAGGACGCGCTCGGCCGCGAGCGTGCCGTACTCCCGCTCGGTCATCGGCACCACGACCGCCGCCCGGCCGGTGGGGGCGGCCGGCCGGTGGTCGGTCAACGCGTGCAGCGTCGTCACGCGCTCTTGGACGTACTCCATTATCACCGTACACGGGCGGGACGACCTAAATAGGTGCGATACCCGCGGTCCGTGCCGACGGGGGACGGCGGGCGCGAGGCCGTCGACCGCGGGGACCCGTCGGCCGCGGACGCGCCCTCGTCGCCGACCGCGGCGCTCACGCCGTCGGCTCCGCGCCCGCCGCGCCGCCCGGGACGCGACCCGCGCGCTCCAGGACGGCGTAGGCGACGACGACGGCCCCGAGCCCCCCGGCGAGCGCGAGGAAGACGGCGTCGTAGGCGACCCCGGCCTCGACCGCCTCGCCGACGGCCCACGAGCCGGCCGCCTGCGTCGACATCATCCCGGCGGAGTAGACGGCGTACGCCGACGCGCGGGACTCGTCCGGCAGCGACGCGAGCAGGTAGGTGTCCATCGCGGGAAACAGCATGTGGATCGCGAAGCCGACGGCGACGCTGGCGGCGACGACGGTCGCGAGCCCCCCCGAGACGACGACGAGGACGACGCCCCCGACGAACGCGGAGACGATCCCGAGCAGGTACGGGACGTGCGGGAGCCGGTCGGCGAGGTAGCCGGAGACGAGGAAGGCGGGGACGCCCGCGGCGAAGATCACCGTCAGGAGGTTCCGCGCGGTCGCCGGCGCGAGCGCCTTGTCGACCATGTACAGCTCGTAGAAATTGAACAGGCCCTGCCAGACGAACCCGGTGAGCCCCATCAGGACGACGGCCGTCAGGATGAGCTTCCACTCGGAGCGCGCGCCGCCGAGGAAGTCGGTGTCGCCCGCCCCGGCGTCGGGGAGGTCGGTCCGCGAGGCGAGCGCGACGAAGGCGACCGTGGTCGCGGCCGCGACGACCGCGAGCCCGTGGAAGGCGAGCCGCCAGTCGTACCACAGCGCGACCGTGACGACCGGCGCGGCGGCGACCGCGGCCAGCTGACTCGCGGTCCCGTGGATCCCCATCGCGCGCCCGACCCGCTCCGGGAACAGCTCGGAGACGAACGGGTTGGCGGCGACGAAGTAGACGCCGGAGGCCAGGCCGATCGCGAACGCGGCCGCCGTCAGCGTCGGCACGCCCGGCGCGAGCGCGACGCCGAGCGCGCCGAGCGTCAACATTCCCCCGGAGACCGCGATCACGAGCCGCCGGGGGAACCGGGTGAGCGCCCACCCGGCCGGGAGCCGCGGGGCGGCTGAGCCGAGCCAGGCGAGCGTGACGATGAGCCCCGCGGTCCCCTCGCCGATCGCGAACTCGGCGATGAACTCGCCCACGAGCGGCGCGAACACGACGCGCGCGAAGTTGACGAGGAAGACGAGGGCACACAGCGAGCCGAACAGCCGGGTCCGTGACACGGGCGGGCTTCACGGCGCCCGGAGACAAGCGTTGCGAAAGCGAGGCGCCCCGGGGCGCCCGGCTCGTCGCACCGCCGACGTCCGGCCCGTCGCACCGCCGACATCCGGCGCATCACACCGCCGACGCCCGGCGCGCTTCACCGCGAGGCGGGGATCCCCCTCTCGTCCGACTCGCGTCGTACGAGGTTTTTATACCCACACGCGATCAAGCCGAACACATGAAATCGACGCGCAAGGGGCTCCGCGACGGCGACCTGTTTAAAGACACGTACGAGCGCCTGAACTGCGCCGAGTGCGAGCAGGTGTTGAAAAAGCAGAACGACCCCGACGAGGTGTTCTCGGTCCGGGTGTGTCCCGAGTGCGAGGCGACCTACAAGGAGCTTCGCTAGGCCGACGCGCCGCCGTCGCCGGCGCCCGACGAGCACCGTCTCGGTCCCGACGCGTCCCCGCCCGTCCTCCTCCGACTCGTTTTCCCCCTCCTCGTTCGCGTCCGCGGAGCGGCGCGCTCACTCGAAGACGGCGTCGAACGCCGACGCGCCGAGCGGGTCGAAGGTGCCGGCGGCGACGTTCTCGCGGACGTGGTCCGGGTCGCTCGCCCCGACGAGCGAGGCGGTGACGCCCGGCGCGCTCCGCGCGAAGTTGAGCGCGCGCTGGGCCGGCGTCTCGCCCGCGAGGGTCGCGTCGATATCGGCGGGGATCGCGCCCTCTCGCGCGAGTTCGCCCTGACCGATGCTCGCGCTCGTCACCGCGGAGAGCCCGGCCTCGTGGGCGAATTCGAGGGCCGAGATCGGGTCGGCGTCGGCCCCCGGGTCGGCGTCCGGCGGGCGGTGGTTCCGCCGCGTGAACGCGTCCGCCATCGCGACGTTGAACGGGAGCTGTATCGCCTCGAACCCGTGGCCGTCGTCGGGGGCGACCGCCTCGCCCGCGGCCTCGGCCCGCGCGAGGACCTCGGCGAGCGAGAGGTACCGGTCGCCGCCCTCGGGGACGCGGAAGGCGTCCCACGTGGCGACGCCGTAGGCCCCGAGGTCGCCGGCGACGCGTCGGCGCTCCAGCGCCTCGAAGGCGGCTTCCAACCGGTCGTACACCGCCTCGCGGGAGCGGGCCGCGAGCTGGGTCTCCGGGTTGTGCACGTAGAAGCAGTCGACCGCGTCGAGCCCGAGCCGGTCGAGCGAACGGTCGAGCGACCACTCCAGGTAGCCGGGCGCGATCGCGTGGGCGCCGTTCGCGAGCTCCTCGGCGTCGACGATCCCGGTCGCGAGGAAGCGGTCGCGGACGTACGCCGCGGGGTCGCCGGGGCGCTCGCCGTCGAACGGGAGGAACCCCCCCTTCGTCGCCACCACGACGGCGTCGCGGTCGACCGGCGAGTCGCGGACCGCCTCGCCGACGACGCGCTCGGCCCGCCCGCAGCGGTAGTTGACCGCGGTGTCGACGTGGTTCACGCCGGACCGGAGCGCGAGCCCGATCGCCTCGCGGTAGGCGTCGTCGACGGCGGCGGTCGGGTCGCCGAGGTAGGTGCCGATCCCGACGCTGGAGGCCACTCCGGGGCCGAACCGCCGGAAGTAGGTGCGTCCGAAGGCGTCGCCGAACTCGTCGCGGTAGGCCCAGAGCGCGTCGCGGGTCGCCATGTGGGTCCGGGTAGTCGTCTCGGCGGGAAAAGTCGCGCGGGAAGTTGCCGCACGGCGCTTCACCCGCCCCCGTCGTCACCCGCCCTCGTCGTCACCCGGTAGCGTTCGTCTCGGAATTCGTACGTGCGAGCGTCGTCGAGCCCGAACGGCGGGATCGAGTTGCTGAACTCCTCCAGCCGGACCCGGTCGGCGTCGCGTTCCCGGCTCAGCGCGATCGCGTCGCGCAACTGGTCGTTCCGAACAACCTGTTCGACGATGACTCGTTCGGCGTCGGTCTCGGAGCCGTCGACGCGTTCGAGGACGAACGCGTCCGGTCGGTCGCCGTCGCCGTCCGGTTCGCCGCGCGTCGACCGCGCGACGAGCGTCTCGCCGTCCCGCTCCGTCTCCGCGATCGCCGCGGTCGGCCTCAACTGCAACGGGTCGGCCTCCAGCTCGAACCCCGCCGCGAGCGCGATGGGATCCTCGTAGGAGCCGGCCGCGAACCATCCGTCGGCCCCGAACGCGTAATGCCCGCCGCCGAGGCCGGCGAGCGTGAGCGATTCCGTCCCCTCTACGGGCTCGACCGAGTCCCCGTCGCCCACGCGACCGTTCGCGACCGTTACAGTCCACGTGTGTTCGTCGCCGGCCGCCAACGGTGTCAGCGGCTCCGGCCACGACTGCGGCGCGATGTAGTACCAGTCGCCGTCCGCGCGCTTGTACAGTTGCCAGTGATAGAAGTTGGTCTCGAACCGCTGTTCGCTTCGATTTCGGAGCGTGAACCCGGTCGATCGGTCCGACCGGACCGACCGGCTCTCCGGAGCGAGCACTATCGGCGTCGCCTCGGGATCGACCGCCTCGTAGCAGACGACCCGCTCGGCGCTCTCGAACGACGGGCACGCGTCCGAGGCGGTGTCCTCGGGGAGCTCCGGAACCGACTGGGTGGAGTCGGGCGGCGTCGTCTGACCGCCGTCCCCCGCCGTCGCGTCGCCACCGTCCGTCTCGTTCGATGCGTCGGGCTCGTTCACACAGCCGGCGAGGAGGACGCCACCGGTCGCACAGAGGGACGACAGGATCCGTCTCCGGGAGAGACGAACCCGCTTTCGGGAGGGCTGAACCATGTCCCTTCGCTCCCGGCGGTATCGGGATATGTCTTCCGTCGCTATCGCCGCGGGAGCGCCCCTCGGCGGCCGGTCGTTTCGCGCTTCGTTCCGTCGCGTCCGAGAAGCGCGTCGGACGCCCGCACGACGCCGACGCAACGACTATACGTCGGCCGAGAGTCAGTTCGGACAATGGCCTCGCTCACCGACCACCTGTCCGACCTCGTCGAGGACGCGGACGCCGCCCTGCTGTTCTCGCCGACGAGCTCCTTCCACGACCGGTTCGAGGACGACGAGGCGGAGATCGTCGTCGTCGCCCCCGACAACGACGTCGACGCCGACGTGTTCGTCGAGCTCCCCCTCCCGTTCGACAACGTGAAAGACCGGATCCGGTTCGGGATCGAGGGCGCGATGGACGCCGACCTGGTCGCCGAGGGCGACGAGGTCGTCTGCATCGCGAGCGTCTTCGACGGGGGGTCGGACGCGGTGGTCCGCGTCACCGTCGACGAGACGGTCCACACCGGGATCTACGACCTGTTCGTCAACTCCCGCGCCGAGCCGAGCGTGATCCGCGACGTCTTCGAGGTCGCGATCGAGCTCGGGCGGAAGGGACAGAAGGGGAAGCCGGTGGGCGCGCTGTTCGTCGTCGGCGACGCCGGGAAGGTGATGAACAAGTCCCGCCCGCTGTCGTACAACCCCTTCGAGAAGTCGCACGTCCACGTCGGCGACCCCATCGTCAACGTAATGTTAAAGGAGTTCTCCCGGCTCGACGGCGCGTTCGTCGTCTCCGACTCAGGGAAGATCGTCTCCGCGTACCGCTACCTCGAACCGGGCGCGGAGGGCGTCGACATCCCGAAGGGGCTCGGCGCGCGACACATGGCCGGCGGCGCGATCACCCGGGACACGAACGCGACCGCGATCGTGCTCTCGGAGTCGGACGGGCTGGTCCGAGCGTTCAAGGCGGGCGAACTCGTCCTGGAGATCGATCCGGAGGAGTACTGATCGCCCATGTCCGCGGTACCGAACGCGTTCGGGGAGCTCGTCGCGAGGGTCCCCGAGCGAGCGTGGCTCGCCCTGTTCGTGCTCGTCTTCGGACTGATCGCGGCGTACCTCGTCGGCGTGATCAACAGGCGGCTGCTGACCCGGGCCGGCGTGCCCGAGGCGATAGAGGGGACCGCCTTCGAGCGCACCGTCAGGGAGTTCGACACGTCGACCGTGCGGATCTTAGCGCGGCTGTCCAGCTACTTCATCCTCGCCGTCGCCGTCATCGTCGCCCTGACCGTCGCCGAGGTCAACTACCTCGACCGGTTCTGGTCGTCGGTCGCCTCCTTCCTCCCCCGCCTCTTCGTCGCCGCGGTCGTCATGATCGTCGGCGTCGTCGTCGGCGACAAGGCGGAGCTGCTCGTCGCCGAGCGGCTCCGCGGGATCAAGCTCCCGGAGCTCGGCGTGTTGCCCCCGCTCGTCAAGTACAGCGTCGCCTACGTCGCCGCGCTCGTCGCGCTCGGGCAGGTCGGCGTCCAGACGCTCGCCCTGATCGTGCTGCTCGCGGCGTACGCGTTCGCGGTCGTCCTCTTCGCCGCGCTCGCCACGAAGGACCTCGTCGCGAGCGCGGCCGCCGGGGTGTTCCTCCTCCTCCGGCAGCCCTACGGCGTCGGCGACGAGGTGAAGGTGGCCGGCGAGCGCGGCATCGTCCAGGAGGTCGACCTGTTCGTCACGCACATCGAGGCCGACGGGGAGGACCACGTGATCCCGAACCACTCGGTGTTCCGCGACGGGATCGTCCTGATCCGGGAGTGAGTCGGCGACGCGACCGCCGCGTTCGGAACACACTTAGGCGGCTGCGCTTTAGGCTCGCCTAAAATGAGGCGACAGGAGGAACAGCTCGTCGGCGCCTTGTTCGACGTGTTAGAGGCCGAAGGGCACGGGGAGGCCCGCCAGCGCCTGTTGGACGCGTACGAGTCCGGCGCGTCCGAGGGCCGCGACGAACTGATAGAGCGGCTGATCACGGAGCTCGTCGCCGTGCTCAACGAACAGCTCGGTCCCCGGGAAGGCGCCGCCGTCCTCACGGACGCGATCGAGTTCCTCTTCGACCGGCTGGTCTCGGTCGTCGAAGTCGCTCCGATCGCCATCGTCGTGGTCGACGCCGACGGCGCCGTACAGCTCTGGAACGCCGGGGCCGAGCGGCTGTTCGGCTGGTCGGAGGCGGACGCGCTCGGCGGTCGCCTCGTCGCGACGGGGAGCGACGCGACCGGTCCCTTCGGCGACTCGCTCTCGCGGCTTCGACGCGGCGACCGACTGACCGGCGTCGAGACTCGGCACCCTCACCGTGACGGGTCGCTGCTGGACATCCGGTACTGGGCCGCGCCGCTCCGCGACGGCGACGGCGGGTTCACCGGCGCGACGTACGTCGCGACGGACGTGGGGGAACGGAAGCGCCGCGAGCAGCGACTGACCGTGCTCAACCGGGTGTTACGGCATAACATCCGAAACGACGTGAACGTCGTGACGGGCCACCTCGAGGCGCTCGCGGCCGAGCGTCCCGACGGCGATCCACACGTCGAGGCGATGGAGCGGCGGCTCTCCGGAATCGTCGACCTGAGCGACGCGGCCAGACGCGTCGAACGGCTCCAGGCGTCGGACGACGAGGCGGGCCGGAGGGCGTTCGAGCTGTCGGAGCTCGTCGCCGACCGGGTCGAGGAGTTCGCGGCCGCGCACCCCGACGCCGCGTTCGACATCGACGCGCCCGACGGCGTCGAGGCCGTCGCTCACGAGCTACTGCCGTACGCGCTCGATAACCTGCTCGAGAACGCGGCCGAGCACTGCGCCCCGTCCCCTCGGGTGCGCGTGACGGTCCGCGCGGAGCGGGACGGCGCCCTGGTCACGGTCGACGACGACGGGCCCGGGCTCCCGACCCACGAGCGCGAGGTGCTGACGCGGGCGGACGAGACGCAGCTCACCCACAGCACCGGCGTGGGACTCTGGCTCGTTCGGTGGATCGTCCGCGCCTCCGGCGGCGAACTCCGGGTCGACGGCAACGACCTCGGCGGCACCGCGGTGACGGTAGCCCTCCGCGGATGACGTCGGCTCCCCGTTCCCACCGCGTGGGACCACCTGTCACGATATAACTCCGTCCGGGACCGAGCGACGCGTATGGACCACGACGGCCCCGCCGCCTGCGAGGGGTGGAACGGCAGCGAGTGCGAAGGGACGCCGCACTGCCCGCCGCGCTGTCCGCGGTTCGTGGACGAGACCGGCGACCGGTGGACGGTCCGACCCGCCGTCCGGGAGGACGCCGCCGCGCTCGCCGAGATGTACGAGGGGTTCGGCGGCGACGACCGCGCGCAGGGGCTCCCGCCGGTGACGCGGGAGCGCCGGGCGGAGTGGATCGAGTCGACGCTGGCCGACGGGTGCAACGTCGTCGCCGAGCGCGGCGGCGAGGTCCTCGGCCACGCGACGTACACCCCGACCGACGCGGCCCGCCCGGAGCTCGCCGTCTTCGTCCACCCGACGGCGCAGGGCCGCGGGGTCGGGACCGAGCTCTGCCGACACGTGATCGCGAACGCCGCCGCCGCGGGCGGGGACGGGCTCGAACTCCACGTCGAGGCCGGGAACCACGTCGCGCGCCGCGTCTACCGGAACGTCGGCTTCGAGCTCGTCGAGCGCCGCCACGCCCTCCGGATGGCGCTCGACCTCGACGACCCGGTCGCGACCGCGGTCCGGTGGCCGCCGCTCGCGCGCGAGGGGCCCGCGGCGCCGGCCGCCGGCGAGTCGCCCGCAGCCGACCGATCGCACGCGCCGGCCGACGACTGAGCGGTCCGAGTCGGAGTCCGGGGCTCCCCGTCACCGGCGCCCTCCGCCACCGACGCTCCCCGCCACCGACGCTCCCCGCCACCGCAACCGTTAGGCCCGCGCGTCCCCAGGGACCGATAGCCGTGGAGGACGCCATCGAGTGGCTGCGGGACCGACCGTTCTACGAGGGACAGATCGCGGAGCACCGCCGCCTCCCCGCCCGCGAGCCCGAGTTCGCCGACGTCGACCTCGCGCCGCGGATGGCCGACGCGCTCTCGAAGGACGGTATCGACCGCCTCTACCGCCACCAGGCCGACGCGATCGAGGCGGTCCGCGGCGGGGACGACGTCGTGCTCGCCACCGAGACCGCGAGCGGAAAGTCGCTCGCGTACACCGTCCCCGCCTTCGAGGCCGCGATGGACCACGGGGGGCGGACCCTGTACATCGGCCCCCAGAACGCGCTGATCGCGGACCAGGAGGAGTCGCTGTCGGCGCTCGCCCACGGGCTCGGCTTCGGGAGCGGGGTCTCCGTCGAGTCGTACACGGGCCGGCTCTCCCGCAGCGAGAAGCGAGAGGTCCGCGACCACGAGCCGACCGTCCTCCTCTCGAACCCGGACATGCTCCACTACGCGCTGCTGCCGTACGCCGGGCGGCTGTGGGAGTGGTTCTTCTCGTCGCTGGAGCACGTCGTGATCGACGAGGTCCACAGCTACCGCGGCGTGTTCGGCTCGCAGGTCGCCATGACCCTCCGCCGGCTCGCGCGGACCTGCGAGCGGTTCGGGTCGGATCCGCGGTTCGTCTGCTGCTCGGCGACGATCAACAACCCCGTCGAGCACGCCGCGGCGGTGACCGGCCGCGACCCGGACGGGATCGCCCTCGTCGACGAGGACGCGTCGGGGCGGGGCCCGCGCGACTGGGTGCTGTGGAACCCGCCGGAGTACGACGACGACTGGCAGGAGCGCGGCAGCGGCCGCCGGAAGTCGAGCCACACGGAGTCGAAGCGCCTCTTCTGTGACCTCGTCACCGCGGGGGCCCAGACGCTGGCGTTCACGCGGGCGCGACAGACCGCGGAGCAGTACGCGACCGACAGCGCGAGCGACCTCCGCGAGCGCGGCGAGCGCGACCTCGCGTCCAAGGTCGGCGCCTACCAGGCCGCCCTGACGGACGAGCGCCGCCGGGAGATCGAGGCCGACCTCCACTCGGGGGCGCTCCGCGGCGTCTGGTCGACGAGCGCG
This sequence comes from Halorubrum rutilum, assembly GCF_024494565.1. The sequence goes on from NZ_JANHDN010000004.1 coordinate 118,181, forward strand.
CTGGAGCTCGGCGTCGACGTGGGCGGGCTCGACGCCGTGATCCTCGACGGCTACCCCGGCACGCGGATGTCGGCGTACCAGCGCGCGGGGCGGGCCGGTCGGGGCGACGACCCCGCCCTCGTCGTGATGGTGGGCGGCGAGGACCAGCTCGACCAGTACCTGATGACCAACCCCGCCGACTTCTTCGAGGCGCCGCCGGAGGACGCGATCTGCGACCCCGAGAACGCCGAGCTACTCCCCGGCCACGTCGCCTGCGCGGCCGACGAGAGCTGGCTCTCGCCCGCCGACGAGCGCTTCTTCGGCGAGTCGTTCCCCGGCGTCGTCGCCGACCTGACCGACGAGGGGGTCCTCGACCGGCGGGAGACCGCCGACGGGCTGCGGTGGACCCACGCCGGCTCGTCGAGTCCGCAGCAGTCCGTGAGCCTCCGGACGGTCGGGGACCGCGAGATCGACCTGATCGACTCCTCGCGGAGCGAGACGGTGGCCTCGCTCGGCTTCGGCGACGCCCTGCGCGACGCGCACCCCGGCGCGATCTACCACCAGCAGGGCCGCACCTACGAGGTGACGGAGCTGGACCTCGGCCGCGACGTCGCCGAGCTGCAGTCCTCGTGGGCCGACTACTACACGCAGCCGCTCACGGAGAAGGACGTCGTCGTCAACGAGGACCTCGCGGAGCGGGAGCTCGCCGCTCGGCCCGACGTCCCGGTCCGGTTCGCGGACGTGACCGTCACGGAGCGGATTACGGGGTTCGTGCGGAAGGACGCCAAGACCGGGGAGTCGCTCGGCGAGTCGACGCTGGACCTCCCGGAGACGACGCTGCGGACGGAGGCCCTCTACCTCCCGGTGCCGGCCGACCTGGAGTCGGAGATGCGGGCGATCGGCGCCGGCGACGGCGACGCGGCCGAGGGGAGCGATAGGGACGGCGAGGCCGCCACCGACGGCGGCGAGGACACGCCCGACGGCGAGTACGCCTTCAACGGCGGGATCCACGCCGCCGAACACGGGATCATCTCGCTGTTCCCGTTCCACCTGCTCTGCGACCGCGCCGACGTGGGCGGCATCTCGACGCCGTACCACCCGCACACCGACGCGCCCGCGGTGTTCGTCTACGACGGCTACCCCGGCGGCGTCGGGCTCACCCGCCGCGGCCACGAGCGGATCGCGGAGCTGATGGCCCGCACCGCGCGGCTGATCGACGGCTGCGACTGCGAGGGCGGCTGTCCGGCCTGCGTCCAGTCGCCCCACTGCGGCAACGCCAACGACCCGCTCGCGAAGGCGCCCGCGGTCCGTCTGCTGGAGGCGTTGACCCCCGACGGGTAGGCAAAAACGACTTGCCGTCCCCGCGCGAGGTGGGCCCATGGCGGTCGACCTCGAAGACGCGACGGAGCCGGCCGCGGTGGCGATGGAGTGGCTGGTGCTCGGCGCCGCCTACTTCCTCCTCCTACTGTTCCTCATCGGCCTGTTCGACCTGTTCCTGTCGCTGTACGGGCTCGTCGTCAGCGGCGCGATCGCCGACCCGATCGCGGTCGTCGACCTGCTCGACAGCGTCCTGCTCCTCCTCATCATCGTCGAGGTCCACCGGACGCTCGTCGCGTACGCCAAGGGCGAGCCCGTCCTCCGGATCGTCGTCAGCGCGTCGATCATCGCGGTCGCCCGCCGCGCGATCAGCTTCCGGCTGGAGGACTACGGTACGGGCCAGGAGACGGTCCTCGCGGCGCTCGCGATCGCGGTGCTGGTCCTCGCGCTCACCGTGGGGTACTTCCTCCTCGACCGGGTGGACGTGCCCGGCAGGCCGGAGCTGTGAGCCGACCGGACGGCGGCGGTCCGTGACCCGATCGCCGTCGGTGCCGTGAAGCGACGGTCGCCGGTGGTTTCACGGTCCTCGCACCCGTGGCGATCCCATGGAGCTGTTCTGGCACCGGCGGGACCTCAGGCTCGCCGACAACGTCGGGCTCGCGGCCGCCGCCGACCGGAGCGCGGTCGCGGGCGTCTTCGTCTTCGACGACGACGTGCTCGCGCACGCGAGCGACGTGCGGGTCCGCCGCCTGCTCGACGGGCTCGCGGCGCTGCGGGACGAGTACTGCGACCGCGGCAGCGACCTCCTCGTCGCCCGCGGCGACCCCGAGACCGTCCTCCCCGGGCTGGCCGACGCGCTCGACGCCGACCGCGTCGTCTGGAACCGGGACTACTCGGGGCTCGCTCGCGAGCGCGACGCCGCGGTCCGCAAGGCGCTCAACGAGGCTGGAATCGAGCGCGAGGCGCACCACGACGCGGTGTTGCACACCCCGGACTCGATCCGCACGAACGCCGGCGACCCGTACTCGGTGTACACCTACTACTGGCGGAAGTGGACCGACCGCGAGACCGACCCGCCCGCGCCGACGCCCGAGGCGACCGACCTCGTCGACGCCGACGCGCTGGCGGCGACGCTGGAGGGTGACGACGGCGCGCTCGCCGACGGAGGCGTCGCGACCGACCGCGTCGCCGTCGGCGACCTGCCCGCGCCGGCGGACCTCGGGTTCGCGGAGCCCGACGCCGACGTGGGTCCCGCCGGCACGGCGGCCGCCCGCGAGCGGCTCGACGCGTTCCTCTCGGAGGCGGTGTTCGCGTACGACGACGAGCGCGACTACCCCGCCCGCGAGGCGACCTCGCGGATGTCGGCCTTCCTGAAGTACGGCGAGATCGGGGTCCGAGAGGCGTACGAGGCGACCGAGGAGGCGATGGCCGCGGCGGAGGCGCGGGCCGAGGGGGACGGGGGATCCGACGGAGACGGCGACGCCGAGGACGACGGCGGCCCCGTCGCCGCGGTCGAGGAGTACCAGCAGCAGCTCGCGTGGCGCGAGTTCTACACGCAGGTGCTCTACCACAACCCGGCGGTCGTCACCGAGAACTACAAGGCGTACGAGGAGGGGATCGAGTGGCGCGACGACCCCGAGGAGATCGCGGCGTGGAAGCGCGGCGAGACGGGGTACCCCATCGTCGACGCCGGGATGCGCCAGCTCCGCGAGGAGGCGTTCATGCACAACCGCGTGCGGATGATCGTCGCCTCCTTCCTGACGAAGGACCTGCTCGCCGACTGGCGCCACGGCTACGACCACTTCCGGGAGAGACTGGCCGACCACGACACCGCCAACGACAACGGCGGGTGGCAGTGGGCGGCCTCCACCGGGACCGACGCGCAGCCGTACTTCCGCATCTTCAACCCGATGACGCAGGGGGAGCGCTACGACCCGGAGGCGGAGTATATCAAGGAGTACGTCCCCGAGCTTCGGGGACTCGACGCCGACCTGATCCACGGGTGGCACGAGCTGTCGCCGACGCAGCGCGCGAACGCGGCGCCCGAGTATCCATCCCCGATCGTCGACCACTCGGAACGGCGGGAGGAAGCGCTCGCGATGTACAAGCGAGCGCGCGGTGAGGATCCGGAGGAATAACTGGAAGCCGGTGAGAGACACGTCGTCGTTCGCGTGACGAGACACGTCGTCGCTGCGACGACGAAGGCCTCCAAAGCCCCAGCCGCGAGGACGGCGCACGCTCGCTGCGGTCCTCGACCGTTCGCTTCGCTCACGGTCTGCGGTCCTTACGTCGCCGTGCTTCGTCCTCGCGGCTGCCCCTTTGAATTCCGCCCGCATAGCACCGCAACCACACCTCACGCCTCCCCAGCCTCGCCGCGGCCGCCAGCGGCGGCCGCGGGCTCCCTCGCACGCGCGGTTCGCGCCCGACGGGCGCTCACCGGCGCGCGCCACCGCATCGCCGATTCGGTTTAAAACAGCGCCTCGCTCTCGTCGAGGACGCGCGCCGGGCCGCCGACCTCCCAGACGTCGGTGTCGACGCCGATCTCGGCGATCCGGCTCTCGACCTCGTCGGCGTGGTCGGCCAGCGTGTTCACGTACACCGAGGCGCCGGTGTCCGTCGAGAAGTAGACGGGGACGCCCGACTCGCGGAGTTCGCGCACCGCGTTGAAGACGGCGATCGTCTCGGGCTGCCAGTACACCCAGCCCGCGGGGCCGGTCATCGTGGTGGCCGTCAGGGAGAGCGAGTCGTGCTCGGCGGTCTCGAAGATCCGGTCGAAGTCGCCGTCGCGGAGCGCGTCGGTCATCTCGACGAGCTGGTCCTGCACGTGGGCGGTCCGCGCCTGCATCATGTGGCTCGCCGCGGCCTCGCGGTGCGCCTCCTCCGTCTCTTTATAAGCGGGGACGTGTGCGGCGACGATCCGGAGGTCCTCCTCGGGGTCGAACCCGTCCTCGCTCACGCCGACGTCGAGCCGATGCGAGCGGCAGTCCGCGTCGTTGAGCCCGGCGTCGAGCCGGGAGTAGGCGCCCGTCACCGAGCGGGCCGCCGAGGAGGAGCCGCGGCGGGCGACCGTGGAGACCTCGGGGAGCGAGCGGTCGAGCCCCGCGGCCTCGACGAGGGCGAGCGCGGCGGCCGCGAACCCCGACGAGGAGGAGCCGAAGCCGATGTTCGACGGGAAGGAGTTCTCGCTCTCCAGCCGGACCGCGGCGTCGACGCCCGCGAGTTCGCGGACGTGGTCGACGACCATGTCGATGCGCTCGGCGGCGCGACCGTCGACCTCCTCGCCGCCGATGACGTAGGCGTCCTCGCTCGCGTCGGGCTGCCACTCGACGGTGGTCGTCGTCGCGGTCGGGGCGGTACAGAGGCTGATGCTGTCGTGGTACGGGAGCCGGAGCTCCGGGTCGCGCATCCCGTGGTACTTGACGAGCCCCTGGATCGGGTGGGCCCGCGCGGTTGCCTTCTCGGTCATACCTCGGGAAGCGTCCGGCGGGGGATTAGTCGTTGCGATGGGCGGGAGCCGAGTCGATCGGCGACCGGCTCTCGCCTCCCCATTCGGTCCCCGCGACGGCGACGCGATCGAGGGGAACCCTTTTTGACCGGTCGGCGGGTACTCCGCGCCATGACCGAGTACACCGTCGAGTTCGTCGGCACCGGCGAGACGATCGAGGTGGCCGACACGGAGACGGTCCTCAGCTCCTGTATCGAGGCGGGGATCGCTCAGGAGTACTCCTGCCGCGTCGGGATGTGTCTCGCCTGTTCCGCCGAGATCGTCGAGGGGGAGGTGACCCAGCCGGCCGCCCGCGGGCTCACCGACGAGGAGGCGGAGGGGTACGCGCTCACCTGCATGGCGCGCCCGCAGTCCGACCTGAAGCTCCGCCGCGGCAAGTACCCGCCGAGCATCGAGGACGAGGAGGCGACCGCCGCCGAGAGCGGGGGCGACTCGGGCGGCGCCGACGGCGCGGCCGCGGACGACGACTGAATCGGCTCGCTACCCCCCTCTCGGCTCCTTTTCTCGACTCCGCTACTCGTCGACGCGCTCGAAGCGGTGACGGACCACGTCGGCGTCGTCGTCCCAGTCGAAGCTCCCGCCGTGCGCGCGCACCATCCGCTCCTTGTACGCCTCCAGCGACGGCGACCCCTCGCGCTTCGCGTCCGCGTCGGTCATGTCGCCGAGGGTGCGCTCGGTGACCTCGGTCAGCTCGAAGGTCACGCCGTCGACCTCGAAGGTGTCGCCCTCCTCGCCGTACCGATTCCCGCGGTGGAGCTGGGTCACGTCGCCGTCGAGCGCGCTCCGCTTCACGCGGTCGTTCGGGAGCAGGTCGGCCGGGTCGTTCTCGGACATGAACGCTGGTAAGGCACGGATTGGCTTATAAGCGATGCCGGCAACCGTCGAGGGCCGAACCGCGCCGTCGCGCCCGGCGCTCTGCGAATCTCGAAGCCGCCAACCGCGGGGATCTCCACGGACGTGATCACCCGAGTCGCCGGCCGAGCCGAGGGATTCAAGACCGTGCCAATCCCCTTCTCCGACGATGCGTCAGGACCACCTCATCACCGCGACGCAGCTCTCGCGGGGTGACATCGAGGCGGTGCTCGACCGGGCACGGGAGGTCGCCGACGAGCCCGCCGCCTTCGCGGACCGGCACGCCGGGCGCGTGCTCGCGCTCTGCTTCTTCGAGCCGAGCACGCGCACCCGGATGAGCTTCGACAGCGCGGCCAAGCGCCTCGGGATGGACACCGTCGACATGGGCGACGTCGACTCCTCGTCGGTCTCCAAGGGCGAGTCGCTCTCGGACACCGTCCGCGTCATCGAGGGCTACGCCGACGCGCTCGTCCTCCGCCACCCGAGCGAGGGCGCCGCGACGCTGGCCGCCGAGAACGTCTCCGTCCCCGTCGTCAACGCGGGCGACGGCGCCGGGCAACACCCCTCACAGACCCTCCTCGACCTCCACACGATCCGCGAGAACCACGGGCTCGACGACCTCACCGTCGGGATCATGGGCGACCTGAAGTACGGGCGGACGGTCCACTCGCTGGCGGCCGCGCTCACCGAGTTCGACGCCAACCAGCACTTCGTCAGCCCGGAGTCGCTGCGGCTCCCGCGCTCGGTCCGGTTCGACCTCCACGAGACCGGCGCGCAGGTGCGCGAGCACACCGACCTGGAGGCGGTGCTCGGCGAGCTCGACGTGCTGTACGTCACCCGGATCCAGAAGGAGCGGTTCCCCGACGAGAACGAGTACCACCGCGTCGCCGGCGAGTACCGGATCGACGCCGAGACGCTCGACGACGCCGCCGACGACCTCACCGTGATGCATCCGCTCCCGCGGGTCGACGAGATCGCGCCCGACGTCGACGAGACGGAGCACGCCCGCTACTTCGAGCAGGCGCACAACGGGATCCCGGTGCGGATGGCGCTGCTCGACGCGCTGCTGGAGAACGCCGAGGCCGCCGAGGGGGTGGAGGCCGACCGATGAGCGACCACGAGCTCCGCGTCTCGAAGATCCGCGACGGCACCGTGATCGACCACGTCGAGGGCGGGCAGGCGCTCAACGTGCTCGCCATCCTCGGCATCGACGGCTCTGAGGGGTTCGGCGTCTCCGTCGGGATGAACGTCCCCTCGGACCGGCTCGGCCGCAAGGACATCGTGAAGGTGGAAGAGCGGGAGCTCTCGCAGTCCGAGGTCGACGTGCTCTCGCTCATCGCGCCCGAGGCGACGATCAACATCGTGCGGGAGTTCGAGGTCGTCGAGAAGAACCGGGTGACGCGCCCCGACACCGTCACCGGCGTGCTCTCGTGTCCGAACCGAAACTGCATCACGAACGCCGACGAACCGGTCGAGACCCGGTTCGACGTGGTCGCCGACGGCGTCCGCTGCGACTACTGCTCGACGATCCTCCGCGCCGACATCGCCGACCACATCGACGTCTGATCCGCACGGAGTCTCGCGGTCTTCGCTCGTCCGCTCGCCCGCCGCGTCCGACGCTCCGGTAGATTTTAGCGCCCGCCGCTCGACGTATCGAACATGAGCAAGAAAGTCAAGCTCGTCCTAGTCGTGTCGCTCGTCGCGCTCGCGTACTTCCTGTTCGCCGGCGACAAGGAGCCGGTGACCGTCGAGTAGCGACCCCGTCGACCCGGCACACCCCGATACCGGCGGCGAACTCGGCGCGGGCGGATGCCCGCCGTTTTTACCCCGCAACCGCGTAGCGACGGGTATGTACGGGGTCGTCACGCGCAACGCCGACGAGGTCGAGATGGAGCCGTTCGACCTCGGCTTCTACGAGGTGAAAGACGTCACGGGGCGGGCGGCCGCGCCGCTCGCGAACGCCGTGAACATGGTGTCGTGTTTCGGCGACAACGCCGCGGCCGCCGAGAACCCGGACCTCGTCCCCGTGGACGGGCGCGGCGAGCCGGCGACCCGCGACCGCGACTACTTCGACTGGGCGTACATCTGCCCGACCCACCCGGAGTACCGCGAGGGCCTGCTGGAGATCATCGAGGACTGCGCCGCCGAGAGCGACGACGTGCGGCTCGACGACGTGGGGTTCCCGCGCGAGGGGTTCTGCCGGTGCGACCGCTGCGAGCGGCTGTTCGCAGAGAGCGACCGCGACGACTGGACCGACTGGCGCGCCGACGTCATCACCGAGTTCGTCGCCGACGCCGCCGACCTGGTCCCCGGTCGCGTGCTGCTCACGCTGTACCCCGACCCGTACCCGGGCCACCTCCGGGCGCGGGCCGGGCTCGACCTCGACCGGCTCGCCGAGCACGTCGACGAGTTCGTCGTCCCCCTGTACGACACGGAGTACGCGACGACCTACTGGCTGGAGACCATCGCCCGCGGCTTCCGCACGCGGCTCGGCGGCGACTACGACGTTCACGGCGCGCCGCCGGAGACCCCGTTCTCCCTGGAGCTGTACGCGGTCGACGTCGCCGTCGACGACCTGATCCACGCGACCGAGGTCGCCGAGACGTACGCGAAGGACGTGTTCTTCGGCTACGACGCCAACAACGCGGCCGCCGCGCTCCGCCGGAAGGACGCCGACGGGCGCGACGGCGAAGTCCATCGGCCGGAGTGAGGGATCGCAGCGGCCCGTCCGACGGTCACGTGAACGAGGGTTTAAATACGGCCGCGGCGGACGCCTACTCGACCGGCCGCCGGCGTGCGACATCACCGGTCGTCTCGCGTTCGCGCGAGGCGGTCGCCTTTCAACGTCCGCGCCGTAGCGGCGGTCGCCCCACAGTCGCGAGCCGCCGGCTCGTCGGTCCCGTGAGGCGGTCGCCGTCGACACAGCGGGGCGGTCGCGCGTCGAAAGCGCCCGCATCGGGGCGCCCGCCGTCCGATCAGTGGACCGTCCGATCGTCGCTCGTGTCGATCTCCTCGATCGGGTCGGCGTTGCCGAAGTCGGGCGTCGGCCCGTCGCCCGGCGCCGCCCACTCGACAGCGTTCCGAAGCACCCGTCGAACGTCGTCGTTGTAGTATATCGGATACGTCTCATGACCCGGTCGGAAGTAGAACACCTTCCCGTTGCCGCGGCGGTAACAGCAGCCGGAGCGGAACGTCTCGCCGCCTTCGAACCAGGAGTTGAAGACGAGGGTGTCCGGTGCGGGAACGTCGAAGCGCTCGCCGTACATCTCCGCCTCCTCGACCTCGACGTGCTCGCCGATCCCGTCGGCGATCGGGTGGCCCGGCTCGATCGTCCAGAGCCGCTCCGTCTCGGCCGCCTCCCGCCACTTCAGCGAGCAGCTCGTGCCCATGAGCCGCTTGAAGATCTTCGAGTAGTGCGCGGAGTGGAGGACGAGGAGCCCCATCCCGTCGAGCACGCGCTCGCGGACGCGGTCGACGACCGCGTCGCGCACCTCGTCGTGGGCGGCGTGCCCCCACCACGTGAGCACGTCGGTATCCGCCAATACCTCCTCGGTGAGCCCGTGTTCCGGCCCCTCGTCGAGCGTGGCGGTGCGGACGTCGTGGCCCGCCGCCTCGAAGACCTCGGCGAGGACCGCGTGGATCCCGTCGGGGTACACGTCGGCGACGACCTCTCTCTCGCGCTCGTGGCGGTACTCGTTCCAGACCGTGACGCGTGCCATACGCCCCGTCTCCGCCGGACCGACTTGTAGGATCGTATCCGGAGCGAAAGCGATCTGTGCGGTGGCGCGCGCCTTCGAGCGCCCGAAGGGCGCGAGAAGCGCGTGCGAGGGACGCGGTGAGCGCTCGGAGAGCGCGAACCGCGAGGCTGGGGAGGTGTGAGGCTGTGGTGCTGTGTGGAGCGGGGTGGGAATCAAAGGGGCAGCCGTGAGGCGGGCGCAGGCGAAGCAAGCACTGGAACGAGGGAGCGAACGGAGTGAGCGACCGAGTGAAGCGCGCAGCGAGCGTGCGCCCGCCTCACGGCTGGGGCTTTGGAGGCGTTTGCCGCGGGTCCGCCAGTACGCATTTATAATCGAGCGGCTGGGGCTTCGGATCTCTTCACCGCCAGGTCTCGGTCAGTCACTTATAAACGAGAACAGTCAAGACTTCGGACCTGCTTACCGCGCTCCACGCTGAGCGAACGCTCGCCTCCACCACTTATCCCGAAAATTCCGACTCGCTCACCCGGACGATCACCGTCTCGTCGACGTCGCGGAGGTCGTACTCGGGCGTCTCGCCCTGCGTCCGCCGGACGTACAGCGGCTCGACCGGCCGCTCGTCGACGAGCCCGAACACCTTCAGGCGCTGGTCGGTCTCCTCGGGCGGGACCGCGCCGTCGCGCACCTCGCGGGCGAGGTCGCGCGAGAGCCACTCGTCGGTCGAAATCGACGGCTCGCGGACGAGCGCCTCGTCGACGAAGCGCGCGAGGTACCAGTTGAGGTCGTTCAACAGCGCCACGGCGGCGCCGAGGCTCACGGTGTCCACGGCGAGGCTGTTCGCGTACGGCTCCTCGATGTCGTACGTCGCGAGCGCGTCCCGGGCGGTCTCGCGGGACAGCAGCTCGTAGGTGAGGTCGACGTCCGGGTCGCCGAGGAGACACACCCGCGTCACACGCTACCGGACTCGCCGGCCCCCCAAATCGGTTGCGGTCGTCGGGGCGTCGAGTAAGGAGCCGACCGACGGCACGGCCGTCCTCGGCTCAGAACGTCGAGACGTCGCCGTCGATGACGCTGCGGGTCACGTCGGTGACGTCGGCCAGCTCGCGGTCGACGATCTCCAGGACGTCCGCCTCGATGTCGCCGATCGCGACGCCCTCCTCGGTCACCAGCTGCGCGTCGGCGACGTGCGGCTCGTCGATCGGGCGCCCGATCTGCGAGAGCAGCCGGACCTGCAGGTCGCGGATCCCGTCGACCTCGTCGGTGACCGACTCGGCGATCCGCGTCGAGAGGAGGTTGTAGATCTTCCCGATGTGGTTGACCGGGTTCTTCCCGGAGGTCGCCTCCATCGACATCGGGCGGTTCGGGGTGATGAGGCCGTTCGCGCGGTTGCCGCGGCCGACGGAGCCGTCGTCGCCCTGCTCGGCGGAGGTGCCGGTGACGGTGAGGTAGACGGAGCCCTCGTCGTAGTCGTCGGCGGTGTTGACGTCGACGCCGACCTCGCGGTCGGTGCGGGCCTCGGCGAGGTCGGTGACGAACTCGCGCACGCTCGCGACCGCGTCGTCGTACTCCTCCAGCCCGTCGACGTAGGCGTCGACCATCGCGGCCGCGACCGTGATGTCGATCCGGTCGCCCTCGCGCTTGCCCATGATCTTCACGTCGGGGCCGAGCTCGGGGTGGTCGTCGTGGTACCGGCCGTTGAGCGCGCGCTCGGCCTCGCGGACGATGGTCTCGGTCTCGGTGAGCGGCGCGTGACCGACGCCGAAGGAGGTGTCGTTCGCCATCGGCACCTGCTGGGTCTCCTCGCCGAACACGTCCTGGAGGTCGCCGGAGCCCTCGCCGAGCTTCGCGTCGATGACGACGTCGGTGCCGTACTCCAGCTCCGGGAGCGCCTCGCCGAGGTAGTCGCGGGCGGCCGCCAGCGCGGTCGAGTCGACCGGGAGCTGCTCGCCCTCGTACTCCTTCGTGGCGCGCCCGACGATGAGCACGTAGATCGGTTCGACGACCTCGCCGCCGCCGTACGCCGGCGCGGCGCGGCCGGCGACGAGCTGCGTCTCGTCGGTGTTGTAGTGGAGCACCTTGCCGACGCGGTCCAAGTAGAGCTGCGAGAGCGCCCGCGACACCGACTCGGCGATACCGTCGCAGATCGAGTCCGGGTGTCCGACACCCTTCCGCTCGACGATCTCGACCTCCTGGTCCTCGACGGCCCGCCGGTCGAGGCGGCTGACCTGAATGTTCCGGTCCATTACCCCTCGGTACTTCGTCGGTCGCAGTATAACTTGCGGAAACCTCTCGCCCCCGGCTAATGCCCTAGGGTTATTTTTCGGCGGCGCCCGACGCTACCGTACCGCCTCGTACGCCTCGCCCATCACGTCGAGCGCCTCGCGGAGCTCGCTCTCGTCGGTCGCGTACGAGATCCGGGCGTGGCCCCGTCCGTGCTCGCCGAACGCCTCGCCCGGGACGACGATCACCCCGCGGTCGATGCACTCGTCGACGAACCCCTCGGGCACGCGGGGCATCGCGTAGAAGGCGCCCTGCGGCGTGGGGCAGTCGAGCCCGATCTCGTCGAACCCCTCCAGCAGGAGGTCGCGGCGGCGCTCGAAGGAGGCGGTCATCTCGTCGACGATCCCGCGGTCGCCCCGGAGCGCGCCCTCCGCCGCGTACTGCGCCGGCGCCGACGCGCAGGCCTGCGCGTACTGGTGGACGCGCAGCATGCGCTCGACGCGCTCGTCGGAGCCGTACACCCAGCCGAGCCGCCAGCCCGTCATCGAGAACAGCTTCGAGGCGGAGTTGACGACGACGACGCTGTCCGTCTCCGCGAACTCCATCGGCGAGTAGTGCTCGCCGTCGAAGACCGTGTACTCGTACACCTCGTCGGAGAGACAGAGCACGTCGTGCTCGTCGGCGATCCGCGCGAACTCCCGCACGTCGGCCTCGGAGGAGACCGCGCCGGTGGGGTTGCCGGGCGAGTTCACCACGAACGCCGCGGTGTCGTCCGTGATGGCGTCCTCGATCGCGGCCGGGTCGATCGTGAGGTCGTCGCGCAGCGGCGCGGGCACGGGCTCGCCGCCCGCGAGCTTCGTGAGCGCGTCGTAGGAGACGAACCCCGGGTCCGGGATCACGACCTCGTCGCCCTCGTCCACGTGCGCCTCCAGCGCGACGTGGAGCGCCTCGCTCCCGCCCGCGGTGGCGATCACGTTCGCGGGGTCGAGGTCGACCCCCTGGTCCGCCCGGTGCTTCGCCGCGATCGCCTCCCGGAGCGACCGGATCCCCTTGTTCTCGGTGTAGGCGTCGGCCTTCCCGTCCTCTATCGCGTCGACGGCCGCCCGGCGCGCGTGCTCCGGCGTCGGGAAGTCGGGCTGTCCCAGCCCGAGGTTGATCGCGTCGTCGCCGGCCGCCTCGAACACCTCGCGGATCCCGCTGATGGAGATCCGCTCGACCCTCTCGGAGAAGTTCGGCATACCCGTTCGGGGGCGCCGCCGGGAGTTAGTTCTTGTCACGTTGGCGCCCGGCGGCGCGCTCGGCGGGAGCGGAGCGACGGCCGACCGCTACTTGCGGTCCCACACCGGTCGACGCCCCGCGCCGCCCGCACCGGAGCGGGGCGTCCCGTTCCCGTCGAGCGGGAGCGCGAACCGCCCGCGGAGCACGCTGAGCACCTCCGTCGGCTCGGCCCGGAGGAGCGCCTCGTCGACCGCCCTGAGCCGGAGTAGCGGCCGCCCCGGTCCGGTGGGGACCCTGATCGACTCGATCAGCTCGCGCTCGACGAGCGCGCGCCGGTCGGCCGTGAGCTCCTGTCCGGGCGCGACCGCGACGCGGTCCTCCCCAGCCGCGACCCGGTCCTCTCCGGACGCGACGCGGTCCTTCCCAGCCGCGACCCGGTCCTCTCCGGACGCGACGCGGTCCTCCGCGCCGCGGTCCGCCGCGTCGCCCTCATTCCCGTCGCCCCGGTTCCCGCCGCCGTCGACCCACTGCCGGAGGTCTCGGAACAGGTGGTCGTGGCGCGCGGCGAGCGCGACCAGCAGGGTCCGGTCGGTGACGGTCCCGGTCCGCCCGACCGCCCCGTGGTCGAGCGCGTCGAAGATCGCGGCCACGTCGTCCGCGAACCGGTCGTCGAGGGTCTCGCGCGCCGCGTCCAGCAGGCGGGTGCGCGGGGGCATGCCGACGGTCGCGGGCGTCGCCGCGTCGAACCGCGCCGCCGCCGCGCCGAACGCCGCCGAGGCGGTCTCACCGCTCGTCTCGGAGACGAGCGTTCGGGCCGATCCCGGGCCCGCGACCGCGTCGACCCGATCGGGCGTCGCGAACGCGAGCGGGCGACCCGCGGTCTCGGTGTCGGCCGCGCCGCCTCGCCCCGCGTCGTCGGCGAGCGTCCGGAGCTCGAACTCCCCGGCTGCGACCGCCTCGGCGACGGCGGTGCCGAGGACGACCGCCCGGCCGAGCGCGTCGACGGCCCCGGGACGACAGGCGATCCGCCAGGGTTCGTCGTCGTCGGTCCGCCGACGAGCGGCGAGGACCGGCGGGAGCAGTCCGAGGGGGACGCCGACGGCGACGACGCCGGACCGGCCCGCGAGGGCCGACTCCAACGCGGACGAGAGCCCCTCGTCGTACTCGTCGACCGCGGCGGCGACCTCGGAGGGCTCGTCGGTGGATGCGTCGCCGTTCCCGCCTCCCGGGGGAGCCATACGCTCCGTGGCGGCGGAACCGGAAAGAACGTTGCGCCGGCTCAGGGCGCCCGCGCGAGGACGAGGTACCCGGTGTGGCCGACGCCGGCGGTCGAGGGGCGGGAGCCGCGCTCCGAGAACTCCATCTCGCGCTGGATCGTCTCCAGCGTCTCGATCCCGTCGAGGCCGGCCTCGCGGGCCGCGAGGACCGCCTCGCGCGTCCCCTCGACGAACGGGGAGTAGACCGCGAGACAGCCCCCGGAGACGAGCAGCTCGTCGGCGCGCTCGACGACAGTCGGCGCGTCGCCGGTGTCGAGCGTGAGGGCGTCGAACGGCTCGCCCTCGGCGAGCGCGTCGAGCTCCTCGGTGAGGTCGCCGGTCCGGACCTCGACGCGGTCGGCGACCCCCGCGGTCGCCATGTTGGCGCGGGCGACGTCGGCGAACTCGGCGTCGACCTCGTAGGTCGTCACGTCGGCGCCCGCCCGCCCGAGGTACGCCGCGAGGATCCCCGTCCCGGTGCCGGCGTCGAGGACGCGGTCGCCGCCGGACGCGCCGGTGTGGCCCATCACGAGCCCCACGTCGCGGGGCATCATCGGGGCGCCGGTGCGTTCGAGGTGGTTGAACAGGTCCGGCCCGCGGAGCTCGCGGACCGCGAAGGCGGTGCCGAGATGCGTCTCGACGGTGTCGCCGCCCTCGACGTCCTCGGGGACGTCGAGCACGCCGAGGTCGGTGCCGAACTCCTCGCCCGGCTCCAGCAGGTACTCCCGGTCGTCGCGAACCAGCAGGTACGCGGCGTCCGTCACGCCCGATCAGTCACTCCAGGGCCGCGATGGCGGCCGCGAGGTCGCCGTCCGCGTCTTCGAGGGCCTCGCGGGCCGTCGACTGCGGGACGCCGGCGCGCTCGGCGACCAGCGCCACGTCCTCGTCGGGGATCGCGTCGGCCGTCCCGTCGCCGTCGTCGGCCGCCTCGTCCTCGATCGCCGCCGCGCCCGAGTCGCCCTCGACCGCCGAGGGGGTCCCGCCGGCGTCGGCGACCTCGTCGGGCGAACCGACGATCTGGTAGGTCTCCTGACCCTGCGCGTCCATCTTGGTCACGTCGGCGCCGTCGAAGACGAGGTCGTCGCCGTCGGCCGTCTCGATGACGACCCGCTCGGCGTCGATCTCCTCGACGTCGATCCCCATCTGTTTCATCATCTGTTTCATCTTCCGCGGATTCATGCCGCCGCCTCCAAACATGGGAGAGCGTTCGGCCGGACGGCACAAAAAGGGTGGCGACACGGGACGATACCCCCGTCGACGGCCGAATCGGGCGAGCGGGACCGAGACGGCGAACCGCGCCGGAACGGCCGGGTTCATACGTCCCGAACCCCACCTCAGAGTATGTACCTCGCCGACCACACGTGGCCGGAGCTCGGAGCGAAACTGTCCGACGAGTCCGTCGCGCTGGTCCCGCTCGGCTCCACGGAACAGCACGGCCCGCACCTCCCGCTGGCCACCGACCACCTGATCGCGGAGGCGCTCGCGAGCGCGGCCGCGGAGGAGACCGGCGTCGTCCGAACCCCGACGGTCCAGGTTGGCGTCAGCCCGCACCACCGGCAGTTCCCGGGGACGATGTGGGTCGACCCGCCCGAGTTCCGGGACTACGTCGAGGGGTTCACCCGGAACCTCGCGTACCACGGGATCGACCGGGTCGTCTACGTGAACGCCCACGGCGGCAACGTCCAGCACCTCCGCGAGGTCGGTCGGCGGCTCCACGAGGACGGCACGACCTACGCGCTGGAGTGGATGTGGGACGAGTCGATCCCGGAGCTCGTCGACGAGCTGTTCGAGCACAACGGGCCGCACGCGGGGCCGAAGGAGACCGCGATGATCACCCACATCGCCCCCGAGCTCGTCCGCGAGGACCAGTTCGAGAACGCCCGCGACGACGGGCTGGTCCACCTCGACGAGTCGGACGCGGTCGTCCACGGCGCCCGGACCTTCTACGACTCGGTCGACAACTCCGCGAACGGCGCGTTCGGCGACCCGACCGACGTGACCCCGGAGAAGGCCGAGCGGCTGTTCGAGGCGGCGACCGACCAGCTCGTGCGGCTCGTCGAGTGGCTGGAGGCCCGCGACCGCGAGGAGCTGCTTCCGAAGGAGCGCGTCGAGTCGTCGCCCTACTGACCGCTTCCGGACAACGCCGCGTCGAGCGCCGCGTCGGCTGCCTCCCGCCGCCCGTCGAGGACCCCGAACCGCTCGCCCCGGCGGCGTTCGAGCCACCGCAGCAGGCGCGCGGCCCAGTCGAGCTTCCTCGCCTTCGTCGGGCCCACGTCCGGGTCGTCGAACGCCCAGCCCGGGAAGACGAGCCGCCCGGCGCCGACGTGGTCGGCGAGGAAGGCGGCGCGGTCGCCGTCGGTGAACCCGCCGAGGTTCGCGACGGGACCCGCCGGCGCGGCCTGCGTCGTCGCCAGCGTCCGCTCGTCGGCGAACCGCGGCAGCCACTCGCGGACCGCGGGGACGTTGTCGCCGTGGGCGTGGGCCGCGACCGGGACGCCCTCCCGCGTCAGCGCCGCCGCGGTCTCCGGGTTCTTGTCGAGGTCGGTCACCATGCAGTCGACCGCGACGCCGCGGTCCCTGAGGACGTCGGCGGCGGTGGAGGCGGCGACGACGACGTCGGCGTCGCGGGCGATACCGACGTCGTCGACGAGTCGCGGCGCGGCGCCCGCGACGGCGACGGTCTCGCCGCGCCAGTCCCCGAGGCGGTCGAGCGGGAAGGGGGTCGCCAGCTCGGCGGCGACGTCGCGGGCGCGCTCGTCGGCGGCCCGATCGAAGCCGAAGTCCGCGAGGATCGCCTCGTACAGCGGCTCGAACGCCTCGAAGTTCACGGCGTCTCCCCCGGGTCCGAACCGTCGGGCCTCTCGTCTCGGGTCGGCGCCGCGCGGCGCCGCCGCTGGCGGGGTGGAGTACGGTATGGACCGGAGTGGCACAGAGTACCCCTACCCGCGTGCCCCTCCGGCGTCCGGTCGATCGGTTGTCTGCACGACGGCATAAACTTTCTCTTACTTCCCACCGGCGCCGATCGTTTCGAGCGCGGCGTCGAGCGGGTCGGAGACGCCGGAAACGGCCTCCGTGAGGGCTGAGAGCCCGGCGGGCGTACAGACGAGGAGCCCGGTCGCGCCGGCCCCTCCGGAGTCGGCGGTCGCTCCGGAACCGACGGACGCCTCGACCCCGTCGTCGCCGAGCGCCCCGCCGTCGGTCGCAGAGGGCGGACCGGCGGCCGCGTCGACCGCTCCCGCGAGGGCGAACGCGGTTCCGTCGACCCCCTCGGACCCCGCGGTCGCGGCCCTGAGCGCCCCGACCGCCGGCTCCGGCAGCCCGGTCAGCTCGTAGGTGCGAACGACCGCGGCGCCGGCGACGTCGCGGTCGGCGCCGAGCCGGTCGAGGTGGCGCTCCGCCTCCCGCGCGGTCGTCACGTCCAGTTCCTCGACGGCGACGTCGCCCGCGTCGCGGCCCGACCGGACGCGGTCGCGGGCGAGCTCCGCGCCGACGAGCGCGGCGTCGCGGGTCTCCGCCACGTCGTGGGTACGGACCACGTGGGCGCCGCGCTCGACCGCCATCGACGTGGCGGCCAGGGAGACGGGGAGCGCCTCCTCGGTGGTCCGCCCCGCGATCGTCTTGAGGAAGCTCTTGCGGTTGATCGAGACGAGCAGCGGGCGGCCGTACCCCCGGAACTCCCGGAGGCGGCGGAACGTCTCGCGGTCGTCGGCGTGGGTCTTCGCCTCGGACCAGCCGCCGAAGGCGGGGTCGAGGATCGTCTTGTCGGTGAACCCGTTCATCGAGAGCGCCTCGTAGATCTCGTCCACGTCCTCGATCGCGCCCGGACGCTCCAGGTCCGGCGGCGAGGCCATCTTCGAGACGGCCGCGTCGTGTTCGCGGCAGACGCGGGGCATCTCCGGGTCGGCGAACCCGCAGATGTCGTTGACCATGTCGAACCCCCGAGAGAGCGCCTCGTCCGCGACCTCGTGGTAGCGGGTCTCGATCGACCAGACGGCGTCGCCGGAGGTCGATTCGAGGGTCTCGATCGCGGTGTCGAGCCGGTCCAACTCCTGTTCGGCCGAGAGCACGTCGAGGTCCTTGTTCGCGGATTCGAGCCCCACGTCGACGACGTCGGCCCCCTCGCCGATCAGCTCCTCGTCGACGTACTCGGCGGCCTCGCCGGGGTCGTCGTACACGCTCGGGTCGTACGGCGACTCCCGGGAGACGTTGAGCACGCCCATGATCCGGGGCGGGTGGTCGTCGCCGATCCCGAGCCCCGCGGCGTCCACGTTTCGCATACGCTCACCACGGGCGCGAGCGACATAAACGGGGCGAGTACCCGACGCCCTCGCCGGGAATTTGACGGGAAACACGGAGTGAATCCACGCCGACATACGATTCGTTCGAACCACCAGCCGGTCGTGATCGCCGCGATACCGGTGGCACACAACCGGTGGTGCTGAAGTACCCGACTGGGTTCAGACACACGCACCTCTCCGGTGAACTCGACCGGAAAAGACTGAAAACCCGAAGAACGGTTGCAAGAGTCGCGCTGTCCGTATAGAACCCCGCGGTGAACTATCATTTCTGCTACTGACGGTATGACTGGCTCTAAGACCGATTTCACCGGAGCCGCACCGTTGAGTTCGGAAGTATTAGCTGTTCGGCGACCCATTGCTACATCAACATGAGTGAGGAATTGCATCGCAAGCTTGTCGAAGAATCTTCGGATATTGCGACGGTCATCGATTCAGACGGGACGATTACGTATGTCAGTCCCTCCGTCACTCGGACTCTCGGACACGAGCCGGAGGAGTTGGTCGGAGAGGTCGGCTACGAGTATCAACAGCCGGACGACCGTGAGGCCGTCGCCGACGCTATCGAAACCATTCAGACGAACCCCGACGAGACCCAGATAATCGAGACGCGGTTTCGGCGAGCCGACGGCTCGTGGTGTTGGATCGAGGCAACGCTGCAAAACCGGTTCGACGACCCGGATATCGGCGGGATTCTCGTGAATAGCCGCGACATCTCCCAGCGGAAACGCCAGGAGCAACAGTTCCAGGGGCTCGCCGAAGAGTACAGAACGCTCCTCGAGACCGTCCAGGACAGTATCTTCTTCCTCTCCGTTGACTCGGCGGAGACGGGGTACGTGTTTCGGTTCGAACGGCTGAACCGGGCCTACGAGGAACAGACCGGAATCACAACGGAAGAAGTCAAGGAGAAAACCCCGACCGACGTGTTCGGTAAAGACCTCGGGGCGGAGATCCGAGCGAACTACCGTCGCTGTGTCGGAGCCCGCGAACCGATCTCGTATGAAGAAGAGTTACCCGTCGAGACGGGCGCACGGTTCTGGCAGACGGTTCTCACACCGGTTGTTACGAACGGCGAGGTAACCCAGATCATCGGGATCACGCGGAACATCACCGAGCGCGTCAAGCAGGAACGACAGCTCCAGAGCCAGAAGGAACAGCTCGACGAGTTCGCGGGCGTAGTGTCCCACGATTTGCGAAATCCGCTCAATATCGCACAGGGGCGGGCAGCGCTGCTCACCAACGACTGCGATAGCGACCATCTCCCACCCATCGTCGGAGCGCTCGACCGGATGGAGGAGATCATCACTGATACGCTCACGCTCGCCAGAGAGGGTCAAGTCGTTTCGGACCCGGAACCGATAGATCTGACCAATATCGTCGGCACGTGTTGGAAAAACGTCCAGACAGGCGAGGCAACCATCGAAATCGAGGACGACGTCACGATTACCGGCGACCGGAGCCGACTCCAGCACGTCTTCGAGAATCTCTTTCGGAACGCAGTCGAACACGGCGGGGAAGACGTGATCGTTCGTGTCGGCCGGATCGATGACCGCGGGATCTACGTGGAAGATACCGGTCCGGGGATTCCCGAAGACGCTCGTGAGACTGTGTTTGACCCCGGGCATACCTCAGCGAGCGGCGGAACCGGGTTCGGATTAACCATCGTCAGACGGATCGCCGAGGCCCACGGCTGGCAGGTTGCGGTCGTCGATGGGACGGACGGGGGAGCCCGGTTCGAGTTCACTGATATTAGTTTCGGTCAGTGAGCGAGATACGCGTCCTGTGTTCCGTGCGGTATCACAGCTCGAACGCCAGCACGTCTCCCGCCTCGACGCCGTGGTCGTCGGTCCATTTATAAGGGACCTCGAGCACGTACCGGCCCGATCCGGGGTACTCCTGCTCGCTCCCGTCTTCGTTCGGCCCCGGTTCTGGCGCGTGGTGGATCCGGGTGATCGTCCCTTCGCTATCGGCGTAGACGATGTCGATTCCGAAGTCCATCTCGCGCATCACGAACGTGAGCGACTCGCGCTCCGCGGGGAAGACGAACAGCAACCCGGCGTCCTCGGGAAGTGTCTCGGCGTCGCTGAGCCCGAGAAAGCGCTGGTCACCGGTCTCGGCGATCGCCGCGGTCACCGTCCCGAGTCGGTCGCCGTCGGCGGTCCGGACCGCGACGGGAGTCGCGTCGTAGTCGGCGTATGGACCGGACGGCCACTCGGTCGCCCCTCCCGAGTCCTCGCCGTCATTGCCGTCGCCGTTCCTGTCGCCGTCGTCGCCGTTTCCTCCGCCATCGCCTGCTCGCCCGTCGCTCCCGGTCGGTCCGAGCCCGGCGCAGCCGGCGAGAGCGCCGATCGACCCGGCACCGACCGCGCGGAACAGCTCTCGTCGTCGCATCGCTAGGTCTACGACCCGCTCGCGTATATGCCCCGCGGAGGGCGTCTGCGTTCACGGCGACTCGACGAGAGCGACGGGCTCGTCGCGTCGGCGGCGCTCGTTCCGGGAAGGACGCGCTTTTATCCGCGCCTCGTCTAGGCGCTCGCATGGCGAAAGTGAGCGTCGGCCTCCGCGGATGGCGGTTCGACGAGGAGGAAATCTTCACCGACGACGGCGAGCTCAAGCCGCTCGACGAGATCCCCGAGGGGCCGCGGGAGCGGCTCTTTCGGCTCGTCTCGCTCGTCGAGGAGCCCTGCGACGTCTGTTACCTGGAGCACGGCGAAAGCGAGGTCCACCGCTGTAACCAGGCCGAGATCGTCTACGGCGAGCCCGAGGGGGAGGTGCTGGTCTGCCCCGAACACGAGCCCGACCTGATCTACTGGTACCGCGAGGAGGGCGGCAGCGAGCACGCCGGCAGCCTGGAGTTCGGCGACCGCTTCCACGAGTGGGTCGCGGCCGGCAACGAGGCCCCGGAGGGGTACGGCTCGGTCGAGCACGTCGAGGAGGACCCCGACGGGCTCCCGGACCTGCCGGACCAACAGGAGGTCCAGGAGCGCGTCGAGCAGGACTTCGAAGGCGACCGGATCGACATCCTCGAACTCGCCGGCGAGGGCGACGAGGGAGACGACGCGGACAACGAGCTGAGCGAAGACGACTTCGAGGCCGTCGACCTCTCGACCGACTACCCGTCGAACCGATGAGCGGCGACGACGAGAGCGAGAGCGTCGAGCGCGACGACGCGACTCCTGAGGGCGACGCGACTCCCGAGGGCGACGATCCCGCCTCGCCGACCCGCCGGAAGCCGGTCGTCGTCGTCGTGGAGCCGGAGACGCCCGGCAACGTCGGCACGATCGCCCGGGCGATGAAGAACTTCGGCCTATCCGACCTCAAGCTGGTCGACCCGCCGGCGCTGAGGGAGGACGGCGAGGCGTACGGCTTCGCCGGCCACGCCCGGGAGGACGTGCTCCCGAACGCCGAGGAGGTGACGTTCGACGAGGTGGTGGCGAACTACCACACCGTCGGCACCACCGCGATCACCGGCGAGGACGACCGAAGCCACGAGCGGTTCCCGTTCAAGACCCCCGCCGAGCTCCGCGAGTCGCTGAAGGCCGTCGACGCGCCGACCGCGATCGTGTTCGGCCGGGAGGGCCGCGGGCTCAACAACGAGGAGCTCTCGCGGCTCGACGAGGTCTGCTCGATCCCGGCGGACGACGACTACCCGGTCCTGAACCTCGGGCAGGCCGCGACCGTCCTCCTCTACGAGCTCCGCGAGCTCACCGTCGACGAGACGCAGCTCCCGGACACCGAGGTCACGCGGGCGCCCGAGGGCGACGTGGAGCGCTTCCACGGCTTCTTCCGCGACTTCCTCGAAGCGACCGGCCAGCGCGACCACCAGGTCGAGAAGAACGCGCTGCTGATGCGCCGGCTGCTCGGACGCGCGCATCCCACGGAGCGGGAGGTCCACTCCCTGTTGGGGACGTTCCGGAAGGCGAACGCCAAGCTGGAGCACGCGGAGCACCTGGCCGCCAAGTACGACGAGCCGGTCTACCCGCGGGAGCGATAGCGTGCGCGACTCCCCCCTCGACGGCGACCTCTGGGCCGGCGTCCGCGACGTGTCGCCGCTCATGCTCGGCATCGTCCCGTTCGCCTTGGTCGCCGGCATCGCCGCGGTCGACGCCGGCCTCGGGCTCGCGGAGGCGGTCGGGATGTCGGTGATCGTGTTCGCCGGCGCCTCCCAGCTGGCCGCGCTCGACCTGCTCGGGTCGAACGCGCCGCTCGCGGTCGTCGTCGGCACGGCGGTCGTGATCAACGTCCGGATGGTGATGTACTCGGCCTCCATCGCGCCGCACTTCGCCGACTACGGCCGCCGCCTCCGGGCCGGCCTCGCGTACGTACTCACCGACCAGGCGTACGCCCTCTCGGTCGCGGAGTTCGACGAGAACCCCGACCGGAGCCGGTGGCGCTACTACCTCGGCGCGGGGGCGTCGCTGTGGGTCGTCTGGCAGGTCGGGACCGTCGTCGGCGTCGTCGTCGGCGCCGGCGTCCCCGACGCGTGGGGGCTCACGTTCGCGGTGCCCCTCGTCTTCCTCGCGCTCCTCGTCCCCGCGATGAAGGACCGCCCGACCACCGCGGCCGGCGTCGCGGGCGGCGCGGTCGCGGTCGTCGCGGCCGGGCTCCCGCTGAACCTCGGCCTGCTCGTCGGGTCTGTCACCGGCATCGCCGTCGGCCTCGCGGCGGAGGTGAGCGAGGCGTGACGGGCGCACCCCCGGCCGCGGGCTCGCTCGGCGTCTGGCTCGCGATCCTCGTCATCGGCGCCGCGACGTACGGCTTCCGACTCTCCTTCATCCACCTGTTCGGACGGATCGACGAGGTGCCGCCTCGGATCGAGCGCCCCCTGCGCTACGTCCCGCCGGCGGTGCTCGCGGCGCTCGTCCTCCCCGACCTGGTGACGCTCGGTCCCTCGGTCGGCGCGACGCTTCTCGACGAGCGGCTGATCGCGGGCGCCGCGGCCGGCGTCGTCGCGTGGCGCACCGAGAACGTCTTCGCCACGATCGCGGTCGGGATGGGCGTGCTGTGGCTGTTCCGGTTCGTCGTCTTCGCGTGAGGCGCTCGGCTCGACCCGGCCCGCCCAACCCCGTTTGATCTAACCTTGCCCAGCCCCAACCTGCACGGCGCCCTCACTCGATCCGGTCCGGGTACCGCCGGGCCAGGAGCGCGACCGCGACCGCGCAGAGCCCGGCGAACGGCACCGCGGTCGCGACGCTCACGAGGTCGCGAGCCGGGGGCACGGAATACGAGACCGCGGCGGCGACGAGGACCGTAGCCGAACGCGGCGGTCCCGAGCAGCGCCGGCCGCGCCCGCGGCGACCGCCAGAGCGACGTCCGCGTCGCGGCCCCGGCGACGACCCCCGCCGCGATCCCGACCGGGAGGCCGACGAGCGCGGAGAAGGCGATCCGGGCCGAAAGCGCCTCGGTGAGGGCTCCGGCGACGACGAGGAACGTCGCGATGGCGACGCCGACCGCCGCCGGGAGACGAGCGTTCATGCGCGGCCGAACGACGGCTCGCCGCTTAAACTTCGCGCCGGGACCCGACCGCGAGCGACGGCCTACCGGTCGCGCTCGGCGACGCGGTCCGCGGACGATCCCTCGCGTTCGGCGGCGGCCCCGAACCCGGACTCCCTCTCGACCTCGCGCTCCCGGGCGTCGGCGATGCGCTGGGCCGCGTCGGCGAGCGCGTCCAGGGCGGCGAACGTGCGGTACGAGAGGTAGAGGCCGACCGGGAGCAGGACCCCGACGACGACCCCGAGCAGGAACTGCGCGACGATCAGGACGGAGTAGACGAACGTCAGGAGGGCCACGGTCGCGACGACCGTCCCGATACGGGTTCGGAGGGCCTCGGCCGGCGAGAGCGGGTCGTGCGCCATACGCGTCGCTACCGGCGTGAATCACTTAAAAATGAATGCGAGCGCCGGCCGAGCGTCCGCGCCCGCGACGCGGTCGCTCAGTCGTCGGCCGGGGCCGCGGAGTCGCCGGCGGAGACGCCGGTGCCGGGTCCGACGTCGATGCCGAGCTCGTCGAGCTTCTCGTCGGGCACGACGCCGTCGACCCAGCCGCGGGTCTCGTAGTACTCGGCCTTCATCTCGTCGAGCTCGACCAGTTCGCCCTCGCTGGCGCCCGTGCCGGGGATGGCGTCCGGGTGCCCCTCGATGAAGCGGTTCGGCAGCGTGTCGTCCGCGCCGTCGAAGCCGGCGAGGTTGTTGTAGTAGCGTTCGAGGTTGTAGACGCGCTCGCCGGCCTCGAACAGCTCGTCCTCGGTGACGTCGCGGCCGGTCACGCCGTTGTACTGGAGCACGTACTCCTCGATCCCCTCGGCGAAGGCGCTGAACTTGCAGATGTCGAACGAGTCCGACACCGCGTGCAGGTCCTGGAAGGTGGCGGTGAGCTCGCCCTTGCCCTCCCACTCGTACGGGTCGACCTTCTCCGGAATGCCGAGGATCTCGGCGGCGGGCGTGTAGCCGCGCAGGTGACAGGCGCCGCGGTTGGAGGTCGCGTACGCGATCCCCATCCCCTTCATGCAGCGCGGGTCGTAGGCGGCCATCGTCTGGCCCTTGACCGAGAGCTTGTTGCCGTGCGCGTCCTTCGCGTCGGCGACGCGCTCCGGCCCCTCCGCGAGGAGGTCGCCGAGGTCCGAGGAGCGGTGCCCGATCTCGTCGATGAGGTCGATCATCGCCTCGGAGTCGCCCCAGTCGATGTGGCCCACGTCGTCGAGCTTGCCCTCCTCGCTCATCTCCATCGCCATCGCCATCATGTTGCCGGCCTCGATGGTGTCGACGCCGAGGTCGTTACAGCGCTGGAGCAGCAGCGCGATCTCGTCGCGGTCGGAGTGGCCGGAGTTCGGGCCGAGCGCCCACGCGGACTCGTACTCGTACGACTCCGTGCGGACGTTCATGTCCTGGCCCTTGTGCGTGACGTTGACGTCGACCTCCTTCTTACACGCCACCGGACAGGAGTGGCACGTCGGCTCGTCGACGAGGATGTTCTCGCGGACGTTCTCGCCGGAGACGCGCTCGGCCTCGATGTCGACGCCCTCGGCGTCGTGGTACGCCTCGGTCGAGGTGTACTTCGCGTTCTTCGACGGGAGGCCGTCCATCTCCTCGGTCGCGTTCATCAGGACGTTCGTCCCGTACATCGAGAGCCCGCCCTCGTTGGGCGCGGTGACGTCGGACTCGCGGATGACCTCCATCGCCTGCTGGTACCCTTCCTGGAACGTCTCCGGGTCGGCGGGCTTCGGCATGTCGGTCCCCGACTTCACGACGACCGCCTTCACGTTCTTCGCGCCCATCACAGCGCCCGTGCCGCCCCGACCCGAGGCGCGGTCGTCCTCGTTGATGACGCAGGCGTAGCGGACGCCGTTCTCGCCGCCCTGCCCGATCGCCATCACGGAGAGGTCCCGGCCGACCTTCCCGTCGACCTCCTCGCCGATCTGGTCGACCGTGTCGTGGACGCCCTGACCCCAGAGGTGCGAGGCGTCGCGCACCTCGACCTCGCCGTCCTCGACGAGCAGGTAGACGGGCTCGTCGCTCTCGCCGTCGAGCAGGATCCCGTCGAGCCCGGCCCACTTGAGCCGCGCGCCGGACCAGCCGCCGTGGTGCGAGTCGGTGACGGTCCCCGTGAGCGGGGACTTCGTCACCAGCGCGATGCGGCCGCTCATCACGGTCTGGGTCCCGGTGAGGGGGCCCGTCATGAACGCCAGCCGGTTGTCCGGTCCCATCGGGTCCACGTCCGGGCCGGCGTCGAAGACGTACTTGACGCCCAGCCCGCGCGCGCCGATGTACTTCTTCGCGTCCTCGTCGTCGATACCGCGGTACTCGACCGCCTCGTCACCGAGGTCGACCTGTGCAACTCGGTCCCTGTAGCCGCCCATTTCAGTCATGTAATGCTCGTTCATTATAGAAGGACCGTAGCCTGTTAGGTGTTCACCTCCGGATGAAACCGATATCAATTACGTCGGGGTGGCTCAATCGCTGCCCTGGTATATAAACGACGACCGCGACCGGCGGGGAGAAAAATCGGGGACCGAAGCGAGATCGAACAGTTTTAGGCCGGCCGAAAACGAGAGTACTTCCGAGCGGTTTCGACCGGACGACGGGCCGGACCGACGGTGTCGGGTCGGACGCGACGCCGCCGGTCCGTGAGCGCTAACCCCGCGGGGCGCGAACCGGTGCGCGTGACCGGGACCGACGACGACCGCGCCGAACCCAGCGCCGGCCGGGCCGCCGTCGGGTTCGCGCTGGCGGTCCTCGTCGCGTCGACGCTCCCGGTGTCGTGGGCCGCGCGCGCCGTCGACGCGGTCGGTCGCGTCGTCGGTGCGGTCGGCGGGGGTGACGCGGTGGGGCGGGGCGACCCGCTCGGCGGGGGCGGCGGAACGCTCCCCGTCGATATCGGCCTCACCGACCCCTTCCACCTCGTCGGCTACGCGGTCCTCACCGTTCTCGCGAGCCGCGCGATCGGCCGGGGACGGCGGGGACTCCCCCTGGCCGCCGGGGCGGCCGTCGCGTTCGGGTTCGGGATCGAACTCGTCCAGGCGCCGATCCCGTGGCGGTCGTTCGCGTGGGGCGACGCCGCGGTCAACGCGGTCGGCGCGGGGCTGGGAGCCGCGGCGGTCGTCGCGGCCGCCGCGCTTCGAGAGATCGCCGGCGAGCCCCGATGACGACACGGCTTTACGCGCTCGACCGCTTCTTCCGGTAATGAGTAAGCCGAGCCCCGACGCGTACGAGCAGGGGCGCGGGATGGACGCGCACAACGCCGTGATGCGCGACATCCGCGCCGAGCGCTCGGAGACGTACGACCCGACGCAGCCGACCCGCGTCTGGATCGACGAGGACAACACGCCCGACGGCGTGGTGAACTCCCTCACGATCATCCTCAACACCGGCGGCTGTCGGTGGGCCCGCGCCGGCGGCTGCACGATGTGCGGCTACGTCGCCGAGTCGGTCGAGGGCGGCAGCGTGAGCCACGAGGCCCTCATGAACCAGATCGAGGTCTGTCTCGACCACGAGCGCGAGGAGGCGGACGCCCCCGCCGAGCTGATCAAGATCTACACCTCCGGCTCGTTCCTCGACGAGCGCGAGGTCCCCGCGGAGACCCGCCGGGCCATCG
This sequence comes from Halorubrum rutilum, assembly GCF_024494565.1. The sequence goes on from NZ_JANHDN010000004.1 coordinate 145,608, forward strand.
CCGAGACGTTCGTGGACCGAGACCGGATCGTCGTCGAGTCGCTGCCGGACTTCGTGAGCCGGGAGAAGATCGGCGACTTCGCCGATCACGGGATCGCGACCGACGTGGCGGTCGGGCTGGAGACGGCCACCGACCGGGTGCGGCACGACTGCGTGAACAAGTACTTCGACTTCGCCGACTTCGAGGACGCCTGCGCCGAGGCGGCCGCGGCCGACGCCGAGTTCGACGCGGCGGTGGGGATCAAGGCGTACCTCCTCATGAAGCCGCCCTTCCTCGCGGAGCCCGAGGCCGCCGCCGACATGGTCGACTCGATCCGGCGCTGCGCCGACGTCGACGGCTGCCACACCGTCTCGATGAACCCGACGAACGTCCAGCGCTACACGATGGTCGACGAGCTGTTCTTCGAGGGCGGCTACCGGCCGCCGTGGCTCTGGTCGGTCGCGCACGTCCTCGAAGCGACGGCCGACGTCGACGCCATCGTCGTCTCGGATCCCGTCGGACACGGCTCCGACCGCGGCGCGCACAACTGCGGCGAGTGCGACGACCGCGTCCAGACCGCGATCAAGGACTTCGACAAGCGCCAGGACCCGAGCGTCTTCGACCAGGTCTCCTGCGACTGCGAGGCGACGTGGGAACACGTGATGGCGGCGGAGACGAGCTACAACATGCCGCTGGCGCGGTAGGGGGCCGATCGATCCGGAACGACGGTGACAGAACCGATCAGTTCGATTCGAATCCCTGAAACGGTCGTTTTCTTTCGGCACGAATATCGACGCGCTTCCGGGTTATAATTCGGAATATACCGAACGATCAGGCCGGACAAGACCCATATACGTCGGGACGGTACGGATAGGTATGAACGCAGTCGCCAGCGGTCCCCGGTCGTCCCCCCGGAAGTCGGTCCTCTTCTGTGCGGAGTGCAGCTTCCAGAGCCCCGTCTCGGAGGGGTGGCTCGTCGTCAGCGACGGCGACGCGCGCACCATCGTCTGCCCCGAGTGCGGTCACGTCGCGGACCACCGCACGGAGCGGTCCGCGCCGTCGCCGAAGCGCGCGGACTGAGCGGTCCCCGGTCGACGTCCGACGGTCGGTCGTCCTTCCTACCCTCGCTCCGGTGCCCGCTCCGCGAGCACCGGGATCTCGTCCAGCCGCTCCGGGTCGAGCGCGGTCCAGTCGATCCCGCTCGGCCGGTCGTACGGCGTCTCGGTCCGGACCGTTCGCTCCGGCGTGACGATCAGGTCGAGCGGTACGTCGTGCGCGTCCGGTTCGGGACGGTCCGCGCCGTCCGCCACGGGAGAGTCCGGACCGTCGATCACGGACAGCTCGTGGACCGTGGTCGCGACCGTCGTGTCGGCGTCGCCGGACTGCGTCCGGCTTTCACCGGGCGACGCCCGGTCGCCCGAGGGACGCTGTCCCTCGCTGCCAGAGGCGCGCTGCGCCTCGCTGCCGACGGCGTCGAGCTCGCTGAGCACGCCCCACTCCAGGTCGCTGTACCCCTCGCCCTTCCCGATCCGGGCGCCGTCGGTCGTCACGCCGACGGAGCCGGCGACCACGAGGTCGACGCGGGGAACGTCCCCGGGTCCGACCGGCGTGCCGTACTCGGAGATGCCGGAGACCGTCGTCGCGTCGTCGATCTCCTCGGGCGGTATCTCGGCCGGATCGAGACGGAGGAAGGGGTCCGGGTCGCGGAGCCGCGGCTGCGCGACGTACACCGTCTTGCCGGCGCGGAGCGCGGCGCGCCTGACCGGGAGCTGGGGCGCGTCGGGGTTGCACTTGAGCGTCTCGGCGCCGGCCCACTCGTCGGTCGCGGTCAGTCGCTCGCACGCCGCGTCCGCGCCCGCGAAGTTCGGGATCCGGTCGTGCGGCGGGAACGGGAACCGCGCCTGGTCGCCCGCCTCGAAGGCGTCCCAGACGGCCTCGCGGACGGCCTGTTTGTCCATGCCGGACGGAGGGCGCGGGGCGACAAGTAGGCGACGGACGCGAGGTCGACGCGGATCGGCCCCGATCTCGACTGACGCGACGGTGCGTCGTCGGCGAGACGGCGGGCCGTCGGCGACCGTGTCGCCGTTTTTATATATCAGATCGGTGTTGGGTCGGGATATGATCGAAGACGGGCTGTCGTATCCGATGCGCGAGGACTGGGTCGGGCGGATCGTCATCGGCGGCGTCCTGGGGCTGCTCTCGGTGCTCGTGATCCCGACGTTCGCCGTCTTCGGCTACCTCGTCAGGGTGCTGGAGCGGACCGTGGCGGGCGACGACGTGCCGCCGGCGTTCGACGACTGGGGCGACCTGCTGGCGAAGGGCGCGGTCGGGGTGCTCATCGCGCTCGCGTACTCGATCGTTCCCCTCGTCGCGTACGGGATCGTCGTCTCGGTGGTCGTCGGGATCGGGTCCGGAGTCGGCGGCGATCTCGGCGCGCTGATCGGCCTCACCGGCGCGCTGCTCGCGGTGGCCTTCATCCCCGTGCTGTTCCTCATCTACTACGCGGTCCCGGCGGCGCTCACGGCGTACGCGGTCCGCGGCGAGGTGAGCGCGGCCTTCGACGTGAGGCTCCTCAAGCCGACGCTGTTCAGCGCGGAGTACCTCCTCGCCGTGGTGATGCCGCTCCTGATCTCGGTCGGCGTCTTCCTCGTCTCCGTCGTGCTCATCGTGACTATCGTCGGCGCGGTGTTGGTCCCGTTCGTCCAGTTCTACGGCCAGGTCGCCGTGTTCCGGATGTTCGGGTCGGCGTTCGCGGCCGTCAACGACCGCATCGAGGGGCCGGCGGGCCCGGAGGACCCGGAGGGTCGGGCCGACGACGGCGGCGCGGCGGTCTGACCGCGGCGACGTCGGCCTCGCAGTCCGGGGGCGACACGGCCACGACGCGCCTTTTAAACCGCTCAGTCGCCCATGGACGCCTATGTTCGAAGACCGGCCGGACCGCGACGCCGAGGTCGTCCTCGTGGGGCGCTCGAACGTCGGGAAGTCCACGCTGATGCGCGAGCTGACGGGCCACGACTTCTCGACCGGCGGGAAGCCGGGCGTCACCCGGCAGCCGAACCACTTCGACTGGGCCAGCGAGGGCTTCATGTTCACCGACCTGCCCGGGTTCGGCTTCATGTCCGGCGTCGAGGAGGCGCACCGCGAGCAGATCAAGACGGACATCGTCCATTACCTAGAGGCGAACGCCGACTCGATCCTGGCCGGCGTCGTCGTGATGGACGGGAAGGCCGCCGTCGACATCATCGACCGCCACGCCGAGCGCGGAAATCTCCCCCACGATATCGAGATGTACGGCTTCTTGGAGGACGTGGGCGTCGAACCGATCGTCGCCGTCAACAAGACCGACAAGATCGACGACCTCGACGAGCGCCTCGACGAGATCTGCGACCGCCTGGGGCTCTACCCGCCGTGGCAGCAGTGGTCGGACCGGATCGCGCCGATCTGTGCGAAGCGGGGCGATATCGAGGCGTTAGAGGAGTGCCTGCGAACGCGGTTCCACGAGCACAACCGCGACGACCTGCTGAAGTTCGTCTCGTAAGTCGTCGTGTCTAATCGCAGAGTTGGTTGCTCCGTGACTGCGATTGTCTGTTTGTAAATGGCCGACTGCGGATCGTCGGCGAACACCTCCAGAGCCCCAGCCGTGAGGGCGCCCCTTTGAGTCCCGCCCCGCACAGCGACCGCACCTCACGCCTCCCCAGCCTCGTGGGGGGGGGGGGGGGGGGGCCCCCCCCCCCCCCCCCCCGGGCCCCCCCCCCCCCCCCCCCCCCCACGCCCCCCCCCCGCGGGGGGGGGGGCCGGGGGGGGCCCCGCGCCGCGCCGGCCCGCCGCCTCCCTCGCGGGCGGGTCGCGTCCGGCGGACGCGACCCGGCGCGCCCATTCGTCGTTGGGACTCGTGAGCGTACGGTGGTGGTCGAGCGAGAGCGGGGAGGCGACGGACCGCGAAACCGGCTACAACGAGCGGCGATTTACAGGGAGACGTCCGTCTCGATATCCTCGGTCGCCTCTTTCAGGCCGTCCTCGCGGGCGGACTCGGCGTGGGTGCCCTCGATCTCGGCGTCGGTGAGGAGGTCGCGGAACTCGTCGCGGAAGCGGTCGTTCGCCCGCGTGGAGGTCAGGTCGACGCGGGCGACGCGGGCGTACTTCGCGACGACGTCGGGGTCAGTGCCAAGCGCCTCGGCGCAGTCGACGATGGAGCGTCCCTCGGCCGTGAGCGACTTCAGGGCGGCGTAGTCGAACTCGGCGTCGTCGACCTCGCGGTCGGCGTCGCGCACGAGGTGGAGGTCGAAGCGGGCGTCGCGCACGGTGTCGGGGTCGACGTCGACCGGTTCGGGAGCGTCGACCGGTTCGGAGCCGTCGCCGCCGACCTCGTCGGGCGCGCGGACCGCGTCGTCGCCCGCGGCGAGCGCGGCGGCGATCGCCGCGTCGTCGTCCAGCTCGAAGCGTCCGCGGGCGATCCGGGCGTAGGTCGCGTCGTCGAGGGGCGTCGAGAAGTCGTACCGCTCGCGCATCGCGGCGACCAGCTCGCGGACGCGCTCGGCGACGGCGGCCTCGTCGCGGTCGGTGAGGGTCCCGGGGGACTCCGCCTGCCGCTCGGTGACCGTGTCGGACCCGGTGGTCTCGACGAAGATGTCGCGGAGCTCGGCGGTCTTCTCGTCCATGGGCTCCCCCCTACGCGTTCCCGATAGAAAAGCCTCGCGTCCGATTTCGGCCGGCTCGGGCGCAGTCGCTCCGGATCGGCGACGGGAGGCGCGGCGGCCGGTGGACGCCGTCCGGCCGCGGGCGCGTCGTCAACCAGTATCTTCAAGTTGGTTTACGAGCCTGTCACGGACATGGCAACCAACACGGAGTCGGTGGATCTCGTCGGCGACGAGGCCGCGACGAACCTCGCCCGCGCGGCGCTGTTCGCCGCGCTCGTCGGCGCGTTCGCGTACGTCTCCTTCCCGTTCCCGGTGTCGCCCGCGCCGGTCACGCTACAGGTCCTCGGCGTCTTCCTCGCCGGGATATTCCTCGGTCCCGTCTGGGGCGGCGCGGCGCTCGTCCTGTACCTCGCCGCCGGCGCGCTCGGCGCGCCGGTGTTCGCGGGCGGCTCCGCGGGCTTCGGAGAGCTCGTGGGCGGGACCGCCGGCTACCTCTGGTCCTACCCCATCGCGGCCGCGCTCGTCGGCGCGATCGTCCACCGCGGCGGCGACATCCGCGACCTCGACGGCGTCTCCGTCCCGGTCCTGGTGGGCGCGATGGCCGTCGGCACGGCCGTCGTCTACGCGATGGGCGTCGCCGGCCTCTACCTGGTGCTGGAGCTCACCCCCGCCGAGGCGTTCGTCCAGGGCGCGGCCGTGTTCCTCCCCGCGGAGGCCGCGAAGATCGCCGCCGCGGTCGGGATCGTGCGCTCGGACGCGATCGCGGCCGCGTGAGGCGACGCCGTGAGCGATTCCGAGGTGACCGCGTGAGCCTTCCCGAGGTGGCGCCGTGACCGACCCGGAGGCGACGCCGTGATCGACGTCGACGGCGTCACGTGTCGGTACGGCGGGACGGGCGCCGGGGAGCGCGACGGGGGCGGGGTAGTCGCCGTCGACGACGTCTCCCTCTCGGTCCCCGACGGCGAGTTCCTGGTCGTCGCGGGCGCGAACGGCTCCGGGAAGACGACGCTGGTCCGGACGTTTAACGGGCTCGTCGAGCCGGACTCGGGGTCGGTCTCGGTCAACGGGACCCCCGTCGGCGACGACCTCGTCGCCGCCCGGACCGCGGTCGGCATGGTGTTCCAAGAGCCCCGCGACCAGTTCGTCGCGGCCACCGTCGGCGCCGACGTCGCGTTCGGCCCGGAGAACCTCGGGCTCTCGCACGCCGAGATCGACCGCCGGGTCGGGGCCGCGCTCGACGCCGTGAACATGGGCGGGCGCGGGGACGACCGGATCGCGTCGCTGTCGGGCGGCGAGCGCGAGCGCGTCGCGATCGCCGGCGCGCTGGCGATGGAGCCGGACCACCTCGTCCTCGACGAGCCGTTCACCGGGCTCGACGAGCCGGCCCGGCGGTCGGTCGTGGACGGCCTGCGAGAGCGCCACCGCGCGGGGACGGGCGTCGTCGTCGTCACCCACGACCTCCGCGACGTGCTCGGGCTCGCCGATCGCGTGGTGGGGCTGTCGGACGGCCGGATCGCGGTCGACGCGCCCCCGGACGCGGCCGTCGCTGACCTCCCGGGACTCGACGTGCGGGTCCCAGAAGGCGCGCTCACGGACCGCGGCGGTGACCACGTCCCGGCCTCCGACCCGTGACCCTCTCGTACGCCCCCGGCGACTCGCTCGCCCACCGGCTCGACCCGCGGTCGAAGCTCCTCGTGCAGGTCGGGTTCGCGGCCGCGGCCTTCGCGCACACGACGCCCCGCGGGCTCGCGGCGCTGACGGTCCTCGCCGCGGGCTGCCTGCGGGCGGCCGGCGGCGGCCCCCGCGACCTGTGGGCGTACCGGGTCGCGCTCCCGTTCCTCCTCGTCGCCCCGGTCGTGGCGGGCGCGACGGTCGGCGACCCCTGGTTCCGCCTCGACCGCGCGGCCGACACGGCGCTGGCGAGCTACCGGGTCCTCCTGGTGCTCGTCGTCGCCGCCGCCTACGTGCGGTCGACGCCGGTCCGCGACTCCCGGGCGGCGGTCCAGTACGCGGTCCCCGGCAGGCCCGGGCGGCTGCTCGCGGCCGGCGTCGCGCTCGTGTTCCGGTTCCTCCCGCTGCTGAAGCGCGACCTGCTGACCGCGCGCGACGCCATGCGGGCGCGCCTGGGCGACGAGCTACCGGTGCGGGACAGGATGCGGATCGTCGCCGTCGCGGGGATCGACCGCGCGTTCGGCCGCGCCGACCGGCTGGGAACCGCCCTCGCGGCCCGGTGTTTCGCGTGGAACCCGACGCTCCCGCGGCTGGCGTTCGGCCGGGGGGACGCCGTCGCGCTGGCGGTCGGAGTCGGCCTGCTCGCGGCCGCGCTGACCGGCGTGATCTGACGGGGACCCCGCGATCGATCGGGGCCAGAGACCGGGCCCGGAGACCGGACCGATCCCGCGCCGTGGCAAGTTTTAACCGGACCGTATCCGGCTAACCTACCATGACGCCCCTGCAGGCGGCCACCCGGGAGACGTTCTGGACGATCGGTCCGGTCGGGAAGGCCGCGTTCTACTGGCTCGCCGCGGTCGCGATCCTCGTGTTCCTGTACGGGGTGTACGCTCGGTTCGCGGCGTACGCCCGCGGGAGCGCGGACCCTCGCGACCGGCTGTCGGACCTGCCCTCTCGGACGGTCGCGGCGACGAGGACGGTGCTCTCGAACGAGAACCAGTTCGACGGCGACGCGTACACCGGCGTGATGCATACGTTCGTCCTCTGGGGGTTCCTCACCCTGCTCGTCGCGACGACGATCCTCGGGTTCGACATCGACGTCTACCGCCCGATCGCGGGCGAGTCGTTCTGGGTGGGCGACTTCTACCTCGCCTACCAGTTCGTCGTCGACGCGTTCGGCCTGCTGTTCGTCGTCGGCGTCGGGATGGCGATGGTCCGCCGCTACCGGAACCGCGAGGGGCGGCTGTGGGGGAGACACACCTCGCTGGAGGACGACGCGTTCGTCTGGACCCTCTTCGCGCTCGGCGTCGGCGGCTTCGTCGTGCAGGCGCTCGGCATCGTCGGCCAGCCCGCGCGCGCCGACGAGACGGTGAGCTTCGTCGGGATGGCGATGGCCGCGGGGTTCGAGGCCGCGGGGCTGACCCCAGCCGGCGCCGAGGCGGTCTACGGCGTCGTCTGGTGGAGCCACGCGCTGCTGGCGTTCGCGTTCATCGCCTGGATCCCGTACGCGAAGCCGTTCCACATGATCTCCTCGTTCGCGAACGTCGTCGCCCGCGACGAGAAGGCCGGCGCGCGGCTCCCGAACGTCCCCGCCGACCTCGACCACACCAACGCCGAGTCGCTCGACGACTTCACCTGGAAGGAGCTCATGGACGGCGACGCCTGTACCAAGTGCGGCCGCTGCACCGACGCCTGCCCGGCCGACACCGTCGGCCGGAACCTCGACCCGCGAGACGTGATCTTAGACCTGAAGGCGTACCGCGAGTCCGTGACCGACGACCCGGTCGCGGGGAGCGGCGGCGGTCCGGTCGCGACTGACGGCGGCGTGGCCGGCTCCGCCGCCGTCAACGACGGAGGAACCGTCCCCATCGTCGCCGACGAGGGCGGGGTCATCGACGCCGAATCGATGGAGTCGTGTATGTCCTGTATGGCCTGCATGGACGCCTGTCCGGTCGACATCGAGCACCTCACCTCGTTCACGAAGATGAACCGCCAGCTCGTCGACGAGGGGGCGGTTGACTCGAACCTCCAAGACGTGTTCCAAGACGTCATGGGGAAGGGGAACACCTTCGGCGAGTCCCAGGCGAACCGCGGCGACTGGGCGGACGACCTCGACGACGTCGAGGTCCCGGACGCCCGCGAGCGGGAGGTGGAGTACCTCTGGTACGTCGGCGACTACCCGAGCTTCGACGACCGCAACAAGAAGGTCGCCCGCGCGCTCGCCCGGCTGTTCGACGAGGCCGACGTGTCGTTCGGCATCCTCTTCGACGACGAGAAGACGGACGGCAACGACATTCGGCGGATCGGCGAGGAGTTCCTCTACCTCGAACTCGCCGGCCACCACGTCGAGACGTTCGCGGACTGCGAGTTCGAGAGCATCGTCTGTACGGACCCGCACTCGTACAACACCATCAAAAACGAGTACCCCGAGGTCGACTTCGCGGCGTTCGCCGACGACCCGATGATGCCGTTCGACCGCGAGGAGCCGTGGAACCCGGAGGGCGAGGTCGACGTGTTCCACTGGACGCAGGTGGTCGAGGAGCTGGTCGACGAGGGGCGGCTCGGCCTGTCGGGCGACGAGCTCGACTACACTGTCACCTACCACGACCCCTGCCACCTCGGCCGGTACAACGACGAGTACGAGGCGCCCCGCGAGCTGATTCGCGCGACCGGCGCCGACCTCCACGAGATGCCGCGCTCCCGGGACGACTCGTTCTGCTGCGGCGGCGGGGGCGGCGGGCTCTGGACCGAACACGACGAGGCGGTCAAACCGAGCGAGGAGCGCCTCCGCGAGGCGGTGGAGGACACCGACGCCGGCGACGCGGTCGAGAAGTTCGTCGTCGCCTGTCCGATGTGCACGACGATGTTCGAGGACGGCCGGAAGACGGGCGACTTCGAGGACGACGTGGAGATCGTCGACGTCGCGGAGCTCCTGATCGAGGCGGTGGCGGCCGGGAGAGCGTAACGGAGGCGTGGGGCGTTCCGGTTCGCGTCCGCGCTCGGTCCCCGACGAGCACTCGCGGGGAGCTCGCCGACCGATCTATATAGCGTATATAGCGCACCCGAGCGGTACCCCTCGGACCGTACCCATCATAGCATACTACTTAACCGAAACTCGCCGATCGACTGGTAATGGCATCCAGCCACGACACGGACGCGACGGGGATCACGCGGCGGCAATCGCTCGCGGCGCTCGGCGGGGCGGGCGCGCTGGCGCTCGCCGGCTGTACGCAGAGCGGCGGTGACGGCGGCTCCGGAGACGGCTCCGACGGCGGCTCCGGGGACGGCGCCGACGGTGGGAGCGGGGAGCTCTCCGGCCCGATCAACATCGCGGGGTCGAGCACGGTGTTCCCGCTGATGAGCGCGGTCATGGAGGACTTCGCCGAGATGCACCCGGGCGTCGACCCCGACATCAGCTCGACGGGGTCCGGCGGCGGCTTCTCGAACTTCTTCTGTACGGGCGACACGGATTTCAACAACGCCAGCCGCCCGATTCAGCCCGAGGAGGAGGAGCTGTGCGAGGAGAACGGCGTCGAGTACGTGGAGCTGATCGCGGCGACCGACGCGGTCACGGTCGTCGTCAACCCCGAGGCCGACTGGGTCGACTCGCTCACGACCGACGAGCTCGCGCAGATCTGGCGGTCCGACCCCGCACAGACCTGGGACGAGGTCCGCGACGAGTTCCCCAACGAGGAGATCGAGCGGTTCGGCGCCGCCGACACCTCCGGCACGTACGACTACTTCATCGAGGCGATCCTCGGCGAGGAGGGCCACACCAGCGACTACCAGGCGACCGAGCAGGACAACACGATCGCGCAGGGCGTCGCCGGCAGCGAGTACGCGATCGGCTACTTCGGCTTCGCGTACTACTTCCAGAACCCCGACCAGCTGAAGGCGCTCGGGATCGACGACGGGGACGGCCCGGTCGAGCCGAGCCTCGAAACGGCCTCCTCGGGCGAGTACACGCCCCTCTCGCGGCCGCTGTTCACGTACCCGTCGATCTCCTCGCTCGCCGAGGAGCACATCGCGGAGTTCGCCCGCTACTTCGTCGAGCAGACGACCAACGAGGAGCTCGTCGCGGGCGACGTCGGCTACGTCCCCGCCACCGAGGAGACGCAGGAGGAGCAGATGGGGAAGCTCGAAGACGCGATCGAGCGGGCCCAGGGGTAGCGCCCCCGGAATGAACCGGTGTATTGATTTACGACAGCGTTCGATACCTCACCGTTCGTGACTGACAGCACAGAGAGTCCCGACCTGTCCCGGCGGGGCGGGCTCACACGACTGAAGGAGGGAACCTACGGCGGGCTGTTCGCGGCGTGCGCGGCGATCACCCTGCTCACGACCGTCGCGATCTTCGTCACGCTCCTGTCGGACGCGGTGGTGTTCTTCCGGTCGATCCCCGTCGCCGAGTTCCTCACCGGCACCAACTGGAGCCCGAACCCGGCCGGCGGGGGGCAGGCGTTCGGCATCATCCCGCTGCTGATCGGGACGATCACCGTGACGGTCACCGCGGCGTTCATCTCGATCCCGATCGGGACGCTCACCGCGATCTACCTCAGCGAGTACGCGACCCCGAACGCCCGGTCGATCCTGAAGCCGCTGTTGGAGATCCTGGCCGGCATCCCGACCGTCGTCTACGGCTACTTCGCGCTGGTGTACGTCACCCCGGCACTGAAGGCGACGCTGTTCCCCGAGATGAGCACGTTCAACGCGCTCTCGGCGTCGATCATGGTCGGGATCATGACGATCCCGATGGTGTCGTCGATCTCCGAGGACGCCATGAGCGCGGTGCCGGACCAGCTCCGACAGGCCGGCTACGGGCTCGGCGCGACCAAGTTCGAGGTGTCGACCGGGATCGTCGTTCCGGCGTCGATCTCCGGGATCGCCTCCTCGTACATCCTCGCCGTCTCCCGCGCCGTCGGCGAGACGATGATCGTCGTCGTCGCGATGGGCGCGCAGGCGCGGATGCCGGAGGTCCAGCGGGCGCTGTTCGGGATCCCGTTCGTCGACCCCGCCGACATCCTGTTGGAGTCCGGGATGACCATCACCGTCGCGATGGTCCAGATCACCGGGGGCGACCTCACCGGCGGCACGCTCCCGTACAACTCCATGTTCGCGCTCGGTCTCGCGCTGTTCGCGGTCACCCTCGTCATGAACGTGATAAGCGACATCATCGCGGAACGCTACCGGGAGGAGTACTGATGGCGACCGAGAACCCGAACGCCGACGGCTTCGGCGAGGTCAGCCGGGTCAGGGGGATCGCCTTCGAGTACCTCTCGTTCGGCGCGAGCGTGTTCGGCCTCGTCGCGCTCGGCGTCCTCTTGGTGTACGTCGCGATCGACGCCTTCGACCTGGCGAACGCCAGCCCCGAGTGGCTGCTGACGTACTTCCTCACGCTGGTCGTCCCGTTCCTCGCGTTCTGCCTGTTCAGCGCGAGCGACCCCGACGTCACCCGGCGCTCGCTCGGCGCGCTCGGCGGCGGCCTCGTCGCCGTCGCGGTGCTTTTCACCGCGGTCGAGGCGCTCGTCGCCCCGATCCCGCGACTCAACTGGCAGCTCGCGTACCTCTTCGTCGTCGCCGGGCCCGTCGCGGCGTACCTCGCGTACGTCGGGAGCCGCGGCCGCGTCGGCGCGGTCGGCTTCGGGCTCCTCGGGCGGCTGATCGGCGGCGTCGCGATCGGGCTCGCGGTCGGCACCCTGTTCCTGGTGCTCGACCCGCTCGTGTGGTTCCTCGCGTACACGCTCGGGATCCTGCCGGCCGTCGGGCTGTACGCGCTCGGGCGGGGTCGGTCGTCGTCGCGCGCGCAGACCGCGGCGGCGCCGGTCGGGCTCGTCGGGCTGGTCGCCGCGGTGTTCCTCCGCGGCGTGGTCCCGGTGTTCCCGTCGGACCTCGTCATCTACCTCTGGACGATCGCGGTCCCGGTCGCGGCCGCGGGGGCGTTCCTCGTCGCCGACCGTCGGGGCCGGACCGCCGCGGCGGTCGCCGGCGGCGTTCCGCTCGCCGTCGCGACCGCCGGCGGGTTCCTGGCCGCGGGCGCCGGGCTGCCGGCCCCCACGGTCCTCCTCGTGCTCGTCCTGACTGGCGTGCCGACCGCGGTCTACGTCTCCCGCGTGGTCGACAGCGGGGAGGGCCTCGTCGGGCTGGGGCTCCCGCTGCTGCTCGCCGCGGGCGTGGTCGCCGGAGCGCTGATCGTCGAGGCGTGGGGCGTCCCGGCGCCCGACCCGTGGCTCGACCCGTCGTACCTCACGGAGGCGCCCTCCCGAACGCCGACCGAGGCGGGGCTCTACCCGGCCATCGTCGGCTCCGTCATCATCATCGCGATGGTCGCGGTGCTGTCGTTCGCGCTCGGCGTCGGCACCTCCGTATTCCTGGAGGAGTACACGCCGGAGAGCGGGCCGCTCGGTACCCTGACGCGGATCCTGCAGGTCAACGTCGCGAACCTCGCGGCGGTGCCGTCGGTCGTCTACGGCCTCCTCGGCCTCGGGCTGTTCGCGAACCTCCTCGGCCTCGGGATCGGGACGGCGGTGACCGCGGCGCTGACGCTGTCGCTGCTCATCCTGCCGATCACGATCATCTCGGCACAGGAGGCGATCCGGTCGGTGCCGGACGACCTCCGGCGGGGCTCGGACGCCATGGGCGCGACGCGCTGGCAGACGACGAAGAACGTGGTGCTGCCCGAGGCGATGCCGGGGATCCTCACCGGGACGATCCTCGCGCTCGGGCGGGCCATCGGCGAGACCGCGCCGCTCATCATGATCGGCGCGGCGACGACGGTGTTCAGGGCGCCGGACAGCCTCTTCAGCCGGTTCAGCGCGATGCCGATGCAGATCTACACGTGGGCCGGCTTCCCGCAGGCCGACTTCCGGTACGGCGTCGTCGCCGCGGGCGTCATCACGCTGCTGATCATCCTCGTCGGCATGAACGGGACGGCGATACTGCTGCGGAACCGCGCGGAGCGGGGGAGCTAACATGAGTAACACGACATCAGACGACTCGCTGATCACGACGGAGGTACAGGCGGAAACGGACGACGGACGGGCGCCGCTCGCCGACGCCGGCACCGCGGTGGCGGCGCGGAACCTCGACGTCTACTACGGCGACGAGCAGGCGATCGACGACGTGACGATGGAGATCCCCGAGAAGCGCGTCACCGCGCTGATCGGGCCGTCGGGCTGCGGCAAGTCGACGTTCCTCCGGTGTATCAACCGGATGAACGACATGATCGAGATCTGCCGCGTCGAGGGCGACGTCGAGTTCGGCGGCAAGAACGTGTACGACGACGACGTCGACCCGGTCGCCTTACGCCGGAAGATCGGGATGGTGTTCCAGAAGCCGAACCCCTTCCCGAAGTCGATCCGGGACAACGTCGCGTACGGCCTGAAGATCCAGGGGTACGAGGGCGACGTCGACGAGCGCGTCGAGGAGTCGCTGAAGGGCGCCGCGCTGTGGGACGAGGTGAAAGACCAGCTCGACTCCTCGGGGCTCGAACTGTCGGGCGGGCAACAGCAGCGGCTCTGTATCGCCCGCGCCATCGCGCCCGACCCGGAGGTCATCCTGATGGACGAGCCGACCTCGGCGCTCGACCCCGTCGCGGCCTCGAAGATCGAGGACCTCATCGACGACCTCGCGGAGGAGTACACCGTCATCATCGTCACGCACAACATGCAGCAGGCGGCCCGCATCTCCGACCGGACCGCGGTGTTCCTCACCGGCGGCGAGCTGGTCGAGTACGACGACACCACCAAGATCTTCGAGGATCCGGAAGAGCAGCGCGTCGAGGACTACATCACGGGGAAGTTCGGGTAGGCGCCCCGCGTCGCCCGCCGCTCGCTCCGCGGCGAGCGGTCCGGACCGTTCGACGGCGGGCGGTGCGGACCGGCGCGTGAGGGGCGGGCCGGAGCGCCCGCTTCCGGAACCACTAATCGGTTCCGCGCGCATCCTCCACCGTGACGTTACTCGGGGAGCTCATCGGCGATCAGTCGCTGTTCGTCTGGATCCCGATCGGCGTCGTCGGGTTCCTCCTGACCTGGAAGGGCGCGAACGTCGTCGAGTCGACGACGTCGAAGATCAGCGACCACTTCGGCGTCTCGCAGGCGATCCAGGGCGGGCTGATCGTCGCGGCCGCGACCTCGTTCCCCGAGCTCGCGATCATCGTGATCTCCGTGCTGGTCCTCGGCGAGTTCGGCGTCGGCGCCGGCGCGCTCATCGGCACCGCGGTGTTCAACATCTTGGTCATCCCCGCGGCCGTCGCCGTCACGAGCGGCGACACCACGACGACGCAGGGGATCGTCTACCGCGACGCCATCTTCTACATGGTCGCCGTCCTCGCGCTCTTCGGCGTGATCGCCCTGGGCGTCCTCGGCACCGACGGGCGGGAGCTCGCGCGGATCACGCCGCAGATGGGCGTCGGACTGCTGGTGCTGTACGGCGTGTACGTCATCCTGCTCGTCGGCGGGAAGAGCGGCGCGTCGGCGCGCAAGAAGGCCGAGTCGACGAACGTCCCGAAGCAGGTCGGGCTGTTCGCGGCCGGGCTGGCCGTCGTGCTCGTCGGCGTCGAGTCGATGATCGGGATGACGCTCGAAGCCTCCGAGGCGCTGGGCGCGCCGCCGTTCCTGATGTCCGTCACCGTGCTGTCGGTGATGAGCTCGTTCCCGGACCTCCTCGTCGGCGTGAAGATGGGCAAGGCCGGCGACAAGCGGGCCGCGGTCGCCAACGTCTTCGGGACGAACACGTTCAACCTCGTCGCCGCGCTGCCAATCGGCGTCATCCTCGCCGGCGGCGTCTCGATCGGGTTCCTCACCTCGGTCCCCCTCATGCTGTTCCTGTTTTACACCACCCTCGTCGTCGTGGTGATGGCCGCGACGGACTTCGAGATCACCACCGAGGAGGGGTACGCCTTCCTCGCGATGTACGCGGCCTTCCTCGGCTGGATGACGACCGAGGCGCTCGGGATCACCACCCTGTTGACCGAGTCGACGCTCCGGACGATCGTCGGGTGAGCCGGCGGTGACTCGATCGGTGGCGCGACCGAGTCCCCGGCCCGCCGCTACTCCGTCCGGATCCAGACCTCGATCCCGTCGGCGTCGGTGACGGCGACTCCGCCCTCCCGCTCTGCGACCGCGACGTCGACGTCGCCGCCGGCCGCGACCGCCTCCAGCCGAGTCCGGACCGCGTCGAGCGCGGCGGCGTCGGGAACCACGACCTCGAACCACGCGAGCCCGCGGCCCGCGGCCGGCGTCGTCCGCCCCCGCCACGCGTTCGCGGCGAGGTGGTGGTGGTAGCCGCCGGCCGCGACGAACCGGACGTCCGGGCCGGCCTCGCCGACCTCGAAGCCGATCCCGTCGACGTAGACGGCTTCGAACGCCGACAGCGACGTCGCTTCGAGGTGGACGTGGCCGACGTCGGTGCCGGACGGGACGCGGTCGACGGGCGAGGGGTCGGCGGGGGCGTCGCCCGCGTCGGCCGCCCCCGCGGCCGCCGCGACGCCCTCGACGTCGAGCGGCTCGGTCGCCATCCGAGGCGTCCCGTCGTCGTCGACCGGCCACTCCTCGCGGGGGCGGTCGCGGTAGATCTCCACCCCGTTCCCCTCCGGGTCGTCGAGGTACAGCGCCTCGCTGACGAGGTGGTCGGACGCGCCGTCGAGCCGCCAGCGCTCGCGCACCCGGCCCAGCGCCCCGCCGAGCGCGGCCCGAGAGGGGACCCGGAACGCGACGTGAAAGAGGCCGGCCTCGGTTGGGCCGCGCTCTGGGCGGTCCGGGTCGCGGCGAAGGGCGAGCAGGGGAACGGCCTCGCGCCCCGCGGCCTCCGCGCCGTCGACGCCGAGGACGGCCGCGTCGCCGTCGCGGTCGAGGACGGCGAGGCCGACGACGTCGCGGTAGAAGGCGGTCGTCTCGTCGAGGTCGGCGACGCGGAGCGCGACGCGGCCGATCCGCGTGTCGGCGGGGAGGCGGTCGCTCGCGGATCGGTCGGCGTCGGGGCGGTCGACGCGAGGGTCGTCGGGCATACCCCCGTCGAGGGGCGCCCGCGCGTTCAACGCGTCGATCCCACCCGATCGTCCGTTAGAGTCAAACGGCGGGGCGACGCAGTACCCGACATGAGCGTCGAACAGGAGGAGCGGGCCATCCGGTGTCTGGTGGCGAAGGTCGGCCTCGACGGCCACGACCGGGGCGCACACGTGATCGCGCGGGCGTTCCGCGACGCCGGCTTCGAGGTCGTCTACTCCGGGCTCCACCGCGCGCCCGAGGACATCGTGCAGGCGGCGGTCCAGGAGGACGTCGACGTGCTCGGCATCTCGATCCTCTCGGGCGCCCACAACACCCTCGTGCCGAAGGTGATCGAGGGGCTCAAGGAGTACGACGCGTTCGAGGACACCCTCATCCTGGTGGGCGGGATCATCCCCGACGACGACGAGGACGAGCTCAAGTCGCTCGGCGTCGCCGAGGTGTTCGGCCCCGGCACGCCGATGGAGGAGACGATCGAGTTCATCCGGGACAACGTGCCGGAGCGGGCGTAGATGGGCGGGCCGACCCCCGACGAGGAGTCGACGGCGCGGGCCCCGGAGCTGAGCGACCGCGACGCCGAGCTCGTCGAGGAGCTGCTCGCCGGGAGCCACCGGGCGCTCGCCCGGGTCATCACGCGGATCGAGGACCGCGCGGCGGGCCACCGGGCGATCGTCTCCGCGCTCCACGGGCACACCGGCGGCGCCGACGTGATCGGGATCACGGGCTCGCCCGGCGCGGGGAAGTCGACGCTCGTCGACAAGCTGGCGGCCGCCTACCGCGAGCGCGGCGACACCGTCGGCGTCGTCGCCGTCGACCCCTCCTCGCCGTACACCGGCGGCGCCGTGCTCGGCGACCGGATCCGCATGGGGTCGAACGTCGGCGACATGGACGTGTTCTTCCGGTCGATGAGCGCGCGCGGCCAGCTCGGCGGGCTCTCGATGGCGACGGCGGACGCCGTGAAGGCGCTCGACGCCTTCGGGAAGGACGCCGTGATCATCGAGACGGTCGGCGCGGGGCAGAACGAGGTCGACGTGGTCCGCACCGCCGACACGGTGGCGGTGCTCGTCCAGCCCGGCTCCGGCGACGACGTGCAGACGCTGAAGGCCGGCATCCTGGAGATCGGCGACGTGTTCGTCGTCAACAAGGCCGACATGGACGGCGCGGAGCGCACCCTCGCCGAGTTGGAGGAGATGGTCCACCGGCGGGAGGGGCCCACGAAGGGGCTCGAAACGGGCCACCACGGGTTCGACGCGCCGGAGCATCCGGACGACCCGGAGGATTCGGACGATTCGGACGCGGAGGACAGTTCGGGCTCCCCCGAGTGGACCCCCGAGGTGCTCCGGACCGTCGCGAACACGGGCGAGGGCGTCGACGAGCTGATCGCGGCGTTCGACGCCCACGCCGCGCACCTCCGGGAGTCGGGCGAGATCGAGGCGACGGAGCGCCGGCGCTACGCCGAGGAGATCCGGACGCTCGTGCGCTCGGACGTGGGCGCGCTCGCGGCCGGCGAGATCGAGCGCCGCGGCGGGATCGACCGGCTCGCCGAGGCGGTCCGGAGACGCGAGACCGACCCGTACAGCGTCGCCGCCGAGGTCGTCGCCCCCATCGTCGACTGCGTCGAGCCGGACGGGGAGTGACCCCTCCGCCACGAGGTATAAGTCGCCCGCGGACCAACAGGTTTCCATGAAGCTCAGGAACCTCGCCGGGACCGCCCTCCTCGGCGTCGGCGCGCTCGCCGCGGTCAACACCGGACTCCGCTACGAGGGCGAGCTGGAGGCCCCGCTCGACGGCGACGACGGCGTCTTCCGCTGGCGCGGGATGGACGTCGC
This sequence comes from Halorubrum rutilum, assembly GCF_024494565.1. Next base: position 163,725 of record NZ_JANHDN010000004.1, read on the forward strand.
GTTCACCGAGGCGGGCGACCCCGACGACCCGGACCTCGCGCTGCTCCACGGGATCAACGCCGCCGGCTCCTCGGGCGAGTGGCGCGCGGTGTTCGACGACCTGGCGGCCGACTACCACGTGATCGCGCCCGACTTCCCGGGGTACGGCCGCTCCGACCGGCCGCCGCTCCGGTACTCCGCGGCGCTGTACGAGGACTTCGTCCGCGACTTCCTCGCCGACCTCCACGAGCCGGCCGTCGTCGCCTCGTCGCTGTCGGCCGCGTACGCCGCCGCCGCGGCGACCGGGGACGGGTCCGGAAGCGACGCGGTCGACGTGCGCGGCTTCGTCGGGGTCTGTCCGACGAGCACCGCGGGACCGAGCCCGCCGAAGTCGTGGCTCCGCGAGCTGCTCCGGTCGCCGCTGATCGGCGACGCCCTCTTCAACGTCATCGCGTCGAAGCCGTCGATCCGCTACTTCAACGCCGACCACGGCTACGACGACCCGACGAACCCGAGCGAGGAGTGGACCGACTACGAGTGGCGGACGACCCACGTCGAGAACGCCCGGTTCGCGCCGGCCTCGTTCGTTTCCGGCTACCTCAACAGCGACCTGGACCTCGCGGCCGCGCTCGCCGACCTCGACGTGCCGCCGACGGTCGTCTGGGGGCGCGAGGCCGAGGTGAGCCCCCTCTCCGAGGGCCGCGAGCTGGCCGACGCGGCCGACGCGCGCCTCGTCGTCTTCGACCGCGCGCGACTGCTCCCGCACGTCGAACACCCGGACCGGTTCGTCGAGACGGTGCGGGAGAGCCTCGTCGCGGGCGCGACCGCCTGAGGCGGGCATCCCGTAGGGTCCGGCGTCCGGCGCGCGAGTATCAGCGCTGAGTATCGCGGGGTAACCGGTTTATTCCGGAACCGGCGACTCCGAGCCATGACCGACTCATCGCTTCGAGTGCTCTGCGTCGACGACGAGCCGGGGCTCGCGGCCCTCGTCGCCGCGTACCTCGAACGCGACGACGGGATCGGCTGCGAGGCCGTCGCCGAGACCGACCCGGAGGCGGCGCTGGACCGCATCGAGCGCGAGGCGTTCGACTGCGTCGTGAGCGACTACGACATGCCCGGCCGCACCGGGATCGAGCTCCTCTCGGCGGCGCGCGAGAGCGAGCCCGACCTCCCCTTCCTCCTCTTCTCCGCGACCGAGCCGGACGCCATCGCGGCCGAGATGGTCCGCGCGGGCGTCAGCGACTACGTCGCCAAGCGCGGCGGCGTCGACGGGTACACCGCGCTCCTGCGCCGCGTCGGACACGCGATCGACGGCGACGGCGGGAGCTTCGGGGCGGGCGACGAGGGCGAGTCGGCCGCGGCCGTCGACCCCGCGGCCGACGTCGCGCTCGACGGGGTCTGTACGGTCGCGCCCGACGGGACCTTCGAGTTCGTCGGCGATGAGTACGGGCGGCTGTACGGCTACGAGCCGGACGAGCTCGTCGGCGAGCGCTGGCAGCGCCTCCACCCGGACGAGGAGGTCGAACACATCCGGACGCACGTCATCCCGGCGGTGATGGAGGGCGAGCGGTGGACCGGGACGAGCGAGGGGCTCCGCGCCGACGGGACGACGTTCACCGAGTCGAAGCTGGTGAGCGCGGCGGGCGACGGCCGGCTCGTCATCTCGGTGTCCCCGTTCGACGAGGTCGCCGGCGGACGGGCCGCGAGCGACTGAGGCGGTGGCGAATTAGTCGCGTTCCGGGGGAACTCTTCGACGACGACAAGCCCGTGTCGGAACCGACGGCAGCGCGCCCGGGGTCGTCGACAGTGGACGCTTCCTGACGCTAATTACGGTGGCGCGTGCCTCCGAGCGCCCATCGGGCGCGAGGAGCACGCGCGAGGGACGCGGCGACCGAAGGGAGCCGCGAGGCTGGGGAGGCGTGAGGTGCGGTCGCTGTGCGGTCGGACGGGACTCAAAGGGGCAGCCGTGAGGCGGGCACAGGCGACGGAAGCACTGCAAGGAGCGAGCCCCGCGAGCGACTGAAGCGCGCAGCGAGCGTGTGCCCGCCTCACGGCTGGGGCTTTGTGGTTGGTCTCAATCTCGACGATCACGTACGGCCGAGGGGCTGAAGCTCTGGAGGAATTACCCGTCGACTCACGGTCTGGTATCTATCACCGAGCGGTCGGAGCTTCGGGGGCGTTCGCGTCGATGTCGCTCCCACTCAGTCTCGATACCATTCTCACGTATGCGGCCCGAAACGGGTATCCGCGCGCGTCCGCAACCCGACACCGATGGAGTGCGACAAGTGCGGGGCCGACGCCGTCCACCACGCCGCCTACTCCGGGGCGCACCTCTGCGGCCACCACCTCCGCCGGTCGGTCGAGAAGCGCGTGAAGCGCCGGATCCGCGAGGACGCCCTCCTCGACCCGGACGCGACACCCGAGGATCCCGACCGCTGGGTGATCGGCCTCTCGGGCGGGAAGGACAGCGTCGCGCTGACGCGGATTCTCGACGACGTGTTCGGCGAGGACCCCCGCGTCGAGATGCTCGCGCTGACGATCCACGAGGGGATCGAGGGGTACCGCGACGAGAGCCTCGACGCCTGCGTCGAGCTCGCCGAAGACCTCTCGCTGCGCCACGAGGTCGTCTCCTACGAGGAGGAGTTCGACGTGCGGATGGACGACGTCGTCGAGAGCGACCCGGAGGACATGGCCGCCTGCGCGTACTGCGGCGTGTTCCGGCGCGACCTCCTCGAAGCGTACGCCGCCGAGTTCGACGCCGACAAGCTGCTCACCGGTCACAACCTCGACGACGAGGCGCAGACGGCGATGATGAACTTCCTCGAAGGCGACGTGCGACAGGTGGCGAAACACTTCGACGCCTCGCTCGGCCCCTTCGACGAGCGGGAGGAGACGGACGCGTTCGTCCCGCGCGCCAAGCCCCTCCGCGACGTGCCCGAGAAGGAGGTCGCCCTCTACTGCCACGTCCGCGATCTCCCGACCCACATGGCCGAATGTCCCCACTCGTCGGAGGCGTACCGCGACGAGATCCAGTCGACGATCCACGAGCTGGAGGCGAACCACCCCGGCGCCCGCCACTCGATCATGGCCGGCTACGAGGAGCTCTCCGCGCTCGCGGCAGAGGCGTACCGCGAGGGCGGCGACGCCGCCGACGACTCGCCCGACCTCGGGGAGTGCGAGCGCTGCGGCTCGAAGACGAGCCGCGACGTCTGTCGGAAGTGTCGCCTGCTCGACTCGATCGAGGCGGCGACCTGACCTCGACGCCGGCCGGGTGAACCGCCCGACCGGCGGCGGTCAGGCGTCACCGTCGACGCGCCCGAGCAGGTCGAGCTGGTGGGTGAGGTAGACGAGCTCGCCGGAATCGACCTGCTCGCGGCGGGTTTCGAGCCACGCGTCGAGGTCGGCGGCCGACACGCCGGCGGCGTCCCCGTCGACGACCACCTCACCGGCGGCGTCCCCGTCGACCGCGATCACCTCGCCGACCGCCGCCTCCACGGTGTCGAGGATGTGTCGGAGGAAGAACGCCTCGTCGCCCGGGTAGCCGGCTCCGTCGCCCGGACGACCGCCCTCGTCGTCGTCCGGACGACCGCCCTCGTCGTCGACCGGGCGCACGACCCAGTCGGAGCCGGCGACGCCGAGGAGCGTCGAGCCGTCCGCCTCGCGCAGCCGCGCGAGCGCCTCGCCGCCGGCGCGGCTGTTCCCGCCCGGTTTCCCGTCCATGTGCCGGTGGTAGCGCCGCTCGATCGCCTCGTCGTCGGGGTGCGCCGGGCGAAAGCGCGTCCCGCCGTCGAACGTGATCGGGAAGTAGTACGTCCCGCCGGGCGCGAGCGCGCCGAGCAGGGCGTCGAGCCCGTCGAGGTCGAGCACGTCGAGCAGCGCCATCCCGATCAGCGCGTCGAACTCCCCCGGTCGCTCCGCGGCGTGCGCGACCGCGTCGGCGGCGACCGGCTCGACCGCGACGGTGCGCGCGTCGGTCTCGACGACGAGCGCGTCGCCGTCGGCGTCGTCGACGGACGCCGGTTCCTCCCTACTCGCCGCCCACTCCCGGAGGAACGGCTCGACCCCGGCGAGCGCCTCCGCGTCGCGGTCGACGGCGACGTACCGCGTCTCGCCCGGCGGGAGCACCTCCCAGTCGATCAGCCGGGCGACCATCGTCCCGACCCCGGCCCCGGCCTCCAGCGCGCGGAGGGGGCCGTTCCCCTCGGCGGCGCGCGCCGTCAGCCGCTCGCGGAGGAGCCCGACGAGCCGCCGGTCCAGCGCCCGGTCGTCGACGGGCCGCTTCGCGCGGAGGTACCGCCGGAACGCGGCGGTGTCGGCGGCGATGGCGTCGCCGTCGGGCGCGTCGTCGCCGGACCCGGCGCCCTCTCCCGTCACGTCGCCACCTCCGGATCGGGCGCGTGAGGGGCGTCGTCGGCGCCGGCGACCTCGGCGAGCAGCCGGCGGACGCGCGCGGTCGACTCCGCCCAATCCGGGTGGCGCTCGTACCGGCGCCTGGCGGCGCGGCCCATCTCGGCGAGCCGGTCGGGGTCGGCCGCGAACCCGTCGAGCGCGCGGGCGACGGCGGCCGGGTCGTCCGGGTCGACGAGGGCGCCCGTCTCGCCGTCCGTGACGGTCTCCGCCGCGCCGCCGGCGCGCGAGGCGATCGCCGGGAGGCCGAAGCTCATCCCCTCCAGGTAGACGATCCCGAACCCCTCGTAGCGCGAGGGGACAGCGAGGACGTGGCTCTCGCGGAGGACGTCGGCCAGCGCGGCGTCCGACAGCCGGCCGGCGAAGCGCACGCGGTCGCCGAGCCCGCGCTCCCGCACCAGTCGCTCGACGTCGGCGACGTGACTCTCGTCGACCGCGCGGCCGACGACGGTGAGGTCGACGGCGGCGTCGGCGAGCGCCACCCCCTCGACGAGCGTGTCCAGCCCCTTCCGCGGTCCGACGTTGCCGACGAACGCGACCCGGAGGGGGTCGGACTCGCCGAGCGCGGCGGCCCGCGCCGCGATCGCGGCGTCGTCGACCGCGGGGTCGAACCGGTCGCCGGCGGGCGGGGCGACGACGGTCGCCTCCGGATCGACGCCGAGTTCCGCGACGGCGTCGCGGGTCGCCGCGCTGTTGCAGACGACGCCGTCGACCGTCGCGAGGTATCGGCGCTCGACGGCGCGGTACAGCGGCGAGAGGCGCCGGGGCTCGCTCGCGCGCAGGTGGTGGACGACGCTCACGACCGGGTACGGCAGGTCGCGGTTGGCGAGGACCAGCGAGGGGTGCGCGAGCTCGTCCTGCAACATCACGTCGACGTCGACGCGGAGCCGGTCGCGGAGCGCCGGGCTGGCGTTGTCGAGCAGCCCGCGCGGGTACGATCGCCACGGGAGCTCGACGATCTCGACGGCGTCGCCGGCGGCCCGGAGCCCCTCGACCAGCTTCCGGTCGTAGCGGAATCCTCCCGACCGCTCGTCGAGGCTCCCGTACAGCGCGAGGCCGACCCTCATACCGGCGCGTCGTACGTCGCGGCGGCCGTCTCGTCCTCCCAGACGGTCACGGCCAGCTCCGTCACGGTCTCGTCGGTCACCGCGTCGGTCACGCGATCGAAGATCACGCGGGCGAAGCGCTCGACGCTGGGGTTGTCCCCCTCGAACTCGGGCAGGTCGTTCAGCAGCTCGTCGCGGTAGCGGTCGGCGAGGTCGGCGAGCGCCGCCTCGGCGTCGTCGATGTCGACGAGGTAGTCGTGGGCGTTCAGCTCGGGGCCGCGGAACGTCAGCTCCACCTCGAAGCGGTGGGAGTGCGGGACGCTCTCCGGCCCCTCGTCGACGACCGTGAGGTAGTGCTGGGCCACGAACTCCGTCAGCACCGTCGTCGCGTACATGGACCGATCCACGGGCGCGACGCACCTAAATCCGGAGGGCGTCGCGGTCGCGCCGTCCGGTCGCGGTCGCCGGGACACCTATACGTCTTCCCGCCTCGATACGACCGTGAACTGCCTGTTCGTCGGGGCCGGATCGATCGCGTCGGAGTACGCCGCCGGCCTGTCGGCGGGCCCGCTGTCGCTCGCCGGCGTCGTCGACCTCGACGCCGACCGCGCCGCGGCGCTCGCCGCGGACCGCGACTGCCCGTCGTTCACCGACCTGGAGGCGGCGCTCGCCGCGGTCGACGCGCCGCTCGTGGTGAACCTGACGAGCCACGCCGCCCACGCGCCGGTGACGCGGACCGCGCTGGAGGCCGACCGCCACGTCTACTCGCAGAAGCCGCTCGCGCTCGACGCCGACGAGGCGCGGGCGCTGGTGGGGCTCGCCCGCGACCGCGGCCTCGCGCTCGGCTGCGCGCCCGGGACGCCGCGGGCGCCCTCGCAGCGCCGGGCGGGTCGGCTCCTCGCGGACGGCCGGCTCGGTCCGGTGAGACTGGGGTACGCCCACGCCCACGTCGGGCGCGTGACCGACTGGCACGACCGCCCCGACTCCTTCCTGGAGATCGGGCCGCTGTACGACGGAGCGGTGTACCCGCTCGCGCTGCTGGTGACGTGGTTCGGTCCGGTCGAGCGCGTCCGCGTCGCCGACGCCCTCGACGTCTGGCCCGACCGCGAGGAGCGCCGGCCGTCGGCGCCGAGCCACGTGGAGGCCGCGCTCGCGTTCGCCGCGGGGCCGACCGTCAGGCTCACGGCCAGCTTCTACGCGCCCCACCGGAGCCGGGAGTTCTACGGCCTGGAGCTCCACGGCGACGACGGCTCGCTGTACCTGGCGGACGCTGGCGCGACGGCGACCGACCGCGACGGCGTCCGGTTCGGCCGCGTCGGTCGGGAGTACGTGAGCGCGCCGCCGGCGTCCCCCGAGGAGCCGTACGAGTACGTCGACGCCGTCGAGCGGCTCGCCGCGTCCGTCGAGTCCGGGTCGCCCTCGCGGGCCGGCGGCCGCCGGGGCGCCCACGTCGTCGCCGTCTGCAACGCGATCGAGGCGGCCGTCGAGGAGGGCGGGCCGGTCCCCGTCGACGACTGCGGGGCGACCGCCGACCCGCCCCCGGCGCCGGTCGTGCGGCCGGCGGCGTCTCTCAGCCGTGATACGAGCGAGGGGAGCGGGGAGGGCGCGGCCGCGGTCCGACTTCCGTCGGTCGGCTTCGGCTGCTCGCGCTACCGCGACGGGGCGTACGTCGAGCGCGCCGACTCGATCGCGACCGCGCTCGACGCCGGCTACCGCCTCCTCGACTCCGCCGAGCTGTACGGCAACGAACACCGGATCGGGGCGCTGCTCGCCGCGCCGGGCGCGCCCGACCGCGAGGGCGTGTTCCTCCTCGGGAAGGCGTGGCGGACCAACCACCGCCGCGAGCACCTGCTCGCCGCCTGCGCGGGCAGCCGGGAGGAGCTCGGGATCGACGCCTTCGACTGCTACGCGCTCCACTGGCCCTCGGCGCTCGAACACCGGGGCGAGCTGCGCCGGCTCGCCGAGGAGCCGGTCGAGCGGCGGGAGGCGCTCACCTTCCCCGAGGACGCGGACGGCGAGCTCGCGACCGACGACGTGTCGCTCGCGACCGCGTGGGAGAACCTGGAGGCCGTGTACGAGAAGGGGTGGGCCCGGACGCTCGGAATCTGTAACGTCTCGCGGGCGCAGCTGGAGACGGTACTGGAGACCGGCGACGTCGACCCGGCCCTGGTGCAGGTGGAACGTCACCCCTACCGGCCCCGGAACGATCTGGTCGACTTCTGCCACGAGCGCGGGATCCGGGTCGTCGCGCACTCGCCGCTGTCGGCGCCCGGGCTCCTCGACGAGCCCGTCCTGAACGCGATCGGGACGGACCGGGGGCTCTCGCCGGCCGAGGTCGTGATCGCGTGGAACGCGACCCGGGGCGTCGTCCCGATCCCGTCCAGCACCACGGAGTCGCACGTCGTCTCGAACCTGGCCGCCGGAGCCGCGCGGCTGACCGCGGACGAGGTCGCGCGCGTCGACGCCCTGCACGACCCCGACTTCGAGCGGTAGGGGGCCGGCGCCCGCCCGCCGATCGGTCGGTATTCCTATGTGACTGAAGTCCATGTGTGTGATATGGCAACGACCGAGACGCAGCAGCCCACGGTCGACATCGGCTCGCTGAACGGCCTCCACTGGGTGGGTATCGTCGCGGCCCTGGTCTCCGCCGCCGTCCACCTCTTCCTCGGCGTCAGCTTCGCGCCCTCCCCGCTGGGGATCAGCTTCGTCCTCGCGGGGCTCGGCTTCGTCGGCGGCGTCGTCCTCCTCGTGATCGACTACCGCCGGCGCGCGGTGTACGCGGTCGGGATCGCCTTCACGCTCGTCCAGATCGTCCTGTGGTACGTCGTCAACTTCGCGGGGGGCGCCGGATCGTTCCCGGGCGACGTCGGGACCCTCGGCGCCGTCGACAAGGTCGCGCAGGTCGTCCTGATCGCCGTGCTGGTCGCCCTCCTGCGGCGGTAGCCGTGCCGACTCCGGACCGCCGATCGCGACGCTCGCTCGCCGCCGCGCCGGTCGGAGGCGGCGGGAACGCGTGCGATCGCGGCGTAAACGCACCCGAGGCCGCCGTAAACGCCGTCTTTCGGGGGACGGCGGGAGGCGACGGGTAGATGGCCGAGGCCCCCCAGCGGCGGTCCGTCCACGTCGGGGTCGGGGTCGGACTGCCGCTCGTCGCCGCGGCCGCGCTCGGCGTCCTCCTGTTCCGGCTGTTCCCCGCGGACGCCATGGTCCGGTGGGGGCTCTCCCCGGCCGTCGTCGCCGGCGTCTGCTGGGCCGGACAGCTCTGGTACGTCGGCTACGGGCTCGATCCGGGGGGGATCGCCGACGGGTTCTGGCGGCGGCTGCTCGGTCTGGCGAACGCGGTCACGCTCGCGCGCGGCGCGCTGTACGCCGTCGTCGCCGGGTTCGTCGTCGTCCCGCCGGGGACGTCGCTCGCGTGGGGCCCGGCGCTGTGTTACGGCGCCGGGGTCGTCCTCGACAACCTCGACGGGGCCGTCGCCCGGACCGTCGGCCGGGAGACGGAGATCGGCCGGCGGCTCGACATGGCGTTCGACACGTTCGGGTTCGTCGCCGCGCCGCTGGTGGCGGTGTCGTGGGGGCTGCTCCCGGCCTGGTACCTCTCGATCTCCGCCGCGCGGTACGTCTTCCGCGGGGCGGTGTGGCTGCGGCGCGTCCGCGGACTCCCGGTCGGCGACCTCCCCGACGGCGACCTCAGCAGGTACCTCGCGGGCGTGCAGATGGTCTTCGTGACGGTCGCGCTCCTCCCGCCGACGCCGACGGAGCTGGCGTGGGCCCTCGCGCCCGTCGTCCTCGCGCCGTCGCTGGCGGTGTTCGCGCGGGACTACCTCGTCGTCAGCGGCCGGCTCTCCCGGCGCCGGTGACCGCGGCGGGCGCTCACGGGTACTCCAGGATCACCTGCACCGCCGCGTCGGGCTCCGCGTCGAGCAGCTCGTACGCCTCCGGCGCGCGCTCGAAGGGGATCCGGTGGGTGATCAGCTCGTCGGCGGGGATCCGCTCCAGCCGGTCGAGCGCCGCGTCCATGCGTCGGTCGCGGTCCCAGCGCCCCCGGAGCTCGGGGCTTATCGTCGACACCTGACTGGAGACGATGTCGATGCGGTCGCGGTGGAACCGCCCGCCGAGGTCGATCGGCGCGCGCTTGGTCCCGTACCACGAGCCGACGACGATCCGCGCGTCGTAGCCGACGACGCCGATCGCGTCGTCGAGCGCGTCGGGCTGGCCGGAGAGCTCGATCGCGAGGTCGGCGCCGTCGACGGCGGAGTCGGGGCCGAGGTCGGAGTCGGCGTCGCCACCGGTCGTCCCGATCGCGTCGCCCTCGCCGAGTTCGGCCGGGGTCGCCGTCCGGTCGGCGCCGAACGCCGCGGCGAGGGCGCGGCGCCGCTCGATCGGGTCGACGACGACGAGCGACTCCAGCGGGAACGCCGAGAGGATCCGGGTGACGCAGAGGCCGATCACGCCGGCGCCGAACACCACGACCCGCTCTCCGAGCCGGGGGGCGGCGTCGAGGACGACGTTCGTCGCGGTCTCGACCGACGGGAGCAGCGAGCCGGCCGCCGGCGTCGTCTCCGGCGGGAGCGCGACCACCGAGTCGGGGGTGGCGCGGAAGCGCGTCTGGTGGGGGACGAAGGCGAACACCGACCGACCGACCCACGCCGGATCGACGTCGGCGCCGACCTCGCTGACCACGCCGCTCGCGGCGTAGCCGTACCGGAGGGGGTACGAGAGGTCGCCGTCGAGCGCGTCGAGCGTCTCGTCGGCCGGGAGGTCGTCCGGCGTCTGGTCGCGGTACACGAGCAGCTCCGTTCCCGCGCTTATCGCCGACGCGCGGGCGTCGACGAGGAGCTCGTCCGCGTCCGGCGGGCCGACCGACGTCTCCCGGACCTCGACGGTCTCCGGGCCGGTGAAGTAGAGCGCGGCGTCGGTCATCGCGTCGCGCGCGCGGTCCCGTCTCGGTCGACGCCCGAGCGACGCCGCGGGCCTCGGCTCGGCTGGTGGCGTGACACGTCACAGTCCACGGACCGCGCGATGTTAAGTCCTCGCGCCGTCCCGCGGGTCGGGCGCGGAGCGGGCGGCGAAAAAGCGAGGCGGGTCGGTCGACGGGCGACGCCTAGCGGATGACGTCGAGGCCGTTGTTCTTCTCGGTCGGCTCGGTGCCGCCGTCGGACTCCCAGGCGCCGCCGTCGGCGCCTCCGGAGGCCGTCGCGCCGGCGGTGCCGTTCGTCTCGGCGGCCCGGGAGCGCGAGTCGCCGAGGTCCTCGCCGTCGACCGCGGCGCGGGACTTATCGGCCTGCTTCTGCGTCGAGGGACCGAGCACCTGCGCGCTCTGGACGCCCGTCATGATCGCCATGACGCGGACCTTCCCCTTGTACTCGTCCTGGATGCGGGCGCCCCAGATCACGTTGGCGCTCGCCTCCAGCCGCTCTGTGATGTTGTTCGCGATCCCCTCGGCCTCCTTCAGCGTGAGGTCCGGGCCGCCCGTGATGTGGACGAGCCCGCCGGAGGCGCCGCGGTAGTCGACGTCCAGGAGCGGGTGGTTCATCGCGTCGTTGACCACCTCCTGGGTCTTGTTCTTGTCCTGGGTCTCACCGACGAGCATGACCGCCACGCCGCCCTGGTTCATGATCGTGGACATGTCGGCGTAGTCTAGGTTGATGAGGCTCGGCTGGGTGATCGTCTCGGAGATCCCCTTCACCGTCTCCGCGATGATCTGGTCCATCACGGAGAACGCCTTCCCGATCGGCAGGTTCGGCACGTAGTCGAGCAGCCGGTTGTTGTCGAGGACGATGATGGAGTCCGCCTCGTTGCGGAGCGTCTCCAGGCCCTCCTCGGCCTTCACCGTGCGGGCGCGCTCGACGTTGAACGGGGTCGAGACCATCCCGACGACGATGGCGCCCTGCTCTTTCGCGATCTTCGAGATGACCGGCGCCGCGCCGGTGCCGGTGCCGCCGCCCATCCCGGCGGTGACGAAGACGAGGTCGGCGTCGCCGAGCACCTCCTTGATCGTGCCCTGCGCCATCTCGGTGGCGCGCTCGCCCATCTTCGGGTCGCCGCCGGCGCCGAGCCCCTGCGTGAGCGACTTGCCCACGAGGATCTTGGTGTCGGCCTCGACCATCTTGAGGTGCTGTTTGTCCGTGTTGACCGCGACGGTGTCGGCGCCGTCGACGCCGATGTTGTACAGTCGGTTGATCGTGTTGTTGCCGGCGCCGCCGGCGCCGACGATGACGATTCGGGGGTCCCCGAACTCGTCGTCCTCCATGTCGACGGAGTCCATGTCGCGCTTCTCCGCCTCCGCGTTGTCGAGGGCGTCCTGAACGAGATCTTGCATCGGTTTACACCTTCGCCCAGTTGCGGTTGCGGCCGCGCTCGTCGCGCTCGCCGTCCTGTTCGTTCAACATGTCGCGGACGGCCGACCGGATCGCCTCGCTCCGGTTCGGGAACTCGCCCGTCTCGACCATCTGTTCGACCTCGTCGATCTGCTGTTTCGGGATTCGTAGTGTCACACGCTCCATTGGTATTCCCCCGGTAAGACGGCGAACACGCGACGCGTGTGTCTTACAGCGACGGGTCGCCCGTCAGCGGGGTCATCCCCGCCGCGGACGGTCGCTGTAAGACGACCGTCTTACGCAGTTCGAATCACCGAGGCTATCATTATAAAACTACCGACGAGTGTAAGACATCATCCGAAACGCCGAATTTCGGGAGCCTTACGCCTCAGAAACTCGTTATCTGTCCTTCAACACGTCCGCAGCCGGCGTCCGACGGCCGCAGCCGGGGCAGAACGCCCAGTCGGTTCGCAGCTCGTCGCCGCACTCGCAGAACGCCCTGTGAGACTGTTTTTCGCCGCAGTTCGGGCAGTAGACGTGGTCCTCCGGAACGTTTTCGCCGCAGCCGCCGCAGACGCTCTCGGTCGCGCCCACGCTCGGCGGCGTCTTACGCGACTCCGTCTCGGCGTCCGCCGACGTCTCACGTGTCACACGCGCGTCCTCCGGATCGGCGTCAGGAGCGTCGAGAGAGACGTTCACGTTGATTTCGGCCGGGTTTTCGCGCGCATACGCCGCGTCGGACGGGCCCCGCCGACCGCCGAGTCGGTCGTCCAACGCGGCGTCGAGCCGCTCGGCGATGAGGTCGTCGACGCGGTCGGCCAGCGCGGCGTCGACCGTGTCGTCCGCGGCGTCTCGGCCCGCGTCGCCGGCGGTCGCCCCCGCCTCGGCGTCGTCGAGGTGAGCGCGGAGCGCCTCCCGCATCACCTCGCTCTTGGAGGCGTCACACGCTTCCAGCCGCTCAACGAGGCCGTCGTCGGCTCGGAAGGTGATCTTGCTCATACGGACGCCATATCGACCGCACTACAAGTATCTTCCCCCCGATATCGGGCGACGGCGCCGCGGCGTTTCAGTCCCTCGAAACGAACGCTCGGCGCCGTCGCGGTCGGCGAAATCGTGGGATATGGTCACACGTGTGTCTGACGCGGATTTATACGGCCCGCGTGAGCATACGTGTGTATATGAGTAACCGCGTCGAGGACCTCGAACGACAGGTCGCGGAGCTGCAGGCGGCGGTCAACGGGCTCACGGAGGAGCTGGTCGAGATGAAAGAGCGCGTCCGACAGGTCGAGGACGCGCAGGAGGTGTCCGTTCAGGCGGGGGCCGCGGGCGAGGACCCGGGGACCGCCGAGACTGCGACGGCGTCGGCCGCAGACGAGCCGACCGAATCGGCCGGCGGCGAGACGCGGACGCACTCCGACGACCACGTCGAGGTCGTCGAGCGGACGGGCGGCGAGGGCGCCGACGAGGCCGCCGGCGCCGGTGCCGACGCCGAGAGCGACGACATGGTCGTCCCCGAGCAGGAGGCGACGACGCCGGACGCCGAGGCCGGGGAGTCCGAGGCAACGAGCGACGACGAGGAGTCGGACAGCGACATCATCGTCGCGTAGTCCGCCTCCGCACCCCCGCGTCACATGCACATCAGCGAAGTCGTTCTGGACGGGTTCAAGAGCTTCGGGCGGACGACGAGGATCCCCTTTTACAACGACTTCACGGTCATCACGGGGCCGAACGGCTCCGGGAAGTCGAACATCATCGACGGGGTCCTCTTCGCGCTCGGACTGGCGCGCACCCGCGGGATCAGGGCGAAGAAGCTCACCGACCTGATCTACAACCCCGGCCACGACGACGGCGAGGGCTCCGGCGGCCCGAACGAGGCCTCGGTGACGGTGGTGCTCTCGAACGAGGACGGCACCCTCGACCGGTCGCAGGTCGTCTCCGCGGCCGGGACGGAGAACGTCGGCGACGTCTCCGAGATCACGATCAAACGCCGCGTGAAGGAGACCGAGGACAACTACTACTCGTACTACTACCTCAACGGGCGCTCGGTGAACCTCTCGGACGTGCAGGACCTGCTCGCGGCCGCGGGCGTGACGCCCGAGGGGTACAACGTGGTGATGCAGGGCGACGTGACCGAGATCATCAACATGACCCCCTACCAGCGGCGGGGGATCGTCGACGAGATCGCGGGCGTCGCCGAGTTCGACGAGAAGAAGGAGGCCGCCTACGAGGAGCTGGACACGGTCGGGGAGCGCATCGGCGAGGCCGACCTCCGGATCGGCGAGAAGGAGGACCGGCTCGACCGGCTGGCCGACGAGCGCGAGACCGCGCTTCAGTACCAACGGTTCCGCGAGGAGCTGGAGGAGTACCGCGGCTTCCGCAAGGCCTCCGAGCTGGAGGAGAAGCGCGAGGCGCTCGACGACATCGAGGCCGACATCGACGAGGCGGAGGCCGAACTCGCGGAGCTCCGCGAGGCGCTCGACGCGAGACAGGGGAAACTCACCCGGCTTGAGGAGGACCTGGCCGACCTCAACCACGAGATCGAGACGAAGGGCGAGGACGAGCAGATTCAGATTCGGTCGGAGATCGAGGAGGTGAAAGGCGAGATCTCGCGGCTGGAGGACAAGATCGAGGCGGCCGAGGAGCGCGCCGCCGAGGCGGAGACGGAGCGGCGCGACGCGTTCGTCCAGATCGACCGGAAGGAGGAGACGATCGAGGAGCTCGACGCGGAGATCCGCGAGGTGAAAGTCGAGAAGGCGTCCGTCAAGTCCGAGATCGCGACGAAACGGTCCGAGCTGGCGGACGTCGAGGCCGAGATCGAGGGCGCCGACACCGAGTTCGACGAGCTGAAAGACGAGCTCGCCGAGAAGAAGGAGGCGATCGAGTCGCTGCGCGAGGAGAAGAACGAGACGCAGCGCGAGAAGGACCGCCTGCTCGACGAGGCGCGCCGGCGCTCGAACGCGGTGAGCGAGGCGCGGACCGAGCTGGAGGAGGCCCGCGAGTCGCTTCCGGAGCACAAAGCGCGGATCTCCGAGCTCCGCAGCGAGCTCGACAAGGCCGAGAAGAACGAGGCGACGATCGAGGAGGCGGTCGCCGACCTCTTCTCGGAGAAGGCGGAGAGGAGCGAGGACCTGGAGGCGGTCGAAGCGGAGCTCCGCGAGAAGCAGAACGAGTACGCCAAGCTCGAGGCGGCGGCCGACGAGCGCGGCGACGCCTCCTGGCCGCGCGCGGTGACGGAGGTGAAGAACGGCGGCATCGACGGGGTCCACGGCGCGGTCGGCGAGCTGGGCTCGGTCGAGGCCGAGTACGCCGAGGCCTGCGAGACGGCCGCCGGTGGCCGGCTCGCGAACGTCGTCGTCGACGACGACGGCGTCGGCTCGACGTGTATCGACTACCTCAAGCGGCGGAACGCGGGCCGGGCCACCTTCCTCCCGATCACGGAGATGGACGACCGGAGCCTCCCGCGGAAGCCCTCGCTGCCGGGCGTCGTCGACTTCGCGCGGAACCTCGTCGACTACGACGCCGCGTACGCCTCGGTGTTCTCGTACGTGCTCGGCTCGACGCTCGTCGTGGAGGAGATGGACACCGCCCGGGAACTGATGGGCGACTACCGGATGGTCACCCTCGACGGCGACCTCGTCGAGAAGTCGGGCGCGATGACCGGCGGCTCCGGCGGCGGCTCGCGGTACGCGTTCACGAAGTCGGGCGGCGGGAAGCTCGAACGGCTCGCCGCGGAGATATCGGAGCTGGAGGACGAGCGGCAGTCGCTACAGGCCGAGATCGACGCCCTCGAAGACGACATCGACGACGCGCGCGACCGGAAGGCCGACGCCGCCGAGCGCGTCCGGTCGCTGGAGGCCAACGTCGAGCGCGCAGAGGACGAGCTGGCGGACGCCGAGGAGCGCATCGACGAGCTGGAGGCCGAGCTCGAGGAGCTGGAGGCCGAGCGCGAGTCGGTCGACGAGGAGATGAGCGAGATCGACGGGACGCTCGCCGAGCTCGACTCGGAGATCTCGGACCTGGAGGCCGAGATCGACGATATCGAGGCGGAGCTCGCGGACTCGGAGATCCCGGAGCTCTCCGAGCGCGCCGACGAGATCCGCGACGAGATCGCGGAGCTGGAAGACCGGATGAGCTCGCTCGACGGTCGGCAGAACGAGCTGGAGTTAGAGAAGGAGTACGCCGAGGACGCCGTCGACGAGCTTCACGACACCGTCGAGGAAGCGCAGAACCGGAAGGCCGACGCCGAGGAGGCGATCGCCGAGCACGAGGCCGCGATCGAGGAGAAGGAGGCCGAGCTCGAGGAAAAGAAGGCGGCGATCGCCGATCTCGAGGAGGAGCTCACGGAGCTGAAGGCCGACCGCGAGGACCTCCGCGAGGAGATCAAGGAAGCGACCCGCGAACGGGACGAGCAGCGCTCGCTCGTCTCGGCGGCGGAGTCCGACCTGGAGGACCTGACCGACCGCCGCGACCGGCTGGCGTGGGAGATCGACGAGCTGGAGTCGCAGGTCGGCGACTACGACGCCGACGAGATCCCCGACCTCGACGAGGTCGAGTCGCGGATCGAGGAGCTGGAGGCCGAGATGGAGGCGTTAGAGCCCGTCAATATGCTCGCGATCGACGAGTACGACGAGGTGCAGGAGGCGCTCGATCAGCTGCGGGAGCGCCGGGACGTCTTGGTCAAGGAGCGCGACGCGATCGAGGAGCGTATCGAGGGGTACGAGGCGGCGAAGAGGGAGACGTTCATGCAGACGTTCGAGTCGATCAACGACCACTTCGAGGACATCTTCGCCCGCCTCTCGGCCGGCAGCGGCGAGCTCCTCTTGGAGAACCCCGAGGACCCGTTCGAGGAGGGGCTGACGATGCGGGCGCAGCCCGCGGACAAGCCGGTTCAGCGGCTCGACGCGATGAGCGGCGGCGAGAAGTCGCTGACCGCCCTCTCCTTCATCTTCGCGGTCCAGCGGCACAACCCCGCGCCGTTCTACGCGCTCGACGAGATCGACGCGTTCCTCGACGCCGTCAACGCCGAGCGCGTCGGCGAGATGATCGAGGAGCTGGCCGCGGACGCCCAGTTCGTCGTGGTCGGCCACCGCTCGGCGCTGCTGGAGCGCTCCGACCGCGCGATCGGCGTCACGATGCAGGGCGACAACCTCTCCGCGGTCACCGGGATGCAGTTCGGCGACGACGGCGACGGGGACGAGGAGGTGACGGCGGATGACTGAGCCGCCGGAGTCGGCGGGCGCGGGCGGCGGCGGCTCGGACGACGGCGTCCCGGACCTCGACCTGACGAGCGATCGCGACGTCGGGGCGCACGACGGGGCGACGCCGGAAACGCTCGGAGGCGACGAACCGGCCACGGGCGACGCGGGAGGTGACGCCAGCGACAGCGATGCGGGCGTCGACGATGACGGCGAGGTCGAGCCCGTCGAGCTCCTCGTCCAGCTCGCCGAGGAGGGCGAGATCGAGCCCTGGGACATCGACATCGTGCAGGTGACGGACGCCTTCCTGGAGCGCCTCGACGAGACGGACCTCCGGACGACCGGCCGAGCGCTCTTTTACGCCAGCGTCCTGCTCCGGATGAAGAGCGACGGGATGTTGGCCGACGACGACGAGGACGAGGAGCCCGAGCCGGAGCCGTGGGAGGTCGCGATGGAGGGCGGCGCGCCCGACCCCGCCGACGGCGACGTCGACCCGGTCGACGAGCTGGAGGCCGAGATGGACCGGCGGCTCGACCGGAAGAACACCCGGGGGTCACCCGAGACGCTCGACGAGCTGGTCCGCGAGCTGCGCGAGGCCGAGCGCGGCTCGTGGTGGAAGGACTCCCGCGAGTACGACACCTCGGAGTCGCCGCAGGGGTACGACCGCGGCACCCAGACGCTCGACTACCGCGCGGGCGACGAGTTCCGGCGGGACGGGGAGCCGACAGCGGGCGAGGCGACCG
Source organism: Halorubrum rutilum (assembly GCF_024494565.1). Next base: position 181,415 of record NZ_JANHDN010000004.1, read on the forward strand.
ACCGCACCCACGACGAGGACATCGAGGAGGTGATCGTGGAGATCGACAACGCCCTCCGGACCCACTTCGACCGCGGTCGCACGGAGGTGCTGTTCGCGGAGATCGAGACCGCGGGCGGCCGCCCGTTCATGACGTACCTCGCGCTGCTGTTCATGGCCCACCGCGGCTCGGTGCGGCTCCAGCAGGACGACTTCTTCGGCGACCTGTGGGTGAAGGACCCGGCGGCGGCGACCGGGGAGTCGGAAGCGATCGCGGACTGACCGGCGCCGCGGTCGCTCTCCGCGAACCCCGTCATCCGAGGCCGTCGCGGTCCGGACACCGCCACGCTGATTGTCCGGCCGCCCGCACCGTTCCGCGTGTTCCAGTTCGTCGCGGGCAACCCCCTCCTCGCCGTCGTCGTCGCGGCGCTGTGGGTCGCGCTCGTCCTGTACGGCGCCTCGTCGGCGTGGTGGCTCTTCGAATCCGTCGTCCTCGCGCGCGGCGGCCGCGTCGCCCCCGACGAGGTCGAGTGGGGGTACGACGACGTCCAAGTTCGAATCCTCACCGTCGACGCGGCGGCGGTCGTTCAGGCCACGGTGAACGCGGTGCCGGCGGGGCTCGACGACGTGCGCGTGATCGCGGAGGAACCGATCGACGTCGACGGCGCTGACGTTCACGTCGTCCCGGACTCCTTCGAGTGCGCCGCGACGAACAAGGGGCGGGCCGTCGAGTGGGCCCGCCGCGAGGTGCCCTGCGACCGCGAGTACGTGCTGTACCTCGACGAGGACACCATCATGGCCGGCTTCGAGGGGCTGCCCGACGCCGACGTGGTCCAGTTCACCGAGAAGCCGCTGTACACGGGGTCGCGGCTCACGTACCTGAGCGAGATCTTCCGCGTCGGCTACCAGTACGAGCAGTTCGCGTTCCACCGCCTCCGGTACCCGCTGTACGCGTGGGGCGGCGGCGTCGCGGTCCGGCATTCGCTGGAGGACGCGATCACGTGGGACGTCGCGACGATCACCGAGGACACGAACTTCATCTGGCGGGCCGCCGACCGCGCGGGCGTCTCCTTCGCCGTCCTCGACGTGCGGTTCCGGAACCAGGCGCCCCCGTCGCTGCGCGCGATGGCCAAACAGCGCCGTCGGTGGATCTCCGGGACGCGCGCCGACGGGGGGCTCCTCCCGCTCGCCTATCGGCCCGTGTATTACACGCGGATCGTCGCGTGGGCGTTCTCGCCGCTCGTGCCGCTGCTCGCGGTCGCGTCGATACTCCTCCCGGGCACCGCGCCGGCGATGGAATGGTACCAGACCGCGTCACTGGCGCTGGTCGGGATCCTGTTCGTGTACAAACTCGTCGGGACCGCCAGGTACGACAAACACCCCCTCACGTGGCCGGTCTACCTCGCGCTCACGCCGGTCGCCTTCTTCGCGCACTCGATCGGCGCCGTCTGGGGACTGATCAGCCCCGTGACGACCTTCGAGGTGACGGAGAAGCTGGCGCCGGAGGCGGTCGAAGAAGCCCACGACTCGATGGACGAGGGGCAGCTGCGCGACCACGACGGCTCCGAGCGGCTCACCCGTGAGTCCGACTCGGCGTTCACGTTCGCCGTGTTCGACGACTGAGACGCCGTCGCTCCCGCGGCGAACACCTCCAAAGCCCCAGCCGCTCGGTGGTACGTGATTGGCAACTGTAGATCGGCGGTGAACACCTCCAAAGCCCCAGCCGCTCGGTGGTACGTGATTGGCAACTGTAGATCGGCGGTGAACACCTCCAAAGCCCCAGCCGCGACGGCTCGCGCGGCTCGCTGCGCGCTTCACTCGGTCGCTGACGCTCCCTCGTTCCAGTGCTTGCGTCGCCGGGCTTCGCCCTCGCGGCTGCCCCTTCGAGTCCCACCCTCACAGCAACTGCAGCCTCACACCTCCCCAACCTCGCGGCTCCCTCCGCTTCGCTTCGGTCGCCGCGTCCCTCGCGCGTGCGACTCGCGCCCTGCGGGCGCTCGTCGGCACGCGCCACCGCACCGCAAAATTGTTCACAGGTAGTCGCCGAGCAGCGGCTCGACGCGCTCCTGCGTTTCTTCCGGAATCGCCTCGGTCGGCGTGTTGACGGTGCCGTCGAGCGACGTGTGCGCGTCGCACTCCAGATCTTCGGGGAGCGTCCGGACGGCCTCCTCGACCGCGGCCTTGATCGCCGCCTGGTTCTTCTCGGCGTTTTCGAGCACCTCTTCGAGCGTCACCTCGCTGTCTTCCTTCCAGACGTCGTAGTCGGTGACGCCCGCGATCGTCGCGTACGCGATCTCGGCCTCGCGGGCGAGCTTCGCCTCCGGGATCGCGGTCATGCCGACGAGGTCCCACCCCTGGCTCCTGTAGAACTCCGACTCCGCGCGCGTGGAGTACTGCGGCCCCTCGATGCAGACGTACGTGCCGCCCTTCACCACCTTCGTGTCGGCGGGTGCCGCCGACTCGGCCGCCTCGGTCAGGTGGTCGACCAGCTCCGGGCTGTACGGGTCCGCGAACGGCTGGTGGACGACGACGCCGTCGCCGTAGAAGGAGAGGTCGCGGCGCTTGGTGCGGTCGTATATCTGATCGGGGATGACGAGCGTGCCGGGCCCCAGTTCCTCTTTCAGACTTCCAACCGCGTTCGACGCGAAGACGTGGGTGACGCCCGCCCGCTTCAGCGCGTACATGTTCGCGCGGTACGGGAGGTCGGTGGGCGAGACGCCGTGGTCGGAGCCGTGCCGCGGGAGGAAGGCGACCTCTCTGCCCGTGTCCGCGAACTCGCCGATCGTGATCGCGTCGCTCGGCTCGCCGTAGGGGGTGTCGTACTCGACCTCGCGCACGTCGTTCAGGGGGAGCGCCTCGTAGATGCCGCTGCCGCCGATGAAGCCGATGGTGCCCATACCCGGAGTGCGGCGGCTCGCTACTTATAAGGAGTCATGTAAAACGGGGACTACAGCAGCCACCGCACCGCCGCCAGCGCGAGCGCGCTCACGACGAGCAGGTGGACGAGGACGGCGCCGACCGCGGCCCCGCCGACGTCGCGCATCTCGCGGAGCCGGATCGAGAGGCCGAGGCCGACGAACGCCAGCGTGAACAGCGCGTCCGAGACGCGCCCGATCGACGCCAGCGCGGCCGGCGAGAGGAGCCCGCTGTTCGCGACCGCGGCGACCGCGAGGAAGCCGAGCAGGAACTTCGGGAACTCGGCCCAGACCCGGCGTACGCCGGGGTCGGTCGCCGATCGCGCGGTGTACGCCAGCGAGTACGCGACGGCGACGCCCCCCAGCAGGGCGTTGCGCGCGAGCTTCGTCACGGTCGCCCACTGGCCGGCCTCGGGCGAGTGGGCGAACCCCGCGGCCGCGACGGGGCCGGTCGAGAACATGCTCACGCCGGCCCAGACGCCGAACTGCCGGCCGGTGAGCCCGAGCCACTCCCCCGCGATCGGGAACGCGACGAGCGTGACGGCGTCGAAGAGGAGCACGGTCGCCGCCGCGAAGGTGATCGCCGAGCCGCGCGCGTCGAGCACGCGTCCGACGGCGACGACAGCGGAGACCCCGCAGACGCTCGCGCCCGCCGCCAGCAGCGAGGGCGTGGTCCCGTCGAGCCGGAAGAGCACGCGGGCGATCAGCTCGGCGAGCAGCAGGCCGCCGGCGACCGTCGCGACGACCATGCCGAGCACGGTCGGCCCCGCGGCGAGGAACTCCTCGACGACGACCGCGGCGCCGAGCAGGACGATCCCGGTCTCCAAGAGGAGCTTGTCGACGCCGACGCCCGGCTTCGCGGCCTCGGGCGTCCCGACCGCGTTCCCGACGAGCGCGCCGAGCGCGACCGCGACGACGAGCGGGGAGAGCCCGGCGACCGCGCCGGCGACGAGGGTTGCGAGGACCGCCCCGGCGGCCAGCAGCGCGAGGCCGGGGAGGTACGGCCGAGCGGCGGCGGCGACGCCCATCAGAGGAGGCCCGCGACCTGTCCCGCGGCGTGGGCGGCGACGACCCCCAGCCCGAGCGCGAGCGCCTGCCAGCCGCGGTCGAGCGCGGTCCACCGGTCGACGAGCGGGGAGCCGGTCTCGCGGGCGGCGTCGTCCCCGGCGCCGTCGGCGCGAGCCGTGTCGTCGCCGTGCTCCGATACCATGCCCGCGGGTCGGCGCGCTCGGTACTTATAGGGACGGACTCGGCGGGGTGCGGGCGCCCGACGCGCGACCGAAAGAGCGACGGTCCGGGCGGTCGTCGGTCGGACATCCGGATGCCGACCACGCAGATCAAAGACCCCGTGCACGGCTACGTGGAGCTGCCGGACGCGCTCGTCGACGGCGTCGTCGACACCCGCCCGTTCCAGCGGCTGCGGTACGTCCGCCAGCTCTCGGCGACGCACCTCGTCTACCCCGGGGCGAACCACACGCGGTTCGAGCACTCGCTCGGCGTCTACCACCTCGGGCGGACCGTCTTCGAGAACCTCCGCCGGCAGCCGTACTTCACGCGGGACGCGACGACCGACGAGCTGGAGGAGATCCAGCGCACGCTGGAGTGCGCCTGCCTGCTCCACGACGTGGGGCATCCGCCCTTCTCGCACCTCTCCGAGTCGTTCCTCGACGAGGGGGTCCTCCGGGAGCGGGTCGCCGACGCCGGGCTGGTCGACGCCTTCGACCGGGCGGGCGTCGGCGGGGCGCCGCTCCGGTCGGCGAGCCCGCACGAGCTGCTCGGCTGCGTACTCATCGTCGAGGAGTACGGCGGCGCGCTGCGCTCGTTCGACGTGGACCCGTTCGAGGTGTGCGCGTACGTGCTCGGCTACAGCCTCGCGTACGAGCGCGGCGAGCCCTGGCAGTACGGCGTCGGCGCGCAGCTGCTCCACTCGCCAATCGACGTCGACCGGCTCGACTACATCACCCGCGACAATCAGATGACCGGCGCGGGCGTACTGAGCTTCGACGTCGACCGCATGGTCGACGCCTACACCGCCCATCCCGAGGCCGGGCTCGCGCTCACCGAGAAGGCGCTCTCGACCATCGGGAACTACCTCGAAGGCCGGATCGCGCTGTACATGTGGGTCACCCAGCATCACAAGGCCGTCTACGCGAACCGCCTCCTCCAGGAGCTGCTCGGCGAGTACGAGCGCGTGACCGGCGAGAGCCCGGTGACGGTCGACGGCGTGCTCTCGCGGGAGCTCGACGACAACGCCGTGCTCGAACGACTCAAGGTCGCCGCCCGCGAGCACCCCGACTCGACGCTGGCGTCGATGTACGACCGCTTCCGCGGGCGCCGCTTCCCGGCCACCTGCTGGAAACACCGGATCGCGCTGGCCGACCGGATCGGCGGCGACCTCGGCGATGACCGCGACGGCGGCGGTGACCGCGACGGCGACGCGGGCGGTTCCGGCGAGGGACGCGCCCCCGACCTCGACGACTTCACGGCGTGGCTCACCGAGGGCGACGACCGGCTGGAGCGGCTCCTCGCCGACGCGCTCGACGTGCCCGTCCACGAGGTGTGGATCGACCGCTCGTACGTCCCCGCGTACGACCCCGACGAACTGGAGGACATCCCCATCGCCTACGGCGGGACGACCCGGTCGGTCGGGGACTGGGGGCTGTACGGCGACCGCGCGTTCGACGTGCCGATCCCCTTCGTGTTCGTCCCCGACGGGACGAAGCGGCGGGCAATCCGCGTGCTCCGGGAGGCGTTCGAGCGGGAGGTCGGCGTGGCAGCGGGGACGTAGAACGCGACGGCGACGCCGTCGGACCGCGGCAGGGACCCCAAAACGGATACCGAGCGGCCGCGTACTCGGACGGAGACGCCGCGCCCTCCCGAACGGACACATGGACCTCGACTCGAACGCGGCCCTCCGGCGAGCGCTCCTCGGAACCCGGTCGTCACCGAGACGGTCGGGAGCCGCGGTAGCCGCGGGGCTGTTCGGCGTGACCGGGCTGTTCGCGTTCGCGTCACACGCCGCTTTCGACGCGATACCCGAGGCGGTCCTGTTGCCGTTCGTCCTGCTCGGCGGCCTGCTCGCGGTCGGCGCCGCGTACGCCGGAAGCGGACTGCTCGTCAGCACGGCCCTGGTGGTCGGACCGGTGTACGGACCGGTGACGTTCTACGCGTGGCTGATCTCGACGCGAGAGGCGGCGCCCGTGGCGTTCGTGCTGTCGTTTTACGGACACGGCGCGCCGGCGCTCTGGGCGCCGATAGCCGTCGTCCTCGCCGCGGGTAGCTACGCGATCGGAGCGCTCGCTCGGCGGTTCGGGGACCGTCTCGGACTCCGGTGAGTCGGAGGCGCGCAGGCGGGCCCGACCGCAACACCCTTTCGCGAGTTCCGCGAACCGATCCACATGACCGACCCGTCCGACGCGGACGCGTCCCCGCTGTTCGAGGCGAAGGCGTTCGACGAACCGTCCGTGTTCGCGCCGAGCGCCCTGCTGGAGAACGCCCGCCGTCAGAAGGAGCTCCCGGAGCGCTCGGTCCCGGAGGTCTGCGTCCTCGATCCGGACGGGGACGTCGTGCGCCGGCTGCGAGCGGCCGGAGAGGCCGAGCAGGACGAGACGTGGCCGGGGTACCACACCGAGCTCTACCGGTTCGAGCGGGGCGGCGAGGAGTTCGGAATCGTCGGGTGCGCCGTCGGGGCGTCGTTCGCGGTCCTCGTCGCGGAGCAGCTGTTCGCCGCCGGCTGCGAGTTCCTCGTGAGCGTCACCTCCTCGGGGCGGATCGTCCCGCGGGACGACCCGCCGTACTTCGTGCTCGTCGAGCGCGCGCTCCGCGACGAGGGGACGAGCCACCACTACCGGCCGGCGGACCGCTACGCGTCCCTCGATCCCGAGCTCCTGAGGCCGGTCGAGCGCGAGTGCGAGGCGGTGCCCAGACCGGTGTACACGGGAGCGTCGTGGACGACGGACGCGCCGTTCCGGGAGACGGAGACCGCGATCGAACGCGCCCGGTCGGAGGGGATCCTCGCGGTCGAGATGGAGGCGGCGGCCCTCTACGCGTTCGCGGACGCCCGAGACCGGCCGGTCGTCTGCTTCGCGCACGTGACCAACCAGATGGGCCAGACCGAGGAGGAGTTCGAGAAGGGAGACGCGAACGGCAGCGAAGACGCGCTGGCGGTGATCGACGCGGCCGCCGCCGCGTGGCGCGCGTCGGACTGAGCGCTCGCGTCGCGTCGTAGTCCGCGGTCGCGCCCCGTCGTAGTGCGCGTCACTCGCCGTCACGGGCGGCCCGGTACCGATCGCGGAGGCGAGCGAACAGCGCGTTCCCGGTCTCGGTCCGCAGCCGCGGCCCGGTCGTCGCGAAGAACTCGTCGAGGTCGTCGTACTCGCGGAACGCCCCCGGATCGCCGTCGGCGGGGTCGTACCGGTCGTCGCGCTCGTAGCGGACGGCCTGGAGGCAGACGTCGAGGAGGTCGCACTCCTTGACGAGTATCGCCTCCGGCGACTCGCGCGCCTCGTACGCCTCCCACGCGTCGCGGACGCGGTCGGGGAGCGGCCCGGCGAGGTCGCGCATCGCCTCGCGCTCGGCGGCCTCCTTGGCGGCCGGGTCGACGGCGTCCGCGGTCGAGTCGGCGCGGGTCGCGACGTCGCCCGTCTCCGCCTCGGCGACGTCGTGGACCACCGCGAGCCGGAGCGCGCGGTCGAGGTCGACGCCGGGGAGGTCCCCGCGGAACCGGTCGCCGAGCGCGAGGACGAGGTAGGCGACCCCCCACGCGTGGGCCGCGACCGACTCGGGGTCGTCGACCCCGCGGAGCTGCCACCCCGTGCGCCGCTCGTCCTTGAGGGCGGAGGCGTCGAGGAGGGCGTCGAGGGCCTGTTCGGGGACGCCGTGGGGGTCGTCGGCAGCGTCCGACTCCGGGTCGTCTCCGGGCATCGCGGGCGGTCAGTCGGCGAGTCGCCAGGTCCCGTCGCCCGCCGAGTCGGCGACGCCGCGGCGGACCATCTCGTCGAGCACCTCGTCGAGGCGGCCGGGCTGGGCGACCTCCATCTCGATGCGGCCGATGCTGTGGTACTCGTCGAGGTAGTGGCGGAGGTCGTCGCGGTCGAACGTCTCCTGGCCGGCGCGCTCCATCGCGCCCTCGGTGAGGTCGATCATGTCTTCGAGGAAGTTCCACGGGTAGACGACCCACGTCCACTGTTCGAGCCGCTCGCCGACGAAGTCCGGCTGGAACTCGGAGGTGCCGAGCAGCTGGAGCGTCGCGGTGCGGATCTCGGCGGCGTCCCGGTCGTCGACGTACTCCTCGGCGCGGCGGATCGAGCCGCCGGTGTCCGCGATGTCGTCGATGATCAGGACGTCTTTCCCCTCGACGCTCCCCTCCGGCATCGGGTAGCGGATCTGGGGCTCGCCGCTCTTCTCCGCGGTCCCGACGTAGTGCTCCATCTTCAGGCTCGTCAGGTCGTTGAGCCCGAGGAAGTCGCAGACGCACCGCCCCGCGAACCAGCCGCCGCGGGCCAGGGCGACGACCACGTCCGGCTCGAAGTCGGCCCGTTTCACCGCGTTCGAGACGTTGCGGCAGAGCCCGTAGATGTACTCCCAGTTGGTGAGGGTGCAGTCGAAGTCGTCCGGGAGGTCGCTCATACGGCCGTTCCTCCCACCCGCGCGCTCATAAGGGTTTAGCAACGGCGCCGGAGGGGAGACCGGCGCGAGCACCGCGGCACGATTTCTCGGGAACGGCTGCGGTGGCGCGCGCCTGCGAGCGCCCTTCGGGCGCGAGCAGCGCGTGCGAGGGAGTCGGTCGCCCGAAGCGACGCGGAGGGCGACCGACGAGGCTGGGGAGGCGTGGGGTTGCGGTGCCGTGCTGGGCGGGGTGGGACTCAAAGGGGCAGCCGCGAGGACGGCACAGGCGATGCAAGCACCGCAAGGAGCGAACGACGTGAGCGACTGAGGAGCGCAGCGAGCGTGGGCCGTCCTCGCGGCTGGGGCTTTGGAGGTGGTCGCCGACGATCCGGGATCGGCCGCGTATCACCGAGCGGCTGGGACTTTGGAGGTGGTCGCCGACGATCCGGGATCGGCCGCGTATCACCGAGCGGCTGGGACTTTGAAACCGTTCACCGCGTCAGCGGCAGTAGCGACACACAGTCGAGAACCACGCGAACGAGCCTCCGAATCGACATCGTATCGGTCCCGACACGATTTAGGTGGCCGGCTCACAACGGACCGGTAATGAGCACTCAGGCCGCGACGGAGGAGCGGACGGTCGTGATCGGGCTGGAGGTCCACGTCCAGCTCGAGACCGACACGAAGATCTTCTGCGGCTGCTCGACGGAGCCCGAGGAGGACGAGGAGCCGAACACGCGCACCTGCCCGACCTGCCTCGGCCTGCCGGGCGCGCTGCCGGTCCTCAACGAGGCCGCCGTCGAGGCCGCGGTGAAGGTGGGGAAGGCGATCGACGCCGACATCCCCGAGACGACGACGTTCCACCGGAAGAACTACTACTACCCCGACCTGCCGAAGAACTTCCAGCTCACGCAGTACGACGCCCCGATCTGCCAGTCGGGCGAGCTCGAAGTGCGCGTCGACAGCGAGCCGCGCACCATCGGGATCACCCGGGCGCACCTGGAGGAGGACCCGGGGAGCCTCCAGCACGCCGGCGGCTCCATCGAGTCGGCGACCCACACCCTCGTGAACTACAACCGCGCCGGGACGCCGCTGATGGAGATCGTCACCGAGCCGGACTTCCGGTCGCCGGCGGAGACGCGCGCGTTCCTGGCGAAGCTCGAAGAAGTCCTCGAATACCTCGGCGTCTTCGACCCGACCCGCGACGGGAGCCTGCGCGTCGACGCCAACGTCTCGCTCGTACCGGAGGACCGGGTCGCAGACGACGGGACGATCACGGACGAGGCCCTCGCGGACGTGAACCGCGCCGAGGTGAAGAACATCTCCAGCCACAAGGGCGCCGAGCAGGCGCTCGCGTACGAGGTCACCCGCCAGGAGAACGTGCTCCGGCGCGGCCGCGAGATCGAGCAGGAGACGCGTCACTGGGACGAGGCGCGCGGCGTCACCGTCTCGATGCGCTCGAAGGAGGCCGAGAAGGACTACCGCTACTTCCGGGAGGCCGACCTGCCCGCGCTGGAGGTGTCGGACTGGAAGGAGTCGATCCCGATCCCGGAGCTGCCGGACGCCCGCCGGGAGCGCTTCCGCGATGAGTACGGGCTCGACCGCGAGTCCGCCTCGAAGCTCACCTCGACGAAGGCCGTCGCCGACTTCTTCGAGGACGTGGCCGAGTCGTTCGACCCCGAGCTCGCCGCGACGTGGGTCGCCGACAATCTGCTCGGCGAGCTCAACTACCGCGAGATGGCGATCACGGACGTCGAGGACCGCCTCGACGAGTTCAAGCGCCTGATCGAGCTGGTCGACGCCGAGGAGCTCACGGTGAAGAACGCCGAGGAGGTAGTCCTGCGCGAGATGCTCGACGCGGGCGAGGACCCCGAGACCGTCATCGAGCGCGAGGGGCTCGGCGTCGCCGACTCCGGCGAGGTCGAGGCCGCCGTCGACGCCGCGATCGACGACAACCCGGACGCCGTGAGCGACTACCACGACGGCGACGAGGGCGCGATCAACTTCCTCGTCGGCCAGGTGATGCAGGAGACGGGCGGCAGCGCCGACCCCGGCGAGGTGAACGGGCTGCTCCGCGAGCGGCTGGAGGGGTAGCCCCTCGATGCGCGTCTCGGTCGAGGTCGTCGGCGAGGGGACCCGAGCGGTCGACCTCCCCGACGACGCCACCTACGACGACCTCGTCCGCGAGGCCGGCTACCACCCGCAGGAGGCGTCGGCGCTGGTCGACGGCTCGCCCGTCCCCGGCGACCGCATTGTCGACGCCGACGAGGTCCGGATCCTGCGGCTGATCAAGGGCGGCGCGACGGGCGACGGCGCGTGAGCGAGAGCTCCGACCCCGCCGACGATCCGCCGGGCTCGGCCGGTTCCCGCGACCCGCCCGAGGACGTGATCGTCGAGCGGGCGACGCCCGACGACCGTCTCGACGTCCTCCGGATCCTCGACGCGGCGATGCTGGAGACGGACGCGGCGACCGTGGACGACCGGATCGCGGCCGGAGACGCCCTCGTCGCGCGCTCGACCAGAACCGGCGGGGTCGTCGGCGCGCTGGTCGCCGCCCGTCCCGACCCCGACCGGCTCCACGTCGACGGCGTCGCGGTCAGGCGTGCGCGTCGGGGAGGGGGGATCGGTTCCGCGCTCCTCGCGGCCGCGGTCGATCGCGGGCGGTCGGACTCCGCTATCGAGACCGTCACCGCCGCGTTCGACGACGACCTGGTCGCGTTCTACGAGGCAATCGGATTCGTCGTCACCGGCGACACGACCGACGCCCGCCGGCACGGCCGGATCCGCGTCGGCGACTGATCGCCCGTCAGTCGCCGACGCGGTACAGCTCGAACCGGACCCGCGTCCGGTCGTCGGCGTCCACAAACTCGACGGTCCCGTTGGCCGACTCGGCGATCCACCGCATGAGCCAGAGCCCCAGCCCGCTGCCGTGGGCGAGCGGCGTCTCCCTGGTCTCTCGGAGGCACCGCAGCTCGTGTTCGGGGATCGACCCCGGGTTCTGTACCTCGATCCGTACCCGCTCGCTCGTCGGAATCGACACCGCGATCTCGACTCTCGGCGTCGGGTCGTCCTGGTGGACGATCCCGTTCCGGATCGCCTCTTCGAGCGCAACGTCGAGGTTCACGTCCGCGAGAACGACGTGTTCCGGCGATGCAGGGGCTTGGATCCGCGCGTTCGGATACTCGATCCGGACCTCTTCGACAGCCCGCTCTATCGCCGGCCGGAGCGGCGTCGGCTCGACCGTCGAGCGCCCGATCGTCCGCTGGATGTACCGTGCCTTCGCTGCCGTCTCGACGACGGCGTCCGCGTGGCTCGCAGCGGCGGCGACGCGGTCGGCCTCGGCGGCCGTCAGCGACTCGCTCCTCGACAGCTCGGTGAGCACCCCCTGGACGACGTTGAGGTCGTTTCGGATGTTGTGGCGCAACACTCGGTTGAGGACGGTGAGCCGCTCCTCGCGGCGATCCAGCTCCCGGTTGCTCTCGGCCAGTCCCCGGGCCTGCTCTAACATGAGTCGAGCGTCGGGATGTTCCGCGTCTCCGGAGCGGTACGCTTCGAGCGAGACGTGAAAGGGGTTCTCGCAGAGCGTTCCGTCGAAGACGACCTGTCGGTGCGTCCGCAGCGCCTTCGCGGCCGCCGCCTCGTCGAACCGTCGGAGGTCGTACTGACACAGCGCGGTCACCGGCTCGTCGGGGCACGCCGAGTCGAACGCGAACTCGAAATCAACGATCTCGTCAAACGACTTCTCGGCCCCGAACGCCCACGTGTTCTCCCCGGCGAGCCAGAGCCCCTCGTAGCCGCCCGCGGCGCTCCGTTCCGCCTCCGACCGCAGCTCGGTGACGGTGTTGCTGGAGTCGAACCCGCCGTCGAGGTATACCTCCGACGCGTCGCGGACGGCGAGGTCGCCGGCGGCGGCCCGCGCCGCGACATCCACGTCTGCATCTCGAAGGGCCGCTTCGATCCGCGACTGCGGGTTCGCATCGGCGAGGTACACGCACCGATGCCCGGTCGCGAGCCCGTGCGAGAGGAACGCGGACACGGTGTCGAGCTGCGCGGCCGTCGACTCGTAGAACAGCGCGAGGTGACGGTCAAGGTCGCGGCCGGCGAACTCGGCGCGCAGGTTCTCTTGCGATCGGGCACCGAAGCCGATCGACTCTCCTTCGGTAGGCATCTGAGTATCGACTGTACAAAATGGAGGCGGATAAAACGGCCGGAAACGCTCTGAGTCGGCCGTTCACCGCTCGTCGCGGCGAAAATCAACGGCCGGCACCAGGGCGCCCCTCGGCCACAGTCGCTCTCCTCGCGGCTGGTGTCAACGGACCGAACCGCACTGAGCCGTCGACGGTCGCATTCGACGTTCATTTCCCGGTCGCTCCCGTTGTTACGGGTATGAGCGCGATTTCGCCCTCGATTTCGGCGGTCCCATCCCGGGGCGCGGTGATCAAGATATGAGCGGCAAAGACGAATACTACAACCGATCGAAACAGCAGGGGTACCGGAGCCGGGCCTCCTACAAGCTGAAGCAGATCGACGAGGATGCGGACCTCCTCGACCCCGGCGACACCGTGGTCGACCTCGGGGCCGCCCCGGGCGGGTGGCTGCAGGTCGCGGCCGAGGAAGTGGGCGAGTCGGGCACCGTCGTCGGCGTCGACCTCCAGCGCATCGAGGACCTCGACGAGGGCGACGTGGAGACCATCCGGGGCGACATGACCGAGGAGCGCACCCGACACTACCTGCGCGAGGCGGTCGGCGAGCGCGGCGCGGACGCGGTGCTCTCTGACATGGCCCCGAACATGACCGGCGAGTACGCGCTCGATCACGCGCGGTCGGTCCACCTCGCGCGGCAGGCGTTCGACGTGGCCGAGGAGCTGCTCGCGCCCGGCGGGGACTTCGTCGTCAAGGTGTTCCAGGGCGAGGACCTCGACGCCTTCCGCGAGGAGGTCCGGAGCGAGTTCCAGTACCTCCGGACCGTCTCGCCGCCCGCCTCCCGCGACTCCTCCTCGGAGGTGTACCTCGTCGCCAGGGGGCTGAACACCGCGCCCGTCGCGGCCGGCGACCGGCTGGAGGTGACCGTCGAGGAGCTCGGCGACGAGGGCGACGGGATCGCGTACGTCGAGGGGTACTCGCTGTTCGTCCCGGACGCCGACGTGGGCGAGGCCGTGACCGTCGAGGTCGACGAGGCCAAGCCGCGGTTCGGATTCGCCGAGCGCGTCGACGGCGGCTCTGACAGCGATTCCGACGCCGAGAGCGACGACTGAGCCGACGACCCCTCCTCACTCGGCCGGGTCCCGCTCGACCGTGGCCCCGCGAACGACGTACCGGACGCCGTCCTCGTACCCGGGGTCGGGCTCCACGGTCCACCCCTCGACCCGGGCGAGCGCGCGGACGTTCGGCAGCGACATGCCCGCGTCGGCGCTCGGCTCGGCGCTCTCGTACTCGAAGAGGAGCGCCGCCTCGTCGCCGTCGGTCGCGGCGAACCGGCCGTCGTCCGCGATCGCGAACCCGTCGTCGGTCAGGGAGACGGTCACCGCCGTCGCGCCGTTGAACGCGGCGAACGCGAGCGCGTTCTTGAACACCTGCTTGAGGCGCGTCGGGGTCGCGAGCACCCGACCGCTCCCCTCGACGGTCACCGCGACGTCGGCGTCGGCGGCGGACTCCGCGTCGGCCACCGCCGCCTCGAAGTCGACGAGCGACGGCTCGTCGAAGTCGCGGGCGTGGCGCACCAGCGTGTGGAGGTCCTCGACGACGCCGCCGATCCGGCCGACGCGGCGGCGCGCGACCGCGACCGACTCGGCCGCGCCCTCGGCGTCGTCGTCGGCGAGCCGCTCCGCCGCGTCCGCGAGGTAGCCGTCGGCGACGGCGACGGAGTTCCGCAGCTCGTGGGCGATCGCGCCCGCCATGTCGCCGAGCTGTTCCTCGTGGCGTTCGAGCCGGTCGCGCTGTCGCTCGATGGCGGTCACGTCCTGCACGAGCAGCGCCCAGCCGAACTCCGCCCCGCCGACGGAGAGCGACTCGCTCGTGACGCAGTAGGTCCGCTCGTCGCCGCCGGCGTCGACGACGTCGACGAGGACGGGGGCCTCCTCGCGGTACGCGTCGGCGACGGGCGGCGAGACCTCCTCGACGCGGGTCGCGCCGTCCGCGATCGCGGGGAACAGCTCCGCGGCCCGCTCGTTGTGATCGCGGAGCCGGCCGTCGGCGTCGAGGACGAGGACGCCGCCGGCGGTGCGCTCGACGAACGAGCGCGTCGCCGTGCGCTCGACGGCGAGGAAGGTGTCCTCCACGAGGTAGACGGTCCCGACCGCGAAGACGGCGACGCCGAGCGGTTCGTAGCTCAGCGACGGCAACAGGGACGGCGCCGCCTGGGCGACCGCGTTCGGAACGACCGGGAGCCCCGTCGCCGCGAACAGCCCGGCGAGCGTCCACGACGAGTGCTCCGACTCCCGGAAGAGCCGGTACAGGAGGTAGAAGCCGACGAGCGAGAGCGCGTACGCGAGGGCGAGCGACCCCCAGTACAGCGCCCCCTCGTCGATGAGGAGGCGGCGGACGGGGTCGGTGCGGAACGACGCGTCGAAGTACCGGCCGTGGATCGGGTTCGTGAGCTTCGCCGCGACGACGGCGACGTAGACCGCGAGGCCCGCTCGCCGGTACGCCGACCGGCGGTGGTAGTCCCGGCCGGCGTACGCGGAGGCGAAGTACAGCCAGGCGAACGGCGTGGCGAAGCCGACGATGAGCGCGAGGACGTACAGCGCGACCGCCGTCGGCTCCCGGCCCGCGAGCAGCACCCCGGCCTGGAGGAGCCCCCAGACGCCGACGAGGACCAGGAGCCAGCGGAGCCCGCGCCTGGCGTCGTCGTTCCGCAGGCGAGACCCGTGAAGGGCGGCGACGAAACAGGCCGCAGCCGAGAGCGCGAACAGGCCGACGAGCCACCACGAGGCCGCCATCTATCGAGGTGACCCACGTCCGATACCCACTTAGTTTGGTCGCCTAACTCGGGGACGACTGGCGGACGAGGGACAGTCGACTGACACGTCGCGGGCGACGTGCCGGCTCACGCGGCGTCCGCGCGTCGGACCCACTCGCGGAGCGTGAACCCCTCGTAGTCCGTCTCGTCGGCCACGCGCCACTCCGACTCGTCCCACGCCGGGAACCGGGTGTCGCCCTCGTAGGCGCCGTCGACGTGGCTGAGGACCATCCGGTCGATCCGGGGCTGGAACAGCTCGTAGACCGTCCCGCCGCCGAGGACGTAGACGGCCGGCTCGGGCGCGTCGCCGAGCGACCCCGTCCCGGCGGGCGCCGCTTCCCCGGCGACACGGTCGACCGATCCGGCGTCGACGCCCTCGCCGACGAGCTCGCGGGCGAGGTCGATCGCCGCGTCGACGCCGTCGGCGACGACCGCGGTCGGCTCGTCCACCGCGTCGACGCTGCGGCTCACGACGATCTGCCGGCGGCCGGGGAGGTCGCCGCGCATCGACTCGAAGGTCCGACGGCCTAAGATCACCGGCGAGCCGGCGACGCGGGCGCGGTACTGACGCACGTCCTCGGGGAGGTCCGGCCACGGGACGCCGCCGTCGTTCCCGATCACCCGGTTCTCCGCGAGCGCGGCGACGCTGACGAGTTGCACGGGAGCGATACGGGCGGGAGCGATAAAAAGGCCGTCGCGGTCACTCGGCGAGTCCGAGCAGGTCGAACGGGGAGCCGTTGTCGGCCTCGTCGGCCTGCTCGTAGACGACGCGGGCGGCCGCGACGTCCTGGATCGCGAGGCCGGTGGAGTCGAAGACGGTGACGCCCGTGACGCCCGCCCCGCCCGTCGCGGGGCCGTTTCCGCCGGCGTCGACCCCGGCCCGACCCGAGCGGGCGCCGACGACGATCTCGCCGATCTCGCCGTAGATATCGTCGTCGGTGAGCGTCCCCGCCGCGTAGGGGACATTGATCTCGCCGGAGTGGGTGCACTGCTCGCGGTCGTCGATGACGATCGTCGCGTCGAGCAGGAGCTCGTCCGCCAGCTCGTGTTTCCCCGCCGCGTCGGCGCCCATCGCGTTGACGTGGGTGTGCTCGCCCACGTCGCCGGGGCCGACGATCGGGTCCTCGACGGGCGTCACCGTCGAGAGGATATCGCAGTGGCCGGCCTCCGAAACGGAGCCCGCCCGGACGTCGAACCGGTCGCCGAAGGCGTCGATGAAGTCGGCGACGCGCTCCTCGTCGAGGTCGCTCACGACGACCTCCTCGACGTCGCGCACCTCGGCGATGGCCTCCAGCTGCGTGTACGACTGGACGCCCGCGCCGACGATCCCGAGCGAGGTCGCGTCGGGGACGGCGAGGTGGTCGGTGGCGACCGCGGCGGCCGCGCCCGTTCGCTTCATGGTGAGCGTCGTGCCGTCGAGGATCGCCAGCGGGAACGCCGTCTCGGGGTCGGAGTAGATCATCGTCCCCATCACGGTCGGGAGGCCGTGGTCGGCGGGGTTGTTCGGGTGCGCGTTCACCCACTTGATCCCGGCCGCGTCCCACCCCTCGCCGTCGGCCGTCTCCTCGGCGGTGTCCGCCTCGCGCACGTCGAGGTAGGCGGGCATCGACCGGAAGTCGCCGTCGTACTCCGGGAGGTCGATGTACGACTTCGCCGGCATCTTCGCGTTCCCGCGCTCGTAGGCCGTGAACGCGCCGCGCACCGCGTCGATGACCCGGTCCATGCGAGCGTTCTCGTCGACGTCGTCGGCGTTCAGAAGCAGCGTCTGCATGCCGCGAGTTTTGCCGGTGGGGTACTTGAACCCTGCTGGATCGACGGCGGGCACGGGGGCGATCGGTGTGACCGGCCACCGCGGTGGCGCGTGCCGCCGAGGCCGCCTGGCGGCCGAGGGGCACGCGCGAGGGAGTCGCGAGGGAGCGGGCGACCGGCGGGAGCCCCGACCGAGCGACGAGGCTGGGGAGGCGTGAGGCTGCGGTGCGGAGCGGTTGGGTGGGACTCAAAGGGGCAGCCGCGAGGACGAAGCACGGCGACGGAAGCACCGCAGCGAGCAACGCGAGCGAGGAGCGCACCGAGCCGCGCGAGTCCTCGCGGCTGGGGCTTTGGAGGTGTTCTCTATATCACCGACAGCAACGATTTATAAGCGAGCGGCTGGGGCTTTGGAGCTCCTCGTCGTCGAGTCGCCGACCACGTACTACCGAGCGGCTGGGGCTTCGGCGATGCTCACCGCCGATCTGCCAGCCACAATTATATATAACCGAACTCCGAGATTCACCGCTCCACCTGTTCGTCGCACCACCTACAGCACGAACTGCACGACGGTGTAGATGCCGAAGCCCAGCCCCAGCGACCCGACGAGCGAGCCGACCCACGCGAGTACCGTGTACCCCATCTTCGCCCGGCTCACGCCCGCGTCGCCGGCGGCGTAGCCGGCGCCGACGATCGCGGAGACGATGATCTCGTTGAACGACACCGGGATCCCGAACGCGACCGCGGTCTGGGCGATCGCGAACGAGGGGATGAGCGCCGAGATCGACCGCCGCGGCCCCATCGAGGCGTAGTCCTGCGAGATCGCCTTGATCATCCGCGGCGCGCCGGTCCAGGACCCGGCCAGCAGCCCGACTCCGCCCCCGACGAGCAGCGCCCACAGCGGGATCCCGGCGTCGCCGACGAACAGGGGCACGAGCGGCCCGATCGCCAGCCCGACCTGCGACCCGCCGGCGGAGAACGCGACGAGCCCCCCCATCGCCAGCAGGAACCGCCGCTGGGCCCCCTCGCGGTCGCGGCCGAGGTCGAGGTACACCGCGACGGTGACGACCGCGGCCACCGCGGCCGTGACGAGGGGCGTGCCGACCGCGCCGACCCCGAGCCCGGGCCCGATCGCCTGCGAGAGCGACGCCTGCTCGCCCGGGGGGCCGAGCAGCGCGAACCCGACGTTCGCGACGATCGCGCCGACGAGACCCGCGAGCGCCGCGGTGAGCGGTCGCTCGGGGAGGCGCTCGCCGATCAGCGAGCGCGCCACGACGTAGGCGATCCCGCCGCCGACGAACGGGGTGAGCACCCACAGCGTGAGGATCTCTGTGTACTTCGGCCACGCGGGGTCGCCGCCCATCGCGAGGCCCACGCCGACCACCGCGCCGGTGACGGTGAAGGCGGTCGCGATCGGGTACCCGGCGAACACGCCGACCGCGACGAGCCCGGCGGCGGTGACCAGCGCGACGATGGCCGCGCCGGCGGTGAGCGTGACGCCGCCGATCAGCTCCGTGCCGACCGCCTCGGTCACGTTCGCGCCCTGCAGGACGGCGCCGAGCAGCCCGAGGACGCCCACGATCAGCCCGGCGCGCATCACGGAGATGGCGTTCGCCCCGACGGCCGGCGCGAACGGGGTGGACCCCGAGGAGCCGGCGCCGATCGACCACGCCATGAACATGCTCGCCGCGCCGGCGACGCCGAGGGTGAGAACGGTGACGACGACCATTACCGCTGGCCGTCCTCGTACCCCTCGCGGAGCCCGGTCAGCGTGCGCCGGACGAGGAGGAACCCGAAGAAGAAGAGCCCGAGCAGACCGACGAGAATAACCACGAACAGCGGTTCGACCGAGAGCATACAGTCGAATCCGTCGGCACGGTGTTAGGCGTTTCGGGACTCCCGTCCGCCGGCGGGCGGTGACTAAAGCGCGTGTTTGTCCCTAAGCTAGGTATAAGCTATCTCCGGCGTAACGTACGGACGCGACCCCCGCTTCGGCCCTCTCCCCCGCGATCGCTCCGCGTCGATCGGGCCGGTCCCCGCCGATCGCTCCCCCCTGCCCTCCCCCTGCTTTCCCCCCTCCCCATCCCCGGTCGTTCCGGCCCGCCGGCGCGGCTCGGCCCGCGGGGCGTCGCGTCCCGCCCGCTCTCCCCCCCCCTTCTCCCGCGGGCGGTACTTCTCACGGCCCGATCCGAAACCGCTCGAAGACCTCCCCGTCCGGCGTGACGAGTCGCCCGTCGAGCGCGGTCTCGCTCCCGTCGCGCCCGTCGGTCTCGCCCCCTCCGTCCCCGTCCGCATCCACCTCGGTCGCCGGCTCCAGTTCGGCGTGTCCCGGTCGGTTCCCTCGCGGCTGTGCGTGGCTCCCGGGGTTCAGGATCGGGAGGTCGCCCGAGTCGTCGAACCGCGGGCGGTGGCTGTGCCCGCAGATCACGGCGTCGGCGTCGCGTCCCCGACCGAGCATGACCAGTCCCGTGTCCCCGCTGCGGTGGCGGTGGGTGACGGCGAACCGCACGCCCGCGTACTCGACCGTCCGGACCTCCGAGAGGCGGTCGCGGATCGCGGCGTCGTCGTTGTTGCCGTACACCCCGCGTAGCGTCCGCGCCGCCGACTCGAAGGCGTCGAGCACCGGTTCGCGGTAGAAGTCGCCGGCGTGGACGACGAGGTCGGCCTCGCGGACCGCCTCCGCGGTGCGCCCCTGCAGCTTCGACTCCTCGCGTGCGTGCGTGTCGGAGACGACGACGAGCATACCCGCAGTCCGTGCGCGCCCGGCTTAAGAAGCGCGCCCGGGACGAGTACTCGAATGTGCCGGGGCGGTGGCGCGTGCCTGCGAGCGGCCCGCTGGCCGCGAGCAGCACGCGCGAGGGAGCCGGTGAGCGCTCGGTGAGCGCTCGGAGAGCGCGAACCGCGAGGTTGGGGTGGTGTGAGGTGCGGTCGCTGTGCGGTGCGGGGTGGGACTCAAAGGGGCAGCAGGGAGGCGGACGCAGGCGACGTAAGCACCGCAAGGAGTGAGCGGAGCGAACGACTGAGGAGCGCAGCGAGCGTGCGTCCGCCTCCCGGCTGGGGCTTTGGAGGTGTACCCAGTCGATTCTCAATCGTCATCATATCGCCGAACGACCGGAGCTTCGGAGACGGTCTGCCCGCCGCTGCTACCGTCGGTCTGTGATAAATAACTGCGATCGTACGCCGCGAACGAACCGAGACTTCGATCGTAACTGACCTATTCCTCTAACGAAAGCGACGCGAGCAGCGACTCCAGTTGCACCTGCTCGTTGGCGCCCTCGGCGATCCGGTAGTCGGCCTCGCCGATCCGCTCCATCAGCGCGACCGCCTCGCGCTCGCTCAGGTCGAACTCCCAGACGGAGCGGTGGAGCTGGTCGATCACGTCGCCGCCGGCCATCCCCGTCTCCGTGAGCAGCGTGTCCAGGGTCGCCCGCGCCCGCGAGAAGTCGCCCTCCAGCGCGTTCGTCACCATCGACTCGATCTCCTCGGGCCGCGCGGTCGCCGTGATCGCGTACACCGCCTCCTCGTCGACGACGTCGCCGGTCGTCGCCGCCGCCTGCAGCGAGTTGATCGCGCGTCGCATGTCGCCGTCGGCGGCGTACACGAGCGCGTCGACGCCTTCGTCGGTCACCTCGATCCCCTCCGCCGCGGCGATCTCGCGGGTCTGCGCGGCGACGGCCGCGTCCGAGAGCGGCGAGAAGCGGAAGACGGCGCAGCGCGACTGGATCGGGTCGATGATCTTCGACGAGTAGTTACACGAGAGGATGAAGCGGGTGTTGTCGGAGAACTGTTCCATCGTGCGGCGTAATGCTGACTGAGCGTCATCAGTAAGCGAGTCCGCCTCATCGAGGAACACGATCCGGAAATCGCCGCCGAACGACGAGCGCGCGAATCCCTTGATCCGGTCGCGCACCACGTCGATACCGCGCTGGTCGGAGGCGTTGAGCTCGAGGAAGTTGCCGCGCCAGTTGTCCTCGCCGTACACCTGCCGGGCGATGGCGGTGGCCGCGGTCGTCTTCCCGGTACCGGCAGGCCCCCCGAAGAGCAGGTGGGGGATGTCGTCCTGCTCGATGTAGCTTTCGAGCCGCTCGACGATCTCCTCCTGGCCGTGGATGTCGTCGAGCGACTGCGGCCGGTACTTCTCGATCCAGATCTCCCGGCCGGTCGCGGTCGCAGCCGTCTGCTCGTCGGCCTCGCTCATGGCGGATCGGAAGGTCGGCGGGGTGATAAACGAACCGAGAACGGGGCGCGGGCGGGACCGGGTCCCGGCCGTCGGCTCGGGCGAGTCAGTCGACGCGGTCTCAGGCGAACTCGTCGATGAGCTCGGGGACGACCTCGAACAGGTCCCCGACGACGCCGTAGTCGGCGATGTCGAAGATGGGCGCGTTCGGGTCGGTGTTGACCGCGATGATGGTGTCCGACCCCTTCATGCCGGCGACGTGCTGGACCGCGCCGGAGATGCCGACGGCGATGTACACGTCGGGGGTGACGACCTTTCCGCTCTGGCCGACCTGCCGGTTCTTCGGGAGCCAGCCGTTGTCGACGATCGGCCGGGAGGCGGACAGCGTCGCGCCGAGCGCGTCGGCGAGCTCCTCGACGAGCTCCAAGTTCTCCTCCTCCTCGATCCCGCGCCCGACCGAGACGAGCACGTCGGCGTCGGCGATGTCGACGTCGCCGCCGCCGACCTCCTCGAAGCCGGTGACGCGCGCGCCGGACTCGGGCAGCTCAACGTCGACCGACTCGATCGCCGCGTCGCCGACGCCCTCCGCGGGCGCCCACTCGCCGCCGCGGACCGTGAGCACGTGGCGGTCGCCGTCGACGTCGACCGTCGTCTCCACCTTCGAGCCGTACATCTCGCGGGTGACGGTCAGGCCGCCGTCGTGCTCGAACCCGATCGCGTCCGTCACCAGCGGGAGGTCGCGGTCCTCGGCCACCGCGGGGACGTAGTCGAGGCCGTTGACCGAGTTCGGCGCCACGACCGTCCCGGCGTCCGTGCGGTCGAGCAGGGCTCCGACCGCCGCCTGGTAGACGTTGTGGTCGAACTCTTCCCCGTTCTCGACGGCGTGGATCGCGTCCACACCCTCGCGGTTCAGGTCCTCGGTGAAGCCGTCCACGTCCCCGCCGATAACGGCGACGTGGAGGTCGCCGCCGCGCGCGTCGGCGAGCTCGCGGCCGGCCGTGATCGCCTCGTAGGAGACGTCGCGGAGCTCCCCGCGGCGGTGCTCGGCGACGACGAGCACGCTCATCACGCGCCCACCCCCTTGTCACGCAGCACCTCGGCGAGGCGTCCCGCGGCCTCGCCGGCGTCGCCCTCGATCATCTCGGCGTCCGACTCGCTCTCCGGCTCGTACATCGAGGTGATCGTCAGCGCGCTCTCGACGTCCGCGGCGGTCAGCCCGAGGTCGGACAGCTCCTTCGCGTCGATCTCCTTGCGCTGCGCCTGCCGGATGCCGCGCAGGCTCGCGTAGCGCGGCTCGTTGATCCCCGTCTGCACGGTCAACACGGCGGGGAGGTCGACGTCGGTGAGCTCCTCGACGCCGCCTTCCAGCTCGCGGCGGACGTGCGCGACGCCGGCGTCCGCGTCGACTTCGAGGTCGTTGACGACCGCGGCGTGCTCGAAGTCGATCCGCTCGGCGAGCGCGACCCCGGTCGCGCCGAATCCCGTGTCGGCGGCCTGGACCCCGCCCAGCACGAGGTCCGGCTCCTCGGCCTCGACGACGGCCTCGATCGTCGAGACCTTCGCGGCCACGTCGGCGAACCCCTCCTCGAAGGCGTCGTCCCAGACGCGTACGGCGCGGTCCGCCCCCTTCGCGAGCGCCATCCGGATCGTCTCCTCCGCCCGCTCCGGGCCGACGGTGACGGTGACGACCTCGTCGGCGACGCCGGCCTCCGCCAGCTGCACCGCGGCCTCGACGGCGTAGTCGTCCCACTCGTTGAGGTCGTACTCGAGGTCCGACTCCGCGATGTCGGTCCCCTCGATCGCGAAGTCGTCGTCCGCCTCCGCGACCTCTTTGACTGTCACTAGAACCTTCATGATCGTTACTCCGTCGCTCGCCCTGTAAGGGTTTTCGAAACGCCTCACTCGCCGCGAGGAGTTGGCTCCGGACGGGCCTCGCCGCCTACCGCGTTCGGGATCCGGGGCCCCTTCACCGCCCGGCGCGGTCGTCGTCCGCCGTCCCGCTCTCTCCGTCCGCCGACTCGTCGTCGCCGTCCGGAAGCGAGATCAGGTTCTCGCGGCCCAGGCGGAGCTTCTCGATCCGTCCCCCGTCGGCCATCTCCGACAGGAGCTGCGAGACCTTCGCGTCGGACCAGCCGGTCTCGGAGACGATGTCGGCCTGCCGCATCCGTCCGCCGTTCTCCGTGAGAAGCCGCTCGACGCGCTCCTCGTCCGAGAGCAGCGAGAGGTCCTCCTCGGGCTCCGACTCCGCGGACCCGTCGGGATCCCCCTCGGCGTCCGGCGGCCCGACCGCCCCGCCGTTCGGGCCGGCTCCCTCACCCGTCTCCCGGAAGGCGCCCTCGCCGTTTCCGTTCGCGCCGTTCGCGCCGTTCGCGCCGGCTGCGTCCGTCACGTCGTCCCCATTGGTCTCTATCCGCCGGTAGCCGACGACGCTCCCCGCGATGAGCAGCGCGGCGACGACGATCGCGGCGGTGAGCATCTCCCACGGGGGGCCCACGGGCCCCGTCGACGCGTACACGACGGCGACTCGCTCGCCCTCGGCGAACGTGCGCGGCCCCTCGATTATCACGGCGTTGTCGCGGAGCGGGACGGTGGCGCCGGGGGTCCCGGTGACGGTGTACCGCTCCGGGGTCGCCACCTCCAGCGTCTGTCCCTCGCCGAGCGACCGGAGCCACGTCCCCTCAGGGGTCGTCAGCGCGTCGCCCAGCACGAGGTCGTCGCCGTCGGTCCCGAGGAACTCCGTCCAGACGAACGTCAGTCGGAGCTCGCCGACGGCGACGGTCCCGTCGTCGGCGACGTCGAACTCGGACGGATCCTCGTGGACGATCACTTCGCGGTTGACGGCCCGGATCCGCATCGTCCGGTCGACGGTCCGGCTCGCCTCCCGCGCGAACCCCTCGAACAGCGCGGGGGTCGGGCCGACCTCGCCGTCGCGGAACCGCTCGCCGGCGCTCCGGAACGCCCCGACCTCCGTCTCGTCGGCCAGCGCGTACCTGACGGACACCTCCCACCGCGCGTCGCGGTCCGGCGTCGGTTCGATCCGGATCCGGGTCGCCGTGTTCGGGTCGAAGTCGGAGTCGATCTGCGCGGCGGGGCCCGCGGTCGTCCCGAGGGCCTCCGCCGACGGCGCTTCGGCGGTCTGCGCTCCGTGCGAGGCCGACGGGTCGAGCGGAGACGCCGCCGGGGACGCGACCGCGCCCCCGGCGACCGGCGCCGCGACGCCGCCGACGAGGAGGAGGGCGAACAGCGAGACGAGGAGGACGCGAAGGGGATTCCGCATGCACGTCTGTCCTCTCGTGGACCGGGCAAAACGCTTTCCATAGTCGGTTTGTGGGCGGGAAACGTCCGTTCGGTCATCCGAAGCGTCGCAGACCGACCCGGCGCCGCCGGGCCGTGCGGGGCCGTTGAGGTGGATTTTTTATATCAGGGGTCGAACCATCGAACGATGAGAGCCCTCCCTATCGTCGTCGCGGTCCTGCTGCTGGTCGTCCCGGTCGCAGGGACGACGTCCCCCGCTTTCGGGTCCGACTCCACGGCGATCGCCGAGGTCCCCGGCTCGATTCCGGTCGATGCCGCCGACCCGATCGAGCCGCCGCGGCTCCCGAACGACCCCTCGCAGGTCGACGAGCCGAACCTCACGTTCCGAACGCTCTCCGCGCCGGCCGGCGCCGACTCCCGGGTCGCCAGCGCTCCCCGCGGCGCGAACCTCGGTCCCGCGCTCTCCTTCTCGGTCGCGGACGCCGAGGCCGCCGTGGAGACCGCGGCGGTCGTCGACCGGATCGAGAGCGCCGAGACGAACGCGGAGCGGCGTCGACTCATCCTCGCGGCGCTCGATCGCGTCGAACGCGGCGAGGAGCGCCTCCACGGCCGCCAGTCGGACGCGTTCAGGGCGCACGCCTCCGGGAACCTCTCCGACCGGGAGTTCCTCAACGAGCTCGTCCGCATCTCCGCCATCGCCGAAGAGTACGACCGGCGGCTCGAAGAGATCGACGCGCTCGCGGAAGCGACCGACGGCTTCAGCTCCCCGACTCGGCTCGACGAGCTCCAGGTCGCGATTCAGGTGTACGAGGGGCCCGTCCGCGACCTCGCGCTCGCGACCGCCAGCGGCGAGGTCTCTGCGGCCGAGATTCATATCGAATCGACCCCGAACTCGGTCACGCTGGCGACGATCGTCGACGGCCAGTACGTCCGCGAGACGTTCCGGAACGACCGCTGGGACCGCGGCGGCGGCCCGATAAGCAACGACGCCGCGATCGAGGTAACGTCCGAGTCGTACCCCGAGACGGCGGCGCTCCGGGCGCCCGACGCGTTCGGGGTCGGCTCCGTCCAGCGGATCACCGTCCCGCACGAGTACGGGATCCTCCGCACCTTCGTCAGCGGCGGAACGCGGGAGGTGTTCGTCGAGCACCAGCGGATCGACCTCGACGCCTTCCCCGACGCCGAGCGCGTCTCCGAGACCGGCGACGGGTTCACCGTCACCGTCGACCGGAGCTACGTCGGCGGACCGGTGACCGTGACCGTCCTCGACGAGGAGACCGGCGAGCCGGAGCCCGACGTCACCGTCACGAAAAGCGTCGGTGACAGCGACAGCAGAGCGATCGGCACCACGAACGACGACGGCGTCGTCCGGACGCTCTCGCCGGCGGGGTCGTACCGCATCACCGTCGTCGACGAGCCCCGCGTCGTCGTCGTCGACGGTCTCGGGCCGATCCCGACGCCGCGGCCCGTCGACGAGGGGTAGCGCGGCACACGAACCGCGGGCGTCCGCCGTCCGGAACCGCGGGTTCCCGGCCTATCGGAACCCGGCACTGGCCTCTTGTCGGTCCCGCGACGACCCCCGACTATGCGCCTCCGCGGTCGGCCCCTCTCGCACTGGCTGCTCCTCGCCGCGCTCGGCCAGCTCGCGGCGCGTGCGGCCGTCGGCGGCGTCGCGCTCGTCGTCGACCCCTCCGGCGGCCTCGTGAACGCGTCGCCGGCTCCGCTCGCCGCGACCCCCGTCGACGACTTCCTACTCCCCGGCGTCCTCCTCCTCCTGCTGTTCGGCGTTTGTCCGCTCGTCGCCGGCTACGGGGTCAACGCGGGTCGCTCGTGGGGGCGAGCCACGGCCGTCGCCGTCGGCGTCGCGCTGGCGATCTGGGTCGGCGTCGAGACGGTCCTTGGGTTCGCCCGCCCGACACGGGGGCTGAACCTCGCCACCGCAGTCGCGGTGGCGGCGCTCGCCGCGGTTCCGCTCGCCCGGTCCTGACGTTTTTATCGGATACCGCGACCAGTCGCGCCGTGCTCTCCGACAGCTTACCGCCGCCGTCGCGCTCGCCGCCGCGTCGAAAGACCGACGCGGACGCCCGCCGCTCCGCCCGCGCGCTCGCCCCGGTCGCCGGCGTCCTCCTGCTCGCGATCACGGTCGTCCTCGCGGGCGGCGTCGTCACCGTCGCGCTCGGCGCTCCCGCCGAGCCCGTCGAGCCCGCCCCGACGGCGTCGCTGTCGCTGTCGGCGACCGACGACCGGATCGCGGTCACGCACCGCGGCGGCGACGCCCTCGACGCGAGCGAGCTCGACGTCCGCGTCACCGTCGACGGTGAGCCCCTCGCCCGCCAGCCGCCGGTGCCGTTCTTCTCCGCGGCGGGGTTCCGGCCGGGACCGACCGGCGCGTTCAACGCCGCCAGCGGCGGCGACTGGCGTGTCGGCGGGGAGGCGTCGTTCCGCGTCGCGGGGACGAACGACCCCGTCCTCGAACCGGGCCGCGCGGTCGCCGTCGAGATCTCCGTCGACGGGCGGCCGGTCGCGGCGTTAGAGACGGTCGTCGAACCGAGATGAACGACGGCGAAGCGAAGGAACCGAGCGCGTCGACCCGTCGCGCGCTACTCCCCGGGAACGCGAGCGACCGTCGTGATCGCTCGGGGGCTCCGCGGGGTCGCCCGCTGGATGTGGTGTTCGAACTCCTCGTAGCCCGCCGCCTCGAACATCCGGTCGGCCTCGTCCTCGTCGTAGAAGAGCATGATCGCGTCGGCGACCCGCTGGAGGACGCGGTTGCGCGGGTAGTCGGGGCCGACGACGAGCACCTGTCCGCCCGGCCTGGCGACGCGGCGCAGCTCTCGGAGCCCCTCGACGGGGTTCGGCCAGTACTCGATCGAGCCGGACGACCAGACGACGTCGAACGCGTCGTCGCGGAAGGGGAGCCGCTCGGCGTCGCCGCGGTAGAAGTTCACCAGGTCGCGCTTCCCGAACTTCTCGAACGCCTTCTCCATCTGGTGGACGCTCTGGTCGAGCCCGTGCACGTCGTCGGCGTGTTCCAGCAGTCCCTCGGTGCCGAACCCGGTGCCGCACCCGACGTCGAGCACCCTCGGATCGTCGCCGAACTCCAGCCAGGAGAGCGCCTCGGAACGCATCTCCTCGTTCCAGTTGAAGCGGTTGACCCGGTCGTACACCTTCGAGAGGTACTTGTAGAACAGGCGGGCGTTCGACTTGTCCTCGAGGATCCCCATTTACCGTTCCGTTGGGTCGCCCGCCCCATAACGACACGGATCCGCCCCGCGGCGGCGTCGATATGGCGGGGTATCGACGGGACGACACCGATATCTCGGCGAATCCGTTCGCGCCCCGGTCCGCCCCGCTTATCAGCCCGCCGACCGATCCACGCGTATGGACCCGACGACGAGCGGCCGGTTCCGCGTGCACGACCGGCGGCCGCGACCGGACATCGAGGACGACTCCGACGGCGGCGGGGGCGACGCAGCTCCCGACGCCGCCGACGCCCCCGAGGAGTTCGTCCTCGTCGAACTCCCGGACGGACCGATCGATCCGACGGCGGCCGACGCCGAGGACCGGTTCGATCCCCTGTACGCGACCGCGGAGGGGTACGAGGGGGAGCTCGCCGAGCGCGTGGCGTCGCTGGAGCCCGGCCACGTCGTCGACGCGACGCTGGCGTGGACGGACGCCTCGGCGCGGTTCGTCGACGTCGAGGTCGCCCGCGAGAGCCGGTTCCGGTTCGCCGACGACGTCGAGGGGATGTTCGAGGCGGCGGTCGAGACGTGGGACCGGATCCGCGCCGAGGGGGAGGCGGTCGGCTCGATCACGACCCGGTCGAACGACGGCGAGCCGAACGGAGCGCTGTACCTGTTCGCCGACGCGCCCGGCGGCGACGCCTTCGCCGACCTCCGGGCCGCGCGGCTCCCGATCGAGCCGCTCGTCGCCCGCGTCAACGAGTCGCGCGAGGACGACGGCCCGCGCGAGGTGTTCGTGCTGCGGCCCGCCGCCCACGACTTCGTCGCCGTCTACGTCGTCTTCGACCGCGACGGCGTGCTCGCCCAGACGGTCCGGGACACGTACGACCTCGGTCCCGGGTTAGCGGCGGGGCTGGAGGCGGGCGAGTTCGAGGCGGCGAAGGCGGACGATTCCGGAACCGCCGACGGCGACGGGGACGGCGAGAGCGACGGCGACGACTTCGACGCGCTCGACCGGCTGTAACCAGTCCCCGCTCGCGCCGCCGGTCGCCTCGTCGTCCCGCCTACAGCCAGTCGGCGTCGGGGTCGACCCGACCGGCCGGCGTCTCGCCGTTGAGGACGGCGGCGACGTCGGCCGCGCCGCTCCGGTTCAGGTCGTCCCTGGCCTCCTCGCTGTACCACGCCGCGTGAGGCGTGACGACGGTGTCGTCGCGACCGACTAGCGGGTCGTCCTCGGGCGGCTCCTCGGCGAGCACGTCGAGGCCGGCGCCCTTGATCGCCCCGGACTCCAGCGCGTCGAGCAGCGCGTCGGCGTCGACGACCGGGCCGCGGCTCACGTTGACGACGACCGAGTCCTCGCCGAGCCGCGCGAGCGCGTCGGCGTCCACCATCCCCCGGGTCGCGTCGGTCAGGGGGGCGTAGACGCCGACGTGGTCGGCGCGGTCGAACAGCGCCTCGAACCCGACCTCCTCGACGCCGTACTCCGCCATCTCGTCGGCGTCGACGAACGGGTCGTGCGCGAGCAGTTCGGCGTCGAAGCCGGCGAGCTGCTCGGCCGCGCGCTTCGCGATCGGTCCGAACGAGAGCAGTCCGATCGTCGAGGCGCTCACGCGGCGGACCGGCCGGCCGGTCTCCCAGCTCCAGCCGCCGGCGGCGACGTCGTCGTCGTACGACTTCAGCGAGCGCAGGCAGGCGAGCAGCAGCGAGACGGAGTGGGTCGCCACCTCGTCGGTGCAGTAGTCGGGGACGCGGGTGACGGTGACGCCCTCGTCGGCCGCGGCGCCGACGTCGACGTTGTCGACGCCGACCGCCGACCGGACGACGACCTCCAGGTCGAGCGCCGCGAGCGCCTCGGCGGTGACCGGCGTGTTGATGTCGGTGACGACCGCGTCGGCGCCCGCGGCCGCCTCGATCACCCGCTCGGCCGACCCCAGGTCGGCGACCTCGATCTCGACGGGCTCGTCGACGCGCTCGCCGAGCACCTCGCGGTACGTCTCCGGGTCGATCATCGGGAACGACGACAGGACGACCTTGGCCATGGACTCGCTTCGCCCCGACCCCACTTGATGGCTGGTATTGACGTTGTTAGGGACTCAAACGTCTATTTTCGATCGTGATATTCCGGGCGGCGACGGTCGCTCCCGAGCCGCTTCCGGAGGCTCTTTGCGCGCCGGGCGACTACGCGTTCCCGTGACCGACGAGAGCTCCTCTAAACCCCCGATGCTCGTCCTCCTCGAGTCGCTGGCGTTCTACCGGAACGTCCGGATCGGTCTCGTCGCGGGCGCCGGGCTCGCGGTCCTGCTGTACCTCGTCCGGACGCTGGAGCTGCTCGGCCCCGTGATCGACACGCGGGAGTACCCGCTGTTCGGGCCGGACGTCTGGTTCCTGTTCCTGGCGTTCGTGTTGGCGGCGACGTTCGCGCTGTTAGTCGCCGTCGCGCTCACGATCGCGGAGGCGGCGCGGGGTGCCGGTGAGGCGTCGACCGGGCGAGTCGAGTGACCCGGCGAGCGCGCCGCTCCGCGGCGCGAACGACCGTGTGGTCGGCGAGGTCGGGCGGGTCCGAACCGGTCGTCGGGTTCAGTCGGCGGTACAGGAGGCGTCGCACTCCTCGCCGGTGAACTCCTGTGCGGGCTCGGTGAGCTTGTAGAGGTTCTGTCTGGCGTCAGCGAAGTAGACGTCCTCGTCGACGACCCCGATCCCCTCCAACCGTTCGAGGGCGTACCGAACGGTTCGGGCCGACAGCATCGACTCCTGAACGATGCCCTTCTGTGTCAGCGGACCGTTGTATTCGAGCACCTTGAAGACGAGTTTGGCGCTCGGTGGGAGGTCGTCGAGCCCCTCCGATTGGGTTCCTTCCATCGTTACGATTCGAAACCGCACATCGGCATAAATGTTGATGGCCCGCGGTCCCATTTCCGGGATTCTCCCGCATTATCCGGGTTTTATTGCCGGTTATCGCGCTGATAACCAGCAACATGCTCCGGTATATGCCCGTTCGACTGACCAGTCAGTCAGCGACGGGGCTCGCGCGCGCTCTCGCCTTGTCGTCTCCGCCCGCCTCGCTCATCGCCCCCGCCCGCCTCGCTCATCGCCTCTGCTCGCCTCGCGCCGCTCGCGTTTTTTTTCGGCCTCACGGGTCCTCCGCGTTCGCGTCGGCCTCACGTCTCGCCCGCGCTCGACGCCGACGGTCCCGAACGCGCGACGGCCGGAACGAACGGCTTTTCACGGGTGCTCGCGGATCCGTTGGTATGAGCGACGACTCGGGCATGTCGGGCCACGCGCGCGGCGTGGTCGTCACGACGATCTGCTGTCTGGCGGGGATCGCCGCCGGCGTCGTCTCGGCCGCCTACGTGGGCACGACCGTGGCCGCCGCACAGAGCACGACGGTCGTGCTGGTCCTCGGCGCGTTCGTGCTCGCCCAGTTCCCGCTGTACAAGGTCATCGGCGTCGGCGACTTCGGCGTCAAGGACAACCTCTACGTGGCGTTCCTGACGTTCACGCTGTGGTTCATCAGCTACACCGTGCTGGCCACGTCCGGCGTGCAACTGGTGGCGTGAGATGGCGGACGACAGCATCGCCGTGGTCGACCTCGACAGGTGTCAGCCCGACCGGTGTAACTACGAGTGCGCGAACTACTGCCCGCCGAACCGGACGGGCAAGGAGTGCATCACCGAGCGCGGCGAGGACGCGGTCGAGGGCGACCCGGACCAGATCCACATCTCCGAGGAGATCTGTCTGGGCGAGACCTGCGGGATCTGCGTCGAGAAGTGCCCGTTCGACGCGATCGAGATCATCAACCTCCCCTCCGAGCTCGACGAGGACCCGGTCCACCGCTACGGCGAGAACGCCTTCTCGCTGTACGGGCTTCCGACCCCCGAGCCGGGCAACGTCACCGGCATCCTCGGCCCGAACGGGATCGGGAAGTCGACCGCGATCCACGGGCTCGCCGGCGAGATGGTCCCGAACCTCGGCGACCACGAGGCGGAGGCCGACTGGGACCGCGTGCTCGACCGGTTCCGCGGCACGGGGCTTCAGAACTACCTGAAATCGCTGAAGGCGGGCGACGTGAGCGTCTCCCGCAAACCCCAGTACGTCGACCAGATCCCGAAGCAGTTCGACGGCAACACCCGCGAGCTGCTGGAGCGCACCGACGAGCGCGGCGCGCTCGACGAGCTGATCGAGCGGCTCAACATCGCCCCGGTGATGGACCAGGACATCGACTCCATCTCCGGCGGGGAGCTCCAGCGCGTCGCCATCGCGGCGTGTCTCGCCCGCGACGCCGACTTCTACTTCCTCGACGAGATCACCCCCTATCTCGACATCGGCCAGCGGATGATCGTCGCCCGGCTCATCCGGGAGCTGGCGGACGACGACGCCGCCGACCGCTCGATGCTCGTCGTCGAGCACGACCTCGCCATCCTCGACCTGCTCGCCGACACCCTCCACGTCGCCTACGGGGAGCCCGGCGCGTACGGGGTCATCACCGATCCCAAGTCGGTCCGCAACGGGATCAACGAGTACCTGAAGGGGTACCTCGACAACGAGAACATGCGGATCCGCCCCTCCGCGATCACCTTCGAGGAGCACGCGCCCCGCGTCGCCTCGCGCAGCGAGACGCTGGTGGAGTACCCCGACCTCTCGAAGTCGTACGGCGACGGCGAGTTCGAACTGCACGTCGAGGGCGGCGAGATCAACCACTCCGAGGTGCTCGGCGTCGTCGGGCCGAACGGGATCGGGAAGTCGACGCTCGCGAAGCTGTTCGCGGGCTCGCTGGAGCCGGACGAGGGCGCGCTCGACTTCGCGCTCGACATCGCGTACAAGCCGCAGTACATCGAGATCGACCAGCCGATGCGCGTCGACGCGTTCCTCTCCTCGATCACCGACGAGTTCGGCTCCTCCTACTGGAACACGGAGGTCGCCCAGCCGCTCCAACTGGAGCGGATCATGGAGCAGAACCTCGCGGACCTGTCGGGCGGCGAGCGCCAGCGCGTCGCCATCGCGGCCTGTCTCTCCGAGGACGCCGACCTCTACCTGCTCGACGAGCCCTCCGCGCACCTCGACGTCGAGCAGCGCGTCCGCGCGACGACGGCGATCCGTCGGTACGCCGAGAACCACGACGCGACCGTGATGGTGATCGACCACGACATCTACATGATCGACCTCCTCGCCGACCGCCTGATGGTGTTCGACGGCGAGCCGGCCGAGCGCGGTCGCGCCGCGCCGCCGCAGGACATGCGCGACGGGATGAACGAGTTCCTCGCCGACCTCGACATCACCTTCCGCCGCGACGAGCGCACGGGCCGCCCCCGGATCAACAAGCCGGGTTCGCAGCTCGACAGCAGGCAGAAGCGCGAGGGCGAGTACTACTACTCCGGATGAGGGAAGGCCTCACCGCCGGACCGATCCGCCGTATCGAAGCGATTAAGCACGGAACCCGCGAACGGCGGGGTATGCAACACCTCATCATTCGCGGCGACCCCGGGATCCGGCGGGACGCGGTGATCGAGTACGAGGGCGAGGAGCTGGTCTGTTTCGGCATCAACGTCCAGGGCGGCTGGCACGGCCCGGACGAGCCCCAGCTCTGGTGCACCGTCGGCAGCGAGGACGAGCGCGAGGCGTACGACAAACGGGAGTACGTACCGCACTGGCTCGACGTTGACGCGGTCGACGCCGAGGAGGTCGAGGTGCTCAGCGAGAAGGGCGAGCTCGCGGTCTGAGGTCGCGGCCTGTTCTACGCTACGCTCCGCCCTACACCGGCGGGTCCGCCAGCCACGCCTCGATCGCGCCGGCCATCGCGCCGCGGCGGTGGACCGTCCCCGCTTCCGGATCGACGACGGTGCTCTCCGTGCCGGGCGTCTCGCCGTCGTCGATCACCGCGCCGACCCCCTCGCGGATCCGGTCGTCGAGGTCGGCGGGGTCGGTGACGCTACCCGTTCCGGAGACGTTCGCGCTCGTCGCGGTGAGCGGGCCGGTCTCACGGAGGAGCGCCCTCGCGACCGGCTGGTCGGGCACGCGGATCCCGACCCGGTCGCTCCCGGCGGTGAGCGCGTCGGGCACCGCGTCGCCGCGCTCGATGACGACCGTCACCGGGCCGGGGAGGAACGCCCGGGCGAACGCGACCGCGAACTCGGTGGGGCGGGCGTAGCGAAGCGCGTCGTCGACGCTCGCGACGCCCAGCGAGAGCGGCTTCGACCGGTCGCGGCCCTTCAGCTCGAAGGCGCGCTCGACGGCGTCGGCGTCGAGCGCGTCGGCGCCGAGCCCGTACACCGTCTCCGTGGGGTAGACGACGGGCTCGCCGTCGGCGACCGCCGCGGCCGCCCGCCGGACGTCGTCACGGCGGCTCGCGGCGTCGCGTCCCGGGTCCGCGTCGCGTCCGGGATCCGGCTCGGATCCGGGCCGAGGCTCCCGATCGTCTGTGTCGTCCGTCACGGCCGACCGTTCGGCCGCGATTTAAAAAAGGATGACGTGTGTGGGCGACGCGGTCGCACGGCGGAGACCGTCGTCGGGACCAGTCGAACCGGCGTCGACGAGGCCTCGGTCGAGCCGATATCGACGACGGTCTCAGTCGACGAGCCGACCGATCGCGTCGTCGATCGCCTCGGCGTCGGGGAACTCGGGGTGCTCGCTCGCGACCCACGCGTACTCGACGGTGCGGTCGGCGTCGAGGAGGAACACGGCCGGGCGCGTCTCGGTGATCCCGGTCATGCCGTCGATGTCGTGAGCGACGCCGTACTCCTCGATCACGCCCGCGCCGGGGTCCGAGAAGATCCGGACGTCCTCGCCGCGCTCGGCGAGCAGGCGCTTGTGGGCGTACGGCGACGAGATCGAGAGGCCGACCACGTCGAGGTCGTCGGCCCACCCGTGGTCGTCGATCGTGTTGTAGAGGTAGGTCGCCTGGAAGGCGCCGTCCATCGGATGGAAGACGAGGAGCGTCGGCCCGTCGACGACGTCGTCGAGCGCGCGGTCCTCCCAGTACTCCTCGTTCACGAGAGGGCGGGTGAAGTCGGGCGCCGCGTCGCCCTCGGCGACGTGGTCCGTCTCGGGCAGGGAGACGACGTCGAAGTCGGGCATCTCAGGCACCTCCCTCGTCGACTGCGCGGCCCCCGTCGGTCGCCGCGTCGTCGACTGCGCGGCCCCCGTCGGCCGCCGCGTCGCCGTACGTCCCTTCGAGGTACTCCACGATGTTCGCGCTCTCGGACATCGTCACCCCGGTCTCGCGGTCGACGATCGCCGGGACGCTCCGGGCGCCGGAAACGCGCTTGACGACGTTCCGCTCCGAGTGCATCGGCTCGACGTACCGGGACTCGTACTCCAGGCCGAACCGGTTCAGGGTCCGGACGACGCGCTCGCAGTACGGGCACGCCTGTAACCTGTACAGGGTGATCTGTGGCTCCGTCATGGGCGTCGATTCGACCGCGGGACGTGTAATCGTGTCGGCCGCGGCACGCTCCGCGCTCGCCCGGCGCGATCGAGAGCGATCCGCGGTCCGTCTCGCCGCCGACCGCCAACCGCCGACCGCCGACCCGTTCCGCCGCCGACCGCCGGTTCGCCCGCTCGTCCGGGTCGCCGAAGGTAATCCTTTAACCATCCGCCGCCGGAAGACGAATGAATATGGGCTTGTCGTCGAGCACGCTGACAGCCGGTCTGCTACAGCTGCCGATGCCGGGGGAGAACGCGGTGACGGTCCTCGGCGTCCTCGCCATCCTGACGCTGATCGGCCTGTCCGCGTTCTTCTCCTCGTCGGAGATCGCGATGTTCTCCCTCCCGCAGCACCGCGTGGACAGCCTCGTCGACGAGGGGGTCACGGGCGCGAAGACGATCCGCGACATGAAGGAGAACCCCCACCGGCTGCTCGTGACGATCCTCGTCGGCAACAACATCGTCAACGTCGCGATGACCTCCATCGCGACCGCGCTGTTCGGATTCTACCTCTCCAGCGGGCAGTCCGTGCTGGCGACGACGTTCGGGATCACCACCCTCGTCCTGATCTTCGGCGAGAGCGCCCCCAAGTCCTACGCCGTCGAGAACACCGAGTCGTGGGCGCTCCGGATCGCCCGCCCGCTGAAGGCCTCGGAGTACGCGCTCTACCCGCTGGTGGTGCTGTTCGACTACATCGTGAAGGGCGTCAACAGCGTCATCGGGGGCTCCGCGGCGATCGAGTCGACGTACGTCACCCGCGACGAGATCCAGGACATCATCGAGACGGGCGAGCGCGAGGGCGTCATCGAGGAGGAGGAGCGCGAGATGCTCGACCGCATCTTCCGGTTCAACAACACCATCGCCAAGGAGGTGATGACGCCCCGCCTCGACGTCACCGCGGTCGCGAAGGAGCAGCCGGTCGAGGAGGCGATCGAGACGTGCATCCAGGCCGACCACGAGCGCGTCCCCGTCTACGAGGGCAACCTCGACAACATCATCGGCGTGGTGACCGTCCGGGACCTCGTCCGCGAGCTGCGCTACTCCGAGGGCGAGCCGTCGCTGGCGCGGGTCGTCAAGCCGACGCTGCACGTCCCCGAGTCGAAGAACGCCGACGAGCTGCTCGCGGAGATGCAGGAGAACCGCCTCCAGATGGTCACCGTCATCGACGAGTTCGGCACCACGGAGGGGATCATCACCCTCGAAGACATGGTCGAGGAGATCGTCGGCGAGATCTTGGAGGGCGACGAGGAGGCGCCCGTCGAGTTCCTCGAAGAGAACGTCGCGGTCGTCCAGGGGGAGGTGAACATCGACGAGGTCAACGAGATCCTCGGCATCGACCTCCCGGAGGGCGAGGAGTTCGAGACGCTCGCCGGCTTCGTCTTCAACCGCGCCGGCCGCCTCGTCGAGGAGGGCGAGGAGATCAATTTCGACGGGGTCCGGATCCGCATCGAGCGCGTGGACAACACGCGGATCATGTCGGCGCGCGTAACGGTGCTCGACGTCGACGAAGAGGGGGCCGAGAAGGGCGGGGCCGGCGAGGCCGAAACGGCGCCCGACGACGCGGTATAAGTCGCCCGTACGCATCGTTCGGGCGATGGCGATCACTTGTGAGTCGTTGCTGTCGCCGGTGCGGTGAACTCCCCCAAAGCCTCAGCCGCTCGGCTGTACGTCGTGGCCGTCGCTGGTGCGGTACACACCTCCAAAGCCCCAGCCGTGAGCGGGACGCACGCTCGCTGCGGTCCTCAGTCGGTCGCTATCGCTCCCTCCTTGCGGTCCTTTCGTCGCCTGCGTCCCGCTCACGGCTGCCCCTTTGAGTCCCACTCCGACCGCAACCGCACGGCACCTCACGCCTCCCCAGCCTCGTCGCGGGCGGCTGGCGCCGCCAGCGACTCCCTCGCGCGGTGCTGCTCGGCCGCGGAGCGGCCTCGCAGGCACGCGCCGCCGCACTATTCATTTATAAACAGTTGTCGTCGATCGCCCGTGCCGTGTTCGAACCCCTACCCCTCTCTCAGCCTCTCATCGCCCCTCACACCGCGTACGCCCGGGCGGCCGCGACGAGCGCCTTCCGGTAGTCGCTCTCGGAGGGGTCGGGACCGAGCCCGAGGAAGCGCTCCTTGAACGCGTCGACGTCGACCGCGTCGGTGTCGCTGCCGGCGGCGCGCGCGAGGTCGTAGATCCGGTGGTCTCGTCCGGCGATCTCGTGGCGCTCGACGAGGGCGAGCGCGAACGCGGCGTTGACCGCGGTGATCTCCGGGTCGGCGCCGGCCGTCACGGGCGGCGAGCCGTCCCGCGAGACGGCGGGGCGGTCGGCGACAGCGGCCGCGAGGGTGGACTCCAGGAAGCCGAGGAGCTTGTCCGCGGGCGCGACGGAGAGGGTGATGTCGTCGGCGTAGATGTCCTTCATGTGGTTCGCGATCTGGTAGCAGTGCGCGAGCTTGCGGCGCTCCACCTTTTCGCCCGAGAGGCCCAGGTAGAGCGCCTCCTCCGTCGACTGGACGTGCGAGGCGTGGCCCTCCTCGTAGCGGGCCATGTGCGAGAGCTCGTGGACGGCCAGCTCGCGGGCCATCGCGCTGGTGGCGGCGCGCTTCGAGACGTTGAGGACGTGGTAGCCGTCGTAGTGGCCGGCCCACGTCCGCTCGTCGGGGTCCTCGCGCACCTTCACGTGAACCGGATCGTCGAGGGACCACTCGGTCTCGAACAGGTCGGCGGCGCCGAGGAACGGATCGGGGGGAACGTCACCCTGCACGCGGAGATCCATGCGTACCGTTCACACGACGGCGGGCGGTAAGTTTCTTGCGCCCCTCGGCGCGGACCGCCGAGCGCGGCGGTCGCCTACTCGCGCACGGCGCCCACGACGAGGTAGACGATCGGGGTGTCGAGGACGGCGATCGCGAGCTTGAGGAGGTATTGCCCGAGGCCGAGCGTGAGGAGGAGCGACGGCGCGAACGGCTCCCCGGTCCCGAGCAGGACCGGCGCGACGTAGAACGCGACGCCGACGAAGATCACGGTGTCGATCGCCTGACTCGTCGCGGTCGAGGCGATGTTGCGGAGCCACAGCAGCCCCTCGCCGGTGCGGTCGCGGATCGCGTGGAAGACGAACACGTCCCAGTTCTGGCTCACGACGTACGCGAGCAGGCTGCCGGCGACGACGCCAGTCGCCGGCGCGAGAGCGGTGTCGAACGCGGCCGAGATCTCGGGATTCACGCCGGGGGCGGCGAGCGTCGACCACACCAGCGCGAGGACGAGGAAGTTCGCGAGGAACGCGACGTTGACGACCACCTGCGCGGCGCGGCGGCCGTACAGCTCGGCGTAGCAGTCGGACGCGAGGAACGTCAGCGCGTACGCGAGCGCGGCGCCCGGCAGGGTGATCTCGGCGCCGACGACCGGGAGCGCGACCGGGAGCGGCAGCGCGAGCACCTTCGCGGCGGTGAGCTGCGCGGTCGCTAGGGCGACGACGAACAGGGTGATCAGCCCGACCGCGGCCACCGCGGAGCGGTCGAGCGGGTCGGCCGCGAAGGGGCCGCCGCTCCGGGCCTCTCCCCGCGTCCGGCTACTCATCGCTCGCCTCGTCGCCGTGGTCGGCGTCGCCCCCGTCGATGTTGCCCCCGTCGACGCCGCCGGTGTCGAGCCGGCCGTGCCGCGCGTCGATCTCGTCGAGGCGGTCGAGCGTCTTGCGGATCGACGCCCGGACCGCGTCGCTGCGGTTCACGAACTTCCCGTCGTCGCCGACGTGCTCGTCGAGGTCGTCGAGCAGTTCGCCGGGGATCTCGACGCTGATCTTGGGCACGGGTCACTCACCCTCCGGGGACGCCATCGTCCGATCGGCCGTCTCCGGCCGCTGGAATACTCTCATGATACTATCACGGGATTATCGTCGGGGTGATTAAAGCGCACCGTTCCGGACGCAGTACCGTCGCGTCGCGGGATGCGACGCCGTCGCGTCGCCCGATCGCGGGACGCCCCGTCGGCGCGCCGCGATCGAACGCCTTTCATAGGCCCGATGGTCGATATTCGCCGACTATGGTCCAACGAGAATCGTGGGCGACGCGGGCGGGGTTCATCCTCGCGGCGGCGGGCAGCGCCGTGGGACTCGGAAACGTCTGGCGATTCCCCTTCCTCACCGCCGAGTCAGGGGGC
Source organism: Halorubrum rutilum (assembly GCF_024494565.1). Next base: position 220,789 of record NZ_JANHDN010000004.1, read on the forward strand.
GCGGCGTTCCTCGTCGCGTACCTCCTGCTCGTCGTCGGGGTGGGGTTACCGCTCGTGCTGGCGGAGTTCGTGATCGGGCGGCGGTCGAACCGCAACGTGATCGGGGCGTTCGAGGCGCTCGGCCGCTCGAACTGGCGGTTCATCGGCGGCCTCGGCGCGCTCGCCGGCTTCGTCATCCTGTCGTACTACAGCGTGGTCGGCGGCTGGGTGATCCAGTACATCATCGCGAGCGTCACGGGCGCGTACACCAGCGACCCCGCGGCGTACTTCGAGTCGGTGTCGGTCGGAGCGAACGCGATCGCCTTCGACGCGCTGTTCATGGCGTTCGTCGCCGGCATCGTCGTCCTCGGCGTCCGCAACGGCCTCGAACGCGCGGCGAAGTTCATGATCCCGAGCGTCGTCGTCCTGCTCGTCCTCCTCGCCGGCTACGGCGCGACGCTGGAGGGCGCGGCCGAGGGGTACGCCTTCTACCTCTCGCCGGACGTCTCGACGCTGTTCGGCGACGCGCTCGCGCTGCTGCCCGACGCGGCCGGACAGGCCTTCTTCACCCTCTCGCTCGGGATGGGCGTGATGGTCACGTACGCCTCCTACCTCGGCGAGGACCGCAGTCTGCTCAACGACGGTCTGATCATCCTCGTCGTCGACACCTCCATCGCGCTCTTAGCCGGCCTCGCCATCTTCCCGTTCCTGTTCTCGCAGGGCGTCGATCCGGGGACGGGCGGCCCGGGAACGGTGTTCGTGGCGCTCGGGACCGCGTTCGCGGAGTTCCCGGCCGGTCGGGCCGTCGGCACGGTGTTCTACGTCGCGCTGTTCATGGCCGCGGTCACGAGCGCGTTCAGCATCCTCGAAGTGATCGTCGCCTACGTCACCGAGACGTTCGACGTCGACCGGAAGCCCGCGACCGCCGGTGTCGCGGTCGCGATCTTCCTCCTGGGGATCCCGACGGCGATCGACCTGCGCTACCTCACCGCGTACGACGTGCTCGCCAACCAGGTGCTGCTCATCGGCGGCGGACTCCTGCTCGCGGTCTTCGTCGGCTGGGCGTACGCCGCCGAGGGGACCGAGGAGCTCCGGACGGGGATGCGCGGCGGCGACGCGCTCGGCGCGGTCTGGATCTGGCTGCTCCGAGTCCCGATCGTCCTGATACTGTTGTACGTCCTCTACTTCGGCGTGCTGGCGACCGTCGACGCGATGGGGGCGGCGCTGTGAGCGCTCGGACGCGACGGCGGTGCGGACGCGACTGACGGACGGGACGCGCGGGCGGAGTCGGCGTGCGGTACCGAAGACTGCGCGCGGTACCGAAGACTGCCCTCCTCGCTCCCGACTGGGGAAAAAGCCCCACGGTGTCGGGGGCTCGGGCTTATCGAACTCGCGTCGCAACGATCGGACGCCGATGGACGAGACGACCATCGGCGACGGTTGAGCGGTACTCGTCACCGACGGTGTGTCCCGCTCCCTGTGGGACGCGCCCGTTACCCCCACGCCGCCCGTGAGCGACCCACCGCGGCGCGTCCCGCGGTCCTGACATCCGTGGGGTGCGCCCCGGGTCTCGACGACCCCGCTCTTCGTACTCCCGCTCGGTACCGACCGGTCCGCGCTCGACGAACCGGACCCGATCGCGACGCGTCGACGTCCCTCCGCTCGGACGGGTCCGTCGTCGTCGTCCGAGGCGTGCCACCGCCACCCACGCGAACGCCGTAGCGAAGCGGTTAAGGGCGAACCGCGGGAAATACGGCCAACTCGCTGGTGCGGACACAGCGGGCACTCGCCGCCGGGCGCCCGTCGACGCCGACGCGAACGTCGCCGTCGACGCGGTTGACACCCCGGGACGAGACGACATGTGGCCGCCTCGCGGCTGAATCGCAACCGTCCGCGGACAACATATGGCACGAAGCTTCTACTCGCACATCAAGGAGGCGTGGCGGTCCCCCAAGGAGGGGAAACTGGCGGAGCTGCAGTGGCAGCGCAAACAGGAGTGGCGCGACCAGGGCGCCATCGAGCGCATCGAGCGCCCCACTCGGCTGGACAAGGCCCGCGAGCTGGGCTACAAGGCCAAGCAGGGCGTCATCGTCGCCCGCGTGAGCGTCCGGAAAGGCGGCTCGCGCAAGCAGCGCTTCACGGCGGGTCGCCGCTCGAAGCGCCAGGGCGTCAACCGCCTCTCGCGCCGCAAGTCGATCCAGCGCATCGCCGAGGAGCGCGCCTCGCGGAAGTACCGCAACCTCCGCGTGCTCAACTCCTACTGGGTCGGCGAGGACGGCTCGCAGAAGTGGCACGAGGTCATCCTCGTGGACCCCGCCCACCCCGCGATCGAGAACGACGACGACCTCGGCTGGATCACCTCCGACGACCACCGCGGGCGCGCCTTCCGCGGGCTCACCTCCGCCGGCACGAAGGGCCGCGGCCAGCGCAAACGCGGCAAGGGCACGGAGAAGACCCGGCCGAGCGTCACCGGAAACGACCGCCAAGGCAAATAACGGTTCGCCGCCTGCGGTCGCAATCGACTTCTCTCGTTTATCAGTTGCGTAGCGGCGACGTCGAGCAGAGCTCTCGTGTCTCGAATCTCTCTGCTTCAGAACGTCCTCTTCTGAAACGGCGGGTCACCCAACGGGCATCCTGATCGATAGGGGGAGTGAGTGTTGCAGATCGGCGGTGGCGGTTCGGTATTTAAATAGCCGTGAGCGACGGCGACGATCACTTATAAATAGACGTGGCGGTGGCGCGCCCCGGCGAGCGGCCCGAAGGGCCGCGAGCCGACGGTGCGAGGGACGCGGTGAGCGCTCACAGAGCGCGAACCGCGAGGCTGGGGAGGCGTGAGGCTGCCGTGCGGTTGCGGTGGGTGGGACTCAAAGGGGCAGCCGCGCTCGGCGAACCCCAGCGACGAAAGGACCGCAAGGAGGGAGCGTTAGCGACCGACTGAGGACCGCAGCGAGCTGTGGGAGCCGAGCGCGGCTGGGGCTTTGAGGGTCTTCTCCGCAGCAGCGTCGATCAGGTATAAACCACCAACAGCAACACCACGTTCCGACTTATAAACGATCTCTCTCACAACGTACTATACCCACTCTCGCTGTTACTCACCGCTATTCCTGCATTGATTGTGACCGAAGTAGCGGTTTCGACTACGACGGGTTTCAGCAGTATAAAAAGGCAAAACCGGGGGAACGCAAGCGTGTGTGTTCGGGTGACGATGCGCGGTCGGAGCAGGTATGGGGGAGCTGTGACCTACCGAATCGTCACATCGCACCGCCCATGCCGCCCATGCCGCCCATGCCGCCGCCGGGCGCGCCGCCCTCGTCGTCGTCGCTGGCGGTCGACAGGTCGCCCGCGGAGATGATGTCGTCGATTTTCAGGACGAGGTTCGCGGCCTCGGCGGCCGAGGAGATCGCCTGCTCCTTCGCCTGCGCCGTCTCCACGACGCCGGCCTCGGCGGTGTCCTCGACCTCGCCAGAGAAGACGTTCAGCCCGGCGTGCGCGTCGCCCGCCTCGTGGGCCGCGCGCAGGTCGACGAGCAGGTCGATGGCGTCGAGCCCGGCGTTCTCGGCGAGCACGCGGGGAATCAGCTCCAGCGAGTCGGCGAACGCCTCGACGGCGAGCTGCTCGCGGCCGGAGACGGAGTCGGCGTAGTCGCGGAGCCGGCGGGCGAGCTCGACCTCGATGGCGCCGCCGCCAGGGAGCGTGCGGCCGTCGGAGACGGTCGTCGCGACGACGTCGATGGCGTCCTCGATGCCGCGTTCGAGCTCGTCGACGACGTGGTCGGTGGTGCCGTACAGCAGGAGGGTGACGCCGTGGGCGTCCTCGCCCTCGACGTAGAACAAGCCCTCCTCCTCGTCGCGCTCGATCGAGCCGACCGCGAGGTCCTCGGCGGTGAGCGAGTCGAGGTCGGTGACGATCGGCGCGCCGAGCACGTTCTTCAGGAAGCTCAGGTCGGACTTCTTCGTCCGGCGGACCGCGAGGATGCCCTCCTTCGCGAGGTAGTGCTGGGCGAGGTCGTCGATCCCCTTCTGACAGAAGACGACGTCGGCGCCCGACTCGACGATCTTGTCGACCTTCTCCCGGAGCTGCTCTTCCTCCTGGTCGAGGAACTTCTGGAGCTGGTCCGGGGAGTCGACGTTGACGGAGGTGTCGACGTCGGCCTCCTCAACCTCGATCGGGTCGTTGAGGAGGAGGACGTCGGCCGACTCGAAGTCGGTCGGCATGTCGTCGTGGACGGGGTCCTTGTCGATCACTGCACCCGAGAGGAGCTCCGACTCGCCGGCCGCGCGGCCGGTGCGGGTCTCGATGTTGAGGTTCGCGAGGTCGACGACGTGCGAGCCGTCGTCGGCCTCGACGGTGACGCCCTGGATGGCGCGGACGACGAGGTCGGCGAGGGTCTCCTTGTCGAGCTCGGCGCCCTTGCCGGTCATCGACGTCTCGGCGACGTTCTTCAGCGTCTCCGTGTCGTCGGGCTCGACGCGCGTGGCGACCTCGTCGACCTGCTCGCGGGCGTACTCGCTCGCGAGGTTGAAGCCCTTGATCACCGCCGTCGGGTGGATGTCCTGTTCGAGGAGGTCCTCGGCGTTCTTGAGGAGCTCGCCCGCGATCGCGACCGCGCTCGTCGTGCCGTCGCCGGCCTCGTCCTCCTGGGTCTCGGCGACCTCGACGATCATCTCGGCGGTCGGGTTGTCGATGTCCATCGTCTGCAGGATGGTGACGCCGTCGTTCGTGATGGTGACGTCGCCCGTCGAGTCGACGAGCATCTTGTCCATCCCTTTCGGTCCGAGCGTCGAGCGTACGGACTCGGCGACGCCGCGCGCCGCGGAGATGTTGTACTCCTGTGCGTCCTTGTCCTGGACGCGCTGGGCGTCGTCGCCCATGATGATCATCGGCTGACCCTGCTGCATTCGCTGACTCATACAGCGTTTGATTGATTGTGATTCTATATAAATCCGTCGTTGAGGAGCGATCGGTCGTCGCCGCGATCGACGGTGTATCGTTCCCGAAAAACGCCCGACTACGCGGCGATTAGTTCGATTTTGTGCGAGTAGTTAGCATGGCACTTCACGGCGATTCCGTCGCCTCTGCGGCATTATTTATATACTACGTCGACGCGTCGGAAGGCGGACGCGCGGGAAGAGCGTCGCTCTCGGCGCGTGAGACGGCTGGCGGGTCGCTCGCGGCGAGTAACTATATTCGCAAAATCGAAGACGGCGTTCGGTCGCGAGCGTTCACCGACCGAGCTCGTCCCCGTCGAGATACTCCGAGTCGACCTCGTCGAGCGTCGGCTCCGGCGGCTCGTCGGCGGCGCTGAGCTCGCGTTCGTTGAGCCGGCTCTCCAGCTGCCGGCGCTTGTCTCTCCCTTTCCGCTCGCGACCCGATTTCGTGTCTGGCATCGTCACCCGTGTCAACTCTACCCATGCATATGAGTCTTATGTCGGCCTCTGAGAACGTCGACTATACTGATGGAGACCACATCTTGCGACGCGGGTCGTACGGGTAGAAAACGCCGGGAGGAGGATTCAAACCGAAATCAGACGTGTTCGCTCGCATCGTTCGCTACGCGCGACTGGTTGGGTTCAAATCCTCGTCCGGGTTCGTCGACGCCGGACTCGCTCCTCGCTCCGCTCCTCGCTCGTGATCGGCGTCGACAAAGAACGCCAGGAGAGGGATTTGAACCCCCGATCCCGGAAGGGAACACGCTTTCCAGGCGTGCGCCTTACCACTCGGCCATCCTGGCTCACGCCGAGATAATCCGGTGCGACTGTTAAGTCCTTCTTTTCACGCGCTTCGCACGCAGACGGTGTTCGGTCGCGTAGGCGATTCCGCCGGACGCGACGGCGACGGCCGCGGCGAGACCGACCACGCCGCCGTACCCGACCGGGAGGTCGCCCGCGACGATCAGGAACCCCTGCGCGAGCACGACGAACCCGAACCCGCCGACGAGCCCCCACAGGGCCGCCGACTTCGCCCTGGCGCGCTTCGCCGGCCGCGCGGCGGGGGCGTCCGAGCGACCTCCCGCCTCGCGTTCGTCGCCCTCGCTCCCGCCCTCGTCGCCCTCGGCGGTCATCTACTCGACGGCGGCGACCGCCTCGATCTCGATCCCGACGCCCTTCGGGAGCGCGCCCGCCTGTACCGCCGACCGCGCCGGCGGCGACTCGTCGAAGTAGTCCGCGTACGTCGCGTTCATCTCGTCGAAGTCGTCGATGTCGGCGAGGAAGACGGTCGTCTTCAACACGTCCGCCGGCGCCGCGCCCGCCTCGTCGAGCACGGCGACGAGGTTGTCGAGGGCCCGCTCCGTCTGTTCCGCGATCGGCGCGTCGCCGAGGAGCTCGCCGTCGGGCGTCAGCGGGATCTGCCCGGCCGTGAAGACGAGCTCGCCGTTCGTCGTCGCCTGGCTGTACGCCCCGACCGCCTCGGGCGCCGCGTCGGTGTGAACGATCTCCTTCATGTACCCCCTCGTTCGGCGGGCCGCCCTAAGAGTGCCGGGGACCCGAGCGAACCCCCCCCTCCGACCGCCGTTGGGCATATATTCCTCGCCTGCTAACACACACCATATGACGGGTGGCAACCTCCTTCCGGTCGCCGCGGTGTTCGTCGGGGTGCTCGCCGCCAACGTCGTGCTCGCGTGGCTCCTCGCGAGGCGGAACTGGGACCCGCCCGAAGCGCTCGGCTCCCCGGGTGACTCGTCGCCGTCGGAGTCGATTCTGGAGGAGGACTCCGACTCCGACGGCGCCGCGGCCGCCGGGCCGGAGTTCGCCGTGGGCGCCGACGCCGGCTCGACGGCGAGCGGGACCGACCCGGACGGGGACCCGCCGCCGCTCGACGCCGACGGCGAGACCGTCGTCTGCCGGCACTGCGGGGCCGAGAACCGGCCGGACTTCCGCTACTGTCGGTGGTGCGTCCGGTCGGGGTTCGCGGGCGACGGCTCGGGCGCCGCCGGGGGGTCGGCGGTGACCGAGCGCTCGCTGTGAGCGCGGCCGGTCGGTCCGAGCCGAGTCGGCGTCGGCACGGACCCGACCGGCGCTAGTCCGCGTCCACGCGACAGCCGCCGGAGTAGTCGATCCCGTCGATCGTCTCGATGCCGTCGTCGCCGCACACCGGACAGTCCGGATTCCGGCGGTAGGGCACCGTCTCGAAGCTCAGGTCCATCGCGTCGTAGAAGAGGAGCCGGCCGTCGAGCGTCTCGCCCGCGTCGAGCAGGAGTTTGATCGCCTCGGTCGCCTGGATACACCCGACCGTGCCGGGGAGCACGCCGAGCACGCCGGTCGCCGCGCAGTCGGGGACCGTCCCGGGCTCGGGCGCCTCGGGGAACAGACACCGGTAGCAGGGGCCGTCGGGGACGAGCGTCGTCGCCTGCCCCTCGAACTTGTAGATCGCGCCGTGGACGACGGGCACCCCCTCGATCCGGGCCGCGTCGTTGACGACGTACCGCGTCCGGAAGTTGTCCGCGCAGTCGACGACGACGTCGTGCCCGGCGAGCAGGTCGCGCACGTTCCCCTCGTCGAGGCGCGTCTCGTGCGTCTCCACGTCGATGTCGGGGTTGAGCCGGTCGACGTACCTGGCCGCGGACTCGACCTTCGGCTCGCCCACGTCGGCGTCGCCGTGGACCACTTGCCGCTGGAGGTTCGAGCGCTCGACGACGTCGTCGTCGACGATCCCGAGCGTCCCCACGCCGGCGGCCGCGAGGTACTGGATGACGGGCGCGCCGAGCCCGCCCGCTCCAATGACGAGAGCGCGGCCGTCGAGGAGGCGTCGCTGTCCCTCCGGGCCGACCTCGTCCATGATGACGTGCCTGGAGTACCGGTCGAGCTGGTCGGCGTCGAGCGAGAGACTCATGGGTCGACGTGGGCGGGGCGACGGTATAATCGTGTTCCCGAGCGCACTCCATCGTTGCTGGTGTGGCGCCGACTGCGGTGAACACCGCCAGAGCCCCAGCCGCTCGGCGATACACGGTTGATCCCGGTTCGGTAGTGAACACCGCCAAAGCCCCAGTCGTCGAGGACGGCGCACGCTCGTTGCGCGCTTCGGTCGCTCGCGTTGCTCGCTCCCTCCAGTGCTTACGTCGCCTGCGCCGTCCTCGACGACTGCCCCTTTGAGTCCCACCCATCCGCGACCGCACCGCAGCCTCACGCCTCCCCAGCCTCGTCGCTGGCGGCTGTCGCCGCCAGCGACTCCCTCGCGCGTGCACCTCGCGCCCTGCGGGCGCTCGGCGGCACGCGCCGACCGCGAGTGCGACCGTGTCAGCGTCGACATCGACTACTCGTCGCTCGGGTACGTCGGGAGCCGAGCGGACTGCGCGCTGCCCTTGACCGACGCGAAGGGGAGGTCGGCGCGAGCCGCCGCGACCTCGTCGCCGTCGACGCGCACGGTCACGGGGTCGAGGGCGGCGTCGTACCGGACCAGCGCCAGCGCGATCGGGTCGCCCGAGGCGGGCCCGACCGCCGCGCGAGTCACCTCGCCGACGGCCTCGTCGCCGGCGAAGACCGCCGCGCCGGGGGTCGGCAGGACCTCGTCGTACCCCTCCGGGTCGGCGTCGCCGTCAATCTCGGCGGTCGCGTCCGCGAGCCCGTCGAGCGTCAGCCCGACGAGGCGGCGGCTCGGACGGCCCTGGTTCTCGACGCGGGAGACGACCTCCTGGCCGACGTAACACCCCTTCTCGAAGTCGAGGGCGTTGCGGAGGCCGAGGACGTTCGGCACCGTTCCCTCCAGCTCGTACTCGAAGAGCGGCGTGCCCGCCTCGGCGGAGAGCGCGTCCCACGTCCGGTAGCCGAACGGGGCCGCGTTGAGCCCGCGGTTGATCAGCGTGTCGAACACCTCCTCGGCGTGGTCGGCCGCGCAGACGACCTCGTATCCCTCCTCGCCGAGGGGCGCGTCGGTCGCGATCACGGTGACGCCGGCGTCGACCATCGAGCCGCGGACGAACGAGAGGGGCGTTTCCGGGGCGCCCGGCCCGCCGAGCACGGAGGCGATCTTCTCGGTCGACTTCGGGCCGTGGACGCCGAACACGCCGAACTCGTCGGAGGCGTCCTCGACCGTCACGTCCTGGATGAACACCTTGCTCGACCAGTCCTCGGCGACGTCGGCGATGCGCTCTGGCGGGAGGAAGACGAGCAGGCGCTCGTCGGCGTTGTACACGTACATGTCCGTCTCGATGCCGCCCTGCGGGTCGAGCAGGAGCGCGTACGCGCCCCGTCCGTCCTCGGCCGGAACGCGGTTGGAGACGGCGTTGTCGACGAACTCGACGCGGTCGTCGCCCGTGATCGCGAGGACGCCGTACCCCATCTCGATGACGCCGACGACGTTGCGGACCGCCTTCCCGACGCGCTCTGGCTTCCCGTAGTGGTCGACCACCCGACGGCCGCCGCGGTCGCGGTACGTCGCGCCGTGGGCGCCGTGCGTGCCGGAGACGAGAGTCATACCCCAAACGAGGCCGGGGAGCGGCAAAAGGTCGCTGGCTCGCGGCGGTGGCGCCACCGGGGCGTGGTCGCGGGAGGGTTCGACGCCGCCGCGGACGGTCGAGCTACAGCCCGAGCCGGTCGCGGATCGCGTCGACGAGTCCACCGGGCGGGTCGTCGTCCGGCGCGTCGGGGTCGGGGATCACGCGGTCGTGCGCGTAGACGCGGACGCGCTCCTCGCTCTCGACGGTGATGAGCGAGTCCTCCTTGAGCGACGACAGCGCCTCCTCGACGGCGTCGATGTCGGCGTCGACGGCCGCACGCAGCTCCAACACCGTCATCCCCTCGTCGCCGCGGTCGACGAGCGCGTCCAGCAGCGCGACCTCGACGTCGGGGCGGTCGCGGTATTCCGGCTTTGCGGCCATGGGCGTTCGTTGGACAGGACGGGGTTTACCTCTACCGGCGGGGTCACCTGACCAGCCGGGAACAGGAGCCGCAGAGGTTCTCCTCTTTCACGTCGACCTCGCGGACGGTCGGGGAGAAGGACATGACGCACTTGCTGTTGTCGCAGTGCTCCAGCCCGAGCGTGTGGCCGATCTCGTGGACCACCTCCTTGCGGACCCGGTCCGAGAACACGTCGACCGCGGGCTTCGTGGAGACGCCGCCGTCGGAGGAGGTGCGGAGCCGGTGGGTGGAGATCACGGAGCCGTTGCCGTTGAGGTACGCGAGCCCGAACACGTAGTTCCGGCGGCGGTAGTAGAGGTCCTGCGGGGTGATTCCGATGTTCTTCTCGCCGCCGCCGACGCGGCTGACGGTCTCGATCAGGTCCTCGGCGCGGTACTGGTCGCGACCCTCGTCGTAGGCGGTCTCGGGGATCGGCTGATCGTCGTGGACCGTGACGTCGCAGTCGTATACCGACCGGAGCGCGCCGGAGGCCTCCCGCTTCACGCGCGGGGTGACCTCCCCGACGGGGACGATGTCCACGAGCATGAAACGGCTTATGACCGCCCCAATCTTAAAGCCCGCGCCGTGGTCTCACCGCCCCGTCTGGCGCTCGTCGAGGAGTTCGCCCGCCGCGATCGGCTGCTGGAGGTCGGCGTCGGCGACCGTCCCGGCGTCGCGCGATCGCTCGCCGAACGCGGCCGCGACGTCGTCGCGATCGACGTCGCCGTCGGCGAGCGGACGCGGGCCGCCGCCGACGGGACGGAGGCGGCGACGGTCGACGGTTCGCTTCGCGTCGTCGAGGCCGACGTGCTCGCCCTCGCGGAGGCGGCGGGCGGCGAGACCGGAACCGAACCTGACGAGGTGACGGGCGGGTTCGACGCGGTGTACGCCTGTAACCTCCCGGCGGAACTCCAGCGCCCGACGCTCACGCTCGCCGAGCGCCTGGACGCCGCGTGCCTGTTCACCACCCTCGGCTTCGAGGAGCCGACCGTGCCGGTCCGGCGGCGGTCGCTCTCCGGAGCCACGCTCTACGTCGCCCGCGGCGGTCCGGCGGGGTCCGGATCCTCGGGCGTCGATCGCGGACGGTGACGGGCTTCCGGCCGAATCGACCGCGAACCCGAACGTTCTTTCCCTCACCTGCCGGCGTACGGGTATGGAGGTCGACGCAGTCGTTCTCGACATCGACGGCGTCCTCGTCGACGTCGGCGACTCGTACCGGCGGGCCGTAATCGAGTCCGTCGACAGGGTGTGCGGCAAGACGATCGACCGCGACACGGTCCAGGCGTTCAAGGACGCCGGCGGGTTCAACAACGACTGGGAGCTGACGGACGCGGCCGCGCTGTACGTGTTGGCCCGCCGCGAGGGGCTCGGGATGGACCCGGAGACGTTCACCGACCGGGTCGCCGAGGCCGGGGGCGGGCTCGCCGCGGCGAAGGCGGTCGTCGGCGACCTCCCCCGGGTCGCGCAGGCGCGCGTCCGCGACCAGTGGGACACCGAGCGCCTCCGCGAGACGTTCCAGGCGCTGTACCTCGGGGAGGAGCTGTACCGCGAGCTCGAGGGCGGGGAGCCGCCGCTGTCGGCGCCGGGGTACATCCACGACGAGCCGACGCTCGTCGAGCCGGCGACGATCGCGGACCTCACCGAGCGGTTCGACGTCGGCGTGTTGACGGGGCGGCCCGCTGCCGAGGCCGAGATCGCCTTGGAGCGCGTCGGCCTCGACGTCCCCGACGACCGCCGGTTCACGATGGACGACTGGGAGGAGGGGAAGCCGCACCCGCGGGCGCTTGTCGCCCTCGCGGAGCGGTTCGGCGCCGAGCGCGTCGCCTTCGCCGGCGACACCCTCGACGACGTGCGGACCGCGCGCAACGCCGACGACGAGGACGCGAGCCGCGTCTACTACGGGATCGCCGTGTTGACGGGCGGGCTGACCGGCGAGGAGGGGCGCCGGAAGTTCGCCGAGAACGGGGCCGACGCGGTCGTCGATGACGTGAACGAGCTGGTCGGGTTGCTGGAATAGAAGATGGGCCTTGCCGGATTCGAACCGGCGATCAACTCGTTATGAGCGAGTCGCTTTAACCGGACTAAGCTAAAGGCCCGTGTTCCGGCGTTAGCGGGACGAACCCTTTAGCGTACCGAATCCCCTCGATCGCGGGAAGCCGTACCGGTACGAACAGGGAGCTACGCAGAGCGAGAAACGATGAGGCGCCGAAGCCAGGACTCGAACCTGGGACCGCCTCGTTAACAGCGAGGCGCTCTACCAACTGAGCTACTTCGGCCCGATTCAAGATACTCGACTGGTTTTGATAGGGCTTTCGTTTCCGCCCGACTCGGCCGCGACGAACCACGTGGGCGCGTCGAGTCGCCGGCGGCCGTTTTTCCGACCGCCCCGCTGCCCCCGCGACCGACACGTTTTCGGTCGGACCGCGAGAGGGACGGACATGGACGATCCCGAGTCGGACGAGCCCGAGTCCGACGACCTCGACGCGGTCCTCTCGCGCGTCCGCGACCGTGTGGTTCCGGAGCCCGAGGAGCGCGACCGGCTCCGGGAGGTCGCCGGCGACCTCGTCGAGCGCGCCCGCGAGGCGATCGCCGACCTCCCCGTCGAGGCGGACGTGGTGCAGGTGGGGTCGACGGCCCGCGGGACGTGGGTCTCCGGCGACCGCGACATCGACCTGTTCGTCCGGTTCGACGCGGACCTCGACCGCGCCGAACTGGAGGAGTACGGGCTCGCGGTCGGTCACGCCGTCCTCCCCGACGGCCACGAGGAGTACGCCGAACACCCGTACGTGAAGGGGACCTACGAGGGGTTCGACGTCGACCTCGTCCCCTGTCACGACGTGGAGACCGCGGGCGAGCTCGTCTCCGCGGTCGACCGGACCCCCTTCCACGACGCGTACCTCTCGGCGCGGCTCGACGACGAGCTCGCCGACGACGTGGTGCTCGCGAAGGCGTTCCTGAAGGGGATCGGCGCCTACGGGAGCGATCTCCGCACCGAGGGGTTCTCGGGCTACCTGACGGAGCTGCTCGTGTTAGAGCTCGGCGGGTTCGTCCCCCTCGTCGAGTCCGCGCGGAGCTGGCACCCGCCGGTGGAGTTCGACCCGGAGGGTCACGCCGAGGAGACGTTCGACGATCCGCTCGTCGTCGTCGATCCCACGGACCCGACCCGGAACGTCGCGGCGGTGCTCTCGGCCGCGAACGCCGCGCGGTTCCAGCACTACGCCCGCGAGCTGCTCGCGGCGCCGCGCGAGACGCTGTTCGAGCCCGACGACCCGCAGGCGCTCGACGCCGCGGGCGTCCGGGCCCACCTCGATCGGCGGGAGACGACCCCGGTCGCCGTCGTCTTCGACGCTCCCGACCTGGTCGACGACCAGCTGTGGCCCCAGCTCCGGCGCTCCCTCGACGGGATCGTCCGCGGGCTGAACGCGCACGGGTTCGACGTGTTGCGCGCGCAGGCGATGGTCGACGACGACCGGGCCGAACGGGGCCCGACCGGGCCGGTCCGCGCCGCGCTGTACGCCGAGCTGGAGGTCGCCGAGCGGCCGGCGGTCGAGCGCCACGAGGGCCCGCCGGTCGCGGTGCGGAAACACGCCGCGAGCTTCTACGAGTCGTACGCCGACGACGTCGACCCGGAGACGTACGGCCCGTTCATCGACGGCGAGCGGTACGTCGTCGAGCGGGAGCGGGAGTTCACGACGGTTCGGGCCTACCTCGAGAGCGACGCCGCCGGCGACGTCGCGCTCGGGGCGCAGGTGGAGCGGGCGTTCGCCGAGCGCGACGTGCTGGTCGGCGACGCCGTCGCGACGCTGGCGCCGACGTTCGGGACGACGCTCCGCGAGTTCTACGAGCCGCACCCGTGACCGGGCCGCGGAACCGCCGCCGCTCCGCGGCCCTCACGCCGAGAGGCGGTCCGACGCGAGGTAGACGAGCGCGACGAGCGCGATCAGGATCGCCCCGATCGCCGAGGTGAACGCCGCGACGCGCGGGAAGACGAGCCAGAAGGCGACGTAAAACGAGAGGGCGAACACGAGGAGCCCGGCGATCACGACGCCGCGGGTCGGGTTCTGGACCGCGGCGACGAACACCCGCTGCGGCAGCGAGAGATCGCCGAACGAGGGCGCCTCGTCGCCGAACGCTCCGGACGCGGCCTCGGACGGCGCGGCCTCCGCGGAGGCGGCGGCCGCGTCCGGATCCGCGGGGTCCGGATCGCCGGTCGCGCGCTCCGCGTCGGCCCCCCCGTCGACCCGGCTCTCGGCGTCGTCTGTCACGCGAGCCGGTACGGCCCGGAGGTGCCTGTACCTGTCGCTCCCGGCCGTCGGACTGACGGCCGGAGCGACTCACGCGACCGCGCCGACGAGCGTCGACCCGGCGAGGAACGCGACCAACGCGGCCGCCAGGTTCGCGGCGGCGAACCCGACGGCGACATCTGTTTCGCCGTCGGTCGCGGCCGACACCGCCTCGACCGCGAACGACGAGAACGTGGTGAACGCGCCGCAGGCGCCCGTCGCGACGAACAGCGTCGCCGCCGAGCCGATTGGCGCGGCGAGGACGGCGCCGAGCGCGAGGCTGCCGAGCGCGTTGACGGTCACCACAGAGCGGCGTCCCGCGACCCGGAGCCCGACGACGTGCCTGGCGACCGCGCCAAACGCTCCGCCGACGCCGACGAGCGCGGTCGCGGGGAGCGGTCCGATCACGCTCGGCCCCCGACCAGGAGTCCGCCGAGCGCGGCCGCGAATCCGACCGCGTAGCTCGCGGCGACGTACGCGGCTCCGGAGAGCCCTCCGAGCGCCACGGCGTCGCCGACGAACGTGCTGTAGGTCGTGAACGACGAGAGCGCCCCGGTACCGACGAATAGCTGTGCGCGGGTCGTCGCCGCCCGAGAGACCAACAGCCCGAGCGCGAAGGACCCGACGGCGTTGGCAGCGAGCGTGCCGGCGCCGGTCGGGTCCTCGACAGCGACGGCGACGCCGTGTCTGGCGACGGCGCCGAGGAAGCCGCCGGCTGCGACGAGCAGGTACCCGAGCGGCGTCCGTTCCATGCGAACGCGTCGGTGGCGGTCACCTTGGACCTTCGGGCTCGGGCGCGTCCGGGGCGTCTGCAGCGGGCCCGTCGGAAGCACCCGCGTCGCTCGCTCGGGGGCTCCCGCCGCCGTGCGGCGTCCGCCGTTCGCGGACCCTGACGGTGTGACTCGTCTCGGTCGCGTCGTCGACGACGAGCGCCTCGCCGGTGCCGGTCGGGAGCCGCTCGGCGAGGCCGCCCGCGAGGTACGTCGCCTCGGCCTCCGTGAGCCGGGCCACGTCGCGCTCGGCGGTGAGCCGGTGACAGACCAGCAGGTCCGACTGGGAGACGGCGACGCTCGGCAGGGCGCCCGGGCGCTGCGTCGCGCAGACGAGCGAGACCCCCGGCGCGCGGCCGCGGGTCAGGAGCGTTCGGAGGGCGGGGTCGGCGACGCCGCCGAAGAAGGCGTGCGCCTCGTCGACGAGCAGCCACGGGAGCCGGTCGAGGTCGCCGCCGATCCGGGCGTCGTAGAGCCCGCGGGCGACCGCCCTGACGACGGCGGCCGCGGCGGCCTCGGGGACCCCGGCGAGGTCGAGCACGGTCGGAGTCCCGTCGGTCGCGAGGGCGGTGATCGGCGGCGCCTCGGCGTCGAACGCGCCCCACGACGCCGCGAGCCGAAGGTGGTTCGCGGCCGCGAGGCGCGCGCTCTCCGGCGCGTCGGCCTCGGCGACGCGGTCGCGCAGGTCGGCGACCGAGACCGTCCCCGCGCCCGCCGTCGCGTCGGCGACGGCCCGCCACACCACCCCGCCCGGGCCGCCCGTCGGGTCGAGGCCGAGCAGGTCCGGCCACGCGGACGCCGGGACCGCGTCCGGACGGATCGACGGCTCGACCGTGGGACCGCCCACGGCCCGGAGGCCCTCGAAGACGCCCATCGGATCGACGACGACCGGGGAGACGCCCGACGCGTCCGCGAGCCCCTCGGCGAGGACGCCGAGCGTGTACGACTTCCCGGTGCCGCGCTTGCCGAAGACGACGCCGGCGTGCGGCCGGTCCGCGTCGACGCCGACCGGGGCTCCGGCGGTACCGTCGCGGGCGAGAAAGGAGCCGAGACGGACGGTCGGGAGCGACGCGGCGCGGTCCCCGTCCGCCTCGCGTCCGAGCACGTGCATACCGGCGGTGGCCGCGGTATCGCCCAAAAGGGTCGGGGAGGCGAGACGGGCGAGCTCGTCGACGACGGCGCTACCGAGCCGACCGCTTATGAGCGATGCCGCGGCCAGGGGCCGTATGTCGGACTCGAAACGCGACGGACGCACCGCGAACCGCCGATCGTTCCGCGCGGACAGCCGCGCGATCGAGGGGTTACCGGTCAGACTGGTGATCGCCCTCGTCGTCGGCGTCGCCAGCCTCAGCGTGATGATGGGGATGATCGGGGACATCGAGGGGCTCGCCGCGACCGAGGTGGACGCGCAGCCGCAGCCGGAGGTGACGACGCCCGGCGAGCAGTCCATCGACGTCTCCGTCATCGACCCCGACGGCGGGCGGGTCGCCGACGCGACGGTCCTCGTCCGCAGCGGGTCGGCGCAGATCGACGGGGTCGCGACGGCGGAGACGAACGAGGAGGGGGTCGCGACCGTCGACGTCGCGCCGGAGCTGGGACCGAACCAGCCTGACGGGACGCTCACGGTCGACGTCAAGCCGCCGGCAGAGGGCGACTACGTCGACGAGCGGGAGAACACGGCGGTGCTCGTCGTCGAGGAGTGACGGAGGGGACGCGTCGGGGCGCTTCGTTCCCTCACAGGCGGTCGTCCCAGTCGATCCACTCCTGCTCCCACCCGTGTCGCGCGAAGTGGCCCTGTTCGGCCCGCTCGGCGTCCTCGCGGCGCGTGCGGTTCCGCTCCACGCCGCGCTGCTCCCCGTCGACGAGCATCGGCCGGAGGCGGGCCGGACCGGCGGTCTCGACGGTGCGGAACCCGGGCGGGGCGTCGTCGTCCGCTCCCGCGGTTCCGTCCGGCCTCGGCTCGATCGCCGCGACCGTCTGCACCGCGTTCCCCCGCGGGTAGACGATCCGCCCGCCGTCGGCGAGCTGCTCCCTGAGCGCGCGGGGCGGTTCGAGGACCGCGGCCTCCAGGAGGATCCGGTCGTACGGCGCGTACTCCGGCAGCCCGTTGGCGCCGTCTCGCCGGTCGACGAGGACGGCGTCGTGGCCCGCCGCGGAGAGGTTCGACCGCGCGATCGACACCGCCTCGCGGTCGATGTCGACCGCGTGGACGTGTCTCGCGCCCGCGATCTCGGCGAGCAGCGCGACCGAGTAGCCGACGCCGGCGCCGACCACGAGGACGTCGTCGCCCTCCGCGGCGTCCAGCGCGGTGATCAGTCGCACCACCGTCGCCGGCGCGAGGACGCGCGTCCCGGCCTCGTCGCTCGCGGCGTTCGCGTACGGGGAGTCGTCGACGAACGCCTCTCGCGGGACCCGCTTGAGGGCCGTCAGCACGGCGGCGCCGAGCGGCTCGCCGAGCTCGTGTTCGAGCCCCTCGATCATGTCCGCCCGCAGCGACGCCTCGTCCATGGTCGGGCTCGGTGCTCGGTCGCCTAAAACCGCTCGTTCGGCGCGGCGGCGGGACGGTTCGGGTCGGGCGAGGCCCGTCACCGCATCGGCACGAACCGGACGCCGCCGTGGTCCTCCCGCTCGACGCCGTCTTCGCGGACCGTCAGGCGCACGAGCCGCTGACCGCCGCCGAGGAGCCCCCCGTCCTCGACCGGCGCGACGACCCGACCGCCGGTCCGGACCTGGTCGACTATCGGGTCGGGGACGCCGCCGGACGGGGCGCACGTCAGGGAGGCCGCGTCGAACGGCGCCTCGTCGCGGAACGCCTCGCGGCCGTCGCCGGCCCGGACGGTCACGTCGTAGCCGAGCCGGTCGAGCCGCTCGCGGGCGTCGGCGGCGAGCTCGGGGACGTACTCGGCGCTGTAGACGTTGCCCCCGCCGACGAGCTCGGCGAGGACGGCGGCGTGGTAGCCGCAGCCGGTGCCGACTTCGAGGACGCGGTCGCCGCGGTCCGGATCGAGGAGGTCCGTCATCACCGCGACCATGTGCGGCGCGCTGATCGTCTGGTCGCGGCCGATCGGGAGCGGCCGGTCGGCGTAGGCGCGCGAGCGGTGGCTCTCGGGGACGAACTCGTGTCTGGGGACGGCCTCGATCGCCGACAGCGTGCGCTCGCTCACGTCGAGGCGCTCCCGGAGCGCGTCGACGAGCTCCCGGCGAGCGGCCGCGCGGTCGGGGGGCTCACCGCGCTCCGGACCGTCTCGTGAACTCGGTCCGTTCGCGTCGTCCATGCGATACGGTAGCACGGCTACCGTGGAGAAACTGTCGGCGGTGCCGGCTCGTCGTCAGGGGGCCGGTGGCGTCAGCTCACGTCGATGCTGTGGCCCTCGCCGCTCTCCGACCGCTTCGGGAGCGTGACGGTGAGGACTCCGTTCTCGTAGGAGGCGGTCGCGCCGTCGCGCTCGACGGGCTCAGCGATCGGGACCCGTCGCGAGACGGACCGCGACCGGCGCTCGCGGCGGCGGTACCGGACTCCCTCCGCGTCCGCGTCGCCCGCTCCGTCCGCGACGTCGCGCTCCTCCTCGCGGGTGGCCGCGATCGACAGCGACTCCTCGCGCAGTTCGACGTCGATGTCCTCGTCGTCGAACCCCGGGAGGTCGGCGAGCACCGTGATCGACTCGTCGTCCTCGATCACGTCGACGGCGACGTCGCGGGCGCCGGGGAGTCGGGGACCCCCCGGCGCGTCGAGCGTCCCGCCGAGCTCCTCGAACTCGCGGCCCATCCGTTCGAGCAGTTCCTCGATCTCGCCGAAGGGATCGCGTCGCGTCATACAGGTCAGGATTCGTGACGGAGCGACTTGAACGTACGGGCGCGAGGGTCGAACGGGTCGGCGAGAGCGCCGTCGCCGGGCCTCAGAGGAACGGCCGCCAGTAGTACGGGCTGACGAACCCCTCGATGAACGCGGCGACGGCGATGAGTACGCCGACGCCGACCAGCACCCAGAACGCGGTCTCCAGGGCGTCGGCGAACTCGGCGCGGGAGCGCCGCCCGCGGAGCGTCCGCCACGAGACGATCCCGAGGCGGACCCCGAGCGCGCCGGAGACGAACAGCGCCGGGATTTCGAGGATCCCGTGAGGGACGACGAACGCCGCGAGCGCGGCGAGGTTCTCCTCTAACGCGGCCGTGGCGCCAAGCGCGAGGCCGTTGAACGCGATCGACGACAGCGCCGGTACCACGAGGGCGACGCCCGCCAGCGACGTCGCGATCGCGACCGTCCAGTTGTTGCCGAAGAAGTTGAGCGCCGCCACGGGCGGGACGTGACCGACGAGCCGGCCCTCGATCGAGGTCGTGAGCGCGCCGACGAACGGGTCGACCGCGAGCCAGCCGAGTGCGCCGAACCCGACGCCGACGGCGACGGCGAGGACGTGCAGGCCGGGGCTCCCGCGCACGAACGCGGTCATCTCGCGCCAGCCGCGGCGGACGCCGCCGGACAGCTGCGCGCGGAGGCTCGCCTCGGGGGGGTCGTGCGGGTCGACCGCGCCGCGGTAGTCGCCGTAGAGGACGGTCTTGAGCAGGTCGAGCGCGGGCGCCGCGGCGACCGCGCTGACGAGCGCGACGATCGCGCCGCCGCCGAGGAACGCCAGCGCGGAGGCGGCCGACGAGATCGCGACGAGGACGCCGACGGCGACGACGAGGTACGCGGCGGCGTCGGCCGGGTTCGATCGGACGAACCCGCCGGCGCCCTCCACGGCGCCGACCGCGCCCGCGTCGTCGACGACGACGGCCGCCGGGGCGAACGCGAAGACGGCCCGCACGAGCAGGAGGGCGACGAAGCCGACGAGGAGGGCGACGAGCGCGGCCGCGGCGCCGAGGAACGGGTCGACGGCGAACGCGGCGCCGACCGCGATCCCGCCGAGGAGGAGGACGCCGAGCCAGCAGAGCAGCTCGGCGACGTAGATCCCGAGGAACGTGAGCCAGCGGTCCCGGACGCCGGCGATCCCGGCGGTGAGCCCGCGGGCGCTCCGAAGCCGGGCGACGACGGCGGACATCTGGCCGGCCGACACCGCGGCGTACGTCAGGACCGCGATCGCCGCGGTCGCGAGCGTTCCGGCCAGGACGAGGGCGAGCGCGGTCGGCGACGCGAGCGGTTCGAGCGCCGGGGCGAGCGACTCGCCCCACGCCTGCAGCGCCTCGGGGTCCTGCGTGTCGGGCGGCGTCAGGTCCAGCCTCGCGAGCGACTCGCGGGCGGCCGCGAGCCGACCGGTGAGTTCGAGGTGGAGGTAGACGCCGGCGAGCGCGGTGAACAGGCCGATCCGAGCGATGACGGGGACCGCCGTTCCGAGGAGGTAGAACGGGATCAGGTCAGCGGGGCGCCGCCGGAGGGTGGAGGCCGCGGCGGTGACGGCGGATGACAGATCCATGCGGAGCGGTTCGGTCGTTCGACACTTAATGGGTCCGTGTGTCGCGAGTCGGGTCGGCTCGCGCCCGACCACCGCGTCGCGGCTCAGTCCGTCGCCGGCTCCTCCGCCTCGTCGACCTCGGGGTCGACCCCGCTGCCGCGCTCCGCCATGAGGTCCGCGGCGCGCCCGGCCCAGCCGGAGTACCGGAAGCCCGCGGCGACGACGAGGGCCATCCAGGCGTACGCGAGCGAGACGCCGACGTACGCGCCCGTCGGACCGAGACCGACCGTCCGCCCGAGCAGCCACGACGCGCCGAGGAACAGCCCGAACATCCCCGACACCCGCGCGACGAGCGGGATCCGCGTCTCGCTCGCGCCCTGCAGCGCGCCGGAGAGCGCGGAGAAGCAGGCGAGCGCGGTCCCGGCGACCCCGTAGACGCGGGCGAAGTCGACCGCGTAGCGGACCGTCGCCGCGTCGTCGGTGAACAGCGGGACGAGCCGCGGCGCGGCGACGACGAGGCCGCCGCCGATCGCCCCGACCGTGAGCGCGCCGAGCCCGGCGACCGCCCACCCGTTGAACCGCGCCTCGTCCGGGTCGCCGGCGCCGAGCGCCTGCCCGACGAGCACCGAGGCCGCCACGTTGTACCCGCGCGAGAGCGGTCCGGTCACCTGCTGGTACGCCCGCCGCCCGATCTGGAAGCCGGCGTTGACCGCCTCGCCGAAGCCGAGGAGGAGGGCGTTGAACGGGAACTCCGCGAGCTCCGAGCCGAACCCCTCCGCCACCCGCGGCGCGCTCACGCGGAGGAGCTGGCCGGCGATCGTGAGGTCGCGGGGGCGCGCGAAGCTCGCGTCGGTCCGGGGGCCCCGGATCGCGAGACAGAGGAGGCCGGCGGTGAGCACGTTCGCGCCCGCGGTCGCCAGCCCGACGCCGACGACTTCGAGCCGCGGGAGGCCGAACAGCCCCAGCCCGAGCGCGACGGAGCCGACGATGTTGAGCGAGTTGGCCGCAATGTTAACGTACATCGGCGTTCGGGTGTCGCCGGTCCCCTGCAGCGCGCGGGCGCCGACCAGGGCGACGTGACGCGCGGGCGCGGTCGCGAACACGATCGCGAGGTACGTCGAGCCGAGGGCGACGACCTCGGGCGCGGTCCGCTCCCCGACCAGCCGGCCGAAGGCGTCGATCGCGAGCTCGCCGAAGGCGAGGCCGAACAGCACGAACGGGACCCCGGCGAGCGCGCCGATCAGGATCGCCTGCGTCACGGCCTCGTCGCGGTTCTCGGCGGCGCCTGCGCCCGTGTCCTGCGAGGAGAGCGCGATCGCGCCGCCGCCGAGGCCGAGCCCGATCCGGAGCGGGAACCGGGCGTAGAGGTCGGCGAGCCCGACGGCGACGACCGCGGACGGCGAGAACAGCGCGGTGACGAGCACGTCGGTCGTCCGCATCGCGGTGCGGAACGTCTGCTCGGCCATGACGGGCCACGCGAGCGCGAAGACGCGCCGCCAGACATCGCGCAGCCGCGGGAGATCCATGCGTCACGCCGGAGGGTCGTGCGCCGCTTTTAGGTGTCGGAGCCGGTCGAGACCGCCGGAGCCGCCGTCGGCGTCGACGGCCGATCGGCGGTCCCGGTCGACTCCGCGCGCGGGAGCGTCACCTCGAACAGGGCGCCGCCGAGGTCGGAGTCCGCGACCGCGATCTCCCCGCCGTAGGCGTCGACGAGCGCGTCGACGATCTGGAGCCCGCCCGTGTCGTCTCCGGCGTCGAAGAGCGCGTCGCGTCGCTCCGGCGGGATCCCGGGACCGTCGTCGGCGACGGAGAGGGTGACCGTCTCGGGGCCGGCGCGGACGGCGACGCGGACCAGCGCGTTCGGACCGGCGTGCTCGACGGCGTTCTCGACGAGGTTGTCGACGACGGACCGGAGGCCGTCGGTGGCCGCGACCGGCGCCGGCTCGTCGAGGTCGACCTCGACGGTGACGCCCTGGGCCCGGTCGACGTCGTCGACGACCGACCGGGCCGTGCTCGCGAGGTCCATCGGCCGGAGCGTCGCGTCGCCGAGGAGCGCGTCCGCGATCCCGCTCGTGGCCTCGATCAGGTCGAGCCCCTCCTGCGCCTTGCGGGAGATGACGGTTCGGGGGTCGGCGTCGCCGGCGTCGTCCCCGAGGTCCGCGTATCCCCGGATCGTCGCGAAGTCGTTCCGGAGGTCGTGACGCAGCAGGTGGTTGACGAACGACACCGCCCGCGTCGCCTCGCGGGCGCGGCGCGCCTCCGACGCCTGCCGCACCGCGTAGTACCCGGCGACGATGCCCGCGAGGGCGCCGGCGCCCGCGGAGACCAGGAGCGGGAACGCCGGCTCGACGAGCGGCCGTCCCTCGAAGGCGCGGACGAGCAGCGTCGCGCCGATCGCGCCGAGGGCCGTGAGCGCGCCCGCGACCGTCCACCGCGCGACCCGCCGCTCCCCGCACCGCGGGAGTCCGGCCCGGGAGAGCCGTCGGCCGGCGTAGACTACGGCGAGCGCGAGCCCGCCGTCGAGCGCCAGGGCGAGTATCGGACCGGTCGAATCCCGAACGGCGCCGAGCTCGCTCCAGTGGTGGACGACCGCCGCGAGGAGGATCGCGGCCCCGAGCGCGGAGACGACCAGGTGGCCGCGGGGGCGATACATGCGCTCACCCAGGCGGGCGGCGATCAAAACCTTTGGGCCGAACGGCGGCGCACGCCCGAAGCTTCAAGCGTGCGAACGACCCACACGACCCATGGACGTGTTCGCGTACGGGACGCTGACCGAGCCCGACCGCGTCGCCGCGGTGCTCGACTCGTACGTCTACGTCGGCCCGGCGACCCTGACGGGGCTCCGCCCCGTGGAGGGGCGGTACCCGACGCTCGTACCGGGAGGCGAGACGGCCGGTCGGCTCCTCCGGACCGACGAGACGGCCGCGCTCGACGAGTACGAGGGCGTCGAGGACGGGCTGTACCATCGGGTGAGCGTCCCGCTCGACGCGCCGGACGGGCACCCGGACCGGGCCGCCGTCTACGTGGGCGACCCCGAGCGCCTCGACGCGGACGCCTCGTGGCCGGACGCGACGCGGTCGGACGCGGCGCAATCGGACGCGGCGCGGTCGGACGCGATGCGATCGGACGCGGGATCCGCGGACGACCCCGCGGACCTCGATCGGGGGTTCGCCGAGCGCGTCGCGGCGTACCTCGAACGGGCCGACGTGCGGGTGCGGCTGACCCCCGAAAACCCCGTCTGACGGAGGAATGACGGCGCCG
This sequence comes from Halorubrum rutilum, assembly GCF_024494565.1. The sequence continues at coordinate 244,299 of NZ_JANHDN010000004.1, forward strand.
CTGTCGTGCGGTTTCACTTTCGCTCCGCTAGCCCCACCTTTTTGTATTCAGCCCGCTTGGTTTCAGGTGCACGTCACACGCGTGCATTCCCCCCTTCACGGACGGCGAGCCGGTCGCTCGCCCGTCGGCTTCCGCCCGATCCGGAGCGTGTCGTCCGTCGTTCGGTCGGAATCGGGAGCGACGCGGCGGACCGGAACCGATTAGCGGGCGGCGCGGCGACGGGGAGGCATGCTGTCCCTCTCCGACGTTCACGCGGCGCGCGAGCGCGTCGACGGCGTGGCGCGTCACACGCCCTTAGAGCGGTCGCGGACCTTCTCCGAGATGAGCGGCGCGGACGTCCGGCTCAAGCTGGAGAACTTCCAGCGGACCGGGGCGTTCAAGATCCGCGGCGCGATGAACCGGATCGCGACGCTCTCCGACGCGGAGCGCGAGGCCGGGGTCGTCACCGCGAGCGCGGGGAACCACGCGCAGGGCGTCGCCCTCGCGGCCCAGCGCGCGGGCGTCGACGCCACCGTCGTGATGCCGAAGTTCGCGCCCGTCTCGAAGGTGAAGGCCACCCGCGGGTACGGCGCGAGCGTCCGCCTGGAGGGCGTCGACTACGACGAGGCGCAGGCGTACGCCCACGAGCTGGAGCGCGAGGAGGGCCGCACCTACGTCCACGCCTTCGACGACCCGGTCGTGATGGCCGGGCAGGGGACGCTCGGCCTGGAGATCGTCGACGACTGCCCCGAGCTCGACACGGTCGTCGTCCCGATCGGCGGCGGCGGGCTCATCTCGGGGGTCGCCGTCGCGGTCAAAGAGCAGCTCCCCGACGCGCGCGTCGTCGGCGTGCAGGCCGACGGGGCGGCGTCGGCCGCGAAGTCGCTCGAAGCCGGCGAAGTCACGGAGATCGACAGCGTCGACACGATCGCCGACGGGATCGCCACGCGCGCGGTCGGCGAGGCGACCCTCGAAGTCATGACCGAGTACGTCGACGAGGTCGTCACCGTCGACGACCGCGAGATCGCCTTAGCCCTCACGCTGCTCCTCGAACGCGCCAAGACGCTCGTGGAGGGCGCGGGGGCGGTCGCGCTCGCCGCCGTCCTCTCCGAGGCGTTCGAGTACGACGACGGCGAGACGGTCGTCGCCGCGCTCTGCGGCGGGAACATCGACCTCAACCGCCTCGGCACCGTGATCCGGCGCGGGCTGGTCCAGATGGGTCGATACCTCAAGATCACGGTCAGCCTGAAGGACCGGCCTGGCGAGCTGGAGCGCGTCTCCAGCATCGTCGCGCGCACCGGCGCGAACGTGTACGCGGTCCACCACGACCGCACCTCGCGCGACGTGGCCGTCAACGCCGCCGAGCTCGAACTCGAATTAGAGACCGACGACGCCGAACACGCCGCCGACATCGTCGACGCGCTCGAAGCCGACGGATACGAGGTCGAGGTCCTGTCCTGAGTCGAGCGGCGGCTTTTATAAACAGAACGGCGGCGGCGCGTGCCGGTGAGCGGCCGACAGGCCGCGAACCGCACGCGCGAGGGACGCGGTGAGTGAGGGGCGACCGCAGGGAGTCCCGAACGAACCGCGAGGCTGGGGAGGCGTGAGGTGCGGTCGCCGTGCTGGGCGGGGCGGGACTCAAAGGGGCAGGGGCGAGGACGAAGCACGGCGCAGTAAGCACCGCAGCGAGGGAGCGAACGAAGTGAGCGACCAAGCGAGGAGCACAGCAAGCCGCGCGAGTTCTCGCGCCTGGGGCTTTGCCGGTGTTCACGGGAGTAATGTCGGTGACGTATCGCCGAACGGCCGGTACTGTGGAGGTAGTCGCCGTCGAGTCAGTATTCGCGTGTCGTCGAGCAGCCGGGGGCGTGTCGGTGTTCGCCGCGACCGCGACTCACTCCGACGAGTTCGTCGAATCGGTCGCGGATTCCGAGGCCGAAACGCTTCCGCTCACGCTCGTCGATCCGCCGAGGAGGGAGGAGTCCGAGTCGCCGCGCAGCGTCGTGACCGTCTCGCCGTCCTGTTTCACGATCAGGGTCCAGGGATCGTCGCCCGCGGGAATCCGCATCGTGCCGTTGTAGCGGACGACGCCCGAACACGACCGGGACGCGTTCCCGGCCTCCTCGATCGGCACGTCGAGGACGTAGGCGGACTCGTTCAGCCGTTCGAACGTCGGATCCCCGACGGCGTACGAGGAACTCGGCAGGGAGACGTTTCGAGCGTACGTTATCTCCGTGTTCTCGGGCCCGGCGGACACCGCGGTCGAACTGTTGGCCGCGAACTCGTCGGGGCAGCGGACCTCGTCGGAATCGAAGTGAAGCAGCGCCGGCTGATCGCTCGCTCCGCCGAAGAGGCTGCCGGGCCCTCCCGACACGGGGCCGGCGAGGGCGACGGCGCTACCGGCCACGAACAACGCGAGCGCGACGACGACGACGGCCAGACTACGTCTGCTCATCACGTTTCGGACGACGGGGGAGACGCGGATAGTACCGCGTATAACTCAAAGAGGGGTTTGCGTCACCGATCGCCTCACGGGCGCAGACGGAACCGCCGGGGCGGTGAACCGAACGCGCCGGAACCGACGAACCGCCTCTCAGTCGTCCGCGGTCGCGGCGTCGACCTCGCCCTCGTACAGCTCGCCGGCGCGCTCGCGCTCGGAGAGGTAGTCGTCGGCGTCGAGCGCGGCCTGCACGCCCATCCCGCTGGCGGTGGCCGCCTGCTGGTAGTGGAAGTCGACCACGTCGCCCGCGCCGAAGAGCCCCTCGACGCCGGTCCGGGTCTGCCCGCCGCCGCGGCCGCCCTCGGTGATCAGGTAGCCGTCGTCGTCGGTCTCGATCCCCGTCCCCTCTAGGAAATCGGTGTTCGGCGTGTGGCCGATGGCGAAGAAGACGGCGCCGACGTCGAAGTCGTACTCGTCGACCTCGTCGGCGGTCGCGGGGTCGTCGAGCTTCTCCTTCGGGTGGCCCTCGGGGTGCTCCACGAGCGTCACGTGGTCAACGCCGTCCTCCGGCGTGCCGTGGATCTCGGTGAGCTCGGTGTTGAGGAGGAGCTCGATCTCGCCGTCGTCGACCTTGTCCATCACGCGCTCGATCCAGACGTCCTCCGCGCGGAACTCCTCGCGGCGGTGGGCGATATAGACGGTGTCCGCGAACTTCGTCAGGAAGTTCGCCTCCTCCATGGCCGCGTCGCCGCCGCCGACGACGAGCATGTCCTCACCGCGGAAGAACGCGCCGTCGCAGGTCGCGCACGTCGAGAGCCCGTACCCCATCAGCTCGTTCTCGCCGGGGACGCCGAGGGTCCGGGCGCTCGCGCCGGAGGCGGCGATCACGGCGTCGGCGGTGTAGACGTCGCCGTTGGTGAGCTCGACGCGGAAGTGGCCCACCGGCTCCTTCGAGACGTCCTCGATGACCCCGTTGCGGGCCTCGGCGCCGAACTTCTCGGCCTGCGCTTTCATGTCGTTGATCAGCTGCGGGCCGGAGATCCCCTCGGGGAAGCCGGGGTAGTTCTCCACGTCGGTGGTCAGCGTGAGCTGGCCGCCCGGCTCGTCGCCCTCGATGAGCAGGGGGTCGTTGTTCGACCGCGCGGCGTAGATCGCGGCGGAGAGCCCCGCGATACCGGTGCCGGCGATGATCAGTCGGCGGTGGTCGACGACGTCGTCGGTCATGTGAGACCGTTCGCCGCCGCGAAGTATGTAGGTTGCGCCATCGGGCGCGGTTGCCGAACGCGAGCCGACGGGCGCGTGACGCGGCCGCGGGGACCCGAGCCGGCGCGTCCCCGCCCCCGCCCTCAGTCGGTCGGGAACTCCGACGCCGCGCCGGTCGGCTGCGTCGGCGCGTCGTCGAGCGCCTCGAAGAAGCGCCCGGAGACGAACGTCTCGACGACCTCCGGCAGCGACTCCGACTCCGACACCTCCTCCAAGATGCCGAGCGGGACCTGCGCGCCGGCCATCGTGGCGTGGCCGCCGGCGGAGCCGACCGGGTCGAGCGCGTCGCGGAGGAGCTCGCCCACGTCGAGGTCCGTGCCGCGCGACCGCGCGGAGCCGTAGATCACCCCGTCCATGTAGCCGTAGACGAACGTGACCGCGACCCCGTCGAGGTCGAGGAGGCGCTCCGCCGCCTGCGCGAGCGTGTCGCGGTCGCTGATCTCGCCGACGCAGGAGGCGACCGTCGACCCCCGCACGTCGCGCCCCTCGATGGCGTTTGCGAGCACCCGGAGCGTCTCCTGGCTCACGCTCGGGCTCTCGACGCGTTCGAGCGTGGACTCGTCGGCGAGCGGCGACAGCGACGCCGCCGCCTCGAAGTCCGGGATCGACGTCGACCGCGTGAAGTCCTTCGTGTCGATCCGGATCCCGTACAGCAGGGCCGTGGCGAGGGGCCGGTCCGGCTCGACGCCGAGTCGAGAGAGGTACTCCTCGATCAGCGTGCTCGTCGCGCCGACGTCCGGCCGGATGTCGACGAACGACCCCGCGACCGGCCCGCGCGGCGGGTGGTGGTCGACCACGACGTCGACCGGGTGTCCCTCGGGGAGGCTGTCGTTGATCCCCGCCCGCGAGTGGTCGACGAGGGCGACGCCGTCGTAGTCGTCGAGGTCGATCCCGTCGAACGTCGACAGCGAGAGGTCGAGGAGGTTCACCATCGCGCGGTTCTCCTGGTGGGCGATCTCGCCGCCGTAACAGGGGTCGGCGGGGACGCCGACGACGTCCGCGACCCGCGCCAGCCCGATCGCGCTCGCGATGGCGTCCGGGTCGGGGTTGTCGTGGGCGACGACGAGGAGGGGGCCGGAGAGCTCGCGGAGCGTCGCGAGCAGCCGGACCGGGAGCTCGTCGGTCCCCCCCTCGTCGCCGTCGGCGCCGATCGCCTCGCAGACGCGGGTGACGAGCGCCTCGACCGGGTCGACGACGCGGTCGGCGGCCGCCTCCAGCGCCGACCGCTCGGCCGCGGTCGGACTCGTCCCGACGTGCGCCACGATCATCGCGTCGGGGTAGCGCTCCCGCGCGGCCTCCGCGGCGGCGACGTTGCGCGCGGGGTCGTCGCTCGCGACCAGCACGACCGCGGCGCGGTCGGGGTACGCCGACGGGTCGGTGGGGTCGGCCTCGACGGTGGCGACGTTGCGGTCGCGGAGCGTCGACGCCCACCCGGTGTCGTCGGTGATCGCGATCAGCTCGCCGCGCTCTCCGCGGCTGCGCTCGACGAGCGTGTTCCCGACCGCGCTACAGCCGAGCAGCAGACGCCGGGCCATACGGGCGCGACGCGACCCGAGAGGAAAACGCTGCCGTCATTCGTCGGGGACGTCGTCGCCCTCCGGAGGGCCGCCGTCGAGAGCGTCGCCCTCCGGAGGCCCGCCGTCGGGAGCGTCGCCCTCCCGCAGCGCCCCGTTCACCGCGGCGGCCACGTCGACCGCGGCGCGGTTCTCCGCCACGTCGTGGACGCGCACGAGGTCGGCGCCGCGGTCGGCGGCGAGCGCGGTGGCGGCGACGGTGGCGTGCTCGCGGTCGTCCGGGTCGCGACCGACGGCGCCGAACATCGACTTGTGCGAGTGCCCGATCAGCACCGGGCAGTCGAGCGCGGCGAACTCCCCGACGCGGTCGACCAGCTCGAACGCCTCGGCCGCCGACTTCCCGAAGCCGAGCCCGGGGTCGACGATCACCTTGTCCCGGTCGATCCCGGCCGTGTCGGCGAGCGCCAGCCGCTCGCGGAGCGACGCGATCACGTCGCCGACCGCGTCGTCGTACTCGGGGTCGTTCGTCGGGTCGACCGGCGCGTCGAGGCTGTGCATCACGACGACGGGGCAGTCCGCCTCGGCGACGACCTCGCGCATCGCCGGGTCCTCCAGCCCGGTCACGTCGTTGATGACGTCGGCGCCGGCCTCCAGCGCCGCCGCCGCGACCTCGGCCTTCCGCGTGTCGACCGAGACCAGCACGTCGCCGTCGGCGACCGCCGGCACCGACCGCACCGCCTCGACCGTCGGGACGACGCGGTCGATCTCCTCGTCGACGGGGACCGGCTCCGCGCCCGGCCGGGTCGACTCGCCGCCGACGTCGACGACGTCGACCCCGGCCTCGACCATGCGCTCGGCGCCGGCGACCGCGTCTTCGAGGGCCTCGTGGCGCCCGCCGTCGTGGAAGGAGTCCGGCGTGACGTTGAGCACGCCCATCACCGCGGTGCCGTCGGACCAGGGGTAGTCGGGGGCGGCGTCCGACCCCTCCTCGGCGTCCGATCGGTCCCCGTCGAGCCCGAGTCGCCCCGCGAGGTCGGTCGCGACGCCCGCGAGCCCCTCGCCCTCCCGGTCGCGCAGGCGGTCGAGCAGCCCGCGGTACTCCGCGACGGTCGCGCCGAGCGTGACCGGGACCTGCTCGCCGCCGGGGACGCGGCCCTCGCCGGCGCCGAGCCCGCCGATCGCGGCGTCGCCGCCGACCTCGCGGACCGCGGCCGCGAGGCGCTCGGCGTGGTCGCCGCGCAGCCGGAGCGTGAGGACGCGGTGGTCGAGCCCGTCGGCGCGGGCCGCGGCCGCGTCGGGCGGGACTCCGGCCGCGTCGAGCGCGCGGCGGGCGTCGGTGTTCCGACTCCCTCCGCCGCGGTCGCCCTCGCCCCGTCCGCCCGCCCCGCCGACCGACCGCGGCGTCACGGTCCGGAGCCGGGCGGCGCGCGCCTCGGCGACCGCGAACAGCGAGCCGACGAGCAGCACGCAGTCGTCCGGGTCGGCGCGGGCGACCGCGCGGTCCAGCGCGGCGGCCACGTCGCCGCCGACGGTCACCTCGTCGACGCCGGCGCCGCGGAGCGCGGCCGCGAGCACCTCGGGGTCCTCCGCGCGGTCGAGCGCCGGCCGGCAGGTGACCGCCGAAGCGGCGTCGGGGAGCGCGCTCGCGGCGCCCGCGTGGTCCTTGTCGTGCATCGCCGCGTACACGAGGTGGAGGTCGTCGTAGTCGTACTCGTCGAGCGTCCCGGCGAGCGTCCGGCAGGCGGCCGGGTTGTGCGCGCCGTCGAGCACGGTCAGCGGCGCCGTCTCGACCACCTCGAACCGGCCGGGCCACGTCGCCCGCGCGAGCCCGTCGCGGACGGCCGACTCCGGGATGGGGTCCGAGGCGCCGTCTTCCGCGTCCGCCACCGCGGCCGCGGTCCGTCGGGCCAGCGCGACGGCGACCCCCGCGTTCGTCGCCTGGTGGTCGCCGACGAGCGGGATCCGGTAGGTCCCCGCGACCTCGCCCGCGAGCGTCGCCTCGGCGTCGGTGGGGCTCACGCGCCCGTCGTAGGCGACGGAGAGGGTCGGATCCGGGTCGGGACCGTCGCCGCCGTCGGCGTCCGTGCCGTCGACGTCCGTGCCGTCGGCGTCCCGGTCCGAGCCCGCCCCCACCACCGTCGCGACCGGCGCGCCCGCCTCGCCGGCGACCTCGCGGACGACGCCGAGCGCCTCGCCCTCGCAGGCCGTCACGAGGGGGGCGCCCGGCTCGGCGATCCGGGCCTTCGTGCGGGCGATCTCGGCGATCGTGTCGCCGAGGACGTCGGTGTGTTCGAGCGAGACGTTCGTCACGGCGGTCGCGACCGGGTCGACCGCGCTGGTCGCGTCGTACTCGCCGCCGAGCCCGACCTCCAGTACCGCGACGTCGACGTCGCGGCGCGCGAAGTCGCGGATCGCCATCGCCGTGACGACCTCGAAGAAGGTGAGCGGCTCGCCGGCGGCGGCGCGCTCGACGAGCCACGGCTTCGCCTCGGCCACGAAGTCGGCGACCGCGTCCTCGGTGATCGGGAGCCCGTCGACGCGGACGCGCTCGGCGAGCGCGGAGAGGTGCGGCGAGGTGTAGAGGCCGACCGAGAGCCCGGCCTCGCGCAGGATCGACTCGGTCATGCGCGCCGCGCTCCCCTTCCCGTTCGAGCCGGCCACCTGCACGAACGGCACGTCGTCCTCGGGGTTGCCGAGCCGGTCGAGCAGCGCCGCGATCCGCTCGGTCCCGGGCTTGACCGAGAAGCGGCGGAGGTCGAAGAGGAACGCCGCCGCCTCGTGGTAGTCCATGTCCCTGGGTCGGCGCCGCGTCGCTTAGGCGTAACGGACCCGAGCGAGCTGGGACGGCACCGCCGACGCGAGGACCGGCGGTCGCCGACCGTCCGCGGGGAGCCGGCCGCGAAGAGCAACCCTTACGCGCGCGGCACCCCGACTCGGTCGCATGAACGAGACAGCGGCCGCGTCGGCCGCCGGGGGAGGTGCGGCGGGGGACGACGCCGCCGGCGACCCGGTCCTCGTCGGCGAGGACGTCCGGCGGTCGTACGGCGACGTCGTCGCGCTCGACGGGGTCGACCTCCGCGTCGAGGCCGGCGAGGTGTTCGGGCTCATCGGCCCCAACGGCGCCGGCAAGACCACGCTCGTCCGCGCGCTGACGGGGACGACCGACGCCGAGGGCGACCTGCGCGTGTTCGGCGCCCCGCCCGACGCGGTCGACCCGCAGCGGATCGGGCTGCTCCCGCAGTCGTTCGACCCGCCGGAGCGCCTCACGGCGACCGAGCTCGTCGAGTACTACGGCGGCCTCTACGACGACGCCCGCGACGTCGAGTCGGTCCTGCGGGACGTGGGGATGGCCGGCGACGCCGACGCGTGGTACGAGACGCTCTCGGGCGGGCAGCGGCGCCGGACCTGCGTCGCGACCGCCGTCGTCAACGACCCGGACCTCCTCTTCCTCGACGAGCCGACCACGGGGATCGACCCCGCCGGCCGCCGGTCGATCCACCGCCTGATCGAGCGGCTCGCCGACGGCGGCACGACCGTCTTCCTCACGAGCCACGCGATGGACGAGGTCGAGCGGCTCGCCGACCGCGTCGCCCTCCTCCGGGACGGCGCGGTCGTCGCCGTCGGGCCGCCCGACGAGCTGATCGCCGAGCACGGCGGGGCGCCCCGACTTGACGTGACCCTCGACGGGCCCGCGGGCGAGGCGGTCGCCGGGCGCGTCGGCGAGCGCGCCGCGGCGGCGCTCGCGGGCGGCGCGGGCGACGGTTCGAACGACGTCGCCGTCGAGTCGACCCGCGACGGACTGCGGATCCGCGGCGTTCGACCCGAAGCGATCGGCGACGCGGTCGACGCCCTCGACGCGGCCGGGGTCGCCTTCGAGTCGATCGCGTGGTCCGAACCGTCGCTGGAGGACGTCTACCTGCGGCTCACCGGCGAGGAGTACTCGCCGCGCGAGGAGGTCCTCGACGGGGTGCCCCGAGACGGAGGCGACCGATGACCCGCGTGGGCCGGGTCCGCACCGAGGCGACCGCGGCGGCGCGGTCGTTCCTCCGCCGGCGGACGGCGGTGTTCTTCACGTTCTTTTTCCCCGTGATCCTCGTCGTCATCTTCGGCGCCTTAGTCCGCACCCAGCCGACCGGCGGGGGGCTGTTCGCGGAGCCGGCCGGCTACTACATCCCCGGCTACCTCGCGGTCGTCGTCCTCTTCACCCCCCTCTCGCGGGTCGGCTCCGAGATCGCCCGCCACCGCGACGGCGGCCGGTTCGAGAAGCTGGCGACGACCCCGCTCTCGCGGGCGGAGTGGCTGCTCGCGCACACCCTCGTCAACGTCGCGATCATCGGGGCGGCGAGCCTCCTGATCTTCGGGCTCGTGCTCGCGGTGACCGACGCCGAGCCGGTCGTCTCGCCCGCGCTCGCCGTCCTCCCCGTCTTCGTCGCCGTCGGCGTCGCGCTGTTCTGCGGGCTCGGGGCGGTGCTCGGCGCGCTCACCGACTCGCAGGACGGCGTGATCGCCGCGAGCAACACGGTCGCGCTCCCCCTCCTCTTCCTCTCGGAGACGTTCGTCTCTCCCGACCTGCTGCCGGGGTGGTTCCGGCCGGCCGTCGCCGCGTCGCCGCTGACGTACTTCGCGCGCGGGACGCGGGCGATCGTCCACGAGCCCGGGGCGTGGGTCGGCGACCTCGCCGCCCTCTCCGCCCTCGCCGTCGCGTTCCTCGCGGTCGGCGCGTACGCGGTCCCGCGGACGGATTAGGCGGAGGGCCGGCGGCCCGGCGTGGAGCGGGGAGCCGGCCGCTCGGCGCGGCGCCGCCCCGAAGCCGGTCATTTATACGGTCCGCCGCCGTCTCGGAGAGACGAGAGAGGGCCACCGTTGACGACCGTTCACTTCACCTGTTCCGACTGCGCGCAGACCATCGAGGTCAACGAGGAGATGCGGGAGACGATCCTCGCGGCCGGCTGTCCGGTGTGTACGACCGGCGCCAGCGAGGACGACTTCTCCGACGACCCCGACGACGGGTAGGCTCCCGCCCGGACGCGGTGCCCGCGCGGTCGGACCTCGGGGGGCGGAGCGTCGGCGGCCCCTCACTCCTCGTCGCGGTCGACGACGATCCGTCGGCCGGTGAGTCGCTCGGGGACGAACCGGTAGAGGTCGATGTCGAGGTCGGACTTCCCGTCGGCCCAGATCTCGAAGAGCGGGCGGCGGGTCTCGCCGTACTGCGCGATCGTCTCGGGCGTGAGCTCGTCGAGGTCGACGCGCCGGAGCACGCCGACGCCGACGACGCTCCCGTACTCGTCGCCGTCCTCCTCGTACACGACGATCCGCGCCTTCGGCTCGGAGGCGAGGAACTCGCGCTTCTCGCTGTCGGGCGTCGACACCAGCCGGAGGAAGGCGTCGCGGGACTCCTCGTCGAATCCGTAGGAGATCGGGATCGCGTACGGCGTCTCGTCGCGCGCGAGCGAGAGCACGCCGGTCTCGTGACGCGAGAGGAACGCGTCGACCTCCGCGTCGGTCATCTCGACCTCGCCGTTCGTCGCCATACGCGAAGGTCGGCGTACGCCGGGATAAAGGGCACGAGACGGATCGGGGGTGTGAGGACGCGAGCGGGAGTACCGGGACGCGAGCGGGGGGTGCGACGACGCGAGCGGGAACGACGAGGGGCGGGCGGTCCTACGCACTCTGCGGATCGGCGATGTCGCCCTCGGTGACGGGCTCGCCGCAGACGACGCAGCCCACGTCGAGCAGGGTCGCCCGCATGGCGTCGTCCACCTCGATCGACCGACGACACTCCGGGCAGACGAACGTGTGGGTCCGTGGGGTCGTCATGGATGCGCGTACGACGCGGACGCTCATGAAGGATGGATCGGATTCCAGAGGGTTCGGAATACGGTCGACCGACGGCGCGGGGCGGTCCCCGGCCGCTCAGTCGATCAGCGTCGAGAGCAGCTTCCGCTGCGCGGCGGCGATGTGCTCCGAGAACGTCGAGCGGTCGATGCCGAGCGAGTCGGCGACCTCGCCGGCGTTGGCCCCCTTCGGGTGGTCGAAGTAGCCGGCGTCGTAGGCGGTCGCGAGCACCTCGCGCTGGCGCTCGGTGAGGTCGCTCCGGTCGACGGTGACGAGGTCCGACTCCTCCGGCGTCGACGACGACTGGAGGAGCCGCAACACCTCCATGTCCGGGGTCGACTCCCGGAACGCGTCGAGGACCGACCGGAGCGTCGGGAGGTCGGTCGCGTGGAACGTGACGAGGAGCCGCCCGTCCCGGACGGTCGTCTCCGATGCGGGGAGCCCGTGGCGGTCGAGCACCGCGAACGGCGACGCCTCGTCGGGGTCGGTCTCGAACCGGTAGGCGGCCTTTGCGCCGTAGTCGAAGACGACGTCGACGCCCTCGGGCACCGACAGGTCGGCGTCGGCGACGAACTCGAAGACGACCGTCCCCGCGGCCCCGTCCGGAGCGGTCCGCGCGACGCTGTATATCGGCGTCGAGCCGTCGGCGATCCCGTCGAACGGCGACGGCGTCCCCGCCGGGAGCGAGACCTCCGCCCTGATTCCGGATCCCATCTGCGTCCGTCCGTGACCGCCCCCGGGCAAAACGTTGACGCCGCGGAAGCGGTGGCGGCGCGGAGCCGCCCGCGGCCGCGTCGGCCGGTCCGACGCCCGCCGCGGGAAGGAGGCGAGAGGCGGTCGAAGGCGACCGGGTTCGGCGCGTCCTTATAAAACACCCCTCATATGCAGGGGCGGTGTTGGGGTGGGTGGAACCGGTACGTACATCCATGAAGCGACAGGCCTCGTACGCGACCGGACCGACGACGGCGACCGAGGGCGACGAGACGCTGGACGCCACCTTCGACGTCCTCGCGGACCCGGACTGCCGAGCGATCCTCGGCGCCGCCGACACGCCGATGACGACGAGCGAGCTGGCCGACGCGTGCGACATCGCGCTCTCGACGGCATACCGGAAGGTCGAGCGCCTGAGCGAGACGCCGCTCCTCGTCGAGGGCGTCCGCTTCGACCCCGAGGGCGACCACGCCGCCGAGTACACCCGCGGCGCCACCGACGCGGCGATCGAACTCGGGGACGACGGTGTCACGCTGACCGTCGAGGACGGGGGCGTCGACTCGCTCACCGCGGCCGTCGAGACGACCGGGGTCTCGGCCGACTGAGCCCGGACCGATTTTTTCGTCTGCGATAATCGGGGAGTCAGCCTTATCTATCGCTCAGCGAACCGGTTCCGTATGCGCGACGGGCCGGACCCCGAGACCCTCCTGGACCTCGCTCAGGACAAGGTCGTGGTCCTCGACGAGGAAGGGGTGTACCGGCACCTGAACGCGGCCACCGCCGACGTGATCGGGTTCGACCCTGAGGAGCTCGTCGGCACGGACGCGTTCGAGCTCGTCCACCCCGAGGACGAGGCCCGTCTCCGGGAGACGTTCGCGGCGATCGTCGCCGGCGAGGCCGAGCCGGACGGACCCTTCGAATACCGCTACGCGACCGCCGACGGCGGGTGGGTGTGGCTCCGGACCAGGGTGCACACGCCCGACTCCACCGGGGTCGACGGCTACGTGTTGACCTCCCGCGACGTGACCCGCGAGGTGGAGTCGCGGCGTCGGTTGGAGACGATCGCCTCGGTGTCGCCGGACGTGTTCTGGATGTTCACCCCGGACTGGTCCGAGCTGCTGTTCGTCAACGACGCCGTCGAGCGGGTGTTCGACGTCCCCGCGGAGCGGCTCGAACGCGAGCCGCGGGTCTTCCTCGACTCGATCCACCCCGAGGACCGACCGTACGTAGAGCGAGCGATGCAGCGGCTCTCCGCCGGCGAGTCGACGCTGATCGACTACCGGCTCGGGACGCCCGACGGGGCCACCCGATGGGTTCGAGTGCCCGGCGAGCCGGTCGTGGAGGGTGACGAGGTCGTCGCCGTCACGGGCTTCGCGCGCGACGTCACGGACGAGTACCGCCGCGACCGCCAGCTCACCGTGATGGACAACCTGCTCCGGCACACGATCCGGAACGACATGAACATCGTCGACGGCACCGCGGAGCGGATCGTCGAGCGCGTGGCCGCCGCGGACGCGCTCGATCCGGAGGCCCGGGAGGGAGCCGAGACGACGGAGGGAACGGGGCCGGAGGAGACGGGGTCGGGGGAAACGGGGACGGCGGAGGAAACGGCGACAGGGGGAACGGACGGGTCGGCGGGGGCCGACCCCGACGAGCTGGCCGAGCTCGGCGCGGACGTCGCCGAGCACGCCGAGACGATCCGCCGCGTCGCCGCCGACCTCTTGGCGACCGCCGAGAAGCAGCGCGGCGTCATCGACCTGCTCCGCCAGCGCGGGTCGCCCCGGTCGGTGGAGATCGCGCCCGTCGTCGAGGAGGCGATCGACATGGTCGTCGACGACTGCGAGGGCCGCGACGAGATCGACGTCAGCTACCGCGAACCGGCCCCCGACGAGGCGGTCGGAGACGGAGCGCACGACTTCGAGTCGACCGCCGACGGGTCGCGGAACCGCGGCTCGGACGCCGACGGATCGCGGGGATCGGACTCGGACGCCGACGGCGGGGACGTCGCGACCGTCTCCGTCTCGTACCCGCGGGACGTGGAGGCGTTCACGCACCCGGAACTGGACTACGCGATCGCCGAGCTCGTCGAGAACGCCATCGAGCACGCGGAGTCGGCGCCGCGCGTCCGGATAGACGTGACGGAGGCGGACGAGAGCGTCGAGATCGCGATCCGGGACAACTGCCCGCCCATCCCGACGGAGGAGCGGTACGTCATCACCGACCGGTGGGAGATGGACGACCTGCGCCACACCGGGGGGATGGGCCTGTGGCTCGTCTACTGGGTCGCGAACCGGTCTGGCGGCGACCTCTCCTTCGACACCCATCCGGACGGGAACGTCGTGACGCTCAGCGTCCCGAGCGCCGGGCGGGAGACGGAGGAGGCCCCGGCCGCGTCGACGCTCCCCGACCGACCGCGGACGACGGCGGACCGCGCGAACCGCGGGGCGGACGCCGAGAGGGGCGGCGAGGTCGGCCCGGAACCGGGAGGCGGTGCGGGAACCGATTGAGGGTGCGGGGCGGTTCAGACGGGTGACCCGTCGACGGCCCGAACGGCCCGCCGCCGACCCGGGCGGTTCCCGATCGGTCGTTCGTGATTGACTCGGCTACCGAACGGGCTCCCACGGATCTTAAGCCGCCGGTTCGCGTAGCTCCACGCTGATGGGTACGCTCAACGAGCTGTTCGACCCGGATCGGGTCGCCGTCGTCGGCGCGACCGCGCGCGAGGGGGCCGTCGGCCGCGCGGTCACGTCGAACCTGCTCGACGACTTCGACGGCGACACCGTTCCCGTCAACCCGAACTACGACGAGGTGCTCGGGACGCCCTGCGTCGACGAGGTGGGCGACGCCGACGCCGACGTCGCCGTGGTCGTCGTGCCGCCCTCGATCGTGTTGGACGCGATCGAGGCGTGCGGCGCGGCCGGCGTCCGGAACGTCGTCGTGATCACCGCCGGGTTCGGCGAGACGGGGGAGGACGGGGCGGCGCGGGAGCGGCGCCTCGCCGAGATAGCCGACGAGCACGACCTCGACCTCGTCGGCCCCAACAGCCTGGGGATCATGTCGACGCCCTCGGGCATGAACGCGACGTTCGGGCCGGAGAACGCGCTCCCCGGCGGGCTCTCCTTCATGAGCCAGTCGGGCGCGTTCGTCACCGCGGTCCTCGACTGGGCCAACGACAACGGGATCGGGTTCAAGGACGTCGTCTCGCTCGGCAACAAGGCCGTCCTCGACGAGACGGACTTCGTCGACCACTGGGGCGACGACGAGGAGACCGACGTGATCATCGGCTACCTGGAGGGGATCGAGGACGGCCGCGAGTTCATCGAGACCGCCCGCGAGACGACCCGGGACACGCCGATCGTCGCGGTGAAGTCCGGCCGGACGAGCGCCGGCGCGCAGGCCGCCTCCTCGCACACCGGCACGCTCGCGGGCTCCGACAAGGCGTACGAGGCCGGGCTCGACCAGGCCGGCGTCATCCGCGCCGAGTCGGTCGACGAGCTGTTCGACTCGGCGGGCATCCTCGGGAGCCAGCCGCTCCCCGACACCGACAGCGTCGCGATCGTCACCAACGCCGGCGGCCCGGGCGTGATGGCGACCGACGCGGTCGGCGACGCCGACCTCGACATGGCGTCGTTCACCCGGGAGACGACCGATCGGCTCGCCGACGCGATGCCCGAGGAGGCGAACATCCACAACCCGGTCGACGTGATCGGCGACGCCGACGTGGAGCGGTTCCGCGAGGCGCTGGAGATCACGGTCGCCGACGACGACGTCGGGGCCGCGCTCGTGTTGGCCGCCCCCACCGCCACCATCGACTTCGACGAGCTGGCGGGCGCGATCACCGACGTGAGCGACGAGATGGACGCGCCCGTCGCCGCCTGCCTGATGGGCGGCGACCGCACCCGCGAGCCGAAACAGCGGCTGCAGGCGAAGGGGATCCCCTGTTACTTCGACCCCGCCCGCGGGATCGAGAGCCTCGCGACGCTCGCGCGGTACCGTGACATCAGGGAGCGGGAGTACGCGCCCCCGATGTCGTTCGACGTCGACCGCGAGCGCGCCCGCGAGATCCTGGGAGCGGTGCGCGACCGCGACGACAACCGCCTCGGCGTCGAGGCGATGGAGCTGCTCGACGCGTACGGCATCCCCACGCCCGACGGCGAGATCGTCGACACCCCCGAGCGCGCCGCCGAGGTCGCTTCCGGGATCGACGGCGACGTGGTGATGAAGATCGTCTCGCCGGACATCCTTCACAAGAGCGACATCGGCGGCGTCGCCGTCGGCGTCGCCGACGCGGACGTGGCCGACACCTACGAGGACCTGATCACCCGGGCGCGCAACTACCAGCCGGACGCGACCGTGCTCGGCGTGCAGGTGCAGGAGATGGTCGACCTGGAGGACGGCGTCGAGACGATCGTCGGGATGAACCGCGACCCGCAGTTCGGCCCGCTGCTGATGTTCGGGCTCGGCGGCATCTTCGTGGAGGTGATGGAGGACACCACCTTCCGCGTCGCGCCCGTCTCGGAGCCCGAGGCGCGCGAGATGACCGAGGAGATCCAGTCGGCGCCGCTGCTGCGCGGCGCCCGCGGCCGCGATCCGGTCGACGTCGACGCCGTGGTCGAGACGATCGGCCGGCTCTCCCAGCTGGTCACCGACTTCCCCGCAATCTTAGAACTCGACATCAACCCGCTCGTCGCACTGCCCGACGCCGACGGCGGCGCGAACGCCGCCGCCGTCGACGTGAGACTCACCGTCGACCCGGAGGCGCTCGACCCGGAGGCGCTCGACCCGGTCGACGCCGACCCCGAAGTCACCGACTCGGAGGAACCCACCAATGACTGACACACCCACCACACTCGTCACCGCGACCGGAGAAGGCGCCGGAAAGACAGCGATCGCCGTCGCGCTCGCGCGGCTCGCCGCCGACCGCGACCGCAGCGTCGGCTACATGAAACCGAAGGGGACGCGGCTCCAGTCGAACGTCGGCAAGACGCTCGACCAGGACCCCATGCTCGCCCGCGAGGTGCTCGGTCTCGACTCCGAGATGCACCAGATGGAGCCCGTCGTCTACTCGCCGACGTTCGTCGAGGGCGCGATCCGCGGCACCGAGGACGCCGATGCCCTCAGCGACCGGATCCGCGAGGAGTACGAGGAGCTCGCGGCCGACCGCGACCGCATGTTCGTCGAGGGGGGCGGCAGCTGGACCACCGGCGGCGTCGTCGACCTCACCGACGTCGACGTCGCGGAGCTGCTCGACGCGCGGGTCGTGCTCGTCGCCGAGTACGGCTCGCCGAACGACCTCGACGACGTGCTCGCGGCCGCCGACGCCTTCGGCGACCGCCTCGCCGGCGTCGTGTTCAACAAGGTCTCCGACGACGCGTTCGACTCGCTCGGCCAGGACGGGATCCCGTTCCTCGAGTCGCGCGGGATCACCGTCTTCGGCGCGATCCCCCACGAGAAGGAGCTCGCGGGCGTCACCGTCGGCGAGCTGGCCGACGAACTCGGCGCCGAGCTGCTCACCGACGCGCCGACGGACGGCTTCGTCGAGCGCTTCCTCGTCGGGGCGATGGGCGGCGACGAGGCGCTGCGGTACTTCCGACGCGCCCGCGACGCCGCCGTCATCACCGGCGGCGACCGCGCGGACGTCCAGACCGCGGCGCTCGACGCCTCCGGCGTCGCCTGTCTCGTCCTGACCGGCGGCCACCGCCCCTCCGGCGCGGTGCTCGGGAAGGCCGCGGACGCCGGCAAGCCCGTCCTCGCCGTGAACACGGACACCGTCACCGCGATCGACCGCGCCGAGGGGATCGTCCGCAGCGGGCGGACCCGGGACGCGCGCACCGTGGACCGGATGGCGGAGCTGCTCGACGCGCACGTCGACGTCGACGCGTTGCTGTAGGCTCTCGGTCGCCGCCGCCCCGCGACGCCCGCCTCGTCCCCCGCGCGGGGGAACGTCTGACGTACTGTTTTCACGGAGGACGACGTAGGCCGCGTATGACCAGTCTCTCGGAGGCGTACGGTGGACGGGGGGGCTCCGAGGTCGACCCGCGCCGGCTGTACCTCGGCGTGGGCTCGTTCGTCGCCGGAACCCTACTGCTCGTCGCCGGGCTGTTCGTGGCCGCGGAGGTCGTGCTCCCGAGCGGCTACGGCTCCGCCGAGGCGCGGCGGCTCGGCGGCGTGCTCGGCGGCGTGGGCGTCCCATTGGTGTTGCTCGGCGTGATGACCGTCCTGCCGGCGGATCGAAGCACGCGCGTCGCCGCGGTCGTCGGGGCGAGCGTGATGTGCCTCGGCGTCGCGCTGTTCGCGTACGCGTACCCCTACCACTGGGTGAGCGGGCCGCGCCCGGAGCTGACCGACCTCACGCTGCCGACCGCGGGGCTGTACTTCGTCGGCGCCGCGACGACGCTGTGGAGCGTCTTCATCGGCGTCGCCAACTTCAAGACGCGGAACGACCCCGGCGGCACCGTCACGATGGAGGTGACCCACAAGGGCGAGACGAAGGTCATCGAGGTCGGCCGCAACCAGCTCGACGGGGCCGGCGGCGTCGGGCTCCTCGGCGGGACCCCCGACGGCGACGTGGAGACGCAGACGAACCGGCCGGACCGCGCCGGTGGGAGCGACGGGTCGACCGGCGACGGGCCGCGGTCCAGGAGCCGACCGTCGGTCGGGGAGGAGTCGCCGGCCGGCGGCGGATCGCCGACCCGGAACGGATCGGCGACCGGGACGGGGCCGACGACCGGTTCCGGAGGCGGCCTCGGCGCGGGGCGCTCGGACGCCCTCTCCGGCGGTCGAGGCGGCGGCTCCGCCGGCGTGAGCGACGGCGGCGAGTCCGGCACGGACATCCGGTCGCCCCTCGACGACGCGGGGTCGGCGGGACCGAACGGACCCGCGGGGCCGGGCGAGGACGGACGAAGCGGGGCGGACATCTCCCCCGGCGTCGACGCCGCCGCGCGCGACGGTCCCGGCGACACGTACTGCGGGAACTGCACGCACTTCGACTACGTCCGGACCGATCAGGGGATGCAGCCGTACTGCGGGCACCACGATGAGCTGATGGACGACATGGACGCCTGCGAGGAGTGGACGCCGCGGTAGCTCTCAGGGGCGCTTTCCGAACCGGCACGCCGCCTACCCGCTCTTCCGCTCGCCGACGCCGGCCGCCGACGGGAGCTGCGACTCCGCGACGGCGAACGCGAGCGTGCTCAGCACGGCCGTGAGCGTCCCGGCCGCGAGCGCCATCGCGAGGTCCGGGAGCCCGAGCGACGTGACGCCCGGCGCGTCCGGCAGGAAGAACCCGGAGACGGCGTACAGCACGACGGCGATGGAGAGCACGTAGAAGGGGGCGTTGAGGTACCGCCACCGGAAGCGTCCGCCGAGGTACTCGTCGGTGATCTGTCCGAGGCTGGAGGTGACCCCGGCGACCGCGAGCCACTGGACGAAGCCGTGGACGAACGCCGCGAGGGTCACGCCGGCCGTGATCGACCCGCCGCGGACCGCGCTGACGGCCTCGACCGTCTCCGTCCCCTGGACGCCGCCGACGACGATCAGCGCGAGCGCGACGACGTAGGTGACGAGCGTCACCCGCCCCGTGTAGAGGACGTTCCGCACGGTCGAGGCCGCGCCGTCGACGGTCTCCTCCAGCCCGAGGCCGCGGAACAGCGAGTAGAGCCCGACGAGCCCGGAGAGGATCCCGAGGACGGCCGCGCCGGCGACGTCGAAGAGGTTCGCGACGACGACCAGGGGGTAGATGAGCAGGAGGACGCCGAGCGGGACCAGAATGGTGCCGCGGGTCTCCGGGTCCGCCAGCACCTGCTTGATCGTGTAGTAGAGCGACTCCAAGTCCTGCGCCTGCCGGACGACGACGCGGCGCATCCCGTCGATCGGCATCCGGGAGCGGATCACCGGGAGGACGGACTCGTCCTGCGCGCCGTCGGTGATCACGACCGCGGAGACCTCCTCGCCGGTCGACAGCTCGGCGAGGACGCGGTCGACCTCCTTGCCGACCGCGCGGTTCGCCTTCACGTCGGCGCCGTCCACGCCGGTGACGGCGGCGACCTCGACCGCCTCGCCGCCGGCCGCCAGCTCGTCGTGGACGTTCACGCCCTGGAAGAGGACGTTCACGTCCGAGTCCTCCGGGTCGGCCGTCGCGAGCGCGACGGCGGCCTCGGTGACGTCGTCGGCGCCGATCACCGGGGTCGGGATCCCGGTCTTGCGGCCGAGGTCGTCGTCGAGGTCGACGCAGAGGACCAACAGCATTACGCGACGCTATGCGAGGGGCCGACATATGTTTTCGGCTCGCGTCGGCGACTTGACGGCTCGCGGGGCGCGGCTCTCGCGCGTTCGGTCGCGTGTGCCCGGTCCGTGTGTGGTCGCGTGCGCCCGGTCGAGTCGACCGACCGTCGCGTCGTTCCGTTGCCCTCAGTCGTCGTCCGAGGCCGGCTCGTGTTCGATCCCGTTCATCATCCGGCGGACGTTCTCGCCGTCGCTGAACGACGCCGGGTACGCCGCGAGCGGCAGGACGAAGTCGTCGCCGGTCTCGACCGGCTCCCCGACGTGGAGCTCCAGCTCGACGCCCGCGCCCGTCCCCCCGATCTCGCCCTCCGCCGTGTAGACGACGACGTCGGCGTCTGCGCCGAGGACCGTCGTCGAGTACTCGGAGCCGCGCTCCAGGTCGCCGACGTCCTCGTAGCGGCTCAGGATGATCTCCGCGCGCTCGCGGGTCGTGAAGTCGGCGATCGGGTTGAGCGCTTCCCCGAGGACCTCCACCCGCGGCGTCGCCACCGCGGCGAAGACGGCGGCCTGGTAGCGCTCGCCGAACAGCTCCACGGCCTTGTCGTACTCCGCGACGGTGTTCGTCACGCGGACCTCCCGCGTCCGTCCGGCCACCTCGACCTCCCGGGTGATCGTCTCGTCGGTCACCTCGTTGAGCTCGTAGCCGCTCTCCGAGAGCGTCGCGTCGGCGACCGTCGCGGTCCCGGCGGCGAACTCCGCGGGGCCGTCGCCGCTGACGACGTCGTACGCGGTGCAGCCGGCGAGGCCCGCGAGGCCGGCCGCACCGCCGACCGCGAGGGCGCGACGGCGGGTGATCGCGTCGCTCGCGGTCCGGTTCTCGGCGTCGTCGTCGACGGTCGGCTCTCGGTTCATGGCCGGCACTGGCGCCGGCGGGGGTACATACTTTGTGTCCGAGTCGCCCCGTGCGCGGCGCCGTCGAGCGTCGGAACCGCCCCGTGGCAACGGATCCCCCGGGAACGCGCGCTTCGGACGCTTTTTGAGGCCGCGGCCGGTAGGGAGGGGTAGATGATCTCCAAGGGCTGTGAACAGTGCGCCAAGGGCGGCAAGATGGTGCTGTTCGTCTACGGCTACTGCGACCAGCGGGACTGCTTCTACTGCCCCCTCGGAGAGAACCGGAAGAACGTCACCGACGTGTACGCAAACGAGCGGAAGGTCGAGTCCGACGAGGACGTGATTCGAGAGGCCAAGCGCATGAGCGCGCTCGGCACCTCGATCACCGGCGGCGAGCCGCAGGAGGCGATGGCGAAGACGTGCCGGTACCTCGAACTGCTGAAAGACGAGTTCGGCGAGGACCACCACACCCACCTCTACACCGGGATCACGGGCGGCCGCGAGAACATGCGGAAGCTCTCCGAGGCCGGCCTCGACGAGATCCGCTTCCACCCGCCGCTGGAGATGTGGGGCGACATGCACGGCACCGAGTGGGAGGAGATCCTCCACGTCGCCCGCGAAGAGGGGCTCACGCCCGCCTTCGAGATCCCCGGCATCCGCGCGGAGCCGGAGTTCCTGGACTTTTTGGACGAGGGCGCCGCCGAGTTCTGTAACATCAACGAGTTCGAGATGTCCGACGGGAACTACCGTCGGATGCAGGAGGAGGGGTTCGAGCTGCAGGACGGGCACATGTCCGCCGTCGAGGGGTCGAAGGACGACGCGATCGTCTCGGAGATGGCGAGCCACGAGAAGGTGTACTTCTGTACCTCGGTGTTCAAAGACGCCGCGCAACACCGCAACCGCCTGAAGCGGATGGCGGAGAACATCCGCCGCGAGTTCGACGAGGTGACCGACGACGGCACGCTCGTCTACGGGAAGGCGTTCGCCGACCCGGAGCGCTTCGACGCGCTCGGCGTCCCCGAGGAGTTCTACACCGCGAAGTCGAACCACGTCGAGGTCGCGTGGTGGCTCCTCGAAGAGATGGTCGAGGACGGCGACCTCGACGAGGGGGAAATCGTCGAGCAGTACCCGACCGTCGACGGCACCGTCGTCGAGCGGACGCCGGTCGCCTGAACGGACAGGGTTCGGGTCTTGTTCCGCTGGTCGGCATCCCCGTCTACTCGTGGATGCGGTGGCGCGTGCCTGCGAGCGGCCGATAGGCCGCGAGGAGCACGCGCGAGGGACGCGGCGACCGGAGCGAAGCGGAGGGAGCCGCGAGGCTGGGGAGGCGTGAGGTGCGGTGCTGTGCGGGGCGGGATTCAAAGGGGTAGCCGTGAGACGACCTGAGGCGGCGCAAGCACCACAGCGAGTGAACGGAGTGAACGAGCGAGGAGCGCAGCGAGCGTCAGGCCGTCTCACGGCTGGGGCTTTGGCGGTGTTCGCCGCCGATCGGTGGTCGTATATCCCACCCGTGTCGTGCTACCTACTATCACAATTATAAGTCATAAACACGTACCCCCCTGTATGGCTACCGACGAACCCGTCTTCGCTGACGTGAGTATCGGACAGACGGTGTACGACGAGTCGGGCGAGGAACTCGGCACCGTCCGCGGGGTCGACGACGACGGGTTCTACGTCTCGTCGCCGTCCGGATCGAAGTCGCTGAGCCTCACCGACGCGCGCGACGTGTTCGGCACCGCCTACGTGATGTGGCGCTGCTGGGAGTGCGGCGAGATGGGCGAGATCGGCACGGAGCTCCCCGAGAACTGCCCGAACTGCGACGCGCCGCGCGAGGATCTGTACTACTGGGCCGAGGACTGAGACGACTACTGCGAGAAGCACCGTCGTTTCTCCGGTCTCTGTTTATATTCAGTCGACCGCGCAGACGCTGCTGACAGCCTCGAAGTCCCAACCGCTCGGCTGTACGGAGTTGATCGTGAATCGCCGGCGACAACCCCCGAAGCCCCAACCGGGAGGACTCGATGCGCTCGCTGTGCTCCTCGGTCGCTCGTTTCACTCGCTCCCTGCGGTGCTTGCGTCGCCTCAGGTCGTCTCCCGGCTGCCCCTTCGAGTCCCACCCCGCACCGCGGCCTCGCGCCTCCCCAGCCTCGCCGCTCACGCCCTACGGGCGTTCGCGGCGTCCCTCGCGCGTGCTCTTCGCGGCCGCCTTCGGCGGCCACTCGGAGGCACGCGCCACCGCCTTACCTTTTCAGGAGTGGCCGCCCTCCCGACCGTTCGGCTCGTCGCCGCGACCGTCCTGTTCGTCGCCCACCTGTTCCCGGAGGCGCTCGACCTCGGCTTCCAGTTCGGCGATCCGGTCGGCGTCCGGCCGGTCGTCTCGCTCGTCTTCGTCGTCGGAGCGCAGCGCGAAGAACAGCACCGCGCCCGCGACGAGGACGAGGGGCACGCCGAAGAGGAGCACGGCGATGATCAGGACGATCAGGAGTTCGGGCCCGGCGGGGATACCGCCGAACGCGGGGACGAGAGAGACCATGCGCTACCCACTCGGCCTCGCGACTAAAGGGATGGGGAGGGAGGCGTGCCGTCGCCCGGCGGCTCAGCCCGCGTCGACGAAGTCCGCGAGGTTCGCCTGGAGCCCGGCCGCGAGCGTCGACTTCCGGCGGAGGCGAGCGAGCGAGATCGGGAGGCGGTCGGCGACGCCGCGGACCGCCTCGCCGAACGTCTCCGCGGTCCCGCGCTCGCCCTCGAAGGCGTTCCGGACCGCCTCGCGCACCTGCCACACGCCGACCGGGCCCCAGTAGTCGTCGGAGACGTGGCGGCAGACGAGCGCCTTCGCCTGTCGCCCGCGGTCGTCGAGGTGCTCTAAGACGCCGAGCCGGGCCGCGTAGTAGGCGCCCGCGGTCTCCTCGACGTAGCCGGTCCGGCCCTCGCGGCCCTCGCTCGCGGCCGAGAGGGAGACGCCGGCCTCGGGGTCTGGGTTCCAGATCGAGCCGGGCGCCTTCATCTCGACGAGCTCGTACTCCCACTGCCCCGGCACGAGGATCACCCAGAAGGCGTTGCCGAGGTACTCGTTGCGGTGGACCTCGATCCGGTCGACCGTCGGGTCGTCGCGGATCGACCCGCGGAGGAACTGGCCGACCGTGTCGTCGACGGCGGTGATCGACCAGCGCGTCGGGACGAGCCGGCGGTTCTCGCCGCGGCCGAGCGCGCCCGCCGAGAGGATCGTGTTGATCTCGTACACGTCGAACCCGCGGCGGTAGAGGTACGTCATCGCCCCCTCGGCGCGCCAGTCGTCGTCTTCGAGCGTCTTCTGCACCGGCCGCGGGACGTGCGGGTTCTCGCCGAGCTCGGCGGTGCGGGCGGCCGCGCGCGGCCCCGTCGGCGTCTTGATGTCCTCGGTGCCCACCTCGAAGTCGAGGTCCGGCCGGCCGTCAAGCCCGATTTCCACGTCGACCGGGCGGTCCGCGATCGCGACCTCGCGTTGGACGCCGAGCCAGCCGTCCCACGCGTCCTGGACGCTCTCCGCCGGCCCGTCGCCGCCCCCGATCGACGCCACCCCGCCGGTCGCCCCGGCGTCCGCGACGTCGACGCCGCGGGTCGAGTTGAGCAGGCTCGTCCGGCGGTCGAACACGTCCGAGATGGAGACGCCCTCGTCGTACCACGCCGCGGAGGTCTCGAACGCCGCCGCGCGCTCCTCGCGGCCGACCGGCGAGAGCAGCCCGGTCGAGACGTTGGGGTAGTCCGCGCGGCCGACGAAGATGGAGGGCGAGACGCTACCGACCACGGCGTCGTCGGAGACGTGCTCCTCGAAGCGCCGCTCGAAGGAGTCGAGGTGGTCGAGGATGCCGTAGTCCTTCTCGCTCGCGAGGCGCCGCCGCTCGGCGCGCTCGTTCGCCTCGAACTCGATGAACTCGTCGAGCCGCATTCGCCGTCGAGTAGGGCCGAGCGCGACTTGACGGTGTCGGCGGCCGGCGGGACCCCGTCCCGAACCGCAAGGGACGTTTGCCGCTCAGGTCGCGAGCGACGTCGCGCCGGCCGGCAGCGTCGCGCCGACGCGCCACGCGTCGTCATCGCGGACGACCAGCGGCGTCGGCTCCCCGCCCGCGAACCCGTCCTCGTCGACGCGCAGCGTCCCGCCGACGAGCGTCCCGTCGACGACCGCCCACGAGGCGACGAACGCCGGTTCGGCGGCGGGCACGGGGTCGGCGTCGAACCCGTCGCCGTCGGCGGGCCCCGAGAGGGTCACGCCCGAGGGCGCCTCCGGGCCCCAGCGGTTCGCCCCCGCGTAGAGTCGGTCGCCGCGGACGACCGCCTCGCGGAAGTAGCTCGCCCAGAAGTCGCGGAAGTCGGTGTCGAGCCGGTACCACAGGTCGCCGTCGTCCGTCCGGTAGAGCCCGCTCCCGGTGGCGGCGACGACGGCGCCGCCGTCGAGCACGCGCAGGTCGTGGACGTCGTCGTGAACGCCCCGCCCGTACCGCCGCCAGAAGTCGCCGTCGAACGCGTAGACGCCGCCGGGTTCGAGCCCCGCGAGCACGCCGTCGTCCGGGTGGACCGCCAGCGTCCTGACGCTCGGCGCCGCCCCCGGCGCGCGGTCCCGCCACCGCTCGCCGTGCGGGTGCGCGTCGAGGTCTCCGATCGGGTCGAAGCGCCACCCGTCGCCGTCGGTCGCCGGCCGCGCCCGGAGCACGTCGACCGAGCCCGTCCCGACCAGCACGGTCTCCGGGCCGGCGAGCACGGAGACCGGGTCGTCCGGGCCGTCGAGCCGGTGCCAGTCGGTCCCGTCCGTCGAGCGGTACAGCCCCTCGGCGGTCGCGGCGATCCGGGCGTCGCCGCTCCGGACGACCTCGCGGACGCGCCCGCAGGCGGCGACCCGCACCGGGTCGCCGTGCGGCCCGTCGAGCCGATACAGCCCGCTGTGGGTTCCGCAGACGAGCATGTGTGGCGATCGGTGACCGAGCGAAAAAACCGTACGCCTCCCGTCGACCCGCGGCCCGCTAGCTGTGGATCCCCATCGCCTCGATCTGCTCCTGGTACCGGTTGCGGATGGTGACCTCGGTGACCTGCGCGACGTCGGCGACCTCGCGCTGGGTCTTCTTCTCGTTACAGAGCAGCGAGGCCGCGTAGATGGCCGCCGCGGCGTAGCCGGTCGGGGACTTCCCGGAGAGGAGCCCCTGCTCGGCGGTCGTCTCGATGATCTCGTTCGCCTTCGACTGCACCTCCTCGCTCAGTTCGAGCTCGGAGGAGAACCGGGGCACGTACTTCTTCGGATCGACTGGACGCATCTCCAGGCCGAGCTCCTGAGAGATGTAGCGGTACGTCCGGCCGATCTCCTTGCGGTCGACGCGGGAGACGTCGGAGATCTCCTCTAACGACCGGGGGATCCCCTCCTTTCGACAGGCGGCGTAGAGCGCGGCGGTGGAGACGCCCTCGATGGAGCGCCCGCGGATCAGGTCCTCGTTGAGCGCGCGTCGGTAGATGACCGAGGCGACCTCCCGTACCGAGCGGGGCACGCCGAGCGCCGAGGCCATCCGGTCGATCTCCGAGAGCGCGAACTGGAGGTTCCGCTCGCCCGCGTCCTTCGTCCGGATCCGCTCCTGCCACTTGCGCAGCCGATGCATCTGCGACCGCTTCTTCGAGGAGATGGATCGCCCGTAGGCGTCCTTGTCCTTCCAGTCGATCGTCGTCGTCAGCCCCTTGTCGTGCATCGTCTTCGTCGTCGGGGCGCCGACCCGCGACTTCTCCTGCCGCTCCGAGTGGTTGAACGCGCGCCACTCCGGTCCGGGATCGATCTGCTCCTCCTCGATGATGATGCCCGTCTCCTCGTGTATCAGCTCCCCGTCGGCCGTCCGGGTGAGCTCCTCCGGGTCGAAGTCCTCGGGGTCCAGCTCGTCGGCGTCGACCCCCTCGACCCCCTCGGCGTCGGTCTCGGTCTCGTCGGCGTCCTCGTCCCGCACACGCTGCCGGTCGTGATCCCGTTGCCGGGTTGGCCGTGTCATCGCATTTATATACTATCCAATCGGACTGACTTAAAAGTTCGTGAGGGTCGGCGATCGCTCGACCGGAGCGAGGAGAGGTCAGTGGACGCTCGGTCGGCGACCGCGACGGACAAGGCTTTGACGCGCCGGCGTCGACTGCGACCGAATGCCGACGATCGACTGCGACCCGGCGACCGCGCGCGCCCGCCTCGAGGACGCCGGCGTCCCGATCGACGACGGGAACACGGCCCACGAGCGGTGGCGCGCGGAGCGCGAGGGCGCCGTCGCCGTCGCGTACGACGGCAAGGTCGTGGTCCAGGGGAGCGACCCGACCCGCCTGACGAACCTCATCCGCGAGGGGGGCGGCCGCGCGCACGTCTACTTCGACGGCGCCTCCCGCGGGAACCCCGGGCCGGGCGCGGTCGGCTGGTGTCTCGTCACGTCCGACGGCGTCGTCGCCGAGGGCGGCGAGCGGATCGGGACGGTCACCAACAACCAGGCCGAGTACGCGGCGCTGATCCGGGCGCTGGAGGCGGCCGACGAGTACGGCTTCAACGAGATCGACGTCCGCGGCGACTCGGAGCTGATCGTCAGGCAGGTGCGCGGCGAGTGGGACGCCAACGACCCCGAGCTGCGCGAGAGGCGGGTTCGCGCCCGGGAGCTGTTAGAGCGGTTCGACCGGTGGTCGATCGGCCACGTTCCGCGGGAGATAAACGCGCGCGCCGACGATCTGGCGAACGAGGCACTCGATGACGCGAACTAACGACGAACCCCCGGAGTGGGCGAAGGAGCGGGCGCGAGAGGTGATGGCGGCCGAGGAGGGCGCCGAGAGCGACGGCGACGGTGACCCGGCCGACGAAGGCGCGAGCGACGCCGACCGCGTCCCGGACGTGCCGGTCGAGGTCGTCGACGAGGCGGAGCGGCTCACGCGGCTCGCGCGGCGGGCGGAGGAGGACGCGGCGGCCGCGTTCTACCGCGAGCGCCGCGACGAGCTCGTCGCGGGCCACGGCTACGTCCCGCGGCTCCGCGAGGACGACGACACCCTCGTGTTGTACCCCGACGAGTGGATGGCCGACGGGACGGTGCGACTCGACCGGATCGAGACCACCGAGCGGGCCGTCGAGGTGTCGCTGTCCGGGCCGGGCGACGCCGACCGGTACGACGAGGTCGCCGCGTACAACGAGGCGGTCGCCGACGCGGTCGCCGAGGCGCACGGCGGCGCGCACGCCGACACCGCCCGCAGCTTCGCGGCGTTCATGAGCAACCACTACGTGCGCGCCGTCGACGACGCGACCCCCGAGGTGCGCGAGGAGTTCCGCGAGGAGTACCTGCCGCGGAACGGCTGGCCGACGGACGAGCAGCTCGCCGTCGTCGAGGAGTCGCTGGCGGTGATCGAGTCGGTCGCCGCCGAGGTCGACGGGCCAGAGGAGTCGTAGTCGAGGCCCGAATCGCCGATGTCGGCGTCGTCGACGACGGCGCCGGGGCTGGGAGTCTCGGGGGCGCGCGGTTTTCACCGCGCGTCGTGTGCCAGGATACTGTCGGTTTCGCGCCGATGCGTCCCGCGGGCTCGCCGCGCTACTCGTCGAGGAGCGCGCGGACCTCGTCGGCCCGCTCCTCGTCGGTGACGAACCGGTCGAGGGCCCACTCCAGCTGGCCGAGGACCGCGTCGTGGCCGGCCTCGGTCAGCTCGTACTGGTTCGTCCGCTTGTCGAGTTCGCTCTTCTCGACGAACCCGTCCGCGACCAGGTCGTCGAGGTTGGGGTAGAGCCGCCCGTGGTTGACCTCGGAGCCGTAGTACGATTCGAGCTCGCGCTTGACCGCGAGCCCGTACATGGGCTCCTCCGAGAGGATCGCGAGGATGTTCTGCTGGAACGCCGTCAGCTCCGACGCCGGCCGCGGTGTCTCCGCATCAGTGACTGATTGTGCCTCTGACATGGGTATCTGAAGG
Organism: Halorubrum rutilum; assembly: GCF_024494565.1. The sequence goes on from NZ_JANHDN010000004.1 coordinate 273,075, forward strand.
GTTCCCGAACTTATAACCTTTCTCAAGATTCAGCATCTTTTAAATACATAACTACGCCGCACGCGTTCGTTTCCGGCCGTCGTCGGCCGCAGAACGGCTGAACTGCCGGTTCGTTCCCGACACCGGATCCGAGCGATCGCCGACCGACGCGACGCATCCGTGACGATCCGTCGGACGAACCGGGAGCTTCGGACACAATACGACATCCGATCAACCGGTAGCCGTCTCCGAGGAGCGGTCGGTAAACGCGGGGGCGCGAACGACGGTCAGTCGAGACGATCGATCGGAAAGCACGGTCGAATCGGAAAGCGACGGTCGAATCGAAAAGCGACTCGGCCGACGACGGTCGGAGCGGTGTCGCCGGGAACCCGAAAGGACTTTGCTACCGATGGACCGAATATCGGTCACATGGTCAACCTCTGGGAGGACCTCGAGACGGGCCCGGACGCACCCGACGAGATCTACGCGGTCGTGGAGTGCCTCAAGGGCGAGCGGAACAAGTACGAGTACGACAAGGACATCCCCGGCGTCGTCCTCGACCGCGTGCTCCACTCGAACGTCCACTACCCGTACGACTACGGGTTCATCCCGCGGTCGTACTACGACGACGAGGACCCGTTCGACGTGATGGTGCTCGTCGAGGACCAGACGTTCCCCGGCTGCGTCGTCGAGGCCCGCCCCGTCGCGCTGATGAAGATGGACGACGACGGCGAGCAGGACGACAAGGTGATCGCGGTGCCGACCGAGGACCCCCGCTTCGACCACATCGAGGACTTAGAAGACATCCCGCAGCAGATCCGCGACGAGATAGACGAGTTCTTCTCGACGTACAAGAACCTCGAAGCGGGCAAGGAGGTCGAAACCCTCGGATGGGAGGACAAGGCGGCCGCGAAGGACGCGATCGAACACGCGCGGGACCTGTACGACGAGGAGTTCGGCGAGTAGCGCCGGACTCGAAGAGATAACTACCGGACATCGCGTCCCGCGGACGGGATGCGTTATGCCCATGGGTAATTTTTAGTCGGTGGCGCGCCTACGTACTGACAGAGCCATGAGCGCGAGCACCCCGTCCGTCGGCATCGATCACCCGACGGTCGTCCCCGCCAACTTCGAGCCCGAGCGCCGCGACGCCGACTCGGACGACGCGTCCGACGGCGACGCCGACCGGTCGACCGCGTAGGCGTCCCGACCGCCGCGTCAGGCGTTCTCGACGACCGCGGACAGCCGTCGGGCGTCGGCGGTGAGCGACTCGAACCGGTCGTCGACCCAGTCGACCACCGCCGAGTCGGTGGACTCCAGCACGCATCGGGGGTTGTTCCGGCGGTCGTACGCCGTCACGCAGGCGACGTCGTCCCGCCTGAACAGCCCGTACTCGATCGGGTCGGGCGAGACGTAGACGGTCGCGTCGTCGTCGTCGAGCGCCCGGTCGGTCGCCCGGGCGAAGTCGGCGATCGACGCCTCGACCACGTCGCGGTCGATGACGAGCTCGACCTCCGCGCCGGCGTCGAGCGCGGTCGCGGCCGCCCGGTTGAACTGCTGGATGACGACCGGCGAGACCGCCCTGATCTCGGCCCGACGGCCGTCTCGGATGATGTCGGCGATGCGGTCGACCGCGGCGAGCGGGTTCCGGTCGGTCGCGACTGTCAGGTCGCCGGCGTCGACGGCCTCCGCGGGGAACCCGGCGCCCACGCGTTCGAGGTCGGCGGCGAACCCGCCGTAGCGGTCGGCCAGCTCCACCTCGTCCAGAAGGGTCTCGTACGCGTCGTGGACGCGCTCTCCGGTCGCCGTCACGCGGTACGCCGCGTCGCGCTTGACGACCCAGTCGCGCTCGCGGAACCCCCCGAGGATCCGCTGGACCGTCGTCCGGGTCGCGTCGACCGCGTCCGTCAGGTCCGTCGGACGACGCGGCTCCCGCCGGAGCGCCCGGAGGACCGCGACCCGGACCGGCGAGCCGGCGAGGTACTGTGCGCCGTCGTGTCCGTCGTCGGACGTCATCGTGTACGGGGCGTCTACGAGCACCGCACGCTTAACCGTACCGCGCTACGGGCGGTATCGGAACGAGACGACGGTGCCGATCCCGTCGTCCCCGTCGATCGTCTCCGTGGTCACGGTGACCCCGGCGACCGCGTCCGCGCCGAGCGCCTCCTCGATCACGGCGCGGAGCGCGTCGGGGTCGGCCCCCTCCCGGAGGACCGGGACGCGGACCTGCCGTCGGTTGACGGCGACGTCGCCGAGGTCGTAGTCGGTGTGCTCGAACGCGTCCCGCACCGCGGCGGCGATATCGGTCATGCGAAGCGGTTCGCGTGTGGGATATAAAAGGTTAGTCGAGACCGATCGCGTCGGACTGCCACCGAGGGACCTCTGCCCCCTCGGATCCGGCCGGCTCACCCGGAGCTCCGCGCCGAGATACCAGTCCTGATAACTCGCGGGAGGGATTCAATACGGACGGTCGACTGATCCGTACCATGCTGGTAGAGACGGCGGTGTTCGCCGCTGTGGCGGCGCTGATGGGGGTATCGACAGTCGCGTTCGTCGCGTTCTCGCTGCTGGGGGACCACGAGAACAGGTACTTCCTGCTCCCGCCGGCAATCATGTCGATCGCGGGGCTCTCGTACGCCGGGATGGCGGCGAGCTCGGCCGGGATCGCCCTGGAGGGGTTCGTCGTCGAGCTCCGGTACCTCGACTGGGCACTGACGACGCCGCTCATCGTGTTACACATCGCGGTGGTCGCGGCCGCTCCGCGGAAGACGATCGCCGCCGCGATGGGCGCCGACGCGCTCATGATCGCGGCCGGCTACGCCGCGACCACCGCGGCGACGCCGGGGGTCAAGTGGGGCGGGTTCGCCGTCTCGTCGGCCGCGTTCCTCGCGGTGGTCTACCTCCTGCTCACGACCGTGACGGACGGCGTCCGCGACGAGAGCGCCGCGGTGCAGGGCACCTTCCGGACGCTCCGGGACCTCACCATCGCCCTGTGGTTCGTCTACCCGGTGATCTGGCTGCTCAGCGGCTCCGGCGTCGGCGTGATATCGACCGCCGACTACCACTTCATCGTCGCCGTGCTCGACACGACCGCCAAGGTCGGCTTCACCTCGATCGTCACGTTCAGCATCACCCGCGTCGGCGACCTGTTCGCCGAGAGCGAAACGACGACCGCGACGACCGCCGCCTGAGACCATGACGGACACGACCACTTCCGGTTCGATACTGACGCGTAGCCTCAACACCAAGAGCTTCCTCGGCATCGCGGGGTTCGCGCTGCTGCTCGGGGTAACGGTGTGGACCCGGTGGCTCTCGGTCCGCGGGTCGATACCCGCCGAGGCCGAGTCCGCCGTGCTGTCAGCGCTGGTGACGACGCTGTTCGTCGCGGTCGTGGGCGCGTCGCTGCTGACGATCACGCTGGTCCGCGACACCGCCGGCGCGCTCGGGTTCCTCAACGAGAAGGCGGCGCGGATCGAGGACGGCGAGTTCGACGTGAACCTCGACGCGCCGCGGTACGACGAGGTCGGGCGGCTGTTCGCGGCCGTGCGCTCGATGCGCGACGCCATCGCGACGCGGATCGACGAGCTGGAGACCGCCCAGCGGGAGGCGGAGGCGGCGCGCGCGGAGGCCGAGCGACAGGCGGAGTCGCTGGCCGCGAGCGCGGAGCGCATGAGCGAGACGTTCGACGCGGCGGCCGACGGCGACCTCTCCGTGCGGGCCGACGAGGACGTCGACGCGGAGGCGCTGGCGACGATCGCCGCGTCGTTCAACGACATGATCGGCGACGTGGAGGCGACCGTCGAGGGCGTCCGGTCGTTCGCGGCAGAGGTCGACGAGGCCAGCACCGAGATCGACGACACGGCGCGGCGGCTGGCGTCCCAGGGCGACGACGTCGTCGAGGTGATCGACGGGATCGCCGACAACGCGGGCGACCAGTACGACACCGTGCGGGACGCCTCCGGCGAGCTCTCCGACCTCTCGGCGTCGATCGAGGAGATCGCCTCGTCGTCCGACGAGGTCGCGACGAAGTCGGCGAACGCCGCCGAGATCGGCAACGCCGGCAACGACGCCGCCACCGAGGCCGTCACCGAGATGGAGGCGATCCGCGAGCGGACGGCGGCGTCGATCGAGAAGGTCGAGCAGCTGGAGTCGGAGATGGACCGCATCGGCGAGATCGTGACGCTCATCGACGACATCGCGGAGCAGACGAACATCCTCGCGCTGAACGCCAACATCGAGGCCGCGCGCGCCGGCGGCGGCGCGGGCGGGGACGCGAGCGAGGGGTTCGAGGTCGTCGCCAACGAGGTGAAGTCCCTCGCGGAGGAGACCGCGGAGAAGACCGACGAGATCGAGACGCGGATCGAGACGCTGCAGTCGACCGCCAGCGAGACCGTCTCCGAGATGCGCGAAACCGGCGAGCGCGTCGAGCGCGGCGTCGAGACGATCGACGACTCGGCGGAGCTCCTGCTGGAGATGGTCGACACGGTCGAGGACGCGAACGACGGCGTCCAGTCGATCAGCAAGGCGACCGACGAGCAGGCGACGGCGACGGAGGAGACCGTCGCGATGATGGACGAGGTCGCGGAGCTGAGCGAGGCGTCCACCGCGGAGGCCGCGGACGCCGCCAAGCTGGTCGAAGAGCAGAACGACGACCTCGACGCGGTGAGCGACCGGATCGACGACCTCTCCCGTCGGACCCGCCGGCTCCGGGAGCGGCTCGAATCGTTCGACGGCGGCGACGGCGCGGTCGCGGGGCCCGACGCGGCCGGCTCCGTTCCGGGCGCCGCGGACGACGACTGAGTCGACCCGCGAGGCGCCGCCGCCGACCGAGTCGATCCGCGAGGCGACGACGCCGGTCGAGCCGGCTCCTCCGAGCGCGCTCGGGTCTCACGCGTACGCGTCGTACTCCTCGCCGAACAGCGCGAAGTACGCGACGCCGACGAGCCCGACCGCGCTTGCGAGTCCGAAGGCGACCGTGGGGCTCCCGGCGACAGCGACCTCGGTCCCCGGCACCGAGAACCCGCCGTAGAGCAGCCCGCCGAGCGCCGCGCTCGGGATGACGACCGCGTTGCGGAGGAGGTAGTACGACCCCGAGACGCGGCCGCCCGTGTCGCGCTCTGCGGGCCCGACGATCAGGGCCTTGTGCGCGGGGAGCCCGGCGAACCGGAGCCCGGAGAACGCGAACAGCGCGACGACGAGCGGCGCGGTCAGCGGCGTGTCGGCCGGGACGTTGATGAGGAGCACCGGGAAGACCGCGTACACGAGGAAGCCGAGCGCGACGACCGGCTTGAGCCCGACCCGCTCGGCGGCCAACGCCGCGGGTGGCATGGAGACGAGCGCGACCAGCATCTCGATTGCCAGCAGCACGCCGAAGAAGGCCGCCGGTGACAGCGAGACGGGGCCGACGTCGATCCCCACTTCGAGGAACCGCGTGATCACGATGACGAAGAAGACGTACACCATCCCGTTCGCGAACCGCACCAGCGTGTCGCCGACGAGCAGCGGGCGGAGCTCCGGCGGGAGGCGCCGGAGGTCCGCGACCACCTCGCTCACCCCCTCGAACTCCTTGCCGAGCGTGTCACCCTCGGCGTCGTAGAGGACGTGTTGGAGCGCGGTGGCGACGACGCCGAACAGGAGCGCCACCGCGAGCACGTACTGGAAGCTCACGGTGAAGTCGGCGGCGTACTGGATGATCCCCGCCGCGATCAGCGGCCCGATCAGGAACGCGGTCCGGCGGAACACCTCCGTGCTCGCGAACCCGCGCGCCAGCCGCTCCGGCGGCACCGACTGCTTGACGATCGCGAACGTCGCGCCGAGCCCGAACGACTTCCACGCCTGCGCGAGGAAGAGGCCGACGAAGATCCAGATCCACGGCTCGAAGGCGACGCCCCCGACCGTCACGGTCCCGAGGGTCGGCGCGGCGAGCCACACGCCGAACCCCAGGCTCGACACCAGCCCGAACAGCGTGAGCGCGACCCGCGATCCGATCCGGTCCGAGAGCCGGCCGCCCGGGTACGGGTAGACGGCGCCGATGACGTTGCCGACGGTCCCGAACAGCCCGACGACGAACGCGCTCGCGCCCAGCGCCGACATGTACTCCGGGACGTACCGGTTCGTCATCTGGAAGCCGAGGCTGAACGCGAACATCGCGAGCGACAGCACGAGCACGTCCCGCCGCAGCGAGAGGAACTGCCGGAACGGGTCGAGGAGGTCGACGTCGTCACCCGTTCCCATACCGGGAACTGTGACGAAACGACCTTCAATACACCGGTGATACGGCCGAGCGAGGTCGAAGAAGTCGAGCGGCTCGGCCGGCAATAAATTTATTCATAATATTTGATATTCAAATATGTAAAACCAGTCACCGCAGAATAATTTATTCTTTAATTACGCGCGATTTTTTGTGAAATATGCACGAAAGTGTAGCGGAGTACGTGGCAGAGCACCCGAAAATGGCCGGCGTCCTGTTCACCGCGCTCCTCCTGCTGACGCAGGCGGCGCCCGCGGCGGCGAACCAAGCGGCTACTACCCCAGGTCCGTAAGTCCATCAAAGCTGTCGTTCCAAGTGAGTTCCCCATCGTGGAAGATCGGCGTATCTTCCATATTCAGGAACTGCTCAACCTCAGCGGTTGAGACCTTTTTTGCGGTTATTTTTGAAGGAACAATGTGATTATTATTGTCGCTGTCTAAATTCAGGTATGTCAGCGAGCCCGTTCCATACGGGCCATTAGGGTATGTCTCTGCAGTCAGACTCCAGCAGTCTGTACCATGATCTCTTAAATTAAGGACAAGTGCTACTCCACTTCGGCTCTGACAGATCGTCGTCCCGCCGTCCCCGACGACGATGTACTGATGTCCGGTGATCAGCTCCCGTTTCGCCACGTGAAGCGCGGTGCGGAGGTTGAACCCGGTGTTCATCAGGCGCGCGATGATGCGGCCGAGCTGGGTGGCCGGCGAGTTCGCCACGTCGGAGAGGGTGACGATACCGCCGCGGGAGCCGCGGTGGACGAGGGCCTCGCCCTGCTGATAGGACTGGCAGGCGTTGAGCAGGAAGGCGCTGACGCCGACGTCGAGCTCCTCGTCGGTCAGGTCGAGGTAGTCGTCGGTACACTGCATCCCGCGGTGGTCGACGTGGCCGACGTAGTGGAGGAAGTCGACGTCGGACCGGAGCGCCTCGCGCATCTCCGCGCGGGTGAGGTCGTGGCGCACCTCGATGTCGAACTGGACCATGTCGCGGAGGCCGTACAGGTCCGCGACCGCGCCCTCCTCGCGCATCTGCTCGTCGTTGCAGACGACCAAGACGGAGATCCGCGACTGCTCGACCGCGCCCGCCTCCAGCCGGCGGTGGTACGCGTCGAGGGTGGCCTTGTTGGCGTCGAGCGGGACGCCGTCGCCGACCCACGCGTGCTCGACGGTGTCGACCGGCTCGGGCCGCACGAAGTCGGCGTCGGCCGGTACCGCGCCGCGGTCGGCCGGGGCGTCGGCGCCGCGAACGGGCTCGGGCTCGGCGGCGCCCCGGACGAACTCGTCCGGGCCGGTCGACGCCGGAACCGGTGCGGGATCGCCGTCCGGCCCGCGGAAGAACCCGACGCCGCCCCCCTCGCTCGCGGTCGCCGGAGTGGCCGTCTCCGGCGACCGGACGACGGACAGCTCGCCGGCGACGAACGGGAGCATCTCCACGTTCCCGGGGTCGGGTCGCACGTCGGTCGTCAGCGTCCACTGCGGGAGCTCCGGCTCGACGCGCTCGAAGGGGACCGCGAGGTACTCGCCCAGCCGCTCCGCGAGGGGGAGGTCGTACAGCCGGCCCCAGTCGAGGTCGACGTCGGTCGCCTGTCGCTCGTGGAGGTCGACCGGATAGAACCCCTCGGTGCGGGCGAGGCAGTCGAGGTGGAACGACTGCCGGAGGACCTCGGCGGTCCGACGCTCGAAGTCGGGCTCCAAGTAGTGCGTCCAGCCGTCGCCCTCGATCCGGGGCGCCTCCCCGGGGACGACGTCGGCCGCGAAGTAGTACGCGAGCGAGACGACCGGATACAGGCGTTCGTACGTCGGCGGCACGACGATCCGGACCCCGGAGTCCGGCGGTTCGATCGGGTCGGGCACGCGCAGCTCGTCGCCCGGCCCGATCAGCGGGGGATGGCCGCGGAGGGTGGGGAACGACCGCTCCGGGCTCGTCGTCTGGAGCGCGGAGCCGAGCAGCGAGACGGCGTCCATCAGCGACTCGGGGTCGGTCGGCGTCTCGACGGTGCCGGCGGGCACCTGGTGGAGCGAGCGGAAGCCGAGCGCGACCTCGCTCGGCGCGTCGAGGTCGATCCGCGTGGTCCGGTCCGTCGTCGACACCGAGAAGCCGGCCTCGAACGCGAGGTACAGCTTGGTCGGCGCCGGATCGATGCCGACGTGGTACGTCCCGGGCGGCATGTCGTAGGCGTCGCCTCGGGTGAGGAGCGCACCGTCGCCGTCGCGCGTCTCGACGACCGCGACGCGCGGGATCTCGACGGACGCGGTCTCGACGGTGACGCTGGCGTCGACGGGGAAGTAGTGGGCGTCCGCGGGGTTCGGGCGGGGTTCGACGGTCCGGTCGGTGTACACCTCGAACTGGGTGTTCTCGATGTGGTCCGTGACCGCGAGTCCGGCGTCGTCCGACAGCGGGTCGATGTCGATGCTCATGTGAGTGGACCGCGTCCGACTACCGGTCGGGCCGGTCAGATCGGCGAGTCCGGTTCGGCCGGTCAGGGGGCGAGACGGACCGGAGCGCTCGGCGAACGCGACCTTCGGTACCGGTTCGTCGGCCGAGACGGCGATAAAGCTTGTGTCGGTGGATCGCCGTAGACCGAACGGATAAAGGGGCGGCCGGCCCACGTTCGCGTAATGATCACGCTTGGAACGGCCCGCGCCCCGCCGGGCGAGACGGATACGGGCCGTCTCGAAGTGGGCGAGACGCGGGACGGGAGCCCCGTGCGGCTGCCGGTCGCCGTCGTCAACGGCGCGACGGACGGACAGACGCTGTACGTGCAGGCGGTCAGCGACGGCGACGAGCTCAACGGGCTGGGGGTCGTCAACCGCGTCGTCCCGCGGCTCGACCCGACGGAGCTGTCGGGCGCGGTCCTCGTCGTCGGCATCGTCAACTACTTCGGATTCCAGGTCGCGGAACACCGGAACCCGATCGACGACCGGAAGATGAACCGGGGGTACCCCGGCGACGAGGACGGGACGACCAGCGAGCGGATCGCCCACGCGACGTTCCAGGCGGCGAAGCGCGCGGACTACATCCTCGACCTCCATCAGGGGTCGACCAGTCGGATGATAAACGAGACGCGGGTGCGGTGCGGGATCCGCCACCATCTCCACGGGGACTGCCTGGAGCTCGCGAAGGCCTTCGGCTGCGGGCACGTCCTCGACATCAAGGGCCCGGACGGCCAGCTCGCGCGGGCGGGCCCGGAGCACGGGATCCCGACGATCGACCCCGAGCTCGGCGGCGCCGTCGGCTGGGACGAGGAGTCGATCCGGTACGGCGTCGAGGGGGTGTTCAACGTGCTCCGACACCACGGCTTCCTCGACGGCGACGTCGACCTCGAGCGGCAGGTCCGGGCGCGCGGGTTCGACCAGTACGGGTCGCCCGCGGGCGGGCTCGTCCGGTTCCAGCGGGACCTCGGTGAGCGCGTCTCGGCCGGCGACGCCCTCTTCGAGGTGACGGACACCTTCGGCGAGCTGAAGGGCCGCGTGACCGCCGACGACGACGGGATCTTCTGGCGCACCCGACGGCTCCCGCAGGTCGCCGCCGGCGAGTACGTCTGCTCGGTCGGCACCAACGTCGACCGGTACTGATGGCGGCCGACGACGGGCCGGAGGGAGGGGAGGAGGGCGGCGCGACCCCGAGGCGGCTCGCCTGTTCCGACTGCGGCGCGACCGTCGCCGACCGGTGGCGCTGCGAGTGCAGCGCCCCGCTGAACTTCGCCGATCCGCCGGTCCCGGATCGACCGGTGCCGGAGCCGGGTCGCCCGGCACCGGAGCCGGCGGAGGGGGACGAGCCGCTCGGCGTCAGCGACGGGGACGGACTCTGGGCGTTCGCGCCGTTCCTCGCGGTCGGCGACGACCCGGCCGACCGGGTGACGCTCGGCGAGGGGGGGACGCCGCTCGTCGACGCGGACGGTCCGCGGGGCGACGCCGGAGCCGACGGGAAGGCGTGGAACGCCGCGTTCAAGCTGGAGTACGTCTTCCCGACGGGGTCGTTCAAGGACCGGGGCGCGACGACGACGCTCACGCGCGCCCGCGAGCTCGGCGTCGACCGCGTCGTCGAGGACTCCTCGGGCAACGCCGGCGCGGCGATCGCGACGTACGCGGCCCGGGCGGGGATCGACGCCGCGGTGTACGTCCCGGCCGACGTCAAGGAGTCGAAGCTCCGCGCGATCCGCCGCGCCGGCGCGGAGCCGGTCCGGATCGAGGGGAGTCGGGGGGACGTGACCGACGCCTGCGTCGCCGCGCTCGGGGACGGCGGGCGAGAGGGAGGGACCGCGGGCGGAACGGACGGGAGTTCCGAGGGCTCCGCGTGGTACGCCAGCCACGCGTGGAACCCGGCCTTCTTCGAGGGGACCGCCACCGTCGCCTACGAGATCGCCGCCCAGCGCGGCTGGGAGGCCCCGGACGCGGTCGTCGCCCCGCTCGGGCACGGGACCCTGTTCCTCGGCGCGTACCGGGGGTTCCGGCGGCTGGAGCGGGCGGGCTGGACGGACTCGGTCCCGCGGCTGTTCGGCGCGCAGGCGGCCGGGATCGCCCCGATCGTCCGCGAGCTGCACGGGGCCGAAGCGGCCGACCCCGGGGGGCGCGTCAACGCCGCGGCCGACGGGATCCAGATCGCGGAGCCGGTTCGGAAGCGGGAGATCCTCGACGCGATCGCGGAGACCGACGGCGACGCGCTCGCGGTGACCGAGTCGGCGGCCGAGCGCGAGCTCGACCGCCTTCACCGGGCGGGCTTTTACACCGAGCCGACCTGCGCCGTCGCGCCGGCCGCGCTCCGGGAGCTCCGCGAGCGCGGGGTCCTCGCGCCCGACGACGACGTCGTCGTCCCGCTGACCGGCAGCGGACTGAAGGGCTGACCGCGCCGCCGACCGCGCCGGGGCGAGTTCGACGCCCGGGCGCCGTCACCACCGTCACGCCTTTTCAGTCGCGCCTCGTGGTGATGCGTATGGAGGTCCTCGTCTACGGCGCCGGCGCGCTCGGGAGCCTGATCGGCGGGCTGCTGGCCCGGGCCCACGACGTCACCCTCGTCGGACGCGACCCCCACATGCGGCGGATCCGAGGGGACGGGCTCCGGATCGACGGGGAGATCGAGGCGCGCGTTCGCCCCCGAGCGCTCACCGACGGGACGCACCGCGGCGCCGATCTCGCCCTCGTCACGACGAAGGCGTACGACACGGACGCGGCGGCGCGGGCGCTCGCGACCGGCGAGTACGACGCGGTCTGCTCGCTCCAGAACGGGCTCACGGAGGAGCGGCTCGTCGCCGCGCTCGACCCGACCGTGCTCGCGGGCACCGCGAGCTACGGCGCCCTGCTCGCCGAGCCCGGCCGGGTGACGTGCACGGGGACCGGCGAGGTCGTCGTCGGCTCGCTCGCCGGCGGTCGGGACCCGCTCGCGGAGCGCGTCGGCGCCGCGTTCGACGAGGCCGGGATCGAGGCGACCGTCGCCGCGGACATGCCCCGCCGCCGGTACGAGAAGCTCGCGGTCAACGCGGGGATCAACGGTCCCTCGGCGCTCGCGCGCCTCGCCAACGGCGCGACGCTCGACGGACCGGGCGGCGAGGTCGCGCGCGAGGCGGCCCGCGAGGTGGCCCGCGTCGCGCGCGCCGACGGCGTGGACCTCGGCGGGGACGAGGCGGTCGCGGCCGTCGAGCGCGTCGCCGACGACACCGCCGCTAACCGCTCGTCGATGCACGAGGACGTCGCCGAGGGGCGGCGGACCGAGGTCGACGCGATCTACGGCGCCGTCGTCGACCGCGCGGACCGCTTCGGGACCGCGGCGCCGACGTGCCGGACGCTGGCGTCGCTGATCCGGGCGTGGGAACTCGGAGAAGGGGTCCGCGAGTCCGCCTGACGGTCATGGGGGTCGCGCGAGGCGACCGCGGCGACCGGCTACCGGCTCAGCACCACTCTTCGAGGACGGTCGCGTCGGTCTCGTCGACCGAGACCCACGCGTTCTCCCGCGAGACGTCCGCGATCACGAGCTCCGGTCGCGACGCCGAGGAGTCGATCGACGCCATCACGTCCGGCGAGTCGTCGGCGTCGAGCGTCGGACCCGCCGGCAGCGCGGTCCGACGGTGATCGGGGTCCGGGTCGTCCCAAGGAGTGGAACTCCGTGACATGGTTGTTAATTGTTCACAGTAGGTATAAGCGTTCCGAACCGGAGACGTCCGCAGTCGGCGAATTCCCGGTCCGAGCGAACGGATCGACGGCGAATCCGGACTGACGCCGTCGATCGGACGGGTCCCGGCCTCGGTCCGGCGTCGATCCGACGGACCGGTCGAGCGGCGGACCGGTCGAGCGGCGGACCGGTCGGATCGCTGTCGGGTGTGCGCCTCGCCTCCGGGATCCGAGCGGCGCCGACGGCGGCGACCCTTCCCCGCGCCGTCGCCGACCACCTTCGCAGTATACAAGAGGTGTCACGCTGAAAGACGGTGCATGAACGTATCAGACGCCATGACGCCGCGGTCGGATCTCGTCGTCGTCGAGATCCCGGGGAGCCGGAACGACGTGCTGGAGTACATCCAGGAGCACGGCTTCTCCTCGGTCCCCGTCGTGAAGGACGTCGACGGCGACGAGGTGTACCGCGGCCTCGTCACCCGCGACGACCTCATCGAGCAGCCGGACGAGGACCAGCTCGCGCTGCTGATGCGGGAGGTCCCGACCGTCGGCGCCGACGACGACATCGTCGACGCCGCGGCCACGATGGTCGCGGAGTCGTCGCGCCGCCTCCCGGTCGTCGACGGCGAGTCCCTCGTCGGAATCCTCACGGTTACCGACGTGGTGCGGGCGATCGCCCGCGGCGAGATCGACGGCGACGCCGAGGTGGGCGGGCTCGCGACCCGGGCAGTCAACGCGACCCACACGGAGACGCCGCTGCCGGTCGCCGAGCGGGAGATCGGGCTCGCGAACGTTCCCTACGCCGTCGTGCTCGACGACGACGCCGCGATCGCGGGGATGCTCACCGAGGTCGACGTGCTGGCGGTCGCCCGCGTCGTCGAGGGCGAGGCGAGCACGGGCGACTCCATCGCCGAGCAGGACTCCGAGTGGTCCTGGGAGGGGATCAAGGCGACCGGCGCGCGCTACCTCCCGACCCGCAACGTGGAGCTCCCGGCGGAGCCCACGCGCCACTTCATGACGGAGGACCTGATCACGGTCAGCGGCACCCGGACCGCAAAGGAGGTCGCCCAGGAGCTCATCAGCAACGACATCGAGCAGGTCCCCCTCGTCAGCGGCACGGACCTCGACGGCATCGTGCGCGACGTCGACCTGCTGGAGGGCCTCTAGATGGCCGCGGACGACCTCGTCGAGCTGGCGAAGCGGCGCGGCTTCTTCTTCGGCTCGAACGGCGCGTACGGCGGCACCGCCGGCTTCTACACGTTCGGCCCGCAGGGCGCGGCGCTGAAGCGGAACTTGGAGGACGCGTGGCGCGACCGGTTCACCATCCAGGAGGGGAACCGCGAGATCGAGGCGCCGACGGTGATGCCGGAGCCCGTCTTCGAGGCCTCCGGCCACCTGGAGGGGTTCGACGACATGCTCGTCGAGTGCGGCGAGTGCGGCGAGTCGCACCGCGCCGACCACCTCGTGGAGGCGGCCACGGAGATCGAGGACGCCGAGGCGCTCCCCGGCGAGGAGGTCGAGGGCCTCATCGCCGACAACGACGTCGCCTGCCCGTCCTGCGGCACCCCCCTCGCCGGCGAGCCGGTGGAGGCGTTCAACCTGATGTTCGCGACCGACATCGGACCGGGCGACGCCCAGCCCGGCTACCTCCGCCCGGAGACGGCGCAGGGGATCTTCGTCGAGTTCCCGCGGCTGAAGGAGTACGCCCGCGGGAACCTCCCGTTCGGGATCACGCAGATCGGTCCCGCCTACCGCAACGAGATCTCGCCGCGCGGCGGGCTCCTCCGGCTGCGCGAGTTCACGCAGGCGGAGTTAGAGCAGTTCATCGACCCCGAGGAGGACGAGCCGCCGCTCGACCGGGTGCGCGACGTGGAGGTCCGGCTGTACCCCGCAACCGAGCAGGAGGCCGAAGACGGCGACTACCTGAACACGACGGTCGGCGAGGCGGTCGACGAGGGCGTCATCGGCTCCCCGTGGGTCGGCTACTACCTCGGCGTCGCGCAGGCGTGGTACGAGCGCGTCGGCGTCGACACCGAGCGGTTCCGCTTCCGCCAGCACCTCGCCGGCGAGCGCGCCCACTACGCGGCCGACTGCTGGGACGCGGAGAGCGAGGTCGACGGCGACTGGATCGAGATCGCCGGCTTCGCCTACCGCGGCGACTACGACCTCTCGAAGCACGGCGAGTACGGCGACGACTCCTTCACCGTCTTCAAGCGCTACGACGAGCCGAAGACGGTCGAGCGCGCGACGGTCGACCCCGACATGTCCGTCCTCGGGCCCGAGTTCGGCGGCGACGCCGGCGCGGTCGCCGAGGCCTTACAGACGCTCGCCGAGCGGGACCCCGACGCCTTCGACGGCGAGACGGTGGCGGTCGACGTGAACGGGGAGACGCGCGAGGTCGACGTCGACGTCGCGAACTTCGCCGTCGAGGAGACGACCGAGAGCGGCGAGCACATCACGCCGCACGTCGTCGAGCCCTCCTTCGGCGTGGGTCGCACCGTCCAGACGCTCCTCGCGCACGGCTACCGCGAGGACGAGGTCGACGGCGAGTCGCGGACGTACCTCTCCCTGGAGCCCGAGATCGCGCCGCAGGACGCCGCGGTGTTCCCGCTGGTGACAAACGACGACCGCCTCGTCGGCCTCGCCGAGCGCGTCGCGAGCGACCTGCGGGCCGCGGGGCTCGCGGTGGCGTACGACGACTCCGGTTCGATCGGGCGGCGCTACCGGCGGCAGGACGAGGTCGGTACGCCGTTCTGCGTCACGGTCGACCGCGACGGGATCAAGGGCGACGGCCCCGACACCGTCACCGTCCGCGAGCGCGACTCGGCGGCGCAGGTCCGGGTGCCCGCGGACGACCTCGCCGCCGAGCTGGCCGCGCTCCGCGCGGGCGAGCCGTTCGACGCGCTGCTGGACCGGTACGAGACCGTCGAGACGGACGTCGAGACGAACTGAACCCGTGCCCCTCCCGGCGACGGCGTGGCGGGCCGAGGTGGAGTTCGAGCGGCGGCTGGTCCACGCCGGGGGGACCCTCTACCCGGTGCCGTACCTGCTCGGCTGGTTCACGTGGACCGAGACGCGCTACTTCCTCGTGGCCGCGCTCGCCGTCGTCCTCTCGCTGGAGTTCCTCCGGCTCGTCGTCGGGCTCGACCACCCCCTCTACCGGAAGCTCACCCGGGAGTACGAGTCGGACGCGCTCGCCGGCTACGCGTTATACCAGGTGAGCATGACCGGCGCGGTCCTCCTCCTGGAGCCGACGATCGCGATCCCCGCGATGTGGATGCTGTCCGTGGGCGACCCCGTCAGCGGCGCGCTCGCGGACAACGAGGCCACGGAGGCGAAGCGGCCCGCCGCGTGGATCGCGATGTTCCTCGTCTGCTTCGGGCTCGCCGTCCCCTTTACGATCCCCGCGTTCGGCCCCGACGTGGGCGTCGCCGTCGCGATCGCCGGCGCCGCCCCCGCCGCCGTCGCCGACGGGCTCCCCCCGATCGTCCGCGGGGTCGCGATCGACGACAACCTCACCATCCCGCCCGCCGCCGCCGGGGGGATGCTCCTCGCGATCGCGGTGTTGGGGTAGCCTGCGGGACGGCTCACGGCTCGTTTACGAGCGAGGAGAGCGGTGGCCGTTTATAAACAAACAGTCGCGGCGGCGCGCGCCTCCGAGTGGTCGCCTCCGGCGGCCACGAGGAGCGCGTGCGAGGGAGTCGCTGGCGCCGGCGGCGCCAGCGACAGGGCGAGAGCTTCGCTCTCGCTTGCAACCGGACGTAGTCCGGTGACGAGGCTGGGGAGGCATGAGGTGCGGTTGCGGTACGGGGTGGGACTCAAAGGGGCAGCCGTGAGGCGGGCGCAGGCGACGTAAGCACTGGAAGGAGCGAGCACCGCGAGCGACTGAAGCGCGCAGCGAGCGTGCGCCCGCCTCACGGCTGGGGCTTTGGAGGTCGTCATCACGACATCAACAATTTATAAGCGAGCGGCTTGGGCGGTGGAGATTCCAGTGACGTGAGCGAGCACAGCGGTTTATAACGATCAACGGAGCGAAGATCAGACGAATCGCACCCGCAGCTACCGAACCCGGAGGAGTAGACGAAAAACGCGTATGAGAGACCGCTTACGTCGCGCGGCGTTCCTTCGCCTTCGGGCGGAGGTTCGTGTAGCCGCACTTGCGGCAGCGCTTCGCGTCGGAGGAGTTGCGGGCGTTACAGCGCATGCAGATCTGCCGGTCGAGGTTGCGGCGTTCCGCGGCGTCGAAGCTGGCCATACGGCTACTGTCGCGGCGACGCTGTAAAAGGTTGCGAGACGCGGCGGCGGGTCGGAGACCGCTCGCGCCGCCGAATCAGACGGCGAGTCCGGGCCTCAGGCGCCGGCCTCGGAGAGCGCGGCCTCGATGTCCTCGCGCTGGGTGACGCCGACGAACCGGTCCACGACGCCGTCGTCGTTCTCGACGATCAGCGTCGGGAGCGAGCGCACCTGGTACTGGTTGGCGACGTCCTGCTCCTCGTCGACGTTCACCTTCTGGAGCTCGAAGGCGTCGCCGAGGTCCTCCTGGATCTCCTCCAGGATCGGGTCCTGCGTCTTACACGGGCCGCACCAGTCAGCGTGAAAATCCAGCAGTCGAACAGTCATTATCCGGGCGGTCATTCCGGCGGACCGCGCATAAGGGTTTCCCACTGGTGCACGCCTCGCCGGTGCTCGCCCCGTCCGCGCACGCGCCCGAGGGCTCTGAGCGAGATCCCGATCCCGCGCCCCCGTCCGCGACCGCGAACGAAACGTTTAGAACACCTCGGAAGCCACTCGCAGGTATGAGCAGTGGTTCCAACTCCGGCGGGCTGATGTCCAGCGCGGGACTCGTCCGCTACTTCGACAACGAGGACCGGAACGCGATCTCGATGAGCCCCAAGACCGTCCTCGCGTTCTGCGTCCTCTTCGGCGTCTTCGTGCAGGTCCTCTCGCTGACCGTCGCGTAACCGGCCCGAGACGGAGGTTCGTCTCCCGCACTCGCAAAGCCCCGTAGCGCGTCCTTTTTGCCCCTCGCCGACCGAACCTATCGCATGAAAGCAGGCGTCATCGCCGTGCAGGGCGACGTGGCCGAGCACGCCGCCGCCGTCCGGAACGCCGCGGCCGCCCACGACGAGTCCGCGGCGGTCGTCGAGGTCCGCGACGCCGGGATCGTGCCCGACTGCGACGTCCTCCTCATGCCGGGCGGGGAGTCGACGACCATCTCGCGGCTGATCCACCGGGAGGGGATCGCCGCCGAGATCCGCGACCACGTCGCGAGCGGGAAGCCCGTGCTCGCGACCTGTGCCGGCCTCATCGTCTGCTCGCGGGACGCGAAGGACGACCGGGTCGACGCGCTCGGGCTCGTCGACGTCTCCGTCGACCGCAACGCGTTCGGCCGCCAGAAGGACTCGTTCGAGGCGAAGATGCCGGTGACCGGGCTCGACGAGCCGTTTCACGCCGTGTTCATCCGGGCGCCGCTCATCGACGACGTGGGCGCCGACGTCGAGGTGCTCGCGACGGTCGACGGCCGACCGGTCGCCGTGCGCGACGGCCCCGTCGTCGCCACCGCGTTCCACCCGGAGCTCACCGACGACCCGCGGATCCACGACCTCGCGTTCTTCCCCGAGGACGAGGTGGTCGCGTGAGCGACACGGAGGCGGACGCTGACGGAGAGCCCGACGCCCCGTCCGAGGCCGTCCTCGACGAGCTGTTCGCCACCATCGAGTCGCGGAAGGCGGAGCTCCCCGAGGGGTCGTACACCGCCTCGCTGTTCGCCCACGAGAAGGGCGAGAACGCCGTCTTGGAGAAGATCGGCGAGGAGTCGACGGAGGCCATCCTCGCGGCGAAGGACGACGACCGCGACGAGCTCACCGCCGAGAGCGCCGACCTCGTCTACCACCTGCTGGTGCTGCTCGCGATGAAGGACCTCGACCTCGGCGACCTGCGCGGGGAGCTCCGCGAGCGGTTCTGACCGCCTTCCGCGCGAACCTGGGTTCCCGCTCACGCCCCCCCGCCCACGCCACTCACGTCTACCGCTCGCGTTCGAGTTCGCGGTCGAGCTCGTCGAACTCCTCCGTCTCCAGCTCGCTCTCGATCCGACGCTCGAACTCCGCCTCGCTGATCTGCCCTTCGACGTACTGCCGTCGGAGTCGGTCTTGACGGCGCTCCGCCGCGTCGTCGGTCGACGTCGACGAGGACGACCGCGAGTCGCCGATCGAGCCCGCGTCGACCGAGGCGTCGTCGCTCCCGGAGAGCCACGACCCGGCCTTGTACGCGACGTAGACGACCCCGGCGAGAACGGCGAGCGTGACGACCCCGGAGATCACCGCCCACGCGAGGCTCAGGATCGCCGAGACGACGGAGACGAGGACGCTGACGCCGATCAGGACCGCGAGCGCGACCGCGCCGTAGTAGAGGGCCTGCTTCCCGTCCATACCGGGGAGTGACGCGTCCGACCGCAAATACCTTCGGCCGGGGGCGATCCCACACCGTCCCGGCGTCAGAAGACTTATTCTCGGGGGTATTCGTTACATTCGGAAATGGCACCGGAACCGCGAACCCGACCGAGACGCGTCCCCGTGCGGTCCGACGAGGGACGAACGTGACCGAGTCCGGCCGCCGGAGCGGTGGATCCGAAGGGCGAACCGTCGACCGCCGGACCGTCCTCGGCGCGCTCGCGGGCGCCGGGACCGCCGCGGTCGCCGGCTGCTCCGGCTCCGAGCCCGACGACGCGCCGACGGGCGACCTGGACTCCGATCGGCTCGACGAGCTCGCGGCCCGCTTCGCGCCGACGCTGTACTTCGACGCCGCGGAGCCGTGGTACCCCACGGACCCGCGTCCGTACGCGACCGAGGCGGACGGCGAGACGGTCGTCGACGGCTTCGCGGCGTTCGACGGCTACCACGAGCGGTTCGAGGCGGCGGGCGCCCCGCCGGACCCGACGGTGTTCTACAACGGCGTCCGGTACGAGGGCTCGCCGCTCGCGGTCGTCCAGTTCTGGTTCTACTCCGCGTTCGACCAGTTCACGGCGAACTTCCACTGGCACGACTGGGAGGTCCTCCACGTGTTCGTCGACCTCGACACGGGCGACCCGCAGCTGTACGTCGCCAGCTCGCACTCCCGGAGCGTCCCGAACAACGAGTTCCTCGACCCGGACCCCGAGGTCGTCCCGCGGATCCTCCCCGAGCTCGGCTCGCACTCCAGCACGCTCTCGGTCAACGAGATCCCCGACGGCTTCCGGCGCGTCGGCGAGGACGGGCTGCTCGCGGACATCACCAACACCACGATCGACACCGTCGAGGACCTCCTCGGGATCCCGATCGCGTACGGGCTCCCCCGCGACGAGGGGGCGCGGCTCCCCTTCGTCGTCCCCGAGTACGAGGGCGAGCCGATCTACGAGCACCCCGACCTCCCCTCGGTCACGGAGTCGTCGCTGGTCGACGGGGCCCTGACGGTCCGGTCGCTCGACGCGCTGCGGTCGCCCCCGACCGACCTCCCGCTCCGGGAGACGGGGATCGCCTTCCGCCACGCCGACCGGGAGGACCCGCTCGCGGACGAGACCGTCGACGAGGTCGTCGGCTACGAGCTCGTCGAGAGCGCCGAGCTGGAGGAGATCGCGGCGTTCACCGGGCCGCAGCTCAGCTTCGAGTTCGCCGTCCCCCAGGCGGTCGAGGACGCCGTCGCGAGCCACATCACGACTACTGGCGTCCCGTGGGAGCAGCCCCGCTACGAGAACCCCGCGCTCGACGTCACCGCCGGGAACCACCGGGCGGAGCTCGCCGCCAGGTACGACGCGATCGCCGCCGACGAGTCGGTTGGGAGCGAGGCGGCCGGCGCGCTCGACGCGGTCGTCGCTCGCGTGACGCGGGCGATCGAGACCGATGAGGCCCCCGATGGCGAGGGGCTGACGACGACCGACGCGGGCGTCGAGTCGGTCGTCCTGATCGAGAGCGACCCCGAGGCGGTCCCGACGTTCGCCGGCGGGGTCGCGGTCGCGAACGGGGTCCCGGAGGGCGACCACCGCCTGACGGTGAACGGCGCCGGACGGGCGCCGCACAGCGAGCAGCTGACGGTCTCGGCCGACGAGCCCGTGACGGCCGCGGGCGCGGACGGCGAGATCCCGCTCGTCGCCCGCGGTGACGCGCGGAAGGTGGAGCTGTCGGACGCGGAGAGCGACGTCGACCTGGCGCGGACGGCGATAGAGGACGACTTCGCCGGGCGGATCTACGACTCCGCGATCGACGGGAGCGACGCGGCCTACGTCCACGCCGGCGGGGCGTACACGACCGAGATCCGCGACGCCGACGGCGAGGTCGGCGCGTACCGGGTCAATCCGGATCCGTCGTTGGGGGGGAGCGGCGACGGCTCGGGCGACGAGGACGGAACTCCCGGGAACAGCCCGATCCGGATCGAGCGCCCGGAGACGGGGGCGGCCCCGCTCGCCGGCTACGTCGCCGACGTGGCAGAGGAGACGCGCGCCGCGGTCGCGGCCGCGGCGGCGGAGGGCGACGACAGTGACGACGGCGACGAGGATGACGACGGCTCCGGCGGCGGGAGCGGCGGCGGAGGCGGCGGTTCCGGCGGGGGCGGTTCCGGCGGCGGCCCGTCGAACGCGGTGAACGGGCTCGAACGCGCCCTCGCCGCCGCGGTCGACCAGGCGAGGCGGGCCGAGGAGCGCGCCCGCGAGGGCGACGCCGAGGGGACGGAACGCCAGTTAGCGAACGTGCTCGACCGGATCGCGCGGATCGAGGAGCGGCTCGCGGCGGCCCGCGACGGGCTCCCGCCGGGGCTCGCGAACGCGACCGGAAGGCGAGTCGAGCAGGCGACGCGGCGCGTCGAGCAGGCGCGGAACGCCGAGAAGCTGTAGCGGCCGGACGGTCCCCGCCCGGGGCGCCAGCGCGCGAGGGGGGCGGCGGCGCGCAGCCATTCCGATCCTCGCCCACGGGGGAGCGTGTCACGCCGCACCAGTGGATGGAAAGCTATACGACGCCGACCCGACCACGAGTATATAAGCAGATGTCTCAGGAGGGTTACGACCACACCGCGGTCGAGAATCGGTGGCAGGAGGCGTGGGACGACGCCGCCGTGTATCACACGCCGGACGAGGCCGACGACCCGACGTACGTCCTCGGGATGTACCCGTACCCGTCCGGGAAGCTCCACATGGGCCACGTCCGCAACTACACGATCACGGACGCGTACGCCCGGTACCGCCGGATGCGCGGCGACGACGTGCTCCATCCGATGGGGTGGGACGCGTTCGGCCTCCCGGCCGAGAACGCCGCCAAGGAGCGCGACACCAACCCCCGCGACTGGACGTTCGACTGCATCGACACGATGAAGGGGCAGATGAAGTCGATGGGGTTCGGCTACGACTGGGACCGCGAGATCACCACCTGCACGCCGGAGTACTACGAGTGGAACCAGTGGCTGTTCGGCCGCTTCGCCGACGCCGACCTCGTGGAGCGGCGCGAGGCCGAGGTGAACTGGTGTCCCTCCTGCGAGACCGTCCTCGCCGACGAGCAGGTCGAGGGCGACGCCGAGCTATGCTGGCGCTGCGACACCCCCGTCGAGACCCGCGACCTCGACCAGTGGTTCCTGGAGATAACCGAGTACGCCGACGAGCTACTTGAGGCCATCGACGACCTAGAGGGGTGGCCCAACTCGGTCCGACAGATGCAGCGCAACTGGATCGGCCGGCAGTACGGCACGACGCTGGATTTCGAAGTCGACGGGCACGGCCCCGTCGAGGCGTTCACCACCCGCGTCGACACCGTCCACGGCGCGACGTTCTTCGCGCTCGCGCCGGACCACCCGATCAGCGAGGAGCTGGCCGCCGAGGACGACGCGGTCCATCAGTTCGTCCACCACGAGGCCGACCCCGATGGCGACGAGCCGAACGGCGTCGAGACCGGCCTGACCGCGACCAACCCCGTCACGGGCGAGGAGATCCCCGTCTTCGTCGCCGACTTCGTCCTCTCGGACGTGGGGACGGGCGCGCTGATGGCGGTGCCCGGCCACGACGAGCGCGACCACGCGTTCGCGACGAAGAAGGGCCTCGACATCGTGCCCGTCGTCGCCCCCGAACCGGACGACTGGGACGGCGAGACGGTCCCGGACGCGCCGGACGTGAGCGAGGAGCCGTTCACCGACGACGGGGTCCTCGTCAACTCCGGCGAGTACAGCGGCCTCGACAGCGAGACGGCCCGCGAGCGACTCACCGCGGAGGTCGAGAGCGCGGCGGAGAGCACTCAGTACCAGCTGCGCGACTGGGGGATCTCCCGCCAGCGCTACTGGGGCACCCCGATCCCGGTCGTCCACTGCGACGACTGCGGCCCCGTGCTCGTCCCGGACGAGGACCTGCCCGTCGAGCTGCCGGAGTTCATCAACACCACCGGGAACCCGCTGGACGCCGCCGAGGAGTGGAAGGCGACGACCTGCCCGGAGTGCGGCGAACCCGCGACCCGCGAGACCGACACGATGGACACGTTCGTCGACTCCTCGTGGTACTTCCTGCGCTACGTCTCGCCCGGCCTCGACGACGCCCCCTTCGACCTGGAGCGCGCGAACGACTGGATGCCGGTCGACCAGTACGTCGGCGGCATCGAGCACGCCGTGATGCACCTGCTGTACTCGCGCTTCTTCACCAAGGTGCTCGCCGACGAGGAGGGACTGGAGCACCGCGAGCCGTTCACGAACCTGCTGGCGCAGGGGATGGTCCAGCTGGAGGGCGAGAAGATGTCGAAGTCGAAGGGGAACGTCGTCTCCCCCCAGCGGATCGTCGACGAGTACGGCGCGGACACGGCCCGGCTGTTCATGCTGCAGGCGGCCCGGCCCGAGCGCGACTTCGACTGGTCCGAGGAGGGCGTGCGGTCCACCCACCGGTTCCTGGCACGGCTGAGCGACCTCGTGGAGGAGCAGGCGGCGGGCGGCGGGGCGGGGGACGGTGCGGGCGACGCGGACGCCGCCGACGCCGCCACCGCCGATCGCGACACGATCGACGACTACGTCGCCGACGAGATCGACGCCGCCGTCGCCGTCGCGGGCGACGAGTACGACGACCTGACGTTCAACGTCGCGCTCCGCGAGGCGCAGGACCTCGTGGGGACGCTCCGGAGCTACCGCGAGCACGCCGACCCGGACCCCGACACCTTCGAGCGCGGGCTCGACGTCGCCGTCCGCCTGCTCGCGCCGGTCGTCCCGCACCTCGCCGAGGAGCTGTGGGAGGCGCTCGGCCGCGACGGGTTCGTCGTCGAGGCCGACTGGCCGACCGCGACGGTCGACCGCGACACCGTCGAGAAGCGCCGACGGCTGGTCGCGAACACCCGCGAGGACGTGCGCGACATCGTCGACGTCGCCGGCATCGAGGACCCCGAGCGGATCGACGTGGTCGTCGCGCCCGACTGGAAGTACGACGCGCTGTCGATCGCGATCGACAGCGACGCCGACAACCTCATCTCGGAGCTGATGTCGGAGTCGCACATCCGCGAGCGGGGGGACGCCGCCGCCTCGTACGGGCAGGACCTGCAGGCGAACCGCGAGGCGCTGCGGGCGACCCTGTCGGGCGACGAGGAGTACGACGCGCTCCGTGCGGCCGCGTGGCTGATCGAGCGCGAGTTCGACGCGCCGGTCCGGGTCGAGCGCGCCGCGGACGCCGACGAGAGCGCGGTCCGGAAGGCCGAGCCGGGACGGCCCGCGATCGACATCGTCGAGTAGCGGCCGGCTCCGCTCTCGAATATCTCCGACGGCCCGGAAGCGATTAGTCGACGGCGACGCCCGAACCCGTATGGACGACCCGTACGCTCCCGCCCGCGACGCACTCGCCGGCGATGGGCCCGACGGCGACGCGCGCGACTCCGCGGACGCCGACCCGGCGGTCCTCGCCGCCCGTCTCGACGACGCGGACCCGCTCGCCGGGTTCGCGGACCGGTACCGGATCCCGGACGACCTGCTCTACATGGACGGCAACTCGCTCGGCCCCGCGAGCGACGCCGCCCTCGCGAGCCTCGACCGCGTCGTCGACGAGTGGCGCGAGCTGCTCATCTCGGGGTGGACCGACGCCGACCCGCCGTGGTTCTCGGTCGGGGAACGGCTCGGCGACGCGCTCGCGCTCCTCGTCGGCGCCGACCCGGACGAGGTCGTCGTCGGCAACTCGATCACGGTGAACATCCACACCCTGATCGGCACCTTCCTCGACGAGCTGCTGGCGGGGAACGGGCCCGAGCGAGAGGGGGTCGAGCGCGCCGACGGGAGCCGGGACGCCGGGGTCACCCCCGCCGTCCTCGTCAACGAGCTCGACTTCCCCTCCGACCACTACGCGATCCGCGCGCAGCTCCGGGGGCGCGGGATCGACCCCGACGAGAAGCTCCGGGTCGTTCCGAGCCGCGACGGGCGGACGATCGACCCCCGAGATGTCGAGGCCGCGCTGGAAGCGCACGACGACGTGGGGATCGTCTTCATGCCGACCGCGCTGTACCGGTCGGGACAGCTGTTCGACGTCGAGCGGATCACCCGGGCCGCCCACGAGGCGGGCGCGTACGCCGGCTTCGACGCGGCCCACTCCGCGGGGGCGGTCCCGCACGAGTTCGGCGCGGCCGGCGTCGACTTCGCCGTGTGGTGCACGTACAAGTACCTCAACGCCGGCCCGGGGTCGATCGGCGCGCTGTTCGTCGCCGAGCGCCACCACGGGCTCACGCCCGCGCTGGCGGGGTGGTGGGGTCACGAGAAGGCGACCCAGTTCGAGATGAACATGACGTACACCCCCGCCGACTCGGCTGGCGCGTGGCAGATCGGGACGCCGCCGCTGTTCTCGGCCGCGCCGCTGGAGGGGTCGGTCGAGCTCCTGCGCGAGGCCGGAATCGAGCGCCTGCGCGCCAAGTCGCTCGCCCTGACCGACTTCCTGATCGCCCTCGTCGACGACCGGCTGCCCGAGGTGTCGGTCGGCACGCCCCGAGAGCACGCCGCCCGCGGCGGTCACGTCGCGCTGGAACACCCGCACGCCGAGCGACTCAGCGAGGCGCTCAAGGACCGCGGCGTGGTCGTCGACTTCCGTCCGCCGAACGTGGTCCGCGTCTGTCCCGCGGCCCCCTACACCTCGTTCGCCGACGTGCTCGACGTGGTCGACGAGATCGAGGCGATCCTCGACAGCGGCGCGCACGAAAAATACGAGACGAGCGAGGGCGGCGTGACGTAGGGGGCGACGTCCATTTATAGCGAGATATGAGGTGGCGCGTGCCGATGAGCAGCCGTAAGGCTGCGAGTCGCACGCGCGAGGGAGCCCGCGGCCGCCCTTGGCGGCCGCGGCGAGGCTGGGGAGGTGTGAGGCTGCGGTGCCGTGCAGTCGGGGCGGGATTCAAAGGGGCAGCCACGAGGACGAAGCACGGCGCAGTAAGCACCGCAGGAACGAGCGAAGCGAGTGACGAGGAGCACAGCAAGCCGCGCGAGTCGTCGTGGCTGGGGCTTTGGCGGCGTTCTCCGGCGACCTGTAGTCAACTGCTTATGAGCGAGCGGCCGGGGCTTTGGCGGTGTTCACCACTATCAACCGGTCATCAACGTATAACCGACTACCAACCACTTATAAACAGAATTCGTATAGCGACGGGCTTAATCGCCCGAGCACCCAATCCGAACCGATCACAGAATGGCGGAACCGTCGGGCATGGACGCGTTCGCGCACCTCAGGAGCGAGGTCCGGGAGGCGCTCTCCGACCAGGGGTTCACCACTCCCACGGAGCCGCAGCGCGAGGCGATCCCGCCGCTCGCCGAGGGGCGGAACGCGCTCGTCCTCGCCCCGACGGGCACCGGGAAGACGGAGACCGCGATGCTCCCCGTCTTCGACGCGATCGTCGACGCTCGGGATTCGCCCGGAGACCGGCCTCGCGAGGGTATCTCCGCGCTGTACATCACCCCGCTCCGCGCGCTCAACCGCGACATGATGGACCGGCTGGAGTGGTGGGGCGACTGCCTCGGCGTCGAGGTGGCGGTGCGCCACGGCGACACCACGCAGTACGAGCGGTCGAAGCAGGCCGACGACCCGCCGGACGTGCTCATCACGACGCCGGAGAGCCTGCAGGCCATCCTGACCGGCTCGAAGATGCGCGTCGCCCTCGAAGACGTCGCGCACGTCGTCGTCGACGAGGTCCACGAGCTGGCCTCGGCGAAGCGCGGCGCGCAGCTCACGGTCGGGCTCGAACGCCTCCGGCGCGTTTCGGGGCCGTTCCAGCGGATCGGCCTGTCGGCGACCGTGGGCACTCCCGAGGAGGTCGGGCGGTTCCTCGTCGGGAGCGGGAAGCGCGACCCCGACCGCGAGGGCGACCGTGCGTTCGAGATCGTCGAGGTCGCGGCCGGGACGCGGACCGACGTACGCGTGCTCGACCCCGAGATCACCGAGCGCGACTCCGCGCTCGCCGGCGAGCTCGCGGTCGACGAGACGACCGCGAGCCACGTCCGGACGATCCGCGAGATCGTCGCGAACCACGAGTCGACCCTGATCTTCGTCAACACGCGACAGACCGCGGAGGCGCTCGGGTCGCGGTTCAAGGCGCTCGCGGAGCGGGAGGAGACGGACGAGGGAGTCGGCGACCCCACCGAGATCGAGGTCCACCACGGCTCGCTCTCGAAGGACGTGCGGATCGACGTGGAAGACCGGTTCAAGTCGGGCGAGCTCGACGGGCTCGTCTGCACCTCGTCGATGGAGCTCGGCATCGACGTGGGGCGGGTCGACCACGTGGTCCAGTACGGGAGCCCGCGCGAGGTCGCCCGCCTGCTCCAGCGCGTCGGGCGCGCGGGGCACCGCCGCGATCTTGTCTCGGAGGGGACGGTCGTGACGCAGGGGGGCGACGACACGCTCGAAGCGCTGGCGATCGCCCGGCGCGCCGGCGAGGAGCTCGTGGAGCCGGCCGCGATCCACCACGGGAGCCTCGACACGGTCGCGAATCAGGTCGTCGGCGTCGTGATGGACGAGGGCGACGTGCACGCCCGCGAGGCGTACGAGATCGTCACGAGCGCCTATCCGTTCCGGGAGCTCTCGGAGCCGCAGTTCCAGGAGGTCGTCCGCGAGCTCGACGGCAACCGCCTGCTGTGGCTCGACGAGGAGTCGGACACCCTCGAGAAGTCCGGGGGCACGTGGCAGTACTTCTACGCGAACCTCTCGATGATCCCGGACGAGTCCACCTACGAGGTGTACGACATGTCCTCGCGGCGGGGAATTGGTACCCTCGACGAGCGGTTCGTCGTCAACTTCGCCGGCCCGGGCGAGACGTTCATCCAGCGCGGCGAGATGTGGCGGATCACGGAGGTCGACGAGGAGGAGGAGCGCGTGAACGTCACGCCCATCGCCGACCCCGCGGGCGAGGTGCCCTCGTGGATCGGTCAGGAGATCCCGGTCCCGAAGCCCGTCGCGGAGGAAGTGGGACGGATCCGCGGCGAGGCCGCCGAGGCGCTCGCCGCGGGGTCGACCCCCGAGGCGGTCGCGGCGGACCTCGCGGAGCGCTACCCCGCCGACGAGGAGACGATCGCGAGCGCCCTGCAGCCGGTCGTCGACCACGTCGACGCCGGCCACCCCGTCCCCACCGACCGCCGAGTCGTGATCGAGGGGAGCGCGCGCACCGTCGCGGTCAACGCCGCCTTCGGCCACGAGGTGAACGAGACCCTCGCGCGCCTGCTCGCGGCGCTCGTCGGTCAGCGCGCGGGCTCGTCGGTCGGGATGGACGTGGACCCCTACCGGATCGAGTTTGAGGTCCCTCACGGCGTCAACCCCGGGACCTTCCGCGAGGTGCTGGAGACGACCGACCCCGACCGGCTGGAGGCGTACCTCGAACTCGCCCTGAAGAAGTCGGACGCGCTCAAGTTCACGCTCGCGCAGGTCGCCGCGAAGTTCGGCGCCGTCAAGCGCTACCGCGAGGGGAAGGGGCGGTTCGGCGGCGACCGCCTGCTCGCGGCGCTGGAGGGGACGCCCGTCTACGACGAGGCGCTCCGCGAGGTGTTCCACGCCGACCTCGCGGTCGGGGAGACGGCCGAGCTGTTGGCCGACCTGCAAGACGGGTCGATAGAGACCGCGATCGCCCGCGAGCGCACGCCGCTCGGGACCGCCGGGCGCTCCGCCGGGACCGAGTTCCTCGTCCCGGAGAACGCCGACGCCGACGTGATCGAGACGGTCCGCGAGCGCATCCGGAACGACCGCGTCATCCTCTTCTGTCTCCACTGCGCCGACTGGCGGCGCACGACGAAGGTGCGGCGCGTCCCCGACCAGCCGGAGTGCCCCGACTGCGGCTCGACCCGCGTCGCCGCGCTGAACCCGTGGGACGACGAGACGGTCGCGGCGGTCCGGGCCGACGAGAAGGACGAGGAGCAGGAGCGGCGGACGGAGCGGGCGCATCGGGCGGCGAGCCTCGTCCAGACGCACGGGAAGCGCGCCGTGATCGCGCTGGCGGCGCGGGGGGTCGGGCCGCACAACGCCGCGCGGATCATCAACAAGCTGCGCGAGGACGAAGACGAGTTCTACCGCGACGTGCTCAGACAGGAGCGCGAGTACGCGCGGACGCAGTCGTTCTGGGACTAGATCGAGACTCAACTGTTACGGTCATTGATAAGCAAAACCGTGGTGCGATCGTTCAGTTATAAATAATCGGCCGTGCGACGAATACGTCCAACGCCCCGGTAGCTCGGTGATACTTTTTTAGCTACTTCACCGTGGCACCGCCAAAGCCCCAGTCGCGAGGACTCGCGCGGCTCGCTGCGCGCTTCGGTCGCTCACTTCGTTCGCTCCCTCCATTGCTTGCGTCGCCGTGCTTCGCCCTTCCGAGAGACTTCGTCTCTCGTCTTCCCGCTCGCTCCGCTCGCGGGAATCGCGACTTGCCCCTTTGAGTCCCGCCCGCACAGCGCCGCACAGCCTCACACCTCCCCAGCCTCGTCGCTCGCTCGGGCTCCCTTCGGTCGCCCGCTCGCGACTCCCTCGCGCGTGCTGGCTCGCGGCCGCCACGGGCGGCCGCTCGCAGGCGCACGCCACCGCACATCTATTTATAAATAGTCACCGCTGTCGCCCCCACGATTCGCCCCCTATTCGTCCGGGTACTTCGGCTCGCGGCGCTCGGCGCGCTCGGTCGCGCGCTCGATGACCTCACGGACCGTGTCGGGGCCGTCGCTCGCGCGGTAGACGTCGCCGTGTCCGGGGTACATCGCCTCGACGGTGTCGGGCAGGCGGTCGAGGAGCGCGTGCAGGCTCTCGATCAGCGTCTCGCGCGACTGGCCCGCCATGTCGGTGCGGCCGAAGGATCCGTCGTCGAACGCGCCGTCGTTGTAGACGACCACGTCGCCGGAGTAGAGCCGCTCCTCGCCTACCAGAGCCACGTGGTCGTCGGCGTGACCCGGCGTCTCGACGACCTCGCAGGGCTCGCCGCCGACGAGCACCTCGTCGCCGTCGCCGATCGCCACGTCGCGTCGCGGGTGCGCGGCGTTCGCGTAGAGGGTGGCGTCGAAGCGGTCGAGCACCGCGTCGAGCTCGCCGACGTGGTCGTGGTGTTGGTGGGTCAACACGACACGGTCCAGCCCGTCGACGCCGGCGTCGTCGAGCGCGTCGGCGACGACGTCGTCGACGCCCGGCATCGTCCCGGCGTCCACGAGGGTCGGCGCCTCGCCCGGCACGAGGTACGCGTTGCAGGTGAACTCCTCCGCGTCGGCGGTGGCGGTGATCGGCTCCATACCCACACGAGGGCGTTCGCGGCGTAAAAACGTGTGCGGGCCCGGAGGGCGTTCCGGCAGGGGATTTATCAGTCGCGCTCTGTTAGTCGTACACACAGATGGGCTTCGGAAGCTACGACGAATCCGAACAGGAGAATCAGGACCTGGACGCGGATTTCGACGACGAGGACGGAGTCCGAGCGGCCGAAGAGGTACACGAGGGCGAGGTCGACTACGAGCCCGGCGCCTCGAACGACGAGCTCCTCGACC
Source organism: Halorubrum rutilum (assembly GCF_024494565.1). The sequence continues at coordinate 303,345 of NZ_JANHDN010000004.1, forward strand.
GGCTCCAGGAGATCAAGTCCGAGGAGACCTGATCGGGTGACAACGCCGAGCCGGACGCTCGGAATCGCATTCTCCGACGGCGACCGAACCAGCCGCCTAGCCGGCGCCGTCGTCAGGGCCGACGGGACCCTCGACGGGCTCGCCTTCGAGCGCTGCGCGGTCGGCGGCACCGACGCGACCGACGCCGCGATCGCGCTCTTCGACGCGCTCGACCGCGAGGACGTGCGACACGTCGCCTGCGCCGGCGTCGCCCCGGCGTGGTTCAACGTCCTCGACCTCCGCCGACTGCACGAGGCCCTCGACCGACCCGTCTACGCCGTGAGCTACGAGCCGAGCCCCGGGCTCGAACCCGCGCTCCGCGAGGCGTTCGACGGCGACGCGCTGGAGCGCCGGCTCGGCGTCTACCGGTCGCTCCCGCCGCGCGTCCGGGTCGAGCGCGACGGGCCGGACGCCGGCGGGGCCGACGACGCCGGGGGCGGCTACGTCGACGACGCCGACACCGAGAACGGCGGCGCCGACCCCCTCTTCGTCCGCGCGGTCGGGATCGACGACGGCCGCGCGGCCGCCGCCGTCCGCGACTCGGTCCGGGAGGGGTTCCGGCGGCCCGAGCCGCTCCGGCTCGCCGCGCTCGCGGCGAGCGCGCACCGCGAGGCGGTCGCGGGGGGGTGACGGCGGGTCCCGCGCGACCGCGTCCGCCGCGCCGGATATATGTCGCCCCCGCCCGACGGCCTCGGCATGAACGACGGCGACCCGACGGCCGACGGCCCCGACCGGGGCGACCCCGCCCCCGACGTGACGTTCCGCGACCGCGAGCGCCTCGTCCGAACGCCGGCCCACGGCGTCGCCCTGGACTGTCTCGCGGCCGGGATCGCAGCCGCGCGCCCGGACCGACTGATCCCGGGCGCCGCGTCGGTGCGCGACGGGATCCTCCGGATAGAGGGAGCAGAGACGGGGAGGGGAGTCGGGAGCGCCGACGGGGTCGGCGAGTACGACCTCGACGATTACGACCGCGTGCTTCTGATCGGCGCGGGCAAGGCGTCCGCGGAGGTCGCCGCCGCGCTCGCCGGCGTGTTCGAAGACGGCGACTACGGGATCGCCGAGGGCGTCGTCGTCACCGAGGACCCGGAGACGGGACCGTCGACGCCTGGGGTCGAGATTCTCCCCGGAGACCACCCGGTGCCGAGCGACGCGGGCGTGGAGAGCGCGCGACGCGCCCTCGATCTGGCCGAGCGCGCCGGCGCGGACGACCTCGTGATCGTCGCGGTCACCGGGGGCGGGAGCGCGCTGCTCGCGGCGCCCGCCGACCCGATATCCCCCGACGATCTCCGCGATCTGACCGAGGCGCTGCTCGCCTGCGGCGCGTCGATCGACGAGATCAACGCGGTCCGCAAGCACTGCTCGGCGGTCAAGGGCGGGCGGCTCGCGCGGGCGGCGGCGCCCGCGACCGTCGCCACGCTCGCCGTCAGCGACGTGATCGGGGACCCGCTCGACGTGATCGCGAGCGGGCCGACCGTCCCCGACCCCTCCACCTACGGGGAGGCGCTGGCGGTGCTGGACCGCTACGACCTCGACGTCCCCGACTCGGTGCGCGAGCGGCTCAGTGCGGGCGCGGCGGGCGACCTCGCGGAGACGCCGACCGCGGGCGATCCGGCGTTCGACCGGACGCGGGCGTTCGTCGTCGGTAACGGCCGGACCGCGCTCGACGCCGCCGCGGACGCCGCCGCCGAGCGCGGGTACGAGCCGCTGACCCTCGCCGCCGGGGTCCGGGGAGAGGCCCGGGCGGCCGGGACCGCCCACGCGGCGATCGCGGAGGAGTGTGCGGTGCGGGGGTCGCCCGTCGAGCCGCCCGCCGTACTGCTCTCGGGCGGCGAGACGACCGTGACGCTCGGCGGCGCCGACGGGACCGGCGGGCCGAACGCGGAGTTCGCGGCGAGCGCCGGCCTCGCGCTGGCGGAGGGACCGCTCGGCGAGCGCGAGGGGGCGGCGGGCGACGGGGGAGAGGCCGACCCCCGGATCGTCGTCGCCGCCGCCGACACCGACGGGATCGACGGCCCGACCGACGCCGCGGGGGGGATCGCGGACGCGACGACGCTGGACCCGGACGCCGCCCGCGACGCCCTCGACCGCCACGACGCGTATCCGCTGCTCGACGAGGCCGACGCGCTGCTCCGCACCGGTCCGACCGGCACGAACGTCAACGACCTGCGCGCCGTCGTGGTCGAGGCCGCGGACGGGGAGTGAATCGGGGCGGTACCGAGGAGTGAATCGGGCCGCTCACGACGGGTAAGTCGGGACCGCCGGCGCCTACCGGTCGGCGCAGTACTCGACGAAGTTCCGCAGGATCTTGAGCCCCGTCTCGCCGCTCTTCTCGGGGTGGAACTGCGTGCCGAACACGTTGCCCGCCTCGTTGGCGACGACCGCCGGGAAATCGACGCCGTAGTCGGCGGTGGCGACGACCGCGTCCGGGTCGTCGGGGGCGGCGTAGTACGAGTGGACGAAGTAGGCGTGCTCGCCCTCCACGCCGTCGATGATCGGGTGGTCGCGCTCGATGTCGAGCTCGTTCCACCCCATGTGCGGGACCTTGCGGTCGACGTCGAACCGGACGTTGGTGCCGGGGATCAGGTCCAGGCCCGTCACCTCGCCTTCCCCCTCGTGGTCGGCCTCCTCGCTGGAGGTGAGGAGCATCTGCATCCCGAGGCAGATCCCGAACAGGGGGCGACCCGCCTCGGCGTGGGCGGTCAGCGCCTCGCGCAGCGGGCCGGCGTTCTCCATCCCCTCGCGGAACGCGCCGACGCCCGGGAGGACGACCCCGTCGGCGGCGGCGAACGCCTCGGGGTCGTCGGTGATCTCGACGGACGCGCCCGCGCGCTCCAGCCCGCGGGTCGCCGACCGGAGGTTGCCGAGCCCGTAGTCCACGAGCGCGACGGACACCTCCCGGTCCGTTGCTGAGTCGTCCATGCCGCCGCTTGATCACCTGCGTGGAAGTCAGTTTCCATCCGTCCCGCCTTACATATCAGTACATATCTGTCTGTATATTTAAACAGCAAAACTTTTGAGAGCTTAGTCGGATTCACAGACGTACTCCTCATGGCGAAACGACGCAAGTTCCTCAAGATCGCGGGTGCGGGAAGCATCGTTGGACTCGCGGGATGTAGCGGCGGCGGTGGCGGCGACGGGTCAGACGGCTCCGGAAGCTCCGACGGGTCAGACGGCTCCGGAAGCTCCGACGGGTCAGACGGCTCCGACGGCGGCGACTCGGAGAGCGAGCCCGAGATGACCTTCGGCGGCGACGGCACGGTCGACTTCGGCATCTCCCCGTCGGTCCCGCAGGAGGACCTCAACGTGCAGTACTCCCCGCTCGAAGATCACATCGGGAGCTACCTCCGGGAGAACTACGATGTCCCCAGCGACCTCAGCGTTGAGGGGACCATCGGAAGCAACTACAGCGCCATCATCCAGTCGCTCGGCCAGGGAACGCTGGACATCGCCGAGACCGGGCCGTTCGCGGCCGCGCTCGGCGTGAAGACCGACAACGCGGAGATCATCCTCCAGCGGTACGGCTACGGCGGCTGGACGTACAAGAGCATCATCGCGACGCCGAACGACAGCGACATCGAGGAGCTGTCCGACCTCTCCGGTAAGACGGTCGCGTTCTCCGACCGCCTCTCGACCAGCGGCGCGCTGTACCCGCTGTACAGCATGTCGAGCGAGGGCGACCTCGACGTCGGCGAGCTCCCCGAGGGCAACGGGTCGCAGGCCGAGTTCGACGCCCGCTTCGCCGGCGGCCACGTCGGCTCGTACACCCTCCTCGAACAGGGACAGGTGGACGCCGCCGCGATGGGCGGGTTCGTCCGCGACACGAAGACCGGCCCCGCGCCCGAGGAGTGGCAGGAGGTCGCGACCACGCTCCACGAGGACGAGGGGCTCCCGCGCGCGCCCATCGTCGTCTCCCCGGAGCTCAGCGACGATGTCCAGACGGCCATCCAGGAGGCGTTCCTGGAGGGTCCGGACAGCATCTACTACGGCGCCGACGGCGAGGACGGCACCGGAGACGACCTCTGGTTCAGCCGCGTCCGCGAGGCGAACCAGGAGGACTACCAGTCCGTCATCGACGTCGCCGACGAGCTCGGCGTCGGGACCGACATCTTCGAGCAGTAGATCCCCCCACCCCCGTTTCGGATCGCTTTTCACACGATCGGTCCGTTCTCGCACAAAGCCACACTCCATGCCAACGATCGAATTCGAAAACGTCACCAAGATCTACGACGAGGACACCGTCGCCCTCGACGACGTGTCCTTCACCATCTCCGAGGGGGAGTTCGTCATCCTGCTCGGGCCCTCCGGCGCCGGGAAGTCGACGATGCTCCGGGTGTTGAACGGGCTCACGCAACCGACCGAGGGGACCGTCCGGGTCGGCGGCGAGGAGCTCAGCGGCAACCGCAGCGAGGTCGGGATGGTGTTCCAGGAACACTACCTCATCGAGAGCAAGACCGCGTTCGGGAACGCCCTGTCCGGGGCGCTCTCGCGGAACGGGCTCCTTCGGAGCGCCCTCGGGATGCACGACGACGCGGACAAGATGACCGCCCTCGAAGCCCTCCAGACGGTCGGCCTCCTCGACGAGGCCGGCCAGCGCGCCGAGTCGATGAGCGGCGGGCAGAAACAGCGGGTCGGGATCGCCCGCGCGCTGGTCCAGGAGCCGGAGGTCGTCCTCGCCGACGAGCCGGTCGCCAGCCTCGACCCGAAGGCCGCCCGCGACGTGATGCGCTACCTGAAGAAGGCCGCGACCGACCAGGACCTCACGACGGTCACCAGCCTCCATCAGGTGAACATCGCGCGGGAGTTCGGGGACCGGTTCCTCGGCATCCGCGACGGCGAGGTGATCTTCGACGGCGACGCCGACGACCTCACGATGGACGAGATGGACCGGATCTACTACGGCGAGGCGCAGGGCGGCAAGGCGGTCCCGACCGGGGCGGCGGGCGACGAGTTCGACGGGAGCGACGCCGACGCCGCCGCCGACGGAGGGGGTCGGGCGTGAGCTCCGACTCCGCGATCGCGGACCAGTTCCGGGCGCTCGAACGGCTCCGCCGGCTCAAGTACGTCCTGTGGGGCGTGTTGCTCGCGGCGGTCCTCGGCGTCACCTACTGGGGGCTCGGCTTCATCGGCTTCCAGCCGAACGTCGTCGCCGGGCGGCTGCCGGGGATGTACGAGTTCATCAGGACCGGCTTCTTCCCGCCCGACTTCCAGAACTTCACGATCTACACCAAGGACCAGGGGATCACCGGACTACGGGCGATCCCCGCGAGCTTCGGCGACGGCGGGGCCCATATCGTCGAGAGCCTCCAGTCGTCGCGGCAGTCGCTGGTGAAGGCGAGCCTCGTGACGCTCCTCTTAGGCTTCATGGGCACCGTGTTCGCCTTCCCGTTCGCGCTCGTTCTCGGCGTGCTCGGCAGCGAGCGCGTCACCCCGTTCCCCTTCAACTTCGTCTTTCGGGGCACCCTCAGCGGCATCCGCGCCATCCCCGCGATCGTCTGGATCTTCCTGTACATCCCCATCGGGCCGCCGGGCCAGGTCACCGCGGTGCTCGCGATCGCGACCGACAGCATCGGGAACCTCGGCCGCCTGTTCACCGACGACCTCGAAGAGATCGAGGAGGGGCCGATCGAGGCGATCCGGTCGACCGGCGCCTCCGGCACCCAGACCGTGAGCTTCGGGATGCTCAGTCAGGTGTCGCGGTCGTTCATCGCGTGGACGCTGTACATCCTGGAGATCAACACCCGGATCGCCATCTCGCTCGGCGTCGTCGGCGCCGGCGGCCTCGGGCTGATGATCCGGAACAGCCAGGACCTGTTCGAGTTCCAACAGACCGCCGCCGGCCTCGTGATGGTGTTCATCGTCGTGCTCGGCATCGAGCTGATCTCCTCGCGCATCCGCGCCCGGCTCCGGCCCGGCGAACACGAGGGGAAGGGGCTGCTCGAAGCGATCCGCGGCCTGTTCGACCCGCGGAAGTGGCTCGGCGTCGGCGACCGCCGCGACCGGGACTGACGGTCAGTACTCGCCGAGCCGGGACTGGCCGTCGCCGCCGTCCTCGTCTCGCTCGCCGACGCCGCTCAGCTCGCCCGCCCGCGCGATCGACTCGAAGAAGCCGTCCCGCTGGCTCCGGTCGTACAGCGTCGCGGCCGGGTGGACTGAGAGGAGCACGCGGCGCGACGCGCCCGCGATGCGGGCGTCGACGACGCCGCCGGACTCAGACGTGATCGCCACCGAGCGGTCGAGCAGGTGCTCGCTCGGCACCTTCCCGAGCGTCACGATCAGCTCCGGGTCGAGCCGGCCGATCTCGCCTTCGAGGTGACCGCGGCAGTTCGCCAGCTCCTCGGCCGTCGGGTCGCGGTTGTCGGGCGGCCGGCAGCGCACGCAGTTCGTGATCCGGACGTCCGCCCGCGCGAGGCCGGCGTCCCGTAACGCCTCGTCCAACACGTCCCCCGACCGCCCGACGAAGGGCTCGCCCCGCTCGTCCTCGGTCGCGCCCGGCCCCTCGCCGACGAACAGGAGGTCGGCGTCCGTCGGGCCGACGCCGTCGACGATCCGACTCCGCGACTCGACCAGCGCCGGGCAGCGCTCGCAGGACGGCACCCGGAGGTCCGCGTCGAGCGCGTCCCCGTGCTCTGTCATGCGTTCCGATCCGGACGCGGGCGACATAAGTCCGTCCGCCCCGCGTCGCCGGCGCCCGTCCGGTCGGCGTCCGACTCGCCTTCGACGACGCCCCTTTCACCGGCGGGCGCCTGGATCGGCCATGCCGACGGTCAGCGAGACGTACATCGAGAACCGCCAGCGGGTCCAGCCGACCCACACCAACAACTACGAGTCGGCCCATGGGGGGAACGTCGTCAAGTGGATGGACGAGATCGGCGCGATGTCGGCGATGCGCGCCGCCGGCGAGACCTGCGTCACGGCCAAGATCAACGGGCTCGACTTCAAGCGTCCGGTGCCGCAGGGCGACACCTGTATCGTCGAGTCGTACGTGTACGCGGTCGGGCGGACGAGCCTCCGAACGCGGATCCGCGCGTTCCGCGAGTCGCCGCGGACCGGCGAGCGCGAGCCGACGACGGAGTCGTACTTCGTGTTCGTCGCCGTCGACGCCGACGGGAACCCGACGCCCGTGCCGGAGCTGGAGGTCGCCGGCGAGCGGTGTCGGGAGCTCCGGGAGGAGGCGCTGGCGGGCGAACCGGACGAGGACCGGTGAGGACGGGGAGAGCGGGCCCGCGGGCCGGTCCGCCTCAGTAGTCCCCGAGCACGCCGAGGCGCCGCGCCCGCCGCGTCGCGTAGTGAAAGACGACGTAGCCGCCGAGGAGGTAGGCGACCGCGACGCCGACGAGGAGCGCGAGGTCGGCGGGGGCGAACTCCCACAGCCGGACCCCGTCGACCATCGCGCGCTGGAGCATCGCGCTCCCGTGGGCCAGGGGGAGGACGCGGGTCCACGGCGCGTCGAAGACGGGCGCCGAGACCAGCGCGACGAAGCCGAACTGCAGGAGGTTCAGCCAGTTGCCGATCCGCTTGTACAGCACGGTCACGCCGCCGGCGGCGAAGCCGAGCCCGAGCACCGAGGTGACCGCGAGCCCCGCGACGGGGATCACCGTGAGCGGGTCGAGGCTGAGCCGAGCCCCGGTGAGCAGCAGCATAGCGGCGAGCACGACCGCGCTCGTGAGGAACGTCCGAACCACCTTCGCGACCCCCTTCAGGAGCGCCACCGGCGCGAAGCCGAACGGCGTGGTGATGTGGCGCTCCAGAGTCCCCCACTGCACCTCGCTGCCGATGTCGTTCGACACCGACGAGTAGGCGCCGACGGAGAGCGTCCACAGGAAGTAGCCGACGACGATCCCCGACAGCGAGTCCGTCAGCGCCCGCCCGGCCAGGAGCCGCCCGCCGTAGAAGAGGACGCCGAAGAAGAACAGCGCGACGACGATCCCGCCGACCGCGTTCGCCGGGTACCGGACGAATATCAGGTACTCGCGGTAGAGGACGGCCTTCGCGAGGTGGACGTAGGTGGCCGGGCGGGGCTCCCCGTCGGCGTCGACGGCGGCGGGCGCGGCGCCGGTGTCGCCGCCGCTCACGGCGACCGCCCCCGCGAGTCGGCGGCCGCGTCCGAGAGGTCGCCCTCGCCCGAACCCCCCTCGTCCGAGCCCCCCTCGCCCGGTTCCACGCCGGTGAGGTCGACGAACACGTCCTCAAGCTCGGGGCGAACGGTCTCGATCCCCTCCACGGTGACGCCCGCCGCGCGGAGCGCGTCCATGAGGTCGTACAGGGCGTCGCCCCCGGCGGCGACCTCGACGGCGGTCGGGCCGCGTCGGTCTCCTCCGTCGCGCCGGTCCCCGTCGCGCTCGACCGCGCCGAGGTCCGTCTCGACCCCCCGCACGTCGAACCGCTCCCGGAGGGTCGCGACGACCGCGTCGTCGACGTCGGCGCTGACGACGCGGACGACGTCGCCGGCTCCGGAGCGGAGCGCCGCGACGGTGTCGTCGGCGACGATCCGCCCGTTCGCCATCATCACCACGCGGTCGCAGACGTCCTCGACGACGTCCATGTCGTGGCTGCTGAGGACGATTGTGAGCCCCTCCTCGCGGGCGAGCCGGCGGAGCTCCCGGCGGAGCGTCCGGGAGCTCTCGACGTCGAGGCCGAGCGTCGGCTCGTCGAGGAAGACGAGCTCGGCGCCGCCCGCGAGCACGCTCGCCAGCGACACCTTCTGTTTCATCCCGCGCGAGAGCTCCCGAACCGGCGTGTCGGCCTTCGCGGTCAGTTCGAGCCGGTCGAGCAGGCGGTCGTGTCGCCCCCGCACCGAGTCCGGGTCGACGCCGGCGATCGTCGCGAAGTACCGCAGGTTCTCGCGGACGGTGAGCCGCCAGTAGTCGTTGCGCGCGCCCTCCAGCATCGCGTCGACGTTCGCGTACGCCGCCCGCCGCCCGTCGGTCACGTCCGCGCCGAACACCCGGACCGACCCCGAGTCGGGGAGGACGATCCCGAGCGTGCACTTGATCAGCGTCGTCTTGCCGGCGCCGTTGGGACCGAGCAGCCCGACGATCGAGCCGCGCTCGACGGTCAGGCCGACGTCGTCGACCGCGAGCACGGATGCCGCGCCGTCGCCGAACCGCTTCGAGAGCCCCTCGATCGCGAGCGCCGGCGGAGCGGCGTCCGCCGGCTCCTCGCCGGGGCGGACGCCGTCGGACAGAGAGCCGTCGCGCTCGCTCGCCGCGCCGCGTGCCATTACCGGTCGATACGTGCCGAACGGGGATATATCCGCGTTCGGGGGCTACCTCCGGGCGCGATGGATCTCGATCGATTCGCCGCGGACGCCCCGGCCGACGACGCGCCCGGCGACGCGCGGGTCTGCGTCGTCGCGACGCAGTCGGACACCTTCGAGCGCTGTCGAGAGGGGTACTACCCGGCGCCGCGGTCGTACGACCGCACCCGCGCCGACTTCGACTACATGGCCTTCTACCGGACCGCGCCGGTGTCGGCGGTCACCCACTACGCCCGCGTCGTCGACCGGGTCGAGCAGACCCGCGGCGAGCCCGGGCCGATGGACGAGGGCGACTGGGCGGCGCTGATCGACCCGTTCTCGGAGGAGCGGGTCGTCGTCGTCTTCGAGTTCGACGGGCTCGTGCCCCTCGACTCGCCGGTCGAGAACGACCGGAACGGCGTGCGCGGCGCGTGGTACTGCGCGGTCGACGACCTCCGCGCCGCGGGGACGCTCTCGGCGCTCCGCGACCGGGCGGAGGGCTGACCGGCCGGTCGCGGTCGCCGGCGCTATCGAAGGTTACTGTGACTGATGGTTTGGAGAGGCGACGCTGAATAGCGCGCGCGAATCTGCCGGAAGAGACTTGTCGGACTACTCCCGGAAGCGAAGCAGTAGCGGGTACCGTGACGACCCGGATCGTGTCGGGCGTTCTCACCACGCAAGAGCTATTCTGCGTGGTCGCCTGCGTCGGCACGTGAAGCGCTACGAGAACGCCCTCGGGTTCCTCGCGCTCGCCGCCCTCTGGGGCGCCTCCTATCCCGCGATACGCGCCGCGAAAGCGGGCGTCGAGCCGCTGCTGATGGCCGCACTCCGGTTCGACGCCATCGGCGTCGTCGTCCTCGGGTACGCACTCGCCCGCAGCCAGCAGGTCCGCCCCACCGGCGCCGACGCCGCGACGATCCTGATCGGTGGTGTCGGCATGATCGCCGTCCACAACGGCCTCCTCTTCGTCGGCCAGACCATGGTCTCCGGGGCCGTCGGCGCGGTGGTCCTCGCTACCGTTCCCATCTGGAGCGTCGCGTTCGCCGTCGTCGCCCTCGACACCGCCCGCCCGACGCCCACGCGCGTCCTCGGTATCCTCCTCGGCCTCGTCGGTACCGGCGTCCTCGTCGTACCCGGTCCCACCGACATACAGCCGCCCGACCCGCTCGGCGTCGCACTCATGACCGCGAGCGCGGTCGCGTTCGCGCTCGCCGCCGTCGCCCTCCGCCGCGAGACCCCCGCGCTCGGCGTCGCCGCCCGCCAGGGCTGGATGATGCTCGTCGGCGGCACCGTCCTCCACGCCGCCAGCCTCGCCCGCGGCGAACCCCAGACCGTCGCACTCACCCCGGACGTGCTCATCGCGTTCGGGTTCCTCGTGTTCGCCGCCGGCGTCGTGGGCTACCTCCTCTACTACACGCTCCTCGACCGCCTCGGTCCCGTCGAGGTCAACCTCTTCGGGTACGTCGCCCCCGTGTTCGCCGCCATAACCGGGTGGCTCTTCCTCGACGAACGCCTCGCAGCGACCACCGTCGTCGGCTTCCTCGTCATCGCCGTCGGCTTCGCGCTCGTCAAACGCGACGCCATTCGCGACGCGCTCATCGACGAAGCCGCACCAGCGACCGGCGACTAACTGGCTCGACCAGCGTCCGCCGTCCTCGCGGCGGTCGTCCGCTGCTCGGTTGGCTTCGTTGAACCCCCAACGGCGACGCCTCTTCGATTCGCGCGGAATACGGAGCGCAAAATCGTCCGCGAGGGATCTCCCGGCTTTCAATCGTCCGGCGTGATAGATGCAGGGCGCGAATGCGGTGCGAACCGAAGCCGATCTTCGGGAGAGACCGATCGCTCGTACGGGGGACTCACGGACCGCTCAGTACAACGGATGTAATCAGGAAACGGTCAGATTAGGTTTCGGGATCCGTGTTGAGCGAGTCCAACCCTTCTTCGAGCGAGTCGACACCCTGCTCAAGCGTTTGTCGGGTATCGGGATGGTCTACATCTTTAATGGCGAGGTTGGTCTGCTTGATCGCCTCAGTGAGTCGCTGAGAAGGTTTCATAACGTCAATATGTCGGCTAATCGTAAAATACCCCGGTACTCAACTGATAAGCTACGCGCGGTAAACACCGAGCGACTATCGGAATATCCCTCTGTGCTGGCGGAACCCTCGGCGGTTAATACGCAGGCGCGTTCCATCGGTTAGTTCAGTTCACTACCTCCGGAATGAATACGACTGCCGTGCTGAATACACCCCTCTGTATCGGTCACGCTGAACCGATGCCCGCGATTGGACGAGATCCTACATCGGTTGACTAGTCCTGCTGTGAGTATCCTCTGAGCTCCCCAATCCGTTGTCAACAGTCCCGAGCCGTATCGTCGAACCAGCCCCTCCGCAGGGGTGAACGGAGCTGTGTGATCCTCGACAGAGTGCCGCTGTGGTGGCTAATCAGCCCGAGATCGAGAAGGGGAATCGGATCAAGAACCGACACAATCGCTTGATGGAGGGCCGAGCACGGGGACCGTACCGCCCATTACGGGCGTCAGGGAGTGCCCAGTCTTATCGAAGTCGCTCGTGTTTTTGTATATTATGCTGACAACGTGACAACGTTCTCATCGTCATTAGTAGTGCGTCAATAAGACAACTATCATGAATGAATAGCGCTTAGGCATCGATATGACCAACGACGGCACTGGAGGGGCTTCCGGGCCCGCTGACTCGATGGCGTCAGCCGGTATCGAGATGGACATGGACGTGCGCAACCGTGTCCACGTCATCCCGTTAGGCTACGAACGCGATCGAGTCGTCGTTCCCCCCATACGGATGGGAGCGGACGCGGTAGTCCTGGTGAAACACAACGGAGACGATCCCGAGGACTACCCCGAGTACTACGATGATATCTTCGAGGCCTTCGACGAGTCTGCCGTCCGAGTGACCGAAGTAACTGCCGATATATTCGACCTCTACGACGCGCTTGGCACGATCGCCGGGCTGATTCAGAAGCATGACCGCGACGATATATACGTCAACCTGGCCACTGGCGGGAAAGTCACCGCCATCGCCGGGATGATCGCCTGCATGGTCACGGAGGCGGCTATCCCGTACTACGTGAGTGCGGACACGTACGGTGACCACCGACAGGAACCGGTCGCTCGGAACGTCACCAACATCTCGAACCTACCGACCTATCCCATCGATGCACCCACCCCCGAGCAGGTACAGATGCTCGCGTACATCGCGGAGGAGGGCCCGGTATCGAAGAAGCGGCTCATCGAATACGCTGAGGGCCAAGACCTGCCGTTTATCGCTGATTATCAAGGCGGTGATCTCAAGGGGAAATATCGGAAGCTCGATTCCGCGATTCTCGACCCGCTCGTGGAGGACGGTTCCGTCAGCCTCGACCAGCAAGGACGACGAAAGGTCGCGTACATCACTTCCAACGGTGAGAATACGCTTCGTGGTTTCAAATATATGATAGAGAAAAACGAGAGGCAATGAATCGCCTCGCAATGGGTCGTTGAGCGCGCGTATCGGTCACCAGTTCGGTACGTGATGTGATCGGCTCGAACGGTACAGGCTCGTACGGCGGATGGATTCGGCGGTCACGCTTCAGCGCTCACCCCCTGTATTCGACACCAGCTCCCGTCGGGTTCCGAGTGTTTCAACGGGTTAGAATCGGCAGCCCGCGGTCGGGGTCATCCGCCGTCGGCGCGCACCGAAGGCGTCGTCGCGTCCACGTGCGCGACCCGATCGTGCGCGGCGGGCGGCGTCGCCGCGTGCTCGGGGTGGAGACACGCGAACAGCGCCGCCAGCGAGTCGACCAGCCGGTGGCTCGGGCGGTTGAACAGGGCGTTCCCGTCGACCGCATAGGTTCGGTCGCCGGCGACCGCGGCGAGGTCGCGCCAGCCCGGCCGCGCCGCGAGGTCGCCGATCGCGTCGGCGGCGCGGTCGCGGTCGAACCCGCAGGGGGCGACGACGAGCGCCTCGGGATCGAACTCGCGCACGTCCGCCCACGCGACCGGTTCGGAGGGGCCGTCGGGCTGGAACGAGGGGTCGCCGCCGGCGACCTCGACCATGTCGCGGACCCAGTGTCCCGCCCGGATCGGCGGATCGGTCCAGTCCAAGACGGCGGCCCGGGGGCGCCCCTCGTCGGCGACCGCGCGCTCCGCGCGTTCGCGGACCGCGTCGACGCGCTCGCGGAGGGCGGCCCGGAGCTCGCTCGCGGCCGCCTCCTCGCCGACCGCCTCGCCGATCCGCACCGCGTCGTCGAGCGCGTCAGAGAAGGAGTGCGGGTCTAGGGCGAGCACGTCGGGTTCGGGGTCGAGCGCGGTGGCGGCCGCGCGGACCTCGCTCGCGTCGACCGCGCAGACGTCGCAGGTCGCCTGCGTGACGAGGAGGTCGGGCGCCAGTTCGGCGAGCCGGTCGGCGTCGAGGTCGTAGACCGCGCCGTCGACCGCGCGCATCTGCGCGTCGATGTCGGCGGCGGAGCGCCCCTCGTGGGCGACGACCGTGCTCGTCAGCGTCGGCAGCTCGCGGGCCGCGGGCGGGTGGTCGCAGCTGTGCGAGACGCCGACCGGCTCGACGCCGAGCGCGAACAGCGTCTCGGTGGCGGATGGCAGGAGCGAGGCGACGCGCATGGGGGACCGTCAGCGAGCGAGGGCGAAAAGCGCTCCGGCGGGGTCACTCGGCCGGGAGCCGCGCCGCGGCCGCGGCGGCGTACGCGGCCGCGAGGTCGCCGTTCGGAAGCGCGTCGCGCGCGGCCGCGCACCCCCAGCGCACGCGGTCGCGCCGCTCGCCGGGCGGGAGCTTGTTCGTCGCCACCGTCTCCGCGGTGTCGAGCAGCGCCCGGGCGGCGTCCGCGTCGCCGCGCTCGGCGGCCGCGCGCGCCTCCGCGAGCAGCTGTCCGAGGCTCGCCCGGACGTCGTGTGGGACCTCGTCGGGATCGGTCACGGTCGAGTCCGGTCGTCGTCGGTCCGGTCGTCGGCCACCCTCGCGAACGCGAACTCGGTGCTACTTCCCAGCGGGTCGGTCGCGGTCCGGGTCTCGACGTCCGCGAACCCGGCCTCGCGGAGCTGTCCGAGGGTGCGGTCGCGCCCGGGCGCCGAGAAGAACATCCGACCGCCCATCCAACCGCGGCGCACCGTCTCGAACCGGCCGCTCGGCAGCGTCATCAGGAGCCGACCGCCGGGTCGGAGGACGCGGGCGAACTCGGCGTAGACGGCGGGGTGGCGGTCGCGCTCGACGTGAAACACCGCGTGATACGCCGTCACCGCGTCGAACCGGTCGGCGCCGAACGGGAGCGCGGACATCTCGCCGTGGACGAGCCGGGCGTCGGGAACGGTCTCGCTCGCCAGGTCGAGCCCGCGCCGCGAGACGTCGAGCCCGACGCTGCCGGCCGGGAGGTTCGCGAGCGTCCGAGCGCCGTCGCCGCAGCCGACGTCGAGCACGTCGGGATCGGTCGGAAGCTCCGCGAGGAGGTCGTCGATCAGCGCCGCGTCGGAGCCGTCCGGATCGCGGCGAGCGGCGTACGTCGCCGCCACCTCGTCCCACGCGCGCCGCACCTCGTTTCGGTCCATGCGCGATGTTACCGCGCGAGCGACATGACTCCTCTGGCGGCGACCGCCGCGGAGGGATCGGCGTCGGTCGATAAGCGGTGATAAACAAATCGATCGTGGGGATTTTCGCGACACGTGACGGGGACGGCTCCGGATCGGAAAACCCACTTTTTTAATTAATGAACGTGATGTACCCCGCGTTGCATGAGGATGACAGTTCGTCACATGAGTCGTCTACGGAATCGAGTGACCGAGAGTAACGGGGAGGGGAGGCTATGACGACGGGGATCGACATCGCCGTGGCCGCGGTGCCGCTGCTCCTGGCGGGGATCCTGTTGGTCGGCTTCCTTTGGCCGGCGACTCGCGCCATGCCGGTGGCGTGGGTCGCGGCCATGGTGGTCGGCTACGCGGCGTGGAACATGCCGGTGAACTGGCTGTTCGCGGCGTCCGGCGTCGGCGTGATGACCGCGATCGAGATCCTCTGGATCGTCTTCGGCGCGCTCGTGCTCTTGTACACCCTGATGGAGGCCGGCGCGTTCGACCGGATCAACCGCGGGTTCGCGACCGTCAGCGACGACAGGCGCGTCCAGATCGTGCTGATCGGCTTCTTCATGGCGACGTTCATCGAGGGCGCCGCCGGCTTCGGGACGCCGGCCGCGGTCGTCGCGCCGCTGCTCTTGGGACTCGGTTTCCCGGCACTCGCGGCGGTCATCGCCGGGATCATCGGCCACATCATCGCCGTCACGTACGGGGCGGTGGGGACGCCGATCGTGGTCGGGATTCAGAGCCCGATGGAGAGCGTCGAGTTCACCCGCAGCGCGATCGAGAGCGGCGGGATGACCGTCCAGGAGTTCTCCGTCAACGTGGCGGCGTGGGCGGCGACGTATCACGCCTTGGTCGGATTCGTGATGCCATTGTTCGCGGTCGGCATGGTCGTCTACTTCTTCGGCGACCCGGACGACCGCTCGCTGGCGCCGGCCTGGGAGGTCGCGCCGCTCTGTCTGGCGTCGGGGATCGCCTTCGCGGTCCCGTACTGGATCTCGGCGTGGTTCCTCACGGCCGAGTTCCCGTCGCTCATCGGTTCGATGGTCGGCGGTGCGATCATCCTGAGCGTCCTGCGTGCGGGGTACCTCCTGCCCGACGAGGAGTGGGAGTTCCCGGACCGGGAGCGGTGGGCCGACCACTGGGTCGGCTCGATCGAGCCGGGACAGTCGAACGGATCGAACGGTGAGGACGCGGAGACCCGCGGCGGCGTCTCGCCCGAGGCCGAGGCGGCCGAGCTCAGCGGCGGCGAGGACATGTCGCTGCTGAAGGCGTGGTCGCCGTACGTCCTGCTCGTGGTCCTGCTGGTCGTGACGCGGGCGGTCGACCCGATCTCGAACTTCATCAACCGGGACGCCTTCGTCGTCACCGTCAGCGACATGTTCGGAACCAGCCTCAGCGGCGCCGTCGCGTGGATGAACGTGCCGGGCTTCTGGCTGCTCGTGAGCGCCGTGCTCGCGATCCCGATCTTCGGCATGTCCGGCGACGAGATCTCGGCGGCGTGGAAGGAGGCCGGTCGGAAGATCGTCTCGCCGTTCATCGCGCTCGTCTTCGTCATCGCGATGGTCCAGGTGATGCTCCAGTCCGGCGCGCATCCGGGCGCGCCCGAAGTGGGGAGCATGATCGTCCTGCTCGCGCAGACGACCGCCGACATCCTCGGCGTCGGCTACCCGGCGTTCGCGTCGCTCATCGGCGCGCTCGGCGCCGCGATGGCCGGGTCGAACACCGTCTCGAACATCACCTTCGGCGCGTTCCAGTTCGAGGCGGCGACGCAGCTCGGGCTCCCGCGGACGATCATCGTCGGCGCGCAGGCCGTCGGCGGCGCCATCGGGAACCTCGTCGCGATCCACAACCTCGTCGCCGCGCTGGCGACGGTGGGCCTCCTCGGACAGGAGGGCCGGGTGATGCGGCTGAACCTCATCCCCCTGCTGTACTACGCGACCGGCGTCGGGCTGCTGTGCCTGCTGTTCAGTTACGTGCTGTTCCCCGGCGTGTTCTGAGCGCAGGAATAGGACGGCGATGCCGTGCGGATTTCTTTTGTTTGCGTGGCGGGTTTCGAAAGGGCTACTCGCGGATCGGTAGTGTAGGATTGCAAAGTCCTGGCCGCTCGGCTATACGCGGTTGATTTCGGACCGTCGGTGAAAACCTCCAAAGCCCCAGCCGCTCGGCTGTACGCGATTAGTGACTCGACGACGGAGAACATCTCCAAAGCTCCAGCCGGGAGGACCTCCGAACGTCGTTCCTGCTCGCTTCGCTGCGCGGGCTGCGACGTTCGTGGTCCCGCTCGCGCTGCTCGCGGGACTCGCGCGGCTTGCTGCGCTCCTCGCTCGGTCGCTCACTTCGTTCGCTCCCTCGCTGTGGTGCTTACTGCGCCGTGCTTCGTCCTCCCGGCCGCCCCTTTGAGTCCCGCCCCGCACAGCACCGCAACCGCACCTCACACCTCCCCAGCCTCGTCGCTCACTTCGTTCGCGACTCCCTCACGCGTGCACCTCGCGCCCTGCGGGCGCTCGGCGGCACGCGCCGACCACATCGTTCTGTATAGCTGTCCGTCAGCGTCGCTCGCTCTTTATAGAATCGCAGCGTCGGTGACAGAAGACGGCGTCGGGGCGCTCCGGGGCCGCGACGCCGACTCGTCGACGGGTAGCGCAGTCGGCGGGCGGCTCAGTCGTCGGCGGGCGAGGGGGTCGTAGCCGATCCGGCGCTCGCGTCGGCGACGGCGTCGGGCGACGGGCCGGTCACCGCGTCCGCGAGCTTCTCGATCGGGTGCGGCGGGTTCTCCGCGTCGCCGTCGCGGTCGCCGAGCTGCGAGCGACAGGAGGCGCCCGGGGCGGTCACCGTCTCGCCGTCGCTCTCGTCGACCTGGTCGAAGAGGATCCGGCCGATCGCCTTCGAGATGTCGTAGTGTTCGGACTCGTAGCCGAACGAGCCCGCCATCCCGCAACAGGAGGAGTCGAGCGGGTCCACGTCGTAGCCGGCCCGGCGGAGCACGCCGACCGCGTGGTGGTCCTTGTTCGTCGCCTTCTGGTTGCAGTGGCCGTGGTAGGTGAGCGACTCGCTCGGCGCGTCGAACGCCAGCCGCTCGTCGACGCGGCCGGCGTCGAGGTACTCCAGGACCCCGTACGCGGCGGCCGACACGGCCTCGACGTCGTCGCCGTCGAGCAGGTCGAGGTACTCGTCCTGGAACATCACCGCGTCCGATGGCTCCACGAAGACGACGGACTGCCCGTCGCGGACGCGGGGCGCGAGCGCCGCGACGTTGGTCTCGGCGCGCTCCCGAGCGTCGTCGAGGAACCCGGTGGAGAACGCCGCGCGGCCCGAGGGAGCCAGGTCGTCCGGCACCTCGACGCGGACGCCGGCCGCCTCCAGCACCTCGACGGCGGCCTTCCCGGCGGCCGGGTAGCTGTAGTTGGTGTACGTGTCCGGGAACAGCGCGACCGTGTCGACCGCCTCTTCCGGGGCGACCGTCGACCCGCCGCGGGAGTCGAACCACTCCTCGAAGCTGGTCGACCGGAACGTCGGCAGCTCGCGGTCCGAGGCGATCCCCACGACCGCGTCCATCACCCGGCGGGCGCCCGGGACCTTCGTCGCCGCGTTCGAGATCGGCGCGAGCGCGCTCCCGAGCGCCGAGAAGCGGTCGATGTCGCGGAAGATCCGCTCGCGGAACCCGGCCCCCTCCTCCTCGTGGTGCTCGTGTTTCACCTCGGCCTTCAGCTTCGCGAGGTCGACGCCGGTCGGACAGTCGCTCTTACAGCCCTTACAGCCGACGCAGAGCCCGAGCACCTCCTCCTGGAACCGGTCGGAGTGGATCTCCTCGTCGTCGAGCTCCCCGCTGATGGCGGCCCGGAGCATGTTCGCGCGGCCGCGGGTCGCCTGGATCTCCTCCTCGGAGGCGCGGTAGGTCGGGCACATGACGCCGGAGTCGGTCTCGCGGCAGGTGCCGCAGCCGTTACACAGCTCGACGAGGTGCGAGAAGCCGCCCTCGTCGGAGAAGTCGAGCTCGGTCTGCGGCTCGATCGACTCGTAGGCGGGACCGTACCGGAGGTTCTCCCGCATGTCCGTGTCGGCGGCGGTGTCCGGGTAGCCGCGCTCGGCGGCGGTGTCGCCGTCGACGTACACCACTTTTCCGGGGTTCATCCGCCACTCGGGGTCGAACGTCGACTTGAGCTCCTGGAACGCGCTCCAGAGGGCCTCGCCGTACATCTTCGGGTTGAACTCGGTGCGCGCGAGCCCGTCGCCGTGCTCGCCGGAGAAGGCGCCGTGGTGCTCCATCACGAGGTCGGTGACGTCCTCGGAGATGGAGTGCATCTTCTCGACGCCCTCCTCCTCCTTCAGCGAGAGGATCGGACGGATGTGGAGGGTCCCGCTCCCGGCGTGCGCGAAGTAGGCGGCCGAGGTGTCGTGGTCGGTGAGGACGTCCTCGAACTGCCCGACGTACTCCGCGAGCTCCTCGGGCGGCACCGTCGCGTCCTCGATGAACGGGTACGGCTTGGGGTCGCCCTGCATGCTCATCAGGAGGGGGATGGCCGCCTTCCGGAGCTTCCAGAGGTCCTCTTGGTCCTCGGGGGTGTACGCCTCCAGCACGTCGAAGGCGTCGCCCTCGTCGACGAAGTGGGCGTTCGTGTCCGCGATCGCCGACTCGAAGTCGTCGACGAGCTCGGAGTCCCACTCCAGCATGAGCGCCGCCGTGGCGCGGTCCGGGATCGGCTCGGCGTACTGCGCGAACTCCTGTGAGCCCGCGGCGAGCGAGAACACCTCGTCGTCCATCAGCTCGACCGCGCTCACCGGGAACTCCAGCGCCTCCGGGACCGCCTTCATCGCGTCGACCAGCGAGTCGAAGGTGTACAGCGCGAGCGCCGTCTCCTCGGGGCGCGTGACGAGCGACACCTCGGCCTCGACGATCGTCCCGAGCGTCCCCTCGGCGCCGACGAACAGCTTCGAGAGGTTGATCACCTCCTCGCCCTCGTCGTTCTCGTAGATCACTTTGTGGAGGTTGTACCCCGAGACGGAGCGCTTGAGGTTCGGGTACTTCTCGTCGATCTCGGCCCGATTCTCCTCGACGAGCGCCCGAGTCGTTTCATACAGCGCGGCCTCCCGGTCGTCCCGGCCGACGATCTCCTCGTACTCCGGGGAGTCGAGGACGACCTCGCGGGTCTCGATCAGCGACCCGTCCGCGAGCACGACCGTCAGCCGCTCCGTGTACGCGTCGGTGATCCCGTACCGCACCGAGTGCGCGCCGGTGGAGTTGTTGCCGATGCCGCCGACGACGGTCGCGCGCGCCGAGGAGGCCGGGTCGGGCGCGAACTTCAGCCCGTGCTCGGCCAGCCGGTCGTCGAGGTGGTCCTGGACGACGCCGGGCTGGACCACCGCCCGGCGGTCGTCGGGCCGGACGTCGAGGATCTCGTCCATGTACTTCGAGAAGTCGAGCACGACGCAGCCCGGGCCGACGGTCTGGCCGCCCAGCGAGGAGCCGGCGCCCCGCGGGATGACGGGCACCTCGTGGTCGGCCGCGACCCGCATCGTCGCCTGCACGTCCGCGACCGAACGGGGCGTCACGACGCCGGCCGGACGCGCCTGATAGATGCTGCCGTCGGTCGCGTACAACACCTGCGCGTACTCGTCGAACTGGACCTCGCCCGCGACGCGCTCGCGGAGGTCCTCCGCGAGCGCCCGGTAGGCGGGCACGTCCGGTCGATCGTGGCCGAGCGCGGCCGACGACGTGTCCAGGTCCGGCGTGTCGGCTCCCCACGTGGGCTCAGTTGCCATACCCTGACTCCGGGTCGAAGGGAGAATAAATCCTTTGTTAAAAATGAGTATAGTCGCGGGTCGTCGCCCGAGTCAGACGCCCCCGCAGGGGCGGGCCGAGCGCCCGACGCCCCCGCGGGAGCGAACCGATCCCGAGGGGATTTATCCCGGCGCCGCGACACCCCGACGCATGGAGATACTCCACACGTGTCTCAACGTGGCCGACGCCGACCGCACCGCCGACTGGTACGTCGAGCAGCTCGGGTTCGAGCGCTCTTGGGAGTTCACGACCCCCGACGGCGACACGCGGAACGTGTACGTCTCCGACGACGCCGGCGTCGAGTTCCAGCTGTCGGACACCGACGGCGAGGAGCCGAGCGACGACGGGGACCGCTACGACCACGTCGCCGTCGGCGTCGGCGACGTCGACGCGACGTTCGAGGAGATCGACCACCACGGCGTCGTGAAGGAGCCGGGCGACCAGCCGGAGGCCGGCGCGCGCACCGCGTTCGTGAAGGACCCCGACGGGCACGCGGTCGAGCTGATCGAGCCGCTATAACCCGACGAGCAGTATCGACGCCGCGACCGCGGTCCCCGTCCAGCCCGCGCCGACCCAGGTCAACACGGCGAACGCCTGTCGCGCCCCCCCGCGACTCCACTCGGACTCGCCGCCGAGGTGCGCCTGGACCGCCGACATGGAGTCGCCGAAGCCGACCGTCCCGCCCCACGTCGCGATCCCGAAGCCGAACAGCAGCGCGCCGAGCGCGAACGAGGTGTCGGTCGCCCCGCGCGCGCCGGCGATCGGCAAGAGGAGCCCCGCGACGACGAGCCCGAGGAGGGCGCCGACGCCGACCCACCGGGCGACCGTCCGTCCGAACGGCCGAACGTCGCGGTCAGTCAACGGTCTCTCGCATCCGGGGGTCGAGCGCGTCGCGCATCCCGTCGCCGAGGAGGTTGAACCCGAGCACCGTCAGCGCGAGCAGCAGGCCGGGGAAGAACGACCACCACCACGCCCCGGAGAACAGCCCGAACTCGACGCCATTTGAGAGCATCATCCCCCACGTCGGCTCCCCCGGACTGGCGCCGAAGCCGAGGAACGACAGCGCCGCGATGTCGATGATCGCGAGCCCGTAGTTGAGCGTCGACTGGACCGTGATCGGCGCGAGGCAGTTCGGGAGGACGTGCCGGATGAGCAGCCGGGGGTCGGTCGCGCCGAGCGCCTTCGTGGCGTCGGTGTACTCGTCTTCGAGCACCTTCAGCGCGGCCCCGCGGACGACGCGGGCGAACCGGGGCGTGTAGACGAGCGTCAGGGCGCCGACGGCCCGCCACAGGCCCAGCTCCTCCGGGAAGATGGTGACGAGCGCGAGCGCCAAGAGTAGCGACGGGAACGACAGCAGGACGTCCATCGTCCGCATGATGACGTTGTCGGTGAGGTCGCCGTAGTACGCCGCGACGATCCCCAGCCCCACCCCGAGGAACGTCGACGCGACGACGGTGACCGTGCCGTAGAGGACCGCGTACCAGGCCCCGTACAGCACGCGGGGGAAGATGTCCCGGGCCTGCCCGTCGGTGCCGAAGGGGTACGCCGAGCTCGGGGGGGCCTCGGAGGGGTTCGTCCCGAACTGGGTCGCCATGAGGTCGCTGAGGTCGTAGGTGAGACGCGCGTAGATCGCGATCAGGACGACGCCGACGATGATGACGATCCCGGTGACCGCGAGTCGGTTCGAGAAGAGCTGCGAGAGGAACGGGCTCGCGCGCAGCCGCTCGACGATGCCTCGGTCGACGGTGCCGGTCTGTGTCTCCGTGCTCATTGTTCGATTCGGGGGTCGAGGACCGAGTAGGTCAGGTCGACGCCCAGGTTGACCAGCGTGTACAGGACGGCGAAGACGAGGACGGTCCCCTGGACGACGGGGTAGTCGCTGCGGTTGATCGCGTCGACGAGCAGGGTGCCGATGCCGTTGATCTCGAAGACGGTCTCCGTGAGCACCGCGCCGCCGAGCAGCGATCCGAACTGGATGCCGATCACGGTGATGACGGGGATGAAGGCGTTGCGGAGGCCGTGTTTCATCACGGTGATCTTCGAGCCCTGTCCCTTCGCCCGCGCGGTCCGCATGTAGTCCTGGCGGATCACCTCCACCATCGACGAACGCATCATGCGCGAGAGCAGCGCCATCTGGTAGATGCCGAGCACCACCACCGGTAAGAGCAGGTGAATCACCGCGGACTGGAACGCCGCGAGGTTCCCCGCCAACAGCGTGTCGACGAGGATGAGCCCCGTGACCGGTTCGACGAAGTACTCGGAGCCGATGCGACCGCTGGTCGGGAGGAGCCCGAGGAACTGCGCGAACAGCAGGATGAGCAGCGGGCCGCTCCAGTAGATCGGGACGCTGATCCCGCTCAGCGCGCCGATGCGGGTGAGGTGGTCGGTCCACGTGTCCTGTTTGACCGCGCTCAAGATTCCCAGCGGGAGCCCGAACAGGAGGCCGGCGAACTGGCCGAGCAGCGCGAGTTCGATCGTGATCGGGAGCCGGTTCGCGAGGATCTGGCTCACCGCCACGCCCCGGTTCACCTGATACGACTGGCCGAAGTCGAACGTCGCGACGTCGCCGAGGAAGCGGACGTACTGCTGCCAGAGGGGGTCGTCGAGTCCCAGGTCCGAGCGGACCTGGTTGACGAACTCCTGGCTCGCTCGCTCGCCGGCGATGACCACCGCGGGATCGCCCGGAGAGAGGTGGAGGATAGCGAAGACCACCGTCGCGACCCCGAACAGCACGGGGAACAGCATGAGCAGCCGTTTGAAGACGAAGCGTTTGGAGACCATTCAGGGAAACGGGCGCGTGGGACGGTCAAAAAATCTGCGTTCGGCGCCGACTACTCAAGCTCGACCGCTTCGAGGTACGGGCCGCCGATCGCGGCGACCGTGTAGCCGCTCACGCGGTTGGAGACGCCGCGGACCTCGTCGGCGTAGTCGATGAACACCCACGGCGCCTCGTCGTGGGCGATCTGAGCGGCCTCGCGGTACAGCTCGGCCCGGTCCTCCTGGCTCGTGGTGCGCTGGGCCTCCTCGACGACGGTCATGTACTCGCTGTTGGCCCACGCGGCGTTGTTCGATGTGTTGAACCCCTCGGTGTCCCAGGAGACCCAGTCCTGGCCCTCCGGCACGTCGGTCTGCGGGTGGAGCAGGACGTAACAGAAGTTGTCCGGGTCGGCGTTGTCGGTGTACCAGCCGGCGAGCGTCGCGTCGTGGTTCCCCTGGCTGGTGTACGTGAGGTAGTCGGAGAACTGCCGGTCGTCGATCGACACCTCGATGCCGACCTCGGAGAGGTTCGACCGGATCGTCTCGGCGGTCGGCAGCGGGGCCGGGTTGTACCCGCGGGGGTTCTGGAACGTGGTCAGCGAGAACGAGAACCCGTCGCCGTAGCCGGCCTCGTCGAGCAGGCTCTGCGCCTGTTCGGGGTCGTACTCGTAGGGGCTGATGTCGTCGTTGTGGCCGAACAGCGCGGGCGGGATCGGCTGGTCGGCCTGCGTGGCGATCCCCGAGTAGATGTTCTCGACGATCGCCTGCGTGTCGATGGCGTAGCTGATCGCGCGGCGGACCCGGCGGTCGCGGAACGCCTCGACGCGCGAGAGGTTGAACGCCATGTAGCCGATGTTGATCCCCGTCGCCGTCCGGTTCTCGGCGGTGTCCGACCCCTCGATGATCTGCATGCTGTCGGGGTCGAGCCCGTCGATGATGTCGAGCTCCTCCTCGACGAGGGCCTGGGCGCGCGTGGAGTTCTGCCCGCGGGTGAGGAACAGCACCTCGTCGACGTTCGGGCTCTCGCCCCAGTAGTCGTCGAAGGCGGTGAGCCGGATGCGGTTGTTGGCGTCGTCGAGGGTCTCCAGCTGGAACGGCCCGGTGCCGACCATCTCCTCGCCGAGGTTCGTGTCGCCCTCGATCGCGTCCTGGGAGATGACGACGGCCGCGAACATCGCGAGGTTGCGGAGGAACGGCGCGTACGTCTGGGTCAGCGTGATCGAGAGCTCGTAGTCGCCCGGCGCCTCGACGGTGTCGATCCAGTTGCCGAGCGTGAACGGCCCGTAGACGGAGGCGTCCTCGAAGTGGTACTCGTAGTCGTCGTCGACGAACCGCCGGTAGGTGGCGATGAAGTCGTCGGCGGTGAACTCCGACCCGTCGTGGAAGCTCACGCCCTCTCGGAGCGTGAGCGTCACCGAGTCGCCGTCGAGCGACCAGTCGGTGGCGAGCGACTCCGTGAGCGACGCCTCGCCCGGCTGGAAGGCGATCAGCCCCTCGTACGCCTGGTTGGTGACCTTCGCGACCTCGCCGCTGGTCGTGTTCTGCGGGTCGAGGGTGCTGGAGTGGGCGCCGCGGCCGTAGCGGAGGGAGGTCGTGCCGTCTCCACCGTCGCCGCCGTCGTCGCCATCGCCGCCGTCACCGCCGTCGCCGCCGTCGCCGCCGTTGCCGCTGCAGCCGGCGAGGGAGGCGACGGAGGCCGTCGCGACCGTCGCGCCGCCGGCTCGTTGCAGGAATCCGCGTCGTGACGTTTCTGTCGTATCGGGGGACATACATCGGCGCTAAACTGGGGGGACGGATAATTCTAATGGTCCGACAGGACGGAACCGCGGGACAAACGCCGCTTGAGTGGTCGACTGTTTACTTCGTTACCTATCCCGGCCGTCGTCGTAGAGGTGGCACGCGGCGGGGTGGCCGCTCTCGTCGAGCGCGGGGTTCTCCCGCTCGCAGACGCTCTCGAACGCCTCGCGGAGCGTCGCCTCGGCCGCCTCCCACCGGCCGTCCTTGAGCTGCTCGAACGAGTCGGCGACGACCGCCCGCGCCTCCCCCGAGAGCGGCCCGTCGAAGAAGTACTCGAAGAGCGTCGGGTGTTCGCCGCCGTCGGCGACGGCGGTCGGCGCCGACTCGTCCTCGATGCGGACCTCGGACTCGATGGCGTCGAGGTCGATGTCCCCCGACTCCAGGCGCTGTCGGTAGAACATCACCTCCCGGTAGCGCTCCTGGTCGATCTCCAGGTCGTCCGGCGGGATGACCGACGGACACCGGGTGCGGAACCGACAGCCGGAGGGCGGGTCGATCGGCGACGGGACGTCCCCCTTGAGGATCGTCCGGTCGGCCGTGTCGGCGAGGGGGTCCGGCTCCGGGATCGCGGAGAGGAGCGCCCGCGTGTATGGGTGTTTCGGCGTCTCGAACAGCTCGTCCGTCTCGGCGACCTCGACGATCTCGCCGAGGTACATCACGGCGACCCGGTCGGAGATGTGCCGGACGACGCTCAGGTCGTGGGCGATAAAGAGGAAGGTGAGCCCGAACTCCTCCTGGAGGTCCTCCAGGAGATTGATGATCTGCGCCTGCACGGAGACGTCGAGCGCCGAGACCGGCTCGTCGGCGACGATGAAGTCGGGGTCGACCGCGAGCGCCCGCGCGATGCCGACCCGCTGGCGCTGGCCGCCCGAGAGCTCGTGCGGGTAGCGGCCGAACTGCCCGCGCTCCAACCCGACCGCGTCCATCAGCTCGAAGACGCGCTCGCGGCGGCGGCCCTCGGCGAGGCCGTGGATCTTCAGCGGCTCCATGATCGTCTGCCCGGCCGTCATCCGCGGGTCGAGGCTCGACATCGGGTCCTGGAACACCATCTGCATGTCCTTCCGCCGCTTGCGGAGCTCCGACTTCGAGAGCGACCCGAGCTCCTCGCCGGCGAACACGACGGTGCCGTCGGTCGGCGGGTCCAGGTGGAGGATCGCTCGGCCGGCCGTGGACTTCCCGCAGCCGGACTCGCCGACGAGCCCCAGCGTCTCCCGCTCGCGCACGTCGAGGTCGATCCCGTCGACGGCCCTGACGCTCGGGTCGCCGCCGCCGAACACCCGGTCGAGGGGACCGTCCTCCTGTTCGTAGTACTTCCGCATACCGCGGACCTCGACGATGGGATCGCCGATGGCGGACCTGGCGCCGGCCGCGACGCCGTCGGACCCGTACGCGCCCTTGTCGAACTCGTCGTGGACGCATTTCGACCGGTGGTCGACGTCGTCCCCGCCGTGCTGGAGGTACGGGATCTCGCCCTCGCGACACCGCGGCTCGGCCCACGGGCAGCGCGGCGCGAAGTGGCAGCCGTCGGGCATGTCGATCAGGTCGGGGACGTTCCCCTCGATCGGGGTCAACCGCTCCTTCTCCTCGGTGGGGATCGACTCCAGGAGGGTGTACGTGTAGGGGTGACTGGGGTTGGCGAAGATCTCCTCGACCGGCCCCTCCTCGACGATCTCGCCGGCGTACATCACGGCCACGCGGTCGCAGGTCTCGGCCACGACGCCGAGGTCGTGGGTGATCATCAGGACGGACATCCCGAACTCCGCTTGGAGGTCGTCGATCAGGTCGAGGATCTGCGCCTGGATCGTCACGTCGAGCGCGGTCGTCGGCTCGTCGGCGATGAGGAGGTTCGGCCGGCAGGCGAGCGCGATGGCGACGAGCACGCGCTGGCGCATCCCGCCGGAGAACTCGTGCGGGTAGTCGTCCACGCGCTGTTTCGCCTCCGGGATGCCGACCGCCTGCAGCATCCTGACGACCTCGTCCATCACCTCCTCGTCGCCGTCGCGGCCGCCGGCCTTCGGGAGGATCTCGCGGATCCCGTTGAGCCACGAGTCGTCCTTCTGCCCGCCGTACCGGTGGAGCCGCAGCGACTCGGCGATCTGCTCGCCGACGGTGACCGCCGGGTTGAGCGAGGTCATCGGGTCCTGGAAGATCATCCCCATCTCGCCGCCGCGGACGCGGCGGACGGCCGCCTCGGGGGCGGCCGTCACGTCGACGATCCCCTCCTCGATGTCGACGTCGCTCGGCCTCGCGCCGTCGCGGATGCGCTCGCGCGCCGCGGCGTCGAGGAAGACGAAGCCGTCGACGGCGTCGGCGAGCGCCGCCTCCAGGTCGTCGCCGACGGTCTCCGGGTCGGCGCCGCCTTCGAGGCGGTCGGCGGCGCTCGCGAGGTCGCCGGCGAGGTCGTCGGGGTCGGCCTCGCCGGCGAGGTCGTCGGCCATGCCGCGGAGCTCGGCCGGCGTGTCGGGGACGCGCCGGCCGGCCCGGAGGTCGCTGCTCACGGCCGCGACCGCGTCGATCAGGCCGGAGGGGTACGGCACGTACGCGTCGTCGAACTCGTCGAGGAGGGCGGCGGCGAGCGACGGGTCGGCGAGGGCGATCCGCCCGCCGACGACCTCGCCGGGGTCGTCGACGAGGTCCATCGCCGAGAGGGCGGTGACGCTCTTTCCGGAGCCGGACTCGCCGACGAGGCCGACGGTCTCGCCGTGTTCGATCGAGAGGTCGATGCCGTCGACGGCCTTGACGGCGCCCCGTTCGGTCCTGAACTGGGTGCGGAGCGCCGAGAGGGAGAGGAGGTCGGTCACTACCGGCGGTAGCGCGCCTCACGGAAAAATATCTTTGGAGACGGTCGCCGGTCACCCCTGAGACGGGACGGCCGGGTCGCTCGTCGCCGGAGTCGACGGATCGGTCTCGAAGTCGACCCGCGTCCCGCCGGTCGCGCTCTCGCCGATCGAGACCGCCCAGCCGTGGGCGTCCGCGATCCGCTTGACGATGGTCAGCCCGAACCCGGTCCCGTCGGCGGCGGTGGTAAATCCGGGCTCGAAGAGGGTCTCGCACTCCGTCGCGTCGATTCCCGGTCCGTCGTCGGCGACGTAGAACCCGTCTTCGGACCGGCCGACGCGCACCGTCACGGGGGACGCGCAGTGGTCGTCGACGTTTCGGAGGAGGTTCTCGAAGAGGCGTCGGAGGCGGGATCGATCGGCGTCGATCCGGAGGTCGCCGTCCGGCAGCTCCAGCGCGTCCCGCGGGGTCCCGAAGGGCTCCCACGCCTCGGCGGCGATCACACCGACGTCGACGGGCTCGGTCTCCGACGCCGTCCGGCCCTCCCTCGCGAGCGTGAGCAGCTCGTCGATCATCCGCTCCATCCGCTCGTGCTCCCGGTCGAGGGTGTCGAGGTGCGCGTCGTCGCCCGTCGTGCGGGCCATCTCGGCCGCCGTTCGGGCGTTCTGCAGCGGGGTCCGGAGGTCGTGCGAGACGATCGAGGTGAACTCGTCGAGCCGCTCGTTCTGCCGGATGAGCTCCTCGCGCCGCCGCTGTTCGCGGGTCGCGTCCCTGAGGATCCCCACGGAGCCGCGGAACGCCTCGTCGAACGGGAGCGCCGCCATGTGGTCGTAACACGGCACCGTGTCGCCGTCCTTCGTCCGGATGTCCACGCGGAACTGCTGGGTCTCCGGCCCCTCGCTCGAAACGATCGACGCGAGCATGTCGTTGGCCCGCCGGACCCCCTCGTCGGTCTTGATCTTGCCCGGCGGGCTCCCGATGACCTCGTCGCGGTCGTACCCGACCAGGTCGAGGAACGCCTCGTTGACGTACTCGAACTCGGCGTCCGCGTTGACCACGTAGATCGGGTAGTCGAGCGCGCGGAGCACCGTCGAGTAGCGCTCCGACTCGATCTTGGCGCGGTACTCGTGCGCGGCGTGTTTGACCCGGTTCGCGAGGCGGCGGTGCTGGTCCGGTCCCCCCTTCTGGAGGTACCCGGTCACCCCGGCGTTGATGGCCTGTGCGGCGATCTCCTCGCTCCCCTTCCCCGTGTAGAGGACGAAGGGGAGGTCGGGGAACCGCTCGCGGACGTCGGCGAGCAGTTCGAGCCCGTCCGTGCCGGGCATGTCGTAATCGCTCACGACGCAGTGGAACGACCCGGCGTCGAGCTTCGGAAGCACCGCCTCCGGGTCGGTCACGGTCGTGACGTCGACGGCCGCCAGTTCGTTCGTCAGGAACGATTCCGTCAGGTCGAGGAACGCCGAATCGTCGTCGACGTGTAAGAGTTCGATCGGCGCAGCCGTGGCTTCCTCGGGGTCGTCGACCGACATCGTAACTACGCGTGTTAGTGGTTCTATACGGAAAAATACCCGGTCGAGGGTCACGGTTCGTGTGCGCTCACGTGCGGACGGTTTCGGGGGGCGTTTCAGATCTCATATGGGAGATTCCGCCGAGGCGTCGGCGAGCGCGTTCCCCGCCAACGACCGCCTCCGCTACTCGACGAACCGGTCCGGCGGCCGTCGGTGGTCGGTCGCCCGCTCGAAGGCGTACGCGAGCTCGAACAGCCGGCGCTCGTCGAACGCGCGACCGAGCAGCTCGACGCCGACCGGCAGCCCCGCCGGGGTGAACCCGGCCGGGACGACGATCGCGGGGAGCCCCGTGTGCGCGGCGAGCTCGCAGTTCATCTCCTCGAAGGGCTGGTTGTCGGGGATCTCGACCGGCGGCACCCGCGACGGGGGGTAGAGGACCGCGTCGAGGTCGTCGGCCGCCATCCGGGCGAGCACGGCGTCCCGGATCGCCTCGCGGCGGCGGAGGCTCCGCAGGTAGCCGGTGTTCTCGTCGAGCGCGTCGACGTCGGTGTCGAGGATCGCCGCGTCCTCGAACCTGGCCTGGACCGACGGGTGAAGCTCACCGGTCGCGACGACGTCGGCCAGCGAGTCGTGCGGGGCCGCGTCGCCCAGCTCGGCGAGGTACGCGTCGAAGTCGCGAGCGAACTCGTATTCGAGCACCCGAGCGCTTTCGAGCCGGGTCCGATCGACGACGTCGACGGGGTCGACGATCGTCGCGCCCGCCGCCTCCAGCTCGCCGATCGCGTCCTCGACGACCGCCGTCACGCGCTCGGCGGCGCGCGCCGGCGCGCTCTCGTCGTTTCGGAGGCCGAAGAACTCCCGCGCGACGCCGATCCGCGCCCCAGTGAGCGCGTCGGGGTCGAGCCCCGCGGCGTACCCCTCGTCCGGGATCCGACCGACGCCGCGGGCCGTGACGGGGTCGGCCGGGTCGTAGCCGGCCATCGCTTCGAGCGTCCGCGCCGCGTCCTCGACCGTCCGGGCGATCGGGCCGGCCGTGTCCTGGGTGTCGCTCAGGGGGACGATGCCCGTCCGGCTGACGAGCCCCGTCGTGGGCCGAACCCCGACGGCGTCGTTGAACGCGGGCGGCGACCGCACCGACGAGCAGGTGTCGGTCCCGGTCCCGACGACGGCGAAGCTCGCCGCGACGGCGGCCGCGGTCCCGCCGCTCGACCCGGACGGGCGCCGGTCGAGGGCGTACGCGTTCCGCGTCGCCCCGCCGAGGGAGCTGACCGTGTCGACCCCGAAGGAGAGCTCCTGCAGGTTGGCCTTGGCGAGGACGACGGCGCCGGCCTCGCGGAGCCGCCTGACGACGGACGCGTCCCGGGGCGGCCGCGACTCGGCGAGGGCGGTCGAGCCGGCGGTCGTCGGCATGTCGCGCGTGTCCTGGTTGTCCTTGAGCACGACCGGGATCCCGTGGAGGGGACCGACAAACCCGTCGCGGTCGAACGCGGCGTCGAGTTCGCGTGCGCGGTCCCGCGCGTCCCGGTTCACCGCGAGGATCGCGTTCAGCTCGTCGTCGTGCTCGTCGATCCGCGCGAGGTGCGCGTCGGCGACCGCCTCGGCGGTCGTCTCGCCGGTCTCGTACGCGTCGCGGATCTCCGAAACGGTCGCTTCGACCGGGTCGAAGGGGCGGGCGTTCGGCGGGCTCATGCGAACGTCTGCGAACAATTCGCACGAGGGTACTCAATCTGTCGCTCGGGCGTCCGCGTGTTCGGCGCGGCGGGGACGCCGACGTGCGGACGGGAGCCGCTCCCCAGTGGAAACATTCAACCGACTACCGGCGCGTCTCCAGGTATGGGCGAACCAGCAGGCGGCGACGCACCCGCGAACGCACAGGTCGGAGACGGGTGGACCGCGGTCATCGAGGACATGGAGGCGACCGCGGCGGAGTACCGGGAGCGCGGGTGGACGACGCTCGAACTGCACCCCGGCGACTCGGTCCTCGTCGACTCGGACCGCCGGACCGGCCTCGACGTCGTCCTCCCCGGCCCGGAGTTCGAGGACCTCGAATCGCTCGTCGGCGACCGGGAGTTCCGAGACGTCGAGGTGTTCCGGGCGGAGGGCGACGGGCTG
This sequence comes from Halorubrum rutilum, assembly GCF_024494565.1. Next base: position 334,943 of record NZ_JANHDN010000004.1, read on the forward strand.
GTCTACCTGCTCGTCGTCGAGATCGCCCCCGAGAGCGAGACGGCCGCGTTCGTCCCCGCGTACTACGATCCGAGCCGGGCGGCGGAGACGATCGAATCGATCAGGGACGCGGGGGTCGTGCGGCTCTTCTGTCGCCGACTGAACGACGACACCGTTCGGTTCGTCCACGACGACCCGACGCCGTTCCTCCCGGCACCCGTCGAGTGACCGCGGTCCGGTGAGCGCGGAGGAGACGGGAAATCGCGTTTCGGGACCGATAGAAGCAATAAAAAGAGATCGCTCGGCGTCGGACGTGACCGTTAGAGGATGCCGGCGGCCTCGGCGGTCTCGACGATGTCCTGGGCCATCTTGTTGGTCGCCTCGTCGACCATCTGCCCGTCGACGCTCACGGCGCCTTTGCCCTCCTCCATCGCCTCGGCGTAGGCGTCGACGATGCGCTTGGCGCGCTCGGCGGTCTCCGGGTCCGGCGCGAACACTTCGTTGCCGATCTCGATCTGCGACGGGTGGATCGCCCACTTGCCGTCGCAGCCGATCATGTTGGCGCGCTCGGCCGAGTCGCGGAAGCCGTCGGGGTCTTCGATGTCGGCGTACGGGCCGTCGAGGCACGGCAGCCCGGCCGACTTCGCGGCGGAGTTACACTCGGAGAGGGCGTGGTGCCAGTAGTGGCCCGGATACTCCGGGAACTGGCCGATGTCGAGTCCGGGCGTCCCCATCGCCGCGGAGTAGTCGCCGGGGCCGAAGATGATGGAGGAGAGCCGGTCGGAGGCGTGCGCGATGTCGTGGACGTTGTGGATCCCCTCGCCGTCCTCGATCTGGGGTTCGAGGCCGATGCCGCCGACCTCCAGGTCGTTGTTCTCCTCGACCTGCGCGAGGAGGTTCTCGACGGTGTGGACGTCGCTGGCGGACTTGACCTTCGGGACGATGATGTCGTCGATGAACTCGCCCGCCTCGCCGACGACCGTGATCAGGTCGTCGTACCACCACTTGGTGTCGATCCCGTTCATCCGGAAGCTGAGGACTTTGTCGCTCCAGTCCTCCTCGCGGGCGGCCTCGATAAGCGGCTCGCGCGCGTCCGGCTTGGCGTTCGGCGCCACGGAGTCCTCCAGGTCGAGGAACACCTCGTCGGCGTCGCTGTCGGCCGCCGAGTGCATCATTTTCTCGTCGCTCGCGGGCGTTGCAAGCTGCGTCCGGCGAAGAGTGACGTCCGTCATATAGCGGCTCTACCACGCTCGGCCACGGAAATAAAGCTACCTCACGCGGGGGTATTTTCTCTGAGTCGGAAGCGAGTGAATATCGGCGCGACGCGGTTCCCCGGCGGCGGGTCCGCCGACCTCGACGCGGGCGGAGCACCGGCGGCGCGGTCGCTGGCGGCGCGATTGCTGGCGGGGGCGGCGACCGCGAAAAATCGTCGGGGTTCGGGGCGGAGTCGCCTCCGGCCGCGTCAGTCGTCGGCCGGGGCGCGCGGCTCGGCCGGCGGTTCCGCGTCGTCGGCCGAATCGTCGACGGCCTCGACGTCGGGGGTCTCGTCGAGCCGTTCGTCCGCCTCCTCGGACCGGTGACGCTCTCGGATCTCCTCGATCGAGCGCGCCTCGATGTGATGATGGCACATGACAACTGTTCGCAAGGCTCGGTCGCTCATAAGCATTGTGCCGAGAGCAGCGTCTAAAGCGGCCGAGACCGCAGTGCTACGGTTTTACCAGCACCTTGATCGCCTCGCGCTCGTCCATCATCCGGTACCCCTCGGCGACCCCGTCGAGCCCGACCGTCTCGGTGAAGACCGGCGCGGGGTCGAGCGTCCCCTGCAGCACGTCGGCCATCAGCTCCTCGGCGTACGCGCGGACGGGGGCGACGCCCCCGGCGAGCGTGACGTTGTCGCCGAACAGGCCGAAGGCGTCGAGGCCCTCCTCCTCGACGCCGTACGGCACCCCGATGTAGCCGATCCGACCGCCGGGGCGGACGGCGTCGATCGCGGTGTTCATCGCGCTCGCGGCGCCGACGCACTCCATCACGCGGTTCGGCCCGCCGTAGGTCAGCTCCCGAATCCGCTCGACCGCGGCCTCCCCGCGCTCGGAGACGGTCTCGGTGGCGCCGAACTCCTCGGCGAGTTCGAGCCTGTCCTCGTGGTGGCCCACCGCGATAATTCGCTCGGCGCCGAGCCGGCGCGCGGCGAGGACGCCGCAGAGCCCGACCGCGCCGTCGCCGACGACGGCCACCGTCGAGCCCGCCTCGACGCCCGCGCTGACGGCCGCGTGGTGGCCGGTCCCCAGCACGTCGGTCAGGGGTAAAAGCGAGCGGAGCGTCTCCTCGTCGTCGGCGTGGCGGTCGGGGACGCGCACGAGCGTCCCGTCCGCGTGGGTCGACCGGACGTACTCGCCCTGGCCGCCGCCGTTGTCGCCGCCCCACGAGTCGCCGTTCGCGCAGGAGGTGTGGAGCCCCTTCCGGCAGAACTCGCACTCGCCGCAGGAGATGGCGAACGGCGCGAGCACGCGGTCGCCGGGGGCGACCGAGGTCACGTCGTCGCCGACCGCCTCGACGATCCCCATCGGCTCGTGGCCGACCGGGGACCCCTCGTCGCGATCGCTGTCGCCGCGGTAGAACCAGAGGTCCGAGCCGCAGATCGCGGTGTGAGTCACCCGGACGATCGCGTCGGTCGGGGCCTCGATCTCGGGGCGGGGTCGCTCTTCGACGTCGATCTCGCCGGGACCGTTGAAGACGGCTGCGCGCATGCGGTCCGTTTCCGGCGGGCGAGACAAAAGTGAGAGGGTGACGGAACCCGGTCGGGGCGGAAATCGGACGATCGATCGGCCGACGGTCGGGCCGGTTCGGGTCGGTGGTCGAGTCGGTGCGGTCCAGTGGTCGAGTCGGTGCGGGCCGGTAGCCGGACCGGTGCGGTCCGGTGGTCGAGTCGATGCGGACCGCGCCGCCTACGGCTCCAGGACGACGCGGAACCGCGCCTCGTTGTCGGCCATGCGGTCGTACGCGGCGGCGACGTCGTCGAGCGCGTACGTCTCGACCTCGGGGGTGATGTCGCGCAGGGCACTGAACTCAAGGGTGTCCTGCGAGTCGCGGGCGTGGCCCGACCCCCAGCCCTCGACCGCGCCGCGCGTCCCGACGAGCTGCTGGGCGTCGACCGCCACCGGCTCGCCGGGGATCCCGGCGACGATCACGGAACCGTCGATCCCGAGCCCGCCCACGACCGACTCGATGGCGTCGCTCGCGGGCGCGGTCGTGAGGACGGCGCTCGCGCCGCCCAGCTCCGAGAGCCGTTCGGCCGGGTCCTCCTCGGCGGCGTTCACGAAGTGGTCGGCGCCGAGCTCCCTCGCGAGCGACTCCTTGTCGGGGCTGCGCGAGACCGCGACCGTCTCGTAGCCGGCCGCGTGGGCGTACTGGACCCCGAGGTGGCCGAGGCCGCCGACGCCGACGACCGCGACGAGGTCGCCGGCCCGGGCGTCCGAGTTGCGCAGGGCGTTGTAGGTCGTGATCCCGGCGCAGAGCAGCGGCGCGGCGTCGACCGCGTCGAGGGCGTCGGGGATCGCAGCCAGCGCCTCGGCGGGGACCGTCGCGTACTCGGCGTAGCCGCCGTCGAAGCTCAGGCCGGTGATCTCGGCGTTCTCGCACTGGAGGAACTGCCCGCGGCGACACGGCTCGCAGGTGAAGCAGTGCCCGCCGTGCCAGCCCGCGCCGACGCGCTCGCCCGGCTCCCACGCCTCGACCGCGTCGCCGACCGCGTCGACCGTCCCGGCGATCTCGTGGCCGGGGACGCGCGGGTAGCTCACGCCGGGGTACGCCCCCTCCACGACGAACTCGTCGCTGCGGCAGATCCCGCACGCCTCGACGGCGACCCGGACCTCGCCGGGACCGGGCTCGGGGACCGCTCGCTCTTCGAGTTCGAACTCGGCGCCGGGTTCCGGGACGACCGCGGCTCGCATGGTGTCCGTCATCGGTGCCCCGTCCGTCCGAGACGGGCAAGAAGTTGGCGACGGCGGCGAGGCGGTCGGTCGGTGACGGCAGCGAAGCGGTCGGTCGGCGGCGGCGGTGCGGTCGGTGGTGATGGTGGTGAGGCGGCCGGCGACGGCGGCGGCCCCGCGTTCGTTTCTCCGCGATTAAACATCGAGGTAGTGACAGAAAAGAACCCTTAACCGGGTCAGGCGGTCACCCGCCGATCGAACGATGACGCGGTCCAGCGACCCGCCGACACGCCGGCGGCGCGGGCGGGAGGTCCGCCCGTGAGCGACGGTCCGACGCTCCGAATCGCCGACGAGTCCGACGGGGACCGGGACGGCGCGGTGCCGGCGCCCGTCCCGCCGGACGACCCCGAGGCGTGGTACGCGCCCGAGGTGCGGGCGCAGTACGAGGCCGCGCCGGGCGTCGTCGCCACTATGCGCGAGCGCGACGGCGGGCGGTTCGGCTACGACGTGCGGGAGCCGCCGCTGTCGCCCGCCGACGAGGCGGCGCTGGAGCGCGTCCGCGACCACTTCTCCGCGGTCCGGCACCGCCGCCCGCTCACTCGCGTCGGCGTCGTCGAACGGGCCGAGGCGGGGTTCGAGCCGAAGTACGACCGCGCGCTCGACCGCCTGCTCGACGCGAGCGCCGCCGCGCGCCGGCGGGTCGGCTACCACGCGCTGCGTGACCTCCGGCTACTCGGCGACGTGACGCCGCTCGCGCTGGACGACCGGATCGAGGTGGCCGACGTGGGCGACGAGCGCGAGCTGGTCGTCCACACGGAGACCTTCGCGCCCCTGGAGACGGGGATCGACGCCGACGCCGACTACGTGGAGCGGGTCGCCGCCGAGCGGCTCGCGCGGTACGCGGTCGGCTTCGCGGGGCTCTCGGTGGACGTGGTCGTCTACCGCGAGCGGCTGCTCGGCTCCGACGCGTTCGAGACGAAGTACGCGGTGTTGGAACCGGACCTCCTCCCGGGGGACGCGGCGCTGATCGAGGAGTGCAAAGAGCGGATCTGGGAGACGACCGTCGACGGCGCCGTGGACGACCGCGAGGCGTTCGTCGCCGAGCACGCGCGGCGGTTCCTCTCGCGGCGGCTCACCGCGCGCAACACCCGGGCGTGGCTCGACGCGGCGGCCCACCGCGTCCGGTCCGCGCTGGCCGACCGCGGGCTCGCCGTGCCGCCGGTCGACTCGCGGTACGCCCGCGACCGGCTCGACGACCTGGCGTACTACGTGCTCCGCGACTTCGTCGGCGAGGGGATCCTCACGGTCCCGATCCGGGACCCGAACCTGGAGGACGTGGAGGCCAACCGGGTCGGCGAGCGCGTGAAGGTCGTCCCGCGGGCGTCAGTGCTGCGGGGGGCGGACGCCGAGGGCGACGGCGCCGCGGGGGGCGGGAGCGACCGCGACGCGGCGACCCCCGACGCCGGCGCCCGAGTCCCCACCAACCTCGCGTTCGAGGACGAGACGACGTTCGTTAACGTCGTCACGGGGCTGGCGGCCCGCGACGGCACCGAGCTCAACGCCTCGACGCCGTCGGCGAAGGTGAACCTCGACGTGGAGGGGGTCGACGAGACGGTCCGCTGTGCGGTGGCGCTGCCCGTCATCTCCGCCGACGGCCCCCACGTCTCGATCCGGAAGCAGAGCCCGGACGCCATGACGCCGGTCGACCTGATCGAGCGGGGGACGCTCTCGGCCGACCTCGTCACGCTGCTGTGGCTGCTGTACGAGCACCGCGGCGTCGTCCTCTTCGCCGGGCCGACCGGCGTGGGGAAGACGACGCTGCTCAACGCGCACACCCCCTTAATCCCGTTCGACGACCGGCCGGTGTCGATCGACGAGGGCTCCCGGGAGGTGCGGCTCCCGCACGAGACCGGGGTGTCGCTCACGACCCGCGAGCACGAGGAGGCGTACAAGGCCGTGAGCATGTCGGAGCTGATGACCGAGGCGAACTACCTGAATCCGGACGTCGAGGTGATCGCCGAGATATGTGTATCTGTGTGAGTAAGATCTAATTACAGATCGAGTCCCCTTAGCACTGTACGGCCGTAGCCGCCTCTTGCTGCCGTTGACGTCGACACCACGGCGGTCTCTCGGCGCGGGACGGACGTCGGACGGGCGGGACCGCCGTTAGAAGTGGGAGACCGTCGTCTCCTCGACGTCGACAGGCTCCCGACCCCCGTCGTCGTCAACGAGACGCGAATCGATCGGACGAAATGGATCGACGCCGACAATCGTGGTACCGTCGGCGAGTCTGATTGTCTCAGTCACCGTCTCGTCGTCGTCGAGTTCACGGGCATGGTCGAACATGCACGCCCGTCACTCGGGGGCGGCAGACATATCAGTATTCTGTAAAGTCGGCGCGACAGATACCGAGTGTGTCGCACGACTGCGACACAACGGCCTTGTTTCTGCGACCTACTCCCGTGAAAAATAGCTCGGCAGGAAAGCCCCCGTACGGTGTGGGAGGGCTTCTCGACGGCCGTCTCTGTGGGTCAACCTTAGGGTTAGACGCCCGAGACCGCCGTCGCTCGGCGTCGCACGGCCGTCTCTCGCCTCGTCTACTTACATGAAGGTGATGAACACATAAACAAGCAGCACAAGAACAAACCCAACCACAAACACCGCCTTTGCGACAGCTGCCGTTGCCTTGCCTGACTCCATGGTCCCGTCGCCTGTGAGCGATTGGTACCCCCTCACGCCATCTTCCACCACGCTCGCCAGTTCCTCGAATCCATCACCAGTGGGACCGCTACCATCAGCACGGTTATACTGATCTGCTGACGCTCCCTCTCCGTAGTTGGTTTTCTTCTTGTGAATGAACTTGACAGGAGCGGCATCCGGGTCCATCCCCATTCCCATCTGATTCTCATAGTCGTTCTTCAGTTTCCGCCACCCATCCATGTCATCAATCCCGCAGGCAAGTGCAATCACATGAGTATACTCTTTCTGGTACTCCTCGATCTGCCCTCGAAGCTTCTTTGTTTGGCTGTTGCTAAGGTCACGCTTCATTTCGATTCCAATATCACCGTTCACCACAACGTCACCATTAACGTTACCGTGCTCACGCTCAACTACGATCTCCTCAGTAGGGCCGAGCATCATGTCGTTTCCCGAATTGAGCCGTTGATCCAAGTACTCCTGTAACTCGTTTTGGAACTTTGACTCATGTCCGTATGCTTCGGAGGGAGTCCAGTCCTCAATCGCTGAGGACACTTTGCTGGCTAACTGTTGGTTGTTGCCAAGGAACATTTTGTGTTGGCCCAACATGACAGCGACATGTACTTAATCGTACTGGACCGCGAGTCAACTGCAAACTCGCACTACATCCACTTGACCGCCGTCGCTCGTCGTTGCACGGCCGTCGACCGCGGTGTTAACCAACACTCGGCGGTGATAGGTCCGACTGTTGGTTAAGACAACTGACGGCCCTCACTCTGCGGGTGACCGATATGCGACGAAAGTGGGGGCGCGACGATGGGCGACTGATACGCAACGTGATAGGTATCCGGGCGTCGACATGGGACCGCCTTGGTTGGCGCGTGTGCGGAAATCGCGCGCTCACGCTCCACATACACTATTGTCACATGCAGTATACCGATGTGCGGCGCCAAGCACACAGACATCGGTCCGGCCAGCGCATGCGCGGACGTCCGGGTGACGCGCGTGAAGCGGCGAAATCAGATTTTAGCGATTTGCTCGTTGTGATACCGCAGGAATTCCTCGTCAATATCGTGGTCCGGAGCGACCTCTAATGTACTTCCGTCAGTATCTGACTGAGTGTGCGTTATTTCCAAGCTCATAGGGTCGACACGGATCATTCCGTAGTCAAAATCGGCATGATGGTTCGGACAGAGGACCAGAATGTTCCGCCTGTTGTCGGGGCCTTCATGCGGTCGGCCGAGCGGCTTGAGATGATGCGCCTCTGAGTATGTATCGCTAGGGGACTTGAGACGTGTGTCGCCGCAGACCATACACACGTCATCGTACGTTTCTTTCATTTCCCGAGTCAGAGTTGTGTCTCGTATTGGTCGCGTCGACTCCGTACGTGTTCGGTCTGGTTGCTCATAGTCGGCTGGTTGATTGTCCTCCTCAATCTCTGTCTCAAGCACATCACGCAGACGGGATTTGCTCGACTCCGAGATACTGTGAGATAGCAGATGACTCACGTATGCTTCAATCACCTCCTCGCTCCCGATGGCAGTCCCCATAATGTGCGGCGTCTCAAGCGGGAAATCACCCGTCCAGTCTTCCCTAAAGGGTGTACTTAGCTCTCTTTCAGGTTGTCCCCGACAGTAAAGGATCCATTCGTAGTCCAACATTTCACCGTCGTGATCCCGCCACGAATCTGCTAATATCGATTGGTCGGTAACGCGTCTGGCCTCTTCAAACGTCCAAATACCACGGACGCCTATACCCTTCTCACGTACTATGAACAAGTCACCCGGGTCAAGCCTTGACGGGTCTGGGGAACGGCCCCCTTCAGGTATTCCATGCCACGGCTCACCAAGGTGGTGATCAGGATGCTTTGTCCCGTCGGTCGGCCCTCGAACGCAGTGATCCCAGTGCGATTCCAGCGTGTTCAAAACCCAAGCATTAGCCATATTACATGCTCTTACTGACTCAAGTAAAACGCTGTGCAAAAGCTCGGCCTGAACGACGCGCCTACCGCCATAGAGATCAGTCGACCTCGCACAGCCTCCGTCAAGGCATGAGAACATCCTCATATCGGCGTGTATTGACGCGCTAAGACGAGTCAACCGCTACCGAGAGGGAAACATCGTATAGAGTCGGAATCCGCTCAGCGCGCCGTTACAGACGTATCTCGAACCGCAGTATAGACGCCCGACACCTCGAACTCGGGACAGTCGCCGAGAGGCGTTTCAATCGCCCACAACCGCTGTCACTCCTCAAATGTTGGGTTTGCTTCTCGATATGCCTCACGGGCTTCTTTGTCAGTGATCTTCAGGTACACTTCTGTTTGGGAAATGTCCGTATGGCCCATCAGCTGCTGGAGGTACCGTATATCGACGCCCTCCTCCAACATCCGAACCGCAAACGTATGTCGAAGAGTATGAGGCGTCACCTTCCGCCGTGGATTACCGCTCGCATCGTGGTACATTACTTCTTGAATCCCCGCTTCCTCGGCGGCTTTTTTGATGATCTCACCGATACGGTTGGGTGACAGTTGCTCAGACTGTTCCGTCACGAACAGATACTCACTGCGCTGCGCAGGCTTGTTACTCGCCCGATACTTGTCGAGCCACAGATCAAGCTCAGGCGACAAGTCAGAATACGGAACAGTGCGGACCTTCTGTTTCTTGTCATCTCGAAGGGTAACAGCCCGCTTGTCGCGGTCAATATCATCTAACTTGATACTCGTAACTTCGTTTCGTCTCGCCCCGACCTGAATCATCAGTTTTACGAGTAGTTCGTTACGAACCTTCGGCGCGGGGACGCTCTCACGTAGCTTCCGAGTCTCCTCGGCCTCCAGATAAACAACACCTTCCTTGTCGGCAAACTCTTGTTTCCTCGTGGTGGTACCATAGCTGTCGACATATCTTCCGATATTCGCATTTTTGACAGGATTATCTTGACGATCCGTATAGCCAAGATCGATCGCCGCATCAAACATTTCCGATAGCGTCTGCTTCGTGCCGACAAGTGAGTGAGGGGCGAGCCCGCGGTCATCTTCGCTGTTTAGGAAGTCAACGACATCACCTGTATCCGCCTTAAGTGGGGAGCCCTCACCGTTCTCTTCCCACCAGCTGCTAAACTGTCGAAGTCGGCTCACACGAGCGTCGCTGGGGCCGCTCACTATTTTCGGGGCGATACTGTCGACGTCATCGTGTAGTCCGTCCATCGTTACACCTCCTTCCAGTAGACTGACTGTTCACCGACCCGATCGGTCTTGACACGTCCGCTCTTTTGTTCCATGAATCGAACAGTATGACCGACGACACCCTCGCCGTAGGGGAGTTTCTCGGCGAGTTGTCCGACGGTCTCGCCGTCGCCGACGTCGTCACCTTCGGGGAGTGCCTCGAACACCTCTCCGTCAGGGTACGCACGGGGCTCATCGACTTGTGCCTCTTTCGGCACGGAACCTCTGTCCTCAACGCGGGTGACACCATCCTCAATCTCGACGACATGCTCCTCAACCCGTTGAACCCGCTCTAGCAGCTCGGCGAGACGATCATCATCCGCTTGTCCGTCACCGTCGTCGTTCGTCTGTCCACTCGGCGCGTGACTTTGGTCAATCTCGTTCTTGACGGCGGTACGGATTAGCCCCGACAGTGACGTGTAATTGTCCGACTCGTCGACGAAGTCCGTCCACCGCTCTTTCGTCTCCGATTCAACTCGCATGTTGACGCGGGTGTACTCTCCCTCGCCCATGTGAGTACAACAAACCTCTGTGTACATAAATTTTAATCACAAAAAGACACTTATCGCCGAGATCAACACGCCCGCGAGCTTCGAGACGTTCGCGGAGACGCTGAACACGGGCCACGGCGTGATCGGGTCGACGCACGCCGAGGACGTCGAGGCGCTCGCGAACCGCGTGGTCGAGCGCGGGCTCCCGCCGTACCTCCTCCGCGAGATCGATCTCGTCGTCTTCCCGCGGCAGATCGACGGCGAGCGGTACGTCTCGCGGGCGGTCGAGCTCCTCTCGGCCGAGGAGTACGAGGCCCTCGACCCGGAGGCGAAGCGGAGCCCCGCCGGGAACCCCGAGCGCGGCGGCGCCGGCGTCGTCGACAAGGGCGGCGAGGCGGTGTACTACAACGCGGTCGCGTGGCGCGACGCGGACGGGGCGTTCCGGTTCCCGGGCGCGCCGGAGGGCGACGCGGCGGGCGCCACCGACGGGGGACCGCGCCTCCGCGCGTTCGACCGGATCGCCGACCACACCGACCGCGAGGTCGACGCCGTGCGGTCGGAGTTCGCCGCCAAGCGGCGGTACGTCGAGTACCTCGTCCGGGAGGGGGTCGACGACGCCGACGCGCTGTTCGAGTTCCTCGCCGACCTCCGGACCGACGAGGCCGCGACCGTCGAGCGCGCGGCGCGGACGATGTGCCGCGAGGACGGCGGCGCCGGCGGGGGCGACCGAGCCGGAGAGGGCGACGGAGCCGACGGGGGCGACCGGCGCGGCGACCGGAGGCGGCCGTGAGCCGGGAGCCGACCGCCGACGGCGACGACGGGAGCGGCGGGCTCGGGCGAGCCGTCGACGCCGCCGAGGCCGACGGGTTCCTGCGGGAGGGTCGCTCGGCCGTGATCGACCGGGCCCTCTACGCGCTGTTCGCGCGGCACGCGGGCGACCGGCGGCACGACGCCGACCGGAAGCGGTACCGCGGGACCGCGCTGGACACCGGGTTCGAGACGTACCTGTCGCGGGTGTACGGGTGCTCGTGGCTCGTCGCGCTCGCCGTCGCCGCGCCGACCCTCCTCGTCGCGATCGGCGCGGTGCCGGGGCTGCTCGCGGTCGCCGAGCGGGCGGTCGGGGGCGCCGCGCCGGTCGGGTCGGCGTCGCCCGCGGCGGTCGCCGTCGGGCTCGCCGCGGCGGCCGGGCTCCTCGCGAAGCGGGCGACGGTGCGGCTCGGCGGGCTCCGCCTCCGGTGGCTCACGGCGACGCGCCGGACCGACATCGAGCGGACGCTCCCGGCGGCCGTCCGGTACCTCGAACTGCTCGCGTCCGGGAGCGACGGCCCCCGCGAGATGGTCGAGAAGACCGCCGCGAGCGACGCCTACGGCGGGACGGCCACCTCGCTGCGGAAGGCGCTCAACGCGGCGCGGCTCGCCGGGAGCCTCGACGAGGGGCTCCGGCGGGTCGCGCGCGACACGCCCTCGCGGGAGCTGCTCGCCCCCTTCCTCCTGAAGTTCCGCAAGCACGCGGCGACCGGCGACGCGGCGCTCGCGGAGTATCTCCGGACCGAGAGCCGGATGCTCGCCCACCGACAGGACCGGGCCCGCAAGCGCGCCCGGCGGTTCTTGGAGCTGCTCACGGAGCTGTTCGTCGCCGTGCTGGTGCTGCCGGCGCTGCTCGTCATCGCGGCGACCGCGCTCACGGTCGTCGTCCCCGAGCTGCTTCCGCCGGTCGAGACGCCGGTCGGGGTGGTGCCGACGCGGGCGGTCGTGCTCTACGGGGCCGTCGCCTTCCTCGTCGCCATCGGCCTCGCCGGCGCGGTCGCCGTCGGGACGCTCCGCCCGCCGAACCAGCGCGCGAGCTACGACCTGCCGGGGTCGCCGCGCGAGATCCTCGGCTCAGTCGGGCGCAATCCGGCGAGCGCCGCGGTCCTCTGCGCGCCGCCGGCCGCCCTGCTCGCGGTCGGCCTCGCGCTCGCGGGGACCACCCTGGTCAACGTGGCGCTGCTCGCGTACGCGGCGTTCGCGGTGCCCGTGGGCGCGGTCGCGGTCAGGCGCACCCGGATCGACGACGCGAAGGACCGGGAGCTCGCCGACTTCGTCCACGCCGTCTCCGGCCACGTCGCGCACGGGCGCCCGTTCCCGGACGCGGTCGCGACCGTCGCTCGCGACGTCGACCTCGGCGTGCTCGACGACGACGTGGCCGACCTCGCGTTCGCGCTGAGATCGACGACGGCGACCGGGGGCGACGAGGGGCCCGCCGACGTGCGCGCGGCCGCCATCGACCGGTTCGTCGAGCGCGTGGGGACCCCGCTCGCCGAGGGGACGCTCGGGCTCGTCACCGGCGCGCTGAACGCCGGCGGCGACGCCGACGCCGTCTTCGAGACGCTCCGGATCGAGGTGGGACAGCTGTACAGCGAGCAGCGCGCGCTCCGCTCGTCGATGCACCCGTACGTCGCGGTCGGCTGGGCGGCGGCCGCGCTGGTCGCCGCCGTCGTCGCCGTCGTCAACACCCAGGTGATCGACGCCGCGCGGCTCGCCGACCTCGCCGCCGCCACCGACCTCGTGACCGAGCCGGAGACGGTCCACCCGGAGCTCGAACGGTTCCGGCTGTACGTGGTCACGCAGGCGACGATGCTCGCGTCCGGCTGGTTCGCCGGCACCGCCTCCCGCGGGCGCTACGAGGCGCTGCTCCACTCCGGGCTGCTCGTGGCGATCTGTCACGCCGTCTTCGCCGTCGGCGGGCTGGTGTAGCCGCGAGCGTCCCGGTACGGCCGTTACCCGTCGACGACGCGAGCGTCACCCCCGCCCGACGGCGCGGCCGGCCCGGTCGCGGGCTTCGAGCGCCCAGACGTTCGGGTCCTCCCGGAACTCGTACTCGGTGAGATGGGTCGCCTGATAGGCGTTGTCCGCCATCGCCTCGCGCGCGGCGTCCCACTCCCCCGGCGCGATGCGGTCGATCGGGCCGGCGACGATCGCGCTCCGCCACGACCCGTCGGGATCGACGTCGAACGCGGCGAAGCTCGCGACCTCGGACTGCGCCGCGTACGTCGCCTTCCGGAGCTCGTCGGTCCCGCCGAGGAAGGCGAAGTACAGCGTGTCGTCGCCGTCGTAGCCGAACGACAGCGGCACGCCGTAGGGAACCCCGTCGGCGCTCATCGAGAGCACGCCGACGCCGATCTCCGTCAGGAACTCGTCGACGGCGGCGTCGTCCATGTCGGTGCCGAGCAGCGCTTGGTACCGTGTCATACAGTAGCGGGACGCACGCCGGACGGAAGTAGCCGGACGCGGTTTCTCGCCCGCTCGAAACGCGGGTCGGCGCCGCGACGGACGCGATCGGGGGTTCGCGGCCGCGCGGGGACGAGCGCGTCGCCGCGGCGCCGGTCGCGCTCGCCCCGAACCGCGTCGGGGCTCGGTAACGCTCGGTAGCGCTCGGTAACGCCCCGTAACGCTCGGGAGCGGTCCCGAGTAACGGTTATAGTGGTATCCCCCGGATACCGACTCGTGAGCAACCACAACGGTCGACCGGACCACCGGGTCGCGTTCGTCTGCGTGCAGAACGCGGGACGGAGCCAGATGGCGGCGGCGTTCGCGGCGCGCGAGCTCGACCGTCGTAACGCGGGCGATCGGGTCGAGATCGTCACCGGCGGGACGCGGCCCGCCGACCGCGTTCACGGCGTCGTCGTCGAGGCGATGAGGGAGGTGGACATCGACCTCGGCGGTCGGACGCCGCGAGAGGTGACGCCCGAGGAGCTGCGCGCGGTCGACCTCGTCGTCACGATGGGCTGTTCGGCGTCGGACGTCTGCCCGGCGACGTGGAACGGCGAGAGCCGCGACTGGGGGCTCGACGACCCGCACGAGCGTCCGATCGAGGACGTGCGCGCGATCCGCGACGAGATCGAGGGCCGCGTCGGCGCGCTGTTCGACGAGCTGCTGTCGGAACCGGCGGACGCGGAGTGAGGCGGGGATGGGCGGGATCGGGGCACCACCCGTCGACGAGACTCGACGCGTTCACCGGCCTGCTCGGCAGCCGCGTTTTCGAGACGCGAGATATCCGTATTTGTTGATCAGAGTCCTATATATCTGAACATACCAGTATAAATCGGGATTCTTGTACCCGCGCTCTGTGGGCGTAATTATGCCACGTGCCGTACTCCTCGCCTGTCCGGTATGCGACGCCGTGCTGGCGATCAGAAGTAAGCGGGCCGAGGTTTCGAAGCGATCCCTTCGTGCGACCGCAAAGCGCCACCTGATCGAACACGAACTCATTGAGTCGAAGGCCGCGATTCGGAAGCACGCGGTGGCCGCAAACGCCGTCGAAGTGATCGTCTCCCCGGAGGAGTATCAACGGCTTCCCGTCGACGAGTGGACGGACCGCGACGCGGCGGGGATCCCGGACGACGCGGTCAGTGGCCACGAGTTCGGGAGCGACGGGGTCGGGTCGTCGTCCGACCCGGCCGTCGAGACCGGCTCGCCCCGCTCCGCCTCCAAGGAGGGACCCTCGCAGTGAGGGTCGCGGAGCGACCGCTGGGCGTGCACCCGACGACAGCTATCCGGCGTGAATCGAGACGACGAGGCAGGTTACACCTCGCGGACTCCGGGACCGATTCAAACGGCCGCGTATCGCTTGGAGGGCGTCGCGGTGAGTGAACGCAATCTGACCGACCCCGACTACTACCTCAATCGGGAGCTCTCCGAGCTCGCGTTCCAGGAGCGCGTCCTTCGCGAGGGGATGGACGAGCGGAACCCGCCGCTCGAACGGCTCAGGTTCCTCGCGTTCTTTACGAAGAACACGGACGAGTTCTTCATGAAACGCGTCGGCGGTCTCAAACAGCAGATCGACGCCGGCGTGACCGAGACGACGGCGGACGGCCGGACGCCAGAACAGCAGTGGACCGAGGTGCTCGAGAAAGCGCGGCCGCTCTTTCGAGAGCAGTCGGAGTACTGGCGGACCGTCCTGCGACCGGCGCTCGCGGACGAGGGGATCGAGATCCGCACCCCCGACGAGTTGCAGGCGGACACACAGGAAAAGCTGAGCACCCACTTCGAGGAGTCCATCCTACCCACCCTGACGCCGCTCGCGTTCGATCCGGCGCACCCGTTTCCGTTCATCTCGAACCTCTCGCTCTCGCTCGCGGTGCTCTCGTCGAACGACACCGACGAGCCGACGTTCACTCGGATCAAGATCCCGCCGAACCAGCCCCGGCTCGTAACCGTTCCCAACGCGGGCGGGCAGTACGTTCTCATCGAGGACCTCATCGAGGCCAATCTCGACCTCCTGCTCCCCGACCTCGAGATCAGCGACGTGTCCAAGTTCAAGGTCACCCGGAACGCCGAGGTGCGGCGCGACGAGGAGGTGGCCGAGGACCTCATCGACATGGTTGAGGAAGTCCTCGAACAGCGTCGCTTCGCGACGGTCGTCCGCCTGGAGGTCGACGACGACATGCCCGAGGAGTCGCTCTCGATCCTGAAGACACAGCTCGAAGTGGACGACAGCGAGGTGTTCCACCGGAGCGGTCCGATCGACTTCGAGGACTTCTTCGAGCTCGTCGATCTCGACCGTCCCGACCTCAAGCCCCCGGAATGGACCCCGAAACCACATCCTCGACTGGGATCGGTGACGAGTGACGGCCAAGACGGGACGAACGATATCTTCGAAGAGATTCGAGCGGGCGATATCCTCGCGCATCACCCGTATCACTCCTTCGAAGGGACGGTCCAGCGGTTCCTTCACGCGGCGGCGAACGACCCCGACGTGCTCGCGGTGAAGGCCGCGATCTATCGGACCGCGAGCGACTCGAAGGTGATCCAGAGCCTCATCGACGCCGCCGACAACGGGAAACAGGTGGCGGTGATGGTCGAGCTCAAGGCCCGGTTCGACGAGCGGAACAACCTCGAATGGGTCCGACAGCTCGAAGAGGAGGGGATCCACGTCGCCTACGGGACCGTGGGGCTGAAGACGCACACCAAGACGGCGCTCGTCGTTCGACAGGAGGACGACGGCGTCGAGCTCTACTCGCACGTCGGCACCGGTAACTACCACTCGGGGACGGCGAAGGGGTACTCGGACCTGGGGCTGTTGACCGCCGACCGGGATATCGGGTTCGACCTCACGAAGGTGTTCAACTTCTTCACCGGACCGACGCTCGACGACCGCTTCCGGAAGCTCCTGATCGCGCCCGTCACGATGCGGGAGCGGTTCACCGAGATGGTCAGGCGAGAGGCCGAGCACGCCCGGGCCGGTCGGCGGGCGCGAATCGTGGTGAAGGTGAACGGGCTCGAAGACCCCTCGATGGTCGAGGAGCTGTACCGGGCCTCGATGGCCGGGGTCGAGATCGACCTGATCGTCCGGGACATCTGTCGGCTCCGACCCGGTATCGAGGGGGTAAGCGATAACGTCACTGTGCATTCGATCGTCGGCCGCTTCCTCGAACATGCCCGGATATTCTATTTCGAGAACGGGGGTGAACCCCGGTGGTATATTGGGTCGGCCGATTGGATGACTCGTAACCTCGATTATCGCGTCGAGGCGGTCGCCCCCGTCGAGGCCACGGAGCTCCGAGAGCAGCTCCGGTTCATCCTGGAGGCCTCTCTGAGCGACAACCGCCGTCGGTGGGTGATGGGGAGCGACGGGAGTTACGAACGGGCCCCGGCCGACGACGGACCAGTACGAGATGTCCAAGAGGCGCTGATGGCGGCCACGGAGACGGCCCTCGACCGCGGGTACGGACCCGGGATAGCGGTCGATCCGGACCTCGTCGAGGAGGAACTGCTCGTCGAGGACGTCGGAGAGGAGGAGCCGGACGCTGACTCCGCGGACCCCGACGAGATCGCTCCCGATGACGACGGTGGGCGACCGCGTTCGGACGGCGGGGACGCGTCCGTCTTCGACGCGTACGCCGAGCGCTGGTATCGTCCGGATAGCGACACGTACGGCTGGGCGGTCCGGACGACCGACGGCGAGCGACGATACTTCAGGACGCGGGACGGGGCGCGCCGTCGGCTGCGGGCGGAGTACGACGACTCCGAGGACCGAGACGAGGAGTGAATCGCCGGCGTCGTCGTCGCTCCGCTTCCGTGGAGACGGACTCGACCGCAGGCCGGTGAGACCGCTCAGGCGGGGTCGACGACCTTCGAGCTGGCGCGATCCTGATGGGTCTTCGACGCGACGGTACGGAACTCGTCGTTCCGGTAGTCGTACGCGGTGAGCTCGCCGCCGTAGACGCAGCCGGTGTCGAGGCCGACGGCGTGTTCGCGGTCCACCGGCCGATCGTGGACCGTGTGACCGAAGAAGACGCGGTGCGGTCCGTCGTAGTCGTCGTACCAGAACGGCCCGTCGTACCCGTCGCCGTGCGGGGAACGCATCGTCAGCAGCTCGTCGGCGGTGTGGTCTTCGAGCGACCGTTCGGGGTCGACGCCGCCGTGAACGACGAGCGCGGCGTCGAACGAGATCGCGATCGGAAGCGACTCGAAGTACTCCCGGTCCCCCTCGCGGAGCCAGTCGGGGTCCTTGTCGCCGCGCAGGATCTTCTGTTCGTTGTTCCCGCGGACGCTGACGAGACGCGGGTCCGCGCGGACGAAGTCGACGACACCGGGGCTGTCGGGGCCCTTCCGCACGAGGTCGCCGACGAAGATAACGAGGTCGTCGTCGTTCAATTCGAGCCGCGCGAGGAGCCGCTTGAGAGCGTCCAAGCTCCCGTGAACGTCTCCGACGACGTAGACGTCTTCGTACCGATCGACGTCGAACCGCGCGTGACGTGCTTCGAGGTCGGCGCCGAACTGAGGTTTCGTGCTCATATGGTGGTGTTAGGGGACGCGTTCGAACACGCGTAGCCGCTCGCCCGGTTAAGCCGTTTCTAATAGCGGACTATATCGCTATGTAGCCCTCGTGGGCGCGGGTCGACCGTCGCGACGTCAGGAGGGGTCAGCGACGTTAGTCCAGCCGTTCCGGCTCCGGATCGCCTATCGGCTCCCCGCAACGGACCGCGCGGCGGAGCCCGACCTCCGCGATCCGGTCGCCGCACTCCGCGGTTCGGCGCAGTCCCCGCGAGACGCGGCGGAGTGCCGCCGTGTCTCCCTCTGCGTCGTCCAGCGTTCGATCGAAGGCGTCGAGGCGCTCTCGGACCCGTCGGAGGTCGCCGATGGCGTCTCGCGCCGCGTCGACGTCCGCGTCGCCGAGGACGACGTCCACGCCGTCGGACACGATCTCGCGGACCGCGTCGCCGACGTCGCGACACGTCTCCAGTCTCGCGTCCGTGGGGGGGTCGTCGAGGGACGCCGCCGCGTCGCCGATCGCTCCCGCGGCGTCGCGGACGCGGCCCAGTTCGCGCATCGCGGTCCACGTCTCGAACAGCTCCGAGCGGTTCTTACCAAGGGAGTCGACCTCACCAAGGTCCGCCATGCCGCAGGAGACGGAGCGTTCGACCATCGCCGACAGGCGGTCGACCTGCTCGTCCCGGGAGCCGATCGGCGGCGAGTCCGGAGGCGACGCGAGGGCGGCGACGGCGTCGCGGTGGACCGAGCGCACGGTGAACGCCAGCTGCCGGAGCGACTGGCTCACCGACACCTCCTCAGAGTCCAGCATGATCCGCACCGTCGTCGCGGCCTCCGACTCCGCGGCCACCGACACCCCGATCCGCTCGCGGGCGACCCGCTCGACGACGCGCCGGGCTTCCGGCGTGAGCGGCCCGTCGCGCTCGATCGCGACCTCCCGCGCGCCGGCCGCGTACGCCGCCCGCAGCGCGCGCTCGATCACCGCCGGGTCGCTCGACTCGATCCGGGCGGAGACCGGCGCCTCGTCGTGCGTTCGCTCCCGCGCTTGGACCGCCAACACCCCGTCGACGTGGTCGTGCAGCGTCACGACGTCGCCGGCGGAGAGGCCGTGCGACTCGGCCCACGCCTTCGGGAGCGAGACGGTGTACGTTCCGTTTCCGACGGTCTGAACCTTTCGCGTCTCCATGATCAGTAGAGCAGCTCCGGGTCGTTCTCGACCATGTACAGGGTGCGCGCCGCGATGTTCACGGCGTGGTCCGCGACCCGCTCCAGGTCTCGGATCGTCAGCAGCACGCGCGAGACGTCGTCCAACAGCCGCTCGGCGGCCCACGAGTCGTCGTCGTTCTGCGCGATCAGGTCTCGGGTGACGCTCTCGCTGGCGTGCTGACACATCGCGTCGACCTCGTCGTCGGCCTCGGCGATCGCGCGACACTCGTCGGCGTCTCGCGCCGCGTACGCCGCGAGGCTGCGTTCGAGAAGCGCGCGCGCCGCCTCCCCGATCGCGTCGATCTCCGCGTCGGGCGCGACCGTCCGCGTCGCGGCCCGCGAGTAGTTCGCGAGGTTGACGGCGAGGTCGCCGACCCGTTCGAGGTCGGTGATGATCTTGAACGAGGCGGTGACGAACCGGAGGTCGCCGGCGACCGGCTGCTGGAGCGCGAACAGGTCGACGCAGCGGTCCTCCAACCGCAGGTACGTCTCGTTTATCTCGGCGTCGCCGTCGACGACGTCCCGCGCCAGCGACTCGTCGCGGGTCTCGATGGCTTCGAGGCCCTCATCGAGCCGTTCGACGACCCGATCGCCCATCGCGAGCACGTCGGACCGGAGCTCGTCGAGCGAGTCCTGATAGCGTTCCCGGGGCATGCGATTACCCGAACTTCCCCGTGATGTAGTCCTCCACGCGCTCGCTGCGCGGGTTCTCGAACACCTGGTCCGTCTCGCCGTACTCGACGAGCTCGCCGCCCGTGAGGAACACCGCGGTCTGGTCGGAGATCCGCGCGGCCTGCTGCATGTTGTGGGTGACGATGACGACCGTGTACTCCTCGGAGAGGTCGTCGATCAGGTCCTCGATCTTCGCCGTGGCGATCGGGTCGAGCGCCGACGCGGGCTCGTCCATCAGGATGATCTCCGGGTCGACGGAGAGGCAGCGGGCGATACAGAGCCGCTGCTGCTGCCCGCCGGAGAGCCCGAGCGCGTTGTCGTCGAGCCGGTCGCTCACCTCGTCCCACAGCGCCGCGTCGCGGAGGCACCGCTCGACGAGTCGGTCGCGCTCCTCGGCGTCGCTCCGGTTCAACAGCCTGGCGAGGAGGCCCGTATCGAGGTCGCCGTGCTTCTTCGGCCCGTACGCGATGTTCTCGCGGATCGACTTCGGGAAGGGGTTCGGCGACTGGAACACCATGCCGACCCGCTTCCGCAGCTCGACGAGGTTGACGCCGTCCTGGTAGATCTCCTCGCCGTCGAGACGGACGGACCCGTCGACGTCCGCCGACTTGATTCGGTCGTTCATCCGGTTGAGACACCGGAGATACGTCGACTTGCCGCAACCCGAGGGACCGATCAGCGCCGTGACGCTCTTTTCAGGAATCTCCATCGAGACCCCTTTCAGCGCGTGGTCGTCGCCGTAGTGGACGTCGAGGTCCTCGACGGTCATCTTCGCCTCGCCGGCGAACTCGTACTCGGTCCACTCGTCTTGCGCCTGCTCGTCCGTCTCGCCGGTCGTCGTCGTGAGCGGCTGGTCGGTCTCCGTCGTCGCGGTCTCGGTCTGCGGTTCCGTCTGGGTCCGTGGGTTGGTGTTCTCGCTCATTGGTGATCAGGTGTGTCTGAGCCGCCGCCGGAAGTAGTAGCGCGTCGCGATGCCGATCGCGTAGAAGGAGAGGACGACGACGAGCAGCACGAGCGCCGTCGCCCAGCGGAACTCGTCCGCGTTGCCGACGTTGCTGCTCGCGCCGACGCCGGCCGTGATCAGCGCGTACAGCTGGTACGGGAGGGCCGAGGTGGCCTGGAGGAGCTCCGGGTTCGCGACGAACGGCGGCGCCGACGTGAACTGGAAGCCGCCGATGACGTCGGCCGTCTGGGAGCCCGGGACGAACGTCCCGCCGGCCATCGTCAGCAGGATCGGCGCCGTCTCGCCGGCGATCCGGCCGACGCCGAGGATGACGCCGGTGACGACGCCCGGGAGCGCCGCGGGGAGGACGACGCTCCGGATCGTCTGCCACTTCGACACGCCGAGGGCGGCGCTCGCGTCGCGGTACTCGTCGGGAACTGAGAGCATCGCCTCGCGCGAGGTGATGACCACGAGCGGCAGCAGCATGAAGCCGAGCGTGATCATGCCCGAGAGCAGCGACTTCCCGTTGCCGAACCGCGGGATGAGGAAGGCGAACCCGAACAGCCCGAAGACGATGCTCGGGGTGCTCCACAGGCCGTTGGTGGCGACCTCGACGACCTGGGTGAACCGGCCGCGCTCGGCGTACTCGGTGAGGAACAGCGCCGCGCCGACGCCCAGCGGGACCGCCAGCACGACCGCGCCGACGACGAGCCAAACCGTGCCGACGATCGCCGGCAGCACGCCCTGGAAGTCGTTGAACAGGGCGACGCCGTTCATGAGGAACGGAACCGAGACCGGGAGCGCGACCGACACGCCGAAGATCGACGTCGTCGGTCCGCTCCCGAGTCCGAACTCGGTGCCGTTCAGCAGGCCGGGGATTCCCTGAACGACCACGAAGGCGACGAGGATGAACAGGAAGGCAACGATGGAGAGCGCGTTCACGTAGACGAGCACGTACGCGCCCATGTGTCGCCCGCGGGCGCCGAAGCCGCCGTACGCCTTCGCCGACGCCCACCCGCCGTACAGCGCGGTGAACAGCGTCGCCGCGGGGATGAGGAACTCGGCGGTGATCGCGGCCTGCTGTTCCCAGCCGAGCTCCCACGTCCACGTCGGACCGATGATCCCGGTCAGGAAGACGAGCCCCGTCAGCGCGAGGAGGGCGCCGAGCGGGAGCGTCGATCCGAGGTCCTCGCGCGGGAGGACGGTGAGCGCGAAGGCGACGGCGCCGGTAGCGACCCCGGCGACGACGCCGACTCCCGCGCCGAGGCCGAGCGTCTGGCTCGCGACGCTGCCCCCGATCAGCACCCACGGGACGGCGGCGCCGAACCCGGCGACGAGCCCGGCGCTCGGGTCCGGATTCGTCTCGACGTAGCCGAACCGCGACCCGACGCCGAAGGCGGCCACCGCGACGCCGAGCGCCGTCAGGAGGCCGCCGAGCAGCGTCACGGTCCGGACTCCGAGCAGCGACCCGGTGAGGCTGACGCGCTCGAACATCGCCGCGACGGCGAGCGCGAACAGGACCGCCGAGAGCCCGACGGCCACCGCGGCGACGGCGTCCGTCTCGGTCGTCTCCGACTCGACCAGCCGCGTGTCGGTCCGGCCCGCTCCCGCCATCAGATCTCACCCCCCAGCCGCTTGTGCATCCGCCACTCGATGTACTGCGCGCCGATCGAGATGACGAGGACGGTGACGAACAGGATCACGCCGGCGACGAACAGCGCGTCCATCTGGAGCCCGTCGGCCTCGCCGTAGTTCCGGGCGATGATCGAGGTCAGCGTCTCCTGGCCGTAGAAGACGTTGACGAGCGGCTCCGTGAGGCGCGGGACGCCGCGGAGCATCACCGTGGCGGCCATCGTCTCGCCGATCGCGCGACCGACGCCGAGCAGGACCGCGGCGGAGACGCCGGAGAACGCCGCCGGCAGCGTGATCGAGGTCATCGTCTGCCAGTCGGTCGTCCCCATCGCCAGCGACCCGCTCTTCATCGACTCCGGGACGCTGCTCAGCGCGTCCTCCGCGACGGAGACGACGGTCGGGAGCGCCATCAGGCCGACGACGATGCCGACGAAGAGGTACGACCCCTGGCCGGTCGTCTGGAACTGGTCGGAGGCCCACGGCCCGAGCACGGTGAAGCCGATGAACCCGTAGACGATTGAGGGGATGCCGGCGAGGATCTCGACGCCGGGCTTGACGACCTCGCGGACGGTCGCGGGAGCGATCTCCGAGAGGAACAGCGCCGCGGAGACGCCGAGCGGCGCGGCGACGGCGGACGCGATGAGCGTCACCATCACCGTGCCGTGGATCATCGGCACCATCGAGTACCGGATGGGCGGCGAGACCGCGTCCCAGTTCGGCTGGATGAACATCCGGAGGCCGGGGACGGTGATCCCGTACACCGTCGCGCTCTCGTACCGGATCACCGGGATCGACTCCCGGAAGATGAACACGATGATCAGGCCGAGGATGAGGATCGTCGACACGGTCATCATCAGCGCGATGACGTACGCCGTCTCCTCCTGATAGCGGACCCAGCCGACCGCCGACGAGGCGAGGAAGGCGGCGAAGGGGACGATCGTCCAGTTCGAGACGGCGAGGAACCCGACGAGGGCGCCGAGGAGCGATAGCGCCATCACCGCGATGACCGCCAGCGCGGCCGGTTCGGTCTCGTCGACGAACCGCCTGGTTCGCCGGACCTGCTCGTCGACCGCGCTCCGGATCCGTCCGTCTCGGGGGTCTGTTACCTGTGCCATGGAGTTGGGATGAGTGGCATGTGTGTTCCGTGTGTCGTAGAAACGTCGTCTGCGTCGAAGGCGGGTTCCGAACGCCACAGGGGCGCAGGCGTCCGAGGGGAGCCGAGCCCTCGGGGAGCGCGGCGGATCCCGACAGCGCGTGACCGAAGTCCCCCGTCGTCAGGGCGTCAGCAGGTCCTCGGTGGCGACCGACGAGACCTGCTCTTTCATCGATTCGAGGTCGCTCGTCGGGAGCGGGATGTAGTTGTTCCCCTCGACGAAGACGCTCTGTCCGAACTCGTTGAGGAACATGTTGACGAACGCCGCCTCGCGCCGGTCGTACCCGCCGCCGTCGGGGTTGCTCTCCTCGATGAGGGTGTACATGTGGAGGTCGCGGTTGAGCGGGTAGCTGCTGTCGAAGATCGTGTTCTCCGCGTCGCGGCTGGTCTCGTACAGCGTGCCGTCGAAGTCGATCGCGATGGGCTGGACCTGTTCGCCGGTGAACGCCAGCGCCATGTACGCGATGGCGCCCTCGTTCTGGGCGACCGCCTGCGCGACCTGCTGGTTCTGGCCGAAGCGGGTGTCGACGCCGGGCATCGCGGCGTCGGCCCCGCCGAGCATGTTCAGCCGGAACGAGGTGTCGGTGCCGGACCCCTCGGCGCGGCCGATGGCGTAGATCTCCTGGTCGTAGTCGACGCCCTCGATCTCGTTCCAGTTGGTGATCTCGTCCTGATAGATCCCGCGGATGTCCTCGCCCGTCAGCTGGCTGACGCCGGCGTCCGCGACGTCGGAGCTGACGACGACCGGCTGCCCGTCGCGGCCGACGACGTTGTCGACGACCTCGCTCTGGGCCTTCTCCTCGCTCCAGCCGAGCTCGGCCGTGATCGGTCCGGAGGAGTTGCCGATGTCGACGAGCCCCTCGGTGACGGCCTCGCAGCCGGTCCCGGAGTGACTCAGGCCGACCGTCGTCGGGAACGGCGGCGAAGAGCGCTGGTCGGTCGGCTCGAAGCCGAACTTCGAGGCGAAGTAGTCGGCGATGAGCATGTCGTCCGCGCCGTCGGACGCGAGCGCGTTCCAGCCGGGGACCGAGCCCTCATCGTTCGCGCCCCAGTACTCGCCGTCGCTCGGCGGGGCGTTGGAGTTCCAGTACGAGCTCCCGGTGTTCGAGATGGGGTACACCGTCGAGGAGCCCTCCGCGTTGAGCAGCGCCGTGCTCGGCCCGGAGCCGCCGTCGTCGCCGTCGCTGCCGGAGTCGTCGTCCATTTCGTCACCGCCGTCGCCGCCAGATCCGCCGGAGCCGCCGTCGCCGCTCTCGCTCTGACCGCCGCAACCCGCCAGGCCGGCGGTGCCGAGCGCTCCCGAGGTGATGAGGACTTTCCGCCGCGATACGCCGCCGTCAGTCCAGTTCCGGTCTGACATCACGTGAGTCCACACCTTGCCTCACTAAAACAGCTTATAATTTTGATATATTCGGAGGTGGAGGACCACGTAGCGGTACCCCTTCTATATGCCGCCCTTTCGGCTATATACTACGCAATATCGGTATGCTGGGAACAATTCATGAATGATCGACTCTGACGGAAAGTATACCACCCCCCGTCGGAAACGGCGGGGTATGAGTGAGCCGGCGCCCCCGGAGGTCCCCCTCGACGAGCTCGTCGACGACGTCGCCGACCGGACGGGTGAAGACCCGGAGTCGGTCCGGACGTGGCTCGACCCGTTCACCGACGACGGGACCGTCACGCCCGAGGCGATCGAGGCGACCGTCACCGACGTCTCCCAGATACTCGCCACCGCCGAGACGCGGGTGGACCTCGCGACGCGCACCGTCGAGGAGGCGAACGACGCCGTCGCCGACGCCCCGGATCTGGAGATTATTCGGGTCCGACAGCGCGCCTTCGAGGAGCGGCTCGCCGACCTCCGGTCGGACGTCGAGGGGCTCGGCGAGGAGCTTTCGGGCGCGGCGAACGACCTCGACTCGCCGGTCGATGTCTACGAGGCCGCTGTCGACCTCCACGAGATAACGACCGACGCGCAGCGGATCGTCCGCGTCGCCCACGACCTCGAAACCGAGGTCGAAGCGTTCGAGGCGTGGCTCGGGTCGGCCAATCGGCGACGCGACGCGCTCGTCGACGACGTCGAGGCCGCGGAAGAGTCCGCCGAGTCCCTGGAAGAGACCGTCGAGTCGCTTCGGAATGCGGATGACCCCGACCCGGAGCGGCGGTTCGACGCCGCCGTGCAGGCGCGCGTCCTCGATGTCGTCGTCGCCGATCTCCGGACCGAGGCGGCCGGCCTCCGCGAGTGGGCGGAGCGCGAGGATAAGTCGTTCCCGGACGATGTCGAGGCGCGGATCGAATCGATCCGCGACGAGGCGGCGGCGAGCGCCTCGGCGCTGGCGGACCGTCCGGACTGGGACGATCGGTTCGAGGAGCGGCTGGACGAGCTCGACGACGCGCTCTCGGCCGTCGACCCGCCGGTCGCCTGGGGTCGCGTCGACGAGGTAATTCAGAGGGCACGCGAGGGGATCCAGGCCGACAGATCGAGCGGGGACTGAGGACGGGTCGCCCGGATTGCCCCCCGATGACTCCGTTTCCGATCCGACCCCCGATCGGGGGACAGATTAGTGCAGCGTCGGCGGTGGCGATCGCAGCGCGGGGCGTCAACAGCTTCATTATCCGGTGACCACGAGAAAACGACGTGTCTCGGAGGATCTCCGCCGCGATCGCGGTCGTGTTTCTCCTCGCTCTCGCAGGGTGTGGGGGCGTCGCCTTCGACGACCACGCCCGGACAACGGACCCCTCGGCGACGGATCCGACATCGAACGCGACCGCCGTCCCCAACGAGGCGCTCGCCGACGCCGAGTTCCCGGAGGGGTTCTCCCGGTCGGAGATCGAGATCGCGACGGCCCGCAGGCAGTCGATCGCGTTCCTCCGGACGGAGCCGGTGTCCGGGGTCGCTCTCGAACGATTCCGTCCCGGCGCGTACGCCGACTACCAGTACGAAGCGAGCGCGACGCGGGCCCGGTTCCGTCTCGACGTGCACAACGGGTACGCCGACGTCAGTCAGAGCGACGTTTACGTCGAGTCGAACGTTCGACACAGCCGTAGCGGGCGGAACGGGCAGGCCGCTTTCGAGGCGACGAACGGCTCGGTCGACGAGACCCGGTTCCGCGCGGCCGACTCGATGTGGGCGGTGGTCTCCAGGATTCTGACGATCGGCGAGTTTCGAGCGGTCCGGGTCACCGAGAACGCTGGCGAACGCCGCATCCGATACGCGATCACCGACGTCGCCGTCCGGAACGCGACCGACGTTCGGGGATATCTGACCGTGGGCGAGGACGGGGTCGTTCGAGAGGCTCAACTCCTGTACGACCAGGGCGGCGAGCCCAAGCGGTTCCAGTACAGCGTCACGTCTCGGTCGGCGAGCGGCGTCGCACCGCCTGCGTGGCTCCCCGCCGCTCGCGCGAATAGTCGCTTCGAGCCCGGATCTGAGGCGAACGGGGGATCGACGGTCGACGCAACGAACGATAGTCGGTAGGTTAGGATCCGCGGGTAGCCGAGACCCCGTCATTCGGGCTAACCGGAGCGAGTAAATGACGAGCGCACCGCACGACCGCTAGCCGGTTCGATAGAGGAGTATATATCTCTCATAGTAAGGGTAAAGAGCCGTACCGCTCGCTTTCATCCCGTCGTATGTCCTCAAAAAAGTCGGTGGCGCTCCCGTCGGAATACGACACACTATACCTCGGTATCGGACTGTACGACCCGAGCTCCGGAGATATTCTAGATGCGAACGAACGGTTGGAACGGATACTCGGATACCCCCTCGATACGCTACGCAGGCTCTCGGTGGACACGTACACAGCGAACACGTATCCGCAGTCGGCGTCCGAGTTCCGTGACCGGCTCCGGACGAGCGCCGACGGCGACCCGCAGCGGTTCATCTGGCGGGCCAAACGCGCCGACGGCGAGCTCATCTGGCTTCAGCTGCATGTATCTCAGCAGCGCTTCTCAGAGCGGGACTGCGTCATCGTCGAGGTCCGGGATATCACCGATCACTACGAATCGCGTCACCGGGCCGAGCTGTTCTGGCGTATCCTCCGACATAACCTCCGAAACGAGGCGGCGATCATCTTGGGGCATGCGGATCAGATCACGACACACAGTAGAGTCGAGGGGATAGCGGAGAGCATCGCTGCGATTCGCTCCCGCGGCGAAAACCTCGGTAGTATGGCCGAGTCGGTGAAAGAGATCGAACAGGCGATCACGGACGCCCGAGCGGAACACGTCCGGCAGCCCGTGCTGGCTATCGTCGATGACGTCGCCGCCCGAACGAGGTCCGAGTACCCCGCGGCGAGGATATCCGTCGACGAGCGCGAAGAGATGTGGGTCGAAGTGAACGACGCGTTCGGGTATGCGGTCAGACACGCGGTCGAAAACGCGATCGTTCACAGCACCGAACGGGTCCCGACCGTCGAGATAACGGTCGGGCCCTCACCGAACACCGGTCGCGTCGAGATCCGGATTAAAGACGCAAATCCGGCGATCCCGCCAGAAGAAATCGAGGCGCTGTTCGCACCGGCCGAGACCACGAACACGTCTCACGGATCCGGAATCGGTCTGTTCGTGATGAAGTGGTGTATCGAGTCCCTCGGCGGCGAAGTGATGTTCGACACCCGAACGCCGAAAGGGAACGTCGTCCACCTGTATCTCCCGTCGAAGCGGCCGCCCGATACGGCCGATGAATGACATCCACGGGATGACTCGAACGAGCGGCTCCGTTGAACCTCATAGACCGGAAATGAAGCGCGCGTCGAATGAGGCGGACGGAGTCAGGGCGGCCGTATCCCACCGATGGGCCCGCTGAGATCCCGTTCCTCGGACAAATTTCCCGTCTGAAACAGTCGGTTTACGAGACTTGCCTACTGCTCGGAAGCGTACTCGTCGAAGAGCGTTGAAACGCGCTGCCGGATCTCGTCTCGGATACGGCGAACCTCTTCTGATGACCGTCCGTGCGGATCGTTGAGTACCCAGTCGCGGACTTCGATGTCCGCGTCGAGTTCCAGTGTCGAACAGCCCATCGTTGCGGCGACGGTCGCGTTATTGAGGCCCGTCGTCGAGACTTTTTGTGGTACACGGTCAGAGAGGTCGATATCGATCTCCGCCATCGCTTCGATGACCTCGGGATGGACCTCCTCAGCGGGCTGTGTTCCCCCGTTAAGATGTGTACTGCGTCTTCGAGCCCGCGCCGTGAGCGTTCCCGTTCGGTAAACGCTGTCGCCATCTGACTTCGGCCCGGGTTCTGTACGCAAACGAAACCAAGCGTTACCCTCTCATCGTTCGTGCGATGTCTAGTATCAAAACAAGCATGACACTATCTAAGATTGGTATTGAGCGGTATAGAGACCGTACCGAGCGGGACCGGGGTTTAACTATCACTGAGAAGGATTTGTTGAAATCTTCAAACGGTGATATTGCTTTCGGCGGCGTGCTGAATAGAGGGCGTGAATGTGGTACGAACCGGGGCTGATTCACCGGAGAGAGGTCGGTCAGTACAGGGGATCTATCTACCGACGAATATCATCGAGATACACACATTCCGTCAGAAACCACGTACGAGATACAGCGGATATATTCATCGGAGTGACCGAAGCATCGAGAGTGCCGTCGGCTGTGACTCCTCAAAGTGTCTGAGCTGGGCAGCTTCAGTGAACGCATACCGGCCGATCAGCAGGCTCGTCGTCATACTGGTCAACCCGCCAGCCGCGAAGATCATCCCCATAATCACGAACTGGTACTGGGCGGCGTAGATCGGGTTCGCCCCACCGAGGATCATCCCTGCCATCATCCCGGGAATGTACACCAGTCCGAGCGTCCGCATCGCATCAACGACGGGGATGAGCGAGGCCCGCACCGATTCGGTGACGTGTTCGGAAACTGCCGCCTGTGGCGGCACACCGATCGCCAGTAGTGCCTCGATCTCGTTGCGGTTAGATTCGATTTCGCTTTTGAACCGGTCTAACGCCAACGAGTTCGTCTTCATCGCGTTTGCGATGATCATCCCGCCAACCGGCACGAGGTTCCGAACCGTCGATTCGATGGCTCCTGCGACGAGCATCGTCACGATTACCACTGACGCACCGAGTCCGATCGCGGTCAGCGAGACTCTGAACGCCTGTGGCACCCCGTCACCACGCTTGCGGGACTCCCACGCCGCGTACCCCATCATCGCTCCGAGAACAATCCCCGAAAACGCCAGTGGAATCGAGAACAACACACCGATGAGCGCACCCATCGCCAGAACTTGTACGAACCCGCGGGCGAACGAGCCGCCGAGCTCCCGCTCCAAATCGAGGTCACGCACGTACGACAGTCCGAGCACGACAGCCGCGAGGGCGGTGGCGGCCGCGACTTGGAGAAGTCCTTTCACTAAAACGGGATCCCGGAGTTCCGGCGGAAGCGGGAGGTCCGTGAATGGATTCATCCGAGCACCTCACGTGCGGTACCTATCGCGTGGATACGGCCGTCCACGAACCGAACGACTCGGTCGGCGATCCGGTCGACCTGTGCTTGATCGTGGGTGACGAAGACCGCTGTCCGCTCCGACGTGTCAAGTAACTCCTCTAGCAGCGCCTCGATCTCGGCCTGAGCCTGCGGGTCGAGGCTGGCAGTCGGCTCGTCCAGTAATAGCACCTCGGGGTCCATCATCAGCGTGCGGGCGATTGCGACGCGCTGGGCCTCGCCGCCGGAGAGCCCGGCGACCTCGCGGTCTGCGTAGCCGCTCAGGTCCACGCGACCCAACAGCTCCTCTACGCGACTCGGTTCGACCGATTCGCCGCGGAGCCGGGGACCGATCGTAACGTTGTCGCGGACGGTCCCGTCTCGGAGCGCCGGGTCCTGCGGCACCATTCCGACACGAGCACGGAGATCTGTCGGGACGAGCGTCCGGTAGTCTGCTCCGTCAAGGTAGACTGTGCCCTCAGTCGGCTCTTCAATCCGACACAGAAGGCGGAGCAGAGTAGATTTCCCAGCGCCAGAGGGGCCGATGATAGTGAGTGTCTTACCGGCGTGGACGGTGAGGTTAACATCGGTTATAATTTGATCGTCGCTGACGACGAACGAGAGGTGGTCCGTCCGTAGCTTCGCTGTGGTCGTGCTCATTCGTGGTTATTGAACGACTGTAGGTTGGGACTATCTGTGAACATTACGACGAGTTCAACCAACTGACTGGTCCTGTCCATGTCCGACGGTTCTGTTCTGTCGGGGTACCACTGGGGCGTGTGTCGAATTCGCGTCAGAACTGGCGTGCTACAGACAGAGGGTACATTCTGCAGCGGCAGGTGCTCGTCTCCAATAGTATCGCTGAACAATAGCCGACGTTATTCGTCACCGAAGAACTCGTCGAAGAGGTCGGTGACACGCCCCTCGATCTCGCCGCGAATCTCTCGAACGCGGTCGATGTCCTGACCATGTGGATCATCAAGCGCCCAATCCCGAACCTCAACTGAGGCGTCCAACTCCAACGTTGAGCATCCCATCGTCAGAACAACGTCACATTCGTTCAACATCGCCGTTGAGACCTCCTGTGGGACGCGGCCCGTGAGGTTGATGTCGAGCTCTTTCATCACGTCGACAACTTCAGCGTGGACCTCGTCCGCGGGATGGGTACCCCCGGTGATTATCTCCACCCTGTCCTCCAGTCCGCGGCGCTGTCGCTCCCGCTCTGCGAAGGCAGCGGACATCTGACTACGCCCGGCGTTCTGGACACAGACAAATCCGAACGTCACGTGATCATTACTCATACGCTGCCGGAGACGATGCCGAGGGATGTCGGTTTCTATGATTGCTATAGAGCGATATTGGACCCTCAATATCATACGTTTAGTGCTGTGGCTACCACTCTGAACCGACAATGAGGGCTAACCAATGGCCGATTCACACCCCGTATCCCGCACGCGACTCTGAACATCAACCGACTCTGGTAGAAGTGTCAGCAGTCAGTCTGCAAGCCCGTTCCATCGGTTGGTTCAGAATTTGGATGGAAAATAACGAGGTTCCGTTGCTGACTGCATACTCTGTATTCAGCAGCCGGTTCGTATCAATACCTGAGTATTCCAACAGAACAACCAATAAAGAATTTCGACGGAGCCCACAGATACTTTGGAACGGTCGGTCGTATCCGAACCGATGTCGCGCCGAGACGTGGCCCTCCCGCTCGTCGTCCTACTCGTTCTGACGACTGCCGGGTGTGCGGCGTTCGACGCCTCCTCGGCCGACGTGACCGTCGAGAATTCGGAGTCGTCGCGATACCAGATGACGGTCTACGTGTTCGAAGAGCCAGTGGGCGCGGGTAATATCACGTTTCAGGTGACGAACGAGACGGGTGCTAGGAAAACGGTAGGACTCGCTCGACTCGAAACTGAGGGACCGTATTTCAATCACTCCCTCGGTGGGGGGTGGAACGCGACGGAACGCCGGGTGGCCGTCCCGGCGAACGAGACGACGACGGCCTCGTTCGGCGCCTGGGAGCCCGGCGCGGCGATCATGTACGTGTTCGAAGGGATCGACGGGCGCGTGATACGGACCGATTTCGCCGAGTGTGCTTCGGACTCACTGACTCACACCTTCGTGTTCTCGGAGGGGCCTGAGAACGGATATCGAGCGCACTGTCCGCCGGCTCCGTAGAAGCCCTCGATCTCGCTGTCCTCACGGTTACACCGGACGCAAGCCGGCCTCCGAGAGATCACCGTCCGACTCGATTCCCTGTTCGGCGAGACCGCAGCCGTCACTGACCGAAGCTCGCGGCGGAGCCGAACGGACACCCGGTAGCCGCTGACGTGTATCACGGCCGTTTCGGTGGCGGGAACGGGCGGTCGGGACGCGATACGGACGTCCGACCGGTTCCGGAGGGTCCGTTCGTGCATGCGAAATGAAGGGGTTGCCGGACGCGACCGCTGTCGTTCGAGCGGTCACCAGTCCGAATAATCGCCAGACTCCGTCGGGACGGATATAGGTGTATAGAACGCTACGGAGTACGAGTTGGTGTGTTTCCCGTGGAGATCACGGCTCAAATTTACCCGAGATAACGACGCCGTAGCGTTGCGCGTTTTGACGACGACCATCCCGTTCCGTCGTCGATCCGGGAAATCGGACTGCGGCGGGTCGGAGGAAAGAACGTCAACCGCGGAGATCGGCGATCGTCTGGAACTCCGACGGGTTGCGGAGAACATCGCCGGTCGCCTCGGCGATCGCTGACCGATCGACGTACTCGATACCGTCGTTATAGATCAGCAACACGGGATCGTCCTGAAAGCTGCCGACCGGCCGGGAGGTAACGCTCTCTATCGCGACGTATCGGTTCCCGGGAAGCGTCGGCGTATCGGCGTACACGGCAGGGAGATCGTCTCCGTGTACACCGGCCAGCATATGACCGGGGGGAATCACCGTCGCCGTCCGGTATTCGAACGGCGGATTCGAAAGAATCCCGATCAGGAGATACGCGAGGTCTTCGCAGTCGCCGCGGCCGTCGACGAGCGTCTCCTCGGCGGTCCGGACGTAATCCGGAACGCCTTTCGAGTCGATATCGGTCGTGTATCCGAGGGAGCGGACGAATCCGATCGCCCGTTCGAGTCGAGCCGTTCGAGAAATCGGCCGGGCGGCGTCCTCCGTCATCAGATCGGCAGCGGCGAGACGCGCCGCGAACCGTTCGACGTCCCGGCTCGTCTTCGCCGTCTCGAATCCGCCGAGGTATCCGTGATGCTCCTGAGCCGCCTCCGAGTACGCGGTTCGGTCCAACGCGAACGTGGAGCGCCACCGTCGCTGTAGGCGGTCGGTCCACTCGTACGTCATCACGTAACGGCTCTCGGTGACTTCCCGCGAAACCAAGCCTCCCGTGCCGACTCGCGGTGGTTTCGTAGTCGCGTTCGAATCTGGTGAGACGGCGGCGTACGACTCTCGAAGTTCACTGAGGAATACGGACACACCGGCGCCGATCGCAATACGGTCAATTACCTTTTCGAGAAGGCTTCGTCGCTTCATACCCACCGTCGGGCGAGGTTAGGTGACGAAAGCGACCGCGCGGATGAAGACCGGCGAACGTCCGCGCGGGGACCGCAACGCGAATTGTAACAGTTCGTCGCGACGGCCGCTATCGATAGCATTCGGAGTTGACGACGCAGTTCGCGTCGACGCTTAGCCAAGTCGATCGCTTTGCGTCGCCGCTCGCACCGGCCGGGAACACCGTCACCCGGTCCGGGGCGGAAGGCCGTCTATTGATTTCGTGGACTAACTCGCGTCTCCCGCCGGCGGCCGACTCCTCTCCTTTCGCCTCAGTACCCACCGATGTCCGATCAGTGTCGCGGGTCATCCGTTCTACATTGGTGCCCACCCCCAGCCGCGACTTGAGCGCTTATAATAGGCGAATAGTCGGGTCGACGACGGCGTGGAGATGTATATACTCATGGGATCGGTTCCGTTCCGGTATCGTCGATCCTCGGCCGTTAGACGCGTTCGGGACCCGTCCTGTGTCGGTAGCACCTCCTTCGAGCGCCTGCGCCAGCGGTCGGGAGCGAGCCCCGAATACGAGTAAGATTCGAAGGGCGGACCGAGACGGGCGGTTACGCTTGAGAGGCCGGAGCGCAATGAGCTCCCCCGAGAGGGGCCGCGGTATCCTCACTGCTCGCTGTGCGGTGACGGTACCACACCATTTATTTAGGTCTACCTAAAATAACACGTGATGACGCAGTCCGACGCCGACGCTCAAGACGAGACGGAAAGCGAGCCGACCCTCATCAGAGAGGGCCGGGACTTCGAACAGGAGTACCGTCTGTCCGCCGCCGAGGCGGGGCGTTTCTTAGTCGAGATCGGTGAACAGCTTCAGGAGAGCGACGAGCTGACCATTACCGGTGACGAGTGGAAGCTCCCGTTCAGTTTCGGAGAGCCGGTCGAGCTCGAAGTGGAGTACGAGGGGTACGGCGAACAGGAGCTGGAGATAGAGGTCGAGATTCCCGGGCGAACCGACGAGACGGCGCCGTCCGTCGAGTGAGTCGGGCGGATACGGGAGGCGACGCCGACCGCTCTCGACCCGATCGATTAAAGTCGACTTGTCCTAACTAACCGCTAGTGGTTATCACCGACGCGGCGGCCGACGTGCGGGCTCGATCGACGCGGCGGGCCGGGGGTGTCGCGTGAGCGACGCGACCCTCGTCGTCGTCGCGGGCGCGACCGAGACGGCCGCGATCGACGGGATCAGCGCCGCAGGCGCCGACCCGACGCTCCGGCGACACACGCCGAGCGCCGACCTGGAGATCGTCGCGGACGGGCGGCCCGCGTCCGGGTCGCCGGTGCCGGTCAGCCCCTCGGGCTGCCCGACGCCGGCGGTCGTCACGCGGGCGGTCCGCGAGCTCGTCGGCCTCGGCTTCGTCGGCGTCGACGCCGGCCTCGCCGTGCCGACGGCGCCGTCGGACGCGACCGTCCACGACGCCGGCGCCGCGCCCGGCGGCGACGTCCGGGACCCCGAACCGGTGCCGGACGCGGCGTCGATCTTCGACCGGGGACGGGAGCTGGCCGGAGCGATCGCGGGGAACGGCGGCGTCACGGGAAACGGCGCGGACGCGGGCGACGCCGCCGACACCCCGAGCGAACTCCTCGTCGCCGAAACGGTCCCCGGCGGGACGACGACCGCGCTCGGCGTCCTGACCGCGCTCGGCGAGCGCCCGGCGGTCTCCTCGTCGCTGGCGGCGAACCCGCTCGCGACCAAGCGCGCGGTCGTCGGGGAGGGGCTGGCCGCGAGCGGGATCGACCCCGGCGACCGCGCCGACGACCCGGTCGACGCGCTCCGGCTGACGGGCGATCCTGTCCTTGCGGCGGCCGCCGGGCTCGTCGTCGGCGCGGTCGAGCGCGGGATCGACGTGACCCTCGCGGGCGGCACCCAGCTGGCGACGGTCGCGGCGCTGGCGCGGCACGCGGGGGTCGAGGGGCGGCTCCCGCTGGCGACGACCGCGTTCGTCGCCGACGACCCGACCGCGGACGTCGCGGCCCTCGCGGACGACCTCGACCTCGCGCTGACCGCGACCGACCCCGGATTCGACGCGAGCGACCGCCCGGGGATGCGGGCGTACGCCCGCGGCGAGGCGAAGGAGGGCGTCGGGATGGGCGGCGCGCTGGCGCTGGCCGACCGCGCCGGGGTCTCGGACGCCGCCCTCCGCGAGCGCGTGGCCGCGGTCACCGACCGACTCCTCGGCGAGCGCGGGGCGGAGAGGCGGGACGCGACGGCGACGGAGGCGAAGGGGGTCGATCCGCGATGAAGGGGGTCGTCCTCGGCGGGGTCAGCTCCGGCGTCGGCAAGACCGTCGCGGCGCTCGCGGCGATCCGGGCGCTCGGCGACGCGGGCCGTGCGGTCCAGCCGGCGAAGGCCGGCCCCGACTTCATCGACCCGAGCCACCACGAGCGCGTGGCGGGGCGCCCCTCGCGGACGCTCGACCTGTGGCTGCAGGGCGAGGGCGGGCTCCGGCGGAACTACGCCCGCGGCGAGGGCGACGTCTGCGTCGTCGAGGGCGTGATGGGGCTATACGACGGCGACGGGTCGAGCACGGCCGCGGTCGCCGAGGCGCTCGACCTCCCGGTCGCCCTCGTCGTCGACGCGAGCGCGGGGATGGAGAGCGTCGCCGCGACCGCGCTCGGCTTCCGGGCGTACGCCGAGCGCGCGGGCCGCGATATCGACGTCGCCGGAGTCATCGCCCAGCGCGCGCACGGCGGGCGCCACGAGGAGGGGATCCGCGAGGCGCTCCCCGAGGAGCTGACCTACCTCGGCCGGGTCCCGCCGAACGGCGACCTGGAGGTCCCCGAGCGCCACCTCGGGCTCCACATGGGCGAGGAGTCACCCCTCCCCGACGACGCCCTCGACGCCGCCGCCGAGGGGCTCCGGACCGACCGACTGCTCGACGTCGCGCGGGAGCCGGCGGGGGTCGCGGAGGCCGCGGGGGCGGTCGAGCCGATCGCCGCGGACGAGCCGACCGACGGCGACCGCCCCCGCGTCGCGGTCGCCCGCGACGACGCCTTCCGGTTCGTCTACCCGGCGACGGTCGAGCGCCTCCGCGAGCGGGCGACCGTCGAGCCGTTCGCGCCGACCGCGGGCGACCCCCTCCCGCCGTGCGACGGCGTCTACCTCCCCGGCGGCTACCCCGAGCTACACGCCGAGGCCCTCGCGGCGAGCCCGGCGCTCGACGACATCGCGGCCGCGGCCGCCGAGGGGGTCCCGGTGCTCGGCGAGTGCGGCGGGCTGATGGCGCTCGCGGAGTCGCTGACGACCGTCGAGGGCGAGACGCACGCCATGGCGGGCGCGCTCCCGGCCGACGTGACGATGCGCGACCGGTACCAGGCGCTCGACCACGTGGCGCTGCGGGCGACGCGGGACGCGCCGACCGCGTCGGCGGGCGAGACGCTGCGGGGCCACGAGTTCCACTACTCCGACGCCGACGTCGCGAGCGACGCCCGGTTCGCCTTCGACGTGGAGCGCGGGACCGGGATCGACGGCGAGCGCGACGGGCTGATCGAACACCGAACGCTCGGAACGTACTGTCACGTCCACGCCGCGAGCGGGGCGTTCGACGCGTTTCTCGACGGGCTCTGATCGCGATGTCGCTCCCCGCGACCCTCGGGCTCCCCGTCGTCGCTCCCCTTGCCGCGCTAGCGCTCGCCGTCGCCCTCGACCTCGCGATCGGGGAGCCGCCGGCGCGCGTCCACCCCGTCGCGCTGTTCGGCTCGCTCGTCGAGCCGATCGACCGGTCGTGGTCGCGGCCGCGATCCGTCGGCGTCGCGGCCGCGGTCGGGCTCCCGACCGTCGCCGCGGTGATCGCCGGGGGGACCGTGTGGGGCGCGGCCGCGCTCGCGCCGCGCCTCGGCGTCGGAGCGCGTCTCCTCGCGGTCCCCGTCGCGGGCGGGCTGCTCTTCTCGACCGTCAGCCTCCGGATGCTGCGCGAGGTCACCGCCGAGGTCGTCGCGCTGACCGAGACCGACCCGGACGCGGCCCGCGAGTCGATCCGGGCGCTCGTGGGGCGGGATACCGGAGACCTCTCGCCGGGGGCCCTCCGGAGCGCGGCCGTCGAGAGCGCGGCCGAGAACCTCGCCGACGGGTTCGTCGCCCCGCTCGTGGGGTTCGCGGCCGGCGCGACGGTCGGGCTCGCGGTCGGGGGTTCCGAGGCCGTCCTCCCGCTCGCGCTGGGCGTCGCCGGCGCGGCGTGGGCGAAGGCCGTCAACACGCTCGACTCGATGCTCGGCTACCGGTCGAAGCCGGCCGGGTGGGCGAGCGCCCGGCTCGACGACGCGGTCATGTTCCTCCCGGCCCGCGCGACCGCCGGCTGTCTCGCGGTCGCGGCCGGCTCGGTCGGGGCCCTCTCGCGGGCGCGGTCGTGGGCGCGAGAGCCGGGGTCGCCGAACTCCGGGTGGCCGATGGCGACCGCGGCGGCCGCGCTCGACGTGCGGCTGGCGAAGCCGGGTCACTACGCGCTCAATCCGACCGCGGCGGCGCCGAGCGTCGCCGACGCGGAGCGGGCGGTCCGGCTCGTCGGCGTCGCCGGCGGGGTCGCCGTCGCGGGGACGGCCGGGTGGCTGGCGGCGGTCGCGGGGGTGGTCGCGTGGTCCTGACCGTCGCCGCGCTCCGGGGCGCGCTCGGCTTCCTCACGCGGGTCCCGGTCGGTCGCGGCGAGGAGTCGTGGGCGGCGTTCGCGGGGGCGCCGTGGGCGTTCCCGGTCGTCGGCTACCTCGTCGGCGCGCTCGTCGCGCTCCCGCTGCTCGCGCCCGTGCCCGCGCCGACCGTCGCGCTGGCGTTCCCGGTCGCCGTCTACGCCGTGACCGGGATCACGCACCTCGACGGGGTCGCCGACCTCGGCGACGCGGCGGTCGTCCACGGCGGCCCCGAGGAGCGTCGCGACGTGATGCGGGACTCCGCGCTCGGCGTCGGCGGGACGGTCGCGCTCGCCGCCGTCGTCCTCGGGCTGGCGACCGCCGCGCTCGGGCTGGCCGAGGCCGCGAGGCCGGCGGGCGCGGTCGGGACGCGGGCCGTCGGCGGCGTCGCCGTCGCGGTCGGGATCGTCGTCGCGAGCGAGGTCGGCGCGAAGGCCGCGACCGCGACGCTCGTCTGCGTCGGCGACGCGGCCCACGAGGGGCTCGGCTCCGCGCTGACCGAGGAGGTCGGCCCCGGGGCGGCGCTCCCGGTGCTCGCGCTCGCTTCGCCCGCCGCGCTCCTCGGGTGGCCGCGGCTCCTCCCGGGGGTCGCCGCGCTCCTCGCGGCGCTGGCGACGGCGGGGCTGGTCCGGCGGTGGGCCGGGCGACGGCTCGGCGGCGTCTCCGGGGACGTGCTGGGCGCGACGAACGAGCTGGCGCGGGTCGCCGCGCTGCACGCGGGGGTGATCGCGTGGACGCGCTTCTGATGTGCGGCGGCCGCGGCACCCGCCTTGGCGGCGAGACGGAGAAGCCGCTGACGCCGGTCGCGGGGCGGCCGATGGTCGACCGCGTGTGCGACGCGCTCGACGGGAGCCGCGCCGAGACGGCGCACGCGGTCGTCTCGCCGCACGCGTCGGCGACGCGCGCGCACCTCGTCGACGAGCGCCGCCCGGACCTCCCCGTGATCGACGCGCCGGGCGACGGCTACGTCGCCGACCTGCAGTACGCGATGGCGGCGGTCGGCGGCGCGGAATCCGGAGGGCCGCCCCTCCTCACCGTCGCCGCCGACCTCCCGCTCCTCGACGCCGCGGCCGTCGACGCCGTGATCGACGCGGCCCGGGCCGCCGGCGACGGCGACGCGCCGCGGTCGCTCACCGTCTGCGTTCCGGCCGCGCGCAAGCGCAAACTCGGCGTCAGCGCCGACGCGGTGACCGAGGTCGACGGCCGCGAAGTCGTTCCCGCCGGGATCAACGTCGTCGGGGACGGAGCGGCCGGAAGCGACGACGGCAACGACGAGACCGACGACGGCAGCGACGAGACCGACGACGGCGACGCCGCCGTCCACGTCACCGAGGACGTCCGGCTCGCCGTCAACGTCAACTACCCGTCGGACGTGCGGGTAGCCGAGCGCCTCCTCGGCGACGGGGAGCCCGACAACCCGAAGCCCGACGACCCGGAGCCCGACGGATGAACCCGAACCCATGAACCTCGACGCCGCCGCCGACCTCGACCGCGCGCCCCACGGGAGCAGCGACGACCCCGACCTGCTGGACTTCTCGGCGAACACCAACCCCGAAGTGCCTGACGGCGTCGAGGCGGTCTACCGCGAGGCGTTCGCCGAGGCGCGGGGGTACCCGCCGGAGCCGCCGGCGGGGTTCCGCGAGGCCGCGGCCGACTACGTCGACTGCGACCCCGAGTCCGTGATCCCGGCGCCCGGCGGGCTCGCCGCGATCCGGGCGGCGGTCGCGCTCGCGGTCGACCCCGGCGACACCGCCCTCCTCCCGGCGCCGAGCTTCGGCGAGTACGCCCGCGAGGTGCGGCTGCAGGGGGGCGAACCGGCGTTCGTCCCGGCGAGCGAGGTCCTCGACGCCGACCCGAGCGGCCACGCGCTCGCCGTGGTGTGCAACCCGAACAACCCGACCGGGACCGGGTACGACCGCGCGGCGCTGGAGCGGTTCGCGGCGCGGTGCCGCGAGGCCGACGCGCGCCTCCTCGTCGACGAGGCGTTCCTCGGGTTCACCGACCGGCCGTCGCTCGCGGGGACCGAGGGGGTCGTCGTCGCCCGGTCGCTCACGAAGCTGTTCGGCCTCCCCGGGATCCGGACCGGCTTCGCGGTCGCGCCGGGCGCGTTCGGCGCGGCGCTGGCGAGCGCCCGGCGCCCGTGGAACCTGAGCGCCCCGGCGCTCGCGACCGGCGCGTACTGCATGGGGCGTGACGGGTTCGTCCGAGAGACGCGCGAGCGCGTGCGCTCGGAGCGGGCCCGGATGCGCGCGGCCCTCGCCGAGCGCTACGCGGTCCGCCCTTCCGACGCGCCGTTCCTCCTGCTCGACGTGAGCGGGGACGGCCGGTCGGTCGAGGCGGTCGTCGCCGACGCCCGCGAGCGCGGCGTGGCGGTCCGGGACGCGACCACCTTCCGCGGGCTCGACTCGCACGTCCGGGTCGCGGTGCGCCGGCCGGCCGAGAACGACCGGCTGCTGGCGGCGCTGGGCGTCGGCGACGAGACCGCGGCCGGCGCGGAGGCGGCCGACGAGACGGCGACCGACTCGGAGGGCGACGATGTTTGAGGCGACCGTGCGCGACGGCGTCCTCCGCCTGCGACGCCCGGGGACGCGCTGGCTCTCGACCGGGTGGGACGGCGGGCGCTCGCGGGGTCCCGCCGCGTACAACGTGACCGTCCCCGAGGGGTTCGACCGCACCGACCTCGGCGCGTACCGCGACGAGCGGCTGGCGCGGGCGGGGTTCGAAAACGGCGGCGGCCCGGCACGCGACGGGGACGCCGAGCGCGACCCGCCAACCCTGTTCACCGGCGTCGCGATGGACCACGCGCGGGGCGCGCGCCGCGGGCCGGTCGTCGCGTACGCGACCGCCGGCCTCTCGAACCCGGCGATGCTCCCGATGGAGCCGGGGGGAGCGGCGGCCGACCGCGGCGACGCGGTCGCCGACGACCCGGAGCGCGAGCCCGAGGCGACGACCGAGGGACCGCCCCGGCGACCCGGCACGGTCAACCTGACCGTCGGGACGACCCGGCGGCTCGCCGACGGCGCCGCGGCGAACCTCGTCGCCGTCGCGGCCGAGGCGAAGGCGGCGACGCTGCTGGCGACCGCGGGCGTGCCGGGGACCACGAGCGACGCGGTCGTGATCGCCGACGACC
This sequence comes from Halorubrum rutilum, assembly GCF_024494565.1. Next base: position 376,372 of record NZ_JANHDN010000004.1, read on the forward strand.
CGGACGGCGAGCCGGCGGCGTTCTCGGGCAGCGCCACCCCGGTCGGCGCGGCGGCCCGCGTCTGCGTCCGGGACGCGGTGCGCGCGAGCCTGCGGTCGCGGTACCCGGACGGCGACCTGCCCGGGCCGGCCGGCGACGCCGAGCACGGCGTCGTCGCCGACGGGCGGGCGGAGGTCTTCGACCCATGACAGACGACAGCGACACCATCACCGACGGCGGCGAATCGAGCGAGACCGATCCGGCCGACGGCGGTTCGAGGGCCGGCGACCCGACCGACGGCGATTCGAGCGACGGCGACCCGGCCGCCCGGACCCCCGGCGGCGGCGCGGCCCCCGAGCCGGAGCCCGTCGAGCCGGCCGCGCCCGAGGAGTTCGGGCTCGTGCAGGCCTGGTGGGGCGACGGGAAGGGGAAGACGACGGCGGCGATGGGGATGGGCTTCCGGGCGGCGGGGCACGGCTACCGCGTCCACATGCTCCAGTTCATGAAGGGGGGCGCCGACAGCGTCGAGGGCGTCCGCGGCGAGTACAACGCCATCGCCGCGATGCCGGGGTTCAGCTACGAGAACGCCGGTCACTACGGCTGGCACGGCCTCCTCGACGGCTCGGCGGACGACGAGCACGAGGCGAAGGCCGCGGCCGCCTTCGACCGCGCCGAGGCGCTCGTCGCGGGCGCCGCCGACGCCGACCTGGCGGCGCCGCTCCCGCTCGACGGCGACCCCGACGAGGGGGTCCACATGCTGATCTTGGACGAGCTGCTGTACGCGGCCGACCGCGGGCTCGTCGACCCGAACGACGTCGTCGCGCTCGCCGAGTCGAAGCCCGAGGGCCTCGAACTCGTCCTCACCGGGAGCCACGCGGAGCCCGAGTACCTAGAGGGGGTCGCCGACCTGATCTCGAACGTCCGGAAGGTGGCGCACCCCTTCGACGCCGGCCACCGGGCGCGGCGGGGGACGGAGTACTGAGATGCCCCGGTGGCGACGCGCGGCCCGGCGGAGGCGGCCGTGACCGACTCCGACCCCGACGCCGAGACGCTCCTGATCGCCGGCACGGCGAGCCACGCCGGCAAGAGCACGGTCGCGGCCGGGCTCTGTCGGCACCTCGCCCGGAACGGCGTCGCGGTCGCCCCGTTCAAGGCTCAGAACATGAGCAACAACGCGCGGGTCGCGCTCGCCCCGGACGGCGAGTGGGGTGAGATCGGGATCTCCCAGTACGTGCAGGCCCGGGCCGCGGGCGTCCCGGCGACGACCGACATGAACCCCGTGCTCCTCAAGCCGCGCGGCGACGGCGAGAGCCAGCTGGTGATCGACGGCGAGGCGGTCGGGCACTACGCGGCCGGCGAGTACTACGAGTCGCACTGGGAGCGCGCCCGCGAGGCCGCGGTGGCCGCGCACCGCCGCCTCGCCGCCGACCGCGACGTGATCGTCGCCGAGGGGGCGGGCAGCATCGCCGAGATCAACCTCCACGACCGGGACCTCGCCAATATCGAGTGCGCGCGGTTCGCCGACGCCCGAGTCGTGATCGCGGTCGACATCGAGCGGGGCGGCGCCTTCGCGAGCCTCTACGGGACCCTCGAACTCCTCCCCGACGACGTCCGCGAGCGCGTCGCCGGCGCGGTCGTCACGAAGTTCCGCGGCGATCCCGCCCTGCTGGAGCCCGGCATCGACGAGATCGAGGCGCGGACGGGCGTCCCGATCATCGGCGTGATCCCGCACGACGACCCCGGCCTCCCCGCGGAGGACAGCCTCTCGCTGCCGGACGCGGGCGAGGAAGGAAGCGAGGGCGGGTCGAACGTCCTCGGCGCGGACGACGGGGTCGCCGACGCCGACGCGGTCCGGGTCGCCGTCCCCCGGCTCCCGCGGATCTCGAACTTCACCGACCTAGAGCCGCTGTCGCGCGAGCCCGGCGTGCGGGTCGCGTACGTCCCGCTCGACGCGTCCCGCGGCGAGGAGGACGATCCCCTCGGCGACGCCGACGCGGTCGTCATCCCGGGGTCGAAGAACACCGTCGACGACCTGCTCGCGCTCCGCGACGCCGGCGTCGACGACGCGCTCCGCGAGTTTTCCGGGCCGATCGTCGGCCTCTGCGGCGGCTACCAGATCCTCGGCGAGCGGCTGACGAACGCCGACGTGGAGGGGACCGGCGCGGCGACCGAGGTCGAGGGGGTCGGCGTGCTGCCGGTCGAGACGCGGTTCTCGACCGAGAAGCGCGTGGAGCGCGTGACGCGGTCGGTCGACGGAGTCGGCCCGCTCGCCGGCGCGGACGGGACCGCGACCGGCTACGAGATCCACATGGGCCGGTCGTCGCCGACCGCGGCGGTCGCCTCCCCGCTGGGCCCGGAGAGCGCGGCGACCGACCGGGCGCTCGGCACCTACCTCCACGGCCTCTTCGAGAACGAGGGCGTCCGGGAGGCGTTCGTTGACCGGACATTCGCGGCGGCGGGAAAGCCGCGGCCGCCGGTCGGGGGAGGCGAGGGCGACGCGGACGCCGCCGGCGCGACCGACGGTCGCACCCCCTACGACCGCGCCGCCGACCTCGTCGCCGACAACGTCGACCTCGCGGCGATCGGCCTCGGGGACCACGGCTGAGCGACGCCGCGACAAAATGCACATATCGGTTCGTCCCGATCGCACGCCCATGGTCTCCCGCGAGAACGCGGTCATCGGGACGTGCATCACCCTCACCGTCGCGCTCGCCCTCGCGGTCGAGTCGCTGAACCTGGCGTACCCGGAGTGGGTCCCGCTCGCGCTGTTCATCGGCGGCGGGGTCGTCGTGCCGCTCGCGGTCAACGAGGCGTTGGACCGACAAGAGGCGGCGTAGGGCGGGAGAGCGAACGAACTCGGGGGTGACTGACGCGACCTCAGACCTCGCCGAGCGTCTCCTCCAGCAGCTTCCGCTGGGCCGCCGCGAGGTGCTCGGCGAACGTCGAGGGAGCGATGTCGAGCGCCTCGGCGACCGCGCTCGCGTTGGCGTCTCGGGGGCGCTCGAAGTACCCCATCCGGTAGGCGGTCCGTAACACCTCGCACTGGCGGTCGGTGAGCCGGCCGCGGTCGACGAGGGTCCGGTCGGGGACCGCGTCGTCGGTCGCCGCGCCGTGGACGAGGTACCGGACCTCGACGCGGTCCGCGATCCCGTCGAGCGCCGAGACGATGTCGCGGAGGCGTTCGAGGTCGGGGAGGTGGAGCGTCAACAGGAGCACGCCGTCCTCGGCGCGCGCGTCGGCGATGGGGCAGTCGAGCTCCTCGATCACCCGACAGGCGCACTCCCCGTCGCGCGGGCGGTCGTACCGGTACACCCGCTCGTCGCCGAGGTCGACGACGGACGCGGCCGCCGGAACGCCGTCCGCCCGGTCGACCGCGTCGGGGTCGCGGGCGCGGAACTCCTCGGTGTGCGTGTCGCCCGCGTGCGTCCAGTTGACGCCCGTGATCGGGCCGTCGTGGGCGGTCGACGCCGCGACGACCGGACAGTTCCCCGCGCCGTGGATCGCGACGCCCGCGCGGACGCCGTCGGGCGTCTCGCCCGCGCGACTCCCCGCCGATTCGCTACCGGTTGCCATCGGATCGGCGAAGGGGCGACGCACACAAATGCCTGATCCCCGACGAGCGAGCCGCTCGATACCCCCGAGAGGCCGTGTTGAATCGCTGTAAGGCGTTGGAATTCACTGTTTGACGAGGCGTTTGATGTTATAGACGACACACATCAGCGCGATTTCGCGGAACTCACGGAACCATGACCGCGCTCGCACGGCGAAGC
>NZ_JANHDN010000005.1 GCF_024494565.1 Halorubrum rutilum
CTTTGAGCAACCGGCACAACCTCCCCGATGAAGCGGGAGATTTGTGTCATAGGCAACCGAATCTTCCCGCTTCAACTCCTTTGATTTAGTGGCCTACCTCGCTGCTGTATGGCGATTCAACACAGCCGGTTTATTGGACAAACCTAGCCGGTACTTGATGTCTAATTGATAATTAATGGACAGAAACGCCCGATAATATAATAGAAGGGGTATTTAAACTTCGGGGTCTCGCGGTAGTGGTAAGACTATACAGAATTCTATCGAACAGTAAAATACTACAATTTAACGACAGTCTATCATATGTATATATTTCTTTTAATTTTACTCTCACTAATTTTTCAACAGTATATAAGGAGAATATCAACTCGGTTGTGACAGCAACTACTCCAAGTACCCGAGGTCTCGCAGATGCTCTTCGACCATTTCCTCGTCCTCGTCGATCCCGACCGACCCCTCTTCACGAAGCCGTCGCATTCGCTCTTGATGATCGTCCAACGCTGCCGATAACTCATCGTACTCCGGTGTATCTCCGGATCGGTCGTCTTCCGGCCGTTCGGCCGGCGTCTCGCGCACGTTGAAGCAGAACTCGCCGTCGTCGGCGTGCCGCAGCAGCTTCCACCCGTCCGCCCGACGCACGTAACACCGGCCGTAGTCGACTTGCCGCCCCACGTCGCCGAAGGCGTATTCTCGAGCCTCGACGTCGCCGTCGGCGACCGCGAGCGCCGAGGCTCCCTCCCAGTTCTCGGCGGGCGGGCAGTCGACCGCGTCAGCGATCGTCGGCGCCACGTCGATGAGTCGGACCTGTCCGTCCACGGTCTCGGCGCCGTAGTCCGGATGCGACACGACGAACGGCACACGGATCACGCCCTCCCAGAACTCCGGCGGGTGGCCTGCGTGACCGTGTTCTCCAACGAGCTCCCCGTGGTCGGCAGTAAAGACGACGACGGTTTCCTCCGATAGACCGCGCTCGTCGAGCGCGTCAAGCAGCGCGTCGAACTGGTCGTCCACGTACGCGCACTCGGCGTCGTAGAGCCCTCGGATCAGCTCCCACTCCTCGTCCGTGACTTCGTCCGGGTGATGAGTTCCCTTCCGAGAGAGCCCGCGACAGCGGGATAACGACAACGGCTCGTCTAAGAACCGCCGCTGGTACTCGGGAGGCGCCTCGTAGGGGTGATGCGCGTCCATGTAGTGGAGCCACGTGAACCAGTTTCTGTCTCGGTCGTCGATCCAGTTGAGCGCGCGTTCGTTCAACGACTCGGCGCGTTCGTACTCGTCCTCGGCGCCGGTCGCGCCGGCCAGCAGCGCGTCGGCGCGGTTGTACACCCGCTCGATCGTTCTGAAGACCGGCCCGTCTTTGTCGAGGTTCGACTGGACGAACTGCTTGAGGCGCCCGGCCTCGGTCCGCCCGCTCGCGTCGTACAGGGCGTCAAACCCGCGGTCGTAGTGATACGATCCGCTGGCGAAATGGTTGTCGGTGTATCCGGCGGTGGCGTACCCCGCGTCGGAGAGTGTCTCGGCCAGCGTCCGGATGTCGCTGTCCGACTCCCGCGGCGGGATTCCGAGGCCGGAGGTACCCCCGAAGTGCCTGCTCGCGTGAATCGCGGGGAACGACGCGGGCGTGGAGGGACCGTTGGCGACGCAGTCGGTGAACTCCACGGAGCCGTCGGCGAATTCGCGCGTCGCGGGCATCGTCTCAGGACTCACGCGATCGGCTCGCAACGAGTCTACTGTGAGGAGAAGAACGTTCACAATAGCCTGAACTGGACGCCACCAGACACAATACTTACGCTCCGCGCTCGCGGGGAGTGTTCCCCACGCCGTATCGATCGGCGACCTCGTCGGTGACGGTCTCCCACGTCGGGATGTCGTCCGAGACGACCCGCCGCTCGGCCGCCGTTCGTACGCAGTTCGCGACGGCGACCGGATCCGGATCCTCGACGCCGACGCACCCGTCGTGAGAGGTCCAGTCTTCGAGCGCCGCCGCTTTCCGAACCACACACGGCGTCCCCGCGGCCAGCGCTTCGGCTACGGTCATCCCGTAGGCCTCGAACGACGACATGCTCACGAATACCCTCGCACCGGCGTATAGCCTCGGTAATCGCTCTTCGTCGACGTATCCGAGGAATTCGACCCGGTCGCTCACGCCAATTTCGCGGGCGATCCGCTCTAATTCCTCGCGGAACGGTCCGCTCCCCGCAACCAAGAGGCTGTATTCTGGAAGCTCTGCCAGCGTCCGAATCACGTGTTGTACACCTTTGTATTCCTCCAGTCGTCCCACGCACAGTAGATACGGTCGCTTGCGTTCTTCGCGCGATGCGCTCGCGAACCGATCGACGTCGACGCCGTTCGGAATCACCGTCGCCTCAAGCCCGAAGTCCTCGCGCACTCGCGTCCGTTCCCACTCGCTGACCGCGATCACGTCGTCCGCTTGCCGGACTGCCCACCGTCCGAAGGGTCGGTATCCGGACAACAGCGTGTTTCGGACGCCGTTCGCGCTCTTGCCGTGGTAGTGCGTCGTCGCAACGAACCGCTCGTCGGTGACACCGACCGCCGCGAAGAACAGCGGAAACGCGTGGTAGTTGTGAGCGTGGACGACATCGGCGTTCGTACGACGGACGGCGACGGCCATCTGTGGCGCGAGGTAAAACGACTCACCGGGGTTCAGCGACCGGAAGCGTCGTATCCGGACCCCCTTGCTAGACGTTCGGGCCGACAGATCGTCGCCGGCATCCGCACTGAACGCGGTCACGTTGTGACCGCGGTCCGCGAGTCGAGTCGCAATCTCTCGCACGTGCGTCTCGACGCCGCCGGTCCGTGGCGGATAGCGGTGGGTGACGAACAGGACCTTCACGTCACTCGAACGCCTCCCGGAGCTCGGTGTCTACTTCCCACGTCCCGTCTCCCTTCCCGCGGAGCAGTTCCACGCTCGCCCGCAGCAGCGACACCTGCGTATCGAACAGCGAGTATAGCGCCTGCGCAGGCCCGAGCGCGTCACGCTGTCCGAGGAAGGTGAACAATCCCACGGCGACCGGCAGGGCCGCCCCCGCCGTACCCAACGACGCGATCGCGGCGACCGTCCCGACCACCAGCGTCAGCGTCAACAGCCACGGCGAAACGATCATGAACCACCAGTTGAACGGCAACACCAACTTCCCGTACTTCCCGTACTCCCCGAGTGCGTCGCGATGCTGGACCAGCAATCGGATCAACCCCATCGCGCGCCGGTCCTTCTGCTTCCGTCGCTTCACGAACGCCGAATGGCTTGCCTCCTTGTACTGTACCGCAGGATCGAAAATCACCCGGCCACCCTGCCGACGGATCTTCAGCGCGAGCTCCGTATCGTCGGCGAGCGAATTCGGATCGATCGGCAGCAGGGCATCGTTTTCGAACGCCGAGAACGGACCATGGAAAATGAGCGTCGAGTCGAGGTGCGACTCCAGCTGTTGGATGTGTGACTGGACCCCGCGGTACCCGGACTCCACGCCGCTCCCGCCGAGGACCTCGACGTTGCGTCCTGTGACCGCGTCCACTTTCGGGTCGGAGAGATTCGCGGCCGCTTCACGGAGGACATTCTGCGGGAGCTTTGAGTCACAGTCGGTCTTCACGACCATCTCGCGCTCGGCCGCCTCATATGCCTCGTTGAGTGCGGGCGCGAGGCCACGCCGTTCGTCCTCCTCAATCAAGGTGAGGTCGGGCGCCTCGAGATCCGCGAAGTACTCGCGAATGATCTCGCGCGTGTCATCGGTCGACGAGTCGACGACGATGAGTTCGACTTTTTCCATCGGGTAATCCAGTGCTAACAGGTCCTCAAGCTTCGTTTCGACGATTTGCGACTCGTTATATGTCGGGAGCACGACGCTCACCGTCGGTTTGGCCTCAGACTTCTCGGCCGGCGAACCGGACGGGCCCACCCACGCATACAACCCCAAAAACGCGAGGTACGGCACCGCCGTAACCGCGAGCAGCGTCCCGGTGATGGCCACGAGTGGACTCATGAACGGCGCTTGACGCCTAGGGAATATAACCCATGTGGACGGGGATCGAACAACTAGTCGCACTCTAGGGCGGCACCGATATATAACAAGTCTTAAGCACGTTTTCGCAGTGACTTCCTGTAATGAGCCAGCAACAGGACTCGTCCGAGGGCTCGGGTTCATCCCCGCTCGATCTTCTCGAACAGTGGTACCACGTTCCGGTCCTCCTCGGGACCTTCGCGTTCATGCTGTGGACGCGACTCCGATCGTACGGTAACTTCGTCCGAAACGGTGAGGTATACTTCCGTGGTAACGACGCGTGGTATCACCTCCGCGAAACGAAATACCTCCTGGAGAACTGGCCGAATACGCTTCCGTTCGACCCGTGGACGGGGTTTCCGTTTGGAAATAGTGCGGGACAGTTCGGGACCCTCTGGGACCATATCATGGTTGTTGGGATCTGGATTGCCCGGCCGATCATGGGGAGTTCTGAGGAGGTCATGCTCGTCATGCCTCCTATCGTCGGGGCGCTCGTCGCGGTGCCGACCTACTTTATTGCGCGTCGGTTCGTCGATCGAGTGCCCGCGCTTGCGGGCGTGCTGTCGCTCGCACTCTTCTCCGGCACCTTCCTCCAGTACTCACTCGTCGGCTTCCCGGACCACAGCGCGGCAGAGGTGTTTTTCCAGAGCACCGCCGTCCTCGCGTTCCTTGTCGCCTTCGCGGTCGCGGAACGGGAGAAGCCAGTCTGGGAGCTCATTGTCGATCGCGACTGGGGCGCGCTGCGACGTCCCGCCGGATTCGCAGCCGCAGCCGGTGCCGCACTCGGCCTCTACATGTGGACGTGGCAGCCAGGCGTCCTCCTGGTCGGTATCACCGGGGTCTTCCTCGCAGTGAAGATTACCAGCGATGTCTACCACGGCAAAAGCCCCGAACCGATCGCCTTCGTCGGGACAGTCGCCATGACCGTCAGCGGGACGTTACAGCTGATCCCGCTCGACACAATTTCGTTCACGCCGACGCAGTACTCGCTCCTCCAAGTGGTCCTCCCGCTTGGCGTTGCGGTCGGCGTCGTCTTCCTCGCATGGCTCGCGCGCCAGTGGGAATCGCGTGACATCGAGGCAACGAGCTACCCACCCGCCGTCGGTGGCCTCACTCTCGCGTCAGCGGCCTTCATCTGGCTCGCGGTGCCCTCACTGTGGTCAACACTGACCCGAAATCTCCTGAATTTCGTCGGCTTCAGCGCGAGTGCGTCGTTCCGTACCATCGGCGAGGGGCAACCTCCGCTTCAAGAGGCCGCCTTCTCAGACTTTGTCCTCTCGCAGTACGGCTTCGCGTTCTTCCTCGCGCTCGCCGCAATCTTGTACATCCTCGCGCGTCCGCTCTACCGCTCTGACGACACCACCCACACGCTCTACATCCCGGCCGCGCTCGCGGTCGTTGGCTCCGTCTACGCGGTCCCGCAACTGTACGGCGCGATCGGCGGCGTCGTCGGCCTCGACTGGCAGGTGGTCGGGCTCGTCATCGCCGCCGCCTTCCTCGTCGGCGCGACGTTCCTCGTCGAGTACGACACCGAGGAGCTCTACTTCGTCGTCTGGGCGGCGTTCATCGGGAGCGCTGCGTTCACGCAGACCCGCTTCAACTACTACCTCGCGGTGATCGTCGCGGTCGGCGCGGCGTACTTCCTGCAAGTCACGCTCGCCGCAATCGATCTCACCTCCCTCGCTGCGCTCCGCGACATCGAAGGGTGGCAGGTGATGACCGCGCTCGCCGTCCTCGCGGTCCTGATCGTCCCGCTCGTCGGCGTCGCCACTCCAGTCTGGACGGCTGGCAACTCTAGCCAGCCGGGCAACGTCGTCCAGTGGGACGACAGCCTCCAGTGGATGAACGACGAGACGCCCACGCCGGGTGAGCTCGAAGGCGCGGACAACCCGATGGAGCTGTACGGCACCTACGAGCGGCCCGCAGATGGCGACTTTGAGTATCCGGAGGGCGCCTACGGCGTGCAGTCGTGGTGGGACTACGGCCACTGGATCACCACGCGCGCCGAGCGCATCCCGAACGCGAACCCGTTCCAGCAGAACGCGGGCGAGGCGGCCGACTATCTCCTCGCGCCGAGCGAAGAAGAGGCTCGCGAGGTGCTCGCGAGCCAGAGCACCGAGGGCGAGCATACCCGGTACGTGATGGTCGACCGCCAGATGGCGTCACCGAACTCCAAGTTCAACGCCCCCGTCACGTTCTACTCGGGCAACGCGTCGGTGAGCGACTTCAACCGCCCGCTGTATCAACAGACCGAGCAGGGTGGGTTCCGGACGCTCATGCAGGTGAACACCCAGCGCTACCACGAGAGCCAGATGATCCGCCTGTATGAACACCACGGCAGTGCGGTTGAGCCACGACCGGTGGTTGTTGACTGGAACCAACAGGCCGCCCAGACGGCGGCTGGCGAACAGATTCAGGTGTCGGTCGCTCCGTCTAACACCTCCGCGATGATTCGACAGTTCGACACGATGGAGGAGGCGCGGGCGTTTGTCGAAGAGGATGGGAGCGCCCAAGTCGGTGGAATTGGCGGGCTCCCCTCGGAGCGTGTCGATGCGCTTGAGCATCACCGGCTTGTCCACGCCAGCCAGGCGCGGGGCCAGTCGGCCTCGGCGCTGCAGGTGCGGGTGCTCCAGCAGCTCGGCGTTAATGTCCAAGAGGTCCTCGGCGAGGGGCTGTTTGCGGCGTTCCAGGACGACTTCGTGAAGACGTTCGAACGGGTGCCCGGCGCGACGATCGAGGGGTCGGGCGCCGAGCCCGGCCAGGAAGTGCGCGCGACGGTCCAGATGCAGAAATCCTCCGGGCAGACGTTCCAGTACACCCAGTACGCCGAGGCCAACGCGGACGGGAACTTCGAGCTCACGGTGCCGTACTCGACGACTGGCTATGATGAGTTCGGCCCGGAGAACGGCTACACGAACACCAGCGTCCGCGCGACCGGTCCCTACCAGCTCTCGACCGGGCTGTCGGTCGCTAACGGTACGCCGACCGCCCGGACCGGCAGGGTTAACGTGACCGAGGCGCAGGTCGTCGGCGCGGACGACGCGGCCGCCACGGTCGCCCTCGAAGAGACGACGCTCGGCGGCGGCAGCGAGAGCGGCGACTCGGGCTCGGCCGACGACGGCTCGGGATCGTCCGACGGCGATTCCGGATCGACCGACGGCACCACCGACGACGCGAACACGACGGCGGCGATCGGCGCGCCCGCCGGGTCCGCCGTCGACGCACCCGCTGTCGACGCGAACACCCTCGATGCGTCCGCCCTCGATGCGCCCGTCTCCCGCTCGCTCGCCCCCGACGCGCCGCCGTCCTCCGCACCCGGCGCGGCGGTAGCGCGCGGTGCGGCCGCATCGCTCGCCGCGCTCGTCCCCGTCGGCGCGTAACGTCTCATGGCCGACCTCCGCGCGTGGATCGCCGTCTATCTGAAGGGGATCGCGATGGGGAGCGCGGACGCGGTCCCCGGCGTCTCCGGCGGCACCATCGCGCTGATCGTCGGCGTCTACGAGCGGCTGATCGCGGCCGTGACCGCGATCGATCCCGCCCGGATCCGCCGCGTGATCGCGGGCGTTCGTCCCGCGAAGATCCCGGACGCCCGCGCGGCGTTCCACGAGGTCGACGGCGCCTTCCTCCTCGTCCTCGGGGCGGGGATCGGCACGGCGGTCGTGGTCGTGTTGAGCGGCGTCAACTACCTCTTGGCAACTCGGCCGGTCGCGACGTACGGCTTCTTCTTCGGGCTGATCGCCGCGAGCGCGGCGGTGCTGCTCCGCGGCGTCGCGCTCGACACGCCGCGGCGCAAGGCGGCGGCGGTCGCCGGCTTCCTGCTCGCCTTCCTCGCCTCCGGGTACGCCTCGACCGGGCTCGGGAGCTCGCTGCCGGTCGTCTTCGTCGCCGGCGCGGTCGCGGTCAGCGCGATGGTGCTCCCGGGGATCTCCGGGTCGCTGCTGCTCGTCGTGCTCGGCCAGTACGAGTACATGTCCGGTACCGTGAGCCGGGCGGTCGACGGGGTCGTCGCGTTCGCCACCGGCGACGGCAGCGGCGCGCTCCTCGCGACCGTCCCGCCGGTCGCGACGTTCCTCGTCGGCGGCGTCGTCGGCCTGTTCACGGTCGCCCACGCGGTCCGCTACGCGCTCGCCCGCGCCCGGGCCGCGACGCTCGCGTTCCTCGTGAGCCTCGTTATCGGCGCGCTCCGGGCGCCCCTCGCCGAGGTGTCGATCCGGCTGGCGGCGAGCGGCGAGTCGTGGCGGGCCGCCGCGCCGCGGTTCGCGCTCGCGGCGCTCGTCGGCGCGGCGTTCGTCCTCGTGTTGGACCGGTATTCTGCGGCGATCGAGTACTGACTCGATCGTGTCTCGACCGCGACGGGGAACCGACTGCCGCTACCCGACGGCTTGAAACCGACGCTCGCCGAAGCCGTGAGACGATGCGAACGCGCCGAAGCCTGCTGGCGTCGGGGGCCGCCGGACTGGCCGGCGTCGCCGGCTGTGCCGCGCTCCCGTCCGGTCGGGCGGAGGAATCCGAAAACGACCGCGACGGCCCGAACGCCGCCGACGTCGACGCCCGACTCGGCTTCGTTGGCGATCTTATGCTCGGCCGCAGCGTCAACGAGCGATGGGCCAACGACGACCCCGCCGGCGTCTGGGGGTCGACGCTGTCGCGCCTCGACGCGCTCGACGGACTCGTCGCCAACCTGGAGTGTTGCGTCTCCGACCGCGGTACGCGGTGGCCCGACAAGGGGTACTACTTTCGGTCGGACCCCGACTTCGCGGTGCCGGCGCTGGAGGCGGCCGGCGCCTCGTTCGTCTCGCTCGCGAACAATCACATCCTCGACTTCCGGGAACCCGCGCTCCGGGACACACGCACACACCTGACCGATGCCGACATCGCCTGCGCCGGCGCCGGCACCGACCTGGCGGCGGCGCTCGAACCCGCGGTCTTCGAGGCGGGCGACCTCACGGTCGCCGCGTTCGCCCTCACCGACCAGTCCGCGGCGTTCGCCGCCGGGGAGTCGTCTCCGGGGACCGCCTTCGCGACGCTCGATCCGGGCATTGCCGAGACGCGGTCGCTCGTCGAGGGAGTTCTCGACGGCGCGCTGTCGCACGATCCGGACCTCGTCGTCGCCTCCCTCCACTGGGGCCCGAACTGGGAGACCGAACCCCGTCGGGTCCACGAGCGGTTCGGCCGGTGGCTCGTCGATCAGGGCGTCGACGTCGTCCACGGCCACAGCGCGCACGTCCTCCAAGGCGTCGAGGTGTACGAGGGTCGGCCGATCATCTACGACGCGGGCGACTTTGTCGACGACTACGTCAGCTATCAGGATCGCCAAGGCGTCCGCAACAAGCGGAGCGCGCTGTTCGAACTGGTCGTCCGCGACGGCGCCCCCGACGAACTCCGCGTCGAGCCGACCGCGATCGTCGACGAGGCCGCGACGCTGGCGGACGACGAGGTCGCCGAGTGGGTGCGCGACACCGTCGCCGAGCGCTCCGCGGCGTTCGGGACCGAGGTCGAAGAGGCGGACGGCGAGCTGACGATTCCGTTGGGAGACGACTGAGACCGGCCGCCGACGGGGTGAATTCGGTCGGCTCGAACGCTCCTCCGGCCGGTCAGGTTCAAATGGGTTCGTACGTTAGATTAAGTATGTTCGGTCTGAGCACGGCGCAACTGGAAGTCCTGCTACCGACGATCATGGTCGTGAGCCTGGTGCTTGCCGCGGCGTGGGCGCTGTCCGTGCTGTATCGAGACCCGGACTGACGGCGTCTGACCGTCGTCTCACGAGGTGCCGAGTCGGCCAGCGGTATCACTCGATTGCGATTCACGTTCGCCGTGGATCGACCGGTGTCTCGTCTATGACGGAACCGGCGGCGGGTACCGGCCGCACGGCAACGGACACTCTCGTATATGTGTGCTCCGTCAAAAGAAATATTCGAGCAAGATACGTATCAGCACGCATGACTGACGGCGGCCTCGGGCCCTGGACCGACGACCTCTCTGCTCGGGAACGGGTCAGAGAGATCGCGACAACGCTCACCGAGCCTCGCTCTGTCGAGTGGGTACGCGAGGAAGCGCAGGTGTCCGCGTGGCAAACCGCGAAAGACGAGCTCGAGATGCTCGTCGAGTTCGAGCAACTGCAGGCCGTCGACGGCGACGACGGCAACACGAAGTACGCACCGAACTACCAGCTGCGCTACTTCAGCGAACTGACCGAGCTGATCAACGCACATACGCGGGAGGAACTCCGCGAGGAAATCGCGGACATCCAGTCGGAACTCGACGAGTGGAAGGCCGAATTCGAGATCGAATCGCGTGACGAGTTGGAAGCGACGCTCACCGGGGACGGCCTCGACACCACAGCGATCCGAAAACGCAACCGTGTCCTTCGCCGGTGGGAGCGGTACGAGAACAACAAGCGCCTGCTCAAGCATGCGCTCGAACTCTACGACGACGCTCGCGAGCTCTACCCGGGACGGCACGATACGTCGGAGTCGTCGGTCTCGCTCTCACATTGACTTCCTCCCACGACTGAAGTCGTGGGATTCCTCTGTTGGGATGTCGGACTATGCCGATTCCACAGAGGCAATGTTCCCCACCGTTCGGCGGGTACTCCGGTCTGTGCGCTCCTCTTTGGGACTTTCCCTCTCGGGAGAGTCTGGTGTCTCCGACCACTTGTGGTCGTCCCACTCAAGGCACACGGGCTGAGCCATCAGCCCCACGTCCGTACCAGTCTCGCGTTCAAGGAACAGCTGACTCGCCTTGAGATCAGCATGTCCCTCGAACCCACACACGCAGCGGAACACGTCACCGTTGCGCGCTGTCTCCTCACGCTCGCCGCACTCTGGACACTCTTGGGTTGTCCACGACTCAGACTCCTCCACGACCTCGATGCCGTACTCCTCACAGACACACTCTAGCCGATCGATGAACCGCCGAAACGCCCAGAAGTTGTGCGTCTTCGCGTTCACCTCCGGCATCCAATGTGTCGAGAGCACGTCTTTGAGATCACCGACATACACAGTCGACACGCCTTCCTCGTACAACCGTTCGACGAGGTCACGAACCAGTGCGTCTTGTGCGTGATCGCGTCGGCCGTACTTCACCTTGGACAGGCGGTCGACTTGTGTACTCGACTGTTGTTGGTCGTCGAGTTTCGATTGGAGGTCCGCGATCCGTTCGGTCGTCTCGCGGAACTGGTCAAATGGACTCGAGCCATCGTACAGGTATTGGTCGCCGGTCGTGGTGGTACAAGCGACGAGGTTGTTGGCACCGACATCCAGAGCGGCTGTGTCATCAGCCAGTGGAGTTGCCCGTGTGTCGTCAGGAATCGTCACGGGCTGCGAGGCTCTGAATGTGCCATCAGTTTCGTCGTACCACACTTCTAACCGGCCTTGGTCCTCGTAGTCGGGCCAGTTCGGTTCGCCGACGATCTCAAGCCGGAGGCGGCTTTTCGGGCTGTTGTGTCTGTCTCGGAGGTCTTCCCCGACGACGATCTCAAGTCGCGATCGTGTGCCCCACTCGACGCTGTATGCGTCTTTCCGGATGAGTCCTTTGAGGACACGCCCGTCATCTTTGTTTCCCCGGAACCCCGGCGGGTTGGGGTGCTCCGTGACCGAGTCGTTTGACTCGTCATAATATGCGTTCTTACTCTCGAAGAACGCAGTCCACGCTTCGCTGTTTTTCGAAATTACTTGTTGGGCAGTGGACGCGCCGAGGACAGGTTTGTACTGTCCTTCCAGTGAGCCGGTGTCTGCGTCCCAGACACTCTCATCTTCGAGACCGTCTTCGTCATTGTACCGCATGAGGCGCTCGTAGTTGACCTCATTCCAGAGTGCGGCTGACGCATCCAACAGGTCCCGTAGTACGTGCTCCCCAGCCTCGGAGAGCGGCCGCACGGCGAACGTGTTGGTGCGCTTCATCGCTATTGAGTATGTGAACCCACAAATACAAATAGCTATGCTTTTTCTATTAGAGCATGCCGAACAATATTCACATCGAAGTAGCTGATGACGAGCAGTTCGAGAAGATGAAACAACTGAAAAACAGGTACGGATTGACGTGGAAGGGGTTGCTGGTGCAGGGGATGAAGCGGGTGGAAGAAGGAGATTTGTAACGTGGGACACCCGGCGGGCAAACGCCGTGGTTTGATAACTGGCCGACGGATTCCCCCGCGACTGAAGCCGTGAGATCTCTCCTGCATTCTCAGTAGCGTCTCATGATCTTTCTCGCAAATCGTGTGAATCTCAACAAACGGATACGACTCTCCAGGATTTTCAAACTAGGTAGCGAGGCGGATTCCTCGCCCCACGGTGGGCGGGGAGGAAGCCGACACGCTGCCACAACCCACCAAATATTAATCACCACCTCTTTCCAACCGGCTACAGACTCAGGCTTCTTCGGCGGACTCTCCGGTCGACCGAGTCTGGTATCACACGTCCGCCGGGAACAAGGTCGGAGTCCGGGCCGCGATCGCACCCGAACGGTTCCTCGAAGCGTCGTACCCTGTCGGCGAGGCTGAACTACAGGTCAGGTTCGACTTTCCGCGGACCCATTCGTACGACTTCTACGGGATTCAGTGGATCGAATCCGATCGGGATCTCATGGTGGGATGGCATCAAGACGAAACGCACACCGAGCTCGGAGAGTGCCACTTCCAGATCAACTACCGAGGCGAAACCGTCCAGCGAGCCGAAGCCACGTTTCTCGACGCGCATCCGCTGAACGTGCTCGATCGTCGACTCGACGATCTCGTGGACGCGCTCGACGCACTGACGTGGGACGACGGGACTCCGAGCCTGCCGGCGGGAGCGGTCAAATGACCCGTTCGCTTCGCCCCCGCTCCCCGCCGGGGTCCAAACCCTGTTAGGGCCCGGTCGTCAACGGCGCCCGTGACGGACACCAACCGAGAGTGGCTGCTCGCCGAGCGCCCGACCGGCGAGCCCGACCTGGACTGCTTCGAACTGCGCGAGACCGACGTTCCGGTCCCCGCGCCGGGCGAGCTCCTCGTCCGCACCCGGTTCCTCTCTGTCGACCCGTACATGCGCGGGCGGATGCGCGACGCCGAGTCGTACGCCGAGCCGTGGGCCGTCGGCGACCCCCTCAAGGGCGGGATCGTCGGGGAGGTGATCGAGAGCGAGCACGACGCCTACGACCCGGGCGACCTCGTGACCGGCGAGGGCCGGTGGGCCGACTACGCGACGCTCGACGCCGACGACGTCGCGCCGGTCGACCCGACGGTCGCCGATCCGGAGGCGTACCTCGGCGTCCTCGGGATGCCCGGCCGGACCGCCTACTTCGGCCTGCTGGAGGTCGGCGAGCCCAAGCCGGGCGACACGGTCGTCGTCTCCGGCGCCGCGGGCGCGGTCGGCTCGGTGGTCGGCCAGATCGCGAAGCGCGCCGGCTGTCGCGTCGTCGGCTTCGCCGGCTCCGACGAGAAGACGACGTGGCTCACGGACGAGCTCGGCTTCGACGCCGCGATCAACTACGAGGCGACCGACGACTACCGCGACGCGCTCGACGAGGCCGCGCCCGACGGCGTGGACGTCTACTTCGACAACGTCGGCGGTCCAATCACGGACGCCGTCTTCACCGAGCTGAACCTCGACGCCCGGGTCGCCGTCTGCGGGCAGATCGCCCACTACAACGAGGAGGAGACGCCGACCGGGCCGCGGAAGCTCCCCGGGCTCATTCCGGTGCGAGCGCGCGTGCAAGGGCTGCTCGTCAGCGACTTCGCGACCCGGTTCGGCGAGGCCGGCGAGCGCCTCGGGCGCTGGGTCGCGAGCGGCGACCTCGAACACCGCGAGACGGTCGTGGAGGGGTTAGAGCGCGCGCCCGACGCCTTCCTCGGGCTGTTCGCGGGCGACAACGTCGGGAAGCAGGTGGTGCGGGTGGCGGCGGCGGACGAGGAGTAGCGACAAGCGAACGACTTCGTCGGCGACCGCCGTTCCGCGGATTCGCACAGATATTTGAGAGATACAAAGATATATTGAGGCCCTCCACGTAGATGGCAGTATGAGCGAGTTCGATCCGGCACCGGAACCCGGAGCCGAGGGGTCTCGGTGGCAGGACGATACGGACACGTTCGGCCGGGTCTACGACGTCGTGCTCGGGATCACGTCGCCGACGGCGTACACCGACATCGCGGAGCTCGCGGACTGCTCTCCGAACGCGGCGAAGAAGCATCTCGACCGACTGGCGGAGATGGGCGTCGCTCGCGCGAACCGAGAGACCCGCCCCGCGACGTACGAGCGACACGACGGCTACCTCGAATGGCAGGACGCGAGCCGGATCGCCGCGGAGCTCTCCGTCGACGAAATTGTCGGTCGCGTCGCGGCGCTCGAAGAGCGGCGAGCCGAATACGAGGACCGATTCGAGACCGCCGATCCGAACTCCGTCTCCGTGTTCGAAGCCGCCGACCACGAGACGATCCACGACCGAATGACCGCGGTAAGCGAGTGGAAGGGCGTGACTCGGGACATTCGACTCTACGAACTGGCCCGCCGGCTCTCGGAGAACGACGGTCACCTGATCCCCGCCTGAAGATGGACCCGCCCTCCGATAGTTCGGCGTCCGGCTCGACCGGTCCGCCCGACCGACAGACGTTACGACTGATCGAGCGACAACTGACGGCCGATCCGCTGGTCGACGAGGTCCAGTTCGAACCGGATCCGTACGAACCGCGGCTCCTTCGCGCGTCGCTCGCCGCGGACCGCTACCCCGAGACGGTGGCTACGGCGCGAATCGACGTTCGGTGGTTCGCCACGGGCGACTTCTCGATACACTACGTCGAGACTCGGGATACCGGTCGATGGGAGTGTCGCTGGGACCGACATCCGAACGCGCACAACAGCCGAGTGCACTTTCACGAACCGCCGACGGGCGCTACGGTCACGGACCTCGACCTGTCGTCGCTCCACCCGCTCGAAGTACATGCGACCGTACTCGATGCGGTCGAGGGGCGGATCGAGGCGGTTTGGTCCGGGCCGCCCCAGGAGTGACACCCCCTTTCGCTCTGACCCCCCGCCCGTCCGGCGGCTATCGTTAAGTAGCCTGACCGCTTTCCTTCCGGACAGATGCCTCACGACGCGCGAGCCAGACTGAGCGATCTCCGGCGGGCGTTCCACCGCCATCCGGAGCCGGGGTGGCGGGAGTTCCGGACGACCGCCCGCGTCGTCGAGGAGCTCGAACGCATCGGCGTCGACGAGATCGCCGTCGGCCGCGAGGCGCTCGCGACCGACGAGCGGATGGCCGTTCCCGACGACGACGAGATCCGACCGTGGCTCGACCGGGCCCGCGACGCCGGGGTCGACGGGGACCTGCTCGACCGGACCGCGGGCGGCCACACGGGCGTCGTCGCGACGCTCGCGCGGGGCGAGGGGCCGTGTATCGGCCTGCGCGTCGACCTCGACGCGATCTCGATCCGCGAGTCGACCGACCCCGACCACCGGCCGGCCGCGGAGGGGTTCCGCTCGGAACACGACGGCTACATGCACGCCTGCGGCCACGACGCGCACCTCGCGATCGCGCTCGGGACGGTCGAGGCGATCGCCGACAGCGACTTCGAAGGCACCCTCAAGGTGTTCTTCCAGCCGGCCGAGGAGGTCTCCGGCGGCGGGAAGGCGATGGCCGAGAGCGGCCACCTCGACGGCGTCGACTACCTCTTCGCGCTCCACGTCGGGCTCGGACACCCGACGGGCGAGATCGTCGCCGGCGCGGAGAGCCCGCTGGCGATGGCGCACCTGACGGCCACCTTCGAGGGGGCGAGCGCCCATGCGGGGAAGGCGCCGAACGAGGGCGCGAACGCCATGCAGGCGGCCGCGGCCGCGATCCAGAACGCGTACGGGATCGCGCGCCACGCCGACGGCGCGACGCGGGTGAACGTCGGCCGGATCGAGGGCGGCTCCGCGAGCAACGTCGTCGCCGAGGCGGTGACGATCGAGGCGGAGGTCCGCGGCGAGACGACCGCGCTGATGACGTACGCGCGCACCGAGCTCGAACGGGTCCTGTACGCCGCCGCCGAGCTCCACGACTGCGACGTCACCCCCCGCGTGATCAGCGAGTCGCCGTGCGTCGACAGCCACCCGGCGCTCCGGGAGGTCATCGGCAACGTGGCGTGGGACGTCGACGGCGTCGACCGCGTGGTCCCGACCGAGGAGTTCGGCGTGAGCGAGGACGGGACCTACCTGATGGGGCGGGTTCAGGACGCCGGCGGGCTCGCGTCGTACGTCCTCGTCGGCACCGACCACCCGACGAGCCACCACACCCCGACGTTCGATATCGACGAGGAGAGCCTCGGGATCGGCGTCGACCTGCTGTCGGACGCGTTCGTCGAGCTCTCGCGGCGGCGCCCGTAGCGGGACTGTAAGCGAGTCTTCGCGGCCCGAGCGAGCGCGAGCGCGTTCGCGGGACCAGTACTGTTAATCCCGTGGCACCCGGTGTTCGGGACATGAGCCAGAACGACGTGCCGGAGTCGCTGGAGGCGGCGGCCGAGTCGGACCGGCCCCGCGGCATCCTCACCCCCTCCGACCGTGACTTTCTGCTCGGGCGCAAGACGGACTACACGGACCACTCCCGCAAGCAGAAGCGGAACCGGATCCGGCGCCGCGTCCGGAACGCCATCCTCGATTTCAGCATCCTCTTCGAGTGTCTGGAGGAGCGCGATCGGAAGACGGTGTTCGACCCGGACGACGAGGACCGCGAGGCGTACACCCAGGGGATCACCGACATGCTCGCGTTCCTCCACCTCGGCACGATGGGGTACCACACGCCGTTCAAGGACATGCTCTCGGAGGGGGTCGGCAAGGCGGAACAGCGGCTCGCCGGGTCGAACTACCGCATGGTCAACGTCGAGTTCAACGTCGACCCGGTCGGCCAGATCGACGTCGACGAGGTGGTCGGGAAGCTCGAGGACGAGGAGTTCGCCGAGCTCACCGACGAGGAGCTGCGCGCGTTCGTCCGCCTGCTGACCATGTCGGACTCCTTCTCGCCGGAGGAGGCCGGCGAGGAGATCAAGGACCGCGTCGACGAGTTCGCCGAGCGACTGACGGAGAGCGCCGCCTCCCACGAGCGCACGCTCGAAGAGCTGACGAACTAACGCGTTGCCGGCGGGCCGACGCGTTGCCGACGGGCTGAGCACCGACCGCTCCCGACGGTCCAGCCCCGGCCGGTAACGAATATCGGTGACACGCCATCCGCCGCCGACCCGTTTTTCGACGCGGACTCGACCTTGACAGGTTCGCCGCCGTTCGAGTTTCGGCGCGGTTCGACACGATGTCTTCGGTTATCTCGGTGTTTTCTTGCTGACTGTCGAGTAAACTCCGTTAGAAGTTGTCGATCGCGTCTCTTCCGGATCCTATACGGTTCTCGTTGAATATATATACATACTTCATAATACGGTTATGAGGCGCCACACTGAGAAACACTTATTGTGTACAATTTCGATCCACCGTGTATGCCAGCACGTGGCATGGTACTCGACCGGCGGAGGCACCGTGGACCAAGTAGTCGTCGCCGTGACGGAGGTGTCACGCCGTGAGCGGCTCGGAGGGGGGCATTTTCACCGAGTTCCGCGAGGAGATCGACCCGATCGTCTTCGCGTTCGGCGCGCTGATCACGCTCGGCGTGATCGTCGCGTTCTTCATCAGCCCGTCCGCCGTCGAGAGCGGCATCTCGTCGCTGAACAGTCAGCTGCTCGGCGCGTTCAACTGGGCGCTGCTGCTCATTGTCTTCCTGATCGTCCTCTTCCTCCTCTTCCTGATCGTCGGCCCGTGGGGAGCGATCAAGCTCGGCGACGAGCCGCCTGAGTACAGCTTCCTCTCCTTCTTCGCGATGCTGTACTCGGCGGGCTTCGCGGCCGGCGTCGTCTTCTGGGGCCCGACGGAGGCGCTGTTCTACTACAACAACCCCTCGCCGCTGTTCGGTGGGGTCGAGGGCGGATCGGCCGAGGCGATGACGGTCGCCGTCCAGCAGACGCTGTTCCACTGGGCGCTGCCGCAGCTCGCGGTGTTCACCATCATGGGCATCGCGATCGGTTACTTCGCGTACAACTACGACAACGTCCCGCTGCGGGTCTCGTCGGCGCTCACGCCGATCCTCGGCGCCGACAACCTCGACGGCCCGGCCGCGAAGGTCGTCGACATCCTCGCCGTCTTCGCGACGATCGGCGGCGTCGCCACCTCGCTCGGCTTCATCGGGAGCCAGTTCGTCACCGGCCTCGACTACCAGTGGGGGATCAGCATGGGCGACCTGGGAATCCTCCTCGTCGTCACCATGATGACCCTCCTGTTCACGACCTCGATGGTGCTCGGGGTCGACAAGGGGATCCGCCGGCTGTCGAACTTCAACATGATCCTCTTCGTCGCGCTCATGCTCGTGACGTTCGTCGTGGGCCCGACGCTGTTCCTCGTGCTGCTCGGCACGCAGGCGTTCGGCGGGATGGTCAGCGAGTTCGTCTCGATGAGCCTCTTCACCGGCGCCGGGGCGATGGGGGGCGGCGACGGGAGCGCGACCAGCTGGATGAACGCGTGGACCGTGTTCTACTGGGCGTGGGCGCTCTCGTGGTCGCCGTTCGCGGGGCTGTTCATCGCGCGGATCTCCAAGGGGCGGACCGTCCGCGAGGTCGCGTTCACGGGGATCGTCGCGACATCCGGCGCCACCATCCCGTGGTTCACCTTCGTCGGCGGCACGGCGGTGTGGGCTCAGCACAACGGCATCGCCGACTTCGGCGCGGTGATCGCCGGCGAGGCCGGCCCCGAGGTGTCCGGGTTCATCCTCTTCGAGGCGCTGAACTTCTCGCTGAACGTCGGGGGCGCGTCGATGACGATCCCGGTGGGCTCCGTGCTGATCTACGCGTTCATGATACTCGTGACGACCTTCTTCGTCACGTCCGCGGACTCCTCGACGCTGGCCGTCTCGATGATGACCACCGGCGGGAAGGCCGAGCCGTCGAACGTCAACCGGATCTTCTGGGGGGTCGTCCTCGGGATGACCGCGGCGATCCTGATGATCCTCGGCGGCAGCGGCAGCGCGAACACGCTCCAGCAGGCGGCGATCATCACCGGGACGCCGTTCGCGCTCGTCTGCTTCCTCGCGATGCTGTCGCTGATCAAGGACTTCGGCGGGAACTACGCCCAGGTGCTGTTCCAGCGTGAGACCGTGCTGTGGGGGTCGCGCGACGACGCCGACGCCCCGTCGAGACCGGTCGAGTCCGCCGGATCGGACGACGACTGACGGCGGTCGCGTCCGATTCGTCCGGCCGCTATACCAAGTTTTAATGTACGTAGTACACATAATCTGTGTATGGATAGGGACACGGCCGAACCGTCCGCGGACGCGATCCCCGGCCCGAACGCGCGGCGCTGGGTCGACTTCCACCAGTCGCACTCCGCGCCCAGCGAGTACTCCCACGAGTTCGTCTGGGACGTGACCCGCGAGGCGGACGGCCCCTTCGTCACCGACGTCGACGGCAACGTCCTCCTCGATTTCACCTGTCACATCGGCGCGGCCCCCCTCGGCTACAACAACGAGAAGGTGCTCTCGAAGCTGCGAGAGTTCGACCTCGTCGAGCCGCTGAAGATCGCCGGCCAGGACATGTACTTCGGCTCCGGTCCGACCCCGGAGGAGGCGGACTTCCCCGGGTCGAGTCACCTCATGGACCGGCTGACCGACGTCTCGGATCAGTACGGGATGGACACCGTCTTCCTCTCGAACTCGGGCGCCGAGGCGATGGAGAACGCGATGAAGATCACGCACGACCACCGCTCGCCCGCGAAGTACGGCGTCGCCTTCGAGGGGAGCTTCCACGGCCGCACGCTCGGGACGCTCTCGCTGACGAAGTCGAAGGACGTGTACACGCGCCGCTACCCCGAGATCGGCGGGATCGAGACGGTGCCGTTCTGCGCGGACCGCGGCTGCGACGCCGAGACCTGCGACTGCGGCTTCTTCGCCGGCGGCGGCTCCCGGCTCCGGAGCATGCTCGCGCCCGAGGGCGGCCGCGTCGACCCCGCGGAGATCGCCTTCCTGACGCTCGAACCGATCCAGGGCGTCGGCGGCTACCGCTTCCCCAGCGACGCGTTCATGGACGAGGTCGCGGCCGTCACCGACGAGTACGACATCCCGCTCGTCGCCGACGAGATCCAGTCCGGCGTCGGGCGGACCGGGGAGATCTGGGCGTCCGACCACTACCCCATCGAGCCGGACGTGATCGCGGCCGCGAAGGCGCTGCGCGTCGGCGCGACGATCTCCCGGTCGGACGTCTTCCCCTCGGAGAAGAACCGCCTCGGCTCGACGTTCGGCGGCGGCGACCTCCTCGGCTCGATGATGGGCGCGCTCACGCTGGAGGCGATCGAGGAACACGGCCTGCTCGACAACGCGACCCGGCGCGGCCGGCAGGCGAGGGAGCTCCTCCGCGACGACGCGCCGGAGACCGTCGTCGACGTCCGCGGCAAGGGGCTGATGCTCGCGGTGGAGTTCGACACGCCCGAGCGGCGCTCGGCCGTCGTCGAGGCCGCCCTCGATCGCGGCCTCCTGACGCTCGGCTGCGGGAAGAAGACGATTCGGCTCCTCCCTCCACTCGACGCGACCGAACGCGAGATCGCGCTCGGGACCGGGCTCTTCCTCGACGCGGTCGACGCCGTCAGCGCGAGCGCGGCGGTCAGCTGACGGCCTTCGTCGTCTCCTCGCCGTCGGGATCGTCGCCGCTCACCCCTGACCGGACCCGTCGCCGGTCGCCCCCGACCGGACGGTCGCGTGGCCCCCGGTGTGCGGCACGGGGTGCCGGCGTTCGAGGTCCCGGATCGCGCCGACGAGGACGTCCACCCCGTGTCGGATGCTCCGCTCGTCGACGTCGAACGTCGGGGTGTGGTGGCTCGTCGGGTGGTCGGTGCCGACGATGAGGTACGTCGCCAGCCCGCCCTCGTCCTGGACGCGCTCCATCAGGAACGTCGCGTCCTCGCTCGCGCCGAAGTCCGCCGCCGGGCGCACGCCGTCGATCCCGTCGACCCCCTCGGCGACCTCGGTCACCAGCGCCTGCAGCTCCGGGTCGCTGTCCGCGCGCGGCGACTCGCTCACCACGTCGACGGTCCCGCGACAGCCGTGCATCGTCGCCGCGGCGCGCACGGTGGTCTCGAACCGGCGTTTCACGTACTCCATCAGCTCGGTCGTCTCGCCGCGAGCCTCGGCCTCCATCTCCGCGCGCTCGGCGACGACGTTGCTCGCGCTGCCGGCTTCGGCCCACCCGACGTTCACCCGCGTCATGCCGTCGGCGTGGCGCGCGATCCCGTACGCGTTCACGATCGCCGTCCCCATCGCCTGCATCGCGTTGTCGCCCTCGTTCGGGGCCTTTCCGGCGTGCGCCGACGTGCCCTCGATCGTCGCGTCCAGGTGCGCCATCGCCAGCGGCTTCTCGATCCCCGCCACGACTTCGCCGGTCGGGTGATCGAGGCCGACGTGGACCGCGAGCAGGTAGTCGAGGTCGTCCGCGAACCGGCTCTCGGCCATCGGGTGGCCGCCGCCGCCGGTCTCCTCGGCCGGCTGGAAGAAGACGACCAGCCGGCCGGCGAAGTCGCTCTCGGCGATCGCTTCGAGGACGGCGAGCCCCCACGTCATGTGCACGTCGTGGCCGCAGGCGTGCATCGTCCCGTCGATCTCGGAGCGGAACCCCTCGTCGACGGGGTCGTGGTCGGGGGCGGTCGACTCCTCGATGAACAGCCCGTCGATGTCGACGCGCAGGCCGATCGCGGGCCCCTCGCCGCGGTCGAGGACGGCGACGCAGCCGGTGTTCCCGCCGGTCATGCGGTCGAGCAGCTCCTCGTCCGCGCCGTGCTCGCGGGTGCGCTCGATCCACGGCTCCAGGTCGGCGTCGGGGACCGCCATGCGGTCGGCCGGGTCGTACGCGTCCGGGCCGATCGCGAGTTCATCGACGCCGATCGACCGAATCTCCTCGGCGAGCGTCGCCGTCGTGAGGAACTCGCGCCACGCGGGCTCCGGGTGTCGGTGGAAGCGGCGGCGGACGCTGGCGAGCCGATCGCGGATCGGTTCGTTCATGCGAGTGGCTCTCTCGCTCGACCGTCTTAAGCGTGGCTCGTCGTACACGATTGTCGTGTACATTGGATACACGAAAGGCTAAGAAACCCCCTCGCGTTGATCCGTCAACGCGTCGTTCCGACGCGCCCACCGCTCATGAGCTCAGACCAGACCGCTGACCCCGACATCGTCGTGTTGCGCGAGGGGACGGAAGGCCTGTCGATGGCGTCGTACGCGGACGCGCTCCGCGAGCGGCTCCCGGACCGGACGGTCGCGCTCGCGCGGACGCCCGCCGAGGAGCGCGACCTCGTGCCGCGGGCCCGCGTCGCGACCGGCATCACCCTCGACGCCGACCTCCTCGACCGCGCCGACCGCCTGGAGCTGTTCGCGTGTACCTTCGCCGGCACCGACCACGTCCCGACCGACGCGCTCCGCGAGCACGGCGTTCGCGTGACGAACGCGGGCGGGATCCACGCCCCGGGCATCGCCGAGCAGTCGATCGCCAACATGCTCGTGTTCGCGCGGAACCTCCACGAGGGATTCCGCCGGAAGGCGAACGGGGAGTGGCGCCACTTCCAGTCGCGCGAGTTCACCGACAGCACGGTCACCGTCGTCGGGCTCGGCTCGATCGGCCAGGCCGTCGTCCGGCGGCTCGCCGGCTTCGAGGTGGAGACGATCGGGATCCGCTACACGCCCGAGAAGGGCGGCCCCACCGACGAGGTGCTCGGCTTCGACGACGAGGATGTCCACGCGGCGTTCGCTCGGACCGACTACGTCGTCCTCGCGTGCCCGCTCAACGACCTGACCCGCGGGATGGTCGGGGAGGCGGAGCTGGCGACGCTCCCGCCGAACGCGGTCGTCGTCAACGCGGCCCGCGGCGGCCTCGTCGACACCGACGCCTTAGTGTCCGCGCTCCAGACCGAGGGGATCCGCGGCGCCGCGCTCGACGTGACCGACCCCGAGCCGCTCCCGTCGGACCACGTCCTCTGGGACTTGGAGAACTGCCTCATCACCCCGCACACCGGCGGTCACACCCCGAAACACTGGGACCGGCTGGCCGACATCGTTGCGGACAACGTCGACGCGCTGGAGGAGGGCGGGGAGTTGGAGAACGCGGTCGCCACGCCCGACTGACTTCGTCGCGATCGATCGAGGCGTATCGCCGCGCGAGGTACGCGTCTCGACCGGAGCGGGACGGCTCGATCGCCGGACCCCGTGTTTAAGTCGGTGTACGGCCAATTCGACATATGGGAATCGTTCGGGATTCAGAACACAGCGACGGTGCGCCGACGATCGAAGGGACGGGAATCCGTGTCAGAGACGTCGCCTCGGCGTACGAACACAGCGGCTACGGTCCCGACGAGATCACGCAGTTGTACCCCGATCTCAGTCTCGGTGACGTCCATCGGGCGCTCGCGTACTACTACGACCACATCGACGAGTTCCGGTCGTCCTCGTCCGAACCGGCCTCGGCCTGATGAGACCGCTGTACCGCGCACCTACAGCACAGACCCGAGAGCGATCGCTCGATTCAGTTCCTGTGAGGCGCCTCTCGTCACCGCTCAGGCCGTGAACAGCTCCCGCGGGAAGTCGGCCAGCGTCTCCGCGCCGGTCGCGGTGACGCGGAACGTCTCGCTGATCTCCATGCCGACGTCGGAGGTCCAGATGCCGGGGATCATGTGGAACGTCATGTCCGCTTCGAGGACGGTCTCGTCCCCGGGGCGGATGCTCGCGGTGTGTTCGCCCCAGTCCGGCGGGTAGCCGAGCCCCATCGAGTAGCCGATGCGGTCCTCCTTCTCGATCCCGTACCGCTCGATGGTCTCCCGCCACGCCTCCTCGACGGTCTCGCATTTGACGCCGGGCGCCGCGGCGTCCAGCGCCGCCTCCAACCCCTCGACGACGATGTCGGCGGTCTCTTCGAGCTCGGCCGGGGGATCGCCGACGAACGTCGTCCGGGCCAGCGGCGAGTGGTAGCGGTGCCGACAGCCGGAGAGCTCGATGATCACCGGGTCGCCGTCCTCGTACCGCCGGTCCGTCCAGGTGAGGTGCGGCGTGCCGGTGTGATCGCCAGAGGGCATCAGCGGGACGATCGCCGGGTAGTCCCCGCCGAACTCGTCGGTCCCGTCGATGAGCTGCCGGTAGACCGCGGAGGCGACCTCGTACTCCGGGACCCCCTCCCCGACCGCGTCGAGGCCGGCCCGCATCGCGTTCTCGGAGATGCGGGCGGCCTGCCGCATGTACTCCAGCTCCCGCTCGGACTTCCTGATCCGGATCCAGCCGACGAGCAGCGTCGCGTCCTCGAAGTCGGCGTCGGGGAGGTTCCCCCGCAGCCGCGTGTACGACTTCGCGGTGAAGTAGGCGGCGTCCATCTCCAGCCCGATCCGGCCGTCCGCGACGCCGAGCTCGTCGAGGACGCCCGCGACGTAGTCCATCGGGTGGAGGTCGCGGGGCGACTGCACGTGGTCGTCGCTGTACGCGCGGATGCTCTCCTCGGCGAGGTGCGTCGTCGCCCGCGCGCCGTCGCCGTCCATGTCGCGACCGATCCAGACCGGCTCGTCGCGGTCGGGCGTGACCACGACCGCCTGGTGGACGTAAAAGGACCAGCCGTCGTAGCCGGTCAGGTAGTTCATGTTCGCCGGGTCGCTGACGACGACCGCGTCGAGGTCGCGCTCGCGCAGCCGCTCTTTCGTCCGGGCGACCCGCCGCTCGTACTCGGCCTCGTCGAAGACGTGTTCGCGTGGCATGCGGGGCTCTACGAAGGGAATCCGGGAGCAGCGGCATAAATTTACCGTGTATTATACAAACGAATTCTGTGTACGTATTCACCGGCGTTCCCCGGGAATTCGCTCCGAAGCGTCGCTGAGGCGCCCTCCGAGCGATCCCGGGAGAGCGGTCGAGAGGGGGTAACGCCGGCAGTTCGTCCGGCTTGCTCGGTTTTTTGTGTCTCGTCCACGGAGGATCGATCATGCTACACAGCACCGGGCCGCTGCTGTCGATCGACGTCGGCGCGCGGACGACGGCGGAGACGGACATCGGGGGGGTTCAGGAGCGATACATCGGCGGGCGCGGCGTGGCGACGCGGCTCGCGCACGAGCGGATCCCGTTCGACGCGGACCCGCTCGGTCCCGAGAACCGGGCCGTCTTCACCACCGGGCCGATGCAGGCGTCCCAGATGAGCTTCACGGGGCGGACGAACTGCACCGCGGTGTCGCCGCTGACGGACGGGCTCCTCTCGTCGAACGCCGGCGGCTTCGTCTCTCGTCACCTCGCGGCGACGGGGTACGGGGCGATCGAGCTGACCGGCGCGAGCGACGAGCTGGTGATCGTCCACGTGCGCGACGACGGCGTCGAGTTCGAGGCGGTGCCGGGGCTCGCCGGGGCCACGGTCCCGGAGACGACCGGCTACCTGGAGGACGAGCGCGACATCTCCAGCGACCGGACGGCCGTGATCGGCCCCGCGGGCGAGAACGAGGTCCGGTTCGCGTCGATCATGACGACGGAGGAGCGCGCGTTCGGCCGCGGCGGGCTGGGGGCGGTCCTCGGCGCGAAGAACGTGAAGGCCGTCACGTTCGGCGGCGACTCGGCGCCCGAACTCTCGATCGACGCGACCGCGACCGATATCCACCGCGAGGCCGCCACCGAGGACCACATCATGAAAGAGCAGGGGACGGTGGCGGTGATGGACCTCGCGAACGAGATGGACGGGCTCCCGTCGTACTACTTCTCCGAGCGCTCCTTCGAGGGCGTCGAGGGGATCAACGGCGCCGCCGTCGCGGAGAAGAAGTACAAGAAGGGGACCTGTTCGGCCTGCGCGTTCGCCTGCAAGCTCCCGACCCGCGACGAGGCGCGCGGCGTCGAGACCGAGGGGCCCGAGTTCGAGGTGGCGATGGCGTTCGGCTCCAACGCCGGGGTCGACGACGTCGTCGACGTGATGGAGTCGAACCGCCTGTGCGACGAGTACGGGCTCGACGCGATCTCGATGGGGAACACGATCGCCGCCTACCTCGCCGCCGAAGACGAGTTCGGTAACCGCGAGCTCATCTGGGACCTCGTCGAGAAGACCGCCCGCCGAGAGGGCGTGGGGGACCGGCTCGCCGAGGGGATCGGTCGGATCCACGACGACCTCGGCGTGGGGAACTGGTCGGTGAAGAACATGGACTTCGCGGCCCACGAGGGGCGGCTCCTCCACGGACAGGCGCTCTCGTACGCGGTCGCGAACCGCGGCGCCGACCACATGTACGCGACGTTCTACTCGGTGGAGTACCCCCTCGTCGAGGAGGGGGAGGCGATGGCGCCCGCGGGGTTCGAGGGGAAGGCCGAGCGGCTCGTCGAGCGCGAGAACCTGATGGCGCTCAACGACAGCGGCGTCGTCTGCAAGTTCTCCCGCGACTTCATGACGCCGGAGCGGTACGAGCTCCTGTTCGACGCCGACTTCGAGGAGCTGCTCGCGGCGGGCGCGCGGACCGTTACCTTGGAGCGCCACTTCAACAACCGGCGCGGCCTCGACGGCGATGACGACCGGCTCCCGTACGAGGCGGAGCTCCCCGGCCTCGACGACGCCATCGACTCGTACTACGAGCTCCGCGGGTGGAACGACGACGGCACGGTGCCCGAGTCGGCGCTGCCGGCGTAGGACGGACGCGCGGCCGACTTCCGACCCGGGGACCGCGGACGGGGTGACGACCGAACCGCCGCGCCGGGTTCACCTTTATATATCTTGTCACGATACGACGCGTATGTGCCCGGCGATCGACTCGATCCGGATCCTCCACGTCGACGACGAGCCGGACGCCGCCGACTCGGTCACCGCGTTCCGCCAGCGGGCGGACGACCGTTTCGTCACTGAGACGGCGACGAGCGCCGGTGCCGGGTTGGAACTGCTCTCCGAACGCGAGTTCGACTGCGTGATCTCGGAGTACGATCTGCCTCGGACGGACGGGATCGAGTTCCTCGAAGCCGTCCGCGAGGACCACCCGACGCTCCCGTTCATCCTCTTCACCGGAGCCGGAAGCGAGGAGGTCGCCAGCGAGGCCATCGCCGCGGGCGTGACCGACTACCTCCCGAAGGGGAGCGACTCCGACGGCGATACCGTCCTGAGCGACCGCGTCCTGGACGCCGTCGAGTCCGCTCGGTCGGGACCGGACCCCACCGAGCGCACCCGCAAACTGCGCAAGTACGAGCGCATGGTCAACACGATGCAGGAGGCCGCCTGCATCTACGACCCGGACGGCCGCTTCGACACCGTCAACGAGTACCTCGCCGAGTGGTACGGGACCACTCGGGAGGAGATCGAGGGGCGACGGAGCGCCCTCATCGCTCACATCAGACGGCAGGGACAGACCGATCGATACGAGGAACTGCTCGACGGGGACCGCGCGGAGATCCACGGCGAACTCGAGGACGAGTTCCCGGGACGCGGGCGCGCCGTCCTCGAATATCGCCTGACGCCGCTGACCGTCGAGGGGAGCGTCGAAGGCGCCGTCGGCGTCGCGAGGGACATCACCGAGCACCGGGAACGCGAGCGGGAGCTGCGGCGGCAGAACGAGCGGCTCGACGAGTTCGCGAGCGTCGTCTCCCACGACCTCCGGAACCCGCTTCAGCTGGCCGACGGTCGGCTGGAGCTCGCCAGGGCGGAGTGCGACACGGAGCACTTGGCGCACGTCGATCGCGCCCTAGACCGGATGGACGCCCTCGTCGAGGACCTGCTGACGCTGGCGCGGGACGGCGAGGCCGCCGCCGACCGCGACCGGGTCGACCTGGCGGCGGTGGCCGAGGAGTCCTGGGGCACCGTCGAGACGGCCGACGCGACCCTCGTCATCGACACGGACCGAACGGTCGACGCCGACGAGAGCCGCCTCAGGCAGGTCTTCGAGAACCTCGTCGGGAACGCGATCGAACACGGGGGCGACGACGTGACCGTGACCGTCGGCGACCTCGACGACGGCTTCTACGTCGAGGACGACGGACCGGGGATCCCCGAAGACGACCGAGAGGACGTGTTCGACGCCGGGGTCTCGACGACCGAAGCGGGGACCGGCTTCGGGCTGCGCATCGTCGAGCAGGTGGTCGAGGACCACGGCTGGGAGGTCGCCGCGTCGGACGGCCGCGACGGCGGCGCGCGGTTCGAGATCACCGGCGTCACCGACGGGTCCGAGTAGGGCGCTCGGGCTCCGGGCCCCTCGACCGCGGGCGACTACTCGGCGACCGCCAGCTCCGCCGTCGCCGCGATCGCGTCCGCGATGACCTCGGTGCCGACCTCCGCCTGTCGCCGCGTCAGGACGAGCGGCGGGAGCAGCCGCAGGACGTTGCCGTACTGGCCCGCCGTCCAGACGAGGACGCCGTGCTCGTAGCAGTACTCCTGGATCGCGTCGACGCGGTCGTCGTCCGGGTCGCCGTCGGCGTCGACGAACTCGACGCCGACGAAGAGCCCCTTCCCGCGGACCTGGCCGACCCCCGGATCGCCGTCGCCCGCGTCGCTGAGGCGGTCGCGGATCCGCGCGCCGACCTCGGTCGCGTGGTCAAGCAGGTCGTGCGACTGAATGTACTCGATGGCGCGCAGGCCGCCGACCATCGCCGGGACGTGCCCGCGGTAGGTGCCCGCGTGGTCGCCCGGTCCCCAGGTGTCGAGGTCCTCGTGGTACATCGTCCCCGACAGGGGCTGGCCGTTGCCGCCGAGCGCCTTCGCGGTCGTCATCACGTCGGGCGTGACGTCGTAGTGCTCGGACGCCCACCACTCGCCGGTGCGGCCCATCCCGACCTGGATCTCGTCGAACATCAGCGGGAGGTCGTTCTCGTCGGCGATCTCGCGGAGCCCAGAGAGGAACCCGTCCGGCGGGGCGACGACCCCGCCCTCGCCCTGGATCGGCTCGACGAAGATCCCCGCCGGGTCCGTGAGGCCGCCGTACGGCTCCTCGACGATGGCTCTGACCTCGTGGAGCGCGTGCTCGACCGACGCCTCGGGACTCCGCCCGTCCTGGAACGGGTACGGGAACGGCGCGTGCACCACGTCGGAGAGCAGCGGGCCGTACGGCTGCTTGAACTTCTTGTTCGCCGTGATGCTCATCGCGCCGGCCGTCGCCCCGTGGTAGGAGTTCCGGAAGGCGATCAGCCCGTTTCCGCCGGTGTTGTACTTCGCGAGCTTGATCGACGCCTCGACGGCGTCGCTTCCGGTCGGGCCGCCGAAGACGAACCGGTTGTTGCCGGCGAGGTCCCCGGGCGCGATCTCGTCGAGCTTGTCGATGAGGTCGAGGCGAGGTTCCGTCGGGAAGTCGACGGTGTGGGTGAGCTTGTCGATCTGCTCGTGGACGCCCTCGTTGACGTACGGGTTCGCGTGGCCGACGTTGTACACCCCGATGCCGGCGAAGAAGTCGAGGAACACGTTGCCGTCGGCGTCCTTCAGCGTGGCGCCCTTCCCCTCCTCGAACGCGAGCGGGATGTCGTTCGGGTACGCGACCGCGCTGCTGTCGATCTCGCCCTGCCTGTCGAGGAGGCGATGCGAGTTCGGACCGGGGACTCGGTCGACGCTCGGCTCCTCCGCGAAGTGTAGGTCGTGTATCGGCGGTCCTGGCATACCCCAACCGATACGATCCGCCCACATAGAATTGATGCAACCAGCAATCAATGACAGTGTATACGGAATTCGTTTTCAGATCGCGGTCGACGCCGTCGGATCGCCGCGACGCCGCGGCCGGATCAGGCCTCCGCTCGACGGACGAGCGCTCGGAAGTTCTCGAACGCCCGCCCGGCGGTGACCTCCTCGAACGAGTGACCGCGCGAGTCCCACTCGAAGTCCTCGACGAGCCGGTCGCGGTGGGCGGCCGTGATCTCCGGGTGGAACTGGACCGTCCACAGGGGCGCCGTCCGGTGACGCGTGCCGAACACGCGGGCGTGAGGCGCCGACGCGATCACGTCCATCCCCTCGCCGGGGTCCGTCACGGCGTCGCCGTGTAGCGAGACGACGACCGGGTCGACCCCCTCGAACAGCGGGTCGTCGTCGAGGGTCGCCTCGACGAGCGCCGCGGTCGTCCCGACCGCCTCGACGCTCCCGCCGAGCGCCGCGTTGGCGACCTGGTGTCCGAAGCAGACGCCGAGCGTCGGGACCTCCCGCTCGACCAGCTCGCGGACGAGCGCCTCCTGCTCGGCGATCCACGGACGGCTCTCGGCCTCGTAGACGGCGGCCGTGCTGCCCGTCAGGACGACGCCGTCCGCCTCGTCGACCGGCACTCGCTCGCCGGCGACGAAGTCGACCTCCTCGGCGGTCGGGAACGCCGCCGCGAGCGCGTCGCAGTGGTACTCGCAGTCGGCGTCGACCTCGTTCCGGACGACGTACAGCTCCGACGGGCCCGTGGTGGCGGTTGTCACACGCGTCCGTTCGTCGGCGCCGGCCTTATCGTTTCGGCTCGTCGGATCGGTCGTGTCGGTCCTGTGACGCGGGTCGGTTCGTCACGGCGAGATGCGCGGGACCGGATTCGAACCGGAGGAAGACGTGCTCACTCGCTTCGCTCGTTGCGCGCGACTTCCGGGGTTCGAATCCCGCGCGCAGACACGCCTCTCACGTTCGTTCGAGGCGGTATGCGCGGGACCGGATTCGAACCGGCGGACCCCTACGGGATAGCGTCCTAAGCGCTACGCCTTTGGCCTGGCTCGGCAACCCGCGCGCGGACTACCGTACCCGAGTGGCTCAAAAATAGTTGTCGCTACCGCCCCGCGGCGCTCGCCTCGCCCCGCGTCCCTCAGAGCTCGGTCTCGAACGGCAGCAGGTCGAGCACCGCCTCCTCGCCGACCCGGTCGATGAGCCGCTCCGCGAACAGCACCGCGGCGACCCCGAGCCCGATCCCGAAGAGCGTGTCGGAGAGGTAGTGGGTACCGAGGTAGATCCGCGAGAAGGAGATCAGTCCGGCGAAGCCGGCGGTGACCGCGAAGGGCAGCACGTCTGAGTCGCGCGCGATCGTCGCGTACGCCGTCACGGCGGCGGCGTGTCCGGAGGGGAACGAGCTCGTCACGCCGGTGTCGCCCTCGGTGATACAGACCGGGTCCGGCGGGAACGGGCGCTCGACGAGCGACATCAGCCCCCAGACGACGACGCCGAGCAGCGACAGCGCGACGACGCTCGTGACGAACTCCTCGCGCCAGCCGGCGAGGTAGAACAGCCCGACGAACACGGCCCCGGCCGTGACGGAGCCCAGGCCGGTCATCGACGTCATCATCACCGTCAGAATCCCCGTGCGGATCGCTCCGATGAACTCGACGGTGAGCCGATCGACCCAGTAGACGGAACTCAGAATCTCCCCGATCAGCGCGTACATGCGTGGCCGAACCTATCGGCCGGACGACCATAGGGGTCCCGTTCAGGCGCAGAACTCGCAGTCGCAGTACGCGGCGCAGACGGGGTTGTCGCAGTCGGCGTTACGCGCCGAGCAGTGCGTCCGGCCGTGCCGGATCAACAGCACGTGGAGCGGGTAGGTCAGCTCGTCGGGCACCAGTTCGTCGAGCGCGTCGTGCGCCGCCTCGTTCGACGCCGACTCCGGGACGGGCCCGAACCGCTTCGAGACGCGCTCGACGTGGGTGTCGACCGCCATCGTCGGCTTGCCGAAGTGGAAGTTCAGGACGACGCTCGCGGTCTTCGGGCCGACGCCCTTGATGTCCGTGAGCCACGCCTTCGCGTCGTCGGTCGCCATCGCGTCGAGGAAGGCGAGCGAGTAGGCGCCGCCCGTC
This sequence comes from Halorubrum rutilum, assembly GCF_024494565.1. The sequence goes on from NZ_JANHDN010000005.1 coordinate 31,731, forward strand.
TCCTCGCGGATCGCGGCGAGCGCGCGCTGGATGCGGGCGGCCTTCTGGTCGGGGAGCCCCGCCACCCGGATCGTCTCGGCGAGCTCGTCGTGGTCGGCCGCCTCGATCGCCGCGAAGTCGTCGTACCGGTCGAACAGCGACTCGGACGCACGGCTCGTGTTCTCGTCGGCGACGTTCTGCGAGAGGATCGTCGTCACCAGCTGGCGCACGCCTTCCCCGGGCTCGGCGGTCGGGTCGGCGCCGTGCTCGGCGGCCCGGTCCACCGGCTCGTACAGCGACACCAGGTCGTCGTGCAGCTCTCGCACCCGCGTCTCGTCCCACGCTTGCGTGGACATATCCGGGGTACGGGCGACACCGACTTTAGCGCGACGGCCGGGGCGACCCGGACCGCCGCTCGATCGGCCCCCGGCCGCCATCGCGGCGCCCCCGCTCCGCGCGGCCTTTTTATATCGCACCGTCCAACGGACGGGCATGTACCGAGCGAGCGATCGCGTCGACAACGCGGCGTGGATCGACCGGCTCGACGACGCGTGCGCGACGCTCGACCTCGACGACGAGGCGCTCTCGACGGCGACGGACCTGTTCCTGTCCCGAGCCCCCGAGGACGACCGCGGGAAGCGCGTCGCCGCCGCCGCCAGCCTCTACGCCGCCGCGCTGATCCGCGGCCAGGAGCGCTCGCAGTCCGCCGTCGCCGACGCGATGGACGTCTCGCGGCTCTCCGTGCAGAAGCGCTGGAAGCCCATTTTGAAAGACGCCGGCTTCTCGCCGCCGACGTGGTAGCGGGTCCGGGAGACGCTTCTCCGAAGCGGGTCGCCTCTCGACGAGACCCGTCTCCGTCGATCGGCTCGCACCGGCGACATATTTATATATGAATGTAAAGTACGCTTTACTGTAAAGCGAGCTTTACACTCGTGCCCTCCCATGAGCGAACACACCGCTCCCGCGACGGCGGGGCCGGCCGCGCGGAAACGGTACAAGCGCATCGCCTACGGACTGCTCGGCGCCGGCATCGCGGCGCTGTTCGTCGCCGTCGCCCTCGACCGGTTCGTCCTCGGCGTCGCCTGCTACTGGGCCGGCGGTATCGGCATGGGGCTCGTCCAGCGGTTCAGCCCCGTGACGCTGTACGACGAGCGCGACGACGCCATCGAGCGCCGGGCCAGCCAAACCACGCTGAACCTCTTCGCGTACGTCTTCGTCCTCGGAACGCCGGGCGGGCTGGTGTTGGCGGAGACGGGGTACGTCGACCTCCCCGGCGAGTTCTACGGCGCGACGTGGACCCTGTTCGCGGTGTACGTCGCCTTCGGGGCCGCCGTCCTCTACCACAGGCGACGCACATGAACGCGGCGACCCACCGCCGTCTGCCATGAGAAACGACATCCGCGAGCGACGCGCCGAGACGGGCGAGAGCCAGGCTGACCTCGCCGCCGCGGTCGGGGTCACCCGCCAGACGATCAACGCGATCGAGCGCGAGCGCTACGACCCCTCGCTGGAGCTCGCCTTCGCGCTGGCCGACCACTTCGGCTGCCGGATCGAGGACCTGTTCGACCCGGAGGAGTGAGATCGTGGTCCCGTGGCGACTCACCGCGGCGTCGCGACGACGCCGAGGTGGTCCTCGTGGTACCGGTCGAGCCGCCGCGTCTCCAGAACGTCGTAGCTCTCGCGGAGCTCGTCGAGCGCGGCCTCGAACACGTCGCCGGGCTCCGCGGTGGCGTCCTCGCTGCGCGCCTTCACCGCCAGCAGCAGCCGACCGTCGTCCGCGAGGAACCGCGCGTTCCGCGCCGCCACGGTCGCCTGTCCCCGCGTCGCCACGTCCTGGACGATCGCGTCGACGTCGGCCTCGACGACGTGCGCGTACGTCTCCGGCTTCCGGGCGTCCTTTAACAGGGGGAACAGCCGATCGCGCGGCTCCGCGGCGTCGAGGAGGTCGCGGGCGGGCCGCGGGGCGAACTCGACCGCGTACGTCGGCCCCGCGAAGTCGGCGACGTGGCTGACGGTCGTCCCGCTCGCGGCGCCGAGGTACAGGACGGTCTCGCCGCCGGTCAGGCCGGTGTCGAACCCGAGTTCGAGCATCCCGCCGAGCTTCGAGCGCTCGGGGTCCCACGCCCGCCAGCCGTCGGCGGTCGGCTCGCCGTACACGGGGTCGCCGCGCGTCGCCAGCCGCGTCTCGCCGGCGATCTCGCGGCGCTCGACGCCCGCGGGCAGGTCGGGGTCGCTCACGCGTCGCCCTCCGACGCGTCCGGGGCGTCGTCGGCGTCGCCGGCGCCGTCGTCCTCCCCGTTCCCCGTCTCGGCTCGCGCCCGGATCGTCGCCATCCGCTCGCGGAGCTCCGCGTGGAGGGTCTCGCGGCGCTCGCCCGAGTAGTGGTCGACGCGGGCCGCGAGCGTCAGCTTCCCGGCGAGCGCCCGCGCGGCCGACCCCCGGTCCTCGGGCCGGGTGTTTCGGACGTAGTCGTGGGTGTAGATGATCCCGTGCTTCGGCGAGGGCGCGCGCCCGGAGAGGTGCGCGAACAGCGCGTCCTCCGCGCCGAGCACCTGCACGGTGCCGGAGGGCTTCTTCGCGAGCGGCTCCAGCCCGCCGGCGAGCGCGATCAGCCGCGCCGCGAGCTCCGGGCCGGCCATCTCGGCGAGGTTCGGCGCCACCGCGGGCGCGACCCGGTCGATCGCCTCCGCGAGCGCGTCGCGCTCGGCGGCCAGCTCGACGACCCGCTCCGCCAGCGACACGGCGCGGCGCTCCAGTTCGCCCTCGGGCTCGCGGGCCGCGACCGCGCGGGCGCCCTCGATCCCCGGCTCGGCGTCGTCGAACAGGCTCCCCGCCCACTCGGCGGCGCGCTCGGCCAGCTCGTTAGCGGTGCGCTCGCAGTCGTCCATCGCTCGCACGGCGTGGATCAGCTGTCGGTCGTCGGCGCGCTCGCGCTCGCGGACGGTCGCCCGCGTCGCCGCCACGGTCGCCTCGCGGAGCCGGTCGTAGTAGTCGTCGGTCGAGTCGGCGAACCCGGCGTCGACGGCGAGCGCCGGCCAGTCCCGGGGCTCGTCGGCCTCGCCGTCCGCGATTCGGTCGCGGGCGGCGTCGACCGCGTCCCGTCCGGCGGCCTCGTCCGCGGCGCGACCCGCGAACCAGCCCGCGTCGGCGTCGGTGTCGGTCATCGCTCGTCGCTACTCGTTCCCGTCGTATAGGCGTTCCCGAACGGCCGCGGGGGCTCGTGACCCCGATGACGCCCGCCGTGCGGTCGCCGCGTCGTCGGCCGCGTCCCGCGTCGCTTCGGTCCCGTCGCCTCGTGTCAATCCGTGAAAGTTACTCTCTGACCGCCGAAACCGGTCGATCCGGGCGGCGGGCTCCCCCGAGAATCGCAGCCCTCCTCGCCGGTGGGACGGAACGTCGACGCCGACGATGCGAGAGCGCTAACGGGGTTTTTGGGGCAAATTTTATTATTCTCAATTTATGTCTTCCGGATATGGCGTCAGACCGTGATAACCGATCGCACAGCGCGAGCGACCGATCCGACGCGACTCGCCGGAGCGTGAGTCGCCGGCAGTACATCGCCGCCGCCGGGGCGGCCGGCGCGGTCGCCCTCGCCGGCTGTAGCGGAGGCGACAGCGGTGACGGCGGTGACGGCGGCGGCGGCGACGGCGGTGACGGCGGTGACGGCGGCGACGGCGGTAGCATGGGCGGCGACGGAACGACGACGATCAACATCATCACGTGGGAGGAGTACGCCGAGATGCAGGAGAACATCGAGTCCACGCTCGACGGGGTGGAGCTGAACATCACGCCGTCGACGTCGTCGACGGAGATGTTCTCCCAGTGGAGCGCGGGCCAGGACGAGCAGTTCGACATCGCCGTCCCGAACAACAACCTCGTGCCGCGGTTCATCGACGCGGACCTTGTCGCACCCGTGAACCGGGACGTGGTGAACAACTACGGCTCGATGTACGACAAGTTCCAGACGTTCGTGGACGAGCAGTTCACCGTGGACGGCAGCGCCTACGGTGTGCCGATCCGCTTCGGGTGGTACGGCTACTCGTACGACACGCGGAGCGTTCCGGACCACGAGCCGAGCTACGACATCCTGTTCGAGGAGGACTACGTCGACGCCGACCTCGACGGCGAGATCATCATGTACGACGAGGCGGCGAAGACGATCCCCGCCGCGGCGCTGTACCTCGGCATGGACGACGCGATGTCCGGGTCGCGGATGACGTTCACGGAGGAGCAGCTCACGGAGATACAGGAGCTGCTCATCGAGCAGAAGCCGCGGCTGCAGGGATATATCGCCCCCGACCCGACGTTCATTCAGGAGTTCCGGCAGGGGAACTTCCTCGTCGGCCACAGCGGCCGGAACGAGACGGTCCAGATGCGGACCGAGGGCGACGACTGGGTCGAGTTCGTCGCCCCGAGAGAGGGCGCGCTGGCGTGGTACGAGACCGCGGTCGTCTCCGCCGCCTCGGACAACCAGGAGACCGCCTGGGAGGTCATCAACGAGTTCATCACGCCGCAGAACGGCGCGGCGCTCGCCGAGGCCGGCTTCTCGCCGAGCACGAACCCCAACGTCGCCGACGAGCTGACCGAGGAGCAGAACGAGCTGTACGGGCGGATCGACCCCTCGCGCCTCGAAGGCATGTACTCGCTCAAGGACATCGCCTCGGACGTCGAGGAGGCGTACGTCTCCACGTGGGAAGAGGTCAAGGCCGCATAGATGGCCGCAGACCAGCCCGACGAGAGCGCGCGGGCGAAAGCGGTGAGGCTGCTGAGCGGACCGCGCAGTCGGCTCGGCGTCACGGTCGGCCCCAGCGCGGCGTGGATACTCACCCTGCTCGTCGCGCCGCTGGCGTTCATGGTCGCCGTGAGCTTCTTCGAGGTCAGCTCGCTGACGTATCAGATAATCTACGAGCCGACGCTGAACAACTACCGGTCGCTGTTCGACGGCGGCGGCGCGATCTGGAACACCCCGTTCGTCACGGCGCTGTGGCTCTCGTACGTCATCGCCACCGTGACGACGGTGCTGTGCCTGACGCTCGCGTTCCCGCTGGCGTACCTGCTGGCGCGCAGGGGCGGGCGGCTGTTCAAGGTCGTCATCTTCTTCGTGCTCTTACCGTTCTTCACGATGTACCTCGTGCGGGCGTACTCCTGGGTCCTGATGTTCGGCCCGGGCGGCGTCATCAACAGCACGCTCATGAGTTGGGGGCTGACCGACGCCCCGCTCGGGATCTTCAACTACGGGATCCCGGCGATCATCGTCGGGCTCACGCACGCGTACTTCCCGTACATGCTCCTGACGCTGTACGCGAGCCTCGACGGCCTCGACTTCTCGATCATCGAGGCCGCCCGGGACCTGGGCGCCTCGCGGGTCGAGGTGCTCCGCGACCACGTGATCCCGCTCACGCTGCCGGGGATCATCGGCGGGAGCCTCTTCGTCTTCGTCCCGAGCGTCGGCGCGTTCATCACCCCGACGTTCCTCGGACAGGGGAAGGTCCAGATGATCGGCATGCTCATCGAGAGCCGGGTCGCCGGGACGTACTCGATCGGCTACGCGAGCGCGGCGTCGATGTTCGTGCTCGTCTCGATCGTGGGCGCGATGATCCTCGCGTTCCGGTACGTGAGCATCGAGGAACTGGGGGGTGCCTGAGATGGCGACCGAGACGTCCGAGTCGACGGAGGCGGCGCGACCGACCGAGCGGCTCGTCGGGCACCAGCGGATCGAACGGCTGCTCAGCACCTCGCTGTACGTCGTGTCCGGACTGTTGCTCCTCTTCCTGTGGGTGCCGCTCGCGATCATCATCTTCCTCGCGTTCGCGGAGAACGCCGTGACGATCTTCCCGTTCGAGGGGTTCACGCTCGACAACTTCCGGCTGGCGATGCGGAGCGACTCGATGCGCTCGTCGCTCGTCGGGAGCTTCACCATCGCGACGGTGGCGGCGTCGATAGCGACGGTGCTCGGCGTGCTGGCGAGCTTCGCGCTGACCCGCTACCGGTTCCGGCTTCGAGAGGTGTACCGGACCTTCGGTATCATCCCGATGGTGATCCCGGGGATCATCCTCGGCGTGGCGCTCCGGATCTACTTCCAGAACCTGCTCGGCATCCTCCCGGGGTTCGCCACGGTGGTGTTGGCGCACTCGCTGTACGGGCTCCCGTTCGTGCTCCTCATCGTCTCGGCCCGGCTCTACACCTTCGACGAGTCGCTGGAGGAGGCGGCTCGCGACCTCGGCGCGGACCCGCTGACGGTGTTCCGCGACGTCACGCTCCCCGTCATCGCCCCCGCGGTCGGCGCGGGCTTCCTGTTCGCGTGGATCCGGTCGTTCGAGGACTACATCCGGGCGCTGTTCCTCACCGGTCCCAACACGGACGTGCTGACGATCTGGATGTTCAGCCGGATCCGACAGCTCGACGCGCCGGAGCTCAACGCGGTCTCCGCGCTCATCGTGTTCGGAATCGCGGTCGCGCTGGCGGTCGCGATGAACGTCGGCAACGTGACCGGCTACGTCGCCGGGACGGTCACCGAGGAGGAGTGACCGCTCCGGCGGGCGCCGCCGCTTTTCTCACGTCCGCAAACCCCGTCGCGTCGAGCGGTCGCGTGGTTCGAGGGGGCGTCCCCGTCACGCCCGCGAGAAGACGGTCGGCGCGCCGTCGACCACGTCGAGCGAGACGTCGGCGCCCGTTTCGACCGCCGACTCGCGTCCCTGGATGACCACCTGGAGTTCGCCGATCTCCCCGTCGGGATCGACCACGTAGTTCGTCTGGTCGCCCTGGAAGTACCGCTCGACGACGGTGCCGCGCAGGACGCCGTCGCCGTCCGCGATGGTGAAGTCCTCCGGCCGGATCGAGACGGTGACCTCGCCGGCACCGGTCTCCACCGGGACGCCGAATCCGTCCTCGCCGCCGATCTCCGCGACCGTGGCCCCGTTCCGTTCGACGGTCCGCGCGGTGATGAGGTTCGTGTCGCCGATGAAGTCGGCGACGAACTCGGACGCCGGCTCGCGGTAGATCTCTTCCGGCGGACCGATCTGTTCGATGCGCCCGTCGTTCATCACGGCGATCCGGTCGCTGAGCGTCATCGCGACCTCCTGATCGTGGGTCACGTAGAAGAACGCCCCCTGCGTCTGCTTGTGGATCCGGCGGAGTTCGACCTGCATCTGCTTCCGGAGCTTCCGGTCGAGACTGGAGAGCGGCTCGTCGAGCAGGAGCACGGCCGGTTCGTTGACGAGCGCGCGGGCGAGGGCGACGCGCTGCTGTTGCCCGCCGGAGAGGTCGGTCGGGTCGCGGTCCTCGAACCCGTCCAGGTTGACCAGTTCGAGGTACTCCGAGACGCGTTCCGACCGTTCGTCCGCGTCGACGCCCGCCTTCGCGAGCCCGTACCCGACGTTCTCGCCGACCGTCATGTGGGGGAAAAGCGAGAGGTGCTGAAACACGAGGTTCGTGTCGCGGGCCTCGGGCGGCACCGACCCCATCGGCCGGTCGTCGATCCGAACCGTCCCCTCGGTCGGGTGCTCGAAGCCGCAGATCATCCGGAGCGTCGTCGTCTTCCCGCAGCCGGACGGACCGACGAGGGTGAAGAACTCGCCCTCCCGGACGGAGAAGTCGATGCCGTCGACCGCGGTGAGATCGCCGAACCGCTTCGTCACCTCGTCGAGCTCGACTAACGTCTTCCCCGCTGTCATGTGGCACCTCTCCCTGTACCAGCGTAATCAATCTATCGCCGACCTGACTCCCCGACGGCGGCCGCCGAGGGTCGACCGAGCGGCCGTCACTGCAGGCGCTTCGTCGTCTCGACGAGTGGGTGGCGCGCGTAGTCGACGATCTCGATGTCGGTGATGTCGCTTAACCCCTCCTTCTCGGCGGTCTTGGCCATCCCGAGGTCGACCGCGCGCTCCGGGACGATCACGTACGCCTCCATCGTCTCGATGCCCGCCTCGTGGGCGGCCATCACTCGGTGGTGGCCGTCGGCGAGGTGGAGGGTGCCGCCGTTGTCGATGACGACGAGCGGCTCCGCGAGCCCGCGTTCGAGCTCGTACTGACGCCCCTCCAGCTCGTCGGCGTACACGCGCGCCTGCGTCGGGATGAGATCGGTGAGGCGCACCTCGCGGCGCTCCTCGGTGAGGCTCACGCCGTGGATCTGTTCGAGCGTCCGCATCAGCTTCCCGACCTTGCTCGGCGTGGCGCGCTCGATCTGCGAGCGGACCACGTCCGTGTTCGAGATGATCCCGACGAGGTTGTCGGCGTCGTCGACCACGGGGAGCCGCTGGATCCCGGACCGGAGGATGACCCGGGCGGCGTCGGTCACCTTCATGTCCGGGTGCGCGACGATGAGGTCGTCGGACATCACGGTGAAGACGGGCGCCTCGTCGTCGGCGAGCAGGAGGTCGGCGGCCGAGACGAACCCCTCGACCGTCCGCCCCTGCGTGACGGGGAACCCGTTGTGGCCGTCGCTCTCGGCCATCCGTCGCGCGACGTCGCCGACCGTCTCGTCGGGGCTGACGGTCTCGACGTCCCGGGTCATGTACTCGCCGACGGTCGGTTTCCCGCTCATCGTCCGACGTTGGTCCCGGCGGAATAAAAAGGGGGCGGGGCGCGGTGAGAGCGCTCCGCCGGTCGCAGCGGGGTCGCTACGGGCGCTCGTGCGCGACGAACTCCGCGGCGTTGACGAGGTAGTGCGCGACGACGGGGGCGAGGAGGCTCCCCGTGGCGACGAACAGCCCGGCGAGCCCGAGCCCGAGCGCCCCGGCGACGGCGACTCCGAGCCGCCCCTGCGCCCCGTGGCCGACCCCGAACGCGACGGACGACCCGACCGCGAGGAGCCACGGGTCGACCGCGAGGCCGACCGCGAGCGCGCCGACCAGCGCCCCGCGGAACAGCGCCTCCTCGAAGACCGCGACGACCGGGAGCGCGACGCCGAGCAGCAGCGCCCACTCGCCCGGGGTCCCGGGCGCCATCGCCTCGCGGAGCCGGTCCGAGGGCGCGTGCCCGACTCTGGCTCCCAGCCGCGCCGCGGCCTCGTTGCCGGCGGCGAGCGCGGCCCCCGCGGCGACGCCGAGCGCGACGCGCCCGGCAGTCCCGAGCGACGCGAACGCCGGAGCGCCGAGCGTCGGGTGCGTCCCGCCGACCCCGAACGCCGTCGCCGGCACGGCGGTCCACCACGCGATCGCGGCGAGGGCGACGAGCGCGGTCGCCTGCGACGCCGCGGCGTTCGCCAACAGGACCCGCGTCGTGAGGACCGGGCGGTCGTCGCTCGCGGTGTCGGCAGGCCCTTTTTCGTCGTCGTTCTCGGCGTTCGCGGCGGCGTCGTCGCTCTCGATGAGCCCGCCGTCCCCGTCGTTCTCGCCGAGCGCGGCGGCGCCGTTGCCCCCGGCGGTCGAACCCCGGGTGACGTCGTCCCCGGTCCGACGGCCCCGATCGACGGTCCGCGCCCGCTCTAGCAGGCGCTGCGAGCGACGGGTGAAATAGAGAAGCAGCAGCGTCAGGGCGGCGGTCGCGAGCGCGAACGCCGCCCAGTCGGGCATCGGACGCGGTTCCGAGGCGGCCCTACTGCGGGCTCGGACTGGAGGGGCCGGAGACGCTCCCCTCCTTCAGGGCCGAGCCGGTGATCGACTTGAGCCGGGAGACGAGCGAGTCCTTCTCGGCCTCGCCCTCCAGCGCGATGTCGAGCACCTCGCTGATGTGCGAGACCGGGATGATCTCGATCATCTCCTCGTACTCGTCTTCGATCATCACGTCCTGCTCGTTCGCCTGCGGGATGATGACCCGGTCGCAGCCGGCCTTCGCGGCCGCCTCGATCTTGTGGGTCACGCCGCCGACGGGGAGCACGTCGCCCCGCACCGACAGCGAGCCGGTCATCGCGAGGCTCTGGTCGACGCCCACGTCCTCTAACGCGCTGATGACGGCGGTCGCGACCGTGATCGACGCGCTGTCCCCGTCGACGCCCTGCTGGCCCGTCTGGACGAACTGGATGTGGATGTCCATCTCCGAGATGTTCTCGTCGGAGAACTTCTTGATGATCGCCGAGACGTTCGACACCGCCTCCTGGGCCATCTCCTTCAGCTGGCCGGTGGCGATCACCTCGCCGGGGCCCTGCGAGGGCGTGACCTCGGCCATCACCGGGAGCATGATCCCGGAGTCCTCGCCCATCACGGCGAGCCCGTTGACGCGGCCGACGACGAACCCCTCGGAGACCTGCAGCTCGTAGTCCTTCCGGCGCTCGATGAAGTCGTCCGCGAGCTGCTGCTCGATGGAGCGCGAGCGCCCCTTCGCCTGCAACACGTGCTCGCGGGTGGTCATCTCGGCGTCCTCGCCGCGCGCGATGTCGCCCGCGACGCGGACCATCCCGCCGAGGTTCCGCATCTTCAGCGTGAGGTGGCCCTTCCGGCCGGAGCGGCGCTTGGCCTCGAGGATGATCTCCTCGACGGCCTCGGCCGAGAACTCCGGCAGGCGGCCGTCCTTCGCGACCTCCTGCGCGATGAACCGGACGTACTTCCGGCGCATCTCCGGGGTGTCCTCGATCGTGTCCTCCATGTACACCTCGTAGCCGTACCCCTTGATACGGCTCCGCAGCGCCGGGTGCATGTTCTCCATCGCGTCGAGGTTCCCGGCCGCGATCATGACGAAGTCGGTCGGGACGGGCTCGGTCTGGACCATCGCGCCCGAGGAGCGCTCGGACTGGCCCGTGATCGAGAACTCGCCCTCCTGGATCGCCGTCATGAGGTGCTGCTGACTGCGGATGTCGAGCGTGTTGATCTCGTCGATGAACAGCACGCCCTTGTTCGCCTTGTGGATGGCCCCGGCCTCGACGCGGTCGTGGCTGGGCGTCTCCATCCCGCCGGACTGGAACGGGTCGTGCCGGACGTCGCCGAGCAGCGCGCCGGCGTGCGCGCCGGTCGCATCGCGGAACGGCGCCGTCTTCGTGTCGCCGTTGTTCACCAGCAGGTTCGGGATCATCGCGTCCGACCCGCGGTTGAGGTAGCGGAAGACGAGGTAAACGACCCCGGCGGCGATGATGCCGACGAGGATCTGGCCGACGATGATGAGCGCGTAACCCAGCACGACGGCGATGATGATCCACATCAGCAGCGACCGCATCTGGTTGCGCTTGCGCGCCTCCTCGCGGTGCGCGTCGACGATCTGGTCGCCCTTCCCCGCCGGCACGGTCCGGACCTTCGGCTTGTTGCCGTCCTCCGGGTTGTGATAGACGAGGACGTCCTGGAGCTCCTCCTTCGGGAGCAGCTCCGACATCGCCTTCGCCAGCATCGACTTCCCGGTCCCGGGCGAGCCGATCATCATCACGTGGCGGCGCTGCTTGGCCGCCTTAATGATCACGTCGCGGGCGTGCTCCTGCCCGATCACCTGATCGACGAGGCGGTCGGGGATCTCGAGTTCGGCGGTGGAGTCGATCTTGAGCCCGCCGAGGAGGTCGTCCTCGTCCGGATCCTCCTCGATCTCGGCGCCCTCGACCTCGACGGAGCTCCCGAGCTCGTCGATGTCGCCGTTCTCGCTCTCTTCGGTGACACCCTCGGGGGTGACGCCGGTCTCGTCCCCGCGGCTCGCTCCGGCGCCATCCGGGCCGGGACCGTCGACGACGATCCCGTCGTCCCAGACCTCGTCCGGCTCCTCGCCGGCTGCCGACTCGTCGGCCTCGTCCGGCGCGTGCGCGCCGTCGTCGGGAGCGACGTCGTCGGGGGCGTCCTCGCCGTTCCCCGCCGGATCCGAGCCCTCAGAGCCCGTCTCGTCGGGCTGCTCGGGGTCGTCGGCCGGCGGGTCGTTCGCGTCCTTTTCGTTGCTCATAGAATCGGGTATCGCTAGTGAAAACGAAGGGTCGGCTACTGATATACTTTCTCCCCGCAGGCGGTTCGTCGGGATCCAGCGAAACGCCGCTGAGAGCGGGTATGGGCCCCGATATTGCCGTTCGAGCGGTCCCGCGGGGTTTATAAATAGTGGCTGCCCAACGTGCACCCATGCGCGGGTTCTACATCGGGCGGTATCAGCCGTTTCACGACGGCCACCGGCATATGGTCGAGGAGATCGCCGGGGAGGTCGACGAGCTCGTCCTGGGGATCGGCTCCGCCGGCGACTCCCACACCACCCGGAACCCGTTCACGGCCGGCGAGCGCGTGATGATGGTGACGAAGGCGGTCGAGCACCTCGACGTCACCACCTACGTCGTGCCCATCGAGGACCTCGACCGCAACTCGGTCTGGGTGAGCCACGTCCAGAGCATGACCCCGCGGTTCGACGTGGCCTACTCGAACAACCCCCTCGTCGTCCGGCTGTTCGAGGAGGCCGGCGTCGAGGTGCGCGGCTCCCCCATGTTCCGCCGCGACGTCCTGGAGGGGACGGAGCTGCGCGAGCGGATGATCCACGGCCACGACTGGGAGGAGCTCGTCCCGGAGACCGTGATCGACGTGATCGAGGAGGTCGACGGCGTCGAGCGCATCCGCCGGATCGCCGAGACCGACACGAACGGCGAGCCGCCGACGGACGCGTAGCCGTCGAACTCGCGGTCGCCGTCGCCGGACGTGCAGTCGCCGTCGGCAGACGCGCGGTCGCCGTCGAACCCGACCGGACGCGCAGTCGCCGCCTTTTAAACGTCGGCCGCCCTGCGGATCGCTCATGATAACGCTCACCTCCGACTTCGGCTCGCCGTACCCGGCCGCGATGAAGGGCGTGATCCGCCGTCACACGGATGCCGAGATGATCGACGTCGCTCACGACCTCCCGCGCGGGGACCCGCGGGCGGCCGCCTTCTGGCTGCGCTTCGTCCTCCCGGAGTTCCCGCCCGCCGTCCACTGCGCCGTCGTCGACCCCGGCGTCGGCACCGACCGGGACGCGCTCGTCGTCCGCGCCGGCGCGCACGTCCTGGTCGCGCCCGACAACGGGCTCGCGATGCCGCCGGCGCGGGCGCTCGCGGAAGGGGACGCGGCGGCCGAGGTCGAGGCGTTCGTCGTCGACGTCGAGGAGCCCGCGAGCCAGACGTTCCATGGCCGCGACGTGTTCGCGCCGGTCGCGGCGCGGATCCGCGCGAGGCTCGACGGCGGGCCGGCGGCCGCGGGGCCCGAGGGAGTCGCGGCCGCGCTCGACTCGACGGACGAGCTCTCGCCCGCGGCCGACCCCGTCGACATCGCGTTCCCCGAGCCGACCGTCGAGCGCGACGACGACGGCGACCCCGTCGCCGTCGACGGCGAGGTGCTCGTGATCGACCGGTTCGGCAACGTCGTCACGAACGTCCCGGGCGAGCTGGTCCGCGGCAGCGACTGGATCCGCGTCGACGGCGAGCTCACGCCCGTCGCGGAGACGTTCGGCGCGGTCGACCCCGGCGACCGGCTCGTCACCGTCGGGAGCCACGGCTACGTGGAGTGCGACGTCAACGACGGCCGCGGCGACGGCGCGTTCGACCTGCGGCCGGGCGACGAGGTGCGCCTGGTCGGCGACAACGTGAGCATCTAGGCGGTCGCGGGGACGGGGAAGAGCCGGGGACCGGCCTACAGCTCCACGCCGGAGGGGATCAGGCTCTCGCTGCGGAGGAGGTTCCCCTCGTGGTCGTACACGAGGAACGTGTCCTTGTCGTAGGCGACGAGCCGCTCGCCCTCGACGTCGATCTCGACCCGGTAGCGGGCGTCCTCGTCGCCGGCCGAGTCGCGCGCGGCGTGGATGAAGGGGAGGACGTCCGTGGCGGTCTCGTTGAGCTCCAACACGAAGTCCCCGGTGTATCGGTTCGTCACGCCGACCACGCCCTCCGGGTCGGCGGCGTCCGAGAGCGGCTCTCGGAGCCGGAACGCCACGTCGACCTCGGCGGCCTCCAGCAGCTCGCCGTCCGTGTCCGAGAGCCGGTCGCGCAGGAGTCCCTCCGGCCCGTGGAAGTCGATCCGGACCAGGGGCGTCGCCCGGTCGTCGGCGTCGTCGCCGACGCCCTCGACGGTCAGTTCGAAGTAGTCACGCCGCATTGCCTGTTAGGCTCTTTGCGGTCGGCACCTATCAACGTAACGGGCGACGCCCGGTACGGACGGGTCAGACGGGGCGAGCGCCGCGCGCTCGGGTCGGCGACGCCCCCGGCCTCACGGCCGATAATCGCCCGGTGGAATTTAAACGGCCACGCCGCATACGGCCACGTAACCAGATGGCGAGCGAGCCGAGCGAGGACGGCGGAGACCGCGTCGCGGCCCTCCGGCGACGGCTCTCGCGAACGTGGGAGATGCTGCGGGGATCGGAGCTCGATGTCCGCCCCTTCCGCCCGGGCGAGGACGGCCCGCTCGCCTCCTTCGCCGTGCCGGACGGCGAGCGCGAGGTCGACCGCTACTGGGTGAACGCCCCCTACGCGTACGTCGTGATCACCTACGACGACGCGGAGAGCGAACACCGGTACTACGCGGTCGAGCCGGACCTCGACGAGTTCGAGCGCGAGCTCCTCGACCGCGTCGTCGACGACATCCGGGACCCCCTGCTCTACCGCGAGGGGTCCGGCAAGACCGACGAGGAGACGCTCCGCGAGGAGCTGAAGGGCCTGTTGGAGGGGTACGGCGTCGACGCCGACATGGCGACGTTCCACGCGCTCGCCTACTACCTCTACCGCGACTTCCGCGGCTACGGGAAGGTCGACCCGCTCCTGAACGACCGCCACATCGAGGACGTCTCCTGTGACGGCTACGACCTCCCGATCTTCGTCTACCACGACGACTACACCGACATCGAGACGAACGTCTCGTTCCCGAAGGAGGAGCTCGACAACTACGTCATCCGACTGGCCCAGCAGTCCGGCCGTCACGTCTCCGTCGGCGACCCCATCGTGGAGACGACGCTGCCCGACGGCTCCCGCGCCGAGCTCGCGCTCGGCGAGGAGGTGACGCCCCGCGGCTCCGCGTTCACGATCCGCCAGTACGCCGAGGACCCGTTCACGCCGATCGACCTCGTGGAGTACGGCACGTTCTCGGTCGAGCAGATGGCGTACTTCTGGCTCTGTATCGAGCACAACAAGAGCCTCATCTTCGCGGGCGGCACCGCCTCCGGGAAGACCACGTCGATGAACGCGGTGTCGATGTTCGTCCCGCCGCGCGCGAAGGTGCTCACCATCGAGGACACCCGCGAGCTCTCCCTCTACCACGACAACTGGCTCTCCTCGGTCACCCGCGAGCGCCGCTACGAGGGGACCGACATCGACATGTACGACCTGCTCCGCTCGGCGCTGCGCCACCGCCCGGAGTACATCGTCGTGGGCGAGGTGCGCGGCGACGAGGCGATCACGCTGTTCCAGGCGATGAACACGGGTCACACCACCTTCTCGACGATGCACGCCGACTCGATCGAGACGGTGATCAACCGGCTGGAGAACGAGCCGATCAACGTGCCGCGGGCGATGGTGCAGTCGCTCGACATGCTCTCGATCCAGACGCTGACCCGCTCGGGCGACCAGCGCGTCAGGCGCGCGAAGACGATCGGCGAGATCGGCGGGATCGACCAGCGCACCGGCGAGCTCGACTACTCGTCGGCGTTCGAGTGGAACGCGGAGGCCGACGAGTTCCGTCGCAACGACTCGTCGCTCATGGAGGAGATCGCCGACGAGCGCGGCTGGTCCCGCTCCGAGCTGCTCCGCGAGATCCGGCGCCGCGAGCGCTTCCTGGAGCTGCTCCGCGCGCTCGGCATCACCGACTACCGGACGTTCACGGCCCTCGTCAACGAGTACTACGCCGACCCCGAACGCGTCATGGACCGGCTCGACGCGCGCGCGGCGGACGCCGACGGCGTCGAGGTGCCCGCGTCCGAGGTCACGGACGCGCCGCGATGATCGCCTCGGTCCCCCTCTTCGCCGCGCTCGGGCTCTGTCTGGCGCTGCTGCTGCCGGCCGTCTCCGACCGCGCCGACCTGCTGGTCACCCGGATCGCGCTCTCGCTGTTCGGGGACTACGTCGCCGAGGACGGCCCCCGGCGACGGCGCCAGCGCGACCTGCTGCACGCCGCCCACGTCGACGCCACCCACCGCGCGTACGCCTCCCGGACCCTGCTGTACGCCGGCGTGCTCGGCGTCGCGGGCAGCGTCCTCGGAGTATACGCGGCCGCCGCGCTCCTCTCCGCGCTCGATGTCGGCGAGGCGGCGATCCGCGCGTTCCTGCCGGCCGCGCTCTCCTTCCTCGCCGGGCTCGCGGGGCTCGCGTCGCTCTCGCTCCCGCGGCTGTTCCTCCTCCTGACGTTCGCCTCGGCGACGCTCGGCTCCGCGCTCGCGGCCGGGACGTACTACGGGCGGTGGGAGCTGCTGAGCCAGCGCGCGCACGCCAGGGCGGCCGAGATCGACGCCACCCTCCCGCGGACGGTCGCGTTCATGTACGCGCTCTCGCGGTCGGGGATGGCGTTCCCGCGGGTGATGGACACGCTCGCGGAGAACGAGGCGGTGTACGGCGAGGCGGCCACCGAGCTGTCGGTCGCCGTCCGCGACATGAACGCGTTCGGCACGGACGCGCTGACCGCGCTCCAGCGCACCGCGCGCCGGACGCCGAGCGACGACCTGGCCGACTTCTCGGAGAACCTCGCCTCGGTCCTCGGCACCGGCCAGTCGATCTCGGCGTTCCTCGCCGACCAGTACGAGCTGTACCAGGAGGAGGCCGAGTCGAAACAGGAGCGCTACCTGGAGCTGCTCTCGACGTTCGCGGAGGCGTACGTCACGGCGCTGGTCGCCGGCCCGCTCTTCTTCATCACCATCCTCGTCGTCATCGGGCTCGTCCTCGCGGACACGCTCCCGCTGCTCCGCGTCGTCGTCTACCTCGGCGTCCCGCTCGCGACGTTCGGGTTCGTCGTCTACGTCGACAGCGTGACGCAGGGGGTCGGCGGCACGGAGACCGTCGACCTCTCCGAGGCGTCCGACGACGGGACGGGCGGCGGGGGAGGCGAGGGGACGGGCGACTCGCCCGGCGACGCCCCGGGCGTCGCGGCCGACGGAGGCGTCGCGGACGGGACCGGCCGCGACCGCTGGGCCGCCAGCCGCGAGCGGCTCCGGGCGTACGACCGGGTCCGGCGGCTGCGACGGTGGGCCGCGTCGCCGGTCGAGAACGCGGTCCGGGCCCCGCGGACGTCGTTCCTCGTGACCGTCCCGCTCGCGCTCCTCGGGCTGCTCGTCTTCGCCTTCCCGGTCACGCTCGGCCCGGCGACCGAGATGGTCGCGCAGGTGGAGACCCAGGTCGTCGTCGCGACGGCGCTCGTCCTCGCGGTCTACGCGGTCGTCTACGAGGTCGGGAAGCGCCGCACCCGCCGGGTCGAGTCGTCGGTGCCTGACTTCCTCGACCGGCTCGCGAGCGTCAACGAGGCCGGCACCTCCGTCGTCGGCAGCGTCAGGCGGGTCGCCGACTCCAACCTGGAGGCGCTGACGGACGACCTGAAGCGCACCCGACGCGACATCGACTGGGGCGCCGACGTGAGCACCGCGCTCCGCCGGCTGGAGCGCCGCGTCCGGTCGCCCATGACCTCCCGGGCCGTGGCGCTCGTGACGAACGCGATGCACGCGAGCGGCGACATCGGTCCCGTGCTCCGGATCGCGGCCGACGAGTCGCGCGCGACGTGGTCGCTCCGCAAGGAGCGCCGACAGGTGATGTTGACGTACCTCATCGTGATCTACATCTCCTTCCTCGTCTTCCTCGGGATCATCGCCTCCCTGTCCGTCTCCTTCATCCCGGCCATCGAGCAGGCGGCGATCCCGAGCGCCGGCGGCGACGCGGGCGGCGTCCCCGGCGCGCCCGGCGGCCCCTCCGGGATTACCGAGGGACTCGGCGACATCGACGCGTCCGCCTACGAGCAGCTGTTCTTCCACGCCGCGGCCGTGCAGGCCGTCTGCTCCGGCCTCGTCGCCGGTCAACTCGGCGAGGGGTCCGTCAGGGACGGCGCGAAGCACGTGGTCGTCCTCCTCGCGCTGACGCTCCTCACGTTCGCCGTCATCGACCTGGTGTGACGGGCCGCGTCGGTCGGGGGTCGCCGGTCCCTCGTCGTTCCCGACCCGTCGCCGTCCACCGGAGCTATGTCGCTCGACCCCGACCGTCCGGCATGGAGCCGGACCCGCGGTCGACGTACGACCGCATCGCCGCGCACTTCGCGAAGACCCGCGAGCACGCGTGGCCGGAGGTCGAGTCGTTCCTGACGGGGCGCTCGGCGACGCGCGCGCTCGACGTCGGCTGCGGGAACGGGCGCCACGCGGAGCCGCTCGCGGAGCGCGCCGAGTCGGTCGTCGGCGTCGACCTGAGCCGCGAGCTCCTGCGCGAGGCGACGGCTCGCGCCCGCGAGCGCGGTTACGCCCGCTCGTTCGATCCGGTCCACGGCGACGCCGCCGCCCTCCCCGTCGCCGACGACGCGGTCGACCTCGCGGTCTACGTCGCCGCGCTCCACCACCTCTCGCCGCGCGCCGCCCGCGTCCGGAGCCTCGACGAGCTCGCGCGCGTCCTCGCGCCCGGCGGCGTCGCGCTCGTGAGCGCGTGGAGCACCGCCCACGACCGCTTCGACCGGGAGGCGGGGTTCGACACGACCGTCGACTGGACGCTCCCCGACGGGGAGGTCGTCCCCCGCTACTACCACGTCTACTCGCCCGCGGAGTTCGACCGCGACCTCGCCGAGAGCGACCTCGACCCCGTCGACGTCGACGTCTCCAGCGGGAACTGCTACGCCGTGGTCGCCGCGTCCGACGACGAGTCCGGTTCGCCGGCCGACGCGGGGCTCGGCGACGGGTCGTCGAACGCGGGCGCAGAAGAGTAGCCGCGCCGCCTTCCGCGGCGGTCGGGCCGCGGTCTCAGTCGGCGACGGTCTCGTGACCGGTCGCCGCGTCGTCCGCGAGCGGCGTCACGATCTTGTACACCGCGTAGAGGCCGAGCACCGCGACCCCGGCCAACACGACGCCGGTCCGGACCTGCGGCGAGATCAGCGGCGCCGCCACGACCTCGCCCGCGTCGTTGGTCATCGGGACCGGGCTGTACGGGGGGCCGACGAGGATCTCTACGATCCCCATGCCGACGATCCCGAGCAGCATCAGTCCCGCGCTCAGCGCCATCGCCGCCTTGTCGATGATGTCAGTCATGATCTGTCACCTCTTAACCGAGCAGGTAGCGGAGCTTCGGGTGCCGTTCGACGACGTCGAGCTTCTCGATGACCGCGTCGAGGCCGTAGTAGCGGCCGGCCGCGAGCACGATCATCGTCATGAACAGCAGCAGCCCCATGAAGTCGCTGTTGACGAGCCCGTGGGCGAAGCCGGCGTTACCGACCCAGAACAGGACCATGAAGATGACCCCGCCGAAGGCGGCGAACCGAGTGAACGCGCCCGCGATCAGCGCGAGGCCGATCAGGGTCTCGAAGAGGGGCACGCCGGGCTCGATGAGCCACGCGAGGTTGTTCCCCATCCAGACGGGGATCCCGCCCAGCGCGGTGCCGGTCATCCCCTTCATGTACGCCGGCCCGGACGTAAACGCGAACCCACTCTCGATTACCTTCGTGATCCCGGCGTGGAAGAACCACCAGCCGGTGACCACGCGCAGGAAGGCGATCCAGTACGCCGCCCACGGACCGTCAAGCGCGAACTCGACCTCGTCGACGAGCGGATTCCCCGATTGGTATGACATCGTGTTCACCTCACGGGTGAACGTTGGACGCGCACCCGTATATGTACACGACCGCCTTCTAAACGGCTGAAAAGCGTTCTAAGCGCACGGGAACGGCCCGCGATACTGTGGCATTTTAAATACACCCCCGGACGGTCGGAGCGGTCTCGGCGTCCAGATCGCCCGGCCCGCCGTCGGCAACACGGAACGTTTATTGGATTCGTTGGGCCTACGTCTACACGCGTCAGCGACGGACGCACCCGTGCGCGCCGGTGGTCTAGTGGTAGGACCTGAGCCTTCCAAGCTCATGGCCCGGGTTCAAATCCCGGCCGGCGCAGTTTCCCGCACAGCGCGAACGAGGAGTGACAGCGACGAGTGAGTTCGTGCGGGAAACTGCGCCGAGGGTTTGAACCCTGGAAGTCGCAGCCCGCGCAGCGAGCGGAGCGAGCGAGCAGGACCGTCTTCCTCCGGTTCAAATCCCGGCCGGCGCACTCTCCGACAGAGAACTTCTCTGTAGTCAATTCTCTATCCAGTGCTATCGGAAAGAATATCAGTCGAAAAGTGGTCCTACCACTAAATCTGAGCTGGTCCAGATCTTATCATTATTCGGGAGTATTGAATAGCACAGTTCAGCTATCTCGTGGTCTGAGCTAAGAACGGTGCGAACGAGAATACTTTCCGACTCAAAGATCGGTGACGCCGACTCGATGCGTCGTTACGAGAAGGTGTCGTCTGTCGTGACTACCGGTTCCACCTCATCAAGTGGCGATCTCTACTCTCTCCCCGACTCGATGAGGTAATCTATCTCTGTCACCCGATATAATTGCTCGAAAATGAGAATTTTCTGGCTGAGATTCTGGGTATTGGTTTCGTCACTTTGGGTTACGAAACCACCGTTGGGTAGTTACGGTGTACTCAACGATCATAGTAGTTGAGACTGGCCGTCTCAATGGATACGATTCTCGAACTGCTTCAACGAGGCTAGGACGGAGCATGCCTTTCAGCAGTTTCGTCACTTTCAAACCTAACACTTATTACAGTTGACACCGTATTTCTACTCAGCGATGTCCATCGACCGAGATACCTTCGAGAAGACGAGCGAGGACGAACTCGAGGAACTTTCCGTCCCGGATCAGGTCCTCGGATTTCTCGCCGCCAACGATGATCGCGCGTTCAAGGCCCGCGAAATCGCCTCTCAGATCGGTCTCGATGAGGGCGCGGTCAGCACCGCGCTCTCGAGACTGAAGGACCGCGATTTCGTCGAACACAAAGCGACGTACTGGGCGATAACCGACGACACAGAGCGACTCGACGGATACAGCGGGTACGAACGAGCGACCGCCCTGTTCAACCAGCGACTCGGTACAGAGGACAAGGAGTCCTGGCGCGAACACGCACCCGAGGAACCGCATCCGAGCGTCGAGGACGAACAGTGACCGAGGAAGAGAGACCGATTTTCGAGCGTGGCGACGTCGTCTACGGAGATGATCCGTTCAAAAGCGAGGAAGATGCTCGGCCCTGGCTCATTCTCTCGAATCACGAAGGCCGTCCGTTCCACGGCGAGCAGTATATCGCGCTCACGTTGACGTCGAAATCCTGGATGCACGGCCTGATCGACGTTCCCGGTGAGAGTTGGCTTCGTGGTGGGATCCCGGATGTGAGCCGGATTGTCCCGTGGGGAGTCCAATCGATCGACCACGAGGATATCGACTTCTGGCAAGGTCGCCTTGACAGCGATGTCGTCGACGAGGCGGTTGCCGCGCTCGTCGAAGAACTACACTAGTGGAGACGCGTTGAGATACTATTCACTCGACGGTCTTCCACTGAAATCGCCGTAGCCCTCGGAGGCGATGCGCTGCTCACGCCGCGACCGAGGCCTTACAGACTCGCTCCGCCGTCGACCCACACCGTCTCGCCCGTCACGTAGCCCGCGCCCTCGGAGGCGAGGTAGAGGTACGCGTCGCGCAGGTCCGCCGGCGTCCCGGCTCTGGAGGGGAGCCCGTCCGACTCCTCGATCTCGCTCGCCTCCTCGGCCCATCCCTCTCGGATCTCGGTGGCGATCGGTCCGGGAGCGACCGCGTTCACCCGGACCCCGTGCTCGTCGAGTTCGAGCGCCGCGCTCCGGGTGAGCATCTGGATCCCGCCCTTCGTCGCGGCGTAGTGGGAGTGATTCTGCTCCGCGCGCTCGGCCGTCGTCGACGACGTGTTCACGATCGCGCCGTCGACGCCGCGGTCGACCATGTCCCGCGCGGCCAGCTGCGTGCCGAAGAAGGCGCCCCTGAGGTTGACGCCGTGGACGTGATCGAAGTCCTCGGGGTCGACGTCGAGGAACTTCAGGCTCCGGTGGACGCCCGCGTTGTTCACCATCACGTCGACCCCGCCGAACTCGCGGGCCGCCTCGATCACCGACTCGATCTGGCTCGGCTCCGAGACGTCGGTCTCGACGAAGCGGGCGGTCCCGCCGCGCTCCTCGACGAGCTCGTGCGTGGGGGTCTCGGCGCCGACGTCTTTCGGTTCCGCCCGGAGGTCGGCGTTGATCACGGTCGCGCCCGCGTCGCCGAACCCGGTCGCGACCGCGCGGCCGATCCCGCTCGACCCGCCCGTGACCACGACCGTCTCGTCGGAGAAGTCCGCGCTGATGGTTCCCATACCGACGCTCGGACGCAGCGGATCAAAAAAGGTCGGTCTCGCGGGCCCGCGAGCGGGCCCCGATCGCGTTCCGCGGCGTCGGTCCGTCCGGTCTCGGTCGTCGCATCCCGTCTCAGTCGTCCCGTCTCAGTCGTCGTCGGCCGCGGGCCGCTCCGCCTCCGAGTCGGCGCCCGCCTCGGTCCGGGGGCCGCCGGCGTGCCCCTCGTGGGCGACCGCGGTCGCCAGCAGCTCGGGCGAGATCGCGGGCACGTCCTCCTCGGAGACGGGCCCGTCCCGCGCGATCTCCTCGGTGGAGCGGGGGAACTCGCGGAGGTCCTTGTGCAGCGCGATCCCGGCCTTGGCGCCCTGTCCCAGCGCGACCGGAACCTGGTTGTGGCCGGGCGTCACGTCGCCGACGGCGTACACGCCGTCGACGCTCGTGCGGCCGTGGTCGTCGACGTCGATCTCGCCGCCCTCAGTGAGGTCGCAGCCGAGCCCCTCGGCCAGCGCGGTGTTGTAGTCGGAGCCGTACATCGGGAAGCCGCCGCGGTACTCGCGGCGCGACCCGTCCTCGAACTCCATCGCCTCCAGCCAGCCGGAGTCGGGGTCGTTCTCGACCCCGGCCACGTCCTCGTGAACGATATCGACGGGGTGCGACTCCAGCTGGGCCGCCGTCTCCTCGCTCCACGTCGGCTCCGCGCCGCGGGTCAGGAGGTCCACGTCGTCCGTCAGGTTCAGCATGATCATCGCGACGTGGGCGGCGACCTCGCCGTGGCCCATCACGTACACCGGCTCGTCGACGAACATGTAGGCGTCGCAGTGGAGACACCAGTGAAGCCCCCTCGCGTTCCGGGGAAGCGGCGGGTCCGGGCGCTCGTCGGAGAAGCCGGTCGCGAGCACGACGCGGTCCGCGAGGAACTCGGCGTCGTTCGTCGTCAGCCGGAAGCGACCCTCCTCAGTCTCGGTCACGTCGGTGACGAAGCCGCGCTCGAACGTCCCGCCGTACGACTCAACCTGCTCGCGGCCGGTCTCGAGCAGCTCGTTGCCGGAGACCTCCTCGGTGACGCCGATCACGTTGTGCGTGTCGGCCATCATCGCCGCGCGGCCGCCGCCGCGGTCGATCAGCGCCGTCTCGTGTCCCAGGCGGGCCCCGTACAGGGCGGTCGTCAGCCCGGCCGGCCCGCCGCCGACGACCGCGATCTCGTACTCGTCGTCTACCGAACTCATTGCCGGATCGTACGCGACCCATCGGTTTAAATGAAGCCGTGCTGTGCGCGGTCCGCGGCCATCCCGGGCGGCGGTCCCGCCCGGTTCGGGTCCCGCGATTCCGCGCGTCTCCCGGAAGCTTATTACGATCCGTCGCTTCGGTCGTGCCAGTGCCCTCGCGACTCGCCGCCGCGCTCGCTCTCCTCGCCGTCGGCGCCGTCGCCGACGTGGCGTCCACCTACGTCGCGATCGCGGGCGGACAGTACGTCGAGGGCTCTCCCGTCGGCGGCGCCTTCATCGCCGCGTTCGGGCTCGTTCCCGGAATGCTCCTCACCAAGGTCGCGGGGATGGTCGTCATCGGGATCCCGGTCGCGGTCGCGGGCGGGACCCGGCGGCTCGTCGCGACGCTGATGTGCGCCGGCGTCGGTCTCCTCTCGCTCGCGACCGCCGCGCGGAACGTCCTGCTCCTCCTCGGGCTCTGGCCGTGACCCGGACTGTTCCCTCCGCGGTGGCGCGGCGGTCCCGTCCTCACTTACCCTGATAAAGCCGATCCGCGGTGCGCTCCGGGAGCCCCGCCTCGGCGACCGCCTCGCGCACCCGATCGACGTCGTACGCGACCCGTTCGAGCGCGACCTCGTCGGTCGCCGCGTCGAGCACGGCGTAGCCGGCCTCCGGGTCGCCGTCGCGCGGCTGGCCGACGCTCCCGGGGTTGACGACGACGCCGCCCCCGACCGACCGCTTCCCCTGCACGTGCGTGTGCCCGAGGACGATACCGTCGTACCCGTCCATGTGTCGGTCCAGCGTCGGGAACTCCTCGGGGTAGACGTAGGCGTCCTCGCGCTCGGCCGCGGGGTGCGAGTGCACCAGCAGGTACCGCCCGCCCGCGAACGTCTCGGCCCGCGGGAGCCCGCCGAGCCACGCGAGCTGGTCCGCTGAGAGCGTCGCCTTCGCGTGTTCGAGCCCGGCCTCCGCCATGCGGTTGGCGCGGTAGCGCTCGGGGGTCTCGACGGTTCGGTCGTGGTTGCCCCGGACCGTCTTCGCGGCGACCTCGCGCACGCGCTCGACGCACTCGGCCGGCCACGGGTTGTACCCGATCACGTCGCCGGCGCAGACGATCCGGTCGACCGCGGGCATGTCGTCGAGGACGGCGTCGAGCGCCGGGAGGTTCGCGTGGACGTCCGAGATGAGCCCCACCTTCATCGGATCGGGGTTGGAGGGCGACGCCCGAATAGCTTCGGCCGATACGTCGTGTCGTGCGGGGGTGAGCGTGAGAGTGTCGAAGCTGTCGATTGGGTATAAATTCGGGTAGTGGACCGCAGACCGACGGCGAACACCTCCGAAGCCCCAGCCGTTCTCGGCTCCCACAGCTCGCTGCGGTCCTCGGTCGCTACGCTCCCTGCGGTCCTTGCGTCGCTGGGGTTCGCCGAGAACGGCCGCCCCTTCGAGTCCCACCCGTACAGCACCGCAACCGCGCCTCGCACCTCCCCAGCCTCATCGCCCGGTCTCCGCTTCGCTCCGACCGGGCGACTCCCTCGCGCGTGCGACTCGCGGCCGCCGAGGGCGGCCGCTCGCAGGCACGCGCCGACCGCAGATTCGGTTATAAACCGTCCGCGTCGCCGTCCCCTCACGCCACCTTCGTCGACACCGCGATCCCGTTGCCGACCGGGAGGACCGCGGTCTCGACCGCGTCGTCCGAGCGCACGGTGCCGACGTACTCGCCGATCCCGCGGGTCTCCTCGTCGACCTCGGGGTCCGGCAGCGGCACGCCGTCCTCGAAGTGCGCCACGAGGTCACCGAGGTCGATCGGTCCCCTCGTGACGTTGTCGGCGACGATCACGCCCCCGGTCCGGACCTTCGGGAGGACGGTGCGGTAGGCCTCGGCGTACCGGCCCTTCTGGTGGTCGATGAGGACGACGTCGAACGGGCCGTCGTAGCGCTCGACCGTCTCCATCGCGTCGCCCACCTCGAAGGTGACGCTGTCGGCGTACCCGCCGTCGGCGGCGAACCGGACGCCGCGCTCGGCCTCGTCCTCGTCGAACTCCGTGCAGATCACCGCCTCGGCGCCGCCGCGCAGGAACCACGTCGCGGAGTAGCCGAAGCCGGAGCCGAACTCGAAGACGCGCCGGGCGTCGGTCAGGCGGGCGAGCAGCCGGAGCACCGCGCCGGCCTCCGGCCCGATGATCGGGAACCCCCAGTCGTCGGCCAACTCGGTCATCGCCGCCTGCGTCTCGGTGTGTGCCGGCGCCGTCGCGGCGAGGAAGCGCTCGGCCGGGTCTGAGAGGACGTCCATGCGTGCGAATGGACCGCACGGCACTTGAAACCGGTCGCCGAGACCGGTCGGGCGCCCTCCGCGACGCCGACTCTGAAAACTGTTAAGTCCCGCTCGGTCGACCGTTTCGGTAATGTACGACCCTGAGGAACTGGCCGCGATCCGGGAGGCGAAGGAGTCGTGGGAGGAGGGGACCTACGGCGAGACGGTCGACCGGTTCGGGGAGCGCAAGGAAGAGTTCACCACCGACACGGGCGGGCAGGCGGTCGACCCGCTGTACACTCCCGCCGACGTCCCCGACCACGACTACCGTGAGGACCTGGGGAACCCGGGCGAGGAGCCGTACACGCGCGGCGTCTACTCGACGATGCACCGCGGGCGGCTCTGGACGATGCGCCAGTACGCGGGGATGGGGACCGCCGCGGAGACGAACGAGCGGTTCAACTACCTCATCGAGGAGGGCTCGTCCGGGCTCTCGATGGCGTTCGACCTCCCGACGCAGATGGGGTACGACTCCGACGCCGCGATGGCCGAGGGCGAGGTGGGCCGGTCGGGCGTCGCCATCGACACCCTCGACGACTTCGAGACCGTCTTCGACGGGATCCCCTTAGACGAGGTGTCGACGTCGATGACGATCAACGCCCCCGCCGCTGTCCTCCTCGCGATGTACGTCGCGATGGGCGACGAGCAGGGCGTCCCGCGCGAGCAGCTCCGCGGGACGATCCAGAACGACATCATGAAGGAGTACATCGCGCGGAACCTCTACATCTACCCCCCCAAGCAGTCGATGCGGCTGATCACGGACATCTTCGAGTTCTGCGCCGCCGAGACGCCCAACTTCAACACGATCTCCATCTCGGGGTACCACATCCGCGAGGCGGGCTCGACGGCGGCCCAAGAGGTCGCGTTCACGCTCGGCAACGGGATCGAGTACGTGCAGGCCGCGATCGACGCCGGGCTCGACGTCGACGAGTTCGCCCCGCAGCTCTCTTTCTTCTTCAACGCGCACAACAACGTCTTCGAGGAGGCCGCGAAGTTCCGCGCCGCTCGGCGGATGTGGGCGCAGATCATGGACGAGCGCTTCGACGCGCAGAACCCGAAGTCGAAACAGCTGAAGTTCCACACCCAGACCGGCGGCTCCACCCTCACCGCCCAGCAGATCGAGAACAACGTCGTCCGCGTCGCCTATCAGGCGCTCGCGGCCGTCCTCGGTGGGACCCAGAGCCTCCACACCAACGGGAAGGACGAGGCGCTCGCGCTCCCGACAGAGAAGTCGGTCCGCACCGCGCTGCGCACCCAGCAGATCCTCGCGCACGAGTCGGGGGCGGCCGACACGATCGACCCGCTCGCGGGGTCGTACTACGTTGAGAGCCTCACCGACGGGATCGAGGAGGAGGCGTTCGAGATCCTGGAGGAGGTCGACCGCCGCGGCGGCATGCTGGAGGCGGTCGAGAGCCAGTGGGTCCAGCGGCAGATCCAGGACGTCGCCTTCGAGCGCCAGCGCGAGATCGAGGAGGGCGAGCGGATCATCGTCGGCGTCAACGAGTTCGAGGTCGACGAGGAGCCGGAGATGGACCTCGAAGAGGTCGACCCGGAGCAGGAGCGGAACCAGCGCGAGCGCCTGGAGGCGGTGAAGGCAGACCGCGACGGCGACGCGGTCGACGACGCGCTCGCGTCGCTGCGCGAGGCCGCCCGCGGCTTCGAGAACGTGATGCCCCACATCGTCGACGCCGTGAAGGCGTACGCGACGGTCCAGGAGGTCTCGGACGTGCTCCGCGACGAGTTCGGCGAGTACAAGCCGGGTCGCTGAGGCCGCTTCGAGGGCCGCCGAGACGGCCGGTCGGTCCCCGATCGGAGGGTCAGTCCGCGCCGCGGACCACGTGCTCGTACTTCAGCGCCGCGACGAAGATCCCGCCGCCGACGGCGTTGCCGACGGTCGCGAGCGCGAGGAAGGACAGGTAGTCGGTCACGGTGATCGCGGGCGAGACGAACAGCCCGAACAGGACCTCGACGTTGCCCGCGATCGAGTGCGGCAGGTGGAGCATCCCGATGGTGCCGGTCACGATCAGCACCATGAGCAGCCGGCCGGTCGTCTCTTGAGCGGCCGTGACGAGCCACGCCAGCAGCCCCATCAGCCACCCGGCGAACACCCCGCCGACGAACAGCCACCCCAGGTCGTGGCCCACGAGCTTGAGCGCGATCTCCTCGAACGCGATCGCCTCGACGACGCCGAGTCCTGGAGTCAAGAGGACGGCGAGCAGGGTGAAACAGAGCCCCCCGAGGAGGTTGCCGACGTACACCAGTCCCCAGAGGCGACCCAGCTGGCCGAGCGAGGCCTGCCGGTCCAACACGGGGATCACGGCGAGCATCGTGTGTTCGGTGAACAGCTCCGAGCGGCCGAGGATGACGAAGATGAAGCCGACGGAGTAGACGCTCGCGAGCAGCAGCTCGGTCCGGAGGTCGCCGTAGCCGCCGGGCGAGAGCGTCAGCACCACGGCCATCAACAGCGGGCCGAAGCCGATGTCGAGCCCCGCGGAGAGCCCGGAGAGGAACAGCCCCGACCGCTCGCGGTTCATCTCGTGGAGCGCGCTGTCGAGGATGGAGTCGAGGATCGTCCGCGACGTCTTCTGCTCGCCCGACGCCTCGGTCTCCTGTGTCGATTCCGCGTCCAGACGCCGCGCGGTCGCCGTGTCCTTTTGTTCGCTCACGGGAGTCCCGACTCCGCCTTATCGCTCGGGGTACCCAATCCTTTCCATCGGCGAACCTCGGCCGCGGCCCCGGGCCGAGTTCCGACCCGGCACCGACGCCGTCGACCCCGCGCCGGCGTCCCGTCGAGCCCCGCCGGTGCCTCCCCGTCTCCGCGTCCGGCGTGGATCGGTTTATACGGCCGCGTCGCGACGCTCCCGCATGCGCTTCGACCACGTCGGCGTCGCCGCCCGCGACGCCGCCGACCTCGCCGACCTGTTCGACGGCCTGCTCGACGCCCCGGTCGCCCACGAGGAGACGTTCGACGGGATGGCCGTCGTCTTCCTCGAACTCGACGACGGCGGCTACTTCGAACTCCTGGAGCCCGTCGACGGCGGCGCGATCGCCGACTACCTCGACCGGGAGGGACCGGGGATCCACCACGTCGCGCTCGCGACCGACGACGTCGGGGGGGCGCTCGACCGCGCCCGCGGGCTCGGCGTGGACCTCGTCGACGAGGCGCCGCGCCCCGGCGCGTGGGGCCACGAGGTCGCCTTCCTCCACCCGCGGTCGACGGGGGGCGTGCTCGTCGAGTTCGTCGAGCACTGAGGGCGGCGGGCCGTCACAGCGACGCGGGGCGCGGCCGACGCCGCGCCTCAGTCCCCCTCCTCGACCGCCGGGTCGTGCGCCTCGTACCAGCCGAGGATCTTCTCTAACCGGTGGATCGCGCGGTCGGGGGCGCCGACGTCGTGGTGCTCGTCCGGGTAGACGACGAGCTCGGCGTCGACCCCCCGCTTCCGGGCCGCGACGTACAGCTGTTCGGACTGGGAGGGCGGACAGCGCCAGTCCTCGCCGCCGGCCATCACGAGCAGCGGCGTCTCGATCTCCCCGGCGTCGAGGACCGCCGTCGCCGCGTCGTACGCCTCCGGCTCCTCCCACGGGAGCCCGTACTCCGCCTCGAACCAGGTGTGCGTGTCGTCGGTGCCGAACGCCGACCGGAGGTCGTAGATGCCGTGCTCCGGCGCCGCCGCCGCGAAGAGGTCGGGGCGCCGCGTGACGAGGAACCCCTGCGCGATCCCGCCGTACGAGAAGCCGTGGCCGAAGACGCGGTCGGGGTCGACCCAGCCGCGATCGGCGAGCGACGCGACGCCGGCCGCGACGTCGTCGACCTCGACGGTCCCCCACGCGCCCGTCAGCTCCGCGGTGAACTCGCGGCCGCGGGAGGTGCCGCCGCGGTAGTTCGGCCGGAGGACGAGGTACCCGCGGCTCGTCAGCGCGGCGTTCGCGAAGGCGAACTCGGGCTCGTCGTACGACGTCGGCCCGCCGTGGATCCCCACCACGAGCGGGTGGTCCCCGTCGGCGGGGTCCACGGCCGGGTCGTGGTAGACGATCCCGTCGATCGTCCAGCCGTCGGACTCCCACTCCACCCGGGTCGCCTCCGGCGCCGCGAACTCGTCGATCAGCAGCTCGTTGACCGCGGTGAGCCGCCGGAGGGAGTCGGGCTCCGCGGGCGGGTCGCCGAGGTCACCCCCGTCGTCGAGGGCGGCGACGTCGACCGCGTACAGGTCGGTCCCCTCGGTCGGGTCCGAGAGGACCGCCACCGCCGTCGACCCGTCCGCGGAGACGTCGAACCCGGCCAGCGCGCGGTCGCGCCCCTGCGCCGCGAAGACGCGCTCGGCGGTCCCGTCGGCCTCGGCGCGGACCAGCCGCGTGTGGCTCTCGTCGCCGATCGGAACGTAGACCGCGCCGTCGACCCAGACCGGCTCGCCGCCGCGCGTGACCGTCCGGTCGAGGTCGGCGGTGAGCGAGGCGACGGTCCCGGCGTCGTCCCCGCCGTCGCCCTCGTCCCGGTATGCGCTCCCCTCGTCCCCGCCGTCGACGAGGTACACCTCGGCCGGCGCGGGCGGATCGTCCGGGTCGTCGGCGACCGTCACCAGCTCGTCGGCGCCCGGGCGCCACGTCGGGACGCCGTGGGCGAGGTCGCCGCCGGTGAGCCGCTCGGCGTCGCCGCCCCCGGGCGACACCGCGTAGACATCGCGGACGGTGGTGTCGTCGGGGCGGTCGAGCCGACAGGCGGTGAACGCGATCCGACCGGTCTCTCCCCAGTGAGGCTCCATCCCGACGACGTCCTGGAAGGCGCCGCCGCCGTACGCGTCGTCGAGCCGCCGCGGGTCGCGCTCGGGGTCGTCGAGGTCGACGACGAAGAGGTACGGCGTCACCTCGTCGGTCCAGCCGACGCCGTTCAGCTTGTGCTGGAGCCGCGTCATCTCGATCGGCCCGCCCTCCTCGCGCACCCGATCGAGGTAGTCGGCCTCCCCGTCGGTCGGGTCGCGCGACTCGATCACCAGCCGGTCGCCCTCGGGCGACCAGTCGAAGTCGGCGACGCCCTCGTCGCGCTCGGTGACCTGTCTCGCGTCGCCGCCCAGGGCGAGGTCGAACAGCCACACCTGCGGCTCCGGCTCGTCGTCGCCGGCGGGCGCGTCTCCGTCTCCCTCCCCGGTGTCACCGTCGGTCTCGGCGTCCTCGTCGCCGTCCCGGTCCCGCCGCCCGACGCGTCGCTCGACGTCGCGGTCGCGGGCGGCCACGAACGCGAGGCGGTCGCCGTCCGGCCCCCACGCCGGCGCGGAGGCGCCCGACGCGCTCGTCAGGCGGTGCGGGTCGCGGGAGCCGTCCGTCGGGACGACGAACAGCGAGGTCACGGCCTCGTCCGCGCGCTGGTCGTACTCGGTGGCGGTGAAGGCGACGCGGTCGCCGGCGGGGGAGACGGCGACCTCGCCGACCTCCGTCAGGTCGTAGTAGGCGTCGAGCGGGAGTGCCGACATGGGCGCACCGAACGGCGGCCGGCGCAAATACGTTCGGGCCGCGGAGGCGGGCGGCCGACGGCGACCGACGCCGCGCCCGCGGGCGACGAGCCCGACGGGACCCCCGCTCACGACGCCCTGTTGAACGAGGGCCTCCCGATCGTCGGGAACCTCCGCGGGCTCGACGGGCTCCCGGCGCGGTTCCGGCTGTACGCGTTCCCGCTCCGCCTGCGGGAGGGAGACGGGTCGCCGGTGCGGGCCGTCGCGGAGTGGGAGGCGTGCGCGCGGCGGGAGGCGTGAGGAGACGGCGCGGCGGCGCGGACGCCGTGCGTCCCGATCGCCGGCCGGGAGCCAGACCAAACCCGTTTTAAGCGTCGGCGACGAACCGCGATTCAAGGTCGATATCCATGGAGATGCCACGTCGTTTCAACACGTACTGTCCGCACTGTGACTCCCATCAGGAGCACGAGGTGGAGAAGGTTCGATCGGGTCGGGCGACCGGAATGAAGCGGGACGCGCGCCAGCAGCGCCGCGCCCTCGCGACGATCGGCAACGCCGGCGGGTACTCGAAGGTGCCCGGCGGTGACAAGCCGACGAAGAAGACCCACCTGAAGTACCGCTGCGGCGACTGCGGCAAGGCCCACATGCGCGAGGGCTGGCGCGCCGGCCGGCTCACGTTCCAGGAGTAAGCATGGCGGGAGACTTCCACCGCGTCGCCTGCGGCGACTGCGAGAACGAACAGGTCGTCTTCGGCAAGGCCTCCTCCGTGGTGTCGTGCGCGGTCTGCGGCACGACGCTCGCGACCCCGACCGGCGGGGAGGCCGAGCTCCGCGGCGAGATCGTCGAAACCGTTGAGGCGCGGTAACCGCCTCTGACCCCCGTATGAAGTACAGCGGCTGGCCCGAACCCGGCGAGCTGGTGGTCGGCGACGTCGACGAGATCGCCGACTTCGGCGTCTTCGTCGACCTCGACGAGTACGAGGAGAAGCGCGGCCTCTGTCACATCAGCGAGGTCGCCTCCGGCTGGATCAAGAACGTCCGCGACCACGTCCGCGAGGGGCAGACGGTCGTCGCGAAGGTGTTGGAGGTCGACGAGTCGTCGAACCAGATCGACCTCTCGATCAAGGACGTCAACGAGCACCAGCGGAAGGACAAGATACAGGCCTGGAAGAACTCGCAGAAGGCCGACAACTGGATGCTCATCGCGCTCGGCGAGGACGTCGACGACGACCGCTACACCGCGGTCGCCAACGCGCTGCTCGCCGAGTACGACTCGCTTTACGACGCCTTCGAGGCGGCCGCGATCAGCGGCGCGGAGGCGCTCGACGGCGTCGACGTCGACGACGACGCCCGCGAGTCGATCGTCGAGGCCGCCCGCGACAACGTCTCCGTCCCGTACGTCGACGTGACCGGCTACGTCGACCTCGAGTCCGCGGCCCCCGACGGCGTCGACGACGTGAAGGCGGCGCTCGAAGCCGCCGAGGGCAACGGCGAGGTCCCGGACGGCGTCGACCTCGAAGTCGGCTACGTCGGCTCGCCGGAGTACCGGATCAAGGTCCGCGCGCCCGACTACAAGACGGCCGAGGACCAGCTGGAGGCCGCCGCGGCCCGCGCCCGCGAGGCCATCGAGGCCGCCGGCGGCGCCGGCGAGTTCCACCGCGAGCGCCGCGAGGACGACGAGTAACCGCCCGACGGCCCCGCTTTTTCCATCTCGCTCCGCCCGTGAAATCCGACATCCGCGTCTGCGCGAACTGGGAGACCGTTCACGACCGCCCGGTGTACACGCTCGGCGACAGCTGTCCCGACTGCGGCGGCCCGACCGCCAACAGCGCCCCCGCGCCGTTCGGTCCGGAGGACCCGTACGGCGAGTACCGGCGCCGGGCGCGTCGCCGTCGGGAGTCGGAGTAGGGCGTCTCTCGTCCGCGCCGCGCTTCGGCAGCGGACCCGCGACCGCCCCGACCGCGCATCCGCGACCCCTCCGGCCGAACGCCCGCGCCGCCGGAATAGCCACCCTCTTGTGACCGCCGCCCCGACGGACCCGGTATGGACGACATCGAGATCGACGAGGTGGCGACGCCGGAGCTCGACGACCCGGTGCTCATCGAGGGACTGCCGGGCGTCGGCCACGTGGGGAAGCTCGCGGCGGAACACCTGTTAGAGGAGTTCGACGGCGAGTTAGTCCGCCGGGTGTACACCACCGAGTTCCCGCCGCAGGTGAGCGTCGACGGCGACGGGGTCGCGTCGCTGACCTGCGCCGAGTTCCACGCCGTCGAGACCGACGGCGCCGACCTGCTCGTGTTGACCGGCGACCACCAGGCCGGCTCGAACGAGGGCCACTACACGCTCACGACGACGTTCCTCGATATCGCCGAGGAGTTCGGCGCCGACCGCGCGTACGCGCTCGGCGGCGTCCCGACCGGCGAGCTCGTCGAGGAGTACACCGTCCTCGGCGCGGTCTCCGACGGCGACCTCGTCGACGGGCTGAAGGACGCCGGCGTCGAGTTCCGGCCGGACGAGCCCGCGGGCGGGATCGTCGGCGTCTCCGGGCTCGTGCTCGGGCTCGGGGGGCGCCGCGGCGTCGACGCCGCCTGCCTGATGGGCGAGACGAGCGGCTACCTCGTCGACCCGAAGAGCGCCCGCGCGGTGCTGGAGGTGCTGGAAGCGGTGCTCGACTTCGAGGTCGACTACGAGAGCTTAGAGGACCGCGCCGAGGAGATGGAGGAGGTCGTCGGCAAGATCCGCGAGATGCAGGACGGCCCGGCGGTGCCCGACGACGACCTGCGGTACATCGGCTGAGTCGCCCCGAGCCGCGTCCCGGCCGCGGCCCGGCGGTCCCCCGCGAGCGCCACTCCTTCCGGCAACGATAAACCGGCCCCCGAGTATTCTCCCCGTATGACCGACGCACGCGTCGCCGGAGTGGGGCTCACGCGCTTCGGGAGCCACGCGGACCGCGCGGGACGCGACCTCTTCGCGACGGCCGCGGAGCGCGCGTTCGAGGACGCCGGCGTCCCGCGGGGGGACGTCGAGGAGCTGAACTACGGGAACTTCATGGGCGCGCTCGCCGAGCATCAGGGCCACCAGGCGCCGCTGATGGCCGAGGCCGCCGGCGTGTCCTGCCCCGCGACCCGCTACGAGTCGGCGTGCGCCTCCGCGGGCGTCGCGGTGCGCGAGGCCGTCCGGACCGTCGCCGCGGGCGACGCCGACGTCGTCCTCGCGGGCGGCATGGAGCGCATGACGAACCTCCCGACCGACGAGGTGACGGAGGGGCTCGCGATGGCCGCCGACGACCTGTTCGAGGTGCGGTCCGGCGTCACCTTCCCCGGCGCGTACGCGCTGATGGCGACCGCCTACTTCGGGGCGTACGGCGGGGAGCGGCGGGACCTCGCCCACGTCGCCTCGAAGAACCACGCGAACGCGGTCCCGAACGAGTACGCCCAGTACCGCCGGGAGGTGTCCGTCGACGAGGCGATGGACGCGCCGCCCGTCGCCGAGCCGCTCCACCTCTACGACGCCTGCCCGATCACCGACGGCGCGAGCGCGCTGGTGATCGTCTCCGCGGAGTACGCCGCCGAGCACGACGTGGACGCCCCCGTCGCGGTGACGGGGACCGGCCAGGGGACCGACCGCATGGCGCTCGCCGACCGCGAGCACCTCGCGCGCACGCCGGCGGCCGACGCCGCGGCCGAGGGCGCCTACGCGGCCGCCGGCGTGGGCCCCGAGGACGTCGACGTCGCCGAGGTCCACGACTGCTTCACCATCGCCGAGGTGCTCGCGACGGAGTCGCTCGGGCTCTTCGCTGTCGGCGAGGGGATCGACGCCGCCCGCGAGGGCGTCACGACCGCCGACGGCGACCTCCCGGTGAACCTCTCGGGCGGCCTGAAGGCGAAGGGCCACCCGGTCGGCGCGACCGGGGGCTCGCAGATCGCCGAGCTGACGCGGCTGCTCCGCGGCGACCACCCGAACAGCGAGCACGTCGCCGACGCCGAGGTCGGCGTCGCGCACAACGCCGGCGGGACGGTCGCCAGCGCGGTCGTCCACGTGCTGGAGGTGGCCGAATGAGCGACGACGGCTCGGGCGACGGCGCGGGAAGCGGGAACGGCGCGGAAAACGGGGACGCGGACGGCGACGAGGGGGACGTCGACCTCGCGGAGCGCGCGCCGACCCCGATCACCGACGCCGACCACGGCGAGTGGCTCGACGCGCTCGCGGCGGGCGAGGGGTACGCCCTGGTCTGCCCCGACGGCCACGGGTCGCTCCCGCCGCGGCGGATCTGCCCGGAGTGCGGGTCGGCGTCGCTCTCGCGGGAGCCGCTCGCCGACGCCGGCCGGGTCGAGACGTTCAGCGTCGTCCACGTCCCCTCGCCGCGGTTCGCCGGCGACGCCCCGTACGTCACCGCGGTCGTCGACCTCGGCCCGGTCCGAGCGACCGGCGTCCTGCGCGGCGTCGATCCCGAGGGCGACGCGGTCGACGTCGGGCTATCGGTCGCGGTCGGCGTGGAGGAGCGGGCGACCGACGGGGAGCCGCTGGTCGCCTTCCGGCCGGTCGACGACGCGTAGGGCCGACCGGCGCGCGTCGCCGGCTCGACCGCCCGACCAAATGGTTATACGCCCGTCACCTCTATCGCCCCTAATGACCGACCGGATCCGCGTCCTCCTCGTCGACGACGACCCCGACCTCGCGGAGGTGACCGGGTCGTTCCTCGAACGCGAGGACGATCGGATCGCGGTCGAGAGCGCTCCGAACGCGACGGTCGGACTGGAGCGGCTCGCCGAGGGCGGGATCGACTGCGTCGTCTCCGACCACGACATGCCCGGACCGAACGGGATCGAGTTCTTAGAGCGCGTCCGGGAGCGGGACGCCGACCTCCCCTTCATCCTGTACACGGGGAAGGGCTCCGAGACGGTCGCCAGCGAGGCGATCTCGGCCGGCGTGACGGACTACCTCCAGAAGGGCGGCGGCACCGAGCAGTACGAGATCCTCGCCAACCGGATCGCCGACGCCGTGTCGAAGCGCCGCGCCGAGCGCGAGGCCGAGCGGACCCGCACGCACCTGCGGGCGATCACCGACAACTCGATGGACGCGATCGTCACGATCGACGCCGAGAGCACGATCCTGTTCGCGAACCCGGCCGTCGAGCGGCTGTTCGGCTACGCGCCGGACGAGCTGGAGGGGGAGCCGCTGTCGACGCTGATGCCGGACCGCGAGGTGGACGACCACTACGAGGCGGTCGACCGCTACCTGGCGGGCGGCGACGCGACGACGGACTGGTCGGCGGTCGAGTTCCCGGGTCGGCACCGCGACGGCCGCGAGGTGCCGCTGTCGATCTCCTTCGGCGAGTTCGAGGAGGACGGCGAGCGGCGGTTCGTCGGGGTCATTCGAGACGTGACGGAGCGCGAGCGACACCGGGCGTTCGTCGAGCGCTCGAACGACGTCGTCGCCGCGCTCGACGCGGACGGGACGTTCCAGTACGTGAGCCCGTCCGTCGAGTCGATCGTCGGCTACGAGCCGGGCGACCTCCTCGGCGAGAACGCGTTCGAGTACGTCCACCCGGACGACCGCGAGCGCGTCCTCGACGCGTTCCGCCGGTCGATCACCGGGGAGACCGAGAACCCGACGATCGAGTACCGGTTGCGGCGCGCCGACGGCGACTACCTGTGGGTTGAGTCGGTCGGCAGCGACCGGCTCGACGAGCGCGGGATCGGCGGCTACGTGGTCAACACGCGGGACGTCTCCGACCGGAAGCGGCGCGAGGAGAAGCTGGCCCGCCTCCGCGAGTGGACGCGGGAGCTCAACTACGCCCGGACCGTCGAGGAGACGACGCGGCTGACGGTCGACGCCGTCGACGCCATCGTCGGCGCGGAGCTGAGCGGGATCCACCTGGTGAACGACGCGGGGACCGCGCTCGAACCGGTCGCGCTCGCCGAGTCCGTCCCGGCGTTCTTCGACGAGCGGCCGTCGTACGACCGGGACGCGCCTCCGGGGTCGCGCGCCGCGCTGGCGTGGGAGGCCTACCGGGGCGACGAGCCCGTGGCGATCGACGAGCTGTCGGCCTCGGACCGCCTCGACGAGGAGTCCCCGGCGGAGAGCCTCGTGCTCCACCCGATCGGCGACCGCGGGCTGTTCGTCATCTCCGCGTCGACGCCGGAGGCGTTCACCGACACCGACGTCCTCATCGCCGAGATCCTGGCGAACCACCTGGAGACCGCCCTCGACCGCGTCGACCGCGAGACGCGCCTCGAACGCCTCCACGACGCGACGCGGAGCCTGATCCGCGCGGACTCCAGGGAGGAGATCGCCGAACGGGTCATCGAGGCCGCCGCGGAGGTGCTCGGCTTCTCCGTGACCACCGTCCGGCTCTACGACGAGGACGCCGGCGGGCTGGTCCCCGTCGCCGTCTCGGAGGCGGTGAAGGGGGTCCTCCCGGAGCGGGAGGTGTTCACGCCCGACGGCGGGAGCCTCAACTGGGCGGCGTACGAGGCCGGCGAGGTCCGCCTGTACGACGACATCGAGACCGTCGACGCGGTCGATCAGGGCACGGGGCTCCGGAGCCTGCTGATCCTCCCCGCCGGCGAGCACGGGACGGTCTCGATCGGCGAGACCGAGCCGGGCGTCTTCGACGGCACCGACGAGTTCCTCGCGCGCATCCTCGCGACCGCGGCGGAGACGGCGTTCGACTCCGAGGCCCGGACCGAGCGGCTCCACCGCCGGAGCGCCGAGCTGGAGCGTCAGAACGAGCGGTTAGAGGAGTTCGCCAGCGTCGTCTCCCACGACCTCCGCAACCCCCTCAACGTGGCGCAGGGCCGTGTCGAACTGGCCCGGGAGGAGTGCGACTCGGTGCACCTCGACGCGGCCGCCAAGGCCCACGACCGGATGGACACCCTGATCAGCGACCTGCTCGCGCTCGCTCGCCAGGGCGAGCGCGTGAGCGAGACGGAGCCGGTCGACCTCGCCGCGGTCGTCGAGTCCTGCTGGCTGAACGTCGACACCGCGGACGCGACACTCGCCGTCGAGACCGACCTGACGCTGCTCGCCGACGCGAGCCGACTGCAACAGCTGATCGAGAACCTGATGCGTAACGCGGTCGAGCACGGCGGCGACGGCGTCGCCGTCGCGGTCGGCACGCTCGGCGACGGCGAGGGGTTCTTCGTCGCCGACGACGGGCCCGGGATCCCGCCGGACGACCGCGCCGACGCGTTCGACGCCGGCTACTCGACGTCGGCGGACGGGACCGGGTTCGGCCTCCGGATCGTCGAACAGGTGGCGACCGCCCACGGCTGGGAGATCCGCGTCACGGACGATCCGGAGCTGGGCGGCGCTCGGTTCGAGGTGAGCGGCGTCGACGTCGCGGAGCCGCCGGCCGACGAGTGAGGACGGCGGCGTCGCGGCGCGAGAGGCGGCGCCGCGGAGCGAGAAGCGGCGTCGCGGCCGGCACGCGTCGCCACAGGGCGAAGGGCGGCGACCCGACCGCGGCGACGCGCGTCACTCCCGGACGAGCAGCTCGACCTCGTGGCCGTCTTGGTCCTTCGTGAACGCGTAGTTGTAGTCGCAGGAGGCGGGGTCGCGATAGTCCGGCGCCTCGCGGGTCATCAGCGTCTCCCACGCCTCGTCGAGGTCGTCGACGCGGACGCAGAGGTGGCCCCAGCCGTCGCCCATCGTGTACTCGCGGCCGTCGTAGTTGTAGGTGAGCTCCAGCTTCATCGCCTCCTTCGGGGCGTCCTCGGGGGCCATGAAGTAGTTGGAGAAGCTGTCAGCCTCCCAGCGGCCGCTCGGCTGCTCCGTGTACTCGAACTTGCGGGTCCAGTAGCCGAGCGCTTCGTCGGCGTCTTCGACGCGGATCATCGTGTGGTCGATGCTCCACTTCTCGCCGAAGTCGCGCTTGACGATCTCGATCTCGTGGCCGTCGGGGTCCTTCACGAACGCGTAGCGGTTCCCGCACGACTCGGGGTCGCGGTAGTCCTCGACGCCCTCGTCCATCAGCTGGTCGTACGACGCCTGCAGCTCGTCCTCGGGCACGCGCACGGCGATGTGGCCCCACGCGTCGCCGATCTCGTAGGTGTGGTCGCCGTGGTTGTAGGTGAGCTCCAACAGCGCGCCGTCCTCGTGAACGTCCTCGGGCCCGAGGTAGACGTTGGTGAACGTGTCGGCCTCCCAGCGGCCCTTCTCCTCGTAGTTCAGGTGCGTCTGATACCAGTCGAGGCTCTCCTCTAAGTCCTCGACGCGGATCATCGTGTGATCGAACGTTCCGTCCATACGCGAGCGATCGGCCGCTCGCCTCAAAAGCGTACTGAAGGGGCCGCGGATCCGCCGGCGACCGGTGGGCGGCGCCGGCTCGGGGAGCACTACCCGGTCGACGCGGTTCGGCAGGCACTAGTTCGCCCCGACCGACCGGCCGGTATGGACGCCACATACCTCCCCTACGCGCTCCTCGCGATGGGCGCGTACGCGCTCGTCTCGCCGCTGATGCGCGTCGCGACCACGGGGCCGGACGCGGTCCCGAGCGACGTCGCCGTCGTGATCTCCAACACGCTGCTCATCTGTATCGCCGTCGGCGTGCTGGCGTACACGGGCCAGGGGTTCGTCACCCACCTCTCCTCGCCGAAGATCCTCCACGTGCTCGCCGCCGGCGTGTTCCTCGGGATCGGCATCCTGGCGCTGTACCGCTCGCTCGCGCTCGGGCCGGTGAGCGTCGTGACGCCCATCTTCGCGATGTTCCTCGTCTTCTCGTCGGTGATCGGCTTCCTCTTCCTCGGCGAGTCGTTCACGGCCCGCAAGGCGCTCGGGATCGCCTTCGCCGCCGCGTCCGTGTACCTCGTGTCGGGGGCCTGAGGGCCGCCGTCTCCGACGCCGTCGCCCTCGTCGCCTCCGCCGTCCCCTCTGAGACCGCCCGCCGCGTGACGAAATCCATTTAGCGCCGACCGGGGAAGAGTCGGACCCGTCGTGGACCGCCTTCCCAACCCCTTCCGCGTGCTGATCTTGTACATCGGCCTCGCCCTCGCGCGGGTCGGGCTGATCGACCGCCACCGGGTGGTCCGGACGACGGACCTGGCGTGGCCGCGGATCGTCACGGGGGTCGCCCGGATGTCGAAGAACGCCGTCGACGTCGCGATGGTCGGCGTCGCCGTCGGCACCAGCGCGGTCGCCGGCGTCGGCTTCGCCGGCCCGTACTGGGGGCTCGCGTTCGCGCTCGGCGGCGGCGTCGCCGGCGGCACCATCGCCCTCGTCTCGCAGCGGTACGGCGCCGAGGCGCGCGCCGAGCTCGGCGACGCGGTGCGGTCGAGCGTCCTCCTCGCCGTCGCCGTTACCCTCCCCGTCAGCGCGGCGTTCTGGCTGTACGCGCCGGCGTTCATCGACGCGCTGAGCAGCAACGGGCGGGCGATCGCGCTCGGGGCCGACTACCTCCGCGTCGTCGGGCTCGGCGTCCCGTTCGCCGCGCTCAACCTCGTCGGGAGCCGCGTGCTCGTCGGCTGCGACGACGCGTACACCGCGATGCAGGTGCGGGCGGGCGGCGCGGTCGCGAACGTCGCGCTGAGCGCGCTGTTCATCTTCGGCCTCGGCTGGGGGGTCGAGGGCGCCGCGGTCGGCACCGTGCTCTCGAACGTCCTCGCGGTCGCCGGCTTCGCCGTCGGGCTCGTCCGCGGGCGCGCGCCCCTGGTCGGCGAGTTTCCGGTCGCCATCGATCCGGTCGGCTCGTACCTGAACCCGGGGATGCTCCGGGACCTCGTCGCGATCGGCGTCCCGGTCGGCGCGCGCAACCTCGTCTGGACGGCCGCGGAGTTCCCGATGCTCGCCATCCTCGACGTCTTCGGCGAGAACACCGTCGCCGCGTTCGTCATCGCCCGGCGCGTCTGGGGGATCATGAACGCGCCCGGCTGGGGGTTCGGGCTCGCCTCCTCCAGCCTGGTGGGGCAGGAGCTCGGCGACGAGGACCCCGCGGAGGCGGAGGCGTACGCCCGCGACATCATCCGCTTCTCGGTGGCGACGTACTTGGTGTTCGCGGCGCTGACGGCCGCCTTCGCGACCGACATCGTGACGCTGTTCGCGGAGAGCCCGCAGAGCCCGGAGGTCCCCATCGCCGTGAGCCTCGTGTACGCCGCCTGCGTCGCCGTCGTGTTCCAGGGGGTCTCGGGCGGCGCGGCGGGACCGCTCGACGCGGCGGGCGACACGAAGGTCCCCTTCGCGAGCCAGTTCCTCGGGATGTTCTGCGTCTCGATCCCGCTCGCGTACGTCGGCGCCAACGACGCGACGCCCGCGATCGACGTGCCCCTGACGGGGCTCACGGTCCCGGAGGTCGCGCTCCCGGCGATCGGGCTGTGGGGGCTCTACCTGGCGTTCCTCGCGGAGACGACGATCCCCGCCGCGATCAACTACTGGCGGTTCCGCTCCGGGAAGTGGAAGGGGATAAGCGAGGCGTACCGCCCGGAGGCGCCCGCAGACGACTGACCGAGGTCCGCTCCGAAGACCGAAAGCGTCAGCGTTTATGGCTCGCTCCGCGTTTCCTCGACAATGAGCGTTCCCTGCGTCGCGGTCGAGCGCGAGCGCGGCGAGGCCGTCCGCGAGCGGCTCGCCGAGGCCGACGCCCTCGACGGCGACCACGAGATCGCGGCCGACGGCGACGCGATCTACATCCCGGTCGTCGACCCCGAGGCGGTCCCCGCCGACCTCGACGCGCGGATCGTCGAGCGCGACGCCGCCGAGCGCGACCGCCCGCGGACGCCCGCGGAGATCCTGGGCTACGAGCCCTCGCTGGAGCGCCTCGGCGACATCGTCATCGTCGACGAGGACGACGACGAGCGCGCCCAGGAGATCGCCGACGCGGTGATGGCCTCCGACGTGCCCTGCGGGACGGTGCTCAACCGCGCCTCGCCGATCGAGGGCGAGCTCCGCGTCCGCCGGTGGGACGTGTTGGCCGGGAACGGCACGGAGACGGTCCACCGCGAGTACGGCCACGAGTTCCTGCTCGACGTCGCCGAGGTGTACTTCTCGCCGCGGCTCGCGACCGAGCGCCACCGCGTGGTCGAGCAGGCCGACGCCGGCGAGACCGCGATCGACATGTTCGCCGGCGTCGGCCCCTACGCGGTCCCGTTGGCGTCCCGCGGCGCCGACGTGGTCGCCTGCGACCTCAACGAGCGCGCCGTCGACTACCTCCGCGAGAACGCCGCCCGGAACGGGGTCGCCGACCGCGTGACCGCGGTCGCCGGCGACGTCCGGGAGGTCGCGGACGAGCGCGCCGGGGCGGCCGACCGCCTCGTGATGAACCTCCCGCACTCCGCCGGCGCGTTCCTCGACACCGCGGTCCGGCTGGCGGGCGACGACTGCGCGGTCCACTACTACGACATCCAGCACGAGGACGACCCGTTCGGCCCCGGGACGCGGGCGATCCGCGAGGCGGCCGGCGAGGAGTACGACGTCGCCGTCGAGACCGAGCGCGTCGTCAGGTCGTACGCGCCCCACGAGTACAACGTCTGTCTCGACGTCAGGCTGACGCGGAACTGAGCCGACCGACCCGCTCCGCCGTCGCCCGCGGTCTCGGCGGTGTACCAATTTTATGGTACTGTGGCACGTGGTGTTTATCGTCTATGAGCGACACAGTGGATCCGGAGGAGCGCATCGACGAGACGACGACGTGGCCCGACCTCGCGATCGGCCTCTACGACAGGCTCACCGGTCGCAACGCGGAGATCGTCTACGAGTTCGAGGAGATGACCGTCGACGTCCCGAGCGGCACCGGCGACGACGTCGAGCACGCCAACTGGCGGCTCGACGGCACCGTTCGGGTCACGACCCGTGAGCGGGACTGACGCGAAGGCGCCGCTCTCGGTCGTCACGGAGGACCTGACGCTCAGCGTCGACGGCGTCGACCTCGACGTCCGGTCGACGGGCGACCGCCTGTTCGTCGAGGTGGCGACCGTCCGCGACGCCGTCCGCGTCGCGCGACGCCTGCCGAACGACGGCGACGCTACCGGTCCGGCGGCGCTGCTGACCGCGACGGACCTCACCGCCGAGGTGCGCGTCCGCGGTCGGACGGTCGCCGTCGTCGGCGGCGACGCCCGGCCCGGCCTCCTGTCCCGCGAGCTCGACGTCGCCCCGGCGGAGGTCCGACTCGCCGGCGCCCTGGCGGCCGGAGCGAGCGGCCTCTCGGCGGCCGTGAGGGCGCCCCGACGGCTCTTCGCCTGACGAAGCATCAGGGTATCGGTGTGTCCCGTCCGGACGAGCGCCGCCCCGCCTCGGTTCCCCGCCTCCGTCGACCGGTTCTCTTCTCCCATCGATCGGTTCCCTTCCCCCATCGACTGGTTCCC
Organism: Halorubrum rutilum; assembly: GCF_024494565.1. The sequence goes on from NZ_JANHDN010000005.1 coordinate 75,149, forward strand.
CTACCGGTACCCGCCGACGGAACGAGGCGCACGTATCGACAGCGTGACCGCCGTCCCACCCGGGAACGCGCGGGTTGGGACGGCACGGCCCGTCACATGACAAGAGGCCGCGGTCGTCGGACCGTCGAGGCCAGAGGCGATTTCGCGCTTGGCACGTCGGAGACGTGGGTCAGACGACGGCCGCGGTGGATCGCTGATGGTGGTGACCGCCACGTCGGGTCGCCGTGGGGGGTGCGACCGACGGGACTACAGACGCCCGGCACGGGCTTCGACCGGGCACGCACCGTCGAGGGAGTCGATCCCCGCCGTCTCGGCACGCGATCGGTGCGACCACATTACGATTGAATTCCGAACACGTATTTATACTTTTTCCTTATACACCTGTGATTCTCATCGATAGAACATACGGATCCGGCTACTTTGCCGGGAACTATGAAACGAACGACGAGAAGCGACTATCCCGCGACTGATCGGCGATTTCGACGGACGGCCCCGCGGTGGTCCCCCGCGCCGTCACCGTTTCGGAACCCTTATTTTGCCGTTCGGGAATTGTTAGACGCGCGCCGGAGTAGCTCAGCTGGCAGAGCGATTCCTTCGTAAGGAATAGGTCGAGGGTTCAAATCCCTCCTCCGGCTCTTCTGACGGAACGAAGCGGAGTCGAAGAGCGGCGAGAGGGATTTGAATCGGGGAGTAAAGCGTAGCGGAACGACCGTGGTTCCAGCCTCTCCTCCGGCTTCCCGTCTCTGTCTCCGACCGCGGACGACGCTCCTCAGCTCCGTCGTTCGGTGATCCGCGCGACCACGACGCCGGCGGCGACGAGCATGGCGCCGATGAGACCGTTCAACGCGAGCCCGAGCGATTCGCCGGCGGCCGCGTTCGCGGCGCCGAGGTACAGGAAGAACGCGGCGACCGCGGCGTGGAGGACGAAGACGCCGGTCGGCGCGTTCGCCCCGAGATCGAAGCCGATTGCCATACCTCCCGTACGTCGATTCCGGTGAAAAAGGGCCGGGTTCCGGCCGGATCCGACCCCCTTCCGTCGTGACCGGCGACCCGGCGTGCCCCCGGCGCTCTCGCCACCCCCGTCACCCTCGCTCCCCCCGTCACCGCCGCAGTGCCGGCCGTACCGGCCGTTCCGTCCGGAATCCGATCGTTCGTCCACCCTGTCGCGGTGTGAGTGTTATATTCTATAAAGAATAATAGGGCCGAGGCTATGTGACTCGGTGTCATATGACTTATTATGCGACCGAAATCCGAGAGCGACGGACGAGAACTGTACGAGTGTTTCGAATGCGGGACGCGGACGGACTCCGGCGGCACGTGCGAGTGCGGCGGCGAGCTCAGGCACCTCGGCCGATCGCGGGACCTCTGAGGCGAGCCGGTGCGTGACGGGTCTGCTTCACACGCGAGGGACCGGTCGACGCGCGACGGCCGCTTCCGTCACCCGTCTTCGCGGTCTCCGTTGTCGCGATCCCCGTCGTCGCGGTCTCCGTCTTTGGCGTCGGTCTCCTCGTCATCGCCTTCCACAGTCGCGTCGTACTCGGGGAGCGAGAGCACGTTCTCGCGACCGAGCCGGAACCCGTCGAGGTCGCCCTCGTCGCGGAGCCCGGTCACGACCTGACTCGTCTTGGCGGCGGTCCAGTCGAGCTCCTCGGCGACCCGCTTCTGTTTCATCCGCCCGCCGTTCGCCTCGACGAGCCGGAGCACCTGTTCCTCGTTGCTCAGCAGCTCGTCGTCGACCGGTGGAACGCCGGCTTCGTCGGTCGGTTCGCCGGATCCGCCGGTCGGTTCGCCGGATTCGCCGGTCGGTTCGCCGGGTTCCGGATCCGACCCGTCGCCGGCCGCCGCGCTCGCCCCGGCTGCGCCGCCGCCGGTGGCTGCGTCGCCGTCGCCCGCGCTCGCGGCGGTCGCGTCCGCCTCGGAGCTCGTCGCCGCCGGCGCCCCGTCCCGGGCCGACTCCCTCCACGGTCGGCGGCGATAGCCGACGGCGACGACGGCCGCCACGAGCAGTCCGAGGGCGACGAACGGGAGGGGTCCGGCGGCGAGCCCCTCCGGCTCGATCGTCACCCGCGGCTCGCCCTCGGTGAAGTCCACCGGCCCCTCCCAGACGACGGCGTCCTCGCGGGTCTCCGTGGGCGACGGGGACGCCTCGCCGAGCCGGTAACCGTCGGGCCACGAGACGATGAGCGACGAGGCCTCGTCGAGGAACAGCGCGTCGATCGCGTCGCCGACGCGGAGCCGATCGCCGTCCACGGCCGCGAAGTTGCGCCACTCGAACCGGTAGGTGAGGACGCCGTACGACTGCGGGAGCTCGCGCCGCTCGGCGGTCACGCTGACGTTCGTGACGTTCATCTCGCGGCCCGTCGCGTTCTCGGCCGCGTCCGCCGTCGCGCGCATCCGCTCGCCGAACCGCCCCGTGTACGCGTCCGGGTTCGACGCCACGTCCGCGCGGAGCTCCTCGAAGGCCCGCTCCTCGTCGTCGCTCGCGAGGCGGACCCGGTACTGCGTCTCCCAGACCGCGTCGCCGTCGGGCTCGACCCCGACCTCGATCAGGATGTCGTCCGGCGCGACGTCCATCTGGCCGAAGCCGCCCTCCGGGAGGCCGGCACCGCTCTGTGCGGCCCCGGCCGGCGCGAGGCCGGCGCCGGCGACGACCGCGGCGACGACGAGAAGGAGCACCGTTCGCTGCACGGACTACCCGTTACGAGGCTCGGATAAATTGCTTCCCATCTCCGGAGTGAGATCGGACCGGTCCGACCCGATCGAGGCCCCCTCTGACCGCGGCCCCCCTCGGAACGATCTACCCATCGACGTCGCCGACGATCTCCCGCAGAAGACCGGCGCCGTCGGTCAGCGGCCGGGCGAGACGCTCCGCGACCGCGTCGACGGCGTTCGCGGCCCCCGTAGCGGACCCGTTTCCGCCCCCGCCGCGGTCGCCACCGGCGGGTGAGGACGGCTCATCCGTCGGGGGCGTCGAACCCTCACCGTCGCCGCCGTCGGATTCGTCGGAGGCCCCTCGATCGCTGCCGTCTGATCCGTCGGAGGCTCCTCGATCGCTGCCGTCAGGTCCGTCGGAGGCCCCTTGATCGCTACCATCTGATCCGTCAGGGGCCCCCTGATCGCCGCCGTCCGACCGATCAGAGGCTCCTCCATCCCCGCCGTTTCCGCCGTCGCCGCCGCTCGATCCGTTGGGAGCCCCTCGGCCGCCTCCGCCGTCGCTCGCGTTGGCGGGTCCGTTCCCCGGACCGCCGACCGCGTTCGTCGCGTCGTCGGTCCCGTTACCGTCGGAGTCGTTCCCGTCGCCGCGGCCGGGGCCGCCGTCGCCCGGTCCGTCTCCGGCACCCGGTCCGTCTCCGGCACCCGGTCCGTCTCCGGCGCCCGGTCCGTCACCTGGCCCCGGCCCCGCGTTCGGCGGCGGTCCGCGGGCCTCGGACGCCAGCGGGCGTCCGACGCCGTTGCCGGCGATTCCGCGAGCGATCGCGGCGACCTCGGGGCCGCTGGCGTTCCCCGCCCGCTCGCGCAGCCGGTCGAGGCGCGTCTCGTTCAGACCGCGGTCCGCCCTGGCCGACTCGGGGAGGTCGCGGGCGACCTCGGCGCTCCGGTTCGCCTCCCGCTCGATCGTCTCGGCCCGGGCGCCGAGCTCCGCCATCCGCGCGGCGAACTCGCCGGGAGTCAGCTCGCCGGCGGCGAAGCGCTCGCGGAGCTCCCGCTGGCGCCGCTCGATCTCGCTCAGCCGCTCCTCCGTCCGGTTCAGCCGCTCCGCGACCAGCTCGGCCCGCTCCTCGGGCGCCTCCGTCCGGTTGAGCCCGACCTCGAACGCCCGCGAGTCGATCTCGCCGGCTATCTCGGCCCGTTGGACCCCGATCACGCCGGAGAGGCGCTCACCGGGGCTGATGTCGCCCTCGTCGGTCACGTTCGCCGCCTCGCCGCTCTCCCCCGTCTCGTTCGTCGCCACCGGGTCGGCCTGGCCGACGGTCGCTCCGACGGGGCCGGCCGCGGCGATCCCGGCGGCACCGATCAGTACGACCGCGGCGGCGACGAGCGCGATCCGTCGGTTCATCACCCGACGGTACGCGGCGTATCCACATATAAACCGATCTCCGTTAAGCCGGATCAACGCGGATTAAACGCGGGACTGCGACGGGGTATCCCCGACCCCCGGATCGCCCCCGGCGGTCGATGCCGACTCAGTACGACTTCGCGAAGTAGGCGGTCCGCTCGGCGTCCTCGCCGCAGATCGCGCAGGTCTCGTCGCCGTCGCCGTCGACGAGGGGGTCTTCGTCCTCGAACGGGACCATCACGATCTCGGCGGCCATCGGCTCCTTGATCGGCTCCTCGCACGCCTCGTCGCCGCACCACGGCGTCTTCACGTAGCCGCCGTGCTGCCCGAGCGTCCCGAGGATCTCGGCGCGGTCGTCGGCCTCGCGGACCTCGCCGTCGAGCGTCGCCTCGGCGCTCGCGTACAGCTTCGCGTAGACCTCGTCGAGGTGGTCGCGGACCGTCTCGGCGACCGCCTCCCGATCCTCGACGACGCTCTCGCCGTCGGGGCGATGGACGAGCGTGAGCTCGCCGTCCTCGACCTCGTGGGGACCGATCTCGATCCGGAGCGGGATCCCGTTGAGCTCGTGCTCGTTGAACTTGAAGCCGGGGTTGCGCTCGTCGCGGTCGTCGAGCTCGACGCGGACGCCGGCCTCGTCGAGGTCGTCGGCGACGCCCTCGGCGTACTCCAGCACGTCTTCCTTCGTCTCCTCCTGCCAGATCGGGACGACGACGACCTGCTCGGGGGCGACGCCCGGCGGGAGCACGAGCCCCTGCTCGTCGGAGTGGGTCATGATCAGCGCGCCGAGCGCGCGCCACGAGAGCCCCCACGAGGTCGTGTGCGCGAGCCGCTCCGCCTCGTCCTCGTCGGAGAAGGTGATGTCGAACGCCTCGGCGAACGACTGCCCGAGGTGATGCGAGGTGCCGGCCTGCACCGACTTCCCGTCGGGCATCAGCGCCTCGACGGTCGTCGTCGTGTCCGCGCCGGGGAACTTGTCGTGGTCGGGCTTCTGCCCCTTCAGGACCGGGATCGCCAGCAGGTCCTCGTAGACGGACTCGTACTGGTCGAGCCGCGTCAGGGTCTCGTCCCAGGCGCCCTCGCTCGTCGCGTGCGCCGTGTGGCCCTCCTGCCAGAGGAACTCCTTCGTGCGGAAGAACGGCTTCGTCTCCGTCGCCTCCCAGCGCACGACCGAGCACCACTGGTTCACGCGCAGCGGGAGGTCGCGGTGGCTCCGGACCCACTGGCTGATGTACGGCGTGATGATCGACTCGGAGGTGGGCCGGACCGCGAGCCGCTCTTCGAGCTCCTTGTTGCCCGCCTCGGTCACCCACGCCACCTCGGGGTCGAACCCCTCGACGATGTCCTTCTCGCGTTCGAGGTAGGACTCGGGGATGAAGAGGGGGAAGTAGGCGTTCTGCACGCCGGTGTCCTTGAACTTCGCGTCGAGGAACCCCTGGAGGCGCTCCCAGACGGCGTACGCCCGCGGCCGGGTGACGATGAACCCGCTCATCCCGTCGGGGCCGTAGTCGGCCAGCCCCGCCTTCCGCACGACCTCGGCGTACCACTCGCCGGTGTTGTGTGACTTGGACTCGGTGATCCCGAGCTCCTGGTCGTCGTCGCTCATTGTCGTGTGAAGGGTCGGTCGCGGGCTTAAAACGTCCGAAGCCGCGCGGGCGGGTCCCCGGCCGCGACACGCCACTCGCCCGGAGCCGCGCCCCGTCCGGGGTCGCGACGAGCGCGTCGCCCTCGGGCCCCTCTTCAGATCGCCGGAACGCGGAGAAACGTTAACCCCGTCCGGACGCCTACGGTCGATATGGACCTGACGGGGCTGCGTCGGCACGCGCCCGAGGAGGTGACTCGGGCGCGCCGCGAGGCGGCCGTGCTCGCGCCCGTCATCGAGCGCGGCGGCGAGGCCCACCTGCTGTTCACGAAGCGCGCGGCCCACCTCGGCGAGCACCCCGGACAGATGAGCTTCCCCGGCGGCGGCCGCGAGCCCGTCGACCGGACCCTCACCGACACCGCGCTCCGCGAGGCCGACGAGGAGGTCGGGATGCGCCCGGACGAGGTCGACGTCGTCGGGCGGCTCGACGACACGCGCACCTCCTCCGCGTACCGGATCCGTCCCTTCGTCGGCGTCGCGCCCGACCGCGAGTACGTCCCCGACGAGTCGGAGGTCGCGGCGGTGGCGGTCCTCCCCGTCGCCGAGCTGACCGACCCCGCGAACTACGAGTCCGAGCGCCGCCTCGGGCACCCGGAGTACGGCGACCACCGGGTCCACTACTTCCACGTCGGCGGCTACACCGTCTGGGGCGTGACGGGTCGGATGGTCGTCCAGCTGCTGGAGCGCACGACCGACTGGCGCGCGCCCGAGGAGGTCGACCGGGTGGTCGGGGCCGACGCCGAGCTCCCGATCTGAGGCCGGACCGGTCCCGGATAGCCAGGTTTACCAGGTAGCAGCAAAAGACGCCGGTGTGTCGGAACTCGTCGAGACGCTCCGCGGCGTCGACGGCGCCGAGGCGCGCGTGATCGCCTCCCTCGGCTCCCTCGACTTCGAGGTCGAGTACATCCGGGAAGACGTCGAGTCGCGGTACTCGGGGGGAGACCTCGAATCCGCCTACCGGCTGATCATGGCGAATCAGGTCACCGGCGACGAGTTCAAGGACCTCATCGACGAGGCGTTCGAGGCCCAGGCCCTGTTCTTCGAGAACGTCGTCGTGCTCGTGTCGCCCTCGGCGCGCTACGAGGCCGTCTTCGCGTCGTTCGACCGGACCGAGCCGTTCCCCGTCACCGAACTCATCGACGCCGCCGACCGGCTCTGACCGGACCGGACGCGGCCCGGGGACGGCGACCGTCACGCGCTCGGTTCGACCGCCAGCCGCAGCGTCACGGGCGCGCCCTCGGCGAGCGCGGCCACGAGGTCGCGGTCGAGGTCGGCGGCCGCGCCGTCGCCCGCGACGAAGACCGTGCGCTCGTCGTCCGTGTACTCGCTCGTCCGGCCGACCATCGAGCGGTCGTCGAGCAGCGCGAGCCCGGGGTCGCCCCGCCCGACGATCTCGTCGACGTGCGCGGGGTCCGCGAGGTCCGCGGCGTCCGCCCCCGGCTCTCCGACCGCGAACGTCGCCGTGATCGTCGCGGCCGCGTCCCGACACGCCTCGCGGAACTCGGGGGAGAAGTCGCGGGGCGCGCGGTCGGCACCGACGCCGACGATGCAGTCGCCCGCGGGGGTGAGCCAGTCGTCGGTCGTGAGTTCGACGGTGCTCGCGTGCTCGGCGGTGACGTGCTCGTGGCCGGTCGCGCGGACGACCTCGACGAGGCGGTCGTCCGCTTCACCGTTCGCGTCGTCAGTCCCCGCGTCTGCGTCGCTCATGCTCGTCGGGTCGGCGCCGGCGCGACAAGTGGCTGCCGTCTCGGCTCGGGCGGGCGTCGCTTCAGATGTCCGCGCCCTCGGCGAGCGCGGGGATCAGCCGGGCGGGGTTCTTGGCGAACACCCGGCGCATCAGGTCCTCAGAGACGTCGAGGGTGAGCACCTCCATCACCCCGACGTTCGGGTGGACGTCGGGCGCGCCGGAGCCGAAGAGGACGCGGTCCGGGTGCTCCAAGACGCCGCGTTCGAGCACTTCCCGGTAGCGGACCGCGCTCGTCTCGACGTAGAGCCGGTCGTACTCGTCGAGCAGGTCGAGCGTCTCGTTCATCAGGTCGGCGTCGAGCGGGTAGCCGCCGAAGCTCGCGAGCACCACGGGGAGGTCGTAGTCGAGCAGCTCGCGCTCGACGGCGTCGGGCGGGAATTTCCTGCCGGCGTGGACGATGAGGGGGAGGTCGGCCGCCTCCAGCCGGGCGAGCACGTCCTCGTTCGGGAGCCCGTCGACGTGCGGGACGAGCGTGAACCCGTGGAAGCGGTCGTCGTAGGAGTACTGCTCGACGTCGTCGGGCCGGGCGTGGTGGTCGTCCCGCTCGGCGCGCAGGTTCCGCACCGCGGCGACGGGGCCGTCGCCCGGATCGCGGGGGCCGTTGAGCCGGGCGAACGCGACGAACGGCCGGTCGATCGAGAGGCGCGCGACCGCGTTGTTCGCGCGGAGGTAGCTCCGTCCGGACGCGCGGCGGCCGGGGCTCGCGACCGCGCGCACGACGCCCGCCTGGTGCATCTCGCGCTCTAGCCGCTCGGGGGAGATGTCCCGGCCGTGGGTGGCGACCGAGGACTCGTCCGGGTCGAGCGTCGCGCGGGTGTCGATGATCCGGAAGTCGTGTTCCAGCCCGAGCATCTACCGGCCCCTCTCGGGGGATCCGCATGTGCCTGTCGGTCTCACGCGCGCCGGGCCGACTCGGCTCCCCCGAGCGCGCCGGCGACCCACGCCGAGCGAAGGCCGAAGGGCGACCGCGTCCCCGTCCGGACATGGAACTCGTCGAAGCGACCGAGGACGACCTCGGCGCTCTCGTCGACAGATGGTTCGACCTCGCGACGTCGATGGAACGGTACTCCGAACTGAACGAGGTCGCCTACGCGGACGCGGCGGCGGTCCCAGACGACGGCTTCCGCGCGCACCTGAACGATCCGTCGGTGACCGACTACCTCGTCGTCGACGGCGACGAGACCGTCGGGTTCGTTACGCTCGAAACGGGCGAGCGACCCTCCCGACAGCGGGGTCGGTACCTCGAGATCGTGAACCTCGAAATCGACGAAGAGCGTCGGAGTCAGGGGTACGGCACGGCGGTCGTGGAACGGGTGACGGAGCTGGCTCGCGACGAGGAGCGCGACTACCTCACCGTCTCGTGCGAGTGGGGCAACGACGACGCGCGACGGTTCTACCGGGACGCGGGGTTCGAACCCAAGCAGGTGACGTACGCGCGGCCGCTGGAGTGAGCGGGGAGTCGGGACGCCGTCGGCGACGGCCCCTCCTCCCCGCGCCGCTCACGGCCCCGCGGTCGAGACGATCTTCACCACGTCGCCCTCGCTCAGCTCGTGGCCCTCCCCGATCCGCCGCGCGGAGCGCGCGTCGACCGCGTGCAGGTACCCCTCGCCGATGTCGGTGTGAACCGCGTACGCCAGGTCCGGCGGGGTGGCCCCCGACGGGAGGAGGAAGGCGTCGGGGAGGACGTCGCCCGTCCCGTCCGTCCACTTCGAGGCGTCCTGTACCGGGTAGACCGTGATCCGGTCGAGCAGGTCGTAGACGGCGGCGTTCAGCGCGGCCTGGACGCCGGTCCCGCCGTGTTCGGCCATCGCGTCGCGGATCGCGTCGAGCCCCCTGCGCTGCTCCTCGGAGATGTCGCCGCGGACCTCGAAGTCGCCGTCGCCGGGGTCGTAGTCGACGACGCCCGCCTCGGCCGCCCGGCGCAGCCCCAGTTCGCCGTCGGCGGTCGCCGGGACCACGGGCTTGTCGGTCCCCTCGCGGATCCGGTCGAGCGCGCCCTCCGGCGCGGCGTCGACCTTGTTGGCGACGACGACGATCGGCTTGGTGCGCCGGCGCGTCGCCCGCGCGAGCGCCTCGCGGTCGCCGTCGCTCCACGCCTTCGGGTCGTCGGGGTACTCCAGCCCGCGGAGGACGGCCGTCACGTCGCGTTCCGTCGCGCCGAACCCGGTCAGCAGCTCCGCGATCGACGCCTCCAGGTCGAAGTCGGGCGAGCGCGACTTGCGCTCGACGCCCTCCCAGTTGCGGTCGACGATGCCCGCGAGCCACAGGTCCATCTCCTCCTCGACGAAGTCCACGTCGTCGAGCGGGTCGTGCGCGCCGACCTCGACCGGCTCGCCCTCGGCGTTCGTCGCCCCGGAGGCGTCGACGACGTTCAGGACGACGTCGGCGTTCGTCAGCTCGTCGAGGAACCGGTTGCCGAGCCCCTTCCCCTCGTGGGCGCCCGGCACGAGCCCGGCCACGTCGAGGAGCTCGACCGGGACGTACCGCTTCCCGTCGCGGCAGTTCTCGTTGCCGCAGCGCTCCTCGCGGTCGAGACAGGGGCACTCGGTCCGGACGTGGGTGACCCCGCGGTTCGCGTCGATCGTCGTGAACGGGTAGTTCGCGACGTCGACGTCGGCCATCGTCGCGGCCGTGTAGAAGGTGGACTTCCCGGCGTTCGGCTTCCCCGCCAACGCGACCGTGATCATGGTCGTGGGTCGCGGCGCGGCGGAAAGCGCCTTTCGGTCGGGCGGGCCGCGGTCGACGGTCTCCATGCCGGCGCCCCGGCCGACCGGTCACGGGAACTCGACGAGGTCGTCGTCGACGCCCCGGAGGCTCTCCGCCAGCCGCGACTCCGGCGGCACGGCGTCGAGGAACGCCTCGGAGCCGAACGGGGCGTCCCCGTTGACCGACGCCATCCCGAGGTCGGCGGGATCGCCGTCGAGCCCCGTGAGGAACGCGACGGTGCGGACCGCCGGAACGTCCTCCACGCGGGCCGCGACGTCGACGGAGCCGTACAGCGACCGGTGCGTGGCCACGTGGTGGACGCAGGTCGGCGTCGGCGCGAACAGGAGCAGGTAGCGCGCGCCCGGCTCGGTGCGGCCCAGCTTCGGCCGGAGCGCGTGCCGGTCGTCGGCGTGGAAGTACCGCTCCATCCGCCGGTACTGGCGCAGGACCTCGTTCGCGCCGGTCGCGCGGCGCACGGCCGCGTCGGCCTTGAGCTCGATCACGTGGTCGACGCGCTCGGGCGTCCGCAGCCGGACGTAGGCGTCGACGACCCCGCGCCGCCCGTCGGCGTCGTACGGCTCCTCCAGCCGCACCTCGGGGTCGTCGCGGGCGGCCGCGTAGTGGTCGACGACGCGCGTCGCCAGCTCGTCCTCCCGCATACGTCGCGACCTCGGTGCCGCCGGCGAATAAAGGCGCCGACGGCGCGGCCGCGGTCCCTCGCTCCGAGGAACCACTTAACCCCTCTGACCGTTCCGACGATCCGGGGCGTAGCAAGAGGTATGTAAGGGTCGAACCCCTACCTCCGACGATGTCTGACAGACTGAGTAGACGGCGGTACGTCGCCGGAACCGGAGCCGCGCTCGCCCTGGGAACGCTCGCCGGCTGTTCCGGCGGCGGGGGCGGCGGTGACGGCGGTGACGGGTCGGACGGTTCCGACGGCGGCTCGGGCGGCGCGGGGGAGGCCCTCGACGACGTCCCGAGCGAGATCGACGACTACCTCGCGGACGCCCGGATGTACGAAGGCACCATCGCCGACTACACCGGTCAGGACGAGGTCACCGTCGCCGTCGGCGCCGGCGACATCGGCTACGCGTTCGATCCCCCGGCGATCCGAATCGACTCCAGCACGACCGTCGTCTGGGAGTGGACCGGCCAGGGCGGCGCTCACAACGTCGCCTCCGTGGAGGCGTCCGAGTCCGACTTCAACAGCGGTAACGCGGTCGCCGAGGAGGGAACGACCTTCGAGCAGTCGTTCGACAACACCGGGATCCAGCTCTACCAGTGCACGCCGCACCAGGCGAACGGGATGCTCGGCGCCATCGAGGTCGTCGAGGCCTGACGCCGGGCCGATCTCGCAGCGGTTCCCGATTTTTCCGACGGCGCCGACACCGACGCCGAGCCGGACGGCCGCGGGTCCGGCCCCGACTACGGGAGGAACGACCAGCGCACGTCGACGATCCGGTCGTGCTCGGTCGTCACGGTCGGCCGCGCGAGGTGGTCGTTCGCGTTGACTCCCGCCTCCGCCAGCCGCGCGAGGGCGTCTTCGAGCGACCGGTCCGATCGCTCGACCGCGGCGTCGCGCTCGTACGGCGCGTCGATCGGCTCGTCGGGCGCGTTCGCGACGTCGACCTCGTCCGCGAGGGCGGCGCCGATCGCGCGCGGCGGCTGGTGGAAGTGCCAGCCGCGGACCGTGAGGAACAGCCAGACGTCGCCGTTGATCGCGTGGTACTCCCCGGTGACGCGCGATCCCTCGTGGGCGACGATCCGCGACAGGACCGCGGTCTTCGTCCGGTAGAGGGCGTCCTTGCGGGCCGAACGGACGTTGCTCTCGGTGACGTCGCCGCGGTCGTAGGCCGCGGTCGCCTCGTCGGCGAACCGCTTCGCGACCTTGTTGACGACGTACAGCGATTCGAGCAGGTCGTCCGTCGGTTCGAGCGGGTCCACGGTGAGTCCTCGGTCGGAGGTGTCACCGCCAGTTCGGCGCGTCGACGACATAGGCGTTTCGGGGGCTCCCGGGGCACGAGCGCGCGCCGAAGCGAAAGGCCGAGCGACCACCGAAACGAGGGCCGAGCGATCGCGGAAGCGAAGGACCGAGCGATCGCGGAAGCGAAGGACCGAGCGATCGCGGAACGGGGACCGGATGGTTAATTCTTTAAGCGCACGGACGAAGGTGGTGGCAAGCAATGTCGGACGACTCGCTCAAACTCTACACAGCGATATACGTCGCGCTCCTGATCGCGGCGACGCTGAACTTCATTCTCTTCGAGGCCACGTTCATCGAGTTCACGTACGCCCAGGCGCTCGGCGGGACGCTGGTGATCGCGACGGTCAAGACGCTGCTCATCGTCGCCTACTTCCAGCACCTCCGGTGGGAGAACCGCTCGCTCACCTACGTGATGGCGCTCGCGCTCGCGCTCACGATGCTACTGATGGCCGCCGCGACCTACTCCATCTCGTAGCGCAGTCGCCTCCGTTCTCCGGCCCGCTCCGTCTTCCGACCTCCTCCGTCTCCAGACGCCCCCGATCGATCCGGTAGTTCTGACACGTTCGGACGTGTTTTTTGTGCCCGTGCGCGAAGGGTATCGTATGGAACTCCGCGACGCCACCGCAGACGACGTCGACGCGATCCGAGAAGTCGCCCGCGAATCGCTGATCGCCTCCTACGGTCACGCGGTCGACGAGGCGCTGCTCGCCGAGGCGGTCGACGAGTGGTACGACCGGGACGACCTCGTCGCGGACATCGACGACGGGACGACGGTGTGTCCCGTCGCCGTCGTCGACGACGCCGTGGTCGGGTTCGCCGAGAGCTACGTGGTCGGGCGGCGCGAGCGGGTCGGCGAGATCGACTGGCTCCACGTCCACCCGGACCACCGGGGCTCCGGCATCGGCTCCGCGCTCCTCGAACGCGTCGAGGCGGAGCTCCGGGACGCCGACGTCGACCGCATCGAGGCGCGGGTCCTCGTCGCCAACGAGGTCGGGACCGCGTTCTACGAGGGCGAGGGGTACGAGCTGGTCGGCGAGCGGCGCGTGGAGATCGGCGAGGAGACGTTCGACGAGCGCGAGTACCGCAAACAGGTCAGCCGCCTGACGGGCATCTCTGAGGGCACCGTCGAGACGGCCGCCGGCGACACCGTCTACGTCGCCTTCGACGAGAGCGAGCGCGGCTCCGACGGTCCCTTCTACGTCGCCTACGCCGACCCCGACCGAGAGCGGCGCTACGGCTACTTCTGCGGGAACTGCGAGGGGACCGACGTCGCCATCGACACGATGGACCGCATGGAGTGCGGCGACTGCGGGAACCGGCGGAAGCCGTCGCGCTGGGACGCCGCCTACTGAGCCGCGCGCGTCGCACCGCCTCGACCCGTAGCGATCCCCGCTACAGCGTCTCCTTCACGCCAAGCACCCGCTCCTCAGCCTCGCGTCCGGGGTCCCACTCGCTCCCGTCGCGCTCGGCCTCCCGGTGCTCGGCGACGGTCCGCGCCATCGCCTCGTCGACCGGGGTCGACTCCCAGCCGAGGTCGGCGAGCGCGCACGTGTCGAGCAGGTGGGGGTACTCCCGGTAGAGCGGGAAGTCGTCGGGTTCGAGCCCGCCGGCCGCGAGCGCGTCGGCGCTCGCCGGCACGACCTCGGGATCGGCCCCGGCGGCCTCGGCGATCGCGTCCAGCGTCTCTTCGAGGGTGAACGCCCGCCGGTCGCCGACGTTGTAGGCGGCGCCGGGGTCGCCGCGCTCGGCGGCGATTCGGAGCGCGCTCGCCACGTCCTCGACGTACGCGCGGTGCCAGAGGTTCTGGCCGTCGCCGGGGACGACGACGCGGTCGTGCGAGAGCACGCGGTCGATCCAGTAGTCGAGCCGCTCCGTGTAGTCGTACGGCCCGTAGACGACGCAGGGCCGGACCGCGGTCGCGCTGACGCCCTCCTCGGCGGCCTCGAACACGATCCGGTCGCCCTCGGCCTTCCGGTTCCCGTACGTCTCGTCGCTCTCGTCGGTCGCCTGTTCGTCGGTACACGGCTCTAGCGGCGTCTCTCCCTCGCGCTTGGGGATCTCCTCGGCGGCGTAGCTCGACCCCGACGAGACGTACACGTAACCGTCGACGTCGGCGAAGACGTCGACCGCAGTCGCCACGTCGTCGGGGCGGTAGGCGACGCAGTCGATCACGACGTCGGGCTCCGCGGAGAGCTTCGCCGTGCGCAGGGCGCGCTCGCTCGTCCGGTCGCCCTCGACGTGCGTCACGCGGTCGTCGTCGGCGAAGGGGTCCTCGCGGTTGCCGCGGTTGAGCATCGCCACGTCGTAGCCGTTCGCGAGCAGGTCGGAGACGGTGTGTCGCCCGATGAACCGGGTGCCGCCGACGACGAGCGCCGTGTCGGTCATACGGGATCTGGGTCCGACGCACTCAAAAGCGTGACCGAACCGAAACGGGTCGCGCAGCCGGGAGGCCGACGACTCAGTCGCCGTACTTCGACCGCGGTCCGTCGCCGCGCCAGCGCCGGTAGAGGAGGTACGCTATCCCGAGCCCGAGGAACCACGTCCCGACCCCGAACACCGCGTATCCGATCCCGATCAGGAAGTCGCCGGCCGGGAATCCGAGCATATCTCGACTCGGCGTCTCGGCAACATAAACGCTCCGAGCGAGGGGCAGTTACACGGTCCCGAAGGTCGTATCCCGCCCCATGACAGACCGCAGCCGCCGTCGGCCGTGGCTCGCCGCGCTGCTGGCGCTCGTCGTCTCCGGGCTCGGGCACGCCTACCTCCGCCGCTGGGCTCGCGCGCTCGGCTGGTACGTCGCGGTCACCGCGGCGGTCGTCGCGCTCGTTCCCGACGCGGCGGTCGACGGACTGATCGCCGGCGACGTGCCGCCGCTCGCCGACGTCGCGCCGGCCGTGCTCGTCGTCGCCGCCAGCGTGATCGACGCGTACGTCACGGCGCACCGACAGAACCGCGAGTACGAACGCGAACGGCGGACGGCGTCGGAGCCGGCCGATCGGGAGGCGTCGGCGGAGCGGATGGACGCCGCGTCGGGAACGAGCGCAACGACCGAGCCTCGGGACCCGCCGGCGTCCGACGAGACGCCCGACGCGGACGCGGCCCCGTGTCCGCACTGCGGCCGCGAGACCGATCCGTCCTTCGACTTCTGTCAGTGGTGCGCCGAGCCGATCGACGAGTGAGGTCGACCGAGAGAGCGACGCGCGAGCTATCGGAACGCGGTCGGCCTAGAAAAGAACCGTCGGAAACGGGACCGCGACCGCCGCCTCAGAAGAGGTAGAACAGCGGGAAGATGAACACCCAGACGATGTCGACGAAGTGCCAGTAGAGGCCGAAGTACTCCACCGGCCGCTCGTCGTCCATGTAGTGGCCCTGGTAGGCCCGGACGAACAGGTAGCAGGCGATCAGGAGTCCCCCGACGACGTGGATGCCGTGAAGTCCCGTGGTGACGTAGTAGATCGACGCCTGCACCGGGTCGCCGTACGGGTTCTGCGCGATGAGGACGCCCACGTCGTATATCTCGTGGTGCCACTCCCACATCTTGATCGCCAGGAAGGTGAACCCGAGCAGGATCGTCGCGCCGAGCGAGGCCAACAGCCCCTTCCGGCTCTCTCGGTGGGCCGCGACGAGCGCCAGGATCACCGTGAACGAGGAGGTGATCAGCACGAACGTGTTGATGAGCCCCGGGAGTGACTCCGTCAGCGGCTCCCACGTCATCCAGCCGGCGTTGTACCGGACGAAGATGGCCGCCGAGAGGAACGCCCCGAAGACGATGACGTCGGACGCTAGGAAGAACCACATCCCCAGCTTCACCTTCTCGACGCCGTTGAACGGCCACCGCTCGGCGAACTCGCTCGGTGGCGCGTAGAAGTCCTCTAACCCCCACATCACGCCGGACGCGACCAGCCCGACGAAGCCGACGAGGATGAACGTCGGGTAGAGGAAGCTCGAAATCTCGACGCTCGTCGACGCGAGCGACTCGCCGACGATGAACGTGACCGAGTCGGCGAACCCGGAGAGCCCGAACATGAAGAACGCGGTCATCAGCGAGAGGGCGAACGGCCAGATGCTCGCGTGGCTCGGGTGTTTGTCCCAGTACGGGTACTCCTTGATGTGGTCCGAGTGCGTGTCGCCGCCGTCGGTCGCGGCGTTCCCGTCGCCGTCGGTCTTCACCGCGGGCCCGCCGTCGGGGACGAAGTCCTTCACGAACTCGAGCTTCCCGGACGCGTACGACGGCCGGTTCGGCCAGTTTTCGAGCGGCGGCGGCGAGGAGACCGCCCACTCGGCGGTCCGCGAGTAGTCCCACGGGTTGTCGCCCGCCTCGGGGCCGGAGACGTACGACTTCGCGAAGTTGTAGAACATGATAAAGAAGGAGAACCCGAGGATGAACGCCCCGATCGTCCCGATCTGGTGGAACGACTGGAACTCGGGGTTGTACTCGAAGACGCGGCGCGGGGTCTCCCAGGCGAGGAACATGGAGAAGTACACCATGTTGAAGCTGACGAAGAAGATCACGAAGTGGAGCTTCCCCAGCAGCTCGTCGTACATCTTCCCCGTGATCTTCGGGAACCAGTAGTAGGCCCCGCCGAACAGCGCCGTCGCCCCCCCGAACATCACGTAGTGGAAGTGCGCGACCACCCAGTAGGTGCCGCGGAACTCGTAGTCGAGGACGATGGCGCCGAGGAACACCCCGGTGATGCCCCCGAGAATGAACAGCAGGAGCGCGCCGAACGCGAAGAGGAACGGCGTCGTGAACTGGATCCGCCCCTTGATCAGCGTGTAGATCAGCGAGAAGACGACGAGGTCGAAGGGGAGCGAGATGCCGATGGTTGTCGCCATCATCAGCGTCTTGATCTCCAGGTTGATCGTCGTGAGGAACATGTGGTGCATCCACACGAGGAACGACTGGACGGAGATGAGACAGATGGAGATGATGACCCACTTCCGGCCGACGAGCCGGCGGCCGGAGAACGTCTGGAACAGCTCCAACATGACGCCGAGCGCCGGGAAGAAGACGATGTACACCTCCGGGTGACCGAAGAACCAGAACAGGTGCCCCCACAGGAGGGAGCCGCCCTCAGTCGCCGAGAAGTACACCGAGCCGAGCACGCGGTCGGCGGCGAGGATAAGCCCCGCGGCGAGCATCGCGGCGAACGCGAACAGCATCATCCACACGGTCGCGAGGATGCTCCACGTGAACATCGGCATGTCCATGATCCCCATCCCCTCGGCGCGCGAGTGGTGGATCGACACGAGGAAGTTCACCGACGAGGCGGTGACTCCGATGATGAACACCGCGAGCGCGAGGACTGCCCCCGTCGACCCGATGCTCGGCGTGTACATCGGGATGTTGAGCGGGGCGTACATCGTCCAGCCGGCGCTCAGCGTGCCGCCCTGGAAGAAGCTGACTCCCAGCAGTACGCCGGAGAACAGGTACATCCAGTACGAGAGCGCGTTCAGCCGCGGGAAGGCCAAGTCGTCGGCACCGATCTGGAGCGGGACGAAGTAGTTCGCGAAGCCGAAGGCGAACGGCGAGAGGAACCAGAACACCATTATCAGCCCGTGGGCCGTCACCGCTTCGTTGTACGCGAGTCCGGAGAGCACCTGGTTCGCGGGGTCCCAGAGCTGAACGCGGATCAGCAGCGCCAGCACGCCGCCGAACAGCAGGAAGAACAGCGCGGTGATCGTGTAGAGGATGCCGACGTCCTTGTGGTTCGTCGTCACGAGCCAGCGCTTGACGGAGGTCGTCGGCGGGAGCTCGCTCACGCGGGAACACCCCCAACGGCGGCGCTCACGCTCGCGCTGGAGGAGTTACCCTCCGCGGCGTCGCCGCCCGTCTCCTCGTACCACTCCCGCCACTCGTCCTGCGGGAGGACCGTGATCTGCCCTTTCATCGCCGAGTGCCCCTGTCCGCACAGCTCGAAGCACTCGACCCTGTACGTCGCCTCACCGCCCTGCGCCTCGACCTCCTCGGAACTCACGGAGAACCAGTTGGAGTTGGTCTCTCCGGGGATAGCGTCGGATTTTATCCGCAACTCCGACGAGCCGAAGTTGTGCCAGACGTCGCGTGAGGTCACCTCGATGTCGATGCGCTGGTCGGCCGGCACGACCATCTCGCCGGTCGTGGTGTGACCGTTCGGATACTCGTACTCCCAGCCGAACTGATACCCCTCGACGAGGATCTCGATATCGCCCTCGTCACCCGTGTCGGGGCCCTCCTCGACGTAGAGGAGGATGCCGTACGCGTACACGACGAGACTGATGACGACGATCGCGCTCAGCCCGAACGACAGGAACAGCTTCTTCGCCTTCGGACCGCCCTGTCCCGTCGGGAGTTCGCCGACCGTCGGCGCGTCGAAGCTCTCTTTCGGTTCGCCTCCGTCGTCGCGGTACTTGTACACGTTCCACAGCGTGTATGCGACGACGATCGTCCCGACGAGCGTCCCGAGCGCGAGGAAGACGAAGAATATCTCCTCGAACACCTCCGCCTGCGCGCGCCAGTCGCCCCCGGGTTGCAGGATAATTGGATCTATCATGTTCCTCTATCAGCTCTTGACTCACACTTGGCGATGGCACACTTAGCTCTTGTGTAGCGCGACCGGAAACCCCGTGTCCGCCCCCCGATCCGACGCCTCTCCGACGGGGACGAAGAGCCGATCCGAACGCGTATACGAAGGCTATTTGTACACGCGAACGGACCGCCTAACAACGAACCCCACCATGGTCTCACTCACGCTCTTGAGCACGGCACTAATGGGGCTGCTCGCCGCGGCCACCTTCCTCGCCGTCGCGAAGGTCGGCGCGCGGCGGACGGCGCCCGGGACGGACGCGTCGCACGACAGATACGCCGTCGTCGTCGGCGCGCTCCGCGACTTCGTCCGCCGGCCGGTCGTGTGGGCCGTCACCTTCGTCGTCGTCACGGTCGGCATCGGCGCTGTCGCGCTGCTCGCGGTCGGCAGCTTCGGGCTCCCGGAGGGGCTTTCCGGCAGCCTCCTCGGCGTCACCTACGCCGCGGTCGGGCTGCTCGTGACCGGCTTCGTCTTCCTCGGCGCCTACTTCAGCGCCCGGGGGCGCGGGCTCGGGAACGCGCACGGCGTCGCGGCGGGCTCGTTCGCCGCGGGGCTCGTCTTCCTCGTCCTCATCGCGGTCCAGCTCCTCGTCGGCGTCATCGGCTGAGTGCGGTCCCGTCGATCCGTTCCCGTCGCGCCCCGCGAGACGACCGCGTCCCGGTCAGCGTCTCAGATCTCCTCGGCGAACGGTCGGCGAAGAAACCGCGACCCGGCGACCGCGACTCCCTTCCCGGACCGCGCCGACCTCCCTACGCGACCGCGACGCCGTTCCGCGCGAGGAAGTCGCTCGCGGCCTTGATCTCGACCGGGCTGCCGATGATCCGACAGTAGCCGTCGGCCTCCACGACCGTCACGGTGAACCGCTCCCGGAACCGCCCGCCGATGCCGTCGAGGGCGCGACACGGGAGGACGATCTGCGTGCTGTCACGGAGGCTCGACGGATCGGGCATTCGACGTGCGTGTGGGTCGCGCGTGGCGGATAATAACCGTATCGAAGTATCGACACGATCGCGGCCGACTCGCACGGACCGTCGAGACGGACTCGAACGGACCGCCGCGAGAGTCGCACGGACCGCCGCAGCGGGCGGATCCCGGAGGGCTCTCGCGGACCGCGGCGGCCGGTCCCCGACCGGTCTGCGAACCCTCCGACGGACCGAAGGAACACCTTTAACGAGGCGAACGGCCGACAGTACGCCAATGGGACTGGAAGAGGAGATCGAGGACCTCCGCGAGGAGATCGCCGAGACGCCCTACAACAAGGCCACGGAGGCCCACATCGGGCGCCTGAAGGCGAAGCTCGCGGAGAAGAAGGAGAAGCTGGAGAACCAGTCCTCCGCCGGCGGCGGCCACGGCTATGCGGTCGAGAAGCACGGCGACGCCACGGTCGCCTTGGTCGGGTTCCCGAGCGTGGGCAAGTCCACCCTCATCAACGCCCTCACCAACGCCGACAGCGAGGTCGGCTCCTACGAGTTCACGACGCTCGACGTCAACCCCGGCATGCTGAAGTACCGCGGCGCGAACATCCAGATCCTCGACGTGCCGGGGCTGATCGAGGGCGCCGCGGGCGGCCGCGGCGGCGGGAAGGAGGTGCTCTCGGTCGTCCGGACCGCAGACCTCGTGGTGTTCATGCTCTCCGTCTTCGAGATCGAGCAGTACGACCGGCTCCGCGAGGAGCTGTACGCGACCAACATCCGCCTCGACACGGAGCCGCCGAACATCAACATCCGGAAGACGCACAAGGACGGGCTCGGCGTGACGATGAGCGACGAGGTGAGCCTCGACGAGGAGACGGTCAAGCAGGTGCTCCGCGAGTACGGGTACGTCAACGCGAAGGTGACGATCCCCCACGACCTCACGATCGACGAGCTCGTCGACGCCGTGATGGACAACCGGGAGTACCTCCCGTCGATGGTCACGGTGAACAAGGCCGACCTCATCGACAGGAGCTACCTCCCGACCGTCAAGGAGGAGCTCCGCGAGCGCGACCTCGACCCCGACGACGTGCTCTTCATCTCCGCCGAGAAGGAGCTCGGGCTCGACGGGCTCAAGGAGCGCCTCTGGGAGGAGCTCGGCGTCATCCGGATCTACATGGACAAGCCCGGCCGCGGCGTCGACTACGAGGAGCCGCTCATCCTCTTCGAGGGCGACACGGTCGGCGACGCCTGCGCGAAGATCGGCGGGGAGTTCGACGAGCGGTTCAAGTTCGCGCGCGTCTCCGGCCCGAGCGCGAAACACGACGACCAGCAGGTCGGGAAGGGCCACGAGCTGGCCGACGAGGACGTGCTCCGGATCGTCGCGCGGAAGTGAGGGCGCGACCGCTCGGCGGTCGCGGAAGCGGCTCGGAGGCTACAGCCCGAGCTCCCGGCCGAGCACCACGTGCTGGATCTCGCTCGTCCCCTCGCCGATCTCCATCAGCTTCGCGTCGCGGTAGAAGCGCTGCGGCGCGAAGTCCGTGGTGTAGCCGTAGCCGCCGAGCGTCTGGACCGCCTCCTCGGCCACCTCGCGGGCCGCCTCGCTGGCGTCGAGCTTCGCCAGCGACGACTCCCTCGTCACCGACTCGCCGGCGTCGTACCTCGTCGCCGCCTTATGCGTGAGCAGCCGCGCGCGCTCCGTCTGCCGGTGCATGTGGACGACCTTGTCGCGGATCGTGTCGAACTTCGCGATCGGCTTCCCGAACTGCTCGCGCTCGCCGGCGTACTCCTTGGCCGCTTCGTACGCCCCCTGCGCGAGCCCGACCGACAGCGCCGCGATGGAGATCCGGCCGCCGTCCAGCGTCTTCATCGTCTGCGTCCACCCCTCGCCCTCCTCGCCGAGCAGCCGGTCCGCCGGGATCCGCACGTCGTCCAGCCTGATCTCGCAGGTCGGCGAGGAGTTGAGCCCCATCTTGTCCCAGACGGTCGCGATCTCGAACCCGTCGTCGTCGGGGTCGACGATGAACGTCGAGATCCCGTCGTAGCCGGCGTCCGGGTCGGTGACGGCCTTCACCAGCACGCTGTTGGCGACGTTCGCGTTCGTGATGAACTGCTTCGTCCCGTTCAGCACGTACTCGCCGGCGTCGGCGTCGAACTCGGCGGTCGTGTCCATGTCGGAGGCGTCGGAGCCGCTGCCGGGCTCGGTGAGCGCCCACGCGCCGATCTCGCCGCCCTCGGCGAGGGGTCGGAGCCATTCCTCCTTCTGCTCGTGGGTCCCGAACAGCTCGATCGGCTTCGCGCCGAGGGAGGTGTGGGCGGCGTACGAGAGGCCGATCCCGCCCGAGACGCGGCCGAGCTCCTCGGTGACGAGGGCGTACATGAGCTGGTCGCCGCCGAGCCCGCCGTACTCCTCGCTCACGGGGACGCCCATCATATCGAGGTCGTTCAGGTCGGCGAAGACCTCGTCGGGGAACCGGTGCTCGTCCTCGATCTCCTGAGCGATCGGCCGGATCTCCTCCTCGCAGAACTCCCGGACGGTGTCGCGTATCATCCGGTGTTCCGCGGGTAGCTCGAAGTCCATGGGCAAGAATTGCGACCCGCCGGCATAAACGATGCGAACGACCGTGATCGATTCTACGCGCTCGCCCCCGCCTCCCGGTCGCGCGCCCGCCTCACCTCTCGGTCGCGAGCCCGTCTCGGCCCCCAACCGCGCCTCCGGGCGCCGACCGGGGACGCCACTTATGTCCCGTCGCCGCGTTCGGTCTCCACATGGAGCTCCGCCGGCTCGTGCGCGGTCGCGTGGACTGGCCCGACATCGAGCGGGTCGTCCGGGAGCTGGCGGACCGGTACGACCGCGACGGGATGCGGGTGCGGTTCCTCGACGCCGACAACTGGCTGTCGACGCCGATGGTCGTCGACGACGACCTGTTCGTGAAGGTGATCACGAGACAGAACACGCTCGTCCACACGCTGTTCACCACCGGGCGGAACCTCGGGGCCGTCTCCGCCGGCACCGAGGGCTTCTTCGAGCGCTACGAGACGCCCTACGAGATGGCCCGCCACGAGCTGGAGGCGACTCGCAGGGTGAGGGGGCTCGGCGTCAACGCGCCGGAGCCGATCGAGGCGCTGGAGGTCGGCGACCTCGGCGTCGTCGTCTTGGAGTACCTCCCCGAGTTCCGGACGCTCGACGAGCTCGACCGGGCGGCGGTCGCCGAGCTGGCGCCCGCGCTGTTCGCGACGCTCCGGACCATCCACGACGCCGGGCTCGCCCACGGCGACCTCCGGGCGGAGAACGTCCTCGTGCGGGACGGCGAGCTGTACGTCATCGACGCGACGAGCGTGAGCGAGGCGGGCCGCGAGTCGGCGCGGTCGTACGACCTCGCGAGCGCGCTCGCGGCGCTGGAACCCCTGATCGGCGCGCCCGACGCGATCGGCGCCGCGCTCGGCGGCTACTCGACCGACGAGCTGCTCGCGGCCCGGCGGTTCCTCGACTTCGTCGCGATCCGCCCCGACCACGACTTCGAGGCCGCGGAGCTGAAGGGGGAGTTGGAGAAGCGGACGGCGTAGGGGTCGGGGACCCGTCGGCGTCCGCAGTCGGGGGTCCCGCGGCCGCGACTCCCGGCTCACCCCGCGGTCGGGTCCGGCGACTCGTCGGGCGGCTCGGCGCGCTCCCGGCTGACGATCCAGATGCCGACGGCCATCAGCGCGCCGCCGGCGAGGAACCCCGGACCGAGCGCCTCGCCCAGCAGCGCCGCGCCGAGCGCCGCCCCGACGACGGGCTGCGCGAAGAAGAACGCGGCGACGGTCCCGGCGGAGACGTACTCCAGGCCCTTGTACCAGAGGAACCACGCCGCCGCCGTCGACGCGACGCCGAGGTACAGCACGGCGCCGGCCGACTCGACGGTCAGCGGGAGGTCGGCGGGCGAACGGCCGAGGTACCACAGCTCGCCGCCGGCGAGAACCCCCAGCATCGGGACGCTCGCCAGCGAGGAGTACGTCGCCGCGCGGAGCGCCCCGTGGCGCCTGACCGCCCGGAGCCCCCAGACGGTGTAGCCGGCCCACGCCGCGCTCGCGACGAGCAGCAGCCCCACCCCGAGGAGGTTGCCGGCGGCGACCGACGCGAGCTCGTACCGCCCGGCGAGGACGACCGCGGTGCCGACGCCCGCGAGCGCCATCCCGGCCGCCTTCGTCGCCGTGACGCGCTCGCCGAGCACGAGCGCGCCGAGCGCGACGGTGAACACGGGCGTCAACACCGTCAGCAGCGACCCCTGGCTGGCGTTCGTCAGCTCGGTGCCGACGAACTGGGTCGCGACCGTCAGGGTCACCCACCCGCCGAGCGCCGCGAACGTCGCCCACTCGTCGCGCGGCGGCGCGACCCCGCCCCGGCCGGCGACGACGAGCCAGAGCGCCGCGGCACCCAGCGCGACCCGGAGGAACCCGAGCGTCACGGGCGGGATCAGCGCGAACCCCCACTTGCTGACGACGTACATCCCGCCCCACAGCGCCGCGGCTGCGAGCGGGGCGAGCGCGAACGCGTACCGTCCGAGCGTGGTCGTCATGGCGTGGGGCGAGCGGCCGAGTCGCGGTCCGTTCGCGGAAGGTCGGCGTCGGGTGTTGAAGACGGCGATACGGATCGGAGCCGGCGAGGAGTCGATCGCCGCGGACGGAGGCTCAGCCGCCCAGGTACAGCTGGGAGACCTCCTCGTCGTTCAACAG
This sequence comes from Halorubrum rutilum, assembly GCF_024494565.1. The sequence continues at coordinate 99,475 of NZ_JANHDN010000005.1, forward strand.
CTCCTCCGGGGTGCCCTCGAACCGGACGGTCCCCTGGTCGAGGACGTAGCCGCGGTCGGAGATGCCGAGCCCCTTCGTCACGTTCTGCTCGACCATGAGGATCGCCGTGTCCATGTCGTTGACCTCCTGAACGTCCTCGAACACGTCGTCCGCGGTGTTGGGCGCGAGCCCCGCGGACGGCTCGTCGATGAGGAGCACGTCGGGCTCCATCACCAGGGCCCGCGCGAACGCCAGCACCTGGCGCTGACCGCCGGAGAGCGTCCGCGCCTTCGAGCCGCGCTTCTCGTCGATGATCGGGAACCGGTCGTAGAGGGTCTCGATCACCTCGTCGAGGCCGCCCTCGCGGGCCACGCCCCCCATCCGCAGGTTCTCGTCGATCGTCAGCGAGCCGAACACGTTGTCGGTCTGGGGGACGTAGCCGATCCCCTCGCGGACGATCTCCTCGGGCGGCATCCCGCCGATCTCGCGGCCGTGGTACTCGACGGTCCCCGTCCACGGGGTCAACATCCCGAACGCCGTCTTGAGCACCGTCGACTTCCCGGCGCCGTTCGGGCCCACGAGACAGACGATCTCGCCCGGATCGAGCCGGATCGAGCAGTCGTCGAGCACCTGTACCTCGCCGTACCCGCCGTCGACGTTCGACAGCGAGAGCACGGGATCGGTCCCGTCGTGACCCCCGTTCGCGGGGCCGGTCGCCTCGTCGCTCATGTGCCGCCTCCGAGGTACGCGTCGACGACGCGGTCGTCGCTGCGGACCCCCTCCGGCGTCCCCTCGGTCAGGACGTGCCCCTGATCGAGGACGACGATCGGGTCCGCTACGTCCATCACGAACTCCATGTCGTGCTCGATGAGCAGGAACGTCGTCCCCTGCTCGTTGAGCCGCCGGATCTGTTCTTTCAGCTTCTTCGCGAGCGTCGGGTTCACCCCCGCCACCGGCTCGTCGAGCAGGAGGATCTCCGGCTCGGCGAGCATCGCCCGCGCGAGCTCGACGAGCTTCATCTGGCCGCCGGAGATGTCGGTCGCCGGCTGCGTCGCGAGGTGGTCGATCTCGAACTCCGCCAGGATCCGCTCCGCCTCGGCGAGGTTCGCCGACTCGCTCTCGCCGACCGACCCGGGCGACGCGAACAGCCTGAGGAACGACTCGCCGGGCTGGTTCCGCGGCCCGACCAGCATCGCCTCCCGGACCGTCATCCCCTCCAGCTTGCGCGGGGTCTGGAACGTCCGAACGAGCCCGTGCTCGGCGACCTCGTACGGCTCCATCCCCGTCACGTCGGTCCCGTTCACCTCCACGGTCCCCCCGTCGGGCTCGTAGAAGCCGGAGATGAGGTTGAACAGCGTCGACTTCCCGGCGCCGTTCGGGCCGATGAGCCCGGTGATGGTGCCGCGCTCGACCGCGAACGTCGCGTGGTCGGTCGCCGCGAGCCCGCCGAACGACTTCTGGAGGTCGTCGACGCGCAGGACGGCGTCGTCCTTCGGGAGGGCGCCCTCACTCACCGCCCTCACCTCCCTTCCGGTCGCGGACGCCGGTGTCGGGCGTCTCGGGCGCCCCCCGACCGTCGACCGCGCTCGGCCAGATCAGCTCGCGCTGCGGCGGGAGGATTCCCTGCGGCCGGTAGCGCATCACGGCGACGATCACGACCCCAATCAGCAGCAGCCGCAGCGGCGCGGGGTCGATCGGCAGCGCCACGTCGTTCAAGAATCGGGTCCCCTCGCGGATGGTGACGATGACGATGCCGCCGAACAGCGCCCCGCGGTTGGAGCCGCTGCCGCCCAAGATCACGGCGACCCACGCGTAGAACGTCGTGATCGGGTCGAGGTCGCCCGGCCCGACGTAGAGGTTCAGGTGCGTGTAGAAGACGCCGGCAAGCGCCATGATCAGGCTCCCGATGACGAACGACTGCATCTTGAACGAGTAGGTGTCCTTGCCGAGCGCCCGGGCGAGGTCCTCGTCGGAGCGGATCGTGCGCAGCACCCGCCCCCACGGCGACCGGTGCGCGCGCCGGAGGACGAAGTACGCGCCCCCCGCGAACGCGAGCACCAGCAGGACGTTCAGCGACGCCTGCCAGAACGCGGTCTCCAGGATCACCGGCGACCCGGGGATCACCTCCACCCGGAGCCCGGGCATCACCTCCGGGAACGTCGAGAGCACCGGCCACCCGGCGAAGAAGCCGGGGATACCGCGGACCCCAGCGCTGCCGTTCGTGAGCCAGCGCTCGTTGAGCACGACCAGCCGCACGACCTCCGCGAGCCCGAGCGACGCGATGGCGAGGTAGTCCGCCCGGAGCCGGAGCGTCGGGACTCCGATCAAAAGCGCCAGCGCGAACGCGGCGGCGAGCGCGACGACGAGCCCGACGAGGGGGTTGAACCCGCCCGCGACCGGCGACCCGCTCGCGGTCATCAGCGCGGAGCCGTACGCGCCGATCCCGAAGAAGGCGGCGACGCTGAAGTTGATCAGGCCGGTGAACCCCCACTGGGCGTTCAGCCCGAGCGACAGCAGGGCGTACATCCCCGCCAGTCCGACGAGGAACAGGAAGTACGTCGGGCCGAGCGCGCCGGTGAGCAGCGCGGCGAGCAGGAACAGCAGGAACGCGGCGCTGACGCCGAGCACCCACCCCTCCGGGCGGGTCAGGTCGTCGACCGCCCCCCGCGGACCGTCGAGGAGGCTCACGTCGCCCCCTCCCCGGCGATCCCGTTCGGCCGGACGAGCAGCACCGCGACCATGATCAGGAACGCGATCGCGTTCGCGTACTCGATGGTGACCAGGTTCTCCAGGGCGGTCGCGAGCCACCCCGGCCAGATCGGTAACGCCTCGATCACGTCGGAGAAGAACGGTGTGAGCTGGTTTATCATGCCGATGAGGAAGCCGCCCGCCATCGCGCCGTAGACGGAGCCGATCCCGCCGAGGATCACCGCCGCGAAGATCACCAGCAGGAGGTTGAACCCCATCCGCGGCGAGAGCTGGTTGAACAGGCCGAGGAAGACGCCGCCCGCGCCCGCGAGCCCGGCGCCGATGACCCACGTCCACAGCTTCACGCGCTTCGTTCGGATACCGCTGACGCGGGCGAGGTCCGGGTTGTCCGCCATCGCGCGCATCTTCCGGCCCAGGTCGGTGTACTGTAACAGGACGTGGAGCCCGACGACGAGCACCACCGCGGAGCCGACGATCGCGACGTCGTGGAGCGTTATCCGGACGCCGTACGGCACCAGCGACTCGATCGGTCGCAGCGGCCGCAGGTCGAACCGGGTGAAGTCGGAGCCGAACCGGATCTGGATCAGCGCCCGGTAGATGAACGCGATCCCGATCGACGTGATCAGCAGGCCGATCGAGTCGACGTCGAGCGGCTCGTAGATGAGCTTCTCGGTGCCGACCGCGACGACCGCCGCGACGGCGATGCCGGCGACCAGGGCGACGAAGAAGCCGTACGGGAGCCCCAGCACGGCCCCCCCGAGCCCGCCGACGGCGCCGAAGGTCACGAGCGCCGCGTACGCGCCGATCGTCATCGTGTCGCCGTGCGCGAAGTTCGCGAAGTCCGCGATGCTGTACACGAGCGACAGCCCGATGCTCCCGAGGACGATGATGCTGCTGAAGACCAGCCCGTTGGCCAGGTATCCGAGGACGGTCATCGGTGCTATCAGCCTTCGATGAAGTCGATGCCCTCGTACGCGTGGTCCTGGACCTCCAGGACCTGGAGGAAGCCGACCGGATCCCCGTTCTCGTCGAAGTCGATGGGACCGCTGACCCCCTGGTAGTCGACGTCGTCCGGGCCGCCGCCGTCGGCGAGGATCTCGCTCGCGGCCTCGAACGACGTCACCTCCTCGCCTTCCGGGCCGGAGACCCGTCGCACCGTCTCCTGAAGCGCCGCGCCGGTGAACTCGTCGGCGGCCTGGATCGCGAGCGCGGCGTTGATCACGCAGTCGTACGCGTACGCCGCCCACGAGGTCGGCTGCCGGTCGTACTCCGACTCGAAGGCGTCGGCGAACGACTGGTAGTTCTCCTCCTCGATCGGCGCGGAGGGGACGACGATCTTCATCCCGTCGATGCTCCCCTCGGGGGTGTTCTCCAGCACGTTGTCGCCCGAGACGGAGTCGGCGCCGTAGAACTGCGCCTCGTACCCCGACGAGAACACCTCGTTGACCATCGTCGTGAACTCCGCCTGGTAGGTGATGAACAGCCACGCGTCCGCGCCGGAGCCGTTCATCTCCGAGACGACGCTGGAGTAGGACTGCTGCTCCTGGTCGTGGGGCGTGTTGTAGACGACCTCGCCGTCGTACGCGTCGACGAACGCGTCGGTGAGGCTCTGGCCGTAGTCGTTGTTGACGTAGGTGACCGCCACCTCGTCGTAGCCGTCGTCGGCGATGAGGTTCGAGAGCGCGAGCGACTGGCTGCGGCCCGACGGCGACATCCGGAGCAGCCCCGGGAAGTCGGTGAGGTTGAGCCCGGTGGAGTTCTGGCTCAGCTGGACGACGTCGGTCCCCTCGACGACGCTCTCGTAGATGGCCAGCGAGACGCCGGAGCCGACAGCGCCGATGAGGAACGGCACGCCGTCCTGGTTGACGAGCTTCTGGGCGGCCGCGATCCCGCCCTGGTTCTCGCTCTCGGAGTCCTCGACGATCAGGTCGAGCTCCCGGCCGTCGATGCCGACCTCGTTGACGCGCTGTAAGGCGAGGTTGACGCCGCGCTGATTCCGCTCGCCGAACGCCGACAGCGACCCGGTCTGCGAGTCGACCATCCCGATCTCGTACGGGCCGGCCGACCCCCCGTCGTCGCCGTCGGAGCCGTCGCCGCCGTCCTCACCGTCCGTTCCGTCGTCGCCGCCGTCGCCGCCGTCCCCGTCGCTTCCGTCGCCGTCGTCCGTCGTGCTCAGACAGCCCGACAGGGCGACGAGTCCCGCACCGCCGGTCAGTTTCAGCAGGGTTCGCCGGTCCGCCACATCCGTGGTATCTCGTGACATATGTGACCTGATATCTCCGTGGACAGCCGGGTATCTCAACCCCGGCCCGTCCATGGTCGGGTCGATCCCATATGTTCTTTTCGTCCGGCGCGACGGTCGTGACGAGTATTTATTCACTTCAAACTGTAATGAAATAATTGGTCGGGTGCCCATATATACCGATGGGGATCCGCGGTGATCGTATGATCCCGCCCATCGCGAGCAACTTCGTCGCCGGGGAGACGCCGGAGGCGGCGCTCGCCCACGTCGAGGGGCTCAACGACCGCGGCGTGGCCGGCATCCTGAACCTGCTCGGCGAGCACTACGAGGAGCGTCCGCCCGCCGACGCCGACGCCGACGCGTACGTCGACCTCGTCGAGGCGATCGCGGAGCGCGGCGTCGACGCCTGCGTCTCCGTGAAGTCCAGCCAGATCGGGCTCGACGTCGGCGACGCCGTCTTCGAGGAGAACCTCGCGCGGATCGTCGAGGCGGCCAACTCGCCCGCGGCGACCGGATCCGACGGCCGCGGCACGTTCGTCTGGATCGACATGGAGGACCACGAGACCACCGACGTGACGCTCGACGCGTTCGAGCGCCACGCGGTCGCGACCGACGGCAACGTCGGCGTCTGCGTCCAGGCGAACCTGAAGCGGACCCGCGACGACCTCGAACGGCTCGCCGACCTCCCGGGGAAGGTCCGGCTCGTCAAGGGCGCCTACGACGAACCCGCCGAGCTGTCGTATAAAAAGAAGGCCCGCGTCGACGAGTCCTACCGCGACTGCCTCGCGTACATGTTCGAGGCGTTCGACGACGGGGTCGCGGTCGGGAGTCACGACCCGGCGATGATCGATTACGCGAAGGAGCTGCACGCCGAGCACGGCACCCCCTACGAGGTGCAGATGCTGACCGGCGTCCGGGAGTCGGCGCAGTTCGAGCTCGCGGCCGAGGACGACGTGGCGGTGTACCAGTACATCCCGTACGGCTCCAAGTGGTTCTCCTACTTCTACCGGCGGATCCGGGAGCGCAAGTCGAACGCGCTGTTCGCGCTGCGGGCGGTCGTCGGGAGCTGAGCGGGTTCGACCGAGAATCGCGCTCGGGCGTCGATCGTCGGACTCCGTCGAACCGTACTTGCGATTGAACGCGGGAGTGAGTACTGCAGATCGGTGTCTGCGTAACCGTATTTAAATAGCCGTGAGCGACGGTGACGATCGCTTATGAATGACGGATGCGGTGGCGCGCGCCTCCGAGCGGCCGCCGGTGGCGGCCGCGAGGTGCGCCGCGCGAGGGAGTCGCGAACGCCCGCAGGGCGTGAGCGACGAGGCTGGGGAGGCGTGGTGCTGTGCGGGGCGAGGCGGGACTCAAAGGGGCAGCCGCGAGGACAGCGCAGGCGACGCAAGCACTGGAGGGAGCGAACGAAGTGAGCGACCGAAGCGCGTGGTTCGAGAGAGCTTCGCTCTCTCGTCATCACGAAAGGCGCGGAGCGCCTTTCGAACGACAGCGAGCGTGCGCTGTCCTCACGGCTGGGGCTTTGGAGGAGTTCACCGCAGATCTCCTCGCGATCGATTATAACCGAGCGGCTGGGGCTTTGGAGGTGCCCACCGCGGTAGCGCCGATCAGTTATAAACAACCGACAGCAACACCGCGATTCGACTGATAAACGGCCTCGCTCACGACCTACGACACCTACTCCCGCTATCGATCGCCGCTCTGTCTGTATCGATCGCCGCTCTGTCTCTACTGGCCGCACGGGATTCGAAGGATATCGCCTATCAGAGGTCGCGACGGGGTAGGGAATCGTCGACTTCGAACTACGGGTCCAGCAGCTTCGACTCCGCCTTCCGGAGGTGTTCGAGCAGCGTCGTCTTCGAGACGCCCATGTCGTCGGCGAGCTCGCGCGTCGACGCCTGACGCGGCCACTCGTAGTACCCCGCCTCGCGGGCGTGCTCGTACACGTCCCGCTGCGTGGGCGTCAGCGTGTCGAGCCGTTGCTCGCGCGGGGTCCGGCCCGCGTGGCCCGACGACGACATCGACTCCACGGTCACCTCGGCGCCAGAGTCCGCCTGCACCGCGTCGAGCGCCTCCCGGATGTCGGTGCGCTCGCCGACGAAGCACACCTGCCACTCCTCGCGCCCGTCCTCGATCCGGACCGGCGCGCTGTGGACGAACCCGTGCTCCAGCAGCGTCGGACACACCATGTCGGCCGGGTCGTACTCCAGGAAGAACTCGCGGACGACGTTGCCCGGGGCGTCCCTCGCGCGTCCGAACCGCTCCTGCAGTTCGAGCAGGTTCCCCGCGCGGTCGGAGTCGCGGATCGCGTCGAGCAGCGCCTCGACCTCCTCGTTGGTGTCGGCGAACGCCGTGAACAGGCCGTTCACCGAGTTCGGCGCGTCGGCGTCGGTCCGCGGCGAGTTGTAGATGGCGTGCGCGAGCACGCCGCCGTCGGTCCTGCTCGTCGCCTCGATCGCCCAGCAGTTCGGGTGCCACAGGTCGAGAGTGAGCCGGGTCCCGGACCACTCGCCCGCCCCGGCCGCGTCGGTCGTTGCCATCGTTGTCGCCTCCTTGGCAGCGGATCACAAAGACTCTGCCGACCATGGTCGGGTGGGATATTTGGACGGAGCGAGGGCAAGCACCGCCTATGTCGCAGCCGTACCAACACTACGTCGACGGCGAGTGGGTCTCGGGCGCGGGCTCCGAGACCTTCGAGAGCGAGAACCCGGCGACCGGGGAGTCGCTCGGCGAGTTCCGTCGGGGGACCCCCGCGGACGTCGAGCGCGCGGTCGACGCCGCCGACGAGGCGTTCGACGAGTGGCGCGAGCTCTCCCGGATCCAGCGCGCGGAGTACCTCTGGGACGTGTACCACGAGCTCCGCGAGCGCACCGACGAGCTCGGGGAGGTCGTCACGAAGGAGTGCGGGAAGGAGATCAGCGAGGGGAAGGCCGACGTGGTCGAGGCCGCGCACATGGTCGAGTGGGCCGCGGGCGACGCCCGACACCCGAAGGGCGACATCGTCCCCTCGGAGATCCCGTCGAAGGACGCGTACATGCGCCGGAAGCCCCGCGGCGTCACCGGCTGTATCACCCCGTGGAACTTCCCGGTCGCCATCCCGTACTGGCACATGGCCATCGCGCTGGTCGAGGGCAACACCGTCGTGTTCAAGCCGGCCGAGCAGACGCCGTGGTGCGCGCAGATCATCGCGGAGATGTTCGACGACGCCGGGATCCCCGACGGCGTCTTCAACATGGTACAGGGGTTCGGCGACGCCGGCAACGCGATCGTCGAGCACGACGACGTCGAGACGGTCCTGTTCACCGGCTCGGCCGAGGTCGGCCACCACATTCAGGACAAGCTCGGCGGCGTCGCCGGCAAGCGCGCCGCCTGCGAGATGGGCGGCAAGAACGCGATCGTGATCACGGAAGAGGCGGATCTCGACGTCGCGGTCCACTCGGCCGTCATGTCCTCGTTCAAGACGACCGGCCAGCGCTGCGTCTCGTCCGAGCGCCTGATCGTCCACGCCGACGTGTACGACGAGTTCAAAGAGCGGTTCGTGGAGATCGCGGAGTCCGTCGCGGTCGGCGACCCGCTCGACGAGGAGACGTTCATGGGCCCGCTCATCGAGGCGGAGCACCACGAGAAGGTCGCCGAGTACAACGCGCTCGCCCGCGAGGAGGGCGTGAACGTCCTCGTCGACCGCACCGACCTCGACGCCGACGAGGTCCCCGACGGCCACGCGGACGGCCACTGGATCGGCCCGTTCGTCTACGAGGCCGACCCCGACGCGGACCTGCGGTGCACCCACGAGGAGGTGTTCGGGCCGCACGTCGCGCTCTTGGAGTACGAGGGCGGCATCGAGCGCGCGGTCGAGATCCAGAACGACACCGAGTACGGCCTCGCCGGCGCGGTCATCTCCGAGGACTACCGGCAGATCAACTACTACCGCGACCGCGCGGAGCTCGGGCTGGCGTACGGGAACCTCCCCTGTATCGGCGCCGAGGTCCAGCTCCCCTTCGGCGGCGTGAAGAAGTCCGGCAACGGCTACCCCTCGGCCCGGGAGGCCATCGAGGCCGTCACCGACCGCACCGCGTGGACCCTGAACAACTCGACGGAGATCGAGATGGCGCAGGGGCTCTCGGCCGACATCAAGACGAGGGACGACTGAGGGCGGTCGGCGTCGGGGCGCTCCGACCGTCCCGCCGTTCGACCGTCTATCGCTCGATCGTCTATCGCTCGACCGCGGTCGCGGCCGCCGCGACCGCTTCTCCCGGCCCGTCCGCCTCGGCGAGCGCGCCGCGGGCGACGAGCCGCTCCCGCGGCCGCCCGACCGGCTGGGGGACCGACTCCGTGCCGAGCAGCCCCGACTCTCGGAGCTTCCGCTTCACCCGCGTGAACGTCGCCGAGCTCCCGAGCCCCGCGTCCTCGAAGGCGCGGCGCAGGTCGCGGTCGAGCGCGCCGCGGCGGGCGCCGGCGACGTACGCCCGACGCCGCGCCCCGGCCAGGTCGAGGGGGTCGCCCCCGACCGCGTCGCCGCCGGGACCCTCGACGACTCCGGCGTCGAAGGCCCGCACGACGTCGTCCGCGACGGCGACGCCGCAGCGCTCCCGGACCGACTCGTACACGCGGCGGCGGCTCGGCGCCCGCGGGCGGCGCCCCTCGGCCGCCTCGACGAGCGGGACGTAGCGCTCTCGGAGCGCGGGGTCGTCGCCGACGCGGCACCACGTCGCGGTCGCGTCGCCGTCTTCCCGGCCCCCGACCGCGACGAGCACGTGACCCGTCTCTCGGCCGACGAGCGCCGGGTTCGGCTGCGGCTCCGACAGCGTTCGGAGGTCGAGAACGCCCGCCTCCGCGAGCGCCGCGAGCCGGCTCGCGCGGCGGAACTCGTCGACGACGGCGTCGATCGCGCGGTCGGTCGCGAGGACGGTGAGCGTCGGGAGCTCCGAGACGGGCGAGTCCGGCGACGGTCCCGGAGCGCCCTCGGTCGACGTCAGCCCGCGCAGCGTCGAGAGGTCCGGCTCGACGACCGCCGGCGCCGCCTCGCGGTACGCCTCGATCACCGCCGTCAACAGCGGCGGCGACGGGTCCGCGAGCACCGGGTCGGCGAGGTCCCCGATCGCCCCCCGACCGTCCGCGAACGGCAGGGTCGGTTCGGGAGGCACACGCGCACCTACGCGGCGGGCGGATTAAGAGTGGCGGCGGACGCCGGGTGCCACCCTCTCAGGGCACGTCCACGCGGGTAACGTGACCGCCGCACCCGCACCGCTCGACGTACTCCGGGTCGAGGCCGTCGCGCTCCTCGCGGAGCGCGTCGTAGAGGAACTCCTTTGGGTGACCGAGGTCGCCGTGGGTGACGAGGTTGACGTGGTTCCCGGAGGCCGTGTGGTCGACCGCCGCCAGCGCGTCGCGGACCGCCAGCTCCGGGTCGTCGGCGTACTTCGGCTCCTCCAAGTTCGCCGACCAGGAGTTGTCGTGGACCCGGTCGGTGATCGGTTCGGCGGTCTCGTCGTGGTCGTGGTCGTCGGTAGTGGATGTCATTGGAACGGTCGCTCGCGATCAGTGGTCGGCGGCCGCGATCTCGGCGCCGACGGGTCGGCTGGGGAGCTCGTCGACGAACTCCCGGACCACCGTCCGCTCGACGCGCTGAAGCGTCTCGCTGCACGTCGACTTCGCGATCCCGACGTGCTCCGCGACCTCCGTCAGAGTGGCCTCCCGCGGGACGTCGTAGTAGCCGAGGTCGACGGCCGCGAGCAGGAGCTCGCGCTGTCGGTCCGTCAGCAGGCGGGCGGGGTCGACGCGCTGGCGCACGCGCTCGACCTCGAACGAGAGGCCGAGCTCGCTCAGCCGGCGGCCCATCTCGGCGACGCGCTCGTGTTCGCCGGTGACCTCGACCTCCGCCACCCCGTCCTCGATGTCGAGCGGCATCTCGATCGGGAGGCCGGAGCGCTTCGCGGCCAGCAGCAGCAGCGGCGCGTCCGTCTCGATCCGGACCGTGGCGACGCCCTCCTCCCGCGCCATCACCGACACGGAGGTCAGCGCGTCGTGCGACCCCATCGCCGACAGCACCGCGTCGACGTCGCGGGCGGTGACCCTGACGAGGGCGAAGCCGGCCTCCTCGCCGGGGACCGCGGTGAGCACGCGGAACCCCGCGTCAGGGAACTCGCGCGAGACGTCGGCTATCCACGGGCCGTCGGGAAGGTCGACGAGGAGTCGTGCTTGTGGCATCGGTGGGTGGTCGGGGTGCGGTCGTCGTCGGTTCCGCCGTCCGGCGAGGTCCGCTCGCTGGTCGAGCGCGCGTCGGGTTACGCGTCTCGACGTAGGAGAGTAGGGGGAATACCTTCGGCGAGGATTCTCGGACACCGGGGTCGCGAGCCGAACTGTTCGGCTCGGGGTATAAAAAGGGCCGCGACGGCGGTCGCGGTCGCCGCCGCTCAGACGCGCTCGATCGTGACGTGCCACTCGTCGTCGTCGACCCGCTCGGTCTCGTGTTCGAAGCCGCGGTCCGCCAGCACGTCGTACAGCGGGACCGGCTCGAAGTCGTTCACGAGCCGCAGCCGTTCGTCCGGGCCGAGCTCGTCGAGCGCGTCGCTGATGACCGGGAACGGCGGAGCGTCGCGCTCGCGCACGTCGAGGACCGATTCGGCGTCGCTCATGCCCGGACGTGCGCCGCGGTCCGACATGGGCGTTCGCGGGAACATGTTCGACGCCGCTCGCGCTCGCCCCCCCTCTGACCGGTCGGTCGCGGACGGGAGCGCGGTCAGAAGGGACTCGTCGGACCGCTCGCGCCGGCGGCGTCCGACCCGTCCGTTCCGTCGCCGGCGGGCGGCTCGCCGCCGGACGCCATCCGTGCGAGCCGGTCGTTGACCGCCTCGCTCCCGTTGAGCGAGGGGTCGACGCGGACCCGGACCAGGTCGTAGCCGTGGTCGCCGACGGCGTCGAACGCGCGGAAGGCGCCCACCGCCAGCGGCTCCGCCTGCGGACAGAACCGCGTCGTCGGCGTGAACTCGGCGCGGAGCGTCGTCGGGTCGTCCGCCTCCTCGGCGTAGCGGAAGCCGGCGTCGGGGTGTCGCGGGTCGAGGTTGAGCCGGGCGAGGTTGTAGCCGAACGTGGCATCGTACACGCCGTACTCCTCGAAGGCGTCCCTCGCGTGTCGGTGAACGGCGACGTGGTCCTCGCCGGCGAGGACGTCGTGGTCCGTCAGGAACGCGCCCGGCTCCGGGACGTGCTCCGGCACGAACTCGTCCGGGTCGTCGAACTCGGGCTCGGAGCCGCCGAGGAGGCTCATCGGTCTCCCTCCGCCGTTCCATCGCCGTCCGCGGCCCAGATCGCCGTGACGACGCCGTCGTCCGTCTCGACCGTCTCGTACGCGTAGCCGCGGTCGTCGAGCTTCGGGAACAGGAACCGCGGGACCCGGTCGTTGCGCTGGACCAGCACGGTCTCGTCCGACAGGTCGGCGAGCAGTTCGAGCGTCCGCCGAAGCGGCTCCGGCGGGCCGAGGTCGGCGACGTCGAGGCTCTCGGTCGGCCGGTCCGCCGGCGCGTCCGTGGCTTCGAGGACCGATGTCTCCCGTGGCATGGGTCGGAGTTCGTCCTCCACGCGCCCGTCGTTTACCCCGAACCTGTTCGGGGGTTCGGCCGGGAGGGGGGGAGGCGACTACCCCCGAACAGGTTCGGGGACGCGAACAGGGGCCCGCGGGCCGTACGCGATCGCATGCGAGGCGTCCCCGGCGATCTCACGACCTCGACGCGTCCGCCCACCACGATCCCGCTCCGCCACTTCCTCGTCGGGCTGGCGTTCCTCGCCGCCGGCGGAGCGCTCGCGCTCTCGCGCGTCGCGGGCGTGCCGGGCGCGGGAGCGCCCCTCGGCGGGATCGCCGTCGCGCACCTGCTGCTCGTCGGGTGGGTGTGCCTCACGATCCTCGGCGCGATGACCCAGTTCGTTCCCGTCTGGTCCGGCGTCGAGCTCCACTCCGAGCGGCTGGCGACGCTCCAGCTCGTCGCCGTCGCGGTCGGCGTCGGCGGCTTCGCCGGCGGGCTCCGGGTCGGACGGCCGGCGGACGCGGCGCTGTTCGCGGGCCTCATCGTCCTCGGATTCGCCGTCTTCGTCTACAACCTCGCCCGGACGCTGTGGCGCGCCCGCCCCCTCGACGTCACGGAGGGGCACTTCGCGTTCGCGCTCGGCTTCCTCGCGCTCGCGGCGGTCCTCGGCGGGAGCCTCGCCGCCGACTACCGCTGGGGCGTGCTCGCCCCGCTCGGGCTCTCGCGAATCGCGGTCGTCGACGCGCACGTCACGCTCGCGGTCCTCGGCGCCGTCCTCGCGACCGTCTTCGGCGCCCTGTACCAGCTCGGTCCGATGTTCACCCAGACCGACTCGCTCCCGGTCGAGGAGCGGCTCGCGCGCGTCGAGACCGCGGCGTATCCGGTCGGCGTGACCCTGCTCGCCGGCGGGCGGCTGTTCCGGGTCGCGCCCCTCGCCGCCCTCGGCGGGCTGCTCGCCGCGGGCGGCGCGGCGGCCGCCGGGGGAGTCCTCCTCCGGCGGCTCCGCGACGCGACCGCGCCGGCGACCCCGATGCTCCCGCGGTACGCGGTCGTCGCCGTCGCGACGCTCGCGTGGAGCGCGACGGCGGCCGCGACGTGGGTCGTCGACCCCTTCGGTCCGGCGGTCCGGTTCGGCCACCCCGGGGTCGGGCCCGTCCTGCTCGGCGCGCTCGTCGGCTTCGTCGTCGTCGGGAGCCTCTACCACGTCGTCCCGTTCATCGTCTGGCTCGACCGGTACGCCGACCGGGTCGGGCTGGAGCGCGTGCCCGCGATCGACGACCTCTACGACGCCCGCGTCGCGACCGCCGACCTCGCCGCGACCGTCCTCGGCGCCGCCCTCCTGCTCGCGGCCGCGCTCTCCCCCGCGCTCGCCTCGGTCGGGCCGGGCACCGGGCTCTCCGCCGGCGTCGTTCGGCCCCTCGGCGGCGCGCTCGTCGTCGCCGGCGCGCTGCTGTTCGCCGCCAACGCGGTCGCCACCGTCGTCCGACACGGCGGCCCCGAGCTGCTCGGCGGGGGCGCGGCCGAGTCGGGGCCGACGGCGAACGCGGACCCCTCCGACGGTCCCGACGGCCCCGGCGGCTGAACGCGACCGGGAGCGGTCTCCGCCTCTTTTTTCCTCTCTCCACCTCTCTTTTCCTCTCTTCTCCTCTCTCCACCTCTCTTCTCCTCCCCTCTCGCCTCCTCCGCCACCGAGCCGCGCCGAAACGCCCATTCGGAGTCGGGCCGAAGCGGGGGCGATGGCCGACCCCGTGCGCGGCGACGTCCCCGAGGTCGAGGACGGCCCCGAGTACGACCTCGACTTCCGGGAACACCCCGAGCGCTACCGACACACGGACGACGAGCGCGGCGCGTTCAAGATCGAGCCGTACAAGAGCGAGCTCCTCCCGCTGTGGGGGATCGCGACGCGGTCCGACGCCGAGGAGGGCGCGGCGGCGATCCACGACCGGTACCGCGAGTACCGCGAGGACGGCGACCTCGTCGGGATGGACATGGCGCGCAAGTACCTGCAGATGGGCTGGACGCGAGCGATGCGCTACGCGAAGTACCCCGGCGGACGGAAGTACGAGACGGACGAGGGCGAGCGCGTCGAGCGCGAGCCGCGGGAGTGGCACGACGAGGAGAAGCGCGAGATCGCGCTCGTCTACAGGCGGTACCTCGATCGGGTCCGGGAGGACGACGCGTACGAGCGCGCCGTCGACCGGCTCCGGTAGCCAGGTTCCGTCGCGCGGAACGCGACCCGCCTCGCGCGTAGCGCGACCGCGGCGACGCCCGCCGCGAACGCGGCCCGTTCCGTCAGGCGCCGTCCCCGAACGTCTGCGAGAAGAGCGCCGCCGTCACGGTCCGGAGGTGTTCCGACACCGTGGACTTCGCGAGGTCGAACTCGGCCGCGACGTCGGCGGCGGAGGCGCCGCCAGCCTCGAAGTACCCCTTCTCTGCGGCGACCGTCGCGACCTCGGCCTGCCTGTCGGTCACGCCGGCGAGGTCGACGGGGACCACGTCGCCGCCGAACTCCCCCGCTTCGCCCCCGCGGTCGACGCAGAGCCGCCGGAGCTCCACGCCGAGCCCGGCGGCCTCGCACTCGTCGACGATCGCCCGCAGCTCCTCGTGGCCGGTCAGGACGAAGGAGAGCCGGAGCTCTCCGTCCTCCATCGCCGTCCGACGCGGCGAGACGGGGAAGTTCTCGAACGCCGCCGGGAGCCCGCCGCAGGAACACCCCACGCAGGCCGCGTCGCTCTCGGTCGGCGGCGAGGGGTCGACGGCGTCGGCGCTCGGTTCGGTCCCCGGCGCGTCCGTCGGATCGCCGGCCTCGGCCGCGCCCATCACGACGCCGCCGTCGGTGGCCGCGTCGTCAGCTGCGCGGCCACCGTCCGTGCCCGCGTCGTCGACTGCGCGGCCACCGTCCGTGCCCGCGTCGTCAGCTGCGCGGCCACCATCGGTCGCCGGGCGTCCGCACTCGATCTCGTATCGCCCGTGCGCCCGGCCGCCGAACTCGACGAGGTCGAGTCCGGTCGGCGGGTCGTCCGGCGGGTCGTCGGCGACGAACTCGACCCGGTCGTCCGCCGCGTCGACGCGCAGGTCCTCCACCGCGGTGCTCGACGAGAGCGCGGCCACGGGACAGCGGTCGCAGGCGGAGACGGAGAGCTCGACGTGGATCCCGTCGGTCATGGGCGAACGTAGCATCCCCGCGATTCATATAACGCGGAGCGGTTTCCAAGGCGGTGGGAAGGCCGTCGAGCGCCCGTCACCGCGCGCTCCGCGGCCGTTCGCCGGAATCCCGCGATCCGTTCCGGTGAGCGCGCCCTTTTGACGTCCGGGCCGGAACCGGACGGTATGCCGCCGCTGGAACTGCCGCTCGGGCTCGGCACGTCCGGGCTCGACGACCCCGACGAGTGCACCGCCACCGTGACCGCCGCCCTGGAGGCCGGCTACCGCCACGTCGACACCGCGCAGATGTACGACAACGAGGCCGCGGTCGGCGAGGGGATCGCCGCCGCCGACGTCGACCGCGACGACGTCGTCGTCGCCACGAAGGTCCACCCGGAGAACCTCGCGCCCGAGGACGTCCGCGAGACGGCCCGCGAGAGCCTCGACCGGCTCGGGCTCGACCGCGTCGACCTGCTGTACGTCCACTGGCCCACTCGCGCGTACGACGCGGAGACGACCCTGCCGGTCTTCGACGAGCTGCGCGACGCGGGGCTCACGGACCACGTCGGCGTCTCGAACTTCACGCCGGAGCTGCTCCGCGAGGCCCGCGGGATCCTCGACGCGCCGATCGCCGCGCATCAGGTGGAGTGTCACCCCAGGTTCCAACAGCGAGAGCTCCGCGACCTCGCCGCCGAGTTCGACCACCGCCTCGTCGGCTACTCGCCGCTGGCCCGCGGCGACCTCTTCGACGACGAGGAGTTCAGAGGCGTCGCCGAGCGGGCCGACCGCTCGCCGGCCGTCCTCGCGCTCGCGTGGGCGCTCGCTCGCGGCGTCGCGCCGATTCCGAAGGCGACGGGCGACCACGTCGGCGAGAACCTCGGCGCGGTCGACGCCGACGTCGAGCCCGCCGTTCTCGACGAGGTCGACGCGTTGGCCCCGGGCGACCGTCGCATCGATCCCGACGACGCGGCGTGGAGCCGCTGAGAGGCGCTCGACCGTTTCTCACCGACCGCAGACCGTCGATCTCAACCACCGGGCGCAGACCGCCGACCTCAGACCGCCGCCAGCCGCGCCGCCAGCTCAGCCTCCGCGCGGTCGACGAGGTCGGCCGTCGGCTCGCCGAGGTAGGTCGTCCACTGGTCGATGAACCCCGAGCGTCCGAGCATCCTGACGACCTCGTATATCGGGCGTCGCTCCTCAAACCCCGGCGGGAGCCCGCCGGCGCGCTCTGCGTAGCCCGCGCGTAGCGCCGCCGCGTAGCGCTCGGGTCCCCGCTCGTCGAACCCGCTGAGGAGCTGGTCCTCCGCCCTGACGAGGTCGCGGGCGGGGTCGCCGACGTGGGCGAGCTCCCAGTCGATCGGGACGATCCCGTCGGTCGTGCCCGCCCCGTCGGCCCCGCCGCGACCGTTCCCGCCGTCGGCGACGAACAGGTTCGGCATCGCGACGTCGCCGTGGAGGAGCGCGGCGGGGGCGTCGCGGAGGCGGTCGCGGTTCGCCTCGATACAGTCGATCGCGGCGTCGTAGTGGTGTGCGAGCCGCTCCGACGTGCCGATCCGGCGGGTTCGCTCGACCGTCCGCAAGAGCACGTCGGGCCACGGCGCGCGGTCGAGGTTGAGCCCGCCGCGCCCGTCGCCCCCGGCGATCTCCCCGTGCGCCTCGAACCGCTCGGCGTGGAGCGTCGCCAGCGTCGCGCCGACGCGGCGGAGGAGCGCCGCTCGGTCCGCCTCCCCGTCTCCTCCGCTCCGGCCGCCGAGCTCCTCCCACGCGCCGCGGAGCTCGCGGCCCGGCGCGGGGGCCGTGACGAGGTAGGGCGCGGCCGCGTCGGGGTCGGCGGCGAGCACCTCGGGAACCGTGAGTGGCCGCTCGGCGGCCACGTGCCGCAGCACCGCCAGCTCGCGGGCGATCCGGGCGCCGTCGCCGTCGACCGCGACCTTGCAGAACGCCCGACCGCCGTCCGCGAAGGCGACGCCGACCGTCTCGTTGCCGCCGTTCCACGAGGGGCCGACGTCGGTCAGGCGCTCGACCGACCGCTCCGGGAACGCCTCGCGGAGCGCCGCCGCCGCGGTCTCGTCCATGCGGGCTCGTCGCGTCCGACGGCTGTAAAGGCTGCTGTCACGGCTGTTAGCACGAGACGGAGAACGCGTCTTTCACGGCCGAGAAACGGCAAATAGGGGACATCTACCGACAGCCTCATACCTGTTGGTGATACATCAGTTAGCCGTGAGAGACGACGCGTTCGGGGGGCGAGTGGGATTCGAGGTCGACGGGGAGACGCTCCGCGTCCGCGACGAACTGGAGGGCGCGGAACTCCGGCTGGTGCTGGACCGCGAGGTCGACCCGCAGTCCGCGCTCACGGAACTGTTCCCGTTCCCGGTCGACGACGCGGTCAGCTTCGAAGCCAGTTCCTTCTCCGTGCCCGACTACTCGTCGGTGAGAGTCCGGTCGGACGACGGCGAGTTCATCGCCCGCCTCGACGATCCGATGGAACTCCCTCGCGGGTCCTACTGCTTCGATGTGAGCGGCGCGACGAAGACGTTCGTCCGCGTCGTCGACGTCGGCCCGTCGACGACTGGTACGGTCGAATCGGGTCCCGTCGACGTCGAATTCGACCGGCCGGTCACCGTCTCCGTCGGTGCGCGCTCGCGCCATACGCGGCCGGAGGCGACGATCACCGTGCCGGACGACCCGACGGCGCTCGCGGAGGCGGTCTCGGTGCTCGGTTCGTCGATCAAGGAGTTCTCGCCCGAGCGCTCGTGGCCGACGCTCCGCGGGTACCCGCCGCGGATCGAGCGCGGCGACGAGCTTAGGATCCCGAGCCCGCTGACCCGGCCCGACACGGGGGTCGAGGTGGTCGTCCGCCCCGAGTACGCGGACGTCTACCGGCTCTCGACGCTCTCGTACTATCTCGGCGCGCGGATGGTCGTCGGCGACGCGCCCGCGGTCCGGCTCGACACCGGGTACGTCGAGCCCCTGCCGACCGACGGGGTCGCGCTCGAAGCGCGCGCCGAGGAGCTGCTCCGGACGTGGTTCTTCCTCGACACGCTCGCGCGGACGGACGGGTACGTCCCCTCCGATCGGTACGAGTACGAGCAGGTCGGCCCGGAGCTCCCCTTCTATCCCCCGAACCTCGCCGACCTGTCGATGAGCGAGCGCCTCATGGAGTACCTCGAGGTCGACCCGGAGACGGTGGCGCCGTACATGCCCGACTGGCCGACGGAGGCCGTGCTCCGTCCGGGGCCCGCCGGCGCCGAGCTACTGCCTCACCTCGCGCACGTGCTGGCTCCGGTCCGGGTTCGCGGTGCGGCGGAGCCCGACGACCCCGAGGCGCCGGCGGCGCTCGCCACGTCCCCGTGGCTCTCCCCGGCGAACGAGGTCCCGAGCCCGGACGACGACCCGCTCCCCGCCGGTACGTCGGTGTCGACCCCTGCGAGCTACGAGAATCGGCTCCAGCGCGAGACGACCGCACGCGGCGAGGTCCGAGTCGTCGCGCTGGTCGGTTCGCCGGACCGCGCGGCGACGGTCCGTCGCGCGCTCTCCGATCCGGCGGTCCCGGAGGGGGTGGGCGAGTGGACGGTGATCGACCGACCCGACGCGGCGACCGCCGCGGCCGTCCTCGCCGACCCCGAGACGGACATCGCGTAGTGCGGGCTCCCGGTCGGCGACGGGGCGGTCGTCGCGTCCGACGGCGCCGTCGCGCTCGGCGACCTCGACGACGCGCCGGCGCTGACGATTTTCGAGGGGACCGACGGGGTCCGGGAGGGCGTACGGGTCGTCGAAAACGGCGGCATGGGATCGATCGTCGCCGCGCAGTGTCTGGACCGTCGCTCGGTTCGGTCGCTGGTGGCGTTATTGGCCGCCTCGGTCCCGACAGATGCGAGTGTTTCCCTCTCCGGTATCTCTGACAAAACGGATGTTCGGTGTGTCTGCTGCCCGGCCGCGTCGGTTGCTTCCGACCAAATCCTCTCGAAGCACGCTGACTACTTTAACTCGCGGTCGCCGATGTCGTACCGCCTTCGCCGAAGGTCGATCCTGACGCAGTCTGGTCGAATCGGAACCGAGGTATCGCAGGTATTCGACGGCTCAAGTGACTTGTCCGAACTGGCCGGGACGGAGCGCACCGCTGCCTCAGAGTTCGATTCCTCGCAGATCCTGGCGCTCCTCCGCGAGGACGACTCCGTCGTCAGACTCGACGGGCGACTTCTGCTCCCTTGCGACGGTCTCACCGAGTCGGACATCGAGCGACTGGCCGAGCGGTCCCTCGCGGAGCGCGCGGACGACGAGACGGACCGGACCGACCGGACGGAGCAGCGGCGCGGCGAGTGAGCGAGTGAGCCGGGTCGGTCCGCGTCCGCGTCGAGGATCACCGAGGATTTTTACTCTCTACCCGACGAAGCGCCGCCCATGCCACAGGTTCACCTCGACGAGGAGACGGTCGAGCGCCTCGACGCGCTCCGCGTCGACGACGAGGAGTACGACGAGATCGTCAGCGAGCTGATCAACATCTACGAGGCCGAGGAGCTGACGCTGTTCCGCAGCGGCGACATGGACTGACCGGCGCCGCGCCCGCCGGCCGCGGTCGTCCGTCTATTCCTGATACGCGACCCTGACCTGCTCCCACTTCCCGGTGTCCTCCAGGTGCGCCTGCAGCTCGTCGGCGTACTCCTGGACGAGGCGTTCGGCGGCGTCGAGCTCCTCGTCCGACCCGCCGCCCCCGCCGCCGGAGCCGCCGAGCCCGAGCGCGCCCTTGATCGAGTCGACGAGGCCGCCGCCGCCGGAGCCGCCGGAGTCGCCGTCCCCTCCCGGCGCCCCGCCCATCGCGGCGACCTGCGACCGGACGTTCTCCAGCTCCGGCATGATCGCCGGGAGACTGGAGGTGTCGGCGACGATCCGGGCGTCGTCGGGATCGGCCGCGTTCTCGATCTCGAACTCGGTCGCGGTCATGATCAGGCCCCACTCCTGGCTGGAGAACCGCGAGGCCGCCACCCGGTCCGTGAACTGGTTGTCGACGGTCATCCGCTCGCCGACGATCGCGTCTGTCCACTCGCTCATACCGTGCCGTTCGGTCGCGGCCGTACAAGCCCCTTTCCCTCGTCGCCCTCGCGGCGCTACGCTCTTGAGGATCGCTCTCGGGGCCCTTTAGCTCGTCCGGGCCATATCACCGGTATGAACGCGCGAACGCGACGCGACCTGCTCGGGACCGTCGGCGCCGCCTCCGCCGCCGGGATCGCGGGCTGTACCGGCGCGCTCCTCCCCGGCGGCGACGAGGGCGAGACGGAGACGGTCGACCGGACCGGCGCGGAGACCGTCGCGGTCGCGGTCGGCGCGGACGGCGGGTTCTCGTTCGCGCCGGCGGCGGTCCGGGTCGGCGTCGGGACGACCGTCGTCTGGGAGTGGACCGGCGTCGGCGGGAGCCACAACGTCGTCGACCGGGGCGGCGCCTTCGACTCCGGGCTCGCGGCCGCCGAGGGCCACGCGTTCGAACGCGAGTTCGCCGAGCCGGGGACCTACGAGTACGTCTGCACGCCCCACCAGACGCGGGACATGGAGGGGACGATCGAGGTCGTCGAGCGGTAGTCGATCCGACGGCGAGTCTGCCCGGTCAGCTAAAAGAGCCCGTCGAACGCGTCGCCGGCGAGTCCGGGACCGTTCGGCACCGACGCCTCCCCGTCAGCGACCGGACACGGGTCCGGCGCGAGGTCGTCGGCGAGGAGCGAGGCGGTGGCGAGCCCGCAGGGGGCGACGTCGGGGACCGCGGCCGCGACGTGGACCGCGGCGGTCCGCGCGACGACGGCGTCGATCGTGGTGGTGATCACGGGCTCGACGCCCGCCGCCCGCGCCCGCTTCGCCGCCGCCAGCACGCGGTCCGGCCCGCCGAGCGCCATCGGCTTCAGCACGACGACGTCGGCCGCGTCGGCGGCGAGGACGGTGTCGAGGTCGCGCCGCGCCAGCGACTCGTCGAGCGCGATCGGGACCGCGGAGCCGCCGTCCTCGTCGTCGGCGTCGCGGTCTCGGTCGCCGCGGCCCTCCCGGAGCGCCGCCGAGCCGTCGAGGTCGTCGGCGGGGAGCGGCTGCTCGACGTACGCGAGGTCCAGCGGCGCGAGGCGGTCGACGGCCGCCCCGGCGGTCGCCCGGTCCCACGCGCCGTTCGCGTCGGCCCGGAGCGCGACCCCGTCGCCGACCGCCTCCCGGACCGCGCGCAGGCGCTCGACGTCGGCGTCGAGCGAGCGCGCGCCGACCTTCACCTTCACGCAGTCGAACCCGTCGTCGACGGCGCGCTCGACCGCGGCCGCGGTCGCTTCCGGGTCGCCGTCGCCGACCGTCGCGTTGACCGGGACCGACGCGGCCGGCGTCGGCAGGTCGCGCGCGGCCGAGAGGTGCGCGGCCAGCGACCGCCCCTCCCCACGCGCCGCGGCGTCCGCGAGCGCGAGCGCGAGCCCGTGTCGCGCCGCCGGCGTCTCGCCCGGGTCGATCCGATCGAGCGCGTCGGGGCGGAGACCGCCGTCGTCCGTCCCGACGCCCCGCAGGGCCGATTCGCACGCCGACGGCGACTCGGTCCAGCCGGGGAGCGGGGCGGCCTCGCCGACGCCCGGAGCCGGTACGCCGTCCTCTGTCCCGACACCGACCACGAATCCCTCGCGCTCCGTGATCTCCCCGCGTGCCGTACCGAGCGGCCTCGTCAGGCCGACGGAGAATGGGCGGAGTCGCACGGTCAGACCGCGAGGCCGACCGCGAACGCGACGGCGTACGCCGCGAGGAGCTTCCCGGTCGACTCCAGCGCGGGGTTGAGCGCGTCGCCGGCGGTCTCCGTCAGGACGGTGCGCGCGACGGCGGCCGCCAGCGGGAGCGTGACGAGCGGGAGCAGCACCGCGGGGCCGTCGCCCCGGGCGAGGAACCAGAAGGGCGTGAGGTAGGCGAGCGCGAGGAGCCCGACGTACTGGGCGCGCGAGAACCGGTAGCCGAACCGGACCGCGAGGGTGCGCTTCCCGGTCGCCGCGTCCTCCTCGCGGTCGCGGACGTTGTTGACGACGAGGATGTTCGTCGAGAGCGCGGCGATCGGGAGGCTGGCGACGACGGCCGCGAGGGTGACCGTGCCCTCTGGGATCCACAGCGGGAACGACTCGCCGACGAGGGCGGCCGCCTGCACGTAGTAGGTGCCGGTGACGGCGATCACGCCGAAGAAGAGGAAGACGAACAGGTCGCCGAGCCCGTGGTAGCCGAGCGGGTACGGCCCCCCGGTGTAGGCGATCCCCGCGGCGACGGACGCCAGGCCGATCGCGAGGATCGGGACGCCCCCCACGTAGACGAGGTACGTGCCGACGAGGATCGCGGCCGCGAACGTCAGCCACATCGCCCGCTTCACCTCGGCCGGCTCGATGAGGCCGCTGGCGACGACGCGGGTGAACCCCTCGCGGTCGTCCGTGTCGGCGCCCTGGATCGCGTCGTAGTAGTCGTTCGCGAAGTTGGTACCGACCTGGATCAGCGCCGCGCCGACGAACGCCGCGAGCGCCGGGAGCGGGGCGAACGCGCCGGTCCGGAGCGCGAGCCCGACGCCGACGATCACCGGCGCGGCCGCCGCGGGCAGCGTCTGCGGCCGCGCGGCGATCACCCACGCCCGCCGCCGCGACACCTCGGTGCTCATTGGCGGCGATAGGCGCGTCGCGTCCCTTAACCTTGCCTTCCCGGACCGGTCCGCGTTCCGGATCGACCCCCTTCCGAATCGATCCGCTTCCGAGTCGATCCGGCGGAGCCGTCCGCGACACCCACAGCTATCCCGACCGACGACGACTCCCCCACATGGCCCGCGTTCCATACGCCGACGCGTCGGACGTGCCCGCGGAGTACGAGGAGCTGCTGGAGTCGTCGCTTCAGGGGAAGCCGCTCAACGTCTACCGGTCGCTCGGCAACAATCCCGAGGTGCTCGCCGGGCTGCGCTCGTTCCTGAGCTCGCTGTGGACGGACAGCGGGCTCTCGGAGCGCGACCGCGAGCTCGTCATCCTCGCCGCCGCGAGCGAGACGCGCAACCGCTACGAGTGGCACCAGCACGTCAACATCGCCCGCGACGTCGGGATCGACGACGAGGTCATCGCCGGGATCGGCACCGGTGACCTGTCACCCCTCGACGGCGACGAGACGACGCTCGTCGAGTACGCCGTCGCGGTCGTCCGCCGCGAGGTCGACGCGGTCGCTCACGAGGAGACCGCCGCCCGCTACGACGACGAGACGGTCGTCGGCATCGCGGCGCTCGCGCAGGGGTACGCCGGACTCGGGGGCATGATCGACGCGTTCGACCTCGAACTGGAGGACGGCGACGAATTCCACGGCTGGGACCCGCGGTAAGGCGAGACGACGGATCCCCGCCTCCGCCCCAGTCACCGCCCTCGACGACCGACAGATACGACAGGCACCGGTCCCTACCCGGAGTATGAGCGATACGACGCCCGGCGGGGAGACCGGGGCGGAGTCGACCGAGGGCGAGACCGAGTCCACCGAGGCCGAGGCGAACGGGATCGCGGCGCGATACGAGGTGGCCGACGGCGAGCGGCGCCTCACGTTCTCGACCGGGGGCGGCGAGGCCACCGTCGCACAGAACGTCGAGGGGTACGCGATGCTGAAGGTCCGACCCGGGCCGGCCGGCGACGAGCTGGAGCGCTACTACGGGTTCGACATGGCGCTCGACCACGCCGCGGAGCTGCTCGGCGTCGCCGTCAACGACCTCCCGGTCCCCGACGCCGCCGCCGACATGGGGATGTGACCGCGGCTGGCTACGACTACATATAGATAGAGTGCGGTGGCGTGCGCCTGCGAGCGCCCGATAGGGCGCGAGCAGCCCGCACGAGGGAGTCGGTCGTCCGGAGCAACGCGGAGGACGACCGACGAGGCTGGGGAGGCGTGAGGTGCGGTGCGTGCGGGGTGGGATTCAAAGGGGCAGTCGCGAGGGCGGCGCAGGCGACGTAAGCACCGCAGCGAAGGAGCGCTAGCGACTGAGCGAGGAGCGCAACGAGCGTGCGCCGCCCTCGCGGCTGGGGCTTTGGAGGGCTTCACCGTCGATCAGCTGTCGATAATTTATAAATGATTGGCTGGGCCTTCGGAGACGCGTCTGAATCGTCCAGCGTCGACTATTTGTAAATATAAACCCCAGTCGATCGCTTATTCGCTCACTTCGACCGTGATCTCGTCGCGTTCGACGGCGAGCTTGAACGTGGGGACGGTCCGGTAGACGACCTCGACGACGTTCTTGCGTTCGAGGGTCCGGAGCGCGCGCCGCACCTCGTCGACCTCGGGGTCGACGTCGTACGCCTCGCGGACCGCGTTGAGCACGCTGACGACCGACTGCGAGCGCTCGTCGGGGCCGGCCACGACCTCGAACACCTGCGCGACCAGCTCCGGGACGCGGATCGTCTCCGGCGCGCCGCCCTTCGCGACCGCGTCGGCCTCGATCCCGGGCTCGACGTCGACGAGGTCGTTCGCCTCCGCCGTCGACCGGATCAGGCTGTCGTCGTCGCGGTAGTAATACTCCTTCAGGTGGTTCTGCAGGTACTGGTGCACCTCGCTGCCGCTGTCGAGCCCCCACGCGTCCTGCAGCTCGCCGTTCTTCGTCGGCTGGAGCCGGACGACGTCGGCGAGCCGGCTCCGCTCCTCGTCGGTCAGCGCCATACCTCCCCGTTCACCGGGGCGGGTATGGACGTTCCGGATCGCGATCCGGGGGCGATCCGGGGCGGGTACGGACGATCCGGGGACGATCCGGGACGGTCCGATCCCGTCTCACCCGTCAGGGATCCGCCGATCCGTCGGCCGACTCGCCGTCGGCCGCTCCTTCGGACCCGTCGTCGGCCGCCTCTCCGAACTCGTCGTCGACTCCCCACCGCTCCTCGATCGAGTGGCCGTGCGAGTCGGCGGCGTCGACCCCGGTCGCGGGGCCGCCGGACTCGTCGCCGGCCGTCGCCGCCTCGGGGCCGTCCGCGTCGCCATCGGCTTCCGCCGGTGATTCGGGGTCCGTCACGCGGTCGGCGACGAGCGTCGAGAGCGGGTCGACCGTCACGGTCAGCCGCGCCACGACGAAGACGAGCGGGACGAACGACGCGACCAGGAACGCGGCGTCGTACGCCCACGCGAACCCGTCGAGCAGCGGGACCACGGCGCCGGCGAACCCGCGGTGCGCGACCAGCACGGCCGCGAGCACGACGAGCCAGTAGGCCAGCGCGGCGCCGTTCTCGGCGACGCGCTCGACGCGTTCCGCGGCGTCCGTCCGGTGGAGCGCGGCGCGCGTCAGCGAGGCGACCCTCGGCGCGGCGTACAGGAGGAGCGCGACGACCGCGGCCGTCACCACGGCGCCCGCGACCGCGGCGAACGTGACCGGCGTGAGCGGGACCAGGCGGTCGACGCCCGGCAGCAGCGTGAACAGGTATAACACCCCCACCAGCGCGAGCGCCGCGATAGCGACCCGACTGGCGGAGCGAACGGTCTCGCGGTCGAACGCGTCCGTCGCCGGCGACTCGGATTCGGTCATGATGCGCCCGGGGGAACGGGCGGGAGGCACATAACCGGCCGAGACGCTCAAGGCGGTTTAACGCGGATTAAGCGCCGACTGCGGCGTTCTCAGTCGGCGTCTTCGACCGCGCTCGCGGCGCGGATCACGGTCTCTTCGTCGAACTTCGGGCCGACCAGCTGGAGCCCGACGGGAAGCCCGTCGGCCTCGCCCGCGGGCACCGATATCGCCGGGAGGTTCGCGAGGTTCACCGGGGTCGTGTTCGCGTCCGCGAGGTACATCCGCAGCGGGTCGTCGAGGCTCTCGCCGAGCTCGAAGGGGAGCACCGGCATCGTCGGCGACGCTATCACGTCCACGTCCGCGAACGCCTCCTCGAAGTCCCGCCGGACCCACGCGCGGGCGTCCTGCGCCTTCTCGTAGTACTTGTCGTGGTAGCCCGCCGAGAGCGCGTACGTGCCGAGCAGGATCCGGCGCTTGACCTCCGCGCCGAACCCCTCCTCGCGCGTCTCCGCGAACGACTCGTTCCAGTTCCCGTCCGACTCGGCGCGGTTCCCGTACCGGACGCCGTCGAAGCGCGCGAGGTTCGAGGAGGCCTCCGCCATCGCGATCACGTAGTACGCCTGGACCGCGTGTTCGACCGACGGGAGCGAGATTTCGATGGTCTCCGCGCCCCGCGCCTCTAAGTCCGCGATCGCGGCCTCGACCGTCTCGACGACGCGCTCGTCGGCGCCCTCGAACAGCTCGGTCGGGACGCCGACCGTCAGTCCGTCGACGTCGCCGTCGGCGGCCGCGGCGTAGTTCGGGTCGGGGTCGGCGCCCTCCACGTCGGCGAGATCGCGCGTGGTCCCGTCGTTCGGGTCCGGCCCCGCGATGACGTCGAGCGCGGCGGCCGCCTCCTCGACGGTGCCCGCGATCGGGCCGATCTGTTCGAGGGAGTTCGCGTACGCGACGAGCCCGTACCGCGAGACGAGCCCGTACGTCGGCTTGATCCCGACGACGCCGCAGAACGCGGCCGGGCAGCGCACCGACCCGCCCGTGTCGGAGCCGAGCGCGAGGTCGGCCTCGCCCGCGGCGACCGCCGCGGCCGATCCGCCCGAGGAGCCGCCCGGGACGCGCTCCGGGTCGACGGGGTTCCGCGTGGGACCGAACGCGGAGGTCTCCGTCGTCGTCCCCATCCCGAACTCGTCCATGTTCGCCTTGCCGACGACCGTCGCGCCGGCCGCCGCGAGGCGGTCGACGACCGTCGCGGAGTACGGCGGGACGTAGTCGGCGAGCATCTCGGAGCCGCAGGTCGTCCGGATCCCCTCCGTGGAGATGTTGTCCTTGACCGCGACGGTCTTGTCGGCCAGGGGGCCCTCGGCGTCCGCGTCGCCCTCGACCGTCTCCTCGGTGATGAACAGGTTGAGATCGGCCGCCATCACGACACCTTCGGGCCGACGAAGTAGCCGTCCTCCGTCTCCTCGGCGTTCGACAGCGCCTCCGCCTGCGTGAGTCCCGCCTCGACCTCGTCGGGACGCATCACGTTGACGAGGTCCTCCTCGCGCTCGGTCTCGGGGACCTCGTCGAGCGCCTCGAAGTAGTCGAGGATGTCGCCGAACTGCGCCGCGAACTCGTCGACCTCGTCGTCGGCGAGCCGGACGCGGGCCAGCTCCGCGACGTGACGGACCTCCTCGGCGTCGACGGCCGCGGCGTCGGACCCGTCGGGCGAGTCCGCGTCGCCCGACTCGCCCCCCGCCGCGTCACCAGTCGACTCGGACGTATCGCTCATACGCCGAGGTGTCGCGCTCGGGGAGTAAGGGTTTCGGAACGTCGCACCGGGGGGTGTCTCCCGGAAAAATCGGCGCGCGCGGTCACTCGCCCTCGTCGGCCCGGACCGTCACCACCGGCGCGTCCGCCATGCGCACCACCTTCTCCGTGACGCTGCCGAGGAGGTAGCGCTCGACGCCGGTCCGGCCGTGCGTCCCCATCACGACGAGGTCGACGTCGCGCTCGTCCGCGTATCCCAGGATCGCCGAGTGGGGGGTTCCCATCTCGACGGCGACCTCCAGGTCGATCCCCTCGGACGACTCGGTCCCCGTCTCGGATTCGGTCCCGGTCTCGGACCCGGTCTCCGTTCCGAGGAGGTCGCGCGCGTGTTCCGCGAGCTCGTCGGCGATCTCGTCGCGGTCGAGCCGGTCCTCGTGTCGGCCGATGTATCCCCCCTCGGGCGACCGTCCGCTCATCGCCTGGCTCTCCTCGTCGAGGAACGCCCCGCTCAGTCCGAGGCCGCCCTCGCGGGTGTCGACGACGTGGAGCACGTGGACGGTCGCGTCGAACGCGGACGCGAGCTCCCCGACGTGCGCCGCCGCCGCCTCCGACCCGGTGCTCCCGTCCGTCGGGTACAGGATGTCGTGGTACATGGTACCACCACCCGGTAAATTCGTAGAGTAGCGGTAAAAACGCACCGCGGATTCCCGAACTCGGCCGATTCGACCGCCGGTCGGGCGCCGCGACTACAGCAGGTCGTTCGAGACGAGCCGGTCGACCGCCTCGCGCAGGCGCTCCTCGCTCGCGGCGTACGAGATCCTGGCGTGGCCGGGCGCGTTGAACGCGCTGCCCGGGACGCAGGCGACCGCGGCCTCCTCGATCGCGGCCTCGCACCACGCCTGGTCGTCGTCCGCGACCGGAATCATCATGTAGAAGGCGCCGTCGCCGACGTCGACGTCGACGCCGTGCTCGTCGAACAGGTCGACGAGGAGGTCGCGGCGGTCGGCGAACGCCCGCCGCATCTCCTCGACCGACTCGTCGGTGTTCTCCAGCGCCTCGACGCCCGCGCGCTGCACGAAGTTCGTGGCGCAGGAGACGGAGTGCGAGTGGAGCTTCCCAGCCTGGCCGACGAAGTCGTCCGTGGCGTGCAGGTAGCCGAGCCGCCAGCCGGTCATCGAGTACGCCTTCGAGAAGCCGTTGACCGTGACCGTGCGGTCGGCCATCCCGTCGAGGCTCGCGAGCGAGACGTGCTCGGCGTCGTAGATGATGCGCTCGTAGATCTCGTCGGCGATCACGGCGACGTCGTGCTCGACGGCGAGGTCGCGGACGCCCTCCAGCGCGGCCTCCGAGAAGACCGCGCCCGTGGGGTTCGACGGGGAGTTGACGACGAGCAGTTCGGTGTCGTCCGACACCGTCTCCGCGAGATCGTCGAGCGCGGGCTCCAGCTGGAAGCCGTGCGGCGACAGGTCGACGCGGGAGAGGTCGCCGCCGGCGAGCTTCGCCATCGCCTCGTATGAGACCCACGCCGGATCGAGGAGGACGACCTCGTCGCCGTCGTCGATCAGCGTCTGGAACGTCTCGTACAGGGCCTGCTTGCCGCCGGGGGTGACGATCACCTCGTCGGCGTCGGCGTCGATCCCGGTACCGCGGAGCTTCTCGGCGATCGCCGCCTTCAGCTCGGGGATCCCGTTCGAGGAGGTGTACCCCGTGTGGCCCGCGTCGAGGGCCGCCTTGCCGGCCTCGACGACGTTCTCGGGCGTGTCGAAGTCGGGCTCGCCGACCGAGAGGTCGACGATGTCGGCGCCCTCGGCCTCCTTCTCCGCCGCGAGGTTCGATATCGCCAGCGTCGCGCTGGGCTCTACGCGTCCGATCCGCTCTGAGAAGTCGTATGCGTCGCTCATTGTCGTTGGGTCCGTCTGTCGTCTCCGGCGCTCATTCGAGCTCCTCCGCGAGGTCGATCGCGGCGTTCGCCGCCTCCGCGCCCTTGTCTATCCGCTCGCGGGCCTCCGCGCCGGACATCCCCGGGCCGCTCACGCCGAACGTCACCGGGGTGTCGCGGTCGAGGCTCACGCGCGTGAGCTGTTCGGCGGTCGCGCTCGCGATGACGTGGTCGTGGTCGGTGTCGCCGGTGACGATGGCGCCGACGACCGCGACGGCGTCGACGTCGTCCCGGCGCGCGAGCCGGTCGGCGGCCAGGGGGCTGTCGTACGCCCCCGGCACGCTCACCTCGTCGACGACGACCGCGTCGCGGTCGGCGGCCGCCTCGCGGGCGGCCTCGGCCATCGGCTCCGTGACGGAGTCGTTGAACCGCGCCACCACCAGTCCCAGCGAGACCATACGAACGGTCGCACGGGCGACGGCAAAGGTCTACCGTTCCGGGGCCGGGTTCCCGGGCGAACCGATTCGGGAACGACGCCGGAGCGGGCGAGTATTGCTTATAAATGAATGAGGCGGTCGGCGCGTGCCTGCGAGCGGCCGACAGGCCGCGAGCCAGCACGCGCGAGGGAGTCGCGAGCGTAGCGGGCGACCGAAGGGAGCCCCGAGCGAGCGACGAGGTTGGGGAGGCGTGAGGCTGCGGGGCGGTGCAGTCGGGTGGGACTCAAAGGGGCAGCCGCGAGGACGACGCTTGGCGACGCAAGCACTGCAGGGAGCGAGCAACGCGAGCGACTGAAGCGCGCAGCGAGCCACGCGAGTCCTCGCGGCTGGGGCTTTGGAGGTGTTCCTCGCAAAGTAGTCAGTCGGTCATCTGCGATCGGCCGGGACTCAAAAGGCGTTCACTGCGGAATTCACCGATTACTTCGCGACCTTCGCCTCGAACTTCTCGCGCACCTTCTCCATCTTCGGCTTCGCGTGGAAGGTGCAGTAGGCGTCGTTCGGGTTCTTCGTGAAGTAGTCCTGGTGGTGCTCCTCTGCCCGATAGAATGTCTCCAGCCGGTCGAGCTCCGTCACCACGTCGTCGTCGTACTCCTCGTCGAGCGCCTCGACGTAGGCCGCGGCGGCCTCGCGCTGGGCCTCGTCGTGATAGAGGACGATCGAGCGGTACTGGCTCCCCACGTCCGGGCCCTGCCGGTTGAGCTGGGTCGGGTCGTGGATCTCGAAGAACGCCTCCAACACCTCGTCGTAGGCGACCACGTCTGGGTCGAACTCGACCTGCACGACCTCGGCGTGGCCGGTGTTGCCGGAGCAGACCTGCTTGTACGTGGGGTCGTCGACGTCGCCGCCCGCGTAGCCGGAGGTGACCGACTCGACGCCGGCGAGCTGTTCGAGCGCCGCCTCGACGCACCAGAAGCACCCGCCGCCGAGCGTCGCGGTTTCGAGCTGATCGGACATAGGCGTTGCAAGGGCTCGGAGACGTATTAATCACGCGCGCTTGTGAGGGAGACGTGATTCACTCAGCGGGGCCCCGTGTATAAATCGTCGAGACAGAATCGGTGAACACCTCCAAAGCCCCAGCCGTCGAGGCGGGCGCACGCTCGCTGCGCTCCTCGATCGCTCGCGTTGCTCGCTCTCTGCGGTGCTTGCGTCGTCATCAGAACGCGGAGCGTTCTGATTGGCTCACGAGAACGGAGCTCTCGTGAACGCCTGCGCCCGCCTCGACGGCTCCCCCTTTGAGTCCCACCCCGCCCCGCACAGCACCGCACCTCACGCCTCCCCAACCTCGTCGCTCGCTCGGGGCTCCCTACGGTCGCCCACAGCGCTCGCGACTCCCTCGCGCGGCGCTGTTCGCGCCCGATGGGCGCTCACAGGCGCGCGCCACCGCGGTTGAGTTACAAACACTCTCGTAGACTCAGTTTTTAAGCGGCTGAGCGCCGACCCGACCGTATGGACGAACTCGCGGACCTGACTGAGACGCTCGTCTCGATCCCCTCCCACGAGGACGAGGCCGCCGCCGGCGACGCCATCGAGGAGTGGCTCCGCGCGGAGACCGACGCGCGGGTCGAGCGCGACGACGCCGGCAACGTGATCGCTCGGAAGGGAGCGACCGACGATCCCGACGCCGACGCGCTCGCGCTGGTCGGCCACCACGACGTGGTCCCGCCGGCCGAGCGCCAGACGACCGGCGGGGGGAGCGCCGGCGACTACGTCGTCGAGCGCCGCGACGGCCGGATATACGGCCGCGGCGCGGCCGACATGAAGGGCGCGGTGGCGGCCTGCATGCTCGCCTTCCGCGAGGCCGAGCCGCCGGCGGGCCGCGAGCTCGCGTTCGCGTCGTTCGTCGGCGAGGAGGTCGGCGGCGAGGGGGCGCGCCACGCGATCGACGCGGGGTTCGCCCCCGACCGCGCGCTCGTCGCGGAGGGGTCGACGGACTACTCGAAGCCCGGCGTCACCGACGTCGCCGTCGCGCACAAGGGCCGGCGCGCGTCGACGCTCGTCGCGCACGGGACCGCGGCGCACGCGTCCGAGCCGGAGGCGGGAGAGAACGCGATCTACCGCGCGAGCGACGCGATCGACGTGGTCCGCGGGCTCGACGCGCCGGAGGCGACGGTGTTCGGCGAGTCGGTCACCGGCTCGCTCGCCGTGACGATGGCCCACGGCGGCGAGACGTGGAACGTGATCCCGGAGCGCTGCGAGGTGACGGTCGACGAGCGCACCGTCCCCGGCGACCGCGCCGACCTCGCCCGCGCCGAGGGGGTCGCGGGCGTCGAGTGGGAGGTCGACCAGGACCTCCCGCCGATGGCCTGCGGCGACGACGCCTTCGCCGACGCCGCGCTGGCGGTCGCCCGCGAGGTCCACGACGAGCTGGGGCTCGACGCGCCCGAACGCGTCGTCAAGCCGCACGCGACCGACGCGGGCTGGCTCGCCGAGGCCGGCACCGACTGCCTCGTCTGCGGCGCCTCCGAGCCGGGCGAGGCGCACACCGACACGGAGAGCGTCGGGATCGAGGTCCTCGACCGGTGTTATCGCATTTATAAGGGAATCTCCGAACGACCGCTCTGAGCGCCGGCGAGGGGAGGCGTCTCGGGGTGTCCTCTCGCCGCGAGCGACGCGGTATGGAAGGGGTTTTATGCGCCCCGCGGGAACTGTGGGCTACTATGGGAGACAAGTCGAAGGCTCAGAAGAAGCGTCTGGCGAAGGCGGAGCGCCAGAACACCCGCGTCCCCGCGTGGGTCATGATGAAGACGGACATGAACGTGACGCGAAACCCCAAGCGGCGCAACTGGCGCCGGAACGACCTGGACGAATAGATGAGCACCAGCGACTTCGAGGAGCGCGTCGTCACCGTCCCGCTCCGCGACGCCAACGACAAGCCGGTCCAGGAGCGCGCCGACTTCGCGATGCGGATCGTCCGCGAGCACCTCGCGCAGCACTTCTCCGTCGACGAGGACGACGTCGTCATCGACACCTCGGTCAACGAGGCCGTCTGGGCGAACGGGCGCGAGAACCCGCCGAGCAAGGTCCGCGTCCGCGCGGCCCGGTTCGTCGAGGACGGCGAGCCCGTCGTCGAAGCCGAGTACGCCGAGTAACGTGTTACGGGCGACCTTCACCGGCTCGTCGTACGTGGGCGTGTTCGCCCGCGCGATCGACGACCTCCTGTTGGTTCGGCCGGACGTCGACGAGGAGCTCGCCGAGTCGCTCGGCGAGGAGCTGGACGCCGAGCCCCTCCTCACGACGGTCGGCGGCGCCAACACCGTCGGCTCCCTCGCGACGGGCAACGAGAACGGGGTTCTCGTCTCCGCGCGGGCGACCGAACGGGAGCGGTCGCGGATCGCCGAGGCCGCCGACCGCGAGGTCGGCGAGCTCCCCGGCGAGATCAACGCGGCCGGGAACGTCGTCCTCGCGAACGACTACGGCGCCTACGTCCACCCGGACCTCCCGCGCGAGTCGATCGTGACGATCAGGGACACCCTCGGCGTCCCCGTGGAGCGCGGCGACCTCGGCGGCGTCCGCACCGTCGGAACGGCGGCGGCCGCCAACGACGCCGGCGTCCTCTGTCACCCGAAATCGAACGAGTCGGAGCTGCAGGCCGTCGAGGAGGCGCTCGACGTCCGCACCGACCTCGGCACGATCAACTACGGCGCGCCGCTCGTCGGCTCCGGCCTCGTCGCCACCGACGAGGGGTACGTCGTCGGCGAGGACACGACCGGGCCGGAGCTCGGCCGCATCGAGGAGACGCTCGGGTTCATCGACTGACTCCGGATTCCGCCCCGCCGACCGCGGCGCGACCGCTCGGACCGCCGTTTCGCCGTCCGCGTGCCCCGGTGCCGTTCGCCTATTCTCCCCGAATTCGCGCCGTAACCTCCGAGCGAGGCGGATCCGGCCCGCGTCTCCGTTCCTCGCTTTTTAGGAAGATACTTCCCTGTCCCTGCCGGATCGGTGAACATGAGTACCTACACGGTGAGTGGACGGTTCCAGAGCCGAGGCGACTACCAGCCGTTCACGAAGGAGGTCGAGGCCGAGAACGAGGACCTCGCCCGCGAGCGCATCTACACCACGGTCGGGAGCCAGCACAACCGGAAGCGCACCCAGATCGAGATCGAGGAGGTGTCCGCGGCATGATGGGCGGCGGGCAACAGCAGCTCCAGCAGCTCTCGCAGGAGCTGCAGGCGCTCGACGAGGAGATCGAGGCGCTCGAAGCGGAGATCGCGGAGTTCCGCGAGGAGCAGTCCGACATCGACGACGCGGTCGAGGCGATCGAGACCCTCGACTCGGGGTCGACGGTGCAGGTCCCGCTCGGCGGCGGCGCCTACGTCCGCGCCGAGGTCCAGGATATCGACGAGATCATCGTCTCGCTCGGCGGCAACTACTCCGCCGAGCAGAGCGAGGAGGACGCGATCGACGTGCTCCGGCGCAAGCAGGAGGCGCTCGACGACCGCATCGAGGAGACGCAGGCGGAGGTCGACGAGCTCGAAGACGAGAGCGAGGAGCTCGAACAGCAGGCCCAGCAGATGCAACAGCAGATGCAGCAGCAGCAGATGCAGCAGATGGGACAGGGCCAGGACGACGGGGAGTAACGACTGACCGTGTTCGACGGACTGAAGGACAAGCTCTCGGGGTTCCGGGAGGACGTCGAGGAGAGCGCGGACGTCGAGGAGGAGCCCGCAGAGGGCGACGAGCCCGCGAACGGCGACCCGACGAGCGGCGACCCGGCCGCCGGCGACGACGCCGCCGCGAGCGGTGACGCGGAGGTGGTCGCGGCCGAGGCGCCCGCGGACGCCGAGGCGGAGCCCGCGAGCGACGCCGCCGACGACGAGCCGAGCGCCTTCCAGCGCGCGAAGGCGTTCGCCACCGGCCGGATCATCATCGAGGAGGAGGACTTAGAGGAGCCGCTGTGGAACCTGGAGATGGCCCTCTTGGAGAGCGACGTGGAGATGAGCGTCGCGGAACAGATCCTCGACACCGTCCGCGAGAAGATGCTCGGCGAGTCGCGCAAGCAGGTCGAGACGACCGGCGAGCTGGTCGAGTCGGCGCTCCACGACGCCCTGCTCGACGTGATCGCCGTCGGCCAGTTCGACTTCGAGGAGCGGATCGCCGAGGCCGACAAGCCCGTCACCATCGTCTTCACCGGCGTCAACGGCGTCGGGAAGACGACGAGCATCGCGAAGCTCTCCGAGTGGCTCGCCGACCGCGGCTACTCGTCGGTGCTGGCGAACGGCGACACCTACCGGGCGGGCGCCAACGAGCAGATCGCGGAGCACGCCGACCGGCTCGACCGGGAGCTGATCTCCCACGACCAGGGCGGCGACCCCGCGGCCGTCATCTACGACGGCGTCGAGTACGCCGCGGCCAACGACGTCGACGTCGTGCTCGGCGACACGGCCGGCCGGCTCCACACGAGCGACGACCTGATGGCGCAACTGGAGAAGATCGACCGCGTCGTCGACCCGGACATGACGCTGTTCGTCGACGAGGCGGTCGCGGGCCAGGACGCCGTGAACCGCGCGAAGGAGTTCAACGACGCCGCCGAGATCGACGGCGCGGTCCTGACGAAGGCCGACGCCGACTCCTCCGGCGGCGCCGCCATCTCGGTGGCGTACGTCACCGGGAAGCCGATCCTCTTCCTCGGGACCGGACAGGGGTACGACGACCTCACCCTGTTCGAGCCCGAGGCGCTCGTCGAGAGCCTGCTCGACGAGGAGTGAGGCGGGCGGTCACCGCCCTCGCTCCGCCGCTTCCTCGCGCTACCCTTCGCCGACCATCCGCTCCTCCTCGTCCCACTCGCGCTCGCGCAGCTCGTACTTCTGGATCTTCCCCGTCGCCGTCGTGGGAAGCTCGGCGACGAACTCCACCTCGCCGGGGGTCTTGTAGTCGGCGACGCGCTCGCGGACGAACGCCTTCAGCTCCTCGGCCGTCGCGCCCGGATCGTCCGGGTCGCCGCTCGCCGGGACGACGAACGCCTTCGGCGTCTCCCCCCAGCGCTCGTCGGGCGCCGGGATGACGGCGGTGTCGGAGACGGCGTCGTGCTCGAAGAGGGTGTCCTCCAGTTCGATCGAGGAGATGTTCTCGCCCCCGGAGATGATGATGTCCTTCTTGCGGTCCTGGATCGAGACGAAGCCGTCCTCGTCGACGACGGCGAGGTCGCCCATGTGGTAGTAGCCCTCCAGCCGCTCCGAGAATGCCGCCTCGGTGGCCTCGGGCTTGTTCCAGTAGCGGTCCATCACCTGGTTCCCGCGGACGACAATCTCGCCGATCGTCTCGCCGTCGGCGGGCACGTCCTCGCCGTCCTCGTCGACGACGCGCACGTCGGTGCCGAGGTAGCCGATCCCCTGCGTCTTCTTCACCGCGAAGCGGTCCGGCGAGTCCGCCTCAAAGTGCCGCTTCGCGTCCGAGGTGGTGATCAGGGGACCCGTCTCGGTCGCGCCGTACACATGTTTGAGCTCCCAGCCGAACTCCTCCTCGACGGTCCGGATCGTCGCCTCCGGCGGCGCCGCGCCCGCGGTGGCGACCCGCACGTCGCTGTCGCCGGTCGTCGCGCCGCCGTGCTCGGCGTGGTGGTCGCCGAGCATGTTGAGGACGGTCGGGGCCGCACAGAAGTAGGAGACGTCCTCCTCGCGGATCCGGTCGAACGTCTCCGCGACGTCGACGCCGCGGGTGCAGACGTGTCGGGCGCCCAGCCCCGTGATCGCGTAGATGTGCCCCCAGCCGTTGACGTGGAACATCGGGAGCGTCCAGAGGTAGACGTCGTCGTCGGTGATCTCCTGGTGGATCGCGATGAGGTAGGCGTGGAGCGTCTCGGCGCGGTGGGTGCGGCAGACGCCCTTCGGGTCGCCGGTGGTCCCGGAGGTGTAGTTGATCGTGATCACATCGTCCTCGTCCATCTCCGGGCGCTCGTAGGCGTCGGGGTCGGCGGCGTCGAGCGCCGCGTCGAACGACTCCCAGTCGCCCGCGACCGCGTCCGCGTCGTTCGTGAGGAACGTCTCCGTCGGCACCTCGTCGCGGACCGCCTCGATCCGGTCGGCGTACTCGGCGTCGGCGTAGATCGCGTCGACGCCGGCGTCGGAGAGCATGTACGCGAAGTCGTCTGGCGTGAGCCGGTAATTCAGCGGCGCGTGGACCGCACCGACCTGCATCGCGCCGTAGGCCGCTTCGAGGTGGTAGTGGGTGTTCGGGTCCAACACCGCGACACGGTCGCCCTTCTCGATCCCCCGCGCCTGCAGGGCGGCCGAGAACCGGTCCGCGCGCTCGCCGAGTTCGGCGTACGTGTACCGCGTCCCGTCAGTCGCCAGGACGGCCTCCTCGTCCGCGTAGTGCCGGCGGGCCCGGTCCAGGAAGTCGGTCGTCAGTAGCGGTTTTCGCATCAGTTTATCACTATTTATGATTGATAAAAGCGTTTGCGGCCGACGCAAGCAAGCCAGGGGACGGCGCCGTGACTTCCCTCGTTCGGCTCCGGCGATCTCCACCTCGGTGATCCGGGGTGTAGAGGCCCGTATTCGGAGCGTGGGGACCGGCGTCGGAGCGTGGGGACCGGCGTCGGAGCGTGAGGACCCGCGTTCGAGGCGCGGGGCTCGGCACCTCGCCTCGGGAACGGGGGTTTACACGGCGCCCGCCCCACGGGAAAGGTATGACCGACGGATCCGGCCGGCCGATGATCGCCGAGGGGTACGTGGTTCCCATCGCGGGACTGATGGCGCTGCTGTTCGCCCTGATGGCGGGACTGACCGCCGGTCGCGCGCTGTCGGGCAACCCCGCCGACGCCGCGCTCCCCCTCGCGTTCGCCCTCGGTGCGCTCGCCGCGATCCGGATCCGCGGGCGATACGCCGCCGACTGACGCGAACGCCGTCGCCGTCGGGACCTGAGACCCCGCCGAATTCGGGTGATTCCGCCGCCCTCGGTATATAAATCGCGCGCGGCCGAATCGCATACGGGCGACGGGATCAGAACCCTTAACAGTCGCAACGGGTTTTGATACGATAGCGGGATGGGATAGCCAGGAGATTCCGCCGGGCTCATAACCCGGAGATCGGTAGTTCAAATCTACCTCCCGCTATCTTCTGTCGACGACCGCGAACGCCGAGCGCTGCGAGGCGCGAGCGGCGTCGTCGACGAGATAGCCCCGGAAGGGATTTGAACCAGGGAACGGAGCGGTGCGGAGCGATCGCGGTTCAAATCTACCTCCCGCTACTTCCGGCCGACCGCCACGTTCGTAGCGGCGGTCTCGTCTCGCGCCGACTCCCCTTTCGACCCGTCGCTCTCGAACCCGGAAGCGATTTCCGTCGCGCTGTCGTTCCCTCGCGTATGGATTACGAATCGAGCCTCGACCGCGCGATGGAGGAGGTACCGGACCTCGGCGGCTCCGACGAGCGGCTGTCGGTGCCCGACCCGGAGACGCAGAAGGACGGCGCGTTCACCAGACTGACGAACCTCTCGGCGATCGCGGACGCCCTGAGCCGCGAGCCCGAGCACGTCCACTCGAAGATCCAGCAGGAGCTCGGGACCGCCGGCCAGTACGAGTCGGGCCGCGCCCGCTACAGCGGGAACTTCCGCGAGCGCGACTTCCAGGCCGCGGTCGACTCGTACATCGAGTCGTTCGTCACCTGCTCGGAGTGCGGCCTCCCCGACACGCGGTTGGAGACCGAGAACCGCACCCCGATGCTCCGGTGTGAGGCCTGCGGGGCGTTCCGCCCGGTCGCGAAGCAGAACACCTCGAACACCCAGCGGCAGGAGGAGGCCATCGAGTCCGGGAAGACCTACGAGCTCGAGATCGTCGGCACCGGTCGCAAGGGCGACGGCGTCGCCGAGGTCGGCGAGTACACCGTCTTCGTCCCCGGCGCGCAGGAGGGCGAGACCGTCACGGCGTACATCAAGAACGTCTCGGGGAGCCTCGCGTTCGCCCGCCGAGAGGACTGAGCGACCGGGTCGACGCGGCCCGCGCGCGGTCACGGCGCGAGCTACTCCACGCGACCGACGGCGACCCGGTGTCCGGTCGCTTCGGCGTGCGTTCGCTCCAGCGCGGTCGCGTCGCTGCCGGTTCCGAACAGGCGTTCGACCGGACACTCCCGGCAGACGACGTGGTACTTCGCTTCGTTCGGTGTGGATCGCATGGACGTTGCCACGCCCCCCTCCGACGTAGTTACACGCACCGTACCCGCGGTTAAACGGGACGTTATCCGGCGGTATCGAGACGCTCGTCGCCGGGCGCGACCGGTGCCGTCCGAGGTCAGTCGCCGCCGGCCCGGCGTTCGAACCGGTCGAGCGCGAGCCCGAGCATGTCCGGGCTCACGGGCTGGTACTCCTCGCGCTCGTGTGCCGGGAGGTACTCCCGGACGCTGTTCCACGACTCCCGGGCGTACCGCGCGTCGAGCAGGACGCGCACCCCGCGCTCCTCCGGGCCGCGGATGACGCGACCGACGGCCTGACGGGCCTTCCGCACCGCCGGCACCGTGAGCGCGGTCTCGAACCCGGACTCGAACCGGCGGTCGTAGGCGGTGACGACCGCCCGGGTCCGCGGCCGCGCCGTGTTGATGATGGGGACGCCACAGACCACGGCGGCCGACAGGCGGTCCCCGCGGTAGTCGACGCCCTCCGTGAGCGTGCCCCGGAGGCTCGTCACGAGCACCTTCCCCTCGCCCGCGAAGAAGTCGTCCTTCAGCGACTCCGTGGCGCGGTCGCCGGAGGACTCGTCGAGCAGCACGGGCTTGTCGAGGCGCTCCGCGAGCGACTCGGCCATCCACGTCGCCTCCGCGTAGCTCGGCGTGCCGACGAGGACGTTGCCCTCGCGGGCGGCCACCGTCGCCGTCGCGTCGAGGTACGCGAGGCGCGTGTCGTTCTCCTCGCCGGGCGGACCGCGGTTCTGATGCGTGAACTTCGGCGCGTCGACCGCGAAGCTCGCGCGGTTCGATTCGGGGAACGAGAGGCCGTACGTCCGCTCGACGACCGGCCGGCCCCGCGCTTCGAGGTGGTCGAGCCCGGTCACCTCGCGGAACACGTCCATCGGCTCCAGCGTCGCGCTCATGAGGACGCCGCCGCCGAACTCCGCGAGCCGGTCGCCGATCGGCTCGCTCGGGAGGCAGTTGTACAGCGCGAGGCTTGCGTTGTACGCGCGGCGCCACGAGTCCGGCGGTTCCGTCTCGTCCCACGTCCGCTCCAGGTCGATGGCCCGGAAGAACTCCTCGTGGTCCTCGCGGTACCAGGCGTTGAGCGTGCGCCCGACGCCCGGCGCCGCACGCCGCTTGTCGTCCTCCTCCAGCGAGTCGAGCACCCGCTTGACGACCGCGCCGACCTGCTGCGCGCGCGCCCAGACGCGGTCGCCGTACCCCTCACGTTTCGCCCACGCCGTGACCTCGTCCTCGTCCGGCTCCTCGGGGTCGCGGAGGGGGACCTCGTCGTCGTCGAGCTCGCGCATCGACGCCCGCCAGTCGGGCCGCTCGCGGTCGAGCCGCTCCGTCACCCGGCGGTCGAGCTCGCCGCGGAGGTCGGCGTAGAACTCGCGGACCGACTCGATCTCGTCGACGGTCACGTCGGCGTCTTCGAGCTCGCCCCGGACGAGCGCCGCGTCGTCCGACTCCGCGCCGGCCGTCTCGAAGGAGAGCGGCTGGACGACGCGGGTGAGCTCGTTCTCGGCGTCGCGGAGGCTGGCGTCGGCGACCGCGTCGCTCACGAGGTCGCGGACGCGCGGTTCGAGCATGTGCGCCTCGTCGCAGACGACGAACGTCGAGTCGTCGAGCAGCGCGCCGGTGAACGTCCCGGTCGTCACCGGATCGAACGCGTGGTAGTAGTTGCCGATGACGACCTCGACCTCGGGGACGAGCGCGCCCATGACCGAGTGCGGACAGGAGCCGTGGCCGGCGGCGAGCCGGACCAGCTCGTCGCTGTCGACGTGGCCGAGGTCGGTCACGTCGAACGGGACCGCCTCCGCCGGGTCGCCGTCCTCCGGGAGGTCGTCGAGGAAGCCGGCGTAGAACGGGCAGAACTCGGTCCCCTCGTACTCCTCCGTGTCGGGGCGGTAGGGGGTCGGCTCGCCGTCGACGCTGAGGTAGTCGGCGGCGGGGGCGTCATCGCCGGGCGAGCCTGTGTCGCTTCCCGAGTCCATCAGTCCCACCTGCTGGCTCCGCGCCTCGCTCACGAGGTTCGAAGTCGTCGTCGCGCCGCCGTCGCCGACGAGGTTCCGAGTGCGCTCGCGGAGCCCCTCGCAGCGCTCGTAGACGTTCTCGCGGTCGATCCCGCCGCGGTTCTCGCGCGCGTACGGGCAGACGTCCGCCTTGCCGACGAGGGTGAGCCCGGAGACCGGGTCGTACTCGTCGGGGAGGTCTGAGTTGATCGTCCCGAGGTCCGTCTCGAACTGGCGCAGCTGCTGTTTGACGCTCGTGAGGACGAAGACGCGCTCGAAGTTGGAGTCGGGGTCGCGGACGCGGTCGAGCCCGGCGGTGAGCGCGAGCATCGTCTTGCCGGTCCCGCACGCGCCCTCCAGGGCGAGGAAGCCGCCGTCCTCGGCGGCGTCGACGGCGGCGTCGATCCCGTCGGCCTGCTCCGGGTACGGCTCTGCGTGGCCGAAGATGTCGGCCCACGGCGGGGGGTTCGTCACTGTGGCGGCGTAGCTCCCCATCGGAGTTAAACCTTGAGAGAGCGGGACGGCCGCGGGGGTCACCGGCGGGCGGCCGCGGCGGGTCTCCGCCGACGGCCGACGTCCCCTCGCCGCGACCGTCCTACCCGACGATGTCGTGCAGGTCGGAGAGCCGGTCGATCTCCCACGTCGGCCACACGTTCAGCTCCCAGTCGCGGCGGTGAGGTCGCCGGATGAACGCGGAGTCGATACCGGCGTTCTCGGCCGCGCGCACGTCGGACTCGTTGTCGCCGACGAACAGGGCGTTCCCCGCGTCGAGGTCGCCGAGCGCCTGCTCGATGTAGTGGGGGTTCGGCTTGCGGAGCTGGAGCGAGTGGATCGTCGGTTCGCGGCCGTAGGCGGCGCCGAACCGCTCGAAGCCGTCGAAGTGCTCCACGAGGAAGTCGACCGTCGCCTGCTGGTTCGAGGAGACGATCCCCATCTCCACGTCGAGGTCGGCCAGCTCGTCGAGGTCGTCGTACGGGGTCTTGCGCCCCTCGCGCGCCTCCTGCTGTTGGGCCTTCGACACCACGTCGTCGCGGGTCCGCCAGAACGACCCCGGATCGAGGTCGTACGTCTGACAGACGGTCCCCACGCTGCCGGGGGTCGCACCGATGGTCATGCGCTCTACGTCGTCCGGATCGGGCTCCTCGACGCCGCACTCCTCGAACGCGCTCCGGGTTGCGTCCCGAAGCACGTCGAAGCGCGTGCGGCCCACGAGGACACCGTCGTTGTCGAACACGACGGTATCGTACGTCATACGTTCCGGAGTTGCTCAGCACTTAAAAGGGTTTCACCACCGATCCGTCGCGACGCCCCGTTCATTTATATACGTCCGCCGCCCGTCCCGCGGTATGCGCGTCAGCGTCATCGGCGGCAGTTCGGTCCCGCCCGAGACGGCGGCGGTCGCGGAGGAACTGGGAGAACGGCTCGCGAACCGCGGCCACGCGGTC
Organism: Halorubrum rutilum; assembly: GCF_024494565.1. The sequence continues at coordinate 142,238 of NZ_JANHDN010000005.1, forward strand.
GTCTGCGGCGGGCTCGGCGGCGTGATGGAAGCGGTCTGTCGCGGCGCTCGCGAGGCCGGCGGAGAGACCGTCGGGATCCTGCCGACCGACCGACGATCGGACGCGAACCCGCACGTCACGGTGCCGATCGCGACCGGGATGGGCCACGCCCGCAACGCGCTCGTCGCGATGAACGGCGACGCCGCGGTCGCGGTCGACGGCTCGCACGGCACGCTCTCGGAGATTGGGACGGCGCTCGCCCACGGTCGGGCGGTCGCCGGACTCGACACGCACGACGTGGCCGGCGTGGAACCGGTGGGATCGCCCGCCGAGGCGGTCGACTACGTCGAGGACGCGGTGCGGTAGAAACGGGACCGGTCGGCTTCGGCCGCGCTACCAGGTGTCGTGGAACGTGTCGAACTCGATCGAGTCGAGGGGCTTCTCGCCGATGGCGGCCTCGTACTCGCCCGGGGTCAGCATCGGCTTGTGGAACCGCGGCCCGTCGTCGGTCGTGATCCGGGGACAGCCGGTGTTGACGAACGCGTCCATGTCGAAGTTGCGGAGGCGGTCCGGCGTCACCTCGTCCATGGTGATCAGGTAGGCGTCCTCGTTGTCGTCGACGATCTCCTGGGCCGTCTCCCAGCGGCCCTGCCCGATCTTCGTACAGAAGATGACGCCCCACTTCTCGGCGCCCATCGCCTTGTGGACCGAGGCGTAGCGCTGCTTGAGGAACTGGTCGTGCTCGGCGACGGACACCGCGTTGTTGACGGGGTCGGCGATGACGACGCGCTTCTCCGGGTGCTCCATCGCGAGCCCGACGGGGTGGAACTTTCCGCCGCCGACGTACAGCACCTGGTCGGCGGGGATGTCGGCGGAGGCGTAGTTGCAGCCGAGCACCTGCCCCTCCTTCGTGAGCCGGTCGTCGCCCCGGCGGGTGTGGACCTCGTAGCCGCGCTCCTCCAGCCAGTCGGTCATCTCCTCGAACCGGTTCATGTGCTGGGCGGTCGTCACGAGCCCCACGTCGGCGTTCTCCTCGGGGTCGTCCAGCTCTTCGTCCAGCGCGTCCTCCATGATCGGGAAGGGGTCGACGTTCGAGAAGAGCGGGACGTAGACGATGCTGTCGGACTCCTTCATCGGCGTGTGGCCGAAGTGGACGAACACGTCCGTCCGGCGCATCAGGTAGGTGTCGAGGTCGCAGGCGCCGTAGCAGGGCTGCCCGGAGAGCATGAACGTGACGTCGTCGGGGGCGACCTCGCGGAGGTCGTCGGCGACCTTCGGACCGCGGCGCTTGAGCCCCTCGGGGAACTGGAGGCCGACCTTGGAGGCGTCGCGCTCCTCGATCGCCTCCAGGATCCGGTCGAGTTCGTAGTCCCACTCGCGGTCGTGTTTCAGGGCCATCCCCGTCTTGGTGAGGTCGCCCTCCGTGGAGCCGCTCATGGACTCGAATTACGCGGGGGGACGGTTAAACGGCGCGCTCGGCGGTCATCCTCGTGATCGTTCGGGATCGAGTGCGGTCGAACCCTGCCGCGGCCGACGGATACAACCCCCGAGCCGACGAACCGGGATACAATGAGCGACATTCCGCTGGAACACGTCCACGTCGCGCCGGACGACGCCCCTGAGAACGCGCCCGCCGTCTTCGTGCTTCACGGCCGCGGCGCCGACGAAGAGGACCTGCTGCCCGTCGCGCGACACCTCCCCGACGAGCTCCACGCGATCAGCCTCCGGGCGCCCGACCCGCTTCAGGGCGGGTACACGTGGTACGAGCTCGACCTCTCGGCGGGCGGCCTCGAATCGAGCCAGCCGGACGCTGCCGACTTCCGCCGCAGCCTCGATCTGGTCGCCGAGAGCGTCGACGCCGCGACGGAGGCGTACGCCCTCGACCCCGACCGGATCGGGCTGCTCGGCTTCAGCCAGGGCGCGATCACGAGCCTCTCGCTCGTCCTGGAGGACCCGGACCGGTACGCGTGGGTCGCCGCGCTCCACGGCTACCTCGCGGACGCCCACGCCGACGCCGACCCGGACGGGATCGAGGGGAAGCCCGTCTTCGTCGGCGCCGGGGCCGGCGACCGCGTGATCCCGGAGTCGCGCTCGGCCGCCGCCGCCGACCGGTTCGAGGAGCTGGGCGCCGACGTCGCCCGCGGCAGCTATCCGGGCGGCCACGGCATCGGGCAGGAGGAACTGGCCGACCTCGTCGCCTTCGTCGAGGCGCAGGCGGCGTGACTGCGGGGTCACAGACCGCCCGCGGCGTGCGCTTGCGGCACGAGAGGCCTCCCTTCGGCAGGTTGAAACCGCTCCGCGCCAACGATCGGGTATGAGCGTCGAACGGGCCACCCCCGACGAACAGGCCTCCATCGAGGACCTCGGTCGCGAGCTCGGCGAGCGGATCGCCCGAACCCCCGAGTACGAGCGCTTCGAGGAGGCGCGCGAAGCGGTCCAGCGCGACGAGGAGGTTCAGGCGAAGATCGACGAGTTCGAGCAGCTGCGCGCCGAGTTCATGCAGGCCCGAGAGACGGGACAGGCGACGAACTCGGGGCTCCAGAAGGTGCAGGCGGCACAGGACGAGCTCCACTCGATGCCCGTCATGCGGGAGTTCCTCGACGCGCAGGACGAGCTGAACGACACCCTCGAATCGGTCAACGAGGCCATCTCGGAACCGCTCGCGGTCGACTTCGGCGGCGAGGCCGGCGGCTGCTGTCAGGACTGACGGTCGCGCCGACAGACCGTCGACTCCCCTCTCCTTTTCACCCATAGCGACGCAGTCCGTCGCGTGATCGCAGTCGCCGGCGGCAAGGGCGGGAGCGGAAAGACGACCACGACCCTCGGGCTCGCGCGGGCGCTGTCGAGGCGGGGCGCGCCCGCGGTCGCGGTCGACGCCGACTGGGACCTCCCGAACCTCGCCCGGCTGGCGTCGGAGACGGACGACGGCGCCGCCGGTGAGCGCGACCGCCGAACCGTCGTCGACGCGGTCCGCGACGGGGTCTCGCCGGACCGCTCGGCCCCCGCGGTGATCGCCGCGCCCGACGGCACCGAGACCGTCGACCCCGCTCCGGCGTTCGAGGCGCTCCGGAACGCGGTCCCCGACGACGCCGCGACGCTCCTCGACTGCCCGGCGGGCGCGTCGCCGGACGCGGCGGCGCCGCTCCGCGCGGCCGACCGGTCGCTCCTCGTGACGCCGCTCCGGCGGTCGGCCCTGCGCGACGCCGCCAAGACGGCCGCGGTCGCGCGGCGGCTCGACTGTCCGCCGGTGGGCGCCGTCGCCGTCCGCGCGCCGTCCGTCCCGGACGCCGTCGCCGACCTGCTCGGCTGTCCGGTGATGGGCCGGGTCCCGTCCGCGGCGCCGGCACCGCTCTCGGACTCGTCGGTCGAATCGGCGTACGACGACCTCGCGAGGCGGCTCGCGGGTGAGTACGGAGCGGAGCGATGGCGCGTTGCGTGACCGTCGATCCCGCCGCGGGCGCGCCGTTTGACGGCCACCGACAGAGCCAAACCTCCGGAGACGGCAGCGTTCGTATGGAGCCGCTCCCGACGGGGATATCGGTGCTGGACAGGGAGTTCGGCGGGGGGATCCCGAGCGGCAGCGTCGTCGCGCTGAAGGCCGACGCGGCGAGCCAGTCCGAGCTCATTCTGGACCGGTTCTCGCGGGTCCGGGCGTGTCGATACCTGACGACGGTGCGCTCGGCCGACGCGGTGGAGGCCGGCCTCACGGCCGACGACGAGGAGGGCGAGACGGTCGTCCGAGACGCCACGGGCGACGATCCGTTCGCCGCGGTGCTGGACGCGACCGCCGAGCTGGCCGAGGGGGAGACGGTCGTCGTCGACTCCGTCGGGCCGCTGGAGGCCGGCGACCGCGAGGAGTACGGCGCGTTCCTCGGTGAGCTCCGTCGGCGCGTCGACGACGCCGGCGGGCTCGCGGTGCTCCACGCGCTCAAGGGCGCGGCGGCGGACCGGAACCGGGTCGTCACCGAACAGGTCGCGGACGTCGTCTTCGACCTCCGCACCACCGTGACCGGAACCGAGATCGCGAACCGGCTCGTCGTGCCCAAGTTCCGGGGCGGCGCGGCGTTAGAGGAGCCGCTCAAGCTGAAGCTCACCGACTCGGTGTCGGTCGACACGAGCCGGGACATCGCCTGAGCCGGTCGTCCTCTCGAATTTCGCGTCTACAGTACGGCGACTGCGACGACTACGACCACGCCGACGAGCGCCGCCGCGGCCGCCCAGTTCCGCGGCTCGTCGAGCGGTCCGTACGGGCCGCCCTTCCGCGAGAGGAGGTAGACCGCGTACACCGCGAGCGGTGCGAGCGTCGGCAGCGTCCCCACCTCGACGACGCCGGCGACGCCGGACAGCAGCGCGACCGCTATCGTCGTCGCGCCGGCGCTCGCGGCGACGACGAGGTCGTCGCGCGCACGTTCGATCTCCATCTCAGTCGCCCTCCGTCATCTCAGTCGCCCTCCGCGTCCCGCTCCGTCGCCCGGTCGCGTTCCATGTCTCCGACTGGGTCGAGCGTCGTTCAAAAGGGATCGATCTTCCTCGGACCGGGACGCCGCGGGTCGGGCGCTACTCCTCGTCGAGCTCGTCGACGATCTCGTCGGCGTCGACGTCGACGTCTTCGAGCGCGTCCTCGATGTCGCCCGCGCCGCCGCCGCCCATCCCGCCCATCATGCCGCCGAGTCCGCCCATGCCGCCGCCCTCGATGACCTCCTCGATCACGACGCGGTCGAGGTCGAGCCGGCTCATGAGGTCCTGCGCGATCTGCTGTTTCTGGAACATCCACTGCTGGTTCATCTGCATCGCCTGCGTGGCCGTCACGTAGAGGACGTCCTTCTCGACCTCCTCGGTCTCGACGGTCTCCTCGCCCTCGTCGTCCTCGGAGACCGTCTCCTCCTCCTCGGCGACCGTCTCGATGCGGACCTCGGGGGCCTCCTGGAGGTACATCCCGAGCATGCCGGCGGCCTGCTGCTCGCGGTCGTCGATCTCCTCGAGGATCTCGTACTCGTACTCGAGGTCCTCGCCGGCCAGCGGGTGGTTGAAGTCGACGCGGGCGCGGCCGCCGATGATCGTCTCGAGGTACCCCTGCTGGTTGTCGATCTGGACCTGCGCGCCGGGGTAGCGGCTGTCCTCGGGGATCTTGTCGGCCTTGACCGTCTCGACCTCGTCGGGGTCGTACTCGCCGAAGGCGTCCTCGGCGGGCACGTCGACGACGCCCTCGTCGCCGACCTCCGCGCCGACGAACGCCTCGTCGACGGCCGGGAAGACGTGGCCGGCGCCGAGCGCGATGACGCGGGGCTCGAACTTGTGGTCCTCGGTGTCGATCTCGGCCTCCTCGGCGATCTCCTCGTCGGTGGTGTCGATGACCCGGCCGTCGTCGGCCGTTCGGATCGTGTACGCGACCCGCACGAAGTCGCCGTCCGCCAGCCCGGCGCTCTCGGTCTCGGCTTCGGTCTCGGCCTCGTCGGCGTCCTCGGCCGCGTCCGCTTGCTCCTGATCGCTCATACCCTGAAGGTCACCTGTTACACCCTTAAGGCGCACGGTTCGACGCGGCGAGCGCCGCGACGCACCGGAATCAGCGTCCCGCGGCGCTTAAGAACGCGCCCGGCTGATTCCGGGTATGTTCGAGGTCGAGATCAAGGTGCCGGCCGACGTCGACGCGGTCCGCGACCGCCTCCGGAAGGCCGGCGCCGAGCGCGTCGACGCGCGCCGCCAGCGCGACGCCTACTACGACGCGCCGCACCGCGACTTCGCCGAGACGGACGAGGCGCTCCGGGTGCGACGCGAGGCGCCGCTCCCGGACGGGATCGGTTCGGGAGCCGCCGAGACGGCCGACCGCGATCCGACTCCCGAGACGACCAAGCTCACGTACAAGGGACCGCTGCTCGACGAGGGGTCGAAGACCCGCGCGGAACGCGAGACCGAGGTGGCCGACCCGGAGGCCGCGGCCGGCATCCTCGCCGGACTCGGATTCGAGCCGGCGGCGACCGTCGAGAAGCGGCGCGAGTTCTGGGCGTACGACGGGTTCACCGTGACGCTCGACGCGGTCGACGGGCTCGGTGAGTTCGTCGAGATCGAGCGCTCGGTCGACGACGAGACCGCGATCGAATCGGTCAGGGACGACGCGCTCGCCGCCCTCGACCGGCTCGGGCTGGACGGCGCGGAACAGGTCCGCACCTCCTACCTCGGGCTGTTGCTGGCGGACGCCGACGCGAGCGACGACGAGTAGCCGGGCGCCGCTCGCGACCGGACTCAGTCTCCGTCGCCGTCGGGCCGCTTCTTCGAGAGCGCGGTCCGGTCGAACTCGCAGACGAGGACGTCGTCGCCGTCCTCGACGAGCTTGAACGCCTCCACGTGCATCGTGACGACGCCGCGCTCGCCGTCGCTCGTCTCCCGCTTGTCGGTGACGGTCGACCGCGCGCGGATCGTGTCGCCGTGGAACACCGGATTCGGGTGCTCGACGTCGTCGTACGAGAGGTTCGCGACGATGGTGCCGTCCGTCGTCTCCGGGATCGACACGCCGACCGCGAGCGACAGCGTGTACAGCCCGTTGACGAGCCGCTCGCCGAACTGCGTCTCCCCGGCGAAGTCGGCGTCGAGGTGGAGCGGCTGCTGGTTCATCGTCATGTCGCAGAACCGCTGGTTGTCGCTCTCGCTCACGGTCCGCCGGCGCGCGTGCTCGATCGTCTCTCCGACCTCGAACTCCTCGTAGTAGCGTCCCGTCATGGGGCGACCCTCGACCTCGGGCGACAAATCGGTACCGCTCCGGGTGCCGGAGGCGTCGGCGGTCCGGACGGCCGGCTCGGGTCACGATCCGGACGGCCCGGCTCTTTATGTCCGGTCGCGAGGAGTCCTCGACATGGCCCGACGAAGCCTCCTGTTCTCCCCCGGCGACCGCCCGGAGCTCATGCGGAAGGCGCCGGGGACGGGCGCGGACGTCGTCTGCTTCGACCTCGAAGACGCCGTCGCTCCCGGCCGGAAGGACGAGGCCCGCGCCGCCGTCCGCCGCGTGCTCGCGGCCCCCGACTTCGACCCCGACGCCGAGGTGTGCGTCCGGCTCACGGCGTCGGACCCCGGCGCCGACCTCGACGCCCTCGTCGGTGCCGAGATAGCGGACGAAGCCGGAAGCGACGGCGACGCCGAGCCCGCGATCCGGCTCGACGCGGTCATGCTTCCGAAGGTCGAGGGCGCCGACCGCGTGGCCGACGCGGCCGCGCTGTGCGCCGACCGCGGGCTCGATCCCGCCGTGTTCGCCCTCGTCGAGACGGCGGGCGGCGTGCTCGCCGCGGAGGCGATCGCCGACGCGGCCGCGACGGAGGCCCTCCTCTTCGGCGCCGAGGACCTCGCGGCCGACCTCGGGGCGACGCGGACCGACGAGGGGACCGAGGTGTTGTACGCCCGCGAGCACGTCGTTCTCGCGGCCGGTGCGGCCGACGTCGACGCGCTCGACACGGTGTACACGGCGTTTTCCGATACCGAGGGGCTCCGCGAGGAGGCGGCGTTCGCGCGCACGCTCGGCTACGACGGGAAGCTCGCGATCCACCCGTCGCAGGTCGACCCGATCAACGAGGCGTTCACGCCCGACCCGGACGAGATCGAGTGGGCGTCGCGCGTGCTCGACGCCCGCGACGAGGCCGACCGCGAGGACCGCGGCGTGTTCAGCGTCGACGGCGAGATGATCGACGCGCCGCTGGTCGCGCGAGCGGAGCGGATCGTCGAGCGGGCGGCGGCCGCGGGGATCGACGCGCGGTAGCGACCGTCCCTTCCCGCTGATCGTCCGTCACAATTAACCCCGGTCCCCGGGGACGTTCCCACATGGCCGATCAGGCGAACCCGTTCGAGAGTCTGCGGGAACAGGTCGACGACGCCGCGGCGCACCTCGACGCCCCGCCGGGCGTGCTCACCCGACTGAAGAACCCGGAGCGACTGCTGGAGACGAACCTGACGTTCGAGCTCGACGACGGATCGCTGGAGACGGTCCGCGCCTACCGGTCGCAGTTCAACGGCGACCGCGGGCCGTACAAGGGCGGGATCCGGTATCACCCCGGCGTCACGCGCGACGAGGTGAAGGCGCTCTCCGGATGGATGGCGTACAAGTGCGCCGTCGTCGACGTGCCCTACGGCGGGGGGAAGGGGGGGATCGCGATCGACCCGAGCGACTACTCCGAGAGCGAGCTGGAGCGACTGACGCGCGCGTTCGCGACGGAGCTCCGACCGCTCATCGGCGTGGACCGCGACATCCCGGCGCCGGACGTCAACACCGGCCAGCGGGAGATGAACTGGATCAAGGACACCTACGAGACGCTGGAGAACACGACCGCGCCCGGCGTCATCACCGGGAAGGCGCTCGACTCGGGCGGGAGCGAGGGACGCGTCGAGGCGACCGGCCGCTCCGTCGCGCTCGCCGCGCGCGAGACGTTCGACTGGCTCGACCGGGACCTCGCGGGCGCGACGGTGGCCGTGCAGGGGTACGGCAATGCCGGGTCGGTCGCGGCCGCGCTCGTCGACGACCTCGGCGGGGACGTGGTGGCCGTCTCCGACTCCTCCGGCGGGATCTACGACTCCGACGGGTTCGACCCACGGGCGGTGAAGGAGCACAAGGCCGAGACGGGCGCCGTCTCGGGCTACGGTGACGCCGCGTCGATCACGAACGAGGAGCTGTTGACGCTCGACGTCGACCTGCTCGTGCCCGCGGCGCTGGAGAACGCGATCGACGGCGACCTCGCCGCCGACGTCCGGGCCGACGTGATCGTCGAGGCGGCCAACGGTCCCCTCACCCCCGACGCCGACGACGTCCTCGTCGAGAAGGACGTCTACGTCGTCCCCGACATCTTCGCCAACGCCGGCGGCGTCACCGTCTCGTACTTCGAGTGGGTCCAGAACCGCCAGCGGTTCGGCTGGACGGAGGAGCGCGTCAACGACGAGCTCGAACGCGTGATCACGGAGGCGTTCGACGGGATCGTCGAGGCCTACGAGGGACGCGACGTCCGCGACCTCCGCACCGCCGCTTACGTCGTCGCCATCGGTCGGATCGTGGACGCCTACGACCAGGCCGGCAGCTGGCCGTAGTTCGGCTCGTCCGGAGCGACGCCCCTACTCCAGCCGCGCGTCCCGGACCTCGACGTGACCGCGGTCGCCCTCCCACACGGCGTCGTACTCGAACGCGATCCGGCGGTCCATGTGGGGGCCGTCGACGACGTACGTCTCGAACTCGCCGCCCTCGCCCAGCGGGTGGACCCCGTACTCCTCGCGCAGATCGAGCAGCTCCGCGAGCGCGTCGGCGTCGTAGCGCCGCCCGAGCCACGACTCGTCGAGGCCGTAGGCGGCGACCTGGACGATCCGGATCTCGAAGCCGGCGTCGAACATCGCCTCCGCGAGCGCGACCGGGTCCTCGCCCCACAGCGGGGCGAACAGATCGATTCCGAGCCGGTCGCACATCCCCCGGATCCGGCTGGTCTGGTACTCGCTCTCGACCGCGCCCGCGGTGACGCCCGCGAGGTCGACCCCGTCGGCCGCGGCGATCTCCCGGAGCGCCGCTTCCATCGGCTCCAGCTCGGCGTCGCCCTGCGCGCCCGCGTCGTCGACGTCGTCCGCGCCGAAGTCGTCGGGCGACACCTCGACGAGGTCGATCCCGACGCTCTCGGCCGCGAGCCCGGCGAGCTCCGTCGCCGGGGTGTGGTACATGTACGAATCGCCCGCGGGGTGGACGGTCAGGAGCCGCGAGACGTCGAGTCCCGTCTCCAGGGCGCGGTACAGCGCCCACGAGGAGTCCTTCCCGCCCGAGAAGAGGCTCACCCAGTCGTCGGTCATTGGCGGCGGAACGCTCGGCGCGCCTAAAGCGTCGGCGGTCCGGGGCGTCTCAGTCGTTGGCGGTCCGGGGCGCCGTCGCTCAGCGTGTCGGGGTGTCGGGGTGCGCGAGAACGACCGGCGCGCTCCGGACCGACGCTCAGTCCGAGATGAACTCGTTGTCGCGCCAGTTGACGCCGCCGTCGCCGTCGCCGGCGCCCTGCGGGCTCTCGACGACCTCGATGCTCGCGGGACGCGGCTCACCCTCGACGATCCGCGTCGCTTCGAGCTCGTCGTTCTCCTCGGTGATCGCGGTCAGCGTCCCCTTCTCCGAGAGCTGCGCCAGCTCGCGGAGCACGAGGAACATCGGGTACTGGAGCGCGGAGTTCTGGAGGACGGTCTCGCGGTCGCCCTTGAAGCAGGCGAACTCGACGAGCTCGGAGGGGATCTCCTCCTCCTCGTCGTCCATCCACTGCGGGCCGCCGGCGCGGGGCGGCTCCTCCTCCCAGACGCGCGTCTCCGTGACGGACGCCTTCAGCTGGGCGGTCGGCGTGTACTTGCTGATCGAGTCGTCGTCGGACAGGGCCTTGATGATGAGAGTGTTGTTTCGACGCGTGATGTCGATGTCGTCGATCTCCGGCGGGAGGTCGGGGTCTTCTTCGAAGTACGTCTCCACGTCTTCGAGGGGCAGTTCGAGCGTCGAATGAAGTCTGAACACGCGGCCTGTCATTGTTGGTTGGGTGAGATGGATCGAGACGGTCGGCACGGCGGCAGCGGCAACGGCTGCACCTGGTTCAGTTAGGCACCGTAGGTTTATATGGCCTGCCCTTCGACCCCCAAGATCGGGCGTCGATACGCCCGGTGCGGGCGCCCGGATCGACTCGGCGCCGGGCTCCACTCGATGCCGCGGTCTACTCGGCGCCGAGCTCGGCCGCCAGCTCGCCGCGCTCCTCCAGCTCCGCGAGCACGTCGCTCCCGCCGACGAACTCCCCGTCGACGAACGTCTGCGGGATGGTTTCCCAGCCGCTCTCGGCCTCCAGCGCCTCGCGGTAGTGGTCCAGCGCGGGCAGCACGTCGACGGTCTCGAACTCCTCGACGTGCTGACCGATCAGCTCGACGGCGCGCTGCGAGTAGCCGCACTGGGGCATCAGGCGGTTCCCCTTCATGAACAGGACCACGTCGTTCTCGGCGATGGTCTCTTGGACGCGCGCTTCGATTTCGTCGGGGTCGGCCTCGGATTCGGGCTGGAACGTCATGGCCGTCGGTACGCGCCCCCGCGGCAAATGGGTTCCGCACGGGACGACCGCGAACGAGGGAGCGTATGCGCGATCGATCGCCCGTAAACAGCTATCAGTACAATCGTTATTTTCGAATTTCTATGCGCTCGTCTATACGCGGTTGAGGCTTGATAATCGGTGAATACAGCCAAAGCCCCAGCCGGGAGGACGGCGCACGCTCGCTGCGCGCTTCGGTCGCTCACTCCGTTCGCTCCCTCCAGTGCTTGCGTCGCCTGCGCCGTCCTCCCGACTGCCCCTTTGAGTCCCGCCCCGCACCGCTCCACACAGCACCTCACGCCTCCCCAGCCTCGTCGCTCGGTCGGGGCTCCCGGCGGTCGCCCGCTCCCTCGCGACTCCCTCGCACGCGCTGACTCGCGGCCGCCGAGGGCGGCCGCTCGGAGGCGCGCACCGACCGCAGTCGGTGTTTGGGTGGCGGCCGACTACTCGTCGCGGTCGACGCGGACGACGTCCACGAGCGAGTACACGGGGACGCCGTCGATCTCGTCGTACCCCTTCTTGTCGACGAGCACGACGCAGGCGACGGGCTCGCCGCCCTGCTCGCGGATCGCGTTGATCGACTCCCGCATCGTCGTCCCCGAGGTGATGATGTCGTCGACGACGTAGCAGTCGCGGTCGCGGATCGCCGCGAAGTTCCGGGAGAAGCCGCCGCCCTGCTCGTCGATGTCGCCCTCCTCCCACTGGTGTTTGGCCGGGGCGTACGTCCCGAGGTCGGTGTCGAGCCGGTCCGCGACCGCGGTCGCGAGCGGCGCGCCGGCCTTCTCGATCCCGACGGTCAGGTCGACCGCCTCGCCCTGCTTCGCCAGGAGGTCGGCCATCGCGCTCGCGGCGTAGCCGAGCCGCGTCGAGTCGCGCCCCAGCGCCGACCAGTCGACGTGGATGTCGGCGGTCGACCCGGGGGCCGCGGTCTCGGCCGCGGCGTTGCTCCCTCCGCCGCGCTCGACGAGCCAGCTCGCGGTCTCCCGGGAGACGTTCAGTTCGTCGGCGATCTCGCCCTTCGAGAGACCGTGCTCCGCGAGCTCGGCCGCGCTGTCTATCAGGTCGTCAACGTTCTTCATATGCGCCGAATTCGACCGCCGTTTTAATAGTCGTGTCGTCATCCGCGAACGCGGCCTCGACCTCGTCGAGCCCGTAGACGCCGGTGACGAGATCGCCGAGGAACCCCTCGTCGAACCGGGACAGCGAGTCGGCGGCGGCCTCGAAGTGCTCGTAGCCGGAGTTGACGCTGCCGACGAGCGCCTTGTTGTGCAGGACGAACTCGCGGTGGAGCCGTCCGCCGTCGACCTCGAACTCCCAGTCGCCCGGGACGCCGAGCAGCGCGCCCACCCCGTTCGGGGCGAGCGCCTCGATGGTCTCGAAGGCGTGCGGCGCGTGGCCGGTCGCCTCGAAGACGAAGTCCATCGATTCGTGCGCCTCCGGGACGGACGGCACGGGCGTCTCGTTGGAGTTGACGTACGTCGCGCCGAGCGACTCGATGACGTCGATCGTCGGGTCCGGTCGCTCGCGGCGACCGAGGCAGTAGATCCGATCGAAGTCGGCGTCGAGCGTCGCGACCGTGAGCAGCCCGAGCGAGCCGTTACCGAGCACCAGCGCCGACTCCGGCTCCCAGTGGAACGCCGACCGGCTGGCGTACGCGTGCTCGATCGCCTTCTCCGCGATGGAGATCGGTTCGACGAGGAACCCCCACTCGGCGAGCGCGGGCGGGATCTCGACGAGGAACTCCGCCGGGCTGGTGAAGTACTCGGCCATGAAGCCGTGCGCGCCGACGATGCCGCGCTCGTGGTACTCGCCGTCCGGCGCCATGTCGGGCTCGCCGCGCGCGAAGTACTCGTTCGCGCCGTTCGGCGGACGTCGCACCGTCGGGACGACCACGTCGCCGACCTCGAACGGCGTGTCGTTCGGGTCCTCGACGACGCCCACGGCCTCGTGACCCAACACGAGGTGGTCCTCGCCCTCGGGCGCGCCCCCGTGAGTGCCGGCGATGACCTCGTGGTCCGTCCCGTCCACGCCGACCCGGAGGGTCCGGACGAGCGCCTCCCCGGGCGCGGGCTCCGGTCGCGGCTTCTCCGTCACGACCGGTTTCTCGGCCCCTTCGTACACGGCTATCGCGTTCATACGCGAACCGACGTGGTCAGCCACCAAAAGATTTCTTTTATTGTGAGTAAAGAATACGCCCCTTTCGACCGCGGGTTTTTCCTCCCCCTCGCTCGGAGGGTTACTCGTGTGTACCCTCGCCCTCGCGTGGCGCGCGTTCGGCGACGCCCCCGTCGCGCTCGCCGCCAACCGCGACGAGGCGCTCGACCGGCCCGCGGAGCCGCCGGCGCTGCGCGACCCCGCCGACGGCGACGGCGTCCGATACGTCGCTCCGCGCGACGCCGAGGCCGGCGGGACGTGGATCGGCCTCTCGGCCGCCGGGGTCGCCGTCGCGGTCACCAACCGCTGGCTCGACGCGGACCGCGAGGGGGACCGCTCCAGGGGGCTCCTCGTCCGGGACTGCCTCGAAGCGGGTTCCGCCGAGGCCGCCGCGCGCGCCGTTGAGCGCGATCTCGAAACCCGGGCGTACGACGGGTTCAACCTCGTGCTCGCGGACGACACCGCCGCCTTCGTGCTCTCGTACGACGGCGGCCTCGCGGTCACCCGGCTCGACCCCGGGGTCCACGTCGTCGGCAACGTCGGCGGCGTGGTGAACGGCGTCGAGCGGTTCGCGGTCCCGGAGCGCCGCCGGGAGTTCGGTGCGGAGCGCGCCGACAGCGCGCGTCGGGTCGCGGCCGCGTTGGTCCCCGAACCGGGCGAATCCGGCGCGTCGTGGGTCGACCGCGCGAGCGACGTCCTCGCGGACCACGAGTACGGCGCCTGCCTCCACGGCGACGGGTTCGGGACGCGGTCGTTCACTCGGATCCGGACGAGCGCCGACCCGACGGGGACTCCCGAGTTCGCCTATGCCGACGGGCCGCCCTGCGAGACGCCGACGGCGCCCGTGTCGGTCCCGAGCGACTTCGGCGCGGCCGACGGCGGGACGTGACGCGGTCCGCGGCCCCCGTGACGGGTGTCCCCCGTCGCCGCTCCTCCGGCCGCGACGGGACGGAAAGCCAGTTTTAAGCGAGTCGCGGGCGGGTGTTCGACCATGAGCGTGTCCGAACTCGAGGCCGAGCTGTCGGAGGACGAGCGGGCCGGCCTCGAACTCATCCGCGAGACGGGTGGCATCCACCAGAGCGACTTCTGGAAGGAACTCGACGTCTCCTCGCGCAAGGGGAGCCGCATCGCGGAGGCGCTAGAGGAGTCGGGACTCATCCAGCGGTCCGACACCGTCTACGACGGGCACAACACGTACTACTTGGAGCCCGCGCCCCGCGACCTCGACTTCTCGCTGCTGATGGCCGGCGACATGCTGTCGCCGTTCATCGGCGAGGAGGAGGTGGACCCGCAGGCGGACGCCTTCTCGCAGTGGATGATGAACCTCGCGTACGAGGAGTACTGAGCGGCCGCCACTCGCAGTTTTATCAGGGACCCCGCCGAACATCCGGTCGTGAACCGTGCCCTCCCGCTCTCGGTCGGCGTCGGCCTCGCCGTCGGCGCCGGCCTCCATCGGCTCGTTCCCCGCGTCCCGATCGCGCTGGCCACGGCAGCCGTCTACGCCGGAGCGGCGTACTTCTCCCTCGCGTTCGACGTCTCGCTGTTCGCGGAAGCCCCCGGGTTCGACGACCGCACCGACCGGATCGGCTACGGCGTCGGGCTCTTCGGGCTGAGCGTCGGCCCGCTGCTGTTCGCTCAGTACGCCGGGAGCGACGACGCCGCGGTCGTCGGATTCGTGGTCGTCTTCTTCGGAGCGGTCGCCTTCCTCACGCTCAGCGAGCGAGCCCGGCGAGTCGGCGACGAGGCCGACTGAGACCGGACCGCTCTCGGAACCGACCGGACCGCCCCCGCGACCGACCGGACCGACGGGATGACCCGGCTAGGCCAGCAGGAAGGCGAACAGCGCGACGCCGGCCGCGAGCGTCAGGAAGAGGACGCTCCGGCCGATTCCGGTCCGGATCTCGACGTCGACGCCGAGCCCCGCGACGGCCGCCCGCGGGTGCATCGCGGTCCGCTTGACCGCGGCGACGAGCCGCATCACGGCGCGGTCGACGGCGGCCCACAGCTCCGTGACGCCCCACACCGACGCCCGGCCGAGGTAGAACGCGGCCGGGTACGTGACCGCGTCGACGTCGTGCATCCGGTGGGCGAGCCAGCCGAGCGGCCGCTTCAGCGCGAAGAAGCCGACGAAGCCGGCGACGAGCAGCGCCGCGCTCTCCGTCAGGTGGCTCGTGCTGTACGGTTTGAAATAGACGTCCTCGCTGAGGATGAGCTCCGTGAACGGCATCAGCTCGATCAGCTGGGTGTAGAACACCCCGAAGAAGATACAGGCGCCGCCCGCGAGCGCCATGCCGGCGGTCTGGAACGGCGTGGCGTCGTCCGGCGACAGCGTCGCCGAGCCGTGGAAGAACACGTAGTAGCCGAGCTTGATGAACGACATGAACGTCCCCACGCCGCCGAGGATCAGCAGCCACCAGAGGAGCCCGCTGTCCAGCAGGAGCACGTAGTTGTGGACCTCGTGCGCCGAGTCGATCACCATCCCCTTCGAGATGAATCCGTTGAACCCCGGGACCGCCGTAATCGAGGCCGCGCCGACGACGTACAGCAGGAAGGCGACCGGCATCTCCCGCCAGAGCCCGCCCATGTCGCGGATGTCCTCGACGCCGGTGCGGTAGATCACGACGCCGACGGCCATGAACAGGAGGCTCTTGTACAGCACGTTGTTGAACAGGTGGGCGAACCCGCCGGTGACGGCGAACTCGCCCACGTACGTCGCGAGCCCGAACCCGGCCAGCATGTAGCCGAGCTGCGCCTGGATGTGATACGAGAGGAGCCGGCGCGGGTCGTACTGCAGCAGCGCGAAGAACGCGCCGTAGACGGCCATGAACCCGCCGAGGTACGCCAGCCACATGCCGCCCTCGGGGAACGTCCGGTACATCACGTACGCCGCCGTCTTCGTCGTGAACACGGAGAGGAACACCGACGCCGCGACGTGCGGGCGCGGGTAGGTGTCCGGCAGCCACGTGTGCAGGAATATGAACCCGCAGTTGACGCCGACGCCGATCGCCGCGAGCACGGTCGCGCTGGCGTGGATCCCGGTCGTCGACGAGAACAGGAAGATCTCGGCGGCCGGCACGCTGCCGAGCATCGACGCGCCGTGGACGACGACGGCGCCGAGGAAGAACGTCCCCCCGATCCCGTGGAACAGCGCGTAGCGGTAGCCGGCCCGCACCGCCGCGCCGCCGTACTGCCACACCAGCAGGGTGCTGGTGACGGCCATCAGCTCCCAGAAGAAGATCAGGGTGAGCCAGTCGCCGGCGTAGATCGTCCCGAGCGTCGAGGAGACGTACACCAGCGCGAACGCGGTCACCCATTTGGGCGCCTCGGTGCCGTACGCGTACAGCACCGCCGCCGTCGCGAGGAAGCCGACGACGACCCCCATCAACAGCGAGAACTGGTCGACGTTGAACAACACCACGTCGAAGCCGAACAGCTGGGTGGCGAGGTGGGTTCCCATGCCGCCGTCACCGAGCAGCACCGCCTGCACGAACGCGAACCCCGTCGCCAGCGCGGCCGCCGCGTGGCCGGCCCGGCGCGGGAGCCCGAGCACGAGGAACGCCGCCGCCGCGAGCACGACGTACGGCGGCAGCGAGGTGAGAATCGCGTTCACGGGCGCATCGCCTCCTCTGGGAGCCGCGTGTCGACGATGAGCTCGATCAGCTCCAGGAAGCCCATCTCGTAGGGGATCACGCCGAGCAGCACCGCGAGGCTCATCGCGGTGAGGATCGGTCCGAGCGTGAACCACGACGACTCGCGCCCGCGGAGAGCGTCGAGGCCGTCGATATGTCGCCAGCCGCCCGCGGGCGGGCCGCCGGCGTGGCCGTGGTCGTCGTGTGCGCCGTGGTCGGTGTGATCGTCGTCGTGGCCGTCACCGGCCGTGTCGTCGGTGTCGCCGTCGTCCGGCTCGCCGTCGCCTAAGGTCGAGTCGTCGCTCCGTCCGACGCCGAACGGCACGTCGGCGTCGGAGGGGCGCGCGTCGACCGCGTAATCCCCGGTGTCGACGCGCTCGGCCGGCTCGGAGAAGTCGCGCTCGCTCGTGTCGAAGTCCGGCCGGACGACACCCTCCTCGTCGGTCGGCAGGTCGTCGAGCTCAGCGTCGGGGATGTCGGAATCGTCGGGGAGTTCGATGTCGTCGCCGGCGGACGCGTCCTCGACCGCCGCGCCGTCCTCGGCGCTCTCGACGACCTCGTCGACCTCGGAGTCGTCGTTTTCGGAGTCGTCGCTCTCGTCCTCAGGCCGGCCGCCATCGGTCGCCGCCAGCGTCGACCGCGACTCCCCGCCCAGCCGGAAGTCGACGAGCGGCTTCGCGTCGTGGTCGTCCTCCGCCTCGAAGAAGGCGGTGTAGATCACCGGCCAGAAGTACGCGATGTTGAGGACGCCGGAGAGCAGCAGCGCGCCGGCGAGGTAGTAGGCGACCGGGGTCAGCCGGGCGCCCATCCGGATCCCGCCGATCAGCATGTAGTACTTACTGACGAAGCCGGCCAGGAGGGGGATCCCGGCCATCCCGAGCGAGGCGACGGTAAAGGCCCCCATCGTCAGGGGCATCCGCTTGCCGATCCCCGCCATCTCGGAGATGTAGTCGGTGTGCGTCGAGACGTGGAGGTTGCCGGCACAGAAGAACAGGGTGAGCTTCATGAACGCGTGCGCCGGGATGTGCAGCAGCGCGCCGACGAGCCCGTACCAGCCGAACAGCCCGAGCCCGAGGACGATGTAGCTCAGCTGGCTCACCGTCGAGTAGGCGAGCCGCTGTTTCAGGTGGTCCTTCCGCATGGCGATGATCGAGGCCGCCGTCAGCGTGATCGCGCCGATCGTCGAGAGGACGAGCCCGGCCGAGAAGCCGAACGGGAGCGAGAGCTCGAAGACGAGCTCCGGGCCGAACACGTCGAGGACGACGCGCGAGACGCCGAACGCGCCGGACTTGACGACCGCGACCGCGTGGAGCAGCCCGGAGACGGGCGTCGGCGCGACCATCGCCTCGGGGAGCCACTGGTGGAGCGGCATGATCCCGGCCTTCACGCCGAACCCGATCGCGAGCAGGAAGAAGGCGAGCATCGCGAGGCCGGGGTCGGCGTTCGCCAGCTCCTGAATCCCGCCGGCCGTGAACGAGACGTTGCCGGCGATCAGGTAGACGAGCGCGGTGCCGGCGAGCACGAGCACGCCGCCGCCGAACATCGTGTACGCGAGGTACTTCCGGCCGGCCGAGCGCGCCTCGGGCGTCTCGTCGTGGGCGACGAGCGGATACGTCGCGATCGAGAGGATCTCGTAGAAGACGAAGATCGTCACGAGGTTGCCCGCGAACGCGATCCCCATCGTCGCCGACAGCGACACCGCGAACGCGGCGAAGTACCGAGTCTGGTTCGTCTCGTCGTTCCCGCGCATATAGCCGATGCTGTAGAAGGAGGTGACGATCCAGAGCCCGCTGGCGAGGAACGCGAACAGCATGCCGAGCGCGTCGGCGCGCAGCGCGAACTCGATCCCGGGGAGGAACGCCCCGAGCGACCACTCGAAGACGGCGCCGTCGAGGACGGCGGGGAGCATCGAGGCGACGATCCCGAACTTCGCGACCGAGGCGGCGATCGTCCACCCCTCGCGGACGTTCGGCGAGCGGTGCGACGCGACGATGAAGAACGCCGCGACGAACGAGACGAGGACGGCCAGTAGGGGTCGTGGGTCAGAGACGAGAGCGTCAGTCATGCGAACACCTCCGTGAGGAACGGACCGAACCACTCGGCGAGCGCGAAGCCGGCGAAGCCGAGCGAGACCGTGACGAGCGTCGTGACGAGGAGCACCGCCAGCGACGCCGGCGGCACGCGGTCGGGGACCAGCGAGGGCCGGGGCGCGCCAGCGACGGGCGCGACGGGGGTCCCGCCGGCCGGCGTCTCGCCGTCACCCGATTCGTCCCCGCCGTCGGCGACCGCGCCGGTCGGGTCCTCGCTCGGGCCGCTCGCGGGGTCGCCGCCGTGGTCGGCCGCCGCCTCGTCGGCGCGGCCGCCGGGGAGCCCGACGCCGGCGAAGTAGAACCGCTCGATCAGCCGCGCGACGTAGGAGAGCGTGAACAGGGTGCTGACGAAGATCACGGCGGCGATCCCAATCCCGGCCGGCCCGGCGCCGGCCATGCTCGACTCGACCGCGCCGACGCCGATGTACCACTTCCCGAGGAAGCCGACCGACGGCGGGATCCCGACGAGGCCGAGGCCGAGCAGGGCGATCGCCCCGGCCGTGAACGGCGCCTCGCGCGCGGCGCTCGCGGCGTCCTCGATCCGCCGGACGCCGTAGCCGAGCGCGAGGGTGCCGATCCCGAGGAACAGCCCGAACTTCAGCAGCCCGTGGCCGATCAGGTGGACGATCCCGCCGAGCAGCGCGGTCTCGTTCGCCAACGCGATCGCGGCCCCGATCATCCCGAACTGCGCGACCGAGGAGTAGGCGAACATGCGCTTGAGGTCCGACTGCATCGCGGCGAGCACCGAGCCCGCGAGGATCGACGCCCCGGAGACGACGAGCATCGCCGTCGTGATCGCGTCGTTCGCGGCGAGGAAGTCGACGGTGAAGACGGTGTACGTCACCCGGATCAGCGCGTACGCGCTCGTCGTCGAGACGAGCGCCGCCACGACCGCCGTGACGGCGTCCGGCGCGCGCTGGTAGGCGTCCGGCTGCCACGTGTGGACCGGGAACAGGGCGATCTTCAGCGCGAGCCCGGCGACGATCAGCGCGTAGCTCGCCTGGATCAGCGGGTCGCCGTAGCCGGCCTGCGCGACGATCTGCTCGCGCATGTCGACCATGTTCAGCGTCCCGGTCGCGAGGAACGCGTAGCCGACGCCGACGAGGTACAACGAGGCGCCCACCGTCCCGACGACGAGGTACTTCAGCGAGGCGTACGCGCTCGCCCCGGAGCGGTCGGCGGCGATGAGCGCGTACGTCGTGATCCCGACGATCTCCAGGAAGACGAACATGTTGAACAGGTCGCCCGTGAGCGCCATCCCCGAGAGCCCGCCGACGAGGAGGAGGTAGGCGCTGTAGAAGGGATTCCCGCGCGGGCCCGCCACCCGCGAGAAGGCGAGCGTCGCGAGCGAGACGACCGCGATCAGCGCGAGCACCGCGGCCGACAGCGGGTCGGCCACGAGCTCGATCCCGATCGGGGGTCGGTAGGTGCCGAGCGCGTGACTGAGCCGGCCCCCGACCGCGACCTCGGCGGCGATCGCGGCCGCGATCCCGACCACCGCGGTCGTCGCGACCGCCGCGATCGGCCAGCCGACGTCGTCGTACCGCAGTCCGAGCGCGATCGGCAGCGTGGCCGCCACGATCGGGACGGCGATCGCCAGCGGGAGGAGGACGTCAGTCATCGCTCACACCCCCGTCGGTCGCGGTCTCGTCGCCGCCGACGGTCGCCTCGACGTCCGCCGGGTCGACGCCGGACGCGTCCCCGTCGCCCTCGGCGGTCGGGCCGGACGGGAGCGACCCCTCGTCGCGCATCAGCTCGCGGAGGACGTCCGTCCGCAGCGTCCCGTACTCGTCGTAGATGCGGATACAGAGCGCGAGCCCCACGGCCGTGAGGCTCACGCCGACGACGATGGCGGTGAGCACGATCACGTGCGGGAGCGGGCTGACGAACGTTCCGCCCTCGGGCCCCCCGGAGGGTACGATCGGTATCGCGCCCCCATCGACGTACGCGGAGGCGATGAACAGCAGGAAGATCGCCGTCTGGAACAGGTTGAGCCCGATGATCTTCTTCACGAGGTTGGGGTTCGCTATCATCATGTAGAGGCCGACGCAGAGGAGCGCCGCGAACGCGACGTAGGCGTGTCTCGTCGCGAGGACCTCGAACGCCCCCGCGGACGCGAGCGCGACGGCGGGATCCGCGACCGGGACGGCGGACGCGGCGCCCGTCATCGCTCACCCCCGTCGGCGGCCGCGGTGCGGTCCGACTCCCGACCGCCGGGTTCGCCAGCGGGCTCGTCGGCGTCGTCCTCGGCGGAACCGGTATCGCCGAACCCGCTCCCGTCCGAGTCGAACCCGTTCGCGAGCAGGAAGAACAGCCCCATGAGCACGCCGCTCACGATGGCCGCGATGCCGAAGACCTCGACGCTCTCTAACCCGTACTTCACCGGGATCGGCAGCAGGTCGTACTGGAGGAACGCGCCGCCGCGCGCCACCGGGATCAGCCCGATACCGGCGAACGCCAGCGCGCCGCCGACCGCGAGCGCGACGACGACGGTGTTCGCGAGCCAGTCGCGGGTCGCCTCGATCCCGAACGCGAACGCGATCATGAAGACGACGGCGGCCACGATCGCGCCGCCCTGGAACCCGCCGCCGGGCGACCCGGCGCCGTGGAAGGTGATGAACAGGCCGTAGGTGAACGCGAACGGCGCCACGATCTTCACCGTCGGCATGATCACCTGGCTCTCCGTGTACGGGGTCCCCTGCCGCTCTTCGGAGTCGAGGCGCCCGGACCGGGGGACCGCCCGGTGCGGCGGGACGTCCGACTCGCCCTCGTCGCTTCCCCCTCCGGACGACTCCGCGTCGGTCGCGTCGGCCGCGCCGCCGACCGCGTCGCCGCCGGCGGTCTCGTCCTCGGGGCGAACGTCGCTCATGCGAACACCTCTCGATGGAGGACGATGAGGGCCGCGATCCCGCCGGCGAAGACGACGACCGCCTCGCCGAAGGTGTCGAATCCGCGGAACGCCGCCAGCACCGCCATCACCGTGTTCTCGACGCCGGTCTGTGCGTACGACTCGCTGAGGTACCACTGGCTCACCTCCGGGTTCGACCACACCGGCGCGTCGGGCGAGCCGACCGCCGGGATGTCGCCCATCGTGAGCAGGAGCCCCCCGAATAGGATTCCCACGGCGCCGACGGCCGGGAGGTTCACCGACTCGAAGGCCACGTCGTGGTCGATCCGCGTCGTCTTCGCGAGGGTCAACAGGAGGAGGACGGTGGTCACCCCGGCGGAGATCGCCGCCTCCGTCAGCGCGACGTCCGGCGCGCGGTAGAACGTGTACAGCGCGGCCATGCCGAGGCTGTACGCGCCGAAGACGATGACGGCCGCGAGCACGTCGCGCGCCAGCGCCGTCGCCAGCGCGGTCAACACGACGAACGCGAGCAGGCTCGCCTCGATGGCCGTGACCTGAGCGACGACGGGGGCCTGGGCGGGCGTCGACGGTGCGAGGGCGATCGCTCCCGTCATCGCCGGTCGTCCCCCTCGGTCCACGGGACGATCCCCTCCTCGAAGGCGGCCCGGGCGATCGCGTGGGCCGCAGTCGGGTTCGTCACGAAGATGAAGAACAGCAGCAGCATCGACTTGAAGCCGGCGCCCTCCCAGCCGACGGCGAGCGCGACGGCGGCGAGCCCGAAGCCCGCCCCGAGCGTGTCGGCCTGCGAGGCGGTGTGGGCCCGGGAGTAGACGTCCGGGAGCCGGAGCACGCCCGTCATGGAGACGAACGTGAAGAACAGCCCGAGCAGGGTGAACGCGACGACCAGCGCGACGCGGACCGTCCCGAGCGCCCCGAGCGTCTCGGTCACAGCACACCACCCCGCTCGACCGTGAACTTCGAGATGGCGATCGCCATCAGGAAGTTCAGCAGCGCGTACACTAAGGCGATGTCGAGGAACGTCGGCTCCGACAGCGCCGCGGCCAGGATCGCGAGGATGACGACGGTGTTCGTCCCGAGGACGTTCACCGCGAGCACCCGATCCTGCATCGTCGGCCCCTTCACCGCCCGGTATAACATTCCGATCGCGAGCACCGCGAACCCGGCGGCCGCGAAGAGGAGGAAGTCGCCGACAGTGTAGCCGGCGGCGACCGCGACGTCGACGAGCGTCACGCGTCGGTCACCCCCTCGTCCTCGGCGGCGGGGCCGTCGTCCTCGACCGGCGGTCCGTCGTCGCCGTCGCCCGCCTCGATCCCGTCCGCGTCGGTCGCGCCGCCGTCAGCGGCGGCGATCGGGAGCTCCTCGGTCGCGTCGGGGCCCTGCAGGATCGCGTGGTCGTCGCGCTCGCGGGGCGTGGGAAGGCGGGCCGCCGAGCGCCCGTAGTAGACGAAGCGCGTCCACCGCTCCAGTGAGCCGTCGAACAGCCCCTCGCGGGCCCACGGGAGCAGCGAGTGGACGTAGAGGTCGCTGTCGCGGGCGCGGACCGTCAGGGTCCCCGGCGTCAGCGTGATCGAGTTCGCGAGCGTCATCAGCGGGAGCCCGCTCCCGACGATCACCCGGACGCGGTTCAGCGTCGGGTCGATCGGGAGCCTGGGGTCGAGTATCACGCGGGCGACCACCAGGTTCGCCACGACGATCTCGTACAGCAGGACGGGGACGTAGACCGCGCCGCGGACCAGCCGCAGCGGCGTCCGCGGGACCGCCGGGTCGGCGTCGAAGCTGACCCGCGAGAGGGTGATCGAGACGATCGCGGCGGTCGCGACGCCCGTCACCCAGTCGAACCAGTAGAGGGGGTCGCCGAGCACGAAGTAGAAGGCGAGCGAGAGGCCGAACATCGCCGCGAACCGCACGCCGGTCGCCTCGCTCCGGAGCCGCTCCGGTCGGGTCGGGCGCCCTACGGGGGCCGTCCGGACGTCCAGCGAGGTGTTCGACAGCGCGAACTCAAGCGGCTGGAGCAGCGTCGTGTTGCCGACCGGCGTGTACTCGGGGTCGAGCACCACCGCGTCGGCGCCGTGCTCCTCGGCGTACCCCGCGAGCACCTCGACGTAGTCGTCCGGGCCGAACAGGTACCCCTCCGCGCCGATCAGCGCCGAGGCGACCGTCACGCCGTCGCCCGCGTCGCCGTCGGCGTCGTCGAGGTCCGCCTCCGCCCACGCGACCACCCGCTCGAGGACGCGCCGGGCCTCGGCGCTGTGGTCGTCCGACCCCGGGTCGCCGTCGCGCCACGAGGCGATCTCCACGAAGTGGATCGCGGAGAACTCGCCGTCGACGGCCGCCTCGACGACGTGGGAGACCGTCGCGCGGAGGGTCGGCGACGGCTCGACGGGGACGACGACCGTCGACGCCGGCTCCGCGTCGGCGTCGTCCGCGACGGGCCCGTCGGCGTCGGCGGCGTCAGTCACCCACCACACCTCCGGCGGGTCCGAGGGCCACCGTCTCTGTGCACATAGGTATCTCTATCGGGATCCTTTCCCTACCGCCTCAAAACAGTTTGTATCCCAGCCGATGTCGAACGAATCGACCGCGTCGCCGTCGTCCCTCTCGCGGCCGGAGGGGGTCGTTACCCCGCCGCGTCCCGCCCGAGCGCGGCCGCGAGCCGGTCGGCGATCCGCCCCGCGACCCGGTCCTTCGAGCCCGCCGCCTCCTCCGGCTCCGTGCCCTCGTCGCCGACGAGGAGGACGCGCGTCTCGTCGTCGCCCATCACGCTCGCGTCGTTGGCCACGACGAACGCGAGGTCGACGCGGTCGCGGATCCGCTCGGCCTCCGCGACCATCGCGGCGTCGTCGCCCGACGTCTCGGCCTTGAACCCGACGATCGGCAGGTCGGGGTACGCCTCCCGGACCGAGTCGATGAGCTTCGGCGTGGGGCGGAGGTCCACCGAGAGCGGCGAGCCCGACCGGATCTTCTGGTTGACGGCGTCGGCGGTGAAGTCGGAGATGGCCGCCGCCGACACCAGCGCGTCGGCGGTGGCCGCGGTCCGCCGGCAGGCCGCCATCATCTCGTCCGCGGTCTCGACGGCGACGACGTCGGCGTAGGGCACGTCCGGGCCGTCCTGGACGAGCGTCACCTTCGCGCCGCGGACGTAGAGCGCTCGGGCGACCGCCCGACCCGTCTTCCCCGACGCCCGGTTCGTTAAGATCCGGATCGGGTCGATGCGCTCCTTCGTCGCGCCCGCCGTGACGACGACGTGCGCGCCCGAGAGCGACTGCGGGGTCGTCGCGCGGGCGACCTCGGTGACGATCTCCGACTCCGCGGCGACCTTCGCCTTCCCCTCCTCGATCCGGGGGTCCGCGAACGTCACGCCCCACGCCTCCAGCCGGTCGAGCGCCTCCAACACGCCCGGGTGGTCGTACATCGGCTCGTGCATCGCGGGCGCCATCACCACGGGCATCCCGGCGCCGAGCGCGGTCGTCGCGCAGGTCGTCACGGGCGTGTCGTCGATCGCCCCGGCGACCTTCCCGGCGGTGTTCGCGGTCGCCGGCGCCAAGAGGAGCACGTCGGCCCACCCCTCGCGGCCGCAGAGCTCGACGTGCTCCACGTCCCCGGTGATCTCGGTGACGACGGGCTCGTCGGTCGCGAAGTCGACCGCCCACGGGTGGATTATGTCGGTCGCCGCCGGAGACATGACGGCGCGCACGCTCGCGCCCTGTCGGCGGAGCTCGTGGGCGAGTTCGACGACCTTCACCGCCGCGATGCTCCCCGAGACGCCGAGCGCGACGTTGACCCCCTGTAGCATTACCGAGACCGTTCTGCCCCTGGCGGCTTATAAGATACCGTTGCGGAACGGGGTTGACATCGACCGCTCGCTGCACCCGGTCGGCGCTACTAAAAACGAATGACCGTTGTGGCGTGCGCCTGCGAGCGCCCATCGGGCGCGAGCAGACCGCACGAGGGAGTCGGTGGTCCGGAGCACCGCGGAGGACCACCGACGAGGCTGGGGAGGCGTGAGGTGCGGTGCTGGCGGGTGGGACTCAAAGGGGCAGCCGCAAGGAGGGCGCAGGCGACGTAAGCACTGCAGGGAGCGAGCAACGCGAGCGACCGAAGCGCGTGGTTCGAGAGAGCGAAGCTCTCTCGTCATCACGAAAGGCGCGGAGCGCCTTTCGAACGACAGCGAGCGTGCGCCCTCCTTGCGGCTGGGGCTTTGGAGGTGTTCACCGCCGATCTGTGATCAGCCATTTATATACAAGCGACTGAATTCTCTAAAGCGCTCTCAGCGCCACCAAAAGCGAAAATTGACGGATACCGGACTAAACCGATTCGCCTATTTAAATACCGAACGTCGCACGCAGCATGTCCCGCGTGCCGGGGCCGAGCCCCACGGCCAGCACGGTGATCAGCAGCATCAGCGTGTACCGCGGCGACTCCTCGAACATCTCGCCGTTGAACACCCAGACGACGAACGACGCGGCGACGAGCTTCACCAGCAGGAACGGCCACGCGTCGCCGGTGACGGCGACGATCGGGTCCGGGAGGAGCCGCCCGGTCCAGTTCACGATCAGCGCGTTGACGACGTGCTTCGGGACGAGGTTCGCGGTCCCGGTCAGCGCCGGCATCCAGTCGAGCCCGATCACGTTGGCGGCGCCGTCGATCGCGTGGCCCCAGACGATGACGATCCCGGCGACGCCGGTCCCTTGGCGGATCGTCGGCTCGTAGCGGGTCGCGAGCTTCCAGGTGACCGCGGTCGCGACGGTCGCGACGACCAACGTCAGCGCGAGCACCTGCGGGTAGAACTCGACGTAGTCGGTCGCGGCGGCGAGGTACGAGAGGTAGCCGACCGAGGCCGCGAGCGCGACTGCCCCCATCGCGAACAGCGGCCGGGCGTAGTCGTCGACGACCCCGCGGTTCGCCAGCCCGTACGCCGCGAGGACGCAGGCGAGCGTGAACCCGAACGCGGTGAAGTAGATGAACGGGCTGATCAGCAGCGCGCTCGCGGGGAACGGTATCAGCGGCTCCGTGCCGGCGCGGAGCGCGGCGACGCCCGAGTCCTCGACGGTGCGGAGCGCGCCCCCGAGCAGCATGAACGGGAACAGCGCGAAGAAGAACCGGAGCTCCTCGCCGATCTCCAGCCGGCGGAGCAGGAACACCACGCCGATCAGCATCGCGAGCAGGACGACCACGTAGCTCACGGTCGAGACGGTGGTGTACCCCGGGAACGCGACGACCTCGCCGGCGTCGACCGCGGCCTGACACGCCGACGAGCTCCCGAGCAGTTCGGTCCCGCTCGCGTCCCGAACGGCGCACTGCGCGCCCCGACCGTCGGCGACGACCGGCCCCCAGAAGTACCGCCAGACGAACCGGTCGTACACGGCCCGCGGGAAGACGGCCGACCCGACCGCGAGCAGCAGCGCGAACCCGCCGACGATCGCCGCCCACGCCCGTTCCGGTGACCGCTCGACCCGTCCGGCGACCGGTGTGCTCATGGTTCCCGTTCGGGGTGTTTCCGAGTTTAGCGTTCCGGTCCCCGCTCGTCGCGCGGCCCGGCGTCGTCGGGGCCGAGCGCCGCCGCGAACCCCGTCAGCGAGGGCCTCGTCCGCGGGGTCCGCTCAGATCGGCGGCCCGTCGTCGTCGAAGTCGGTTCCGAGGATGATCATCGTCTGCGAGCGCGAGAACCCGTCCATCTCCGCGATCTCCTCGAACATCAGCTCGCGGAGGCTGTCGGTGTCGGCGGCGACGACCCGGAGCATGACGTCCCACTCGCCGGTCGTCAGGTGGATCTCGCTGACGCCGTCGATCTCGCGGAGCCGCTCCAGCGCGTCCTCCTCGCGCCCCTGTTCGACGCGGAGTCCGACGAACGCGCTGACCCCGAAGCCGACCGCCTTGGGGTCGACCTCGGCGTGGTACCCCTCGATGACGCCGGCCTCCTCCATCCGCCCGACCCGGTCGTGGACGGTCGCGCTCGACATGTCGATCCGACGCGCGACCTCCGAGAAGGGAGTACGGGCGTCCTCCTGGAGGATCCTGAGTATTTCGCGGTCGGTCTCGTCGAGTTCCATGCCCTCGTTAGGTCGGGGACGGACTTTGCAGTTCCGACGTCCCGCGAACGCTACTCCTCGTTTTCCTAATATCTCGTCGACGAGGGGCCCACCCCCGCCGCCCGCCTCGTCTTCGCGGCCGCCCCGCGGCTACGGCTCGTCGGGCGTCTCGAGCGACCCCTCTCGGATCGCGGTCTCCGCCGCCGAGAGCGCCTCGTCCGCGTCGAACGCGTCGCCGATCCCCCGCAGTTCCTCGGGCGAGGCGTCGGCGAGGTCGCGCGCGTGATCTGCGACGTTCGGCACCGCGCGGATCAGGTTGTCGATGATCGGGACGTCCGCCGTCCGCGGCGACCGGCTCCCGGGATTGAGGTCGATCACGATCTCCGTCTTCCCCATCGCGTCGAGCGCCGCGGCGCGGTCGCCGTCCTCCAGCGGGACGACGACGACGTCGGCCGCCTCGATCCCGTCGGCGTCGACGACGCCGCGCGCGTGGTCGAGGCCGGGGATCTCGCCGTCGCCGGCGAGCCCCTTCACCTCGTCGGCGCCGTGCTCGCGGAGGTGGTCGGCGATGCGCCGGGCGCGCTCGTCGGTGTGGTTGAAGAGGTTCACCTCCAGGTCGGCGTCGACCGCCTCGGAGAGTTCGACCGTCTCCGCGGGCGCGAGCGCGGCGACGTTGCCGTTCACCGAGATCACCGGGCGATCGGCCGCGAGCAGCGTCGCCGCGGCGGCGCGCGCGGCGCGGTCCGCGCTCGGGAGCGTCCGCTCGCCGAGGAGGTAGTCGAACGCCTCGCCGCGCCCCTGTGCGATCAGCCCCTGCTTCGAGGTGATCCCCTTCTCGACGCCCGCCTCGATCCGGTGACGCGTCACGAGCGAGGCGTACCGCGGGTGGTCCTCCGGGACCTCCGTCTCCGTCATACCCGAGCGAGGCGGCGCGCCGAGTAAAGTGGACCGTTCGCGGCCGCCGCGTGCGGGCTCGGCGCCCGTTCGCACAAGCGTTAACATGGGACACTTCGTAGCTCGACGCGGGATGGACCGCACTGGCAAGTACACGATCGTCGACGCGTGTAACGACCACGGGGCGATCACGCTCCGTGAATACCCGCGCAACGGGACGCTGTACGTCGTCGAATACGACGATCCCGACGTGGAAGCCGAGCTGTCGGCGCTCGACGCCGGCTCGGTCGTCGAGCTCGACCTCTGGCGGGCGGGCCGCCGCGGCAACGCGTGGTGCGCGGAGTCCGCTCGGCCGGTCGACCCGGCGTGACGCGCCGCCGGTCCGCCCGTCCCGCCGTCTCAGTTTTTCGCGCCGCTCAGGCCACCCCGACGCGCTCGCGGTAGCTCCCGTACTCCGCCTCGAACACGTCCATGACCTCCCCCATCGTCGCGTACGCCTTGACGGCCGCGACGATCGCGGGCACGACGTTCTCCCCCGCGTCGACCGCGTCGCGGAGGTCGTCGAGGGCGGCCTCGACCGCGTCGTCGTCGCGCTCCGCCTTCACCGACTCCAGCCGGTCGAGCTGGCGCTCCCGGGTCGTCTCGTCGACGCGGAGCAGGTCGGGTTCCGTGTCCGCCTCGACCCGGTAGGCGTTGACGCCGACGACGGTCTCCTCGCCCTCGTCGACCCGCTCCTGGTACTCGTAGGACGCCTCCTGGATCTCGCGGTGGAAGTACCCCCGCTCGATGCCGCGGAGCACCCCGTCGCGGACGGAGCCGTCGCCCATGTCCCGTATCTCTTCGATATACGCCGTCGCCTCCGCCTCCACCTCGTCGGTGAGCGCCTCCACCGCGAAGGAGCCGCCCAGCGGATCGACGATGTCGGCCGCGCCCGACTCCTCGGCGATGATCTGCTGGGTGCGGAGCGCGACCCGGACGGCCCGCTCGGAGGGAAGCGCGAGCGCCTCGTCGAAGGAGTTGGTGTGGAGGCTCTGGGTGCCGCCGAGCACGCCCGCCAGCGCCTGGAGCGTGACGCGGACGACGTTGTTCAGGGGCTGTTGGGCCGTCAGCGACTGCCCCGCCGTCTGGGTGTGGAACTTGAGCCGTTTCGAGGCGTCGGCCTCGGCGCCGTACCACTCGCCCATGATCCGCGCGTAGATCCGGCGGGCGGCGCGGAACTTCGCCACCTCCTCGAAGACCGAGTTGTGCGCGTTGAAGAAGAAGGAGAGCTGCGGCGCGAACGCGTCGACGTCGAGCCCGCGGTCGAGACACGCCTCGACGTACGCGAACCCGTCGGCGAGGGTGAAGGCGAGCTCCTGGACCGCGGTCAACCCCGCCTCGCGGATGTGGTACCCCGACACCGAGATCGGCTTGAACTTGGGGGTCTCGTCGACCGCGAACTCGATCGTGTCGGTCACCAGATCGAGGGAGGGCTCCGGGGGGATCACCCACTCCTTCTGCGCGATGAACTCCTTGAGCATGTCGTTCTGGAGGGTCCCGCGGAGCTCCTCGCGCGGGATTCCGCGCCGGTCAGCGAGCGCGACGTACATCGCGTAGATCACCGGCGCGCTCGGGTTGATCGTGAACGAGGTCGACACCTCGGCGAGGTCGATGCCGTCGAAGAGGACCTCCATGTCCCGGAGCGTGTCGACCGCGACGCCCTCCTTGCCCACCTCGCCGAGCGACATCGGGTCGTCGGAGTCGAGCCCCATCAGCGACGGCATGTCGAAGGCCGTCGAGAGGCCGGTCTGTCCCTCGTCGATGAGGTAGCGGAAGCGCTCGTTCGTCTCCTCGGCGGTGCCGAACCCCGCGAACTGCCGCATCGTCCACGTCCGGCCGCGGTACATCGTCGGGTAGACGCCGCGGGTGTACGGCTCCTCGCCGGGGAAGCCGAGGTCCTCGCCGTAGTCGAGGTCGGCAACGTCCGCGGGGGTGTAGAGGCGGTCGACCTCGCGGTTCGACACCGTCGCGAACCGCTCCCTCCGCTCGCCCCGCCGGTCGAGGGTCGGGCCGAGCGTCTCCGCCTCCCACGACGCCTTGGCCTCGCGGATCTCGGAGAGCTCCTCGTCGTCGTACATGGCGCCCGCTACCCGCCGGACTCGTATAAATATTCATTATATTTTAAGAGATGCGCGACTCGGACGGCGAAACGCTCGAACCGGACGACGTCATCGCCCCCCGAAAAGCCGCTCGCGGAGCGATCGCGACGACGGGCGCTCCGCGAGCAACACCGGCGCGTCGAGGCGCTCGACCGCCTCGGACGCCAGCGACCCGCGGACGATCCGCGAGAGCAGCCCCCGTTCCGTCGCCCCCACGATCACGAGGCCGTACCCCTCGCCGACGCGCTCGATCGCCTCCTCGACGTCGCCCGTCTCGACCCGCAGCGTCGCGTCGGCGAGGCCGTGACCGTCGGCCCAGTCCGCGAGGAACGCCCGGCCGGTCTCCTCGTCGCCCGGCTCGACGACGTGCAGGAGCGAGACCTCCGCGCCGGCGACGTCCCGGAGCGCCGCCGCGACCTCCGCGGAGAGGTCGGAGGAGGGGCCACCGGCGGTCGGGACGAGCACGTCCGAGGGGTCCGGCCGCTCGCCGTCGAGGACGAGGAAGTCGCACGGGAGGTCCCGGGCGAGTTCGTCCAGCGACCCCTCCACGCGTCCGCCGGCGAACCGGGTCCCGCCGTACCCCATCACGACGGCGTCGGCGTCGCTCGTCCGGGCGGCGTCGAACACCTCCTCGATCCCGCGGTGCGAGAGGACTGTCTTCGTCCTGACCGGCACGTCGAAGGCGGCCGCGTCGGCGACGGCGGCGTCGAGCAGCTCCGCGGAGGAGTCGTCGAGCCGCTCCCTGTTCTCGGCGGCCTTCTCCAGCGACGTCTGATCGGGGACGGTGACGACGTGGATCGCCAGCACGCGCCCGCCCTCGCGCTCGGCGAGCGCGCCGGCGAGCGCGACGAGCGCGCCCTCGGTCCGCGGGTTCGCGAGCGCGACCAGCACCGTCGGCCCGTCGCCGGTCTCGGTCATCCGTTCGGAGCCGGGTCAGCGCTCGGCCGACTCCGCGCGCGGGAGCGCCACGACCGGGACCGGCGCGTCGGTCACGAGCTTCGCCGACAGGTCGCCCGAGAGGAACTGCGCGAGCCGGTTCCCGCCCCGGGGCCGGTAGGCGATCGCGCTCGCGTCCACCTCGCCGGCGGCGTCGAAGATCGCGTCGACCACGTCCCGGGAGTAGGCGGTGTGCTCCCCGGCGTCCGGGAACACCGTCCGCACCGCCGCGTACGACTCGGCGGCGAGCTCCTCCGACTGCTCGACGGGCGTCTTGTCGGGGACGCCGCCGCCCTTCTCGACGACGTGGAGCGCCGTCACTCGGCCGACGTCGTACGGTTCGAGCGCTCTCGCGGTGGCGAGCGCGTCGTCCTCGTTAGCGACGGGGAGGAGCGCGTGCGCGAGCAGGTCCCGTCCGCCCGTCTCGTCGTGGCTGGTCATACGGGCATCAACTCCCCCGTCCGTTAAGAAGATACGCTCCGCGCGTCGGCCGGCGGAGGTCGGCCGGTCCGAGCGGCTACCGCGCGTCGATCCCGGAGATGAACACCGCGAGCACCGGGACGATCTCCAGCCGGCCGATCCACATCAGGAAGATCATCAGGAGCTTCGACGTGTTCGGAAAGAACAGGTAGCTCCCGAACGGCCCGAGCCGACCGAACCCCGGTCCGATGTTCCCGATGGTCGCGAGCGACGCGCTGATCGACTCCAGCGCGCTCAGCTGGACCCCGATCCGCGCGGTGTCGAGCGCGATGAACACCGCGGAGAGCGCGAACAACACCACGTACAGCATGGTGAACGCCATGATACCGCGGATGGCGCTTTCGTCGACGACGTTGCCGCCCAACCGGACCGGCTGAACGACTTCGGGGTGCGCCGAGGTGAACAGCTCCCGGCGGATCGCCTTCCCGACGACGAGCCAGCGGACGATCTTCACGCCCCCGCCGGTCGACCCGGCGGAGCCGCCGATGAACATCGTGAACAGGAGCAGGACCTGCGCGTGCGCGTCCCACTGCGCGAAGTCCGCGGTCGCGAATCCGGTCGAGTTCAGCAGCGACCCGATCTGGAAGGCGGCCTGCCGGATGGAGTTCCCGGCGACGCCCTGGGTGGTCCCGCCGAGCTCGATCAGCGGGGCGGCCCCCCGGAACAGGAGCACGGCGAGCAGGGCGGTGATGACGGCGAGGGCGCCGGCGTACGCGCGGAACTCGGCGTTCTCTAACATTACCTCCGCCTCGCCGCGGAGCACGTGCCAGAACAGCGCGAAGTTGACGCCGGCGACGACCATGAACGGGATGACGACCCACTGGACGGCCGCCGAGAACGCGCCGATGCTGTCGGCCTGCGGCGAGAACCCCCCGGTCGGCAGCGTCGAGAAGCCGTGGGCCACCGCGTTGAACAGGTCCATGTTCGGCGCCATCCCGAGGAGGTGGAGCGCGTACAGCAGCGCCGCGAGCAGGACGGTGAACCCGAAGTAGATCAGCCACAGCGCGCGCGCCGTCTCGGCGATCTTCGGCGTGAGCTTCTGGAGCTCCGGGCCCGGCGCCTCCGACTCCATCAGCTGTGCGCCGTTGACCGCGACCTCGGGGAGGATGGCGATCATCAGGACGATGATCCCCATCCCGCCGAGCCACTGCGTGAGCTGGCGCCACATCAGCAGGGCGTGGGAGTGTCGGTCCGTCCCGATCTCGCCGAGGACGGTCGCGCCCGTGGTGGTGAACCCGCTCATCGACTCGAACAGCGCGTTGACGATCGACCCCGTGAACGCGCCGACAGATCCCGTCTGGAGCCCGACGGTCGACGCCGTGTTGTACCCGGCGATCAGGTACGGCACCGTGCCGATGGCCGCGGCCGCGAGCCACGCGAGCGAGACGAAAAGCAGCGCCTCGCGCGGCCCGAGGTCCGGGTCCGGGTCGACGCGCTCGACGGCGAACCCGATCGCGGCGACGAGCGCCATCGAGGCGAGGAACACCCCGGCGTCCTCTCCGTACGCGAGCGCCACGACGAGCGGTACCAACATCGTGACGGCGAGGTACTTGATCCCGACCCCGAGAAGCCCCACGCTCGCCTTCCAGTTGACGCCCCACGACATGGTTGTTCGATCGATCCGGGAGTCGCCCGTTCGCTGTATTAAACTGTCGAAGGGGGGACGGCGCCGGCGACCTCGGCGCGTCGCCGTCGCGGTCGCGTCCGGGGACTAACGCCCCGACTCGGATCCCCGGTTCCGGTCGTCACGACGTCCAGAACGCCCTCGTGAACAGCACGAGAACGGGGATGATCTCGATCCGGCCGATCCACATCAGGACGATCATCACGGCCCGCGTCGTCGTCGGGAACGTCGCGAACGTCCCGTACGGGCCCGCCGCGCCGAACGCCGGCCCGATGTTGAGGAACGTCGTCGCCGCGGCGCCGAGCGCCTCGAACTCGGTGACCCGGACGTCCGCCCGCTCGGCGTCGACGACGACGACCACGGCGAGCAGGAAGAAGATCACGATGCTGAGGAGGAGGTACGCGTAGATGTCGCGGATTGCGCCCTCGTCGATCGGCTTCCCCGAGATCCGCACCGGCCGCACGGCCTCCGGGTGGATGGCGGTGAAGAGGTTCCGCTTGAACGACTTCAGCGCCACCAGCCACCGGAGCGACTTGATCGAGCAGGTCGTCGACCCCACCATCCCGCCGACGAACATGCCCATGAACAGCACGTGCTTCGCCGCGGGCGCCCACCGGACGTAGTCGGTGCTGGCGTACCCCGTCGTCGTCACGATCGACGCGACGTTGAACACCGCGTGGCGCACCGTCGCCTCGGCGCCGAAGGCGACGCCCGGATCGAGGAACAGCGCGACGGCGACGACCGTCGCGAACGTCCCCATCGCGCCGAGGTAGAAGTGGAACTCCTCGTTCCGCAGCAGGCGCATCGGCTCCCCGTTGATGGCGAAGTAGATGAGGACGAAGCTCGTCGAGCCGATCACCATGAACGGGACGACCGCCCACTGGACGACCGGGTGGAACGCCCCCATCGAGAGCGGCTCCGGCGAGAAGCCGGCGGTCGCGACCGACGTGAACGCGTGGGCGACGGCGTTGTACAGGTCCATCCGCGGGTCGAACGCCAGCCCCAGCAGGAAGTAGACGACGACGGCGAGCCCGGTGAGCCCGAAGTAGATCCCCCAGATGAGCTGCGCGGTCTCCGAGATCTTCGGCGTGAGCTTGTTGACGTCCTGCGTCTGCGACTCCGACTCCATCAGCTGGGCCCCGCCGACGCCGACCTCGGAGAGCACCGCGGTCGCTAAGATCAGGATCCCGAGCCCGCCGAGCCACTGGATCACCTGCCGCCACATCATGACGGAGCGCGAGTGGATCGAGAAGTCCCGGAGGACGGTCGCCCCGGTCGTCGTCAGCCCGCTCATCGACTCGAACAGCGCGTTCACAGGGTGCGCGACCGTTCCGACGCCGGCGACGACGAAGGGGATCGCGCCGACCGCGGCGACGAGGAACCAGATCAGCGCCACCGCGAGGAACGCCTCTCGGGGGCCGAGGTCCTCCTCCGGGTCCTGCACCGACCGGAACGCCGCGCCGACCGCGAGCGAGGCGGCGATCGCCGCGACGAAGGGGAGGGGCGACTCGCCGTAGTAGAGCGCGACGAGCAGCGGGAACGCGAGCGGGACCGGGAGGGCGGCGAGGACGTCGCCGGTGAGTCCCACGCTCGCCCGCCAGCCGACCCGGATCCTGGTGCTCACGGCGGACTCACGCCATCGCGGTGATCGCGCTCACGGAGTCGGACTCCACGAACAGGATGACGTGGTCGCCGGGCCGGAGCACGGTGTCGCCCCGCGGCGTGACGAGGTCGCGGCCGCGGGTGATCGCGCCGACGACGAACCGCGCGTCGGTGTCAGCGACGATCTCCGATATCGGTCGCCCGACGAGCCCGCACCCCTCGGTGAGTTCGAGTTCGAGGACCTCGGCCTGGTCGTTCTCCAGCACGGCGATGTTCTCCGCGACGCTCTCGTAGGTGAACCGGGTGATCTCCTCGGCGGTCACGGTGCGCGGGTTGATCGCGATGTCGATCCCGATCTCCTCGAAGACGGTGACGTAGTCCGGGCTGTCGACGACGGCGATCACGCGGTCGACGCCGAGCCGCTTGGCGAGCACGGAGATGAGGAGGTTCTTCTCGTCGGACCGGAGCGCGGTGACGACGATGTCGGCCTCGTCGACGTGCTCGCGCGTGAGGAACTCCGTGTCCGTCGCGTCGTGCTCCATCACGACGGTGTTCGGGAGGTTCTCCGCGAGCCAGCGCGCGCGGTCGGCGTCCCGCTCGATCAGCCGCGGCGTGAACTCGCGCTCCTCCAGCAGCCGCGCGGTCTGATAGCCGATCTCGCTGCCGCCGACGACGACGATCTCGTCGGCGCGGTCGGGGGTCGTCTCGGGCGCCACGTCGGTCGCGAACGACTGGACGCTCTCGGGGCTCCCGATCACCACCGCGCGGTCCGCGACCCTGATGTCCGTGTCGCCCCGCGGGACGATCATCTCGCCGTCGCGGAACAGCCCCGCGAACGTGAGCGACTCGAAGCGGTCGGCCTCCGAGACGGTCT
This sequence comes from Halorubrum rutilum, assembly GCF_024494565.1. The sequence goes on from NZ_JANHDN010000005.1 coordinate 178,584, forward strand.
GTCCCGCCACGGGGCTCCCCTCGGCGATCTCGAACTCGGCCATCTGGACCAGCCCGCTCGCGAACGGGTCGACGTCGATCGCGGCCGGGAGCCCGATGACGCGGACGATGTTCTGCGCGGTCAACAGGTCCGTACACACCATGAAGTCGACGCCGAACGCGCCCTCGCTGCCCTCCCACGTCCGGAGGAAGTCGGTGCTCTTCACGCGGGCGATCGTGAACCCGTCGCCGAGCGTCTTCGCGGTGCCGCAGGCGACGAGGTTCGTCTGGTCGTTGTCGGTGCAGGCGATGACCATGTCCGCGCGGCCGACCTCCGCCGCCGTCTGGATGTCGGAGGTCGTCCCGTCGCCGGCGATCGTGAGCACGTCGAGCTCGTACTTCAGCTGCTCCGCGCGCTCGGGGTCGACGTCGACGACGACGACCTCGTGGTCCGACGCGAGGCTCGAAGCGATGCTCGTCCCGACCTCGCCGGCCCCGATGACGACCACGTGCATGGGCCCAACGAGTCACCGAGCCCTCAAGTTCGTTACTATCGGGAGCCGGGGGAGCGCCGCGGAACGGCGGTCCGCCCGACGGACGCCTACGCCTCCCCGCCGAACGACGAGGGGTCCGTCCACTCGTTCCGCCCGGAGACGGTCCGCTGCGGGAACGGGATCGAGATCCCCTCCTCGTCGAACCGCCGCTTGACGGCCTTCACGTAGTCCGCGCGCGCCTTCACGAAGTCGGCCCGCGACGGGTCGTCGATCCAGATCCGCGACTGCAGCCCGACGTAGGAGTCGGCCAGCTCGGTCAGCCGCACCGACGGCGCGGGGTCGTCGAGGATCGCGTCGCTCGCCTCGGCCTCCTCCACGATGATCTCGGTCGCCCGCTCCACGTCGTCCTCGTAGTCGATCCCGAAGACGAACTTCAGCCGGAGCGTCCCCTTCGCGACCGGGTTCTTCACCACGTCGCTCGTCAGCGCGTGGTTCGGCACCGTGAGCAGCTCGTTGTCGAACGTGCGGACGCGGGTGACTCGGAACGAGATGTCCTCCACGACCCCCGAGTTCCCCTGCCACTCGATCCAGTCGCCGATGCGGAACGGCTTGTCCGTGTAGATGAAGACGCCCGCGACGAAGTTCTTGATCACGTCCTGGAGCGCGAAGCCGATCGCGAGCGTCGCCGCCGCGGCGATCGTCGCCAGCGAGCGCAGGAACCCCTGGTACCCCGCCGCCCCGAACGCGACCGTGACGCCGGCGAACAGCACGAGGAACGCGACGATCTTCTGGAGCGGTCGCCGCGCGTGCTCATCGAGCCCCTGCCTGTCGAAGACCCGCCGGACGAGCGGCGCGATGGCCGCCTTGTAGAGGAGGTACGTCGCGGCGACGACGGCGAGGAAGATCGCGGCGTCGACGGCGAGGCCGGTCGCCGGGCCGAGGTACGGCTCCAGCGTCCCCGCGACCCCGACGACCCCGCCCGTACCGCCCGCGGCGCTCATCAGTGGAGCACCGCCGTGTTCCCGCGCGTCTCCACGAGCTCGGCGTCGGCCGCGTCGGCCAGCTCCGCGGCGAGCGCGTCGGTCGTGGTCCCGCCCCGCGCCGCCCGGAGGAACTTCACCTTCACGAGCTTGGCGTCGTCGAGCTGGTCGGCCGTCTCGTCGACGACGGCGTCGACGCCCTTCTTCCCGACCCAGACGGTGACGTCGAGGTCGTGCGCTTCCTTGCGAAGCTGTTGGTCGCTCATACCCCGTTCACTCGGTCGCGGCAGTTGAAGCTTGAGGTTCGCGGACGGCGCCCCTCGGGACGCCCGTCGTCACCGCTCGCGCTCGGCGTCGCGGTCCGCGTTGGGGCCCTCGTCTCGCTCGCGGTCCGCGGCGCGGTCGGGCGCCCGATCGCGACGCGCGTACTCGGCCGCGTCCTCCGGCGTCTCGGTCTCCAGCAGTCGGTCGAGCTTCCGCTCGAACTGCTCATCGGTGAGGTCTCCCTCGGCGTACCGCGTGCGAAGCCGATCGAGCGCGTCGCTCGCGCGTTCGGGCCCCGCGTCGGCGTCGGACTCTGCGGTGCGGTCGCCGCGCACGTCGCCGGGCCACCTCGCCGCCTCGCCCTCGTCGAACAGGATCGCGACCGCCGGGACGACGACCACGTAGCCGAACAGCAGCAGCGGGAGCCACCACCCGACGTCGAGGAAGAGCGCCGCGAGCCACGTCCCCGTCACGACCGTCACCGCGATCTCGCTCGCGTTCCGCTCGAACCGCCCGCGCACGCCGGAGTCCGCCATTGTCGCACCCGTGCCGGTCGCGCAACTAAACGGTATCGCCGCGTTCGGCGGTCTCGGCGGTGCTAGCGACCGTTCCCCTCCCGCCGCAAAAAATTAGACTACTCTAATCTTTTTCTTTGGTCCAAAGAGTATTATATACACCGCCGCAAAAGAGCGGCAATGAACACTGACACGAACGAGGCGACCGGTCTCTCGCGTCGGCGGTTCGCCGGTGTCGGCGCCGGCATCCTCGCGGGCGGTCTCGCCGGCTGCGCGGGGAACGCGGCCGATCCGGGGGAGTCCGGCGGAGGAGATCCGGCGGGCGACGGGACCGACGAAGCCGCCGCCGACGGCGAGTACACGGTCGTGGCCTCCTTCTTCACCTTCTACGACTTCGCCGACGCGCTCGCCGAAGGGACGGACGTCGCGGTCGAGAACCTGGTCCCGACCGGGCTCCACGGCCACGGCTGGGAGCCCGACCCGTCGATCCAGCGCCGGATCACCGACGCCGACGCCCTCGTCCACGTCGGGCCCGACTTCCAGCCGTGGGTCGACCGCGCGATCGAGACGCTGGAGGCGGAGACGACGGAGACGGCGCTGATAAACGCCCGCGCCGGGGTCGACCTGCTCGACCTCGCCGACTCGCTGACCGAGGACGAGGCGGTCGAGGACGCGAAGGACCCGCACTTCTGGCTCGACCCGCGGCGCGCGACGGTCGCGGTCGAGAACATCGCCGACGGGCTCGCGGCGCTCGCTCCCGACGACGAGGCGACGATCCGCGAGAACGCCGACGCGATCGACGCCGAGCTCGACGCCCTCGACGCGGAGTGGCGGGCCGTCTTCGACGCGGCCGAGCGCGACGTGGCGTTCCTCGCGGCGCACAACGCCTTCGCGTACGTCTCGGAGCGCTACGGCGCGACGATCGAGCCGCTGGTGGTGAACCTCGCGGCCAGCGACGACGTGCGGCCGGCCGACATGCGGCGGGCGCAGGACACGATCGCCGCCAACGATATCCGCCACATCGGTGCGGCCGTCTTCGAGCCGATACGGCCGGCGAGACAGCTCCTCGCGCAGACCGACGTCGAGGCGTACTTCCCGGTGACGCCGTACGCCGGGACGGCCGAATCGTGGGTCGAGCGCGGCTGGGGGTACTTCGAGATCGCCCGCGAGGTGAACCTCTCGACGTTCCGGATCCTCCTCGGCGTCGACGACCCCGACGACGTGACGTTCGCCGACTACGGTCGGAACTTCGAGCCATGAGCGGGGAACACGCCGCGCGCGAGGAGACCACGAGCGGGGACGCCGCCGCCGCCGAGCGCTCCCGCGCGAGCGAGATCGGACCCCTCGTCGACGCCCGCGGGCTGACGTTCGGCTACGCGGCGTCGCCCGTCGTCGAGGACGTGGACCTGCGGGTCGAGCGCGGCGAGTACGTCGGGATCGTCGGGCCGAACGGCTCCGGGAAGAGCACGCTGCTCCGCCTCCTCCTCGGGCTCCACGAGCCCGACGCGGGGACGGCCGAGCTGCTCGGCCACCCCGCCCGGGCGTTCGCGGAGCGCGAGCGCGTCGGCTACGTCGCGCAGGACGTGACCGAGGACGAGAAGCGCATGCCGATCACGGTGAGCGAGGTCGTCCTCATGGGCCGGTTCCCGCACGCCGGCTTCGGGCGGGTGACCGCCGCCGACCGCGACCGCGTCCGCGAGGCGCTGGCGACGGTCGGAATCGAGGGGCTCGCCGACCGGAAGATCGCCGCGCTCTCGGGCGGGCAGCGCCAGCGGACGTACATCGCGCGGGCGCTCGCCGGCGAGGCGGAGCTGCTCGTCCTGGACGAGCCGACCGTCGGCGTCGACGCCGAGTCGGTCGACGCCTTCTTCGCCCTCCTCGACGACCTCGTCGCCGACGGGATCACCGTCCTCCTCGTCGAGCACGACATCGGCGCCGTCATCGAGCACGCCTCCCGGGTCGTCTGTCTCAACCGCGAGGTGTACTTCGACGGCGACCCGGTCGCGTTCGCCGAGAGCGACGCCTTGGACCGCGCCTATGGGACGAACGTGCGCCGCGAGGCGGGAGGGCTCCGGACGTGACCCCGGCGGCGCCCGCCGCGGTCGCGTCGGTCCTCCCGTCGAGCGCCCCCTTCGACCTCCTCTCGCGGCTCGTCGGGCTGTGGAGCGACGGGCTCGGCTGGGTCGGCGAGAGGCTCGGGATCGCGATGCTGGAGTACGTCTTCATGCACCACGCCTTCCTCGTCGGCGCGCTCATCGCGGTGATGGCGCCGCTTATCGGCACCTTCCTCGTCCACCGCCAGCTCGCGCTCATCGGCGACGCGCTCGCGCACACCGCGTTCGCGGGCGTCGCCGTCGGGCTGTTCGTCAACTCCGTGCTCGGGACGGGGATCTCGCCGTACGTCACGGCCGTGGTCGTCGCCGTGATCGCCGCGCTGGCGATCGAGCTGATCTCGGAGACCACCGACGCGTACAACGACGTGTCGATGGCGATCGTGCTCTCGACCGGCTTCGCGCTCGGCGCGGTCCTCATCAGTTTAAATACCGGCGGGCTCGCGGTCGGGATCAACCAGTACCTGTTCGGGAACCTCTCGACGGTCTCCCGGGAGAACGCCGTCCTGCTGGTCGCGCTCTTCGCGATCGTCTCGCTCGTCGTCACGGTCACGTACAAACAGCTGCTGTACGTCACGTTCGACGAGACTGCCGCGCGGGTCGCCGGGATCGACGTCCCGTGGTACAACCGCCTGATGACGACGCTGACCGCGCTCGTCGTCGTCGGCGCGATGCAGATCATGGGCGTCATCCTCGTCGCCGCGATGCTCGTCGTGCCCGTCGCGGCCGCCGCCCAGCTCGCCCGCGGCTTCCGCGAGGCCCTGCTCGCGTCGGTCGTGCTGGCGCAGATCGCGGTGATCGTCGGGATCACGCTGTCGTTCAGCTACAACACGACCGCCGGCGGCACCATCGTCCTCGTCGCCGTCGGCGTCTACGTCGCCGCGGTGCTCGCCGGGAAGGCCCGGTCGCGACGGGCGGGGGACGACGTCGATCGCCCGGAGCCGGCGGAGTAGCCGGCCGTCCCACCGCGCCGGTCGCGGAGAGGCCGCCGAGCGCGAGCGGGGCGCCGCGGTCAGCGCTCGGTGACGCCCTCGGCGTCCATCCGGCTGACCTCCTCTTCGAGCCACTCGCGGATCCACTTCACGCGCTTGATGCGCTGGTGTGCGATGCTCTCGGCGGTGTCGGAGACGACGCGCTCGGTGTGGTCGTGCGCGCGCTGGAGCACGCGGTCGACCATCTTCGCGGCGTCCATGTGCGTCCGGGACTCGTACCCCATCCGCAGCAGCATCAGCACGGCGCCGTTGGCGCCGACCTTGTCGAGCAGGTCGGCCTCCATCAGGCACCGGCTCTCGAGCGACACGTCCGCGAGGTCGCCCGTGTACGAGTGGTCGACGACCGCCCCGCACACCTCCTCGACGAACGACTCGGGGTAGTCGCCGCGGCTCTGCAGGTACTCGCGGGCGACGCGGGCGCCGGCCTCGGCGTGGACGTCCTGTTCCGCCTCCAGCTTCGCGACGTCGTGGAACACCGCGGCGACCCGGACCACGTCGACGTCGGCGCCCTCGGCCTCGGCGATCTCGGTCGCGAGGTCGACGACGTTGACGATGTGGTTGAACCGGTAGTCCGCGGAGTGCCACGGGTACCAGCGCATCCGACCGCCGTCCTCCTCGCTCTCGACGCTGGCCGCGAGGTAGTCCCGCACGAACCCCATCATCTCCTCGAAGTCCTCGTCGCTCACCTCCGTTTCCTTAATCTCGACGCCCACGGGGACCACCTCGGGCGAAAAACTCGTGATTCATTACCGTAACCGAGGAGCGTTTCGTTCTTAGTCGTTACGACGGGCGGCGATCCGCGGCGCTGGGGCCGCGATCGTCGGGCGTCGGCCGCCTCGGCGGCGCGGCGGCTCCCGGGACCGCGCGGCGGTTCTCCGAGCCGCGCGGGGGCTCTCGGCCGCCGATCGAAACGGCGAGGTTCTTAAGCACGCCCGGCGACGACCCGGACGTATGTGGCGCCCCTGGGGTGACGGCGAGAAGGCCCGATTCCGGCTGGCCGCGGGGGCGAACATCCTCGGCAACGCGGTGAAGATCGCGGTCGTCGGGGCCACCGGGCTAGCGTTCGGGAGCGTCGCGCTGCTCGCCGACGCCGCCCACTCGGTCGCCGACCTCGTCGCCAGCGCGGTCGTCTTCGTCTGGGGGGGCGCCCGCTACGACGACGCCGACGAGACGCACCCCCACGGCCACCAGCGGATCGAACCGCTGGCGGCGCTGTTCGTCGGCGCGACCATCTTCCTGCTCGGCGCGTTGCTGCTGCGGGAGTCCGTCTCGGAGTTCCTCGGGTCGCCGGAGATCACGGCGAGCCCCGTCCTCGTCGCGGCGCTGGCGTTCGCGCTGGTCGACATGTACCTCCTCTACCGGTACACCGAGCGGGTCAACGCGACCCTCGGGTCGACGGCGCTGACCGCGCTGGCGGCCGACTGCCTCAACGACATCTACACCACCGTCGCGGCGCTTGTCGGGGTGGTCGGCGCGCTGTTCGGGTTCCCCGTCCTCGACCCCGTCGCCGGCGCGCTGGTCAGCGTCCTCGTCGTCTACCAGGGGATCGAGATCGCCCGCGAGAACGTCACCTACCTCGTCGGCGCGGCGCCGCCGGCCGGGGACCGCGACCGCGTGATCGAGGCGCTCCGCGAACACCCGGCCGTTGAGGGCGTCCACGACCTGACGGTGTTCTACGACGGGACCGACCTGGAGGTCGAGGTCCACGTCGAGGTCGACGGCGAGATGACGCTCCGGGAGGCCCACGACGTCGAGACCCAGCTCGTCACCGGCCTCCGCGACCTGCGCGACGTCGGCGACGTCCACGTCCACCTCGACCCGTCCGGCCTCGGCGAGTGGAAGGACGCCGACGACGCGGGCGAGGGGTCCGGTCCGGCCCCCGAACCGGGGACCCGCGACGCCTGACCCGGATCGGGATGGGCCGGAACGCCTGACCCGGTCCGGAACGGGAGGCCGAGCCTCCAGAGCCCTCGCTCGTCGTGTGGGTTTTGCCCGTCGCGCCCCTACCTCGGGTATGTTCGGACGCCGCTGGCTGGAGATGACGTGGCGCGACGGGCTGTTCTGCCACTGGCCGGTCGACTCCGCGGTCGTCGACGAGACGCTTCCCGAGCGGCTCTCGGTCGCCACGCACGACGGCGACGCGTACCTCGGCGTCGTCGCGTTCGTGATGGACGGGATCCGGCCGCGCGGGTCGCCCGTCGGCCTCTCGTTCCCGGAGCTCAACCTCCGGACCTACGTCGAAGGTCCCGCGGGCCCCGGGGTCTACTTCTACAACCTCGACGCCGACGACCGCCTCGGCGTCGCGGTCGCCCGGCGCCTGTTCGCCCTGCCGTACTACCGGGCCGAGATGAGCGCGACGCGGTCCCGGGCCGGCGAGGGCGTCCGGTTCCGGAGCCGCCGGACGCACCGCGGCGTCCCGAGCGCGCGGTTCGACGCGACCTACGAGCCGACCGGCGAGGCGTTCGCGGCCGAGCCGGGGTCGCTCGACGCGTTCCTCGTCGAGAACTACCGGTTCTACGCTCACGGAGACCGCCTCTACCGCGGGGAGATCGCGCACGAGCCGTGGACGCTGCGCGAGGGGACGGCCGAGCTCCGGGCGAACACGCTGTTCGAGGCGAACGGCTTCGAGCGCCCGGACGGCGAGCCGATCGTCCACTGTGCCGACCCGATCGACGTGAGCGCGGACCGGATCCGGCGGGTCTGATCCGCCCGGACTTATACGTCGGCGTCGACAACGGCGGCGTATGACACGCGGACACGCGTCGGGGGAGCGCCGATGACGGCACAGTCGCTGCATCCCCGAATCCAGGTCGTGTGGGTCCTCCGCGCGGTGCTCGTCGCCGCGGTGCTCTCCCTCCCGTTCGCCGGCGCGTTCTACCTCGACCGGCTCCCGCGGTGGGCGCCGGTCGCCGCCGCCGGCGCCTTCCTCGCCCTCGGCGTGACGCACGCCGTGCTCAAGTACCGGCGCTGGAGCTACGAGATCCGCGAGGACGCGCTGTACCTCGACCGCGGCGTGGTGACGCAGGTCCGGACGACGGTGCCGCTGGTGCGGATCCAGCACGTCGACTCCCGGCGCGGGCCGGTCGAGCGCGGCGTCGGGCTCGCCTCCTGCGTCGTCTACACGGCCGGCTCCCGCGGCGCCGACGTCCGGATCCCGGGGCTGACGCCGGACGGCGCGAGCGACCTCCGCGAGGAGCTGAAGCGACTGGCGATCCGCGCGGACGGGGAGGACGCGGTGTGAAGCTCGCGCCCCGGTCGGTCCCGTACCGCGCGCTCCAGAAGGTGTCGGGGTTCGTCGTGGTCGCCTTCTTCGTCGTCAACAGCAACGACTTCGGACTCCCGATCGCGGTCGGTGCGGGCGGGGCGATCCTCCTCGCCGCGCTCGCGTACCAGGTCGCCTACTACCGGCGGTTCGAGTACGAGCTCACGGAGGACACGCTCGACATCTCCTCCGGCGTGATCTCGCGCCGCGAGCGGGAGATCCCCTACCGACGGATCCAGAACGTCGACGTGAGCCAGAGCGTGATCCAGCGGGCGATCGGCATCGCCGCGGTCGACCTGGAGACCGCGGGCGGCTCCTCCACCGAGGGGTCGATCCGGTTCGTCACGCCCGACGAGGCGACCCGGATCCGCCGCGAGGTCCAACGGCGCAAGTCGGGCTCGTCGGACGGCGAGTCGACCGGGGCGGCGGGGACCGACGAGGCCGCCGACGGCGACGCGGTCGGTCCGGAGGAGGAGGAGCTGTTCGCCATCTCGCCGGGCGAGCTCGCCTTGGTCGGCGCGCTCTCGTTCGACGGGCGGCTCATCGGGCTGCTGGCGTTCCTGAGCTCGGGGTCGGTCCCGGTGCTCTCCGGGTACATCCCCGAGGCGTCCGCCGCCGCGCTCACCGCGACCGCGGTCGTCGCCGTCGGCGCGCTGTTCCTCGTGTCGTGGGTCCTCGGCGCGGGGGTCGCGTTCTCGAACTACTACGGCTTCCGCCTCTCGCGCGCCGGCGACGAGCTCCGGTACGAGCGCGGGCTGTTCCGCCGGTACAGCGGCTCGATCCCGACCGAGAAGGTGCAGACGCTGACGGTCTCCGACAACCCGGCGAAGCGCGCGCTCGGCTACGCGAGCCTCTCGATCGAGACCGCCGGCTACGCCCCCGGGCAGTCCGGCGACGGGGGGAGCCAGGCGGCCGTCCCCATCGCGGCGACGGACCGCGTCTACCGGCTCGCCCACGAGGTCGAGCCGTTCGGCACGCCGACGTTCTCCCGGCCGCCGAAGCGGATCCGGTGGCGCTACGTCGTGCGGTACGCGATCGCCGTCGCGGTCCTCGTCGGCGTCGCCTTCGCCGTCGACTGGTTCGCGGGCCCCGACCTCCCGTGGTACGGTCCGGCCGTCCTGCTGCTCGCCGTGCCGCCGGCCGCGCACCTGAAGTGGAAGCACCGCGGCTACTGGCTGGGCGACGACCACCTCCTCACGCGCAACGGCTTCTGGAACCGGACGGTGACGGTCGTCCCGTACTACCGGATCCAGACCGTCATCGACAGCCGGACGATATTCCAGCGCCGGTGGAACGTGGCGACGGTCGTCGCCGACACCGCCGGGGGCAGCTCGCTCTCCGGCACGTCGGCCGCCGCGGTCGACTTCGAGCTCGACGAGGCGATCGAGCTCCGCGAGACGCTACAGGAGCGGCTCCAGTCGTCGCTCCGGGAACAGCGCGACCGCCGGGACCGCTTCGAGTGGTTCGAGGGCGACGCCGACGGGGCGGTCGGGTCGGATCTCGACGCCGATGCCGACGAGGCGGTAGAGCCAGATTCCGACGGCGATGTCGACGAGACGGCGGACGGCGACGCCGACGAGACGGTCGAGTCGACCCCTGACACCGACGCGGTCGATATCGCGGACGCCGAATCCGACGTCGACGCCGACACCGGCGACGACGACGCGAGCCCGGAGGTCCCCGACGACGGCGTCATCCGACCGGACTTCTCCACGAGCGAGCGGGACTACTCCGAGCCCGCGGAGCGGATCGACACCGGCGAGTACGCGGTCGATCGGTTCCCCTCGGACGCGGACGTGGCGCATCGCGGGGACGAGCCGGACGGAGAGAGCGGCGACGAGTCCGAGGACGGCTCGGCCGAGAGCGACGACGGGACCGCCGCGGACTCGGTCGAGAGCGGGAGCGATTCGGCGGACGACGAGACGTAGTCGGCCTCCGCGCCCGACTCACTCGTCGAGCAGGCGTTGAGCGATCGTGTTCCGCAGGACCTCGCTGGTCCCCTCGTAGATCTCGGAGAGCTTCGCGTCGCGGTAGAAGCGCTCGGCCGGGAAGTCCTTCGTGTAGCCGTAGCCGCCGTGGATCTGGATCCCCTCGTTGGCGACCTCGCGGGCGATCTCCGAGGCGTACAGCTTCGCCTGCGCGGCCTCCTTGACGTACTCCTCGCCGCGCATCTTCAGGTCCGCGGCCTCGTGCATCAGCAGCTCCGCGGCGCGGGCCTTCGTGTCCATGTCGGCGAGCTTGTGCTGGATCGCTTGGAAGTCGGAGATTGGCCGGTCGAACTGCTCGCGCTCCCCCGCGTACGACTTCGCCTCGTCGAGGGCGGCCCGGGCGATGCCGACCGACCGCGCCGCGATCGTGATCCGGCCGCCGTTCAGCGTCTTCAGCGCCTGCACGAACCCCTCGCCCTCCCCGCCGAGCCGTCGGTCCTCGGGGATCCACATGTCGTCGAAGCGGAGCTCCGCGGTCGGGCACCCCTTGTCGCCGAGCTTGTCCTCGGTCCCCTCCACGACGAAGCCGTCGTCCTCCTCGGGACGGACGACGAACGAGGAGATCCCCTTCCGGCCCGCGTCGGGGTCGGTTTTGGCGAAGAGGACGACCGTGTCCGCGACGGAGCCGTTCGAGATCCAGAGCTTCCCGCCGTTGACGAGGTAGCCGTCGCCGTCGCGCTCCGCGGCGACGCCGCTCCGTTCGGAGGCGCTCCGCGCCTCGCGCTCCGCGGTCGTGGTCATCGCCGGCACGTCCGAGCCGGCCTCGGCCTCCGAGAGCGCGAACGCCCCGACGTCCTCGCCGGTGTTCAGGGCGGTGAGGTACCGCTCCTTCTGCGCCCCGTCGCCGAACTCGTAGAGCATGTTGCCCGCGAGCGAGGTGTGTGCGGCGACGACGGTGCCGAGCCCGCCGGAGCCGCGAGAGATCTCCGCGAGGCCGATCGCGTAGCTGTGGTAGTCGAGGCCGGCGCCCTCGTACTCAACCGGGAACGGCATCCCCATGAGGCCGAGGTCGGCCATCTCGTCGATCAGGTCCGCCGGGAACTCGTCGGTCTCGTCGATTTCGGCGGCCCGCGGGACGACCTCCGCGTCGACGAACGCCGCGACCGTGTCGCGGATCTGACGCTGCTCCTCGGAGAGCGCGAAGTCCATGCCACACACTCCGGACACGGCGACTTATCGGTTTCTACACGATCTTACACGCCGGTGGGATTCCTCACCGCCGATCGCGCCGCCGTCGGTCGGTCCGTCCCCGCGAACGCCGGGACGCCGTCGCCGTCCCGGCTCGCGGAGGCTTGCGGCGTTCCACGAGGCTTTTTATGCGTTGTGCCGTAAGTGTCGGTAACTGAATGAGCGGACGAGCACACGATCCCGTCGAGCCCGACCTCTCGTGGTGTCACGAGGCGGTGCAGGGCGTTTCTCGGACCTTCGCGCTGACGGTCGACGTGTTGGAGGAGCCGATGGCCTCGCAGATCTGCGTGGGGTACCTCCTCTGCCGGGTCGCCGACACCGTCGAGGACGCTGGGCACATCCCCCCCGAGGCCCAGAGCGACGCGCTTCGCACGTACCGCAACGCCGTCGACCCCGACTCCGACGTCGACATCGCGGCGTTCCGCGAGGCCGTCGACGAGTGGCTCCCCGCGCCCGCCGAGCGCGACGAGGACTGGGAGGTCGTCGCCGAGGCCCCGACGATCGTGGCGACGTTCGAGGACTTAGAGCCCGAGGCCCGCGAGGCCATCGTCCCGCCCGTGCTGGAGATGGTCGACGGGATGGCGATGTTCGTCGACCGGCACGCCACCGAGGGCGGCCTCCGGATCGACGACCGCGACGAGTTAGAGCAGTACTGCTACTACGCCGCCGGCACCGTCGGCAACCTCATCACGAACCTCCTCACCCGGGGCGACGTCGGCGAGGACCGGGCGCAGCGGCTCCGCGACACCGCCGAGGAGTTCGGGCTGCTCCTCCAGCTCGTCAACGTCTCGAAGGACGTGTACGACGACTACACCGAGGAGAACAACGTCTACCTCCCCGCCGAGTGGCTGGCCGACGAGGGGGTCGAGCAGGAGCGCGTCGTCCATCCCGACAACCGGGAGTCGTCGGCCCGCGTCGTCGGCCGCACCGCCGAGTACGCCCGGTCGTTCCTCGACGACGCGCAGGCGTACCTGGAGACGATGCCGCTCTCGAACGGGAACACGATGGAGGCGTGGACCGTCCCGTACCTGCTCGCGGTGGGCACCCTCCGCGAGCTCAGCTCCCGCCCCGAGGACGCGCTCACCGAGACCGGCGTGAAGGTCTCCAGGCAGGAGGTGTTCGCGGTGATGTCCGTCGCCGGCGACGCCGGCCGCGACTCGCTGGCGGACCTCCGCCGGACGATCGCCCGGACGCCGTTCCACCGCGCGGTCGAGCCGGCCGACTGACGGGTCCGGCCGCCGCTTCTTCACTCCGGCTACAACCGAGCCCGCGCCCGCGACACCGCCGGCACGCTCACGCCGACCGTCTCCGCGAGCGCCTCGGCCGCGCTCAGCAGCCACTCGGCGCGCTCGATCCGCGAGTCGAGGTCGCCCGGGCCGATCCGGTACGCCTCCACGAGCTCCTCGACCGTCGCGCCCCCGATCCACTCGTCGAGGATCCGGGCGGTCTTCACCGACTCCAACCACTCCTCGAACTCGTCGGTCTCGCCCATGGCCGTGGTCAGCCGCCCCGCGTTCGCCCGGGCGAACCGGTAGATCTCGGCGCGCTCCTCGTTGCCGAGGTAGGTGTCCTGCATGTCGGGGGTGTCGCAGATCACCTCGAAGGCGGTGAGCGTCGTCGCGTCGGCCATCTCGGCGGCGGTCCGGAGCCCCGCGACGATCCGCTCGCCGGTCTCCGGCCTGACGTACTGCTTCGAGGTGGTCTCGCCGACCGGCGTGGCGACCAGCCGGTAGTCGTCGACGCCCCCGGTCTCCCGGCGGACCATCTCGGCCGCGACGAGGTCGTCGACCGCGACGGCGACGGCGTCGGCGAGGCCGCCGGCGCCGGCCTCCCGGGCGTAGAAGGTGCCCTCGAAGACGCCGAGGATCTCCTCCTCCGTCTCGGCGAAGCCGGTCGCGACCGCCGAGAGGACGTGGGTCCGGAGCGACGCGGGGTCCGCGAGCGTCGACTCGACGGCCTCCGGCTCGCCCTCCACGTAGCGCTCGACGAGCTCGGCCTCGCTGTCGGCGTCGCCGACGAGCACCGCCTCGCCGTGGGGGTCGAGCCCGGGGCGGCCCGCGCGGCCGCACATCTGGTGGACCTCCAGCGTCGGGAGCCACTCCATCGCCGACCCGGCGTAGCGCTTCTGGTCGCGGACCACGACGCGGCGCGCGGGGACGTTGACGCCGGCGGCGAGCGTCGGCGTCGCGCAGATGCATGCGACGTCGCGGTCGCGGAACGCCGACTCGACGACCGAGCGGTGCCCCGAGCGGAGCCCGGCGTGGTGGAACGCCACGCCCGACCGGAGGCAGTCGGCGAGCCGTCGCCCGGTGACCGTGCCGTCGACCGCCTCGACCTCGTCGGCGGCGGCCGCCGCGGCCGACTCGACCCCCATCTCCGCTCCGAGCCCGTCCTCGGCGAGCCGCTCCGCCAGCGCGACCGCCTCCGTCCGGGACCGCACGAACGCGAGGCACTGCCCGCCGTCGGCGACCGTGTCGGCGACGAGCGCGGCGGTGACCTCGGTGTCGTCGGGGGCGTCGTCGCCGTCGGCGTCATCGTCGCCGTCTTCTCCGGGGCCCGCTCCCCCCTCGACCGCGACGTCGATCGCCGTCCCGTCGTCGAACTCGACGCGCCCGCCGACGGCGACGCCGGTCCGGAGGTCGACCGGACGCCAGTCGGACTCGACGAGCGTCGCGTCCAGCCACCCGGCGATCGCCTCCGGGTTGTCGACGGTGGCCGAGAGCGCGACGACCTGCACGTCGGGGTTCCGGCGGCGGAGGGTCGCGAGCGTCACTTCGAGGGTCGGGCCGCGGCGCTCCGCGCCGAGGAGGTGGACCTCGTCGACGACGACGCAGGCGAGCTCGTCGACCCAGGCGGCGCCGTTGCGGATCGCCGAGTCGACCTTCTCGCTGGTGGCGACGACGACGTCGTTGCCCGCGAGCGCCTCGCCCGCGGCGTCGAAGTCGCCGGTGGAGATCCCCACGTCGACGCCGGGCAGCGCCGCGAACGCCTCGTACTTCTCCCGGGCGAGCGCCCGGAGGGGGCAGACGTACAGCCCCGGCCCGTCCGCGGTCAACAGCCCCAGCTCGGCGACGAACGTCTTGCCCGAGGCGGTGGGGATCGCCGCGACGACGTTCTCGCCCTCGCAGACGCCGGCGTCGACGGCGGCCGCCTGCGGGGGGTACAGCTCCCGGATCCCCCGCTCGGCGAAGTGGTCGACGTGCGGCTCCGCGAGCGGGAGGTCGCTGACGCGCATTCGATCGTCGGTTCGGCCGGACCGTATTTAAATAGTCGGCGGGGACGGGACCGGCGGCACCGTCGGCTTACGGACAGCGCGTCAGGTTACGGACCGCGGGAACACGACCGACGCCCGCCGGGGGCGGCCCGGCGGCGGTCCGCGGCCGGCCCGTCACTCCCCGTCGTCGAACTCCTGGAACAGCTTCTTGAAGTCATCGTCGTCCTCGGTCACCGCCTCCAGCGACTCGTCGGCCCGCGACCGCAGCTCCTCGATCCGGTCCGTGAGCCGCTGGTACTCGTCGTTGTCGGCGAGTTCCGTCGCGCTCTTCTCCGTCTCCAACATCGCCTTCTTCGAGGTCAGCGAGAACAGCTCCTGCATCTCCGTGTCGTACTCGCCGCGCCGCAACAGCCCCGAGACGGTCTCCTTGAGGGTGTCGCTGGTGACCGGCTTCACGAGGTAGTCGTCGAACCCCATCTTCAGGATGTCGAAGTCGGGCTCCACGGCGGTGACCATCGCGACCCGGCAGTCGATCCCGCGCTCGCGCACCGCCGACAGCACCTCGTCGCCAGAGAGCCCCGGCATCCGCCTGTCGAGGAGGATCGCGTCGACGTCGTCGTCGGCCTCGTCGAGCTGCTCCAGCGCCTCCTGGCCGCCGTACGCGGTCCGGACGCGGTACTCGTCGCCGAGCCACGCGGCGTACAGGTCGGCCAAATCCGGTTCGTCCTCGACCACGAGGACGAGCGGCGGTTGCTCACTCATGGGTTCTCGGAGCGACGAGGTATTCGCTCACACCTTTCGTCGTTCCGCGGGCTATATTAAAATACCTCTTCGGGCCCACACCGCCGCTACCGGACCCCGCCGGATCGGCCCGCCGGTCGCCCGACCGCCGGCCGGGTCACTCGTTCGGGCTGTAGTTCGGCGCCTCGTCCGTGATCATCACGTCGTGTGGGTGCCCCTCGGTCTGCCCGGCGCTGGAGACGCGGACGAACTCCGCGCGCTCGTGCAGCTCGGGGACCGTCTCGGCGCCGACGTACCCCATCCCGGAGCAGATCCCGCCGGTGAGCTGGTGGAGCTCCGAGGCGAGGCTCCCCTTGTACGGGGTCGCGGCCTCGACGCCCTCGGGGACGAACTCCTCGTCCTCCTCCTCCTCCTTGAGGTAGCGGTCGCCGCCGCCCGACTTCATCGCGCCGACCGAGCCCATCCCGCGGTACTGCTTGTACTTCTTCCCCTGCATCGTGATGACGCGGCCCGGCGCCTCGTCGGTGCCGGCGAAGTACGATCCGAGCATGACCGCGTTCGCGCCCGCGGCGAGCGCCTTGATCGCGTCGCCGGAGTAGCGGATGCCGCCGTCGGCGATCACCGGCACGCCGTGTTCGGTCGCCACGTCGGCGACCTCCGAGACCGCGGTCATCTGCGGCATCCCGGCGCCGCTCACGACGCGCGTGGTGCAGATCGAGCCCGGCCCGATCCCCACCTTCAGCCCGTCGGCGAAGTCGACGGCGGCCTCCGCGGCCTCGCGCGTGCCGACGTTGCCGACGACGACGTCGGCGTCGACGGTCCCTTTGATCGCCCGCGCCGAGTCGAGCACGTTGAGGTTGTGAGCGTGCGCGCAGTCGATGAAGATCACGTCGACGTCGGCCTCGTCGGCCGCGATCGCGCGCTCCTCCTCGAAGGGGCCGACGGCGACGCCCGCCAGCAGGCGGCCCTCCCCGTCGCGGGCGGCGTCCTCGTGCTCGCGGCGCTGGAGGATCCCCTGCATCGTGACGAGCCCGACGAGCCGGTCGTCGCCGTCGACGACCGGGACGCGCTCGATCTTGTGGTCGTACATCAGTTCGAGCGCCTCGCGCGCCTCGACGTCCTCCGGCGCGGTGATGACCTCGTCGGTCATCGCCTCGCTGACGGCGTCGTCCTCGCCGACCTCGAGGTACGGGCGGATGTCGGTGCCGGAGATGATCCCGAGAACGGTGTCGTCGCCGGCGACGACGGGGGCGCCGGAGACGCCCTGTCGCTCCATCACGGCGTCGGCCTCGCGCACGGTGTCGTCGGGCGAGACCGTCACGACGTTCTCGCGGCGGATGACGAGCTCGTGGGCGCGCTTGACGCGCTCGACCTCGGCCGCCGTCTCCTCGACGGTCATGTTGCGGTGGAGGACACCGAGCCCGCCCTCGCGGGCCATCGCGATCGCGAGGTCGCTCTCGGTGACGGTGTCCATCGCCGCCGACAGCACCGGCACGGTGAGTTCGACGTTCTTCGAGACGCGCGCGGAGAGGTCGGCGTCGTCGGGCTCGACCCGGCTCTCCTTGGGGCGGAGGAGCACGTCGTCGAACGTCAGCGCTTCCGGCACGTCGAGCTTCGCAGAGAATCGACCGGAGTTTGTCTCCATATAAACCGTCGTGAGTGCCGAATAAAAAACGTTGCGAGTCAGCACGGACGTGCACGTCGTTCTCATTCCTGGCCGGCAGATATGCGAATTCGTGGATCGAACAGAGCACGACGAGGCCGGTGTCGACCGGGGCTATCACCGTGGTCTCACGTCGCCGACATCGTTGGCGTTCCGTCCCGGCGGCCGCCGCCGCCTCGTTCGATTTCGCATGCCCGAACCGATCCGCGATTCGACGCCCGGGCGCCGGGTTCGGCGACGGATCGTCGGCGGAGCGGGCGATCGGCCGTCGGTTCCCGCCCGCACTCATAAGCGGACGCCGGCGATCGTCCGTGTCGTGCGGACGGGTCTCACACAACCTTTAACGCGACCGAAACGCGTATACGAAGTATGGACTCCGACAGTTCCATGAACGCGCGCACCGCCGGCCAGCCGATCCGCGTCCTCGGCGCCTCCTTTACAGCCGGCAATCCGCGCAAACTCTTCACATGGGCTCGTCGGGCCGCCTTCGGCTTCGACTCCGCACGCCGGGCCCTCGGCTATCGCGGGTCGTCCGCTTCCCACCGTCTCCCCGTCGGTCAGGGACATCGCCCCTGAATGAGCGTCTCACGCCACCCGATAGCGCTCCGCTTAGAGCGGCAGGTGGGCAGCGCGACGAAGCTGCTCGCGACGGTCATGGTGCTGCCGCTGATCGACGGCATCTTCCCCGCCCTCGTCGTCGCCGGCGTGTTGAGCACCGCGACCGGAGTCGTCGAGACCGGCATCCTCATCTTCGGCGGATCGGCGACCGCAGCCGTGATCCTCGCCGAGATGGACGGCAGCCGCCGCGAGATGGTGACCTCGGTGCTGCTGATCGGCGCGGTGGTCGTCCCGCTGGCGGCGCTCGAAGCCGCGTTCGCCCCCACGTTCAGGGGCTTCCTCAACCTCCCCGTCTTCGAGCGGTTCGCCGGGCTGGTGATCCTCACGATCGCCGCCAAGACCGCGAGCTCGGAGATCGGCGAGTTCCTGCCGAGCCCCGGCGTCATCATCGCGCTCGGGCTCGTCGCGAGCTTCGACCCCAGCGGCTTCGCGATCGAGACGTCGCCGGAGTACGTGGTCAACGGGGCCGCCGCGGCGGGCGTCGGCGTCGCGTTCGCGCTGTCGATCGCGCTGCTGTCGCCGCACCTCCGCGGCCGCGTCGACATCGACCGCTTCCGGTTCGGCTCGGCGGTCGCGCTCGGCGTGCTCGCGCTCCCCATCCTGCTCGGGCCGTTCGACCTGATGCAGACCGAAGCGCCGATCGCGCTGGCCGTCCTCGCCGTCACCACGCTGTTCGCCTACGACCCGAACGCGGGTCCCGTCGCGGACGCCGACGGCGACTCGCCGGACGACGGGCCCGTCGGCGGTGACGCGGAGGGCGATGGCGACGGTGACGCGGAGGGCGGCGACGCGGACGGCCCGGCGGACGACGAGACCCCCGGCGACGAGGGGATCGCGCCGACCGACCCGCCGCTCGACACCCCGCCGGACGCTCCCGGTCCGATCGTCAGCGACGACGTGACGGCGTTGGCCAACGGCGGCGACCGCGACCCGGACGACGACGCCGACCCGTTCACCGACGACGACTCCCGCGCTCCCTGGCTGTAGGCGTCGGCCCGGAACCGATCGGCCCCCGCTCCGGCGTGTCGCCGGGGTTTAGGTGCTCCGTCCGCTACGCCGTGTATGTCCAATCGCGTCGTTCAGGGGCGGATGGTGACGCCCGAGAAGCTCGCCGAGCTGGTCGAGGGCGAGCCGGTGCTCGAAGCCGAGTCGATCGCCGACGCCGACCGCGACTGTCCGGAGTGCGGCGGCGACGTCATCACCGTCGGCTACATGCCGAGCGTCACCGAGTTCGTCACCGGGTTCAAATGCCAGGAATGCGACTGGAGCGACGACGACCGCTGACGGAGGCGAGGCGTCGGTCGTGACGGTCGAGGGCGATCCGGTGTTCGACGCCGATCGCGTCGCCCTTCCGTCCCTCAATCGCTCGCGATCGAAACCCCTTTACCCGTCTTTCGGCAACGTCTCGATGCGACACCGCGTGGGGCTGTGGCCAAGCCAGGCATGGCGACTGACTCCAGAGGTCCGCGCCTGGGACGACGCTCCAGACTGATATACCGAGCGGGCGACTGATCATCGCTCGCGTTGACGACCCTCTGGAGTTCCGAGGCGCACCGGAGATATCAGTCGATCGGGGGTTCAAATCCCTCCGGCCCCATTTTTCTGCCGCCGCGCACGACGTCGCGAGCGGCGGCGATGTGACGAGTGAAGGGTTTCGACCGGGGAGCGACGGCGATCCGGCGTCCGACCACTGACCAGAAGCTTCCGAAAACGAGCGCCCCTCAGACAGTTATAAATTTTCTAACTGCCTCTGACAGCGTTTTGAACGATCGCGCCACATCGGTAAACAGTCTCGAAATGACCGGAGCGATCGTTAATCCAGGCGAAGCCGCGACAACGCTCTGCCCCTTATATGATGCCGGCCGTCCATGCGACGAGTACGTCCGGTGTTCCCCATGTCAAGCAAAACGTCCTCCCGATCGATTCGGGCGCCGATACGGATCGGCGCCACCCTGTCGAGCGCGTGTTGGAACCGAGCGGTCGCGAGCGTTCGGGCCGTCGCCTTCTGGGCGGCGATCCTGTTGCCGATCGCGTACGTGCCCGCGGCGTACGGCGTCGCGGGCTTCGAGCAAGGGTGGCGTCCGCTCGCGCTCATCGTCCTCCACGTCGCCTGCGTCGTCGTCGGTCACGACCACCACGGTTCCGGGGGTCACGCATGAGCGCGACCGAAGAGACCGTTCACTCGGCCGCCGAGCCCGAACCGTCGGCGTCGAAGGCCGATCGGCTCGCCGAGTTCCTCCGGACCGAGGCGGCGGACGGCGAGACGTACTTCAAAGCGAAGTTCATCGCCGACGACGTCGGCCTCTCGCCGAAGGAGATCGGCGCGCTGATCGTCCGACTTCGGGACTCGATGGAGGACGTCGAGATCGAGAAGTGGTCGTACACGGGCGCGACGACGTGGCGCGTCGCCCCGGCGTAGCGAGTCGCTGTCGGGCCGTAAGCCGTTACGCGGACACCACGGAATTTTGTTCGGGCAGCCCTTAGCATACCGCGTGAAACGAAACATCGGGCGGATCGACGCGCTCGTCCGGATCGCGGCCGGCGTCGCGATCGCCGTGCTCGCGGTCCTCGCGGCAACCGGGCGCCTGACCGTTCCGGTCGTCTCCGCGGTCGGACTCGGCGTCGCGGGGGCGGTCCTGATCGTCGAGGGCGCGACGCGTCGGTGTCTCCTCTACCGCGTGCTCGGAATCGACCGCTGTCCGGCGGACTGAACTCCCGCTCGGTGTCCGTCCGAGCGACAGCGATTCCGAGCGATTCGGAGCTCGTTTCGAAACGACCCGCAAAAATGAGCGCTGCGGGATCGTGAACCACGGTCGTCCCGCCTCGCTTCATACCCCGATTCAAACCTTCGACCCGGATTTAGCTCTTCCTGTGCGGTCGTCGCAAAATCATGGGCGCTGCAGGAACCCTGTCCACCCCGTAACAACCTAGTATCAATCAGCAGGCTGGTCCAGAATCCGCCGCCTCCCGACTGGGATTTGCTGGACCAACTATGGACGACCTCGAACCAATCGCGCCCGACGAAGCACTCGCACTGTACATCGACCATCGACGACGCGAAGTGGCCAAATCGACCCTTCGCTCCCACAAATCCCGCCTCGGACACTTCGTCCGCTGGTGTGAACACGAAAAGGAAATCACGAATCTCAACGAGCTCACCGGCCGTCTTCTCCACGAGTTCCGACTATGGCGGCGAAGCCACGACGGGGAAATCAAACCGGTCACCGAAAAAACGCAGATGGATACGCTTCGCGTGTTCATCCGGTTCCTAGAGACTGTCGACGCAGTCAAACCCGACCTCAGCGAGAAAGTTCTCTCACCCGACCTTGATGCCGACGAAAACGTACGGGACGACCGGCTCACTCCCGAGCAGGCCGAAGCCATCCTGACCCACTTGGGGAAATACGAGTATGCCTCGCGAGCACACGTGGTTCTCACGCTCCAGTGGCATACGATGCTCCGTCGTGGAGCAGTCCGAACACTCGATTTGTCGGACTACCATCCAGACGACCAGTCGCTGGAAATTCGCCATCGACCAGAGACGGACACGCCAATCAAGAATAAAATGGTGGGAGAACGGTTCGTCGCGCTCTCTTCGGAGGTCTGTGCTCTGCTTGATGACTGGATAGACAACCAACGACCGGATGTTGTTGATGAATTCGGGAGGGAGCCACTCATCGCAACACCACACGGACGAATGCACGCTACCACGCCGACGACGATTGTGTACAACTGGTCGCGGCCGTGTAGAATTGGACTTCAATGTCCTCTCAATCGGGACCCGGAAGAATGCGAAGCTGCGGAGTACGTCCACGCATCGAAGTGTCCCGAGAGCGTGTCATCGCACGCTGTTCGCCGAGGTGCGATAACGCATCATCTCAGCTCGGATGTTCCGGTTGAGGTCGTCTCAGCCCGTGCGAACGTGAACCCAGATACCCTCGACAAACACTACGACCGGCGGGATGAGAAAACGAAGATGGAACAGCGGAGAAAATACCTCAACAATATATAATCCAAACTACACAACAACCGTGAGTCGGTATTCACAACTTTTTATTACTCCTACGGTGTCCGGCAGTGCTCGTAGGATGTCTGGCTACCAGTCTTTCTGGACCGTTCTACTGGAAACTTGTAAGAAGTTATCTACCCGTCCAGAAGGTCATCTAAGTCGCCGGCAGTCAGCGAATTATGCTCCTCAAGATATGCATCAACATCTTCAACCGTGTCCAAATCTGTAATCATATCAAGTTTCTGTTGGGCTTGCTGGCTGAATTTTCCCAGTTCGCCTTGGTCATATTCGTGGTCTTCGTCAACGTAGAGAACGTAAATTATATGATAGTTAGTATTGCCCTCGGGTATGAACGTGACTACTTTTGCGTATACACGGCCCGCTTCGCTGAATTTGATTATATCTAAGTTTCCAATTTGTTCGTAAACATACCCGTCAGGCGGCGCAGTTTCCTTCGCGATATTCCTGAGTTTCGTTAGTAGGTTCTTTTGTTCGGAAGCACTCAGACCAGCGAGATGGTTAGGGAACCTCCCATCAAATATAATGTGCGTCTCTTCAGACCCGCCTAGAGGAATATGCGCCACACAGCTTCAAGAGACGGTAATGCGACTTAAAAGTTTAAAATTTGAGAACGGCTTCGATTTCGTCCTTGCTAGCGGTGTTGCCCTCTGCAAGGTTATCAATCGCTTCGAGAACCTCTACCGGTACAGAGGGCTCATCGTCTCCCTCTGACTGAGCGGGTTCCCGAGCGAATTCAGTCGACATACGAGCAGTTAAGTGATTCATCGCTATAAATCTACTCCCTAGCCATCAGCTCCGAAAGTGGAAGTCTGGAAACCATCTATGAAGGTCATTGTGATTTCAGTCAAAGTATGAGCTACTGTGGGAAAACTCAGAGCTTCCGCTATCTGCTGTTTCGTGCCCTCTAAGGAATTATTTGATGGAAAGGCCTCTATGCGCCATATTTCTGGTTTTGTTGGTGTGCCATCTTCATCAACCTCATCCGGGCCTCCATCTTTTCTTGCTTGGTCCGGAAGTCGTAGTGCCGGTCGAGAATCTTCTCGGATACGTCGCACCTCTCTGAGAGTACCATCTTTGGAATCGCATCCTTGAGACTGGCTGTGATATACCCTTTCCGAACCGGATGGGTGCTCAGACTGTCTGGGCACTTGAATGCCCAGTTATTTCTCTTGGCGGCATCGCACTCACGCGGGTCTCTACCGTAGGGACACTCCATACCGATAGCGCAGGGACGCGTCCACGCGTAGAAGTACGTGCGAATGGTCGACTTCGAAACTCGCCCATGCGAGGTAGTCAGCAACGGTGCTCGGCCGTACTCGTCTGACTGGTCCACCCGCTTATCATCAAGGTAGTCATCCAGAACGTCACAAACGTCCAGAGTAATACTAACATCGCGTTCACCCTCCTCACCATTCTTCAGTGTCGTTCCCGTCTTCGGTCGGTGTCTCAATTTCAGATACCCACCTTCCCTCTGGGACACGTAGTCCGACACGTCAAGCGAATGAATTCCACCCAATTGTGCTCCACTCTCTGCATACAGGAGCCAGATGACGTGGTGAAGGCTCGCATACTCGTACCGAGCAAGCCAATCGAGTATTTGCTTCGCAGTGTGTGAATCGAGAATTTCATCTCGAACCTCGTCACTTCGGCTGACCTTCGGTATGAGGACGTACTCGTGTAGACCGGGCGTGACGAATTCCCACTGCTCACATCGCTTGATGAACACTCGAAGAATCTTTTGCTGCGTCTCTTCTGACTTGGGTCGTAGTTTCTTGACCTTCGTCGGTGCTTCTTCTCGCCTCCAGACACGGTAATCCGCGAGGTCGTTACCCGTTAATTCGCTCAGGTCAGTGATTCCCCTCACCTCATCACACCAGACAACGAAGTGGTTGTACAAGGCAGAACGGTGCGTGTACTCAGTACCAGCTCTCATATTTCGGGTCTGGAAGTATTTGTCCACGGCCTCTTTCGGTGTCTTTGACGAGAGTGATGGACTCAGTTCCTCCGACATCTTGTCCGTGAACATCTGCATCATCTCTTCCGCAGACAGGTCAGAGACCTTCGGAGATGTGTCGTCAGCAGCGCTCATTTGTGGCTCACCTCGCGGAAGAAAGACGGCATTTTACTGAGATTCATGCACGGGTCAATCACAGCCGATTCATTCGTTTCCATTACTCCTACAAACGTCTGAATGTAGTATAAGTGTGACTAGTTTTGGAATTTCTAAAGTAGAAGGATTCATATACTAGATGGAGGAAAGACTGAGAAAGTAGAAGAAGTTAAATAGCCAAATTCAGGGTTACTGTGCCCTATACCCAGATTTCAATTGTCTGTGTTGTTCGAGAATAATCGGCATTTTCACATCGGCTATCTTCGCTAGGGGCAGCCCTATATTCTGGATAATATTAGACGTTTGTCCAATATGGTATCGCGAGCATTTCGGTCGAGACTCCCTTTACAAAAGACCGACCTCTTACCCAAGAAATTCGACTGATGACGACAAGCTCGTTGAGGGCACCACATAGCATATGACTATCTTGTCTTCGATTCTGTACGTTACATGAACTTCTGCGAAGATTGTGGAGTTCTCATCGCACCTAAGGCCTCCAGCAGCCGCTGTCTGTACGACATTATTCCGCGAGATGAATTCCGGGGAGCGAATCACGTACTGCTAAATCCCACGTTCGGGTCCGCATCACGCTTGGTGAGTGGAGCAGATGCAGACATCGTCCTTGACGAGATGCTCGTCGACATCAAGACCGTCAAGAATCTCAAATTGAAACCGGATTATTGGCGTCAGCTTGTCGGGTATGTCGTGTTAGCTGACCTCGCGGGAGACGAGTTAGATGAAATGCCTCGTTTCTCTGAAGTCGGCATCTACTATGCTCGGCACGGGACACTGTGGCGGTCGTCTGCCACGGATATCTACGAACACGAGAAGTATGAGCAATTCAAGACGTGGTTCCGTGAGAAAGCTGAGGAGCATTTCGGCCAATCAACGTGACGACATCGTCCACCGTTAGTAGCAGAAACTGCTACCGTCTACGTTCACTAACTTGTGCGCCTCGTTGTGATTCATACTCGAATGGCTTTCAACATCCACAGACACACAGTGAGAATAGTCTAAACTACATACACTCGGCGACTTAGTCAATAAGGCGGGCTTCAAGGCGGTCAAGGATTTCCCAAAGCAACGGAACTGGCTGGAGACTGCGGAAGGAGATAGCCTCATACACGTACTCGTCATTAGCCGCCGGGCGTTCTTGATAGTGCGCCCATCCATCCACGTGCGGATTCGGTTCGTGGTGCCACCCACAGTCGAAGCCCGAGCTTTCGCTGTAATGAAAGGCGAATTCGGGGTCTGCGTCGGCAGCCTCGCCCGCGTACCACCGAAGGGTGAGTGTTCCCTCGTCCGCTTCGCTGCCGAGGATAGCAGGGTCAAGTGTCGCAACGACACGGATGAATTGGCCGGGCGGCTCCCCACTCGCATGTTGGACGGTAGGGTGTCGCTCAATCGTGCGTCTGAGTTCGAGTAGAATCGTGTGCGATGCCTGTCCGGGGTCGTAGCCGCCGTCGAACGCGAACATCCGGTCAGGCAGGTGCTGGGGTACTTCCAGCGTAGTCAGAGTAATGCTCGATAGCGTCCTCTACAAGTTGGAGACGATACGAGATGATGTCCCAGTCGTTCGCAGTCCGGCGCATCTCTCGCGTTGCCTCGGCAGTATCGGCATGTGCCGCCTGCTCGCGAAGGTCGCTCGGTGAATCCGCGTCGTACTCGGTTTTCCACTCCTCGACCTGCTCCTGTAGGTCGCCACGCAGTTCGAGAAGGTCGTCGCGGGTCCGGTTGTCGAGGAGGTCGCGGAGAGCTTGCATTCGCGTGTAGAGCGGGTCGGGTTCGTACCGGGTTGCAGTCCCTCCGGTAGCGGTTCGGAGAACATTCATTTCCACGAGGCGTTGGAGGTGGTCGCGCGCAGTATTTCCCGCGACGTGGGCCTGCTCTGCAATCCAGTCAGCCGGCTTAGGCTCGGAAACTGTAACGGCGACCGCGCGCACGCGGTCAAAGGCACTCTGGTGCTCTTTCCAGAGCTCGGCCCCAGATTCATCTGTCATGCGTAGCGGTTAGCGCTGAACTACAATAATTCTATTGGGGACACAAACTATTGAACAAGAACGATGTCATCAGAGGTGGCGAGCTGACCACGAGAGAGGCTGAATCGTTCTCCAGAAGGTCAAGCGTCAGTAGCTTTATTATGAACTACGGTAATCTTGACTCTAGCAAATCGCACGACGGAGGAGATGGGGATGACGTGGCATAATGAACTCTACTCCAATATCGGAGAAAGGTTTAAATACACCTCGTCGCCGTCTGTTGACTCCTAGGTGTTATGCGGCAGGATGGGCGCTGCAGGATTTGAACCCGCGACAACTTGGTCCGAAGCCAAGCACTCTATCCAGACTGAGCTAAGCGCCCGTGCCGTGTGGTATTCCGCTGGACGTTTTAACTCCCGCGGTTCGGACCCGATCGGCGGTCATCGCGGGCGGCCGTCGGGTCGCGGCCGTGACCGATCAAAAAGAATATTATCGGGACCGAGCATGGTTTCCGTAGTAGATGTGTTCTGGTCGTACGGCCTCGCGGCCGAACGAGAGGCCCGGGTCGCTTTCGCCGTCGCCGAGGTGCGCCCATGTATGACCTGAGGCCGCACTTCGACGAGGAGGTCGACCCCGGGACGAACCTCCTCCTCACCGGCCCGCCGCTGACCGGCAAGCGGTCCATGATGATGGACGTGTTGGCCGCCGGCACCGACCGCGGCGACGGCGCGATCGTCGTCACCACGAAGGACGGCGCCGACCGGGTGCTGAAAGACTACGAGAAGCGAACCGCGTACGAGGGGAAGCCGGTCGCCGTCGTCGACTGCGTCACGCGCCAGCAGGGCGTCGGCGACGCCCGCGAGTCGGACCGTATCAAGTACGCCTCCTCCCCGGTCGACATGACGGGCATCGGGATCAAGCTCTCCGAGTTCCTGCAGGCGTTCGGCGACCGCGGGATCGACCGGAACCGCGTGATGGTCCACTCGCTCTCGACGCTGCTGATGTACTCGGACCTCCAGACCGTGTTCCGGTTCCTCCACGTGTTCACCGGACGCATCCAGAGCGTGAACGGGCTGGGCCTGTTCAGCATCGACTCGACCTCCCACGACGACCAGGCGATGAACACGATCAAGCAGCTCTTCGACGGCGTCGTCACGCTCTCCGAGGACGACGAGCCGAGTATCCGGTTGGCCTGAGCGCCGAGCGGGGGCGACCGCCGGGCGGTTTAATTCCCGCGACCGCGTACGCCCGGCCATGCCCACCACCGACGACGAGGGACTCGACCGACTGCTCGACGCCGAGACGGTCGCCGTGATCGGCTGCTCGACGACGCCGGGGAAGGCGGCCCACGACGTGCCGGCGTACCTCCAGCGGCACGGCTACCGGATCGTGCCCGTGAACCCCTTCGCCGACGAGGTCCTCGGCGAGCCCGCGTTCGACGAGCTCGCGGACGTCGAGGCCGAGGTCGACCTCGTGAACGTGTTCCGCCCGAGCGAGGAGGTGCCGGAGATCCTCGAAGCGGTGCGGGAGCGACACGCGGCGCGCGGCGACGCGGGCGCGGCGTGGCTCCAGCTCGGGATCGGCCACGACGAGGCGGCCGCGGCCGCCGAGGCCGACGGGATCGAGGTCGTACAGGACCGCTGTATGAAGGTCGAACACGGTCGCCTCCGGGGGTGACGGCGGGGACCGGCGGCAGAGGGCTCACCCCTCCCACTCCTCGAAGCTCCGGTAGACGCCCTTCGAGAGGTAGCGCTCGGAGGAGTCGCAGAATATCGTGACGACGGCGTCGTGCGGGGCGTCGATGTCGCCGTCGCGGACCTCGCGGGCGACCCGCTTCGCCGCGATGGCGTTCGCGGCGGCGGACGAGGCGACGAGCTGTCCCTCCTCGGCCGCGAGCCGGCCCATCTCCTCGTGGACCGCGCGGTCGGGAACGGTCAGGATGTCGTCGACGAGGTCGGGGTCGAACAGCTCGTTCCGCGAGATGTCGTGGGTGCCGATCCCCTCGGTCTTGTACGCCCCGTGGTCGACCTCCTCGCCGAGGAACTCGCGGTAGGCCGACCCCTCCGGCTCGACCGCGACGACGCAGGTGTCGGGGTCGCGCTCGCGGAAGTAGCGGGCCGTCCCCATCAGCGTCCCGCCGGTGCCGACGCCCGCGACGACGGCGCCCACCTCGCCGTCGAGCGCCTCGTCGATCTCGGGGGCGGTGGTCTCGTAGTGGGCCTCGGCGTTGAGCGGGTTCGAGAACTGTTGGGGGACGACGGCGTCGTCGAGCTCGTCGGCGATCTCGTGCGCGCGGTCGATGGCGAACCCCATCCCGTCCTCGCTCGGGGTGTTGACAACCTCCGCGCCGAGCGCCCGCATGAGCTGCTGTTTCTCCACCGAGAACCGCTCGGGGACGACGAAGACGGCGTCCAGCCCGAGCTGCTTCGCCGCGACGGCGATGCCGATCCCGGTGTTCCCCGCGGTCGGCTCGACGACGGTGCCGCCCTCGCCCACGTCGCCGCGCTCGAGCATCCGTTCGAGCATGTGCTTCCCGATCCGGTCTTTGACGCTCGCGCCGGGGTTGAACGTCTCCAGCTTCGCGTACACCGGTACCGCGTCCGGCGAGTCGTGTACCCGGACGAGCGGCGTCTCCCCGATCGTCTCCAGCACGGACGACAGGGGCTCCCGATGGGTCGTCATGTTCCCGCAATCGTTGCCGCCCCTTTTGCGTGTTTCCATGGCCGCGTCGACCGCCACCTGTCGTCGCCGTCGGCGGGCGTTGCCGCCGCCCGTGACGCGACCGGATCGACGGTCTCGTCAACGGGTGCCGGGGATCGAACAAACTTATGCCCCTCGTCCGGTTCCGAAGAGGTATGAGCGAGACCGATGCGCAGGCCGACGTGACGGTCGTCCTTCCGGACGGATCAGAGCTGGACGTTCCGGCGGGGGCGACAGTAGAGGACGTCGCCTTCGAGATCGGCCCCGGGCTCGGTCGCGACACCGTGGCGGGGAAGATCGACGGCGAGCTCGTCGAGAAGCACGCCGAGGTCCACGACGGCGCGCGGGTCGAGATCGTCACCGACCAGTCCGACGAGTACCTCACCGTGCTGCGCCACTCCGCCGCCCACGTGTTCGCGCAGGCCCTCCAGCGGCTCCGCCCCGAGGCGACGCTCACCATCGGTCCCCCGACCGACGACGGGTTCTACTACGACGTGACCGACGTCGACCTCGACGAGGACGACCTGGCCGAGATCGAAGACGAGATGGAGGCGATCATCGAGGCCGACTACGACATCGAACGCGAGGTTCGCTCCGGCGAGGAGGCCAGGGAGATCTACGCCGACAACGAGTACAAGCTGCAGATCTTGGAGGAGGAGGCCGACGACGAGGAAGTGACCTTCTACGTCCAGGACGGCTGGCGCGACCTCTGTCAGGGCCCCCACGTCGAGTCGACCGGCGAGATCGGCGCGGCGGCCCTCCTAGAGGTCTCCGCGGCGTACTGGCGCGGCGACGAGGACAACGACACGCTCACGCGCGTGTACGGCACCGCCTTCGCCTCCGAGTCCGACCTCGAAGAGCACCTCGAACTGCGCGAGGAGGCGTTGGAGCGCGACCACCGGAAGATCGGCCAGGAGATGAACCTCTTCTCCATCCCAACGGTGACCGGGCCCGGGCTCCCGCTGTACCACCCGCCGGGCAAGACCGTGCTCCGCGAGCTCTCGGAGTTCGCGAACGAGCTCAACCGCGAGAACGGGTACGAGGAGGTCGAGACCCCGCACGTGTTCCGCACCGAGCTCTGGAAGAAGTCCGGCCACTACGAGAACTACAAGGACGACATGTTCCTCCTCGACGTCAACGACGAGGAGTACGGGCTCAAGCCGATGAACTGCCCGGGCCACGCGACGATCTTCGACCAGCAGTCGTGGTCGTACCGCGACCTCCCGCAGCGCTACTTCGAGAACGGGAAGGTGTACCGGAAGGAGCAGCGCGGCGAGCTCTCCGGCCTCTCGCGCGTCTGGTCGTTCACCATCGACGACGGCCACCTGTTCGTCCGCCCCGACCAGATCCGCCGGGAGATCGAGTCCGTCATCGAGATGATCTTCGAGGTCGTCGAGACGCTCGACCTCTCCGTCGAGGTCGCGCTGGCGACCCGCCCGGAGAAGTCCGTCGGCGGCGACGAGATCTGGGAGTCCGCGGAGGAGCAGCTGCGCGAGGTGCTCGACTCCGGCGGCTACGACTACGACGTCGAGCCCGGCGACGGCGCCTTCTACGGCCCGAAGATCGACTTCGGCTTCGAGGACGCGCTGGGCCGCGTCTGGGACGGCCCCACCGTCCAGCTCGACTTCAACATGCCCGAGCGGTTCGACCTGACGTACACCGGCGAGGACAACGAGGACCACCGGCCGGTGATGATCCACCGCGCGCTGTACGGGAGCTACGAGCGCTTCTTCATGGTGCTCATCGAGCACTTCGACGGCGACTTCCCGCTGTGGCTCGCGCCGGAACAGGTCCGGATCCTCCCCGTCTCCGACGAGACGCTCGGCTACGCCCACCAGGTGAAAAACGAGCTGGCCGAGGCCGGCTTCCGCGTCGAGGTCGAGGACCGCGACTGGACGGTCGGCCGCAAGATCCGCGCCGGCCACGACGACCGGCTCCCGTACATGGTCATCGTCGGCGACGACGAGGAGGCGGCCGGCACCGTCTCGGTGCGCGACCGCTTCGAGAACCAGCGCGGCGACGTCGAGCTCGACGCCTTCGTCGACCACCTGACCGACGAGCGCGACGAGAAGCGGACCGAGCCCGACTTCGTCGACGCGGCGTGACCCCGGCCGCTCCCGGGCGCTCGCCCCGCCGGCTCACGCCGGCTCGACGCCGGTGACCTCGAACCGCGCGCCGCCGCGGTCCCCCTCGACGAGCGCGACCTCCCACCCGTGCGCGCCGGCGATCTCCTCGACGATGCTCAGTCCGAACCCGGTGCCCTCGTCCGTCGTCGTGTACCCCGTCTCGAACACCCGGTCGCGCTCGGCGGTCGGGACGCCCCGACCGTCGTCTGACACGTAGAACCCGGTGCGGTCGGACAGGGGGCCGACGGCGACCGTGATCCCGTCCGCGCCGTCCGCCCCTCCGTCCCCGTCCGCGGGCGCGTGCTCGGCGCTGTTCCGGAAGAGGTTCTCCAGCAGCTGTCGGAGCCGAGTCCGGTCGGCCGTGATCCGGTGCCCGTCAGCCTCCGAGCGCAGCGCGGCCCCCGCCGTCTCGGTCGTCTCCCACGCGTCGGCCGCGACCTCGCCGAGGTCGACGTCGTCCACGTCGTCGACCGGCAGCCCCTCCCGGGCCATCGTGAGGAGGTCCTCGGTGAGCGTCTCCATCCGTTCGAGCGCGCGGTCGATCGGCGGGACGTGCTCGCTGTCGCACTCGGCCGCGAGGAGGTCGAGGCGACCCATCGCGGTGTTCAGCGGGTTCCGCAGGTCGTGGCTCACCACGCTGGCGAACCGGTCGAGCCGGTCCCGCTCGCGCCGGAGCTCCGACCGCGCCCGCTGGCGCTCCAGCTCGTAGCTCATCCAGCGGGTCAACAGCTCCACGAACGTCCGCTGCGTGTCGGTGAACGCCTCGCCCCTGGCGGCCGTGCTCGCGAAACAGAGGGTGCCGTACCGATCGCTCCCGATCTCGATCCGGCCCCCGATGTACGAGTTCAGCTCGAACCGGTCGTACGCGGGGTCCTCGTCCCACCCCTCGTCGGCCGCGTTCACGATCGTCAACAGGCTGTCGAGCTCGACGGTCCGCTTGCAGTACGCCTCTTCGAGCGGACAGCTCTCGCCGGCCCGCAGCTCCGGGTGTTCGGCGTTCGAGAACTCGACGTACTGGGTGTCGCCCTCGATCCGGGTGAGGAAGCCGTTCGGCATCCCGAGGTACTCACAGCCCAGCTCCAGCATCGACTCGACCTTCTCCTCGAACGAGCGGTCCTGGTCGGACGACACCGCGTACAGCCGCTGGGTCGCGTGGAGGCTCTCCTGTCGCCGCTGTTCCAGCTCCCGCCGCTCGGTGATGTCGCGGAGGTACACCGAGAGCCCGCTCTCGGACGGGAACGCTCGCACATCGAACCACGTCCCCAGCGGCCGGTAGTGCGAGTCGAACGAGACCGGCTCCTGGGTCTCCATCGCCTCGTGGTACTCGTCGTAGAACTCCGTGTCGACGGCGTCGGGGATCGCCTCCCACAGGTGGGTTCCCTCGATCGACTCCGCGTCGCCGAGCGCGTCGTCGGTCATCGCCGATTGGAGGATCTCCGCCGCCCGTTCGTTGGCGTACGTGACCCGCCAGTCGGTGTCGACCGCGAAGAACCCGTCGGCCATCCGGTCGAGGACGGTCCGGAAGTCCTCCTCGGACCCCGGTCCGGGCGACAGGTCAGTCATACCGCCGGGTTCGGCCACCACCCATTTAGGTAACCCGGATCCCGGCCCGCGTCGTCGCGGCGGCGACGCGGCCGTGGCCCGCGTTCGGTTGCGCGTTCCGTCGCGTTTTTACCGTCTCCGCTCCGTTTGTCGCGTATGTCGAAGCAGGTTCCGACGCTCGACGAACGGCCGCCCGACGTCGGCGAGCTGACACCGCCCGACCGCACGCTGATGGGGCCCGGGCCGAGCGACGTCCACCCGCGCGTGCTTCGGGCGATGAGCACGCCGCTGGTCGGCCACCTCGACCCGTCGTTCGTCGAGATCATGGACGAGGTCCAGGAGCTGCTGCGGTACGCGTTCCGGACGGACAACCGGTGGACGATCCCGGTCTCGGGCACCGGCTCCGCGTCGATGGAGGCCGCGATCGGGAACCTCGTCGAGCCGGGCGACACGATGCTCGTCCCGACGAACGGCTACTTCGGCGGGCGGATGCGGTCCATGGCCGAGCGGGCGGGCGGCGACGTCGTCGAGGTCGACGCCCCGTGGGGCGAGCCCCTCGACCCGGTCGACGTCGAGCGCGCGTTCGACGAGCATCAGCCGGACGTGTTCGGCTTCGTCCACGCCGAGACGAGCACGGGCGTCCGCCAGCCCGACGTGTCGGAGCTGACCGACATCGCCCACGCCCACGACGCGTACGTGATCGCCGACTGCGTCACCTCGCTCGGGGGCGTCGAGATGCGCGTCGACGAGTGGGGCGTCGACGTCGCCTACTCGGCGCCGCAGAAGTGCCTCTCCTGTCCGCCGGGCGCGAGCCCGCTCACGCTCAACGACCGCGCGATGGAGAAGGTGCTCTCGCGCGAGGAGCGGGCCCGGTCGTGGTACCTCGACCTCTCGCTGTTGGAGGGGTACTGGGGCGACGAGCGCGCGTACCACCACACCGCGCCGATCACGAACGTCTACGCGCTCCGCGAGGCGCTCCGGCTCGTCGCCGAGGAGGGGATCGAGGACCGGTGGGACCGCCACCGCGCCGTCGCCGGCGAGCTGAAGGCCGGGCTGCGGGACCTGGGGCTGGAGATGAACGCCGCCGAGGAGTGCTGGCTGCCGAGCCTGAACGCCGTGCGCGTCCCCGACGGCGTCGACGACGCCGCGGTCATCGACCGGCTCCTCGACGAGTACGACCTGGAGATCGCCTCCGGACTGGGCGATCTCGAAGGGGAGATCTGGCGGATCGGCTGCATGGGGCGCTCCGCACGCCGGGAGAACGTCGAGTACCTGCTGGCCGCGCTGGCGGACGCGCTGGCCGAGCAGGGGTACGAGGCCTGAGCCCGCGGCGCCCCGCACCGGAGCGCGGTACCGCCTCTCACTCGCCTTTTTGTCCGTCGCCGACGGCGGTCTCGGTATGTCCGACGCGTTCGGCCGAGCGATCCGCGACCACTTCCGCGGCGAGCGGGACGAGCCCCTCCTGCACCGCGACGGCGGCGAGACCGTCGAACACCCGATCGAGGCGTTCTACTTCGCCGACTTCGACCCGAGCGCGGACCCGGCCCACGAGTGGCTGGCGTCCCGGCTTCGGGGGCCGCTCGTCGACCTCGGCGCCGGCACCGGTCGACACGCGCTGTACTTCCAGGAGCGGTTCGAGACGGTCGCGATCGAGCCGAGCCCGGCGCTGGTCGAGACGATGCGGGACCGCGGCGTCGACGACGCCCGCGAGGGCGACATGTTCGCGCTGCGCGAGCAGTTCGAGCGCGACCGGTTCGGCTCGGCGCTCGCGAACGGGACTCAGGTCGGGCTCGCCGGCTCGATGCGGGGACTGAGCGAGTTCCTCGGCGACCTCGCGCACGTGACCGCGCCGGACGCGACCGCCGTCGTCGACTCCTACGATCCGACCCATCCGGCGACCGCCGAGCTCGTCGGCTACCGGGACGACCCGACTCCGGGGCTCGCGCACCGCGTCATGTTCTTCGAGTACGAGGGCGAGACGAACCCGGTCCTCCAGCTCCGGCTGTTCAGCCCCGCTCGGCTCCGCGAGGCCGCGATCGGGACGGGCTGGGAGCTCGGCGAGGTCGCCCGCGGCGGCGAGGGGAACGAGTACCACTACCGCGCCGCGCTGCGGAAGCGTGGCGACGCGTGAGCTCCGGGGCAGTCGTGGCGGTCGCACCGGCCGCGCGGCGGGTCGATAGCGTCGACGCCGCCGTCGGCGCCGGCCGTAGCGGCCTCAGCGACTCTCTCGACCGTCGACGGACAGCGACCGCGGCCCGCGGCCGCCTCGCGACCGCCGCCGGAGTTTTACCTCGGCGCGCGCGTCTCCCCGCCATGGGCGACCCAGCCTGCGACCGCCGGTTCTGTCCCGAGTGCGACCTCGCCGTCGCGCGGGCCGACGACGCCTGCCCCGAGTGCGGCGCGTCGCTCCCCGAGTGACCGAGGGCGCGGTCAGAGCGTGTCGCCGAACTTGTCTCGGCGGAAGAGGTCGATCTCCTGAGCCGACGACCCACGGCGCGTGGCCGCGAACGCGATCGCCTCGGCGACCTCCTCGGGCTCGGTCACCGTGCCCGGCTCGAACCGCTCCTCGAACGGCTCGCCGTCCTCGCTGCCGAACTCCGTGCGCACCTCGGAGGGGTTCACTACCGAGACGGCGACGCCCTCGTCGCCGACCTGCGCCGCGACGCTGTGCGCGAAGCCGCGCACCCACCACTTCGTCGCGGCGTACACCGGATTGAACGAGCGCGGGTACTGGCCCGCGAAGCTCCCGACCACGACGAGCGTCCCCTCGCTCTCCTTCAGCCGCGGGAGCGCTTCGCGCGCGAGGAAGAACGTCCCGTCGACGTTCGTCTCCTGCATGGCGAAGTACTCCTCGTCGGTCATCGTCTCCACGTCGCTGCCGCGGCCGAGCCCCGCGTTGGAGACGACGACGTCGAGCCCGTCGAAGCGGTCGACGACCGCCTCGACCGCGGCCTCGCCCGTCGCCCGGTCGCGGACGTCGCCGTCGACGACCAGCGCGCTCGCGTCGTGCTCGGCCTCCAGGTCCGCCGCCACCGACTCCAGCGCCTCGCGCCGCCGGGCCAGCAGCGCGACGTTCGCGCCGCGGGACGCCAGCGCGTGCGCGGTCGCCTCGCCGATCCCGGAGCTCGCGCCCGTCACCAGTGCCGTCTCGCCGTCGAGCGTCGTCATGTCCGGCGGATCGCAGAGCGCGGTGATAAAGGATCGCGTCGGGGAAGCGGTGGCTCGTTCTGCGGTCGACACGGACAGATCAGCCCCAACAATAGGAAATTGACACAGCATATTAACACGCTCTATGGTGAATACGAGCTTGAGTTCGAGCGTAATTATACCGACGAGTAAACCTACTCCATTACGGTGGTTTTTTGATCAGTTTGTCAAATACGATCTTATGAGTGACGGTGGTAACAGTGATCTAATTCTCGAAGCGATATTGAGCACACATGAGCAGCAACTTCAGACATTGCGACAAGGACGCCTTTCCTTACTGAGAATTGCGAGTTTTAATATAGTTTTACTTAGTATGTTACTCGCATTTGCCGGTGTAGCTATACAAACAAGCCTACCTATTGGGCTGCTTGAGTTCTCCATACCAATTGCATTACAGATATTAGCTATTCTACTCGCCATAATCAAATACAGAAATTTGACTGAAGCTTGGGGATACGGGCTTAATCGTGAATTTGTAGCAGAAATAAATTCAGAATCGAGAAGTATCGCTACTGAGGAGATTGTTGGGATATATCAGAATGCAATTGACAAAAATAGACGAGAAATAGGCTCTATTGGAACCTGGATATTTGGAATTATTTGTATAATGTGTGTATCGCTCGGATCATTGTTTGGCCTAATCGTGATTCCGGCTTGAGTCTCCTCATACTATATTTTGAGGACTGCAGAGTACGCATTTTTGATGACATTCAGGAAGAGCTGCATTGAGGAGGCTTGTCGTTCTCGCTCACTGTTCAGGTTATGTAGTGGTATCTCGACTTTGTCACAGTCAATTCTCACGCTGAGACAGACACCGCAACACCACGGAGATGACACTCATCCGCGCACTCATTAAATGTGGGCTCAGGTACCCGGGAAATGTTCAGTTACCAGACGAACTCACTCTGCGATTTGTGTTGACTTTGAGGTGGTAAGTCTGCAGTCCTGTGATATACGCGGCTCAAATTGTTTAGTGAATGAGCGGGCCAGGCGCGATTGTGAACTACGAGAAGACGGTCGCTCGCTTCGCTCGCGCTGCGACTTCTCTACTTCAAACCGCTTCCGTCCGGTTCCCTCACCGCATCGCTGTCGCTCTGCGGTTCGGTGCACGGGCCGGGCGCGATTTGAACACGCGACCGACGGATTAAGAGTCCGTCGCTCTCCCTAACTGAGCTACCGGCCCTCACCGAATTCTACCGCTGTCGAGGTAAAAGACCTTTTCATTCGACGACGCGGTCTCCGGGGCGCCGTCGTCCCCGATGGACTCACCGCTTCCGCCCGCCCCGCGCGGAGAGCGCACTCGTTAAGTGTCGTCCCGGGGAAATCACGTGCAATGAGTGGGGCATCCGGATCGGCGCGGACGCGATACGCCATCCTCGGCTGTGGCAGCGTCGGACACGCCGTCGCGGAGGAGCTGACCGGTCGCGGCAAGGACGTGCTCATCCTCGACCGCGACGAGAGCCGCGTCGAGGCGCTCCGCGATCAGGACCTCAACGCCCAGGTGCAGGACATCGCCGAGCCGGACGTCGTCGACGCGATCGACGGCCGCGACATCGTGCTGATCCTCGCCAGCGACGTCGAGGCCAACAAGGCGGCCGTCTCGGCCATCCGCGACGTCGGCGGCGACCACTACCTCGTCGCCCGCGCCTCCGACCCGGTCAGCGAGGACGAGCTCCGCGAGCGCGGCGCCGACGTGGTGATCAACCCCTCGACCGTGATCGCCGACAGCGCCCTCCAGTCGCTCGAAACGGGGGAGCTGGAGTACATGGCGCGCCAGCTCGCGGAGATCATCGAGAAGGGCGGCGGCCGGATGGCGATCCTGACCCACGACAACCCGGAGCCCGACTCGATCGCGTCGGCGACCGCGCTCCAGGCGATCGCGGGCGCGTTCGGCGTCGAGGCCGACATCCTCTACTCCGGCGACGTGGGGCACCAGGAGAACCGCGCGTTCGTCAACCTCCTCGGGATCGACCTCGTCGCGCGGTCCGACGCGCCCGACCTCTCGGAGTACGAGACGGTCGCCGCGGTCGACCTCGCGAAGTCGGCCGACGACGGCTTCGACTTCGACGTCGACATCGACGTCTACGTCGACCACCTGGAAGCCGACGTGCCGTTCGACGCCCGGTTCGTCGATGTGCGGACCAACGTCTCCTCGACGTCGACGATCCTCACGAAGTACCTCCAGGAGTTCGACCAGTCGCCGACCGAGGCGGTCGCGACCGCGCTCCTCTACGGGATCCGCGCCGAGACGCTCGACTTCAAGCGCGACACGACGCCCGCGGACCTGACGGCGGCCGCGTACCTCCACCCGTTCGCGAACCACGACACCCTCGAACAGGTGGAGTCGCCGTCGATGAGCCCCGAGACGCTGGACGTGCTCGCGGAGGCGATCCAGAACCGCGAGGTGCAGGGGAGCCACCTCTTCTCGACCGCCGGCTTCATCCGGGACCGCGAGGCGCTCGCGCAGGCGGCCCAACACCTCCTCAACCTGGAGGGGATCACGACGACCGCCGTCCTCGGGATCGCCGACGACACCATCTACCTCGCCGCGCGCTCGAAGGACATCCGGCTGAACATCGGCAACGTCCTCGACGAGGCGTTCTCGGAGATGGGCGACGCCGCCGGTCACTCGACGCAGGGGTCGCTGGAGATCCCCCTCGGCATCTTCACCGGCATCGAGGCGAGCGGCGAGAACCGCGACACCCTCCTCCACCTCACCGAGGAGGCCGTCCGCCGGAAGCTGTTCGACGCCCTCGGCGTCGAGGGCGGCGACGGCGGGAACGGGTCGTAGCGGGACGCGTCGACGCGAGCACCGCCGGCCCGACCGCCGGATCCGTTTTACTCGTCGGTTCCGTATCCCCGAGCGAGCGCGCCGCGACCAGCATGCACGTCCCCGACGACCCGCCCGACGCCTGCCCCGCCTGCGGCGACCCGTACGACTCGGTCTCGCGACACGCGGGCGGCTTCGTGGCGAACCTGCTGGACAACGAGCGCTACCGGCGGGTCTGTTTCCACCCCGCGACCGACGACGGCGACCCCGCCTTCGACTGCTATCACCACACGCACGAGCAGGCCGGCACCGACTGACGGGGTCGCGGTCGAACCGCGAAGTCGACCTAGAAGCCGTCGCCCTCGGTGATCGAGGTGTACGAGCCGATCAGCGCGCCGGAGAGGTCGACCCCCTCCAGCGTGACGCCCTCGTCGATCACGGAGTTCCGGATTTCGGAATCAGTGATCGTCGCGTCCGGGAAGACGACCGCGCGGTCGAGCGTCGAGTCGGTGACGGTCGCGCCCGACATGACGTGGACCACGTCGCCGAGGTCGGAGCCCTCGACGGTCGCGTCGTCGGCGACGAGCGTGCCGCCCTCTAAGGCGTACTCGACCGCGTCGAGGTAGCTGTCGGCGGTGCCGATGTCGAACCACGCGCCGTCGAAGGTGTACGCGTGGACCGCCCCGCGCCGCTGGAGCCACTGGAGGAACCAGCCCGGCTCGTCCGGGTTGTTGTCGTCGTCCAGGTAGGTCGTGAGCTTCGGGAGCGTCTCGGCGGGGAACGCGTAGCAGGCGATGGAGACGAGCGTCGACTGCGGGTCCTCGGGCTTCTCCTGGAAGTCGATCACCTCGTCGCCGTCGAGCTGGACGAGCCCGTACGACTTCGCGCGCTCGCGGTCGCCGACGTCGTAGGCGGCCAGCGTCGGCGTCCCCTTCGACTCGAAGAAGTCGGTGAAGTCGGCCAGGTCGAAGCTGATCATGTTGTCGCCGGCGACGACGATGAGGTCGTCGTCGACGTCCTCGCGGTCGACGAGCTGTTCGAGCGCCCCCACGACGCCGAACTTCTCGTCCTCCTCGACGGTCTCCTCGACCGAGAGCGTCGGCTTCTCGAACGGGCTGTCGGTGAGGTACTCGTCGAACGTGTCGGCGAAGCGCTCGTTGGTGGAGACGAACACCTCGTCGACGCGCTCGTCGGCCTCTAGGTCCTCGAAGATCTCGTCGATGACGGTGTTGTCGCCCACCGGCAGGAACATCTTCGGACGGTGCTCGGTGATCGGCCAGAGTCTGGTCGCGTAACCCCCCGCGAGTACGACGGCTTTCATACCGCACCCGTCTCACCCCGGTGGCATACCTCTTTTGCTCCTGTCAACCGCCGACAACGCGGCGGGGAGCGGTCGCGGAGGGACGGCGGCGGGCGCGACTCACTCGCTCAGCCGGTCGGTGTCGATGCTCACGCCGGGCGGGGTGACGACGAGGAACCCGCGGAAATGCATCAGCTCGCCGCCCATGTCCTTCACCTCGCGGGCGAAGCCCGCGGCCAGCTCGTTGAGGTCGCCCTCGATCGAGAGGACGAGCGTGTTGCCGTAGTCGACGCTGCGGACCCACTCCTTCGGGTCGGTCGTCCCGTCGAGGACGCCGAGGACGACGTCGCCGGCGGCCGCGATCGCCTCGTCCATCTGCTCTTCGGCGTCGCGTAAGTCGAGGTCCCAGTCGCTCATACCACAGGGTCGCGAGGCGCCGGCAAAAACGTTCGGACGCCGCGGACCGCGTTGGCGGACGGAACGCCGCCGGGGTGACCCGCCACGGCCCCTTCACGGAGCGGTTAAGTGCTCGCCGGCCCGAGCGACGGCCATGGAACGCACGCGGCGGTCCCTGCTCGCGGGCGCGGCGTCGGTCGGCGTCGTCGGCGCGGCGGGGTGTCTCGGCGGCAGCGGCGGCACGACCCTCGACCTCGGCGGCGTCGAACTGGACACCGGGGAGTTCGACTGCGACCTAGCGGAGCCGTCGGACCCGAACCTCGACTACCGACCGACCCTCGGCGACCCCGAGTCGGACGTGGTCGTTCGGGCGTTCGAGGACTTCACCTGCGGTCACTGCGCGAGCTACAAACTCGATCACTTCCCGGCGATCCGCGAGGAGTACATCGAACCCGGCGAGGTGCGCTACGAGCACTGGGACTTCCCGATCCCCGTCAACGAGACGTGGGCGGTCCCCGTCGCCAGCGCGGCCCGCGGCGTCGGCGATCGAAACGGCTCAGAGGCGTTCTTCGAGTTCGCCACCGCGGCCTACGAGTCGCAGGGGAGCTACAGCGGCGAGGCGATCGGCGCCGCCGCGGAGGCCGCGGGCGCCGACTCCTGCGCGGCGATGTCGGACGCGCGGTTCGCGGCGTACGGAGAGGCGTCGGCGGAGGACCGGTCGGAGGGAACGTCGATGGGCGTCTCCGGGACGCCGACCATCTTCGTGGACGGCGAGGCGGTGGCCGACTACCGGGCGGAGACGATCGCGGCGGCGATCGACGAGGCGCTGTAGCCGCCCCTCGCCTCCTCGCTGGTCTCCCCGAGCGCCGACCTTTTGCCCGTCCGACCCGTTTTATAAGCCGATGAGCGACGACGACCGCGGGGAGCGGCGGCTGCTCGGCGCCGTCGTGCTCGCGGTGCTGATCTCGCAGGTCCTCCTCTACCCCGGCGTCCCGGACCTCGTGGTCGCGCTCGGCGCGCCGGCCGGCATCGACGCCGGCATGTGGTTCCTCGTCGCGGAGTTCGGCGCGTTCGTCTCCTTCGCGGTCGCCTGGGGCGCCGCCAGCGACGCGCTCGGTCGACGGGTCCCGCTCATCGTCGCCGGCGCGCTCGGCGGCGCCGCCTCCTACGTCGCGCTCGCGGCGGTGCCGGAGCTCGGCCTCGGCTTCCGGGCGGCGCTCGCCGTCCGGGCGGTCGGCGGCGCGCTCACGATCGGGGCGTTCTCGCTCGCGATCACGTCTCTGATGGACCTCGGCGGCGGGAACGGGCGCAACATGGGCGCCGCCGGCACGGCCATCGGGCTGGGCGCGGCGGTCGGCTCCGTGGTCGGCGGCGCGCTCGCCGACCTCGACCCGTTCTACCCGGTGTACGCCGGCGCCGCGGTGCTCGCGGGCGCGGGCCTGCTCGCGGCGACCGTCGACGACCGGGCCGCGGGGCGCGGGCTCCCGAACGGAGCCGGCCCTGCGGGGACGGGAGGCGACGCCGGCTTCCGGGACGTGCTCTCGCGGGCGCGGACGACGCGCGGACTCCTCGTCCCGCTGGCGTTCGGCTTCGTCGACCGGCTCACGGCCGGCTTCTTCGCCTTAGTCGGGGTGTACTACTTCCAGGACTCGGCGACGTTCGGGCTCTCGGCCGCCGGCGCGGGGGCGACGCTCGCGCTCTTCTTCGTCCCGTTCGCGCTGCTCCAGTCGCCGTTCGGGTCGCTGTCGGACCGGGTCGGGCGCTTCCTCCCCGTCGTGGTCGGCTCGGTCGCGTACGGGGTCGTCACGGTCGGCGTCGGCGTCGCGCCGATATACCCGCTCGCGGCCGGGCTGATGGTCCTCGTCGGAGTCTGCGGCGCGCTGATGGCGCCGGCGACGATGGCGCTCGTCACCGACCTCGTCGAGCCCGAGGCCCGCGGCGCGGCGATGGGACTGTTCAACGTGTTCGGCTCGCTCGGCTTCCTCGCCGGCTTCCTCGTCGGCGGGAGCGCCACCGAGGCGTTCGGCTACGCGCCGGCGTTCCTCGCGGTCGGCGGGTTAGAGCTCGCGATCGCGCTGGCGCTGTTCCCGGCCGTCCGGGCGATCGCGCCGGGCGACGGCCTCCTCGGGCTCCGCGGCGGCGCCGAGCGGTCGACGTCGGAGTAGCGGTCGCCGCCGATCGAGGTGGACGGCCGCCCGATTCGAGCCTTTTTAAGCCATGCGCCCCCTCCGTTCCGGCAACCGATGGACCTCCTCGTCGTGGGCGCGGGCGAGATCGGCCGGTGGGTCGCCGACACCGTGTCGGCCGACGAATCGCCGGTGGACGCCGCGGTCGCGTTCGCCGACCGCGACCCGGACGTGGCCGACGACGCCGCCGCGTCGCGCGGGGCGACGACGGTCCCGGCCGACGGCGACACGACCCACGACGCGGTGTGTCTCGCGGTGCCGATGTCGGCGGTCCCCGCGGCGGTCGAGGCGTACGCGTCCCGCGCGGAGCGGGCGATCCTCGACGTCTCCGGCGAGATGACCGACGCGGTCGCGGCGATGCGCGAGCACGCGCCGGGGCTCCAGCGCGCGAGCTACCACCCCCTGTTCGCGCCGCCGCGCGTCCCCGGCAACGTCGCCTGCGTCGTCGACGAGGGCGGACCGGTCGTCGCGGGCGTCACGGGGGCGATCGAGGCCGGCGGCAACGAGGTGTTCGAGACGACGCCGGCCGAGCACGACCGGGCCATGGAAACGGTCCAGGCCGGCGCGCACGCGGCCGTCCTCGCGTGGCGGCTCGCGGGCGACGACGTGCGCGAGGAGTTCCACACCCCGGTCTCGGCCGCGCTGGACGAGGTCGCGGACACGGTCACCGAGGGCGCGCCCGAGGTGTACGCCGAGATCCAGCGCGCCTTCGACGGCGCGGACGACGTCGCCGACGCGGCCCGCGCGATCGCCGACGCCGATCCGGACGAGTTCGCCGACCTGTACGAGGCGGCCCGCGGCGACCGCGAGGGCCGGGAGCGACACGAGTGAGCCCGACGACGACCACGAGCGACCGACCGACGCCCACAGTGATCCCATGATAGACAGAGAGGCGGTCCGGAACAACGCCAACTACCTGCGCAACGTCAGGCCGATCGACCCCGAAGAGATCGCGGAGTACGTCGAGGGGACGCCGCACCCGGCGGTCGTCCGCGAGACGCTCCGCGAGGAGGCGTTCGACCTCCGGCTGCGCGAGCGCGACGACGGGAGCTTCGAACCGGTCCCCGAGGGGCCGATCCCCGATCCCGGCTGGGCGCCGACGGCGTTCCCCGAGGAGTACGCGTTCGCGCTCGAAGACCTCCTCGTCGAGGAGTTCGGCGCGAACTGGCACCGCGGCGAGTCGGGCGCGGAGCTGCGCGAGGCGGTCCGGCGGCTGAAGAGCGACTACCTCCGCGGGAACGACGTCGAGTACGACCGAACCGCGGCGCTCGGCTACGGCGTCTACCACCTCCCCGCCTACTACGCGACGGTCGGGTACGTCCTCGACGACCTCGTCGAGAACGGGCTGCTCGACCGGACGCTCCGCGTCCTCGACGTGGGCGCCGGCGTCGGCGGCCCCGCGCTCGGCCTCCACGACTACCTCCCCGACGACGCGGTCGTCGACTACCACGCCGTCGAGCCGAGCGCCGCGGCCGACGTGCTCGACCGGCTGCTCGACGAGACCGGCCGCAACTTCCGGACGACGGTCCACGGGGCGACCGCGGAGTCGTTCCTCGGGACCGGCGGCAACGAAGCCGAGTCCGCGTCCGACGACCCCTTCGACCTCGTCGTCTTCGGGAACGTCCTCTCGGAGCTCGCGGACCCGGTCGCGGTCGTCGAGGCCGCGCTCGACCGCCTCGCCGACGACGGGAGCGTCGTCGCCTTCGCGCCCGCCGACCGCGACACCGCGATGGGGCTCCGCGAGGTCGAGCGCGCGGTCGTGACCCCGACGAGCGACGTCGAGACGTACGCGCCCACGCTCCGGCTCTGGCCGGACGCGACGCCCTGGGACGGCGGCTGGTCGTTCGACGTCGCAGACGACCTCGACGTCCCCCCCTTCCAGCGGCGCCTCGACGAGGCGGCCGAGCGCGGCGCGACCGACGAGCCGGGCGAGTTCGTCAACGTCGACGTGCAGTTCGCGTACGCGATCCTCCGCCCGGACGGGAAACGGCGCGTCGACGTCCGGGCGAGCGACGACCGCTGCGCGCGGATGGCGGACTCGGAGGCGCACGTCACCGACCGCGTGAACCTGCTCGCGGTGAAGCTCAGCCACGACCTCAGCGCGGGCGACAACGCCCTCTACCGCGTCGGCGACGGCTCGCAGACGGTCGACCACTACCTCGTCTGCACGCGAGAGACCGCGCTCAACGAGGACCTCCGGCGGGCCGACTACGGCGCGGTCGTCTTCGTCGAGAACGGCCTGGTGCTCTGGAACGACGACGAGGGCGCGTACAACGTCGTCGTCGACGACGAGACGGTCGTCGACCTCGTCGCGCCCTGAGTCGAGCCGGAGCCCCGCGGCGACCGCGCGCCCTCACTCCGCGCCGACCGGCTCGATCAGCTCCGGCGCGTCGACGCCGGGGGAGTTCACCCGCGTCGACACCGGATGCGCGGTCAGCTCGTCGGCCGGGTAGGGGTCCAGCAGCGCTGCGGCCTCGTCGGGGTCGCCGCGGAGCCACGTCCCCTCCTCGTCCGGGTCCAGGATCACCGCCATTCGGTGATGGAGGTCGGCGACGAGCTCG
Organism: Halorubrum rutilum; assembly: GCF_024494565.1. The sequence goes on from NZ_JANHDN010000005.1 coordinate 223,499, forward strand.
TTCGGCTCGGTCGTCAGTACCGCGAACGTCTCCACGGGCCCATCGGCCTCGTCCTCGCCCCCCTCGGCCGATCCCCCGCCGAACGCGCCGAGCCCCGTCTGCGTCGTCTCGGGCTCCGGCGGCTCCCACCGCTCGTAGAGCCCCGCCATCGCGAACGGGCGGTCGTCCTCGAAGGCGACGCGATAGGGGGTCTTCCCGGATCCCCCGCCATCGCCCCGTCCGCCGGCCCCGCTCCGCCCGTCGGCTCCGCTCGGCCCGCCGCCCTCGACCCACTCGTAGAAGCCGTCGGCGGGAACGAGACACCGCCGGCGCTCGAAGGCGTCGGCGAAGCTCCGCTTCTCGCGGACCGTCTCGGCGCGGGCGTTGATGAGGTCGAACGGTTCGTCCGCCCACGAGGGGGTGAGCCCCCACTCCATCCGGGTCGCGCGGTCGGGCGACTCGTCGGCGATCACCGGGAGCTCCTGTCCGGGCGCGCAGTTGTAGCTGGGCTCGAACTCGCCGAAGTCGGCGCCGAACCGGGTCTCGAGGTCGGCGGCGGGGGTGAAGAGGGTGTAGCGGCCGCACATGCGTGTCCCCGGGTTCGGTCCGCGGCGGCATAAATCGCGTCGCCGCCTCCCGTCGGGTTTTTGCCCGCGCGCCGCCGCGGTCGGGTATGCGCATCGAGAACAGCTTCATCCCGGTCGAGGGGGTCGGCGAGACGACCGAGCGCCGGCTGTGGCGCGAGGGCGTCACCACGTGGGAGGAGTTCGACCCCGCCGTCGACGTCGCCGGCGTCGGCTCGACCACCGCCGACCGGATCGAGTCGTTCATCGCCGAGGCGCTGACGCGCCTCGACGACGGCGACGCGGCCTACTTCGACCGCGCGTTCCCGAGCGGGGAGCGCTGGCGGCTCTACGAGAACTTCCGCGAGGAGACCTGCTTCTTCGACATCGAGACGACCGGCCTGGACGAGCACCGCAATCGGGTGACGACGGTGAGCTTCCACCGAGACGGCGAGACGACGACGCTCGTCGCCGGCGACGACCTCACCGCCGACCGCCTGCGCGAGCGGTTCGCGGACGCGAGCCTGCTCGCGACGTTCAACGGCGCGCGGTTCGACGTCCCCTTCCTGGAGACCTCCTTCGGGATCGACGTCGACACGCCCCACCTCGACCTGATGTACCCCTGCAAGCGGATCGGGCTCTCCGGGGGGCTGAAACCCATCGAGGAGGAGATCGGGATCGACCGCGACCGCCCGGACCTGTCGGGCCGCGACGCCGTCCGGCTCTGGCGCGAGTACGAGCGCGGCGACGACGACGCGCTCGACACCCTCGTCTCGTATAACCGCGAGGACACCGAGAACCTCCGGACGCTCGCCGACGCCGTCTGCGAGCGGCTCCACGAGGACGTGTTCGTCGGCCCGACCGCCGAGTCGGAGTAGGACCGCGACCGACGACACCGCGTCGGCTACGTCGCTCCCGGGTCGGGGTCGGCCGAGGTCTCGACCGCCTCGGACTCCGGAGCGCTCCCGTCGGAAGTCGACTCGTCGGTCGCCGAGTCGTCGTCGGTCGCCGATCCGTCGTCACCCTCCGGCTCGTCGTCGCTCTCGGTCTCCCCGCCGGCGACGGCTTCCGCGTCTGCGATCGGCTGGCCCTCTGACGGTACTTCGCCGGTCTCCGATTCGCCTTCCGTCGATTCTGCGTCGTCTTCGGCGCCCTCTTCGGCTTCGGCGCTCTCGCTGGCTTCAACGCTCTCGTCGTCGCCCTGGGCGCTTCCGGCCTCCTGGTCGTCCGTCTCGCCGTCGTCAGTTTCACCGTCATCGGCCGTCTCCTCGTCGGCCGCCTCGCCGCCCTCGTCCGGCTCGTCTCGCGCCTCCTGCACCAGCTTCATCTCGCCGCGAGCGCGGAGCGAGCCGTCGATCTCGGCGCCGTCGTGGACGACGAGGTCGCCGGCGGAGACGTCGCCGAGCACCCGCGCGCCCGCCTCGATCGTGACCGTCCCGCCGCGGGTGGTGACGTCGCCGTGGATGACCGTCTCCGCGCCGACCGCGATCTCCCCGCGGGCGCGGAGCGAGCCGAACACCTCGTTGCGCTCGCCGACGCGGACCGACTCGGCGCGGAGGTTCCCGTGGAGCCGGCAGTCGTCGCCGACCGTCGCGGGCGTCGAGACGCGCCACGCGTCGTCGGAGATCTCGGCGCCGCGCGGGACCAACAGGGGGTCGCGCACGTCGTCGCCGTCGGCGAGCGCCTCCGCGAGCTCGTCGGCCGCGTCGGTCTCGCCGACGCGCAGGAGCTGCGAGAGGACGATGAAGTAGAAGACGATGGTGGGGACGGGGTTCCGGATGACGATCCAGCCGTTCGCCTCGAACCCCTCCTCGATCGACACGTCGTCGCCGATGTCGAGGTCGCCGGAGACCATCAGCCGGCCGGTGACGGTCACGCGCTCGCCGAGGTAGGCGTCCTCGCCGACGAGCACGTTGCCGTCGACGGTACACCACGTGTCGAGCCGGCAGTCGCCCTCGGCCTCGATGTCGTTCCCGACGCGCACGCGTTCCCCGATGGCGACGTTGCGCCCGCGGAGCCCGAACTCCACCGTCGACTGGCCGCCGACGAGCACGTCGCCGTCGACGACGAGGTCGTGCTCCTCGACGGTCGTCCCGTCCGGGACCGCGAGCTCCTCTATCGGACCGTCTCCTCGCAGCGACACACCGGGAGCACTCCCTCCGCGATTATAAACCGTGTGGGGCGTCAGACGCCCGTCGGACGCCGACGCGGCCCGGGGTCGGGTCGCCGCGCTCCCGGGACCAGGTCACTACCCTTTTCAGTTCGGGGCCGGAGGCTCGGGTATGGGATTCGGATCGTACGACGAGAGCGAGCAGAAGGACCAGGACGTGGACACCGACGACGACGGCGCCGTGAACGTCCACGAGCACGACCACGACGGCGACGTCTCCATCGAGGGCGGCGCCTCGACCGACGACCTGGTCGGTCGGCTCTCGGAGATGAAAGGCGACGGCGACGACGACGAGTAGGCCGTTCCGCCCGGATCGCCGTCCCGACCGTGTCACGCCCCTTTTATCCGATCGCCGCCTACGAGGCTCCATGAGCACCGACCTGACGTTCACCGACGACGGCGTCGACGTCGTCTACGAGGGGACCGAGTTCGAGCTGGAGAAGGACCTGATCGAGGAGGCGACCGGAAAGGGGTTCCGCGACGTCACCGACCACGAGGTCCTCCGGATCGTCGCCGAGGAGCCCGAGCTGGACGGCGAGCCCGTGCGGATCGGCGACGTGCTATAGGCCGACTCCCCGAAGCGGTACGATTTTACGCGCCGACCGGATTCGCCGGGGTATGGACTCCGGAGACGCGCTCGCGGCGCTCACGGGCTCGAAGCGCAGAGCCGCGCTCGTCGCGCTCCTGATCGCGGGAGCCGCCGTCGGCGGCGCGTTCGCGCTCGGGATACTCGGTGTGCCGAGCGTCGCGGCCGTGGACAACAGCTTCGGCGACGTCACGAACGAGACGACCGAGGTCGAGACGGACCTGACCGTCGCGAACCCGAACCCGGTCGGCGTCGGCCTCGACGGCGTCATCGACGAGGGCTCCACGGACGATAACACCACAGACGGGACCGACGACGGCGACGACGGAGTGCTTCCGCTGTAACGGAGTTCCGAACGCGTCCGACCGGGCCGCACCCTCAGTCGGCGGCGTCTCGAACGCCCGACTCACCGTCCGCCAGCGTCTCCGGGAGCTCCCCCTCGTACCCCTCCGGCACGTACGGACAGAGGGGATCGCTTTCGAGGGGGTCTCCCGTCGCCGCGAACGCGCGCGAGCGACTGCCGCCGCAGACGTGCCGGAACTCGCAGGCGCCGCACTTCCCGGCGAACCCGTCCGGGTCCCGGAGCGACTCGAACAGCTCCGCGTTCCGGTAGATATCGACGACGGATCGGTCCCGAACGTTGCCCGCGGACTCCGGGAGGAACCCGGACGGGTACGTCTCGCCGGTGTGGCTGACGAAGGCGAAGCCCCGCCCGGCCGCGATGCCGCCCCGTCGGCGACTGCCGGTCTCGTCGCCGTCGCGCTGGAGCCCGACTCGCCGGTAGAACGGCGCTTCGGTGGTCTTGACGCCGAACTGCTCCGCCTCGGCGACGTCGTGGAGCCACTCCATTACGCTCTCAGCGCGTCGCGGCGAGACCGGGTCGAGGATCTGCCCACGACCGACGGGGACGAGGAAGAAGACGCTCCAGAGCACCGCCCCGAGCTCGCGCACCCGGTCGCGGATCGCCGGCAGCTCGTCGACGGTCTCCGCGCAGACGGTAGTGTTGACCTGTAGCGGGAGCCCCGCCTCGCGGGCCGCCCGCGCCGCGGTCAGCGTGTCCGCGAAGCTCTCCTCGCCGCGGAACCGGTCGTGGCTCTCGCGGGTCGCCCCGTCGAGGCTGAGCGCCATTCGCCGGATCCCCGCGTCGGCGAGGGCCTCGACGCGGTCCGGGGTCAGCGACCCCGTCCCGCTCGGCGTGATCGTCATCCGGTGTCCGAGCTCGTCCCCGTACACCACCAGCTCGACGAGGTCGTCCCGGGCGAGCGGGTCGCCGCCGGAGAGGACGACCAACTGGCCGTCGCCGAACGCCGCGGCGTCGTCGAGGAGCCGCTTCCCCTCCGCCGTCGTCAGCTCGTCGGGGTGGCGCTCCGGCCTCGCGTCGGCCCGACAGTGACGGCAGGCGAGGCCGCACGCCTGCGTCACCTCCCAGATCAGGACGAGCGGGCGCCGGTCCGTGTCGAGGTCGTCGAACATGGGCTCTCATCGGGGTACGACTCGTACCGCCTTGGCCGACACCCCGAACGTGTTCAGGGAAGGTCACTCCCGCCGGACGCGAATCGAACCCGCCGCCGGTCCGCCGTCTCGGGGGACGGTCGCCCGCCAGACGGCCTCGTTCGCCGGACTCCTATTCGACTGCGCTCCGAATCTCGCGGACGAGCCGCAGCACCGACCGCCACTGCTCGATCGATCCGGGGACCGCGTCGTCCGTCTCGCCGCCGCGCTCGGCGACGGCGGTCTGGACCTCTCGGGGGTCGCTGACCCGCCGGAACGCCAGGTCGGGACCGCCGGCGACCTCGATCGCGACCGTCCCGTACCCGAACGCCGACCCGGTGATCGACTGGGTGTACGCGGTGTTCTGCACCTTTTCGAGGCCGACCCGCCTGACGGTCAGCCCGAGCACGCCGCGTCTGGCCCACAGGGCCCGGTCCGTGAGCAGATATCGGGTCCGTCGCACTCTGAGCGCCGCCCACGCGGCGATCCCGACCCCGAGAACGGCCCCCGCGACGAGCCGCGGATCGACGGTCGCCGCGCCCGCGACCGCGAGCGCGACCACCGCGCCCCCGACGACGGTCTCGGGGAGCGCCGCCGAGAGCCGCGGTCGGCCTCGCCAGACGACGCGTTCGTCGTCGCGTCGGTACCACCAGTCGTCGCTCATGGCTCGTCCGTCGACGGTCGCGTGTCCGTCGACGGTCGCTCGACCGACGCGCCGTCGCCGGTCGGCGGGGCGCGTTCGGCCCCTCCGTCTCCGTCCCGCGCGCTCTCGCCTCTCGACCTCTCGGAGCCGTCGGTCACCGCTCGTCGAATCGCGGTGAGCTCCCGGAGGATCTCGTTCAGCACGTCGTCCTCGGCGGTCGAGTCCCGCTCGCTTCCCTGTCGGCGGTCGACCTCCCTCGCGATCAGTTCCTGGACGGACGCCGGGTCCGGGATGCTCCTGAACTGCAGTTCGACGCCCGAGCCGCCGGCCGTGCTGACGTCGACCGAGCCGTACCCGAACGACGACCCGAGCGCGGACTGGGAGTAGGAGGTGTTCTGCACCTTGTCGAACCCGATCTGTTGGACGTCACGAGAGAGGATGCCCCGCTTGCTGTAGAGGCCCCGGTTCGTCACGACGTAGTTCGTGTTCCGGTACTGGAGGTACGCCGCCGCGAGGACCGGGAGACCGATGAGCACGAGCGAGAGCGGAATCCCGACGATGAACGCGGGGACGACGCTGTACCTGTGCGGCGTGCTCGCCCACAGGATCGATTCGCCGTCTTCGAGCGTGAGCCAGTCTAAGTCGATATCCACGGTGTCGGACGAACCGCCGTTCGGCTCGTCCCGGAGGGCCGTATCGGACATGCGAGGCCCGGTACGCGGGCGAGTCAAAAAACCGTACCGACGGCCGGAAGGCGTCCCGTCGAATCGAGTACCGGCGTTCGGCTCGAATCCGGCCGAGACGGGCTTCCAGTCGTTTCCCGTTCTTCCGGCCGATCTCGGCCGTTGCGCGGCGCGATTTCGCCGATATCCTTCGGCGGGTCTCGACCTCAAATTCGATATAACATAATATGGTTTATCTATGAAAATCACGACGGAAATCTGTCGATGATAGACCGACGGAATACCACTGCGGCCCGCAACTCACTCCAACAGTCGGTAGACGTTCGCCTCGTACGTCTCCCGGACCTGGTCGCCCCAGTTGTGCGTGTAGGTGTCGATCACGTCATCGGCGACGTCGCCGCGAAGGTACTTGACCACGCCGCGGTCGCCGGTCCGGTCGCGCAGGTGCGTCGTGAAGAAGTGCCGGAAGTAGTGGGGCGTGACGTTCTCCGCGGCGCCGCCGCCGGTCCGATACCAGCCCGCCTCGCGGGCGTACCGCTCGACGACGTGTCGTACCGCCTGCGGGTCGAGTCGCTCCCCCCACCCCTCGGCCGTACCGGCGAACAGCGGATCCGCCGACGAGGGGCTGTCCGGCCGGATCGCCAGCCACCGCTTCAGCGTCCGGGCGAGCTCGTCGTCGACGGGGATCACTGTCCCGCGCTTGCGCTTGTTCGACGCCGTCCGCACCTCGCCGTTCAGCTCCTCGCCGACGGACGCGTCGGGGGTCACGTACAGCGAGTTCGGGCGATCCGAGAGCACCGCTCGCGTCCCGAGATCGTACGCGTCCCGGAGCTCGGGGTCGTCGACGGCGAGGTCACGGAGGTCGAGGTTGCAACACTCGCCGACCCGCATCCCGGTCTTGAGCAGCGTCACCACGAGGGCCCGATGGAGCGGGTGGCGGACACCGGCGACGAACTCGCGCATCGCCGGCACGGAGATGTCGCGCCGAGCGGGGTCCTTGTCGACCGTCTCGTCCATCTCCTCCATCACGAGCGTCATGGGGTTCCCCTCGAAGACGCCGACCTCCGTCATGTAGCCGTAGAACCGGTGGAGGTAGGCGGCGTACGTCGCCACCGTGCTGTCCGCCACGTCGCCGCGCAGCGAGTGGACGAACGACATGCAGTCGCGGTGCGTCGCCGACGCGGGCGTCGTCTCCGGGCCGAGGAACGCCTCGAACCGGCGGAGGACGCGCTCGTAGGACTCTCGGGTGCGCTCCGTCTTGCCGTGGTACGTGAGGTCGTCGACGAAGTATCCCACCGGGTCCGAGACCTCCTCCGGCGCGCGGGCGCTACTCATCGCTGAGGGTGTACCCGCCCTTTCGCCCGTTGTACTTGACGCGGTTCCGGTCCTGCAGCGCGTCGAGCGCCTCCTCCAACTGATCCTCGAAGTCCCCGACCACTCGCTCGACGAGCTCGTCCCACGAGAGCGGCCCGTCGGCGAGCGCGGCTTCCACCCTGGTTTCGAGGCTCTCACCCTGGGGGTTAGACCCGGACGGACCGGGTTCGGCGGCCGTCTTCGAGTCGACCGTCGAGAATCCCCGACGACCGGCCTGTACCATCGTCCTGACGAACTCGCTCTGTGACATGTCGAGCTCGTCCGCGTGCTCTCGCCACCGATCCTTCTGCTCGGCGGGAACGTACGTCTTCACCGAGCGGCGGTCGTCGCTCATCGTTCGCGTTCCGCTTCTCGGGCCGCCGACTTCAATCTATCCCAGATATCCGGATAAGGTCATTTATACTGGGTTCTAGTCCCCCAAATTCGCCGTTCTAGACCATGTATATGAAATTCTGGTTCCAAGAATTTGGCTTGTAGTATTAGATATAGGGATATTAATTTTCGAAATCGGTCGTATTTCGGCGGTCAGAAAAACCCCGTGCGATCCCACTCGGGTTCTCCGATCAGTCGAGTCGTCATCTTTCTCCCTCGTTATCCATCTCGCCTCATCATCCGTCTCGCCTCGTTATCCGTCTCCCAGCCTCGATCCAACGCGACGTCGCGAGGTGGGGCAGGGCATCGCCAGCCCGGTATGCTGGTCGTTCGTCGCTCCCGACTTCCTCGGCGCCTCACTCGGAACGGATGGTTTCCCACGACGGAACCGACCGCTCGCGGTGTCGTGGATCGCCCGCAACAGATGTATCGAATACCGCTATAGAAACTGCCGGGATCAGATCCGGATCTCGGAGGTCGCGTCTTCGGCGTCGAGGGCGGCTATCGCGCGCTCGACCCGCGGGTCGCCCTCGGCCGCGTTCCGCATCAGGACGGTCTCGCTCGGGAAGAGGTGCTCCCCGACGACGAGCCCGTGGTCGCGGGCCGTCGACCCGGTGACGGTGAGGTAGACGCCGACGCCGGTTCGCGCGATGCCCGCCTCCTCCTCCTCGTCCGGCTTCGGATAGACGAAGTCGATCCCGTCGAGCGCGTCCGTGCCCAGCACCGCCGTGACCAGCCGCTCGTACCGAGGCGAGATACACAACGACCCCTCGTAGTCGGCGAGGAACGCGCGGTCGAGGTCGGTTCCGGGTCGGAGCCGATCGGGGCGAGCCATCAGCGTGTGATAGACGGTGTCTCCGAGCCCGTTGACGACCCGAACGTCGGTGTCGACGGGGTCGATCCGGTCGTTGACGTCGGCGATCTCGCCGAGTCCCTCCGGTCTGATCCCGACGACCTCCTCCAAGACGAGGTCCGCCGAGTCGAAGCCGAGCGCGAACTCGTGGGTGCGGAGGGCGCGGAACGGCTCCTCGCGGCCGACGAGCTTCAGGCTGACGTCGCCGAGGTCGACCGTGGCGGCGTCGAAGACGATCCGGCGCGGCTTCCCGTCCCGGTCGTCGCGCAGCAGCGTGAACTCCGGCTCCGTCGGCGCGTTCGGGTCGGAGTACTCGGCGAGCCGCTCGTAGGGGCCCGCCTCGGCCTCGACGCGGTCCTTCGTGATCGCCTTCTCGTAGCGGAGCGTGTTGCTCACGCCGTCCGCGAGCCGCTCCAGCCGGTCGTCGCGGCCGACGGTCGCGATCCGTTCGAGGACCGCTTCGAGGGGCCGGCCCTTCCGCGGGACGGCGACCGGTACCGGTTCGCTCATTGTCCGAGGTGGGTCGCCGCGGGTGAAACGGGTTGCGCTTTCCGTCGGGAGACCGAGGCTCCCGTCCGACGCGCTCGCAACGAAGAGAGGTCCCGTCGAGACGCCTTCTACGGCCCGAACGCCTCGTTGAGCCGCTCCCGGAACGCCTCCAGCTCCTCCAGGTGGTCGTTGATCTCGTCGAGCTCGGCCTCCACGTCGTCGAGGTCCTCCCCGAGCCGGTCCTCGACCTCCGTCAACCGGGTGTCGACCTCCGCGAGGTCGTCCCAGAGGTCGTCGAACTCCTCGTCGAACCGGCCCAGTCGCGACTCCACGTCCTCGACGCGGTCCGCCGTCGCCTCGGCCGCGGCGGCGGCGTCGTCGACCTCCTCGTACAGCGTCTCGACGTCGTCGTCGACGTCGTCGAGCGCCTCGTCGAGCGCGGCGGTCCGCTCGTCTATCCGCGAGACGTCGTCGGTCACGTCCCCGACCGTCGCCTCCACGTCGTCGACGGCGTCCTCGACGCTCGAAACGGTCGTTTCGACCCCGTCAACCCGGTCGCTGACGCCGTCGACGCGCTCCGTGACGGCGTCGACCTCCGTCGAGACCGCGTCGACGGAGTCGTCGACCTCCGAGACCGCCTCGCGCAGGTCCTCGCGGTCGGCGTCGGCCGCGTCGACCCGCTCGTCGAGGGCGTCCATCTCGGACTCGACGCGCTCCACCTTCCGGTCGAGCTCGTCGAGGATCTCGCGCGCCGTCCCCTCTCCGTCGATGAACTCCGCGAGCGCGTCGGCGTACGCCTCGATGTCGGCGACGCTCGACTGGAGGCGAGCGATCCGGACGTCGACGCTCCGCGGGACCCCGACGTCGAGCTCCTCGCTCAGGGTGTCGAGGTCCTCCTCCGCGACCTCGCCGGCGCGGATCTCGGCGGCCAGCGCGGCCGCGACGCCGTCCTCGGGGGCCGCTCCCGGCCCGGAGCCGGCCGCGGGCGCGTCGCTCCGGCTGTCTCCGGGCTCGTCGGCCGCGGTTCCCTCGTCGACCCCGAACTCCTCGTCGCCTTCGGTCTCCCCGTCGGCCTCGTCCTCGACGTCGGCGTCGACACCCTCGTCGGGTTCGGACGCCGGTTCCGAATCGCCCGTCACCGCCGGGTCGTCGGCGTCGTCCGGGGCCTCGGTCGACGCCGACGACTCGCTATCGCGGACCGTGACCGCCGGGGTGCCGACCGCGGAGACGGTGCGCGGCTCGGGGGCGTCGGTCTCGTCGCCTCCGACGGCCACGTCGTCGCCCTCGGCGGTCGGCGTATCTCCGGCGTCCGCTTCCGCCGTCTCTGCGGGCGGCGCCTCGTCGGTTCCCGCGTCGGCGACCTGGTCTTCCATCCCCGGAAGGGTAGCGCGATCGCCGGAGAGCACCTCCCTGACGGCGTCCGTGTCGCCGGCGCCGAGGACGTCTTCGATCTCCTCGCCGACCGGGACGTGCTCGATGACGGGCGTGCCGAGGAACCCGTCGAGGTCCGGGTCGTCGTCGCGGATCCCGAACACCGTCTCGACGGCGTCGCCCGGGTCGAGCACGCGCTCGAACTCGACGCGGTGGTCCTTGTACGCCGTCCAGTTCTCGCTCTCGTACTCCGGGTGGAACCCGATGCGGTCCATCGGGAACGACTCCGGGATGCGGTCGACGATCCGCACCCGCACCGGGTCGTCGCGGGTCGAGGAGAGCTCGTAGGTGACCGCGGGCACGGGGAACGCGTCGTCGGTGAAGGATTTCTCGACGCGAATACCGTCCTCGTCGACGGTCGTCGTCGCTTCTGCCGTCCGTTCGCTCATACGGAGACCCTCCCGGAGCAGGGGCTTAAATTCCACGGGCCGCGTTTCGGCGCTGATAACCGCCGCGGCCCGGGACTCGCGGCCTCACCCGGCGAGACTGGACCGCCTACAGGTCGATCCGGTCGCCGATCTCGACGATCTCCAGCCGGTTCGGGTGCTCGAAGCTCCGCACGTGCTCGTGGAGCGCGGTCGGGTCCGCCGTCAGCCCCTTCCACATGTCCCAGTGCGTCGGGACGAGCCGGTCCAGTTCGAGGTCGTTCGCGGCCTCCGCGGCCTCGTTCTCGTCGCTGTACCACTTCGTGCGGACCGGCTCGCCCGTCTCCTTGTCGGGGACATTGCCGACGGAGCCGAACGCGAGGATTCCGAGGTCGACGTCGAACTCGTCTGCGAGCCCCGGGAACGACGCCGCGGGCTTGCTGTCGCCGGCGTGGAACACGGTGCCGGCGTCGTGTTCGATCACGTACCCGACCGGGTGCGTGGCGTCCGGGTCATGCGTTTCGACGACGTGGACCGTGAACTCGCCGATCCGCAGCTCGTCGCCCTCGGTCACCTCCAGGAAGGCCGCCTCGTCGACGTCCCACTCGTCGGTCCAGCGCTCCTCCTCGCGCGCGACCGCGAGCGAGTCGTCGGGCGCGACGAAGTCGGCGTCGGTGTTCGCGAGGATCGGCGCCTGCGAGGGCCCGTGGACGTGGTCCGTGTGTTCGTGGGTCGCGAGCACCGCGTCCGCCTCGTCGACGTCGGCGGGATCGAACGGGACGGGGATCATCCGGACCGTGCGGGGCGGGTCGCCCGTCCCCACGTACGGGTCGATCCAGAGGACGGTGCCCTCGCTCCCCTTGATCGCGAAGCCGTTACAGCCCAGGTACCACAGCGCCACCGTGTCGGGGTCGGCGTCGGCCACCGCGCGCGGCAGCCAGTCGCCCCAGTCGGAGTCGGCCATGGCAGTCGCTGCGGGGGCGTCCGGGGTAACGATTCCGGAGTGCGCTCGGATTTCGGGGGGATACTGACACCGTCGCCGAATCGCGTGGGTCTGCAAACGACGGAAGTCCGTCCGACGTCGAACGCGTAAATCACATATCGCTATATGAATTCGACGGCGCGCGGACGGACGGTCGCGAGGGCGCGATCCCGGGTCCTCGCCGCGGGCGCGTAGGCGTCCGCCGGCCCCGCTCACCCGCGGAAGAGCTTCACGACCTCGTCGACGACGTCCGACTCGACGGCGAGGATGTACCGCTCCGAGGGCTCTAACATCGTCCCCGGACCGGCGAGCGCCTCGCGGTCGGCGGTCGAAATGAGGAGGCTCCCGGTCGGCAGGGCGACCTCTTCGAGCCGGCGCCCCGCCACCGGGGCCGACTCGGTGACGGTGACCTCGATGATGTCGAGCTCCGCGGTGGGGAACACGAGCGTCCGGATCCCCTCGCCGGTGAGCATGTCGGCCGCGTGGTCGCCGCCGAGCGATGTCGGGATGAGCGTGGCGTCGACGACCTCGTCGCGCCCCTCCTCGCTCCGGGCCTCCGACCGGGCGAGCGTCCGGATCGACGGCGAGAGGTGATGCGCCGTCATGCAGATCTCCATGTTCGTCTCCGTCTCGTCGGTGAGCGCGGCGATCGCGTCGGCGCCGGCGAGGTCCGCCTGCCTCAGGATCGACGCGCGCGTGGCGTCGCCGTGGATGACCGGCCCCAGGTACGCGTCCGACAGCGCCTCGACGCGCTCCCCGTCGACCTCGATCAACACCACGTCGTGGCCCCGGTCCGTGAGGTTCTCGGCCGCCTGCAGCCCGACGCGCCCGCCGCCCGCGATGACGAACCGCTTCGGCCGGGTCATCGCGGCGACTCGCGGTCGGCGTCGGTATCGATCGGTCTCGGGCTCCGATGCGTCCGCACCATCGGTTTCGGGCCTCGTCCGCCATCCGGATAAAACGTTATGAGAGTGGATCACATTTACTGACACAGCAGAATCCACCCGACAAATGAAGTGTTTGCATAATCGCCGCTTCAACTGCACGATGGACGACACAGGAAACGATCGGTCCGACCGATGAGCGGGAGTCAGACTCGGTCCCCCGAGGCCGAGCTCGGGCTGCTCGACGCGACGATGATCGGCATGGGGGCGATGATCGGCGCCGGCATCTTCGTGCTGACCGGGCTGGCGGCCGAGATCGCCGGCCCGGCCGCCATCGTCGTCTTCGCGCTGAACGGGGTCGTCACCGCGTTCACGGGGCTGTCGTACGCCGAGCTCGCGAGCTCGATCCCCAAGAGCGGCGGCGGGTACGCCTTCGTCCGGGAGATCTTCGACGACCTCTCGTCGTTCATCATGGGCTGGATGCTCTGGTTCGCGTACATGATCGCGGGGGCACTGTACGCGCTCGGGTTCGCCCCGAACTTCCTCGAACTCCTCCACGTCTACGAGATCGTCCCGCCGCCGGGGGAGGTCGGCGCGGTCGCCCTGCCCGTCGTCGACGCGGCGCTCCCGGTCGGCTTCCTGCTCGCGTTCGTCGCGGTGCTCGGGCTGGTGGCGCTCAACGCGGTCTCGACCGCCGCCAGCGGGAGCGCCGAGACGGTGTTCACGATCATCAAGGTGTCCATCCTGCTGGTGTTCGTCGCCTTCGGGCTGGCGTCGCCCATGTTCTCGGGCGCGGAGTTCCAGCCCCTGTTCCCGGAGGGGAGCGGCGCGGGCGCGGTCCTGCCGGCGATGGGCCTCACGTTCATCGCCTTCGAGGGGTACGACCTCATCACGACCGTCACGGAGGAGGTGGAGAACCCCCGCGAGAACATCCCGAAGGCGATCTTCGTGAGCCTCGCGGTGACCGTCGTGGTCTACCTGGCCGTCGTCGCCGTCGCGATCGGGACGCTCGGCGCGAGCGGGCTGGCCGAGGCGGGAGAGGCGGGAATCGCCGCGGCCGCGACCTCCTTTATGCCCACGGGACTGCCGATCATCCGGAACGGGGGCGCGCTCGTCGTCTTCGGCGCGGTGTTCTCGACGCTGACCGCGCTGAACGCGGTCGTGATCGCCTCCTCGCGCGTCGCCTTCTCGATGGGCCGCGAGGGCCAGCTGCTCCCCTCGTTCGGGCAGATCCACCACCGCTACGGGACGCCGTTCGTGGCGATCCTCGCCAGCGCGGTGGTCATGCTCGGCTCGGTCGCGCTGCCGACCCAGAGCGCCGGCAACATGTCGAGCCTCTTCTTCCTGCTGTCGTTCGTCATCGTCAACGTCGCGGCGATCAGGCTCCGCCGCGAGCGCCCGAACATGCACCGCCCCTACGAGATGCCGTTTTACCCGGCGCCGCCGCTGATCGGGATCGCGCTCAACCTGGTCCTGACCGGGGTGCTCGTCGAGTACCTGCTCCGGACGGACCCGCTTGCGCTCGCGCTCAGCGCGGCGTGGATCCTGCTCGGCGGCGCCGCGTACCTCGCGCTCAACCGGTTCCGCGCGGAGCCGGACGCCGGCTCCGCGGCGGCCGACACCGAAATCACCCCGGAGGCCGAAGACTGACCCATGACGAGCTCACTCGACGTCGTGATCGCGGGCGGCGGACGCGTCGGCTTTCAGACGGCTGAGATCCTCGCGGACCGCGGCCACGAGGTGACGATAATCGAGCGGGACGAGCGGATCGTCTCCGAGATCGCCGACGAGTGGGTCGCGACCGTCGTCCGCGGCGACGCGACGAACCCGGACATCGTCGAGCAGGCCGGCGTCGAGCGCGCCGACGTGATCGCGGCGCTCACCGGCGAGACGGGACTGAACCTCGCCGTCTGTCTGGCCGCCAAGGAGCTGTCCTCGTCGATCCGAACGGTGGCCCGGATCGACCGCGCCGCCGGGGAGTCGTACACGCGGTTCGTCGACGCGGTGCTGTTCCCCGAGCGCGCCGGCGCCCGCGTGGCGGCGAACGAGGTGGTGGGCGACGACGTCCAGACGCTCGCGGACGTGACGGGCGACCTCGACATCATGCAGATACGCGTCGCCGAGGGGGCGCCGGCGGCGGGGAAGTCGCTCACCGAGGTCCGCTTTCCAGAGGGGACACTCGTCGTCTCCGACGCCGACGGTCACCGGGTCGCCCGTCCGGACACGACGCTGACGCCGGGGAAGCGCTACGTCGTCGCCGTCGAGTCCGAGGTCGCCGACGAGGTCATGAACCTGATGCAGGGGTAGCGTCTCGGGGGCGGAACCGGCCCGGCGGGTCGGGTCGCGTACCGAAAGAGACGGACTGCGACGCCCTCACTCCCCGCCGAGCTCCCACTCCGCGTCGAGCTCGCGGTGGGCGAACGGGAGCGCGTCCTCGCCGCTGTAGCTCGCGACGAGGTGGCCGTCGCCCTCCAGGTAGTACTTGTACGTGGTGAGCCCCTCCAGGCCGACCGGGCCGCGCGCGTGGACCTTCCCGGTCGAGATGCCGACCTCGGCGCCGAGCCCGTAGCGGTAGCCGTCGGCGAAGCGGGTCGAGGCGTTGTGGAAGACGCTCGCGGCGTCGATCCCGGTCATGAACGCGTCGGCGGTCGACCGGTCCTCCGTGACGATCGACTCGGTGTGTTTCGAGCCGTGCGCGTTGACGTGGTCGACCGCCTCGTAGGCGTCGCCGACGAGCTTGATGGACAGTTCGAGGTCGCCGTACTCCGCGTCCCAGTCGTCGTCGGTCGCGGCGCCGACGTCGACGATCTCGCGGGTCGCGGCGTCGCCGCGGAGCTCGACGCCCGCCTCCTCGTAGCGCTCGACGAGGTCGGGGAGGAGGTCGGCCGCGACGGACTCGTGCACGAGCAGCGTCTCGACCGCGTTGCAGACGGCCGGGTATTGGACCTTCGCGTCGAAGGCGACGTCGGCGGCCATCTCCAGGTCGGCGTCGTCGTCGACGTAGACGTGACAGACGCCCTCCGTGTGGCCGAGCACGGGGATCTGCGTGTTCTCCTGGATGTACGAGACGAACTCCGAGGAGCCCCGCGGCATCACCAGGTCGACCGCGTCGTCGCGTTCGAGGAGGCGGTCGACCTCCTCGTGGGCCTCGACGAGTCCCGCCCAGCCGTCCGGCAGGTCCGCGGTCGCCTCGCGGATCACGCGGTGGAGGACGCGGTTCGACTCGCTCGCCTCGCTGCCGCCCTTGAGGATGACGGCGTTGCCCGACTTCAGCGCGAGCGCCGCGATCTGGACGAGCGCGTCCGGCCGCGACTCGAAGACGGTCGCGACCACGCCGATGGGCACCGACACGCGGTACAGCTCCAGGTCCTCGTCGAGCTCGCGGGCCGCGAGCGTCCGGCCGAGGGGGTCCGCCTGCTCGGCGACGGACTCGACCATCTCGGCGATGTCCTCGAGCTTCGCGGCGTCGAGCTTCAGGCGGTCGACGAGCGCCTGCGTGTACTCGCCGCGCGCCAGCATCTCTTCGGCCGCCTCGACGTCCCGCGCGTTCGCGTCGAGGATCGCCGACTCGTTCGCGCGGAGCGCGTCGGCGATCGACCGGAGCGCGTCGTTCCGGGTCGCCTCGTCGGCGTTGGCGAGCCGCAGGGCGGCCCGCCCCGACGCCTCGATCAGTTCGTCCGTGTCCCGCTCGACCTCGGTCGTCTCACTCATTGGTCTCACCCGCTGTCGGCACGAATAGCGTGCCCGTCGGTTTACCGGCTGCGATCCGCTCCAGCACGTCCCGCGTCGCCGACCCGGCGATGACCGCCGGCGCGCCGTGCTCCGCCACGTCGCGGGCGCCCTCCACCTTCGTCTGGATCCCGCCGAACTCGGAGGTCGTGCTCTCGCCGATGAGCTCCCGGACGGCGTCGTAGTTCGCGCCGACGGCCTCGATGAGCGCCGCGTCCGCGTCGCGCTTCGGATTCCCGGTGTAGACCCCGTCGACGTCGGTGAGCGTGACGAGCAGGTCGACGCCGAGCGCGATGGCGACCGAGGCCGACAGCATGTCGTTGTCGCCGATCCGCAGCTCGTCGGTCGCGACCGCGTCGTTCTCGTTGATCACGGGGACGACGCCCCACTCTAAGAGGGTCTCGACGGTGTTCGTGAAGTTGTCGAACCGCTCGGGCGTGTCGAGGTCGGCGCCGGTCACGAGGATCTGCGCGACCGGCTGGTCGTACCGGTCGAAGCTCTGCGTGTAGTGGCGCATCAGGAGGCTCTGCCCGACCGTCGACAACGCCTGGCTCTCCTCGATCTCGTCGCGCCCCTCGTCGACGTCGACCGCGGCGCTCCCGCCGCCGTTGCCGAGCCGGCCGATCCCGGCGCCGACGGCCCCCGAGGAGACGAGGACGACCTCCTTGCCGCGCCGCCGGAGGTCCATCACGTCGGCGACGAGCTTGTCGAGCTTCACGCGGTCGAGCCGGGACTCCTCGTCGGTCAGGGAGTTGGTGCCGGCCTTCACCACCACGCGGTCGGCCTCGGCGGCCGCGGTCCGCGTGCGCTCGACGGCCTCGGCGTCAACCGCCCCGACCGCGACGCCCTCACTCGTCATCGAACGCCTCGGCGAGCTCCCGCGAGCGCTCCTCGGCCGCCGCGACGGCGTCGATCACCGCCTCGTCGGCGTCGCTGTCCCACAGGACCTCCATCCCCTCGATCGTCGTCCCGTTGGGCGAGCAGACCGCGTCGATGAGCTCGTCGACGCTCCGGTCGTCGCGGAGCACCGTCTCGGCCGCGCCCTTGAACGTCTGCGCGGCGAGCGTCTCGGCCTGCTCGGGGTCGAGCCCGCCGTCGATCCCGGCCCGCTTCACCGCGTCGATGAGGTAGAACGCGAAGGCGGGGCCGCTGCCGTTGACCGCGGTCGAGACGTCCATCAGCGACTCGTCGACCTCGACGAACTCGCCGGCGTCGTCGAGCATCGCGCGGACCTCGTCGGTGAGGCCCTCTTCCGTCGCCGCCGCGGCCATGTCGCCCGTCTCGGCCGCGAGGTTCGGCATGATCCGGACCACGCCCGCCGCGGTCCGCTCCGCGACGAACTCCCGGGGGAGCCCCGCGGCCAGCGTCACGAGCCGCTGGTCGGCGCCGAGGTCGAGGTCGTCGAGGACGTGCTCGGCCACGTCCGGCTTCACCGCGAGCACGACGACGTCGGCCGACTTCGCCGCGTCGACGTCGTCGGTCGTCTCGTCGACGACGTCCTCCACGGCGGCGAGCGCGTCGGGATCGAGGTCGATCGCCGTCAGGTGATACGAGCCGGTTCTCGCGAGGCCGCGCAGCAGGGCACCCCCCATGTTTCCGCAGCCGATGACGCTCACGCGTGTCATGTTACCTGCAGGGAGTACGCTCAGGGTCATACCAACTGCGGTTTCGGCGAGACCCCGACCGGTGGCGTCGAGAGGGGCTCGGCCCCCCGAACGGGGGTCAGATCAGCCGCTCGTACAGCGACCGGTACTCCGCCGCGATCGCGTCGAGCGAGAACGCCTCGCTGCGCGCGGCCGCGTTCGACCCGAGCCGCTCGCGGAGCGCGGGGTCCTCCAGCCGCCGGACCGCGTCGGCGAAGGCCGCGACCTCCGACCCGGCGTCGCCCCCCGAGTCGCCGTCGGCGGGGTCGACCTTGAGGCAGTCCTCGCCGTCGTCGAGCCACGAGAACGTCTCGATGTCGCGGACGACGACCGCCTTCCCGGCCGTCATCGCCTCCAGCAGCGCGATCCCCTCGTTCTCCTCGTGGGTCGGGAACAGGAACACGTCGCCGGCGGCGAACGCCCCTCGAACGTCGTCGACGAACCCGGTGAACGTGCAGTTGTCGGGCGACCCCTCGATGAGCCGGGTCGTCTCGCGGCCCTTCAGGGAGAGGTCGAGCGGGCCGAACCACGCGAAGTCGACGTCGGGGAGCGCGCGAGCGACCTCGACGAACGTCTCTAACCCCTTCCGCTTGATCACGTGGCCGACGAGGAAGACGGTGGGCGGGTCGAGGTCGTAGCGCTCGCGGTACTCGTCCTCCAGCGACTCGAAGCCCGCCAGCTTCTCGCGGTCGACGCCGTTCGAGATGACGGTCGTCGGCCGGTCGGTGTACCCCTCGATCACGCCGCGGTTGTACTCGGAGGGGCAGACCAGGGCGTCGGCGAGCCCGTACGCGCGGCTGAGGTAGGGCCTGAGCGGCCTCGCGAGCGCGTTCGTGAACCGGAAGCTGTCGCCGAAGTCCTCGGCCGTGACGTGGGTGTGCGCGACGACCGGCACGCCGCGGTCGCGGGCGCGCTTCGCGTACCACACCGAGCGCGGTCCCATCAGGTTGCAGTGGAACGCGTCAGCGTCGAGGGTCGGCTCGGTCGTGTACGCGATCCCCTCGCGGTCGAGCATCTTGCGCTGGTGGACGACCGACTCCTTGATGCCGCCCGTGACGCGGTCCTCGAACTCGAAGTAGTGGCTGACCTTCATCGCGTCGCGGCGTCGGCGGCGACGGCGGCGTCGCGGGCCGCGTCGGCGCTCACTCGACTTCCAGCCACGGGACCTCCATCAGCGGCGGGATGTGCGTCTCGATGTGGTGTTCCCAGACGCCCTCCTCGCCGAACGCCTCCCCGTGGTCGGCGGTGACGACGACGGTGCCGTCCAGCTCCTCGACGAGCTCCGCGACCGATTCGAGCGCGATCCGCAGGTTCTCCTCGTAGAGGCGGAGCGCCGTGACGCGGGTGCCGTCTTTCACGAGGTCCGCGGGGTCGAGCTCCAGCCAGAGCCCCGCCTTCTGCGCGAACTCGCTGTCGTCGAGCCGGCTCTCGATCTTCGGCCGGACCGTGTCGCTGAGCGAGGAGAGGAGGCCGCCGTCCCCGTCGGTCTCGGCCGCGTCGCCCGCTCCGCCTTCCTCCTCCTCCTGCCGCTTGATCCCCTTCTGGATCTGCTTGAGCTTCTGCCCCTTCCCGCGCGAGAGGTACGGGGCGTGCGGCTGCATGTAGTGGAGCACCGTTCGGTCGGCGCGCTCGACGGCGTCGAGGTTGTTCCGGTACGCTTCCGCGAGCCCCTCGGGCGGGACCGTGCCGAGGTCGTCGTCCCACCCGGTCTTCCAGACGTCGTGGATGTCGCTGATGTGGTCGGAGGCGGTCCACTCGTAGTCGCAGCTCGCGCCCCACTTCAGCTCGTTCAGCGGGATCCCGAGGTCGTTGATGAAGGGGTTGCCGGAGAAGTAGGCGATGTCGTGGTCGCCGGTGAACGTCCGGTAGGCCCACTCCGGGGTCGACGAGCCGACGCTCCGGCGCTTCTCCACGTCGCCGTCGAGGTACTCGTCGTACACGTCCTCGAACACGTCGTAGCGACACGCGTCGAGGACCAGACAGTAATCCCACTCGGACTCGAGGAACCGCTGGTCTTCCATAGGTTGCGCTACCGTACCCGACCGACCGTTGTATTCCTGTTGGTGCGCGGTCGGCGGCCGGCGGAGCGGACCGCCGGACGCGGCCGGGACGACCGGGACCGGGCGCCGACGGCCGCGATCAGACGTTTCAAGTTCGCCAGCGACGCAGTGGCGGTATGGACGGGACGCGTCGCCGCGGGCTGGTGATCGGCGGAGTCGCGGCGGTCGCGATCCTCGCGGTGCTGTTCGTCGTCGTCGGCGCGGACCGAGTGGTCGACACGCTGCTCGCGGCCGACCGCGGGCTGGTGGCGGCGACGTTCGGGATCGCGCTCTGCTGGCTGCTCGCGTGGAGCCTGATGCTCAGGACGGTCCTCGGCGCCGTCGAGGTCGACCTCCCGGTCGCGACGTCGTTCCTCGTGTACGCCGGCGCCGTCTTCGCGAACAACGTCACTCCCTTCGGCCAGGCCGGCGGCGAGCCGGTCGCCGCGGCGCTCATCGCGAAGGTGTCGGGCTCGCGCTACGAGACGGGGCTCGTCGGCATCGCCAGCGTCGACGTGCTCAACGTCGTCCCCTCGATCTCGCTGGTGTTCCTCGGGGTCGGCGCCTACGCCGCCACCGCGGCCGTCGGCGAGCGCCTCGGGGTCGCCGTCGGCGTCGCCGTCGCGCTGATCGCGGCGATCGCGGCCGCGATCGCCCTCGGCTGGCGCTACCACCGGGCCATCGTCGATCGGCTCCCCGCGGCCGTCGGCGGCCTCCTCGGTCGGCTGAAGCGGTTCGACGCGGCCGCGGTCGAGGCGGCGCTCGCGACGCGCCTAGAGAACTTCTTCTCGGACATCGAGCGCGTCGGCACGAGCCCCCGCCGCCTCGCGGCCGCGGTCGCCCTCTCGCTGGCGGGCTGGACGCTCCAGGCGACGGCGCTCGCGGTCGCGTTCGCCGCCGTCGGGAGCCCGATCGCGCCGGAGGTCGCGCTGTTCGCGGTCCCGCTCGCGTACGTCGCTGGCGCCACCCCGCTGCCGGGCGGACTGGGGGGGATCGAGGCGGCGTTCGTCGCGCTGCTCGTTCCCACCACGGGCGTCGCCGCGTCGACCGTCACCGCCGCCGTGCTCGTGTTCCGCGGCGCCGTCTACTGGCTCCCGATGCTGATCGGGGGGCTCTCGGTCTCGGCGCTCGGGATCGACGCGGTGCGGTGAGGGGGCGCAGTCCCGGGCGGACGAACGGCCGCGACGGTGTCGGACTCCCTCTCGACGGTCCGCCGTCAGCGTCCGTCGGCCTCCACGACGCCGGTCAGTTCGTCGACCGCGAGCCGAACGAGCGCGAACACCGCCTCTTCGGGCGCGTCGAACACGTGGTAAAACGGGATCTCGGCGTCGCGCTCGGCCTGACTGACCGAGCGGTCGCTCGGGCGGTGCGTGTCGAGGTCGTCGACGGTGCTGCGGTGTTCCGGCCTGCCGCGCGCGAGGACGCTCGTCCAGCCCGCCTCGGTCTCGTCGGCGACGACGAACGTCGCGCGCTCCGTCGCGTCGATGAACTCCCGCTTGCGGCTTTCCGGGGCGTATCCGAGCCGGAAGTACACGTCGCGGTCCGCCGGGTCGTACGTGAACGCCACCGGGACCGCGTAGGACTCGTCTCCCTTCGCCAGCGAGAGCGTCCCCACGGACTGCGTTTCGAGGAACGACTCGATCGCCGCGTCGTCGAGCGCCTCGGCCGTCGGCCGGCTCATACGTCGACGTGTGTCGGTAGCGCCCTAAACCCATCGCGGCCGTCGTCGGGTCCGTCGGCGTCCGCGATCCCGGCTCCGTCCCCGATCCCGGTTCCGTCCGCGCCGTCGACGGCCGGGCACTCGATCGAACGGCGGACGACCGCCCCCCGGACGATCGCCGGCCGGTCGACTCGCCTCAGAAGAACAGCCACAGCACGAGCAGCACGTACAGCGCCAGCAGCGCGATCACCGTCAGCCGGATGAGGATGTTGACGCTGAACACGAGCCCGTTGTAGTCGTTCTTCAGGAGCTTGAGCGGCTCGGTCTTCTCGCTTTCGAGCCCGATCGTCGCGGGGGAGACGTCGTCGATCGCGCGTTGGACCGCGGCGTCGAGCGCCTCGACGTTCGACCGGGTCTTGTTCGCGAGCTCGTGGACCGAGGCGTGCGTGTCGGTCGAGAACACGAGCACCTCGTCGAACTCCCCGCGGTAGCCGGCCGCGAGCTCGCGGATGTCGGGGGTGACGCCGTTGGTGTCGATCCCCATCGTGAGCACGTCCTGGCCGTCGACGGACTCGGCGATCGCGATCATGTCCCGGTCGTCGCGCACCACCTCGAACCCGGCGGCGTACTCGTGGAGCGGCTCCTCGGCGAGCCGCTCGCGGAAGTCGTCGAAGCGACGCTTCAGGCGGTCGGCCTCGCTCGACCCGTACTGGACCTCCTTCGTCGGCCCGTCCTGGATGTCGTGCTTGTGGAGGTCGACCAGGAGCAGCTCGGAGCCGTCGACGTCCCGGGTGAAGACGCCGGTGTCGTAGTCGTCGATCCCCTCGCTGTGGAGGAAGACGACCTCCTTGTCGCCGATCCGCCGACCGTAGAACTCGATCTCGCCGTAGTCCTCGTGGACGAGCCGCGAGGCCCGGTCGGCCCCCTCGGGGTCGCCGACCGCGTCGAGTATCTTCTCGGCGTCGCTCGGGTTCGAGAGGTCCTCCTTGTGCGTGCACGGGACGTGCAGGAAGAAGCCGTGCCCGTCGCCGCCGTTCAGCGCGTCGATGACGTTCCCGCTGAGCTGGCCGCCGCCGAACCCCCCGAGCGGGCCGGGGTGGACCCACGGCGCGGCGAGGGTCAGCCGGTCCCCGTTGTCGATCGCCAGCGTCTCGACGGCGGGCTCGGCCTCGACGCCGAGGTCGAGCGACTCCCGGTCGTTCCGGAGGATGCCGGACGTGAGCGCGAACGCCGAGACGTCCGTGTTGCTCCGGATGAGGTAGTCGACCAGGGCGAGCACCGACACGAGGAACCCGGCCGCGATCAGCAGCGACGCGAACGCGAACACGTGTCGGTACGTCGAGAAGCCGAGGTCCGCGCCCCCGAACGCGTAGAACGCCGCGATCAGCGCCGCCGGCTCCGCGAGCGACACGAGGAGGATCCGCTTGTAGCGGTCGATCCCCGTCGACACGACGAGCGCGAGGATGTTGATCAGGTAGATGGTGATGAAGAGGAGCCAGACGATGCTCCACGCGTTCCCGACGTCGTTGGCGCCGGAGAGCACCAGCGCGTAGACGAAGAACACGAACTGGTTGGCCAGCGCGAGGAAGAAGCTCCACGACCGCGGGTAGCTGGGGAGCAGGCGGTGGAACAGCTCGCCGGCGAACAGGAACGGGAGGAGGAAGAGGAGGGCGGCGACCGGCAGGACGCTCTCGGGGGCCGGCACGACGAAGATCGACATCGACAGGGCGGCGTACGAGACGAGGCTGTAGACGACGCTGAGCCCGATCAGCGCCGGGACCTGCAGCTTCAGCGGCGGGACGCTGAACACCAGCCGCTGGAAGACGTCGACGTTGTCCGCCCCCATCTACGAGGACACCCCGTAGATCGACTCCAGCTCGTCTATCGTGCGCGTCACGGAGAACTCCTCGACCGCCTCCCGGGTCCGGCGGTCGCCGTCGAGGCAGTCCCGCACCGCCCGCTCCATGTCGTCGAGGTCGCCGTACGCGAACCGGGCGCCGTTGGCCTCGCCGATGGTCTCGTCGAACGGGGAGACGTCGGCCGCGGCGACCGGCGTCCCGCAGGCGTTCGCCTCCAGCGTCGAGAGCCCGAGGGTGTCGCAGGTCGAGGCGGTGACGAAGACGTCGAGCGCGGAGTAGAACGCGGGGAGGTCCTCGCGCGGGAGGAAGTCGCGGAACCGGACGTTGTCCGGGGCGTCGCGTTCGAGCGCGTCCCGCACCGGTCCCTCGCCGACGAGTTCGAACGACAGGTCGGGCGTCCGCTCGGCCAGCCGGAGGATCTCGTCGACGTTCTTGTTGCGGGTCATCCGGCCGCTGTAGCCGACCGTCGGCCCGTCGCGCTCGAACCGCGAGCCATCGACGGGGCGGAAGGTGTCCGTCTCGATGCCGACCGGGAGCTTGCGCGGGGCCACGTCGCGCCGGATCCGCGACGTCGACGCGGTGACGCAGTCGAACGAGCGGAGGAACCGGTTCTCGTAGGCGACGTACAGGCGCCCGGCGACCTCGGAGAGCGACTCCAGCTTGAGCCCCTGGACGAAGTAGTCCTCGACCGGCGTGTGGTGGGTGTAGACGGACTTCACGCCGCGCTTTCTCGCGTACCGGCGCCCCATCAGCCCGGTCGACGCCGGCCCGTGACAGTGGACCACGTCGAGGTCGGGGAGCGTGGAGAGCCGGCGGTAGAGCGGGACGCGGTACTGGCGGTAGAAGGGGTTCGGCAGCGACGGCACGGGGAGCTCCCGCTCGTCCGGGTCGTGGCTGCTCGCGGGGTAGACGACGTACACCTCGTGGCCCCGGTCCTCCAGGCGGTCGCGCCACGCGCGGATCGTGTAGGTGACGCCGTCGACGCCGGGGAAGTAGCTGTCGGTGAAGAATCCGATGTTCATGCGAGGGTCCGTCGGTCGCGCGTCCGCCGGAGACCCCTCTCCGGAGGCGCGGCGGCGGCGTTCTGGCGCGTCGGCTCGCCGGGCGCGGCGTTCGGGGAGGGCGAGCGCCGGCCGGACCGCGGCGACGCGTCGGGGTGTCCAGCGGGTCGCACGGGTTCTGTCTCTCGAATTCTCCATCGGATAGCTTCAACATTTTCATTCCGAACGCGGAGAGCGCGGTCCGTCCCGGCCGCGCTCCGGCTGCGCCCCGCCCCCGCCAGCGGCGCGGGCCGCCGCGACGGCGACCCCACGCTTAATCCGACGCGGCGCGGATCCCGACGCATGATATCGACGGAGCGCATGGCCGCGGTCGACGCCAACGCCGCGGCCCTCGGCGTGCCGCGGAAACAGCTGATGGAGTCGTCGGGCAACGCGGTCGCCCGCGAGGTGCGCGCGGTCGCCGACCCCGGCGCCGAGGTCGCGCTGCTGTGCGGGCGCGGGAACAACGGCGGCGACGCGTTCGTCGCCGCCCGGTTCCTCGCCGCGTACGACGCGACGGTTCACCTGCTCGGCCGCCCCGAGTCGATCCGGACCGACATCGCCCGGGAGAACTGGGCGGCCCTCGGCGCGGCCGAGATCCCGGCCGAGACCGTCACCGACTCGGCCGACCTGTCGCTCGGCGACCCCGACGTGGTCGTCGACGCGATGCTCGGCACGGGCGCGACGGGCGCGCTCCGCGAGCCCGAGCGCACGGCGGCGCGGCTGGCGAACGGGAGCGACGCGACGGTCGTCGCCGTCGACGTCCCCTCGGGGATCGACGCCGACACCGGCGAGCCGACGGGAGCCGAGTCGGACCCGTTCGTCGACGCCGACCGCGTCGTCACCTTCCACGACGAGAAGCCGGGGCTCGGCGCGCTCGACGCCGCCGTGACGGTCGCCGACATCGGGATCCCGGCGGCCGCGGAGCGGTTCGTCGGCCCCGGCGACCTGCTCGCGCTCGGGCGGGACCCGGACTCCCACAAGGGCGAGAACGGCGAGGTGCTCGTCGTCGGCGGCGGCCCCTACACGGGCGCGCCGTCGCTGGCCGCGCGGGCCGCGCTCCGGGCCGGCGCCGACCTCGTGCGCGTCGCCTGCCCGGAGACGGTCGCGCGGGAGGTACAGGGGTACTCCGCCGACCTGATCGTCCGCGGGCTCCCCGGCGACCGGCTCGGCCCGGCCCACGTCGACCGCGTTCGGGAGCTCGCCGCCGCCAACGACGTGGTCGTGCTCGGACCTGGGCTGGGCGACGACGACGGGGCCCGGGCGTTCGCCCGCGAGCTCCTCGCCGCGTACGACGGTCGGGCCGTCGTCGACGCCGACGCGCTCCGGGCGGTCCCCGAGGCCGACACGGACGCCGAGCTGGTCTGCACGCCCCACCAGGGGGAGCTCGTCGGGATGGGCGGCGAGACCGCGAGCGACCCGGACGAGCGCGCGGCGCTCGTGCGCTCGTTCGCCGCCGACCTCGGCCACACGCTGCTCGTGAAGGGCGCGGTCGACGTGGTCAGCGACGGCGACGCGGTCCGGCTGAACCGCACGGGCAACCCGGGGATGACCGTCGGCGGGACCGGCGACGTGCTCGCGGGCGCGGTCGGCGCGCTCGCGGCCGTGACCGACCCGTTCCGGGCGGCCGCGGTCGGCGCCCACGTCAACGGGCTGGCCGGCGACGCCGCGGCCGAGGCGTTCGGGAACGGCCT
Organism: Halorubrum rutilum; assembly: GCF_024494565.1. The sequence continues at coordinate 250,028 of NZ_JANHDN010000005.1, forward strand.
CGCGGCGACGGACTTACCCGACCGGCTTCCCGAGGCGATGCGTGATGAGTGACGAACGGGAGGCGGCGGAGCCGGCGGACGAGCTGACCCACACCGACGCGTCCGGCGAGGTCCGGATGGTCGACGTCGGCGCGAAGCCGGACACGAGCCGGCGCGCGGTCGCGCGCGGCGAGATCCGGCTGACGCCCTCGACGGTCGCGGCCGTCGAGGCCGACGAGGTCGGGAAGGGCGACGTGCTCGCGACCGCCCGGGTCGGCGCCGTACAGGCCGTCAAACACACGTGGGAGACGATCCCGATGTGCCACCAGATCCCGATCACGAACGTCGACACCGACTTTTCCGTCGGCGACGACCGAATCGAGCTGACGGTCGGGGTGGAGACGACCGGGAAGACGGGTTGCGAGATGGAGGCGCTGGAGGGCGTCACCACCGGGCTCAACGTCGTCTGGGACATGGTGAAGGCCGCCGAGAAGGACGCCGACGGCGGCTACCCCGACACCCGGATCTCGGGCGTGGAGGTCGTCGCGAAGGAGAAGCGGGCGCTCGACGCCGGGGACGGCTGATACCGGCCCGGCCCCTTCAGCGGTCGAGGAAGGGCGGGATCACGACCTCGGCGCGCTTCTCGTCGCCGCGCACGACCACGCTCACCTCGGCGCCGGGGTCGGCGTAGCTCTCGCGGAGGTAGCCGAGACCGATCGGCTCGTCGAGCGTCGGGCTCATCGTCCCGGAGGTGAGGTGACCGACCCGCGTGAGGTCGCCGTCGGTCACGGCGTAGCCGTGTCGCGGCACGCCCCGCTCCAGCAGGCGGACGCCGACGAACCGCTCGTCGATGCCCTCCTCCTTCTGCGCCTCGAGGGCGTCTCGGCCGACGAACTCCGCGTCGAGCTTCACGACGAAGCCGATCCGCGCCTCGTAGGGGGTACGGGGCTCGTCGTCGGGGTCGAAGTCCTGCCCGGAGAGGAGGTACCCCATCTCCGTGCGGAGCGTGTCGCGCGCGCCGAGCCCGCAGGGCCGGGCGGCCGGGGCGCTCGCGTCCCCGTCGCCCTCCGCTCCGGCAAAGGCCTCCCAGACGTCCTCGGCCGCGTCGGTCGGACACATGACCTCGAACCCGTCCTCGCCGGTGTAGCCGGTGCGCGCGACCCAGCTATCGGCGTCCGCGACCGCGGCGACGGTCGCCTCGAACTTCGAGAGGCCGACGGCGCGGTCGCCGGGGGTCGCGTCGCCGACCGCGTCGGCCGCGTCCGGCCCCTGCACGGCGAGCATGGCCCAGTCGTCCGTGGCGTTCGCGACGGTCGCGTCGAGCCCGTTCTCGTCGCGGTGGTCGGTCCACCGGTCGATCATCTGCTCGTCGTGACCCGCGTTCGGGACGAAGAGGTACGCGGGGTCGCCCTCGCCCGCGTCGAGGTCGCGGTCCATCTCGGCGAGCGCGTCGGCGCCCTCGCCCGCCTTGATCCCGTCCGGGAGCCGGTAGACGACGGTGTCGTCGAGCATGATCCCCCCGTCGTCCGTGATCGCCGCGTACTGCGAGTCGCCCGGGTCGAGCGCCGTCACGTCGTTGGTCGTCAGGCGGTTCATCAGCGCCGTCGCGTCCGGCCCGGAGACCTCGACCTCGCCCATGTGCGAGACGTCGAAGACGCCGACCGACTCCCTGACCGCGGCGTGCTCCTCGCGGATCGAGTCGAACTCGACCGGCATCTGCCAGCCGCCGAAGTCAGTGAACGTCGCGCCGCGCGCCTCGTGGGTCTCGTGGAGGGGCGAAAGCCGATCGGTCATGGCGGTACGGTCGCCGGGACGCGCCTAAGGTCTTGCCATCGGGACGGTTCCGGCGCGGGAGGCGGGCCGCCGACAGCCTCAAGCCGCTCCCCCTCTCCTCCCCTCACGTGAACCGGAAGGCCGCCGGACTCCTCGCGCCCGCCGCCGCGGTCCTGCTCGTCGCGCTCGTCGTCGCGGCGGTCGCCGGGGCGTGGCCCCCGTTCGTCGCCGTCGAGAGCGGGAGCATGGAGCCGGCCGTCGAGCGCGGCGACCTCGTCGTCGTCACCGCGACGGATCGGTTCCCCTGGGGCGGGCTCGTCGGGCACGCCGAGCCGGGCGCGCCGACGCGGCTCGGCGACAGGGGCGACGTGGTGGTGTTCGAACCCCCGGACGCGGGGACCAGGCCGATCCTCCACCGGATCGCGTTCCCGGTCAGCGCGGGCGAGGACTGGACCGACCGCGCCGACCCCGCGCTGCTCGACGGCGACTGCGACGACATCGCGGCCTGTCCCGCGCCCCGCGACGGGTACGTCACCTACGGCGACGCCAACGGCGAGTACGACCAGAGCGCCGGGATCGCCCCGGTCGTTCGCGAGGAGTGGATCTCGGCCAAGGCGCTCGTCTCGGCGCCGGACCTCGGCTGGTTCCGCGTCGGCGTCGACGCCGGGATCGCCCGGCTCGGCCTCCTGCCGACCGCCGTCGGCGTCGGCGGCGCCGCGGCGCTCGCGGGCGGCTTCGGCGCGGTGCTGATCGGGCTGATCGGGCGGATCGGTCGCGGGCGCGACGGACCGCGGGAGTGACGCCGCGGGCGGAACCGATGACGCGGCGTCGCGCCGACGCGGCGCTCACTCCGGGTCGGAGTCGACGACGGCGTCCGGTTCGGCCTCCGCGTCGACCGCATCCTCCGCCGCGTCGACTTCCGCGCTCTCGGCGTCGGGCTCGCCGCCCGCCCCGCCTTCGGCCGCGTCGCCCTCGTCGAGGGTGACCGACCCGTTCGCCGCGTTTCGGAGGGCGTCGGACCGCCCGAACTCGCCGGGCGCGATCGCGAGGGTCCGGATCCCGTAGCCGTTCGCCGCCTCGACGACGGGCTTGAAGTCGGTGTCCCGGGAGGCGATCGCGAGGACCGACATCCGGTCCTCGGCGGCGAACCGGGCGGCGTCGACCGCGAGCCGCACGTCGACGTCGCCGCTCGTGATCACGACCTCGAACCCGCGCGCCTCCGCAGCCTGGATGAGCCCCGGCGTCGCGTGCTCGTCGAGGTAGAGCCGCGTCGTCACCAGCGGCCCCTCGGCCTCGGCGGCCCGGCGCACGTCGTCGAGGTCGACGTCGAACTCCTCGCGCAACACGTTTGGGCCGTCGACGAACAGCGCCACGCCGACCGGCTCCGCGTCCTCCCGGCTGGATTCCATGCCCCGGTGTCGGCGGCGGGCGGAAATATGCGTGCTGGTCCGCGGTCGGTCGAACCGACGCGGCCGACCGCCCTCGATCAGTTCCATCGACCGCACCGGACGCCCACGTTATACACCTTATATCCGTTTTACGACCTGATCGACGACCGTAGAGGCTATACGGAGTATTGAAGTAGGATGTCCAAGAATAACGAGTTAAGATGTCGAACCACGACACCTTCACCGTGATTTCCGAGCAGAACGATCACGAATGCACCACGCTTCGTGCACATCCCCGCAACGAGACGTACCACGTCGTCGACTACGCCGACGACGACGCGCGCGACGCGGTCGCCGACCTGCCCGTCGGGTCGGTAGTAAAGATGGAGCTGTCGCGCGCCGGTCGCCGCAGCAACGTCTGGCGCGCCGAGTCGGTCCGGACCGCCCACACCGACGGCGGGAAGCGCGAGTAAGCGGGACCGGTCCTCCCGTCGCCCTCGCGTCGGTCGTCCCGGACCGGCCGCCGTGATCCACCTCCAATCGCGCCCCCGTGCCCGTCTCTGGTTTCCCTCCTTCGTTTCCCGCTTTCGCCTCTATCCTCCGTTCTCGCCTCCATCTTCCGTTCTCGCCTCCATCCTCCGTTCTCACCGCCGTCGTTCCGCCGGGGTCGCCGCTCCGCTCCCCGATCGGTCGGGCCCCTCTCGCCGAAGCAAATATATTAGCGGCTTCTTATATTAGCATACACAGATATGGCTCGCCAACAGTCGTCGGAAGTCCGATCTGACGGGACCGCCGCCGCGGACGACGGGTGCTGTTCGGGGGTCGAACACCCGCTCTCGGGCCGTGAGGTCGAACTCGACGTCGACGCGCTCGCGGCGCTCGGCAACGAGACGCGGTACGAGGCGCTCCGGCTCGTCGCGGCGACCGAGGGCGGCACCTGCGGCTGCGAGATCGAGCCCGCGCTCGACGTGAGTCAGGGAGCGGTCAGTCAGGCCCTCTCGCGGCTCCGCGACGCCGGGCTCGTGACGCGCCGAAAAGAGGGACGCTGGCGGTACTACGACGCGACTGAACGCGCCGCTCGGCTGCTCGACGTGCTCGACGAGACGCGCCCGACCGACCGGGGCGAAGGGGGTGAGCGGCCGTGAGCGACCGAGCCGATTCGGCGGGTGACGGGGCGACCGCCGACGCAGACGCGGATGCGGACGTGACCGACGTCGACGCCGCCGAGCGACGCTCCGTCGTCCGAGAGCGATACGCCGGCATCGCGACGCGGGCGTCGACGTGCTGTGACGACGGCGATGCCTCGGACGTCGGTTCCGATCGGATCGGCTACGCGACGGAGCAGATCGAAGCCGTGGAGGACGGGGCCGACCTCGGGCTCGGTTGCGGGAATCCGACCGCGATCGCGGCCCTCGAACCCGGGGAGACGGTCCTCGATCTCGGCTCTGGCGGCGGGTTCGACTGCTTCCTCGCGGCTCGGGAAGTCGGGCCGGAAGGACGCGTCATCGGCGTCGACATGACTCCGGAGATGGTCGAGCGGGCCCGCGAAAACGTCGAGCGAAACGACGCCGAGGCCGTCGAGTTCCGACTGGGAGAGATCGAGCACCTGCCGGTCGGGGACGCGTCGGTCGACGTGATCCTCTCGAACTGCGTGATCAACCTCTCGCCGGAGAAGCCGCAGGTGTTCCGGGAGGCGTTCCGCGTCCTCCGACCGGGCGGTCGGCTCGCGGTCTCCGACGTGGTCCGCACCGCGCCGTTCCCGGACGACGTGCGGCTCGACCCGGACTCCGTGACCGGCTGCGTCGCCGGCGCGTCGTCGATCGAAGAGATCGAATCGTTCCTCGGCGACGCGGGGTTCGTCGACGTCGCGGTCGAGCCGAAGGCGGGGAGCGAGTCGTTCATCCGCGACTGGGACGACGACCGCGACCCGAGCGAGTACGTCGTCGCCGCGACGATCGAGGGCCGTAAGCCGCGGTCCTGAACGGGGGCGGCGCGGTCGCGGCTTCGCCTATCTGTCGCCCGTCAGCCGCGGGTTCGTCACGGCGCCGTCGGCCGCGGAGGCGAAGTCGCGCGCGTACTTCGCGAGGATCCCGCCCTCGTACTGCGGCGCGGGCGCCTCCCACGCCTCGCGGCGCTCCGCGAACTCCTCGTCGGAGAGGTCGACCGAGAGGTCGCGCTCGGGGATGTCGACGGTGACGTGGTCGCCGTCCTCGATGAGGCCGATCGGGCCGCCGTCGGCCGCTTCCGGGGCGACGTGGCCGATCATCGGGCCGCGGGTGCCGCCGGAGAAGCGGCCGTCGGTGAGCAGCGCCACGTCGTCCTCGTGGCCCGCGCCGACGACGGCGGCGGTGACGCCGAGCATCTCGCGCATCCCCGGCCCGCCGGTCGGCCCCTCGTTCCGGATCACGATCACGTCGCCCGAGTCGACCGCGCCCGACTGGACGTACTCCATCGCGTCCTCCTCGTTCTCGAACACGCGGGCCGGCCCCTCGTGGTAGAACTCGTCGTCGCCGGTCACCTTCAGCACCGAGCCGTCGGGCGCGAGGTTGCCGTCGAGGATCTTGATGGCGCCCTCCTCCTCCTTCGGGTCGTCGACCGTGTAGAGGAAGTCGGCCTCGATCTCCGAGTCGTCCGGGAGCGCGCCGCGCGCCTCCAGCTCGTTGAGCTCCTCGGCGAGGGTGCGACCCGTGACGGTCATCGCGTCGCCGTGGAGCAGGTCGGCCTCCAGCAGGCGGCGGAGGACGACCGGGACGCCGCCGACCTCGTGGAGGTCGTTCATCACGCGGGTCCCGCCGGGCTGGAGGTCGGCGATCTTCGGCGTGCGCCGCGAGATCTCGTCGAAGTCCTCGATCGCCAGGTCGACGTCGGCCTCGGCGGCCAAGGCGAGCAGGTGGAGCACGCCGTTCGTCGAGCCCCCGATGGCGGTCTGGAGGGCGATCGCGTTCTCGAACGACTCCCGCGAGAGGATGTCGGAGGGACGGCGGTCGTTCTCGATGCAGTCCAGCACGAGCTCGCCCGCCCGTTCCGCGACCTCGTAGCGCTCTTTATCCTCGGCGGGCGCGGAGGCCGAGCCGAGCGGCGCCATCCCGAGCGCCTCGGAGATGGACGCCATCGTGTTGGCGGTGAACATCCCGCCGCACGAGCCCGCGCCGGGACAGGCGTGGCGCTCCAGCTCGTCGAGCTCCTCGCCGCTCATGTCGCCCTCGGCGTAGGCGCCGACGCCCTCGAACACCTGGACGATGGTGACGTCGCGCCCCTCGTGTTCGCCGGGCATGATCGAGCCGCCGTAGAGGAACACGCTCGGCAGGTCGGTGCGGATCGACGCCATCAGCATCCCGGGGAGGTTCTTGTCGCAGCCCGCGACGGTCACCAGCGCGTCCATGCGCTCGCCGAACGAGACGAGCTCGACCGAGTCGGCGATGACCTCGCGGGAGATCAGGCTCGCCTTCATCCCCTCGGTCCCCATCGAGATGGCGTCGGAGATGGTGATCGTCCCGAACTCGATCGGCATCCCGCCCGCCGCGTCGATCCCGTCTATCGCCGCGTCGGCGACGTCGTCGAGGTGGACGTTACACGGCGTGATGTCGGCGGCGGGGTTCGGCACGCCGACGATCGGCGACGAGAGGTCCTCGTCGTCGAACCCCATCGCCCGGAACATCGAGCGGTGCGGGGCGCGCTCGGCGCCCTCGGTCACGTCCCTGCTCCGCAGGTCCTCGTCCTTCTCGCCCGCGAACCGGTCCGCGTCGCCTCCGCGTCGACGGGGGGACTCCCCCTCGTCGGGTCTCGGCTGCTGTTCGCTCATACCTGACCCTGTCGCTCGGGGGTCTTAAACGACCGCAACGGGGCGAGGGTTGCTCGGTCGGGCGAACCGGTTCGGTCAGGAAGCGATGTAGCCGATCGACCGCGTCGCGACGTCTTCGATCCGTCTATCGACGAGGGAAGTCATGTGAAACTCCACCGCGGCGGCGTCGTTGAGAGTTACGAGCGACCACGGGAGGACGTGACTCCGCTTCCCGAGAGCGTCGCTCTCGTAGTCGCCGTCTCGAAGCTTGATCGACTCTTCGTGGAGATCAGAACGGTAATGAGCTGCACGCCGTGCTCGGGGAACCGAGGCGTTCCGAGAACGAGCATCGGTCGGCCCTTGTCCGAAAGCGGATCGTCTCCCCAGACGATGTCACCGTGTTTCAGCTCCTCGAAGGCCGTCACTGTATTTCCTCCATCTCTTCGGTCCGCAGTTCTTCGAGGTGTTCTTCACCGTACTCCTCATCTGCGGCCTCGTGGAGTTGGTGAAGTCGATACGCGGATCGGAGTCGATCCTCGTCGTCGGTGATCGCCCAGTACGGACTCTTGTGACGGACGAGGCCGCGGTCTTTCAGTCGCGAGAGGATCGCACTGACCGCGTCCGTGTCCAATCCGAGCCGTTCGGCGACCGTCGCCGCCTTCCACGCGCGGTCGTCGTTCTCGCTGAGGAACGAGACGATCCGTTCGGTGTCGGTCGGCGTCTCGAACCCGTCGCCGTCGGCGTCCTCGAACTCGTCGATATCGATCGTACCGCTCGACATAGAGGCATGTTGGCACTGTTGGCTAATAGCTGTTTGGTACATTTGCCTCGTAATTCGAGAGCTATTCTTGACTGCCGGACCGGAAGGGACTCACACTCGCGCCTTCAGCTCCACCCGATACCCGAACGGGTCCCTGACGTACACCGCCCCGGCCTCTCCGGTCGCGCCGAGCGGCGAGTCGAGCGTCTTCTCGACCTCGACGCCGGCCTCGGCCAGCTCGGCCTCGACCTCCTCGATCGGCTCCTCGACGACGACGGCGACGTGGTCGTAGTTCGTCGCCGTCGGCGGCTCGAACTCGTCGGTCGGCCAGCAGTGGATCACCCCGGTCGCCGACAGCCGCACGTCGAAGAACGGCTTCTCGCCGGCCGCGTACAGCGCGTCCTCGATCCCGAAGCCGAGCCGCTCGCCGTAGAACCCCCGCGCGTCGTCGGCGCCGTCCTCGGGGATCCTGAGGTTCACGTGGTCGATGTGGCGTGCCTGCATGTGACTCGGTTCGGCGCCGGAGCTCAAAAGTCGACGGGAATCCCCGGACGCGAGATCGGTCGTGTGACGTATACGGATGGAACTGAACCCGTCACACATGACCGACCTCGATCGATCCGCGCTCGTCGCCGCCGGTATCGGCCTCGTCGCGCTCGGCGGCGTCGGACTCCTCGCGCTCGTCGTCGGGTTTCCGGCCGCGAGCACGACCGGTGCCGGCGGGATGACGGGCAGCGGTGGGATGACGGGCGGCGGGATGATGGGCGGTGGCGGGATGATGGGCGGGTCGGGGCTCTTCCCGTTCGTCCTCTTCTCGCTCGCGTTCCTCGCGTTCGCGGCCGTCCTCGCGCTCGGCTACGTCGGAGTCCGAGCGATCGCGGGCGCGGGCGGAGACGACGGCGTCGACGAGGAGGCGGAACTCGATCCGATCGCCCGGCTCCAGCGACGGTACGCGGAGGGCGAACTCACCGAGGCCGAGCTCGAACGGGCGCTGGACCGCGAACTCGCCGACGAGACGGTCGACGAGGGGGGCGACCCCGCGGGCGCCGAACGCTCTGCTCCGGTGCGGGAACGGTAGCGGCGAGCGGTCGGCGCGGGCCCGGTCAGGCGAACGCGCGGAGGATCCCCGCGCCGTCCGTGCTCCGACCGAGGTCCGGGAGCGTGGCGCGCTCGGGGTGGGGCATGAGGACGGCGACCGTCTCGCGCTCCCCGAGGACGCCGGCGACGTTGTCGGTGGAGCCGTTCGGGTTGGCCGCGTCGGTGACGTTCCCGTCGGCGTCGCAGTAGCGGAACAGCACGCGGTCGTCGGCGACGAGGTCGGCGTGCGCGTCCTCGCCGATCTCGAAGCGCCCCTCGCCGTGCGCGATGGGGACCTCGATCACGTCGCCCTCGTCGTAGGCGGCGGTCCAGGGCGTGTCCGCGCGCTCGACGCGCAGGCGGACCGGCTCGCACTGGAACCGCGCGGAGGCGTTGGTGGTGAACGCGCCGGGCGTCAGCCCGGACTCGGCGCCGATCTGCGCGCCGTTGCAGACGCCGATCACGGGGACGCCCGCCTCGGCCGCGGCCCGGACCTCGGCCATGATCGGGGCGCGGGCGGCCATCGCCCCGGCGCGCAGGTAGTCGCCGTACGAGAAGCCGCCGGGGAGGACGATCCCCTCCGTGTCGTCCGGGAGCCCGTCCTCGTGCCAGACCCGCTCCGCGTCGACCCCGAGGTGGTCGAGCGCGCGGACCGCGTCGCGGTCGCAGTTCGAACCGCCGAACTGAACCACCGAGACCGTCATCGCTCGGCGACCGCGACGTCGTAGTCGTGGATGGTCGGATTCGCGAGGAGCCGCTCGGCCATCTCGTCGGCGCGGTCAGCGGCTTCGTCGGCGTCGGCGGCCTCCAGGTCCACCTCGAACCGGTCGGCCGACCGCAGGTCCGACAGCTCGAACCCGAGGCGTTCGAGCGCCCGCTGGGTCGTCTCGGCCTCGGGATCGAGGACGCCCCGCTTCAGCCGGACCGTCACCGTCGCGGTGTATGCCGTCATGGCCGGTACTGCGGAGTCGTGTGTAAAAACCGTTTTGGAACGGCCCTTCTATCCATATTCGTGGATACATATCGGTCGATCGTGCGAGACGCGGCTCGGTCCAGAACGAAAGGGGCAAACCCCTCCGCGATCTGATCCCGGCGTATGCAGCCGTTCGAACCCGCGGAGGTGATCGTCGCATGACCCGCGAACTGACCGAGATCACGGTCGTCGGAGGAGACAAGACCGGACTCATCGCGCGGGTCACCTCCCTGCTGTTCGAGCGGGGAATCAACATCGAGGACCTCGACCAGGCGGTCCGCGAGGGCGTCTTCCGGATGACGACCCGCGTGGACGCCTCCGAGATGGACACCTCGCGCGGCGAGCTCCGGCGCGCGCTCGCCGAGCTCGGCCGCGAGCTCGACGTCGACATCCAGGTCCGGTTCCCGAGCGACCGCGACGCCCGCCGGATCGCGCTCCTCGTCACGAAGGAGACGCACGCCCCCGAGGCGCTGCTGGAGGCCGAGGCCAACGGCGACCTCGCCGACGACGGCGAGGAGGCCGAGATCCCGGTCGTCATCGGCAACCGCGGCGACCTGCGGTCGCTCGCGGAGCGCTACGACAAGCCCTTCTACGACGTGGGCGACGGGAGCGGGAACACCGACGAGGAGCGCCTGCTCGACCTCCTGGCCGAGTACGACGTGGACCTGATCGCGCTGGCCCGCTACATGCGGATCCTCTCGCCGGAGGTCGTCTTCCGGTACGAGGGCCGGATCATCAACGTCCACCCCTCGCTGCTGCCGGCGTTCCCCGGCGCGGAGGCGTACCGGCAGGCGAAGGACGCCGGCGTCCGCATCGCGGGCGTCACCGCCCACTACGTGACGACCGACCTCGACCAGGGGCCCGTGATCGCCCAGCGCGCCTTCGACGTGCCCGCCGGCGCCGAGGTCTCGGAGATCAAGCGCCGCGGGCAGCCGCTGGAGGCCGACGTGCTGCTCGACGCCGTCCGGCTCCACCTCGCCGACGCGATCGCGATCCACCGCGGCACGGTCCACGTGCGCGAGGACGCCGACGTCGACGCCCAGCTCGGGCTCAGCGAGGCCGCGATCGACGCCAACCCCGACGAGCCGGTCGACGGCGAGCCGCTGTCTCGCTCCGGGACGCCGCCGGTCGAGAGCGACTGACCGGCGACGGCCGGAAGCGACCCGCCGTCCCGTTCGACCCCTTTTAAACCACCGGGCGCGTAGAACCGACAGTGTCGACGACCGGTCCCCTCTCGCGGTTCGCCGCCGACGCCCGCGCCGCCGTCGGGCGCGACGAGCGCCTGATCCTCCTGTTTCTCCTGTTGCTCTCCCTCGCGGCGCTCGCGGTCTTCCTCCACTACACGACGCTGATCCTCGACGGGCTTCCGGACGTGATCCCCTCCGCGGTTTCGCGGCCGTGAGGGGGCCGCAGTCGCGATCGCTCGCTCACGACCCGTCGCCGTCGTCGCTCTCCTCACCCTCCTCGATCGACTCCATGACGCGGGCGTGGAATTCCTGCAGCACCGCCGACTCGTCGTCGGCGAGCACCGTGTCGGAGTCGACGAGCGTCGCGAGCCCGAACGAGAGCGGCGTCGGCGAGTCGACGGCGTGGCGCACGACGTCGACGTCGCCGTCCGCGACCGCGCCGAGCACCTCCCGGATCCCCGCGACGTCGAGCCGGTCCTCCAGCAGCTCTCGGTACGTCTCCTCGGCGACGGCGAACTCGTCGAGCTCGTCCGCGAACGAGAGCAGCATCTCGGCCGACACCTGCTGTTCGGCCGCGGTCTTCTCGTACCCCTTGTACCGTTTCAAGATGAGCAGCGAGCGCGCCGCGTCGATCCGGAAGTAGCGCTGGTGGAGGTCCGTCCCCCGCACCGCCTCGCGGAGGTCCTCCCGGACCGTCTCGGGGTCGAGGCCGCGGAGGATCGCGGCGACGTCGACCTTGCGGTTCAGCGGGAGCGCGAGCGAGAAGCCGCGGTCCGCGACCGCGACGGCGACGTTCGCGTCCGTGCGGTCCGCGACCGCGGCGGCGACGAGCCGCGAGAGGCCGTCGTTGAACCGCCGGCCGTAGTTCGAGTGGACGTAGAACCGGCGCTTGTACTCGGCGCGGTCGAGCTCCTCCTCCACGACGAGCCGCGAGGGAGTGGGAACGCTCTCCTCGCCCGCGTACGCGACCTGCTCGTCGTAGGTCCGCGCGATCGCTCGGACCGCGTTCTCGTCGAGGGGGAACTCCCGGAGCCGCGCGCGGACCGCCGGCGGCCCGCCCGCTTCGAGCCGGTCGAGCAGCTCGCCCTGGAACGCCAGCACCTCCCGCGCGAGGTCGTACGACAGGGGCAGCCGCTCGGAGTACCACGAGGGGACGGTCGGGCGCTCGCTCGTCCGGTCGACGTACACCTTCGAGCCGCGGCGGTACCGGAAGGCGAACCGCTCGCCGCCGAGGGTGAAGACGTCGCCGGACTCCAGGGTGTCGAGGTAGCTCTCGTCGAGCGTCCCGACCGGCTCCCCGTCGCGCGTGAGCACCTGACAGCTGAACGAGTCCGGGATGGTGCCGACGTTCGTCATGTAGATGACCCGCGCCAGCCGGCCGCGCTTCCCGACGAGAAGCTCGCCGACCGGGTGCCCCTCGTGGTGGTGTTCCCCGCCCGGCGGGTCGTTCTCGTCGCGCCACACCTTCGGGTAGACGTTCCTGTCTTCGAGCCCATCGTAGTCCGCCGTGAGGTACCGCATGAGGCGCTCGTACTCGTCCTCGCCGAAGCCGCGGTACGGGTGCGCGCGCCGGAGCGTCTCCCGGACCTCGCGGTCGGGGCGGATCCGGTTTATCGCCATCCCGTAGACGTGCTGGGCGGCCACGTCGTAGGCGCCCTCGGGGAGGAAGACGCGGTCGACGAACCCGTCCTCGGCGCGGGCGAGCATCGCCGCGCACTCGACCAGCTCGTCGCGGTCGAGCGCGAACAATCGCCCCTCGACCGTCTCGCCGGGGCTGTGGCCCGCGCGGCCGACGCGCTGGAGCAGCGCCGCGACCGACTTCGGCGACCCGACCTGGACCACCAGGTCGAGGTGGGGCATGTCGATGCCGAGCTCTAGGCTCGTCGACGTGGTCACCACGTCCAGCTCGCCCGCCTTCAGCCCCTCCTCGATCCGGGTGCGCTGCCCCTCGCCGAGGCTCCCGTGGTGACAGCCCGAGTCCGACTCGTCGTAGCCGAAGCGCTCGCGGAGCTCCTGCAGGGTTCGCTCCGCGCCCGACCGGGAGTTCGTGAACACCAGCGTGTTCTCGTGGGACTCGATCAGCTCGCGGAGCGACTCGTAGAACCGGTCGGTGACGACCGACCTGGGGGTGTGGATCAGGTCGGCCGCCGGCGTCCGCAGTTCGAGGTCGAACTCCCGGACGAACCGCGCGTCCACCAGCTCGTACGGGCGCGGTTCGAGCCCGGACTCGTCGCCGACCTCGCCCGCGACGCGCTCGCGGCCGACGAGGAACTCGGCGACCTCGTCGAGCGGCTCGACCGTCGCCGAGCAGCCGATCCGAGTCGGCGAGCCGTCGGCCAGCTCCGTCAGCCGCTCCAGCGAGACGGCGAGGTGCGTGCCGCGCTTGTTCGCGGCCAGCGAGTGGATCTCGTCGACGATCACGTACTCGACCGTCCGGAGCTTCTCCTTGAACTTCGGGGAGTTGAGCAGGATCGCCAGCGTCTCCGGCGTGGTGTTGAGCACGTGCGGCGTCTCCTCCAGCATCGCCCGCCGGTCCGCCTCGCTCGTGTCGCCGTGCCGGATCGCCTGGCGGACGTCGGGGTCGGCGTCGTCGCCCGGTTCGCCGGCCTTCGACAGCTCCGCCGCGATCCCCTCGATCGGGGCCTCCAGGTTGCGCTTGATGTCGTTCGCGAGCGACTTCAGCGGCGAGACGTAGAGACAGTACACCGAGTTCTCCAGCCCTCCCGCCCGCTCGCGGGCGAAGAGGTCGTCGAGCACGGCGGTGAAGGAGGCGAGCGTCTTCCCGCTGCCGGTCGGCGCGGCGACGAGGCAGTTTCTCCCCTCGTCGACGTGGGGAATGGCCTCGCGCTGCGGCGGCGTGAAGAAGCCGCCGTTCTCGCCGACGTACGCGCCGAACTCCGAGACCCACCAGCGGCGGACCGGCGGCGAGAGGCGGTCCAGCACGTCGGCGTCCGGGAGCGGCACCGTCTCCGGATCGAACTCGACGGCGGGGGCGTCGCGTCCGGCGAGCGCCTCGCGGAGGAGCGCCCGCGCGGACGGGCGCTCCGCGCCGCGGTCCGTGAGTTCCGTCACTACCGCGTACGTGGGCGCGCGAAGGGATATCGGTTGCGTCGGTGGTCGCGCGCTCGCCCGCGTCGGCGACCGTACCGAACCGCCTCGTTTATCCGCGGTCCGTCCGTGGCGCCGCACGTATGAGTGGAACCTCGCCGGCGACGGAGCGGGAGATAGACCGCAACCTGTTCGTCACCGTCTCGGGGCCGCCGGGGTGCGGGGCGACGACGCTGGTCGAGGGGCTCGCGGAGGCGCTCGACTGCGGCTACGTCTCCGGGGGGGAGCTGTTCCGCGAGATCGCGGCCGAGCGCGACATGAGCCTCTCGCAGCTGATCGCGAAGACCGGCGAGTCGGAGGAGATCGACCGCGCGCTCGACCGGCGGCTCCGCCGGATCGCCGAGAAGTGGGGGACCGCCAACAAGGCGTTCGTCCTGGAGTCGCGCCTCGCCGGGTGGATCGCCGGGAACCGCGCCGACGTCCGGATCTGGCTCGACGCGCCGGACGAGGTGCGCGCCGACCGGACGCTCGACCGCGAGGAGATGACCTCGGAGATGCAGGTCCGCGAGGTGATAGAGGAGAAGCGCTACAAGTCGTACTACGGGATCGACCTCTCCGACCGGTCGATCTACGACCTCGCGATCAACACGGGGCGGTGGGACGTCGAGACGACGCTCGACGTCGCGCTCACCGCCATCGAGGGGTACGACGTCGAGGCCGACGAGGGCGCGTTCGACACGCCCGACTTCGAGATTTAGGGAGTAGCCTTTCTGGCCGCGACCCCGCGCCTACAGCGTGATCACGTGGTCGACGCCGACCTCGCCGAGCGCCGCGTAGAGGTCGGGGAAGCAGCCGACGGTCGCCCCCTCCACGGTGTTCGTCGGCTCGTAGCGGTCCCGGCCGTGCTCGTCGGTGCGGTCGAACTCGGCGAGCCCCCGGCGGGTGGCGCACTGGTCGCACAGCATGAGGAGGATGTCCCGCTCGGCCGCCACGTCGGCGAGCCGCTGGCCCAGGGGATCACCCTCGCGGAGCGCGTACGTGTTGTCGTGGAAAAAGAACATCCCGACCACGTCGGCGCCGTGGGCCCCCGCCTCCAGCTGCGGGAGGATCATGTCCCCGAGCACGTAGTCGATGGTCTGTCCGGCCGTCGCGAAGACGTACGCGACCTTCATACCGCGGGGACGACGGGACGGGACATCGCTCCGCGGGCATCGGCAGGATTCCCCGCCGTCTGTGACGAGTGGCGCACCGGTGGGGGTCGAGCGTCGCCCGCGGCGGGAGCGGGTCCGCAGCGGGAGCGAGCCCGCGGCGAGAGCGAGTCCGCGGTCAAACGACGACGGAGCCGAAGGGGTACGCCCCAGTCTCCGCGGTCCAGACCGGCCCCGCCTCGACGTCGACGAGCGAGACCCGGTCGTCGTCGTAGTGCGAGACGACCAGCCGGTCGCCGACGCGGGTGGCGACGAGGCCCGGCGCCGGCGTCTCGACGACGGCACCCAACAGCGACCGGAGCCCGGGCGCGGCGGCGTCGAGCACCCACCACTCCCCGCCGATCCGGAACAGGTCGACGGGGCGGTCGAACCCCTCGTGGACCGCGACGACCCCGAGGTCGCGGTCGAACTCGTGGACGACGCCGTCATCGCGACCGGGCACGAAGACCCGGTCGGCCGTGACGACGAGGTCGTACGGGTCCGCGCCGACCGCGGCCTCCCCGAGGACCGGCTCGTCGGTCGGGGCGCCCGCGCCGTCGCGCCGGACGAGACCCCCGTCCGTATCGAACGCGACGATCCGAGCGCCCGCCTGGTCGACGGCGTAGCCGCGGTCGCCGTCGGGGCCGACCGCGACGCCCTGCACCCGGGCGTCGGGCCCGACGCCGACGGCGCCGAGCCGCTCGCGGGCGACGGGGTCCACGACGTCGACGACGCCCTCCCGCCGGCTGCCGGCGTAGAGCCGACCGCCGTCCGGGGCGACGGCGACCTCGTGTGGCTCGGCGCCGACCCCGATCCGGGTGACGAGCGTCCGTGACTCGGGGTCGACGACGGCGAGCGCGTCGCCGGCGGTACAGGAGACGAACAGCTCGCCGTTCGCGGTCGCGAAATGCGTGGGGCCGAGCACGCCGGTCTCGACCCGCGAGACGGCGCCGTCCGGGTCGACCGCGGTGACCGCCCGCTCGCCCATCGTCGCGACGAAGGTCCGCCCCGCGGCGGTCGTCGCGTGGACCGGGTGGCTGCCGACCGGGACCTCGCCCAGCGGCTCGCCGTCGGCGAGCGCGAACAGCGCGAGGACGTCGTCGCCCTCGCAGGGGACCGCGACGACGCGGTCGGGCGGGCGGTCGGAGTCGCCCGCGTCGCCGCGGTCGGCCGCCCCGTCGCCCGTCATCCCGTACAGGAGAAGTCGCCGCTGCTGTCGTCGCCGCCGACGCTCCCCTCCGTCTCGATCACGACGCTCGTCGCGGTCTCGACGGGGTAGCGGCCGCGGTCGCCCTCGACGTTCGCCCACTCGCCGAAGCCGCCGTCGTACACGCGCACGTCCTCGAAGCCGATCGCCCGGAGCGTCAGCCACGTCGACGTGGGGTCGACGTTGTCGTCGCCGTAGACGACGACGGTGCCGGACCGGTCCAGCTCGGCCCGGTTCTCGTACAGCCCCACGAGCTCGCCCGGGTCGGTCATCCGCCGGCCGGAGACGTTGCCGACCCAGTGGACGCCGATCGCGCCCGGGAGGTGCCCGTGGCGGTCGTTGTCGGGGTTCAGGGCGTCGGCGGCGGGCGCGCCGAGGTACGCCTCCGGGGCGCGAACGTCGACGAGGCCGGGGCCCTCGCCGTTGAACGTCCCGAGGCGATCGGCGAGCCAGTCGCGGGTGACCCACGCCGACTCCGCGGGGTCGGGATCGTACTCGGTCGGCGTGACCCGGTCTCGGGAACCGGTCCCGAGCCGACCGTTCCAGCCCGAGAGGCCGCCGTTGAGGGCGCGGATCGAGCCGCCGTGGCCCAGCGCCGCGAGCGCGAACGCGGTCCGGGTCACCCGGGACCCGACGCTCGCGCCGTAGACGAGGACGTCGTCGTCGGGCGACACGCCGACCTCGCCGAACGCGGCCGCGATCGCCTCGACGTCCGGAACCAGGCCGGCGCCGCTCGACTCCCGGCCCGTGATCGCGTCGAACGGGACGCGCCTGGCGCCGTAGATCCGCTCCTCGCGGAAGCGCTCGGCGTTCCGCGCGTCGAGGACGACGACGTCCCCGCGGTTGTCGGCGAGCCAGCTCGGCCCGACGAAGTGGGCGACGTTCCCGCTCACCTCGTACCGCGCGGCGACGTCGGCCGGGGTCGAGACGCCGAGGCAGCCGGCCGTGCTCGCCGCGCCGGCGACCGTCGCGCCCGCCGCGGCCCGGAGGAGCCCGCGACGGGTCGACGCCGGGTCCGGCTCCCGCTCGTCGCGGGCGTCGTCGGCGCTCCCGTCGTCGGGGTCGTCGTCGACGTCCCCGTCGTCGGACGCGCTATCGGGGGTCATCCGCAGTAGCAGTGGTCGTCCATGCACCACGAGGCCTCCATCTCGCCGAACGTGATCCCGAGCGAGGCGAGCGACGCCTGCACCCGCGACACCGCGTCCTCCTCCGGGCGAACGGTGCCGGCGACCGCGCCGGTGGGCGCCTCGCCGGCCTCGACCGTCGCGACGACCTCGCGGCTCGCGTGGTCGATCACGGCGACCTGGTTCGCGTCCTGCACGGGGACGTACAGCTTCTCGCGGTTCGGCCCCCAGGCGCCGGCGATGCTGCTGCCGCCGACGTCGAGGGTGGTCGCGTACTCGTTCGCCTCCAGGTCGATCACGCCGACGCCCTCGCCGGGGATGAAGAGGTACGCGGCCGTGTTGTCGGGGGCGACCTCGCTCGTGATCGGCGCGCCCGGGAGCCCGTCGTCGCGGGTGACCTTCGCGATCTCCTCCGGGCTCTCCGGATCGGAGATGTCCCAGACGCTCTCGGAGCCCTCGCGGGGCACCTCGGGGTCGCCGCCGAGCGTCCCCTCGCCGTTCTCGACGAGGAGGAGCTCCCCGTCGAAGGAGGCGGTGCACATGAACGGGAGGACGTTGCCCTCGGTGACCGGCTCGCCGGCGTCGACCCGGGTCACCGTCTCGAAGGGGTCGACGCTCAGCACGCGGATCGCCTCGTCGGCGACGTCGACGACGAAGGCGTAGTCGCCGTCCGGGCCGAGCGTCATGTCGCAGGGACCGACGTAGCCGGTCTCGATCTCGGCGGTCACCTCGCCGAAGGCGTCGCTGTCGCGGTCCGCGTCGACGCGGAAGATGGCGTGGTTCTCGTCGCCCTCGGGCGCCATCCCGGTCGTCCCGCCCGAGGCGATCAGGAGGTGCTCGCCGTCGGGCGTCACGTTCGGGTAGTTCGGGCCGTACCCCGTCTCGACGAAGGCGAGCTCCTCCAGCGTGCGCTGGTCGAACGCCCGGACGCCGCCCGAGACGTTCAGCCAGAGCACGTCGTGCTCGTCGTCGATGCCCGTGGCGTACTGGTTGGCCGGGAAGGAGGCGGTCGTGCCGAGGAACGCGGTCGTGAGCAGCTCGTCGCTCTCCGTGTCGATGACGCTCAGCGTCCGGTCCCCGTTGTTGAAGACGAACATCGTCGGCGCGGGCTCGTCGCCGCCCCCGCCGTCGCTTCCCCCCGAGCAGCCGGCCAGCGCCGTCGTCGCGCCGACGGCCCCCGAGGCCTGCAGGAGGCGCCGCCGGTCGATCCCGTCGGCGAAGGGGTTCCGCCGGTCGTCGTTGGCCAGCTCGCTCCCCTTCGCGGGGCGCGGTCCCGCGCCGCCCGACGCGCCGGGGCCCCCGTCGGCCGAGGCGCTCGACGCCGCGTCGTTCGCTCCGCAGCCGCAGTCGTCGCTCATACGCCCACGACGCGGCTCGCGCGTAAAGGGCTCTCGGACGCGCGCTTCGTTGCCCCGTGTGTCACATAGGAGCAAGTGTTGCTCGTTCCTCCGACCGGTGCGCACCGTTACCGTCTTCAGCGACGTTTTAGGTGCGGGCGCACTCCGCTCCGGTAATGATGCTCTCGCCCGTCGCTTACGTCGGGATCTCGGTCGCGGTCGGGCTCTCGTTCGGCGTGCTGTTACAGAAGGCGCGGTTCTGCTTCGTCAGCGCGTTCCGCGACTTCGTCGCGTTCAAGGACACCCGCGTGTTGAAGGGACTGCTCGCCGGCATCGCGGTGATGACCGTCTTCTGGAGCGTCCAGGCTACGTTCGGCTACTTCCGCGGTTTCTGGACGCCCGCGTGGGGGCTCGGCTCGCTGTTCGGCGGCTTCGTCTTCGGGCTCGGGATGACGCTCGCCGGCGGCTGCGCCTCGGGCACCCTCTACCGCGCCGGGCAGGGGTACCTCCAGTTCTGGCTCGTCCTCCTGTTCATGTTCGTCGGCTACGTCCTCTTCGCGTTCGCGTTCCCGGTCGCGGAGACGTACTACTTCCAGACCCTGAACCCGTTCGAGGGGCAGACGCTGTACCTCTCGCTCCCGTTCTCGCCGGCGATCACGGGCGCGCTGGCGGTCGCGGTCGGCACCCTCGCGTACGCGTTCGTGAAGGGGAGAAGCGCCCTCCCGGACGACCCCTCCGGCGGGACCGGCGTGGGGGCCGACACCCGCGCGCAGGCCGCGCTCGGCGCCTCCCGGACGCTCTCGGCGGTCTCGGTCGGACTGCGCGGCATCGCCGACGGGACCGTCGCGTACGCCCGGGGGCTCCGCGACGACGACCGGCCCCTCGCGGTCCGGCTCCGCGACTCGTGGGACGCGCGGACCGCGGGCGTGGCGATGGCGCTCGTCGCGAGCCTCTGGTTCTACGTGCACGGCCACTGGGCGATCACCGGGAGCGAGGCGCGCTGGGCCGGCTACCTGCTCGCGGGCGCCGGGTTCGACGTCGCGAGCGTCGAGTACTGGGGGTCGATCCTGTTCCGCGACGGCGACGTCTCGCTGACGATCGACATGATCATGATCGCGTCGCTGATCGTCGGCTCCTTCCTCGCCGCGTACGCCTCCGGCGACTTCCGGGTCCGGAAGCCGAAGCTGAACCGGGTGCCCAACTACGCCGTCGGCGGGCTCCTGATGGGCGTCGGCTCGCGGCTCGCGGCCGGCTGCAACATCGCGAACCTCTTCTCGGGGGTCGCGCTGCTGTCGATTCACTCATTCCTGGCCGGCGCGGGGATCATCCTCGGCGTCTACGTGATGACCCACTACATGTACCGCGAGGTCGGCTGCGCGATCTAAGAGGAATTCTCGACCGGATTCGAAGCCGCTGATCGGGACGACTACGGGCCGATCTGTAAGGACGTGGTATCTCTTGAAGCCGTATGCACGCTCCTCTGAGAAACCACCGCGGAGAACATCTCCAAAGCCCCAGCCGGCTCCGGTCGAGGGGCTCGCTGCGGTCCTCAATCACTCGCTGCGCTCGTTCTCTGCGGTCCTGGCGTCGCCCGTCTTCCCGGAGCCGGCTGCCCCTTTGAGTCCCTCCCCCGCACAGCCCCGCAACCGCAGCCTCACGCCTCCCCAGCCTCGTCGGTGGTCCTCCGCGTTGCTCCGGACCACCGACTCCCTCGCACGCGCTGACTCGCGGCCGCCGGGGGCGGCCGCTCGCAGGCGCGCGCCGCCGCACCGGCATAGTCAGTACCGAATCGGCGCCGACGACTCTCGGCCGTGAAGCCTCTCAAAGACGAGAATACCAGCAAAAACTTCGACCGCCGGCTCAGGCGTCAGCCGCCGCGCCGGTCTCCAGCTCGAAGTCCCACTCCTCGTAGCCGCCGGACATGCTGGCGACGAGCACGCCGTCCTCGACGCCCTCGTAGCTCTGGATCAGCATCGCGGCCTGCTTCGACGACTGGCCGACCGGACAGGCGCAGACCACGTCGGTGTCGTCCCAGTCGATGTCGGGGACGCGGGAGGGGAGGTCCCCCAGCGGCACGTTGATCGCGCCGGGGATGTGCCCCTGCTCGTACTGTTCGGGCGGTCGCGTGTCGATGACGCGGACGTCGCCCTGCTGGACGCGCTCGTTGACTTCCTCGGGGGTGAGTTCCTCGACCATGATCATTCCTTCCGCATGAAGATGCGGTAGCGGCCGTCGCCGGACTTCCACACCTTGGCGGTCGCGTCGTCGCCGACCGCCTTCGGGACGTTCTCCGTGCTCGGGACGTGGTCCGTCTTCTGGACCAGCACGTCGCCGGGCGAGAGCCCCGCGATGGCCTTCTTCGCCTCGACCTGGGGGTACGGGCAGACCTCGCCGGTCATGTCCTGTACCTCGGTCGCGTCCGCCAGGAGCGACTCGGCGGTCTCGTCGTCGAGCTCGTCGGGCATCTCGACGACGTCGTCCCACGATGGTTGACTCATACGGACCGGTACGCGTCTCGCCCGGTAACCCCTTTCGTGTGCGGCAGGCTTCTCCCGTATCTCGGACGGGCGATCGCGGCGCACGACCGCGATAGCCGTCGAGACGACCGTTTCCGTCGGACTCTTATCGGGGAGCGACCTACGGAACCCATGAGCGAGTACGTCGTCGACGAGTCGACGATCTTCGAGACGCCCCTCGTGGAGCTCGACCTCGACATCGAGGCCGACGCGGACGTGTACGCGAAGGCGGAGTGGTTCAACCTCTACGACGCCCCGCACGGCGGCGGGTCGATCAAGTCCCGGATCGCGAAGGGGATGCTGGACGGCGCCGAGGAGCGCGGCGACCTGGAGCCCGGCGTCACCGTGATCGAGCCGACCTCCGGCAACACCGGCAGCGAGGTGGCCCGGCTCGCGGCCGCCCGCGGCTACGACGTCGAGATCGTCATGCCGGACAACGCCGCCGGCGGGAAGGTCGAGGCGGTCCGGGACGCGGGCGCGGAGA
This sequence comes from Halorubrum rutilum, assembly GCF_024494565.1. The sequence goes on from NZ_JANHDN010000005.1 coordinate 271,849, forward strand.
TCCACTTCGTCGACGCCAACCTCGGCTACGACGCCGTCATCGAACGCTGCGAGGCGATCATCGCGGCCGACCCCGAGGCGTACTTCCGCCCGAACCAGTACGAGAACCCCGACAACCCCGGCACCCACGAGCGGACGACCGCCCGCGAGATCTACGAGGCGACCGACGGCGACGTGACCCACTTCGTCGCCGGCGTCGGCACGGGCGGGACGATCACGGGGACCGGCCGCGGCCTGACCGACCTGAGCGACGGCGCCGTCGAGGTCGTCGGCTTCGAGCCGGACGAGCAGCTCCACGCCATCGACGGTCTCAAATTCCTCAAGACGGGCGACCACTACCACCCCGAGACGTACGACGAGTCGGTCCTCGACCGGACGGAGTACGTCACCACCTCGGACGCCTACGACCGGGCGCGGGCCCTCCGGGAGCGCTACCTCGACGACTCGGTCCCCGTCGCCGACCCCGGCCAGCACGACGAGGCGACGGTCCGCGAGCACCTCCGCGTCGGCGACCAGTTCGTCGTGGGCACGTCTGCGGGCGCGGGCGCCGCGGTAGTGGCGAACCTCGACGCGGCCGGCGACCTCGCGGACGACGACGTGGTCGTGTTCATGCTGTGCGACCGCGGCGACAAGTACGCGGACATCCCGCTCTGGGAGGACTATTTATAAACGGGCCGTCTTCGCGAGGAAAGAAACTGAACCGTTACCGTCCGCCGGAGGCGGCCGGGATGACGCGGACCTGCGCGTCGGCCGGGACCTCGGCGTCGACGCCGTCGACGGGCGTCCCCTCGACGTAGACGTTGATGAACTCCTTGATCTCGCCGTCTTCGAGCACGCTGTCCCGGAGCTCCGGGCCGTGCTCGTCGGCGTGGTTGTCGAACAGTTCGCGGACGGTGGCGCCCTTGACCTCGACCTCCGAGGTCGCGGACCCGCCGACGAGGACGGCCGGCAGCTTGATCGTTGCCATACGTCACGTTCGCGTCCCAGTCCAAAAAGGGACGCGTCGACGGCAACCGCGGCCACGGCCTAACACGACCGGCGTCCCGCCACGGTCCGCTCGCGCCGGTTCCGACCGACGGTCCCGCGTCGGCGACGGGGCGGGGGTTGGCGACGGGAAGCGGGTCGGCGTCGTCGGAACCGTCGCCGGTGTCGTCCCCGGCCGTCCCCGAACGCGTCGCCGGTCGTGCGGACAGGACGCACCTCCGAGATGCCGGCAGGACGCGCCGGTGGGCGGCCGGCTTATGCGTTCGCGGCGATAAGGGCGGCCGAATGAGCGACCTCGATCTCGATCCGACGCAGCTCGACCGCTACTCCAGACACATCATCATGGACGACGTCGGCCCGGAGGGCCAGAAGGCCCTGCTCGACGCCGAGGTGCTCGTCCTCGGGGCGGGCGGGCTCGGCGCGCCGATCATCCAGTACCTCGCCGCCGCCGGCGTCGGCACGCTCGGAATCGCCGACGACGACGAGGTCGAGCTGTCGAACCTCCAGCGCCAGGTCATCCACGGGAACGACGACGTCGGCCGGAAGAAGGTCGACTCAGCCGCCGACTTCGTCGAGGGGCTGAACCCCGACATCGACGTCCGGAAACACGAGCTCCGGGTCACCTCGGACAACATCGAGGACCTCATCGACGGCTACGACTTCGTCGTCGACGGCACGGACAACTTCGCGACGCGGTACCTCGTCAACGACGCCTGCACCCTCGCCGGGATCCCCTTCTCGCACGGCTCCATCTTCAAGTTCGAGGGGCAGGTGACGACGTTCGCCGGCGACGACGACTCGCCGTGTTACCGCTGTCTGTTCCCCGAGGCGCCGCCGGCCGGGATGGTCCCGAACTGCGCGACCGCCGGGGTTCTCGGCGTGCTCCCCGGAACGGTCGGCTGCCTGCAGGCGACCGAAACGGTGAAACACGTCATCGGCGAGGGCGAGTCGCTCGACGGCTCGATGCTGTTCTTCGACGCGCTCGACATGGAGTTCGACAAGGTCGAGATCCCCAAGCAGGACGACTGCCCGGTGTGCGGCGACGACCCCGCCATCGAGTCGGTGCAGGACGTCGAGTACAACGCCTCGTGCGCCATCGACGTCGGCGGCGACGACGAGGCGGAGCCCGAGATCGAAGCGGACGACTGAGGCCCGACGCTCGGCGAAATTTTCTTTTCAGCGAAGCACCGGCCGCGACCTACACTCAAGGAGCGTGAGCGTCAACGACGCGAGCTAACCCAGAAACGATGCGGTGGCGCGCGCCTGCGAGCGGCCGCCCTCGGCGGCCGCGAGGAGCGCGTGCGAGGGAGTCGCGACCGAAGGGAGCGACGAGGCTGGGGAGGCGTGAGGCTGCGGGGCGGTGCAGTCGGGCGGGACTCAAAGGGGCAGAAACGAGGGCGAGTTAGGCGACGAGAGCACCGCAGGGAGGGAGCGAAAGCGACCGACCGAGGAGCGCAGCGAGCGTAACTCGCCCTCGTTTCTGGGGCTTTGGAGGTGTTCACCGGTGATCCGACGTCGACCGCGTACAGCCGAGCGGCTGGGACCGTGGCGGTCTTCACCGCCGACTCGGAATCAACCACGTATAAACGAACGGTCGGGACCGCGAAGCCTGACACCGCCGACTCCGAGACGCACACGCGGATGTCGCGTTCGAACGCGTCCTACCGCTCGCTCCGCACCGAGACCGTCTCCTGTTCGAACGCCTCCTCGTCGCCCCGCCAGCGCCACGAGCCGACGAACGGGTAGCCGTCGAGCGCGCAGATGACGTACGAGTGGTCCGGCCACGTCGCCCGCGCGGCGTCCGTCTCGCTCGGGTGGGTCGGGCCCGTGGGGTGCGAGTGGTAGAAGCCGACCACGTCGAGCCCGTCGCCCTCGATCGTCTCGATGAGCTCGAACTGCTCCTCGGGGTCGATGAGGTAGCGGATCTGGGGCGTGTCGGCGACGTTCTCCGCCTGATACGTGTCGGTGACGACGCTCGGCTCGCCGTCGGTCCCGTGGGTGCCGGCGAGGACGCCGCAGACCTCCGCCTCGCCGCCGCCGTACGCGTGGTAGACGATGTCGTCGTAGACCGCTCGCGAGAGTTCGATCATGGCCGAGCGAAGGCGACTCCGACCGATAAGTCCGTCCCGACCGGCAAGGGCCGCGCTCCGTCACAGGTAGCGGCAGTCGTTGACGGGCTAGCGGAGGGTTTTGCCGCCGCGGTCGGAGTCGCTGGCATGAGCGACGCCGAGCACGGGTCGCCGGCGCCGACCGCCGACGAGGCGCTCCACACGACCCTCGACATGCCGTTCGACGACGCGGTCCCCTTCGTGCAGATCGAACACGAGCTCGCCGACTTCGAGACGGTGCGCGTCACGCGGTTGGACCGGATGATCGAGGGGATGCTCGGCCACGACGACGTCGAGCGGACCGCCCTCATCGTCGTCTGTCACCCAGAGATCGCGTTCGACGCGATCGAGATCGACCCCACGCTCGCCGGGATGCTCCCCTGTACCACCATCGTCTACGAGCGCGAGGGCGACGACCGGGTGCACGTCCACCACACGTCGGCGACGAAGGCGATCCGCGACCTCGGCTGCGCGCCCGCCGACGCCGGCGGCGCGGTCGAGGACCTCGTCGAGAAGACCGGCGAGCTGATGACGGTCGTCTGGGAGAACATCGAGGAGCACGGGCGAGAGCGGGCACCGGAGGGGTAGACCGGCGGAACCGCGGCTTCGAACCGCCTCCGCTACAGCCCCTCGACCCGCCGGAGCGCGTTCCGCACCGCCCCCGGCGTGGCGTGCGGCCCGCCCTGTACCCGGTGGTCCGGGAGGAGGAGCGGGACCGGGTTCTCGTCGAGCGCGTTCCGCACGAGTTCGAGGTCGTCGGGGTCGTCCGCGTCGAGCGCGGCCAGGCGCGTGAGCCGGCTCACCGACACCTCCTCGCCGTAGGGGACCGTGCGGAGCGCTTCGAGGACGTCGCGCCGGTCCGTCGGCACCGTGAGCCCGACGGCGACGTCGGCGAACTCGTCGCGCTCGCCGCGGACGTACGCGCCGATCCGGTCGAGCAGCTCGTGGTCCGGCTCCGCGTCCGCCGGCACGTCCGCCGGGAACGACACCGAGATGACCCGCCCGCCGGCGAAGCCGACTTCGACCGCTCGGTCGAGGGCCGCGAACTCGCGGGCGAAGACGCCCGACGTTCCCGTCGTATTCATACCCGTCACACGACGGGCCCGACGGTTAAAACGAGGGGGCGAATCCCGCGTCGGGCCCGTGCGGCCCACGGCGCGCCCCGCGGACGGCCGGCCCCGCAAGTCTTATGAACAGATACGTGCATTAGTGTACAGTAATGGAGGATACAACCGAGCTGGCCCCCGCGGTCAGGTCGATACTGTCGGCCGCGCGCGACCGGGCGGCCGAGGGCCGAACCGACCGCGTCGACGTCGACCCGCGCGACCTGCGGGCCGCGTTCGACCGCGCCGAGGCCGACGGCCGGGTTCCCCTGATCGCCGAGGTCAAGCCGACGAGTCCGACCACCGACGGCGCCCGCGAGGACGACCCCGTCGCGCTCGCCGAGGGGATGGTCGCCGGCGGCGCCGCGGCGCTCTCGGTGCTCACGGAGCCCGAGCACTTCGGCGGGAGCGTCGCGGTGCTCGAACGCGTCCGCGAGGCCGTCGACGTGCCGGTCCTCCGCAAGGACTTCGTCGTCGCCGAGTCCCAGCTCGACGCCGTCGAGAGCGACGTCGTCCTCCTGATCGCGCGGTTCGTCGGCGACGACCTCCCGGACCTGCTCGCCGCGGCCCGCGAGCGCGGCTTCCAAGTCCTCGTCGAGGTCCACGACCGCGAGGAGCTGACGCGGGCGCTCGACGCGGGGGCGACGACGATCGGCGTGAACAACCGCGACCTCGCGGAGCTGGTCGTCGACCTCGGAACCTTCGAGTCCGTGGCGCCCCACGTCCCGGACGAGGTGACGCTGATCGCGGAGAGCGGGATCGGCTCGCCCGCCGACGTCCGCCGGATGCGGGCGGCCGGCGCCGACGCCCTGCTCGTCGGGAGCGCGATCATGGACGGCGACGTCGAGGCGAACACGCGGGCGCTGACGCGGGCGGAGGCGGACGACGGAGACCACCGAGACACCACGGAGACACCCACATGAGCGAAACCGAGCCAACGACGATCGAGACCGGAGAGCTGTCGCGACGCCCCGGCCGCCAGCGCGGCCGCGAGGACGGGAAGTTCGGCCGCTACGGCGGCCAGTACGTCCCGGAGGCGCTGATGCCGGCGATCGAGGAGCTGACCGACGCCTACGAGCGGTACGTCCTCGACAACGAGGACGGCTTCATGGACGAGTTCCGCGAGCGGCTCGCGGACTTCGGCGGTCGCCCGATCCCGCTTCAGCGGGCCGACCGGCTCTCCGAGCGCTACGACCGCGAGGTGTACCTCAAGCGCGAGGACCTCCTCCACGGCGGCGCGCACAAGCTGAACAACGCCCTCGGCCAGGTCCTGCTGGCGAAGTACATGGGGAAGGAGCGGATCATCGCCGAGACGGGCGCCGGGCAGCACGGCACCGCGACCGCGATGGCGGCCGCCCACCTCGACATGCCCTGCGAGATCTACATGGGCGAGCGCGACATCAACCGCCAGCGCCCCAACGTCTTCCGGATGAAGCTGAACGGCGCCGAGGTGAACCCGGTCACGGCGGGCCGCGGCACCCTGAAGGAGGCCATCTCGGAGACGATGCGCGACTGGGCGACCACCGTCGAGAACACCCACTACGTCATCGGGTCGATCGTCGGCCCGCACCCGTTCCCGGTGATGGTCCGCGACTTCCAGGCGGTCATCTCCGAGGAGGCGCGGGCGCAGGCGATCGAGAAGACCGGCGAGCTCCCGACCGACGTGGTCGCCTGCGCGGGCGGCGGCTCGAACACGATGGGGTCGTTCGCCGCGTTCGTCGACGACGAGGACGTCGCGCTCCACGCGGTCGAGGCCGGCGGCTCGACGCTGGAGGTCGACGAGGAGGCCGGCGTCGCCCCGAACTCCGCCTCGCTGTACACCGGCGAGGAGGGCGTGCTCCACGGCGCGCGCACCAAGCTCCTGCAGGACTCCGACGGACAGATCATGGAGAGCCACTCGATCTCCTCCGGGCTCGACTACGCCGGGGTCGGCCCGGAGCTCGCGTACCTCGTCGACGAGGGGCGCGTGAGCCCCGTCGCCGTCGACGACGACGCCGCGTTGGAGGGGTTCCACCGGCTCTCGCGCACGGAGGGGATCATCCCCGCGCTGGAGACGGCGCACGCCTTCGGCTTCTTAGAGGAGCGCCACGAGGAGCTCGGCGAGCGCGTCGTCGTGAACGTCTCCGGGCGCGGCGACAAGGACCTCGACGCCGCCATCGAGGAGACGGACAAGCGCGACGTCGACGAGGCGCCGGACATGTCGATGTTCACGGGGGGGATCTGAATGGCGGAGACGGGCAACTCGGCCGCGATAGCCGAGGCGTTCGCCGACGGCCCCGCCTACGTCCCCTACCTCGCCGTCGGCGACCCCTCCTACGAGGCGTCGCTGGAGTACGTCCGCGCGCTCGACCGCGGCGGCGCCGACGTCATCGAGCTCGGGCTGCCCTTCTCGGAGCCGATCGCCGAGGGACCGACGATCCAGGGGGCGCTCGTGCGCTCGCTCGACGGCGGGATGACGCCGGACCGGTTCTTCGCGTTCGCCGAGGAGCTCGACGTCGACGCGCCGCTCGTCTGCATGACGTACTACAACCTCATTTATCAGTACGGGGATAGCGAGGCGCAGCGCGCCTCGGACGCGAGCGGTGAAACCGCGAGCGAGACCGGCCCCCGCCCCTTCGTCGAGCGCGCCGCCGCGGCCGGCATCGAGGGGCTCGTCGTCCCCGACCTCCCGGCCGAGGAGGCCAACCCGCTGCGGGAGGCGTGCGACGAGTTCGGCCTCGACCTGATCTTCATCGTCGCGCCGACCACGGTCGGCGACCGGCTCGACCGGATCATGGGTCGCGTGTCGGGGTACGTCTACGTGCAGGCGCGGCTCGGGACGACCGGCGCGCGCGACGACGTCTCCGACCAGACCACGGAGAGCCTCGACCGGCTCGCCGAGTACGACGTGCCGAAGGCGGTCGGGTTCGGCATCTCCTCGGGCGAGCACGCCGAGCGCATCGTCGCCGGCGGCGCCGACGGGGTCATCGTCGGCTCGGCGCTCGTCGACATCGTCGCCGAGGGCGTCGAGGCGGACCTGTCGACCGAGGCGGTCGCGGACCGGCTTGAGGCGCTCTCGCGGGAGCTGAAGGCGGGCGCCGAGCGCGGCCACGCCGCCCGCGTCGGCGCGCCCGAGTCGCGGTGACCGGGGGTTCGAGCCAATACGACCCCGAACGAAACCCACTTACCTGCGATTGCCACACTCTCACACAACGACCGAACCCACCATGACAGCAGGACTCTCGGCACGACTCGACCGCATCTCCACGAACGACCGGTACCTCATCGTCCCGATGGACCACGGGATCACGATGGGCGCCGTCGACGGCCTCGTCGACATCGAGTCGACGATCGACGGCGTCACGCGCGGCGGGGCAGACGCGGTCCTCACGCAGCGCGGCGTCGCGGAGCGCGTCCACCCGAACAAGAACGGCGCGGGCTACATCGTCCACGTCAACGGGTCGACGACGATCGGCCCCGACGAGAGCGACAAGCGCGTCACGGCGACCGCCGAGGACGCGGTGCGCGCGGGCGCCGACGCGGTCTCGTTCCACATCAACGTCGGCTCCGACCACGAGCCGGACCAGATCGAGGAGCTGGCGGAGCTGACCGCCGACGCCGAGCGTCTCGGGCTCCCCGTGCTCGCGATGGCGTACGCGCGCGGCCCCGGCGTCGACGAGACCGACCCGGAGTCGCTGGGGCACGCGGTCCGGCTCGCCGAGGAGCTCGGCGCCGACGTGGTGAAGACCGGCTACTCCGGCGACGGCGACTCGTTCGCCCGCGTCACTGAGTCGACCCGGCTCCCGGTCGTCATCGCCGGCGGCTCGAAGGGGACCGACCGCGAGACCGTCGAGATGGTCCGCGGCGCGATGGACGGCGACGCGTCCGGCGTGTCGATGGGACGGTCGATCTTCCAGCACGAGGACCCGGAGGGGATCGCCCGCGCCGTCTCGGCGATCGTCCACGACGACGCCGGCGTCGACGAGGCGCTCCGGGCGGGCGGGTTCATCGAGGCGTAGGGACGCCTCGGGACGCGTTGAATCGCTCCGCGTCGACGAGGGGGAACGACGCGTCAGCAGGCGGCGGTGATACGCTTCTGCGGCTCCGGCGGTCCGACCGGCCCGGTCGGTCCGACCTCCTGTTCGACGTGGAAGACGGTCACCGACTCCACGCTCCGGTCCGCTCGCTCGCAGACGTACGCCGCCACCGGGCGGTACCGCGTCTCGCCGGCGTACCGCGTCCGGTGTCCGAACTGGTGCCAGAGGGTCGTCGGGTACGTCTCAGCGGCGTCCGGGGGCCGGTCGAACGCCACCGCCCCGCCGCCGAGCGCGTCGACCGACTCGCCGGAGTCGAGGGTGGCCCGGACGACGTACCAGCTGGACGTGTCCGGCGGGTTCGGCGCGAAGAACGACCAGCTCACCTCCGACAGGCCGCCCGTCGACTCCGACGCCGGGAGGTCGACGAGCCCGACCCCCGCGGCCTGCCACCACACGAGCGCGACGAAGAAGCCGACGAGCAGGACGGCGGCCGCCACTCGGACCCCGCGGCGAACCCCCGACGGGACCGACGGCGCCGACGCGGTCGCGTCCGCGCTCCCGCCGTCGCTCCGGAGCGCGGGGGCCGCGAGCCGGGCTGGGACGCGGGCCTTCGAGGCGACTCCCTCGACGGCGTCCCAGACCCGCGGCGGGAGGAACAGCAGGAGGACCGCGATCATGACGAACGGGAAGACGGCGAGACGCATCGTCGCGGCCATCCCGAGGTGCGCGGCGACGAACGACAGGACGACGCCGGTCCTGAGTCGCTCGGACGGGACGAGCAGCAGGACGGACGCCGCGAGGAGCGCGATCCAGAGCCAGTTCACCGCCGCGAGGACCGCGGTCCGTTCTGAGATGAGCGGGCCCAGTCCCACCACGAACTCCTCCACCTGATATATCCGCGGGACCGCGACGCCCGACATCCACGCGTCGCTCCGGTACTTGGAGACCGCGTTCGCCGCGTAGATCGACACGAGCGTCAGGAGGGCGACGGCCGTCCCGAGCGAACAGACTCGCCGGTCGCTTCCGGTTCCCCGCTCGTCGCCGTCCCGTTCGTCAAGGTCGCCCCGTCCGTCGAGTTCGTCCCGGTCGCGACGGTCGCTCCGCCGGCTCCCGCCGAGCGACCACCGGGCGTCGAGCGGGAGGAAGAGCGCCAGGAACAGGAACGCGACCAGGATCGTGTTCCCGCCGTTGATCACGAACGGGTTCCGGGCGTACAGCGACGCGAGGAGGACGAGCGAGACGGCCGTCGACGCCCGCGTCCGGTAGCCGACGAGCAGGCAGACGGCGGCGCCCGCGGCGAGCGCGAGCAGCGCCGCCTGGACCCGCGCCGACCCGGACACCGCGTGGATCGAGACGGCCTCCAGCGTCGGGTACACCTCGGCGAGCGTCGAGCGCGGCAGGACGCCCTCGTCGGTGTAGAACGCGCGCAGCCCCGGGAGCCGGTAGACGAGCAGGTCCCCGAGGAGCAGGAGCGCCAGCGCGATGCGGAACGCGCCGAGCGCGCGCGGGTCGACCCCGAGGCAGGGGGCGGCGCGCTCGCGGAGGGCGTCGCGCGTCGCGGCGTCCCGGGGGGCCGCGTTCGAGAGCCGCTCGCGTAGTGGCGTCATTCGGTGCTTCGGGTCGTAGGTGCCATCTCAGCGATAAGTGCTTTGTCGTCTCCGGAGGCGCGGCGTCGGGCACGGCGTCCGACCGCGTCGCAGCGTCGGCCGCAACGCGCGACCCTTCCGCAGTTTTCAAGCCCGCCCGCCGTGAGGTTCCGACAATGACACGCACGGTCTGGGTGAAGGCCGACGGGAGCGTCGGCGACTGGGAGGCGCGCAAGCGACGGGTCACGGCCGCCATCGAGGCCGGCGCGGACTGGGTGCTCGTCGACGAGGCGGACGTGGGGCGCGTCCGCGAGCTGGGCGACATCTCGGTCGCGGCGTTCCGCTCCGAGGCGGACGTCATCGACGACGCCGAGAGCGACGCCGAGGCCGACGCCTACTTCGTCGGCAAGGGCGGCGAGGGCGACGGGACGATCGACCTCCCGGACGACTTCTCCGGCTCGGCGGACCTGACGACGGTCCGCCGGCGCGACGACCGCGCGCAGGGCGTGTACGTCCGCGTGCTCGGGACCGAGTACGAGCGGTTCGCCGAGGAGGCGGCCGCGGACGCCGAGTACACGATCGTCGTCGGCGAGGACTGGTCGATCATCCCGCTGGAGAACCTGATCGCGCGGGTCGGCGAGGAGACGCACCTCGTCGCCGGCGCGACCACCGCCGCCGAGGCCCGGACCGCCTTCGAGACGCTGGAGATCGGCGCCGACGGCGTGCTCCTCGACTCGGGCGACCCCGACGAGATCCGGGGCGCGGTCGACGCCCGCGACGCCGCCGACCGCGAGACGCTCGACCTCCGGCACGCCGAGGTGACCGCGGTCGAGCGCACCGGGATGGCCGACCGCGTCTGCATCGACACCGGCTCGCTGATGGACGACGACGAGGGGATGCTCGTGGGGTCGATGTCGCGCGGGCTGTTCTTCGTGCACGCCGAAACCGCGGAGTCGCCGTACGTCGAGTCGCGCCCCTTCCGGGTGAACGCCGGGGCCGTCCACGCGTACGTCCGGAACGCGGAGGGCGGCACGAACTACCTCGCGGAGCTCTCCAGCGGCGACGAGGTGCAGGTGGTCGACACCGACGGCCGCACCCGCGAGGCGATCGTCGGGCGCGTGAAGATCGAGAAGCGGCCGATGTTCCGGATCCAGGCCGAGGTGGAGACCGATGAGGGCGTCGACCGCGTGGAGACGCTGATCCAGAACGCCGAGACGGTGAAGGTCGCGACCGCTGACGGGAAGAAGGCGGTCACCGACCTCGAGGAGGGCGACGAGGCGCTCGTCTACTACGAGGACGTGGCGCGGCACTTCGGCGAGGCGGTGGAGGAGAGCATCATCGAGAAGTGAGTGGCCGAGCGAACGCGAGGCCACTGTAGCGAGCCGGCCTCCGCCGGCGAGAAGCGAGACCGAACGACGTGAGGTCTCGTGGGGAGCGGTGAAACCGCGAGCCGAGCGGCCGAGCGAACGCGAGGCCACTGTAGCGAGCCGGCCGAGCGAACGCGGTGCGACCACCGCCGACGAGACCGCGACAGCGAGCGAACCCCGGCCGCCGAGAAGCGGCCGAGATCGTGTCGACCAGAACGCATTTCACGTCGGTTCGTGATCGGCTCCTATGGCAGTCGCGAACGAAGGCGGTCGTCGCGTCGCGGAGTTGGGATTCGTCGAGCGGGTTCGGCACCTCGCGGAGGCCGCGAATCCGGCGTTCGCGGCCGGGAGCCTCCTCGTGCCGCTGGCGTTTTTCGCCGCGAGCCTCGCGCTCGCGAGCACCGAACTGCTCTTCTACACGCACGTCGCCGCGGGCGCGGTGTGGTTCGGGTTCGCGCTGATCTTCCCGGCGATCATCGGGCCGACGCTGGGCGGGCTTGACGAGGAGGCGTCGGCCGCGGTGAACGCGGCTCTCATTCCGAAGGCCGTCTTCTTCCTCGTCGGCTTCTCGCTCACGACGGTGCTCTCGGGGACCGTCCTCCTGACGCCCGGCCTCGGGCTCGGCTACGGGTTCGCCGGGGCGTGGTCCGGGCTCGCGCTCGGCCTCGGCTGGGGGCTGTTCGCGTTCGGGCTGGCGGTGCCTCACCGCCTCCAGCTCAGCGCGTACTACGAGACGCTCTCGCCGGAGCCCGACGCCTCGCGGCTCGAATCGATCGAGAGGAAGAACCTCGTCGTCGGGCTGTTCGAGGCGGCCGTCATGCTCGCGCTGATCGTCCTGATGACCGGGTTCCGGCTGGGCGTCTGAGCTATAGCCCGTACAGCTCGCCGTACTTCGCCTCGACGTAGTCGGTGAACGCGTCCGCCGAGAGCGCCTCGCCGGTCGCCCGCTCCACCAGCTCGTTCGTCTCGTAGCGCGAGCCGTGCCGGTGGACGTTCTCGCCGAGCCACGCCTGGAGGTCGTCGAAGTCGCCGTCGGCGACCTTCGCGTCGAGGTCGTCGATTTCTTCCTCGGCCGCTTCGAACAGCTGCGCGGCCATGACCGAGCCGAGCGAGTAGGTCGGGAAGTAGCCGAAGTTGCCGTGGCTCCAGTGGATGTCCTGGAGGCACCCCTCGCTGTCGGTGTCGGGCCGGATCCCGAGGTACCGCTCGTACTTGTCGTTCCAGACCTCGGGCACGTCCTCGACCGCGAGGTCGCCGCGGACCAGGTCGCGCTCGATCTCGAACCGGACGACGATGTGGAGGTGGTAGGTGAGCTCGTCCGCCTCGACCCGGATGAGGTTGTCCTCGTACACCTGGTTGACCGCCTCGTAGGCGTCCTCGACCGTGGCCTCCTCGGTCTCCGGGAACCGCTCTTTGAACCGCGGGAGGAACAGCTCCCAGAACGCCCGGCTCCGGCCGACGTGGTTCTCCCAGAGCCGCGACTGCGACTCGTGGACCGAGAGGTCGCGGTCGTCGCCGAGCGGGGTCCCCCACTCCTCCCGCGGGAGCCCGAGGACGTACTGCGCGTGGCCGTACTCGTGGATCGTCGAGCCGATCGCGCCGAGCGGGTCGGACTCGTCGAACCGGGTGGTCACCCGGCAGTCGAACTGGTTCCCAGACGTGAACGGATGCGAGGAGACGTCGAGGCGGCCGCGGTCGAAGTCGTAGCCGACGAGTTCGAGCGCCTCGCGGGCGAGCGCCTCCTGCTCGTCCTCGGGGAAGGTCCCCTCGAAGGTGTCGACGGCGAGGTCCGCGTCGGACTCGCGGATCGCGTCGATCATGGGGACGAGCGTCTCGCGGAGCTCCTCCAGGATCGACTCGGCGCGACCGATCGAGAGGCAGGGCTCGTACTCCTCGAAGAGGACCGCGTAGGGGTCCCGGTCGGGGTCGATATGCTCGGCGTACTCCCGCTTGAGCTCGACGTGCTTCTCCAGGTAGGGGGCGAACGCCTCGAAGTCGTCCTCGGCCTTCGCCTCCTCCCACGCCTGAAGCGCCTCCGAGCCGGTCTCGGAGATCTCCTCGACGAGCTCGACCGGGACGGCGTCGGCGCGCTCGTACTCGCGGCGGACCTCGCGGAGGACCGCCTCTCGTTCGTCGGTGAGCTCGGCGCCGTCGAGCGCGTCGAGCAGCTCGCCGGTCTCCTCGTCGGTGATCATGTCGTGTCGGACCGACGAGAGCGCCGAGAGCTGCTTCGACCGGGCGGGCGTGCCGCCCTCGGGCATCATCACCTGCTGGTCCCACCCGAGCACGCCGGCGGCGCTCCCGACCGCGTTCCAGCGGCGAACGCGGTCTAGGAGGGCCTCGTACGCCTCGGGGGCGTCGGTCGCGTCGTCGGCCGCGGCTTCCGTTGCCATACGCCATGGATCGGCCGCGTCGGTTAAGAAGGGACCGAACACGGACTCCTCGGAGCGGCCCGCCCCCGAGCGCGACCTATTTCCGGCCGGCCGCCGAACCGCCGGCAACGGATGGACATCGACGAGGACACCATCGACCTGCGATCCGACACCGTCACCGCGCCGTCGGCCGAGATGCGCGAGGCGGCCGCGACCGCCGAGGTCGGCGACGACGTGTACCGCGACGACCCGACCGTCAACGAGCTGGAGCGCCGCGCCGCCGAGGCGGTCGGCGCCGAGGCCGCCCTCTACGTCCCCTCCGGGACGATGGCGAACCAGATCGCCGTCCACGTCCACACGGAGCCGGGCGAGGAGCTCCTCCTGGAGCGCGAGTCGCACATCTACCGGTGGGAGCTCGCCGGCGCGGCGAAGCTCTCCGGCGCGCAGACACGGACGGTCGACGCCGGCGAACGCTGCGTCCCGACCCCGGAGGAGGTGCGCGAGGGGCTCGTGAGCGAGGACCTCCACCGCCCCGGCACCGGCCTCCTGTCGCTGGAGAACACCCACAACTACCGCGGTGGGGTCGCGGTCCCCGTCGAGGGGATCGCCGCGGCCGCCGACGTCGCCCGCGACGCCGGCGTGCCGGTCCACCTCGACGGCGCCCGCCTGTTCAACGCCGCGGTCGCGCTCGGCGTCGACGCGAGCGCGATCGTCGACCCGGTCGACAGCGTCACCTTCTGCCTCTCGAAGGGGCTCGGCGCGCCGGTCGGCTCGGTCCTCGCCGGCGACGAGGGGTTCATCGAGGAGGCGCGCCGCGTCCGGAAGCTGTTCGGCGGCGGGATGCGACAGGCCGGGATGATCGCCGCGCCCGGCCTCCTCGCCTTGGAGAACGTCGACCGGCTCGCCGAGGACCACGCGAACGCCGAGCGGCTCGCCGCCGGGCTCGACGCGCTCGACGGGGTGAACGCGCCCGCGCCGGACACCAACATCGTCGTCGCGCACTCCGACGAGGCCGAGATTCCGGCCGCCGACCTCGTGGAGGCCTGCAAGGCGGCCGGCGTCGGTTGCGTCGAGTTCGACGAGCACACGACGCGGTTCACGACCCACCTCGACGTCCACGCGGACGACGTCGAGGAGGCGGTCGACCGGATCGGCGACGCGGTCGCGGCGCTGTCGGCCTGAGGGGGCGGCGGTGCCGTCAGCTCGGGGAGGCGTCCGTCCGCGGCCCGGAGTCGCCCGACCGGCGCGCACGCCACGGAAACGTTCAACTCGGCGGGCGACGTACGCGGGGCCATGGAACCGATATCGACCGGTGCGGCGTCGCGGTCCAGGCGAACCGAGGTGGCCGGCGCCCGTCCCTGAGGTCGTCGGCGTCGACATCAGCGGCCGCCACGAGGAGGACGGCGAGTACCTGATGGTCGCGGCCGCGGTCCGCGCCCGGATCGACTCGACCCGGATCCGGTCGGTCGAGGGGACGGGGTTCGCCGCCGCGCGCGAGGGGCCCTCGCTCGACGCGACGCTCGAGCTCGTGGCGACCGCGGTCGGGAACTTGCCGGAGCCGCCGGACGGCCCGATCGTCGCGGAGCACGGCGAGTTCTACGAGGAGCCGGCCGAGCGGGTCGGGCCGAGCTTCCGACCCGAGTTTAAATACGTCGAGAGCATAGGGGAGCGCGAAACAGTGCAGGCAGCACACCACGCCGCGTACGCCGCCCGAGACCTCCTCTTATGACGGGGAGCGTCGAGGGCGCGGACGCCGACGCGGACGCCGAATCGGTCCCCCGAGAGCGGCGGGCGGTCGTCGCCAAGCGCGTCGACGCCGGCGACGCCGACCTGGCCGAGATCCGCCAGCTCGCCGCGGCCGCGGGGTACGAGGTCGTCGGCGAGCTCTCGCAGACCCGCACCGAGGACGCCGCGTTCATGTTCGGCGAGGGGAAGGTCGCGGAGCTGCGCGAGCTCGTCCGCCGGACCGACGCCGGCGCCGTCATCGTCGACAACGACGTGGGGCCCTACCAGACGTTCAACGTCGGCGGGAAGCTCCCCGAGGGCGTCGAGGTGATCGACCGGTTCACGCTCATCCTCGAGATCTTCGGCCAGCGCGCCAACACCCGGAAGGCGCAGCTGCAGGTCGAGCTCGCCGAGCTCCGGTACGAGCTCCCGCGCGCCGAGGCGAAGGCGAGCCTCGCGAAGCGCGACGAGCGCCCCGGGTTCATGGGGCTCGGCGAGTACGACGAGAGCGTCGAGCGCGACATCAAACGCCAGATCTCCGAGATCCGCGACGAGCTGGAGTCGATCGCGGAGAAGGAGGAGGCGCGCCGCGAGCAGCGCCGCGACTCCGGCTTCGACCTGGTCGCGCTCGCGGGGTACACCAACGCCGGGAAATCGACGCTGATGCGCCGGCTCGCGGCCGAGATCGACGTCGACGAGAACGCCGACCGCCACCCCGACCTCGACACCACCGCCGAGTCGCAGGACATGCTGTTCACCACGCTCGGCACCACCACGCGCCGCGCCGAGATGGAGAAGCGCGACGTCCTGCTCACCGACACGGTCGGGTTCATCGCGGACCTGCCCCACTGGCTCGTGGAGTCGTTCGAGTCGACGCTCGACTCCGTCTACCGCGCCGACCTCGTGCTGCTCGTCGTCGACGCGAGCGAGCCTGTCGAGGCGATGCGCGAGAAGCTCGTCACGAGCCACGACACCCTCTACGAGCGCAACGAGGCCCCCGTCGTCACGGTGTTCAACAAGGTCGACCGGCTCGCGCCCGGCGAGCTCGCCGACAAGCGCGGCGCGCTCTCGGGCGTCGCGCCGGACCCGGTCGCCGTCTCGGCGAAGACGGGCGCGGGCGTCGCGGAGCTGCGCGACCGCGTCGAGGCCGAGCTCCCCGACTGGGAGCGCGAGCGGCTCGTCCTTCCCGTCTCCGACGAGGCGATGAGCCTCGTCTCGTGGATCCACGACCACGGCCACGTCGACGAGGAGTCGTACGCGAGCGACCAGGTGACCGTCGACTTCGAGGCCAAGCCCTCGGTCGTGGCCCGCGCCCGGTCGAAGGCGGCGGGGCTCGCGCCCGCGGAGTCGACGTAGACGACTCGGCGGCGCCCCCCTCCCCCGGTCGGCCCCTCTCATCTCCCGGGGTTTCGGACAAAGTATACATTCCTTCACTTGCGAACGGATACCATGGACGACGCCGGAGTCGACGGCCGACGGCGGGACCGACTCGTCGCCGACGACGACGCGGTCGAGCCGCCGACCGGGTTCAGCGAGCGGGCCGTCGCGAGCGATGAGGGGGTGTACGACGCGTTCGCGGCCGAGGGGCCGGCGGCCTGGCGCCGGGCCGCCGACCTCCTCGACTGGGAGCGCCCGTACGAGACGGTGCTCGACGACGGCGATCCGCCCTTCTACGAGTGGTTCCCGGACGGCCGGCTCAACGCCGCGGCCAACTGCGTCGATCGGCACCTCGACGAGCGCGGGAACCAGCTCGCGATCCGGTGGTTCGGCAAGCGCGGCGAGCGGCGATCGTACACGTACCGCGACCTCCACCGCGAGGTGAACGCGCTCGCGGCCGGGCTGCGGGAGCTCGGCGTCGCGGAGGACGACGTGGTGACGCTGTACCTCCCGATGGTCCCGGAGCTGCCGATCGCGATGCTGGCGTGCGCCCGGATCGGCGCGCCACACAACGTCGTCTTCGCGGGGCTCTCGGCGGAGGCGCTGGCGACGCGGCTCGACGCGGCCGACTCGTCGTACCTGATCACCTGCGACGGCTACTACCGCCGGGAGGACGCGTTCAACCAGAAGTCGAAGGCGGACAACGCCCGGCTCCGGGCCGACGCCGACCTCGCGGCGACGGTCGTCGTCGACCGGCTCGGGGACGCGCTCGACGTGTCGCTCGGCGACGACGAGCACGGGTACGAGCCGCTCGTCGACGCGCACGACGGCGAGACGGTCGACCCGGTCGCGCGCGACGCCACCGACCTCCTCTTCGTCATGTACACCTCCGGGACCACGGGGCGCCCGAAGGGCGTCGAGCACGCGACCGGCGGCTACCTCGCGCACGTCGCGTGGACCACCCGGAACGTCCTCGATGTCAGACCCGAGGACACCTACTGGTGCGCCGCCGACATCGGGTGGATCACCGGCCACTCCTACGGCGTGTACGGTCCGCTGTCGGTCGGGACCACGACCGTCCTCTACGAGGGGTCCCCGGACTACCCGGACCGCGACCGCGTCTGGGACCTGATCGAGCGCAACGCGGTCAGCGTCTTCTACACCTCCCCCACCGCGATCCGGTCGTTCATGAAGTGGGGCGCGGAGTACCCCGACCGCCACGACCTCTCGTCGATCCGCCTGCTGGGCACTGTCGGGGAGTCGATCACCCCGAAGGCGTGGCGCTGGTACCGCGAGCACGTCGGCGGGAGCGAGGCCCCGGTCGTCGACACGTGGTGGCAGACCGAGACGGGCGCCATCGCGCTCGCGACGCTGCCGGGGGTCACGCCGATGAAACCGGGGAAGGTCGGCCCGCCGCTGCCCGGCATCGACGCGCGCGTCGTCGACGAGGACGGGGAGCCGGTCGACCCGGGCGAACCGGGGTACCTCACGATCGACTCGCCGTGGCCCGGCATGCTGCGCGGGCTCCGCGAGGGCGACGAGCGCTACCGCCGCGAGTACTGGGTCGAGGCCGAGGACGGCTGGCGCTACCGCACCGGCGACGGCGCGACCGTCGACGAGGACGGCTACGTAACCATTCTCGGTCGCGTCGACGACGTGATCAACGTGCGGGCGCGGCGGTTCAACACCGCCGAGCTGGAGTCGGCGATCGTCGGCGTCGAGGGCGTCACGGAGGCCGCGGTCGTCGGCGACGGCGACGGCGACATCGTCGCCTACGTGACGACCCGGAGCGACGTCGAGCCGGACGAGGCCCTCAGGGCGGCGATCGGCGACGAGCTGGCCCGCTCCGTCGGCGACCTCGCCCGCGCGGACCGGACCGTGTTCACCCCGGACCTCCCGAAGACGCGCTCGGGGAAGATCATGCGCCGCCTGCTGGAGGACATCGCCCGGGGCGAGGAGTTCGGCGACGTCAGCGCGCTCCGGAACCCCGAGGTCGTCGGCGAGATCGAGTCGTCGGTTCGCGAGGAGTAACCACAAATAGTTTCTTTGAAGATAGTTAGAAACGTCTATGGGTTTCTTAAGCGTCGCGTCCGACCCGTCGGTATGGGAACGCTCGTCTCCCGCTCCGCGCTTCACGACCGGAAGCGAGCGGTCGCGAAGACCCTCTGCTACCGCGCGCTCATGGTCGCGATCACGGTGCTCGTGGCGTGGGCGGTCGTCGGAGACGCGGGCGCCGCCGTGAACATCGGACTCGTGGCCAACGTCGTCAAGACCGCGACGTACTACGCGTACGAGCGGCTGTGGGACCACGTCGCCTGGGGGATCGCCGACGGCGTCTGAGGGGGTCGTCCTCGCCCCGGCGGAGCGAAGCTCGTTTCGTAAATAATTCGAAAACCGAAACAGAACGCGGTCGGGATTACCCGCTCAACACCGTTTTTCCGGGTCCGTCGAGAGTATATTAGCTTTAGAGCCGTTTGAGTGGAGACGGGCGGAACTCTTTTGCTTCGGGTTTCTATGTATTTACGAAACCGATGGTCACCGAGCTCGACGCCGACGCGTACGACGCGCTCGTGGCCGCCGCCGAGACGTACCGCGCCGCGGTCGCGGTTCGACTCGCCGGCGAGGCCGGGCTGCGGACCGCCGAGATACCCCGCGTCGCGCCGCGGCACCTCCGGGGCCCGGGGGTCGCCTCGGAGGTGTGTCTCCTCGCGGTCCCGGCCGACGACACGGGGGAGACGATCGACCGCGAGACCGCCGTCCCGGCCTCGCTGGCGGCCGAGCTCCGACGGTACGCCGAGAGCGAGGGGCTCGGCGCGGGAGAGCCGTTCGTCGGCGTCTCGCCCCGCCGCGTCCAGATGATCGTGAGCGGGACCGCCGAGCGGGCGGCGGCGCGGAGCGGCGGCGCGGTCCCGGCCGACGTCACGCCCCGCGACCTCCGCCGCGCCTTCGCGCGCCGGCTGCTCGTCGACCGCGGCGTCGATCCCCACGCCGTGCGCGAGGCCGGGGGGTGGGAGACGATGGGGACGCTGGACGAGTTCCTCGGCCCGCTCGACGGGCGGGAGATCGCCGAGGCGTTCGCCGCCGCCGGGGCCGTCGGGACCGGCGGGGCCGCCGGAGGGGCGGGGACCGCCGGAGGGGCGGGGACCGCCGAGAGCGCCGAGGCGACCGGCGACCCGGACGGGGGAGAGCCGACCGCGCTCGGCGGGTTCGAGGCCCTCGCCGACGGCGAGGACCGGAGTTCGCCGCTCGCGACCGTCCCGGAGCGGCTGGCCGAGTCGGATCGGTGGGCCGAGGCGTGGGTGGTCCGCGGGTCGACCGACGGCGGCCGGACGGAGGTCGTCGGCGCCGCGGGCGTCGAGCGGGAGGTCCTCGTCGACCGCGGCGTCACGCGGGAGGGCCCGTGGCTCGACGCGATCGAGGCGGGCGACCCGGTCCTGACGGACGGCGAGCCGACCGCCGACGGGCGACCGGGGATCGCCGTCCCGGCGAGCTACCGGGACGTGACGCACGGCGCGCTCTGCGTCGTCGCCGCCGACGGAACGCCCGTCTCGACGGCCGAGCGGCGGGAGCTGGTCGCGCTCGGCCGGTGTCTCGGTTGGGCGGTGACGGCCGGCCGGTGGCGGGACCTCCTCCACTCCGACGCCGTCACCGAGGTCGAGTTCCACACCGCAGACGACGGGGCCTTCCTCGCCCTCGCGAGCGACGCCCTCGGCTGTCGGATCGAGCTCGACTCCACCGTCGGCGTCACCGACGAGGCCTCTCGGCTGTACCTCTCCGCCGCCGGGGCGAGGCCGCAGGGCGTCGCCGACGTCGTCGACGACGCCGACGGCGTCTCCGACCTGCGGGTGATCGAGACCAGAGAGGACGGCTGCGCGGTGTCCGTGCGCGTCGAGGGCGGGTCGGCGGTGCGAACGCTCACGGAGCACGGCGCGACCGTCCGCGACGCGACCGCGGAGGACGGCCGCGTGCGAGTCGTCGCCGATCTGCCCGAGGGCGCCGACGTCAGGCCGGTGGCCGACGGGCTCCGGGCGGCCTTCGACGACGCCCGGCTCGCGAGCAAGGAGTCCGTCGCCCGGTCGTCGCGCTCCGAGTCCTCGTTCCGCGAGGGGGTCGCGGAGCGGTTCACCGACCGCCAGTGGGCCGCGCTGTCGGCCGCGTACCACGGCGGCTACTTCGACTGGCCCCGGGAGAGCACGGCCGAGGAGGTCGCCGACGCGATGGACGTCTCCTCCCCGACGTTCCACAACCACCTCCGGAAGGCCCAGCGCGCGCTCCTCGACGGCCTCTTCGAGCGGGACGACCGGGAGCGGCCCTGAAGCCGGATCCGGGCCTCCCGGCGCGGGTGCCGCGGCGCCCGATCCGGACCCGAGACGGCCGCGAGCGGCGCCGCGAATCCGTCACGATTTTTCGTATTTAGCGCCAGCGTTTATATGGCGAGATCGGTTGGATACGACCGTACCATGACAGAGGGTGACGGTCAACTGGAAGCGAGACTGGAGGAGCAGGAGGTGTTCGAGCCGTCCGAGTCGTTCTCGGCGCAGGCCAACGTCTCCGACCCCGAGATCTACGAGGAGTTCGACGAGAACTGGCCGGAGTGCTGGGAGGCCGCGGCCGACCTCCTCGACTGGGAGTCCGACTACGACCAGGTGCTGGACGACAGCGACCCGCCCTTCTACGAGTGGTTCACCGGCGGCGAACTGAACGCGTCGGCCAACTGCCTCGATCGCCACCTCGACGAGCGCGGCGACGAGGCCGCGATCGAATGGGTCGGCGAGCCGGTCGACGAAGACGATCGCACGTACACGTACGCGGAGCTCCACCGCGAGGTGAACGAGTTCGCGGCCGCGCTCCGCGAGCAGGGCGTCGAGGAGGACGACGTCGTGACGATGTACATGCCGATGATCCCGGAGCTGCCGATCGCGATGCTGGCGTGCGCCCGCATCGGTGCGCCCCACAGCGTCGTCTTCGCCGGCTTCTCGGCGGACGCGCTCGCGACGCGGATGAACTCCGCGGACTCGGAGTACCTCGTCACCTGCGACGGCTACTACCGGCGCGGCGACCCCCTCGACCACCTCGACAAGGCGAACGAGGGGCTCTCCGGCGTCGACCACGACACCACGACCGTCGTCGTCGACCGGCTCGGCCCGAACGGCGACGACTTCGGCCACGAGCTCGGCGACGACCAGCTCGACTACGGCGACCTCGTCGCGGACCACGAGGGCGCGGCGGTCGAGCCGGTCACCCGCGACGCCGAGGACATGCTGTTCCTCATGTACACCTCGGGGACGACGGGGGAGCCGAAGGGCGTGAAACACACGACCGGCGGCTACCTCTCGTGGGTGTCGTGGACCTCGCAGTCGGTCCTCGACATCAAGCCGGACGACACGTACTTCTGTTCGGCCGACATCGGCTGGATCACGGGGCACTCCTACATCGTCTACGGGCCGCTCGCGCTCGGGACGACGACGATGATGTACGAGGGGACGCCCGATCACCCCGAACAGGACCGCCTGTGGGAGATCGTCGAGGAGCACGAGGCGACCCAGCTGTACACGGCGCCCACGGCCATCCGCGCGTTCATGAAGTGGGGCGAGGAGTACCCCGACCGCCACGACCTCTCCTCGCTGCGGCTGCTCGGCACGGTCGGCGAGCCGATCAACCCGCGGGCGTGGAAGTGGTACTACCAGCACATCGGGAACGAGGAGTGCCCCATCGTCGACACGTGGTGGCAGACCGAGACCGGCGGGATGATGGTGACGACGCTGCCCGGGATCAAGGACATGAAGCCGGGGGCGGCGGGACCGCCGCTGCCCGGCCTCGACGTCCAGATCCTCGACACCCTCGGCGACGAGGTAGAGCCCGGGAAGGCCGGCTACCTCACGGTACAGAAGCCGTGGCCCGGCATGCTCCGGACGCTGTACAACAACGACGAGCGCTACATCGAGGAGTACTGGGCGGAGTACTCCGACACCGACAGCGACGACCCCGAGGACTGGGTGTACTTCCCGGAGGACGGCGCGAAGATCGACGAGGACGGCTACATCACCGTCCTCGGTCGCGTGGACGACGTGCTCAACGTCTCCGGCCACCGGCTGGGGACGATGGAGATCGAGTCCGCCATCGTCGGCGTCGAGGGCGTCGCGGAGGCGGCCGTCGTCGGCGGCGACCACGACATCAAGGGCGAGGCCGTCTACGCGTACGTGACGACCGAGGACGGCTACGAGGGCACCGACGAGCTCCGCGACGCGATCGTCGCGGGCGTCGAGGACGCCATCGGCCCGATCGCCCGGCCGGAGCAGGTCGTGTTCACTCCCGACCTGCCGAAGACGCGCTCGGGGAAGATCATGCGCCGCCTGCTGGAGAACATCGCCGACGGCAAGGAGCTCGGGAACACGAGCACGCTCCGGAACCCGGAGATCGTCGAGGAGATCCAGCAGAAGGCGACGGGCGAGTAGCCCAGGACGTCCCGTTTTCCGAGTGACGAACGAGAGACGGAGCGCACGACACCGGACGTAAATATCACGATAAAATCGCACAGACGGACCACGACAATACACACCACAACACATGACAGACGATAGCTCACGAAGTTCGGACGGCGCAGTCACCGACGGTGGCCGCGCGGCGGACGACGCGGCCACCGATGGGGGTCGCGCAGCTGACGACGCGGCCACCGATGGGGGTCGCGCAGCTGACGACGCGGCCACCGACGGCGGCGTCGCCGCGACTGCGGCACAGGAGCACAGCGACACCGACTACCTGGGTGCGGAAGTGAACATCCTGAACCCGAGCACGCCGTACATGCGCGATCACCTCCGCATCGTCTGGACGGGGTTCGCCGCCTGGGTCCTCGCGGTATGGGGGCCGGTGACCCTGACGCGGCTCGCGCCGGGCCCGATGACGAGTCAGATGCCGATCCTCCAGTTCCCGCTCCACTACTTCCTCGTCGCGTTCGGGGCGCCGACCAGCGCGCTGATCCTGGCGTTCTGGTACTCGCGAAAGCGGGACGCGCTCGACGAGAAGTACGGTATCGAACACGCGACCGTCACGGAGACGGGCAGCGGCGCTGACGTCGCGGCGACCGACGGAGGGACCGACGAATGACGGCGAGTTCGCTCCTCCTACAGAGCGACCTCCTCCCCGAGGCCCTCGACATCTCGTTCAAGATCGGGCCGGCGCTCCTCGTGATCGGGATGCTGGGGCTGTTCCTCACGATCGGGTTCGTCTTCCGCGTCGCCGACACCGACGACATGTGGGTCGCCGGTCGGTCCATCGGGAACGTCGAGAACGGGATGGCGATCGGGGCGAACTGGATGTCGGCGGCGTCGTACCTCGGGATGGCGGCGTCGATCGCACTCGCGGGGTTCTACGGCCTCGTGTTCGTCGTCGGCTGGACGACCGGCTACTTCATCCTGCTCATCTTCCTCGCCGCGCAGCTCCGCCGGTTCGGGAAGTACACGGCGCCGGACTTCGTCGGCGACCGCTTCAACTCCGACACCGCGCGCGCCATCGCGGCCGTGACGACGTTCCTCATCGGCTTCGTCTACGCCATCGGGCAGGCGAAGGGGATGGCCCTGGTCGGCCTGTACATCTTCGGTAACTACGGCGGCCTCATCCCCGGCCTCGACGGGTACCAGGTGATGGTCGTCGCCATGATGGTCGTCACCGTCGGCTACCTGACGCTGTCCGGCATGCTGGGCGCCACGAAGAACCAGGCGGTCCAGTACGTCATCCTCATCCTCGCGTTCGTCGTCGGGCTGTTCGTCGTCGGCTACACCAACGGTTACTCGACGGTGCTGCCGCAGCTCGAGTACGGCGCGCTGATCAGTCAGCTCGGCAGCGAGTTCTCGGAGCCGTTCGCCACGTCGAGCTACTACCTCTGGGTCGCCACGACGTTCTCGCTCATCGTCGGCACCTGCGGGCTCCCGCACGTCCTCGTCCGGTTCTACACGGTCGAGAGCGAGCGGACGGCCCGCTGGTCGACGGTCTGGGGGCTGTTCTTCATCTGTATCCTCTACTGGAGCGCCCCGGCGTTCGCGGCGTTCGGCACCGACCTCTACTCGCAGAACGTCGGCGCCACCTACGGCGACCCCGGCATGACGAGCGCGGCCAGCGAGGTCATCGTCGTGCTGGCGGCGCAGCTGTCCGGGCTCCCGGACTGGTTCGTCGGCATCGTCGCGGCGGGCGGTATCGCCGCGGCCATCGCGACCGTCGCCGGGCTGTTCATCGCCGGCTCCTCGGCGATCAGCCACGACATCTACACCAACATCATCAACGAGGACGCGACGCAGCGCCAGCAGATCCTCGTCGGCCGCCTCTCGATCGTCGCGCTGGGCGCGCTGACGACGCTGGCCGCGCTGAACCCCGCCTCCTCGATCGCGGCGCTCGTGGGCTACGCGTTCTCGCTCGCCGGCTCCGTGCTGTTCCCGATGTTCTTCCTCGGCATGTGGTGGGAGAACGCCAACCGGCAGGGCGCGCTCGCCGGCATGACGACCGGGCTGACGCTCTGGTCGATCCCGATGATCAACCAGATCGTCCCGACGTACATCGGCTCGCTCGAAGCGCCGCTGTCCGCGGGGCTGGCGCAGTGGATGCCCGCCATCGGCTCGGCGCTCGTCACGCTGCCCATCGTGATCGTGGTCACGGTCGTCGTCTCGATGGCGACCGACGAGCCGTCGCTCGAAACGAAGCGTATCGTCCGGCAGTGTCACAGCCCCGAACCGATGGGGCAACAGCAGACGGCCGAGGACGTCGTCGCCGCGGACGGCGGTGAGGACGTGGCGACGGATGGCGGCCGCGCAGCGGACGACGCGGGCGCGGAGGAGTAATCCATGTACGAACGCATCCTCGTTCCCACGGACGGAAGCGACGTCGCGGAGGCCGCCGTCGACCACGCGCTCGACCTCGCCGAGAAGTACGGCGCCGAGGTCCACGCGCTGTACGTGGTCGACATCGACTCCGTGAACTTCAGCCTCGGGACCGAACAGGTCGATCGGCTCAAGCAGGGCCGGTTCGACGAGATGGGCGAGCTGAAAGAGCAGGCCGACGAGGCGACCGGCGTCGTCGCCGGCCGCGGGGCCGAACGCGACATCGACGTCGTCGAACACGTCTCGGGCGGGCGGCCTCACAAGGTGATCGGCGACTACGCCGAGGACAACGGGATCGACCTCATCGTGATGGGGAGCCACGGCCGCGCGGGCGTCCGGCGCGCGCTGCTCGGGAGCGTCACCGAGCGGACGCTGCGTTCGACGCACGTCCCCGTCCTCGTCGTCGACTACCTCGACGAGGACTGAACCTCGACGGGGACCGACTCGGGGCCCGCCGCCCGTCCCCGCCTCGCGTTCGCCCGGTCCCCGACCGATCCGCTATCGGTACACCCACGTACTCCGACCGACACGCTCGCCCATGACCGAGACAGATCCGATCGACGACCCGGACGAGGAGGGCCCCGTCGACCGCGTCCGATCGCACGTCAGCGAGAACCGGGGCGGTATGCTCCAGGACCTCGTGTTCGCGATCGCTTGGGTGACCGTCGTGTCGCTCCTGTACGACTTCGCGTTCGCGAACACCCCGCAGTGGGTACTGTACATGTTCATGCTCGCCGGGATCCCGGCGTACTTCGGCTTCTTCCTGTCGCTGGAGATGGCGAAGCGGCAGCGGTAGCCGCGGCGCCCTCGCCTCCCCTCAGTCGTCGAGCGCCTCGACCGAGTCGTCCGGGTCCGCTCCGCCGTCATCGTCGACGGCGTCCGCGTCCGGTGCGACCGCGGCGCCGTCGGATTTCCCGACGACGCCCTCCGTCCACGTCCCGCGCAGGAACCACGCCGCGCCGACGGCGAAGGAGGCCACGGCGGCCGTCGCGTACGCCCACCACAGCCCGACGACCCCCCAGTCGAGGCCGACGTAGCCGACCCCGATCGAGGGGACGTCGACGGGACCGACCGCGACACCGCCGAGCGTGACCCCGACCGCGCCGAACGCGAGCAGGGCGGCGAGGGGGATCCGGACCGCCCAGCGCGAGAGCAGGGAGAGCGCCAGCGCCGCCTTGGTGTGGCCCGCGCCGCGGAACGCGCCCTGTATCACCATGAGCCCGCCGAAGAAGGCCCACGACAGCGCGATGACGCGGAGGAAGACGACCTCTTCGCCGACCGTCGCCGGGTCGTCGATGAAGACGCGCATCGCGGCCGCCGGGAAGAGCCAGACCGCGCCGCCGGCGACGCCCAGCAGCGCCATCGTTCCGAGCGTGGCGACGCGGGTGACGGCGACGGCGCGGTCGGGCGTCTCGGCCCCGAGGTTCTGTCCGACTCCGGTCGCGGTCGCCTGCCCGACCGCGCCCGTTACCGACCACGAGACGGACATCAGCCTGACGCCGATCCCGTAGGCCGCGGTCGCGGCCGGGCCGAACCGCGCGACGAGCGCCGCCACGAAGACGGCGGCGACGGCCTCGGTGCTCACCCGCCCGACCCAGAACCTGCCCGCGAGGCTGTACAGGGCCTAGAGGAGGTTGCCGAGCACCAGCGGCTACGCGAGGTCGAACAGCTTCGGGGCGATCGCCCCCGCCGTCATGTCGACCCGGGCGTCGTCGTTTCCCACGGCGAGTCCCGTTCGGGGGAGATCGCTCGCGACCTAACGCTTCGGGACGGTGTCGACGCGTCGGGTTCCTCCTCTCGTAGACCCGGAAAAACCGTTTCAAAGTTTTTACCGGCCAAACGCGTCCGAACCGGACGCGCTGGGCGCGCACGCAACACTTATGGCCCAGTCGGGAGTGGTTCCGGGTGCGATGGCGACAGGCAAGGTCGACTTCTTCAACGACACCGGCGGCTACGGATTCATCGAGACCGACGAGGCTGACGAGGACGTGTTCTTCCACATGGAAGACGTCGGCGGCCCCGACCTCGAGGAAGGCCAGGAGGTAGAGTTCGAGATCGAGGAGGCGGAGAAGGGTCCGCGCGCGACCAACCTCACTCGGCTGTAGCTCGCTCGGCCGTACCCGCGACCGGCGACGGCGGACAGCTCTCGAAACGCGTTCCGCGTATATGACTCGGCGAGCGGCGGCGCCGGAATTTTGGTCGCCGCGCCGCGAGGGCCGACATGGAGACCGACGGCACCGGCGACGGCGATCCGGAAGTCACCGATCTCGACGCGTTCGTCGCCGAGAACCTCGACCGCTACGCCGAGACGCAGGGGGTCCTCCCCGAGCGGCTCGACGAGTTCGGCGAGCGGTACCGGTCGCAGGGACACCTGACGCGCGAGGGGCTGTACGAGATCGCCTACGAGTCGTCGACGCGGAGCGCGTACCACGTCGAGGCGAACCCGCCCGAGCGCTGCCGGGAGGTGACCCGCAACGCCCGCGCAGTCGACGGCGACTTCTCGACGCTCCGCCTGATCACGGGGCTCTCGGGGTTCAAAGCGCCGACCGCGTCGTGCGTCGTCGCCGCGCTCGACGGCGACCGCCACGCGGTCGTCGACACCCGCGTGTGGGCGTCGCTGGAGCGGCTGGGGTACCTCGACGGGCGGAAGGAGTCGTTCGACGCCGCCGACTACGTGACGATGATCGGGCCGATCCGCGAGATCGCCGACGAGACCGGCCGCCGGGCGGTCGACGTGGGGTACGCGCTGTTCGCGCACGACGCGCACGTCCGGGACGGGACGCTGCACTGACTCGTCCGGCGGCGGTCCGGCCGCGTCGGCCGCGGCTACAGCGGGAACTCCACGCCGGTCGCCTCCTCGGAGTACTCCCAGAGCCTCCGGGCGTCCGCGCGGTCGTAGGAGGCGTCGTTCGACCGGCCCACGGTCGGGGTCCCGCGCATGTTCATGACGCCGCTCGGCTCGACGTAGGCGCCGCCGTCGACGTCGGCGGTCGCGGCGTACAGCATGGGGAGCGCGCCCGTCGCGGGGTCCTGCCCGAGGACCGCGTTCGCGGCCGTCATCGCGACTTTCATGAGAGGGTTGCCGCTCTCCTCCGCGGTGCGGTGCTGGAGGTTCGTGGCCGCGTAGCCCGGATGGCAGGCGACGCTGCGGACTGCGAGGTCGCCGGTCGCGCCCTCCCCGTCGCCCGCGTCGGCGTCGTCGATCCGGCGCTGGAGCTCGTAGGCGAACAGCAGGTTCGCGAGCTTGCTCCGGCCGTACGCCTTCCACTTCCCGTACGAGCGCTCCCAGTTGAGGTCCGAGAAGTCCACCTCGCCCTGCTCGTGGGCGCCCGACGACTGCGTGACGACGCGCGCGTCGCCGCCGACGCCGTCGGCGTCGTCGAGCAGCGGGAACAGGCGCCCGGTGAGCGCGAAGTGGCCGAGGTGGTTCACGCCGAACTGGGTCTCGAAGCCGTCCTCGGTCTCGCTCCGCGGGATCGCCATCACGCCGGCGTTGTTACAGAGGACGTCGACCGCGTCGTAGCCGTCCTCGACCCCCTCGGCGAACGCCCGCACCGAGTCGAGGGAGGCGAGGTCGCACTCGCGGACGTCGAGGTCGAGGTCGGCCCGGTCGGCGGCGCTCTCCCGTCGGATCTCGTCGGCGGCGCGCTCGCCGCGCTCGACGCTCCGACACGCCATCACGACGGTCGCGCCCCGCTCGGCGAAGGCGCGCGTCCCCTCGTAACCGAGCCCGCTGTTCGCCCCGGTGACGACGACGGTCTTCCCGTCGAGCCGCGGCATCTCGTCCGCCGTCCAGCCTGACATGACCGTTCGGAGGGGCCACGCGGTGAGAAAGCTGTCGGCCGGCGAACCGGTGGATACCGACCGGAGCGGAGCGAGCGGCCGGACGTTACACCGACACGAGACAGCGTCTAACGCCGGTATCTACGTTCACCGCGCTGGCGGTGCGTTTTTAACTGCCTCGGTGGAAGGGAGGGACACCGAATGACGTCCTTCCAGTCGACGATCGGCGACGAGGAGGGGATCGCGGAGGAGCTGGCCGAGGGCCAGCGCGAGATCTCCATCGCCGAGTTCTTCGAGAAGAACAAGCACATGCTCGGGTTCGACTCGGGCGCCCGCGGCCTCGTCACCGCCGTCAAGGAGGCGGTCGACAACGCCCTCGACGCGACCGAGGAGGCCGGCGTCCTCCCCGACATCTACGTCGAGATCGAGGAGGTGGGCGACTACTACCGGCTCGTCATCGAGGACAACGGGCCCGGTATCACGAAAGAACAACTTCCAAAAGTTTTCGGGAAGCTCTTGTATGGTTCAAGATTTCACACTCGTGAACAAAACCGCGGTCAACAGGGGATCGGGATTTCAGCGGCCGTGCTATACTCGCAGCTG
The DNA here is from genome assembly GCF_024494565.1 of Halorubrum rutilum. The sequence continues at coordinate 301,739 of NZ_JANHDN010000005.1, forward strand.
ACGTCCGGCCAGCCGGCGAAGATCACCTCGCGCCCGAAGGGGCAGTCGCGGGCGCAGTACTTCGAGCTCATCATCGACACCGACACGAACGAGCCGGAGATCAAGGCGGACGAGGAGGCGACGTGGGACCGCCCGCACGGCACCCGCATCGAGCTGGAGATGGAGGCCAACATGCGCGCTCGTCAGCAGCTCCACGACTACGTGAAACACACCGCGGTCGTCAACCCCCACGCCCGCATCGAGCTACGCGAGCCGGGGCTCGACGAGCCGATGAAGTTCGAGCGCGCGACCGACGAGCTGCCGGCGGAGACGACGGAGATCCGCCCGCACCCCCACGGGGTCGAGCTCGGCGCGTTGATCAAGATGCTGGAGGCGACCGAGTCGTACTCCGTCTCCGGTTTCCTCCAGGAGGAGTTCACCCGGGTCGGCAAGAAGACGGCGGACTCGGTCATCGACAACTTCCGGGACGTGTACTACGGCCGCGAGCTCTCGTGGACGCCGCCGCGCGCCCACGACGACGGCGACGTCGCCGCCGCGGTGCGCGAGGCGGTCGCCAACAAGGGGAAGGCGGCGACCGCCGACTTCGCCGAGGGCGTCGCCGAGACCGTCGCGGGCAACGACCGCCTCAGCCGGTCCGAGCTCGCGACTATCGTCGGGAACGTCGCCGACCGCGTCGAGGGCGACACCGGCAAGACGTTCGGCGGGACCGTCCGCGAGAACGCGGTCGACGCCGCGTGGCGGGCGGTCACCGGGGTTGACGCCGACGGCGACGCGGTCGGGGGCGCCGGAGACGCGGACGGTGCCGACGCCGAGGACGACGAGACCGCAGCGTCGCCCCTCGTCGCCGACGCGTACGCGCTCGTCGACGAGGCGACCTCGACGCGGAAGGACGACGCCGCCGTGCGGGCGATGGCCGACGCGCTGACGCGTCGGTTCCTGAACCTCGACGGCGACGCCTTCCGGATCGCCCGCGACGACCTGGAGCGGCTCGTCGCCGACGCGGCGGACTTCGTGGCCGAGCAGCACGACGCGACGTTCGGCGAGACCGCCCGCGAGAACGTCGTCGAGGCGTTCTGGTCGCGGGCGCGAACCGTGCCCGACGACCCGCCGAAGGTGCGGTCGATCGCCGGCGACCGCGACGCGTCGGCCGACCTGCTCGACGCGATGCGGACCACCGACATCCTCGCGCCGCCGACCGACTGCCTCGCGCCGATCACGGCCGAGCTCGTCGAGGCCGGGCTCCGCAAGGAGTACGACGCCGACTTCTACGCGGCCGCGACCCGCGACGCCGAGGTCCACGGCGGCGACCCGTTCATCGTCGAGGCCGGCATCGCCTACGGCGGGTCGATCCCGTCCGAGGGGTCGGTGGAGCTGCTCCGGTTCGCGAACCGGGTCCCCCTGGTGTACCAGCGCGGCGCCTGCGCGACGACGGACGTGATAAAGGGGATCGGCTGGCGCAACTACGGCCTCGACCAGCCCGGCGGCTCCGGGCTCCCGAACGGGCCGGCCGTGATATCGATCCACGTCGCCTCCACGAACGTCCCGTTCACGAGCGAGTCGAAGGACGCGCTCGCGAACGTCCCGGCGATCGAAGACGAGATCGAGCTCGCGGTGCGGGAGGCCGCGCGGGAGCTGAAGTCGTTCCTCAACAAGCGGCGCTCGATGCAGCAGCGACGCGAGAAGCAGGACGTGCTCGGGCGGATCCTCCCGGAGATGGCCGACAAGGTCTCGGAGGTGACGGGCCGGCCGCGGCCCGACATCGACGGGGCCCTGGCGCGGATCATGAACAACGTCAGCGTCGAGCGCGAGGTGTCGGACGGCACCGTGACGCTGGTCGTCGAGAACCACTCCGACGTGAACGAACAGCTGGAGATAACGGACATCGTCTCGGCCGAGCCGACCGATCCCTCGGACGGGACGGTGGTCGACATGGACGGCGAGTGGTTCGTGCAGTGGAAGCCCGAGGTGCCCTCGGGCGACGAGCGGGAACTGACGTACGCGGTCGACGAGGACGCCGAGTTCGAGGTCAGCGTCGGCGGCGTGGAGACGGAGAAACTCACGGTGAACGCCTAAATGACGACCGAAAGCGACGCACGAGACGAGCTGATCGACCTGGCCGCGGACTTCTACGACCAGTTCGCCGCGGGGGACATCCCGGAGATGACGCTTCCCACGCGGACGAAGAGCAACATCGAGTACGACACGGAGAGCGGCGTGTGGACGTACGGCGACCGCACGTCGACGCGCAGCGCCAACTCGGTGCGGGGCGCGCGCAAGCTGCTGAAGGCGGCGTACACGATCGAGTTCCTCGCGAACCAGCTCGACGAGGACCGGTCGTCGACCCTCCGGGAGCTGTACTACCTCTCCGAGTCGTGGGACAACGACGAGGCGCAGTTCAAGTCGCAGGACGAGTCGAACGACCTCGTGGAGGACCTCGAAATCGTGACCGGCGTCACCCGCGAGGACTTCCACATGCGCCCGGAGGAGTCGGGCGCGACCCTGATGGGCCCGCTGGAGATCCGCGAGCAGACCCGCCGGGGCGAGCGCGAGATCCACTGCCAGGAGGACGTCGGCGAGGGCGGCTACCAGATCCCGAACAACCCCGACATGATCGAGTTCCTCGACGACGACATCGACTTCGCCCTCGCGGTCGAGACCGGCGGGATGCGCGACCGGCTCGTCGAGAACGGGTTCGACGAGGCGTACGACTGCCTCGTCATCCACCTGAAGGGCCAGCCCGCGCGGGCGACCCGCCGGATCACGAAGCGCGTCCACGACGAGCTCGGCGTTCCGATCGCCGTCTTCGCCGACGGCGACCCGTGGTCCTACCGGATCTACGGCTCCGTGGCGTACGGCTCGATCAAGTCCGCGCACCTGTCGAAGTACCTCGCGACCCCGGAGGCGCAGTTCGTCGGGATCCAGCCCGAGGACATCGTCGAGTACGACCTCCCGGCCGACCCGCTCTCGGACTCGGACGTGAACGCCCTCGAATCCGAGCTTGACGACCCGCGCTTCCAGACGGACTACTGGGAGGAGCAGATCGAGCTCCAGCTCGACATCGGGAAGAAGTCCGAACAGCAGTCGCTCGCGAGCCGCGGGCTCGACTTCGTCACCGACACCTACCTCCCCGAGCGGCTCGGGGAGATGGGCGTGATCTGAGGGGACGAAGACGGCGAACCGACGCCGCCCCCTACTCGTCCGCGTAGACGATCTCGTCGACCTCGCGCCGTTCCCCCTCGGAATCGTCGTTCTCGTACTTGTACACGACGCCCTCATCCTCGTCTGCGGTCGCGTTGTGCGAGCCGTCACAGAGCGGCTTCGTGTCCGAGAGCCCGCACCGGCAGACGTAGATCAGATCGTCGTCGCCCATGTCGGACTCGTCGAGTACCGCCGGGCCCCGCTCCTCGTGAGTGACTTCGCGCGCCATGGGATCCGATCCGGCGCGAGGGTGAAACCGGTTGCGCCGGTGGCGACGCGTGACCCCGACCGCCGCAACCCCCTTGCCCGTGGGGCGCCTACGTCGGGTATGAGCGAGACCGGCGAGGCCGACGCGACCGACCCGCGCGAGCTGACCGACGAGGAGTGGCGCGAGCGCCTCTCCGACGAGGAGTATCGGATACTCCGCGAGAGCGGCACGGAGGCGAAGTTCTCCGGCGAGTACGTCGACCACCACCCCGACGACGGGAACTACCGCTGTCGGGCCTGCGGGACCGTCCTCTTCGACGCCGAGACGAAGTACGAGTCCGGCTGCGGCTGGCCCGCCTTCTACGCCGCCGAGGAGGAGAACGTGACGACGACGCTCGACACGAGCCACGGGATGCGCCGCACCGAGGTCCGGTGCGCGACCTGCGACTCCCACCTCGGCCACGTGTTCGACGACGGCCCCGAGCCGACCGGCAAGCGGTTCTGCATCAACTCGGTCGCGATGGAGTACGACGAGGCGTGAGTCGGACGCGGGCGGGGCGGTCGACCCGATCCACATACCCGTTACTCGGCCAACTGCAGCCTGACGACGAACACGGCGCCCTTCGGCTCGTTGTCCTCGACCCACACGTCGCCGTCGTAGATCTCGACGAGCGAGCGAACCAGATAGAGCCCGATCCCGGCGCCCGGGCTGTCGAGCCCCTTCTCTCCCTTCCCGAATATCTCGTCGCGCTGGTCCTCGGGGATCCCCGGCCCGTTGTCGGCGACGCGGACCTCGGCGACGCCCTCGGCCTCGTCGACCGTCGCGGACACCGTGACCTTCGGCGGCGTCTCGTCGTTGTGCTGGACCGCGTTCCGGAGGAGGTTCCGGAACACGGAGCTCAGCATCTCGTCGCCGACGACCTCGGCCTCGGGGAACGACCCCTCGACCGTGAAGACGGCCTCCGGGTACCCCGACCGGACCTCCTCGACCTGTTGTGAGAGGGTCCGAGCGAGCGAGACGCGGCTCGGCTCGGCGTCCTCCCGGAGCATCACCTCCGCGAGGTCCCGGACCGTGGTGGTGAGCGAGACCGCGCTCTTCGTGTTCCGCTTGATGACGTCGAGGTACTCCTTGCCCTCCTCGTCGACGTGGTCGTCGAGCAGCTCGGCGTACGCCCCGACGAGCTGGAGGTCGTTGCGGATGTCGTGGCGCATCACCTGGTTCAGCAGTCGGAGGTCGTCCCGCTGTCGCTTGAGCCGCTCCTCCGGGTCGACGTCGGCCTCGCTCATACCGGGAGCGTACGCCCGCCCGGCGTTTTTAGATGCCGGTCGCGGGAGACGGGTGCGCCGACCGCCACCGCCTCAGATCCCCTCGTCGAGGAGTTCGCGGGCGACGATGTTCTTCTGGATCTCGGTGGTGCCCTCGTAGATCTGGGTGATCTTCGCGTCGCGATAGAGCCGCTCGACGTCGTGGTCGTTGACGAAGCCGGCACCGCCGTGGACCTGGACCGCCTCGTCGGCGACGTCGACGGCGACCCGCGACGCGAACTCCTTGGCCATCGACGCCAGCGCCGTGAGGTCTCCCGACTCGTTGTCGACCGCCCACGCGGACCGGTAGGTGAGCCAGCGGGCCGCCTCGGTGTTCGTGTGCATCTCCGCGAGCTTGTGTTTGATCGCCTGGAAGTCGCCGATCGGGCGCCCGAACTGCTCGCGCTCCTCGGCGTACGCCAGGGCGCGCTCGGCCGCGCCGCGGGCGATCCCGACCCCCTGCGCGGCGACCGCGGTGCGGGTCTCGTCGAAGAACTGCATCAGCTGGAGGAAGCCCATCCCGCGCTGACCGATCAGGTTCTCCTCGGGCACCCGCACGTCGTCGAACCTGAGCTCGGCGGTGTCGCTCGCGCGGATGCCGAGCTTCCCGGTGATCTTGTCGCGGGTGAGCCCGTCCCGGTCGCCCTCGACGAGGATCTGCGAGTAGCCGGAGTAGCGGTCGTCGACCTCCGGGTCCGTCTCGCAGACGACGACGAAGTAGTCGGCGACGGTGCCGTTCGTGATCCACATCTTCGAGCCGTTGATAACCCACTCGTCGCCGTCCTTCTCCGCGGCGCTGCCGCTCCGTTCCGAGGCGCTCCGCGCCTCGCGCTTCTCCGCGCGGGTCGCGACCGAGGTCACGTCCGAACCCGCCTGCGGCTCCGAGATGGCCGAGCCCATCACCGCGTCGCCGGCGGTCACCTCGGGGAGGACGCGCTCCTTCTGCGCCTCCGTGCCGAACTCCATCAGCGCCTCGGCGCCGAACCCGGCGCTGGAGATACAGAGACCGATCCCCGGGTCGGCGGCGAACAGCTCCTCCGTGAGGATCGCGTTCTCCAGCGAGGAGTAGCCGACGCCGCCGTACTCCACGGGAACGTGCGGCGCGAGCAACCCCATCTCCGCGGCCTCCTCCATGACCTCGTGAGGGTACGCCTCCTCGACGTCGTGCTCGGTCGCGACCGGTCGGATCTCCTCGTCGGCGAACTTCCGGACCTCCTCGCGCAGCTGCTCTTGTTCATCGGTCAGCTGGAACTCCATGCCGGCGCTTCGCCGGAGTCCGTGATAGAGGTTGTCAAACGGTCGGGAATTCGAACCCCGTTTACAGTTTGACGGTCCGGTAGCCGCTGCGGTGGAGGCGTTCGGGAAGGGGAGGCTCGCGAGGGCGAGACCGGGGCCGGACTCGCGAGGGCGACGCTCGACGCGCCAACGACCGCGGACCGGCGGTTCAGAACTCCCGTTCCTCGCGCACCTCGTAGTGTTTCGCGCGGTCGTCGAACCGCTTGAGGACCTCGCGAGCCGCGGGGGGAACGTGCGCGTTCCGGTACTCCTCGCCCGCGAACTCCTTCACCGACGCCACGGAGTCGAACCGGATGATCGTGACGAACTCGACCTCCTCGCCGTCGGAGCGGCGGAGCACCCGGGCGCCGCGGTAGCCGTCGATCCCCTCGTCGGCGAACGACGGGAGGATCTCCTCCCGGAGGCGTCGCTCGTACTCGTCCGCGTTCGCCGGCGTCGTCCACCCGTGCCAGATCCTGTCGATCATCGTTTCGCGTCGGACGGTCTATCGGCGACCGGCCACGTAACCGTGGCGGCCGCCTCAGCGGTTCTCGACGAACGTCGCGATGCGGTCGGTCGCCTCCTTCAGCTCGCGCATGGAGGTCGCGTACGACACCCGGAGGTGGCCCTCGCCGCCCGCGCCGAAGACCGACCCGGGGACGACCGCGACGCCCTGCGCCTCCAGCAGCGCCTCGGCGAACGCCTCGTCGTCGCCGCCGCAGTCGGGGAACGCGTAGAACGCGCCGCCCGGCTCGAACGTGTCGAGCCCCATCTCGTTGAACCGCGAGACGACCAGCCGCCGGCGGCGGTTGTACTCGTCGACCATCTCCGCCACCTCGTCGTCGCAGCGGTCGAGCGCCTCGCACGCGGCGTACTGCGGCGTCGTCGGCGCCGACAGCATCGTGTACTGGTGGATCCGGTTCATCGCGTCGATCGCCTCGGTCGGGCCGAGCGCGTAGCCGAGCCGAAGGCCGGTCATCGCGTACGCCTTCGAGAAGCCGTTGACGACGACGGTGCGCTCGCGCATCCCCGGCTGCGTCGCGATCGAGGCGTGGTCGGCGCCGTAGGTGAGCGCGGCGTATATCTCGTCGGCGACCACCCGGATCTCGTTGTCGCGGCAGAAGGCGGCGACCTCGGCGAGTTGCTCGCCGCTCATCGTCGCGCCCGTCGGGTTGTTCGGGTAACAGAGGACGAGGAGGTCGGCGTCGGCCGCGCCGGACGCCTCCAGCGCCTCCCGGGTGAGCGCGAAGTCGTCCGCGGCCCGCGTGGGGACCGTGAGCCGCTCGCCGCCGGCCAGCTCGATCCCCGGCCCGTAGGAGATGTACGTCGGCTCGTGGACGGCGACCGTGTCGCCGGGGTCGACCAGCGCGCGGAACGCGAGGTCGACGGCCTCGCTCGCGCCCGTGGTGACGAGCACCTCCTCGGCCGGGTCGTACGACTGGTCGTAGCGCTCGTGGTGGGCCGCGACCCGCTCGCGGAGCGCCGCCATCCCGCGGTTCGCCGTGTAGGAGGTCTTGCCGCGTTCGAGCGAGTCGATCGCGGCCGTGCGGGCCGCCCACGGCGCGGAGTAGTCGGGCTCGCCGACGCCGAGCGAGATCACGTCGTCGCGCGCCTCCGCGAGCTCGAAGAACTTCCGGATCCCCGACTCGGGGAGGTCGCGCGCGCGGTCGGAGAGCCTCATGGCGAGACGGAGAGGCGGTCGTCGTCGTCGCCGTCCTCGAACCGGACCCCGCCGTCCTTGTACGTCTCCATGATGTAGTGGGTCACCGTCTGGGTGACCTCCGGCATGGGCGCGACCTGCTCGGAGATGAACCGCGAGACGTCCTGCATCGTCTCGCCGAGCACCTCGACGGCGAAGTCGTAGTCGCCGGAGACGAGGTGGAGGGCGTCGACGGCCGGGAACTTCGCGATCCGGTCGGCGACCTCCTCGTAGCCGGTCTCGCGGTCGAGCTCGACGTTGATCTCGACGACCGCCCGGATCTTCCCCTCATCGACGCGGTCCCAGTCGACGACCGCCTGGTAGCCGTGGACCACGTTGTCCGCCTCCAGCCCGTCGATCGCGTCCGCTACCGCTGCCGCGTCGAGGCCCGTCTGGGCCGCGATGTCGTCGATGTCCTCGCGGGCGTTCCGCGCCAACACGTCGAGTACCTCGCGCTCGGCGTCCATACCGAACGATCGCACGGGGGCGGTTTATGAGTAGCGACGCGCGCAAGACGGGCGAACGGCGAGCGGTTGGATCGCGACGCAACGGGGTTACGCCCTGAATCTCCCGAATCCTTATGAGTGATACCATTGTACCACACAGTATGAGCACCGACGCGAACACCGGCGACGACCGGATGGAGAAGATCAACGTTCGCGTTCCGAAGTCCCTGCTGGACCGGATCGACGAGGAGTGGGAGCGACGGGGATACGCGAGTAAGTCTGAGGCGATTCGCGACGCGTTACGTGACTGGGTGGACCCGTCGGTGACGCTCTCCGAGGAAACGTTATCTGACCTGGCAGAGAGCCGCGAGCAGGCGGAGCGCGACGAGACGGTGTCGGCCGACGAGGCCCGAGAGCGACTGGGACTAGATGACTGAGGTCGAGTACACGGAACAGGCGCTCTCCCATCTCGAATCTCTCGATCCACAGTCCGCCGATCGGATGATGAACAAGATCGACGAGGCGACCGAATGGACCGAACACCGGTTGGAACCGCTCTCCGGGTATCCGTACTACAAGCTGCGAGCCGGCGACTATCGGGCCGTCGTCGCGTGGGATCGAAGTGCCGGGATCATCCGTGTCGAGGCCGTTGGCCACCGTCGGAACATATACGATCGACATCTTCCTCCCTGAGAGGATTCCCTTCGATCATCCTCCCCGCGATCGTCTCCTTCCGCCATCCCCACGAGTTTCCGGGTGGCGCGAGATCGGTCGCCCATGGCTTCAGACACCACTGGGCGGAGCGACACGTTCGACATCGGCGGCGACCTAACCGTCAACCGGCTCGGCTTCGGCGCGATGCGGGTAACGGGCGAGGACATCATTGGACGCCCGGCCGACGAGGAGGCGGCCAAACGGGTCATCAGGCGAGCGGTCGACCTCGGCGTCGACTTCGTCGACACCGCCGACTCCTACGGGCCGGGCGTCTCGGAGCGGCTGATCGGCGAGGCGCTCGGCGACCCCGACGAGGTCGTCGTCGCCTCGAAGGCCGGACTGCTCCGCAACCGCGAGGGCGACTGGCTCCCCCACGGCGACCCGGACTTCCTGAAGAATCAGGTGCTGTGTAGCCTCGACCGGCTCGACACCGACACGATCGACCTCTATCAGTTCCACCGCCCGGACCCCGACACCGACTTCGAGGCGTCGGTCCACGCGTTCGCGGAGATGAGAGACGCCGGCCAGGTCGCCCACGTCGGTCTCTCGAACGTCACCGTCGAGCAGCTGGAGACAGCCATGGAGATCGTCGACGTCGCCACCGTCCAGAACCGGTACGACGTCGGCAACCGCGACGACGAGGACGTGCTCCGCGCCTGCGAGCGCGACGACATCGGCTTCATCCCGTGGGGGCCGACGTACGCCGTCGACGACGAGGGCGTCGCGGAGGTGCTCGATGAGGTCGCCGAGCGCCGCGGCGCGACGCCGCGGCAGGTCGCGCTCGCCTGGCTGCTGGAGCACTCCGACGCGACGCTTCCCATTCCGGGCACGTCGAGCGTCGAGCACCTCGAAACGAACGTCGCGGCCGCGGAGCTGTCGCTGACGGGCGAGGACGTGCGCGCGCTGGACGGGATCGACCCGCAGGCGTAGCGACGGCCGAGCCGGAGGGAGAACCGCTCCGCCGCGCTACTCGTCGAACGGGTTCGTCAGCTCGACCGTCTCCTCGCGGTCGGGGCCGACGCCGACCGCGTAGACGGGCGTGTCGGTCTCGTCGGCGAGGAACTCCAGGTACTCGCGGGCCGCCTCCGGGAGGGCGTCGTAGCCGGCCTTGGCGACCGCGGCGGAGTCGAACTCCGCCCAGGTGTCGAGCGTCTCGTACACCGGCTCGCAGCGCTCCCACCGGTCCGGCGTGGTCGGGACGGTATCCCGCTCCTCGCCGTCCAGCTCGTAGGCGGTGCACACCTTCAGCTCGTCGAGCCCGGCGAGCACGTCGACGTGGTTGACCGCGAGCCCCGTGAAGCCGGAGACCCGCGCGGCGTGGCGCAGCATCGGGAGGTCGAGCCAGCCGATCCGGCGCGGGCGACCCGTCACCGTGCCGAACTCGCCGCCCTTCTGGCGGATGTCGTCGGCGAGCGACTCCTCGTCGGCGTCGCCGTCGAGCTCGGTCGGCATCGGCCCCTCGCCGACCCGCGAGAGGTACGCCTTCACGATGCCGACGACCTCGCCCGCGCCGACGTTCGTGACGCCGAGGCCGGACCCGACCGCGGCGCCGCCGGCGGTCGGGTTCGAGGAGGTGACGAACGGGTAGTTCCCGTGGTCGACGTCGATGTGGGTGCCCTGCGCGCCCTCGAAGAGGATCTCGTCGCCCGCCTCGTGGCGTCGGTGGAGGTAGTCGGAGCAGTTGACGGTCATCTCCTCGTCGGCGAGCCGCTCGCCGATCCCGGCGAACTCCTCGTGGAGCGCGTCGACGTCGAACGCCGCGGCGCGGTCGTCGTCGGCGAGGTCAAGCCCGTACACGTCCTCGACGAGCGCGCGCTTCTGCGGGACGGCGTACGCCAGCTTCTCGCGGAGCACGTCGGGGTCGAGCAGGTCGGCGACCCGGATCCCCCGTCGCCCGGCCTTGTCCTCGTACGTCGGGCCGATGCCGCGGCCGGTCGTGCCGACCTCGTCGCCGGCGTCGTCGTCCGCCTTGATCTCCTCCTCGATCCCGTCCAGCACGCGGTGGTACGGCATGATGACGTGCGCGCGGCGGGCGACCCGCACGTCGGGGTCGAGCCCGCGCTCGCGGAGGTCGTCGATCTCGGTGAACAGCGTGCGCGGGTTGACGACGCAGCCGTTGCCGAGGACGCCGACCGTCCCCCGGACGGCGCCGCTCGGTACCAGCGAGAGCTTGTACTCCGCGCCCCCCTCGACGACGGTGTGGCCGGCGTTGTCGCCGCCCTGATATCGGACTACGACGTCCGCGTCCCCTCCCCACCGGTCGACGAGCGCGCCCTTGCCTTCGTCGCCCAGCTGGGAGCCGACGATGGTGAGTGTCATACGGCCCGGAGGTTCCGGCCGGGGGGTAAAACCGATTACGGTCCGCGGACGCGATCACCCCACGGACGTGTATCACACCGCATCGCGTCAGTCCGAAATATGCCCGTTCGTGCGGTCGAAATCCGTTCGTCCGCACCGTCGACCCTCCGCACGCGCTCGCCCGCGGCGGCGCTTCGGTTCGCTTTCGGTCGGACCATACCGGGGGCCTCACCGGCCGAACCGATCGAACGCGTTAACTACTGGCACGTCGAAGCGTGTGATCGTCCCACCCGGTCCCGCCCGCCGACAGCAACTTTTAAACGGGGGCATGACGAGTTAACATGTGCCATGATAGATCGACTAGAGAAGGAGGTAGACATGCTGGAACGCCACCTCCAAGTCCTGCGGATGGTCATCGAGAACGAGCCGATCGGCATCGTGAAGATGTCGAACGAGACCGGCTACCCCCACCACAAGGTCCGCTACTCGCTGCGCGTGCTCGAAGAGGAGAACCTCATCGAACCGTCCAGCCAGGGCGCGATCACCACCGAGCGGACCCACGAGTTCGTCGACGAACTCGACGAGAAGCTCGACGAGACGGTCGACAAGCTCGGCTCCATGCGGATCGACGACGCCGCAGAACTCGAGAACTGAACGCCCACGTTCGTCCGCACCGCCGGCCGCGAGTCCGCGTTTTGATCTCGAGTCACCGCCCCCAGTCGCGTCGCGCGTTACGGACGGTAGCCCCGGCGCCGCTCGCTCCCCGTCTCTCGTCTCCGTCACTCGTGCCGTCTCGGTCGCCCGTGCCCCGGCGCGAACGCCCCGGGCTACAGGTCGGGAACGGTCATGTGGAAGCCGCCGTCGCGCGCCTCGACCAGACAGAGGTGGTACCCCCGCTTGCGCGAGAGCTTCACGAAGCTCGCGCGCTTCGACCGACTGAACAGCCCGCCGCCGACGGCGTCGCTCGCGGTCTCTAACGCGCCCGGCTCGAAGAAGCTCTCCGTCACGGCGAACGCCGCCGCGAACGAGTCGTTCGACTCGGCGATGTCGCGGCCGTTGCCCACGAGCGACTCCAGGGTCCCCTCCGCGGTCGGGTCCCGGCTGTCGTTGAGGTCGGCGACGAACAGGGGGTTCCCCATCCGGTCGCGCAGGACGAGGTCGAACGTGCGCTGCTCGCGCGTCTCCCCGCCGTTCTCGCGGATCGCGATCGACACCGACCCCCCGATCTCCGCGCGGTCGACCTCGGGGATCGCGTCGTAGAGGTCGCGGAGGACGCCCTGGTTCCCCGTCCCGCTCACCTCGAACGGGAGGTCCTCGACGAGCCAGCGGGTGAACCCGTACTCGATCGTGTCGCGGAGGAACTCCTCGTACGGTCGCCCGTCGACCGCGAGCCCCTCGGTCTCGAAGCTCGTGTGGTGTTCGATCCGGAGGTTCTCGCGGAGGGCGTCGCGGTCCACCGCCCCGTCGTGGGCGTCCTCCAGCGTCGCGCCGCCCTTGGAGTCGTACCTGACGAAGAGGTTCGTCCCGCTCCGCGCCTCTGCGGGCGAGATCGAGCGGTCGCTCTCGGGGAGCCGGTCGCGGGCCGCGGCGAGCTCGTCGCGCAGCCGGTCGCGCTCCTCGCGGAGCGTCGAGAGCTCGGACTCCAGGCGGTCGACCTCGGACGCCAGCTCGTCGCGCTCGGCGGCCAGCTCTTCGCGCTCCCGCTCGGACTCCTCCAGCTCGGCGGCCAGCTCTTCGCGCTCCCGCTCGGACTCCTCCAGCGCGCCCTCCAGCTGTCGGAGCCGCTCCCGCGGCGACCCCTCGCCGCGCGACCCGCCGGAATCGCGCGAGCGCTGCGACACGGCCGACCGGTTCGCGCCGCCCTCGCCGGTCGAACGCGGCTCGGGAGACGACTCGTTCGCGGTGTTCGCGGCCGGCCCGCCGCCGCGGTTCGCCGTCCCGTCCGAGCTGCCGGACCGCCGCGAGCCTCCGGACGTCATCGCGTCGCCGTCGCGGTTCTCCGGCGGGTCGCTCGCTTCCGACGGGTCCAGCGCGGGGATGGACTTCTGCTCGCGCCACTGCTCCTCCTCGGAGAACACGTCGTCGTCGGGGCGGGCCCCGTCTCCCCCGTCGCCGTCGCGGTCCCGACCGGCGGCGTCGGCGGTCCGCGCGTCGCGGTCCCGTCCGTCGGGAGCGTCGACCGACCGCGCGTCGGCGACGTTCGCGGCGCCGTCGGCGGCGCTCGCCGTCGACGCGTCCGCGCCGACGCCGCCCTCGGTCGGTCCCTCGTCCGAACTCCGGGGTCCGCGCCCCTCGTCGCGGTCGCCCGCCGCGTCGATCTCGACGGGCGACGGGCGGTCGTCGTCGGCCGGCTCGTCGGCGCTCCGAGCGTCGGGGTCCCGGTCGCCCTCGGCCGTCCCGCGTCCGACGGCCTCCGGGTCCCGGGTCGTTCCCCCGCCGTTCGACTCGTCGCCCGTCGGGCCGCCGTCGCCGCGGTCGGCGGCCGGGTCCGCGTCGATCGCCTCGCCGTCGGGGTCTTCGTCGCCAGCCACGTCTCCTGTCGATCCGGCGCTCACCGATCCGGCGCTCGCCGGCGGGCCGGCGTCCGCGTCGTCGTCGGCCTCCCCGTCGTCGTCGGCCTCCCCGTCGTCGTCGGCCTCCCCGTCGTCGTCGGCCTCCGGACCGCCGGACGGGATCTCCCGGACGCTCAGGTCGACCTCGTAGACGGTGTAGATACCGACCTCGTCGTCGGCCAGTGAGAACGCCTTCTCGCCGGTCTCGAGCCGTCGGGAGTTGCCGACGTACGCGGCGGCCATCGACTCGCCGGCCGTGTACGTGACGTAGTAGTCGCCCGAGAGCACGTTCTCGGAGAGCTCGACGTAGCCGGTGAACCCGCCCTGCGAGAGCTTCCGGTCCGCCTCCGAGAGCGGGGTGTCGTTCGTGTAGTACTGCGCCCGCGGCTCGCCGCCCCGCTCCTGCATCGCGAACAGGACCGGGAGGACCGGTTCCGGGGCCTCGTACAGCGTCCCCGAGGCCTCCGCGAAGTCGTCGAGGTCGCCGTCGACCGCCCCGACGACGCGGCCCTCGAACACGAACAGCCACGCCGCCCCGTCGGTCACCGCGCCGGAGAACCCGCCGTCGACGAGGCGACCGAGCTCGGCGAACCCGCCAGAGAACTCGCGGGCGTCCCACTCGGCGATCTCCGATCGTCGCTCTGCGTCCATCTTGCTTTATGTCGCCTGCAACGACCCAAATACCTTCCGGACCGTGAGACGGCCGTCTGACGCCGATCGGGCGGGGATCGCCGTCACCGGTCGACGCGCCGGCCGGCGCTTTCGGGCGAGGGGCCCGTCGCGCCGTCGACCGACTACGCGTCCTCGACGGCCGCGATCGCCTCGCGGCCGAGCTCGATCACGTCCGGCTGCAGGTCGCTCGCGGCCAGCTCGGCCGGGGTGTACCAGCGCCACGCCTCCGGGTCGACCTCGTCGTCGGCGCCCGGCGCGATCTCGCGGGAGCCGACGCGGGCGTAGTAGAGGTGATCGACGTGCTGGTGACCCACCGACCCGTCCTCGTGGACGTTGATGTCGTGGAGCATCAGGTGGGCCGGCTCCGGGAGGCCGCGGGTGTTGGGCCCCTCGATCGACGACCGCGTCGCGACCAGCTCCGCCTCCAGGCCGGTCTCCTCGCGGACCTCGCGGAGCGCCGCCTCGTGCGGGAGCTCGTCGCGGTCGACGTGGCCGCCGGGCGGGAGGCGGATCCCGAGCCGGTCGTGCGCGTGGAGCGCGGTCGCGCCGTCGTTGACGACGTACGTCGTCGCGGTGAAGTGACGGGTGGTCTCCATACGCGTCGCTCGGCCCGCGGGTGCTTGTGCGTTCGGAAAGTCGGCGTGCGTCAGGAAAGTCCGGAGCCGAAACGCGGTCGGTCGAGGAACCGGCGGAGCGTCGACGACGTCGGTCCGTCGGTCGGCGCGCGGCGGTCGGCGCGGTGCCGCCGATCAGCTCAGCGCGACGCCGTCCTCGGCCTCCAACAGCTCGTGGTAGCGGTTCCGGATAGTGACCTCGCTGATGTTCGCCACGTCGCTGACCTCGCTCTGGGTCACCTTCTCGTTGACCAGCAGGGAGGCGGCGTACACCGCCGCGGCGGCGAGGCCGACCGGCGACTTGCCGGAGTGGATTCCCTGCGACTTCGCGGTGTCGAGCAGCGACCGGGCGCGGCGCTCGGCCTCGTCGGAGAGGCCGAGGTCCGAGGCGAACCGGGGGACGTAGCTCTCGGGGTCCGCGGGCTGGATCTCCAGCTTGAGCTCGCGGACGACGTAGCGGTACGTCCGGGCGATCTCGTCCTTCTCGACGCGGGAGACGGCCGCGATCTCGTCGAGGCTCCGCGGCGTGCCCGCCTGTCGGGCGGCCGCGTACAGCGAGGCCGTCGAGACGCCCTCGATCGAGCGGCCGGGCAGGAGGTCCTCGTCGAGCGCGCGGCGGTAGATGACCGAGGCGGTCTCGCGGACGTTGTCCGGGAGGCCGAGCGCCGAGGCCATCCGGTCGATCTCGCCGAGCGCCTGTTTCAGGTTCCGCTCCTTGGAGTCGCGGGTGCGGAACCGCTCGTTCCAGGTGCGCAGCCGCTGCATCTTCTCGCGCTGGCGGCTCGACAGGGACTTCCCGTAGGCGTCCTTGTCCTGCCAGCCGATGTTGGTCGAGAGCCCCTTGTCGTGCATCATGTTCGTCGTCGGGGCGCCGACGCGCGACTTGTTGTCCTTCTCCTTGGAGTCGAACGCGCGCCACTCCGGCCCGCGGTCGATCTCGTCCTCCTCGACGACGAGCCCGCAGTCGACACACACAGTCTCGCCGTGCTCGGTGTCGGTCGCGAGCTGGCCGCCGCACTCGGGACATCGCAGTTCCTCGTCCGACGACTCGGTCTCCTCCTCGTCGCCGACGTGCTCCGCCGTGTACGTTCGAACGTTTTCGCTCATTGGTTGGTTCAAATGGAGGGAACGAGGGGACCGAGAGACGCTTCTCGGTTGGTTTCCTCACTAACGGGTAAGGACCGAACGTATTTAAATCCTCGCTTCGATATCGAGAACGAAAACCGACGGCAGAGCGCATCGCACACGGCGTCACGGCGATAGTAGCTGCCGGTTTCTCGTCTATCGCCGTCGCCGATCGAGTCGCGTCGATCCGTCGATCGCTACTATATAGATATTTCGTGATAGACTCCCCGCCGCACCGGCGCCGCGACGCGGGAGCGAGTGGGTGGGGACACCGCGATACCAAAGGTGGGGATACCGCGATACCAAAGACACTTATTACGCCCGCGAGTGAGTTCGACCGATGTCCCCGATACTGCTTCAGGAGGCGCTGGCCGGCGGGATCGCCCTCCTGTTCGGTCTACTGGTACTGCTCGTACAGCTGGGTATCATCGTCTGGATCTACTCGGACGCGAAGCAGCGCAGCGACCAGCCCGCGTTCCTGTGGGCCGTCGTCGCGTTCCTCGCACCGCTGCTCGGGCTCGTGCTGTACTTCATCGTCGGCCGGCGATAACCGCCCGCCCTCTCCTTCGTCGACGCTCGGCCCCGTTAGCGAATGTGCCGCCCGGCGAGCTCCCACAGCCGGTCGGCGATCTCGTCGTCGAGGTCGTCCCGGGTCACGCGCCACTCCCAGTTGCCGTCGACGGTCCCCGGCTCGTTGAACCGCGCCTCGCTGCCGAGCCCGAGCAGGTCCTGCATCGTCGTCATCGCGATCACCGCCTCGGAGGCCCACACCTCGTCGACGATCTCCCACTCGACCGCGCGGTCGCCGTCGGCGCCGACGTTGTACCGGAAGCAGTCGCGCTGGCGCTCGGGGAGGTCCTCGTAGTAGCCGACCCACGTGTCCGTGTCGTGGGTCGACGTGTAGCCGACGACGCCCTCCGGGTAGTGCATCGGCTGGTAGGGGTTCCCCTCCTCGCACCAGTCGGCGTACTGCGGGACGCGCATGCCCGGGAAGCCGAACTCGGCCATCAGCTCGTTCATCCTCGGCTCCTCGAAGCCGAGGTCCTCGGCGATGAACGGGGCCCGCCCCAGCTCGCGCTCCACCGCCTCGAACAGGTCGCGCCCCGGCCCCTCGCGCCACTCGCCGGCGGCCGGGTCGTCGCGGTCGGCCGGGATCGCCCAGTACTTCACGAAGCCGAGGAAGTGGTCGAGCCGCGCCACGTCGGCGAGGTCGAACAGGCGCCGGAACCGGGCGAGCCACCAGTCGTAGCCGCGCTCGGCGAGCCGCTCCCAGTCGTAGACGGGGTTCCCCCAGCGCTGGCCGTCGTCGCCCGGATTCGGCGGGACGCCCGCCACCGCGGTGGGGCGGTTCGCCTCGTCCAGCCGGAACGCTCCGGGGTTCGCCCACACGTCGGCCGAGTCGAGCGCGACGTAGATCGGCACGTCGCCGACGATCGAGACCCCCTCGTCGGCCGCGACCGCCCGGAGCTCGCGCCACTGCCGGTCGAACGTCCACTGGACGAACTCCCGGAAGCGGACCTCGGTCGCGCGTTCGTCGCGCGCCTCCGCGAGCGCCTCGGGGTCGCGCGTCCGGAGCGGGTCGGGCCACTCGACCCACGTCCCCTCCGGCCGGGCCTCCGAGAGCGCCCGGAACAGGGCGTAGTCGGCGAGCCACGGCTCGCGCTCGCGGAAGGCGTCGAGCTCGGCCGCCGCCTCCGCCCCGGCGTCCCCGCCGTCCTCTACGGTCTCGTCGAACCGCTCGAAGGCGGTCCGCAACAGCGGGAGCTTGTACTCCCTGACCGCCGGGTAGTCGACGCGGTCGTCCGGGAAGTCGGGGACCGGTTCGAGGTCGGACTCGTCGAGCCAGCCGTCGGCGACGAGCCCGTCGAGGTCGATCAGGAGGGGGTTGCCGGCGAACGCCGACGGCGACTGGTACGGCGACTCCCCGGCGGCGCTCGTCGTCGGGCCGACCGGGCAGATCTGCCAGAGGTCGACGTCGGCGTCGCCGAGGAAGGAGAGGAACGCTTCGGCGCCGTCGCCGAGGTCGCCGATCCCGTGTCGTCCCGGCAGCGAGGTGACGTGACAGAACACGCCGGCGGAGCGGTCGAATCGCATGCGTCCCCCTGTGACCCCCACCGACTCAAGCGTTGCGTCCGCGGGGACGGGTCACCGGCCGGTCTCCCGGACGACCGCGACCTCGTCGGCGCGGATCCGCTCGGTCCCGTCGCCGTCGACGACGACGCAGGGGTCGCCGGTGACCAGGTCGCGGTCGGCGTGGGCGGCGTCGACGGCGACGCTCGCCGTCTCGGGCGCGAAGTTGAGGACGACGATCAGCGACTCCTCGCCGTCGCTCCGGCGGAACGCCACCACGTCGTCGGGGTGCACGTTCCCGCTGGCGGCGATCGGCCGCTCGTCGAGGTCGCCGCTGGCGACGTGGTACTCCACCCGTTCGAGGTCGCCGTCGGGACCGAGCGCCCTGTGGTCGGCGCGGGTCGCGAGCAGGCGCTCGTAGCGCTCGCGGACCTCGTCGCGGGCGTGGTCCCACGCGATCGCGTCTCGGCGGCCGCGCTGGCCGATCTCCTGGCCGGCGTACACCATCGGCACGCCGGGCAGCGTCACCGTCGCCGCCCCCGCGGCGGCCGCGGCGGCGTCTCCGCACTCGACGCGGTAGCGCGTCTCGTCGTGGTTCTCGATGTACTGGAGGAAGCCGGCGTGGTCGGGGAAGCCGATCTCCGGGCGCCGGTCGATCGCGTCGAGCAGCGACGCGGCCGGCTCGGCGCCGCGCCCGACCTGCCGGAGCTGGAAGTACAGCGTCGCGTCGAAGTGGACGTCGAACATCCCCTCGTGGAAGCCGGGGATGTACGGGATCGTCTCGTCCATCAGCAGGAACTCGCGGTCCTTCGCCTTCACCCGGTCGCGGAGCTCGCGCCAGAACGAGTCGGGCACGGCCCACGCCATGTCGCAGCGGAACCCGTCCACGAGCGGCGCCCACTCGTCGACCACGTCGAGGAGGAAGCGGCGCACGTCGAGGTTCGCGTGGTTCAGGTTCGCGATCAGCTCCCAGTCGAAGTACGTCCCCGGCTCGCCGGACTCCTGCCACTCGTAGCGGTCGCGGTACGGCGACTCGGGATTCCGATAGGCGTCTCGGAACCACTCGTGGTCGCGCGCGGTGTGGTTGGCGACGAAGTCGAACAGCACCCGCATCCCGTGGTCGTGGGCGGTCTCCACCAGCGCCTCGTAGTCGTCGCGGTCGCCGAGGTCCTCGGCGACGTCGAAGAAGTCGACGATGTTGTAGCCGTGCGGCTTCCCGTCGTGTTCGAGCACGGGCGTGAGCCACAGCGTGTCGACGCCGAGGTCGGCGATCTCCGGGATCCGCCCTTCGATCGCCGCGAACGCCTCCCCCTCGTCGGCGTCGGCGAACGTCCGGACGTACACCTCGTAGACGGTCGCGTCAGTCGTCCACTCCGGCGGCTGGTTGAGCCGGACGGTCTCGAAGGCGTGACCGTCGGGGCCCGTCGGCGCCGTCAGCTCCGGCTCGGCGGGTTCGGGACCGTCGTCCCCGGCGAGCTCGCTCCGGTCGGTGCGCTCGACCGCGACCGCGTCGGCGACGCTCACCCGCCGTTCGCGCCCCGGCTCGCGGGCGACGGCGACGCCGTGGACGCGCAGCCGGTCCGGCACGGCCTCGGTCGGGATCCGGAGCGTCCGGCCGTCGTCGGTCGTCCGGAGCGCGTCTCGCGGGTTCCGCCGCCCCTCCCCGACCGCCGCCTCGACGTCGCGGTCGTCCACGACGAAGGTGACGGCCAGCTCGGACGCGTCGAGGGCCGACTCGGGGTTCGGCGTCGGCGTCGCCCGGACGACGACCTCGTCTCGGCCCGCCGCGCTCTCGTCTCGGCCCGCCGTGCCCTCGTCTCGCCCCGCCGCGCCCCCGCCTTCGCCCGCCGCCTCCTCGACGGTCGCGTCCAGCCGGACGCGCGGCCGCCCGACGCCCTCGCGGGCGCGCTCGGCGCCGTAGTCGATCGCGGCCCGGTCGGCGTCGCGGTCGCGGATCGCGGTCCCGCTGCCGCCGGCGACGTCGACGCCCTCGTAGCTCGCCGGGAACGCGCGCACCGTCAGGAGGTGGTCGCCGTCGGGCGCGTCGAGCCCGAGCCGGTACCGTCCGGGGACGTCCGGCGTGAAGTCGGTCACGGACCGCTCGCCCACGGTCGCGTCGCTGTCCGGCGGCGCGTCGGCGACGCGCCACTCGTAGCTCGCCGACGGGTCCGGGTCCCGCGGCGCGAGCTGCGTCGTCTCCCCGGTCGAGAGGAATCGGGGGGGTCCAGGGTGGTGCATGTGGCACCCATTGACGCCTGGGGTCTTCGGTGTTGCTCTTCGGTCGGTCCCCTCGGACCGAGGGGTCGCCTCGTTCGTCAAGGCTTTTACCCCGGAAATCGCAGGGCGACTATGCGACTGCGAACCGCTCTCACGGAGCACGAACGTCGGCGCGGCGAGCGCTATCCGGCGGAGCGTCCCACGACCGCCGGCGCGTTCACGGGCGACGACGGCCGTCTGGTCCACGTCGGGCCCGACGGCGCCGTCCACGACTGTTCGTACGCCCTGTCGGGAGTCGGCGGGGCCGACCGGCTCCGAATGGGGATCACGGCCGGCCGCGGCGTCCGCTGGTTCGACGACCTCGCGACGACGCGCCAGCACTACGACGGCGACACCCCCCTCGTCGAGACCGAGTACGACGCGGGGCGGTACACGATCCACCAGTTCGACCTCGTGGTGAGCGACACGCACCTGACGCACGTCGAGCTGCGCGGCGCGCCGCCGGCCGGCGCCGAGCTCGTCGCCGCCTGCGCCTTCTCGCCGGACATGGTCGAGGGCCGCGTCGGCAACCTGGTCCACCAGGAGGCCGGGCCGGACGACGGGAGCGTCGTCGAGGTGTACCACCGCTCCGAGCACGACTTCCTCACGGCGTCGACCGGGCTCTCGGCGGCGCACGGCCAGCGGCTCCGCACGATCACGGAGCTGCTCGGCGAGGACGAGAACGGCTTCCCGCACCGCGGCGAGATCGATCAGCGCGAGGACTCGCGGCTCACCCCCGACGTCGTCGTCCGCGCCCCCTTCGAGCGCGACGGCCGGACCGAGCGCGTCACCCTGGCGAGCCGGGCGGTCGTCGACCGCCGGGAGACGCGCGAGACGGGCGACGACGCGATGGACGCGCTCTCCGACGGCCCCGACCGCCAGCGCCGGATCGAGGAGCTCTCGCGGATCGCGACCGCCTACCCCGACGCCGACGACCTCCGCGAGGCGGCCGCGGGCCGGGGGCCGACGGTCCCCGAGGACGTCCCGCGGCGGGGCGTGATCGCGAGCGATCTCCGCGCACTCGACCTGCTGACGGCCGAGTCCGGCGCCCGGATCGCCGCCCCCGAGTTCGACCCCTTCTACTCGACGTCCGGCGGCTACGGCTACACCTGGTTCCGCGACGAGGCGGAGACCGCGTCGGCGCTTTTGAGCGCGAGCGAGGAGCTCGGCCTCGACGCCGACGAGGAGCTGCTCGCGACCGCCTCCTTCTTCTGCCGCACGCAGGACGCGGACGGCTCGTGGCCCCACCGCGTCTGGGCCGACTCCGGCAAGGTCGCGCCCGGCTGGGCGAACGCCCGGATCGAGGGCGCGAACGGGACCGCCGGCCCGAACGACCAGCTCGACCAGCCCGCCTCGGTGGTCGCGTTCCTCGCCCGGCTCCGCCGGACGACCGACCTCCCCGCGGAGTGGCGCGAGCGGATCGACGCGACGATCGCGGACGCGGTCGCCTTCCTCCGCGAGACGACCGAGGACGACGGGCTCCCCCGTCGCTGTCAGAACTGCTGGGAGAACGCCCTCGGGCGGTTCACCCACACCGGCGCGGCGTACCTCCGCGCGTTCGCCGCGGTCGCCCGCGCGCCGGTCGACGACGAGACGCGCGTCGCGGCGGCCGCGGCGGCCGACGACGCGCTCGCCGGGCTCGACGAGCGCTGGAACCCGGACACCGGGCGGTTCCCGCAGCGCGCGAGCGCGGAGAGCCGCGACGACCGCGCCGACGCCAGCACGTTCGCGCTCGCCGGCGCCGCCGTCGAGTACGCGGCCCTGCGCGAGGAGCGCGCCCGCGTCGACGGCGCGGTCACCGACGGCTCGGGCGCGGCGGTCGCGACGGCCGACTTCGACGCGTTCCTCGACCGGGTGGCGCGCCACGTCCGGAACTCGATCGAGGCCCTGCGCCGCGAGACGGCCGACGTCGAGGGGCTCGTCAGGTTCACCGGCGACGACTGGCGCACGGCCGAGCAGGGCGCCGCGAAGGTGTGGTCGATCGCGACCCTGTGGGGCGCGACGGCGGCCGCCTCGCTCGGCGGGCTCGTCCGCGAGCGCGACGGCGACGGCGGCGGCGCCGACCGCGACGCCGGCGCCGACCGCGACGCCGGCGCCGACCTGTTCGGGGCGGCCCGCGACCTGTACGCCCTCTGCGGGCCCGACGGCCACTTCGTCAACGACGCCGGGCTGTTCGCCGAGCAGGCGTTCGACGACGGCGACCTCGACAGCGCGACGCCGATCGGCTGGTCCCACGCGCTCCGGATCGAGGCCACGGTGACGCTCGCCCGGCACGGCGCGCTCCCGGTCCCGCACGACCGGCCGACCGGCCCGGACGAGGCCCCGCACTGGACGACGGGCCGGAAGTTCGGCGTCGGCACGCCCGCCGACCACGAGGCGGACGACCCGGTCCCGGTCTGGTTCACGCTGACGGAGGGGGCGCTCACCGAGGCCCGGTTCCCGCGGATCGACGTGATGAACGTCCGGACGTTCGACTTCCTCGTCGCCGACCCGGAGACGGGATACACGATCCGCACCTTCGACGAGACGAGCCACGTGACGGCCACCGAGACCGTCGAGCGCCGGACGGAACCGACGGTCGACGACGCGCTCGCGTACACGCAGACGGTCCGCGAGACCGGCGACGGCCACGGTCACGAGTGGACGCTCACCGTCGAGTACGCGGTCGACACCGACGGCGACGCGGTCCTCGCCGACGTCGACTTCGAGGGGGGCCGCGAGTACGACGTGTACGCCCTCGTCGACACGACGATCACGAACGTCGGCACGAACGACCGCGGCGACCGGGTCGGCGACGGCGACGGCTACCACCTGCTCGCGCGCAACGACGACGCGGCCGACCGGGGCGCGGGCAAGCTCGTCGACGACGACGGCGACTCCTTCGAGGTCGCCCTGGCGCTCGCCGCCGACGACCGGTTCGAGTGGGCCAGCGTCCTCTCGGCCGGCGGCGAGGAGGCGGACGCCCTCTTCGGCGAGGGCGAGCGCGGCGAGGGGGCCGCCGAGGCGACCGGGAACGTCGTGCTCGCCGGGCTCGTCGGGAGCGGGACCGACGTCTCGGACACGGTCGCGCTCGGGTTCGCGGAGAACGCCGACACCGCGGCCGCGCTCGGCGAGGCCCGCGGCGCCATCTCGCGCGGCTTCGCCGACGTCGCCGACGCCTACGTCGGGTCGTGGCGCGACTGGCTCGCCGGCCGCGAGTTCCCCGACTCGGTGACCGGCGATCCGGAGCTCGCGACCCAGTACCGCTTCGCGCTGATGACGCTCGCCGCCGTGGAGGACAAGCGCCACGACGGCGCGGGGATCGCCAGCCCGTCGGTGCCGTGGGGCGAGACGGAGTACGCCGCCGAGGACCGCGGCTACGGCTACAACTTCGTCTGGTCGCGCGACCTCTACCAGGTGTTCACCGCGCTGATCGAGGTCGGCGAGGTCGAGCGCGGCGCGAACGCGCTCGCGTACCTCTACAACACCCAGCAGGACGACGACGGCTTCCTCCCGCAGAACACCTACATCGACGGCCGCACCCGGTGGGGCGGCGAGCAGATGGACAACATCGCGTTCCCGTCGGTGATGGCGTGGCAGCTGTACGAGCACGGCCTGGCGCCGGCGGACGCCGACTACACCTACGATCAGGTCCGGCGCTCGCTCGGCTACATCGCCGAGAACGGCCCCGAGACGGCCCAGGAGCGCTGGGAGGAGGAGGCCGGCTTCTCGCCGTCGAGCATCGCGGCCGAGATCGCCGGGCTCGTCTGCGGCGCCGCGCTCGCGCTCGCCGAGGCCGACCGGATCGAGTCGGGCGACGGCGACGCGACCGCCGAGGAGTCCCCCGACGCGCTCCACGCCGACGCCCTCGCGTGGCTCGGCCTCGCCGACGACTGGGCCGCGCGCGTCGAGGAGTGGTGCGCGACGGCGACGGGGACCGAGCGCCACGCCCAGACGCCGTACTACCTCCGGGTCACCGCCGACGGCGACCCCGAGTCCGGGCGCCCGCGGACGATCGCCAACGACGGCCCGACCTACGACGAGCGCGAGATCGTCGACGGCGGCTTCCTGGAGCTCGTCCGGCTCGGCGTGAAGCCGGCGGACGACGAGACGGTTCTGAACTCCGTCTCCGTCGTCGACGACTCGATCCGGGTCGACACCCCGCACGGCCCCGCGTGGTACCGGTACGTCGGCGACGCCTACGGCGAGATCGCCGCCGGCGACCCGGGCGCGCCGTGGGCCGGCACCGGCGACGGCCGCGGGCGCCTGTGGCCGATCTTCACCGGCGAGCGCGGCGAGTACGAGTTGCGCGCCCGCGCCGACGGCCCAGACGCCTTCGGCGGCACCGACGAGGACGCGCTCGAACCGGACGCCCTCCTGGAGACGATGGCCGGCTTCGGCAACTCCGGCCGGATGCTCCCGGAGCAGGTGTGGGACCGCGAGCACCCGACCGACTACGGCTGGGAGTTCGGCGAGGGCACCGGGGGGGCGACGCCCCTCGCGTGGTCGATGGCCGGCTACATCCGGCTCGCGCACGGCGTCGACGCCGGCGAGCCGGTCGAGACCCCGACCGTCGTCCGAGACCGCTACGTCGAGCGCGACCGGCCCGCGGGCCCCGACCTCACCGCCGCCGTCGAGTACGCGGGCGAGGACCTCGTCGTCGCCGGCGAGACCGACGGCGACGCGGTCGCGGTGTACGCCGCGGACGGCTCCGCGCTGGCGACCCCCGACGACGGCGCGTACGAGGTCCGGCTGGACGCCGACCTCGACGCCGACACGGTGGTCGTCGCGGCGGCGACCGCCGACGGTGACGGTTCGCCGGACGGCGACGACTCCCTCGCCGACTTCGCCGGCGCCGGCACGTCGGTCGAGCGACTCCGGCTGTAGCGGCTCCGCGGGTTCTTTTAACGATCGGCCGGCGTCAGCCGAGCGCGGTCACGTCGACATCGCGAGACGCCTCGTCGACCTCGATCGCGACGGATTCGACGACCGAGTCGCGGACGCGCTCGCGCCACGACTCGACGGCCTCTTCGTGGAGCCGTCGGCGGGTTTCGAGGTCCGCGTCCGGGTGGGCCGCCGCCGTCTCGTCGACCTCGGGGTACGGCGGGACCTCGGCGACGAGCTCGCGGGGATCGACGTGGATCGGGGTCGGGGGGTCGCCGTCGCGCTCGCCGCTCGCGGCCGCATCCTCGCCGGGCGGGTCGGACGCGCCCGCGTCGACCGCGTGGAGCCGGGCGCGCATCCGCCCCGAGAAGGGCGGCGTCACCCGGAGGACGACCTCGCGGTCGCTCCGGAGCGTGGCTTCGAGCGCGCTCGCGACGTCCTCGCGGTGGACCGCGATCGACCGGATCCGGTCGGGACCGCCCTCGCCGCGCTCACTCATCGTCGCCCGTCCACTCCGCGTCCGAGAGGGTGCGCTGGACCGCCTCCTCGCCGACGGCGCCGGCGAGGTGCTCGAAGCCGGCGCGGACGCCGCGGTCGCTCGCGTTCGCGACGAGCCGCGACACGATGAACTCCGGCGTCGACTTGCCGATCGTCCCGAAGCGCGGCTGGTAGTCGACGCGCAGCGCCAAGTCGCTCGTGAGTCCCTCCGCGAAGATCCCGTCGATCCGGGCGGCGTCGGGGAGCGGGCTCAGGTCCTCCGCGAGGTGGGTGACGTACACGCCGAGCGCGCCCCGCTCGACGGTGAGCGTCACGAGCCCGTTCAACAGGTCGGCGGCGCGGCCCGGCTCCGTGATCGCCTCGAACTCGTCGACGAGCATCAGCGTCCGACCGTCCTCGACGAGCGGCGGGACCACCGACTTCAGGGTCGACTCCAGCACGCCGGCGTTGAACGAGGCGTGCCGGCGGTGGAAGACGATCCGGTCGAACGCGCCGACCTCGGCCGCCTCGGCGGGCACCGGGAGCCCCATCGACGCGAGCAGCGCCACCGCGCATATCGTCTCCAACAGGGTCGTCTTCCCGCCCGAGTTCGCGCCCGTGAGCACGCTCACGCGGTCGCCGGTCGGCGGCGCGTCGGCGCTCGCGACGCCCGCGTCGCCCGCGAGCGAGTGGGTCCCGACCGCGTACGACACCGGCTGGACCTCGCCGGCGAGGAAGAGGTTTCGGGCGTTCCGCACCGCGATCCCGTCGTCGACGAGCGTCGGGCGGACGAGGTCGTGGTCGGCCGCGAACCGCGCGAGCGAGAGCAGGAACGCGGCGTCGGAGACCGCGTTGACCGCGCGGGTAACGGCGCTTCCGCGTCCGTTATTCCCGTCGGCCTCGCCGGCCTCGTCCGTCTTCGCCTGCATTCCTCCGATCCGCTCCCGGATGTCGGCGGCGACCGCCGCCTCGCGCTCCGCGACCTCGGCCTCCAGCTCCGCCGCGAGGTCGCGGAGGGTCGCCGAGACGAAGTCGGCGGCGTCGAGCGCGTCGTCCGGCGCGACCGACCGCACCGTCGCCGGGTCGACGCCGGTCTCGCTCGCGACGCGGTCGACGGTCGCGGCCTCCAGCGCCTCGAAGTCGCGGAGCGATCCGTCTCGGACCGCGTCGAGCACGTCGAACGCGGAGTTCGCCAGCTCCTCGGCCGCGTCGCGCCGGTCGCGGAGGCGGTCGAGCTCCGCGTCGGCGCCGCGGGCGATCTCGATCTCGCCGCCGTCGTCGATCGCCGTCGGGTCGATCGAGCCGCGCACGTCGGCGAGGGCGTCGGCGGCGTCCCGGAGGCGCTCGGACTCCAGCTCGCCGACCGCCGCGAACGGACCGTGGTCGAGTCCCGCCTCCCGCAGGGCGAGGGCCGTCTCGACGGCCGCGAGGTCGGAGCCCTCCGCGTCGTCGTACGCGTCGAACGCCTCGACGACGCGCTCGCGGTCGGCCTCGCCGAGCCCCTCCCACGCCTCCCGCGCGGCGACGACGTCGTCCAGTCGCTCCTCGACGGCCTCGCGGTCGGCCAGCGGCGTCAACACCCGGATCCGGTCGGCGGCGTGGGCCGTCAGCGCGTGGCCCGCGGCCAGCGAGAGCAGGTCGTCGTACACCGATCGGGTGTCGCCCGTCGCGAGGACGTCCATCCCGGCCTCGCCGTTGGCCCGACGGAGGATCCGGGTCGCGCGTCCGCGGTGAAGTCCGGCGTCGACGAGCGCCCGGACGTCGGCCGACTCGATCGCCTCGATCGCCCGCGAGGTCCCCAGCGCCGAGACGAGCCGCTCGCTCGTCTTCGGGCCGATCCCCCAGTAGTCCTCGAGTCGCATACGCCGACGTGAGGGCGCGGCGTCTTGGCGTTTTCGTCGGCGGCGGGACGGGCGCCGGGCGCGGAGCGACCGCGGCCCCGGTCGGCCGCCAGCGTCAAATCCCGTCGGTCGCTACCGGCACCCATGGCCACCGAGCTCGCGGACGGCGTGTGGCGGTTCGAGCTGCGCGGCGTCAGCGCCTACCTCGTCGACGACGACGTCCCCGTGCTCGTCGACGCGGGGACGCCGTGGGACGAGGAGCGGGTCCGGGAGGGGCTCGAAGAGGCCGGCGTCGGCGTCGGAGACGTCGGGCGCGTGCTCCTGACGCACTACGACCTCGACCACGTCGGGACGCTCGCGGCGCTGGCGCCGGAGCTCGACGCGACCGTCTACGCCGGCGCGTTCGACGCGGCGATCCTCCGGGGGGAGCGGTCGCCGCCGCTGCGGAACCACAAGGGCGCGTTCCAGCGGCTCGCCGGGCTCTTCGACACCCCGCCCGACCTGGACATCGAGGCGGTCGCCGACGGCGAGCGGCTCGGCTCGTTCACCGCCTACCACACCCCCGGCCACACGCCGGGCCACGTCGCGTACGTGAGCGAGGACCTCGGCGTCGCGCTCCTCGGCGACCTCGTCGCCGCGTCCGACGGCGCGCTCGAACCCTCGGAGTGGTTCGTCAGCTACGACACGGACGCGGTACTGGACAGCGTCCGCGACCTCGCCGCCCGCGCCCCGCCGTTCGAGATCGCCTGCGTCGGCCACGGCGAGCCGCTCGCTTCCGGGGGAGACGAGGCGCTCGGAGCGCTCGCGGCGCGGATTTGAGGGAATCGAACGCGCGGCCCATCCCCGCCGCCCTACCGTGACTGCCGGTAGATCAGGTTCCGCTGGATGTCGTTGGCGCCCTCGTAGATCACCGGGATGCGCACGTCGCGGTAGACGCGGGCGATCCGGCGGTCGGTCAGGATCGAGCGGCCGCCATGGAGCTTCATCCCCTTCTCGGCGCAGTCGGCGGCGACCTCGGTCGACTTCGTCTTCGCGAGGGCCGCCCAGTAGCCGGCGTCCTCGCCGTTCGCGACCTTCTCGCAGGCGCGCCAGTTGAGCGCCCGCGCCGACTCGAAGCCGATCCGCATGTCCGAGAGGGTGTGCTGGACCGCCTGGAACTCGTTGACCGTGCGGCCGAAGGCGTTGCGGTCGTGGACGAACTCCTCGGCCTCCTCGATGGCGGCGGCCGCGAGCCCGAGGCCGTGGCCCCCGACGATCACCCGACCGTGGTTGAAGAAGTCCGCGAGTACGTAGAAGCCCCCGCCCTCGCTGCCGACGACGTTCTCCTCGGGGACGAAGCAGTCGTCGAAGACGATGTGGCCCTGCTTGGAGGCGCGCATGCCCATCTTCTCCGGGATGTGCTCGGCCTCGTACCCGTCCGAGTCGGTCTCGACGATGAACAGCGTGTAGTTGGAGTAGCGGTCGTCGCTCTCGCCGGTCTTGGCGTAGACGGTGAGCCAGTCGGCCTCGACCGCGTTGCCGACCCAGTACTTCTCGCCGGTGAGCTCGTAGCCGCCTTCCACCTTCTCCGCTTTCGTCGTCATCCCCGCGAGGTCGGAGCCGGTCTCGGGCTCCGAGACGGCGAGCCCCGATATCTGGTCGTTTTCGGCGACCGGCCGCAGGTACTCCTCCTTCTGTTCGTCGGTGCCGTACTGCTCGACCATCTCGGCGCCGAAGCTCGCGAGCTGGAGCGTGAGCGCGATGCCGGCGTCGGCGCGGTAGAACTCCTCCGCGACCGCGAGCACCTGCGCGAGGTCGAACCCCCTCCCGCCGTACTCCTCGCCGATGTCCTGCGCGACGAGCCCGGCGTCCATCCCCGCCTCCAGCACCTCCCACGGGTACTCGCCCGAGTCGTAGTACGCCGCCGCGTTCGGCGCGATGTGCTCGTCCGCGAACTCCCGGGCCTCGGCCTTCACGTCGCGCGCGCGCTCCGGCACGACGCCGTCGTCGAGTAGATCCATGCCCGATCCGCGGCCCCCGCGACCAAAACGTTCGTGAAACAACGAGGAATGACGGGAGCGTTTACTCGTCGGCCTCCGTCTCCTCGGTGTTAGCCTCCGTCTCCTCGGTGTTAGCCTCCGTCTCCTCGGTGTCGGTCTCGTCGCCGTCCCCGGCGTCGGCCTCGCCGATTCCGTCTCCGTCCTCGTCGACATCGATGTCGCTCTCTGACCCCTCCCCGGCCGAGTCGTCCGTTTCCTCTCCGGTCGAATCGCCCGCTCCGGTCGGATCGCTCGCGCTCGCGACCGCCTCGGCGTCGGCGATGTCGACGGGCTCGCGATCGGCCGCGTCGCCCTCCCCCTCTCCGCCGTCCTCTCCGCCCCCGTCACCCTCCCGGGCATCGATTTCTCCCTCGATTCCGCCGTCCGGCGGCTCGGCCGGGTCGGCGGGCCTGAACCCGGCCGTCTCCAGCTCGGGCTCCGAGCTCCCGTTCAGGGCGTGCCCCCGCTCCCGGAGCATCTCCCGCGCGGCCGCCCGGTCGACGGTGCCCGAGACGGTCCGGGGGAGCTCGTCGACGACCGCGACCGTCTTGGGGATCTTGAACCCGCTGAGCCGCTCCCGGGCGAAGGAGTCGAGCGCCGCCTCGTCCAGCGGTTCGTCCCCGTCCTCGACCGCGAGCAGCGCGGCGACCCGCTCGCCCCACGTCTCGTCGTCGAGGCCGACGACGGTGACCGCCTCGACCGCGGGGAACCGCCCGAGCACGTCGGCGACCTCGCCGGGCTCGACGTTCTGTCCGCCGGTGATGATCCGGTCGTCGAGCCGGTTGAGCACGTAGAGGTAGCCGTCCTCGTCGATCCGTCCCACGTCGCCGGTGTGGAGCCCGTGCGGACCGAACGCGGAGCGGTCGAGCTCGGCGGCGGACTCGTCCTCGTCGGGGGCCGGCGGACGCTCCAGGTACCCCGGCGTCACCGTCGGGCCGTCCACGACGATCTCGCCCGTCTCGCCGGCTTCGACCGCCGCGCCGTCCTCGTCGACGACCGTCACGTCGGTGCCGAAGAGGGGCCGACCGACGGTGCCGAGCCGGCCCCGCGTCTGTCGGGGCGTCGCGGTCGCGATCTGCGAGGCGGACTCGGTCATGCCGTAGGTCGGGTACACCGGGATCGAGTAGTCGCGGCAGCGCTCCAGCAGCTCGTCCGGCGCCGGCGCGCCGCCGAGCAGGACCACGCGGAGCGTGTCAGAGAGCGTGCCGCGGCTGTCGAGCATCCGCTTGAGCATCGTCGGCACGAGCGAGACGCCGGTCACGTCGTACGCGTCGATGTCGTCGGCGGTGCCGCCGGCGTCGAACCCCTCCCGGAGCACGAGCGTCGTCCCGTAGAGCGCGGAGCGGTAGACGGGCGCGAGCCCGCCCATGTGGTGGAGCGCGAGCGAGACGAGCCAGCGGTCGCCGGGGTCGACCCCGAGCCGGAACGCGGAGGCGACGGCGGAGCTGTACACGTTGCCCGCGGTGAGCGGGACCGGCTTGGGGGTCCCAGTCGTGCCGGAGGTGAAGAGGATGCAGAGGTGGTCGTCGAACTCCCACTCGGGGGGCTCGACCGACGCCGGCTCGACGTCGTGGACGGCGGTGACGGTCGCGTCGGCCGGGTCGTCGACGGAGAACAGGGGCGTGTCGTCGATCCCGTCGACGGCCGCCAGCGCGTCGTCCTCGGTGGGCTCCGCGCAGACGACCGCCGAGAGGTCGGCGCGCTCGATCCGCTCCGAGAGCTCCCTCGGCGTGAGCTCCTGCCCGAGCGGGACGAAGGTCGCCCCGATCCGCATCGCCGCGTGGACCAGTCCGACGGTCCCGACGTACGGCGGGGTGAGCACGCCGAGCCTGTCGCCCGCCTCGACCCCGTGAGCGACGAGGCGGCCGGCCGTCTCCGAGACGAGGCGGTCGAGGTCGGTGTACGTCCACGCCTCGCCGTCCTCCGCGCGGACGAGCGCCTCGTCGTCCGGCGAGGCCGCGACCCGGTGGGCGAGCCAGTCTCGCACGGGCGTCACCTCCCGCGCGGCGGCGTCTCACTCATCGTCGGCGTGTCGGACGGTGAGGACCGGCACGTCCGAGGTCCGGACGACGCGCTCGGTGACGCTGCCGAGGAGGTACCGGTCGAGCCCCTTCCGACCGTGCGTCCCCATCACGACCATGTCGATCGCGTGCTCGTCGACGTAGTCGCGGATCGAGCGGTAGGCGGTCCCGCTGGCGACCGTCGTCTCGCAGTCGACGCCGGCGCGCTCGGCGGCGCCCGCGACGCGTCGCGTGGCCTCCTTCCCCTCGGATTCGAGGGCGTCGACGACGACCTCGGCGCCGGCTTCGAGCGTCGAGTACGCCGCGCCGTCGACGACGTACAGCGCGTGGAGCGTGGCGTCGTACCGCCCGGCGAGATCGATCGCGTGTTCGATCGCGGCGTCCGACGCGGGACTGCCGTCGGTCGGAACGAGGATCTGCGAGTACATTACGTGGCCCGCTACGCTCGGTACGGATTAAAAACCCGATCACGAGCGGTATCGTTCGAAAAACCGCACGACGACGGCGCTATCGGAACCCCATCGCCTCGATCTGCTCCTGGTACCGGTTGCGGATGGTGACCTCGGTGACCTGCGCGACGTCGGCGACCTCGCGCTGGGTCTTCTTCTCGTTACAGAGCAGCGAGGCCGCGTAGATGGCGGCGGCCGCGAAGCCGGTCGGGGACTTCCCGGAGAGGAGCCCCTGCTCGGCCGAGACGTCGATGATCTCCGTCGCCTTCGACTGCACCTCCTCGGAGAGCTCCAGCGACGAGGCGAACCGCGGGACGAACTGCTTCGGATCGACGGGTTTCAGCTCCAGGCCGAGCTCCTGGGAGATGTAGCGGTACGTCCGGCCGATCTCCTTCTGCGGGACCCGCGAGACGTCGGCGACCTCGTCGAGGCTGCGGGGGATCCCCTCCTGGCGGCAGGCGGCGTAGAGCGCGGCGGTGGAGACGCCCTCGATGGAGCGCCCGCGGATCAGGTCCTCGTTGAGCGCGCGTCGGTAGATGACGGAGGCGACCTCCCGTACCGAGCGGGGCACGCCGAGCGCCGAGGCCATCCGGTCGATCTCCGAGAGCGCGAACTGGAGGTTCCGCTCGCCCGCGTCCTTCGTCCGGATCCGCTCCTGCCACTTGCGCAGCCGGTGCATCTGCGACCGCTTCTCCGAGGAGAGCGACCGGCCGTACGCGTCCTTGTCCTTCCAGTCGATCGTCGTCGTCAGCCCCTTGTCGTGCATCGTCTCGGTGATCGGGGCGCCGACCCGCGACTTCGACTGCCGCTCCGAGTGGTTGAACGCCCGCCACTCCGGGCCGCGGTCGATGTTGCGCTCGTCCAACACCAGGCCGCAGTCCTCGCACACGAGCTCTTGGTCGGCGTCCGTGACGATCTCTTCCGAGTCGCACTCCGGGCAGGAGAGCGTCTCCGTCTCGTCCGACTCTCGCTCGGTGTTCCGCTCTTGTTGACGCTGGCGGCTCGGACGTTCCATTATAAGGTTTCTGGTCACTGCCGCATTTAAACCTTTGTCCCGGATCGGCGCAGGGCGCCGCCGCCCACCGTTTCGCCGTAACCGCCGTCGAACCGAACAGCCGGCGTTGAAACGGCCGTCCGCGCTGACGGGTCGCGGTCGATTCCGCGCCCTCGGCCGTCGTCGCCGCCGGGCCTCGGATACGAAACGTGACCGCCGCGGAGGGTCACATTTGCGCCTCGGTCGCCGAGAAATAATTATTACTGAGCATTTACAAAGACTTTTGTATAACTATTACATATTACTCGCCATGAGCACGACGCAGTCCGACGCGATAGAGGGGACGCTTCGCGGCTGTCGCCCCGCCGAGATCGACCCGATCGTCATCGACGCCGACGACCTCGACAGCACCGCGCCCGAGCACCTCCGCGACCTCAAGGCCGAGCTCTCGGCCCGCGGCTACCAGCCGGCGACGCTGTCGGTCGAG
Organism: Halorubrum rutilum; assembly: GCF_024494565.1. The sequence continues at coordinate 335,320 of NZ_JANHDN010000005.1, forward strand.
GCGTGCTTCGACTGCGAGGACACGCTCGCGACCCAGCGCGAGGCCGACCGGCTCCGCGAGTTCGTCCGCGCCGCGTCGTTCCTCGGCGCCGGCCGGATCGAGGTCCGCGTCGACGAGGTCTCGGACCCGGCGGCCGCGGAGCCGGCGCTGTCGGCGCTGGCCGAGCGCGCCCGCCGCGAGGGCGTCGAACTCGTCCGGGCCGGCGGCGACGCGACGGCGGCCTGACGGATGGCGTCGAAGCGCTCGCTCGCGACGAAGCTCGGCGTCGTCACCGGGTTCGACGAGCCGAGCCTCGCGCTCGAACAGTACCCCACCCCGCCGGACCTGGCCGCGCACGTCGTCCACCTCGCGGACCTCCACGGCGACGTCGACGGCCGCACCGTCTTCGACCTCGGCACCGGAACCGGGATGCTCGCGCTCGCCGCCGCCCTCCGCGGCCCCGCCCGCGTCTTCGGCGTCGAGCTCGACCGCGACGCGCTGACCACCGCGACGGCCAATCAGCGTCGAGTGGCCGCGAGCGCGCCCGTCCACTGGATCCAAGCCGACGCGACGCGGCTCCCGCTCGACGTTCCGGACCCCGTGACGGTCGTGATGAACCCGCCGTTCGGCGCGCGAGACGGGAGTCGGAACGCCGACCGCGGATTCCTGGCGACGGCGAGCCGCGTCGCGGCCGTCTCCTACTCGGTCCACAACGCCGGCAGCGAGGCGTTCGTGGAGGCGTTCGCGGCCGACAACGGCGGCGAGGTGACCCACGCGTTCGCCGCCGACTTCGCGGTCGACGCGCAGTTCGACCACCACACCGAGGAGTCCGAGGAGATCGACGCCGAGGTCTACCGGATCGAGTGGGTGTGACGAAGGGTATCGGGAACACACGGACAGAGATGCGGTGAGCGCTCGGAGAGCGCGAACCGCGAGGCCGGAGAGGCGTGAGGCCGCGGTCTCGTGAGCGACCGACGGGAGCGAGCGGGAGCACGAAAGTCGCAGCCCGCGCGGCGAACGCAGTGAGCGAGCGGGAGCGACGTTCGGCGGTCCTCGCGACTGGGGCATCGGCGGTGTCCTTCGGGGGGCCGCCGGCGGCCGTTCACACACGAATTGCCGGTGGTTCGAAGGCGTGCCCCGTCGATACGCGACCGGCCATCTATTACTGAGCGGCCGAGGCTGTGGAAGTGTTCACCGCATCGGCGGCGATGTGTCAGTGAGCGGCCGTGGCCTCGGCGGCGTTCACCGCCGGCTCAGCGTCGAGCAGCTATAAGCAACAGAGCGGTCCGTCACTCCACGACGGGTAGGTCCGCCCGACTTCCCTTCGGGACCACGGAGCGCAACTCGTCGTAGAGGTAGAGCCCCACGCCGATCGGCACCGACTCGCCGACGACCTCGTGAGTCGCGATCAGGTATCCCCAGTCCCCGTCCCACTCGGGGAGGTCCTGGTCCTCGCCGGCCACGAAGGTCACAGCCTGCTCGGGGTCGAGCTCGATGACGTTCCTCGTCGCGTGACGGCCGAACCGCGAGACGGCCCGGCTCGTCGGCTTCCAGTGCTCCTGTCGCGTCCGGAGGAAGGTCATCCCGATCGCCTCGACCCCGCTTGGGTCGGTCGCCTCGCCGTTGAAGATCCAGACCTTCCCGGCGCCCTTCTCCCAGAAGCTGTACCCCGCGAACACCGCCCCGTCGACCCCGAACCGTTCCTCCCACCAGTCGAGGACCTCCGCGCGGCTCGCGCGCCCCTCGACTTCGCGGTCCCCGGGGGTCTCCGGCAGTCGGTCGAACCGCTGCCCGTCGTTGGCGGGGGCGGCGTCGGCGGCATCTGCGGCGGCGTCGTCGCTCACGCGGCCACCTCGCCGTCGCTCGCGCTCTCGTCACCCTCCCCGCCCACGCGCAGCTTCGCGCAGAAGAACCCGCCCGTGTCGTTGTGGTGCGGGTAGACGCGGTGCGCGCGCGTCACCGACTCGTCGAACGCCTCGCCGTCCCACTCGGTCACGCCGGGGACCGTGTCGAGCGGGAGGTCGAACGCGACCAGCTCGCAGTCCTCCGCGCCGAGCACGTGGTCGAGCACCGCCTCGTTCTCCTCCGGCGCGAACGTGCAGGTGGAGTAGACGACGGTCCCGCCGGGCCGGGTCGCCTGCACCGCGCGCGCCAGGACCCCCTTCTGGATCCCGGCGACCGCGTGGACGTGGTCGAGGGTCCACTGGTCGACGACGTCCGGGTTCTTTCGGCAGGTGCCCTCGCACGAGCAGGGGGCGTCGACGAGGGCGCGGTCGAACTCGTCGAACGCGAGCGGCTTGGTCGAGAAGTTGCGGGCGTCCTGGTTCGTGACAATCGCGTTCGTGATCCCGAGGCGCTCCGCGTTGTGCCGGAGCGCGGAGAGCCGCCCGAGGTTGTTGTCGTTGGCGACGAGGGTGCCCTCGTCGTCCATCGCGTCGGCGATCTGCGTCGTCTTGCTGCCGGGCGCCGCGCAGGCGTCCCAGACGCGCTCGCCGGGGCGGGGGTCCAAGGCGAGCCCCGGCAACACCGACACCTCCTCCTGGCCGTGGGTCCAGCCGTGGACGTACGGCCAGTTGCCGCCGGGGTTCCCGTCCGGGAGTCGAAAGAGACCGTCGTGCCACGCCACCGGCTCGTGGTCCACGCCCTCCTCGTCGAAGGCCTCGCGGACGCGAGCGGGCGAGGCCGCGAGCCGGTTCGTGCGCACGACCGAGGGGAGGGAGCGGTCGCACGCCGCCCGGAACGCGTCGACGTCGTCGACGAGCGGCTCGTATCGGTCGAGCGGGTTCATGCCCCTCCTTTCGCGGCGGGCCGTTAGACGGTTTCGGGACTCCCGCGCCGCCGCCCGGCGCCCCACCTTTAGGTCGCCGCCCCGAGTAGGCGGAGCCATGGCACGCATCTCCGTCGTCGACGACGACGTCTCGCTGGACGAGCCGACGCTGGTAGAGGGGTTCCCCGGGGTCGGACTCGTCGGCAAGATCGCGACCGACCACATGATCGAGGCGCACGGGATGGACCACTACGCGAACGTCCACTGCGACGGGCTCCCGCGGGTGGCCGTCTACCGCGAGGCGAACCGGGCACTGACGACGCCCGTGCGGCTGTACGCCGACGCGGAGAACGACCTCGTCGCGCTCCGGAGCGACGTCCCGGTGAAGCCCGGCGCCGCGACCGAGGTCGCCGGCTGCCTGGAGAGCTGGTTCGCGGAGACGGCGACGTTCCCGGTGTTCCTCTCCGGGCTCGGTCAGGAGAAGGGAGAGGCGCCGCCGGCGATCTACGGCGTCGCGACCGGCGACGGCGGCGATCGGCTCGACCGCGCCGACGTCGAGGACCCGCCCGAGGCCGGCCTCGTCTCCGGGCCGACGGGCGCGATGCTCGCGGAGTCGCTGGAGCGCGGCCGCGACGCCGTCGGCCTCGTCGTCGAGTCGGACCCGCAGTTCCCCGATCCGGAGGCCGCGCGCGTCCTCATCAGGAGCGGGATCGACCCGATCGCGGGGACCGAGACGACCACCGACGGGCTCGTCGAACAGGCCGAGGAGATCCGGGAGGCGAAGCGGGCCTTCGCCGAGCGGATGCAGCAGGCCACCGAGGAGAGCTCGCAGGCCGAGCCGCTGAAGATGTTCCAGTAGGCGACGGCCGCTCCGCCCGACCCCTTGATCGTCGTCCGCGACGGCGGTCCGTCAGTCGTCGTCCGCGACGGACGACTCGTCCCCGGCCGCGGCGCTCGACCCGGTCCCGACCCCGCCCGTCTCCAACTCGTCGAGGATCGGGCGGTACTTGAGCTGGACCTCGTCCCACTCGCGGTCGGGGTCGGAGTCGGCGACGAGCCCGACCCCGGCGAAGAGGGTGGCCCGCCGGGGCGTCGCGACGGCCGAGCGGATCGCGACCGCGAAGGCGCCGTTGCCCGCGGCGTCGATCCAGCCCACCGGCGCGGCGTACCAGCCGCGGTCGAACGGCTCCGTCTCGTGGATCGTCTCCAGGGCGCGGTCCGGCGGAAGCCCGCCGACGGCGGGGGTGGGATGGAGCGCCTCGACGAGTTCGAGCACGTGCCGGTCGTCGCTGAGCTCGGCCGTGATCGGCGTGTGGAGGTGCTGGACGGTCGCGAGCCGACGGACGCGGCGCTCGCCGGCGGAGACCGAGGCCGCGAACGGCTCCAGCTGATCGCGGACGGTGTCGGCGACGAGCCGGTGTTCGTGGACGTTCTTGGCGTCTTCGAGCAGCTCCTGCGCGAGCCACTCGTCCTCCGTCGGGGTCTCGCCCCGTCCCGTGGTCCCCGCGAGCGCGTCGGTCTCGACGGTCCGCCCGCGCAGCGAGACCAGCCGCTCCGGCGTCGCGCCGAAGAAGGCGCTCCCGCCCCCGTCCGGCTCGAAGCAGTAGCGGTGGCAGTCGGCGTACTTGCCCGCGAGCCGCTCCAGCGTCGCCGCGCGGGGGAACTCGGACGCCAGGTCCGCCTCCAGCGCCTGCGCCAGGACGACCTTCCGCAGCTCGCCGCCGCGGATCCGGCCGACCGCGGCCTCGACGCTCTCGCGCCACGCCTCGCGGCCCGTGGTCCGACGGGCCTCGGTGATACCGGGCCGCGGCGGGACGCCCGCGTCGCCGCCGTCGACCGCGGCGAGTCGCTCCGCCTCCTCGGCGAGCCGGGCCTCGACCGCCTCGACCGCGGCGTCCGGCCCGGCGGCGTTCACCGTGAGCCAGGTCCCGTTGTCCGCGAACGTGAGCTGGACCCGCGGGAGCACGAAGCGCGCCTCCGGGAAGGGCCCCCAGGGGTCGCCGTCGCAGGCCCCCTCGTGGAAGGCGAAACCGCCGAACAGCCGGGGGCGAGCGGCCTCGGTCCCAGCGTGGACGTCGCCGGCGTCGAACAGGTCGTCGGCCGCGGTCCGGATCTCGGCGAACCGCTCCGGGCCGCTCGCGGTCAGCGTCGCGGCCGCGCCGCTCCCGAGCACGAGGGCGTCGTCCGGCGCGCTCCACGTCGTGCGAGGCGCCGAGAGGGCGTCGAACGCGGCCGCGAAGGGGGGCGCGTCGACCGCGGTCGTGCGGCTGACGAGGGGCGGAGCCGACGTCGAGCGCGCCCGTTCCATTACCCCTCGTTCGGTGCCGCGGCCCCTTTACCCTGACTATCGCGGGGGGCGACGCGGACGGCCGACCGTCAGCCGTACCGCTCCTCGTTCCACGGGTTCGCGGAGTCGCTGTAGCCGCGCTTCTCCCAGTAGCCGAGCTCCTTCTCCGTGAGGAACTCCACGCCCGAGACCCACTTGGCCCCCTTGTACGCGTACTTGTGCGGGGTGACGACCCGGATCGGTCCCCCGTGGTCCGCCGGGAGGTCGTCGCCGTCGAGGCCGTACGCGAACAGGACGCCCTCGCGGGTGCACTCGTCGAGCGGGAGGTTCGTGGTGTAGCCGTCGAGCGCGTGGAAGAGGACGTGCTCGACGTCGTCGCCGATCCCGGCGCGGTCGGCGACCTCGCCGAACTCGACGCCGGTGAACGCGCAGTCGAACCTGCTCCAGCCCGTCACGCAGTGGAAGTCCTGTCGCTGCGTGACGGCCGGGAGCTCGCGGAACTCGGACAGCGAGTACGCGAGCGGCTCGTCGACGGCGCCCCAGACCTCGAAGGCGAACGTCTCGGGCTCTACCGAGGGCGTCCCGCCCTTCGAGAGCACCGGGAAGCGGTCGGTCTCCCGCTGGCCAGGGGGGAGTCGGTCGTCGCCGTACTCGCGGTAGAGCCCCGTGAGGTCCTGGAAATCGCCCTCGATGTCGGTGTCGCCCTCGATGTCGGTATCGCCCTCGATATCGGTGTCGCCCTCGGCGTCGGCGTCGCCTTCGGCGGTACCGTCGGTCTCGCCCGCGGCGTTCGGGGCGCCGGATCCGGTCATGAACCCCGATACGGTTCGGGGTCACCTATGCGTATCGCTCTCCGGCCCCGATGACGCCGGTAGCGGGGGAACGGATTCGGTTCGGCGAAACGTGTCGGTTACCAATAATATATTTTATATAGTAGAGATAAGATTCGATCGATCGAAAGGAGAGTTTCTGAAACACCGCTGTGAGATTTCAAATATCGGTATCGGCGACGCCACATTTATATACCCATTGCCATTACTCCCGGGCAGGAAATGCCACGAGTAGAGATAACCGTGCCGGAGCATCTGGAGATGCAGATCGCTCAGATGGTCGAGCAGGGAGAGTTCCTCAACCGCGAGGAGGCGGTCGAAGAGCTCCTGTCGACGGGGATAAAGGCGTTCAAGACGAGCGGTCCGCGAGACGACGAGGAGGACTCCGGCGGATTCGAGGACGAGGGCATGATGGGCCACGAAGACGAGTACGTGTTCTGAGCGGGCCGCCGCCGCGGTTCGCCGTCGCCGCCCGTCCCGCGTCGACCGCGATTCGCTGACGGCCCTTTTCGAGTCGGTCTCCCTCTCGACCCGTGCGTATGCCCCTCAACAACGCTTAAAGGGTCTACGACCCGTATCACGCGGTATGCACAAGGACGAGCTCCTCGAACTCCACGAACAGATGGTGACGATCATGGAGCACTTCCGCTCGCACGAGACCGTGGACGGCTCGCTGTTCGACCCGTACGACGAGCTCGAGGTCGACCCCTCGCACGTCCACAAGTCGAAGAGCGAGCACAAACACGCCGTGTTCGTGCTCGGCAACGCGCTGGCGAACGCGATGAGCGAGGACGAGTTCTCTCCCGCCGGTCGCGTCGGTAAGCGCATGGAGGAGCTCGCGGACGACGCCGAGAACAAGATCTGAGACCCCCGTTTCCGTCACCTCTCGACCCCCTCGTCCGCTCCGGACGCGACGTCACCCCCGACCCGCGGATTGATATGTGACCGACCGCTCCCTTCCTCACATGGTCGCGGAGGCGCTGACGTCCGACGCCGCCCACCTCGCCGTCGGCGGCGCGCTCGTCGCCGTGGCGCTCGCCGTCGTGTATCAGACGGACCGACCGAGCGGCGCGTGGACCCGCGCGCTCCGCTCGCGCTTCCTGCTCGGGGTCCCGTGGGGAACGCTCGTCGCCGTCGCGGGCGTGACCGGGGTGTACCTCTTCGTGCAGAGCGGGCTGGGGACCCCCGACCGGCCCGTCGTGATCCCGTTCCGCTCGTGGTCGTACCTCTACCCGGAGGGGATCCTCTGGTCGAGCTTCGCGCACGCGAGCCGGGGCCACCTCACGGGGAACCTCCTCTCGGCGCTCGTCGCGGGCGGGATCGCCGAGTACGCGTACGGCCACTTCCCCGGCGGCCGCGAGGTCGACGACGAGACCGGGACGCTCCGATCGGTGCTCCCGTCGCGCGCGTCGGTGCGACGGCTCCGCTCGAAGGGGCTCGGCGCGCTCGGACTCGGACGGGTCGGACGTTCGACGCGCGCGTCGCTCTCGACGGTCGCGTCGCGGCCGGACCTGGGCTCGCTCGCCGCGAACCCGGGCGTTCGCGCGTTCGTCGTCGTGCCCGGCGCGATGGCGGTGTTCGGCGTCGTCTCCGCGCTGTTCGCGCTCGGACCGGTGATCGGGTTCTCGGGGGTCGTCTTCGCGCTGTGGGGGTTCGCCCTGGTCTTCCACCCGGTCGGGACGATCGCGGCGCTCACGGGCGCGACGCTCGTCGACGTCGCCTACGAGACCCTCCGGAACCCGGTCGTCACCGCCGAGGCGAGCGGGTCCTACGGCCCGCCGGGGTGGGCGAACGTCGCGATCCAGGGCCACGCGCTCGGACTCATCGCCGGGATCCTCGCCGCGGCCTGGCTCGTCCGGCGGCGACGCGGGAGCGAGGGCCGCGCCGACGCGGCGGCCGAGGGGTCGCGGACGTTGGCATCGGCCGGCGACTCGCGGACGACCGCCCTCGTCGCGTTCGGCGCCGTCCTCCTCTTCGGCGCGTCGCGCCGGCTCTGGGCGGTGTACTGGTACCTCGGGAACCAGCGGTACGAGCTGTACCGGGCGCTCGGGGTCGGCCTGCTCGCGGTCCTCGCGGCGATCGTCGCCCTCGCGGTCGCGGGGCGAGACGAGCCGCTACGTCCCGATCTGGCCGTCCCGGAGCCCGACACGGTCCGGGGGGCCGTCCGGTCCGCCACGCCGGCCGCGGTCGGGCTGCTGCTGCTCGCCTCGGCGCTGGCGGTCGTCGCCGGGCCGGGCGTGGTCCCGAACCTCGTCGCCGTCGACGACGGCGACCTGCCCGGCGACCCGATCGAGGTCGACGGCTACCGGCTGACGTACGCGGAGAACGTCGAGAACCGGGCCGTGAGCGCCGTCGACGTCGAGGCGTTCGGCCGGTCGACGAGCGTCAACACCTCGGGGGTGATCGTGACGAACCCGGACCGGGAGATCTGGACGACGGCGGTCTCGCGCGGGAACCTCGCCTTCTGGGGGTACCGCGCCGTCGACCTGGGCGGGACCGGCTGGCGCGAGACCGTCTGGGTCCATCGCGTGGGGTGGGTGGCGGCGAACGGGGGCCCGACGTACCGGGTCGACGCGGTCCGGAACGAGACGCGCTCGACGCTGTTCACGAGCGAACCGGCGCGGGCGGAGCCGCGGATCGACGGGCGAAACGTGACCGTCGCGGCGGTCGAGGGCGGATTCGAACTTCGCGTCGCTCACGGGGGCGAGACCGCGCGGGCCGGGCTCCCAGCGGCGAACGAGTCGGTGGCCCTTCAGGGGGTCGCGTTCGTCCGCGAGGCGGACGCCGTCTTCGCGGAGCGCGGAGAGACGCGGGTGCGGATCGCGACGCGAGAGCGGTACGAGGGCCGGCAGTGAGACGGCGTTGCCCCGTCGAACGTCGCTCCATCAGACGGCGTTCCGTCGGAACCGGTCGGCGACGCGAAGGTCATCTCCGAAGCCCCGGCCGCTCGGCGATACGGGATCGACGCCGGATCGTCGGTGAACGCGGCCAAAGCCCCAGTCGCGAGGACCGCCGAACGTCGCTCCCGCTCGCTCCGCTGCACGGGCTGCGACTTCCGTGCTTCCGGTCGTTTCACTCGCGGGACTCGCGACTGCCCCTTCGAGTCCCGCCCGCACAGCGACCGCGCCTCACACCTCCCCAGCCTCGTCGCGGCCGTCTTTAAACGGCCGCGACTCCCTCGCGCGTGCCCCTCGCGGCCGCCTTCGGCGGCCACTCGGAGACACGCGCCACCGCATCGGTTTAAACACTCTCCTCCGGTTTCTCCCGGACGGTCCCGCCGCCGAGCCCCTCCCACTCGACGCGGTAGCCGAGCCGCGAGAGCGCGGCGCTCGCGTCGTCGATACCGTAGTCGTCGAGGACCGACTCGGCCGCCGAGAGCGCCGTCCCGGCCTCGATTTCGGCGTCGACCGCTTCCAGTACCGCGGGCCGAACGAGCGTCCGACCGATCCGCTCGTGGTCGGGGAACGCCTTGCCCTCGATCGCCTCGACGCTCACGCCGCGCTCGGCCGCGAGGTCGTCCAGCCCGATCGCGTCGACGTCGGGCGAGAGGGCGTCCGGGAGGTCGGCGGCCGCGTCCGCGACGAACTCGGCCTCGTACTCGCGGAGCACGTCGACGACGTCCTTCACCCGCACCGTCCCGGAGTAGGTGACGACGCGGTGGTCGCGCGCGGCGATCTCCTCGCCGACGCCGAGGCTCTCGTCGACGGCGACCAGCAGGTCCACGTCCTCCACGTCCGCGAGCTGGGAGAGCTTCTTTTCGACGTAGTCGGGCGTCCAGAAGCCCATCACCTCGAAGAACAGCCGGAAGTCGGCGTGGGCGTAGTCGAACGCGAAGTCGGGGATCATCACCCGCGTCCCGGTTTCGAGCGGTTCCGGCTCGCGGACGAGTGTCCAGTCGAGGTCGAGCCCGCGGAACCGGCCGGCGAAGTCGGCCTCGACCCCGCTGTCGAAGTCGGGCTCCGCGACCGGCTCGACGCCCGGCACGGTCACGTCGCCGTCGGAGAGGCGCATGGTGCGCTCGCGGCCGCGGTCGTCGATCGTCGCCGCGAGCTCCCACTCCGCGGACTCCGCGACGGTGCGGAGCAGCCGCGCGAACGCGGTCCCGTAGCGACGGGTGCGCGAGAACAGGGCGTCGGGGCCGGTGACGACCAGCTCGCGGCCCTCGAGGGTCCTCTCCAGCTCGTACATCAGGCGCAGGCGCTTGACGGCGGAGACGAGCCGCTTCGGGTCGTTCGACCGCACACGGACCTCGGTGGCGTCGAAGAGGGCGGTCTGTGCGAGCGAGAGGTCGTACTGCTCCAAGAGCGCGTCCGGGTCCCACCGCACGTCGGCGTCGACGAGGACCTCGTTGACGTCGCGGTCGGCGTACAGCGACGCCTCGACCGCCTCGGACTCGATCCCGAGCGCGTCGGCGGCGCGGTCGACGGCGGCCTCGCGCTCCGCCTCGCTCGCGACGCCGACCGTCTCCGCGGCCTCGAACGCGGCCCGCCGGACGCGACGCGGCGGGACCGGCGCGCGCGTCTCGAAGGCGCACTCGCGCTCGACGAGGGCGGCGAGCCCGCGGACGAGCTTGAAGTCGCCGCCGGATTCCGCGGCGTCGGCCTCCAGCGCCGCCAGCGCGTCGTCGAGGTCGCCGCGGCGCTCCCCGACGCGGGACTCGAAGGTCCCGAGGACCGTCGCGGCGAGCGGCCGGTGCTCGCGGCCCGTGAACCGCGGGCGGTAGCCCCCGCCGGCCCGCGAGACGCGCAGGAGGTCCTTGCGTAGCACGGCGACGACTACGCGAGCGCCGGCCTAAAACCGGCGGGTTCTCCCGGTGCGACACGCTTAACTCCGGAACCCGTCGATCGGAGCGTAATGAGTACCGACGCGGCGAGTGACGCGGACGCTGCCGGTGACGGCGGCGGAGGGGAGAGTTCCGGCAGCGACGAGCCCGAGGCGTTCGTCCGGACCTGCGAACACCTCGTCGACCGGATCCTCGCGGGGGAGATCGACCGCGACGACCTGGAGTCCGCCAAACTCGACGCCTGCTCGGAGTTCTCCTCGCCGAAGGTCCCGAAGAACACCGAGATACTGGACCACGCGCCCCCGGAGGCCCGCGACGACGTGATCGAGGTCGTCCGGCGGAAGCCGGTCCGGACCGCGTCCGGCGTCTCGCCGGTCGCGATCATGACGTCGCCGAAGCTCTGCCCGCACGGGAAGTGCCTCTACTGCCCCGGCGGGCCGGCCTCCGAGTTCTCCTCGGCGCAGTCGTACACGGGCCACGAGCCCGCCGCGGCCCGCGGCGAGCAGAACGACTACGACCCGTACGGGCAGGTCACGCTCCGGCTCGAACAGCTCCGGAAGATCGGCCACCCGGTCGACAAGGTGGAGCTCATCCTGATGGGCGGGACGATGACGGCGCGTTCGCACGACTACCAGGAGTGGTTCGTCAAGCGCGCCTTACAGGCGATGAACGACTACGACCTCGACAAGGAGCCGGAGCCGGCCGAGGAGGAGTCGTTCGCGCCCGACCCCGAGGCGAGCGAGTTCGAGTACCTCGAAGACGTGATCGCGGACAACGAGACGAACGCCATCCGCAACATCGGGACCACCTTCGAGACGAAGCCGGACTGGTGCGACCCCGAGCAGATCGACCGCATGCTCGACCTGGGGGGGACGAAGGTCGAGGTCGGCGTCCAGACCACCTACGAGCGGATCAACCGCGAGATGCACCGCGGCCACGGCAACGAGGCCTCCCGGAACGCCAACCGCCGACTGCGCGACGCCGCGTTCAAGGTCGGCTTTCACATGATGCCGGGCCAGCCGGGGATGACGCGGGAGATGTGCGTCGAGGACTTCCGCCAGCTGTTCGAGAACCCGGACTGGCGCCCCGACTACCTCAAGATCTACCCGACCCTCGTCGTCGAGGGGACCCGGGTATACGACCGGTGGCGCCGCGACGACTTCGAGCCGCTCTCGAACGAGGAGGCGGCCGACGTCGTCGCCGAGGCGATGGACCGGATCCCGAAGTACACCCGGCTCCAGCGCGTCCAGCGAGACATCCCCGCCGACTTCATCGAGGGCGGCGTCTGGAAGTCGAACCTCCGGCAGCTCGCCGATCAGCGGGCCGAGGAGAAGGGGATCGTCCAGCGCGACATCCGCGCCCGGGAGGTCGGCCACAACGACGCGGATCCGGACCCGGACGACGTGGAGCTCGACGTGCTGACCTACGAGGCCGGCGGCGGGACGGAACACTTCATCTCCTTCGAGGACCCCGTCCGCGACCTGCTCGTCGGCTTCTGTCGCCTCCGGTTCCCCTCGTTCGCCCCCGACCAGCCGGGGGCGCCGGGCACCGAGGACGACGCGGTCCGCCGCGAGCTGGCGGACGCCGCGCTGATCCGCGAGCTCCACGTGTACGGCAGCGAGGTCGCCATCGGCGGCGACGGCGACTGGCAACACCAGGGGTACGGGCGGAGACTGCTCGAACGCGCCGAAGCGATCGCCCGCGATGCCGGCTACCGAAAGCTGGCCGTCATCTCCGGGATCGGCGCCCGGGAGTACTACCGGAACAAGCTCGGCTACCACCAGGACGGACCGTACGTCTCGAAGCGGCTGTAGCCGGCCCGGTCCCGGGACGCGACCGCTCGGCCGCCCGTCCCCACAACGACACGCCTTTTTCCGGGCCGACGCTCTCGTTCGCGTATGGACCAGAAGCGGGAGCTGTCGAGCATCGACCTCGCGGCCCTCGTCACCGAGCTCAATCGGTACGAGGGCGCGAAGGTCGACAAGGCGTACCTCTACGACGACGACCTGCTCCGGCTGAAGCTCCGCGACTTCGACCGCGGCCGCGTCGAGCTCATGATCGAGGTGGGCGACGTCAAGCGCGCCCACGTCGCGGACGCCGACCACGTCGCGGACGCGCCCGGTCGCCCGCCGAACTTCGCGAAGATGCTCAGAAACCGGATGTCGGGCGCCGACTTCGCGGGGGTCGAGCAGTACGAGTTCGACCGGATCCTCACCTTCGAGTTCGAGCGCGAGGACGAGAACACGACGCTCGTCGCCGAGCTGTTCGGCCAGGGCAACGTCGCCGCGCTGGACGAGACCGGTGAGGTCGTCGGGTCGCTGTCGACGGTCCGGCTCAAGTCCCGGACGGTCGCGCCCGGCGCGCAGTACGAGTACCCCGCCTCGCGGCTCAACCCCCTCGACGTGAGCCTCGGCGGGTTCGAGCGGCACATGCGCGACTCCGACAGCGACGTGGTGCGCACCCTCGCCACGCAGCTCAACCTCGGCGGCCTCTACGCCGAGGAGGTGTGTACCCGCGCCGGCGTCCCGAAGGAGACGCCGATCGAGGAGGCGACCGACGACCAACTCCGCGCGCTCCACGAGGCGCTCGAACGGATCGGCGACCGGCTCCGGTCCGGCGACATCGACCCCCGCGTGTACGAGGAGGAGCTGTCCGAGAGCGAGGCGGACGACCGCGAGCCGCGGGTGGTCGACGTCACGCCCTTCCCGCTCTCCGAGCACGAGGGGCTGCCGAGCGTCGGCTTCGACTCGTTCAACGCCGCCGTCGACGACTACTTCCACCGGCTCGACCGCGACGACAGCGAGGCGGGCGAGGCCCCGTCGGACGCGAGCGCCTCCCGTCCCGACTTCGAGGAGGAGATCGCCAAACAGGAGCGGATCATCGAACAGCAGAAGGGGGCGATCGAGGGGTTCGAGGAGCAGGCCGAGGCGGAGCGCGAGCGCGCCGAGCTGCTGTACGCGAACTACGACCTCGTCGACGAGGTGCTCTCGACGGTGCAGGACGCCAGAGCGGACGAGGTCCCGTGGGACGAGATCGCGGAGACGCTCGACGCGGGCGCCGAGCGCGGGATCCCAGCCGCGGAGGCCGTCGTCGACGTCGACGGCGGCGAGGGGACCGTGACGGTCGCGCTCGACCGCGAGGGCGACGAGGACGGCGAGAGCGACGGAGACGGCGACTCGGTCCGCGTCGAACTCGACGCGAGCGCGGGCGTGGAGGTCAACGCAGACCGGCTGTATCAGGAGGCCAAGCGCATCGAGGGGAAGAAGGAGGGCGCGATGGAGGCGATCGAGTCGACCCGGACGGAGCTGGAGGCGGTCAGGGAGCGCAAGGCCGAGTGGGAGGCGAAGCGGGCGGCCGACGACGGAGACGGCGAGGGCGAGGCGGGCGACGGCGAGGACGACGGAGACGAGGCGTACGAGACGGACTGGCTCTCGCGCTCCTCGATCCCGGTCCGGAGCCCCGACGACTGGTACGACCGCTTCCGGTGGTTCCACACCTCGTCCGGCTACCTCGTCATCGGCGGGCGCAACGCCGACCAGAACGAGGAGCTGGTGAAGAAGTACATGGGGAAACACGACCGGTTCTTCCACACGCAGGCGCACGGGGGGCCGGTGACGCTCCTGAAGGCCGCCGGGCCCTCGGAGTCGGCCGATCCGGTCGACTTCGCCGAGGAGACGCTCCGAGAGGCCGCGCAGTTCGCCGTCTCCTACTCCTCGGACTGGAAGGACGGCCGCGGCGCGGGCGACGCGTACATGGTCGAGCCGGACCAGGTGTCGAAGACGCCCGAGAGCGGCGAGTACATCGAGAAGGGGAGCTTCGTGATCCGCGGCGACCGCACCTACTTCGAGGACGTGCCCTGCCGGATCGCGGTGGGCGTGCAGTGCGAGCCCGTGACGCGGGCCATCGGCGGCCCGCCGTCCGCGATCGTCGACCGCGCGGCGACGTCGATCACGGTGGAGCCGGGGATGTACGCACAGAACGACGCCGCGATGATGGTGTACCGAGAGCTGAAAGAGCGGTTCGCGGACCAGTCGTTCGTCCGGAGGGTGGCGAGCGCGGATCAACTTCAGGAGTTCCTCCCGCCGGGCGGCTCCGACATCGTCGACTGAAGACCGACCGAAGGTCGCCTGAGCGGTCGAGGATCGCCGAGGGCGGACGGCGGGTGGAAACGCCCCGGCGCCTCCGCCGGAGCGCGACCCTTTCAAGCCTCCGCCCCCGACTCCGCCCATGAGCTTCGAGGCGCTGCCGGACGGCTGGCGCGTGTGGAACGAGGAGCCGAGCGGTCGCGCCATCCTCGTCTACCGGCCCGACGTGTTCGACGGCGACGACCTGCCGGCCGAGTGTCTCCCGACGATCTACCTGACGAACGGCGCGCGCAACGCCCGCCCCGGATCCGGTCAGTACGCGACCGACGAGTGGCACGTCGTCCTCTTCTTGGAGCCCGAGGTCGAGGCGGTCTCGGAGACGCGCGAGAGCCGCGAGGCCGGCGCGGCCGCCGCCGTCGACGTCGCGACGCGGTTCGCCGCCGGCGACGTGGACTACCGGGCGGCCTACCAGGTGCCGAGAGAGGCGTACTTCGAGCGGTTGGACGGGCTGATCGAGCGGAAGTGAACGAGACGGAGCGACCGGCGGGGTCGCCCGGTTCGATCCGCGTTCGTGGATATATATTCTGTCATAAATCCCGATCGCACCACGAACACGAGGATTTTTATCGCCTCCCGCCTCACCCTCGCGTACATGAACGCCGGTGGGGACCACACCGCTGACGGGCCGCGAGAGAAGTGCGGCGTCGTCGGCGTCTCGCTCGCTGACCGCGAGGCCGCGCGGCCGCTGTACTACGCGCTGTACGCGCTCCAACACCGGGGACAGGAGTCCGCGGGGATCGTCACGCACGACGGGTTCCAACAGCACAGCCACGTCGAGCGGGGGCTCGTCGGCGACGCGTTCGAGGAGGGGGACCTGGCGTCGCTGTCCGGCGGGACCGGTATCGGCCACGTCCGGTACCCGACCGCCGGCAGCCTCGACAAGAGCTGCGCGCAGCCGTTCTCCGTCTCGTTCAAGTCCGGCTCGCTCGGGCTCTCGCACAACGGGAACCTCGTCAACGCCGACGAGGTGCGCGAGGAGCTCGCGGCGGCGGGCCACGCGTTCACCTCCGACGGCGACACCGAGGTGATCGCCCACGACCTCGCGCGCAACCTCCTCGAAGAGGACCTCGTGCGCGCCGTCAAACACACGATGAACCGCATCCACGGCTCCTACTCGCTAGCGATCACCCACGACGACACGGTGCTTGGCGTGCGCGACCCGCTCGGGAACCGCCCCCTCTGTCTCGGGAAGATCGACGGCGGCTACGTCCTCGCCAGCGAGTCGGCCGCCATCGACACCCTCGACGGAGAGCTGATCCGGGACGTGCGCCCGGGCGAGCTGGTCGTCCTCGACCCCGACGGGAGCGGCTACGACACGTACCAGCTCGTCGAGCGCGAGTCGACCGCGCACTGCTTCTTCGAGCACGTCTACTTCGCGCGCCCCGACTCGGTCATCGACGAGAACCTCGTCTACGAGGTGCGGCGCAAGCTCGGTCGCAAGCTCTGGGCGGAGTCCGGCACCGAGTCGGACGTGGTGATGCCAGTCCCCGACTCCGGGCGCGCGTTCGCCTCCGGCTACGCCGACGCGGCCGGCGAGACGACCGCGGACGGGGAGCCCCGCCCGGAGGGGGACGCCGGCATCGAGTTCGCCGAGGGGCTGATGAAGAACCGCTACGTCGGTCGGACGTTCATCATGCCGACGCAGGACGAGCGCGAGCGCGCGGTCCGGCTGAAGCTCAACCCCATCCGGTCGACCGTCGAGGGGAAGTCGGTCACCATCATCGACGACTCGATCGTCCGGGGGACGACGTCGACCCAGCTCGTCGACCTCGTCCGCGAGGCGGGCGCCGAGGAGGTCCACCTCCGGATCGGCGCGCCGGCGATCGTCGCGCCCTGCTACTTCGGGATCGACATGGCGACCCGCGAGGAGCTGATCGCCGCCGACGCCTCCACCGAGGAGATCCGCCAGCAGGTCGGCGCCGACTCCCTCTCGTACCTCTCGATCGACGCCGTCGCCGAGGCCCTCGGCGAGAGCCGCGCCGACCTCTGTCTCGGCTGCGTCACCGGGGAGTACCCCTTCGACGTCGAGGGCGAGGAGACCGACCGCGACCTCGATACCGCCGCGCCCGACCCCACGCCGGCGGACGACTGATCGGGTCGTCGTCGGCCGGTCGGACCCGTTCTCCGGTGCCGGCGAACCCCCTTCGTCCCCGCCGCCACGCCCCCGGCGGCCCCGCCGTCTCGGGTTCTCGCGACGCGAGCCCGGAATCGGGAATTTAAATACGCCCACGCCGGGAGGTACGCGTATGACATCCGACGCCGACGACGCGACGATGAGTCGCCGCGGGCTGTTCAGGGCCGGCGCCGCCGGCGCCGCCGTCGCGACCGGTCTCGCCGCCGGGTCCGGGACCGCGGCCGCCCAGTACGGCGGGTACCTGGACGACGTCGACAACTACGAGGGCACCGTCGACTACACCGGGCGGGACGAGGTCACGGTCAGCGTCGGCGCGGTCAACGGGCTCCGGTTCGACCCCGCGGCGATCCTGATCGACCCCGGGACGACCGTCGTCTGGGAGTGGACCGGCGAGGGCGGCGCGCACAACGTCGTCGCCGAGGACGAGACGTTCGACAGCGGCGAGACGGTCTCCGAGGCGGGGACCACCTTCGAGTACACCTTCGAGGACGCCGGGGACGGGGACACGTTCAACTACTACTGCACGCCGCACAGGGCGGCCGGAATGAAAGGGGCCGTCGCGGTCGGCTCCGTCGACGACGACCTCATCGAGCCGGACGCCGGCGGGGACGGCGGCGACGGCGGGAGCGGTGGCGGAGACGGCGGAAGCGGCGGCGAAGACGGCGGAAGCGGTGGAGGCGGCGACGGCGGGGACGGCGGCGGGAGCGGCGGCCGCGCCCTCACTGCGGGCGACATCGGCGCGCTCGCGCTCGGCTTCGGCTTCGCCGGCGCGCTGCTCGTCCCGCTCTTCTACGCGGCCCACCAGATGGCGAACGACTGACGGTAACGCGACCGGACCGCGGCGTACCCCTCGGTCCGCGCCGACGCCGACCGCGGGTCAGCCGTCGGTCCGCCGGTCCGCGCCGACGCCGAACCGCGACCGCAACCCGACGAGGACCGCCGCGGTCCAGATCACCGCTTCGAGGTAAAACGACGGCGTCCCGACGTAGAAGGCCGCGAAATCTCCCGGCGGGATGCCCAGGGGCTCGGGCTGTTCGAGCACCGGCCACAGCAGCGACACCGCGTTCTCGGCCCGTCCGTTCACGACGATATGGAGCGTGTCGAGCGCGAGGTGGGATCCCCAGCCGACCGCCGCCGCGAGCCCGCGTCGGTGCCGCGCGGCGACGGCGACCGCGAGGGGAGCGAGCAGCGCGGAGTGGCCGACGGAGTGGTAGACGTCGACGACGCCCAGCGCGCCGAGCGGCTTGTCGACGGCGTCCGGCAGCGTCGCGCCGACGACGAGCCACCCGACCGAGAGCGTCGGCGTCCCCGGGAGGCGCTCCCGGACGCGGGGGCGGCCGGACAGCCACCCGATCCAGCCGGCGACGAGGAGGTGGGTCGGGAACAGCACGGCGGCCCGTACGGGCGACGACGGCTTCAACCTTCGTCGTCGATCTCGGCGGTCGGGGGCCCGAATTCGGATCGATCGGTGCCGGACGGATCGCCCGGATCAGAAGGCGTGGTACAGCATGACGTACACGCCGATCCCCATCGTGAACGAGATCAGCCAGAGGACGGCGCCGACGAGACCGACCTGCGCGTGCCGGGTGTGGTACAGCTCCTCGTGCGAGCGCGTCGCGGCGAGCAGGAGCGCGTGGAAGACGAACGGGAGACAGGCGATCGCGAGCAGGACGTGGATCCCGAGGAAGGGGAGGTAGAGGTACGTGTAGACGGGCTCGGGACCGGGAAACGGCGTCGTCCCGACGTGGATGAGCCGGTAGAGGTACGCGACGAGGAAGGCGGTAAAGAGGCCGAACGAGGCGATCATGAAGTTCCGGTGCCGCTGGACGTTCCCGCGCGAGATCGCCCGCCACCCGAGGAGGATGGTGACGATGGCGGTCGCGGAGACGGCGGCGTTGAAGTGCGGGATCGCGGCGAGGACGGCGTCGCTCGCGCGCGGCAGGAGGGAACTCGGGATCGCGCCGCCGACGGCACCGAACACCACGGCGAGCGCGGCGACGGAGGCGACGGCGGTCAGGACGGGGACGTTCTCGCGGGCCCAGTCGGACATGCTCGTGAGGTGGGACGCGACCCCCAAACGCGTGCCGGTTGCGGTCGGCGCGTTCCGGTCGCGGTCGCCGAGTCACGGCCGGCTCCGCCGCCCGGCCGTCTGCGAAACCCCGGCACGGTACTCCCGAATGGAAGGGCTTTTAATTAGGGGAAAGGTAGGTGAGTACGCGACAGAACACCGCGAGCGTGGGTAGCCAAGCCAGGCCAACGGCGCAGCGTTGAGGGCGCTGTCCTGTAGAGGTCCGCCGGTTCAAATCCGGTCCCACGCATCGCTCGGCGGCACACCCGCCACACCGATGCACGGTGTTGTCTCTACGACAGCACCCACGCACAACTCCTTTCGAACGTTACGCGCCGAGTGGCTACTCTGTGGTGGGTACCGACTAGCGACATCGTGAGCACCGCCAAAGCCCCACCCGCTCGGTCATAAATTGCTGTTGGCGGATCGACGGCGGACACCTCCAAAGCCCCAGCCGCGAAACCGCAGTACGCTCGTTGCGCTCCTCGCTCGCTACGCTCGCTGCGGTGCTTACGTCGCCTACTGCGGTTTCGCGGCTGCCCCTTTGAGTCCCGCCCCGCACAGCACGGCACCTCACGCCTCCCCAGCCTCGTCGGCCTCCCTCCGCTTCGCTCCGGTCGGCCGACTCCCTCGCGCGTGCTGTCTCGCGGCCACCGGCGGCGGCCGCTCGCAGGCACGCGCCACCTCCCAGTCATTTATGAGCACTCTCAGTAATCACGATTCTCGTCGCTCGCGCGAACTGCCACCCTTTTAGTCGCGCGCCGCCGGAGTGTGGCGTAATGAGTACGGACGCGACCCCCGAGTACGACTACGAGGAGCTGGGGCTCGTCGCCGGGCTGGAGATCCACCAGCAGCTCGACACGGAGACGAAGCTGTTCTGCGACTCCCCCACCGTCGAGCGCGACCCCGAGGAGTCCGACCGGTCGATCACCCGGCGGCTCCACCCGACGAAGAGCGAGCTGGGCGAGCTCGACGACGCCGCGGTGGAGGAGAGCCGCGTCGACCGCGAGTTCACCTACCTCGCGTACGACACCACCTGCCTCGTCGAGGAGGACGACGAGCCGCCGCGCCGCGTCGACGACGAGGCCCTCTCCGTGGCGCTGCAGATCGCCGACCTGCTCGACGTGTCGGTCGTCGACCAGGCGCACGTGATGCGGAAGCTCGTCATCGACGGATCGAACACCTCCGGCTTCCAGCGCTCGATCCTGCTCGGCCAGAGCGGGGAGATCGAGACGAGCGAGGGCCGGGTGTCGATCGTCGACCTCATGCTGGAGGAGGAGTCGGCCAAGCGCGTCGAGGAGAAGGAGGACGGGGTCGTCTACTCCCTCGACCGCCTCGGCGTCCCCCTCGTCGAGATCGGGACCGGCCCCGACATCCGGAGCCCCGAGGGCGCCCGCGAGGCCGCCGAGCGGATCGGGATGCTGCTGCGCTCGACGGGCGCGGTCAAGCGCGGGCTCGGGACGATCCGGCAGGACGTGAACGTCTCCATCGCCGACGGCGCCCGCGTCGAGGTGAAGGGGGTTCAGGACCTCCGGGGGATCGAGGAGATCGTCCGCGGCGAGGTCGGGCGGCAGGCCGAACTCCTGGCGATCCGCGACGAACTCCGCGACCGCGACGCGAGCGTGGGCGACGTCGCGGACGTCACCGACGTCTTCGCCGACACCGAGTCGGGCGTCATCCGGGGCGCGCTCGACGCGGGCGGGAAGGTCACCGCGGTCCCCCTCTTCGGCTTCGACGGGCTCGTCGGCCGCGAGATCCAGCCCGACCGCCGGCTCGGCACGGAGCTCTCCGACCACGCGAAGCGCCACGGCGCGGGCGGGATCTTCCACACCGACGAGCTGCCGGCCTACGGCGTGACGGACGAAGAGGTCGACGCCCTCCGCGACGCGGTCGGCGCGGGCGAGGGCGACGCGGTCGCCATCGTCGCCGCCGACCCGGAGACGGCCGACCTCGCGATCGAGGCCGCCGCCGACCGCGCCGCCGCCGCGATCGAGGGCGTCCCCGAGGAGACCCGCGGCGCCAACGACGACGGGACCACGCGCTACCTCCGGCCGCTGCCGGGCGCCGCGCGGATGTACCCCGAGACGGACGTACCGCCGGTCGAGCCCGACCCGTCCGACGTGGACCGCCCGGAGCTCCTCGACGAGAAGACCGACCGCTACGTCGAGGAGTTCGGGCTCGACCGCGGACTCGCCGAGCAGGTCGCGTTCGGCCGGCGCTTCCCGCTGTTCGAGACCGCGGTCGACCGCGGCGTCGACCCCACCTTCGCCGCGTCGACGCTGGAGTCGACGACGACGGAGATCCGTCGGGACGGCGCGCCCGTCGAGAACCTGACGGACGACCACTTCCTCGACCTGTTCGCGCTCGTCGAGGACGGCGACCTCGCGAAGGAGGGGGTGCCGGAGGTGCTGGCGACGCTCGCCGAGGACCCCGAACTCACGGCCGCGGCGGCCGTCGAGGAGGCGGGCCTCTCGGGCGTGAGCGAGGCCGAGGTGCGCGAGGCGGTCGTCGAGGTCGTCGAGCGCAACGCCGACCAAGTCGAGGCCGAGGGGATGGGCGCGTTCTCCGGCCTGATGGGCGAGGCCATGGGGGCGCTCCGCGGGAAGGCCGACGGCGAGGTCGTCTCCGACGTGCTCCGCGAGGAGATCGCCGAGCGGTCGTAGCGCCCGACGGTCGCACATTCCGCCCCCGGTCGTCCCCGTCACTTACTTGTCGCCGGCCCGTATCCCGATCCGAGAGGTAACACTCGATGGACGATCCGCCACCGACCGACGACGACACGTCACGGACCGACGGATCCGGTCCCGCACCCGATCCGGCAGTCGCACACACCCGCGGCGACCGCGTCTCGGAGGTGACAAACCAGTTCGTTCACGGCGTCGAGTTGGCCGCCGCGGCGCTTTTCGCGCTCCTGTTCGGCATCGGTGTCGTCGACCTCGCGATCCAGATCGCGGAGTCGGTCCCCACCGGCGAGATCACGGACCCGAACACCGTCATCAGCTTCATCGAGACGGGACTCCTCCTGCTCATCATCGTCGAGGTGTACGAGACGGTCGTCGCGTACATCGAACAGAGCGACACCCGTCGCATCGTCAGGCTGGTAATCTACACCGGCGTCATCGCGATGGTCCGGAAGGTGATCATCTTCCGCACCACCGAGTACGCGACGACGCAGGACGCGCTGTTCGCCGCGCTCTCGTACACGCTGGTCGTTCTGGGGCTCGTCGCGCTCCTGTTCGTCGAGCGGTCCATCGGGCCGTCGATCACCACTGACTGATTCGCGCTGCTCGGTGGTCGGGCGCCGTCTCACTCCGTCAACTCCGCCAGCAGCGTGTCGAGGTCGTACGTCGCCGGCGCGCGCGGCTCGTCGCGGAGGGTCGCGATCGTGAACGTCGAGTTCGTGCGCTCGACCTCCGGGATCGCCTCGAAGTCGCTGATCAGCCGCTCGACGGTGTCGGACGAGGAGAGCCGCGCGAGCACGACGAAGTCGGTCTCGCCCATCGTGAAGAACGCCTCCGTGACCCCCTCGACCGCGAGCAGTTCGTCTGCGAACGCCTCGTACGGCCCCTCGTAGTCGGCGAGCACCTCGACGATCACGGTGACGCCGAGCCCGAGCGCCTCGTGGTCGAGGTCGTACAGGTCGTTCTCGATCACGCCGTCGTCGCGCAGGTTGTTCAGCCGGTAGTGGATCGTCGACACCGGGATCCCGGTCTCCTCGTGGAGCCGCTCGGGACTCCCGGTGCCGAGGTCCGAGATCGCCTTCAACAGCCGCACGTCGCGCTCGTCCATACCCCGCCTTCGCGTGAGAGACTGTTGTATATTCCGACCGACAGGCTTGTACTCGACTCCAAGAACGGTGCTCGATCCGGGACCGTATTGCAGTTCGTTCGTATGTGTGATTGTTCATTCTAAATACCTCCAATTCTAAGAGAATAGTTTAACCACGTCGAGAATCTTCGATCTGACACTCAATGAAGTCACGGACGTTCCTCTCTACTTCGGAATCGGTCGTCGCCGCGTTCGTCCTCCTCGCGGTCCTGTGGGGCACCTCCTTCGTCGCGATCGAGGCCGGGCTGCACTACTTCCCGCCGCTGCTGTTCGCCGGCGTCCGGTACGCGATCGCCGGGGCGATCGTGCTGGGGATCGCCGCGGTCGCGTCCGGCCGGACGGTGCCGCGGGGCCGCGACGAGTGGCTGGGCGTCGCCGTCGCGGCGACCTTCGTGATCGCCGCCTACCACGGCCTGTTGTACGTCGGCGAGCTGTACGTCTCCGGCGCGGTCGCCGCCGTCGTCGTGAGCCTCGCGCCGGTGTTGACCGCGGTGTTCGCCGCCCTCCTCCTCCCGAACGAGCGCCTCGGCCCCGTCGAGATCGGCGGCTTCGCGCTCGGGATCCTCGGGGTGGTGGTGATCGCCGATCCCGCGGCGGCCGGCGTCGACGGTTCCGCCCTGCTCGGCGTCGGGCTCGCGTTCGCCGGCGCCGTCGCCTTCTCGCTGGGCGCGGTGCTGCTCCGGCCGCTCCGGACCGACCTCCCGATCGCCGCCCTGCAGGGCTGGGCGATGGTCATCGGCGCCGGGCTCCTGTTCGTCGGCGCCGCCGCGCTCGGCGAGTCGCCGGCCGCGATCGAGTGGACCCGGACCGCGATCGCCTCGCTCGCGTACCTCACGCTGCTGTCGGGCGTCCTCGCGTTCCTGATCTACTTCGCGCTGCTCGACGCGGTCGGGCCGGCGCAGCTCCACCTCGTCGGGTACGCCGAGCCCGTCGTCGCCGCGGCCGGGAGCTGGCTCCTGCTCGGCAGCCTGATCGAGGCGGAGGCCGTCGTCGGGTTCGTCGCGATCCTCGCCGGCTTCCTCGCGCTGGAACGCCGCGAGATCGCCGCGTACGTCGGGTTCGACGCGTACCACTGGCCCGCGCTGATCGGTCGGAAGTGACGGGGCCGCGCGAGCGACCGCCGGCGGTCGGGACGATCCGCCCTCAGCCGTCGGGGCGATCCGCCCTCAGCCGTCGATGTCCGCGGTCAGCCCGGCCCGGAGGTCGCGCCCGAGGTAGTGACCGAGGAGCGCGACGACGAGCCCGAGCCCGCCGCCGACCGCGAGCAGGGGAAGCCCCCACTGCCGGAGGTAGTCGATCCCGATCGGGAGGAAGCCGACGCCGAGGACGTTCGTCACCGCGACGAGCGCTCCGGCCGCGCCGCCGGCGAGCCCGGTCTCGACGTACCGGCGGGCGGAGAGGACCAGCCCGACCAGGAACGCGGCGAGGAAGACCCCTCCGGCCGACCCGATCGTCCCGCCGATGAAGGGGATCGCGCCGCCGACGAAGACGCCGACCGCGACGGCCGCGGCCGAGAGCGCGAACGCCTTCGCCGAGAACCACCCACCGCTCGTCCCGAGGCGACCGCCGTCGTCGCTCGCCGCGGTCGCCCGCCCGGACGACTCGCTCGGCGCGGCGTCGGTCCCGGCGCCGTCCGACGACGCGGTCGAGCCGCCCTCGGCGAGGTCGTCGTCGAGGAGGTCGTCGAGGTCGTCCATCGGGTCGCCGTCGGACGACTCCTCCTCCTTGGAGGGTTGCATACCGGAGCGTTCGCCCGTGAGACCTTGTGTCTTGTGCCCGGAGTCGGATCCCGTCCGACCGTCTGACCGGCCGTTTTCACCGGAAACGGGGTATCTCGCGGGCGAGCGACGGCGACGCGGAGAGCGCGGCCGCGGCCGATCCCGTTCGCGGTCGGTCCCGACTCCCCGTCCCGGACCTCAGCCCTCACCGTCCGGCTCGCGCGACCCCCACACGCGCTTGTCGACGAGCTCGACCGTCGTCGGCCCGTCGACGGTCACCTGACAGGAGAGCCGCGGGTAGCCGAACCGGGCCGCGAGCCGGTCGTGCCAGTGGTCCGCCGGCGGCCCCTCGCGGACTCGCACGCCACAGGTGGCGCAGATCCCGCGCCCGCCGCAGTTCAGCCGCCGCGTCGCGGCCGCATACGGCGACAGATCGGCGTCGAGGAGGACGCGTCGCAGGTTCCGGCCGACCTCGACCGACAGCTCGGTGCGCTCGTCGCCGTCGACGACGGTCAGGGGAACGGTCTCGGCCTCGGCATCGGTCATGCGACGCCCGTGATTACGTCCGCGGCCACATAGGTGAGCGGGTCCCGCGCCGGCGACGCGGCGCCCCGCGCGAGCGACCCGGAACGACTTTCGGCGCCCGCCCCGACCCGGTCGACATGGACACGCGCCGCGCGCTGCTCGACGCCCTGGCGGACGGACCGGTCTCGGGTCCGGCGCTCGCCGCGGAGCTCGACGTCTCGCGGACCGCGGTGTGGAAGGCGGTCGAGGCGCTCCGCGAGGAGGGGTTCGCCGTCGAGTCGACGCCGGACGGCTACGTCGCGCCCGCGGATCCCCCCTACTGCGCGGCCGGGATCGAGTTCGGGCTCGACGCGCCGTACGCGGTCGAGTACCACGAGAGCCTCCCGTCGACGAACGACCGCGCCCGCGAGCTGGCGGCCGAGGGCGCCGCCGACGTCGCCGTCGTCGCCGACGAGCAGACCGGCGGTCGCGGGCGGCTGGACCGCGAGTGGGTCGCGCCGAGCGGCGGCGTCTGGCTCTCGCTCGTCGCGCGGCCGACGGTCCCGCCGGCCCGGGCGCCCCTGTTCACCCTCGTCGCGGCGGTCGCGACGGTCGACGCCTGCCGCGAGGCCGGCGTCGACGCGCACATCAAGTGGCCGAACGATGTGCTCGTCGGGGGCGACGAGGGAACCGAGAGTGGGACCGGAGACGCGAGCGCGCGCTCCGGACGCGGCGGGCGCAAGCTCGCGGGAATACTCACGGAGATGGAGGGGGAGGCCGACCGGGTGTCGTGGCTCGTCGTCGGGGTCGGGGTCAACGCGAACCTCGACCCCGAGGCGCTGCCCGCGGACGCGACCTCGCTGCGTGCCGAGGCCGGCGGCGACGTCGACAGGCGCCGGTTCGCGGCGACGCTCCTCGAACGGTTCGCGTCGCTCGCGGGGGCGGTTGACGAGCCCGACCGGATCCTCTCGGCGTGGCGCGACCGGGCGAGCACGCTCGGGCGGCGGGTGCGGGTGGAGACGCCGACCGGGTCCGTGACCGGGACCGCTGTCGACGTCGAGTCCCCGGGCGCGCTCGTGATCGACACCGGCGAGGGGACGCGACGGGTCCACGCGGGCGACTGCGAGCACCTCCGCGACGCCGGGGACTGACCCCGCGGACTACGTCCGCCCCGACGCTCCCGACTCGGTTTCGTCTGCCGGCTCCCCGTCGGTCGCCGCCCCTTCGTCGGTCGTCCCCTCGCTCGCGCCCTCTGCGACGCCCGGCTCGGAGGGGACGTCGCCGTCGATCCGGACCGTCAGGACGGGCACGGCCGACCCCCGGACGACCTTCTCGGCGACGCTCCCGAGGAGGAGGCGGTCGATCCCGCCGCGACCGTGGGTCCCCATCACGACGAGGTCGAAGTCGTTGCCCTCGGCGTATCGGACGATCTCCCGGCTCGGCGACCCCTCGACGACCGCCGTCTCCACGTCGACGTCGGTCCCCGCCGCGAGCTCCTCGACCGCGCCTACGGCCTCGTCGGCGTCGCCTCGCAGGAGCTCGCCGACCCCCTCCCACGAGGCCTCCATCGGCATCCCCGCGTACCGCGCCGAGTCGACCACGTGGATCGCGTGGACCGTCGCGTCGTGGACCGCGGCGAGGTCCACGGCGTGCGCGACCGCTCGCTCCCCCTCGGCGGACCCGTCGGTCGGAACCAGGATTCGGTCGTATAGTGACATGTGATCACACAGTACGTGATTTCGCCGACGGGCTTACGCTTTGCCCCGACCCCGCGAGGCGGTCTCGGGGCGAATCCGGACCGGTTCGGACCCGCTTCGTCCCTCGTTTGTCCCCACAGAATCGTCACCGACCGTCAGTCGTCGCCGGGCGTGACCGACCCCGTCTCCGGACCGGCGTCGGTGAGTCCGGCGGTGTTCGCGACCGTCGCGATCTCGGGGCGGAACACCCACGCCGCGAGCAGGACGATCGGGACCATCGTGGCGGCCGTTATCGAGTACCCCACGTGGAGGTTGGCGAGCCACGGCGCGGAGTAGATCAGCGGGTAGACGATCCCGCCGACGGTGCCGACGCCGCCGACGACCCCGGCCACGGCGCCGGAGCTGTCCGGGAACATCGCCGGCACCTGTGCGAAGATCGCCCCCTCGGCCCACGCACAGCCCGCGCCGACGAGGAACCCGACTATCACGGCGTTCATCACGACGCCGGAGAGCCCGGCGAGCGTCATCGCGACCATCGTCACCACGATGAAACAGAGCCCGAGGAACGTCCACTGCTCGCGGTAGTGGCCCTCGAACACCGGGAGGATGTTCGTCTCCGTGCGGGCGAGCACGTCGCTGATGTACCCGCCGAACGGGCGGAGCAGCCCGGCCGCCACGGAGAACGTCGCCGCGAAGGTACTGGCGAGCACGAGGTTCTGCGTGTCGAACCCCTCGCGGTAGTAGGTGGCCAGCCAGCCGTTCATCGACAGCTCCAGTCCGAACGACATGACGTAGGCGGCCGCGAGCACGACCGTCCCGTATCGGGTGGCCGTGTGGAGCCAGCCCCGCAGCGTCGCGTTCTCCCTGGTCGCCTGCCGCTTCTCGTCGCTCTTCGCGGCCTCGCCGAAGACGAGGTAGACGCCCGCGAGGAGGATGGAGACGATCCCGGTGTAGAAGAAGGCGGCCCGCCAGTTGGTCTGGAACAGCGGGCCGCTCCAGTCGGCGCCGAACACTCGCGGGAGCACGAGCGCGCCGCCCGCCGCTCCGGCGTTGCCGACGCCGGCGTAGATCCCCTCGGCCAGTCCGAGGTTCTCCTCCTCGAACCACTCGGCGACGTGCTGGATGCCGATGACGAACGTGATCCCCGCCGTGGCGACGATCAGCCGCGTCGCGAAGAACACGCCGTATCCCTGCGCGAACGCGCTGGCGATGGAGAACACGCCGACGTACGCGAGCACGATGGAGAAGATGACCGGCGCGCCGAACCGGTCGGAGAGCCACCCGGTGAGGATGCGACCGAACGGCGCCATCCAGATCGCCGAGCTGGCGAGGATACCGATCTCGGCCGTCGTGAGGGAGAACTCCTCGGCCATCCCGCCCGTGAACGGCGCGAACGAGAACCAGATCAGAAACGAGAAGTTGAATCCGACGGTCGCCAGGAGCAGCGTCCGGTACTTCGTCATCCGGATCGGACTCTTCACGCGCCGGTCACCTCGAAGTCGGCCGCGAGGGCGGTCGGATCGCTGCGAACGGAGACGGTACGCGCCTGCGTGTTTCCGGTAAACATCTGGTCGAACATGGCTTCTTTCACGTCTCATAGGCACACTCGGGCGTTTAATAAGGAAATCGGTGAGTGTACACACGATAATACGGCATTTCGTTAGTCGTTTCGCGAACGCAGTTCGGCGCCGAGTAGTATTCCTGCTATGAAAATCGAATTTAAAACACCGGGTCGAATAACGGATAGAAATTTACACTCGCTACTACTGAGGCCGACTTAGTGTAGTTATTTACCGTGATATAGCCGCCTCGTGGCCTGAGACGGCGGATGCGCCGGAGTCTACCGACTTTCGAAACGTCCACCGGCGGATCGAACGCTCCCGAAGGGGGCCGCGATCGCTCTCGCAGCCGCGCGGGCCGCGCCGGCCGCACCGGGCGCACCGGCCACGCCGGAGCGCGCGTTTAAGCCCCCGGCGCGCTAACGTGGTGGCATGACTCACGAAGTGCACCTGTCACGCGTCGAAGGCGAACTCCGCGAGCGGTCGTACCCGACGAGCCGCGAGACGCTCGTCGACGAGTGCGCCGGAACGACCGTGCTGTTCGCCGACGGCGACGCCGACCTCGGCGACCTCGTCGCCGAGATCGACCAACCGCGGTTCGAGAGCGCCGAAGACGCGTTCACCGCGCTGCAGAACGTCCTCCCCGTCGAGGCGGTCGGGGAGCCCGGCCAGTCCGACGGCGACGCCTGATCGGACCCGTCGGTCGCGTCGGATCCGTCGCCGTCGGTCACGCCCGCCGTCCGCGTCACCCGTACACACGTCACGGAGCGTCTCGCATCGCTTTTCACCGCGGGTCGCGCACTGGCGGTAATGAGCTATCGGATCGGCCTCGTCGGCAAGCCCTCGGTGGGGAAGTCGACGTTCTTCAACGCCGCGACGATGAACGACGTGCCCGAGGGTGCGTACCCGTTCACCACGATCGACCCGACCGTCGGCGAGGCGTACGTCCGCGTCGACTGCGCCGCCCCCGAGTTCGGCGAGACCTGTACGCCGAGCGTGGGGGTCTGCCGCGAGGGGACGCGGTTCGTCCCCGTGAAGCTCGTCGACGTGGCCGGGCTCGTCCCGGGCGCCCACGAGGGCCGCGGGCTCGGGAACCAGTTCCTCACCGACCTCAACGAGACCGACGTGCTGATCCACGTCGTCGACTTCTCCGGGAAGACGGACATCGAGGGCGAGGCGACCGAGGGCCACGACCCGCGCGAGGACATCGACTTCCTGGAGGAGGAGCTGGACGCGTGGTACCTCGACGTGTTGGAGAAAGGACTGGAGAAGTTCGAGACGCGCTACCACGGTGCGGACGCCGCGATCGAGGCGGAGCTCGCCGACCAGATGTCCGCGTTCGGCATCGACAAGGACCGGATGAAGCGGGTGATCCTCGCCGAGGGGTTAGAGCTCGACCCGGAGACGTGGGACGAGACCGACAAGACCGACCTCGCCCGCGAGATCCGCAAGCGGACGAAGCCGATGGTCGTCGCCGCCAACAAGATGGACACGCCCGAGGCGCAGGCGAACTGGGAGGAGATCACGGCCGACCCGGACTACGACCACCTCTCGTTCGTCCCCGCGAGCGCCCACGCGGAGAAGGCCCTCAAAACCGCGGACGAGGCGGGCGTCGTCGACTACGCGCCCGGCGAGCGCGACTTCGACGTCGTCGGCGACGTCTCCGGCGAGCAGGAAGCGGGCCTCGACAAGATCGCCGAGTTCGTCGCCGAGTACGAGGGTACTGGGGTTCAGGGCGCGCTCGAAGCCGCCGTCTTCGACGTGCTCGGCTGTATCGCGGTCTTCCCCGGTTCCGCGAACGGGAGTAAAGACGAGAAGGGCGTCTTCCGCGACTGCTTCGTCCTCCCCGAGGGGTCGACGACGGAGGACTTCGCGTACCACATCCACTCGGACATCGGCGAGGGGCTGCTCCACGGCACCGACTGTCGGAGCGGGCGCCAGGTCGGGGCCGACCGCGAGCTCTCCCACCGCGACGTGATCGAGCTCGTCTCCACGAAGCAGGCTGCGCCGTAGCCGCCCCGAACGCGACGCCGGCCCGGCGACCGCCGTGAACTCCGATCAGCTATTACCCGCCGGGGTCCAACCCGACCCCATGGAACGGACCGTCACGGTCGAACCCGAGGCCGGGCTCCACGCGCGCCCCGCCTCGAAGCTGGTACAGACGGCGAACCGATTCGACGCCGACGTGTCGATCGGCCGCGCCGACGACGGCGACGACGGCCTCGTCCGTGCCGACAGCATGCTCTCCGTCAGCGGGCTCAACGTCGAGCACGGCGAGTCGGTCCGCGTGGTCGCCGAGGGCCCCGACGCCGAGGCGGCGCTGGACGCGGTCTGCGACCTGCTCGCGAGTCCGGTCGAGGGGGAATCCGAGGCCGGAGGGAGCGGCGGCGACGCCGGGGACGCGCCGTGAGGACGCTCGACGGCGTCGGCAGCACGCCGCGCTCTGGCGTCGGCGCGGCGCGCTGGTACCGGCCGGACGCCGACCTGACGCTCCCCGACCGCCCCGACCCGGCCGCGGTCGACGCCGAGGCGGAACTGGAGCGGTACGATTCGGCCCGGGACGCCGCCCGGGAGGCCCTGCGCGACGCCCGCGACCGGACGGCCGAGCGCGTCGGGGAGGAAGAGGCGGCGGTGTTCGAGGCCCACGAGGGGTTCCTCGACGACCCGACGATAGTCGAGGACGTCGAGGCCGAGATCCGCGACGGGACCCCCGCGGCGCACGCCGTCGCGGACCGGTTCGACGAGGCGGTCGCGCAGTTCGAGGGGATGGAGGGGCGGATGGCCGAGCGCGCCGACGACCTGCGCGACGTGCGCGACCGGCTGCTCCGCGCGCTCCTCGACGCCGAGGGAGACGGACCGACCGGCGCCGCGGACCTCGCCGCGCTCCCCGAGGGCACGGTCCTGCTGGCGGAGCGGCTCACGCCGAGCGACACCGCCGCGCTCGACCCCGGGGCGGTCGCGGGAATCGCGACCGTCGAGGGCGGCCGCACCTCCCACGCCGCGATCATCGCGCGGTCGCTCGCGATCCCCGCGGTCGTCGGCGTCGGCGAGGCGCTCGAATCGGTCGCGGACGGGGAGACCGTCCTCGTCGACGGCGAGGCCGGCGAGGTCGTCGTCGACCCGGACGGGGCGCGCCGCGAAGCGGCGCGGGAGGCGGGCCCGGACGCGATCCGAGGGCGCGTCGAGACGGCCGACGGCCGGCCGGTCGAGGTCGCGGCCAACGTCGGCGGCGAGGCCGAGCTGGGGCCGGCCGCCGAGCGCGGCGCCGACGGCGTCGGGCTGTTCCGCACGGAGTTCCTCTTCGTCGATCGCGAGTCGCCGCCGACCGAGGACGAGCAGTACGAGGCGGTCGCGGCCGCGCTGTCGGCGTTCGACGACCCGGACGACCGCGTCGTCGTACGCACCCTCGACGTCGGCGGCGACAAGCCGGTTCCCTACCTGGACCTCCCCGACGAGCCGAACCCGTTCCTCGGGCGGCGCGGGATCCGGCTGTCGCTCGACGAGCACGCGGACCTCTTCGAGACGCAGCTCCGGGCGCTGCTCCGCGCCGCGGCGACCGAGGCGGGCGACGGGCTCGCCGTGATGTTCCCCCTCGTGACGCGGGTCGAGGAGGTCGAGCGCGCGGTCGCGACCGTCGAGTCGGTCGCCGACGACCTCGCGAGCGAGGGCGTCGACCACGCGGTCCCGGAGCTGGGCGCGATGGTGGAGACGCCGGCGGCGGCGTTCCTCGCCGACGCGCTCGCGGAGCGGCTGGACTTCCTGAGCGTCGGGACGAACGACCTCGCTCAGTACGTGATGGCGGCCGACCGCGGCAGCGACGCCGTCGCGGAGTACCACGACCCGCTCCACCCGGCGGTGCTGCGTGCTCTCGACCGCACGACGGCGGCCGCCGAGGGGAGCGACGCCTGGGTCGGGATCTGCGGCGAGATGGCCGGCGACCCGGCGCTGACGGAGCTGCTCGTCGGGCTCGGCTTCGACGAGCTCAGCATGAGCGCCGTGACGGCGCCCGAGGTGAAGGCGCGGGTGCGCGAGGTCGACGCCGACGCCGCGGCGTCCCTCGCGAGCGACGCGCTCGCCTGCGAGACGCGCCGCGAGGTCCTCGACGTGCTGGGGCTCGACGACCGCGGGCCGTAGCCCGAACCGAGAGGAGAGAGGGACGGCCCCGCCTCAGAGCTTCTCGACGTCGCGCGCCGCCTCCGCCTGCTCGCGGACGGACGCTATCGTGGCCGACGGGTCGGTGGCCGCGACCGCCGCGTTGACCGCGCCCTCGAGGACGGGGGCGTCGGCGATGACCGCCTCGGCGTCGCTCAGTTCGACGGCGACGTCCGCGTTCATCACCGCGCTGCCGAGGTCGACGAGGACGACGACGCCGTCGGACTCCTCTCCCCCGGCTTCGCCGCCCGCGCCGGCCGCCGCGTCGATGGCGTCCTCGATCGCGTCCGGGACGGTGCCGATCCCGCCGTTCCCGTCGCCGCCGACCGGCTCGATCCGGGTGTCGCCGGCCATCTCGGCGGCGATCTCCGCGATCCCCTCGGCGGCGCGCTCGCTGTGCGAGACGACGACGATCCCGACCATCAGTCGCCCTCCAAGTCGGCCCCTCCGGCGGGGCCGTCCTCCGCGGCCTCGTCAGGATCGTCGTCCGGGATCGTCGGTGACGCGGCGTCCGTCTCGGGGACGTCGACGCCGAGCCGGTCGGCGGCGACGACGAGCAGCTCTTCGAGGATGAACAGCGCGCTCGTCGCCCCCGGGTCCTGGTGGCCGACCGAGCGCCAGCCGAGGTAGGAGGCCCGGCCCTTTCGGGCGCGGATCGGGACGGTGAACGCCACGCCGCGCTCGGCGGCGGCGACCGCCTTCGCCAGCGCCTCGATCGGCGGGAGGTCGTCGACCTCGATCGACTTCTTGAAGGTGTGGACCGCGGGCGTCAGCGCGTCCACCACCGTCTGGTCGCCGACGCGCGCGTCGCCCCGGTCCTCGACCTTCTCTAGGTACGTCTCCGCGAACGCGACCGCGCTCTCGGGGGTGATCCCGTCGCCGAGCTCGCCCGCCGCGAACACGAGCGACCCGCCGAACAGCGGGCCTGAGGCGCCGCCGACCTCCCCCATCAGCGTCTTGCCGACCGTCTTCGCGACGGTCTCCGGGTCGGGGTCGTCGAGGTCGCGCGCGGCGTCGGCGGCCGCGGCCCAGCCGCGCGCCATGTTCCCGCCGTGGTCGGCGTCGCCGATGGCGGAGTCCAGCTGGGTCAGGTGGTCGCGCTCGTCCTCGATGCGCTCGGCGACCGCCTCGACCGCCGCGACGACCGCCGCGCCGTCGTCGGTCGCCGGGTCGTCTCCGGTCGCAGCGCCGTCGTCGCTCATTTCGTCGTCAGCGCCGGGGTGTCGGCCGGCGCGTCGAACAGCTCCTTCAGCTCGTCGTCGACCGCGCACACCGTGATCGACGCGCCGGCCATGTCGAGCGAGGTCATGTAGTCGCCGACCCACGCGTCGTACGTCTCCAGGCCGCGCTCGCCGAGCAGCTCCTGGAGCCGACGGTTGACGACGAACAGCTCCATCTGCGGGGTCGCGCCCATCCCGTTGACGACCGTGAGCACCTCTTGCCCCTCGTCGAGGTCGTCGAGGACCGCCTCCGTCAGGTGCTCGGTGACCTCGTCGGCGGGCATCGCCTCGGTGCGCTCGGTGCCCGGCTCGCCGTGGATCCCGATCCCGAGCTCGATCTCGTCGTCGCCCAGGTCGAAGGTGGGCTCGCCCTTCTCGGGGGTGACGCAGGAGGTGAGCGCGGTGCCCATCGTGCCGACGTTGTCGATCACCTTCTCCGCGACGCGCTTAACCTCCGAGAGGTCGGCGCCCTGCGCCGCCTTCGCGCCCGCGGCCTTGTGGACGAGGATCGTCCCGCAGACGCCGCGCCGCCCGGACGTGTACAGCGAGTCCTCGACCGCCACGTCGTCGTTCACCACGACGCTCTCGACCTCGATCCCCTCCATCTCCGCGAGCTCGATGGCGGTCTCGAAGTTCATCACGTCGCCCTCGTAGTTCTTGATGATCGCGAGGACGCCGTCGCCCGCGTCGCAGGCCCCGATCAGCTCCTCGAACTCGTCCGCGGTCGGCGAGGAGAACACGTCGCCCGCGGCCGCCCCGTCTAACATTCCGTCGCCGATGTACCCCGCATGGGTCGGCTCGTGGCCGCTGCCGCCGCCGGTCACAAGCGCCACCTTGTCGTCGACCGGCGCGTCGTCGCGGACGAGTACCTGCGTCTCCGGGAGCCGGCGGAGGCGGTCCGGGTGCGCCGCGGTCATCCCGTCGAGCATCTCGTCGACGACGTCGTCCGGGTCGTTGATCAGCTTCTTCATGATCGTTGGTAACATCTCGTCCGGACCGGTTAAACGTAGTGGGGCCCTCGGCGACCGCCGGAGGAACGCGACCGCGATCGCACGGACCGCGGCGACCGCGGAGCGCGCCGCCGCGCCTCAGAGCACCCAGCTGGCGAGGACGCCGATCACCGCCGCCGCGCCGAGGACCGTCAGCGCGCCGCCGAAGAGCGGCGAGTCGGCGAGCAGCGGGACGCCGATCGCCACCGCCACGAGACCGGCGAGCAAGAGGACGATTTTGAGGACGACGGTGGGGACCAACTCCAGGATAACGTCGAAGACGATCTCGAATATCTCGTCGAGCA
Organism: Halorubrum rutilum; assembly: GCF_024494565.1. Next base: position 370,285 of record NZ_JANHDN010000005.1, read on the forward strand.
TGGTTTCGAGGGCGTCCGTGGATGACTGCTGACTGGTACAAATATTCGGTGGTCGGAGGTCCCGACGTCCACGCCGCCGGCTCAACCCGCTCAGCGCCCCCGTCTCGGTGTACGCGTTCGTCGCCGCGTATCCCCGGCGACCCCTCCCGAGCCGGCCTCGCCGGAGCGGTTTCGATGGGACCGCAGTTCCGGTACGTCGGCGCGCTGGTCCGGCGAGACGACGCCGCCGACCGACGGAAGGACCGACAGCGGCCGGTTGCGGCGGCTCACGACACCGCGTCGCGGACCGCGGCGGGGACGTCCGTCCGGTCGACCTCCCGAACCGACGCGGTGTCGGGATCCGACGGCCCGTACTTGTACCCCGACCCGGTCAGTATCACGGCGACGTCGTCCGCGGCGTCGAACTCCCCGGCCGTGGCGAGCTCCCGCACGGCGGCTGTGGCCACGGCGCAGGACGGCTCGACGGAGACCCCGGCGTCGGCCGCGAGGCGGTCCGTCTCGTCGATCATCGCCTCCTCGGCGACGGAGACGACGCCCCCGTCCGTCTCCGCGACCGCGGCCAGCGCCCGGTTCCCGCTCGGCGGGTCGGCGTTGTTGATCGAGACGGCCGCCGTCGGCTCCCCCTCGACCGGCTCGACGCGCGACCTCCCGCGTCGGTACGCCCGCGCGATCGGATCGCACCGCGCGGCCTGCGCGAGGTAGATCCGCGGTACCGACGGGAGCAGTCCGGCGGCGTCCAGCTCTCGGAGCGCTTTCCAGACCCCGCTCGCCTGCCCGCCGCTGCTGACCGGCAGGACGATCGCGTCGGGGGCGTCGGGGGCGAACGCCTCGCAGATCTCGTACGCGACCGTCTTCTGTCCGGCCACGCGGAGCGGGGCGTCCGAGTTGAGGAACGCGGCGCCGAGGTCGCCGTCGACGGTGTCGCGGTAGAGCCGCCCGTAGTCCCCGCGGACCCGGAACAGGTGCGGGTCGTGTTGGGCGATCATCGCGAGCCGGGAGTCGGGGGTGTCCTCGGCCACGAGGATGACCGCTTCGCGGTCCGCCGCGGCGGCGTGAGCGGCGACGCTCAGCGCCATGTTGCCGTGCGAGACCGTTCCGATCGGGCCGTCCGCTCGGCAGACACCGACGGCCGTTCCCCGGTCCTTGAAGCTCCCCGTCGGGTTGACGCCCTCGACCTTGAGATGGATCCGGGGGCCGTCCGTCGGTTCGATAGACGGCGCCCGAAACAGCGGCGTCCCCCCGGCAGCGGCGGCGAATCCGGTCGGCGCCGCCGCGGGGAGCACGGAGTCGTAACGCCAGAGGGTGTCCCGTCCGAGCGTCGCGTCGCCCCCCGTCGTTCCGCTCGCGTCGGACCAGTCGAACGACGCGGTGTCGGGCTCGAACCAGAGCGGCTCGCCGCAGCGACAGCGGACCGCGTCGCCGAACGCGTACGTCTCGCCGCAGTCGTAACAGGCCAATCGGTCCATACCACCCCCTCGCGCGCGGCCTACAAATGACTGGTCACGGGAGAACGGGACCGTTTCGACCGAGCACGCCTCGAACGCGCTCTCGACGATGTAGCGGCGTCGCTGGAGGATTAGAACGACGAAATTGGGTGGCTGGGGAGTCCCAGCCCACCAATCCCGAGCGGCCGAAGGCCGCCCGCGAAGCAGGTGGGCCAACACGGATTTGAACCGTGGACCTCCCGGTTATCAGCCGAGCGCTCAACCTGACTGAGCTATTGGCCCAGGTGAGCGCATTCGGTCGTTGCGCGGGTAGGATTTTAAGGGTTTCCTTTCGACAGTCCGCCGCCGTCTCGCGGTTTTAACGTCCCGCGCCGCGATCCTCTCGCGGTCAGTCGGTTCGCTCGGACTCCTCGTCTTCGACCGTGAAGTCGACGTCGACCACGTCGTCGGCGCGGTCCGGGTCGTCGAAACGGTCGCCGCCGTCGCCGCTCCCGCCGCTTCCCCCGTCCGTCGCTCCACCGGACCCACCGGCGCCGCCCGCACCGGGGAAGTCGTCGGGGTCGTCGCCGGCGGGGCCGTCGAACCCGTCGCCGCCGAATCCCCCGCCGCCCATCGTGAAGCCGGCCCCGCCGCCGTCGCCGCCGGGGAAGCCGCCGATGTACACGTTGCCGGAGGCGAAGCCCCCGCTCTCGCCGTCGAGGTACGGCACCACGACGTACTTCTTGAGCGCCATGCGGATCGGGACTCGCGAGAGCGGGAGCGCGAGCAGGAAGCCGACCGCGTCGGTGACGAGCCCGGGCGTGAGCAGGAACGCGCCGGCGGCGATCAGGAGGCCGCCGTCGAGCAGCTCGTCGGTCGGGGGCTCGCCGCGGGCCAGCTTGCGCTGGACGCGCGCGAGCGTCGCCCGCCCCTCGGCGCGCAGGAGGAGCATCCCGAGCACGGCGGTCAACACGACCAGCGCGACCGTGACCGCCCACCCCAGCCGCGTCGCGACCACGATCAGGAACAGCGCGTCCACGAGGGGGACGACGAGCAGCAGCGCGAGCAGCGTGCGCGGGCGCATACCACGAGCGTTCCGGCCGGGGACTCATAGCCCTTTTCGTCCGGCCGGGGGCCGACCCGACCGCCGGCGACGCCCGACCGCGCTCGCGTCGGGGCGATCCGCGACCGCCACGGCTTTGAGCGACGGGGCCGACCCGAGCGTATGGACATCGTCGGCGCGCTCGGACGCGACCCCCCGGAGCGCGAGCCGCTGCCGCGGTGGGTCGCGCCCCTGCCGGAGGCGCTGGAGGACGTCGCCTTCCGGTTCGCGTGGGTCATCGTCGCGATCAACCTCGTCGGCACCGCGTTCGGCTTCTGGTACTACCGGTTCCAGTTCCGGGAAGTGCCCGTCGAGATGTGGGCGTTCGTCCCGGACAGCCCGGGCGCGACGCTGCTCATCGCGCTCGCGCTCGCGGCGTGGGCGGTCGGGCGGTCGAGCGACACCCTCGCGACGCTCGCCTTCTTCGGCAACGTCAAGCTCGGGCTGTGGACCCCCTACGTGCTCGTCGTCTTCGCGCCGCGGTTCGTCGAGACGTCGGGGCCGCCGCTGTACGCGTTCCTCCTCGTGAGCCACCTCGGAATGGTCGTGCAGGCGTTCGTGCTCTACCGGATCACGGACTTCCCGCCGGGGGCGGTCGCCGTCGCGACCGCGTGGTACACGGTCGACCTCCTGATGGACTACTTCGTCCCCGTGACCGGCGGCGTGACCCACACCTCGCTGCCGTACGCCGACGCGACGCCGTGGTTCACCACGACGGTGCTGCAGGTCGCGGCCGCGGGCGCGGTCGTGCTCACCGTGATCCCGCTGTTCTGGACGCTCGGAACCCACGTCGAGAAGCTCCGGACGCGGTACGGACCCGGGGGCGACGGAGCGAGTCCCGACGGCGGCCGCCCGCGTCCCTGATTTAAGTTCACCGAGGGCGTCGGACGATCCATGAGCGTCTACGAGCGTATCGCGGAGCTGTCCGTGACCATCGAGTCCGTCGACCGGCGTCGGTACACCGGCGCGACCACCAGCGGCTTCGAGCGCACCACCACCGAGTTCCGGCTCGCCGGCGACGGCGTCGTCGGACGCGGCGAGGACGTGACCTACGAGACCGAGGACCATGACGCGCTCGCGGGGACCGACCCGATCGACATCGAGGGGGAGTGGACGATCGACGAGCTGTCGGCGCGGCTCGACAACGAGGATCTGTTCGCGCACGAGGCGCCGGAACGCGAGTACTCGCGGAGCTACCGCCGGTGGGCGGTCGAGAGCGCGGCGCTCGACCTGGCGCTCAGGCAGCGGGAGGAGTCGCTCGGCGCGTTCCTCGGCGTCGAGGCGTCGCCGGTGCGGTTCGTCGTCTCCACGCGCCTCGGCGAGCCGCCGACGACCGACCGCGTCGAGGAGCTGCTCGCGCTCGACGACGAGCTGGAGTTCAAGCTCGACCCGACGCCGGACTGGCCGGAGGAGGCGTTCGTGACGCTCCGGGAGACGGACGCCGTCCGGATCCTGGACCTCAAGGGCTGGTACGAGGGCACCGACGTGGACGCCGAGGCCGACCCCGAGCTGTACCGCGACGTGTTCGCCGCGTTCCCCGCCGCGGTCGTCGAGGACCCGGCGCTCACGCCGGCGACGCGGGCGCTCGTCGAGCCGCAGGCGGACCGGCTCTCCTTCGACTACCCGATCGACGGGGTCGAGAGCCTCGAATCGCTCCCGATCGACCCGGGGTACTGCAACATCAAACCGTCCCGGTTCGGCACCCTCGAATCGCTGTTTGAGACGATCGCGTACTGTCGGGAGCAGGGGATCGAGATGTACGGCGGCGGGCAGTTCGAACTCGCCAGCGGGCGGGACGCGATCCAGACGCTCGCCGCCCTCTTCTACCCCGACGGCCCGAACGACGTGGCGCCCCGGCCGTTCAATGACCCGAAGGCGTCGCCGCCGTACCCGATGAGCCCGCTTCGCCCCGACCGCGACGCGGTCGGCTTCGAGTTCTGACCTGACGCGATCTCGATCGGATATCGATACCGACGACATACCAGTACAACCGCGGTGGCGCGTGCCTCTGAGGCCGCCTCGGGGCCGAGGAGCACGCGCGAGGGAGTCGCGGGCGGCGCCAGCCGCCACCGACGAGGCTGGGGGGGCGGGAGG
>NZ_JANHDN010000006.1 GCF_024494565.1 Halorubrum rutilum
GCTTCGCCGTGCGAGCGCGGTCATGGTTCCGTGAGTTCCGCGAAATCGCGCTGATGTGTGTCGTCTATAACATCAAACGCCTCGTCAAACAGTGAATTCCAACGCCTTACAGCGATTCAACACGGCCCAATTAATCGAACGGCAGAAGAACTCATCAAGGGTGTTCGAGGGCGAATTTTTATCTTACCAAGTTAACCACGCAAAGGCGGTGTTTTCTGATCTGTTGGTTACCTTTTTCTGCGTCCGCAGGGAGCATTCTGACCTTCGTCGAACATTAGCTCGTCATATTAGAGTCCAGGATATTATCGTTCAGACTATTATAGTTTTGCCTCTAAAACTCGAAACACGTATGTATCTCCCACCACGACTGGGTGTATGGACCAGTTCGTCAATCGGCTCGATGAACTCGATCGGTTGCAGGCCCTCTACGAGAGTGAGGCTGCAGAGCTCGCCATTATCTATGGGCGCCGTCAAATCGGCAAGAGCGAACTTGTCCGCCAATCGATTGCCGACCGCGACAATGCTGTGTACTATCAGGCAGTCCAGGGAACAGCGACGACACAGCTCAGGCGATTCGTCGAAGCAGCAGCGACGACCTATCCAGACATCACGGCCGTCAAAGAGGAATGGGAACCGCTCTTGACGTACCTCACCGACAGAGACGCTATCATCGTCATCGACGAATTCCCGTACCTCATCGAATCGAACGAGGGACTTCCGTCGGTCATTCAACACCTGTGGGATACGGCTGTCGACGAGAGTCAGGCAACGCTCGTACTCACAGGCTCTGCAATCGGTATGATTCATACGCACGTCCTCGATGTCGGTGCGCCACTCTACGGCCGGGTATCCCAGACACCGAATGGCCGCCTCGAACTCACCCAGCTGCCGTTTCGCTCCATCCAGGAGTTCGTGCCGACGTACGATCCCGAAGAACGGGTGTTCGTCCATGGCGTCTTCGGCGGCACACCCCGATATCTCAGCCCACTCGATTCATCACAGAACCTCGGAGAGAACATCACACGGCTGCTGTGCGACCCGGATGGCCCACTCCACGACGAGCCCGAAACCGTCCTCCAGATGGAACTCAACGAGGTGAACACGTATTTTTCTGTTCTAGAGTCGATGGCCAGCGGGAACCGCAGTCGGAATGAAATCGCTCAGGGAGCCGGCATCGAGAGCACCAACACGTCGTACTACTTCGACCGGCTGGAAACGCTCCAGATCATCGAGAAACACCATCCAGCACTCGCCGACCCGGCACGCAGCAAGCGGACGCGATACCAGATTCGGGACCCCGTGTTCCGGTTTTACTTCCGGTATCTCTACGGCCGCGGGGGACAGTACGAACTCTACGGCGAGAACGCCTACGCGGATCTTATCGAACCGGAATTGCCCGACTTCGTCAGCGAAACGTTCGAATCGCTCTGTCACCAGGCGGTGCCGGCGCTCTATGCAGACTATCAGCTCACGCAGGTGCCACGCCAGTGGTGGTACAAGGGCCGAGAGGTAGATGTCGTCGCCCCAACTGACGAGTCAACGCTGATCGTTGGCGAAGCGAAGTTCACCAGTACACCCCTCGGCTATGATGTGCTTTCGAATCTCGAAGATGACGTGGAGCACATCGACTGGACACCCAAGGGAGGTGATGAGCCGACCTATGAATTCGCCCTGTTCAGTCGTTCTGGCTTCAAACGCTCCGTTGAGGAAGCTGCAGACGAACGTGATGACCTCCGTCTCTTCGATCTCTCCGATATTGTTGCCATCCTCGAGGGTGACTGATTCGAATCTTGAATCGAAAGGGCATATCATTTAGGCCGCTCTCGAGATAGCGTTCGCAGACGATTTGTTGGAGGATGAAGTCCAATTAAACGTCGAGCCGTTCGTTGATCGCGCCCAAGAGAACGGTCTCGGTATCGACGAACAGGAGGTGTGGGATGTGATCGACGAGCGGGCAGATGAGGACGAAGAGCCGGCAACGTACAGTTGGGTCCATCTCAACAAGTTCCGCAAATTCGAACGCCACGATCGATGCTTCCCGTGGACAACTGAGGACGAGCTTCGAACTGAGGTTGACGAACTCCCGGCCCCGACGCCACGTCCGGAATGGGAAGAGCGTGAGGACCAGTAAATTATCCAGTCCTACTCGCTTGGCGGTACAGCGGTAGCGATGCGAAAGCCCCCCTAAGGGTGTCTGGACACTGAAATACGAAATCGGTAGAAGCTGTAAGTTAACCCACAGCTAACCGGTTCCGGAGTGCTTAATCCGAAACGATGAGTAGCCCTCAGCATGACGCCCACGCCATCTGATGCCGACGACCCGCTATCCTGGGCGCGCGAGCACACCCCCATCCTCCGGTCGTTCCAGGATGAGTACGGCGAGACACGACCGCTCGAGGATTACACCGTGGCGTTCGCCTCCCACCTCGAACCGAAGTCCGGCGTCGCCATCGAGACGCTCCGGGCCGCCGGCGCGGAGGTCCTCTTCACGCCGAGTGAACCACAGAGTACTCACGGGCCGGTCGTCAAGGAACTCGACGCTCGCGACGGCATCACTGCCTTCGCGTGGGAGGGGATGACCGACGAGGAGTTCGACGCGGCCCAGCACGACCTGCTCGAACGCGAACCCGACTTCATCCTTGATGACGGCTGTGAGCTCATCGCCAAGGTCCACGCCGACCACCGCGACGTGGCCGCCGACGTGATCGGCGGTGGCGAGCAGACCACCGCCGGCATCACCCGTCTTGAGGCGATGGAGGACGAAGGCGTCCTCGAGTTCCCGGTCTACGGTGTCAACGACACCCCGATGAAGCATTTCTTCGACAACGTCCACGGGACGGGCGAGTCTTCGCTCACGAATATCGCCATCACGACCAACGCCATCATCTCGGGCAAAGACGTCGTGGTCTGTGGCTACGGCTACTGTGGCCGCGGCATCGCCCGGAAGGCCCGTGGAATGGGTGCCCAGACAATCGTCACCGAGGTCGACCCACGGAAGGCACTCCAGGCCCACATGGACGGCCACCGCGTTATGTCGATGGCCGAGGCAACCGAGGTAGGCGACTTGTTCATCACCGCGACGGGTAACCGTGAGGTGATGCGGAAAGAGCACTTCGAGGCTATGCAAGACGGCGCGACGCTGGCGAACTCCGGGCACTTCGACGTGGAGATCGCCCTCGACGACCTCGAAGCGATGGCCGAGGAGGTAACCACGCCGAAGGAGGGCGTCACGCAGTATCAGATGTCCGACGGCCGCCGACTGAACCTGCTGGCGGAGGGTCGGCTGGTCAACCTCACCGGCCCGTACAGCCAGGGGCACCCGGCAGAGGTCATCGACACCACCCATGCCATGATGTTCATCGCGGCCCACGACATGCTCGCGGGCGACGGCGATGCCCTGACGCCGGGACTGTACAACATCCCGGACCGGCTGGACCGCGCAGTCGCTGAGCGGAAGTTGGAGACGCTCGGCGTCAGCATCGACGAGATGACCGAGAGCCAGCGGGCGTACGGGAAAGAGTGGGAGCATCCGGACAGCAGTTTCTGACCGGCACGCCTTCAGACGGTCCCCTTGCCCAACACGTACCGCGCGAGGACCGAGCCGACGAGCATGAGGCTACCGACACCGACTGCGACCCAGTCGCTTCCGGCCAGCGACTGCCGACCGTAGAAGGTGCGCTCCGCCTGGGTGTCGAACCCGCGTGCCTCAAGCGCCATCGCCTGTGTTTGGACGTTCCGGATAGCGGTCATGAACACGGGAATGAGCAGTGGGATGTAGTTGCGGATGCGCTGGAGTGGCGACCCGGAGCTGAGGTCGTGGCCGCGTGCCTCCTGCGCTTGCCGGACCGTCCCGGTCGCACCGAGCAGGGTCGGGAACAACCGTAGAGCCGTCCCGACGGCGAAACAGAAGGCGAATGGGACACCCAAACTGCGGAGGCCGGCGACCAGCTCCTCGTTGGAGGTGACTGTCACGAACAGCAGACCGGTGACGATGAACGAGGCGAACCGCGTGCTCCGCCCGAGCGCGACGAGAAACTCGTTGCGGGTCAACTCAACCACAGGTGTTGAGAGCCAGATGGGCCCACCCGCAGGCGTGAACAGCGGCCAGACGACGAGGCCGACTACGAAGACGGCAACAACGATGAACCGCACGCGTCGGAAGTTGCTCCACCCACCGAGCGCGACGAGCGTCCCAAAGGCCACAACCAGTGGGATACCGACGAACGCGGGATGATCGAAGACGAGCGCGACGGCGAACAGCCCCGCCGCGAGGGCGATTTTGGCCCGCGGCGCGAGGCGGTGGAACACGGAGTCGCCGTGGACGTATAGCGAGGATGCAGCGCTCACGCCGATCCACCTCCCGGACCGGTCGTCGTCATCGGTTCGTCGGCGAGCCCCGCAACCAGTTCGTCAACCGACAGCGCCGGGAGGGCGTCAGTCTGGCCCGCATCGGCGGCCAGCCGGTTCGAGAGTGCCACCGGCTGAGGTGGCCGAAGATCCCACTCGGCCAGGGCATCCTCGTCGGCGAACAGTTCGCGGGTCGGTTCATCCGCAACCTTCCGACCGTCGCTCATCACAACGGTCCGGGGCGCATATGTCGCCACCGTCGACATGCTGTGGGTGACCATGACGACGGTGACGCCGTCCTCGCGGTTGAGGTCGGCCACAAGGTCCATGAACGTCGCCTGCTGTTCGGCGTCCAGCCCCGTCGTCGGCTCGTCGAAAATGATGGCGTCCGGGTCGGTGGCCAACACCGAGGCCAGCGCGACCCGCTGGCGCTGGCCCTTCGAGAGGGTGAACGGATCCGCGTCCTCTAGCCCATCGAGTTCGACCGTCTCGATGGCCCCAGCAACGCGGCGGTCAAGTTCGTCGCCCGTCAACTCGAAGTTCTCGGGGCCGAAGGCGACCTCTTCCTCGACTGTCGCGGCGAATATCTGGTGATCCGGGTTCTGGAAGACGTAGCCGACACTGCGGCCAACCTCGGACATGTCTAGCTCGCGGATGTCTCGCCCATTCCAGCGGGCTACCCCCTCGTCCGGGTCAAGCAGGCCATTGAGGTGCTTAGCGAGAGTGGTCTTACCGCTCCCGTTGTGGCCGACAATGGCGACGGCCTCTCCCTCTTTGACCGTGAGATCCACGCCGTCGACGGCCCGGACCGTCTCGCCATCAGCGTCGTACTCGTGGGCAACCTCCTCCAGTTCAAACAGCGGACGTCCGAGATCGGTGGCGGTGCCCGCAGGCACACCTGGATTGCGACCGCCACGCTTGCCGGGCGGCGTCCAGGTCAGGTCTGCCCTATTGACGGTCTCAACAGCCCCGTCAACGGCTAGCGGCAGGTCTTCCCCCTCGAAGCCGAGGCGGTCGAACGCCGCGACCAGCGGTGGAACGGCGACCCGGGACTCCCGGAGCGCCTCGACGTTTCGGAACACTTCCTCGGCCGGCCCGGCGTGGGCTGCCCGGCCGCCTTTGAGGAGGACCACGTGGTCGGCGAGGAGAGCCTCTTCGATCTTGTGTGTGACGAGGACGATGCTGTCGGGACCCTCCCAGTCGCCAACTGAGGTATCCGCCGTCGCCGCCTCGGCCAGCCGGCCCACAACCGAGAGTACGTCGCGGCTTCCGGCCGGATCGAGGTCGCTCGTCGGCTCATCCAGTATGAGCAGGTCCGGGTACATGGCGAGGACGCCAGCGAACACAAGCCGCTGTTTTTGTCCCCCGGAGAGCGAGTCCGGTTCCCGTGTGCGACCGAGGTCACCGAGCCCAGCGACCGACAGCGAGTCGTCGATTCGCCGGCCGATGTTCTCAGGCGGCACCGCGAGGTTCTCTGGCCCGAACGCGACTTCCGTCTCAACGCTCGTGCCGAACAGCTGTGACTCGTAGTCCTGGATGACCATCCCCACATCGCGGGCCATCTCGCTGACGCGGCTGGTGGTCGGATCGCGGTCGAGAACCCGGACGTCTCCGTCGAACGCACCATCAATGAAGTCGGGAATGATGCCGTTAAACGTGCGGAGCAGGGTCGACTTACCGCCGCCGCTCGCGCCCATGACGACCGTGAACGACTCGTCGGGCACCTCGAGATCCACCCCACGCAGGACGAACCCCTCGCGGGCGTCAGGGTCGGCATGGTCGTCGCCGACGGCGTCAGTGTCGTCCTGTCTGTCATACGAGAAGACGACCTCTCTGAGACGGGCGACGAGGCCGTCGTCAGACTGGGGGGAGTCCATTCAAGATAGAGTTGATGGGCTGGTGATTTCGGCGTTTCGACTCGACTATCTGATGTCGGCACCCTTCAGCTGAGCTGGCAGTCCCTGGTTGCCGATGACGACGAAGACGACGAGCAACAGGAGGCCGACGCCGCCTAGCGCCATCTGCATGGTCGACTGCGGCGAGAAGACATAGATGCCCAGCGCCAGCCATGTCAGCGAAACCACAAGGATGCCCAAAGCCGCGACGACCGGCTGTGAGAAGCTCGTTTCCTCCAAGTCTTCCTCGCGCATCACGTCGGGATACAGCAGTCCCATATCCTTGATGCGCGGATACGTCAGGTACAGTAGCGGGGGGCCGAGCACCGCAGCGGCGAGGCTGTTGTTGATCATGATCGTCGGCCCGAGGACGGTGAAGGGCACCAGGCCGAGCAGGTCGACGCCCCAAGCGATGATAACTGCACACGCCGCCGAGGCGGCGACGGCAGTGACGACGTATTCGATGACCTGCTGGACTGAGCGCATATTCGGCTCCTCGCCGCTGGAGAGCGGACCCAGGTTGCCCCACAGCTTGTAGCCCACGAGGCCGAAGAAGAAGTTCCCGAGGAAGCCAAAGACACTCCCCGGTCCCAGCGTGCCACCGAAGACATCGCCGATGAGGTTCCCGATGGCCGCACCCCAGGCCGCCGCCGGGCCGAACATAATACCGAAAATAACCGGGAACACGTTCGCCGGCCGGATGCTCGTGATGCCCGGGATGACCGTGAATAGTTTGAACGGGAGCAGGACTGCTGCGTATATCGCCGCAACTACCGCAACGAGCAGTATCATCCGCGTGTCACGCCACATCGCGAACAGTTCACGCATATCGATAGAATCCTTATCAGGTATATATAAAACTGACTCCATTCACCACGACAGACGGGCTGAGCCTCGCACTGTTCGTTAGCCGGGTGTGCCGGTGCCGCTTCCGACGGATGTCCCCGAGGGCTGGCGATTGGTTGGGGGTAACATGTCGTCATCGCTGAGCTCCTCCCAATCGAAGGCGGGGACAAGGATGTCGAATTTGGGGGAGACGACGACGGGCTCAATAGCAGTAGTCGTTTGGTGGTCGAGGTCGATTCGATGTGGCTCGGCGACGTAGAGCTCCGGTGGCGCCGCGAGTCCAAGTCTCTGTGGTGGCTCATACGTGAGCTCGGTGCCAGCCGCAAGATAGAGCTCGTGCCGACCGTAATCGATGACAACCACACGCTCCTCGCCGTCGGCTCGTCGCACCGCCGCGACCAACGTCTCACCCGACCACGGCCCGACCGCGTCAAGATCCGCCGCGCGGGTGACGTGAATGTTGTGCCGCGAGCGGGGATCAAGGATGTCGTCGCTTTTCCTGAGCCGTCTCAGATGGCTACCTACCCGGCTCATATCCCCATGTATTGGTGTCGATTCGCATATATTCTCTCCCCGTGTGTTGGGCCGGAATGCGTAAGATGGAGAAACAGCGATCCAACTTAACCAACATACAGAGCTAGTTACTATCATATGTTGGTTAACAACAGGCGTTCTGTTTCCTATAAACAACAAGGAGAATACCTGCGCCTTTAGGCGCGGGATGAATCCGACACTCCGACTGACAACCCCACGACGACACTCCAACCGGATATTCAACGTCCTGTCGCCGATTTTAATACTCAAAAACTCATAATGGCTTATGAACACAGTACGATGATGGAGACGACCCGCACCTACGTCGCCCGAATCACGAACCACCAACAGGTTCGTGGCGACCTCGACCAGTGCGGGTTCGCAGCATCCAAACTGTGGAACGTCGGACGCTACTACGCCCACCAGCGGTGGGACGAAGACGACGAGATACCCGACGAGGCCGAGTTGAAATCGGAGTTGAAAGACCACGAACGCTACAGTGACCTGCATTCGCAGTCAAGTCAGCGAGTTCTCGAAGAACTTGCTGAAGCGTTCACCGGCTGGTACAACTCCAACGACGGCAACAATCCACCCGGCTACCGGAAACACGGCGACGACCACCCGCGCTCCACCGTCACGTGGAAGAAACGAGCAATCAAGCACGACGACAAACACGGCCAACTCCGCCTCTCGAAAGGTTTCAACCTGAAAGAATCGCGGTCTGACTTCATCCTCGCCGAATATGAAACCCGCCCCGACGTCGAAGTCGAAAACATCCAGCAGGTGCGTGCCGTCTGGAACGGTGACGAGTGGGAACTCCACCTCGTCTGCAAAAAAGAGATTTCAGTCGAAGATGCACCGGGTGACAACACGGCGGGGATCGATCTCGGAATCAGCAACTACCTCGCCATCGACTACGAAGACGGCCCCTCGGAGCTGTATCCGGGGAACGTGCTGAAAGAGGACAAACACTACTTCACCCGCGAGGAGTACCAGACCGAGGGCGAGAATGGCCTGTCACGGCGTGCACGGAAGGCCCGACAGAAACTCTCCCGACGCAAGGACCACTTCCTCCACACCCTCTCGAAGCACATCGTCCAGCGGTGTGTGGAAGAAGGCGTGGAGAAGATAGCGGTTGGCGACCTCAGCGACATCCGCGAAGACGAGAACGGTGACTCGCGGAACTGGGGTGCGTCGGGGAACAAGAAACTCCACGGCTGGGAGTGTGACCGGTTCACTCGCTTGCTCGAATACAAGGCAGAGGAACACGGCATCATCGTCGATCGTGTGGACGAGGAGAACACGAGTAAGACGTGTTCGTGTTGCGGGCAGATTCGTGACTCGAATCGCGTGGAACGCGGTCTGTACGTCTGTTCGTCATGCGGGACGACGATGAACGCGGACGTGAACGGTGCGGTGAACATCCGCCGAAGGATAACTCAGAGTCCCCCGACGGGGGATATGAGTAACGGCTGGTTGGCACAGCCCGGAGTCTTCCTGTTCGACCGCGAGAGCGGGTCGTTCAACACGAGAGAACAGGGAGACTGCAAACCATAATATCCCAACGCTCGGGATTCCTCCGGCTTCAGCCGGAGGAGGATGTCAATCGTACTCTTTAGTCCGTGACGATGCGATATCTTATTAACCAACAAATCCATGCTAGTTCGGACACTGTTGGTTAACACGAGGCTGACCCCAAATGACTCCCAAACCACCGACACCGCCGGCAGATCTCTCGACGGAGATGGTTGACACCCTCAACAGCTACTCGCCTGAACAGCTCCGGTACGTCGCCCGCTATGCCGAGGCGTTAGCAGCGCACAAAGCTCGCGGCGGCCGTCCCGATGAAGAATCAACTGCCGACGAGAACGATGCCCAATCTGATGATCTTCCAGACGAAGTTCCGTCGAAAGCGACGATCACGATCAAGGAGATCAATGACAACCGCTACTACTACTGGCAGTGGAGGGATGGTGACAAAGTGAGGTCAAAGTACAAAGCTCCAGTAAGTCCCGATGACTGACATCCTCTCCCGGCCAAAGCGCGGGTACTCTTCTCGTTGGCTCTGTTGGCATCCTATCCTTCAGACATTTCTCCCGTGAAACAACCGGTCGCTGAAAGGTGCTTGAGACACGCTGTTTCCACACGGGGTTTGACGGCAAAATACACATATCTAATGATCACCTATCGCGTTCGTATGTCAGAGCCGTGGGAACGGAAGGGTGTCGTAGAGACATACACCGGCGGCGGATTCGATCTGTACGCACCGGACCCTACTGATGTTCAGTTAGAAGATATCGCCGCCGGATTGGCCCATACCTGCCGGTTTGGCGGTCACTGTCGTGACTTTTACAGCGTGGCTCACCATTCGCTTCACGTGAGTTCCGAACTTTCGGACGCGACTCCTCGTCTTCAATTACTCGGACTGCTACACGACGCCGGTGAGGCGTATCTGGGCGATATTCCTCGTCCGTTGAAAGTCGAACATGACGTGTTCGAACGGATCGAATCTGAGATTCTAGATGCCGTGTGGACGTCGCTCGACATCGCTCCGCCGACTGAGGAGGAGTGGGAACAAGTTATGGCCGCCGATGACCGCCTTCTCGCGTACGAAGCCACTCACCTTCTTCGAGGCGGGGAATGGGCCGATAATCCACCGGATCGGACGTACGAGTTACAATCGAACCATACCAACGAGATTCGAGAACAGTACACCTCCCGAGCCGATTCACTGCTGGATCTGGTCTAGCGACGCTCTCAGCAGTCTGACCGATAGATGAGTTAACCACACTGAGCGGTCCATGAGTCTCTTGTATAGACCAGAACCCAGTTCGGATATAGCACTGTCTGAGGATTTCATCAAAGCCAATGACGTTGTAGTGAGCGCCCGCAGATTGGGATGACAGACAGCACGCAGTGTAAATGAGGACACTACTGGCAGTCGGGTTGGTAAGGGGAAAGACCCGGTTCTACCGGTCGGTGGACGTTGAAGCAAACCACCGCTGCGAGCGATCACTCCGCCCCGACGAGGAACTGTCGCAGCACGCGCGCAGTGCCCCGTCGGATCGTTTCACTGGCCGTCGATTTGTCGATATTGAGCCCAGCGGCGACCTCCGCTAGTGTGCAGTCTCGTGGTACCTCGAAGTACCCACGACTAAGTGCGACGGTCATACACTCACGCTGTCGAGAAGTAAGAATCGGGTCCTCATCCTCGGTATGCACCACTGAGAGAAGCTGATAGTGCTGTTTGGTCTCATTGAGCGCCTCGCAGAAAGCTTCGAACTGCTCACGGCTCGTTGTCAGGTCGAACTCCATCGTGCCATTCTCGACGACGACCGGAAATTCCGGTGGTAATGATGATTGCCACAAGAACTCATACAATCCCTGATCAGCCACCTTGTACTGGCCAACAGCGCGGGTCTCGTCCTGATGGACTGGCTCATAGGCGGTGATATCCGGGTGGTCTCTGATCGCAGTGACGACCGTCTCGGCATCCGCCGCTTGGACTTCACCCAGCTCCAAGGCGTGATCGTCTTTCGGAACCCCGGTAAGCAAGCGGAACGTCGCTTCTGAGAAGGCCGACGACAGCTCGTTGACCCATAGGTCCTCCCGCAGCGGCATACGAAACCGAGCGCGGATCATCCACGTCGCCCCCTCTGTGCGTGTCGACGTTGGAACCGTTTCATCGGTGTTCAGCATCGTATTGAAATCAATAAAAACGTCGGGTAGCAATGTATGAGCGGTGTTTTCGCATTCCGGGTTTGTGTCGAGATCGGGAGTGGGATTATCCCTCGGCTGACCGTTGCTTCCCCTTTCGCCGACCGAGTGCGATCGCGTACACAGCACTGAGCGACACAGCTGCGATCAGACCGATCAGAATGACGAACGCGAAGTAGCCAAGTATCGGATTGGAGTACGGGAGAATCACGTCACTCGGGGGCTCGACCGCCCACGGACTAACGTGAAAGTACGCTAGCATGAACGCGCTGAGCGTGAACACGCCAGCCCAATATCGAGTCCCAACGCGATCAGTTAGCGTGAGATAGAGCCCGACAGCGACGAGAGGGTAGATTGCCAGACTATACGTGAACGGATTCACGTGGTGAGCAATCGGCCACCCGACGTGGTTTCCGCGAATGATGTGGTCAATATGGTGGGCGGCACCCAGCGTGGTCGTGATGGCCAACAGCAGGTACAGTACCCGTGACGCGTTGCAGTCGGCGTTTGATACCTCGATGGAAAGGCTGTCTTCGAACGTCATATGAGATTGATGTTCGAATATATCAATCAACTTTTGACCAACATGTTGAGGTTGTGAGTTAGAGTATGTCGGGCATGGCAATCCGGCCGGTGGATCGGAATTGGTTGTTTCGAAAGGACCAGTTCTTACTGACTCCACAGGTCCGTCCGAGTACTCCGGCTTAGTGACCCTCTCCAATAGCGTGGTTAAGTCGCTGTTTGACCCTCCACGAGAGATTTACCCGATGGCTCACTTGGATCAGTCGATCATGAACCGGCGGACATTCGTGACGGGAACGGCGCTCGCAGTTCCCAGTGGATTCGCTGGCTGTATTGAAGAAACGTTTAGCACTGATGACACCCGCCCGGACCCGGGTGACATCTCCGTCGACGGGCGACTACACAACGAGACGGATGATCCTCACGTGTTCGAAGTGAAGGCGGAAACCGACGACGGATACGACCTCGTCAGTGACTCTTTTGAGGTCCCCGGCGGTGGGACGGAAACGATTCCGGGGATCGGAGTTCCGGGGGCCACCCACACGTTCACTATAGCCGTTAACGAGACGGAACGCTCCGAGACGCTCACGCTTGATATCGAACCGGCGGACCACGTCGTGGATGGCTACGTTGATATCCGATACGGGACAACCGGTGAGATCGAACTATCGGTCACGCCACGAAGCGAGTCCACAGATCCTGATTCGGTCCCGAACCTGAGCGGATACACCGTGAGTGACGTCGCTATCACGCCGAATGTGGAGCGGGAATCAGATCAGGACTCATGGGGGATTTTTGTTGCCAGTCGGAGTGTCGCCGCCGAGTACTTCGATATCGATGATAATAGATCCGGCGAAGTAGGGGGGTTTGTCGCCGAGACGGCCTTTGAGGACGGCGAGCGCCTCGTGTACGTACAGGCATATGCGCCACAGACGTGTTATGAGCTGGTACTAGGAGACGAACCGTCCATCGACGCGAATGGGCTGCCGGTTGTCGATACGGAGTTAACCCGAACGAAACCGATCGGTGAACCATGCGAAGATGCTATCACGCCTGTTGATCTATTGGTGCGGCTTTCGTTCGATCCCGATGGCCCACCGGCTGATGTCATCGTTATTCAGATCGCTGATTCGGCCGGGACGGAGCAGGAAGGCTTCCAACTCGAGGCCGAACAGTGACCACCGGGCACCGGTTGAATTAGGTATCAATGTGACCGATGACTCTCTGTCTGAAGATAGACTCGGGACGCAAAGGATATCGACTAGCTGGTTCCGAACTCACCAACCTATTAGGGAAAATTTCAACGTGGTCTCGGTGGCAGGACAGCGTGTACTGTCACCCCGACCACCGTTCGTGATAGAACCAGTCGGACAACATCGTCACGAAAGCATCTGGGAGCCCGAAAAAAGGAAATCTCAAACACACAGCACACACGGCAATGACAGACAATTCGACGAACGACACCGAGCAGCAGAGAACCCTCCCCCCGAAGCGGTCGGGCGTTCCGTTTTTGGGAAGTGCAGTCTCGTTTGCGCGTGACCCGTATACGTTCTATGAGGACCTCGCAACGCGGGGCGACATTGTACGGTTCTCGATGGGGAGTACAGAACTGGCAGCCGTGTTTCATCCGTCCGATATCAAGCAGGTATTGGTAGAGGAAGTCGAGAGATACCGAAAGCCAGCTGACGCCAGAGGCGTTGATATCCTCTCTGAAGGGTTGTTACTGAGCGATGGCGAGCGGTGGCGACAGCAGCGGAAACGACTTCAGCCACTGTTCTATCAGGACCGCATCGAGGCCTACGCCGAGACGATGGGAACGTACGCGGCTGCCTCTGCAGACGAGTGGGCAGCGTCTGACGGGGCGGTGGACCTGACCGAGGTAACTTCAGCGTATACGCTTCGAGTGCTCGGGAAAACGTTGTTTGGCATCGAAGCTGAGAAGCATCGTCAAGCGATACGCGCAGGAGCCGAAGCGATCCGTGAGCGGAGTAGTGAAAGCCCAGTCGCCGTCGACGTTCCGAAGTGGGTCCCCACGCCTAGCAACCGTCGGTACCAACGAGGTATCGCTGAACTTGAAACTGTGATCAATGATCTTCTCGCGGACCGCTCCGCCGATACAGATGGGAATGACCTCTTGTCACTACTCATCGCGGCGACGGACGACGATGGGAACGGCCCCACGGCGGGTGAGATTCGCAGCCAGCTTGCGACATTCCTGTTTGCCGGTCATGAGACCAGTGCGAGTGCGTTGACGTGGGCGCTATACGAACTCGGGCGGAGTCCTGACGTGGCCGACCGGCTCAGGAATGAGGTTGACGAGGTTGTCGACGGTCCTTACGCGAGAGTTCCGGATCTGCCGGCGTTGGAGTACACCGAACAAGTGATTCAGGAGACATTACGTCGGTATCCGCCCGCAGCGGCGATCTTTCGAGAGACGGACACCGGTGTTTCACTCGGTGGGTATCGGTTGCCAAAAGACACGTACATCGTCCTTCCACAATTTTACGTTCACACAGACGAGCGCTGGTGGGACGACCCATTGGAGTTCGATCCATCGAGGTGGGACAGGATCTCAGATCCGCCGGGCAATCGTCCAGAGTATGCGTATTTCCCGTTCGGTGGTGGCCCTCGACATTGCATCGGAATGCGGTTCGCACGGATGGAACTCAAACTGGCACTCGCAACGATCGCACGCCACTGTCACGTCGATCACCGGTATGAGACGATAGACGTTGATATCGGGTCAACAGTGTCACCAGCCGAACCGATCGAGGTACGATTCGAACAGCGAGACACGACCGGAAAGTAACAATATCAAATGACGGCGTTGACTGTAAGTCATTTCTCTGAATAACAGGTTATCCCTCCGTTCATACGTTATTTTCTCAATTTCGCCCAACATGTTGGGCAAATTCTCATCACGCTTTCCGGCACACTACGGACTGCGATGTCACTGAGACAGCAGTTGTCGACGCAAAGCGAACAACGAACGACTGTACTAGTCGTCGCCCGTGCAGACCATCTACGTGAGGCTAACCGGGAGCAGGTATGTGCACGGTCCACGGAGGGTCACCAATGAGATCCGTGAACGCTCTCGATAAGCGGTTCCGGCGGCTCCTGCCGGTCATTTTACGCGTGCTCGCCGTCACGATAACGCTGTATCCGGCCGTCCGGAAGTTCTCCGAGTACTCGTACCGTGTGACTCAATTCGAGGCGTACGGGATCCCCCTGCCCGGACTCGCCGTTCTGGTGACGGGCGTCGTTGAATTCGTCGCCATCGTTTTGATCGGGTTCGGAGTCGGCGGTCGAATTGGGGGGAGCGCCCTTGCATTCGGCATGATCGTTGCCATCGTCGCTGCGGGGCCGAATCCGTTTAGCGTACTGGTGCTGTTCGCGTCGCTCGGAATCGTGCTGCTCGGAACGGGGCCCTACTCCTACTGGGACCCCACCGTCGGCGAATTACTCGCCGGTCTGACAACTGGCTTACCCACCGCAACTGTCGGGAGTGATAGTAAATGAACGCGAACCCGTTCCGCTCAGCCTATCGGACCGGCGTTACCGTCCTGATGGAGCTCTACGCCCGCAATCGAATTCTGTGTCTCGTTGCGGTAGCCAATCTGAGTTTAGCGGTGGTGTTCACGGCTCTGATGGCACTTGACGGTCGGACGGTCCTCGGTCGAAACGTCTGGACTAAACCGTGGAAGTTCGCTACCTCCATCGCCGTCTTCACAGGGACAATGGGCTGGATACTGCCGTCATTATCGCTATCCATCCGAGTTGAGCGGCTGGCGACGACGGTCATTGGGGGCGCAATGACGATCGAAATCGTGCTGATATCGACGCAGGCCGCCCGTGGCGTCGCCTCACACTTCAACGATACGACACTACTGAATACGGTAGTCTATGCCGTCATGGGAATCACGATCACGATCAGTTCACTCGTCGTCGCCTACGTCCTTTGGCGCGTCGTCAGGAATCCACCGGACCTCGCGCCCGCGTATCTGTGGGGGGTCGCAATCGGAATGTTCGTGTTCGTCATTGCGAGTTTCGAGGGATGGCTCATGGTTTCGGAAGGCGGTCACGGCGTCGGTGTTGCTAACGACGCTCGCGGACTTCCACTATTAAATTGGAGTGTCACCGGGGGTGACCTCCGGGTGGCTCACTTTGTCGGGCTTCACGCATTACAGGTGGTGCCGCTGGCGGGCTACGTGTTGTCCGGCTGGGAGACACTCGCTCCACGTGAATCAGTTATTGCTGTCAGTAGTATCGGTATACTCTACGGTGGGATTACGCTCGTAACATTCATTCAAGCGGTACTGGGCCATTCACTCATCAGTTCGCTGATTATTCCGTGGCTGCCGCCGAGCTTCGGCGCAGGAATTGTTCTAGTCGGAGTCATATGTGGAACGGTGTTGCTTGCAGCGACGTGGCAGCGAGCAGAGCGAACCGACGAAACTAGTCCACCCAAGACGGGGTTTTGAGCTATCAGTAGAGTGGCTTTGATAACGGCGGTCTAACTATACAGAATTACGAGTAGGCAAGCCGGGTGCTTCGAGGCGTTACCCCGTGGCGATTCAGCAATTGCTTCATCTTGGGAGCCGGTTCGTTCAGGCTACTAGATACTGTCGAGGAAGGCGTCCACTTCTGCTGCGGTTCGCTCTGGCGCTTCGCTCGGACCGCTGTGACTCACGCCGTCGAACTCCACAAGTCGGCTGTGCGGCAGCGCGTTGTGTACGGCACGGGCGCTCTTTCGGAGGAACGCCGGCCCGTCGGTTCCGGTCATCACGAGCACTGGCGCTGCAACGTCAAGACTGTCCGGTAGCTGATACTGCTCGACGGAACGATTCATCCGGACGACCTCTTCGGCGAGGTCCACGCAGTCGGGCCACACCGGCCAGTCCGCCAACCACGCGTCGAGATCCTCAATACCGTCCGGATGGAGGACGTGCTCGATATAGCGTTTCACTGCTTCGTCACGTTCACCGTCTGCGACGAGCGCCGCCATTCGATCGGCGAGGTCGGCTTCACGTCGGTAATCGTCCGGGAGGACGGCCGGCTCGTATACGATGACCGCTTCGACTGCTGCGTCCGTTGCGGCCTCAATTGCCGTCAGCCCACCGTAAGAGTGTCCAAAAAGGATCGGCTCACCGTCGACGGCGTCGACGAGCGTGCGGACGTACTGGGCCTCTCGAGTCAGTATCTCAGCGGCGCTCGTTTCGGCCGGATCGTCGAGACACGTCCCAAAGCCGGGGCGCTCCGGAATCACGGCCGCGTGCTCCTCGACGTACGGCAAAACCGCATTCCAGTACTGGCGGGGCGCCATCCCGCCGTGAAGACAAATAACCGGCTCGCCGTTTCCGTGCTGTTCGTACGCGATTTCACTCTCGGCGACGTGCTGTGACGACATCGGGCGACTCCGGGTTCGGGACTGACGCGAGTAAGCGATTCTCTCAGTGATACGGGCGTTTTAATACTATTAAATGGGTCCGACATCTCCATTACGAGCGATTAGATCAATAACATATGGGACTCGTCGCCGAGTTTGACATCGATTGCCAAGCGTTACCGCTTACAGGAGTGGCTACGAGCACTACCGAAGCAACGTTTGAGCTTGAGATGCAGTACAACCACGGGAAGAGACCCGTATTCCTTGTCACCGTGCAGGGCGGCTCGCAGACAGATATCGAGGCTGCCCTCACGGAGGCGCACGACGTCGCAGAGTGGGCGCTCGTCGGACAGGCCGGTGACACGCGCCGATACCAAGCGTTTCCGGCGCTCAGTTTCGAAGAGCAGCTCGGCGATCATATCGACGACCTCACGGGACTCGAAACACTCGCAACGGTCGACGCGATCATCGAGCAGATAGACGTGGTATCACGCGGCTGGCGACAGACTGGGTGGTTCGCTGACCGCGCTGCGTTCACGGAATTCTCCTCGTTCTGGCAGCGGAACGCCGATTTTCGATTACACCGTCTCACGCGAGACGGCGAGTCCGAGCCGGCCGGTGACGGACTGACGGATCGCCAAGATGAGGCACTGCGAATCGCCTACGAACGAGGGTACTTCGACATTCCTCGACAGGCGTCTCTCGAGGATATCGCCGTGGAACTAGATATCTCCCCATCGTCGCTTTCCGAACGGCTCCGCCGAGCCCAGACTCGACTCATAGAAGAGACGGTTGCGACGACGTGGCCGCCGCTCCCTGATTGAGCGGAAATAAAGCAGTCGCAAGCGAGACTGAGATCACAAGCACTCACCCGTTTAGCATCGGTGGCCCTCTGGACGTCCCTGTTGTCAAATACAGGAGAGGATCAACAGTGAGTAAATACTTCATCGATCCTTTGGATCTCACATGCTGTTTCTGACACAGTGTGAGTGGGACAGTGACGTGTGTCGGTTTGTGGATCGCCTGAATCAACCGCAACCGGGGAGAGCGATCACCCGCTGCGGGTCTCAGTAAAGCCTTTGTGATCTATTAGTCGAAGTCGAGTTTCAGTGGGATATGTCGTCATGGCCACCATAGACAAGTAACCTGTTGACGGGTATAGGCCTGCGATTCCTATTTTGAATCGCGATCTCCAAAGATCCCGTAAAACTGTGCTACACGATACACAGCGAAGGCAGTAAACACGAGAGGCATCCCTGTAAAGAAGATCAGGATTAGCTCTTCGCGAGTGAGTAGACCGGTGATGGCCGTCCGAGCGACTCCGGGTAGTCCTGCGAGGACAATAGGGATGAACAGGAGGATACTGAACAGTAAAGCGGCTGTGAGTTGCGTGTACGGCCACGCGTTGTCACCAACTTCTCGCGATGACATCAGATCTCCACCTCACTAGGAGTCTTGCGCTCTGCAGGTGGTTGCTCAACCATCTTCCAGTCCTGTTTCGCCCATTCTTGCGAGCGGAGCACGCGATTGTACGCAGATTGGAATTGGTCTGGATCACCGTGCGCTTCGACGTAGCGAAGGCGGTGTAGCAAGCCGTCCATATTCGCGTTCTGGATGCCGAGACCGGGACGTCGATTCACTTCAAGCACCATTGGACCATCGTGTTTATCGAAGACAACATCTACGCCAGTGAACCCTAGGCCGCTCGAGATGGCTGCCTGAGAAGCCATTGTGAGGACGTCTTCCCAGTCAGGAATGCTGAATTCGAGATCGGCTCCCGAATCAGGGTGAGAGTCAATGAATTCATTGTGAGTCTGCTGGTACCCACCGGACGCTTCACCAGTTGCAATATCGATAGCGACGGCGACAGCACCCGTGTGGATATTCGCAGTTCCGTTTGATTCCTCGGTCGGGAGTCGAACCATCGACATCACCGGAAAGCCGAGGAGAGTAATGACTCGAAGGTCGGGGACTCCACCTGTTGTTCGGTCCGCTAGCAATCCATCAGGTGTGATGAACCCCTCGACGAGGGCCTCTCTTCGAGCACCATAATCACTGACACCACCGACACAGATATTTCGAGTATGAGCCACGATTTCATCAGCTGTTAGCCGCCCACGGTTCGTGAGAAATTCGTTGGTCTCCTCGTCGCGACCACGAACAGCGAGTACGTCACGGCCACCGGAGCCATCAATCGGCTTGATGGCGAACTTGCCCTGTGTCTCGAGAAACGTTTGAAGTTCCTGGAAATCGGACTCATCCTCAGCGATGAGATAGGTGGCAGGCGTGGGAATCGAAAGCCCGTGAAGAGTTTTCTTCATCTTGCCTTTATTGAACGCCGCCATGACCGACGTGGGGTTGTATTTGCTGATGAACTCTCGATTTCTGATGCGCATCGTGAGAATGTTACCGGCATTTTCTGCCCCAAGAGAGCGCCGTAATGTTCTGAATCGGAGATATTCGCCGAGACGAGTATCAGTGGCCGTCCCGAGGAAAATGTTGATAGCTACAAGTGCAACCCACAGCTCCGGAGAACGGATAACGAATCCGACGAGTGGCTCGGAGGTGATAATAAAGAACGCTGCAGCGATACTGATAATTGTCGCAGCGAGGCGGCGTGTCGCAGGCGGCCACCCGGTTTCGGTGAGACTCCCGACGAATCGTTCAGCGTACCAAGTGGTCAACACCACTGGGAAGAGAATAATCGCTTGAAGCGATGAGAGATCCTGGAGTTGACCAGCGGCTTCGATTACAAACAGGCCAATAGCTGCGACGACGAGGAGTGACGCCACACGGTGGGCGGTTCCGAGGTCCAAGTCACTGATTGCGACACGGGCGAGTGACGTGATAATGAAAATGTAGGCGATTACAATAAACCCCCAAAACGGTCCAATAACCACCCACGAAAAGGAGAGAATTACTGGCCCGAACACGCCGAAGGTGCTCATACCCAGTTCATTCCGAAGGATCGCGATAACCGTCCCCGCGATCATCAGCTGGAAGGCAAAGTCAATATCCTGAGCTACCGGTACAAACAAATCAGAATTTGCCCGAAAAAACACGGCAACGACTGCAAGCCCAAACAGAAGCACCAAACTGGGGAGATGCTGTCTGAGATCTAGATCCACGAGTTACCTACGAATATGTCGCAAAGTATGGTCTGACTACTCTCTTCATTCTGGGATGAGATGATCCTCTCACACCCATTCACGAGAACGCATCTGAAGCACATTGTCTGTCTATCAATTCGCGTATGAATATTTAAACTAATCTCTCCCTTGCTATTGTCACTGGAGTAAAATCACCATATGCTAGTCGAGATACCAATCCGGTAGTCACTCTGAGTACCTTTCAGTTGCAGAAAATAAATCCCTGCGCTGAGCGATTCGTGAGTTCCCTGTATAGACCAGAACCCAGTTCGGATATATCACTGTCTGAGGATTTCAACGAAGCCTTCTCGTTCTGTATGTTCTCCAATTGATACGATTTGCTCACAGCTTATTTTCCCAAACAGGTCATTCGGCGTGGGGTCAGTTCCGTCGGTAGTCCTGAATGCTAGAATCTGGAGCTGGAGCCGTTGTAAATGCTGATTTCATATCGATAGAGGTGTGTGAGCGAATGTGGTATAGAACACATCGATAGAGGGGTGTGGTCAGCGACGAAACACAGAACACATCGATAGAGGGGTGTGTGAAATCCGATACGTGTTAATCTAGCTGCACATGAGAGGTGGTAACAGCCAGAATAGACACTTCGATAGAGGGGTGTCTTCCGACGGGACTCGCAATGTCATCGAAAAGCATCCGGGCCGAATTGAGGAGCAAGCTCTACGCTTCAGCGCAAGGGGGATTCACGTCTGGTTTCGGATCTGTGCTTTGACCACTGACTCAACCTCGCTTTCAGAGACCATCTCTATCCGGGAGTCTTCACGAAGGGTTTCGAGTATTGTGGCCGGCCGTTCACCGAACTGAAATTCGAGGAACATACCGGAACTCGGCCCGTGACTCCGCCGTTCGAAATCGACGAGTGAGTACGTCGTGAGCTCTTTCATTTTGTTCACGTAGGTTTCTTGATGATACTGGTCAGCGTCGATTGCTTCGGTTAGATACTGATACACACGGTAGCCGGTTGTGCTTCGAGCTGTCCCAGCCTCGGTTTGAGCTGCAACGGCTGCGGTTGCGTACAGACACAGCTTCTTTTGGGTGCTGATCCCACGGACAACCTCTAACACGCGGTTTTTTTCGACTTTCTGCTGTGCAGCCCGGACGTGTTTCTCTCGAACGCGGCCATCGCCTTCGCGCTCAGCGAGCTCGCCGGCGACACGCATGAGGTCGATTGCCTTCCGGGCGTCACCGTGCGTTTGGGCGGCAAACGCCGCAGCAAGCGGAATCACGTCATCATCAACGACATCATCGTGAAACGCGTCTTGTCGACGGCGGAGAATCGCTTTGAGCTCGTCAGCGTCGTAATCATCGAAGTGGACGTCTTCAGGGGTAAACGAACTAATCGCTCGGCTCCCGACTGAGTCCATCATTTTAGTATCATTCGAGATAGCAACGACAGAAATAAACGCATCAAGTTCGTCGTCTGCCCCGGCACGTGAGAGTTGATATAATAACCGTGAGAACGCAGGATCCTGCTTATCTCGCCGACCGACAAGCATATCCAACTCGTCTAAGACGAACACGGCAGAGTCGAAATTCTCGTTGACAATCCGATACAGCTCATCCCACTTTTCTTTCGTCGCAACACCGTGTTTTGGAACTTGAACATCAACGCCCGCCTCAGCAGCTGCCTGCTGGGCGAGTTCATACACTGCCACACCAAGGGTATCGAGATCCTGGCAGTTCACCTCGATTGTCCCGAAGCTGATGTCGCGGGACTCACAGATGCGGCTAATGTTGTTACAGACTGCCTTGGTGATGAGCGATTTACCTGTCCCCGATGGCCCATACAAAAACAGATTCGGTGGGCGGTTGTCACCAAGCGCAACACGGAGCATCTTCGTCACCTCCTGTAGCTGCTCGTCACGTCCCACAATACGGTCTTCTTCGACCACAAAATTGGGATCCAGAAGCGACCGATCACGAATAAGTCCCTGTTGTTCATCAAATTCTAAAAGCATATCCTCAATTGATTGTGGCGCGTCTCCCGTCGTCTCATCCGCTACTTGCTCCTCAGCACCTGTCGGTGAATCCTCAGCTCCCGACCGTGAGTCAGCGGCACGTGACAAATCTGCCTGTGCCGGTGTCTCATCGTTATGTGACTCCGGTGTAGACGGTGGATCCTCGGAGTCGTCAATACCCATACTCATCGTGACATCGGCTGGTCTGAAAAAGGTTCCCCACCTCTATCGAAGTGTGATTCCCTGTTATGTGCGACAAAAGGAGGAAATTCAGACTAGAGTGTCGTTTGAAGTGTGTCGAAACAGTATCCAGTAACGATGTGTTTCTCGATGTTGTGAACACACACACCCCTCTATCGATGTGTTCGACGTACTCCAAGGCAGCGAGTAGTTGTCGACCGAAATCCCGAGTAGCCGCCACTACGGATAGAAACCGGAGTATAGCCTATCTCGATTGGTGTGAACGGCTCATAAAGCGGTCGTTCGTGTCTTCTTCTTCTTTCTATAACAAGAACAAACACACACCCCTCTATCGATGTGTTCGATGTGTTGAGTCAGCATAATTTCTGTGGGTATTCAGACAACGTGATCCGTGGCAGACGAAGAAGCTACAGACGGCCTAGAGAGCCTTTCTCAACGGTAGTCGGCCGGCTTGAAGGCCAAACCGAGGTTGATTCGATGATATTGCCAGCGTGATGCTCTTGGTTGAAACACATCGATAGAGGGGTGTGTGTCCATACGGATGCCTTTCGACTATTGTCCTCGACCTTCAGGAGTCCGAGATTTCCCTCGATTTGTTGTGTGTCATCTCGATAGACCCGAACAGGCACGACCACTATATTCACTCAACGTATTCTGATCGCGAACACATCGATAGAGGGGTGTCTCCGTATGTAGGATAGCCTTCGCACCCACTTTTTGTGGAAGATAAACACGATACAGAGATATGATGGCCGCGTGAAATATGCTACAGTCGAAAAAATCCCCGCAATGGTCAGCCGATTACGATTCGATGACGCGTTCGATATCGTCGTCGATATCGTCACGAGCCTTGCTGTTCGTGACGAGGCTCACAGCGATCATTACGACTATGGCCACGAGAAGTGTAAGCGCTTCAGCCGCGGAGCCATGTGGTAGCGAGAAGCCGTAGAACTGGACAGCAATAGCCAGACTAAGATTTCCAAACAATGCAACCACACCAGCGGCTATCGCACCTTCTGTGGTCGCCCCTTTCCAATTCAAACCGATTCCGAGCAGGGGAACGATGGCAGCGGCGAACAATCCCCATCCGACAACGCCGAGGAGACCGACTAAGATCTCAACGTAGTAGACGAGTAGCACCGACACTAGGATGATCAAGGCGGTCGCCACGCGGTGGGCGCGTAACTCCTGTCGGTCTGAGTCGTACTCGAACCCTAGGCTTTCCGGGATGTCTCGTGCAAGATTCGCAGCGCCGATGTTGATGAACGCGTCGCTGGTGCTCATCACTGCGCCGACAGCAGCGGCTAACACGACGCCTGCCACGATCGCTGGCGTGAATTCGACGAGAAAGATTGGAGCGGCATTGTCTGGGTTTGAGAGTTCAGCGAACTGTCCAGTTTCCACGAGCGATCGCATGCCGACACCAAGTGCGAGCATCATGAGAGACGCCGCGAAGTAGGATAGCGCGGCGATAGGCGCTCCCCACTTCAGTAGCTTCGGGTCACGCAGCATATACAGTTTGTGTGCCATGTGTGGCTGCCCGGAGTTCCCAACGAGGAACAAGAAGTACCAGGTAAGTCCGAGCATAATCGGGAACGCGCCGAATGCGCCGGCGAGTTCTGGAATTTGACTGCTTAGCTCACTGTTCATTGTGCTGAAGCCGTTGACTGTGTTCAACGCTAGGAAAAAGACAACAACACTGCCGACCACCATGATCCCACCCTGGATGAGATCAGTAAACACCCCAGCAACCATGCCGCCACCAATTGTGTACACCGAGATGACAGCGAGTCCGATCACGAGTGCAACGACTTCGCTCACTCCAAGCACTGTTTGGAGTACAAACGCGATAGCGAGAAACTGAACACCGAGATACGAAATGACACCTAGCAGTACTGAAAGAGATACTAATAGTCGGACTGCCTGGCTGTCGAATCGGGCAACAGCGGCGTCGGGGATCGTGAATATCTCACGGGCCTCAGCCATCAACCGCATTTTTTTGCCGAGTACGAACCATGACACTGGGAACGCAAGCGGTGCAACGATAGCGATCCACAGGAACCCGTACCCGCCGTCGTAGAACAGTCCGGGGCCGCCGATGAAGCCGAACCCGCTCATGATCGAGGCGAAGGCAGCAAACGCAACTGCCCAGATACCGAATCGCTTCCCGGCGATCAGGAAGTCTGACGTCGATTTTGTCTGACCAGTTGCCCAGATACCGATCACTGCAATCCCGACTAAGTACACCGCAACGATACCGACGATGACTGGGTTCATCGTCTCTGTCGTCGAGACTTGCGTCAAGGCGGCTGCAAGGGTGTCAATCATTTATTTCCCTCCTCGTCGGACCCCATCGTGCGGAACTCCGCTACTTGATCTTTGTCCCAAATGTACTTACTGAAGAGATACGGATACGCGAACATCAGGTATAACGCGGGTGGCATCCACAACACATAGACGACGACTGCTGTCGCCCGAGGGAATCCGAGCCAGTACGTCGGATCAGTGTATGCGGGATTCTGGAAGTGAAAATGCCATAACAACGCAAACGCAACACCGAGGATTAGCCACAACCCAGCTACCATTAGTTTGAACACCTTCGTGTCGTGACGCTGCTCGGACGATTGTACGCCTAACAGCACGTACAACCCAATAAACGCCACTGCACTCCCTGAGAACACGATCTGTCCAACCTGCCCGCCGAAGTACATCGCCACGAGCATTATCACCGCAGCTAGCAATCCTCCGACGACATACTTGTCTTCGCTGGGATTGAAGTTGAGTGCCATACGTGACAGCCAATAACATGAATAAACGCTATATAAAAATAATGGAATATATTAACCTGAGTAACGTACTACATTATCTCCATACGTACCGCGTGCCCATTCGGCGAAGTCGCTGGCATCGTACGTTCGGGAAAAATGATAGAACTCTAATTGTGTTTTTTCTGTGTCAACACTAAGTCTCGGCTTGCGGATCCACGATCCCTCTCGGATTCGGATCTCACACACTTCAGACAACGAAATCACGTCATTATGCTCATCGGCAAGAATCACAGACTCTGGTTCCATCGCGTTTTCCCGACCAATCTCCGTTGCACGCCGCTCACGACCGTCCTGCCGGAGAAGAAACGACTTGTATGACTCTCCTGCGAACACCATCAGCAACTGATCTGGCTCAAACAACAATTCATAGTGTTGGAACGACCGTGGTGACACTTGATACCACTGCGATTCCCACCATCGGGACGTTTCGAACCCTGTAACCCGGCCGGGGTCAACATCACTCATCGCGCTCCTCATCAGACTCCGGCGGCAGCTCAAGTCGGAGCACTGCGGCCGCATACGTTTTCCCTTGACTGTCATACCGGAGACTGAACTGTCCGCCACCGTCAAGTGCCTCACTAGCTACGAAATTGAACCCCGGTAGATTCGGCAGTCGATACCGAGTTACCGATCCGTCGATAAGCTCCCCAAACAGATCAGCGACGCGATCAGCGGTCAACTGCCTGTCCAGCCGACGGTATGCGGCATCGGACTCCGCAATAATTCCAATATTAACTGTATTTGCCTTATCACCAGATCGGCCGTACGCAATCTCGTCGACTCGGACTGCTTGCCCCAGCGACACCCCTGATCCGTCCCCGTCATCACTCATCGACACACACCTCAGGTTTAACCACTGATTTCGGCACCAGCGTCGGCCACACATCAATAATCGGGCGGGGACGCGGTCGCCCGCTGTCAGTGAGCCCGGTTACGCTTGGCGGACCGGCTAGTGACAGAGGAGCAAACTCAGTGCCTAACCGTCGAAGATCCTCGCGGTCCGGACCGCGGGCAGCAAACCGGAGTAACACCTCGTTGTGATCATCGCGGGCAGGCGCAGCCGGACCATGTGCGGCGTTATGTCCAACAAACTCCGCACGTGTGTCCCAAACTGTGAGACCCCGATCCTCGATCCGGGATTCGATCACCGACGCCGCGCGCTTCGCCTTCGCTAACGCATCCGGTCGAGAGTACAGCATATTCCCCGCGACACGGTACCCGTTTTCAAAATGTACACTCACTTTATATGAGTCCGGTGGCGCTGTCCCTTCACATCCTGTAACCGCCACCGTGTCTTCCCCGACATCCGTAATCTCAGGGGCAGTAAAATCTGCAGCAACATCTGGTGTCAGATACGCTCGTGGGTCACCGATCTCGTACACTAACTGCTGAGCGACCGTCGCCCGTGACACCTCTCCACCAGTACCGTCCGGTTTGGTGAGCTGTATCTCGCCGTCGGGCTCAACTGCCACGATCGGGTATCCAACGTCGTCGTACTCGATCATTTCCCACTCTCGCGTCGAGTTCCCACCTGTCACTTGCGTCCCGCACTCGATGAGATGTCCTGCAACGATTCCAGCTGCCAGCCGGTCGTACTGCTCTCGGCCCCACTCGTACTCATGGATCAGCGGGCCGAGCGCTAACGCCGGGTCAACCACACGCCCAGTAATGACCACGTCGGCACCCGAATCGAGCGCCGCCGCAACCGGGAACGCACCCAAATACGCCGCCGCGGTCACGACATCATCGGCCACGTCCTCATACCGTGTGTCGTCCTCGAAGGGCTCTAACTCGTGTCGAGTATGCAGCCGATCCAGCTGGTCAGTAATATCATCGCCGGTAACGGTAGCAACAGTCACATCCACTCCCTGCTCGGCGGCATGCTCACGGACCTGAGTTGCACACGACGACGGATTCAGCCCACCAGCGTTCGTCACTATGCGCACCTCACGGTCAACCAGCTCTGCCAGATGCTCAGCAATGACGTACTCAACGAAATCTGTCGCGTATCCCTTCTCCGGATCACGGTCGCGGAGCCGGTCGAGGATTCCCATCGTCACCTCTGCAAGATACTCCAACTGCAAGTATTCGAACTCAGCACCCGATGCTAACAGTCGTTCAGTCGCATCCGGGTAATCACCCCAGAACCCGGCAGCGTTGGCGATCCGAACTGTCATTCGGTTAACTCATCGATTAGTTCCTCTGCACGGTCCTGCCGTACCGCCTCCTCGGCAACCATCCGCGCCGCCACTTCGTCGACAAGATCATCCGGTGCACCCGCCTGTACCGCAATATTCTTCGCATGCAGACTCATATGACCGCGTTGAATCCCCTCACTCACGAGCGCACGAAGCCCCGCGAAATTCTGTGCGAGTCCGACGGCTGCAAACACCCCTGCGAGCTCGTCCGCAGAGTCCACGTCAAGCAACTCAAGTGCAGCCTCCGCCGTTGGTTGCAGCCGCGTCGCACCGCCGACAGTTCCGACTTGAATTGGGAGTTCAATACTACATGCGAGACGCCCGTCAGCATCGACTTCGTACGTTGTCAGCGGCCCGTATCCGTCCTGTGCCGCGTACGCATGTGCACCCGCCTCGATAGCCCGCCAGTCGTTGAATGTCGCCGTTGCGACTGCGTCAATTCCGTTCATGATCCCCTTGTTATGAGTTGCCGCACGGTATGGGTCACAAGCAGCGAACGCCCATGCATCCACGATCCGATCTCGGATTTCCTCACCAGACAGTGCCACGTCCTCTGTCTCTAGTGCATCCGGTTCGATCGTACACGTCGCACGAGCAAGTCGTCTGTCCGCGAGATTCGATAAAATCCGGAGTGATACGTCTCCCCCGGTCAATTCCTCGATCTCCGGTGCAAGTGCCTCCGCCATCGTGTTGACCGCGTTCCCACCCATCGCATCACGGACGTCAACGATCAAGTGTGTGATGAGCATCTCACCGCGTGGCGTGTCGATTACCCGGACTTGCACGTCCTCACACCCACCCCCGTGTTCGACTAACACCGGATCTTGCTCGTTAGCCAGCTCGATCAGGTCATCTGCCGCATCGAGTACCGTGGACTTCGCGTGATGTGGTGCCGGGACGTCTGTCGCTTGAATCTGCGCAATCATGATGGGTCCCGACACGTCGGTCGTGAACCCACCAGTCCCGCGAGCCATACGCGCGCCGAACGACGCAGCAGCGACGACACTTGTCTCTTCAACCGCCATAGGCACCAGCGTATCTTCGCTATCAATCTGGAAATTCGTCGCAATCCCGATTGGATACTCAAGCGTTCCGACAACGTTCTCGCTCACGGCGTCCGCACCGTCCACACCCAATTTTCCTCCCCGCAGTGATTCGACGGTCTCAGGGTCAACACCGGCGTCAATTAGCGCCTGTCGGCGCTCTGCGGGCGACCCTTTGTAGAAACCAGAGAGACGTGAATCCATGCAGGTGGGTCCGCTACTATCATCATTAATTTTGGGGGGACAGAACCACCACGACGAACCCGCCTCAGACTCCCACCGACACAGCCCGATTAACCGTTTCACGCCACAAAATACAGCCTCAACATTCCGCTCGGCAGGCAAACCAAAATCACTCGCTGACGGTCCCCTGGGTGGATTTTCCTGGATCTACTGCGTTCCTTCAGCTCCGATCTCATCATGGAACCGGGCGAGAAACTCATCCATGTACTCGGATCGTGACGCCCCAAGGTCCCGAGCCGGCTCCGTGTGCAGCGCCTCTAGGCGCTCGTCTGCCCACTTTCGAAGCACAGATACATCGTCTTGATCGGCCGTCACGGCTCTATTAGCTGTGAAATCATCAATAACAGCGTGCCGTTCGTCGCTCCGCCCAGATCGCTCTCCAATAATGCATGCAAGACGCGTCAGCCCGACGGCACCTGTCGCATCCAACTTATCAGCGTCAAACAACAGCTTCGCCTCAATCGTTTCCGCATCAGGAGAACTCGCTCGAATGCTGTGCGTTCGAATGCAGTGCTGTATTGCTTTGATATCTGCTTCAGGAACCCCTTCTGCAGCAAGTAACTCCCCAGCCTCATGCGTCGCCCACACAGCATGATCGTCGATATCATCAGTCCGCTCACGGGGACGACCAATATCGTGTAACCACGCCGCCGCAGCGAGTACATCCGTCTCGACACGCCGATCAACATCAGATGCGAGACGAAGAGCAACATCGTGGACCCGGTTTGCATGAAATTCATCATGTGCGGGCAGCGCATCATCATAATACGGGACCGCAAGCGTTCGCGCAAGTGAACCCAGATCGTCAGACACAGCTACGTGTACTCTGAACGACCGCATATTCGTTATGGTACGATACACTGTCCGCCACATCAGAACACCGTACATTAGCTAGTCGCTTCGCTATCGGGATCACGACGCGTGAAGGCCATCTCGTGGGCTTTCGCTGTTGCATCAAACACCTCGCCGACAACATATCTCGGAACCCGAACTGCAGCGCTTCCAAAGTGGCAGTATTAGGTTGGGCAACAGACCACGTTGGTTCGTCTCTTTCCATGTGCCCAGTTGTGCTATCATCGTTGATCCTCTCAAATGACAATCGACACTCACTGAACACCGGTGTCAGAGTAGCTAGCGCTCCGACAGGTCCGCACCCAGATGTTGCTCCCTCGTGTACTTTTTTGAGAAGCGCGTACGCAGTAAGATCATGGCGACGCCAGACGAGTTTGGCGAGTTTGGTGGGAGACACGTTCCAGAACCACTCGAAGAACCCTTAGCAGAACTAGCAGCTGCGTACGAGGACGCGATCGCGGACGAGGAATTCATGGATGAATTCCGTTACCTGTTGAACCATTTTGCTGGACGTCCAACACCTGTCTTCTATGCGGAGACACTGAGCGAGCGGTATGGAGCAGATATCTATCTCAAACATGAGGATCTCCTCCATGGTGGGGCACACAAACTCAACAATACGCTGGGCCAAACGCTGTTGGCAAAACGGGCAGGGAAAGACCGTTTGATCGCAGAGACGGGGGCTGGACAACACGGGACCGCGACGGCGATGGTTGGCGCGCTGTTGGATCTTGATACAACCGTGTATATGGGACGGCACGACATGCAACGGCAGGAGATGAACGTCTTCCGCATGCGTCTCATGGGTGCCGATGTCGAGCCGGTCGATCGCGGCAACGAGGGGCTTGCGGAGGCGGTCGATGCCGCACTAGAAGATTTCGCTGACAACGTCGAATCCACGCATTATCTCGTTGGGAGCGTCGTTGGTCCGGACCCGTTCCCGCGGATGGTTCGTGAGTTCCAGTCTGTCATCGGGACGGAGGCTCGCGAACAAATTCAGGAACTCCACGGCGAGCTTCCTGACGCGTGTGTTGCCTGCGTTGGCGGCGGGTCGAACTCAATCGGCCTCTGGCACGCATTCAAAGATGACGATGTGATGTTTTACGGCGCTGAACCGGGCGGGACCGATGATGCGAATCACTCCGCCCCACTGTCGAAGACGAGACAGGAGGAGCCACAGATTTTCCAGGGGATGAAAACGAAGACGATTGGAGACGACACTGAGAACCACTCAATTTCAGCTGGGCTTGATTATCCAGCGATTGGACCGGAACATGCTGCGCTCCAAGAGATGGGGCGAGCGGAGTATCATGCGATTTCCGACGACGAAGCCTTAGCCGCGTTCCGAGAACTGAGTGAAGCAGAGGGCATCATCCCCGCGTTAGAACCAGCCCACGCACTTGCGTTGGCCGCTAAATTGGCTGAAGAGGACCAACATGACACCCTGTTAGTCAACCTCTGTGGTCGCGGCGATAAGGATATGCAGACAGCTGCCGAACACTTCGACCTCTCAGACTGAGTCGCTCTCTCCGGAGACACCTTCTTTGGATCGGCCACTACAGCTCCTTTTCGAAGTGGACGAGCTCGTACGCCCCAGCTGTCGATGTCGCTGTTTGGTCGTACCCTTGGTTATGATAGAACTCGAGTGCTGCCGTCTGGCGGGTTGCTGTCGTTGCGAGTAGCGTCTCAAACCCGCCGGCAGCCGCCCGGCGCTCAAGTTCATCGAGAATTTGGCGGCCGTATCCACGCCGCTGGTGTGTCGGTGCGACACGCATCCGATGGAGTTCCGCGGCTCCGGGCCGGTTGCGTTCGTCGCTACGGCCGACTTCGGTTGGGATGAATCCACCCATCGCGACAAGGATTCCATCGTGGGTGGTCAGCTTGGCTACCTGCTGTGGTGATGCATCAAAATCCTCTGTTTGACCGGTCTGTGGGTGGTCAGTGTCGACAATGCCGACGACGAACGCGCCTCCGGTCTCAAGATACGATGTCGCTATCGTTCGCAGATCGTCTGTCCCGGGGATGTCTGATGGATCGACTCCTGTCTCCTGTATTGCCCATCGGTGAAGCGCCCACACAGCTGTGTCGTCCCGCGGATCGTATGGTCGGAGCGACAATCCGTGCGAGTTCACACCAGACGATGGTACTGATCGGGCTTGAAAAACCGGATCACTGTAGCCACCACCTCTCATCAGCCTCACTGACCGGAAGTTCGAACACACTCATTACGCCGATATCGATGCTGAACGAGGAATTATACTCTTGAGGGCTAATCCAAAGGTATGGCGACGACTTGTGCGCTCTGTCGCCGTGTCGTTCCTGACGAACGAATTGACGATCCTCAGGTCGTTCAGGAGCATCATCTGCGGCCGGAGGAGCGCGCTACCAGTCCCACGGTACTGCTTTGTCGGCCCTGCCATGACCAAATCCACGCGCAGTTCGCCAACACCGAGTTGCGGGACACGTACGACAGTATCGAGTCGCTCAGGTCAGCTGATCGACTCACCGGGTATATTGACTGGATTCGGGGAACGGACAAACTCAATATCAATGTCACCACCAGCAACCACATTCGCGAACGCTCATGAGTTGGTTTTCGTAGGTTTCCGAAGAAGCTAGCCTGCCGGCTGGACCAATCTCCAGACATAATCAACTGGAGCGAAACCGACTTGTCTGAAATTCCCCGAGTGATAGATGATATGTCTACTCGTGACGCGGAATTAGTAATCGAGACCTGGCGCATCCGCGAGCGGGATCTTCCTCGCGTTCCACCCGAGGGTTGGGAGACTGTGGACCGACTCCGCGAAGCTGTGTGTCTGGTCGTGACATGTCGCGTCGACGGTGTCGAATACGTCGAACCATTCGCGGGGTCGGCTACCAAGCGCGAACGATTCCATGCGGAGGTGACGACCGACGCGATTGGTGACGACCACATTCATATACAGGACGATATCTCAACGGATTCGTCTTCAACCGACTCTGGCCCATCGACCACAGCCAACGAGCGTGGGGATTCGTTTGATGAAACAACCAAGCAGTTCGATCTCGACGAGGCCCTCGACCGACTGTAGTGACGCTTCGGTTACCGGGCACGTAGCCCTCACGGTCCGAGCGCTGCGATGTCAGCCCCAACTGCTGCCCGGGCGTCTGCGGGGTTGGGATCGCTGTCAGCGAGGTGAGTCCACTCGCACGTAGGAAGCGACGCAATTCGCTCTGTGATGTCGTTTTTGTACGGCGCCGCAGACGGGATGCCGTCGCTTTGCCCCCAGATATCGTCAATGACGGTTGTCGAATCGATACGCACCTCTACAGTCGCCGGGACGCAGCAGGCGACCAGTGCTTCGAGCCCAAGATGTAGCGCGGCATACTCTGCGGTATTGTTTTCGGCGTTTGAGCCGACCGGTCGTCCGAGACAAGCAATTGTCGTGGCGTCGGCCTGAAGCACGGCCCCAGCTCCTGCCGGTCCCGGGTTTCCCCGAGAGCTCCCATCGACGTAGAGGACGATATCACTGCTGATGTCATTCAACGGGCCCTCGGTTACCGTCGACGGATCAGTAGTGAGTACCTCCCCGATTGCGGTTCGGATCTCATCGTCCGTCGTCCCCGGATCGAACAGTCCTCCGTACCCGGCGACGGCGGCATCGATGGCGTCGATAGCTGACTGTATCTCGTAATCATACAGTGCGAGCACGTCATCGACTCGACTCGCAAGCGGGGATAACGTCGCTGTGGGCAACCGATCCATGGCTACAGCCTACGCGCCAGTTGTGTGTCGGGTGAATCCATTATCCGTGCTTGGCGGAGAGCGGACAAAAACACGACGCCATTGAGGGACCTTCTTGATCGAGTCACCAGAGGAAGCACAGCGAGTGGCTTGGGGTCTGACCCGGAAGCGGTTCATTCTGAACGAATCGAACAGGACAAATATCCGATACGGCGTCGGTATTCCCGACTCTATGACGAGTTGTGCCCCCGGTTCGCGCCGAGAAATGTCGCCCACGACGGACGTGGAGTCACTCGGTGTTCCTCCCCCCAACACACCCACCAGTCGGTGGTTGGTAAAAGCAAGTGTCGGCTTCCTCTCCGCCTCCGGTGGGATGGAAAATCCGCCTCGCCCCTTGATTTGAAACGGGATTAGCGAACACAATTATGCAGTTTGGCCCGTATATCCACATATGAGTGATTCCGTTCACACCCCGCCTGGGCCGCCGTTGATCGGAAACGTCTCTCGATTTGCCGATGATCCGTTGCGGGTTCTCACCGGTGTTCAAGAGGCATACGGTGGGCAGTATCCCGTCGTTCGTCTCGATCCCTCGGTCGGTCCGCGGTTCAATATCGTTCTTGACTCGGACCTCGTTCACGACGTTCTCGCCGACAGAGACCGGTTTCGACGGCCGGCGGTGGGACCCGAAGAACAGCAACGACAGGGCCTCCTGTCGAGTGACGGAATCCTTTGGGAGCAACAACGGTCTGTGCTCCAACCATCCTTTGTTGGCGGAAAACTGGCCGAATACGCCGCTATCTCTAGTGATACGGTCGACGCAATGATCGCTGAGTGGCCAGCGGAAGGCACCGTTGACCTTCACGAGGAGCTCTCAGTCCTGACCCTCCGTGTTATTACACAGTCGT
The DNA here is from genome assembly GCF_024494565.1 of Halorubrum rutilum. The sequence goes on from NZ_JANHDN010000006.1 coordinate 34,367, forward strand.
TGTTCAGTCGGGATACTGACGATGACCGTGCCAGAGCGGTCCATGACGCGATGGCTACGCTAAGCGCAGAAGTTGAGCCGAGCCTCGCCGATTTCGTCTTGCCCGAACAGGTCCAGTCAGAGCCCTCAGACGCATTTGAAGCCGCCGATCAGACTATCGAGGGGGTTGCACAGGAGTTTGTTGATTGGCATCAATCACAGGCCGACCCCCCAGATGATATGATCACCGCACTCATTGAAGCTAAGTCGGATCCGTCTGTCGAGTTATCTGACGACGAGCTCATCGACGAGGCAGTGCTCTTCATGACCGGTGGGCAAGAAACAACAGCGCTGACAATCACATACGCGTTCTATTGGCTCTCACAACATCCTGAGATGCGTGAGCGTGTTGCCGCCGAAGCACAATCAGTCCTCGACGGTGACCTACCCACCTGGGATGATTTATCAGATTTAACTTACACGGAGCGTGTCGTCCGAGAAACGCTTCGCTTGACCCCGGCCGTCTGGAACATCGCCCGCGAAGTTCGTCACGATACAACGCTCGCCGGGGCGGATTTTGAGAGTGATGAGGTGGTGCTCATGTCGCCGTATGCACATCATCGCGATAGCCGAACGTGGACCGATCCGCTGTCGTTCCGTCCAGACCGGTGGGCTGGTGAGGCCTCGCGCGGTCACAACTCGTATTTCCCATTCGGAAGTGGACCGCGAGTGTGTATCGGCAAACAGATCGCATTGACCGAAGCACAATTTACCCTCGCCCACGTCCTCCAAGAGTTCGACGTCGTAGTGGAGCAAGATGAATTATCTCTTCAACCTAGCGTGACGCTGCGACCGAGGAATACAGTTCGAGCATCTGTGACGGCCCGTTGACTGGTCTGCCAGTGAACGCGTTGACATTACGAATTCGAGGCGCCGGCCGACTCTTCGACGGTCCGACGGACATGCTGTAATTCCCGTTCGACAGTTCGGACCGCGGTATCAACCGAGTCAAACCGATCGCTTCCTGCGTCGGTGCATCCACGTTTCCGTGTGAGACGGATCGCTGCGTCGCTCAGTATCTCCGGACGCACAGCCAGTTTTGCTGCTGTACAAGGCGAAACGTCGCTGGGGAGTCGATACTCAACGATTCTGCCGGACTCGTCGCTTCGCTCCCAGCGTCCCGGTGCCGTGGGCAACCGCTCGATTAACACATCCGGATTGACCGCTGTCTCAGTGTGTTCACTCGCCATAGTGTGTGTAGTGGGCTCACGCAAACGGATTTTGCCGTTGCTGATCACACACCGGCCACATACCGTATCCTCGGAGTTTCCATTCCGTACCGGGAGTCACGCGGCCGTCGTCACACGATGTCAGTGAAAAACAGTGCCGCGACGACGACTGTCACCACGGGGATCAGCACCAGAGACGCCCGTTGTTGCCACCACTGTATCGGGGCCTGAAACCGGCCCGCTTCACGAACCGCCGCTGGGTTCGTTGCCACCGCGATATCACCTCCGGAGAGTGTAGCCCAATACGTGACTACCGGGAACAATACCATCCTAAGCGGTGACTCAGCAGACAGGATTGTTCCCAGCACAGCCGCGATAGCAAGGAACAACGGCAACGGCGCTAGTGCACGTGTTCGGATCACAGCTGGCGGCGTTGACCCCGTCACACTAGCGTCGAATTGGCCTAACGGGGTTGCTCCATCCCACGCTGGAAGGATGGTTATTTTCGGGGACAGTCCAGCCATTGCCGCTGGGATCGCGTGGCCGAGTTCATGTGGTCCAACAAGCAGCCCCACCAGAATTTTTGCCACCCGAACACCCATTGGATCAGTTGTCTGTAATGCTCTGAATCCACTTTACCAATCGGCTTGGGCCGTCCACTAACTCTCTCCGAGGGCCTCGCTGACGCATATCTCCCCACACTGGGGTTACTGACAGCGCTGACGATGTCAACACCCGGTGCGGTCCAAGTGCGACCCACCCCAAATCGGAGCTCCGGAAACCGATTCAGAATCCCCGGGCTAGGTACTCTGTCTGCTGTTCGCCATCTTCGATAGATTGGTTCCACTCGCTCCGCTTGACTTCGAGACACGACTGGTGTAATGCGTCACCTAGTGCCTCTGCCAACACCTCGTTGGTTTCGAACGCATCGAGGGCCGCCTCCAGCGAGGTTGGGAGCCGCGAAATGTCTCGGTCGGCGAGCTCATCCTCGGCAACCGTCTCTGGATCCGCATTGAGCGACGGTCCGGGATCGAGTTCACGTTCGATGCCGTCGAACCCTGCCGCTAGAAGGCCAACTTGGGCGAGATACGGGTTGTTCGTGTTATCAGAGGGTTTGAACTCAATACGGGTCCCAGCCTCTGGGTTGTCCGTGTTGACGGAGGGAATTCGAACCATCGCCTCCCGGTTGTCATGCCCCCAGCAGGTGTACGCTGACGCCCACATGCCCAGGGCCAGTCGGTCGTAGGATTCGACCGTCGGGGCGGTCAACGCCACGAGCGCCGGCGCGTGGTCGAGTAAGCCGCCCACGAAGTGCCGGCCCCGTTCGCTCAATGGGTACCGACTGTCAGATCCGGATCGTACAACACGTTCTCGTCGTCCTGCCACACCGAGAGATGGATATGACAGTCGGTGCCGGGAAGCTCAGGGAATGGATGTGGACGAAACGTTGCACCGATATCGTGCGCCTCTGCAACGGCTTTCACCGTCTCTTTGTACACAACGATCGCAATTTCGGCTTCCAACCGAGAACATCTTCAACTCCGATCAGTATACTGTGCTTCCCACCCCGCTCGTGCCTCGATCTCTCTGCTCCCCCGACGTGTAGTGGCATACTCATTGGTTCGTTTATCGCGTTGACTTTTTTCAACGAGCCCTTTCTCAACGAGCGTATCAAGATTCGGATATAGGCGGCCGTGGTGAATCTCGCTTTCATAATACTCCTCAAGTTCGTCTTTGATCGCGAGCCCATGCGGATCATCAAGCCCTTCAACTATGTACAGTAAATCTCGCTGGAACCCGGTCAAATCGTGCATACTGCTAATTCTGTCGCCTCTCTTGAAATATTAACGATCCTCACATGACATTTTACGAACTGTTTTCACGACCAGCCCCCGATACATCACATCGTCTGTATTGAATTCAACCTCTGGTCGCACTGTAGTGATCGGACTACTCGTAGTAGCTCACACGCTCGACAACTTCCGCGAAGGCGACATTTTCACGCACATCGGTGATCTCGATGGTGACACGCTCACCCTGTTTGGTGTCAGGAACGATAACGACGAACCCATGCTCGACACGCGTAATTCCGTCGCCTTGATCCCCAATATCCTCAATTTCAACAGTGCGCTGATCGCCTTCCGCAACGGGCGGCGTCGCTAGCGTGTCTTCGGGATGAGGATCGGTGTCAGCATCGGTGGCCTCGTTGGTCGTCGGAACTGACAACATCGCGATACGGTACGTTTCATCTGTTTGGATGCTGTCACGCTGGATCTCTTGTTCGGGTACCTCAACGACGTACGACCCATTCCGTTCCTCAATCTTGCCTGAGAACAGACACCGCAGTTGATCTGTGATCTCCATTTGTGGACGATACCCCTGATATGCGACGAACCACATTTCATTCTACTGGCTGTAGACCACGCTAGCGGGACCACGCCCTCACAGGGAACTGCTCATGACAGAAACCCAAACACAGCACAAGTGCAAAGATACCACGGCACAAACTCACAGTATCCCGTGGCGATCCACTGGTGACCGCGCCTAATCACATTCCCTACGATACGTTCGCAGAGGCGATTGCGTCGCTCGATAGAGAGTCACTCGCGGCGCTTGTCGGCGAGACGTATGCAGTGACCGCTGACGAGGTGCGCGTTGATGGCCCACGTCTCACCGTCGTGGAGCATGATCGGCGGACAGAACTGCTCGTCGTGTCGGGCCCGGACGACCTTGACAGCAGTGAGGGGTATGACACCGTTGTCACGGCACGTGACTCACTCCTTGCTGATCATCCCCTTCCTGCCGACACCGCGGTTATGACGCCTGCTGACCTCCGACAGCGACTCCTCTATGCGATCGCCCCGGACGACGCAGATACAATTACCACGGAGTTTCTCGACGCGCCGATGCGGTCGCCGGCGTACGACACTTCGAGTGCGGCTGACACCCCCACCGATCACGACCCGCCATCAAATGATGATGACACACCCGTAGCTACTGAGACCGGTCCACAGAACACCCCGCGTTCAACTCCGGGTGATCCGCTCGGCGAATCGCCCCCGATCGGCACCGCCAGCACAGCCCAGCGCGCAGACGCATCACCTGATGATTCCCCCTCACAACCATCCCGTTCGCAGTCGAGCGACGCGCCTTCATCCGAGGTATTGCCCAACGGAAACCGGCGGTGGATTCTGGTTGGGGTGATCGGTCTCGGCGTTCTGCTAGGGCTGGCCGCCGTCGGGGCCGGGATCGCTGGAGACGCTTTCATCACTGGTGGGGACGGCGTCGCCGGCGTCGATGACGGGACACCGACCGATCCCGACTCGTCGGAGTCAGGGCCGCCCGACAGCAACACAACCAACGACGGCGGCGACACAGCTGCTCTTGACCGACCTGCTGATCGCAATCTAACAACCGCGACCGCGAGAACCACGTCGGTTGCGCCCACCTGCGAACGGTCTGCGATCCACGTGGTGCAGCTCCAGATGAACGCGTTCCGCTACAACAACAACACGACAAACACCGGCATTCTCACCGCACGCCAGTTCGCGTCGCCGTCGAACAGAGCTGCAGTCGGCTCCGCCGACCAGTTCATCTCGCTTTTCGACATGCCACAGTACGCTCCGCTGCTCACGTACGACTCCGTGGAGTACTCGGTTCCCAGCGCGGACGGTGACATCACGACCATCGACGTCGTCACACGGGAGAACGGCACCGTGACCGGCCGCTACGACTTTCGGCTCAAGAAAGTCCCGAGCGACGAAACGGGCCTCAATACGACACGGGCCGATACAGAGTGTTGGATGACTAGCGGTGTGAGAGCGTCCCCACTGTGATCGGATCCTCAACGAAGCGGATCAGATGAACTCTATTTGGCTGAACTGAGGGTGCTACGGGTGGCAGCGGTTTGTGATGAACGACGAGACAACTTCATTGAATGCTTCGGGTTCTTCAAGGAACGGACAGTGACCGCTATTAGAGAACCGTTCCACTTCGGCATCAGGCGTCTTCTCGCCGACGTACTCGACTCCAGCATTCTCTAGCATCGTTTCATCTTCACCAAGACACACAAGAGTGGGTACATCAACCTCAGGGACTATCCTCCGGTAATCCCGCACTGATTGATCAAACAGAATCGCGCTCGTAATTGACGGTGGCACTCGCGTGATCTCATCGAAGAACCGCTGTTCGACAGCCGCAGATTCGTCCACCAGCATCTGCTCGATCAACGACCACGCCAGCTCGTGTGGACTCGTCTGTGCGAGCTCCATGAGGCCACGGAGTTCATCAAAGTCGAACACACCGTGATCGTACCCCTCTTGTTCAAGATCGAGTGGCTGTTGTTCGACACTTACGAACCCCCGGAATCGGTCTGTCCCAAACTGGCTGACGTATTCCCACGCGACAAGCGATCCCATTGACCACCCGACAAGAACAACATCAGAGAGGCCCTGAGCGTCAAGGAATGCTTCTAGGTCACGGGCGTACTGTGGAAGTGTGTGCCCAGTTTCAGTCTTTTCAGAGCGGCCATGGCCTCGGAAATCGAGTGTGATTATTTGACACCCCTCTGCGAGCGGTTGTTGTTCGTTGAAGAAGCGGCTGCTCATTAATACACCGTGGAGGAACACAACCGGCACCCCGTCTCCACTCGATTCGTAGTACAGTTCGGCCCCGTTGACCGATTCAGTTGACATACGTGAGAATATGTGTGATTGCTGTTAGTTGTTGTGACGGGTCACCCGGTAGCGTCGCCTTCCGTTTGTTTAATCCGCTGCTACGGGGCCACTCGCAACTCGGTCGTCGCTCCACGTGAAGTAGCTCGCGAGCGCAGGGCCGCTGACGTTGTGCCAGACGCTGAATAGTGCAGGGATGAGAGCGGCCGCCGGGTCAAACAGCGACGCTGCAAGCGCCACCGCAAGCCCACTGTTCTGAAGGCCGACCTCGAACGTGGTCGTCCGCACCCGGTCCGTGGTCATGCCAAACGCACGGCCGACGCCGTACCCCGCGCCGAGGCCGATACCGTTGTGGAGTACGACTGCGGCCAGCACAAGCGCGCCTGCCGTGAGGATGTTGTCGACGTTCGCCCCAACGACGCCCGCGACGATGGCAACGATGGCGGCAACGCTGATCACGGGGAAGACATCGACACCGATCTCTGCGGCCGTCGGCGAGTAGCGGTCGAGGATGTAGCGAATCCCGAACCCAAGCACGACCGGGATAATGACAATCTGGACGATGCTGGTGAACATCTCCATGAATGTCACATCGATGGCCTCCCCGAGGATGAACAGCGTCCAGGCGGGCATCACGATGGGGGCCGCAAGTGTCGTCACCGTCGTGATAGCCACGGAGAGAGCGACATCGCCACGGCCGAGGTACGTCATCACGTTCGACGCTGTGCCCCCCGGCGCTGCGCCGACAAGAATCAGCCCAACGCCGACCGCGTCCGGCAGATCAAAGAGCAAGTACAGTGCGTACGCTGCTAGCGGCATCACGAGCCACTGTGTGATCGCACCGATACCGACATCGACGGGGCGTTCGACGAGCCGCTGAAAGTCTGCGGGCTGGAGGGTCAGCCCCATCCCGAGCATGATGAGACCGAGCAGGGGGTTGACGTAGTCGAGCACCGGAACGAACGTCGTCGGGTAGACGAGTGCGAACCCCGCTGCCGCAATCACCCAGACAACGAAGTACTTGCTCGCGACCTGTGCCGTCCGGGAAATTCCATCAGCAATACCCATACGACCACGGCATCAGTCCGTGGAAAGAAAGCTTCGCTTTCTGGCAGTATTGTGGGTGTCTTTCGTCTCGCGCGACCGATAAAATCCAGCAGTGAAGCTAACGAACTTAGTGTTCCACACCGGCGAACTCGGGGGATCGATCCAAGTTATCGACAATGGCCTTCACGATCGCTGTCGTATCCTCGATATCCTTCGTAGAGACCTGATCGAGGTCGTCAGATGGCTGATGGTATTGGTCGTACGGCCAGAAAATCAGCATTGCGACTGGAATTCCTTCCTGGTAGTATGGCCAGTGGTCCGAACCGCTAATCACTCCTTGGTAGTGCCGGTCTTCGTCATCGTCAAGGACTTGTTGGACAGCATCCCCTGCAATCGTCTTAATATCGCCATCGCCCGCCCACACATTGAGCAGTTCGCCGCCGCCGGCCATATCGATATTCACCTTAGCAACAATATCATCAAGAGTGCCGTTGGCTTTCCGCTCATTGACGTAGTACCGTGACCCGACAAGCCACCACTCTTCGCTGCCGTACGCAACGAACGTCACTGTTCGATCTGGTGGGTGCTCGGCGTAATACTCCGCAACATTCACCAGCGCTTCCACTCCTGAGGCGTTGTCTGCGGCACCAGTCGCCTCATATGCGGAGTCATAATGTGCCCCAATGACAACCTCTTCATCTGGCTTGTCGGTTCCCTCAATAGTCGCAATGACGTTGTGATCGACGTAGTTCGGAACGCGCTTCCCCCCACACTCAAACGCTACGCGTACCTCGTCACCTGCCTCAAGACGTTCATCGACCCACTCCATCCCATCACTGCTAATCAGTCCATAGGTATCGACGAACTGTGGCTCAGTCGACGGGATCGGGAAAGCAGCCCCGTCGACATTCCCGAGTAGATACGCAAGGTGCTCACCATCGTCGTCGACGATCTCGTACCGTGGCAGTTCAAACAGGTCCTCAACCAAGTATGCGGTGCCAGCCTCACGGAGCGTGCCTTCGACGCCTCCTTCTGGTGTACTCTCTGAGTACAGGACGGGGGCGACGTCTAACTCAATGTCGTGAGAAAGAACGTCAAGCTCCCAGTCGCGAGTGACCTCATATCCCTCAAATTTGAATGATTGGAGCTCAGCGTCGTATCCCAACTCGGAGAACGTGTCTTGGAGGTAATTCGCAGCCTCGTGTGCTGCGTTGGTTCCACCGACTCGAACGCCGATCTCAGAGGCGAGATGCTCCATGACGTTCATGGTAGTACTCATTTTTAAACTGATAGTGTTTCATCATAATTTTTTGGATGGCACCTCTATTTCATCGAAACCACTGCACCGGCTCAGGGATGACATTCGAGATAATTCCGATTAACAATCCGAAGTATCCGGCGAGTCCACCGAGCGTCGCTGCGAACGGTACAGTACTATTGTAACGATTCCCGGCGTATATCGTCGTGGCCATGAGTCCAAGCGGTGCCGCAACCCTAACTCGTGGCTGCTTCCAGAAACGGGCGGCACGATCCGGCCATCGGGCGAATACAATTTCAATGAGAATCGAAACGACGGCACCACCAACAAATGGGATCGGATGGAGTAGTTCAGTTGGTGTCAGTCCACGTCGCCGTCCGACTACCCATACGACGAGTGCAACGAATGCAGCCGAGACAGCGTCAGTATGCCGTGTCGACATACGATCTAGTTTTTAGCCTACGAAAATACGGGTGTTGGCTATGAGTCCGGCTTCATCTTTTATTTATTATCAAACCTAGTGGGTAGACACACCAGCCTGTTAATCCAATTGCAACCTGATCCCCCGGTTCCCTAGATTGTTTGCATAGTGGGAGTTCACTGGCATACGTCGTCCAAATTTATTATACTGGATAGACATGTACCCGTATGGAGCAGGTCCTCGCGTCCTTCCTCAGCGGCTACAGTGTCATGACCACAACTGGCGCTGAACTTGGTGTACTAAGCAACGTCACTGCCGACCTCCAAACCGGAGAACTCGAACACTTCCGTGTCGATCCAAACGGGAACAACACCGGTGGATTCCAAGAGACAGATGCCGGTCACATACTCGTGCCTGCTGACGCCGTCTCTGAAAAAAGCGATTACCTCCTTGTAGAGCCGGCAACAGAGTAGTTCACTACGTGAACTAGCCTACCCTACTCGCTCACCGCTTGCGCGGTTCGCTCCTTGAGGGTAGGGCCTCCTGCTTCCACGACGCGCTTTGCAGATACGGACGTATCCACAGCGAGTGCAGTCTCCACAGGCGTTGTTTCGGAGTATCCCACTCCTTACATCTTCGAGGCCGCGAGAGAGAATGTTCCACGTCGCGTTCGCGTCCCTGTCCGCCTCAAACCCGCAGGCGGGACAGGAGTGTTCACGGACCCACAACGGCTTGTCGGTTGAAATGCCGCACGACGCGCACTCCTTGGTCGTCCCTCTCGGGTTCACCGCGACGAAGTGCGTCCCCTCGTGTTCACACTTGTATTCAAGCAACGAGAGGAACGTTTGCCACGCGGCAGACGCCGTGTTGCGGCTGTTCGACGGACTTTCCATCATCCCCTTCACGTTCAGGTCTTCGACCGCCACGAGGTCGTATTCCCGAGCGTGGTACGCTGAAAGCTTGTGCAAGAAGTCGCGACGCTTCCGTCGGAGATCGGCGTGACACTCCGCGACTCGACGCCGTTGCTTCTCGTAGTTGTTCGACCCGTGCTGTTTGCGCGAGAGCCTCCGCTGCTCGCGCTCCAAGCGGTCGCGTTCGTCTGAGAGGTCAAGCGACCCGACCGCCGTGTCGTCGGTGTCGTGGGCGTACGTGAGAATCCCAACGTCGATACCGACGCACTTCTCGGGATTCTCAGGCGGTTCGGGCGGTTCGCGGTCCATTTCGACGCCGAACGTGGCGAACCACTCGCCCGTCGGTTCCTTCTTCAACGTGACCTGTTTGAGCGTCGCGTCGTCGGGGATGGCGCGGTGAAGCCGTATCGGTATATCCGCGAGTTTCGAGAGAGACAGCACAGTGTGACCGCCCTTCTTGTCGAGCTTGAAGCCAGACTGACTGTACGTGAAACTGCGGAACTTCCGTGGCGGCTTCCACTTGAGTTGCCCGACGCCGTAGCCGTTCTCTTTGAGTTTAGAGAGGCTGTTGAGGTTGTCGAACAGGCGTTCCACGACGGTCTGGAGCACCTTCGAGTACACGTCCGAGAGGTCGTCCCACCACTGTTTGAGGTCGGGGAGTTCCGACCGTAGCGTGGTCATAGACGGGAGCTCGCCGTGTTCGTCTTGGTACTCGTTGAGGCGGTAGAGCGTGTGGTTGTACAGTTGCCGACAAATGTCTCGGTGGCGGTCCAACTCCTCGCGGTGGGCGTCGGACGGCTTGAGACGATAATTGTAGGCGTAGTACATGGCGCTACTCGCGTTGGTCTTCTACGTACTGTTTCAGCACATCCAACGACACCTGCCCCGTCGAGATGAGGCAGTACGAGTCGTTCCAGAACGAGTCGCCCCACAGTTCGGTCTTCAGTTCATCCTCGTATTCGTTCCGAATACGTCGGGCAGTAGCGCCCTTGACCGTGTTGATGAACTTCACGAGGTCCGTGGTTGGTTTCGCTCGGAACAGGATGTGAACGTGGTCGTCCTCGCCGTCGAGGTTCGTCAGTTCGACACCGTAGTTATCCGTGAACCCGCTGATGACCCCTCGAATGAATTGGGTTCGCTCCTCGGTTAGCACTCCGCGCCGATACTTCGTAGTGAGTATCAGGTGGTAATGCAGGGAATACGTCGAATGCGCTCCCGAATCGAGGTCGTATTCCATTGGGTTCATACTATTATACGGTACCCCAATGCAAAGCCGTTGCGACTACGTGGGCCTGTGGGCCTGCAACCGTATCGCTGTATGAACAGATGATGACGGCGCTGTATCCCCGCCCTACTCCGCTCCCTTCGGTCGCTCCGTCAAGGGTGGGGGCTTAGCGCCTATATCCAGCTAAACCACGGGAAGCCTCGGGGCTTGACCCCGAGGCGGTTCACGAGACTGTTGATGCGCGGAAATAAACACCGAGGGTGCGGCTTGGATCGCCGATCGCTGCGATCATAGCTTTTTCTTAACAGGATAAACAAATATTAGCCAGATGCATTCGCCCCTCCACTCCAGTAGACGGTTGGTCCCCCGCTACGAGTCCCTCCAGTCAAGCCGGATTCACGACATGCGGGTCACAATCAAATGACCGCTAGTCGCTTGATCCGTGGGTTTGTCGCACTGGTCGTAGTAACCAGCGCGATGGTCAGCGGTGTCACGGTGGTTGCTGCGAATGGCCCTGCAGTCAACGTGTCATCAGTGAACGTCACGCCCACAGACCCAACAGTCGGTGAGACGGTCACAGTTGAGGTGACGATCTCGAATCAAGAAGGGAGCAATTCGATCGTTGATGTCTCAAGCATTATGCTGCGAACAACCAGCGAGCACTACGAGCGCGTTGAGGACGTTGGCGCGATTGCTCCCGGCGGCAGTCTGACAATCCCGATTACAACCTCGTTCGACACTGCGGGTGAAAAGGAACTGCTGGCGCATGTTTCTGCGGCGTCACAATCAAACGGAAGTGAGACATCCCACCTGCGGGCGTACTACCGCCCGATTACGATCGATGTGGAGGCCCCTGAGATAGACGCCGGCATCGCAGCGAGCACAAACAGCTCCGGAGAGACCACGGTCACGCTCACCAACTACGGGAACGTTGAGCTAACTGACGCCGAAATACGGACCTCAGTCAACGGAACCCAACGCGACCAGCGGGATATGTTCGACATTACACCCAACCAGAGTGAATCAGTTACATTTGACACCGCCAACTACGACTCGGATATTGTCACACTCACCGGAGCGTATACTGCCCGCGGTGAGCGTCATGAGGTTACTCGTACAGTCGATCTCAATCAGCAGGTACAAGGCGAAATTCGATTAACCAGCGTTGAAATCACAGAGAGAGGAACAACCATCTCAGTTGACGGCGAAGCTGCAAATATCGGTGGAACAGATGTCGAATCTGTCCTCGTACGTGTCCCGGACAGTGACACTGTGTCGCCGGCTGGCGGATCTGGGGAGTTCTTTGTCGGCTCCGTCGACGCGAGTGAGTTCGCAACGTTTGAACTCAGTTCATCTGTCTCAAACGGGACAGACACGCTTCCAATTGAACTCACCTATATTGTCGACGATGAGCGGATCACAACCACACAGACAATCGACATCTCAACGGCCGGCTCTAGTAGTCCCGAACCGAGTCAAGATCAGCCAGCTGCATCCTCAACCGGCGATGGTAGTTCTGGTTCGCTGGGACTCCCGCTGATTCCACTCATCCTTGGGCTGTTTGTGGTAGTCGGTGGAAGCGGTGTGCTCTATTGGCTCTGGAATCGCGAATGAGCGTTATTCGACTCATCGGCGTGACCAAGCGCTATGACACTGAGGCTGAGATAATCGAGGCGCTGAAAGCCGTTGACTTTCGTGCCGAACGTGGTGAGATGGTCGTGGTTACAGGTCCGTCAGGAAGCGGTAAGAGCACGATGCTAAACATGATCGGGTTACTTGACAGCCCGACCGAAGGGACAGTCCATCTTGATGGACGGAATGTTACTGATCTCAGCGAAGACGAGCGGACCGAAGAACGTCGCTCACAGCTAGGATTCGTCTTTCAGGATTTTCATCTGCTGCCGATGCTCACCGCAGTGGAAAATGTCGAACTCCCCTCGATGTGGGACACCGATGTTGACCGTCGGGACCGCGCTATTGATCTGTTGCGACGGGTTAGCCTTGGCGACCGACTGTCACATACCCCCGACGAACTCTCCGGTGGGCAACAGCAACGAGTTGCGATTGCGCGAGCACTCATCAACGAACCGGACATCCTCCTCGCAGACGAGCCGACCGGGAATCTCGACCAAGAGACGGGCAAAACAGTGCTTGACGAAATCACGCGTCTCAAAAATGAAGAGAATATTGCTGTCGTCGCAATCACACACGATGAGCAGCTGGTGGGATACGCTGATCGTGTTGTGCGACTCGTCGACGGGGTCGTCCAATAATGACTGTGGCGTCGTCCCTTCGTCGATTCCCAAGCGTGCTCATGGCATGGCGAAATCTCGGCCGAAACCGAACACGAACCGCCCTGGCGATGCTTGGTATCGTCATCGGTGTGATGGCAATCGCGTCGCTTGGGATGACTGGTGTCGCACTTGAACAGCAGGCGACGTCCAACCTCGGGAACCTCGCGAATGAAGTAAGCGTCTCCCCCGGCGAGGATATCGAGACTGACGGGATCACCAACGATCAAGTAGCAACGATACGAGACGTTGCACCCGCCACAACGGTCATTCCACAGAAATCGAATGCGACCGAGCTCACGGCGCGGAACGGAGCAGAAGCGAATGTGCAAGTCACCGGCGTAACGAATCCGGCCCCACTGTACGATATTGCGTCTGGTGATGAACCCACCCGTCTCCAAACAGGGGCGCTGATCTCAGCATCGACGGCTGAGCAATTAGGGTTGGAACTCGGTGACCCAGTCGAATATGAGGGGCAAATATATCGCATTCGTGGTTTTATCGCCGCTGAAAGTGGGTTTGGACCGAGTGGTGTTGGTGAGCTTGTGCTCCCAGAATCAGCGCTTAGCGAGCAAGAATACTACAATTCAGTGACGGTCATTGCCGCGAATGGAGAGGCGAGTACTGCAACTGCAAACGCCATCGAGACAGAGTTCAACGATGCCGACGAGGAGATTTTGACCGCGACGAGCTTCGCAAGCGTTCAAGAAAATATCTCCTCGTTCACTAACACACTTGAACTCGCCCTCCTTGGTATCGGTTCGATATCGTTGTTCGTTGCGAGCGTCGCTATTCTGAACGTCATGTTGATGAGCACCATTGAGCGTCGCGGCGAGATCGGTGTTCTACGTGCCGTCGGCGTGCGCCGGGGCGAGGTGCTTAGAATGATTCTCACTGAAGCAGCCTTTCTTGGAGCGGTTGGTGGCCTTGTTGGCAGCGCTGGATCGCTTGTGGTCGGACTCGCACTCTTCCAGGTTCTTACGGGGGACGCGACACTCGCATTGGAGTGGTCAAGTTCACGCTATCTTCTCTATGGGATGTTATTCGCTCTGATTGCGAGCGTTCTAAGCGGAATTTACCCCGCATGGACTGCTGCCAACGAGTCCCCGGTTGATGCACTTCGTGGCTGAGTTGTTATCAACCACGGTGATAATATACAGAGTTTGGTTACTGAATTTTAGCACCTGCTAAATCCGAGCGAGCATCGCATACAAGAGAACCCCGATCAGAATTGCGAAAAACGGTGCGAGCAAGACGAAGATACCGGCCGCCTCTGCTTCGCTCACCCGTGAAGAGCCAAGCATCACAAGCGGAACTCCGGCAAAAAATAATGCTAACACGAGCGCAGCACCCACGACGGCAGGATCTTGATCGGGACGTCCGTCATGTCGGACCGGCAAGCCAAGCGTTTCAATCGCTTGGTCTAGGTCTGTGACGGGGCCAAACTGGACTGTGTTTGTTGGCGTTGCCTCGACATTCGAGATGCTTAGTGTGCCGGTGTCAAACAAGCGGTCGGGAATTGCGTTTTTGATTTCAAATCGTGCTCGTGAGTGAACAGGCACAGTCCACTGTGGCGCATCAAGCACGGTATCGTACGCGACCAGTGCGTCTCCGCGTCGTTGGTATTCGATGGTGCCGTATCGGAGATAGTAGCTTCCAACACGGACTCCGAAGACACACACCAGCACGCCGAAGCCAACGCCGCCCCACACGAGATTTCCTGTAACGATAGCGGCTACAACTCCAAGCAGTAGCAGCGCTACGCCACGATTGACTACTGTGAGTAGTATCGTACTGATGCTTCCAAGTAGTACTGACTTCGGGCTAACTGTCACTCGTGCCTGAACCGCCTCATCAGGAAGCTCTGGCTCAGGCTGTGGACGGCTGAGTTCACGGTCGTCGCAAACCCGATCGAAAAGTGCTTGCAGGGAGCTTGCAATCGGTCCAGTCGATTCCCATGACACCGAGAGTATCGTCTTCATAATCACAAACCCTCCAAGCACAGCCACACCGGCTAACTGGCCCGCTGTCAGTCCAATTCCACCGAGTATCATCACCGCCATCGTCAGCTGTGTCGGTCGCTGCAGAATCTCACGAGCGGATACCTCCTCGTATTGTTTGGTTCCAATGTAATCAACGCTGAATTCAATCACCTGTGCGATCAATAACGCACTAATGCTCAGACCAACCTCCCACGACAACACTATCGATGTCTCGATTGCAATCCACGACAGCACTGTAATTGGCATAATCGTAGATCCCCAAATTCCGAGGATTGAGAGCGCAAACGGTATGTTTCGTGGATACACCGGCGGAAGCGTTGATAATGGACGCCAGCCACCTCGCTTGTGTCGTAGTTCATGGAGAGGTTCTCGCTGTCCAACCACATCAGGCGATCCCCGCTTTGCAAACAACGACTTCACCGCACCAAGAAGGACCGTACTAAACGCCTCAACCCAGTAAAGTACCAAAAGCGTCCAGACGTTCCAGTCTCCGAAGAGTACTCCGATTAGGGGGACCATGTTCGCTGTGATAATCACCAGATCGGTAGCTGACTGGTGCGGTACCGTGGAGGGCAGACCGCGCATGTTATCATTAATGCAGACGGCTGTAAAAAAACACTCTCAATGAACTCTGTTGGAATCCTTAGCCTGTTAAAATTTTTAATAACTGACAGGATCGGTGTCCGAGATACAGAGACTGCAGTCAGCACAACGACTCATTAATGGCACCTGCTGACTCGGATCGGCTACCCCGGCATGCCGGGAGCCGTGTTCGATCTCTCGGTAGTGATTCACGGAAGTGATTGTACTCGATATAGCGGGAACCATGAACCGACGAACACTTTCACTTCCGGTCCGGTTGACTCAGATATTTTTCGCTTACTGAGGAAGTTCTCATCGTGCCCTCCGATACCCTCATCGACGAATTGAGAGACCGTGTCAAGACCGCCGCACACAGTGAGACGAACGTATTCGGTCCAGGTATCTGGAAACACCACGTGGTACGAGTCGTCGAGAATGCCCAGCAACTTGCTGTTGAACTTGATGCCGACTACGATACGGTGACTATCGCCGCTCTGTTACACGATTATGCATCGCTAATTGATCCAGATTACATCGACGAACACCACCACCACAGCGCTCGGATCGCAGAGGAGATAATCCGGGGCCGAATCACGGAGACACGCCTAGCGACGGTGAAGCGGTGTATCAAAGCCCACCGCGCAAGCTGTGGCCCGGATCCAGTCACTCCGGCGGCACACTGTGTCGCAAGTGGTGACGGGATGGCACACATTCATGCAGTCCCGTCATTACTGCATGCGGCATACGTCACCCGGGAGATGACCGTCGAAGACGGAGCTGGCTGGGTCCGCACCAAGCTCGAACGCAGCTGGGAGAAACTCCATCCAGTGGCGGCCGACGCTGTTCGCGACGAGTATCACGCCGCACTGACGGTTTTAGACAGCAATCGGACATTTGATGGGAGCAGTGCAGTTGCCTTTCGTGATCACTGACGTGAGTACCGCCAACTGGTCGTCCGAAAACAAGCCCCAGACTGCGGTGCAATCGACCCGACTATCGTTGCTGACTATGCACTCTATATTCAGCAGGGTTCGGCGGTACTCCCAATCTGCCAGCATGAGAACGGTTAGGCATGTCTCATCACAAGCAACCTGGAACTGAATGGGCTGACCGGCATCGGCAAGCACTCACGACTCGACATACTCACGAAGATGCCCTTACTGACCGCCAGTTCGAGCTCCTGTTGGAAGCATATACAGCCCTTCCGGCACCACACGATTTTGAAGCACGATTCATCTGTCTCATCGCAGGCTGACTCGGGCTTTGTGCTGGGGAGATTGCATACTTCCAGACTGCGTGGGTGAACTGGAACCGCCGCAAGATTCGTATCCCACAACATGAACCCTGCCAGTGCGGGTACTGCCGATGTCAAGCCCAACAGGAAATTACCCACAACGACGACCTATCTACTGCGGATGCGCTTACATCTCGATGGCATCCGAAGACTGTCGCTTCGGCGCAGCTCATTCCATCTGATCTCTCGCTTCCACTTGAACTGTGTGCCGAACGTTTCGCTAACCGGTACGATGCGTTTCCCCACTCGCGGTCAACAATCAACAGGCGGGTGCAGGCCACAGCTGACGAAGCCGACCCTTCGGGACGTGTCTATCCACACTGTCTACGAGCGAATGCCGCCAGCTACCACGCTTACAAAGGCGTTGCCCCCGTGCCGCTCCAAGCTCTAATGGGTTGGAGCGATCTGGCGACTGCAGAAAAACACATCCGTATTTCCGGGACAGCAACGGCTGATGCACTACGTCGTGTCCATCACGGGTAGGAACTTCCTAAACGTCGTTGAGTAGCGAACTGACCGATACAGAGGGTATACTCAGCAAGATCTTGCCCAATATCTCCATATATACAACAAAGAGTGGTGCTTCCACCGGAGATGACGCACGATTTTAATATGCTTACATGTGTACTGGACTCATCATAATCAATGGATGACGATACAACCCACCGAGAGAACAATAAACACAAGCCTGTGTGGTATCAGACGCTCGTTGAGGAGGTAAATGATCTCGCGACAGTCATCGATACCGACGGGACGATAACCTACGTTAGTCCGGCCATCAAGCGGGTTCTTGGCTACGACCCCGGCGAATTGGTTGGCCACGAGGGATTCGAATTCGTTCATCCCGAAGACCGAGAGCAAAACGCCGACGCGCTAGAGACAGTTCTCTCAAACCCTTCCGAATCCGAGACTGTTGAAGTTCGATTCCGCCACGCCGACGGCTCGTGGCGCTGGATTGAGGCCACAATGCGGAATCGAGTTGACGACGATATCATCGATGGGATTCTGCTTAGCAGCCGGGATATCACCGAGCGAAAGGAGTACGAACGCGAAGCGCGAGAGCTTGCCGAAGAGTACGAAGCCGTTTTGAACAGCGTGGAGGACGCCATCTTTCTGATGAATGTTGAGGAAGATGGAGATGATGTCCGATTCGAGTTTGAGCGCCTCAGTCCCTCCTACGAGCGCCAGACTGGGATTACTACTGAGGAGGTACAGGGGCAGACACCACAGGCCGTGTTCGGTGAAGAACAGGGCGCTGAGTTAGCGGCGAACTATCACCGCTGTGTCAAGGCCGGCGAACCGATCTCGTATCAGGAGGAACTCCGGGTCAGCGAAGGAGCACGATTCTGGCAGACGAAACTTGCGCCGGTGGTCTCCGATGGTGAGATAACTCGCCTCGTTGGGGTCACTCGGAACGTGACTGAACGCGTCGAACGTGAGCGACAACTACGTCAGCAGAACGAGCGGCTCGGAGAGTTTGCGAGTGTTATCTCCCACGATTTGCGCAGTCCGCTCAACGTCGCACAGGGTCGCGCTGCACTCCTTGCTGAGCAGGGAGAAAGCGAGCATCTTGATCCACTACTACAGGCGCTTGACCGGATGGAGGCGATCGTCGAGGATACGTTGACACTTGCTCGCCAAGGCGATACAATAAGCGAAACAGAGTCGGTCAGTTTGACTAACCTCGTCGGGAAATGCTGGGCGACAGTAGACACGGATGACGCAACTATCGAAATTATAGATGAGATGACCTTTCAAGCTGACCCTGACCGGTTACGCCATGTGTTCGAGAACCTGTTCCGAAACGCCGTTGAACACGGTGGATCCGACGTGACCGTTCGTGTCGGCTGTCACAACGAACTTGGGATCTACGTCGAAGACAATGGACCAGGAATTCCAGTCGAAAAACGTGATGAGGTGCTCAAACCAGGACACACGTCGGCACAGGGGGGCACTGGTTTCGGGTTGACTATTGTAAAACGAATCGTAGAAGCCCACGGCTGGGAGTTGTCTGTAGCCGATGGAACCGATGGTGGTGCACGGTTTGAGTTCGAGATGTCTGAACAGGGAGAGCTCGTGTGAGTATTTAGGCAATGCCCGACCCATGGCTGAGAAGTGTGACCACACCTACTGAGCGCGGCGTGTACTAGATAAGCGCTCTGTATTCACGATGGCAAATCTGTCAATTGTTGAGTATTTTAACAGAGCTAAATCCTTCGCAATATATCTTGACTCGATTATAGCCGACACTTTGACTCTACTTCGTATCTCAGTACTGTTCCGGCGCTGAATTTATGATTTCTTTTAGCGCAATTGGGACCATAAAAAATCCAAGGTACAGGTGATTATCACTACGATTTGGTCTATTCTCGGCAGGTCACCAGCCACGATTAAAAGAAACAACGACGTCACGAGATAGAGACACGCAATCGCCCATCGAATGATGGGATTCTCTAGTATTCGAATGTAGTTCACGGTAAGGATTTGTTGTGTTCTCTGTGTTGAAGATTCTGGAGTAATCAAGCATAAAATAGTATAGCAGCACCATTTGGATCCAAGTGAATATGACCCGGCGAAAATTCCTCACTGCAATTGGTATGCTGGTGTGGAGTGGATGCGTATCACCTTCCAGTCCGAGTTCTCGAACCGATTCTACAATCACTGTTACTAATCGTCGCAACAGGCAAGTGGAACTCTCTGTTCGGCTCATGGACGGAAAGTCCGCGTTCGCCGTGGAGGGTTTCGAACTTGACGCCGGTGAGACGAGCCAATTTGACCAGGCAGTGCCGGAGACCCCACCAACGATGAACGTCGTCGTCAAGATACTCGAACCCGTTGAAAAAACGTACAAACAAAGAATCCGTGCGGGTGTCTCCGAATATGCCGTTCAAATCCGATCAGACGGCATTGAGGTGATCTGGGAGTGAAACTGGATTCCGTGTAGGTACTGCCAACCCAGCGACCTGATACCAGCGCGTCAGATACGCCTCTATTTAGTACGGTTTCAACAAACTGGCCGACAACCGTCAGTAGCGCTTTGACCGATACAGCCGATGCAGCCTTCACGGAAACTGCGTTATTTCCCCCAGCCAAATCCTGAACCAACCGACAGAACGTGCCTGCGCATTGAGTGTCGAGGATTCTGCCAGATCTGGGAGATATTCTAACAGCTGTGCGAGATACAGGGCGCGGGCCGTGTTTAGACGCTAGGAATATTGCCTGAACGGCGGGATTTCGAGGAAGTGAAGCGAGCAGAGTTCGATGTGCCCTCGAAACTCGCTCGCTTCACCGACCGATGTGTGGCATTATCTCAAAAAGCTGTCGGGAGTGACGGCAATCAGCCTGTCAGGAAAGGGGAAGGTGGCTACGCTGATTGGGTAATCGTCGCTCTTCATGGACTCCGCGAGTACCTCGACCTTCCATACCGACGACTCCTCGATATCCTCCGTGAAATGCCTGATATCGTGGAGAAACTCGGATTGACGGTCGATGAACTCCCGGATTTTACCACGGTCTGTGCCCGGAAGCAGGCGCTGAAGATGCGGATCTGGCGAGTGCTGTTGCGGCTGTCGGTGAATCTATTTGATACTGGAGAGATTCAGGCGATTGACTCCACCAGCCTCGCCCATCGTTCGTCTAGCCACAACTACGCAAAACGTGTCAAAGGAACGTTTGAGTCGGTCAAGACGACGCTTCTCGTGGATTGCTCGACAAGGGTAATCCTCGACGTACACTGCTCGATGAACCTTCCACACGACACACAGATCGCGTGGCAAGTCCTCTCGAGAAATCTCGACCGCTTGGGAACTGTGGTCGCCGACAAAGGTTTCGACTGGGACAAACTTCGGCATATGCTGCGGGACGAAGGCATCAGAACGGTGATCAAGCACCGAGAATTCTATGGGCTTGATGCCGCCCACAATGCTCGGATAGATGATGAAACGTACCATCGGAGGTCTATCGTCGAATCGATATTTTTCGCGCTTCGCAAGCGATTCGGCTCGACGGTTAAAGCCAGAACGTGGTTCGGTCAGTTTCGAGAGATCGTCCTAAAAGCCGCTGTCAGAAACATCGAGCAGTCT
Source organism: Halorubrum rutilum (assembly GCF_024494565.1). Next base: position 55,361 of record NZ_JANHDN010000006.1, read on the forward strand.
CTCACCACCTGAACCGCGCGAATTCGAGCGTCTAAACAAGGCCCAGGGCGCGTATTCAAGACGTTATGTGCTCAACACCAGTAATCTCGAACCGCGCCCCACCGTCCTTGCTTTCGGTCAGGGCAACCTCCCACATGTGCGCATTAGCAATTTGCTTAACAATCCGCAAGCCGAATCCGGTACCCTTCTCTCTGGTCGAATACCCCGCCTCAAACACAGCCGTGCGCTCTGTCTTATGAATCCCAGGACCGTCATCAGCGAAATAGAATCCGTCCTCATCTGAAAGATCGCCGACCGTGATGGTTACGTCCTCACCGCCGTGTTCAACCGCGTTACGATAGAGATTCTCAAAAAGTTGCTGGAGCCTGTTACTATCAGCTTGGATGTGTTGCTGGGTTTCAATTTTTAAATCCGCCGGTTTGGTCGTAGGGAACTGCCAACTCTGTTCGGCGATATCTGCCAGTGCGACTGTAGTTGTCTGTTCAATATGACTGTCCTCACGGGCTAATGTCAGTAAGTCATCAATCAATGCTTGGCACCGACCGACTGCCTCAGTTGCGTCGGCTAGGTGGTCACTTTCACAGTCATCACGAGCTAGTTCTAATTTCCCATCAACGACATTTAATGGATTCCGGAGTTCGTGGCTAATAACACTAGTAAATTCGTCAAGACGTTCGTTCCGACGCTTGAGTTCCTGTTCGCGACGTTTCTGTTGATTAATGTCGCGGGTGGCACCAACGATCCAGTCCACGTCGCCGTCCATCTCAACCGGCGTGATATGTGTCCTCCAATAGACAAGTCCATCGTCAACCGGTGACCCCTTGTTCGGAACCTGTTCCTCAGCGAGTGTCTCCTCATAACTAAGTGACTGTCCGGTTTCGAGACACTGACGATACTTGTGGACAATATCTTGCCCACGCGTCTCGCCGAAGAGTTCCTGCGGCGTCTTCCCCCGGATATCATCATTCGAGAGCCCAGTTGCCGACTCAAACGCGTGGTTCACTCGCTTGATCACAAACTCATCATCTGAGTGTTCAATAATAAACAGCATATCCTGCGCATTTTTAAATAGTGTTTCAATTTGTTTAAGAGCGTTAATTCGTTCTTTCTGTGCTGTGACATCTCGCGCAACGATAGCCACGGCTTTACTCACGTCCTCGTCCCCAAATTTCGGACGCGTAGACACGGGCGAGAATCGGTGCTCGTAGACTGATGCCGACTCGCCAGCAGTCACGGTCAGTTCCACTGGACCGGGGTTCTCATCTTCGCAGTCGTTTAGTGCCGTCCTAAGCGCCTGTTTGAATTCCACAACCCCCGAGCGGGTATCAGAATACTGCTCAACAAGTGGCATAATGGGTTCACTGTCAATCTCTTGGGCTGTGAGGCCAACGTTGGCAAGCGATTGCTCATTCGCATACACGACTCTCTGGTTCTGATCTACCACAAAGACTGCATCATTGATACTCTCAAGTAGATCCTTGTACTGTCTGAGTTGGTGCTCCCGTTGTTTACGTTTAGTGATATCACGGGCGAACGCGACGAATCGGTCCTCTCCTTCCAAGCGGAAGCTGCTAATGTGGATCTCAACGGGAAAGTACGATCCATCACGCCGCTGGTAAGCGCCCTCCAATCGATGTCTCTCACCCACATCTATCTGATTCCACAGCGCGTGCGCCTCGCTGTGGTCGATAGACTGGTCCAACTCCCAGACTTTCATTCCGGCGAGTTCTGAAGCATCGTAGCCGGTCCTCTCACAGAGCCGTGGGTTCGGACTAAGGATGTTGCCGTCAGCATCGTGAAGGTTGATCATGTCCGGCGAGTTCTCAAACAGCGCCTCCAGCCTACTCGTTTTCCGCCGGAGTTCCTGTTCACGCTGTTTCCGGTCAGAGACATCCCGCACCGTACAGACGAGTTCACCGCGTTCGGTTGTCGCCAGCGTGTGATCCACAACGACTGTACTCCCGTCCGAACGGATGCTCGTTGTTTCCCCGTGCCAATATCCTTCTTGCTCAACTGCCGGAAGAATTTCCTGTTTTACCTCCGATATATCCTCGTCCGGATAAGCTAGTTCCCAGTGTTCGCCGATCATCTCGCTTGGATCGTGGCCGTGGAGGTCGGCGAACCGCTGGTTGACGTAGATATAGTGGTGGTCGTTATCAAGGATACTGATACCTTCCTGAGCTCTTTCAATCGCTTCAAGTTGACGGGTTCGTTCTCGCTCAGCTTCCCGCCGGTCAACGGCTTTTTTAATTCGGTTTGCGAGCACTGGATACTGTCCGGTCCCGCTCTCTTTCTGCATATACTCCGTGACGCCCGCTGAGATTGCGTCGCTGGCGACTTCCTCACTCCCCTTGCCCGTGTAAAGAATGAACGGAAGGTCTGTGTGCCTCTCTCGGACGGCTCCGAGGAACTCAATCCCATCCTGCTCCGGCATATCGTAATCGGAAACCACGCAGTCAAAGTTGTCGCTGGCGAGGCGATCCAAGCCCTCACTTACGCTCGTCACCGTTTCAATTTCGAACCTGTCGTCTTCACGTTCAACAAAGGTCGCGACCATCTCGGCAAAATCAGGTTCATCATCGACGTGAAGAATCCGAATAATATCATCCATAGAAGCACCATTGATACACGGTAACACGAAAATCTGTTGAATTCAGCCACTCCATACTACGCTGAACTCAATCCTCTGTATCTTACACGGCGTTTCTAGTAGACTTCTGAGAAGTAGTCGCTGGGCGCGGTAGGTGTGTGACCCATACTGACTGATCACTCTCTCCCGTTGATCGGCCTCGGTTCGTATCTCATTCGCGCTCTGCATCCTGCATGTACCGAAGTGACCTACCGTGGACTTGCCGGAAGCCGGGTGTAAGATACAGAGCTCTATCATAGATGGCTGTTATTACTGCTTCTCCGAGACGATCAGGATTGATTTGTGCTTTCTCCAAAGAATCAGCTCAGTAGCTTTCCTCTTCGGCTAATTCTGACGAAGACGCAGAATCAGTTTGTGAGTGTGACACGTTCTCATTACGTTTTGATACCGATTTCGGCTGACTAACCCAAGAGATATCCTCGGTTTTAATTAACCGCTCCAGTTTGTGTTCAAACTCCGTGTCAGAGATATTTCCCGTTGCGTATTGCTGACGGAGGTTCTCAATCGGTGTGGATCTGCTGTCCGCCTCGGAATCAGCAGGATCGGCATTGACGGGGTCAAACTGTTGGCCGAGTGTGTAAACGAGAGATGCCGATATTAACACAGCAGTAATGCCAAGAGCCAACCAGTGAAGCCCATTTATCGGGACAACACGTGGGTCGGGTGTCTGAGTATATTGTGGAGTGCGTAGAAAGGTGTAAATCAACCAGACACCGAACACCGCACTAAGCGAAGCAGCGGCAGCCCGCGGCCGCGGGCTTTCAGGGGCCCAACCGAACATATGTCACAGATCAGTACAGTCAATAAAATATTTTGTGAATATCACGAATAGGTTTACGACCGGTAGCGGATGGCCTGTTGTTCACACGCCGAGTGCGACGAGCGTTCACTTACCTCTGGTCCGTCTGTAGTGTGCGCGCGCTCTTTAGCACGGCTCCAAAGCCATATCACTGGTTGAGGATTCGAACAAGTCTCCCCAATCCTGGTTTGGACGTGCTCTTCAGTGGTCGATTCCCTCTCAGGTGGGAGTCGTTTCGAAGAACTTGTCCATGCCCATTTCCGCGTCCTAGACTTCTACACGCGGTTTGCGATCAACGACGTCGGCGAACGCAACGTTTTCGCGCACCTGTCGCATCTCGACGGTGACACAATCTCCGATATCCGTCTCAGGGACAATCACAACGTAGCCGCGCTCAACTTTCGCGATCCCATCGCCTTGATCACCGAGGTTCTCGATTTCAACTTCTCGTTGTTCACCTTCCTCAACCGGTGGCCCGTCGTATTCTTCTTGCTCATTTTCTTGATCAGTAGGCTGGATGGTGTCAGTCGTCTCTGTATCGGTAGCCTCTGACGTTGACGTCGAAATAAGTGCAACACGGTATGTCTCACCCTCAGTAATTGTCCCAGTGGCTATCTCGCGGTCTGGTACTGTGATCTGATACGTTCCATCATCTTGCTCGACAGTCGCAGTGTACAATGTCTGGAGTGTCTCAGAAATTTCCATAAATTGTGTTTACCGTAATACGTGGTAGATAACTTGAGTCTAGTGTTCCCGACACTCTCGGTTGGTCACTCTCGTCTCAAGCGAGTGATCCAATAGACCGCTTAGGAATTCTCGCTGTGATCAAACAGCGCGGCGAACTCGTCAAGAAGCTCCTGTGGTGATTGCTCGCCTCCACGAGACGGAAGCGGGGCTTCCCAGCATTCGATCTTGAGTGTGTGCGCGTTCGATACCGGCTCAGGTTCGGTTGTCACGTTGAAGATACCGGTCTGATAAATCGCTAACAGCCGCTGATTGTGCACATCAACATAATCGACACCAACTCGATTCAATACGGCTGGAATGTCAGTCGGCTCAGACAGCGAGACGGAGGCGCTTGGTGCCGCCGAGTCGCACATACCGTTGTTTCGCATATCACACATATAAAACCCGCCTCAGAGTGGATTCATCCGTACTATCTAGCTCGTTACCCTGACTGATCTGTTGTCTCCCAGTGAGTGCTGCAGCTGGTAGTTTCATACACCTGTACTCCTTATCGTGATTAATTACCTGCCGCGCCCCCAACTATATCATCAACCCGCTGATGGACAGTACAATGGCAGTCACGCTTGCCGAGCCAACGGTGCTTGCTGCCGCGAAAGACACCCTATACCCGGATATCGACACAAGTCCGGATCAATATGCGGTCACGGAGACGCAGTTCACGCAATCGACATGGGGTGGGTGGACAATTCCTGATACACTTCGCGAGCGGCTCGCGCCGTACAACACGCTCCGACTCGCCGCCGGCGAGCCCGACTTACTCGGCGTCGGCATGCCGGCAACGGAGGTACTGAATGGTGATGCAGCGACGACGCCAGTGACGGTGGTTGAGGCGAAAGGCCACAACTCCGACCCGGGCGACGCAGATGTCGCTCGCGGCATCACGCAAACTCACGCCCATCTCCCAGAAGTCAACCTTGGATACGTTGCTGCGCCGGCCGCTAGCATTACCGACGCGGCACGTGCACATGCACGGAACCTGAACGTTGGTGTCATCGCCGTCGACGATACAGGATCAACACGTCTCGTCGAACCCGCCCGTGTTACTGGAGCTGGTGAGTTCTCCACAACAATCGATGCGGTGCGACTCCAAGCCACGACGCATCGACTCACCGATGGCAGCTTCCCAGTGAATCACCCGAAAAACTACCTCGGGTACGCACTTGCGATTGCCGCCGATGGTGACACAGACGTTGTCTACGCCGATAACGTTATCAACGCCATTTCTGATGGGCGGCGCGGCGCGATTCTGCTGAACCTCGTTGATGCCCAGCCAAACGGGGACTCACTCACACACCTCGGTGCTGAGGTTGTTCGCTTCGCTCGCGACCAACATGGAGGCGTCACAGCTGCGCTTGAGATCTTCGATAGCTGGACCGGTCGCTCAACCCGATTCACCGAACTCGCACCGCGATGGGCGCAACTCGCACGGTCAGTTGCGATTCAGTACGAACCAACTCGGCTGATTGTTGAGTCACTCGAACGACTCCACGATCAGGGGGTTCGTGATGCGACGATCGCTGATATGGCGCTCGAAGCAACCCATATCAACCAGCCGCTCGCTGTTGAGGTGTTTTTTACCCAGCATCGGCGGAACGATGTGCTCACCGCAGCTGGTGATATTGACGAGTCTGTGCTTACTGACCCGAGGATCTACAAATCGGGGATTCACTTCCAATTTAAGTATCAGTTGTTCCACCTCGGAGTGGTGACGACTGGTGGGACAGACGACAAAGAGGCAGTGTTGGATAACGAGTGGCGGTTGGAACACACAGTTGGACTTCCGACGTAGTTACTCCTTGTATTGACTTCAGTATGAGCCCCTCCATCGCGATAAAGATAGCCCGGAGATGCCGGTTCCTGGAGGGCCGACCGCTACGATACCTCACTCATAGAGCGCTAACCGGACGGCATCGGACATCCCACTAACGCGAGCGGCATGCTCCCACGATTCTTCGCGGATCCCGTTGGTGACGTATGCGAAGCCGACGTTTAGTTCAGGGTCACCCCAGCCAAAAATACTCCCGAGCCCGGCATGACCGAACATCCGCTCGCGACTGAACGATCCGAACATGTCATTCGCCAATCCGCCAGTCCAAAACCCAAGCGCATACCGGGCCGGTCGCGAGAGTGTCCCGTCCGAATCCGTTTCAGCGTGGGTCCGAGTCGCTTCAGCAACTGTCTCCTCAGCTAGCAGGCGTGTGCCATCGAGTTCACCGCCGTTGGCCATACATGCATAAAACCGCGCCATATCTCGCGCAGTGCCAATCCCGTTTGCTGCCGGGATAACTGCACGTCGAACGGCTTCAATGTTAAACGCGTCTGCGGATTCGGACGCTGGAATACCTAACCCTTCACCGGCATCCCGGCAGCGGTCGAACATCTCGAAGCCAGCAAGGGTAGCCACATCGTCATCTTCATCCGGGCTAAGTCCAATCGACGAGCGGTCCATTTCCAAGGGGTTGAATACGTGTTCGGCAACATACTCGTCGACGTGTTGACCGGATATACGGTGGATGAGCTCACCCACAACCCAGCCGTAATTGAACGTATGATACGCGGGTTGTTCACCCGGGTCAAACACCGGATCAATATCTTCCATGGCTTGGACAACTGCGTCCCAGTCACCCCATTTTTCGGGCTGGTCATCAAAGTCGCCATATGGGATACCGGCGGTGTGGCTAAGCACCTGCCGGATGGTGATCTCGGCTTTCTGTGTTCCGTCGATGGCGAACTCGGGCCAGTGTTCGACAACCGGGTCATCGTATGCCGCCTCGCCTCGCTCGATGAGTTGATGCAGGCCGACGCCGGCATATGGTTTCGTACATGAGAAAATGAGATGCCGCGTTTCTGCGGTCGTTTCGTCGCCGTCCGGCCCGGTCGTTCCGCCAGCAAAATCCACAACGAGATCCCCGTCAACGTAGACGGCGAGCTGGGCACCGTGATGTAGGCCGACATCGAGATGTCGATGGAATTCGGCTCGAAGTTGCTGTCGATCGCTCTTGGTGAGTGTTGGCATACCTCTACTTGAAAAGTATTGATGATAAGAATTGGGTAAGAGCGTACAACTTGCTGTCTACACGCTCTGTTTCGCGCACACAGGTCCTGACACGGGGTGAGTAGATTGAGGTTATACGTCTATATGTTATCCCCAGTGCTGACTGCATCAAAAGTGAATTATCAACTTCTGAATAAAATCGACTCCTGGGTTACGAAAACACCGGCCGCTCAGCATACGCGATCGGGTCATGTGACCCAGCGTTCCGAAACGCTTCGAGCCGGAATGTACACGCATTATACGTCCCACATGCCGGCTCTTCGTTACGGTAACACGACCAGGTGATGTCGTACGGCACTCCGAATTCTAGGCCGCGCTCTGCGATTTCTCTTTTCGACCACTCGACGAACGGCGGTTTCAATTCGACTTCTATCTCTGGTCTTATCCAGCTCTAATAATCGTCACGTACGTTGTTAATAGTGTGTCATCCTCTGGAAGCGGAGGAAGGCGTCGGTATCACTTTTGATTACTAAGTTGTATTACCAAGTTATAAGTAAGTGAATTACAGACATCAGCCATGGCCTTTACCGGCGAATTCGAACGGGAGGGTGCTACCGTCTGGTCACGGCGGCAACGGGGTCTGGAGCGACTGTTCCGGCGTACCGTTGAGCTGGAGTTCGACTTCTTTGCGGCAGCGTACAGTCAGAAGATCCCAGAGGGTAATCGGCGATGGTGACGACTAAGACGGTACTCGGACTCACTATCGCGACACTCGTCGTGTTCACCGCAATGGGGATCTACGCCTCCCGTGGGCGGTTTGATTCAGCCGAGTACCTCATCACTGCCCGCAACTCGGCCGGTGGAGGACAGCTGACCGCCACTCTGATCGCCTCGGTGATGGGCGTATGGATCCTGCTGTCGGCACCTGAGGCGGGGGCTTCCTTCGGTATCGCAGCAGTCGCCGGCTACGCGGTTGGGGAGGCGCTTCCTATGCTGGCGTATTCGAAGATCGGGCCTCGGGTTCGCGAAGTGATTCCCAACGGTCATTCACTCACGGAGTACACGTATGCTCGATACGGGAGTGCGATGTACACCTTCGTCCTCCTCGTGAGCGTGTTGTATATGTTCATCTTTCTCGCTGCCGAACTCACTGGGATCGCTCTAGCTCTCGCGCTCGTCGCCGACGTGCCACAGTGGTTGACAGCGGTCCTTGTCGGTGGGTTCGTCTTGGCGTACACGGGGTACGGTGGACTACGTGCGAGCATTCTCACCGACACAGTCCAGGTCGCACTCGTCCTCCCGCTGATGGTCATTGCCTTCACCGGTGCGGTCGTTGCCCTCGGCGGTACGGGTGCGGCCTACGACGGAATCCTCGCGGCCAATCCGTCGCTGCTTGACCCAATGAACCCGGACGGCGTCCGGTTCGGGGTTGCCATCGCACTCGCAATCTTCGGAGCCGAACTCATCAATCAGACGTGGTGGCAGCGTATATACGCAGGGTCCGATGCGAAGACGGTTGCGCGGGGCTTCCGAACTGCTACTGTTGCCAACGGGGTAATAGTCTTACTCGCTGCTCTGTTCGGCGTTGTCGCCGCCGGCAATGCGTCCATCGAGAACCCCTCCACAGCGTTTTTTGCTCTTCTCGGTGAGACGTTCCCGGAGTGGGCCGTGGTCGCGGTCACGCTTCTCGCACTTCTGCTCGTGATGAGTTCGGTCGACACGCTATTTAACGCGCTTTCAAGTGTTGTCACAGCAGATCTTCCGCGATTACTTGATGACCCCGACGACCGGACGCTCTCGCTCGGCGCGCGGGCGCTCACGATTGTTGTCGCCGTCGCGGCAATCTACGTCAGCCAAATGGCACAGAGCGTCTTGGCGCTCTTTTTATTTGCCGACCTCCTGGGTGCGGCTATTGCGGTCCCGTTCGTGTACGGACTTTTTTCCGACAGACTCACCGAGGGAGGCGCACTTATAAGTGGTATTGCTGGCCTCGCGATTGGGACAGCATTCTTTCCCTTTCCTCTTGGGATCGCTGAAGCGCTCCGTTCGATCCCGCTTATTGGTGCGATGTTACCGTCTCCTGACGGGCTCTATCTCACGTCGTTTGCTGGTGCCTTCGTGACCTCAACTGCGTGCACGCTAGTGTTCGCTAGACGCTCGTCACACCGGTATGATTTCGACAGGCTTGCGAGCGATATCCGACGGCTCGATGACCCTCAACCCGATGGCGGACGGGTCGACGACCAAGAGGTGAACAACCAATGACCGTAATTGGGTCGGCTGGATTCACGTTGTTACTCTGGGGCGCGGTCTTGGCCGTTTCTGTTGTGTTCCTCTATGAGGTGTATGCGATCGCCGACGAGTTCGGCTGGATCAGCGGCAAAGTAGGCCGCACAGAGAAGGGGAAACCCGGTGGTGAGTCATGAGCAACCAACGATCCGGACGTTTGTCCACCGGTGGCGGCACAGTACGTGAATACCTTGGTGAGATGGGCCCGTCGTGGGTGGCCGGTGCTATCGCCGCCGGGCCGGCGACGATGGCCAGCTTGATCGCCGCCGGTGCGAGTTTCAATTATACTCTCCTCTGGGTTGTTGTCTTGTCAGCGGCTGCGGGTGCGGTCGCACAGTTCCTCGCGATGCGGCTCGGGTTACTCACCGAACGCGGTATCGTGGGGGTCGTTGAGGCCCACCTTGGTGAGGTGTGGGCGGTTATCCTAGTCGTCGATGTTGTCGTCGTCGCGGGCGCGGCACAGTTCGTCATCATGAACACTGCCGCGTCGGTCTCGGCGTCGTTGACCGGCGTTGATCCCCGGATCTGGGGATTGATCTGGGGAGTCGTTCTTGCGGCGGGGCTTGCCGGTCGAGGCTACCGATTTATTGAACTTCTCTCTAAGGCGCTGGTGACGCTTGTCGTTCTCGCGTTTGTCGCGTCGCTGTGGGTCGTCCCCGTCGATTACGGGGCTGCTGCGACCGGCCTCGTACCATCGTTACCCACAGGCAGCGGGCTGGTCGCGGCTGGTATCCTTGGCGGCGCGGTTCACATCACGCTAATCACGATGCAGTCGTACACGATGCGAGCCCGAGACTGGACCTTCCGAGACTACAATCTCGCTACTCTCGATATTGGGATTTCGATGCTGGCGGCGTTTGGCGTCTATAGTGTCGCTGTTTTCCTTGTAGCCGCGAGTGTGCTTTCCGATCCGGAACTGACCGCGATCGGTGCTGCGGAGACGCTAGGTCCGTTGGTTGGTGACAGTGCTGGAACGCTGTTTCTACTGGGTTTGGGTGCTGCTGCTGTCTCCACACTCGGTGGTAATACTGCTGTTCCGCCATTTCTCGTCGCAGACAAGCTTGGCTGGGGAACGTCGGTTTCGGACACGCGATATCGCCTTCTGCTTGCGGGGTTCGCGCTGGGGTCTGTCGCCGGCGCGTTCATCGGTGGGGAGGTTATCAGTCAGCTTGTGCTCGTCCTTGCGTTGGGAACGCTGGGGACACCGTTTGCCATTGCGATCGTACTCTATCTGCTTAACAGCGACGCGGTGTCCGAGCCTTCTTCCACGCTCGCAAATGTTGGGGGACTTAGCCTGCTAGTCGTCTCCGGAACGCTCGCGGTGAATTTCCTTCGAGAGCAGATCGGAAGCGGCATTGACGTCCTTTCGGGGGCCGTCCTCGCATTTGCGCTCGTCCTCGGTGTTGCAACGGTCATCTTAGGCATCAATTACGTTCGGGAGGAGGTATTAGTATGACCAACACCCAAGTCCCGCTAACCGGACGGACACTGATTGTCGGGCCGTCTGGGATCGGGAAGACGAGCCTCACCGCACGGACACTCGCGAACTGGCTAGAAGACGGCCGGACACAAGAGGCGGTTGTCTTCGAGTTTGGTCCCGAGTTGGATCGAAGCGACCGCGTCGTCGGCCGCCGGTTGTGCCGGTTTGTGGAGATCCCCGACGAGGTCTGGATCGACCCTGTCGAAGCGAACGCCCCACGCTCACAGGGAAGCGAGACGTTAGACGCGCTCAAGCTAGCCCGTGAGAACGCTGAACGAGCCAACCGCCGGTTTGACAACGCACCACCTGATCCTGATGCCGTATTCGTCAATGACGTCACGATCGCATTCCAGCACGAGGTGGGAGACCTAGACGCCCTCATGCGGTACTGTAGCCAAGCCGATTGTGTCGTCATCAACGCTTACGAGGGAGACGAGTTCGGCAGCGACGACCCTGTGTCGCAGCGTGAACAGACGGTTTTACGCCGCCTCCGGAGCTGGACCGATCGAACAATTGAACTTACCTAACGCTTGCCGCTGTAGCCTCTTTCTCGGCCGTCTTGGACAAATTGGCGGGTGCGGCCGGAACGCGACATCCCAGCTAGTTGTCTCCACGTCCCGACACCGACAGGTCGGAGACTGTATCAGGAAATCCTTTAGCACTGTGCTGTTCAAGGCTGATGCTCATCATCTCCGCTGTTGGTAGGTGGTCCAACACAACGAGTACGTCACTATCGCTGGACGCCTCAAACGTGTTGACGAGTGGGCCGCCCTCCTCAACGAGGAACCGTAATCCCACGCATCGATTACGTCTGTGACATCCTTTTGTCGACGATCCACCCTCCTGGGTAAGGTTGACGGTCACTTCGACAGTAATCTCGCAGTTGTGGCCGTCCGGTCGCGAGCACTTCCCGTCGTAATGGTGGATTCGGTGGTCTGAATTTATTCGCATCGGGTTGTCGGCTCTGATTTAGAGTGTCCGTTGGCCTGCTTCGGCGATATCTATCGCTGTGAAATTATCTTTAGGTATGCATTGAAAAACATCTAGGGAATACCTACGTAACTAATAAGCCTTCGTTCACGCGTGCTTACGATGTCTAACGCTTGAAAAAAGCGTATGATTGCTGACTCGCAGGGGTGATCCAAGTGGCACTTCCCGGCCAGTGGGTGAGTCATCAATCTACCAGAGAACGCGTCGAGTGTTCGCAGCTCTGTTATCCCCAACAGTAGCAGATTCACCAACTCAGAGGATGTGAGTTGCCGGTCCACCGGACGGCACGAACGCACCTGAGCGCGGGTCCCAGCCGACACCGTCTGGTGTCGCCGGTGGGTCATTTACCTGTTGAGACCGTAGGGGACAGTATGGCGACAATCGACGCGGACAAAATGATGGTTCTCGCCGGGGTGCTGCTCAGCGCCCTCGCATTCCTGGACGTTTACTCAACGTGGAAAAAGACGCGACAGACCGTACGAAGCGAGGACGACCCCGATGCGGCGCTAGACACCGGAGAACAGGACCAAGATCCGACGATATCGGATGGGTGAACCGGCTGGGGCAAACGTCTTTACGGCTATAGTACCAACCAAACATATGGCTGACACAGACGATACAGTGGCCGATATCGCAGAGGATATCGACGCCGATGGACTAGGCACCGCAGTGATCGCGTCAATTGGCTCCGTCGCGCTTGCCCTGTACTTCTACTACGTCCGGGGAGACAAACAACGTGGACAGTTCGTCGGACTCTGGCCTACGACTATCCTCGCCGTGGCATCCTATTTCAAACTTGAGGAGATCCGGCAGAAGCTGGACGAGTTAGACGCGTAAACTGTCACTGCGGTCGGCAGCTAAATGTCCAAACCGGGAATCGCTTGAGAAAATGAGCCTTATTGTCAGTTCCGACTCGTAGTTCGCAGCTGTTACGAGCAATGTATTGGTAACTTAGTAGTGACCACCCGGCGGTTGGTCGACCCGCAAAATGCTGGACCAATTGCGTGACTTGGGATTGGTCTCTTAGCAGTCTCTTTAGCCTGATCGTTGTTACCAGCGCTTGAGCCTCCTGATGCGTCATGTTCCTGTTTTGAGCGTCGTCAACGATGGATCGAGGCGTCGAGAGGATCTTCAGGCTCTGTAGCATGGTTAGATGAGTACGATGTTCGGCCCACTACACTCGTCTCCGTGACGGGTTTGGACACGATTTGATTCGTGTCGCGAAGTTTCAAGTCCGCGGCGAACGCCGTTCTGATAGCTTCCTATATGCCTCATACGCAAGACCAACCCACCACGTGGCTTCTTGACATGGACGGAGTGCTGATCCATGAGGAGGTTGCCCTCCCAGGGGCGAAGGAGTTCGTTAGTCGCCTCCAAGAGCAAGACAAGGAGTTTCTCGTGCTCACCAACAACTCAATTTACACACGTCGCGATCTGTCTACCCGTCTTGCGGATGTGGGTCTTGACATCCCAGAAGAGCGGATATGGACCTCGGCCGTGGCCACGGCTCAATTTTTGTCAAATCAAGTCCCAGATGCGTCGGCCTACGTTATTGGTGAGGCTGGACTGAAGACAGCGCTCCATGAGGTGGGCTACACGCTGACCGATACTGACCCAGATTTCGTCGTTCTAGGAGAGAGCCGCACCTACTCGTTCCAGAATATCACACAGGCCGTCCAACTGATTGACCAAGGCGCCCGATTTGTTGCAACGAATCCGGATGCTACCGGACCCTCCCCTGAGGGTCCGATACCGGCTACCGGATCCGTTGCTTCGCTCCTTACGGAAGCCACTGGGCAGGACCCGTACTTTGTCGGTAAGCCCAATCCAGTCATGATCCGGAGTGGACTCAATCGGATTAGGGCGCACTCTGAATCGACGGCAATGGTAGGGGATCGTATGGACACCGATGTTGTGGCCGGCATTGAGGCCGGCCTGACTACGTACCTCGTACTTACTGGATCGACCGACCGCGACGAACTCACAGAGTATGCGTACCGCCCGAACGATGTCGTCGAGTCGATCGCTGAGTTGGTTGAGACGATATCCTCCGGCTGAAGCTACCGTCCGGGTCGGTGAATGGTGAACGGCCACGGTAGTGGGTTTCAGGTCACGTCGTCGGGGTCGGTAGGGCACTCGGCGCAACGGATCTTGCTCGGCCACGTGTTGTTGAGACGTCCGGTACTCGGGAGCACCCGAGACACGTCGAACCATCAATCGGCGCTGGTGCCACCGGTCGTAGGGCGAGATTGCTAGTCAGTCGTCGGCAGGAGAAGCCTCAGCCTGCCCCTGCCAGAGATTCGCATATGTTCCCTTACCTGCAACTAGTTCCTCGTGACTACCCTGCTCGACGATCCGGCCCTGATCCATGACAACGATCTCGTCTGCGTTCTGGATCGTCGACAGTCGGTGGGCAATGATGAACGCGGTCCGCTCCTCGACCAGCCGCTCAAGGCTTTCTTGAATCAGCTCCTCAGTCTCCGTATCAACATCCGATGTGGCCTCATCAAAAACGATGATTTCGGGGTCATTGAGCAGTGCCCGGGCAATAGCGAGGCGCTGCCGCTGGCCGCCCGAAAGTTTGATACCTCGCTCGCCGACTTGCGTGTCGTATCCATCCGAGAGATCCTCGATGAACTCATCAGCCGCGGCGGCCTCAGCCGCCCGCTCAACCCGAGCGCGGGCGCTCTTGTCAGGTTCTCCTGCCCACTCGGCCTCGAGTGTTTCGCGGTCGCCGTACGCGATATTCTCCGCGACAGTCCCCGAAAACAGGTATGGATTCTGTTCAACAATGGCGATGGCGTCTCGTAACGACTGCAGATCATACTCCCGGACATCAGTCCCGTCAACCCTGACTTCTCCGTCATCCACATCGTGGAACCGGGGAATGAGTTTCAGGAGTGTTGACTTTCCGGCTCCAGTCGCCCCAGCAAGGCCGATTGTTGTCCCCGCCGGCACATCAAGCGAGATATCATGAAGGACAGGTTCGCGGTCCCCGTAGGCGAACGTCACATCCTCAAACGTGACCTCCCCGTCAATCGACTCAGGAGTGTGCGGCGAGTCGGGGCTCGTAATAGTTGGCTCACGGCCGAGCAACCCGAACACGCGCTCGGCACTGGACTTCGCAAGCTGGTACTTATTTGCTGACTTCCCGACTCGGCGCATCGGCGAGTACAGCCGCCGCAACAGAAGGAAAAAGAGCGCGAACCCACCAAGGGTCAGCACCCCTGCCTCACCGGGAACGCCGGTGATGATATCAGTGCCACCGATATAGAGAACGAGGACGAACACGACGCCGGTTAACAGCCGTAGCGTCGCAAAGAATCCACGTCGGATTTGTAGCGCCGCAACCTTCTCGTCGTGGTACGCTTCGCTCTGCTCAGCGACCCGACTCTGCTCAAAGCCGTACCGGTCGAACGCCTTAATCACCGCAGCGCCACCCAGGTTGTTCTCAAGCCGCGTGTTCAGTCGAGCGACGGTCTCGCGAATCGATTTATACCGCGGCTCGATCCAGGTGAGAAACTGCCCACTAGCCAGTCCGATGACCGGGACGGGTCCGAGCGCGATAAGCGCCAACTTCGGCGAGTATGTCCACAGGATGATCGCAATCGCACCGACTGTTGCGACCACGCGGATGAGTTGTCGAAACTCCGTGTTCAGGAACTGCTCAAGCCGATTGATATCGCTGTTGAGGATCGACATCATGCCGCCGGTCTGATGATCGGCGAAAAAATCCATCGAGAGCCGCTGGAGATGGTCATACGTGTCGTTTCGCAGATCACGCTGAACCTTCTGTGCAGTCGCTTGAAGCAGATACCGGGACACAAACCGAGCGAGCGACCGGACCAGATACGCGAGCACCGCGATGAGTACGAGCTGTTCGAGCACTGCGAGGCGGGCCGCTTCGCCGGTGATCTCACCTGGCGGCAGCAAGCCCACGTCGGTCAACAGTCCCGCGTCGGCCGAGCCACGGATCGCCCGATCGATGGCCGCCGCGACGACAATCGGTGGGACCAGTCGGGCAAACCGAGTGAGAAACGCCGCAAGCACGCCGAGCGTGAGGGCCGGCCAGTAGCGTTTGGCGTAGCCGAGCAAACTCACCATCGGGTGGCCGTCAACGTTCTCCCGGACGTGTTCAAACCCGCCGTGGTCGTCTGTCACTACACTTGATAGCGTGCTTGCGCACAAGTATCCGATGACATGGACGTGTTGAACCGCTCAGCTGTATACGGAAGCATCGGCAAGCTCCGTGATTGACCGCCTCGTTGTTGCTACCGCTTACGTCACGCTCTGAGTTCACCATGTCCACCTGGGTGATCTACTCACCAATGCTGCGGGAACAATACCCAAGATGATCGAGTGTGGGGTCAGCGACCTCGACATCAAGACGCTTGAAATAGCGACCGTCGTTGAAATCGACGTGAGCAGGCGGAGTTACGGAGAATGATAGGGGCATAATCAGACAAGAGATCGCTGGCGTGTTCGTCGAGGACTCCAGCCGTAATCCGGTGGTATATGAAGTCGTTCGGGACCGCGTTGACGCCGAGGATGGAGATAACAATTTTTTGGTCGCGTCGCAAAGCGGTCTAGAGTTTGCCTCTGGTGCTCTCAGTTGAGAGGTCACAGCTCATTGCTGTTTTGGTCGATCGCTGGAGCAGTTCGTCGAGGAACGACTGGTAGTACTCTGGGTCAGCGTACTTCACCAGCCGAAGCTGGAGTATCGCCTCTAATCCCTCCGTTGTCCAGCGCATCCACTGGTTCTTGCACCGCTTGCTGACTTCGCCCATCAGCCGTTCGACGGGGTTCGAGGTCCACGGCACCTCGAACCCCTCGACAGCCTGCTCAGCAAACGTCACAATTGACGGCAGCCACCGCCGAAGATACCCCGCAGCCTTCTCTGACCCGTACTGATCCAACTGCCAGGCTGTCTTCTCGATACGCTCGGTCGTTCGCGCGATCCGCTCACGGATCGCCGCGAACTCCTCGTTTGGACGGTGCTTGGCGACCGAATTCTTCAGATGGAACATCTCGTCGATCACCTCCGAGACGATCTCGTTCCGCCGATCCAAGGAGAACACGCCGTCGTCCCAGAGGTTGTAGTCTAGCGTTCGGCCGACGTGGACGAGATCGAGCTGGTGATCGCGGTTCTCGTCAGTAAAGGCTGTGACGATGCCGTCATCCGCGTCACTGACGACCGTCGCGTCGTCAGTGACTGTGTCGATGTCATCGAGGTCAGCTGCTGTCTCGTCCCAATCAGCGTTCACCGAAAGATCCAGCAGGGATCGTGACTCCTCGGCAGTATCTTCGCCGAGCGTGGCCTGGACGGAGTGGTACGCGCGGTCATCGTCTCGGCTGTGACACTTCGTGCCGTCAGGAATGACGGCGTCGGCGTCTGTGTCAGCGACACAGTCTGGAAGGAACTGCTTGAGCTTGCTGCCGTATTCTCTGGCGCGGCGGTTAATCGTGGTCGGCGACGGCATCCTCTCGAAGATGCCGTCGCCGTGGTCAGCAGCGTCACGATAGCTGAGCGAGGTAGCGAGTTCGACGCTTTTGGCGGCGATGTCCTGCTGATAGCGGTTTTGCCCGTCGAAGTCGAGAACGTCTTCGACGGGCCGGAAATAGCTGGATTCGTCGTGGTCAGCAGCGGTATCTTCGACGTAGTGAAGGTCGAATTCGTGTTCACCGGCGGTTGTGACGGCTGTGCGGGTGTCAGTACCGGCGCGTCGGAATCGCTGATCACCATTGCCGTGAGCGTGTTTCTCACCACAGAGCGCCTCGACGCGAGCCGCGTCGAGGCTCTCGACCATCGATTCGAGCAGCACAGACTCGACGTTCTGCTCGGTAACGAACTCGGCAAGAGTGGCGAGCGGTACCGTTTTGTCCTCGTCGATGCTAATCGTGAACCGCACGTCGATTGTGGCGTGCATGGGTTGCCTCGTGGCTTGGACACCAGAGGCGACCCCTTCCTCAGAGGAGTCAGTTGCTACTGAACTCTAGAGGACTTTGCGACACGACCAAAAGTTCGTTCCCAGTATAAAGGCCCCGTCAGTCCCGACGAGTAGACGATAGTGAACCGTAGCTGGGTGTTTGTTCAGCGCAATTAGTAGCAGAGGACACACCCCAGAGTGTGAATGGATTCAACCCACCCCACACCCCTCAGTGTGAATGGGCCCGGTCAGTCCAAACAGGTAACACTCGGAGAGAAGATACCCACCCCACGTTTCCGTCGTAACTGGAGGTCGGTGGAGGGAACGCAGCCACGATCGAGGGGATCACACCCCCCACGTTTCCGTCGTTTCGTCACCCGGCAAAAGTCGAGTATTGGGAGTAGAAGACGATCTCGGATCACCCACCCCACGTTTCCGACGTATCGAGAGATACACTCGTGATCAGGGGTGTGGTCAGCGGCCGAAACGGGAGTTAGGCCAAGTCTTCCAACCGGCTGTCCCGGAGGACAGATTTCAACACGATACCGGTGTCCTGGACCAGCCGATGCTCGAGATAACTTCCTTCACCCCGGCCACCACCGGTCCGAGTTGATTCAACAACACCGAGGAACGCCTGCTCTTTCAACAGCTCATAGACGCGGTGCTCGCTGAGAGTCTTCGCATCGGCCTTCTCTGTCGTCGCTTGATACCGTTCGTAAATCCGGTTGGTAGAGAATCCATCCTCGTTCGGATTCTCTTCGGTGAGCAGCGCGAGCGAATAGAGGATGAATTTGACCTGGGTCGTCGACCCGCGTAGCAGCTCCTCGAACCGATCGATTTCAGCCCACTCCTGAGCATCACGAACGTGTTCCTCAACGACTGTGTCGACGTTTTCTCGTTCGGCTAGTTCGCCGGCGTGACGAAGAATTTCAATGGCCTTTCTGGCGTCACCGTGTTCTTGAGCGGCTAGTGCCGCCGTCAGCGGGATCACATCATCCGAGAGAACGCCATCATGGAACGCGTCCCGTCGGTGCTTCATAATCTCGCGCAGTTGATTCGCGTCGTAGGGTTGGAAGACGAACTCCTCCTCGCGAAGACTCGACTTGACGCGTTCGTTCAGCTGGTCGCGATACTCGATCTTGTTGCTGACGGCGATGACGCCCAGGTGGCAATCCGCTTTCCCCGATTCGCGAGCCCGCGAGAGCTGCATAAGAATATCATCGTCATCAAGTCGGTCCACCTCGTCGAGAATGATGATGACTGACTCGTAGGCAGTATCCAGAATCTCCCAGAGATAGTCGTAGTATTCACCGCTGCCAATCCCTGCGCGTGGAATATCGAGGTCAGTCTCGTCCGTCTCGTTGAGTGAACGAGTTACCGTCCTCGCGACGCGTGTCTGTGTGTTGTGCTGCGCGCAGTCGACGTAGACCGTGCCCACGGACACACCGTTCGACTCCGCGGCTCGGCGGGCTCGTTCTGTGACGTGGCGAGCAACTAGTGACTTCCCGGTTCCCGTTTTGCCGTAAATAATCACGTTGTTGGGCGGATCGCCACGAACGATTGGCCTGAGTTCAGCAGCCACGGCCTTGATCTCGCCATCTCGGCCAACGATACGTCCGCTTTCAGGGACGTGGCCAACCTTCAGCAGCTCCTTGCGAGCGAAAATGTTGGCTCGGTCGGGGTCGTCTTCATCAAAGTCAAAGAGGGGATCGTCAGCGGGATCCTCATATCGGCCGTCGAAGTCAGAGAGTTGGGACGGTTCCTCAGCCATCAATATCAGATATCGCGGATGGGACCTACTTAATGATTTGGCTACCCCGACCAGAGTGTAAATCGGGCTATGGTCGTCTTCTGATGTTTTGTCGCTGGCGTATCATCCTCACAAAGGGTCGAGTCGGTCCCGAGTGAAATCGGATTCGGAGCAAGCGTTACCGACGCAGATCGGCACCCCCAATCCAGAGTGAAAACGCCAGACTGGAGCGGGTTTGACACACCCCTGGTCAAGAGTGAATAGCCCTCCATCCGGGAGCAGCGTACTTGGTTGAGACGACACCCCCCGTCCAGAGTGTATCTCCCGAACCGGGTAATCAATCATTTCTATGAGAGAACACAACGGCGCTTGGCGTCTGACGCACGGCAGACACCCCTCGTCCAGAGTGAAAGCGCCGGTGTGACGAGCTGGAGTGGAGTGTGAACCTCGAGTGATGGTGACGAGCGTTTATCGGCACCCCCAGTCAAGAGTGAAGATGCAGGTCAGATCTCCAGCCGAAGCAAAGCAGGGTACAATCGGAACTGTCGGGATCGAGTATCTTGATTCCGATTGATGAGGGAGATCGGGAGATACCAATCTCGATTTCGGCTTCGATGCCGGTTCGCTGGTTGGCGAATAGTCAGAATAACGATTGTTCCTTCAACGTCTCATAATACGCGGACGATGGAATCGAACCCCCACACCCCTCGTCCAGAGTGAAACGCTACGAGAGTCCCTCGGTCGACCCGGCGGAAACCACACGACGAGTCGGTTGGGAAGTACCGAAATCACAAGACGTGAGACGCGTATCCCTTGAACAGCAGTCGGCACACAGTCGAAGCTCCTCTAAATATATCAGTTTACATAGTATTACCTAGAGGTTTTATTACTACCTACCTCCTACCACTCTCCAAGCGCATTTAGCACGAGGAAGAGGACGAAGGCGGCATTCGTCCGGGTGGTTTCGAACCGCTGCTCGTATTTGCTGTTCCATTTCTTCCGTGTTCTCCCGTCTGGGGCAGTCTTTCCGTGATTCTTGCTGATCTCCTCCCACGAGAACCCTCGTTTCCCGTGGCCCTCACCGCACTCTCCTGATTGGTTTTCACTCTGGACGAGGGGTGTGTGGGCGAGGTATCCTCTCCAGCTCCCTTCCGTGTCTCCACTCAGTATTAACCAACAACTCTCCCGATACCTCGATAGTGTTGGTTAACCTCTCTCAATCTCGGTGAAGGCGGCCAGATCCGTTTCCCGAGTTTCCGCGATCTCGCGTTGAATCTCCGTCCGATCCCAGCCAAGCGGTGCCAGCACACTCTCGACCGCTCTGACGAGTTGCGTCTCGTAGTACGACGCATCGTACGACTCTACCTCTTCGTGGGCCAACGCGACCCGCTCTCGCGAACTCTTCTCGTCGTTGACGACCACGTACTCGATGTCCTGTCCCGGGTGGATAGCGAGGTCCTGGTCCCGAGCCCGCTTCAGCGCCGCCACGTTCTGCGTGTTCTGCGTGTATCCTTCCAGCGGCTTGGAGACACGATTCCGTTCGACGAGCTGCTCGACCGGCACCGTCCCAGCGTGGAGGCGCTTGATTGCGTCCTGGAGACAGTCGAGTACGGTGTCCTGAGATTGAGTCGCATCGAGACGGTCGAGACAGTCCCGCTGGACATCCTCGATGAACGGCGGGGTCGAGCGCTGCCGGGCTTCGATGCCCCTGATCTTGAACTCGTCGTCGCCGGCGACCTTCCCGAAGTACTTCGTCAACGCGCCGGCGTCGCTCTCGCGCTGCGGCACGAACGCCACCCAGTCGTAGTGGGCTTCGTGTTCGAGCCGGATCTCGACCTCTTCCGTGATTGCCGTCGCGAGCGTCCCGAGGTCCTCGCGGTCATCGTCGTCGACGTCGGGGTCCGGCGTCACCCAGATGGAGTCAACGATGCCGTGGACGACGCGCCAGCCGCCAGCTTCCAGTCGCTGTTTCGCCGTCAACAGAATCTCGCGAGCGAACGCGTTGATTGCCTCGTGGCACTCGATGCGCCCGAACTTCGCGTTGCTGAACCCTTGATAGCCGAAGCAGGCGACGAGGATCCACTTCAGCGCTCCCGACCGTCCCTCGAGTTCCGCCAGCCGGTCCTCGTCGGGGTCGTCCAGATCCTTCTCGTGACGGATGGCCGCCTTGATCTCGTCGCGCGCGTCGATGATCGGCTGTAGCACGTCGACGAGGTAGCCCCGGTCGTCGCAGATCGAGTACCCGAGGCCGGGGACATCCTCCCGGTCGCTGTGGCAGTCACACCGGATGACATCCGGTGAGACGTTCCGGGTACAGATGATGTTCGGGTACAACGAGGAGAAGTCGAGTTCGTGAACGTTCTCGTGGAGGCCGACCTCGGGCGCGAAGATGAACCCGCCGCGGTCGGCGTCGTGGAGCGTCCCCATCGGCTTGTAGAACTCGTGGCGCCAGGAGTTCCACGGAACGAGGACACCGCGGTCGTGGGCTTCACAGATCTGGATCGCCGTGAGAACGTTCCCAATCGATGCCCACGCGAGCTCCTGGACGGGCTTGTTCGAGCGCGACACGAGGTCGAGGACGCCGTCGAGGTTCGTCTCTCCGTAGAAGAACGTGTTCGACTCGTCGATGATCGCCCGGCCGGGGACGTTGTACCGCGCCGGCGAGTGGCCGACGCGGCCGTAGCTCGAGTACGTCGACCGGCTCGCGAGCTGCTGATAATCGATGTCCGGCCACCGACTCAGCGAGAAGTCGTCGATGCCGGCGTCCGTCGCCATCTCGTACAGGGTCGGGACGATTTCGCTCGTCGAGCAGACCAGGACGTCCGGATCGTGTGCGTCGAGCGCCCCTTGGACGGCGGTCAGGAGATCCGTCGGCGAGCCGGTGACGGTGTCGCCGGCGACGGACAGTTCCTCGTAGACGTCGTTGCTCGTTTCGGTCACCGGAACACTGAGCCGGAGCGTCGACAGCTCGTCCGCCGGCGTCGGATCGGCGCCGGTCTCCAGGCAGTACCGGAACTCTCGCGAGAAGTCGACGTTGAAACAGGCGAGATCCCCGACTGGGTAGGCCGACAGCTGGCGCGCTTGCCGGGCGAGTTGAGTGACGCGATCGATGTGGGCAACGTCGACTGCGAGAACGGCCTCCTCGTCGCGTCGAAAGCCGGGGCGTCGCGCAACCAGTTCGGTCGCGACGACATCCGGGTGCTGGTCGTACACCGATTGGAGCGTCGTGAGGTCGATGTCGGACGCTGGGTCGCGAGCGGCGACGTAGAAGCGTGGGGTATAGTCATGGCGCTCGGTCGCGACGGCGCCGTCGGCGGTTGCCTCCCACTCGAGGATGCGGCCGTCGGCAAGGAAGTCGATGGTGAACGACATTTGTTATTCACCAATCCACTGGGCATCCGAATCCGATAAGCGACGGCGTGTCACTTCCGGGCTTCAGCAAACGGGCTCGAAAAGCGTCCTCAACGCCATATTCTAGCTTGTTGTCCGTCGTCGTCCGCTTCCGGAACGATTTCCGGAATCCGTTGGTCGACGTTAACCAACATATCCAGAGATACGCACCGAATGTTGGTTAAGACATAGCTACGCAACAGCTGCCGCGGATATGCTGTGAAAGCCGATTTTTTGACGAACCCCTTCGCTTCACTCTTGGCGACACACCCGCCACAATTGGACCACATACCGCTAGTCCCTGTCGTTAGACGCTATCAGATGATTCAGACGAACTCGAGGCGTTCCATTCGGCGACCCCGCCGTCGTAGAAGGAATCATCGCTTGGGAGATCATCCTTGAGTTCGGGTATGGCGGATGTCTGGTCAATCGATTCTCGGAGGAGTTTCAGGCGCATCGCTTCCTCACGACCGAGAATCGTTTTGACGGTATCGTAGTCGGTACGGCCGTCGTAGTAGGCATTGCTCAATCGCCGACGGAACGTTTCCTCGTTTGCGAGCTCGTCGAGTTTGTTTTCTAGAGCGTCGATGAGAAGCCGGGTTCGTGGGATATCGAGAACCTCAGCGACGGTATCGATGCGTTCGACGAGAGACTTCGGGGCGTCGAACTCGACCCGGGTTTTCTCTTCGGACATTGCTCTGCGTGCTGGGGCTACGCGCTCACCGATGCTCCATCCCCATCGATATCATTGACGAGCGGGTAGTCGATGTGCATCTCGATCCGGTCGAACGGGACGATGGGTTGCATTGCCCCGCCGGGGCCGCCTTCTTTCAGTTCAAGAACACCCAGCGTTTCCAAGTGCTTCAGATCCGAATGGACGTCGGACACATCACGGTCGACGAGGCGTGCGGCCTCCCGCATACTTTCGGGTGCGTGTTCGGCGATCGCCTGAATGAGTTCGAGACGGAGCGGGGTGAGGCTGTCGACGAGGTCGTCGTAGGTTCCGAACTGTAGTGTCGCCGCCCCGTCTTGGTCGTCGAGCGTGTCCGT
The DNA here is from genome assembly GCF_024494565.1 of Halorubrum rutilum. The sequence goes on from NZ_JANHDN010000006.1 coordinate 79,428, forward strand.
CTCGGCGGCCTGGACGAACTGGAGTGCGTCCTCACGGACCTGTTCTCGGTCGCCAACGGTGATGTGGAGCGTGGTCATTTTTGAGTGTCGTGGTGGCGGGTGGTGTACGGTCAGTACGGCCGCGGCGGATCGCCGCCGACGGCCTCCCAGTACTCGTCTGCGCTCGCCCAGAAATCGACGAGTAGTTCCTCCATCCCGGGGAACGTGACGTCGTCGACGTCGCCGGCGGCGGTGTGGTGTTCGTGCCCCTTCGTATCTTCGTGGGCGTTATCGAACCGGACGAGCGTGAGGTCTTCGAGGGTGCCCAGATGGAGCGTGTACTTCCAGCCCGACGGGTAGGTCTCGGTCGCCTCAGTCGGCCGGAGTACGACGTTCTCGACGAGACCAGCTTCGACGTGTGTGTACTGGAAGACCGGCTCTTGGGCCATCCCTTACGTGTTGGGAAGACACCCAACACCATAAGACCAGCGGAGGTTCGTCGATACGTTACCGATCAACGGAACGGCGACTACCTGTGCTTCCGGTACAGAACTTTGGCCCCGAAAGAGTACTCCGCTCACGCCACTGGATCGAGTGATTTCATCGAGAAGTCAGATTTCGAGCAGTATCGCTCTGCTAGCCGCATCAAGGCTCGTGTCCGCCGGATATCCGCAACGTTGTGGCGTACGAGCGACTCAAAGTCCTCTTTTTCCCACGCGTGAACCGCTTCCTCGCTGTCTACGAACGGATCGAGTTCGGTTAATCCACTCCCGATGAGTTCCTCGTAGACGGCGGTCAAGGTGTCTCCCGACGTGTTGAACCGTGTCTCGAAAACGTCCATCGCGTCGATATACGGCAGTTCTGTGAACGGCCAGTCGATATCGTGGTAACAGAGCCGCGTACGGAGGAACGGGAGGTCGAACCCTCCGTTCCATCGTTCGCCATTGTACGCGACCAGCTTCACGTCCTGGTGAGTGAGTGTCGATTCGACGAACGCATCCATCTCGCTTAGCAAGGTTCGTTCAGTCTGCTGGACCGATATCGAGACTGAGCTCGCCAATTCTTCGTTGACCCGTGCTTCGAGATTTGACGGCGGTGCTCGCCCGTCCGTATTGAGGAAGATCCGGGAGCCAACGTCCGTGTCGAACCCGATGACAGTCAGCTGGTCGTCGACGTCAAAGCCAGTTGTCTCGATATCGAACGCAACCGTGTCGAGTCCCGTCATTCCGTGGCTCCATCCTGGTGATGCTCCCGCTCGTGGCTCGCTTCCCGTTGTTTGAGTGCCCGTTCGAGCTCCTGGAGGCGCTCTTCGTGGTCGTCGAGTCGAGCCTCCTGTTCGAGATCGATGCTGAGCAGCGCCGGCAGCAGCGGGTTCTGATGGTTCAACAGCCCGCTGGCGTCGGCGTGCTCGCGGGCGTATTCGAACAGCCGATCGAATCGCGGCTGGTCGCGACGCCGCAGTGCCCGGCGGAACTCTGACCAACGCTCTTCGATGGCCCGAAGCGCATCCCGGTAGGTTGGGTTCGTCCGCCCCATCGCTATCGGCCTCCGGTCCCGGTCGCCGTCCACGCATCGAGCAAGGGATCCGTGGTGGCCGCCACCGCCTCACCGTCAACGGTGACGCCTGTCCCGACACCCGCTGGGGTCGGCGACGACGGCGCCGGCGTCGCCGGTTCCACGCCGACCTGCGTGGCACGGGCCGCGAGCAGCTGCCGCCAGTACGCGAACGTCGTCTGGTAGTACGCGCCCTCGTCGACGGGATAAACGAGCGTCTCGAAGTCCTCGCCGACGACCCGTGGCCCCATCCGAGTTTGCTCGCACTCGAGGTGGTGGTCAGCGGCCGTCGCGACTGGCTCGGTGAACTCGTTTCGTTCGTTTCGCGTAACGAGCACCGGGATGTCGTACCCCTCGGCGTAGGTCGCCAACCGGGCGAGAGTTCGGGCCTGGAGGGTTTTCGCGTGGGTCTCGCCGAGGGTATCGTCGGCGCGGTACTGGGCGTCGACGGCCGGCGCGACGATGAGGGCGGGCGTGTGGGGCGACACTGTATCTGCTCTCTCTCTCGTGTGGAGACGCTCTGGTGGTGAGTCGACCGAGGCCTGAATCAGCGCATCAACCGCGTCGGGGAGGTCGGACACGGCTGCGTAGTGCTGGGCCGCTGTAAACCCCCGCGCAATGTGAATCCGATCCAGGAGCCGCCGGCTGGGGGCAAGCTGCGCCAGCGATGTCGTCGTTGCGTGGCCATTGGCGTCGATCCAGAGGGCAGGGCCCTCGTGCAAGAGTAGGTGGTCGAGCACCATTGACTGCAGGATAGGTACCCCTCGATCGCCGTCGATGTCCAGTAGTGTGATCCCATCTTCGAGCGAGGGCAGCAGCATCTTGTCAGTTGCGGGGTCGGCCCAGTTCGCTAGCTTCTCGTTTCGGTCTGTCCCCCACGTCGGCTGCTCGACAGCCAGTGAGTTCGAATCCAGAACCGGTGGCATACTCGATTCAACGGTGCCTACCCCCAAATGCCGTGCAGGGTAGTTTCCGGAGTTCTGGGGACGCGAGATTCGGTCGACTTTCGCCCGAAGGCCCGAAGCTGACACCTTGCGATTCGCGTTTCCGGGAAGATTCCGGAATACTCGTCCACCAAAGATTAACCAACAAATGCGGGCACTGCTCGTTCTGTTGTTAAGAAACCGATCTAGTTGTCCCTCGGGGCCTGAATTTTGGCGGAAATGCGATTTCTGCCCTTCAGTTAGATGTCAGCCGACATCACAACCCTGTATTCACGGCCCCGGCTGGCACCCCTTGCTTCAACAAAATTGCACTGGGCCATCTTCGACAGAGTCGCGGACGGTCCGTTGCGTTCGGGAATCGTCCACTTCCTCAGTACACTTCTGGTGAATCTCGGCGAGACTCAGGGTCTCCGGTGGTTAGGAGTGTCGTACACCACTCACTGGTGTGGCGAAAGTGCGTCAAGGCTCTTCTGCCAAATCTCGGTTCTGTGATGCACCTTCTGATACTGGTATTGCTGACCCTCTCCCTATATTAAAAAATATTAACAAGGAGAAGTACCACTGTGACGTATATGGCGTGGGAGGTGACTCGAACAGTCCGGGTGCGACTCGACGTACCTGACGACCGCACGAATGACCTCCACGCCACTAACAGCAAATTCCAGTACTGTGCCAATCGCACGGCAGAGTGGGCGTGGCGCTACCCCGAGGACGACTGTGTGACCAGCAAGAGTGAAGCCGAAGCCGCCATCTACGACGATCTACGGGAAGAAACCGACTATCTGCACGCAAACCTCGTCCAGAAAGCGATCAAACGCGCCACCGACGATATTGGCAACTGTGTAGACAGGCTCACTGAGGGTGAAAACACCAGCAGGCCGGAATACGATACGTTCAGTATCGTCTACGACAAGCGAGCCGCCACCTACTACCGCGACAAGGTGAGTCTCGCTACTGTCAACGGGAGAGTCGAATGCGAGTACGAGCTGCCCTACGACGTTGAAGCGACGCCCCACGGCGAGTATCTGCTGAACGACGACTACTCGTTCAGTACAAGTACCGTTCACTACGATAGTGAAGCCGACGAGTTCTACCTGCACGCGGCAATGAAACGAGAAATCGATGCGAGCAGTCCTGAGAAAGCTGAGCATTCGAAAGTGCTTGGCGTGGACTGTAACGTTGACGACCACATTGCCGTGACCTCAACAGGTCAGTTCGTCGGCAATGCAGACTATCTCAACCACAAGCGCCGCGAGTTCGAAAAGCGGCGTGCCAACCTGCAACAGACGGGGACGCGAAGCGCCCACCTGACCTTCCAGCAGATCGGTGACAGATTCGGACGCTGGAGTGAAGATTATCTGCATCGGTGCTCGAACGAACTTGTCGAAGAAGCCCGCCACCACGGCTGTACACATATCGCGTTCGAGGACTTGGAGCAAATCCGTGACCGGATCAGCGACGGCAAGAAGTTCCAGCAGTGGGCATTTCGCGAGTTACAGCGACAGGTTGCCTACAAAGCCGAGGAAGATGGCATTATCGTGGACACGGTGGAACCACAGTACACGAGCCAGCAATGCTCGACGTGTGGCTGTACCTTAGAGGAAAACCGCGACGGGCAACACTTCGAGTGTTTGGACTGTTCGTACACGGTAAACGCTGACTACAACGCGGCGAAGAACGTGGCGCGGAAACTCGTACTTAAACTCCAGCGAGGGCAGAAGTCTCCCGCTGGAGGGGCGTTCTGTCAGTACGCCCTGAAGTCGGGGATTATGACCGTGAACGCGACTGACGTGGCGTCCGACACGCCTGTGTCGGCAGAACGAGAGTCCACCGACAAGCCAACGGCTTAGCCGTTGGTAGCTGACAGACGGCGCCGTAGTGCTGGTAGACGGTAAATCCGCGTGCGACGTGGATTCGGTTGAGCAACCGTTGGCTGGGGGCGATCTGGGCGAGTGTCGTCGTCGTCGTGTGGCCGGTTGCGTCGACCCAGAAGGCGGGTCCTTCGTGCAGGAGGAGATGGTCGAGCACGAGCGACTGCAGGATCGGGACGCCGCGGCCTCCCTCGACGTCGAGCAACGTGATACCATCGTCGAGTGACGGCAGCAGCATCGCTTCTGTGGCTGGGTCGGCTTGCTCTGCCAAGCCCAGATTGCGGTCTGCGCCCCGTGTCGGCTTGTCGGCCGCCATTCGGTTCGATGGTGGGTGATCGCCCATACTCGATAACTCGTCACGCCCTCAATAAGCGACGGCGCGGCGCTTCCGGACTTCCAGAAAGGGGGGAGATAGAAGCAGAGCCTGGCTCAGTACCTGTCTTTTCTGAACCAATCGACCGTTTCCGAGATCGTTTCCTGAACCGCTATCGGTTCGTGTGACCCCATTTAACCAACATACCGTACTCTATCGGGTCCGATGTTGGTTAAGATCTGAATCACTTACGGAGATACTCTTGGCGTAATTGGGCCACATACTGTGCATCCCAGCCTTTGGTTTTAACCGGAATTAGGCGCTAAGTCCCTTTCCTCAAGGAGCAACGCAGGGAGCGAAGCGACCGAGTAGCGCAGTAGGGAGGGGATACAGCGCCGCACGATTCTCAAACACGTTCACCGCTCGGCCCACGGGCCGCCCCACCTTTATGTTTATCTAAAGTCTATACATCGTTGATGGATAGGTTTGAAATCGAAGGAGAAGAAGTCCTCGACGGAACCGCGAAACCTTCGGGGAACAGTGCCCACGTCATCGTCCCGAAACGCTGGCGCGGGGCCGACGTGAAAGTCGTCCACGTCTCCGAACCCAACCCAGACGAATAGTCCATGCACTACAACTACAAGTATCGACTCACCCCGCCAGAAGCCCTCGAAGAGGAGCTTCTGTACCACGTCGATACTTGTAGGCAACTCTACAACCACGTCCTCCACCTGCTCAACGAGGCAGACAATATTCCCGCCCGCTACGAGGTTCAGGGGCGACTCCCCGACCTCAAATCGTGGTGGAACGACCTCGGAGATGTCCACTCGAAAGTTCTCCAGATGGTTGTCAAGCGCGTCTACGACAACCTCTCTACGCTCAAAGCACAGAAGGAGAATGGACACACCGTGGGAATGCTCAAGTGGAAACCACCTCGGGAGTATCGGTCGCTCACCTACAACCAGTCCGGCTTTGAACTCAAGAATACGAGTGGTCGGCCCACGTTGTGGTTGAGCAAGATCGGCGAGATTCCGATTCGTCTCCACCGAGACATCCCCGAGAACGCGACCATCAAACAGGTCGCGGTCAAACGCGAACCCACGGGCGAGTGGTATGCCACGTTCGGCATCGACGTGGACGAGGATACACCAGAGAAGCCGCAGAATCCCGAGCGGGTCGTCGGCATCGACGTGGGAATCCTCAAGTACGCACACGACACCGACGGGTATGCCATCGAGAGTCCCAATTTCAGCGAGGAGCGTGAGCGACTCGAACGCGCACAACGCGACCTCACGCGGAAGGAACACGGCTCTACAAATTGGGAGAAACAACGGCAGATCGTGGCCGAATGCCACGCAGACCTCAAGCGGAAGCGTCGGGACTTCCTTCACAAGTTGTCGAACTACTACGCCCGCGAGTACGACCTCGTGGCGGTCGAGGACTTGGACGCGAAGGGCTTGATCGAACTGCCGGGCAACTCACGCAACCGGGCAGGAGCGGCGTGGGGGACGTTTCTCCGGATGCTCGAATACAAGTGCGAGCGCAAGGAGACGCACTTTGTTGTAGTTGACCCGAAAAATACGACGAAAGAGTGCGCGTCCTGCGGTGTCAAGACGGAGAAGCCGCTGTGGGTGCGCGAACACTCGTGTCCGTCGTGTGGGTTCGAGGCGGACAGGGACGCGAATGCGGCGTGGAACATCCGTTCTCGCGGTCTCGAAGACATAGGAGTGGGATACTCCGAATCAACGCCTGTGGAGACTGCGCTCCCTACGGACACCAATTTGGTGTCTGCAAAGCGCGTCGTGGAAACAGGAAGCCCCACCCTCAAGGAGCGAACCGCGTCAGCGGTGAGCGAGTAGGGTGGGGTAGTTCACCGTAGTAGCTGAGCGCAGCATTGACGTATTCGACGGGCAGAATTTCATGAGTTACAAGCGTACAGAGGATGTGTGGTGTCGTGAAGAGCGTGTTCCGGTCATCAAGAGCGAGATTGATGAAGAGGTAGTTGGTCGTATTGAATTCGTCCGTGATGAAGAGGTCTGCCTCCAACTCGTTGGCCAGCCAGACACCTTCGGCCTCTCCCTGATCAAGCCCATAGTTGATCGGCTCGTCAGCTCGGTCGTCGACGTCGTGTGTCGTTATATGATGGGCAGCCTGGAGGACGAGATCGGCGGCGGCAGCTAGAAGGTCATCATCCCCCGTGGCACCGGTTATCTCGCCGAGAACACTCGCTGGTATGTGGACGTCGTACCCCGTGAGGAGTGCTTTGAGCGGATCCCCGCCAGAGGGAGCCTTCGGCCGCCCGTCAACGACCGGCGTGGCGAGATTCAACAGGACGTTCGTATCGACGACGGCAACGGCACGCTCCGACATCGTCAGGCACGCGACTCGTCATCAGAATCAGCCGAATTTGACTCCGTCCATTCGGAAATCTCGCCGTCGTAGAAGGCATCGTCACTCGGGAGCCCATCCTTGAGTGTGGGTATGGCGGGCGTCCGGTCGATCGACTCTCGGAGGAGTTTCAATCGCATCGCCTCTTCACGGCCAAGAATTGCTTCGACGGTGTCATAATCGACCTGGCCGTCGTAGTAGGCGTCGCTCAGTCGCCGGCGAAACTCTTCGTCGTTCGCGAGCTCTTCGAGTTCGTCCTCAAGTGCGTCGATGAGGAGACGGGTACGAGAGATATCGAGAATTTCAACAACACTATCGGCGCGCTCGACGAGCGACTTCGGGGCGTTGAAATCGACACGGGCTTTCTCCTCAGCCATCACTTCATGTGTAGAATCTACACATACTTAGTTTCCTCGCTGTTCAAGCGACCGGATCGAGTGTGGCTGATGATCTCTCTAGATATGATATTCTAGAATATGATTATTCAGAATATTTTTGTCTGCCCACTAATTCAGCGCCATGACAGACTTCTTGACTTCCTCCTCGCCCTGAAGGGCGAGGATTCCTCCGGTGGGATGTTGGCTATGCCGTACCCACGGTGGCAACTTTCCCGTCGCCGGTACTCTGGTTTGTGCGCTCCTCGTTGGGACTTTCCCTTTCAGGGGAGTGTGGTATCTCCGACCAGTTTTGGTCGTCCCACTTGAGACGCACGGGCCGAGCCATCGACCCGACTTCGAGTTCGCAAGTCTGCTGTTCGAGGAATGTCCGAGACGCACACAGATCGGCGTGCGCTTCGTGGCCGCATGGACACCGGAACACGTCGCCGTCGCGATCGGTCTCCTCTTGCTCGCCACACATCGGGCACGTTCGGGTTGTGTCGGCTTCTGACTCTACCTCAATACTGATGCCGTATTCCTCGGCCGTGTACGAGAGGCGCTCGATGAACGTCCGGAACGCCCAGAACTGGTGCGTCTTTGCGTTCACTTCAGCACACCAGTGCGTCGAGAGGACATCCGTAAGATCTCCCACGTACACCGTCTCGACACCGTCGGCGTAGAGCCGTTCCATTAGGTCCCGGGCTAGTGCCTCCTGTGCGTGATCGCGCCGTCGTGTCCGTTTCAGATACAACCGCCGAATTCGGTTGCTACTGTATCGTCCCTCACGGAGCTTCGACTGTAATCGGGCAATTTCGTTGGTCGTCTCGCGGAAGCGATCGAACAGGTCCCGACCTTTGTAGAGGTACTGCTGGCCAGTCGTTGTGGTACAGGCGATGAGATTGTTTGCGCCCACGTCCAGTGCGGCTTCTTCCGAAGCCAGTGGTGAATCCTGTTGTGAATCAGGTACGGTAACAGGTTGAAAGGCCCTGAACGTGTCGTCTATCTTTTTTCAAGGCGAGAATCCCGCCGTTCACGGCGGGCGTGAAGCCGACAACTGCCTCACGTTCTACCGTCGGTTGCAGACCGAATACCACATGACTGCGAACCTTTATTGGAATTGGGTGTATAAAAATTGACACGGCCAAATGAGGTACAACCTCGAAAAAGGGTCGCACACGGTCTACGCGCTCCAATATCACTTTGTGACCGTCACAAAGTACCGCGCGGACATCCTCACCGACGAGATAGCCGAACGCATCGGTGAGATTGCCAGCGACATCTCCGAGGACTTTGGCGTGAGTATCCAGAACGTCAACGGCGGTTCCGACCACGTTCATATCCTGTTCACGGCGAAGCCAACGACCGACCTCACCAAGTTCATCAACTCGCTCAAGGGCGTCACGTCCCGCAAAATCCGTGACGAAAACCCCGAGGTTCGGCAGGCGCTCGACAAGGCGTTCTGGCAACCAGGGTACTTCCTCGCCACCACCGGCCAAGTGAGCATCGACGTACTCATGAACTACGTGGAGGAACAGTAGCGATGTCCACGACCGTCACGAAGACGTTGCAGGCGACGTTCGCGCCACCCACCGCGCACAAGCAGTCGAAACTCAACGACCTGCTCGAAACCTACCGTGACGGTCTGCAAGAGGCGTTCGACTCCGGGGCAAGTACCATGTCGGCGGTGAGCGACATCGTGACGCCCTACGACCTGCCGTATCAGGCGAAGGCTGCCCTCTGCAACTACGTCCCGAAACTCCACAAGACGTACAACGCCAAGGAGTTGGACGACAGCCACCCGATACGGCTCACGAATCAGGCTGCAAAGTTCGACCACTCCGACGAACGCGACTACGAGTTCACGTGGTGGGTTCCCCGTCCCGGCCGGGGAACGAACTTCTGGATACCGCTCCGTATCAACCCCGAACAGGAAGACCTCTGGCACGACCTCGTATCGGAGGACGCGAAGGCGGGCGAGATACGGCTTCAACAGCATCGGAAGAACTGGGTACTGCACGTCACCGTCGAGTACCCGGTCGAAGAACCAGCGACGGACGGTGACGCCACACACATCGGCTTAGACATCGGAGAAACCGCCCTCATCACGGGCTGTGCCCTCAAGGATGGTTCTCCGACTGACCCGTTCGTGTGTAGCGGAAGCAGAGCGAAGCATCTCCGTAAAGAGATGTACACCACCCTGAAACGACTCCAAGAGCGTGACGCATCCGAATGGCGTACCGACGAACGGTTCGACCACTACCAGAACGCGCTCACCGACATCGTGGAGAAGGCGTCTCGGGAAGCCGTCGAGTACGCCCAAAAGTTCGAGAACCCGGTGTTGGTGATGGAGGATTTGACGTACATCCGCGAACGACTCGACTGCGGGAAGTACATGAACCGCCGGCTTCACTCGTGGGCGTTTGCCCGACTGCAAGGGCGAATCGAGGACAAGGCGACGGAAGCAGGTATCCCGGTCGAGTACGTGAATCCGGCGTACACCTCGCAGACATGCCACTTGTGCCACCGTATCGGTCGTCGGGACTCTCAAGCCGAGTTCCGGTGTCCGCACGACGACTGCCACGTTTCGACGTTTCAGGCCGACATCAACGCTTCCGCGAATATCGCACGACGGGTTGACCCGTGGGGAGAGAGCGTCCCGCTTGACAAGGCGGAACGCGATGACTCGCCTCGGGATGGGAGCGGTAGTGACACCGCCACGACTCACCGTGAGAAGAGCGTACCAGCGCAGATGACGCTCACGGCGTTCCAAGAGCCGAAACCCTCTACCAGCGACGACTGACTGGTATTCCCCATGCGTGGGAAGCCTCGCCGTTTACGGCGAGGAGGATGTCACTAGGAAACAGTGTGACAACTCTGGTGGTGAACCGGCCAAATTACGAAACCGGCGACGCAGCTGCTGAATCAACGAGTGAGTACTCGCGATCTCGACTCGTGCCTTCTGCTTCGAGGAGGTTGTACTGTGCCATTTTCGAAAGGTAGGTCCGGACGGTGCGCTTCGTCCGCGGATCGTCGACCGCCTCAGTATAGTGGTCGTGGATCTCGCTGGGTCCAAGCGGGCCGTGGTCGCGAACAATATCGTAGACGACCCGCTGGTGTGGCGTGAGCGAGTCGAGACTCTTCTGCTTGATTTGGGCCCGAGCATCTTCAGCAGCGTCTAGAAGGATGTCGTTAGTGACCTCCTCGTGATTTTCGCGGTCAGCCGTGCTGGCTGCGCTGCGAAGCATCCCGATCGCGAGACGGGCATCACCAGCAGCGGCATCCGCGATCTGATACAACTGGTCGTCGGCGATGACACCGTTCTCAAGCCCCCACTTTGCTCGCGCACTCAGAATGTCGTAGAGTTGCTCGTTGTGGTACTTGTCCATCCGCACGTGCTCGCTGGAGCGCAGCCGACTCACGAGGCGATCGTCGACGCGGCTAAACAGCTCTTCTTCTTTGTTCGCGATACAGATCACCGCGAACTGCTCCATACTGTGGAGGTCGTAGATGACGCTTGGATCTTCGAGCTGGTCGACCTCGTCGAGGATGACGACGGTTCGCGGGCCGTCGTACTGTTGGAGCCGGTCGATAAGCTCGTCGTGGGGTGTCGACTGGCGATGGATGTCTATCGTTGCCCCGATGTCGTCGAGGATCTGGTACAGCGTTCGGAAGCGGCTGTAGTTTCGCCAGCAATTCACGTAGGTGGCCTCGACGTCGAGCACTTCCTCGCGGAGCCGCTCGGTAACGAACTTCGAGACACAGGTTTTACCGACACCGCTCGGGCCGGTGACGATAGCTGTGTCGGCTGGCTCGCCGTTCGTGATCGGTTCGAGAACGCTTGAGAGGTGGTTGACTTCGGCGTCGCGATGCTCGACTTCTCGAGGGACGAACCCGGCGCGGAGGACGCGAGCATCGCGGATCATTTGGGTCTGCCAGAGTAATTTCCGGTCTGGTTATAAAAACTTCACCGGGTCAGTTCCGGAAAGCTCCTCGTCGCCGTTGCATTGGTTCGTCTATCGTGTCGCTGTCCCCTGATTCTGATTGTGGAAACGCCCTGTTTCCGGAAACGTTCAGAAATCTAATCGACGGTGCGGAGCTCGCTCTCTACTGACCACAGGAGCTCGAGCTGGATGGACTTCATGGAGAGCACTCGCTGATGTACGCATCGCGATCGCTAGGTCGTAGATACAGACAGACAACTCTAGCTCTGATTGCCCCCGTCAAATACGGCGGCAAAGTCTTCGAGAAGCTCCTGTGGTGACCTCCCATCATCACGAGCCGGAAGTGGTGCCTCCCAGCATTTGATCTGGAGGGTGTGCGCATTCGATACCGGCTCCGACTCAGTTACCACATTGAAAATACCGGTGTGATAGATAGCAAGTAGTCGATGGTCATGAACACCGACATAATCGATACCAGCCTGATCCAGGACTGCCGGTATGTCAGTGGACTCAGATAGCGAGACAGAGGCGCTTGGAGACGCCGAGTCGCTCATACCTTGGCTTGGTCCATCGCGCGGATAAAGACCCGTCTCGGGAAAGGTCATACTCTCGATGATTAACCAACAGAAAGCAACAGCAGCAGGACTTTGTTGGTTAAGTTATCCGCGCCGCCAGGCCCGGTGACGATGGCGATGTTGGCGGGTTCACCGTTTGTGATAGACTTGAGGACGCTGGAGGACGGTTGATTTCAGCATCGCGGTGCTTGAGGCACCTGTCGAACACCCCTTGTTGCCGCTGTACATCGGCGTGAACTGGCTTTCTTGTGCGAGCGCTGATGCCGATTGTCGGAAAGTGTGTTCGACTGTTACTCGGTATGCTCTAGCTCGGCGTCTTCACCGTCGACATCAATGATTTCGATATCGAACGTCAGCGTCTCCCCGGCGAGCGGCGGGTTGAAATCTGCTCGGATGACAACCTCGTCGACGTGGATGACTTCGCCTTGGCTGCCGTCTTGGGCCTCAAGGTAGGCTCCCTCCTCAGGAAGCTGTCCACCGAGCATCTCTCGGAGCTCTTCTGTTTTAAACTCCTCAATATTCTCCTCGCTGGGCTGCCCATACGCCTTCTCAGGCGGAATGGTCAGTGTCTCTGTCTCACCGGTTTCCAACCCGACTAGCCCCTCCTCCATCCCCTCGATCACTTGTCCCCCGCCAACTTCGACCGTCAACGGCGTATACTCGCGGTCGGGCTGGGCCTCGGCAAGCCCCGCTTCTTCGGCAGTTGACTCCTTGGAGGTGTCGAACACGGTCCCATCGTCTAGTTTGCCAGTGTACTCAATCGTCACCGAATCGCCAGTAGTTATCGACATACCTACACAAGAAGTGCCAGACGGAAAGGCTGTGGCATCTGGAGATCTCAGCGATTCCACGTAAATCGATCCTCAGCGGGTTCACCCAGACGCCAGAGACTCTCTGACTACAGCTACATCGTGTCCAGCAGCGTATCCGTTCAGCTTGGCCGCGATCGGCGACTCACGTACCGCTTGGTCGTCGTATCCTGCTTCATTGAACGTGGCCATGAGCGATGAGACGGACCGGAGTTTGTACTTTTGATGATAGTCTTCAGCAAGGTAAAATTGCGAGAGCTGTTCGATGCGTGTGCTGATACCATCGGCTGTAAAGCCCTGTGCCGAAAGGAACTCGTTGAGAGTCGATTGCTGGGCCGCTGTCGCAGTCAGGATGACGTTTTGGTACTGCGTTTTGCTGGTCTGGTGGTGTGGGTTGTGCGACTCGAAGGCTAGGTTCAACAGCTTCCGGTAGGTGATGGTGTCGGGATCGAACTCGACCTGGAATACCTCGGTATGGTTTCCTAACGAGTGATACGTCGGGTCGCGTGTTGTGCCGCCGGCGTAGCCCACGCGGGTGCGGACCACGCCGTCAATTGCGCCGAACTGCGCATCTGGGCCCCAAAAGCAGCCAAGTCCAAAGGTTGCTGTCTCAGTCTCGTCGCTATCTCTCGCACGGCGGTCGTACTCCTTGATTTGGGTTTCTGTGAGGTCCATGGGGGTCACTCGTCTGTAGAGTCGTTTCAGAGCGGGTCGTGGATCGGGCCGCATCCACTCTCGATCAGGGGTTCTGGACGTATATGTTGAATGTTATCGTATCTTGTAGGTAGCGGTTAGATACGCTGATTCCATGCGAAGGCGAACGCTTCTACCCAATTTCCGGCGGAACTTGGATTGACACGACTCGTCCACCACCCGTCGAATCCGTCATCAAGCATGTTGGGGAATACAACAGGATCTAGCCGAGCGTCAGTCGTCGGCAGCAGCAGCCTCTGCCTGCCCCTGCCAGAGGTTCGCATACGTTCCCTCGCCCGCAACCAGTTCTTCGTGACCTCCCTGTTCGACGATCTCGCCCTGATCCATTACAACAATCTCGTCTGCGTTCTGAATCGTCGACAGTCGGTGGGCAATGATGAACGCGGTCCGCTCCTCGACCAAGCGCTCAAGACTTTCTTGAATCAGTTCCTCAGTCTCCGTATCGACATCTGATGTGGCCTCATCAAAAACGATGATCTCGGGGTCATTGAGTAATGCCCGGGCGATGGCGAGACGTTGACGCTGGCCGCCCGAGAGTTTGATACCTCGCTCGCCGACTTGCGTGTCGTATCCATTCGGAAGATCTTCGATGAACTCGTCAGCCGCGGCGGCCTCAGCCGCCCGCTCAACCCGATCGCGGGCGCTTGTGTCAGGCCCGTCTGCCCACTCGGCCTCGAGTGTCTCGCGGTCGCCGTACGCGATATTCTCCGCGACAGTCCCCGAGAACAGATACGGATTCTGCTCGACAATGGCGATGGCGTCCCGTAACGACTGCAGATCATACTCCCGGACATCAGTGCCGTCAACCCGGACGGCCCCGTCATCGACATCGTGGAACCGGGGAATGAGCTTCAGGAGTGTTGACTTCCCGGCCCCGGTCGCCCCGGCAAGCCCGATCGTTGTCCCTGCCGGCACATCAAGCGAGACATCATGTAGGACCGGCTCGCGGTCCCCGTAGGCGAACGTAACATCTTCGAACGTGACGTCCCCGTCAATCGACTCAGGGGTGTGCGGCGAGTCGGGGCTCGTAATCGTCGGTTCGCGGTCGAGCAACCCGAACACGCGCTCAGCACTCGATTTCGCAAGCTGGTACTTATTTGCTGACTTCCCGACTCGGCGCATCGGTGAGTACAGCCGCCGTAACAGGAGGAAAAAGAGCGCGAACCCACCAAGGGTCAGCACCCCTGCCTCGCCGGGCACGCCGGTGATGATATCAGTGCCACCGATGTAGAGAACAAGGACAAACACGACGCCGGTTAACAGCCGCAGGGTCGCAAAGAATCCACGTCGGATTCGCAGCGCCGCGACCTTTTCGTCGTGGTACGCCTCGCTCTGCGCAGCGACCCGGCTCTCCTCAAACCTGTACCGGTCGAACGCTTTAATCACCGCAGCGCCACCAAGGTTGTTCTCAAGCCGCGTGTTCAGTCGAGCGACGGTCTCGCGAATTGACTTATATCGAGGCTCAATCCAGGTGAGAAACTGGCTACTAGCCAGTCCAATGACCGGGACCGGTGCGAGCGCGATGAGTGCCAGCTTCGGTGAGTATGTCCACAGGATGATGGCAATCCCGCCGACCGTTGCGACCACGCGGATGAGTTGCCGGAACTCCGTGTTCAGGAACTGCTCAAGCCGATTAATATCGCTGTTGAGGATCGACATCATCCCGCCGGTCTGATGATCGGCGAAGAAATCCATCGAGAGCCGCTGGAGATGGTCGTACGTGTCGTTTCGCAGGTCCCGCTGAACCTTCTGGGCGGTCGCTTGCAGCAGATACCGAGAGATAAACCGAGCGACCGACCGGACCAGATACGCGAGCACCGCGATGAGCACGAGCTGTTCGAGCACCACGAGGCGAGCCGCTTCGCCGGTGATCTCACCCGGCGGCAGCAAGCCCACATCGGTCAACAGTCCCGCGTCGGCCGAGCCGCGGATCGCTCGATCGATGGCGGCCGCGACGACAATTGGTGGGACCAGTCGGGCAAATCGCGTGAGAAACGCCGCAAGCACGCCGAGCGTGAGGGTCGGCCAGTAGCGCTTGGCGTAGCCGAGCAAACTCACCATCGGATGGCCGTCAACGTTCTCTCGGACGTGTTCAAACCCGCCGTGGTCGTCTGTCACTGGATTCGATAGCGTACTCGCGCACAAGTATTCGATGACATCGCTCTGTGGAAGCACTCACCTACACACGGTCGCGTCGGCAACTGTGAACGGGCCGTTTCCTCAGTATATTGAGAGGATGGACTGTAGTGCTGTCTTTCCTGTACCGAACCCCCTCGGGCAATTTTGAGTGGGGTCAATCTCTCAAATTCGCGGGAATAGGTGTTTCTTTTGATGTGATCCGGGAGCGCGTGGCCATCCAGCGAGTCATTCTTGACACAGGGCTATTCGTGGCTCTCTTCAGTACTCCTCGAATTTGCCTCGCTTACCCCCCGGTCGAGCAATTCTAGTGAACTAGTGGTGGAGTAGTAGCTCGTCGGGGTATTTTCTACTGCCTCAAATCGGCCCGACGAGGATCTTCTGCAATTTGAGTCCGTTATTTCGCCTTGCATATCGCAGATTTCGTCCAAAGAAAGAGGCGATATACAATGTGCGAAGGCCGCCGGCTCTCTCCGGCCGAGGGGCCATCTCTGGGATCCTGACTTTCAGAATGTATCAGTTTGAGAGTACAATCTCGTCTCCTGAGCCACCGGGGTGATCGTCGTCCCACCGACCAGCCTGGGGTATCCGGTTTGCCTCGTTGAGAGTCCTGTCTGTGAGTCCGTCCCATGGGCCCCCGATGTTGATGACGGCGGCGCGCATCCTGTCGGATATGGACTGTCCCGCGTGTGGTGGGTCGGTCACGCTCGAGGTCGGGCCGGATCGACCGCCGTCGACGTCACTGTCCGACGCGGTTCTCGATGCGGCTGAAGACGAGCGGCTCAATGTCGGCCGGACGTGCTGGGACTGTGGGTGGCAAGAGGAGCGCCGGCTCCACGTGGAGGCAATCGAGACAACCGCCGGTGATGCAAACCCGATCGAGCGAGCCCGCCTTCTGGAAGAGATTACCGATGAACTCGCGGCCATCGAGGCGCTCGGGACGCTGGAGGACACGCTCGCGGAGGTTCGTCGACAGCGACGGCTGGAGCCAGCGGCAGAAGAGACGAGCGAGGACGTGACGGAGTAAGTATGATGACCGACGCTGAGCCCCTCTATGACGTTCGTGAGCGCACCGGGAACCCCGAACATCCATCAGTTGATGACGTCGTCGAACTCGTCCTCGAGCGAGCAGAGCATCCACGAGCGGATCATCAAGACGCCCACCTAGACGAAGTGATGGCGACTGTCGTCGACAGATATGGCTCGGAGACTATTCGGACCGTTATCCATCGGATTCTCGTTGAGGAGTATCCGTTTCGAACTGCGACGGTAGACCTCGACGTCGACACCATCGACGGCGTCCGAATCGGGACGGCGGCCGGCCAATTCCTTGTAGAGCTGAACGCGCGACAGGACGATTGAAATTGATTCCTGCCGCAGCGTCCGGGGGATGCTTCTGACAGTGCCGACGGTAGCGGTGGTTGTTAGCAAATCCTGTAGTGATTCCTATAGCCACGAATACGGCCATTCACCGCGATGTCCCCTGTCTTCGTCCTACAGCAGGTATGGGACATAGGGGCCGAAGGCAATGAGCAGCCCACTCAGTACGTGGGGCCACTCGTTCGACAGTTTCCAATTCTCGATCAGCAGATGCAGGTACCACATACCGACCACGAGCAGGAGGCCGGTCGTCTGGACGACGACGAACGGAAAAGGTTCGACCAGCTGGGGGATGACGACATCAATTAGGAGGCCAGCGCCGACACCGACGCCGAGAATGATCAGGAGTGCCCGTTCCTTGCTTTGGAGTGTCTGCCGGCTTCGAAACGAGATGTCGCTCGTACTGTAGCGAAGTGCGTAATCATCCCGGCGGCAACCCCCTTCAGTGCCATCACCAGCAACTGTCGGAGCTGCGTGAATCCGTCAAGCGACGCCAGAAGTTGATTCAAGGCCCGGACATCGACGAGCGCAATGAGGACGACGACGGAGCCAATCCCGAGCGGCCAGACGTGTTCGGGGTCGATGTACTCACTGTCGGCAGCCCACGACATAATCGCATCATACAGGCCAGACATTCGGGTGCCGATAGCCAGCCCGCAATTGTAAAGCATCATCGTCGAAAGCCCTCGGCCGCTCGACGTCCCGCGACCGCCGCTGCGCGCCTCGTGCCTGCGGTGCTTGCGGGGTCGGGGGACAATCGAGACGGCCTCGCCCTTTCTGAGTCCGCCAGGTAGTGGCCTGGTTCCTCATCGACGATATCGGCTGCCCGGTGTGTCTCCAACGGCTCGCGCCGCTCGCCGCTGCCGCCCTCCGCGTCGCTCGCGACCGACCATTCCGGGCGGTCTGCCTGCAGTAGCGGGCGGACTGCCGGGCTAAAGTGAATGTGCCCTCGGCGCCAGCGGGAAAGCACGGGGGGTTGCGCGGCGTGGCTGCTCACCCCCCACGCTTTCTCCGCTGGTCGCTCGCTCCGGGCGGGTCGGCGCGCGGCGCTGGTTGTGTCCCTCCGTGCGGGCGCGCTCTCGCTCGCGCCCAGGAGGGCGCTCGCGAAGGCGCGAGCGAGAGCGCGCAGACGGCTCTGTCGGTCGTGACGTCGAGGAAACCGCGGTTTGGGGCCGCGGTGTCGGGCGCTGTGGTGAGCGCCTTCGGGAAACTGCAATGACGAGTAACAACGCGAGCGAAAAGACGGTTTCGGACGGACAGAGTACGACCACCGAAGAACGCGGTCACGAGCCGACGGTCGAACACGAACCGTCGAGGCAGTCGGCCTGTCCGGAGTGTGAGGGCCAGGTGATCACCGAAGACGAGCAGTCGTTCTGCACGGACTGTGGGCTGATCGTCGCCGACGAGTGGGTCGACCTGAGCCCGACGCTGAACGACCTGGGCCTGGTCGGGGACGCTGACCAGAGCATCGAGACGGTGGACCCGCTGCGGACGGACAAGGGCCTGCACACGAAGATCGGGCGGAACACCGACGGTCGGGGTAATCCCCTGAGCAACGAGCAGTGGGAGAAGGTCCAGCGCCTCCGGAAGTGGCACAAGCGGATGCAGTTCGGCGAGAAGCGCAAGCGGACGAAGCGGCTCAACGAGGGCCTGCGGGACGTCGAGATGATCGGCGGCAACCTGGCCCTGCCGGACCACGTCATCAAGCAGGCAGCGCAACACCTCCGGAGCGCTTCGGAAGCGCGGCTGCCGGGCGGGCGGATGGCCTGGGAGGCACTCGCCGGCGGCGCCGTCCTCCTGGCCGCGCGAGCCTCATCGGTCAACCGGGACGAGATCGACGCCGCGGTCGCGACGCACACCAAAGCACCCCACGAGCGGGTGTGCGCTGCGGCGCGGAAGATCCGGTGTGAATGTGGGTTCGACGCGCCGCTCATCAGGCCCAACGCCGTGATGGCGGTCGTCGACGCGCTTGCTGACGACGCCATCCCTGGGGCGCGAGCGGTGCGGACGTGGCGGCTGGCCCAACACCTGATGAAACTCGGCGATCAGGTGCCGGTTGGGCCGAGGACGCCACGGTGCACCGTCGCGGCGTCGGCGCTGTACGCGGCGGATCGCCTGCTTTCGCACAAGCACCTCACCCAAGAGCAGGTCGCCGCGGCGGCGAGCACGATTGTGCCGACATCCCGGAATCGAATCGCGCGGTACAGTCGGGAGCTCGTCGACGCCTACGAAGCCAAACACGGCACCGACGACCCGGGTGTCGGCCTCGAGGCGGAACGGGACACCCTGCGCTGAGCGGGACACTCCCCCGTTTTTTGTGGCGACCTCCGCCCGTGGACGCCCCGCCACCCCACCCACCGCTCCGTGCTCGCTCCCTGCGGTCGCTGCGCGCGCAGCCACAACCTTGCTCACACCTGTATGAAGTCTCATCAACAGAGATGGAGACGGTGTGTGGTTTGTCGCGTCCAAGAGGGGCGGAGTGAGAGACGAATGAACGCTGTCCCATCGTACACGGTTGATAAAGAGACCGCAGCGACGCTTCGAGAATGGTTGTTCGAGCACGCTGTCGAGAAACACGGTGAGTCCGAGATCTCCGAGCCACTCGCCGAACTAGCAGCTGCCATCGACGGCGTGCTCTACGAGGGGGCAGCGGCCGTCGAACTCGGTGCGTGGGCACGGACCATCCCGACAGCTGACCAAGATGCGTCACTCGACGGCCGTACCCCAGTCGATGATCACCGAACCGATGCTGCACGCACACCGGCTGAGCCCACCGACCTCGATACGGACGTCAGTGGCCCAGATCGCATCCACGACACGTCTCCCGACTCGGCCTGGCAGCTCGATCACGATCCGTCCACGACGAACCGGGAACACTCCCCGACAGCAGCGTCTCATGGCACGACGACAGCGGCAGCGAACCCACACACACGACGGCAACAGCACCGTCCGTCAGTCCGGTATTGCACCGCGTACAAGTGCTCCGTGTGCAGCAGCGTTCGCGAGTTAGAAACCACGCTTCGAGTCTGTGCGTTCGTCGATGAGTGTCCCAGCTGCGGAGCGGTCGCTCGCTTTGCTGTAAACGGGATTCCCATGCCGCTCAGAAAGGATTCACAGTAGATAGCGAACCAAGCGTGCTGATTAATAAACTACGAGAACTCCGGCCGTTCCGCGTACGCAATCGGATCGTGTGACCCGGCGTTCCGGAACGCCTCAAGACGGAACGCACACGCATCACATGTCCCACACGCCGGCTCCTCGTCACGGTAACACGACCACGTCATGTCGTAGGGCACACCGAGCTCCAACCCCTGCTCGGCGATCTCCGTTTTCGACCACTCGACGAACGGTGCTTACAACTCGATCTGTGTCTCCGGTTTCGTCCCGACATCGATCACGTTCTGAAAAGCGTCGAAAAAAGCGGGCCGACAGTCAGGATACCCCGAGAAATCCTCCGAGTGCGCGCCGATAAACAGCGCCTCTAAGTCGGTCGCCTCCGCGTCCGACGACGCTATCGACGACAGATTCGCGTTCCGGCAGGCGACGTACGACGTCGGGATCTTGTCACTCCCCAAGTCCGCGTCAGCCACGTCCATCTCCTCGTCGGTCAAACTCGATACCCCCATTTGGGAGAGATGCCTTGTTTCGATATGGAGGAAGTCAGCCGCATCAACCTCCACAGCAAGTGCCTTCACGCACTCGTGCCTTTTGTCGCCAGACCGTGCGCGGTAGTCGAATCATCTCACCAGCGACTCTGATATGGAGGCAGTGCCCAGATTTGATACTCCTCCATAGGGGACTAGTGGTAGATGACTAGCTTCGACGAGTTCACTGAGCGATACAAATCATTTGTCGCGGACCGCGATTGGGACCAGTTCCACACACCAAAGAACCTCGCTGAAGCGATCAGCGTTGAAGCGAACGAACTGTTAGAACT
This sequence comes from Halorubrum rutilum, assembly GCF_024494565.1. The sequence goes on from NZ_JANHDN010000006.1 coordinate 100,346, forward strand.
CTTCCTTTGGCATGACAACCATCCATCTGAAACAGTGCAAGCCGACTCCGAACTCCACGGCCGAGTCAAAGAGGAACTCGCCGACGTGGTGATTTATTCGATTGCGCTTGCAACACAGCTCGACATTGATCTTGCTGACGCAGTGGATGAGAAAATGACCGCTAATGAAACCCGGTTTGATGAGGACACGGCTGCAGACATGACTGCGGAACTCGAATCCTGGCAGCGGGACTAACCCACAGACACAGCCGAAATACTCTCTTCGTTTCCCTGAGAGCACTACCACGTTCTAAACTGTTAGTTTGTGACCTCAGACGGTAGTTACTGGCTCCGAAATTTTGTTTAGCAGAATCATGTGTTATATGACATAGGCGTCGTAACCCATTTCTCATGAGTAATGGGTCTCCCGCCGACGGCAATCGTGAGCAGGCCGAACGCCGGGCGTGGGTTGTTGGGTTCAATAATGAAACGTGGTGTAACCTGTTTTTACGCGAAGGGAGCGTTAGCATGGGATGGTCGGACGTCACAACTGACATTTCTGCATTAACATCTCATGAGGCGATTATTGATGCGACGACGGCCCGCGACTCGGTGCACCCGCGAAACCCCGCAGTACAACTCCGAAAATTCGCACATGAAGCCCAGGTCGGCGATATCATCGTGCTCAAAAACGGGCTTCGCTACCGTTCCGATGACAAATGGCAGGGGAAGGCAACGATACGGGCAATCGGTGTCATCGACAGCGATTACACGTATCAAGACCCGAGTGACCGGTACGGCGAGCTCCCACCGACCGCACGAAATTCAGTCAACACTCACCACCGGGATGTTAATTGGATCCTCAACTTCGACGAACTGATCGGTGGAGCATTCACACCTGAAGTCCCAATCAATCGCTGGACCTTCGAAGAATTTGACGATTACCTGGAGCTAAAATCCCAGCTGCAATCATCCCGTGGGCTCACGGATCATTTCTCGGAACTCGAAGCGTACGCAGACCAAGCGAAAACACAACACCGCGACGACCAACCGACGGTCTGGATCGAGAAAAGCTACCACAACCGTGACGATCGCGACGTCGACGGATGGGGGCTCGGGGACGCATTATGGTGTCCACAAACCAGGACCGACGGCGGGAGCTCCGTGTACTACGACAACGCGACCGACGTGGAACCAGGCGACGTCATCTTACACCTTGACCAGCATCAACGCGCATTCACCGCCGCCTCACTCGCCGCAGCTACGTATGAGGAAACGACATGTCTCGAAGACACCGAATGGGATGACAAAGGCGTATCAGAAATGGGGTACAGTTCCGGCGAACGTCCCGCGTACCGGGTCCCACTCACCGAGTATGAGGAATTTGCGACCCCGCTTGACGTCGATGAGGTACTCACAGAAGCCAACGGAGACGTCCTCCATGACCTCCGTGACGACCACACCGTTGTCTACAGTAAGAACCTGAACCTCAATCAAGGCGCGTACCTTACCGAAGCTCCGCCCGCGTTCGTCGAACTCATCAGCGCTGCCGCACGCACCGCCATCGGCGACACACTTCCCCACCTCGACCGAGTGGGTTCCACTGAACGGATAGAAACTCTTCGGACAGACTCGACCGACACAGAGCCAGACGAGTCCGAACAGTTCGACCATCCGACCGACCCGTTAGTGCAGTACGTCCAAGCTGAGGAACCGACGATCTATGGATTGACCGCACCTGCAGACTACTGGGTGACGGCACTCAAGTACCGGGCCTTAGGTTTCGAAGACACACAGCACTCCCAGTGGGCGAATATGGACCCTGGCGATGTACTCATTTTCCACGCTGGCGGCGAACCAATGCATCCCGAGCTTTCACGGCCCGATGGCTTCGTCTTCGGCGTTGCGATCGTGGGCAGCCACTTCGAAACAGACGAGCAGTGGTGGTACGACGATATATACAACACCCGAACGTACCCGTACCGTGTTGCATTTGACCGACTTTTCCTCACCCCTGGGGCTGCTGTTGCGACAGATCTTCCAGACGCAACTGACTCTGTCCATGAGCTAACTGACGCCATCTCCCAACTACAACGAGAGAGTATTCCCATCGGCACCGTCAACGAACGCTGTGATGACGCGACAGGTAATCACTTCCCAAGCCGACAGTTCATCAGCATACTCGACGATGATGCCGAGTACGGGCGTGGTGAGGCAGTCATTGACCTCCTCGTAGCCACGACAGCTGAGTCGTCACCAATTGCAACGACAATTGAATTCTCAGGGACCATCGACCCGGATGCGTTCTCTGGTATCGTGTTTCCTGACGCGTACGATGTACCGTCTGCCAACGAACTTGCCGACCAGATTACGGCTGCTGTTCGCGCCGGCGACCACATCATTTTCACCGGCCCACCTGGCACCGGAAAAACCGAGATTGCCCAGCAAGTCACCGCCCACCTCACCCGCCACTACCCGCATCTATACAGCGGGTACCAGGTTACGACCGCCACTGCCGACTGGTCCACGTTCGACACCGTTGGCGGGTATATGCCGACCGAATCCACTGACGAGGAAAGAAGCGGTGACCTCGCGTTCACATCTGGGATCGTTCTCAACCGCCTCAAAAACACAAAAACGGGTGTTCAGGCCAACGAACCGATTATTATTGACGAGCTCAATCGGGCCGACATTGACAAAGGATTTGGCCAACTTTTCACCCTGCTCTCAGGACAACCAGTCCAACTTCCATACACGAAACACAACAACGAAATCGAGCTGCTCACCACCGATCATCTCGACGGCACCCCCGCGGATTACCAGTATCTCGTCCCTGACTCGTGGCACATCTTCGCGACCATGAATTCCTACGACAAAACGTCGCTGTACGAGATGAGCTACGCGTTCATGCGCCGCTTCGCGTTCATTCGGATCCCAGCGCCAACTCTCCCCGCAGGAACCGACGATGACGCACTCGACGCCCTTGATGACGGGATGCGGCAGTACATCGCTGCCTGGGATAATCTTGACCCGACACCCGAGGAACGACGCGCAGTCGGGCTCGTCTGGAAACATACCAACCAAGCCGTCGAGGATCGTGCAATTGGCCCCGCAATCGTCAAAGACATGCTCGGATACATTACCAACCACCACGACACTGGCAACGGCACCCTGCCAAACCGAGTTACCAATGCCGTTATCAGCTACATTTTCCCACAACTCGAAGGCGTCCCGAAACGAGATCAGATCGTGCGACACATTACTGACATCAACAGTCACGAGGAAACTGCCGATATGATTGACCGTGAACTGTTGGAAACAGCCGCACGTGATATGCTGCAAGTTACACTCGACAGTGATTCATGAACCGCGAGGCCCTCATCGACGGACTTACCCAAGATATTCTTGCATACGTTATGAACGGCGGGTTCCCCGAACGCGAACTCGCCAACTCACTCACATTTGACGGCCTTGACGAGCGATTCGAAGACTACGAGCTCCTCCTTGATTTGCATTTTATCCTCAAGCCCGACGTCGTCGAATTCGTTGAGGAGCTTTCACAGCGCTTGCGCAATGTCCGTACCGAGACCAAAACCGTGGCTCGGACGCAGCGTGGAGGGATTGACGGACACATTAACTGGGGTTCAACCGTCAAAGCCCGGTACTCAACGAATCCAAATGACCACTCACTCTTCGTCACCGAAAACCGTTCCGAGGACTACGACATTCCCGAGAATATCGTTCTCAAACGGCTCCTCTCAATCATTTACACAACGTTGCGTGACGCTGACGAATACCTGAAGGGCAACTACGATTGGGTCTCCGCTCGGTGGCAGGCGAACACCGACCTCATCGATGATGTGCAACGCACCGTGGAACGGAACGTCCACGTTCGGCGGATCCGTGACCCGAAAACGTACGAGCCGACCGAGCGAATGCTCACAACTGCGGAAAACTCTCGACAAGAAATCTACCGTGATGCTGCCGATCTTCTGCGGGATCGCCAGCGGCTCTTCGACGGGGATCCCGATGCGCTGCAGAGTCTCCTCAATCAAACTGCGATCACCCCAGACGATCAGGCGCGGCTCTTCGAGCTGTACGTCCTCTTCCGTTTCATTGGTACCCTCGAAGACCTCCAAGACACACCGCCCGTCTTTCAAACAATCAAGAGTGGACGACAAGAGATTGCTCGCATCGATGGCAGCAAAGAGATTGTGTTGTATCACGATACTTCCGCTAGTGATCGCGGTCTCTCTTTCCGTACAGATACCATGCCAGAGGACCGTGAACTCACTCGTGCCGAGCGCGTTCAACAAACTGCACGCGACGTTGCCAGTGCGTACTTCCAGAAGAATTTCCAAAATCACACGGGCCGTCCTGATGTCATTGTCCTCGAAGTCCAATCTGAGGACCCGCTCACGTATGAGTATCTCATCGCCGAAGTGAAGCATAGTACTCGCGAGGAAACCATCCGAACCGGGATCAAGGAGACGCTCGAATACCTTGCATTCCTTCGCATCAACGAAGACTACGTCTTTGGACGGGACACGAGTGATGAGGAGATTTTCGGGAGCGGGTGGAACGGTCTTCTTGTTGTACAGGATCTCGATCAAGAGACGCCGTCTGTGGATGCACAGGAAGACGAGCCGATAACCATTCTCCAGGCGGGGGAACTCGACGAGGCGTTGCCTGATATTCTGGAGAACGTATTGGATCAATAGCTCGTGTTTTATTACGTGTTTTTTACGTAATCAATACACGACGACATCTGTGAGCTTCTACAGTAGTCTATTGAGTCACTGCGGGTTTGGGGTTAGCTAATCGATGGATAAGACGAATTACCCCAGCAAGCGGTCGAGGAACCCTGGTGATGATTCGGTATCTTTGTTCTCACTCAGTTCAGCGAGGTCAATCCACTCTTCGAAGCCGTCTGGGTTCTTGATAATGATGCTCCGACCGCTCTTTTCTGGGCGCATTTTCGTCGGGAGGGTTTTCCGATAGCTGTAGAGTTCGTGTGGCTCAAGATCGAATTCGGCGATGAGTCGGTTTTCCCGCCGATCGAACGTTACGTCACCGCGTTCGTAGGCTTGCTTCCACTTGCGCTTGCCAATGTTGTACTTCCGGTTGGCCGGCTCTTTCGGGAAGAATCGCGGAACATTACGGTCAGCACGGTCGTAAAATTCGAGAAACACCTGGCGAACGTCATCGACAGTTCCGCCGGCGTCGAGATATCGCTCGTCGGTTAGGATGCGCCATGACACATACGAGAAGATCGGATTGCGGGCATCGAGGATTGTGTTGAGGTCTTCTTGCGCCTTGTAGAAGCCCTCATCCTCGGGATTCGATGGAAACGCGACATCGAAGTGAAGCATCTTCGCTCGGTTCCGGAACCAGTCATTCGGCCGAGAGTCGTTGCTCGTGAAGATGAGCGTCGGATACGCGACCTCATTTGATGGGTGCCACGAGTCTTGCCAGAAATTCCGCAGCGTATCGACACGCTCGATTTTTTGCTTGGAAATGTCGGAGACAACGTACGGGAACACCGTATCGATGTTCCGCAGCGATCGAATCTGGTTCTTACCGACATCGTCTGCGTCTGCGCCACCGCGAACGAGGTCATCAGAGATGAGCCGTAACACGAACTCCGTGAACTTATCTTTCCCTGCGTCAGACTCGCCAAAAATGTAGAGATATTGGAGCGCATTGTCGAGGGTAACGCTTCCGTAGAACTGCTCTGCGTACAGATTCACGAACGGCGCCCAGAGCCCGTAGAGAACGCCTTCATAGAGATGCGCCTTCACAGCTTCTGGGTTGTTCGTTTCACCCCAGCGGTCGATTGTCTTGATGTAGTTCTCGATATTCTCAAGGGCTGCGTCGAGGAGGTCTGGATTGGGATCGTGGTCTGCGGTCAAGATACGGTGATGTTCACCGTGTTGGAGATGGACGCGGTGATTCTCCTCGTCGATCCACATTTTCGGCACGTCATACCGCGTTTGAAGATAGTTAGTGTAGCCCTCAACGGGTGTTGTGATTGCGTCAGCGCCGACATCTGCGCCGCGGCGCTTAAGATCGGTTTCCATCTGGTCAAGATAGCCGTCGGTTTCGTACCCTTGCGTCGAGAGAGTGATTGAGTACTCTGGGGTTTTTGCTGCAGTAATGCCCTCAACTGGTTTTTCATCTGGTTGCTCGCCGTTAGTGTCTGTGTCGTCAGTTTCGATCTGCTCGGGATCGATGCTAACGACTTCATCTGCCTCTTCGGGGTCTTCGCTCACGCCCATAACCTGATCTACCTCGTCGCCTAACGCTTCGAGTTCTTGGCCAACATTGGAGTGGATCTCGCCTTGTTCTGAGAGCTGTGTGTTGCGATTGTCTATCCACAACTCAATACGGCGCTCAACCTCTTCTTCATCATCGAGTTCTTCCAGCTCCGCCGCGAGATCCTCCATGAAGATGGTATCAGCATACTCCTTGCGGTGGTGATCGATCCATTGTGTAAACTGTTGATCGAGTTGGCTCCCGACCTCTGTGTTGAACACGACAACGCTGTTGGTTTGGTTTTTCCAGCTGTTGTAGGATAGATTTGCGCTTCCAGCGATGAGCATCACTGTATCGTCGGCCTCAACGATTCGATACAGTTTGGAGTGGACGACTTTTCGATTTTTGAGTCTGACAGTCAGCCTGTCTTCCTCGTAGTATCGCTCAAGTCGGCGGGCTACCGTGGCATCATCAACGGCGGACTGGTACTCATCTTTATCGCCGACGAGGACGTCCATCGTCTCCAGACTGGAGCCCTCTTGATCAAACAATTCGAGGAGTAGTTCGGGTGACTCACAGTACGTGACTGCGTCGATATGGACCGCGTCATCGAAGAAATTTGTAAATGACTTCCAGCTCTTGACGGTTTGCCACTCCATCTGTGCGGAGTTACCGAACCCGCCGAGGTTGATCGTCGTGTCCCAGTCCATTTGTTGGTGGATTGGGAGGACTGGTAATAAGAATTGGCGAGGTGATTGGTCGGCTGTGAGGTGATAGCTGGGATTGACGCGCGATACCGTCACAGTTAACCAACAGATGGCGGTTCGATTGCCACTAGTTGGTTAAGATTGAAATCACTGGAAGGTGAGCCTAACAGGGACAGGGTTCAACACGGTCAGAGATATGTATAAAAAAGAATTCATGAAGAGAATGTATAATGTGAAAACAAACGGCGTTTCTACTGTGAGCGGACAACGAGAGATTATTTCGGTAGCTCTCACACCCCATATTCGATATGAAATCGGAGACTGGCGTAGCAGTTAGGTGACTTTCACACACCGTTTTCAATATGAATTTGGTTCTTCCACAGCGAAGATTGCTCTAAACCCAATTTCACCGTCTAATATGGCAGTATTAGTATTTTGTTCAAGCATTTCATCTCGAAGCACCTGCTGCTACTCCTCACGATGAGATCTCGTGGACGGGCTCGCACGCAGTGTTTTGGTATTTCATTTCGATGACGGGGTGTGTTGATAGGGCCAATTTCCGTGCTAGATGGTTTCATATCGACTGAGGGGAGCCCACTTCCAAGAAGATCGACTGCGGCCAGGGCTCGGAGGTGGGATTTCATTTCGAAGAAGGGGTGTCTGTCTTGGTATCTAAGATTTCATATCGATAGAGGGGTCTTCACTTCGAAGTCGGTGTATGATCACGGAATTGGGTGGGAAGACAGAGACACACCACTCTTGCAAGTGAAGACGAGAAACTGAGGTAGAGGGTGGAAGTAGAACAAGGCAGTCAAAGGGTCACGAATACTGATCTCAATACATAGAATCACTCTAAGTACAAACTACTACAAATCAATATGAGCAATACGTGTCAACGTTTTAGTTGAAACTGTGGACTGTTCCTTTGTTCAGTACTACTCGATTAGTATTTCACTTGTAACAGTGGTGTGTGTCTGTACCTTCACTTGAAACAGATGTGGGGGTGGTTTTATATGGCAAACACGAGAAAGTAGCGACATGCGTCGATTCGAGCGGAAGCAGAACATCTTCCGCAACAAGGACGCTCTTGGAGAATCCTACCGACCCGATCAAATCGAAGAGCGAGACGAAGAGATCGAGGAGTACATGGATGCACTCCAGCCTGTTGTGGACGGTTGGGAACCAAACAACATCTTTCTATACGGTAATACCGGTGTCGGGAAGACTGCCGTCACCGACTATCTTCTCGACAGGCTCAAAGACGATGTTGCCGACTACGACGACGTCGATCTGGCAATTATCTCGGTGAATTGTAAGACGCTGAACTCCTCGTATCAAGTCGCCGTAGAACTCGTGAATAAACTTCGTCCTGCTGGTGGTGAAATCAGCTCGACCGGGTATCCCCAGCAAACCGTCTTCAAAAAACTGTACGGGGAACTTGAAGCGATTGGCGGAACGATCTTAATTGTCTTGGATGAAGTCGACTCAATCGGTGATCGGGACGAATTATTATATGAACTCCCACGAGCTCGTGCTAACAATAACCTCGACTCGACCAAGGTCGGTGTCATCGGGATCAGTAATGATTTCAAATTTCGCGATCAGCTCGATCCTCGCGTTCAAGACACCCTTTGTGAACGAGAATTACAGTTTCCGCCATATGATGCGCCCGAACTTGAGAACATTCTCGAGTCCCGTGCTGAAGTTGCGATCGCCGAGAATGCCGTCGAGCAGGGCGTGCTGAAGTTCTGTGCGGCTCTCGCAGCTCGCGACAGTGGAAGCGCCCGACAGGCACTTGACCTCCTTCGCTTAGCCGGTGAGATCGCTGAGAATCGTGAGGTAGATCTTATTGAGCGAGACCACGTTGAGGCAGCACGCTCCCGTCTCGAACAGGAACGTGTGGAGGAGGGAATGCGCGAATTAACAACACACGGCCGTCTTGCGCTGTTAGCAGTCGTCTCGAAAGCTGCTAAGGAAGAGACGCCATCCCGAACCCGGGAGATTTACGAGGAATACACCGCACTCTGTGATTCCTCTGGAACCGACTCGCTCGCTCAACGATCCGTGCACAATCATCTGTCCGATCTTCGGATGCTTGGGATTCTGTCGGCCTATGAGAACCGCTCTGGGTCCCGTGGGAACTACTACAGCTACGAACTGGATGTTCCGTTCACGAGTGCGATTGAGGCAATGTCCGACGTTCTGCGATTAAACAGTGAGATAGAGACGATTCGGGATATCGCATCAATGAACAACGTCGTCTAGACACACCACTCTTTCAAGTGAAGCCACCAATGTCGAGTAATTTAGCCTCTTCACTTGTAACCGCGGTGTGGCCAGTTCTACTTGTAATCTCTTGTGGTCGTGGTTCGGTTCACTTGAAATAGTGGTGTGTGAGATGGGCAGAGATCTCAGCGTCGATCGGTATCTGCGTACAGATTGAAGTCCCCAATATTGATATCGACTTCCTAAACATCGGTGAGGCAGGTCATGTACTCCCACAGGTTTTCCTCGTTTTAGTGACCGTGTTCTCTCCAGAGACGCTCCGCGAGGTCGGGATAGTGTCGGAGTTGGAGGACTTGGTTTTTCGCGACGAACGCGCTATCGTGGTAGATGAGTACGATATCGTTGCGCTTGACGTTCCACCACGCCCCGGCTACGGAGTCCCTCAGATGTGGATGAGATCGTTGTCAGATGTCGTCTGAAATAGTTCGAGGCCCTAGTTATTGAGGTTGGACTCAATATCCTCAATTGGATAACCATCTCGGATGAACTGTTTGTAGTCCTCGAAGGCGTCGTCGCGACCAGCGGGGAGGATCACGATTCTGGTCATGCTTGAGTGGAAATCACTAGTGGGAAGCAAATAATTGGCTACAAGTTTATTTACTCTGTTGAAATCCTAAGGAACTGATAGGATTGGTGTGCAAGATACAGAGGATCTATTCAGCACGAGAACTGCGTTATTTCACCCAAATATATCCTGAATCGGCCGATAAAATGTGGGTGCATACAGAATAATCAGCAAGGTCTATTCGGATATCAAAGCTTTTTTTCATCGCCAACAGGGGGTCGGTATGAGTCGCGAAAAGATCAACCGCTCGAACAAGGCGCTGATTCACTGGGAAGACTTGCTTGACGACGTCAAGACAATTGCGTCGGAGTACGAGTCAGATGGCTGGGAAACGCTTGTACTCCACCCTGGTGATGTCTCGACGGTAGCTGAGGGCAACACTGGATTCCGGCTTGTAGTTCCAAAATCCGAGTTGGAAATGCTAGGGGAGGCTGTCGAAGGAGATGAGGAGAGCTTCAACGAATTTGAACTCCACCGTGCGCCCGCAGAAGACCTGTTCTTGTTCGTTGTTGTCGTGAAGTCGAGCGACCACAACCGGGCTATCTTTTTTCCGGCATATTACGATCCAGAAACCGACGAGGAGTTCGTTACGGCGGTCCGCGAACAGGGATCAGTTTTCTCAGAAATAACTAATCTGGATCAATCGCAGCGGTATTCGTTTTGCCATGATGACCCGTCCCTATTTCTCCCGTAGTTATTCATAATCCCGATTATGCTGGCCAGATTATATACTATGTAGCTAGGCCAGCCAGACGGCCTAATGTTAAATTCAAATGTTTTTATAGTTAATTCTTCTAATTTTGCAGACGATTAATTTCCCATTTGGAAAACATTTATTATACTTCGCGACACCAGACGTAGTCATGCGACCCGATAACACGGAACGTCGCAAGTTCCTAAAACTGGTTGGTGTAGGTGCGACTACTGTCGCACTCGCAGGGTGTACAGGCAACGATGACGCAGACGGAAGCGATGGTAGCGATGAGACCGATGGCGAAGACGGAAGTGATGGAGGGGAAACGGACTTCCACTTCATCGCGGGCCAGGTATTCGGCACCCTCGACCCAGCCGAGCAGGTAGACTACACCCAAGGGATGGCTGCACAGAATCTCTACGACGAGTTCGTCACGGTTGATCCGGACTCGCTACAGCCGACTGCCAACATCGCCGAAGAGTGGGATGTTGAGGATGGCGGTCAGACGTGGATATTCACCATCCGCGACGATGTGACGTTCACCGACGGTACAGACATGACCGCTGAGGACGTGGCCTACTCAATGAAGCGGATGCTGGAGATGGAGGCTGGTTACTCGTCCTTCTGGCTCAGTTATCTGAATCCAGAGGACGTGACCGTCCGCGACGAGCAGACGGTCGAATTCGGGTTCAACCAGGCTTACGGCCCAGCGCTGGCAACGCTAGTCCAATTCTACATCGTTAACAGCGAGGTAGTTCAGGAAAATGAGCAGGACGGCGATTACGGAAATGCCTACCTCCAAGACAACTCGGCGGGGTCAGGTGCCTACGTGCTTGACGAGTGGGAACAGGGTAATTCCATTTCAACATCAGCCTACGATGACTACTGGAAGGGATGGGATGACAACAGCTTCGACACGTTCCGGTCGACAGTCATCACCGAGCAATCGACTATTGTCAACACGATGCGTGAGGGCGGTGGCGACATGACTGACCAGTACATGGGGACCCAAGCCTACGAGGAGATGGACTCGTTCTCGAACGTTCGGGTACCAGAGGTCCCCCAACTCCAGTTGTTCCACCTGCCACTGAATACTCAGAAAGCACCGACCGACGATATCAACGTCCGGAAGGCGATCGCTTACGCATTCGACTACGAGAGCGCGGTTAATGAGATAATCGGTGGCGGCGCGGTTGCCGCGGGGCCAGTCCCACGAGAGATGGCAGGTCACAATGATGATCTCGAGCCAATGTCTCAGGACCTCGACCGCGCGCAAGAGTTCCTCGACCAGGCGGAGTACTCTGTTGACGAAATCAACGAGATAGGCCTCGAACATGTAGTCGTAGCCGGAACCGAGCTCCAGCGGCAAGTTGGGCTGCTCAACCAGTCTGGTCTGTCGGAGCTTGGTATTGAAGTGGAAGTCAATCCCCAGCAGTGGGCCACAATCACTGACCGTGCCACCGACCCCGAAGAGACAGCCCACATCACGAATATCTTCCACACCGCGAAGATGCCTTCGCCGGACAGTCACACTTACTTGATGTACCACCCTGAGTCGTTTGGGTCGTACATCTCCCAGTCGTGGTATTCGACCGACGAACTCGAATCAGTCCTCGAGGAGGCTCGCAGCACGCCAGACCTCCAAGAGCGCCTCGAAAAATATCAAGAAGCACAGGCACTGGTAGTCGAGGGGATGCCCAGCGTATTTATTGCGAACCCACCGTACCGCATCGGAATTAACGAGAATGTCGGTGGTTGGCAGTACCAAGGCGTGATGGCATTCGACTGGGACGTGCACTCGATGCACCGCGAAGGGGAGGGGCGCGCAGAATAGCGGCTGCCAGAGCCAACCCTAATTAAACACCTCAGATCCTATCACTTCCAATATTACACGCAACTAATGTCATACGTTAACTACTTGATTCGCCGTGCGCTCCAATCGATCCCGGTTATTTTTGGTTTGTCGATGCTGATTTTTGTCATTTCTCGGGTGATTCCGGGAGATCCGGTTCGGCTCGCGCTCGGCCCAGAGGCCAGCGATCAGCAGGTCGAGGCCCTCAAAACCGAAATGGGGCTTGATGAGCCAATCCCGGTTCAGTACGTCGACTGGCTGATCGGCGTAGTTCAAGGCGACTGGGGAATGTCTCTGCGGACGAATAATAACGTATTCAACGACATTATCGCCCGGTTGCCCGCTACGTTCGAGCTCGTCGTCCTGACACTGTTCTTCGCGGTGCTGCTCGCGATTCCGTTCGGCGTCATCGCGGGAACAAACAAAGATCACTGGCAGGACCATGTCTCTCGTATCACCGCGCTGTTCGGCGTCTCAATGCCACGGTTCTGGGTCGCTATTGTGCTCCAGATCATCTTTGTCGTCACCCTCGGGCTGCTTCCGCTATCGGGGCGGCTGAGCGATGGAGTTGAGCCGCCTCCAGACGTAACGCACCTCTATCTCGTCGACAGCCTGCTTGCGGGCCAGTTCGGGACGTTCGTCGACGCCGCGACGCATCTGATATTGCCGGCGTTCGCGCTCGGACTGGCAACACTAGCACAGGTGATGCGACTCATCCGATCGGACATGATCGACGAACAGCGCAAGGACTACGTGCTCGCTGCGCGGGCGTACGGCCTTCCGAACAACCTAGTCGAGTACAAATATATGCTGCGCAACGCGTTCACGAGCTCGCTGACGGTTATCGGGCTTTCGTTTGGCTTCCTACTGGGAAATGCGTTCCTCGTAGAGATCGTTTTCGCATGGCCGGGGATGGCCCGTTACGGCGTCGAGGCAATTCTGTATCAAGATTTCAACGCCATCATTGGAGTCGTCATGGTCGTCGGTGTCGGGTTCGTGAGTGCGAACTTCATCGTGGACCTGCTGTACGGCTACCTAGACCCGCGAGTTAGACTGGAGGATCAATAAATATGGCTACTGAAAAAAGCGACGGACGGTTTCTCAGTACAGAGGACACCGCTCGACAGGAGCGGCTTAAACAGCTCAAGAGGACCTGGAAGAGCTTTATGCAGAATAAGCTCTCTGTCGTGGGTCTGCTGATGATACTGACACTGGTGTTCGCAGCGACGTTCGCTCCGTTTATTGCACCGTACCCTGATGATGCCGGGGCAGGGGTCCATTTCGACCGCGCGAGCCAGCCGCCAAGTCTTGAGCACCCGATGGGCACGGACACAACCGGTCGCGACATTTTCAGTCGGGTGTTGTTTGGTGCACGTATCTCGCTGATGATGGGTGCAATCGTGCTGTCAATAGCAATTTCCATCGGCGTCACCCTCGGGCTAGTCGCCGGCTACCTCGGTGGGAAGACCAACTCGGTCATCATGCGCACAACTGACATCTTTTTGGCCATCCCGCCAACGCTGCTAGCGATGGCTGTTGTCGCGGCTACTGGGTCATCGTTATTTAATGTCATGGTCGCCATCGCGTTCTCTTGGTGGTCATGGTACGCGCGACTGACCCAAGGAGAAGTCCTCTCAATCAAGGAGGAAGAATTCATCGAGTCTAGCCGGGCATTAGGCTCGAACTGGCTTCGGACAACATTCAAAGAAGTACTACCCAATATTGTGAGTCCGATCACAGTCAAAGCCACACTAGACATGGGATTCGTCATTCTCGTAGGTGCAGGCCTGTCATTCCTCGGACTGGGTGCTCAGCCGCCGACCCCGACTTGGGGGGCAATGATCGCTCAGGGGCGTAACTACGTCACCACCTTTTGGTGGATCGCAGTATTCCCAGGATTAGCCATCTCATTCGCTGTGCTCGGGTTCAATTTCATTGGCGACGGCCTACGGGATGCCTTCGACGTAGAGGTGAACTGAAATGGCTGAGACTCTCTTGGAGGTACGAAACCTCCACGTCCAGTTCGATACATACGACGGCGTCGCGGAGGTAATCAACGGTGTCGATTTCACGCTGAACCGTGGCGAGACGGCCGCATTAGTCGGCGAAACTGGCTGTGGCAAGAGCGTGACTGTCAAATCTATTATGGGCTTACTCCCTGCAGCGGAAATCACCGCGGGCGAGATCATATATAAAGGCCAGGATTTGCTGGAGTTGTCCGATGCCGAGCGTCATGCACGTCGGGGGCGCGAGATTAGCATGATCATGCAAGATCCGATGACGAGCCTCAATCCCGTCCTCACAGTCGGTGAACAGATGATCGACGTGCTAAAATGGCAAGGCGAGCGCCGGCTATCTGTCACCGACTGGCTCCGGGATAAGGTCTCGAGAAGGTCAGACGCGGACCACCGTGAGCGAGCGATTGAAATGCTTGCTGACGTAGAAATCTCTGCGCCAGAGCGGGTGTTTAGCAGTTACCCTGTTGAGCTGTCTGGTGGTATGCGCCAGCGTGTGTTGATTGCCATCGCGTTACTGTCCGAACCAAATTTCCTGATTGCCGACGAACCTGGTACGGCCCTAGACGTCACGACCGAGGCAAAAGTGTTGGATTTGCTTGACGAACTAGTCGAGGATCGGAACACTAGCGTTCTGTATATTACTCACGACCTCGGCGTCGCTCGTGAGGTGAGCGAATTCATCAATGTTATGTATGCTGGCGAGATCATCGAGCAGGCTCCGACAGCCGAACTGTTCGCCGATCCGGAGCACCCCTACACTCGAGGGTTACTCGAGAGTATACCGACACTCTCGAGTGGGATCGGTGGAGGTATTGAAGGTCACCTTCCAGATTACACGGATCCGCCGGCAGCCTGCCGATTCGCGGAGCGATGTCCCCACGCTGAGTCTAAGTGCAGCGAGGTAGTGCCATATCCGCGGAAGACAGCCGATGACCACACGGTTGCCTGTCACCTCTTTGACGGGGAGGCCGCCCACGACCGCCATCAGAAGCTTGCTCAGGAGAGGGTCGACATTGGATCGCCCCCTTGGCGGGAGGGCTCGGAGACTGAGACTGGGTCCGACGTAGTGGCTGATGGAGGGGCTAGCAAATGAGTCTCACTGACAACGCCGACGAGATAGTAACCCGAGGGGCTCGCAAAGAAGCAGACTCCATGGTCCAAGTCGAGGGACTGAAGAAGCACTTCCCTATCCATGAAGGGATCCTACGGAAGAGGGCTGGGGAAGTCCGAGCGGTCGACGGAGTGAGCTTCTCGATCGGTGAGGGGCAGACCTTCGGACTGGTTGGAGAGTCTGGGTCAGGGAAGACGACTATGGGCCGGGCGATGCTGCGGCTGACTGAACCCACGGCGGGTACTGTCAGGATTGATGGTCAGAACGTCGTCGATCTTTCCGAGGACGAACTCAAGCGGTTCCGACAGAACATGCAAATCGTCCACCAAGATCCCACGTCGAGTCTTAATCCTCGCCACCGTGTGAAGACGATTATCGAGGCACCATTGAAGATCCATGACTACGGTGATGCTAAAGAGCGCATCGAGCGCATCGAGGAGCTGCTGGACATGGTCGACCTACCGCGGGAATACATGTACCGCCACCCTGGGCAGCTCTCAGGCGGACAGAAACAGCGGGTCGGTATTGCCCGAGCAGTAGCACTGAATCCGAAGTTCGTCGTGCTAGACGAGCCAACAAGTGCGCTCGACGTGAGCGTGCAGGCCCGCATCGTCAACATACTCCAGCGAATCCAAAAAGAGTATGGGATCACCTATCTGTTCATCACTCACGACCTTTCGCTGTTGCGCAACGTCGCCGACCGCATCGGAGTGATGTACCTAGGCCGGCTTGTTGAGGTCGGTGATGTTCAGTCCGTCTTCAGGACGCCAGAACATCCCTACAGCCGGGCGCTGTTATCGGCCATATCGACGGTGAGTGATGCCGACAAGCAAGCCAAGCCTGAACAACAGAAACTTGAGGGCGAGATCCCGGACCCTCGGGAGAAGCCCAGCGGCTGTGCCTTCCGCTCGCGGTGCCCCCGTGCGTTCGATGCCTGCTCAGGTGAAGAACCCTCGATGTACGAACTGGGAGACGACCAGGAAGCACGGTGCTACCTGCACGATGACCGCTACCGGGAAGAGCCCGATTGGTGACCATGTCTGAGGATTCCTCTCGAATCAAGACACTTCGACGGGCTCGCCAGCGGCAACCCTGGACAGTCGAGCTGCTTATTGAATCGGCGGCTGATCCGATGAAATTCAAGGAACGTACACCGGCCTGTGCAGCCTGTCCGCAGCCCTGCGAGGCCGACGAGGTGTGTGCGACGGCAGTAGGAAAGGCAGGTAACCTCTTCGAGTCGATGGGCCGCGACCAGGCGTATTACTTGGTGGAGAACGGCATGAAGCGATTGCGAACACGAGACGACGCCACGCTCCGGACCGTTGAGCGTGAGCGGCCAAACACGTTCCTAGCGCTTGATAACGAGCGCATCGGCGAGACGGCATCGAAAAACAAGCAACCGACAAAATCCAACGACAAATGAACGACAATAATCACACAGAGATCACCGATGAGTGGGTTGAACACGTAGCGGTCGGCGGGGCGATCCTCGGCGGCGGGGGCGGTGGCTCGCTCGATGAAGGTATCGAGTTCGGCGAATTGGCGGTCGAGTATGGCAGCCCGACACTACGTCCAATATCCGAATTGGACCCCTCCGAGGTAGTTTTGACTGTCAGCGGTGTCGGCGCCCCAGCGGCGACTGACAGCCACGTCAAGCCGGCTGACTACGTGCAGGCTGTCGAGTTGGTGATGAACCGGATCGCCGAGCGTGGTCGATCAGTCGGCGCGCTAATGACCAACGAAATGGGTGGGTTCGCTAGCGTCAACGGATTGCTGCAGTCGGCCGTGACTGGGCTCCCACTAGTGGATGCGGCGTGTAACGGCCGCGCACATCCAACAGGGCCAATGGGGTCGATCGGACTGTCAAGCGACGAGACTGTGTTACAGGCCGGTGTCGGGGGCGAGCCCGACACTGGACGGCGCCACGAACTGGTCGTGGAGGCCCACCTTTCGTCCGCAGCGGACACAATCCGTCAAATAGCTGAGGCGGCCGGAGGCCTAGTTGCGGTCGCGCGTAATCCCGTCCCGGCGGAGTACGCCGAGTCTAATGCTGCGCTCTCGGTGTACGACCAGGCAAAAACGCTCGGTCAGGCAGTTCAGACAGCACGTGACGGCGAGACCGCCGCTGCAGAGGTAGCGTCACTGCTGGACGGCGAAGTAGCAATCACTGGGACCGTTGACTCACGGGAACTGGAGACAGCTGGCGGATTCGACATCGGGACTGTCGTCGTCGACGACCACGAGCTCACATTCTGGAACGAGTATATGACCTTCAGCCGTGATGGTGAGCGGCTCGCAACGTTCCCCGACCTGATCACAACGCTGGACACAGACACCGGCGAGCCGATATCGACTGCCGAAATTGCAGAAGGCCAGTCAGTCACAGTTGTACTGGCGCCGGCATCGTCGCTGGCACTCGGCGCTGGAATGGACGACCCTGGGTTGTTCGAACCCGTCGAAGAGGCTGTCGGGCAACCGGTCGTCGAACACGCGTTCCCGGAGGTGTAACCATGTTTGAGCGAATACAGCGCGCCTACGATGTGCTTGACCACCCCGATGCGGACGGCGAGGCCGTCTGCTCGGAATTAAAAGGGACCGGTGTCGATGTGGATGTGACGACCATCGAGGGCAAAGAAGGAACAACTGACTTCGTAAAAATAGTTGTCCCGGGTGAGGATCCAGACGCAAACACGCTCGGTGTCATCGGGAGGCTGGGTGGCGCGGGAGCCCGTCCCGAGGAGATCGGAATGGTATCGGACGCCGACGGTGCGATCGTCGCGCTTGCGACGGCGTTTCAGCTCGCGGAGATGCATGCCCGCGGTGATGTGCTTGCAGGTGACGTACGCATCGCGACCCACGTCTGTCCGGATGCTCCAACCCAGGCTCACGATCCGGTTCCGTTCATGGGGAGCCCCGTAGATATGGCCACAATGAATGAACACGAGGTTGATGGCGAAATGGATGCGGTGCTATCAGTCGACGCCACGAAAGGTAACCGGGTCCACTGCGAACGCGGGTTCGCGCTAACTCCGACAATTAAACAAGGGTGGATCCTCCGTCCGAGCGAGACTCTTCTCGACGCCCAAGAGCGGGTTACGGGTGAGCCCCCGAGGACGCTCACGCTGACGGCCCAAGATATCACACCCTATGGGAATGATGTCCACCATATCAACAGCATCCTCCAGCCTGCAACCGCAACAGACGCGCCAGTGGTGGGCGTTGCCACGACAAGCGTGAATCCAGTTCCCGGTTCTGGCACCGGAGCAAACTATCTCCCTGAGATCGCCGAAGCCACCGGATTCGTCGTCGAGACGGCGAAAGACTTCACGCGCGGACGTGCCTCATTCTACGATGAGGCAGAGTTCGACCGCCTGAAGTCGCTATACGGCTCAATGGACCATCTTCAGACAATGGGTGAGAGCCGATGACAAAGCTTGGACTGCTCACTATTGGCCAGGCGCCTCGGGATGACATCACTCCCGACATCAAGGCCCAACTCCCCGAGCACGTCGAGGTTATCGAAGCGGGCGCGCTTGACCGGTTCGACTCCGCTAAAGAGATCGAGGAGGCGGCAGGAGCCCACGATGGCGAGCCGGTATTTGTCACGAAACTCCGAGACGGCTCGTCGGTCACCATCGACCGGGCTGCAACAATCGGATTGATGCAAGAGCGGATTCAGGAGCTCGCGGCGGATGTCTCCACTATCGGGGTCCTCTGTACGGGAGCATTCCCTACATTCAACGTTGACGTCCCGGTACTGGAGCCCAGCAAGCTGCTACACGCCTGGACGTCTGGCATCGTCGATGACGGTACGGTCGGCGTACTCGTGCCCGAGCCCGAACAAGTACTCCAGACCCGCAAGAAGTGGGCGGAATTTGACCTGGTCACCGCTTCCGGGTCGCCTTACGTTGATGAGGATGAGGTCAGTCCCGCTGCCGAGGCGCTAGGAACCGATGTCGATCTCGTCGTGATGGACTGTATGGGATACACTCCTGAAATGAAGGATCAGGTCCGGACGACGACTGGTGCGGGGGTCTTACTCGGCCGGTCAGTACTCTGGAAGACTTCCACGGAGGTGCTGTGATGGCGGACCTTCGAGCAGTCGCACGGCGAGTTCTCTCAGAGAATATGGGAGCTGTTGCTGATGAGTCGTTGGTGGTCGTGACTGACACCGACAAGCGAGAGATTGGACGAGCACTATTCGAAGCCGGCGCTGACCTTGATCTCGAAGTCGGAATTATTGAGACGCCGCCGATGGAACGTAGCGGGATGGAACCCCCGGCGTTCGTCGCCGCGGCCATGCGGGAGGCCGATATTGTAGTGGCACCAACGAGCGCGTCACTAACTCATACGCGTGCTCGAGAGGCTGCGACGGAGACAGGCGCTCGCGTCGCCACAATGCCGGGCATCACCGAGCGTATGTTCGGCGAGGGTGCAATTACCGCCGACTATGATGAGGTCGAGCGGCTGACAGCCGCGCTCGCCGACCGGCTGACTGCAGCTGATGAAGCCCGTATCGAGACCGGTAAAGAGGTACTGAAAATGTCGTTGACTGACCGCAAGGGAATTCCCAGTGACGGTCTGATCCGCAAACCGGGTGAGTCAGGAAATCTCCCCTCCGGTGAAGGGTATATTGCCCCAGTTGAGGATACTGCAGAGGGCGCTATCGCGTTTGACGGCGGCCTCGTCGGTGTCGGTGCGCTCGACGAACCTGTTATTGTCCGGATTGAGTCGGGATCGGTTACATCTGTTGAGGGGCCGTCGGCCGAACAGTTTCTTGAGGCAACCGCCGGAGACGACTGCGCTCGCCAGGTCGGCGAACTCGGTCTCGGGACGAACCCAGCTGCGGAGATCATCGGGACTGTCCTTGAGGATGAAAAAGTCTATGGGACATGTCACGTAGCATTCGGGGACAACCACGGGTTTGGAGGGACGATCGAGTGTGATTCCCATGTCGACGGGATTGCACTAGAACCCGACGTTTACCTCGACGACGAACTCGTTGTTACCGGTGGTGAGGTGGTTGTGTGACCGACTGTGAGGTAACAGATGACCGATAGCGATAGTGACAGTAGATACACTGACCGCCCAGCGCTACACGGAGAGGAATCACAGGTGACAGACCTGACGCGGTGGCTTGCAGGGCGGGCGACAGTCCGTGATTTTGACCCTAGTGCAGAGATTCCAGACGAGGAGGTCCGCGAAATGGTTGACGCCGGGCGGAAGGCCCCAACCAGCGGGACGGTACAGATGTACAGCTTCGTGTGGATCCGCGAGCAATCACTGCGTGAGCGCATCCATGAGTTGTGCGACCGCGGAAGCAAGCAGATTGAGGAAGCGAGCCACTTCCTGCTGGTATGCATTGACCTGCGGCGGGTCCGGCTGCTGTTGGAACACCGTGACCGCGAGTTCCGCATCGTACCTGGGATGGGGATGCTTGAGGGAGCAATCGACGCCTCACTGGCGGCGATGACAACGATGACAGCCGCCGAGAGCCAAGGATACGGAATCTGTCCAATCGGGAACATCCTGAATGGTCTCCCCCAAGCTGCGGCAGCTGTCGACCTCCCGTCGGGTGTCCTCCCAATCTACGGGCTCTGTATTGGCGTCCCAGCCCACGGTGAGGCCAAAGAGAACGCCCCGCGGCTCCCGCTCGAGGCAGTTCTTCACGAGGGAGAGTATCAAGATCCTCCACCAGAACTACTTGAAGCCTCCCACGACGCGATGGACGAAATGTACGGTGACAGTGTCTACGGAGACTCCGATCGAGAGTGGTACGGGACTCTCGAGCGCTACTGGGGGCCTGACGGTTTCATGAATCGTCGCGAAGAGACGTTGTTTGCCGCCCTGCGCCAGCAGGGCTTCTTCGCGGCCCGCGGCATAGACGAACCGGCAGAAAAGAACGAAGATACTGCAGATACATGACCAAACAAAATCAAATCGAGATGGGTGTCCTCCGCGTGCTGACGCTGGAGGACCCTGAAGACGTATCGCTACATGGACGCGTGATCGAACAGCAGTTCCCCCATATCTCGACGACATCACGGTGTATTCCTGACCATCCGGAAGGGATTCCGTCTGTCGAGGCTGAAGAGGAGGCGCTACCATACATCAAGGGACTAGGACGGGAAATGGCGACTGACGTCGACGTGCTAACGATCAGCTGCGCGCTCGACCCTGCAGTGTCAACACTCGATAATGAGGTGGACGTGCCAGTTGTCGGTGCGGGCGCCAGCGTTGCGGCGATTGCGATTGCCCGGGGTGAAACTGTCGGGACGCTCGGCCTTGAGAGCGGGACACCTCCGATAGTTCGCAATCTACTGGGTGACCGTTTAGGGGCCACCGAGACTGTTGAAGGCGCGGAAACAACCAACTATCTCACGACCAAGGAAGGGCAGACAGAGATCCGGACAGCGATTAAGCGGCTAGCCGACGCCGGTTGCGACGTAGTCGCGCCCAGCTGCACCGGGCTGACGACCTCAGGCGTGCTGGGTGACATCGGGTCGTCCTTCGAAATTCCAGTTGTCGACCCCGTACTCGCGATGGCTGCGGTCGGTACCACGACGGTGCTGCCAATCACGACAGCCTCGGAGGTAGAAGCATGAGCGATGCCGTCAAGGTCGGCGACGTCAGCGCGGAACCAGGGACCCGCGAGCAGGGGTACATCGAAGGTGTCGAGCTAACGACTGGCGACAGTATCAACATCCCTGTGGTTGTTCTTAATGGTTCCAAAGAGGGACCGACTGCGCTCTTGTTCTCGACCCAGCACGGCAAGGAACTCCAGGGAACAGCTGTCACTCACGAAATGATCCACGAGCGGCTCTCGCCAGACGAGGTAGCAGGTACGGTGATCGCCATCCCCGTTGCTAACCCGCTGGCATTTATGCATGCGACCTACCGGTCGTGGATCGACAATCGAGATGTCGGCTATGTCAACGTCGAGAATACAGAAGGTAACACCACTGAACGCCTCGCTAGCGCTATCTGGGAGAACGCTTGGAGTAAGGCCGATATCGTCGTGAACTATCACTGTAACGACCACCCAGATTCACTGTATTTCCAGATCATCGAGCCGACCGAAGAGACGGAGGCTGACGTTGAGCGGGCTGCCGAGGCGTTCGGTATCACGACGGTTCGAAAGGACAATATTGTCGAATCTGGTCCCGGACCGATTGGTGCTGACCGTGTCCCGACATTAAGTAATAAAGGTGCAGCAGAGGGCATCCCCGAGCTCATGGTGGAGTTCATCAACGGCCGGTATCTTGACGAGACGAGCCTCCGGGTTGGGGTGGATGGCACCCTCAATGTGCTGCGGGAGTTTGACCTCCTAGAAGGGGAACCCTCGGAAGGCCCTCAAGAGGATATCACGCTGGTTCCGTGTCAGTACACTGGTGGCCATGGTGTCAATCGTGCCCACGGAATGGTCCGCAATGACAGCGGCGGAATCCTTTATCCGCGCCAACCGACGGGAGAGTTTGTCGCCGAAGGAGAGACCGTCGCCGACATCGTTGATCTCCACGGTAACCACGTGGAGTCAGTCAAAATGCCTGTTGACGGCTACCTCTGGGCGTACGCCGGCTCCCAACAGTTCGCCACGTCAGGTGGAATGCAGACCATCGAATCTGGCGGAAAAGTTGTTTACGCGTTTACACACGAGGAGAATGTGTAGCCGTACCACTCATAGAACATACAGCCGACAGATCATTAGTGTCTGGCAGAAAGCCAGTAGAACAATCAGTGTCTAAGACGGAGTAACTTTTTGTCAAGTTGCTGTAAGAAAGCTATTAATTGAGGCTAAAGAATACAAGGTATGGATATTGAAATGCCGGAACCAAAGGAGTGGATTGAGGACCCCCAAGTCGTCGAACTGCTGGAAGAGACGATGGATCACAAGGATTATTTGATTTTTCGTGAGCTGAATGAGGACGGCCGGCTATCGGACACAGAGCTGGCTGAGCGAGTTGGTCTCTCTCGGACTGCTGCACGACGGCGGCGGAAAAACCTCCAAGATGATGGGATCCTCGAGATCTTCGCATTGCTTGTATTCAAGAAGGCTGACTATACCTACGCGGAAGTTCACATCTCCTACTCGACGGATGTCAGCCAAAGGCAGATAGAAGAGTTCATTAAGGGCTTTCTCAACGATGGTCTTGTCTACGAGGTGGCCGAAGTGGTCGGCGAACATGATCTTATGATCCGTGTCTGGGAATCCTCGCTTAATGAGCTCAACGCTCATGTACGGGAATATCTCCAGAACAATGATGTTGTCGACTCTTATACACTTGTCCCAATTACAAACTCCTACAAGATGTTCCACCGAGATTTCTACTCGAACGGTGTCGACGACGAATAACACAATATCGGTGACGCACCATACCGCGTTGGGTCGAGAATAAGTGTGAAGTGGTTACTGATGTGATTTGGGAAATAATTGGTACAAATATCGGCGTAAACGAACACTATTGACCGGTTCGCTCTGTTGGAATTGGAAACAACCTTGTCCGGAGTTCGCGCTCTGTATTTAGCATAGCCTCTCCAAACTATCAGCATCTGAGGATATCAACAGAGCTGCCACGGTCGATGTTGGCTGTGACGAGTGTTCTAGAGGTATCGATAAAGAGCAAGACAGCTGATCACCTGCCGATATCGGGTGGCTATAGTAGCTGCTCAACACCGTCGTAATTCCTCATGTAACTCTTGCTTCCCGGTGTTATCTATATGTCACATAAGGAGTTGATATCGGACGTCGTGCGAACGAAACCGAAAACGCCCGTTGCGGGTTTGTCGTGCTACCGAGTGGGAGGAATTAGCGCAATAATCACGACCACAGATGCTACTCGATAGTTGCTTCTTCCATTATCTCAATCTCCTCGTCAGTGAGTCCGTACAACTCGTAGCGATCTCGTCGATCAGGTCGTCTATCTTTGTGATCTTCTTGTCAAACTCCTCGGCAAGCTCGACCGTCTGGAGGTAGTTCTCTATGTTGCCGGCCACGTCGTCGACATCGGAAACTTGCCCGCCTTCAGCCGGTCGACGAGCGAATTCATCTAAGTTGCCGTCTCGCGGACGTTCACGAATCCGGTAGCTTCGTCAGCGAAACCATGATCGCACTGCTCGTCGCCGCCGCCTCCGGTTATCAGGTGCTTCGGTAAGTGGAAGATAGGTATTCGTAGACCGTGTTTTGGTGGTCAGTTAGTAAAACCCGCTCTCCAAGGTCTCTAATGGATATAATTCGGGTATTGTATCTATCTTCTTTATACCTCCCTTCTGCGAACAAGAAACAGTTACCGTTGCGGTCGGGATTTACGTTCTTCCCCTGAGAGACGTTTATCAAGCCATGAGCGGGCAACTCGATACCGATCCGGCGGTCGCCAGACGAGAGCCACATGAGGAACCCGTCACCAATTACGATTCGAAGAGCGTGATACTACGGGCCGAACGCCACGATCGGATCAGAGTCGAGAACACCGTAACGAATATCTCGCCGGGTCAGTCGATTCCCGACGATCTAACGGTGGTGAAGCGGACGTCGACGTATTTCGGCCCGAAATTAGTCATGGAATCGGCGGGTTCGAACTATCTACTCACGGCACCGGGGCCCGACTCACAGCTGGTCCTCTGGCACACGAGCGAAGGCCCTGACGGATTCAGAAACGAGTGGGCAAAGTTGGCCGAAGTAACTGTGGCGTTCGAAGAGGACCAACCACAGTACGATCTCTGTCCCGTCTGTGGCGAGCTGATGAAAACGCTTGAACACGAGCGCGAAGCCGCCTTCGGCTCGTGTCTGGACACCGACTCCTAAACCGCTTAGAAGTCGTCGAGACCGGACTGTTCCAAGCCCGAATCGAAGTCGCCTCGGATCCGTTGGAACGAAGCCGTGGTCGACGGCGTCACGCCCTTTTTCTCAGCGAGGTATTCCACCAGATTGCCGTCCTCGATTTCGGGGTGGAGTTCGCCGGCTGCTAGGGCCTTTTGTTCGGCGTTGACGACCTTCTGAAGCCGGTTCAGTGTGTTCTTCGGAGACCGTCGACAGCGCTCAACCACGTGTTCGGCATCGAGCGACGAATCTTCGGGGAACACTTCGGAGAGTTCGTCAAGCGGAATGTCGCGGTAGATCCACCCGTCTTTATCGAACAGTTTGAACGTGATCGTGTCCTCACCGGATTTGGCTTCGGCGTCCTCATATGCCGACGGAGGCATCCGAGGACTCACGTGTGAGCCGCCGATGATGTCGAGGCCCATTCCCAGACCGGCGAAGTCCGCCGCCGGGCGACCTCCAAGACTGTCGTCCCGATCGCCCGGATCAAGGTTGATCCCGTAGAAGAGGACGCTCTCCTCGATGCCCCTTCGTGCGATCGAGTTCATCATCGGACGGACGATGTCGACCTTCGCGTTCGCAGTGATCCGCGTCCGGTCGAAGTTGAGGCAGAACGCACGCACCTGCTCTCGCCCGTACACATCCATCAACTCCGTCGTGTATTCGTGGCCGAGGATCGGAACAACGCCCATCACGGGCATTTTCGGAGCGGCTCGGTCGGCCACGTCCAAGAACGTCTTGACGCTCTCGAGATAGGACCGGAAGGCCGGATCTGAAACCCCGTTTTCGGAGTCGACAGTCCGAGCCAACTCCGGCATCAGAGGCACCGTCATCACATCGGAGAAGGAGGCGATAACATCGCACAGGTACTCGGCTTCGCTCTCCGAGATCGGCGTGGTCAGATCGTAAGAGATGAACGCGATCGTCAGTTCATCTTCTCGTGTCTTGTTGTAACCTCTCTGGAGACTCTTGACGATCGCGTCTTCACCTCCTCGAAGGGCCTGCGTGAGGGTCTGCCCGTTGACCGAGCGGTGAAGCTCGTTCACACCCCGAGCGTTCTCCTGAACGGACTCGTGTTCGCGGGTCTTTTTGATGTCGATAGCAACCGTGGGAGTGTCGACGGTTACCTCTCCAACCTCTACTCGGCGTAGAGGGGCGAGGATGTCGTCGCCGAACGACTCCGTTTTGACTTTGATCTGGCTCACTTATCGAGGCGAGTGAGTTCCACGGAGGTGCGTTCCCAGATCACCTGATGGAATCGTGGCCCTACTTAACGGCTGTCGGAACGTGTTCATTTTCGCCGGCCTACTGAACACTAAGTGTCGTCCGATCCACCTCTCGGACGCGAAGCGGGTAGGACAGCAGGCGCGACAGAGAGTCGTGGCCGGTGGTGCGGCCGTGACCGACTCAGCGCCACACGTTCTTTCGTGATACATTACGTGTGTAATTCTGGACACGTGCGGGATATGGATAAGGGTTCGGGGGCCGGAGTGAAAGTGAACTAAACAGCGCCAACATCGATTCTTTCTCCCGATTTCGAGTTGGTGAGACGGGGTGTTGAGACTCCATTTCGGAAGTTACAGACACCCGGATATCACACAGGCTGCTCGACGACCTTGATCTACTCGTCGAGTTCTTCCGGCGCGCTCGACCGTCCGGAGGTAGTTCTCTAGGTCGCCGGCCACGTCGTCGACGTCGGGCAACTCGATCGCCTTCAGCCGGTCAACCCGCGAGTTTGTTTTTGTTACCGCCTCACGGAAGTTCGCGAAGCTGATCTTGTCTTGGTCAGTTTTCCCCGAACACCGATTTGACGTATTTCGGTAGGTTGGTCGCAGCGAAGGCGGGCACAAACTCCTCGGCTAAGAGTTCACGCTCGTCTGACGCTCCCGACGAGAAGTCCCCCTCAATTACATCTCTACGGCTCGCGACCTTTCTGATGACAGGGGATATATCGATCTTGGGATTGTGACTCATCGCTTCGCCCGTATGAATGTCTTTCATCCACAGTGTCCATCGGAATCCGTCAGTTCCGATTCCCACTAGGTACCGCTGCTTGGTATCGCGAAGGTACTTACAGAACGCGTCCTCTTCCAGATACTCTCGAATATCCTCACTCGCGTGTGTTTTCGCACCAGTCATTCGCTCCCGGTTTACCGCCTTCGCCTCAACGATACACACGATAGCCGGGTCGATGTTTTTCAGTAGATAGTCGGGCTGTTTCGGCTCGACTTTCCGATACGTTATTGGCTGGCGGATGAAGTGCGGCCCAGTTCCGTCGTATTCCGCTGAGGAGGAACTTAGGTATCCAAGTCCGTGGAGAACGGGTCCAATGAGATACTGCTCTGTGAAGACTTCTGGTGCCTGTTCAACGCGTGCTCCTGAGAACTTCTTCGGACTACGAAAGAGTTCACTGAGCTGCCCAGCCTCTCCGAGCTCTCGGAACTTCTGTGGGAACACCTCTAACTGTCTCCTGACCTTCCCCGCGATCTCGTCGTCCTCGGTTAGGGAGGCCAGAGACTGGTTTTCGCTCACTCTTTTACAGCCTCCTCAACGATCTCGATCTCCTCGTCGGTGAGTCCGTATAGTTCGTACACAATCTCGTCGATAAGCTCGTCCGTCTGCTCGATCTTCGCATCGAGCTCCTCGGTGCGCTCCTTCGTCTGTAGGTAGTTCTCCAAGTCGTCGGCCACGTCGTTGACGTCGGGCAGTTCGATCGCCTTCAGTCGGTCTATCAGCGAGTTCGTCTTCGTCGCCGTCTCGCGGAAGTTCGCGAAGCCCCCCGCCTCGTCGACGGCGACCGGAACAAAGTGCTCGATCAGGTCCGCCTCCCGCTCCGTGAGGTCCGTGATCCGGAACGCCGGCAGGGACTCCGTCTCCGTGTAGCCCCACTGGTCCGTCTCGTGCGCGTCCTCGTCGTCGGGCTTGTAGCGAGCGGTTGCCTCTATGAGAACGGTGTTGGGGGACTCGCGATCGACGCGGGCGGTGCCGATGCGGAGGTTCTCGAGATCTTCGCTTGTTTTCGATACTGCGGTTCTACTGGAACTATTTGTTGGTTGAATTAGACCGTAGTCTTGGATGCTCTTGTTGAACTCAGGGGATCCTAGATGTTGAATCAAATCTGTATTCAGGTCTCTCCTGTTCCGCTTATACGATTTTATTAGTTGTGCCAGCGCTGACAGTTTCACATACGGATGAGACGACTCCTCAATATCGCGAATACTTGAGATAGAGTGCTCTTCATTTACAATATCATCCTCATCTAGTTTTTTGACGGGTAGTTGGCGAATATCTTCAGGATAAACATCAGTATATGATCCCTGGAGAGTACCCGTTGCTAAGAATTTAGAGAAATAATATCCGACGACTGATGAGTTGGCTAGCGCATTAAGAAACCGCACGTTGTACTGTTCCGCATATTCGTACTGTTCGTGATCTGATGGCCCCCTGTGAGATTCCATCTCTTCTGACCATGGGACCGCATGTGCAGCCCTCTGTGCAGTATAATATGAATCATAGTCATAACATGAAACAAGACGGTTATTAGAATCACTAATCCTCCGGAAGATCACCTTTCTATTCTCAAATAATTCTGGGTATTTCGGGCGATGGAAGTGCTGTCTTTTTGAGTCGTAGTCGATGTACTTCCCATCCCACTGAAGAGAATATCGCTGAATGTTTTTACCTTCCAGATACGGCTTAAATCCCGGCCCTTCCTGAGTATCAGACAGTATATCTTCTTTGTTAAAGTCTAATTCACTATCTGCTGCACTATGCGCGACAATTCCCGGATTGACACAACATATCGAGCCTAATGAGGTAGAAATATTATCCAACTTATCTTTTAGCTCCATGTCTTCTGGGGAGATATCTAGTCTAAATGAAGTATTGTTGTAGGTCAAGAAGATCTCTTGATCAATATTGAACTCACTATTGAATACTGGCTGATTGTATCGAACGATTTCAGTAGTACCAGTCGAGGGTTCTTTACAAGCTACGTAAATAACACATTGACGGTCAACCGACTTGAAGACAGAATATTCTCCAAAGTCAACGAGTGCGTGAATATTTGTTTCTCTGACCAAGTGATTCCGGATATCTCTTGCGTATTTTTCTGTTTTGACAGAGCTGGGAAGAATATATGAATGATATCCCCCATGCCGCGTCAATTCTAGAGCCTTGTAACTAAATATCACATACAGATCCCAATGGCCTACCGTGGGCTCCGGATATAGCTCCTCATACGTTCTTGGCGTAATTGGACTATTCTCGGTCAATTCCCAGTTCGAAACATACGGCGGATTTCCGACAACCGCGTCAAACCCGGCCTCTGCCATCTTCTCGCCTTCCGAATCGAAGAACACCTCGGGGAACTCCAGTTCCCAGTGGAAGAAGTCCTGTTCGTCTGCCGTTGCCTGTGCCGCCGTGAACCAGTCTTCCTCGCGAATCTCGGCCCAATCGTCCTCGTCCTCGATCGCACCGGCCATCTGCTCGTACGAGCCCTCAGGCACGTCACAGCCGAACTCCTCGGCGGTGTGGACGTTCGCCAGCTCGAAGAGGCGCGTGTAGAGGGGGTCGTCGCGGATCTCGTCGTACAGCTCCTCCATCGACTTCACATCCTCCAGCGTCTCGTTGTCGTACGCGAGCAGATCCGCCATCAACTCCATCACGTGTTCGAGCGTGTCTTGCCGGACGCGCGCAAACGCCTGCGTCAGCGTGAGCTGGCCACTATCATCATCGTCGCCGCCGTCCTCGGAGAGCACCTCCGTGATGTCGCTGCCGACGAGCGAGTTGCCCGTCTTCAGGTGGTGATCGAGAAACGCCAATGGCTGGTCTGCCGCCAACGTTTCCAGCCACATCGACAGCTTCGACAACTCGACCGCCATCCCGTTCAGATCGACCCCGTAGATGCACTCTTTCGAAATCTCTCGTCGGATATACTGCTCGTCGTACGACTGGATCTCCTGCTCGCGAACGACCTCCATCACCTGCTCGGTGAGGTAGCCGGTTGCCTTCGTCAGGAAGTGGCCTGAGCCCATCGCGGGATCGAGGATTGTGAGGTCCTTCACCTCCTGCCAGAACTCCGCGAAGTACTCTCTATCACTCGGTTCGAGCCCCTGCTCGCGGAGCTTCTCGTCGATCTCGTCGATCAGCGGATCCACCGTCTCCTCAACGATGTAGGTGACCACGTAGTCCGGCGTGTAGTACGCCCCTGTCGCCTTACGCTCGCCTTCGTCGTTGACGACGTATAGCCCACCTTCCTCGACGATCTCGACCGCTTCTGCGGCCGTGACCTCGGAGGCGGGCTTCCACACCTGTCCGCCGTCCTCTGAGACTGCTGCAACGCCCTCCGCGTCCGCGATCCGGAACTCGTGTTCGAGCAGCCCCTCGTAGATCGAGCCAAGGTGTCGCGTGTCCAGATCGGCGTAGTCCGCCGGCACGTGCTCGCCCTCGTCGTTCTCGGTCGTCGACAGCCAGTAGATGACCTCGGCGATGTACGGGTCCTTCACCTCGTACTCATTAAGGAATGCGTGGTCCTCGCGACTGAACAGTCCCCCATTGTACGGCGGAATGTCGAGCGAGTCCTCGCCTTCGTCGATCAGCTCGAACAGCTCTGAGAGCCGCCCCCAAATGGACGATGAGAACCGGCTGTACTCCTCGGTGAACGCCTCGCCAGACTCCACGTCCATATCCTCGACGTCGTCGAGAATCTCCTCACGCTTCGATTCGAGGCTGAAGTACTCGTGGTACTCCTCGCTCGCGTCCGGGTCATCAGGGTCGATCAGGCCACGCGACTCCGCGTACAGCACGAACATCAGCCGATAGAGGAGAACCAGCGACTGCTCTTTCAGTTCGTCGCGATTGATGTCGCCGTCGTCGCCCACGTCGAGGTCGTTCGACTCGACGAATCCCTTCCCGAGCACTCGCAGTGCCCGGAATACGTTGTCCTGAAGATCTTCGCCAAGTTCCTGTGCAGCTGTCTCCGATTCGGTCCAGACGTCGTCGAGGAACGAACTCCCTGCGTGCTCGACGAACGCCTCTGGTCGGAAGAACGCGAAAAAGTACTTGAACGCCTCCAGATCCCCGCTCTCTAGAATCTCCGGCAGATCGACTTCGTAGTAGGTCTGTGTCTCTTAGTCTTTGGTCCCGTAGAGCCGCCATTTCTTTCCGTCGGTGAGCACACCCCACTTCAGATCGCTCGGCGTCCGTTCGAGGTAGTACTTGATCTGATGTGAGGCGTCACGGTAGGAGCGCTGCTCGGCGAATCGTTGCTCGAAGTCTGCGTCCCACTGTTTGGCTTCGAGGATCGCCGACGCCCGTGAGAACAGCCCTTCATGATCGCCGTCGCGGGCGCGCTTCGCCCCCTCTCGACGCACATCGTCGTTCTCGAAGAGCAGCCGGTCAACGTAGCCCCCGCCGTCCGGGAGCGTCACCTCGGAACTCGTACCATGCCCGAGGATGTCGACCACCTCGGCGATCCACGTGTCGATCAGTTCGTCTTCGTTGTAGGAGGGTAAGAGGGCGCCCTCCTTGTTCCAGAGATCACGGATCTGCTCGAAGGCTTTCTCGGCTTCCTCGTCACAGTCCCACGCGTCTAAATCTCCGACGCGCTCGTCGAGATAGTAGCCAGAGAAGAGGTTGGAGTTCCGGTAGGGACCACTCCCGAGCGTCGCTTGGCTCATTGAATATCAAACCCACACGTCAGCGCGATTAAATAGATGACGGAGCGATTACCAACGCTGGATCGTTCTGATGGAGAGCGAAGGTGATGGTATTCAGATCGTTTACGACTCAGTTCACCCGAAGTATCAATTAGTCCGCTAGAGACCATTCGATACAAATGGACGAAACGACCGCTCGTAAACTCCTCTCGGAGATCGACGAGCCAACGGAGCCGACGCTCCGAGAGCTACAGCAGACGGCCACCCGTAGCGTCGAGACGGTCTTCTCGGACGCTGGTTTTCCTACCCGAGAGGAGGTCAGCCGGCGGCTCTCATACACGTTCTACTACGACTGGGAGACTGACGATCCGGACATCGTCCTCCTCGTTCAGGATCCCGGGAACCTCCACGAACGTCACCTGTCAGAATTGCGTCCGCAGAACCCACTCGCCGGCGAATGTTCGGCTCGCGATCAGATCGGCGTCTACCGCGAGTTTGTCAAGAGCTGGCTGACCGGGCGGAACGCCGACTTCTCGGAGCGTTTTTTCGAGACGCTCGCCCGCCACGATCTCATTTCGCTCCCGAACGGCTGGCACCAGTACGTCGACTCCGGACAGTTCTATCGAGACTTCTACCTCGGCGACGTCGTGAAGTACCGCGTCGACGGTTTCGGAGTTGCCGCCGAGCGCGCCTCGTATCAACACCTCCTCAAGCAAGAACTCCGAGCGTTGGATCCGGATCTTGTGATCACCTTTGGGGGAAACGCGTGGCCGGCACTCCGACGCTCGACTGCACCCGAACCCGTCGTGGATACCGACGCCGACCCGGAGAGCATTATGTCCATCCATGGGACACTCCACCGAATCTCCGATCCGGTCGACACCCACGTACTCCCACTGGCTCACATGAGTGGACAGGTCTGGTGGCGGTTCCCACCCGACGAGTACATCTCGCGACTCAGCGAGGCGCTTGAACTTCTCGAACGCCAGTAGCGAAAACGACGGAGCGTGACACGCATCGTCTCGATATGAGATAGCAACTCTACAGATTGTGGGCAGTCACGAGTTTGGGCGGATTACATGTCGAGATAGGGGCCGCAAACCCGAAACGTGGTACTACGCCCGATCGTCCGACAATCAACACGGCTATCGCTCCCAAATCGGCGGCTATCGTACCCATTCGTCAGCTGTGGAGAGGCTCTTGTTTCATTTAGTGAAATGGGTGTCGGCTTAGTAATATTGTGACAGATTGGCGTGCAGGATGGAGTGTGCGTCTCTTACACGGGACACCACCCGTTTTCGAGTGAGCAGATTGCTCAGTACAGCACACACGTAACGCAAATGTCTGTGGCGGTGTAGCCGTTTAGTATGGAGCAGTACAGAACCCTCACGTACCCTGATTGGGGTCTAATAGGTGTCATTACCGTCGTCGCAGTGCTGTGGCAGCTTTCCATCGGTAATTCGTTCACGTCAAGAGCCACCAGCGCAGTGCTGGCTGGCGGACTCAGTCTCGCAATCAGTATGCGCTTGGCTCGGTGGTATCGCAAGCGATGACCACGCAACCACACTGAGCAGCTAATTCATCGGGATCGGTGCGAAATCGACGATGGGCGACGTGCTGACCACACCCTCTGTATCGGCCACGCTCTTATTGACAGCTATCGGGTAGTTTGTTGATTCCGTGCTGAATAGAGAGCGCAAGTGTGGTACGAACCGAGCCTGCTCTCCGGGAGGGAACGATCGGTCAGTATAGTACATCAAGATATTAGTCAAATCGGATACGACAAGTCTGCTGGAATGAATTATCAGGATACCCTAAAATATATCATATCTCTATTTGTTCTAGTTATCGGTGTAATAATCCTTACTAACCCGGTATTAGGCTACTCACAGTTACTTCCGGGGAATATATTTGAATTGATATTTGGAGGGCTTCTCTTAGCTAGCGGCCTGTTGCTATACCAAGTTGGGACTAGCACGGAGTGAAACTGTGCACGTCTATTGATTGGCTAATTCACCCGACTGACGTGAAAGCAACGACGACCAACTGCTGACTTCAACCTCTGTATCCAGCACGCGGTTATTGTCAGTTTCTGAGGACTTCAATAGAGCCGGGGTGTTGTGTTCTATTAAACTACTGAGATAATTCATAACACTCTGAGAATTTTAGCAGGGTCAAACAGAACTGTCTCGTGTCGTTTCAATACCGCAAACTATCTACTGTACCGCTCTCAGTGTAGAGTGCCGATGTGGATTGGGCTTATACACCTCACGCTCGGTATTACTCTGTTTCTCCTGACTGGAGAAACAGCCAGACGGTCTGATGGAGTGGGGTCACGAAGCTTTCTTGCCACGACAGCGGGACTGGGACTGTGGGCCGTCACGGGTGGTATCTATTACCTCATCGTAGAATTTTATGGAATGCGGTCGCCCGACGGCATCATCAGATTCGCTGTACTGGAGTCGGTGTCACCGGTGGTCGAAGTTGGTTTCTATGTATCGATGATCCTCGACTCAGCGTTGCAGACGCTGGTTCCGTGGGCATACGCTCTGTTTGTTTTGGTGTATACGACCCGAACGGACCGTAGCGAGCAGCGGTTACTCTTCGTACTTGCGTTGTTTGCTCTATTGTACGCCGCCGGAACCGCATACGTTACACTGATATCGCTGGCACCTTCAGTCCTGCCGGCCGGCCTTCGCGCGGCAGTGTCAGACGCGTTCGTCACTTTCTTGCAGTTTGCTGTGACTGTCTCGCTATTCGTAACGGGGGCGCTGGTATTGCTCGCTCTCGGGCAATTGTGGCGGACTCTGTATCAGTACGAGTTCGTCTCAAAACGATTGACATTGTCCGTTGCAGTTATCGTTCCGCCGGTATGGCTCGCCGAGGGCTTCCTTGTAGGAGTAACTGAGACCCCAGTGTTGAGGGCGGCTGTCCCCGTTCCATTCCTCGGGCTCTCAGTTGTTGGCGTATGGCTTGCCGTCACTCAACTCGGGTTGTTCGATGAGTTGCCAGCGGCCTCAGCGGTCGCTCGTCGGGACATCGTTGCGGGGATGGCCGACGCTGCAATCGCTGTTACGGACGAACAGCGTGTCGTCGATTGGAATGGTGCTGCAGTGTCGCTGTTCGATCAGAAGTACGAGACGGTCGTTGGGGACTCACTCACGACGGCAATGCCGGACACGTTCGATATCGAAGCGTTACTCACGGGCGAGCAAAGGACGTGTCAGCTACCACAGAGCGATCGGCTCTTGGAGGCATCAGCGGGTCAAATCACCGACGGGGATGGCCGCGTATTGGGCCACACGCTGACGTTTCGCGATATCACGGCCCGTCGACGAAACGCCCGTCGCGCAGAAGTGCTTAATCGCGTTCTCCGGCACAACCTTCGGAACAAGGTCGACGTGACGACGGCGCATCTACAACAACTGAACGACGAGGATTGTTCTGAGAACCCCAGTGAGACGGTGGCAGCGGTTCGCGAACACTTGTCGGATTTGCGCAACCTCGGGACGACTGCCCGTGAAATCGAGTCGGTGCTACAGGCAGACCAATGTGGTAAAGAACACCCTGTTGAGGAACTCACTCATCGGGCTATCGAGGCTGTCCCGCAAGCACACTGTGTAACCGAGCAGCAGACGTGTGATCCTGAACCAGCGTCTATCCCCGTTGTCACGGACATTCCATCAGTGATGACGAGCGCGAATCAAGAGATACTCATTCCGGTTATCCGTGAACTGGTGTCAAACGCGGTTGAACATGGTGGGAGCACTCCGGACCCATGTGTGACGGTGCGAGCGGTTGAAACCGCCCAAACCAACCAACCCGAGGAGTGGCGGATCGAGGTCACCGATACCGGACCGGGAATCAACGAGCACGAAATGAGGGTGTTTGAGCAGGCCAAAGAGACAAAACTGCACCACGGTAGCGGCTTGGGACTTTGGCTGGTCTGGTGGGGTGTTGATCGACTCGGTGGTGAAGTATGGTTCGACGTAGACGGCGGAACAACGGTCACTCTCGCGCTTCCGGTGTCGCTGTTTGAGTGTGATTGACCGTCCGCGATTCGTAATAGATGTGTACCGGCTTATCTAACATATTGAATGCTAAAGGTTGTAATCATATACTTAGGTAGTGTATATAACAGTTCGCGCTGTAGCTTGAGAAGTTTCGATTTCTTGATTAGCTGTCGAGGTACTTGTTGATGAGCAGAGGTGCGACAACACCCACTAACATCAGAAGAGCGTGCCTCATTTTGTCAGAAATTTTAGTAAAACGGCCCGCGGCTGCGTAGAGAATCAGTCCCGCAAACAAAGAGACCACTCGTATTTTGTTTTCTCGTTGAACCATACTCAACTTTGGAGCAGACTACACAAAAATCTGAATGATTTCTTCAATAAAGCAATGAGTGCCCTACTCATACGTCCACCGTACGGGAGACCCCACAGCAGTAGCTTGAGACTGAATATATTAAGATGCTGTACAGACCCTCTAAGTCTTGCACTAGCCGACCCCCCAGCTCCTGAGTACGCTCTTCTGTAGGAGATTGTTGATTCAGTTCTTTTGAAACTGGTGGGGATGAGTAATGACCGGCGGACCGTTCAGATAGCTAATTCTCATCTCGGTCGCTTGATGCCAAAATCGCAAGACAACACTTCATCAACAATGTGCTATACATGAGTGTATGTTGAATATAATGTGAAGTTTCAATTATTGGAACCACGAGATTACTGAGCCAGCCAAGAGGAACAGACCGACAGTGATCAACGCTCCACCTGCCCACAGCGACTCGTCGATCATGAGCACGCCGGCTGCTGTCGCCACGGCCCCGATCACAAATGCAAGGATCTTCCATACGCTATTTGGAATGAATTCGACGACAGCATCAAGAAGCAACCCAAGAATTTCATCTATCATGGTTCGGTAGTGTATAGTGGGTGAGTGTATTTCTGACTAAGAAGTTGGGCACTATCTCAGAATGAGCAAACAGAGCCTGCGGTTAGCTGCTACCAGAATATATTCACTCCGCGCTCACGGAAATGCTAGTGTCGATGCTATCTTATTCTCACCGGCTGTAGATTGCGATATGCGTCCCGCCCTCCGATATGCGGTTTCGATAGGTGTTGGACTGGCTGTATCGATTCCGGTCGGGGAGTTGGCTTCGGGAGACTGGCTTATCACGATCTCGCTGATACCGCTCTATGCAACTACAACATCGATGGGTATCGCGCATCGCGAGCGGTGGATGCAATCCAATGATGATTCTCCGTCAAGATTGGGGGCCGCTGTTGGCGGGGTTGGCGCACTCACCGGGGGCGCACTTATCCGGACGTCGATACCAGCCGCTACCGCTGGATTCGGGTTGCTATTGCTCGGTATGGCGGCAGCCATCGCAATGGTTGATAAACGTGGATGATTCTCATTAGTGGCAATCACACTCATCGGGAGTCACGGGACATACCAAGGTGAACTGATACGGGATCATTGATTCCCCTTCGACCGAGTACCGAAGCAATTATATAACGGAGCGATTTCCGGGGACGCTCTTAGATTGTGACCCTACGGCTAACGCTCTCTATCGAAGCTTGACGCCCGGATCAACAGCGGAGAAATAGAAGTTGAGGAGCTACTGTCACGAATCAAAGACCGGATCGAGAAGACAAATTTCGAGACAACTGACCTCTCTTTCCGCTGATTTCGCTAATGTCGCTACCGCCATCACTAGTTTAGACTCGCATGTTGCTATATCACCAATAATGGAAAAGTTAAGTAAATACGGGGCTATGATCTGAGCGCGAAGGTGTAAGCAACGGCCGGGAACCCGGATTACTTCACAGTCGGCACATTTGAAACAGACAGACCACACTGTGCTTGACCACCACACCGACCAAATGAACGAGCCGCTCTTCTGTATGAGATTGTTGATCCAGTTCTTTCAAAAGTGGTGAGAGTGAGAAATGATCGGCAGACCGTTCAGACAGCTGATTCTCATCTCGGTCGCTTAATGCCAAAATCGCAAGACGGCACTACATCAACAATTTGCGATACATGAGCGCCTGAGTATATACTACTGCTTTAGTACCCCTCTATGTGGGACAGCCGATCTTAAAGAGCGTCGAAAAGGTAGCCCTTTTCGAATAATTCGCAAACCTCCGCTATTTATATACAACCTCGACTGGACCAAAACTCGGTCGAATGAGCCCAATCAACGGCTCTCAAAGGGGCCAGATTGTTAGTGATCACTATCAGTTCGGGGAGTGATCTTGATATGAAAACCGAGGGAATCGCAGACACGGAGAGTGAATAACATCTAACAAAGATTTAACCGATATCCCCGATTCAACGTGATGTGCCATTTCCCCGCGCAAAATCGCCACGTCAACTCTACGACGAAGTCAATTCATACGACCGAGTGATTACCCCTGACGGACCGCTCGCGAGCGCCCTCAACCGCCAGCTTGATCGGTCACACCTCGGTCCGTTTGCGATCCCCCCACGTCGCCTTGCAGTCGGTCGCCGGCAAGAATCTGAGGACCGACTCGCGTTTCTCGGCATGATCGCCAATGAAGATATTTCGTGGAAACGGTGCGCCTACGCAGTTGGGAATATCCTCCAGTGTTGGGAACACCAAGGATCCCACGAGGCTATCTTCGAGTACGACGCCTACGTCGACGAGGCTACCCAACGAGCTGTTGAGCGAATCGGTGACCTTGAGACGGCCTCGATGAAGCTCACAACCGACACTATCGATTCAGATCTCGATGTGGTTGTCGTCGAGCCGGAGATGCTCACGCAACTCGAACGAGCGTATCTGCCTACTGAGTACGATACGGTCAGTCTCTTTGCCGACACAGAGTTTGAGCTGCCCCCGTTTCGCATCCATGAGTCACCAACAGCGATCATCGAAACAGTGGTGAATGCGGTCACCGAGACAAACGCCGAAAACGTCGGGATCGTCCTCGATCAGGAAAGTGAGTACTCGCCGCTCATTGAGTCCGCACTCGAGGCAGCCGACATCCCATTTTTCGGCGGACCGGGCTTTACTGATCGCAGCGAACACCGCTTGTTCCTTCATCTCCTCCGGACTGCCCACCGAGGAACTGACACTCGGATCAGCGAAATTCGGTCGCTACTGACAGCCTTTGACTGTGATGTGGCCGACCGTGAGGCAGACAAGCGGCTCCACGAACTCGATGATGATGACCTTTCGTGGCTGATCGACTTCTGTCACGAGATCCAGGAGTACACGTTTTCGGACGCGCTCTCGGTATTCGAACACCGCACCGACGACACGCTTGAGGCCTTTCGAACGGAGCTAGATGAGCTTGGTATCGCCGACGAGCCCGTCACGGAGGCACGCCTCGACGAGCTGTCGTTCTATCTACAGACGTATGAGGTCCCTGTCGACCGGGATAACGAAGGCGTTCTGCTCGCCGACGCGAAGTCGGCATCATACGTTGGCCGTGAGGTCGTCTTCTATCTCGGTCTCGATGATCGATGGACACACTCGGCACCACGTCGTCCGTGGGTTGATCAGGATGCTCAGTTCACGCGGAATCTCAAGAGCTTCCAGTTGCTGTTACAGAGCGGGAGCCAGCAACACTATCTCGTTCAGGATGCGACCGGCGGATCGCCGGTTACCCCGTGTCTGTACTTCGAAGAACTCCTCGAGCAAGAGTACGATCGTTTCTCAGAGCTGCCGTCTACCACCCATCAACTCCGATCTGAACCACATGACGGGGCTGTATTCAACACAGAGTCAGTTGACGTGTCTCCTGACCCAGTCGAGACGATCAGTAAGTCGAGTCTCAACACCTACGTGAACTCCCCCCGAGACTACTACTTCAGCCGGATCGTCGACGGTCCAGCAAAAGAGTATCTCACTGAAGGCAACCTGTTCCATGACTTTGCGGAGTTCTACGTCACCCATCCTGCGGTCGTCGACGACGCGGCGTTGACAGACGTCGTTGACCTCATGCTTGATGAAGTCCGTCCGCTGATCCGCTCCGTTGATGAACAGACTCGCCGCACTGAGTACCGTGTTAGCCTCGAAACAATCGTCTCGTACCTCGACGACAACCCTCCGACAGACGGAGCGTTCCTTACACCCTCCAGCAGTACTGAGAACGCTATTGCCGACTACTTCGGGTACGATATCGAGTCGCCGGTAACTGAACGCCGGTTTGTTGATGAGGATCTTGGTGTCAACGGAATGATCGATCTTGTCCAGTCGCAAACCGAGCTGCTGGATTACAAAAGTGGGAGTAAGAACGACGCCAATTCGATCGTCCAAGACGCCGCGATCGACAACCCATCCGACGAGCCTGACTTTCAGGCGTTGCTGTATCTCACCTACTGGCGTTCACAAACCCCGGATAAGCAGCTCTCATTCACGTTCTTTTACGTCACTGAACTCGTTGACGACGCCATCGCCGGTGACGTCGATCTCGACGACGCGCTGACGACGGTGACCTACTATCCATACTCTCTCACAGAACACGTCCGAACAGAGGAGTTCTTCGAGTACCTTCGTGAGGAGGGGGCTAACGACTGCCAGAAGACCCTCTCGAAGATCGACTATCAGACATACGCTGCTCTCTTCGATGCCGCACCACTCGCTGAGACAGCTGACAGCGACGAACTCATTGAGTCAGAGTTTGGCCGGACGATGATTGAACGACTAAGATCAGAGATTGGTGAATTCGTCTACGTAACGACGGGGAGCAAACAGGTTATGCGGGAAATCGCCCGGCAACAGAAGGGTGCGTTCTTTGAGCCGGATCTGGATGCGTTTGAGTCGTTCGTTGAGGAGCGATTGACAGAGCTCAACCGACGTCGCACGGGTGACGAGCCGTTTCCCATCGAGGGACTTGCCGGCGAGCCGAATTACCGGCGGGTCGACAATCGGGATCTGCTCTTAGAGGGAGACCAATGAGCGATGTCGAACCGAATCCGGAACAGCGCGAACTCATTAACGCGATCGAGGGCCTGTACCTCGTCGATGCGGGCGCTGGCACTGGGAAGACCTTCACCGTCACCCGCCGATACGCGAATATCGTCGCACAGGATGGGGTTGATCCGTCCGATGTCCTGTTGGTCACGTTCACCAATAACGCCGCCGAGGAGATGCGCGACCGGATTGTGCGGAACAGCGAGTACGGAATGCGGGAGCTCTCAAACGCCCCCATTCAGACGTTCCACTCGTTAGCACACGATATCCTTGATGAACACGGCCATGATGCGCCGACATATCTCGGCGTGGAGGAGACGATCACCGGCTCGACGCGGATCATCGAAGACGACATCATCGAACAGGCGCTGTTTCGAGAGTTCATCGGCCAGTTCATCGACTCGCACCCCGAGTACACCGAGTTCTTCACAGCGATCTCAGAAACGACAGAACTGCTCGATCTCATCAAAGAGCTGTCTGCGAAGGGTGTCTTTCCCACCGCAACCGGCTGGTACCGCGACGGTGAGTCACACCTCGACGGTGATTTTGCGGCGTTCGAGACGCTGTTCGCCGAGATAAACGAACCCCGAAATGGTGGTAGCAGGCAGTCGAAGCTCCGCCAGAAGCTTAACGACTACGGGAAGGAGAAAACCTACCTCCCGGACGCCCCTGAACAATGGGAGCTTCGAGGAGACGGCAAGCAGATCCCAGCGGCTGTCGCAGAACGCGTCTTCGAGGAGGATCGAACGGCACTCAAGCAGTTCGTTCATGACGTGTATCACGCCTACCTCGAGTTTGCGCTGCGACGGAATTACCTGAACTTCGGGTTCCTGCAGCTGTTTGCGTTCGTGCTTCTGTGTGAAGACCACGACCTCCGAGAGCGGCTCGGATACGAGTACGTGATGGTCGATGAGTTTCAGGACTCGAGTGAGATCCAGTTCAAGCTGATGCTTCTTCTCGCCGGCACCGACAATATCTGTGTGGTTGGTGATTGGAAGCAGAGTATCTACAGCTTCCAATACGCCGACGTCGACAACATCCGTGAGTTCGATGATCGGCTCCACCGGTTCGTCGATGAACTCAACCGAGACGCAGAGCGAGTCACCTTCTCGCCGACGAAGGCTGCCGGCAAACGGTTGACGCGAAACTATCGGTCGACACAGTCTATCTTGGAGTTCTCAACACATGCGCTGACAGCGCGTGCGACGAAAAGCGAATCACTGGATACTGAAGCTATCTCTGAGACAGTCACGCCGTTGGAGGCTGATACGGACCGTGATGATAGTCGTATCGAGGCGCTCACGAGCGAGGACGAACACGAGGCGATCCTCGCGAAAATCGACGCCATCGTCGACAATGACGACTACGCCGTTGAGGGTGATGACGGCGAGTACCGCGCGCCGAACTACGGCGATGTCGCCGTCTTGACCCGGACTCGCGACTTCGGCCGGGACCTACTCGACACGGCGAACGCGTACGACCTCCCGATGGCGTATGAAGGTGGGATTGAGGTGTTCCGAACGGACGCCGCAAAGCTCCTGTTAGCGTGGCTTCGGATCCTCGAACGCAACGCCGATCGGGGCTGGGCGCTCGTCTTAGCGGAAGCCGGGTATACGATCGACGAGGTGAACGCGATCCTCGACGGTGACGCGTACCCTGACGCGATGGTTACCTTCCGCGAAGAGCTCCGAGAGATGGAGACATTCGGCGGTGTCGCCCGTCGCGTGTTCGATCGATACGATCGGAGCGGCCCAACTGCGGACGTCGTTCTCGACACGGTCCAGTCCGTCTATGGGACGACAACGTTCACCCGTGGAGAACTGATTCAGTTCATCGAAGCGGCGATCGACGATGGCAGTACCCACGAGGTTGACGCTGGTGCGGGGACGAATGCGGTGACTGTTCAGACGATCCACGCGACAAAGGGCCTCGAATACCCGATCGTCATCCTTGCGAATATGAACAGAAACAAGTTCCCGTCGACCGGCGGCAGTGGGAGCGATATTGCGTATACCGATCCGGTCGGACTCCGACAGCGGAAGGTGTACTCTGAAGAGGCTCACGATGTGCCACACGTCTACGACAATTGGCAGACAGACGTTCTCAACAAGTGTCTCCCGCCGAACTACGATGAGGAACGCCGCCTCCTCTACGTGGCTATTACGCGCGCTGAGAGCCACGTCATTTTGACCGGCGGTGAGGATCCGAACGTGTTCCTCGATGAACTTCCCGTTGACATCGAATCTGTGGATCCAGTTCTGTCGGCCTTCGGCCCGATAGAGGACGAACATTCACCGTTTACGGTTGATATTCCGGAGCCAGATGGGCCGGCACGCTACTCTCCGCATACATTCATTGACGACGCGGTATTCGAAGGGGACACCGGTGGTCGAGGGATGGAGTTTGGGTCTGATGTCCACGAGTTCGCAGAGCGGTATGTGCTCGACGAGGCTGTCGACACCGACGGCAACCCTGATAAAGAGAATGTGCGGGACCTCCTAGAGTCACTTGACGGCGAGAAGCAAGCCGAAATCGACGCGTTCCTTCCGTTGATTGTGGACGACACGGAGGTGACGATCGGTGGGATCATCGACTTGCTCCATATCACGCCTGATCAGGTCGATATCATCGACTACAAAACTGATCTCACCACCCACGCCGAAGACGAATACAAGAAACAGCTCAGCATATACTACCACGTCGTTGCCGACCAATATCCGGATCGGTCGGTCTCTGCTTCAATCTTCTACACCCATGATGGTAACCGGCGCAGGATCACCCAGCTCAGCAAATCAGAACTCAAAGATCTGGTCCGAACACACCGAACGTAACTCCGGCTCCTCTTTATCGATGCCAACTTACGCCTGACGTTCAGCAGCTCACTACCAGCTAGGCCACTCCGTCGGAGTCGCGTAGCTTTACACTCTACCGACGTCGACTGTGTCCATGGACTCGCCAGAAAAGCTCACTACTCTTCTCGTCATCGCCGGGATGGTTCTCCTCGCCGGTTGTGCCGGCGGAATCTCTGGTGACCCGGCTCCTGTTGATCCGGAACCAGCCAACGGGGCCTCTCCTGTCACAACCAACGGGAGTGTTGAGGTCCACTACATCAACGTCGGTCAATCGGTCAGCACGCTCATCACGAGCCCAAATGGTGAGACAATGCTCGTTGATACGGGCCACTACAACGACGACGGCGAGTACGTCCTAGCGTATCTCCAACGCCATGATATCTCGCGAATCGATCATCTCGTCACATCGCATAGTGACGCAGATCACATCGGTGGCAACGCCGCGATCATCGAGTACTACGAAACAGAAGCCGACGGGATTGGCGCGGTGTACGACCCCGGGATCGCGTCAAGCACACAAACCTACGCTGAGTATCTCGACGCGATCGAAGCACACGACGTGACGCTGTACGAAACGCGTGAGGGTGACACGATCGACTTTGGCGATGTCGATGTCAATGTCCTCGGCCCACCGGATCCGTACCTCGAAAACGAAGATCGCAACGAGAACAGCATCGTCCTCAAGCTCACCTACGGCGAAACGAGCTTCCTGTTTTCAGGCGATGCCGAAGACGATCAGGAAGCATACCTCGTCGACGAATACGGACCAGAGCTGGACTCGACAATTCTGAAAGCCGGCCACCACGGCTCTGCGAGCTCGTCAAGTGGAGCGTTTCTTGATGCGGTCGATCCGCAAGCAGTCGTTATCTCGAGCGCGTATGATTCCCAGTACGGACATCCCCACGAGGAGGTCCTCCAACGACTCGCTGAGCGATCACTCCCAGCGTATTGGACCGCAACACACGGCAACATCATCTTGACCAGTAACGGACAGAACGTTACTGTCCAAACCCAACGAGACGCCCCGACTGATCCGAGTACGATCCGTGAGGGCGATCCGATCGACGTTGGAGCGCCTGACGCTGTTAGTGACCGGGCCCGCATTGAGAGCGATGGGACAACCAGTATCTAC
Organism: Halorubrum rutilum; assembly: GCF_024494565.1. Next base: position 145,217 of record NZ_JANHDN010000006.1, read on the forward strand.
ACTGGTAGCAACGACACTCCCGATGACACGGACAGCGAGACGGATGAGACGACAGCTGAAGCCGCCCTGACAGTCGCTGAAATCCACGCGGACGCGGCTGGTGATGACCGAGACAACCTCAATGACGAATACGTCGTCTTTGAGAACACCGGTAACGAGACGCTCGATCTCTCTGGCTGGACAATCGAAGACGAAGCAGGTCAGAGGTACACTATTCCTGAGGGATTTGAGCTTGCTGCCGGTGAATCAGTGACACTTCATACAGGCAGTGGTACGAGTACAACTACTGAATTGTACTGGGGTTCTGGGTCGCCGATTTGGAACAACGACGGGGATACCGTGATCGTCAGTACTCCTAACGGGGAGCGTGTCCTAGAGGAGACATATTCATGACTGATCTAGTTGATCTGGACAACGGCGAATACACAGCTGTGGTGGACTCACTCGAAGATGGATTCGCTACCGTGTTTTTCGAACGAGACGGCGAGGAGGTAGAGAATGCTGTCCTAGAAGCTGATCGACTCCCTGAGGACGGGCACCACGCCGATGCGATCCTCACAGTCACCGTTGTCGACGGCGACTTGGAGACAGTACAGTACGAACCCGAACAGACCACGAAGCGAAAAGACGCAGCCCAGAATCGGTTTGATCAGCTCTCGAAACGGCCACCGCCGGAAGACGATTCGTAGATCACTCAGTTGATGTCCCCAAGCGGTTACCCGGTTTCTTAGCCGATCGGTGGCCGATGTACTCCGCGATGAGCCCGAGTACAGTAACGATCATGCCGGTCGCAAACCCTGTACCATGAGCGATTACGCTGACAAATCGCCCCGTTTCATCCAGTTGGACTTGGAATAGCTGCGAAAGGAGTACGACCACTACTACACAGGCAACTACGATAGGCAGGAGTCCATCACGCTGTGACCAAGCCCATGCCCGCCACGTCGGAATTTTAGCCCTGTTTCTGACAATCCCGATTCCGATCGCGAAGGCTGCAATCGTACAAAGGATGACAGCTACAGATGGAGACAGCACAGCAGACGTTATTGCGAGCGCGGAGAGCGCTCCGAGGACAATTGTTCCCGTCGTCACGACGCCGGCGGCATAGCCATACCTCTCGGTCACTGTACGTGCGAGTGAGACGTACAGCAATCCACCGAACGCACTCACGACCCCGGAAAACCCGCGTGCCGTCGACGCGTCTGCAACAAGATTCCACTGCAGTTTCAACAGCCAGTAATCTGCGAGTTTTGTCACTAGCGGCGCGAGCACGAGACACCCGACTACAGCGAACCAGAACGGACGTCGACGCTCCCACGTTGTAGTGAGTGCGTACGCCGATGCCATCACGATCACGTACCACGTTACGCTAGACGCTAGATGTGAAACGCTATCGTGGAGGATCGCCGCAGTCCAGGCCGAGACAACAGTAGGCTCGCCGTATGTGAACAGGAACTGCGATCGGAGAGGGTTGGGGAGGAAGAGATGAACGGCAACGAGAACACCAGCAACCCCTGAGAGTGTGGCAATCTCCACTGTTTGGGTTGGTGTTAGAGATCCCTGTCGTCGAGACATTCACGCTGGGTTGTCCAAGAGCGAATAAAAAGGGACAGATCGGTCCACTCGCGAGGAGTTCGAATCTTTGAAAGTTGGGTGGCGATCGAGCACAATCTTAACCAACAGAGTAGAGAAAGAGCGCATGTTGGTTAATCAGACTAGTAGCCTACATCCACTGGAAACCTAGTGTGTTTGGCCCGCAAAGCCGCCAAAGGCTTAGGTTCAAGACCAGCAGATATCCATTTGGAAGGAACACTGTCACACGCTCCTTCCACCCCTTCCATGAACGCTGACGAATCGCCCCTCGGTCGGTGTCCGAAATGTGGTGAGGACATATCCGAAGCGTGGATTCTCGTTGAGTACGAGAAGGACGACGGCACAAAGGGCGTGTGGACCGAGTGTCCGGCGTGTGAGGACGTTGTAGCCCCGGAGTAGAGAGACAGCAGAATAATGTGTGGTTCGTCGCGTATGCGGTGTACGGTCTACAAATGGAGATTTCAGCATAATTCAAGGTGGAGCCTCCGACCTCAGGGAGCGAGTGTAGCGAGCGAGTAGGTCGGAGAGGAAACCGACAACCGACGACACAACCGCACGACAGTAGCTACCCGACTCCCAATCATATTAGTACCGTCAAGTATTAGTCTGAAATATGGAGGTGCGTCGAACCGCGCCGGTCAAACTCATCGTTCCTGATGAGCGGTACGGCGACCTCCACGAATCCGCGCGACAGTTCCTTCACTGCGCAAATCGTGCTGCCGAGTTCTGTTGGGACGACCGTTCCTACACGAACTGCGTCACGGTGAACTCAACTGCGCGAGACGCACTCTACGTGGAGCTGCGGGAAGAAACTGAACTCACAGCGAACCTCGTTCAAGAAGCCATCCGACGCGCCGTCCAAGCGACGAAAGGGTGCGTCGAACGGTGGAAACAGGGCAAGCGTGTGAGCCAGCCGGAGTTCACGTCGTGGAGTATGCTCTATGACAAGCGGAGTGCGACGTTCTATCGGAACAAAGTTTCACTCTCAACCGTCAATGGGCGGGTTGAGTGCGAGTTTGAACTTCCAGCGGACAGCCCAACGCCCTACGAACAGTACGTTCTCTCGGACAAGTATGAATTCCGGGCGAGCACACTCCAATACGACAAGGCGACTGACGAGTTCTACTTCCACATAACAACCCGGAAGGACGATGATGACGAGTCCGAGGTTTCGGAAGATACCGGGCACCAAACAGTCCTCGGTATCGACCTCGGGGTTAACAGTCTCGCCGTCTCCTCAACGGGACGCTTCTGGCAAGGTGACGACTACGACCACTGGTGCCGCGAGTTTGAGAAGCGGCGTGGTGAGCTACAACAGCGCGGCACGCAGGCCGCTCACAACGCGTTGCTTCGCCTCGGAAAGCGCGAAGAAGCATGGCGAAAACAGTACATCCACACGGTTGCCAACGAGATCGTCGAGGAAGCCGTCGAACACGACTGTGACGTAATCGTGTTCGAGGAGTTAACGGGCATCCGTGAGCGACTTCCACAGGCGAAGTGGCACCACGTCTGGGCGTTCCGACGCCTCGCCGAGTATGTCGATTACAAAGCGCCAGAACAAGACGTCTCCGTGGAGCAGGTCGAGCCGAACCACACGTCCCAACGTTGTTCTCGGACGGACTGTGGGTTCACACATGAAGACAACCGCCACGGAGAACACTTTGAGTGCCAGAAATGCGGTTACGAGGTCAACGCGGACTACAATGCAGCGAAGAATATCGGGGTTCGATACGCCCGGAAACAGAGACACAGCCTCCGTTCCTCGCCCACGTCGGGGAGCGGAGACGCACCAGTAGACGTGCGTGTGAATGGTGGGACGTTGAACGGCAAGAGTCACCAGCCCATTGCTGGCGACTGATTGCTGGGAGTCCACATCAAAGCCCTACTCTCAACGAGCGAACCCCGTATGGGGCGAGCGAAGTAGGGTGGGGTAGTTTACGGAAAGTCGAAGAGCGCAACGGGTCGTATGTCATTGAGGTACCGGAGCAAGAGCTCCACCTGGGCGACCTAGAGGCGGACGAAACGTACCGTGTCGCTGTGTTGCCGTCACCCACCACCAGCGAGCCCACCACTACTGACACCGATCCACAGCCCCAGCAAACGTCACAGACGCCCCCTGTCGAGGAAGGAGAACAACGCACTGTCGAAATCGAAGATATTGGTGACCAGGGCGACGGCATCACCCGTGTTGAGCGCGGATTCGTCGTTATTGTTCCCGATACCAAACAGAGTGAGCGTGTCACTATCGAGATCACTGATGTCCGCGAGAATGTCGCCTTCGCGGAAGTTGTTGATCGCATTAGCTACTACGAGTAGTCTGGAGCGTTCATTAGAATTATACTTCGAAGATCAGTAGTATTTCAAAACTCGAATACGTAAGAGAGGGTATGTATGATCTCACAGGCTTTCAGCGCGACTTGCTGTACGTAATCTCCGGGCTTGATGATCCACATGGACTCGCAATCAAAGACGAGCTCGAGGATTATTACGAAAAAGAGATCCATCATGGGCGGCTCTATCCGAATCTCGACACGCTTGTTGAGAAGGGACTTGTCGAAAAAAGTCAGCGCGATCGACGAACTAACGAGTACACCACCACTCGTCGAGGCACCAGAGAAATCGAGGCGCGAGCCGAATGGGAGGCTAAGTACATTGACCACGACGGGTGAACCGTCGCGATTGAGAATGCCCTAGCGTCGCCGCTTCATACTCTTGATGGCAAGGATAGTCTGTGCTGCCGTGTCGTCGGGCAACTCATACATCAGGAAGTTACCAATAATCCGATGAAAGTTAAAAGTCGTACTCGACTGCCCATGAAGCACGATCTCTCTTCATCCCGGAGGTAGTCCTGATCCCTGGTGAAAACGCCCGAAACGACAATAACGAATTCAACGAGCGAAACGAACAGAATGAGAAAAACGAATGTAATGGGCGCATTCTGGAGAACGAATTGGTGTGGAGAAACTGGCTGCCCCATCTTCGATGAACAGAACGACAAACGAAACGAACAAAACGATCGAAACGAATGAAACGAATAAAATGAATGGGTTGATGAAAACGAGTGAATATGCTTCAACGAGTGTAACGAACACTTAGTTTTAATATCGTGGTAATCCTCCCGCCGAGTGAAACACCCTCACCGAACACACTGAATAAAACGAACGAAACGAACACAACGAGAGAAACGAAGATAATGGCCGATACCAATACCGCACGAATCACGGTGGCGAATCAGAAGGGAGGCGCTGGGAAGACAACCGACGTTATTCACACAGGCGGCGCACTCGCCGCCCGAGGCCACGATGTCCTCCTGGTCGATATCGACTACCACGGGGGACTCACCTGCTCGCTTGGCTACAACGATCTGTACTACGATACCGACCGTACAACGCTGTTCGACGTTCTTGATTTCGACCAGATGGAATCGGTAAACGATCTCATCGTCGAGCACGAGGAGTTTGATATCCTCCCCGCAAGCGAGAAGCTCGCAAACAACAAGAACATCCAGACGCTGCTTGAGGCGCCAAAGAGTCGAGAACGACTGGAGATGACGCTCGACGAGCTCGATAAGAACTACGACTATATCCTCGTTGACACGCCGCCATCCCTGAACGTACTCACCGACAACGCCCTGGTCGCGACCGGCAACGTCGTCATTCCCGTCATTCCCGAGAAGCTCAACGCCAACAGCCTCCAAATTTTCGCGAAGCAGCTGAGCTCGCTCGAACAGGCGTACGGCGATATCAATCGGCTCGCGATTGTCTGTAATCGTGTCGAGCAGAATAGCGAGCACCGAGACACTATTGAGGAGATCAAGGTGGCATATTCGCTTCCACTCTTCGAAATTCCGAAGCGTACCGACCTCTCACAGTCTATCGGCGACGGCGTCTCTGTCTTCGGCTTCGGCAAGGAGAACCAACGCGTCGAGGATGCGCGTAACCTGTTCAACGAAATCGCCGACCTGTTCGATGAGACATTCGAAAAGACCGCGCCTGAGGGGGTGAAAGCATGACCGACGGCTGGGGTGATGCATCCGGCATCGAAGGTAACTACGAAGAAGAGGACGATGAGGTTGATTCGGCCGAAACGAGTGAGGCGGATGAGGAGGTAGAACCCAGCTCCGCACCTGAAACGACTGAATCAACCTCAACGAGTGAAACGAACAAAACGAGTAAAACGAACATCAAAGACGAGTGGAACGGGCGGACGATCTACATCCCCGACGATGTCCTCAACGAGATGGAGGATACTTACCTCGAGTCTCAGCTGAAGCTTCGCAAGGCGGGCCAAACTGAGTTTAAGAAGAATCGTCACTTCTACCCGTTACTCGTCCAGTTCGGTGCTGAGGCGCTCTCTGAGGCAGATGCTGAGGAAATCCAGGCCCGGCTTTCGGAACTCGGTGAGCGGTGACCTCGCATAGAGTAGCCCTGACAGAAGTTGAGACTGATAGTCCCAATGCATGTGGCATTCTGGCGTAGTTCATAAATAGTATGAAGACGTAGATTGGGATAGAACGATGGCACGAATTACCGGCTCCTACCCGGATGACCTCGACCTCCTCATCGAGGGTGCTGTCGAGGCTGGTGTGTTCGGGGGCAAGAGTGATGCGTTGCGAGAGTTCGTGCGTGAATATTTCGAGGACCACGAGAACGAACGTATTGCAGCTGCGGTGGCCCTCTACGAACGCGAACGGATCACTCTCGGTGATGCTGCGAGACTCGCCGATGTCGACCGCTGGACGATGCGTGACATTCTCCGCGAGCACGGTGTTGAACTTCGCCTCGGGCTTGTTGATGAAGACGACGCAGCCGACGAGGTAGAGGCAGCACGCGAACTCGACTTCGATGATGAGGACTCGGCCGATGAGGAGCCACGTGCTAAATGACAGGCAACGATCTCCCAGCGAACCCGAGCGTCTTGAACACGACTGTCCTCTCGAATTTTGCGTACATCGATCAACTGTGGGTAGTTGCTGACCTCTCTGGAATCTGTACGGTACCAGTCGTTCGTGAGGAGCTCGGACACGGCATTGATAACCACCCATATCTCCAGGGAGCACTGGATACGCTTGATAACGAAATCCCTGTCGCGACGATTTCGGATACTGTCGCAAACAGAGAAGCCGTTGCTGGTGGGCATCTCGATCCCGGGGAAGCACAGGCGTTCGCTCTCGCCGACGCACACGACGGTCGACTGCTGACAGACGACGGAGATGCACGATCGTTTGCGAAAGACCAAGGGGTGACCGTTGTCGGGTCGGTTGGGGTTCTGGTGGCTGCAATCGATGCTGGAAAGATCGATGAAGCCACTGCTGAAGAATGGCTGTCGATATGGATCGATGAGATCAGCTACTACGTCCCGTATCCAACGATCTCGGAGTATCGATGACGGGCTTTTCAGAGTTCGAAACCCCGATTCGAAACAGTTTCTGATCGCGCCTTCAGCCGAATCATACATCATAGCCCTGTTAAACACAGAGTAGTTTCGACTCCTGGCGGCGCGAGGGAAGTTGAGACTGATCTTTTCAATACATACACATTCACTCGACCAACTCCCTCACGATAGCACAGTATCTTATTGTATGATAGAACCTGTTGAGAGTGCCGGGGGAAGCGAGTGGAGAGTTCTATTGCATACTCATGCAACGTACAAAGGTAAAGTGGCCTTGTCACGGATCTACTGATATGACTGGCGAGGAAATCGATGATGTCGATAAAGCGATCCTATATGCACTTCAAGAAGACGCCCGAAACATGTCATCTGGAGACATTGCGGAACGGACCAGTACCTCCGATAGTACTGTCCGCAAGCGCATTCAACGTCTCGAATCTGATGGCATAATTAAAGGATACAGCGCCAGCGTCGATTATCAGAAATCAGGCTATCCGCTCCGAATGCTGCTTTACTGTACCGCTTCGATCCCTGAACGTGGTGAACTCGTTCCCGATATTCTGGATATTGATGGAGTGGTATCAGTTCAGGAGTTGGTCACTGGTGAAGAGAACCTCCTTGTTACTGCAGTCGGCGAGACGGACAGCGATATTACACCGGTTGCACAGGAGCTTCTCGATATGGGGCTCACCGTTGCCGATGAAGTCCTTGTTCGGAGTCACGAGACGACGCCCTTCGGAAAATTCAATTCCAAGACTCAGAGGGGAGACGACTCCTAGACGAGAACACGTTTGACGTCTACCTCGGTCGCGCGACGAACGACAGCCTGTACTATATCAACAGAACCCGTCAGGTTGTCCGAGTCTCCATCGAGGACGAGGAGTGCTGCGCGCCGACCGGGGGCAATGACACCACAGTCGAGTCCGATGATTTCGGCACCGGCCGTCGTCGCCATCCGTAACACTTCTCGAGCGGTCACGTTGAACCGCTTTACCGTGTACGCCATCTCCCGAAACATCGACGGGGGATTCAGCATAACGTTGTCAGTCCCGAGTGCGACTGTCGTGTGGTCGAGTAATTCCCGTACTGGAGGGGTTCCAACGTTGAGAACGGTGTTTGCACGCGGACAGACCGCCACCGGGACTGACTGCTCTGTAACTCGCTGCAGGTGGTCCTCTTCTGCGTGCACCATATGGACGAGGAGGTCTGGCTCCAAATCGAGTGCCGGATGGATGTCTGTCGCGTCGGGTTCGCCAGCGTGGATTGCAAAGGGCACCGCGCGTTTCCGGCTGGCAGCACGCTGTTCGGTGAAGTCGCCGTCATTCGCCCCGGAGGCGCCGTACCCATCGGCAACATCGAGGACGGACTGCTTTCCGCTCCCGAAGATGAACGGGTCGAGGGAAACGGACGCTGCCGCCTCACGGAGCGCGCGTGCCCCGGCAATACCGGATTCTCGGAAGTCTAAACAGGCAACTGTCCCCGTTCGCTCCATAAATCGGAGCGTCCGGCGCATCGCTGATACCAAGTCGGAACGGTCAGCAGCCGCCAATTGTCGGTGTTTCAGACTGTCAGGCGGTGCCACTGCTTCGTCGAGCGATAACCCGACAGCGGCTTCCTTCGCGACGGAGTCACCAAGATGCGTATGAGCGTTGACAAACGCCGGCAGTATGATATCGGTCGATGTTGTTTCCATCTTTTCAAAACACTCGATCTGACCATCTTCGATAACAACACGACCCCGAATCGGCTTGAACGAACGGCCGACGAGGACAGTTCCAGAGAGTGCTTCCATGCTAATACCGCCCGGCCGATAACAATATGATTTTTTGTATGAACATAACGAACGATTTGGTAAAGTAATGCCAATTCAAAAAGCAGAATGGTCGAAGAAGGCCGACGTTGACAGTAATGGGTCGGAGCAGAGGTGTCATAGCGCGGTATGAACGCAAATAAGCTCGACTCCGTCATCGAGTCAGTCGAAGACTGGGCCGGGTCTCGAAGCGGCATGGGACACGAACCTGACGCGCAGACGGCACTCGCCATCTCGTGCTTAATGAGCAGTTGCAAGCTCAGTGAACCGCTATGGCCGGTTGACGCTACTTGGAACGTCGTTAGCGTTGAGACTCTCGGAAATCAGACACAGGAACGTTACGAGGGGAAAACGGTTCCAGACAGCACTATCGAACACCTCAGAACCCAGCATGACATCAAAGCAGTCCTCGTTGTGGGACACACGAGTTGTGAGGTTCTCGGAGACGCCTATGAGCGATGGATTGCTCCCGACACAGAGTCACCTGTCGGGATCAAAGCCCGGTTGGAGCCGCTCCGCTCGCTCGTCGGAAAGGGATTCGAGCAGGGAGTCTTAACGGAATCGTTGTCGCTTCAGACGGTACAGTACCGACTCACTGAATACAATGTTCGCCAACAGGTCCAATTTCTCCAGCAGGCCTTCCCCTCGTCGGTGACGATTGCTGGCTACGTGCATGATCAGGACGGTGTGTATAATTCGTTCCCGGACAGGCGGTATCTGGTTGCCTTAGACGGTGTGACAGACCCGACCACAATTCGGGCTCGTCTCCCTGACGATGCGTCGATACGTGTCGCAAGCCTCCTGACCTGACCCACATTACTGGGTATCTCTGCACACCGCTGGAAATTATAATGTTCTATTATGGCCTTATTTTGAACAGTTTGTGAATACAAATAGCTTTAACAAACAGTCTGTTCATAGGAGGTTGCAGGGACGACCAGATGCGGACCCGGCAGGATCGTCTCGGGTGCCGCAATAAGTCGTACGATGGGCTGAACGATGTCAGGACACAGTTCGAAACCGATGGTCGGACCGCTCCCGGACACGACGGCGAATTCGCCGCTCGTGCCTGGTGCACTAACATGGCTCGTGTGGTCGCTGTTCGTCACAAGTATCGTCGTCCTCATCGTCAAAATCAGGTTTGGTGCCGTGTGGGAAATACCCGGATTGGTTGCCATCGACGGCTTGACTGTGCTGATGTGGGTAGTGGTTACCTTCTTCAGCGGTATCGTTCACAGCTACTCGCGCCGCTACATGGCAGGGAGCACCTACAAAACGAGATTCTTCATCGGTACGTTCGGATTCACGGTAACCGTGATGGCACTCGTTGCGGCCGATCACGTCGCACTGTTCGGGTTCCTATGGGTGGCGATGGGTCTAGTGATGGCCGAGCTCATCGGCATCAATGGGGGCTGGAAGCAGGCACAAGCTGCTGCAATGGTCGCTCGCAAGTACTTTCTTGCTAGTAGTGTACTTCTTGGGATCGCACTAACGGCGCTGTGGTGGACGACCGGCTTGACGACGGTCTCCGGAATCGGCGCAGCCGCCGACACGCTCGGTGGTTCGGTGTGGCTCGTCGCAGCCGGTGCGCTCGTGCTCGCGGCAATGATCCAGTCTGCCCTTATCCCGTTCCACAGCTGGCTGCTCTCCTCGATGACCGCACCGACGCCGGCGTCTGCGCTGATGCACGCCGGGTTCGTCAACGCGGGCGGTATCCTGCTGACCCGCTTCGCCCCGGTTATTACGGTCGACTCCACGCTCATGCTCGCTGTGGTCGCCATCGGTGCGGCGAGTGCTGGCGGTGGGAAGCTCCTGAAGTCGGTCCAAACGGATATCAAAGGCAAACTCGGCTGCTCGACAGTCGGTCAGATGGGCTTTATGATCATGCAGGCCGGTCTCGGTTTCTTCGGGGCTGCGATCACCCATCTCATTCTACACGGATTCTATAAGGCCTATCAGTTCCTCAGTTCGGGTGAACAGGTCGAACACACGACTCCGAGCGAGACCACCGAACACACAATCGGTCGGATGACGAGTGCCGTCGGCTTCGTCGTGGCGTTGCTGACCGGTCTCGCCGGTGGCATGGTGTTCACGGTGCTGACAGGAAAGGGAGCAAGCGTCGACAGCGGCCTCTTGTTGACCTTCTTCGTCGTTTTTACCACGCTTCACGCGGCCCGCAGCGCAGTTGAGCACACCTCACTTCCGACGCTCGCCCGCTACGGTGCCGTCCCGCTGGTGTTTTTCCCGGCCATCGTTATCTACGCCGTTGTCTATGAGGGGGTCTCGAACCTCCTGTCTGTCAGCACGGCAACGACCGAACTGACCCTGCTCCACGGGGTCATCGCTGTCGGTTTCGTCGGCATCTACATCGCTATTGAGAGCGGGGTACATGAACACAGCCAACGGCTCTACGTGGCACTGCTGAACGCCACCCAACCGTCATCGAACACTCTACTGACTTCCACGGAGGAGTACAATGAATACTGAATCCACTATCCGCGACAATATCGACGAAGCAGCGACTACCGTCGGCTCCCTCTGGCCTATTCACTCGTTTGTGACGGCGAACCCTCTCTCAGGGTTTGAAGGCCAGCCGTTTGGAGAGGCTGTCGAACAGGCCGCTGCTCTGTTGGGTGGCCGTGGCTACCCTAGCGCCGAGACATTCAGGGCGGCGCTAGAACGCGGTCAGATCGACCGGGAACTCCTTGAGGGGGAGCTCGCTGAAGCAGGCTACGAGGACGACCCAGCGACGTTACTCGACCGTATGGCCGACGCGGCCGACGTCGAGAATAGCGACGCGGACACCATCACGGACCACGTCGACAAGGTACTGACCAAGTGGTTGTCAGCCTTCCTCGATGAAGAAAGTGCCCACTGGTCGATGCCGAACCGGGAGGCAGGGTTCTACACCGCCTTCCGTGGAATGACCGAATACGACAGCGAAATTCCCGACGAGGGGGTTGTCGCCGACTTGCCCGAAGCGCCAATCGAGGCCATTGAGGTGGTCCTGAAGTCGTACCCTGAGAGCCAGTGGGTACCCATCCTCGAGAAACAGCTGGCTGCACTCCCGGGGTGGACCGGGTTCATCAAGCAGCGCGCCGAAAACGAGGGTGTATGGCAGTCGACGTACCCGATTTCGCTAGAAGGATACCTTGCAGCGCGTCTGGCGCTACTGGACGCCATCGACGCCAACATCGAGCCCTCGAACGATGTGGGCAAGGCGCATCCAGCGGATGACCTCGCTCAGGCGTTCCTGCGCGCGTGGGAAGCGACTTACCGCGAAGATCTCATCGGGACCGTCGCGGCCCAAAGTCAGTCAATGGACGACAGCGACACCTCAGGCCGCCCGGACGCTCAGTTGGTTTTCTGTATCGACACCCGCTCGGAGGTTATCCGTCGTCATATGGAGTCAACGGGTAACTACGAAACCTACGGATACGCTGGCTTCTTTGGCATCCCGATGGAGTATCAGGGCTACGATGCCGACGTGTCGGTCGATGCCTGTCCACCGATTCTGGACCCGCAGCACCGCATCACCGAAATTCCCACCGACAGGGACACCCAGACACGCCACGATCGCTGGGCAGGCATCCGCGAGGCCGCCGACGAAGCCATCGAAATGCTGGAGGCTAACGCCGCCACAGCCTACGGATACGTCGAGACTGCTGGGAGCGGCTACGGGCTCTCACTCGCGGCCCGGACGCTCGTTCCAACGCGTATTCACGACCTGATTGACGCCGCCGCGGAGTTGGTGCCCGACGATCACGAGTTCTGTGAACCGCTGGTCCACTACCAGTACACCTACTCCGGCAACCTGCCGGTGGGGATGACCACCGAGGAGAAAGTCGAATACGCCGCCACTGCCTTCGAGTTGATGGGGTTCGAGAAATTCAGTCGCCTCGTCGTCTTCGCGGGGCACGCCAGCGAGACCACAAACAACCCCTACGACTCAAGTCTGGACTGCGGTGCCTGTGCGGGCAACCCCGGCGGCCCGAGTGCCTACGTTCTCGCGAAGATTTGTAACGACGACGCCGTCAAGACTGAACTTCGCGACCGCGGGTTCGACATCCCCGAGGATACGGTTTTCATAGCCGGTCAGCACAACACGACGACGGACGAAGTGGACCTGTTCGCGGACGACGTACCCGAAAGTCACGCGGACGACCTCAACAAGTTGCGCGCGGATCTTGCGACTGCTCGCGACCACGCGACGGCTGAGCGTGTCGAGGCGATGGGGGCCGACGGTTCGACCGGCATCACCGAAACGGAACGCCGTGCCGCCGACTGGGCCGAGACGCGTCCAGAGTGGGGGTTAGCCGGGAACGCCGGATTCGTGATCGGCCCCCGCGAGTTGACCAGCGGCTGTGATTTCGACGGGCGTGCATTCCTCCACTCGTACGACTGGTCGACCGACTCCGACGGAGACGCGTTAGAGGCCATCTTAACTGGCCCAATGGTCGTCACCCAGTGGATCAACACCCAGTACTACTTCTCTACGGTCGACAACGCCGTCTACGGCAGCGGGTCGAAGGTGACCCAGAATCCAGTCGGCAACGTCGGTGTCTATCAGGGCAACGGTGGCGACCTGATGGCTGGGCTCCCGCTCCAGTCGCTGATGATCGCAGACGACGAACCGTACCACCAACCACTCCGTCTCTCGACGGTCGTCCACGCGCCGGTTGAGCGGGTCACCGATATCTTGGCCGACCATGAAGAACTGACCGAGATTCTGGACAACAACTGGCTCTCACTAACAGTCGTCGATCCGACTCAGGATCACCGCATCTTCCACTACGAGGAATCCTTGGAGTGGATGCCAATGTCAGAACAGACCGAAGCACATCCAGAGATACCGAACACTAAGGCTATCGCAGACGACTAGCCGCTCTAGAACCCGTACTGGACGGGAATCAGTGGGTTGACTTGATTCTTTTCTGGACCCAAGAATCCAATCTCTTTCGAAAGAAATCTGAACCAGTTTCGGCCACCAGATTCGATTAAAACCACGGATCACAACCCCGCTAAACCCACTGTAGTCTCATCTACCCATAACCTCGGAGGATATATTTGATGTGTGCCTTCTATTCAACAGATGTTGTGCTGTTCAAAACCCGGAGTAAGAGTCAGTACTGGTTCTCAACTCATTTATTAACGATTTTAATAGATATTTATTTGTCAATAATGAATACATCAATCTACTACCTGTGAAACCCACTCTTAGGCTGTAAAATCCAGTTATGGGCAATCACGGCGATACTCTCAAATTGGTCCAGAATAGTGAATTATATAACAAGATGAGTCCGGAACCCACGTCTCCCGACTACGGAGCCGACGCGTTCCTCGCGCGGCTGGCGATAGAAGGTCCAGCACCGATCCTCGCCGCAGAGGCCGCCACCGGAACCGTCGTGGCGGTAAACGAGGCTGCGACCGAGCTGTTCGGTCGCAACCGCTCTTCGCTTATCGGGATGCACCAGACCGAACTTCACCCTCCAGAGACTGAGACGCGCCATCAAGAAGGGTTTCAGGCAGTCCAAGACGGGCGGGAGAAACACGTCCGCGCCGACGCGGAGGAGCCGGTAACGATTCTGCGCGCCGACGGGTCGACAGTGCCCGTCGACGTGAGGTCAACGACGTTTACACACGCGGGCACCGAGTACGTCCTCGGAATCTTCCAAGACGCCAGCGAACGCATAGAGGACTTGGCTCGGCTCGAACAGCAGGCGGCCGCGATGGACCTGACGACCTCCGGTATTGCGTTATTAAACGGTGACGGTGAGTACACGTACCTCAACGACGCCCACGTCACGATGTTCGGGTACGACGACGCCGAGGAGCTGCTCGGCGGGACCTGGCGGCAGATATACGCGGACGACGTCATCGAGCGAATCGAAACCGAGGTTCTCCCGGTCGTCGAGGAGACGGGGTCGTGGGACGGAGAGTTGGTCGGCGTCAAACGGGACGGCACGCCGATTACACAGCGCGTGTCCCTCGCACAGCTTCCCGACGGGGGAATCACCTGCGTTAATCTCGATCTCACCGAACAAGAACGCCGACTCCGTCGCCTTGAGGAGACACGTTCGCTTGCCGAAGAGCTGATGACTGCAGACAATTACGAGGAAGTGATTGATACTGCCATCGAGGGAGTGACGGAGATTATTGATCGGCCGTTCTCTGGGTATTGGGCACACGAACCTGCTGGAACGGATACAGCGAATCCGACTGGAACTGCGGAGACCGCGACCGACGTGCTCGTTCCGGTGTCTGTCTCCAGTAGCGGAGCGTCGCTTGTCGAGGAGGTACCGCAATTCCGCCCTGGTGAATCGCTTGCGTGGGAGGCGTTCGATGCTGGGACGCCGGCATACTATCCGAATGTCGCCGCGGAGGTGGGCGTTCACAACCGGGAGACGCCAATCGGTACCGAATTTATTGTCCCTATCGACGACGATGGTGTGTTTCTCGTCGGGTCGCCGGAAACGGACAATCTCGCCGAGGACGAACGCGAGCTCATTTTGATCGTCACACAGTACCTCCAGACGGCGATCGAACTCGTCGCGCAGCGACGTCAACTACGTACTGCGCGCGACCGCATAGAGTCAGAACGCAATCAGCTCGAACGTGTCATGAATACAGTCCCGCAGCTGATATTCGCGAAGAACACCGACGGCGAATTCTTGCTCGCGAACGAAGCGGTCGCTGACGCGTACGGTACCACCGTCTCGGACATGATCGGTTCGACTGATGCCGACTACACGGCCGAGCCCGACGAGGTGGACGCATTCACCGACGACGATAGACGGGTGATTGAGACCGGCGAGCCGCTCCATCGCACCGAGGAGACGCTGACCGACGCCGCGGGCAACGAGCGGATCTTAGAAACGTGGAAAATACCATTCAAGCTGGCCGACAGCGATGAGGACGCGGTACTCGGCGTTGCCAACGACATCACCGATCTTACCGATGTGCGTGACGAACTCGACCGGCAGCGCCGGTTGACGAACCTCTACGCCGTGAGCAACCGTGTATTCAAAGCAACGGATCCGGAAGACGCGTTTGACGCGTGCGTCGAGGCGGTTGCCGAAGTGGTGACGGCTGACGAACTCGCGATATACGACCGCAATACGTCAAAAGGGGAGTTGGTGCGGCTTGCGACTGCGGGAGACAACACCGAATCACGTAGCCGACAGCGAATTCACCCGGGCGAGACGGACCTCTGGCGAGCGTTCACCGAGTCCGACACGTGCTGGCTCCCGGCCGACGCCGTTATCGAGGCGGACGACGCAGCCGAGAAGCAGGCACTCGTCACACAGCTCGGTGAGACGAGTCTGTTGAGCGTAGTCGTCGACAAACGGGACGAGACGTTGGAATCGTTCATTCGGGCGGTGAGCCAGCAGGTCTCGGCAGCACTCACACAACTTCGCCAGGAGACATCGATAGCGGGGCTCTCAAATGATGTCGCCAGGACCCAGCGGCAAGCGGACCGCTACCAGAACCTGTGGGAGGGGATGGTTGACACAGTTGAAGCGATCGTGACTGCGGAGACATCGGCGGCAGTGCGTGAGGCGGTTGTCGGCTTCGGCAATCGTGTGGCGGAGTACGCGTTCGTTGGCACGTATGATCCGGTCACAGAGCGAATTGACCCGGTCGAAGTGTCCGAGGCAGGTGGACCGTCGAAGCTGTACGAAAACGACGGGCAGGCGTTTCCCGCGATTACCGCTGCCTCACAAAACGAACCACAGCGTGTCGTCGATGGACAAGAGACTGGGGGAAGTCACGGCGAGTGGCTTAATCGACTGCTCCATTTCGGCTACCGAGAATCGCTCGCGGTTCCGGTGAGCCACTACGGGACCGTCTATGCCGTCGCCGAGTTCATCAGTACAGACGCCGAGCGCTTCGCCGAACCAGAACGCCAAGCGGTTGGTGCGGTTGCGGACGCCGCCGGAATGCGACTGTCAACGCTTGAGTCTGCGAACGCGTCGAACGCACCGATCGCCTTCGATCTTGAGTGTCGGGACCCGTCGCCGCTCTTTCCGGGCCTCTCGACGTCCGGGACGATTGTCGTCGAACACGTCGCGCTAACGGGCAGAGAAAACTTTCACCTAACCGGCCGCGTCGACGGCTACACCGAGACCGCGTTTCGTGATTACGTCGCGGCGACGCCGGGTATCGAACTCGACAGTATTGACTCGATCGGTAGCAACGCCCACGAGATTGCCGTGCGGATGAGAGATACACCGGGCCGGTCGCTGGGCTCGGTTCGCGACGTCCTCATGCGGACAGACACACAACTGAGCAGTGTCCGTTCCCGCCCGAACGCTGACGTGTTGGAGTTCTGGACCAGGGACCCGGGGGTGATCGGTCGGGTCCGCGAGGAGTTGTCTACCGTCTCCGGTTCGTGTCAGCTCGTCTCGAAGCGCCATCTGTCCGGGTCATCCGGTAGACGCGACGGGTCGGCCGGGAGTACAGAGTTGACGAGAAGACAGCGGGAGATCGCCGAGACAGCGCTCCAAGAAGGATACTATGATGATCCGCGTGGTATCAACGGTGCCGATCTCGCCGACCGGTTCGACGTGTCCTCGTCGACGCTCCACCAGCATCTGCGCGCCGCGGAGTCGAAGATCATCCGCGGCTTCTTCGAGTGACGAACGGTTGTGGACTACTACTAAGACACGGATATATTTGGTATCTATTCTGCCTGCCACATATCTTCGGGCGTAGAAATAGTATTGATACTGAAAGAATAGAACGCATGAGTTCGGGATGGAATGACGCGCCGCGAATCTCGATGGAGGGTCCTCTATACCCGATACCGCCGCGAGCGGGTGAGACCGAGTGAGTGCCCAGCCGTCTGAGTTGACGATGATGGTGTACGAGTATCTGAACCGGCCCACTGAACCCGCCGCGACTGCGACGAGTGAAGACCGTTCGTCATGGGTCGACTCTTCCGTCTACGTCGACGACTACGGGAACAAGCTAGTTGACCGGCTTCTCGCAGCCGAAAGGCATCCCGGTGAGGCCTTCGAAGCCGTTCTACACCCGTCTCCAGAGACGATCGCACCGGCTTTCATCGCCGATGTTGCGGTCCAACACGACGACATTGTTGGATTCGCCGCGCCGAGCTCCCAGTTGTACGATGACCTGTTTTACGCCATGTACGCGGCGATGACCGAGACGGGCGCGGTGTTGACGACGAAGTACCCACACCATGAGGTTCGCTCGCGGCTCTCGACGATGGACCCTCTCGTCATCGATTCTACCCCTGGTGCCGAGACCGACGGCGGTGTTGACGTCGCGACTACCGACGCCGGACCGGTTCGGTGCGGTGACCTCACTTCACTTGGGGTCGCCGCCGAACGTGCGACGACGCAGCTCGCGACAGGTGATCGAACGGGAACATTCGCGATCGCGACGTTGACCCAACTGCTGGCGCATCATGACTCGACTGCACTCGATAGGTTCCTCCACGAACTGGTCGGTCAGTGGCGAAATCAGGGCGTCGGCGGGCTCATCCACCTGCCACCAGCGAGGGACATCGACAGTTCCAGCTGGTTTGGGTCGGCACACTTCGATTACGTTATTGAGATGCGAACCGACGACGGCCAGATTGAGGCGCGAGTGTGTGGGAAGCGAGATGTTGCCCCCACATGGCAGGTGGTTGGCTCGTCGCCGTGCTCGGATAGTGAAGCGGCGGCCCAAGCAGTGGACCGACAGCCTTCCGGAATAGTCGATGAAGACGGCGGCGAGTCTATCCCGGAGTGAATACGGTACTGTTACCCGACGAGTCCGTGTCACAACCCGGCCTCGGTTGCTGGGTTTCGGATCGCTGCCCCTCGTTGTGAGACGGGGCTTTGCCGACCCTTCCACACGCCTCGCAGTTTGTACGGTATGCCCCCTAGGACATCTGCCCGGGTACGGCTAAACCCAGATTACGGTTTGCTGACGACGTCGGAACGCGAAGCACAACTTCGGTACCTGTGTCGGTCACGTCGACATCGATCTCCCCGCCGAGTACCGAGACTAACATCCGAATCAGCCAGATCCCGAGCTCAGAACCGTGCTGTAACGGCGTCTCTTCGCCGGTGACGAGTACCTCCCGCTCTATATCTGGCATGCCAGGCCCGTCGTCGGCCACGACGATCTGGAGCCAGCCGTTGTCGACCTGTCTCACCGATACGTTGACGTACGGGTCTTCTCGGTCTCCTGCGGCCACCGCGTTCTTTATCACCTCGGTAACTGGGTGTGTGAGCCATCGTGAGACTGTCTCGTCGGTCGCGTCGACAGAGACAGCGATCGTTGCGTCCGAGTGGTCATCTCGTACCGCCGTTGCGGCCGTTTCAGTGACCTCAGCGATGTTAACGCTCGACTCGTCGTGTGGTATCTCCCGTATCGCGCGATCGATCACCTGCATTTTGTTCGTAAGTCGTTCCCATCCGTCGAATATACGCGTCAGTCGGCGGAGATGATCTTGACGACAGTCAGCGTCCGGTTCCTCGGCGAGCATCGTTGTCCATCCCACGAGCTTGTTTAAATCGTTGCGGACGTTGTGTCGGACGACCCGCTGGAACACCTGTAAATGCTGTCGCTGTCGCGTCTTCACGGTGATATCCTTCCCCTCAACGGCGATCAGCGTGATTTCACCAGCGGCGTTACGAATCGGCTTGAACGATACGTCGATGCGTGCGAGACCATCTGGACCCTGTAGTTCTCCTTCGGTCTGGACGAGTTCACCGTCACCCGCGCGGTTGACCGCCTCACAAACCGTGAGTCTGTGGTTCGGATCAAGGTTCAGCCACGGGAATTTGTCGATTGGTTCATCAACTATAGTCGACCGATCCACACCGATGCGTGTAACCAGCGTATCGTTCACGTCAGTCACGATTTTATTGGGGCGGACTAACGCGGTAAACTGGTGCGGGCTGTTAAACACTGCCTCCAGTCGCCGAGTGTACTTCTCGCGTTCAGAGATATCGATGAACAGCACATCGGTACCTACGACTTCGTCGCTGACGGTGCGCGGGATCGCCCGTAACAGACACGGGACCGTGTCGCCGTCCGTCGTCACGAGCGTGCGTTCCGCAACGGTGAGATCGCCGCTAAGCGCGCGTTCGTAGCCGTCTGTTTGGAGCGAATTGGCCGAGGTATCGTCGTAAAACTCACTGAGCGGCTGTCCAACCACCGCTTCGCGCTCGTACCCCAGCGCGTCGGAAAACGACCGGTCACAGGCCTCAATGACTGCTTCGCCGCCAACGGCCCGAGTTTGAACGAACAGCAGCGGGCCCTGATCAAACAGTTTCGACGCCCATTTCACACGCTCGGAGCGCTTCGTCGCGTCTCGCCCCATCGCCAGCACACTGGCAGAGCCATCACCCGCATCACTCACAACGGTGTGTAGATCTATCCACGTGACTTCGCTGTCATCCGTCCCGATTCGTATCGTCTCAGCAGCCGGGTCACCGGTCTCGATCGGGCGCCGCAGGGCGTCAGCGGCACGTTCGTGGTCCTCCGGATAAACTATTGCTTGCCATTCGTCTATCGTCGTCGGGCTCGCTCCGACCGTCTCTCGTAAAGTGGCGTCCAACGTGACTG
Source organism: Halorubrum rutilum (assembly GCF_024494565.1). The sequence continues at coordinate 165,594 of NZ_JANHDN010000006.1, forward strand.
TGTTGGTACTGAAGTCCCACTCACCGATGCCCGTCTCCGTCCCGCTGAGGACGAGCTCCAGCCGCTCAGTCTGGTCTCTGAGCTCTCTGATCCGCCGTCGTTGCTCGGTGATATCGTGTTGAACCCCGATGTAGTTTGTCACGATTCCGTTTGCGTCTCGAACCGGCGTCACGGAGAGCTTCGCCCAGTACGGTTCACCCTCCGCGGTGTAGTTTCTCAGCTTAGTCGTTATTGGTCGCTCGGTTTCGATCGCCGTACGGATGCGCTTTGTCGTCTCCGAATCTGATCCGGGGCCCTGGAGGAATCTCGGGTTTCGGCCGAGAGCCTCTGACCGCTCGTATCCGGTTAGCTGTACAAACTCCTCGTTGACGTACACCAACGGGTTCCCCGGTTGGGTCGGGTCCGTAATCTGGATGCTGGTCCCTGCTTCGTCCAGCGCCCGCTCTTTTAATGCGAGTTCATGTTCCCGTGCTTCACGATCGCTCACGTCACGCACCGTACAGACCATTCGGGATGGGGTGACCATCGTCAGGGACAGCTCCGCCGGGAACGTCGTTCCATCTGGCCGACTTCCCGTTACTCGCCCCTGCCAGTGACCATCGCGTTCGAGCGCGTCGAAAGCTTCCTTCTCGATCCGTGCCGCTTCATCCGCAGCGTATAGCTCCCGCCAACTTCGACCGAGTAGCTCCTGTTTGCTGTCGAATCCGTACATATCGACGTGCGTCTGGTCGATATAGGCGTACGCCTCGTCGTCAAGGATGGCGACGCCATCGGCGGCGTCCTCGATCGCCTGTTGAAACGCACCGAGGCGAATGTCCGAGGCGATCTCGCCTGTCGGGTCACGGGTCTGGGAGCTAATACGGTCGAGTGCCGCGGCGAGTAACTCTGCTGCTCGCTCGAGAACATCACGGACAGCGGCCTCGTCCAACGCGGTCGCGAGATCGTGGTGATCCCAGCCAACCGATAGCACACGCTCGGAATCGATCGGAACGAAAAGTTCCTGACGCGGAAGCCAGCGGTTATCATCCGGTGCGATTGGTCCGGCCACCCCGTCAGTTCGAACCGGCGCATCAGCCGTGAAACATCGCTTGATTAGAGACGCGTCTGGTGAAGGGATTCGATCCGACCGACCCGTATGGCGTTCGGAACCGAACAACGGTGGGGACGGCTGTTCCGGCGATTGGCCATTCTCAAGGTTGCTACCATGCTCGTTGCGGCTTCGCCACACGGTAATCGCTGTGTCCCCCAGTGTGGTACGGACCGCAGTCAGTGTCCGATCAATAGCGCCACCTACTGTCTCTTCCCGGTTGAGATCGATGCCGAGGTTGAACAGTGCGTCATCGGTCATCTCGTCACAACTGGTCATCTGTCTGTGTTGCCAGCGATTCAGTCGAAGACGACTGCGCGGTGAGGTCGTCAATCGATGTCTGAATGGCCCAGAGTTGCTCCACCACTGCCCAGAGCGGATCGCCGAGTTCAGTATCCGAAGCGTTGCTAGCGGCGGTCCAGACGTATTCTTCGGCCTCGGCAAACGCCGCTGCCGCCGCTTCGAGAGCCGCTTCGGTCGATTGCTGTGCGCGTGCGTCGGCTGACAGTCTATGGTGTGCTGGCCGTGTGGGGAACGCGTCTGCGTCGACGACCTCGATCCATCCGTCATGTGTCACAGTCACGAATACATCGTCGTATCGAAACGAAAGGGTCCCCTCTTCAATACGCGTTGTTGAACTATCCGGACCACCAAACAGGAGGTTGATTGTGTCGGCGTCGATATATCTGTCGAGACGCCGGAGATTTTTGGCATCTGTATTTTTAAACTCGGAGACAGCAGTGAATACAGCGTCGAGTGCTGACCGAGTAGTCGTCGGATCAAACCGAGTAACTGACGAGTCCGAGTTCATAGGTCTGTCAATATACATAAATAGTGGATCAATATATTTCGTCTCGCGGACCACTCCGCCTCTCATGGCCTATACCGTATATGTACGTGTGCGCGACTCTCGACAGACATCCGCTGGTACACTTCATAAGACAACCGCGATTATCGAATCAGTCACAGATCGACTGGCTTAGAGCGAAAACCCGCGTGACTCGATGGTCCCTTCGAGCCACGCGTTTTGCCTCTGACAGATTCCCCACTTCGTCGATAGCGTCAACCTAGTCTAGAGGTCGACAGGTTTCAGTCAGTCGAAGAAAAGTTATTTTCTTTGGCGGAACAGTCCGGCATCGAACAAAAGAATCGGATATTTGTGGGTAAGAGGCTGTGCTGAATCGCCATACAGCAGCAAGCTTGTATGTGGGTTAGCCAGATACGCCTCTGAGTTCGGTGGCAGCGTTGTCATTCACTGTGTCTACTCATCCTCGGTATCTGTTGCGGCCAAAATCTCAGGATACCGGTTCCGTATCGTCATCTCGCTCACGTCCGTAGCATCAGCGATATCCGTCTGTCGGAGCGACTCATCGCATCGCTTAGCGGCCGCGTACAATGCCCCAGCGGCGATGCCTACCGGATGTTTCCCGCTGTGAACGCCGTTTTCAACCGCTATTCCGGCGAGACGTCGTGCCTCTCGCTCTGTCGCGTCCGTACACTCCACGTCCGACGCGATCCGTCCGATGAACGAACGGGGGTCTGTCGGGGCGATTTCTAACCCGAGTTCACGTGAGACGTGTCGATATGCCCGCTCAACGCGAATTTGTTCGACGCGGCTCACTGCCGAGACCTCGTCGGTAGAGCGCGGGACACCGTCCATGCGACTCGCCGCGTATAGCGCCGCAGTGGCGACGCTTTCAACGGCTCGACCCGTAACGAGTCCGTCCGTAAGTGCGCGACGATAGATGACGCCTGCTGTCTCTCGGGTGCTGTCCGGCGCACCAAGCGCGGAAGCCATGCGGTTGATCTCACCGAGTGCATGCATGAGATTCCTATCCGCAGATGAGCGCCGTCGGAAGCGCTCATCCCACCGTCGGAGGCGACGCATCTGTTGTCGCTGTTCTCCTGACAGCGCGTTCCCCTTCGCATCTGTGTTTTGCCACCCAATCATCGTCGACAACCCCTTATCGTGTAAGAGGTTCGTGCTTGCTGGTCCGACGCGGGAGTCCTCATCGCCGGTGTCGTTCGGCGTGTACAGTTTGATGTTCGTATCAAGCGTCGCGTCTGAAACGACGAGTCCACAGTCGTCACAGACCGCATCAACCTCATCATCGGCTCGACGAAGTCGCCCGTGACACTCCGGACACGTAGTCTGACTGTGCCGTTCGTCCCCATTCTCCACCGAAACTGCGTCGGTAACAGACTGTCCGTCGCCAGTTTCGCTCGATGAGGGCGCATCAGTACCGTTTTTGCGGGAAACTGTGTCCGGTCGCTCTTCGTTAGTGCGCTCGTTCATCAAGTCGAATCACCTCTCGTGACCGGGGCAGAACAGACGCGTTCGACTGTGTGTCTGGCCAGTACTGTTCATTATGTGCTCTGAGCCGGCGTTGAGTCGCTGATCCTGATACCATGCGCGGTAACTCTCGTAGCAACCGCAGATGGAACTGACCACACTGTCTCGGTGGGTACTGTCACTCCATCGATCGCGAGACAGACGAGTTTCCCTCGTCCCCGCCGCGCCGCAACAACAAATTCAAACCGACGTGATCGGTCGTCAATCGCTGTCACGTGGATCGTTGAGAGCCCGTTCACACACTCCCACGTTGTCGTGTCGACGACCCTGAGGTCGCCTGCGGGAGTGACAGCAGTTGAGTCACAGGCTGGACAGGACCCCTCGTGTGGGCTTGTCCCAAGATACCCGTAATCGGTGTCACACGCAAAGCAGTGTTCCATGGTCAGAGACTAGTACCGATCCACGATCGTCTCTGCGATATGTGCCCGACCGGAACATGCTGGACAGGCAACTACGTCACCACCGTCTAACCCGAACACGGTGACGAATCGCTGTGAGACGTGTCCGCCGCAGTGGGTGCATTCCGGCATCAAATTACCCCAGCGAACCCTCCATCTCGAGCTCGACGAGCCGGTTCAGCTCGACGGCGTACTCGATCGGCAGTTCCTCCGTGATGGGCTCGATGAAGCCCGAAACGATCATCTGCTTGGCGTCGTCGTCGTCGAGACCGCGCGACTGGAGGTAGAAGATGTCCTCGTCGCCGATCTTCCCGACGGTCGCCTCGTGGGCGACGTCGACCTTCGACTCGTTGATCTCCATGTACGGCATCGTGTCCGACGTCGACTCGTTGTCGAACATCAGCGCGTCGCACTCCACGGCGGTCGAGGAGTTCTCGGCGCCGTCGGCGATGTGGACGAGCCCGCGGTAGTTCGTGCGGCCGCCGTCCTTCGCGATCGACTTCGACTCGACGGTCGACTTCGTCTCCGGCGCGTTGTGGTACACCTTCGCGCCGGTGTCGATGTCCTGGCCCTCGCCCGCGAAGGCGATGGTGATGTGGTTGTCGGAGGCGCCGCGCCCCTTCAGGATCGTCGAGGGGTACAGCATGGTCGCCTTCGACCCCATCGACCCGGAGATCCACTCCATGCGCCCGCCCTTCTCGGCGATGGCGCGCTTCGTGTTCAGGTTGTACGTGTTCTTCGACCAGTTCTGCACCGTGGAGTACTGGACGTGCGCGTCCTCGCCGACGAACACCTCGACGCCGCCGGAGTGGAGGTTGAACTTCGAGTACTTCGGCGCGGAACAGCCCTCGATGTAGTGGACCTCGGAGCCCTCCTCGGCGATGATGAGCGTGTGCTCGAACTGGCCCATCCCCTCGGAGTTCATCCGGAAGTACGCCTGCACCGGCATGTCGACCGTGGTGTTCTCCGGGACGTAGACGAACGAGCCGCCCGACCAGATGGCGCCGTGAAGCGCGGCGAACTTGTTGTCGCTCGGCGGGACGCACTTCGTCATGAAGTGCTCGCGGACGAGCTCCTCGTGCTCCTGGACGGCCTCGTCCATGTTACAGAAGATGACGCCCTTCTCCTCCCAGCGCTCCTGCATGTTCTGGTAGACGACCTCCGACTCGTACTGGGCGCCGACGCCGGAGAGCGCATTCTTCTCGGCCTCCGGGATGCCCAGCTTGTCGAAGGTGTCCTTGATGTCGTCCGGGAGTTCCGTCCAGTCGTCGACGCCGGCACGGACGTCGACGTCGGGCCGGATGTAGGGAACGATCTCGTCGACGTCGACCTCACTCAGGTCCGGCTGGCCGGGCCAGTCGGTCGGCATCGGCATCTCTTGGAACTGTTCGAGCGCGCGCAGGCGGCACTCCAACATCCACTCCGGCTCGTCTTTGTCCTCCGAGATGACGCGGACTGTCTCCTCGGTGAGCCCCTTCTCGCTTTTGAAGGCGGATTTCTCCTCTTTCTTGAACTCGAAGCGGGCCTCGGTGTTCGTCTCCTTGAGGTCGTCTTGTTTTGAACTCATCAAAGTATTCTTCAGAGACTACGAATATAAGTGTGGTGCGCTGGAACACTCGTTGGTAACTTATACTAGTTTCTTTAACGAAAGTGAATAACTTTGTGTAGTTTAATTTGGTTTCTCTACCTAGTAGAATTTAATATGTGGCGAGAGGGCTATTGCGTATAAGCGGGATTGCTGTCACTCGTTAGCGAGAACGACTCGACAGCATTCAATCGCCGCTTCGATGTGGCGGTCGGCGACGGAATCGTCCGTTTCGTCAGCCGACTCAAGCAGTGTAGCAACTTGCCGAACCCGTTTCTGTCTGGTTTGCGTGTCAAGATCGTCACTAGTAGCATCGCGGGCGACGGCTTCAGCCTCCCCGAGCCATCGGTTCGTCGCTGGCGGTACTGGGCGATCTGCGGTCGCAGTTAGGTGAGTCGCCAGTGCGTCGACCGCAGCCCGCGGCTCGGTTGGGATGTCGATTTCGTCTGTCATTGTTGGTGTATTCGCATCCACTGTGAAGAATTGTTGCGCCAAGCTACACTCCAGATGCTTGCGAATGTCTCTAGCCTAGCACGACCTCTTTTTCGCCTATCGTAACACGTTGGCGGAATCTGTCCGGGCTTGTTCGAGAGACACACCAGACAACACAAGCCCATACACAACCGAGAGCGACTATGCTCGAGTCGCTCCTCCGGATTGACGTCGCACTCTTCGTTCTCATCGGCGTGCTGGGCGGCGCACACTGCATCGGGATGTGCGGTCCGCTTGTGACGATGTACTCGAAGCAGATGACGCCGCAGCCTGACGGCGGGACGGTGACAGCTAACGACGGGCGTGCCGGTCATCTCACGACCTACGAGGTTCGCCAACACTTCCTGTTCAACGTCGGCCGGGCGACGACGTACGCAATTTTTGGGGCCCTCTTTGGTGCGCTTGGGAGCGTCGTGTTCGTCACCGCTGACCAGCTGACACCGATCGCTGATCTCCTGCGGGGTGCTGTCGGTCTCGCGGTAGGGGGATTCATCGTGGCGACGGGCGTTCGGTACGTCATCGGGGGGAGTGGAGACGATATCCGAATACCCGGCGTACAGCGCGTCACGTCGTGGCTTGCGACGAGAGTTCACCGACACGTGAATAGCCCGAGTATTGTCGGCCTCGGCGCCGTCCACGCGCTTCTTCCCTGCCCGATGCTGTATCCCGCGTATCTGTTCGCCTTCGCGAGCGGATCCCCGACCACTGGGGCAATCGCTCTCGGCGCCCTCGGTATCGGGACGATCCCGGCCGTCTTCCTCTATGGAACGATTATCCAGTCGATCGACGTTGCCCACCGGCGTCGCGTCCATCGGTTGCTTGGCGTTGTGTTCGTTGTGCTGGGGTACGTGTTGTTCGCGCACGGACTGATGGCACTCGGTATACACCTCCCACACCCAATGTTCCCACATTATCAGCCTCTCGGTGGGATGGGACACTGACGCATTCGATAGATCTGTCGAATTAGTACCTAATCCAGTAGATTTCTCAGGGCAGAACACGGGATATCGAGGCGAAACCGTGACCTGAGACCGCGGCAGACCCAACAGACAGGTCTCCTAAGTTGATATACACCCGGAATCCAGACGGGGGTCTGTTGAGGATTTTAAAGACATTACACACCTCGTCTGGTCCTGTACCTCACGTACGGACTCTTTCCATATCACTTCGATATATCGAACAACTGGACAGGGGGGAGACCGTAATTTCAGACCACTCTCGTGTCGACTGGGAGATTCCGGGAGGAACTGACAAAAAGAGGCCAATACCGACCGAACTGGATACTTTATCGGATGCGACTGGGCTCACTTACGCCAACAAAATAGACGTGATTGGGGATATAGGGCCGGATTTAATGGGGGTTCTCTGAAACAGATGAATCCAAAGCATTTGCTAATAATCACGTCGGATCGACTATCGGGTCCAAGAGTAGCGATCGACCACTCGTCGATAAAATCCAAATGACAGAGATAGAGTAAGTAGACCACTTTATTGTTAACCGCCTCAGAAATCACATGCACTGTTCTGACGACTCAACTCGCGACGAGCGTCTGTGAATGCGCTCTCTGTGTGAAGCGTACCAACTGGGGATTACTATTCGGAACAAACTCAAAGAAACCGATCTCGTCACCGCGTTCGAGAAGCTCGATCATTCGATAGATGCTATCGAAGACGGGTATCCAGCGTGGCATCCTGCGCCGCTCTCCTTTCGCGCAATGGTTCTCTCGTTCGTGTTCATGGAGATAACGGGTGACTCATACGCCAACTTCACTCGACGACTCACCCGACAACCGGAAGTAGCGACTATCCTCGGCTTCAGTCGAGTGCCCGACGAATCAGCATTCTCTCGTGCGTGGCGAAATCGATTCGACGACGCGACCCACGAATACATCCACGCTGCCGCCCACTTCGTTGTCAAAGAAGTCCATGATCGCAGCATCTCAGCGCCGGAGGTGCGGTCTAAGGCAGAGATCGTCGACAATGAGCAAGAAGATACAGACTCAGTAGAAGACGAATCCTTCTCACAGGAGGGGATTGTTCAGACAACGCGCCTCGCGCGTGATCACGCCTTCGGACACTTCGACTCTGATCGGGCGCCGAACGCCTCGTACGAGGACACGCAATTTTTCGAGTTACAGACATTCATGGGAATGGTTCGGTGCGGAGCCACGCAGGGAGCTACTCGCTTTCAGTACCGGCGTGGCGAGGATTACAGCCCGCATGGCGATACCCACCTTCGCACCGTCAAGCAGTTCGATCCTGACGAGCTCGTCGACGGCTTCAACGAGACAACGGATCGCTTGCTTTCCGTGATTGCTTCTGAAGCATCGTTCCGCCGGCCAGTCACTGCCGCGATCGATATCACGACCATTCCCTACTACGGGGATGTCGAAGGGATGCCGATGGTCAGTGGAACGAAGGACAGAGACGGTCGAGCGTTTAAATTTGCGACCCTCTCGATCATCGGACAGAACATCCCGCTGGTCTTAGCTGTCGAGCCGGTTCGAGAGAGTTCTGAGTGGGATGAGAACCCGTCCAATCAGATCCATCGTACTGTTCGGCGACTCGTTCGACGAGCGAAAGAGCATGTTCCAATCGAGACAGTGCTGTGTGATCGGGAGTTCGATTCGATACGCGTGTTTCAGACGCTCTCAAACCTCGATGTGAACTACCTCATTCCGAAGCGAGTCTCCAGCTCTGAACGGGATGTACTCAAACAAATGGGGGAAGACGACCAAGAGGTGGCTGTTGAGTCGGCTTCTGTCCATGTGGAATCTGGATCGCATCCAATGCGGCTGCTGTACGTGCCGTCAACGAGTGGGGAGGGAACGGCCGTCTTCGCGACGAGTCTCCGAGTCGGTCCGGAGGAGGCCGAGACCTTTTGTCAGCGCTACAGCCGCCGGTGGCAGATCGAGAGTGAGTACAAATCGATCAAAGGTGACTTTCTCGCCAAGACCTCCTCGAAAGACTACCGCGTTCGCTTGTTCTACTTCGTGTTCGCGGTCCTCTTGTACAATATCTGGCGGCTGACCGACTTCCTGCTGAAAGCAGGTGTCGACGGAGAGATGGACTACGCACCCGTGTTGACTGCGGGTGAGTGTGTTGAGCTCGTTGCCTCGGCGTTGATCCCGCACGACTAATCGGCTGAGCTCTCGCTGGGTCCGCCGCTCAAGAGTGACAACCGTATTCAGCAGCGCCAAAATTCACGCAATTTCGTACGCTCGTCCGGTAGTTCGAGAGTAAGGATTCAAAATCGATCTCCGACCGCTGAGAATCACCACGACTTGATGCTAATTCGACCTGAAACTGGCCTATCCTCCGAAACTGTGGAACTACAGACCTGGAAAATTATATAGCGATATACAATTTATGATATATTCTATCGTAGGATCTCACCGCTAGAAGGTCCCACGCTGTCGAATACAGGAGTTGAGTTCCTCAAAGCAGTTGGTCGTGATTATCCTCGTAATCACGACCACTTTGAAGTACCCCGCCGCCGTCGGTGAACCACGAATGCTGCAACCGGCTCAGAAAGGCGCTTCCCCCAGGTAGAGCCGCCGAGACCGGGTTCCGTGTTTGCTCCGGCTCCGCTTGACTGTGTCAGTAGAGAGCGTAAGGTGGAGTTCAGTACACCGAACCAGCTTCGTGGGACACTTGCAGAGGAAGCCCTGGACGCTGACGAAGAAGACCGTCGCCGTGAGATCGTACGCGAGTGGGAGCACCTCCAGCGCCGTATCCGAATCATCGGATTCGTCATTCGCGAGTGGGACTTCTTGGCCCCAAAGACAGATTCCGTCGAGGTCAGCAGGTAGTTCACCCAATACCCCAATTGTTCACACATGGGGGAACAACTTATCCCCCTGGCACGCGTGGTACATGTTATGAGTCAGGAATCGCTCGACGATACGATCAAATTCCGCGCTGGTCCGCTCAAAGAGGCGGCGACCGAACTCGATTCCGTCCATCTTGGCGGAATCAACATCAGCGAACTCGCACGCGAGGGGCTCACCCAGATGCTACGGCGAACAATGACGGACGACGACAAGATCGCGATTTATGAACGCTATTCGGCGGGGGATCTCTCGGAGGACGCCGCTCGGGTGCTCCTCGGGGAGGAGTTCGATCTGCTTCAGGAGGACATTGACGCCTTCCGCGAGGCTGTTGAGGACGACACCAGCGACTACCTCGTCTAAATGGCCAGCGGCACCGAGCGGTATCCAATTCTGGTCGATACCGACGCGCTGATCGCCGCCGCGAACAGCTCCTTGTGGCCCCGAATCACCGAACACATTGGGCTCACGACGACGAACATCTGCAAACAGGAACTACAGCGGCACGTTGAGAACACGCGCGAGACAGCTCCGGAGGGAAGCCGGCCGTACCGGCTCCATCACGGGAGTGGTGCCGCGCTCGATGCACTCGAGGACTCCGAGACGCCGCTTACTCAGGTAACGAGCGTGCCCCGGCCCCACGGTGCAGACGCCGGCGAGGAATCGCTCCGCCAGGAAGTGATACAGAGTCCGGAGGCCGTCGACTACGTCATCTTGATGGACGCGGCCGGCCGCCGGTCGATTCGCCGCGCTGTCGACGACCGAGACGGCGATATCCAGGTCGTAGCACCGCCATTTCTGTTCTATATCCTCTATGACAACGACCTCATTTCGCGTCGTGAGTTCTGCGAAGCGTGCGGAGAGCTGTTGGAACGTGAGGGCTGGACCGGATACAACGCGGTTAAAGCTGCGTGGGAGGGGATTCCGATTGATTGTAGCGATATTCTGGACGACCACCTGCTCCCGTGACAAACCCGTATGAACCAGAACACCCCATCGGCACGTGATGGTACGACACCGCTCACAAGTTCCTTCGAGCGCTATCTCCAAGACAAGGGGAAGGGCCGCGGCGGCGACGGCGGGAACTACCGCAGGAACGCAGCCCGTGAGCTCGAGCGGTTCGCCGAGTGGGCTACTGGCGACCGCGGTGACGACGACTGGACCGGGATCGTCCCCGACGACGTCAACCGCGAGCCGACCTTCGACGATCTCGACGAACGCGTCTTCCGGGAGTACGCTCGGTATCTCGGAGGAGACCGGGGACTCAAGCAGAACACGGTACAAACCTATTACCGCTATATCTCTGCGTGGTGTGGCTGGTGTGTTAACGAGGGGTATCTCGAAGCGCATTACGCGCAGCGGGCGAGTGCGATGGCGCCGCTACCGGAGGACGACGGCCGCAAGCCCGGCGACCAGCAGGCCTGGACGTCCGAACAGCGCCATGCCCTCACCCGTCACGTCAGCGAGCAGGCGCGCGACGCCGTCGAGGCGTACACGACACTCCCGGAGGATAATGACCCCGTTGGTAGGCAGCGAGCACGCTACGCGGCGCTGAAGGCGGCTCGTGACCGGGCGCTGGTGTTCGTTCTCGCGTACACCGCCGTTCGGGTCGGGGAGCTACTCCGGGATCCGAACGACCCGCGCCGACGCGGCGTCCGCTGGGAGGACCTGTCGCTCAATGACGGGAGTATGGACGTCTACCGCAAGAAACAGCAGTGGGACGCCGCGAGCCTCCCCGACCCGGTGATCTCGCCGCTGCAGAGCTACCGCCAGCTGATGGACCCACCGACCGAGCGCTGGCCGGTGTTTCCAACGTTCGACCAACGGACACTCGCAGAGCTCGTTCAGGATGAGCTCGAAGACCGCGGAGAACCCCCGGAAGCAATCACCGAGCGCCGTGACGAATACGCTCGCGATCTACTACTGGCGCTTGATGAGGATATTCGGCCGCCGTCGATTACAACGGACGGCGCACGGTCGATTCTCCAACGGCTCTCGGAGGTCGCAGAGATCGATATCGACCATCCCAAACATGATTATCTTGCTCCACACGGTGGTCGACGTGGGATGGGGGAGGTACTTGTCCGCGCATTTGGGTATACGGTGGCTGCACGGTACCTTGACAATTCAGAGGAGATGGTTCGAGAGCGGTACTCACATATTGAGGCCGGGGAACTGGGTGATGTTGCAACGGAAGCACTCTCAGAGGTTGACGGCCCGGTAAACAACAGCCACATGTAGCCAACGAAAACAGGCTGTCGGATGTCATAGTACTGAAAAAACCTGGCTTCAGGCGCCCCAGATGAGGGCAATGCCGCCGTGGTGACGACCGCGAGCAGTACCTGAAGCAGACGGCCGACCCACAGAAAACCTGTGAACTTGTAGTTGTCAAACCGTATACCATGTGACTCGTCCGGTAGCTCCCGGCGTCGTGATCGATGTCCGAAATAAAACAGCACCGTGATCAGAAACGCAAGCTTGTTGGCGCTCAGCCGGACGGCCGCATCGACGTCAGCAGGGATCACCAGCAATGCCGCTGACTTAGGTGATGACGCTCGCCAGCACACCGGTGATGGTGTACAGCACGAACGGGACACCGACCGTTGGAAGGACGGCGTGGGTGGCGACGATGGACTCCCCGACGATGGCTGCGTCACCCGTGGACTAAAGAGCGATGCACAGCGGGATAACGCTCATCAGCAGGAAAATCACGTTCGTGAGACGGCGTCGCAGGCGTCAGCGGTTTGAGACAGCTCGCGACCACCATCGCGACGACGCTTCCGAGCGCTGCGATCACGATTGAGAAAATATTCAGTGAGATAAGGCTGACCACACTCGCGAGGATATCAACAGTGAGGAGTGTTTTTAGAGAGAAGAGATTGCCCTCGTTGATGTTTGTGTTACGTATATTCGCTGTCGCACTTGCCGTATCCTCTCCCCTCGCGAACCACACAAATGAACACAGGAGCACAATTTTATATTATACACAATATGGCTCTGACGAATCTTGGCTCACCGAGCGCATATATCCGTTTGTTTTGCCTGTTGAATCCGGTGATGCTATGGAGGTCATACTATTTGATGAAGCGATTTTTCCTCTCCGTTGTCGCTGTATTGGATCGATCTTTCTGGTGATTCCGGCCCCTCTCCTTCTGTGTAAAGGACCCTTCTCAAAACTGTTTTGACAGCGCCACTGAATGTAGCAGAGAAATCTGATACCGCCGATTTCTGCGGAGTTATCCGAGCAGTCGCTTGCTTCGTATCTGGCTATGGTTGCGATCCACTCAGAATCAAACTCCGAGGCATTTGTATTAGAAATTTAAGATATTCCATGAAAATGTGGCTATGCGCATGCCTACAATGCAGCATCGACTCCGAAGGCTGGTAAGCCGGAGATCTACCTCAATATAGCACTAACTATTGACAACCAGATCCAAACGCTTTTGAGATAGAATTGTGTAATTTGCACACGACATGAAATACAGTTCAGCTGGGTTGATTCGAAAGCTAGCCGTCGTGGGAATCGTACTGCTACTCATCAGCTCATTGGGAGTCGGTATCTCAGGAACTGCCGCAGAGCGATTCAGTGAGGAGTCCGTTCCAGAACTCGACGCGACAGTTGCTGGAAGTAACACCGTAACGCCGGGCGAGACCACGACGTTGACGATTGCAGTTCAGAACCGCCACGATGGAGTTACTGACTCCGATCGGGCGATAGAGGACGTCTCACGAGTCGTTCAGGCACACGGAGTCCAAATCGGAGCTGCGACTGGGACGACCGTTGCGTACGACGACGAGGGGATCCCCCTTGACCTGAAGATGGGAAAACAGAGTGTCGGAACGGTGCGAACTGGCAGTACCACGCGGGTTCCACTCACCATCGAGGTGGATGAGTCGGCTGAGCCGGGGACGTACACGGTGCCAATGGATCTCGAGTTTTCGTACATCCGTGATATCTTCGTCGACAGAGACGACTATACCGTCAACCGGAACACCGGAACTGAAGAGACAAGCGTTACAATTCGCGTTGAGCCGCACGGCCAACTGACGGTCGTCGATGTGCGCGGCGACGGCCTCTACAAAAATGCCGAGGGCGATGTTGCGGTGACTGTGCGTAATACCGGCAGCGAGGCGATGTCCGATGCGACGCTCTCGCTCGTCGGCTCACACCACTTCGAACCGCAGAGTAACCGGGCCGCACTCGGTACCGTCGCCCCCGGTGACACGCGCAACGCCACTTTCCAGACCGTAGTCCGTGGAGTTGAATCTGCCGGGTCGTACGCCGTCGGGTTCCGTGCGGCATACGAGGACGCGAATGGACAGCCAAGTGAATCCTCGATCCGATACGGGAGCGTCGGCGTGGCAGAGGGCCCGCAGTACAACGTGTCAGTCGAATCGCGTTCGCTCTACGTCGATTCGACCGGGGCAGCGCGCGTTACTGTGACGAATACGGGCGATGTCGCCGCGACGAACGCACGCGTGTTCGCCGAGCCGAATCAACCGTTTGCTCCGCTGTCGAATGGTGGACAGCTCGGGACGCTTGAACCCGGCGAGTCGGCGACTACCGAGGTCAAAATGGAGGTGTCTGACCGCGCACTCGCGCAGTCGTACTCGCTCCCGATTACCGTCGCGCACGATGACGACTACGGAAACACCATCCGCAGCGACCCGTTGACTGCAGATGTCTCGGTCGGCCCTGAGCGGCAGTTCACCGTGGTCGACACCGCCCAAATCGAGGCGGGCGCGACCGAGCGGATTGAATTAACCGTCGAGAATACTGGCGAGAGTGGCTTCAAAGATGCAGTCGTTCGAATCAACGCAGACTCACCGTTTGAGACCGATGACGATACGGCGTACATCGGCGAGCTGTCACCGGGCGAGCGGGCGACAGTCTCGTACACGCTCACGGCGGGTGAGGCGGCAACGCCGAAATCCTACACCCTTGATACCACGATCAAGTACGACAACCCGTTCGATGAGACGGTCGTCTCCGATATCCGGCCAGCTACGGTCGAAGTGACTGAGCCGAGCGGGCCCTCAACTCCACTCGTCCTGACAGCAATCGGCGTGCCGGTCCTGCTCGGGGCTGGGATCGTGTTCAAGCGCGACCGACTGCGGCAGTACCTCGGGTAAATGAACGCGGGAGAACGGATCCAAGATGGATTAGAACACGCGGGGCGGTACGCTGCGCGAAATCAGCTCAAGACGATCGTCGTCGTGCTTGTGACAGCGCTCATCGCGGTCAGTGTCGGGGTTGCGGGGATCCAGATGAGCATGGGAATGACCCTGTACGTTGAGGACGACTCCCAGACGGCAACCGACTGGGAGACGCTCAAAGAGGACTTCGAAACGGGCAACAACGTGTTCGTCATCGTGGAGTCCGGCGAGCTTCACGACCCCGAGACGATCCGAGCGATCAACAGGCTCGACAGGCGATACACCGAAAACATCGACGAGACGACCACGGTCACTTCATTGGCAGATGTCGTTCGTCAAGGGAACGGCGGCGAGATCCCACAGACCGAAGCGGGAGTCGAACGGGCGATCACGAGGGTGCGCGGACAGGGTCCAGAGTCGGCCGCAATGGTTGATCGGCTGGAGCCTGAGTCCGGCACGACGATCATCCTCGCGAGCTACGGTAATGTCGATACGTTCGACAGGGGTGCGTTCCTCCCACAGCGGGACTCTGACATCATTTACAACAGGGTACAGACAGAGACCGATCTCGCACCGTTACCGCCCGGCATGACGACCACTATCACCGGACAACCTGTCTTCGAGAACGCCGCGTTTGGACTCATGTTGCCTGAGATGATCACTCTGTTCGCCGGGGCGTTCGCGCTCATTTTCACTGTAGTCTACCTGGTGATGCGCGCGAAAGTGGAGCGGGGCTGGCATGTGTTCCTTCCACTTGGTACGGCGATGATCGCGCTGTTGTACATGATCGGTGCGATGGGTGTGTTCGGATTCAATTTCAACGCGATTATGCTCGGCGTTATGCCCATCGCGCTCGGGCTAGGAATCGACTATGGGCTGCAGATCCACTCGCGGTACGTCGAGGAGCGCGAGGCTGGGTGTTCGCCGGAAACTGCTGCAGCGGTCGCCACGCGAACTACAGGCCGTGCCCTACTTATTGCCATGGGTGCGACTGTAATCGGACTGGGGTCTCTCCTAGTGTCAAGCGTGCCTCCTGTCCGACAGTTTGGGATAACGAGCGCGACCGCTGTGTTGGCGTCAATGGCGCTGTCGGTTACGCTCCTCCCTGCGCTCCTCGTCCGCTTCGATCGCGATGGGTATTCTCAACAGAGCTCGGACGACGCGACCTCAACCTCGAACGATTGGCTAGAGACCGGCTCCGAACGGTTTACCAGCATCGTCACCGGGGGACGACCGCTTCTGACGCTGTTCGTCGCCCTCCTGTTGGTCACCGGTGGCGCGTATGCGTACCCACAGGTGGAACCGAACCAGGAGATGATGGACTTCTGGCCTCAGGACCTTGACGCGAAGAACGATATGGATCGGCTGTCTGACACCGTCGACAGTCCGAAGGTAATGTATGTCAGTATTAGTGCCGAGAAGGCATATTCACCGGAAACATTCCGTGAGTTGGCTAGATATCAACAGCTCATGCTGGCAAACAACCAGGTGAATGCGGTTCAAAGTCCAGTGTTGGCTGTCCAGATGGCCAATGATGGCTCGATCCCAAAAACTCGCAACCAACTCGACACGACGTTGGCACAACAAACTGGGTCGGGGATGATGGCCGTTCGAGATCCAACGGAGACGCCGTCACGCGTCCTCCTGACTTTCTACGTTGATGACGTGGAAGGCGAGGAGGTCCGAACGCTAATCGACGAGTTTGACGGGAATGCAGATCTTGCGCTGACCGGTGCCCATGACGTTCGCATCACTGGGAAACCAGTTCTTAATCGGAACGTAATCGAGAACGTTACGGCAGGTCTGACACCGATGACCATTATCTCGTTCGCGCTCGGATTCGTGTTCCTTTCGTTTGCGTTCCGGTCAGTTCGAGTGTCCGCGATCATTGTCATCAGTGTCGCTGGCAGTGCGGCGCTCCTTGTCGCCGGAGGAATGTACCTGCTCTCTGTCCCGTGGAATCCCCTCACTATCACGATGTCGTCACTCACGCTCGGAATCGGCGTGACATATGGAATCCACATTTACGAGCGGTTTGTCTTCGAAACGGAGACTCATGACCGACCGCCGCTTGGGGCTGCGGCCACATCGGTCGCCAAGCTCTCTAGGCCGATTATTGGGTCTAGTTTCACCACGATCTTTGGATTCGGTATCCTAATCGTCTCGCGATTCCCGGTGCTTGCAAACTTCGGGGTGACAACCGTGTTGGCGATTGGGCTGTCGCTCGCGACCGCCTTCGGTATCCTCCCCGCCGTATTGACGCTCAGATCGTCTGTCTCTGAGAATAAAGATGCCACCGAGCAAATTCCGACTGCCGAATAACCTATCTTAGCCGACCGTATTTTTAGAATCTTGGAATTTACACACAATATCAATACACAGTAGTTCCAAATACCACTTGTGAGACATCTATGACCAATATTGAGCTCGACTACGCCGTCGACGCGAGAGGTGCAGCATGTCCTGGCCCACTAATGGGCCTCATTGGTAAAATTCGGAATTCCGAGTTAGGAGACATGATCCGCTTGCTAAGTGACAGCAATCAGTCACTCACCGATGTCTCTGAGTGGATCGGTGAAACGGACAACGAGCTGTTGACTGTTGAAGAGCATGCTGACCACAATGCATTTTACGTGGAGAAAGCATGACGGACCGTATTGTCATTGTCGGCGGCGGAACCGGCGGATCGGTACTCGCGAACGATCTCGCTGATCGTCTCAAGCCCGAACTCGAGGCTGGGAATGTCCAGATCACTCTCGTCAACGACGGCCCTGAGCAGGTGTATAAGCCGGTCTGGCTATATGTCCCGTTTGGCCAGCGAGAGCCGGCTGATGGACGCCGTCGCCTCGACACCCTCGTTGACGGTACCATTGACATACAGATTGACCGCGTGACCGATATCGATACGGATTCCAAGCGGCTCAGGTTTGCAGATGGGTCGTCAACAGAGTACGACTATCTCGTGCTGGCGACCGGATCGACGATAGAGCCGGAACAGATTCCTGGCCTTGTGGAGGGAGGACACGACTACTACAGCGAGTCTGGCGCGATTAATCTCAGAGAGCAATTACTTTCATTCACACAGGGAGAACTTGTGCTGAGCGTCATCGGCACGCCGCACATGTGTCCGGCGGCACCACTAGAGTTCGTGTTCATGGCCGACGACTGGCTCCGCGAGCGCGGCCTCCGCGAAGACATCGATATCACGTATACGTATCCGATCCACCGCGTCCACGGCAACCCGCATATCGCCGAGTGGGCCCGTCCCATCATGGAGGAACGTGATATCAAGATGGAGACATCCTTCAACGCCGAGTCGATCGATCCCGGGGCGGAGACTATCACGTCGGTGGAAGGGGTTAAACTCGACTACGACCTCCTCGTGACGATCCCACCCCACGGCGGCGTCGACCTGATTAAGAAGGCGGGGCTCGGTGACGACGGCTGGGTTGAGGTCGACAAGCACACTCTAGAAGCCGAGGCCGCTGAGAACGTCTACGCACTCGGTGATACCGCCGACACCGGTGTCCCAAACGCGGGCAGCGTCGCCCACTACCAGGCCGGCGTCGTCGGGCAGCGCCTCGCTAGCGAGATCCGCGGCCGTCCGGCGACCGCAACCTACGACGGAAAGACGCTGTGTTTCATCGAGACGGGGATGGACGCGGCGTCGTTCGTCGAGTTCGATTACGAGAATCCGCCGGCACCGGCGCCGCCCTCGGAGAAACTCCACTGGTCGAAGCTGGCGTACAACGAGTCCTACTGGCTGACTGCACGAGGACTGCTCTGATTATGTCTGAACCACAGAACCCTGCACCGTCCGAGCTGGAAGCGGCAATTGAACGGAATCCCGAGGCCGTCGCCGAGTTAGTGGAGCACCTCGACGCCGTCAACGAGCTACTGGACGTGCTCTCGCTGGGCGAGAGCGCCCTTGACGACGAGATGGTCCGGGAGCTCTCGGCCACGGGGTCGATGCTGGCGGAATCCGCCGACGGGCTGGCGACCGACGAGACCGTGGCGCTGGCCGAAACGGTCGGGGAAAACGGTAATGAACTGCAGGAGGCACTCGACACGGTGCTCACGCTCCAGCGGAGCGGGACGCTCGACGAACTGGCTGAGCTCGCGGAAGTTGGTTCGCTGGTGACCGCAGCACTCGACGATGAGATGGTCACGTCGCTGGCCGGTACCGGCGCCGTGCTCGGCGAGTTCACGCAGGCGGCGTCCGATGACGACACCCGTGACGGCATTGAGACGCTACTAGAGAGTGTCGGTGAAGCGGAACGGGAATCGCCCGAGCAGGTCGGTGCTGTCGGCCTGGTTCGCGGATTGCGGAATCCGGATGTTCAATACGGGTTGGGCTATCTGCTGGCACTTGCAGGCGCGCTTGGCCGTGCGCAATCTACGGAGAAGTCACACTAACCGCTCTTCCCGAGTCGGGCCACTCTCTCAGTCGATGTAGACGGGGAGTGACCGCACTGTATTGTATTGTGTAGTAGACCCAAGAATATTAAACATCCGATGCGTAGAGTCTCGTAATGGCAACACAGACAGCGGAGACGGACCGCGTGATCTCGCTCGATGACGACGACCTCGAAACGGTCGTCGAAGACAGCAGCGTCGCGCTTGTGGAATTCTACACTGAGTGGTGTGGCACCTGCAAACGAATGAAGCCGGTCCTCAAAGCACTCGCCGAAGACACCGACGCAACGATCCTGACGATCAACATCGAATCGAATCTCGAAACGGCCATCGAGTTCGGTGCCCAGAGCACGCCCACGTTCGTCCTCTTTGTCGACGGGCAACCGGTGAAACAGCTTCGCGGTGGCCAGAACGAACAGACACTCCGGGATCTGATCGCCCAGTACCACGACTAACTCACCGACAACGAGATGAACCCGAGAGAACTTCGCGCCGACACGCCCGCCCTGCATGAGGACGTCTACCTGAACTTCGGTGCCCACGGGCCGAGTCCACAGTACGTCGTCGAGGCTGCTGACGAGTTCGTACGGTCACACGAGTACGAAACGAGCACGCGAAACGACCCGTATGAGGTGGCGTTCGACACCTATGATCGCATGCGGGAGCGCGTCGCCACCTTCGTCGGTGCGGACGACGATGAGATTGCGCTCACGGAGAGCACGACTGCGGGCATCAACGCTGTCGCGACCGCCATCGACTGGGAGCCCGGGGATACCGTGGTTCGAACCGACCTTGAGCACCCGGCCGGGACGCTTCCGTGGCAACGCTTGGAACAGCAGGGCGTCGAGGTTCGCGTCGTCGAGACGGAGAGCGGTCGTGTCGATCTCGACGCATTCGCCGAGGCTGTCGCCGACGCGCGCCTGGCCTGTTTCAGTGCTGTGACGTGGACGCACGGCACCCAGTTGCCCGTCGCCGACCTCGTCGATATCGCTCGCGAGGCCGGCGCGTTCACACTTGTTGACGCTGTCCAAGTGCCTGGACAACTCCCGATGAACGTCGGCGACTGGGGGGCAGACGCCGTCGCGGCGGCCGGCCACAAGTGGCTCCTCGGGCTGTGGGGCGGCGGCTTCCTCTATGTTGACCGGACAGCTGCTGACTCCCTCCTACCCACCACAGTTGGGTACCGAAGCGTCGAGACGCCGACTGCAGATTCCTACGAGTTCGCAGCTGGCGCCCACCGATTCGAGGTCGGCTCGGCGAACCCGGCTCCACACGTCGCCTTGGCGGAAGCCATCGAGGCGATCAACGAAGTTGGAGTCGACCGTATCGCTGCCCGAATTCAGGAATTGGCCGGCCAGTTGGCCAATGAAGTTCCCAACGACCGCCTTCTCAGTCCTGCAGACCCCGAGTCAGGACTCGTGACAATCGACGTGGACGATCCCGAAGCGACCGTCGCTCGACTCGCGTCGGAGGGAATTGTCGTTCGTGCCGTGCCGACGCCGGACGCCGTCCGCGCATCGGTCCACGCGGTTAACACCCATGCTGAGGTCGGGCGGTTGCTGGACGCACTCGAATCGGAGTGGACCTGACGCGACCGCTGTCGTCAACGACTACGTCGTGACCACGATACGCGAATCGAATTTCGAGGTCAGACGCCGTTGAATTCTCGACTAACCGTTCTACTGCATCCGGATCGATGACCTCGGCTAGCGGGGGATCGAGTGTGACCGGCTCGACGCCCTCTGTCTCCGCGACGGCATCAATAATCTGGGGAATTGGACTCCTGAGTTTGTTCATTAGAGTTTAGACGAGGAGCTGGATGTCGGCGTCGGCCATGTCCTGCAGGGCGGTGGCGGCGCCGACGCCGGTCGTGACGCCGTCATAGAAGTCGTCCTCGTTGTAGTCCATCAGGTCGATGGTCATCTGACAGGCCTGGAACTCCACGCCCATGTCGAGGCTCGTCTCGAGGAGCTCCTCGATCGTGGCGGTGTCGTTGTCTGCGATCCGCTTTTCCATCAGCCGCGTCGTCACACGGTCCATTCCGGGGAGCGCGGCGATGGCGTTGGGAACGGGCATGTTGGGGTTGCCGACGGAGCTGAGCTTGAGGTTCTTCGAGCGCTTCTCGTGGAGGATATCGAGCCCCCAGAACGTGTGGAAGACAGTCACCTCGTAGCCGAACGCGGCCGCGGTGCTGGCGAGGATGAGCGGCGGGTACGCCATGTCGAGCGTCCCCTTCGTGGCGATGATGCTCATCTTCTTGCCGCCGTCCTCGTCGGTGGCCTCGGCGAGCGCGTCCTCGAGCTCGTCGACACGCGCGGCCAGCTCTGCGCGGGAGGGGGCGTCGTCGGCCGGCACGTCCTCGGGTGACGTCTCCGCGGCCACGTCGGATGTGTCCGTACCCATCGTTACTCGGTCTTGCGGACGTAGTGTTTGTACACGTCGTCGCCTTCCGTCTGGTCGACGAGCTCGACCCCCGCGGTGCCGTCTGCCCAGCCGTCGATGTCGCTCACGCTGCCGGGATCGGTCGCCAGCACTTCGAGGATCTCACCCGCGTCGAGGCCGTCGATGGCGGACTTCGTCTTCACCACTGGCATGGGACACGATGCGCCTTTCACGTCGAGTGTCTCCGCGATGTCGAATTTGGAACTCATTGTGTATCTGCTCCGGTCGTGTGTATTGGAGCTATCGCACAATACCCTCCAGCAAGATAAAAGATTGTTGGTTCTTGTGAAGGGCGCCAACTACCATATAACGCAAAACGTATTCAGGCACGCTATAAACCGAATAAGATACAGTAGGAGAGTATCTGACACCCACAGCCGACAGTAGTATTGTTTAGAAGAGGAAATACTATGAAAATGCTTTTGTGCGTCGACCCGGTAGAAACGACTGCGAAATATGAATGCCGACGACTTTCCGACTCCGGACGTCGACGTCGACTCCGTCGACCCGGACTCGCTCAACCATCGAATCGACGCCGGTGAGGACGTGACGATCCTCGACGCGCGTATGCAGTCGGACTACGAGGAGTGGCGCATCGACGGCGAGAACGTCACGTCGATCAACGTCCCGTACTTCGAGTTCCTCGACGACGAGATCGACGACGACGTCCTCGATCGGATCCCCGACGACCGCGAGGTGACCGTCCTCTGCGCGAAGGGCGGCGCCAGCGAGTACGTCGCGGGCGCGCTCGCGGAGCGCGGCTACGACGTCGACCACCTCGAAGACGGGATGAACGGCTGGGCAAGCATCTACGAGGCCGTCGAGGTCGAGCGCTACGACGGCGCCGGCACGCTCCTCCAGTACCAGCGCCCCTCCTCGGGCTGCCTCGGCTACCTCCTCTACGATGGCGGCGAGGCCGCGATCATCGACCCGCTGCGCGTGTTCACCGACCGGTACCTCGACGACGCGGACGACTTCGGCGTCGACCTGACGTACGCCATCGACACGCACGTCCACGCCGACCACATCTCGGGCGTGCGCGACCTTGACGAGAAAGGCGTCGAAGGCGTCATCCCCGAGGCCGCCGTCGACCGGGGCGTCACCTACGCCGACGAGCTGACCACGGCTGAAGACGGCGACGCGTTCGAAGTCGGCGACGCCACCATCGAGGCCGTCTACACCCCCGGCCACACGACCGGAATGACATCCTACCTCGTCGACGAGAGCCTGCTCGCGACCGGCGACGGGCTGTTCGTCGAGAGCGTCGCCCGCCCCGACCTCGAAGAGGGCGATGAGGGCGCCCCCGACGCGGCGCGCATGCTGTACGAGTCGCTCCAAGAGCGCGTGCTGACGCTACCCGACGACACCCTGATCGGCGGCGCGCACTTCAGCGACGCGGCTGAACCCGCCACCGACGGCACCTACACGGCACCGGTCGGCGAGCTCGTCGCGGAGATGGACGCACTCACGACCGACGAACAGGAGTTCGTCGACCTGATTCTCTCGGACATGCCGCCGCGACCGGCCAACTACGAGGACATCATCGCGACGAACCTCGGGCAGCACGCCGTCGACGACGAGGAGGCGTTCACCTTAGAGCTCGGGCCGAACAACTGCGCCGCCAGTCAGGACTCGCTCGCGGGTGACTGACGACGCACATGGTTGCTGACCCAGTACTGCTACAGGCTGTCGCCGAACTGTTCCCCAACGGTATCAGCCGGTACGCCGTTGGCGGACTCCTCGTCGGGCTCGGCACCGTCCTGATCTACGTCGGGACGGGAATCCCGGCCGGAGCGAGCACGTTCTTAGAGTCGACGCTGTCGTACGTCTCCGATCAATCCCGCTTCCAGCGGTACGTCGGCTCGCGAGATTGGCGGGTCGTGTTCACGGCCGGGATCGTCCTGGGTGCGCTCGCGTTCGCGGCGACGGTCCAGTCCGGCGTGGTCACGACCTCGCTGTACGAGCCCGGAACGACCGGCCGGCTCTACGAGGTCGCCGGCGTGACGCTGTGGACGACGGAGATCCAGCCGTGGCGGCTGTTCCTCGGCGGTATCCTCGTCGGTATTGGGACCCGCGTCGGGAAGGGGTGTACGTCTGGACACGGCGTCTGTGGTGTCGGTTCGGCGTCGAAGACGTCGCTGGTCGGCGTCGCGACGTTCCTGACCGTGGCGATCGGGACCGCGCAGGTCGTCGCCGCGCTGGGGGTGAGTCCGTAGATGGCGGACCGACATCCCCTGTTCAAGCCGCTGGTGTTCGTCGGGGGGCTGATCTTTGGGTTCGGGCTCGGGTTCAGCCACATGGCGCGGCCGGAGGTCGTGGTGAACTTCCTCCTGTTCGACGACCTCGGCCTCCCGTTCGTCATGTTCGGGGCTGCGATCGTCTCCGGGATCGCGTTCGCGCTGCTGCCCCGGATCCGGGACGCCGCGCCCCTCACGGGGAGCCCGTACGAGCGCCGGCTGAAGCCGTTCGACCGGAACGTCCTCGTCGGCGGTGCCGTCTTCGGCGTCGGCTGGGGGCTCTCCGGCATCTGTCCGGGTGCCGCGTACGCCAGCCTCGGCGTCGGCAACGTCGCGATCCTCTGGGCGCTCGGCGGCATGTTCGTCGGCGCGTACGCGCAGGGGTACTGGCGGAGCCGGAGCCGGGCCCCCAACGCCGCCCCGGCGGGCGCGGACTGACACGCCCGCCGTATGGACCCCGCTCTCCTCGTCCTCTTCGTCGGCGCGGCGCTCGCCAGCCTGTTCATGGCGTGGGTCATCGGCGCCGGATCGAGCGGCGCGACGCCGTTCGCCCCCGCCGTCGGCGCGAACGCCATCGGGACGATGCGCGCCGCCCTGCTGGTGGGCGTCTTCGGCTTCGCCGGCGCCGTCACGCAGGGCGGCAACGTCTCGGAGGCCGTCGGAAGCGGCCTCGTGGGCGGTATCGACCTCCCCGTCGCCGGCGTGATCCTCGTCCTCGTCCTCGGCGCGGGGCTCATGGCGGTCGGTATCACGACCGGGATCCCGATCGCGACCGCGTTCACCGTGACCGGCGCCGTCATCGGCGTCGGCCTGGCGCTCGGCGGGACGCCGGTCTGGCCGAAGTACCGACAGGTCGCCGCGGTCTGGCTGTTGACGCCGGTGGTCGGCGGCGGCGTCGCGTTCGGGATCGCGAGCGTGCTCCCGCGTCCCGACGCGCCGGAGCGGTGCTGCGTTCCGGCGCTCGCCGGACTCGTCGCCGCCGTCCTCGCGAACGTTGAGTTCGGCTTCCTCGGCGCCGGGAGCGCGCCGGGCACCCTCCGCGGTCTCGCACAGCGCGCGCTGGGGGTCGACGGCGTCGCGTGGGGGGTCGCCGTCACCGCCGCCGCGGGGCTGGCGATCGCGGCCGTCGTCTGGTGGGACGTGGGACGCGACGAGGAGCGGGGTCTGCGGCGCGTGCTGCTCGCGCTCGGGTCGCTGGTGGCGTTCTCCGCGGGCGGGAGTCAGGTCGGGCTCGCCGTCGGACCGCTGCTCCCGCTGATCGACGAGCTGCGGGCGGTCTCGGCGTTCGCCGTCCTCGTCGGCGGCGGGCTGGGGATGCTCGTCGGGTCGTGGACGGGCGCGCCGCGCATGATTAAGTCGCTCGCCCAAGACTACTCGTCGCTCGGGCCGCGGCGCTCCATTTCTGCGCTCGTCCCGTCGTTCCTGATCGCCCAGCTGGCGGTGCTGCTCGGCGTGCCGGTCTCGTTCAACGAGATCGTCGTCAGCGCGATCATCGGGAGCGGCGCCGCGGTGGGCGGGCGGGACGCGGTCGACGCGCGGAAGATCCTCGTGACGGTCGGGGCGTGGGCCGGGTCGTTCGGCCTGTCGTTCGCGCTCGCGTACGCCGTCGCGGTCGGGCTCTTATAGCGGCTCATGAGAGGCGCGGTCTCATGTACCCGTCTGTTTAAATTCTCAGGCTGTCGTGTGAACTCTGTACTGGACCTTATTATATTGGAAATTGACTGACATCGATACTACAGCTATTCGCTCCGGTCTGTGACACTCAGTAGCTCATACGTTACCCGAGGATGCAGAACAGGAGTCTCGGAAACGCTCAGTCAGCTTCCTTAATGGCGACTTTCTTCGCTCGCGTCACTATCTGGTCCTCTAAATCACGCATAAAGTCATCAACCGTATTCCCCATCGTCAACACCGGATACCCCTCCTCAAGCATATCGTCGAGCACGTCGCCGGCGTCTTCGTCGCGACTGTGTTCGGTCACGGGGACATCAACATTCGAAGCAAACACGCCAGTGAACGCGCCACCAGCACGCGCTCGTTCGATCAGGTCGCGTTCGGCCAGTGTATTCAGATACTTGGCGAACGAGGCGGTGCGGCTCCGACGGTCGGCACGAAGGTAGACGAACGGCAGGACGTGGCTATCGCCAGCCAGTGACTGTCGAATCGCCTCCGTACTCTCGATGTCGTTGATTTCAGCCCCGTTAAAAATGCGGCCGTTTGGGAGGCGAATCCAGCGTGGCTGGATCGCATCCAGATACGCGTTCAGCTGTTCCTCTGGTACTGGGTCCATATCCAACCACCGCAACACGTCGTTGACTGCGTAGACGGTTTCGGCTCCGATCCGGCCCTGCTGATCGTCCGGGATCGTCACCTGCCGCATCTCACCACCCTGCTGTTCGATCTCGTCGCGCATGTACTCGGCGAGGACGGGATTCTGTTCGCCGTTGACAACCTTCGTTCCGGGTGGGATTGTCCGTGCGAACGCCCGCGCGAGGTCTCGGATGGTCTTGCCCAGCGTGTCCTGATGATCCTGTCGTACGTTCGCGATGACGACGACGTGGGGCTTGATGAACCGCTTGTTGATCAGCCGCGTCGTATACTCAGTGATCCCCTGATTCTCGAAGATGCCGACATCCTCTGGCGTGTACGACTCCAGTTGCGGGCCGAACTCCTGTAAGACGTTGATATTCTCGTACAACGTCGTGTACGCCCCCGTCCGTTCGATTGGGATGACGTTCCCGTTGCGGATCAACAGTGGATGGTTGCCAGTAATCTTCGTTAGGGTGTCGTAGCCTCGCCGCCGGAACACGTCATCGAGACGCTTGACCGTCGACGACTTCCCGCGGATGCCCGACACCACGATCCGCGTGTCGATATTCTGGAGGAACTGACGGTGTTGTCGTCCGCGAGTTAATAATGAGGACGCACCACGGATGGTTGACATCCCGACCTCGAACGGGTCATGTTCGACAGCGTCGTCTTCCGTGCCGACGAAATACACCGGAATCGCTCCCGTTGCGAGATGCCGGAACCGCCGCATCGCTTCGCGAGCGTTCGCTCGCTCGGTGTAGGTGAAGTTCGGAACGGCGAGTGTCTCGCCATCGGCTTCAAGCGTCCAGTCGAAGATCTCGAGTGACTCGTCACCTCGAACCCGAAGCGTCGGTCCCCCGTCGGCCGACGGTGTATCGACGTATTCGAACTCGTCGGTGTCGAGCGATTCGAGTTCTGCCGCCGCGTCGCGAACCCGATCGATTCGCTGCCGTGCCGCTCGTGACATGTCATATCGGTCTGTTCCGATCGCTAAACACACTTCGGCGTCACTAAGCCGCCAGTGCCATCCTTCCTCACTCCGCACCACTTCGAACATCCCCTGTTCGTTCATTCTTGATCACCGCCCGAGAGGATCGACGACTCGAACACGTCGTCGTGCGACGGCTGGTAGACTGTGTAATACTCGACGATCGCCAGACAGACGACTGCGACGAACACACTCGCAGCGAGTTGTGGAACCCCAAACCGCTGAGGGAATCCCCGTGGAAGGATGCGACCCGTCGCTCGGGCGAGCGGCAACATTACGGCGAAGGTGCCGAGCTGTAACGGGATGAAGAGCCTGCGTTTCGGCCCCGGAGCTGTGTGCCAATTATACGCGCCAATGCCCGCGAGAATCGCAACGAAGTACGCTGATAGCCCACGTGTGATCGGGAGCAGCAGCGTGATGGGGATCGCTGCGATGAGCGCGAACGCCGTGGTGGTCGAAATCAGGACACGTCCGTACAGGAGCGTGACGTAATGGACAAGCGAGAGGAAACCGAACGAGAGGCCAAGCATCACTACGTACAGCAGGACAAGCCATTTGCTCGCAAGTGCATAGATCGCTAGGAGTGGGAGAGCGATCAGGCCCATCCGGAGCCCGTAGCGCCCGCGGACGCGTTCAGAAACGAAGAGCCCGAGCACAAAAAGCCCCACCGCAACCGGTCGAGCCAGGATTGTCGGCTCAAGCTCGGTCTGGAGGGCTGCATTCTTGTACACCGCCACGTCGGTCGTCGTTGTGTAGAGCGCTGGCGGTGTCACCTCCCCTACTGTCGTCGCCAGCTCGGGCGTGATGAGCAGCCAGCCACAGGCCACCAGCCCAGCGTAGAGTCCAGCTGCCGTGAGCAGATCGTGGATTCGGTACTCTGGTTTGAGTTGGTGGTAGTTGTACGCTGCAAGGCCGGGCAAAATACTCCCGATGAACACAACCGACCGGAGTGACTCCGGGAACAACGATCCGAACCCCACGAGCAGTAGTAGTGGAACGCCGCTTCCGATCCCCATCGCGACGAGCAGTTCATCCCGACCGTAAAGTAGCGTTCGTTGCTTTACGATCCGCAGACCGAGGTACGCGAGGATGGTACTCAGTACAAAGATCGGAAGCATCCAGGCGTTTTTGAGGGTATAGACTGCCAGCACGGGAATGGCGATCGTGCCGCCCAGTCGGTACCCGAACAGCTGAGAGATGACTCCGACTAACAGGAGCCCAAAGGCAGTGATCCCGGCTGCAACTAACACGGATCACACCTCAGTTCCCGAGTCCCATGATACACACATCTAGATGAGAATTGGAATGTAATATGACTACTCTTTTGAATTACCTTACGGAGACGCGTTCACCGAGTAGTTGTCTTCTATCGCCTTGACTCACACGTGTGTTGCTGAATCCGCTCTAGGATGCCAACTTTCCCACAGACGGGACACTCCCGCAGGGGGTCGGCGGCAGAACGGTCCAGGCGTCCAGCGCAGCCTCTAACTGTGCTTCCTTGAGAGCTACAGACGATACAAACGGATATCGGTAGCAAATCCCAACACCCTGCGCCGACGGCAGCACTAACACGAGCTGTCGAGGCCGCTTGTTCAGTAGTTTCCAAGAACAATCCGTCGTACCGATTGTGTCGTGTAGATGGAGTTACGCTGCGAGTGGGAGTTGGACAACGAAGACGGTACCAGTCGGCTCGTTGTCTTCCACCCAGATTATACCCCCGTATTCAGTGACAAGCGTGTCAACGAGATAGAGCCCGATTCCCGTGCCGGGACTTCCGAGCCCCCGTTCCCCTTTGCCGAACACAGTATCTTTGTGATCGTCTGAGATTCCGGGCCCGTTGTCGGCGATGCGAACTTCAACTTCGTCGCCGAGGACCGCACACGAGATCTCGATCCGAGGGGAATCCGCGTCGTTGTGTTGGACAGCGTTGTTGAGGAGATTCCGAAAGACCGAATTGAGCATACTGTTCGCAGTGACCTCAACATCAGGCGGGGGGTTCTCTAGTATGAACTCTGCCTCCGGGAAGGACTCCTCGCGAAGCGACAGCTCGGTTTCTAGGACCGAACGCAGCGGCACGGGTTCTATGGTGACCGACTCATCCGAGACGACCGTTTCCACGTACTCACGCGCAACCTCGGTCAGTTCAACGACGTGTTCACCGCTGGTAAGGATCTTCTGCAGGTATTCGCGCCCCTCGTCGTCGACGTGGTTGTCGAGCATTTTTGCCCAGCCCAGCACGACCGCCATATCGTTCCGAATATCGTGTCGAACGATCCGATTCAACAGTTCAAGCTCTTGCTCGCGGCGTTTCTGATCCGTGATATCCGTGGAGATGCCGACGATTTCCGAGACATCCCCCGCCTCATCCCGGAGGATAACCTGCCGATTGAGCGTCCACCGGACCGAACCATCCGGACGAACGATGCGTCCCTCATACTCCGTATCACGGAGTTCGCGGGTTGACTCCTCGATGTTTGCGCGAACACGCTCTCGATCGTCGGGATGAATCGTTTCAATCAGTTTTCCGATGTCGTCTTTGATTTCCTCGGGTGAGATTCCCCAGATATCTTCGAAGCCAGCACTGATGTACTCGAATTCCCCCGGTTCGGACGCTGTCCAGAGAGCGATGCCGTCGAGTTCATCAAATAGCGACCGAAAATCACGACGCTCCCCCAGCGATCCGTTGCTCATACGGCTTCCAGAAGACTAAATCGTATAAATTCTGGTTTATAACTCTCGGCTCGCCGAATTCTCCTCAGCTAGTCGTGGCGAGCGGGGCGGGCCGTCACGGACACACCTGTCCAGCCGGCTGTGACACTCAGCGACCCAGTTACCGCCTTGGCGGACTCAGAAAGGGCGAGGCTGTCTCGGCCGTCCCCCGACCCCGCAAGCACCGCAGGCACGAGGCACGCAGCGGCGGTCGTGGGATGCCGAGCGGCCGAGGGCTTTCGGATGTCGTCGCCGGCGCTGGCTGTTCGGCGTCACCACCCGGAGACTGGTTACTCTTCGAGACGGTGGAGTAATTGTGTGACGTACGGACTATTCTCCCAGCTCCGATGTGGGCTGATCGTCGTGATCAGCGTTCGAGCCTTTTCGTGGCTCAGATGCCCGTTTCGAGCGTAGTCGACGATGAGCCGCGGCGTCGGGACGATCCGCGGGCCCTGTAGCACGGCGTGGATGAGCGGGAAGTTCGTTCCGCCGAAATCGTCGGTGAGAAACCCATCGACGTCGAGCGCGTTCGCAAGGACAATCCCGTCGGTTTCGCCGTCGTCGAGCCCGAACGTCGGCCGCGAGTCTGGTGTATCCTCGCGCTCGTAGAGGTCCGCGACCGTGTAGTAGCTGCGGGCCGCGAGGACGTTGTTCGCAGCCGCGGCGTGGATGTCTTGGTACTGCGTGATGTCACGGAGTTCGGCGACCACTTCTGGCGGCACGAACACGTCACACGAGGTGAGCAGATACTGGAACGGGTCCGGAGTGTTAGTGTCGACGGCCGCGTCGGCGCGGGGAACCGTGAGACTGACGAGCGCACTAGTGTCGGCGACGACCGTACGCAGTCGCCGGCCGCTCATCGCTCGTCGTCGGCTGCGGTCTCGACCGCCGTCGCGTCGCCATCGTAGACGTCGACGTCGTTGGGGGCAGCAAGATCGAGTGGTTCATCCTCGAGATCCGCTTTGAGAAGACGGAGGCGTTGGGCAGTCTCGGCGCCGACCAACTGCTTGACCGTCCCGAACTCAAGCTGGTCGTCGTAGTACTTCGTCGCGACCAACTCCTGAAACGTCTCGCTGTCGGCTGTGTCTTCGATGTACTCCCGAATCGCCTCGACAAGCAGATCCGTCCGATCCTTGTCGAAGAGCTCCGCGATCGCATCCAGCCGGTCGACGAGATACTCTGGTGACTGGAAATGGACCCGTCGCGGATCGTCGCTTGAGCTCATTCTATGTGCAAGTTCTGCACATAGAGTGATAACCGTTTCGGCGTTTGTACAGGGCTTGCACATCAGGGGCCTGACGGGCCTGTCCCGCCAGTCTCAGCCGTTGTCCTGTGCGTTCAGCTCCTCGAGGCACCAGCTGGCGGCGGTTCCGATCCGAACGCCGTCGACGTTGCGCATCTCAAGGCCGTACGTGGCGGTCCGAAACGGCTCGTCGTCGACGAGGATGCGGTGGATAATTGCCCGGACCGATTTGCTCTGTTGAATCCGATGACTACACGGGGATCACGATCTCTGAAGAGGAGATTATCTCACTCATCGTCGTCGGGGAGTTGGATTGATCCACCCAGTGGCCTTGGTCCTCACTCTCTGCCAAGATTCCATCTCTGAATTCTCTCGACAGCGCTCTAAAACCGAGTACAGAGTGATCCGTTCCCGGCGCCTTCTGCGGATTCAACAGAGCAGACCGATTCCGTTCCGTACCTGTCGACGAGAGCCGCGATCGCCGTATCGAAATGCGCATCCTCGTGCTCGGCTCGCGGGTTCTGCGCCCGGTGGATCACGAGGTCGACCACATCGTCGACCGATACGTGCTCGGGATTCCTGGTTTGCTCACGAACGTCATAGAGAGGCTCAGCATCAGGCATTGCGAGTCACTCCGTGGCGTCGTCCGTATCGGTGGTCGCCGGGTTGGTTGCTCGTTGCTGGCGGATGT
This sequence comes from Halorubrum rutilum, assembly GCF_024494565.1. The sequence goes on from NZ_JANHDN010000006.1 coordinate 197,532, forward strand.
CTGGCCCGTCGACCGCCCGCTCGGCGCGGTTGACTAACAACGGAACGCCGGTAGTCCGCGCGAGGTTGCGCGTGGTTGAGCCGATCACTCGGTTCTCCAGCGGGCTCTGCCCACACGAACTCACAATCAACAGGCTGGGATAATCGATCTCAGTGATACCGTTCAGGCACCAGCGCGGGGCCCTGGACAACATGTGTCTTGACATCGAACCCTGCCGCCTCGATTACCGCTCGATACCTGATCGAGCGCGCGTTGGTGGCGCTTCTTGAATTCGACGCTAGGCATCCCGGCGTGGATGTTTGCTGAGACGACAGTGGCGAGGCGGGTCATTCGGACACCGATGCAGCCTAGGTAAACGGGTTCGCGAGTTGATGACAACTCAACTCATTTGAGAGACAACAGGTCAGGCGGTGACGGCGCAGAGCAACTGGTTGTCGAGGGCACGGCCCGTATCTTCGTCATAAGTTATCGGTACTCTGACCGAGGTTACCGGAATATAGTATTGTGTAGATATCCCAAAACCATTATACGCACGAGGTGGGTAGGAGAAACCGAGCAGAAATGTGTGAAAAGCAAAATACCGAATGCGGAGATCAGAGGGTGAACCGATGGCAGGACTAGAGATACCCACTTGGGATCCACAGACAGCGATGCTTATCGGCGCAATCCTACTAGAGGCGTTCGTGCTGTACGCCGGCTACGGCGGTCTTGAACGACTTGTCGGATCCTACCTCATGAACCTCTTGATAGGGGGTGAATCGAATGCTCAATAGTCTTCTCAGCGGCCCCGGCGTGTTCGGGACAGGCCCAGAGATGCTCGCGCTGTTCGTCGGATTCGGACTTGTCGTCGGGGTCTTGTTCGGCTTCTTCGGCATGGGTGGGTCGTTCCTCGTCACTCCTGCGCTGTTGATGTTGGACTACCCGGCGCCTGTCGCGGTCGGAAGCGGAATGGCGTTTGTATTCGGAACGGCGGTCATCGCGACCCTGAAACATCATGACCTCGGGCAAGTAGATTATAAGCTCGGCGCCATCATGATCACCGGAACGACCATTGGCATCGAAGCAGGGCGTGCCACTGTCTATTATCTTGAATCAATAGGATTAGCCGGTGGAGTCATCAGCGTCGCGTATGTTATTCTGCTCGGCGGCGTCGGCGCGATGGTTACCCGTGATGCTTTGCATGCTGACGGCGGAGGTGGTGTTGATCACAAGCCAGGTAACAAGGATCTTGACGAGTACGAAATCCCCGAGATCGCGAAGAGTATCCAAGAGACCATCCGAATTCCACCGATGGTGACACTCCGCGGCGATGTCCGCGTTTCTGTATGGGTTATTACGGTCGTCGCCTTCGCGACCGGTCTCTTGTCCGGCTTGCTCGGCGTCGGTGGCGGGTTCATCCGAATGCCAGCGATGATCTACGCTATTGGAGTCCCGGTGCCCGTCGCTGTCGGTACTGACCTGTTTGAGATCGTCTTCTCTGGTGGTCTTGGAAGTTACCTCTACGGACAGGGCGGCGGCGTAAACCTTGGCATCGTCGCCCCGCTGTTGTTCGGGAGCGCGCTCGGTGCGCGAATCGGTTCAGCCGCGACCGCCGTTGTCGACGCTGACGGTATCAAGATCTACTTCGGCGGGATGCTCCTGATCGGTGCCGTCGCAGTGGGTATCGGCGAAATCGGATCTTATCTCGGAAACTCGACGCTTGAGCTGCTCGGACTAGTACTGGTTATCGGCGCGGCGGTTGTCGTCGCCTTCGCGATTCTCTACACGACAATTTCGACGCTCCGTCAGACGCATGGTCAGGGAGTCACAATCGCCGACTAATCCGTTTTGTGCTAACCCGCTGCCAGCCGAGCTAACTGTTTTTTACTCTCAGATACCTCGAGCGACGAGTAGCTCCTCACGTCGTATTTATACAAAACCCGAAACTCCCACCGTTCGGGGTTCGATTGCGTTTACTCACCTCCCTCAGTTCGCCGCAAAATTGTGCGAACTATACAAAAGTCTTTTAATATCTCAGTACCAATATAGTCTCGATAACAATGCCAGACTCGATGTCTGAACAGCTCCGCCGGGACATGGAATGCGAGGGGCTACTAGAATGCTTCCACGGCCTCAAAGAACTCGACAAGGAGTGCTTCCAGGCGCTTGTTGAGACCGAAGAACCGTTAACTGTCGACGAGATCGCCGACGCAGTCGATCGTGAGCGATCCACGGCTTACCGTGCTGTCCAACGGCTGCTACAGACCGGCTTCATCGAAAAGGACCAGATCAACTACGATCAGGGTGGCTACTATCACGTCTACTCGCCGTCTGACCCCTCCAAAATCGCCGATGACATGCAGCGTCTGCTCAACGACTGGTATGCGAAGATGGGCCAGCTTATTCAAGAGTTTGAGAATAAGTACGAACAGTCAGAAACTGCGGCCCCTCCCGCCGAAAGCTAGCTGTCGTCTTTTTTATTGCCAGATCTCTACGTAGGGTCCGTCCTCTCATCATCTGTTTGCCATCCTCCTTTGAGAGTAATGATCCATAATAGGACGCCGGCGAGCGCGAAGACAGCGATCATGTAGGGAATAAGCGGGAGTTTGACGCCAACGAAATCGAGGACTGTCCGCAACTCGTAGATGATCACGCCGAAGATCGCAAGTGTCACCAGGAGTCCACCGCGGCTCACGTCCACGGTCATCAGGCCACCTCGACGAGCGCGGAGATCCCGTCGCCGACGGCGCTGATGATGGGTGTCGCGGCGCCGATGATCGCGTCGTATAACGGGATGAGCCACGCCGGATACGTGCCCACGCCGGGACCGAGCAGCCCGCCGCGCCGAACGATCGCCGCCAGCGGGAGGGCGTACGCGAGGACGACGAGGGTCAGCGCGATCCCGACCCAGAGCCGGAGGTCGTCGAGTACGCGCGGGGCATCGTCTGGCCCGGACAGCGCCGGCGGCAGCGACTCGGCGAGCCCGGTGACCCGCGGGTTCCCCATCGTGAGCACGAGGTTCCCGATGAACAGCACCGTCGAGACGAACAGCAGCGTCCCGCCGATCGCGATCTGGACGTTGAGCTCCTCGAACCCGCCGAACATCGTCGGGTAGTCGAAGCCGCTGTACTCGGGCTCTGCGGTCCGGCGCGGCACGCCCATGATCCCCTGGGCGTGCATCGCGTTCGACATCAGCGCCATGCCGACGAACCAGAGGACGACCTGGAACAGCCCGATCGGCCGGCTGTAGATCGGTTTGTTGGAGATCTGTGGCCAGATCCAGTAGGTCGCGGCCATGAACGTGAGCGCGACGGCGGTGCCGACGGTGAGGTGGAAGTGTCCCGGCACCCAGATCGTGTTGTGGATCATGTAGTTGATGTTCATGCCCGCGTTCACCATCCCGGAGAAGCCGCCGGCGGCGAACATCAGCCCCGCGAGCATCATCCCGGTGAACTCGGGCTTCCGCCACGGGAGGTCGGTGAGCCAGCCCAAGAGGCCGGTCCCGCCGCGCTGCCGGGCGCCGTACTCGACGCTCGCGACGACCGTGAACGCCGTGAGCAGGCTCGGCAACAGCAGGAACATCGTGTTCGTCATCGAGATGAACTTGAACCCCTCCGCGATCCCCGGGTCGAGGTACTGGTGGTGGATCCCGACCGGGGTCGACAGCAGGAGGAACAGCACGAAGACGACGCGCGCGAGCGGGTCGCTGAACAGCCGCCCGCCGGCGATCTTCGGGAGGACAGTGTACCACAGCAGGTACGCCGGCATCAGCCAGAAGTACACCACCGGGTGGCCGAAGAACCAGAACAGCGTCCGGGTGAGCGTCGGGTTCACCTGGTCGATGAAGCCGAGCGACCACGGTAAAAGAAAGAGGAGCACCGACGCCGCGACCGCCGACGAGGCGATGTACCACATCGCCATCGTCGTCAGCACCATGAACGTCTGCAGCGGGATTCGTTCGTCGGGGTGGTCGCGCCGCCACGCGAGGAACGTCCGGAACCAGTCGGCGCCGGCGATCCACGAGCCGACGATGAAGACGGCGAGGCCGGCGTAGAACAGGGGATGCGCCTGCAACGGGGCGTAGAAGGTGAACAGGACGTCCGCGCTCATGTCGAGCGCGGGGAAAAAGCCGGCGAGGATCGAGACGCCGGTCATCGTCATCCCGACCGCCATGATCGCGTACCACGTCCACGTGATCCGGATGTCGATGAGTGGTCGGTTGAGGCTGCGCGTCACCGCCCACGTGAATAGCCCGACGAGGAAGAAGATCGTGAAACTGATCACCATGAAGACGCCGTGGGCGGTCAGTACGGTGTAGTAGTCGGTCGACGGAATGATCCGCGCCACGTCAGTCCGGTGGAGCGTCTGGACGATCCCGAAGACCGCGCCGAGCGTCAGCGCGAAGAAGGAACTGAGGAGGGCGGCGCGGACGACGCGCGCCTCGTCGGGGAACTCGTCGACAAAGGAGCGCTCGGCCTCGATAGCCTCGCTCACGCGCCGTCACCCCCGTCGTTCCGCTCGTCGAACTCGGCCTGGCTGACGACGTTCACCTTCCCCTCCATCACGTGGTGGCCGGCGCCGCAGTACTCGTTACAGATGAGCCCGTACTCCTCGGCGCCGTCGACCTCGACGGTGAGCTCGGAGACCTCGCCGGGCACGACCATCGTGTTCGCGTTCGTGCCGACGACCTCGAACCCGTGGATCACGTCTCTGGAAGTGACGTAGAAGGTGACGGTGCTGTCCTCGGGCACGACGATCGGGCTCGGCTCGAACCCGAACTGGTAGGCGACGACGTACGCCGCGTACTCGTTCTCGCCGACCCGCTCGACACGCGGCTCGGAGAACCGCTCGTCCTCGTCGAGCGCCTGGGCGTCGACCGTCGGCTCGTCGGCGGCGACCATCGCGACGCCGGGACCCACGGCGCCGTACGTGACCGAGCCAATGAGCAGCAGTATCAGCAGGATCGACGCCGCGAGCCAGAGCTTCTCGTAGGCGTGAATGTGCATTCGTGGTCACCCCACGACGACGAGGTCCCGCCCGAGGAACTCGATGTAGTAGATGTACACCCACGCCAGCAGCAGGATGACGAAGTAGATCCCGATGAGCGTAAGTGTCCCGATTGGATCAAACTCTTTGTCAGATCCAATGGTCTCTGTGACCCCGTTCTCAACCTCATTTTGGGCCATGAACTCGCTATCACATATGAGGGTAAATATTGTAGATATGTTTGCAGCTAGTGGGAATATTAGTGCTACCTGACATAACTCAAGAAGAACAATTTTCGAAGTGTTCTGTTTAACACACTGCTTACTTCTCATATGGTCTCCATGTTTTCTTTTTATTTTCTCCTCCGCTTGCTTGTTTCACTTGAATCGTAATTCGACCATCACCACTCAGAGAAACCGAAACACGTTCGATATTTCGCTCATATTGACTACACCGTCCATTTTCAGAGTCAACCGCAAGGTGTTCTTTTACCAGACCCGAATTACTGAGTCGGTCTAATTTCCGGTACACGGTTGAGGTTGAGAGATCGCATTCATCAACGAGTTCGGCGGCGGTCATTGGCTTATTGAGCGCAGATAAGATCTTCCGGTTCGTTTCGACGCTCAGTGCGTTGAGGATCTGCTCAATCGACTGTGAGTCTTCAGACTCAGCGTCGAAACTGCTCATTTTGTCCATCTCAACGTGTGTGTGCCAACATCTGTCCTTCCGCTCGCGTCATTACCCCAGTGGCAGGTGTTTCGCATCAACATAAGTTGCGAGCCAATCGGCTAATGTGTCTACTTGTCGTAGGACAACTATCTACCCCGACCCTCCAGACGAAATCTATTATGGCCTGTGACCGAAGTCCAAAACTGTCTCAATCAGATGGCTCTGGCTCTGTTGGAACCCTATTTCTCAGACCGATTTACACCTGAAACAGCCAGTGGATAAGAGCTGCGTACTGTGCAATAAGGATTTGATTATTGAGCGCCGGGTGCTTGCCAGCCACTCGGAACGTACTGTTCAAAACCGGGAGTGTGCGACGGTCCAAATGGTCGGAAAACTCGTTCGTTCGCTATTCTATACCCATCGATAACGTTCTGCCCCGGCCCAGTGACGTAGCCGACAAAGGCCATTGCCAGCGCATATTCAGTATCGTGGCGGGCGGGATTCACGGGGATGATACCGTATTCGTTTCGGAGCAACAGTGGAGGGTCCTCGATACCATAGGAGACGTGGGGCACTAGCGTATCCTTGGCGACATTAAGGAAGGTTCCACGTTCAGTCAACGTGTACGCTCCCGTCTGTCCGGCCATGATGAGTGTGCTTCCCATCCCTTGACCAGTTTCGCTATACCATGTCCCCTCGGGGTCGATTCCCGCTTCGTTCCACAGCTGGCGTTCGCGGAGATGGGTCCCAGAGCGATCACCTCGTGACAAGAACGTGGCCTCGGAATTAGCGATAGCTTCGAACGCCTCAATCGGTCCGTTTCCGGCGATGTTGGCAGGGTCCTCAGCTGGTCCAACGACCAGAAAGTCGTTCATCATAACCGAACGCCGGTTGATACCGTGTCCTTCGCGAAGGAATGTGTCCTCCAGCTGACGAGCGTGAACAAAGACGAGATCACAATCTCCATTTTCGGCGGTTCGAAGCGCTCCGCCGGTACCTTGGACGATTGGTTCGACAGTTGTCCCGAACTGTTCTTCGAACCCCGGGAGTAGCGCATCGATCAATCCGCTATCGTATGTTGTCGTCGTCGTTGCAAGCGTCAACGGTGCTTCGGGCAGGGATTCCCCACTGGGTGACGATACACTCCCGACGCAGCCAGTAAGAGAAAGAGTTCCACCGCCACCGAATAGCTGGATATATCGACGACGGTCCACGGAATATGATACTATCTCAAATTACAAAAATACCTGTGTGTAACTTGTTCTAGTTTCTTTTGGGAGAGTACTGTTTTACCACTGGGATGCGCGATTGGTATCTTGAACTGTCCGAGATTGAGTCAGAATATATCACTTGCTGAGGATTTCAATGGAGCTATGGCTCTTTAAAAACTCTGCAGTGAGTAGCATAGAGAACATTCCCCCTAACTCAGTCTCCAACCTCGATCGGGACCCCAATCATATTCCCCCATTCAGTCCACGAACCATCATAGTTCTGCACGTGCTCATACCCAAGCAGTTCTTCCAGCACGAACCACGTAACTGATGATCGTTCACCAATCCGACAGTAGACGATCACCTCGTCATCAGGATAGATTCCGTGCGACTCGTACACGTTTCTGAGTTCGCTGGGGGGTTTGAATCGGCCATCAGGGCGGATGTTCTTAGCCCAAAAGATGTTCGTTGCTCCAGGAATGTGGCCGCCACGCATTGCCCCCTCGTTAATTCCGGGTGGTTTTGTAATGTCGCCGCGGAATTCCTCTGGTAGACGCACGTCGATAAATGCGGTTTCGGTATTGAGTGCGTCTCGTACCTCTTCACGATAGGCTCGAATTTTTGGATTGGTCGGTGGATTAAGAGTCCTGCCGTACTCCACAGGTGGTGGATCGACCGGCTCTGTTGTGGTTGGATAATCGTAATCTATCCAGTACTCGCGGCCACCATCCATAATTCGAACGTCTGGATGGCCGTAGTAGGAGAGTTGCCAGTAGAGGTGGGTTGCGAACCAGTTCGAGTTATCACCGTAGACGACGATAGTCGTTTCTTCAGTAATCCCGTGTGATCCGAGGAATGAACGCATCTCATCGGGACCGAGAATATCATGTGACTCCGCTGATCGGAGGTCGGTTTGCCAGTCAATGCCAACGGCACCCGGTGCATGGCCCGTGTCGTAGAACGCAGTATTAACATCGACTTCGAGCAGCCGGAGGTCAGAATCGGTAGCACCAAACTGATCGAGTCGTGCGTCAACCCAGTCAGGGCTGACTAGCACGTCTGTTGGGTACTGTGTCGCCGTCGATGCGTCGGTCTGCGTGTGCTCACCGCTCTCTGATGGGTTTTCAGGCGTCATGGTTGCTGCTCTGCGAATCGCTTCGCCAGTTCTGCGGTCGCTCGTCGGAGCCGATACGACACGGTGGATCGGGGCAACCCGAGCTCGTCGGCGAGTTCGTCGAGTGTCACTTCCCGCGGCGTCTCGAAGTAGCCACGCTCGACGGCCACGTTCAGAATCTCCCGCTGTTCCGCGCGGATGTCCGCTCGTGAGAGGAGCCCGCTCTCCCAGTGGTCGACCTCAGTCAAGTGCTTGAATGAAAACGATAACCCCTCGCCGAGCTTCGCGGACAGTGTGTCATACAGGAGTCCAATCTTCGAATCGTCCTGTACTAACACGCGCCAACGAACCCTGTCGTCGGTTCGAATCTGCTCGAAGAGGACACCGCCATCGATGTACTTCGCCGCGATGAGCGGGACGGATTCGCAGTAGTCCACGTTCGAGATGTATGTATACGCGACTCTCCGTCGTTGCTCTTCGGTCAACAGGCTTGTCGTTCGGGTCGAGTTACACGCCCGGGCGCTGATCGACTCTCGGTCGACAGACTCGTCTAAGAGGAGCTCATCGACGGCCGCAAGGTCGGTCGGATCGCCCGTCACTGACTCGAGCGTCCACAGCTCCGTCGGATCAAGACACGAGTAGACAGCCTCCGATCGGAGGGACTCGCGATCGATGAACAGGTCGACGTACTCGTCGGCGCCGACGTCATACGTTATCTCGAAGGTGAAATCGTGCATCTGGCAGTGAACTCGGTTGGTAGGGACAGCATCGGTTTGGGACGGCCGCGATATCGGTGACGGAGGGGGTACGTCGTGTCGCGCATCGGTGCTCGATTCGGTTGTCTCTCGACAACACGTCTGATATGGTCTCAACGTACTTACATCGTCTTGTATGGTTCTCTCACTCTCGCCCCGCGAGACGCTGGGTGCGCTCAGAAGCCACCTGCTCATTCCGGCAGTCGTCGCGCTCCTCGCCGGGCTCGGCGGAATCGCCTTCGGGCTTATCCGTAACGACGTCGTCACCGCGCTGGGGGCGCTGTTATTTCTCCCGAGCGCGGTGCTGCTGTTCGGTATTGTCGCCAAACGCCGCGGAGTCGGGCCGTTCGCGCCCTCCACTGAACGAACGGACTGAGACCCGCTGATCCGCCGTCCCGTCGACTGCCGTCCATTTGGCTCATCTCCGCCGAACGCCCGGATATCGCCCGGCAGCGAACGCTGAGACGCGGTGGCGGCCACGCGTACTTCACTGGTCATGTCGCACCTCGGATCCGGACGGTGACAAGTCGGTCGACGTTGTACATGACCACCGCGACCGACGCCAAGATCGTCGCAAAGTAGACGATGAGCTGCGGCGGACCAGACGCGGCCCCACCGAGCGCGGCCCCTACGAAGCCGACGACGAGCAGCTCTGCCCACGTGACCAACACGCGCGAGATCAACAGCGTCCCGACCGTCGACGTCCGCGCCGGTGTTCCGGTCTGCGAGTCATCGCTCATGTCAGTACGCCTCGCCGGCTGTGACCGGCCCACTAAACGCCGAGTACAGGACGGCGAAGTACGTCGCGATCAGCGGAAGTAACAGTGCCGCCCCGATCGACATGAGGTTCAGTGGCAGCATTGAGACGATGGCCCCTCTAATAGTCAGCCCCGCTGCCGGATCGATACTTGGATACATGAGGACCGCGACAACCGCAATCAGCCCGTACGTCAGTCCTGCGGCCGCCACAAGTGCGACCATGTTTGACCCGAGTCGGAGTGCGACACCGTAGCCGACTCCGAGCGCGACAGACGCGGCGACCAATGCGAGTACCGGTGCCGACAGCACCGCGTCAACGCCGGCTGGGAGTTGGACCGCCAAGACTCCAAGGGTCACGATGACCCCGAGGAGATACGCACCGATGGCCCCGAGCCCGATCCACATCACCGTCTTGGGAAGCGCGTCTTGGGTTTTTAATCGGAGAAATGCGGCGCCAGACACGACAGTTAAGGCCGTGACCGTGATCCCGACGACAACTCCGACGACCGTGAACGACCGGGAAGTCCCAACGAGCCAATTCCCCGCGAACGCACCCAGGAGGAACGGCGCTAGGATGCTGCCAGCGACGAAAGATCGCCCCCACCATCGCTGCCAGCGTTCGTCGTGTCGCTGTTCGTACATTTCCGGGGCGAGCCCGCGGAGGATGAGTGCTCCGAGAATGCCGAACATCAGCAGGTAGTGGCGACTGAATAGCCCGGCGTATACCGCCGGAAACGCGGCGAACAGCGCACCGCCAAAGACGACGAGCCACACTTCGTTGCCGTCCCAAAACGGCCCGATTGCCGACAGTACCGCCTCGCGTGCGTCGTCGTCTGTGAGTGTCGCGAAGATCGCACCGGCCCCGAAGTCGAATCCATCGAGGAACAGAAACGTTCCCAACAAGCCGAACACGAGTACGAACCACAGTTCTGGCAGCGGCAGACCGAACAGCGGCCCCGAGGCGAGTGCCTCGACGCTCGTGCTAGTCATCGCCGGGCACCCCCGCAGGCGGAGCGTCGTGATCGCCCGCGGACTCTAGTGTGTCCATGTCTGGCGGGCCACCGCGGATTATGCGGATGACGACGTAGCTGTACAGCGCCAAGATCGCCGTGTAGACGCCGACAAACCCAACGAGCGTGATCAACGCCTCACTTCCGGTAAGCCCGGGCGAGACACCTTCGCTCGTCTTCAGGATGCCTTGGATCACCCACGGCTGGCGGCCCACCTCGGTAACGACCCACCCGAGTTCGACCGCGACGAAACCGAGGAGGCTGGAAGTCATCAGCGCCTTGTGGAGCAGTCCGTCCTCGAATAGCTCACCGGTGTACCACCGGTAGCCGCCCCAGAACGCAAGCAGAATAAACCAAAAGCCCATCCCGACCATCGCGCGGAACGACCAGAAGACGATGGCGACCGGCGGCGCTTCCGTGTCGAACGTGTTCAGACCGCGGATCTCCGCGGTCGCGTCCCCCCCGCTGGCAAGCCACGACGCGCCGCCGGGAATGCCGACCCCGAACAGCTCCTTCGCGCGCGGGTTTGTGAGCTGACTCAGATCCGTCGGGATAGCGAAGATGTATTCGGGAACGTACGACTCGGTGTTCCAGACCGCCTCCATGGCGGCAAACTTCTGCGGCTGTGTCTCATATACATGGCGCGCGTACAGATCACCTTGGAGTACCTGCAGGGGTGCCGTAATCAGTAATGCGACCAGTGCGATCTTGAGCGTCTTGTGCCAAAAGACAATGTTCTTCGTCTTGTTCCCCCAGACATGATGCCGATATATGTAGTACGCTGCGACGCCGGCCATAAATAGGGCCACCGACTCCACCGCAGCGTTCTGCATGTGGACGTACATGTATCCGAAACGCGGATTCAAGTACGCCGCAACTGGGTCAACGAGGTGTACCACCTGTTGGCCATCTTCAGTAACGAGTTCGTAACCGCGCGGCATCTGCATCCACGAGTTCGCGATGAGGATCCAGACAGCTGACAGCCATGTTCCGACTCCGACAGCCAGACTCGAGATCATGTAAAGCCGGTCAGAGACCCGCTCACGGCCGAATACAAAAATACCGAGGAACGTCGCCTCCAGCATGAATGCCATCATCCCCTCAATGGCGAGTGGACCACCGAATAGCTCTCCGGCAGTCGTCGAGAACGCGGCGAAGTTCGTTCCGAACTCGAACTCAAGCACAATTCCAGTTACTGTTCCGACGACGAACGAGACGGCGAAGATCTTGGTCCAGAAGCGACGGAGTTGTTCGTACACCGGATCACCGCCCCGGATATCCTTCCACGTGAAGTAGATGAGGAAGGGAGCTAGTCCCATGCTCATCACCGGAAAAATGATGTGAACGATCGTCGTCAGAGCGAACTGGAACCGGCTTGCGAGTACTGGGTCGATCATTTAGTACGTGGTGATGAGTAGTGTGTTCGTCGCGTTTTTTGAGCCGCTCGGCAGTCGATGTTTCTTATCGCTCTTATGGACTGCTCCCGCATAACGTCGGAGTTGTCATAGGACAAGTCGGAATCGACATCCGGTTTCACACGACAGCGAATTAAGACTGCACGCCCCCCCACGCCGGTTCGATACCGCTACCGGCATCGATCCCAGTATTGACTTTTCACGTGACAGCAGTCGCGTTGATTGTCTTGTGCCAACCGATCCTTTTGGTCCACGAGGTGGGTGGGTTCACATATGGAGACACATCACGCCGTGCTCGCGCTCGTCGTGCTTGTCTCGCTCGTGATGACGGTCCGAGCGGTTATCGCCGGTCTCAGCGGTGACTTCGGAACGGTGGGTCGACAAGTCGGAGTCGGTGGGGTCATCTTTGCGTTCGGCGTGGCGCTGTACCGTAACTGGGACTCTGTCGGCTGAGGTGCAACAGTTGGTTGACGCTCAGCTCCGTTGATATCAGGACTCATCTGCTTCACTTGGTGGCTGCGGAGTCTCAGTAGTAGCACGGTCGTACCGAATTGTGATCAACCACGTCAGACCCTCAACTGGAACAATCCTTTCGACGTGTTTCCTGCGTACTCTGCTGATACGGGTTCAATTCTTTGTGCCGTCTGCCGTCGCAGACTCGTAGTGGTAGTAACCGCCGGTCAGGGTGCGAGCAGGTATCCCGTGCTCTGCCAGCACCCGCGTTGCCATGCAGGAACTCTTCTCGAGCTTGCCGTACACGGGCAGCTCACCGTTTGGGTCCGCGTTAGATAGCGTACACGAGCAGATCAGTCCTCCAGCCCGAAATCCGCGAGCGAATGAGTGTGGTGCCATGCCGCAACGATTTCGTCCGTATCAAACGTGAGGACACCGTCTGTTAGTTCAATTCTAACTGTCCCATCTTCGATGTCCGTATCGTGGAGATGTATCTCTAGCGGCTCTTCAAACTCCGAAACAGCCAGCATTAGTTCACCTTTCTCTCCGAGCTTCGATCGTAGGTCGTCGCTTTCAACTGCCATTACAAATACTTCTTACATTTCGATATTATAAAATCCATTTACTATTTTCACAAACCTATTTTTTAGACAGATTTTTGTCCTTGTTATATTCTCATATAACTAAGTGGCTGTTGTGTATATCTGCCGTCAATTTGCTGCTGTGCTGTGTATGTGCCGGGTTGTCTATTAGACTGCGAGTGTATTAATATTACCAGACTGTAGTTGCACCATCGTGATTAGCACACAACACGCGACTTGATTGGCGCTTTCGCCGTGTTTATTTGTGTGTAATATGTACTATACTCTAACAGAATATACCAATGAGTTCGAATAAGAATTCTACCGAAGAGTCGCCCTCTCTTGCGGGGGTCGTCGTCGGTGCGTTCAGTGTCATCGTCCTGCTTGCCTCTATCGCTTACACCGTTATTTTGAGCGTTGTGAACTGGGCAGCGATCAACCTGCTCGCCTATCCCGTGAACGCAGTCGCTCCCTTTGCGGTGATCAGCGGAGCAATACTAACAATCGCAATTATCGTCCCGACCACGTTAGTTACTGTCAACAAAACTAACTAAAGGTCGATAGTAAATGCACAGCAAGTCGAGAGCACTACCCTTATCGCGCACAGAATACTTCGCGGAGAGTCGAAATCCTCAGTAACGCCTTGACGAGACCTTCGTGTGGTCTCGTGCCGATTCCGTCTAGAACTCCTTCGTGGACTCGTTTCCGGTGTCTTCGTCGTTGTTCTCTCTCTCGCCGTTGAATCGCTCCATGACTGTACATCGGAGGCGGTCAACGAGACCCGAACAGGCACCACACTCTGCGCACGACACCTCCGAACAGGACAGTGACGCGCCACAGCGTGGACACGCCAACCCACGGGCAGGATCGAACTCATACCCACAAGTCGGACAGATCACAGGATCACCTCCAGAGCGGCCGCGGCGAGTCCACCGACGGTGATCGCTGTCACCCAAGAGCCGGCCCACATCAGGAGTGCACTCCGCGCGTCGTGTTCCTTGAGAATCATCGTCATAGTAAGTATACAAGGAACGAACAGCGTGATGACGACCAGCCCGACAAAAGTCTGTGGTGCTCCCAGCGTCAAGTCTGTCATTCCTGCGGCGGCGAAGTCACGTCGAATTAGTCCCAGAACGAGTACCTGTCCGAATGACGCCGGTAACCCTAGTGCGGCGGTCAGCGGCCGGAGCGCTGCTATGATCGCGTCGAGCACGCCAGCGTAGTCAAGCGCCGATACCACCACCGCAGTGCCCGCGAACAAGGGCGCCGCCTCCCTAAGGAACGCGAGCGTCCGATTCGACACTTTACGAGCGACGTTTCGGGGGCGCGGGGCGCGCAAACGTGGGAGTTGCTCGATTAATGCCTCTTGATCGCCGGGGAGTACCCGGTCAAGAAAGACGCCGGCAACCCCGAGGACACCGAGCAGTACAAGCAGATAGCTAGCCCACCAGACGAATCCAAGCCCAGCAAGTAACCCCATAATAACGCCGATCTGTGCAGAACAGGGGATAGCAAGACCCAGTAATGCTGTTGTGATGAGTCGCTCTCGGCGCGACCCGACCATCTGAGTGGAGATGACTGCCATCGTCACACATCCCATACCGACGATCAACGGGACGACCGCGCGACCGTTGAGCCCGATCCGGTTAAGCCCTCTATCGGTCAACACAGCAAGTCGGGGCAGGATGCCGGCGTCTTCAAGAATGCCGATCACGAGGTAGAACGCAGCCACGAGCGGTACTAACACGCCGAGAATGTACTGGACGGTGATCGTCAGCAATCCTAGGTTATCGTTGATAAGCAAGAACTCAACATGAGCGGCCCATTCGGTTGGCGGGAGGATATCCTCGACAACTGTCTTAACAGCGGGATTATAGTATCGGCCGAAGAGTATTTTCTCCGTGTAGCCGACAACCGTCTGTGCAACCACTACTCCCATAAAATAGAAGATCGCGATGAGGAGTCCGGACACAATCGGAATACCCGTCGCCGGCCGCATAAGCAGGTTCTCAAGCCATTTCATAGGGGGTCCCCCAGATGTGGTGGCATGCTCGACCGTCTCAACGATCGATCGAACCCGGGTGCGACGCTCCCGATAGACCGTTTCTCGTTTCTCGATAGCGGCGGGAGAGGTGTCACCCCCATCAGCTACTAGGTTACGGGTGTCGACGCGGCGGGCTGTTGGTTCGTCGCCTTCGATGAGTAGCGTCTTCTCTGCGCGGGTGGCCTTGATGTCGTCAGGAAGCACGTCGTAGTACGAAGCGATGGGCGTTGATGGGGGCGCTGATGCTTCTGAGAGGCGATTCTGCAGTTCGTTAACGCCCGAACCGGTAATGGCGACGGTCGGGATGACCGGGACACCAAGCGCAGTTTCCAGCGCGTCAATATCAAGCTCAAGATTGTCGGCCGCGACCTCGTCCATCATATTCAGCGCGACAACAGTTGGAACACCCATGTCTAACAGTTGTAACGTCAAGAACAGATCTCGGTCTAATTGTGTGGCGTCGACGACGTTTATGACCGCATCTGCGTCGAGAATAACCTCTCTCGTGACTCGCTCCTCTTCGGAAAACGACGAGACGCCGTTGATCCCCGGAGTGTCAGTCAACTCTGTCGACCCCACCGTCACCGAGGTCGTCTTGAGCGTGGTGCCGGGGTAGTTTGAGACATCAACGTACTCTTCTGTGAGCCTTTTGAACAGCGCGCTCTTGCCTGCGTTGGGTGCGCCGACTAGCGCTACAGACGTCTCGGTATTACCAGAGGTGAGGCCCCGCATAAGGCCTTCTCCCGTCATCGCGGTCCCCGGTCACCGTCTGCTCGCTCAACAGTAATTTCCTCGGCGAGCGGTCGGCCGAGCGCCACTTCCATCCCGTGACGCCGAATGACGACCGGGCCATTACGGATCTGTCTATGACACTTGACACGACCGTCGAGAAGGCCCAGTCGCAGCAACCGAGCTCGCGTCTCGTCGTCCGGCACGTCAATCAGGTCAATCCATTCTTCCGAAGGAACGTCCACCAGCGCAGCCGTCATTTAGGTTTACCTAAAATGAGGTGTGCATTGAAGAGTACGGCGAATAATGTAGCATTATATACGTCTACCGGCTACTTCTCAATCGAGAAGTGTACACTCCCGAGTCTTCTTCTGCGACAACAAAAGGAGTCGACGGTGAATATCAATTGGAGCAGCCTGAGATCGAATCCACCACGCACCAACCGGAACCTCGCCGCCGATCGAATCAGTCAGGCCGGTTGCGAATCCAACTTTTTGTAGTCGATGTAGTCTGCCCCACGGAGGTCTTCAAGCAAGTTGATGGCTGCGCGGGCACCCTCTCCGACTGAAGTCGCGATCTGCTGGTGGCCACCAGTGACATCGCCTGCCGCGTACACTCGATCAATTGGCGTCGACTGATCGGGGTCGGTGATGATATCGTCACCATCAACAGGGACACCGAGCATCTCCGCGAGGTCGGTGCCGCCGGCAGTACCTAGTGCGACAAACAGTCCGTCTACTGGCACCTCCTCTCCATTCTGAGTGATGACGGCTTCAAGTACCTCCTCGCCTGTAAGCCTATCCAGGTTGTCAGTAATGACCGGAATGTTTGCCTCAACGACACGCTCTTGGAGGTCTTTATCGGCCTCAAACGGCGATCCGTTGGTGAGGATTCGAACATCATCGGTGTAGTCAAGCAACATCAACGCTTCTGTCGCGGCGTAGTTGTCGTTACCAACGACTGCGACTGGACTGTCGCGATAAAAGTACGCGTCACACTCGACACAGTAGGAGACGCCGTGACCTTCGTATGATTCGACGTCCGCGATTGCTGGCCGTTCGTAGTCCGCTCCGGTCGCGATGATCACACCGTCGACGGTGTACTTGTCAACTGTCGTCTCGACGCAGTATTGCTCCTCATCTGGTTCTATCCGAACCACTTCCTCTTCAACAATTTTAGCACCGTATTTTTGTGCGTGCTTTTGACCCAAATCGACGAGCTCCGGGCCGGTAACGCCTTCTGGGAATCCGAAGACGTTTTCCATGGTGTCTACATCACGGGTCGTTCCGCCACCGTCGTCAAACACGAGCGTTCGCTTGTCGGCACGGGCCGTGTAGATTGCTGCGTTCAACCCAGTCGGTCCACCACCAATAATGGCTACACCGGACATTTGTATTGTAAGATAGTCACTATACTAACTTATACATTCCGGCCCTATACTTATCACATTGTGCGTGGGATCCTGATGTCAAAGAGAACTACTTAGTAGGTATGTTGGCAGAAAGGATGCTTCAACCGGTTTTGACGAACTGAGTTTCGACTAATATAATAATTCATCTAAAAATGCTATCTATAGCTACGGCGACAATCTACTCACTCTCCCGAGCTATCTTGTATATTAGCCGCAAAACTATTATTACGATCCAGCCACAAATTGTGCGTGATGAGCGATCGAGACCAGATCCGACAGGAAAAGATCGAAGAACTACGGAAGCAGGTAGCGAACGACGACAGCACAGCGACTGTTGATGATCGAAATGAACCCATCCACGTTGAGAGCGCAGATCAGTTCAACGACCTCCTCGCAGAAGACGGAGTTGTTCTAGCCGACTTTTATGCCGACTGGTGCGGTCCGTGTCAGATGCTCGAACCGATCGTTGAGGAGCTGGCTGCCGAAACTGACGCTACTGTGGCTAAAATCGATGTCGACCAGTTCCAACAACTAGCACAACAATACCGTGTTCAAGGGGTCCCAACAATGTATCTTTTCGATGGTGGCGAACAGGTTGAACAGATGGTCGGTGTCCGACAGAAAGACGAACTGCGCTCGTTGATCAACCAGTACGCCTGAGCTGACGGGGACTTGAGGATGCACCGCCTCATACATCAATCAGTATGTAAATACTCCCATTACTAACAGACGCTCGTATTCGAGAATCGAACCAGATCAGATATATCTCGACGACGGGTACCAGTTCTGTGGCGATTTTCGACCCGTACAGCGACCGATCGCGGGCTGTGCTTGCCTGGGTTGTCGTATTCGCGGCTATCGTCGGATTCGTCGTTGCCGGAGCGTTCCTTTCCGACCCTGCGGCGACCGCGCCTGACCCCGTCGCGTACGAGGATATCGTCGAACTCGGGCTGTCTACGGAGACGGATTCGCTAATGTCTGATTCCGGCCGAATTCCGCGCGTTCAGGTGTTTTACTCGCAGCTCCAGTACGTCATTGGATACAACGGCGTCGAATCCTTTGTCGATCGACTCGACGAAGGCTACACCGAACGTCGGTTCGGCTATCCGCTCATCGCGTATGTCGAAACTTTTGATGGGACCAAGCCGGGGACGACTGAAACGGGGTTGTTCACAGCAGCCGAATCGAGACCATCGTCGTGGACACCTGCCGAAGAAGCGGTCTACGTTGTCAACAGTGAGGCTCGGACGCCAGCCGGCGAGACGGTTATCCCGTTTTCCTCTCGGGACGCGGCAACAGCGTTCACCGGAAGTCACGGCGGGAAAATCGTTGATTGGGCGGAGCTTCGGACGCGATCGTTCGACGTTGACTCCGGGGCGGTCGCGCGGGCGATGGCACCGGAACGCTGGGAAATGGCAGATAAACGGGTCACATCTGCAGAGCAAACCGCCGACCGCCCTGTCTCGGTCACCGTCGGTGAGGATGCCGGAACAATTTCGGCTGCGGTCGACGCAGCCCCACCGAACACGACTGTCGTCGTGCCGTCTGGATCCTACGAGGAGCAGATCAATGTCACGAAACCCCTCACGATCGCCGGCGAAGGCGCACACGTCAGCGGTGGCGGAAACGGTTCGGTGATCACCGTTCGGGCGCCGAACGTCGCGATCACGGGACTGACGATCGACGGCACCGGTAATCGGACCCGGGATCCCGAAGCGGCTCAACGGCGGGCCAAAGAGGCCGCGCAAGGAAATGAGACGGAGTCGTGGGACACGAACATCCAACTGGGATACGGCTACGGCGACGCCGGGATCCGCGGACTCGGCGCGCCAGGGCTGTTCATAGACGACGTGATGATCGACACGAACGCGAGCGGTGTTCTCCTGCGGGACGGATCAGACGCGGTGCTCCGTGATATCGAGGTCAATGGAACGGCTGAGTGGGATGACGGCTTCATGGGAATCACCGGAATGGAATCGCAAGTAACGGTCACCAACGGGACGTTCACGAACGGTCGTGACGGGATATATCTCCACCGTGCCGACGGGTCAATCGTCAGGAACTCGACGTTCAGACAGAACCGTTACGGTGTCCATCTCATGTACACCGGCGACGCCTTAATCGCGGACAACTCGTTCCGAGACGAGATTTTCGCGGGGATCACGGTAATGACTCGGCCAGCCCGTAACGCGATCGTCGGCAACGACGTGCGTGGCTCAGCGGCCGGGATACAAGCGTCCGGGACGCTAACGTACGTCGGCTACAACACGCTCGCACACAACGATCTGGGCTTTTCCACCAGTTCACGCGGATCATTATACGAGCACAACGTTGTCGTGGAAAATGAAGAGGGCGCGCGAGCGACGACGGTCGTGCCTGCGAGCCGCGTGGTCGCAAACGATTTCGTGGGGAACTACCGCCACGCCGGGGCTGGAGCAGGACCGCTACGCGTGTGGGCCGACGGCGATCGCGGTAACTACTGGGAGGGAGCGAACGCGGGGCTCCACGAGCCGGGCGGGCGTGCCTACCGCCCGACATCGCCGATCGACGCTGCCCTCCACCGGGAACCGGCCGTCGTCACGCTCCGCGAGTCGCCAGCGAACGAACTTCTCGAACGCCTCCGCGGCACCGTCGCGGGGGCGCGTTCTGGCAGTATCATTGATCCGGCACCGGCACCGGAGCCGTACGCTCCCGATCGGGTCGCAGCGGCTACGGACCCAAATGTAACGGCGATTCACACCGATTGGCGGGCGCAGATCAATGACCGCGGCCATGCTGTTCGGCAACTTGACAACCAACCAATGACCGCGGACGACCGAAACGTAACGCGACCGAACTGGGGTACCGAGCCGAACGAGCATGCGGCGGTCGTGGAGGCGTCTCTATGACCGAGCGCTCACCGGCGGAGGGGACGCCCGACTCCGAGTCACCGGTTGAAGGCGCCAAACCCGACCGCGTGGTTGTCGACGACTTCACTCGGACGTATGGCGGCGTGCCGGTGCTCAATTCGGTGTCGCTCGTGTTCGAGCCGGGGCTCACGGCGGTAATCGGGCCGAACGGCTCCGGAAAGTCGACGCTGCTCGGTGCGCTCGCAGGAACTGTTCTCCCGACCACCGGGCAGGTCCAACCGCCGATCGCCGAGGACGGGGGCAGGAAGTCGATCGGTTACCTCCCGCAGCAGGTTCCGTTCCGTGAGGGGTTCACCGCTCGGGAAACGCTCGCGTTCTACGCGCGACTGGTTGATGGAGATCCCGACGCCGCGCTCGCGTCGGTCGGACTGTCGGACGCCGCCGACAAACCGGTTGAGGATCTCTCCGGTGGGATGCAGCGACTTCTCGGTATCGCACAGGCGATGCTGGGCGATCCGCCACTCGTCGTGCTTGACGAACCGGCCAGCGGGCTTGACCCTGGAATGCGTGAGCGGGCGTTCCGGACTGCGGCCACCAACGTGACCGACGGCAAGACGGTCGTTGTGAGTACACACAATCTCGATCTCGTTGATGCCCACGCTGATCGCGTTGTCATGCTCGTCCGCGGACGGGTTGCAGTTGCCGGCGACCTCGACGCCCTCCGCGACGAGTACGACGTCGACACGACCGCGGCGCTGTACGAGGCTGCGGGACGCGACATTACGCTCTTTAGAACCGACGACGACGCGGACCCAGCGAGAAGCGGTGCGGCGGCCGAAGACGAGCGAAACGGGCCCGGGGACGATGGCGACCGCGATGTCCATGTGACGGGGGTGTCCGAACGATGACCGGGGATCTGGGCGTGACTGACGCGTTTGCCGGCGCAGGGACCGTATTCCGACGAGAGCTCGCAACAATCCTGCGCACGTCCGGCTACGGCGTCCTAGGGGTCGGCTTATTTGGTGTGCTCTGGCTTCTGGTCGCCGTCGGCGGCGGTGGCGCGACAGGATTCGTTCCGGCGGTTGTCGACCTCCTCTTGCCGGCCGAGTTGCTGGTGCCGCTACTCGCGGTCGTGCTGGGGTATCGGGCGCTGTTGGCGGACGCGGTCAGCGGGGAATTCGCCGTGATCCGGACGTATCCGATTGGCGTCGTGGGCTACGTCGTCGGTGTCCTGCTTGCACGGCTGGTGGCGTTGGTTGCGGTCGTCGGCCTCCCATTCGCCGTGATCGGCGGCTACGTCTGGTTGACTGCCGCCCCTGACACCGGAATCTTCGCGACCCACGCGGGCGTCGACTCGCCGCTGCTGTACGTCCGCTTTCTCGCACTGATCACGCTGTTCGGGGCGGCGTTCCTCGCGCTGTCGATGTGGGTGTCGGCAGCAGCGACGAGCCGGCGGGGCGCGGCCGCGCTCGCGGTCCTCGCGTTCCTCGTTGGAACGCTCGGCGGCGACCTCGCGCTCATTCAGTCACTGATGGCTGGTGCCGACCCGTCGGCGGTCGCCGGACGAGCCGCGCTCACACCGAATGGAGCCTTCCGCGGACTCGTCTTCGAGACCGTGATTGGGGTTTCGTTCGCGCAGGAGGGGAACGTCGTCGACGTCGGCCGGGCGGTCGGCTCGCTTGCGGGGTGGACGCTCTTCGGAAGCCTCGCTTCGGTCGGAACGCTCGCCTTCCGAGAGCGCATAAGTATCGTAATCGAACGGAGCCGATTCCGGTTCGCGGAGTGAGGACTCCGGTCGCGCGATCGTATTGGCATTCGATTCGTACATTTCTTTCACAGCATCAACGCACCCAATCTTTGTGTGAGGCGAATTCGACGTTCCCACCAGAACGGATATGATCGGGTGAGCGTAAGCATGGATATGAACCGACGCCGCGTCATCGCTGCCGGGATCGGCGGTGCAGTCATCGGACTCGCGGGCTGTCTCAGCGGGAGCGCCTCCGAGGAAGCCCTCCCCGATCCGGTCAATCTTGAGGGAGAGTTCGACACCGACCACGGGATGGCGATCGGGCCCCACGGCGGCGCGAACGGGCAGATCTTCTATCGAGACGCCGAACCGCGAGACGAGGGTAACCCGGCGTGGTTCCACACCCTCGTCCACAGCCTGTTTCCCTACCACTTCGATCGGCTAGACCGCGGCTGGGAGCCGGTCGTCGTCTACGTGACCGACTTCTCGCGCGTCGACTACACCGTGCGGCAGCGTGACGGTGCGCCGCGAATGCCGTCGCCGACGGCACCGGAGACGTTCGCCGACGCGACCGGCCTCGTCTACGTCGCCGAAAGCGACGTGATGGGTGGAATGGGCCCGGCGCTACACCCGTTCTCGGATCAAGAGGAAGCCCAATCGTTTATCGACACCTACGGCGGCCAGATGTTTGACTATGAGGGGCTGTGTTGAATCGCCATACAGCAGCGAGGTAGGCCACTAAATCAAAGGAGTTGAAGCGGGAAGATTCGGTTGCCTATGACACAAATCTCCCGCTTCATCGGGGAGGTTGTGCCGGTTGCTCAA
>NZ_JANHDN010000007.1 GCF_024494565.1 Halorubrum rutilum
GCGGCCTGTCGGCCGCTCGCAGGCACGCGCCACCGCGACCTTTATTTATAAACAACCGCTGCCGCCGCGCGGCTATTTAAATACTGAATCGGTACCACCGATCTGCGATACCCACTTCCGTCATCGATCGGTGTGCGCTTCCAACGACGCAGCGCCCGGTAACAGCCAACTGCCCGGACGAGACCACGCTGAGAGGATGGAACGCAACGAAAGGAACGTCGCAACGACGGCGACCTCACCCACTCGACCGCCCCGATCAGTACTTCGCGTCGGCGCCCGTCGTCTCGTAGATCCGGTCCATGATCGCGTCGCGCTCGCCGGTCCAGTTCGCCATCGCGGCCGGGCTGGTCGGGTACGACTCGTAGTGGTCGAGCAGCTCGTCGGCGAGCGTCTTCGTCTGGTAGAAGTTCCGGATCGTCCCCCAGTAGCCGAAGCTCTTCACCGCGGCCTTCAGCTTCAGCCCGAACGACATCGACGTGGAGCCCTCGTATAACGCCTCCGCGAGCTTCTCGCCCGGGAGCGCGGCGAGCAGCCCCATCAGGTCGTCGACGTCGACCGCGGTCGAGAGCACGTTGTACACGTCGAGTCCGGCGTAGCGCCCGCCGAAGTGGTCCATCACGCGGGTGTTGTACCGCCAGAGGTTCTCCTCGCTCACGTCGCCGTCGGAGACCGCCTTCACGGCCTGCTCGCCCGCGTACTTGCCCGCGTACGCCGCGCCGGCGATACCGCCGCCCGTGGTCGGGTTGACGTGCCCGGCGGCGTCGCCGACCGCCATGTACCCCGGCGCGACCGCCGAGTCGTAGGGGCGACGGGTGGGGAGCGCGGCGCCGAGCTTGTCCGTGACGGTGGCGCCCTCGAACTCGTCGCGGTTCCGGAGGTCGCGTCTCAGCGCCTCGACGAGCTGCATCGGCTCCTCGTTCATCTGGAAGCCGAGCCCGGCGTTGATCTCGGTGCTCGTCCGCGGGAAGTACCAGAGGTAGCCGGCGGCGCGGTCGGTCGCCTTGAAGACGAGGGCGTCGTCCCACTCGACCGGCTCCGGCACCTCGACGATCTCGCGGTACGCCGAGCAGAACTGCGAGTAGCGCACGTTGGTGTCGAACGTCGTCCCCTCGAAGTCCGCCTTGTCCTGGAGCAGCGACAGCGACCCGGCCCCGTCGATCACGAGGTCGGCCTCGTATGTGACCGCGTCGCCCTTCCGCTTCGCGCGCAGCCCGGTGACCCGACCGGCCTCGGTCTGAATTACGTCGTTGATGACGGTGTCGTAGTGGAAGTCGACCCCGGCGTCCTCGGCGCCCGCGATGATCTGCCGGCCGTACTCCCACCGGTCGATGACCGCGAGCTCGCCCGGCACGGGGATCTCCAGGACCGTGTCCTCTTGCGGGATCTCGAACCGCCCATGGTCGACGCCGGTGTTGGTGAACGCCGGTTCGAGCCGCTCTTTCGGGATGGCCTCCGGGAAGGCGTCGGCGCCCTTCAGCGCGTCGCCGCAGGCGATGTGGCCGGCCTCCGCCTCGTCCTTCCGCTCGACGATGACGACGTCGAGCCCCTCGTTCGCAATCGTCGCGGCGGCGTAACAGCCGGCGGTCCCGGCGCCGGCCACGACGACGTCGTACTCGTCGATGCTCATGACACGTGGGTCGTTCCCCCGGTGGCAAAACTCTTTGTTCCCGTTTCGGTCCCCTCGGGAGCGACACGAGCCCCGGACGGCGACGCGACCGACGCGGATCGCCGCCCGGTCCGGGACCGCGGGCGTCGTCGCGGTCGTCCGCGGTCGCCGACGACGCCGTCGCGTCCCTAACTGTTCAGCCCTCGTTTTTAACGGCGGTGCGGCCGTGACTCCGGACATGTCCGGACTCGATCACGTCGACACGGACCGGCTCCGGGAGTGGCTCTCGGAGGTCCGCGAGGGAGAGACGACCGCCGCCCTGATGCTCGCCGTCGCGTACGACAAGGGGATCGGCGCGGGCGAACTGGCCTCGTGGTACGACCGGTCGACCGAGTCGGTCGAGGAGGCGATCGCGGCGCTCGACTCGCCCGACTACGTCGCCGAGATCGCCCGCCTCGAAGGGGTCGACGTCGAGGCGGTCGCCGCGGAGTCGAACCTCACGGTCGAGTCGGTCGAGGCCTGGTTCGCCGGGCTGTCGGACCGCCCCGTCCCCGAGGCCGCGAGCGTGATCCGGGGGTACGCGGAGGGCGCGGTCGAGCCCCTCCTCACGGGCGAACCCTCGACCGTGTTCCACCTCGACTACGACGCGATGACCGAGCGCGGCTGGTCGCTCGACGACCCGGACCTGTTCGAGAAGGCGGCCGAGTCGGACCTCGGGCTGCCCGAGTACGGGCGGTTCCTCGTCGAGCCGGACGAGTCGATCCTGGAGGCGGCCGAGCGCGGCGGCCGGTCCTGGCCGTACGCCTGCCGGGGCGGCGCGTGCACGAACTGCGCCGTCGTCGTCGTCGACGGCGACGTGGCGATGCCGGGGCAGTCCGTGCTCTCCGACGCGCAGATCCGCGAGACGAACGCCCGGCTCTCCTGCGTCGGCGTCCCGGTCACGGACGAGGTCCGGCTCGTCACCGGCGTCGGCGACCTGGCGGAGTTCGCCGACCTGCGGCTGCCGTCCCCGGCCGAGGACGGGGACGGAGCGAGGCCGGCGTCGGACTGAGCCGCCCCGCTCACTCCTCGGGGGCGTCGTCGCCCGCTCACTCCTCGGTCTCGTAGTGCTCCCCGGCCGCCTCCGGGAGCCGCGTCCGACCGACCAGCGCGAGGACCAGGATGACGACCACGAACGGCGTGATCCGGATGAGCTGCCGGGGGATCCCGATCCCCTGGAGCTGGAGCACGGTCTGGACCGCGTCCAGCCCCGCGAACAGCATCGTCGAGAGGAACGCCCCGACCGGGTTGTAGTTGCCGAACAGGTACGCCACGATGGCGATGAACCCCTTCCCGTTCACCATCGTCGGGCCGTTGCCGGTGAACTGGCCGAGGTCGAGCGACAGCGCGGCGCCGCCCATCCCCGCGAGCACGCCCGAGATCAGCACCGCCGCGTAGCGGACCCGGGTGACGCTCACGCCGGCGGTGTCGAGCGCCTTCGGGTTCTCGCCGCTGGCGCGGATCCACCGGCCGAACGCCGTCCGCTCGAAGACGTACCACGAGCCGGCGACGGCGGCGAACAGCATGTACACCGACGGCGACGCGGAGAAGAGCGCGCCGAAGAACGGGAGGTCGGCGAGCACCGGCACGTTGATCGACGGCGACGTCGCGACGGTCGGCGTGTTCGGGCTGCCGTAGATCACCTGCGAGGCGAACGGCGCGAGCCCGAGCGCGATGAGCCACACCGCGAGCCCGGCGATGATCTGGTCCGCGCGGAACCCGATCGTCACGACGGCGAACAGCGCCGCGAGCAGCGTGCTCGCGACGACGCCGCCGGCGAAGCCGACCCACACTCCGCCGGTGAGGTCGGCGACGTAGATGGCGCTGAACGCCGAGATGATCAGGAGCCCCTCCAGCCCGATGTTGATGACGCCCGACTTCTCCGCGAAGATCCCGCCGAGGGCGGCGAACGCGATCGGCACGGAGAGCCGCAGCGCCGCCGCGAGCGTGTTCTCGCTCGTGAGCACGTCCGCGAGCGTCCCGGCGAGCGAGTCCGGGAACAGCAGCCCGGCGAGCAGCAGCGCGGCGACGGCGGCGACGGTCGCGCCGGCGACGAGCGCCCGGGTCGAGTACCGGTCGAGGAGGCCCTCCTCGTCGGCGCCCTCGGCCGAGATCGCGGCGTCGGCGTCCTCGGCGTCGTCGGCCTCGTCGCCGTCGGCGGCGCCGCCCGCGGGCGCGTCACTCATCGGTCTCACCTCCCCGGTCGGCGGCGGTCCCGCCGTCGGTCGCGACCGCCTCCGGCTTCGAGCCCGTTCCCGGCAGCCCGCGGGCCAGCAGGCGGAAGAACTCCGGCATCGCAACGAACAGGATGATGAGCCCGCGGAGGACGCCGACGAGCTGGGGCGGAACGTCGGTCGCGAACTGGACGACCGTCGTCCCGCTCTTCAACACGCCGAACAGCAGCGCGGCGACGCCGACCCCGAGCGGGTTGTTGCCGGCGAGGATCGAGACGGTGATCCCGTCGAACCCGTAGGCCGGGATCCCCGTCTGGAACGTCCCGAGCACCATCATCACGTACATCGCGCCGGCGATCCCGCCGAGCGCGCCCGACAGCGACAGGCTCGCGACGACGGTGCGCTTGGCGTCGACGCCGCCGTACTCGGCCGCCTCGGGCTGGACGCCGCTCGTCCGGACGTCGTACCCGAAGGCGGTGTGTTCGAGGACGTAGTACAGCCCGGCGACGGCGAGGAGGCCGAAGCCGAGCGCGACGACGGAGAAGTCCTGTCGGGCGCCGAACAGCAGCGCCGGAAACTGCGCGAACTCGGGGAGCGGGACGGTCTGGTTCGCGGCGCTGTTCGGGTCCTTGAAGATCCCGCTGACCAGGTACAGCGCGACGCCGGTCGCGATGAAGTTGAGCATGATCGTCGTGATCACCTCGTTGGCGTCGGCGTACGCCTTCAGCAGGCCCGGGACCGCGCCGTAGAGCCCGCCGAACACCGCGCCGACGAGGAGCCCGAACGGGATCAGGAGGACGGTGCCGAGCGCGCCCGACACGAGCGACGACGCCCAGAGGACGCCGAGCGCGGTCGCCAGCGCGCCGACGACCATCTGGCCCTGCGTCCCGATGTTGAAGATCCCGGCGCGGAACGCCAGCGCGACCGAGAGCCCGGTGAAGATCAGCAGCGTCGTCTCGCGGAGCGTGACCGCGAACTGCCCGTTCGGCGACCAGCCGCCGCTGAGCGGGTCGCCGAGCGCCCCGAGGAAGAGGCGGTCGAAGACGACGACCGGGTCGTAACAGAACCCGACCCCAAGGTAGTACACCGCCTCGCCGGCGGTACACGTCGTCATCCGACCGGCCACGAGCACCAGCGCCGCGCCGATGAGGACCGAGAGGACGAGCGCCGCCGTGCTGATCAGGACCCGCTCGGCCGCGGAGGCGTCGACGAGCCGAGAGAGCGCGTCGCGCGCGCGGTCGGCGGCGCTCACGCCCGCTCACCGTCCGCGGCGTCCGCGAGGTCCGCCTCCGCGTTCCGTTCCGGCTCGTCCGCGTCCTCGTTCCCCGCCGCCGCCGGGCCGTCCCCGCCACCGCCGCCCGGTCGCTCCCCGGCCATCAGCAGGCCGAGCTCCTCCTCCGTCGTCTCGTCCGGGTCGACCACGTCGACGAACTCGCCCTCGTACGCGACCGCGAGGCGGTCCGAGAGCCCCTGTACCTCCTCCAGCTTCGAGGAGACGAGGAGGACCGCCACGCCCCGCTCCCGGAGCTCCAGGAGCCGCTCGTGGATGAACTCGATCGAGCCCACGTCGACGCCCCGCGTCGGGTGCGAGGCGACGACCAGCTCGGGGTCGCGCTCGAACTCCCGACCGACGATGAACTTCTGCTGGTTGCCGCCGGAGAGCGACTCCGCGTCGGCGTCCGCGTCCGGCGGCCGCACGTCGTACTCGTCGATGATCGCCTCGGCGTGCCCGCGCGTCTTCTCCCAGTCGATCCGGCCGTTGGCGGCGAGCTCGCGGCCGTGTTGGCTCCCGAGCAGCCCGTTCTCGACGAGGTCGAACTCCATCACCAGGCCGCGCTCCTGGCGGTCCTCGGGGACGTACGCCATGCCGGCCTCGATCCGGTCCCGCCGCGAGGCGGTCGTGACGTCCTCGCCCCGGAACCGGACCTCGCCCGCGTCGGGGGTCCGGAGCCCGGTCACCGCCTCGACGAGCTCCGACTGCCCGTTTCCGTCCACGCCGGCGATCCCGAACACCTCGCCGCCGCGGACGTCGAACGAGACGCCGTCGACGGCCCGGACCCCGCGGTCGTCCTCGACGACGACCTCGGAGACCGAGGCGACGACCTCGCCCGTCTCCGCGGTCCCGTGGTCGACGTCGAGGAGGACCTCGCGGCCGACCATCAGCTCCGCGAGCTCCTCCTGGGTGGTGGTGTCCGCGTCGACCGTCCCGACCTTCCGGCCGTCCCGGAGGACGGAGATCTCGTCGGCCGCGCGCATCGCCTCGCCCAGCTTGTGGGTGATGAAGATGATCGTCTTCCCCTGCGAAGTGAGCTCGTCGAGCACGTCGAACAGCTCGTCGACCTCCTGGGGAGTCAGCACCGCGGTCGGCTCGTCCAGGATCAGCGTGTCGGCGCCGCGGTACAGCGCCTTCAGGATCTCGACGCGCTGCTGTTCGCCCACGGAGACGTCCTCGATCCGCGCGTCCGGATCGACGTCGAAGCCGTAGCGGTCGGCGAGCTCGACGACGGCCTCGCGCGCGCCGGCCCGGTCGACGGCGAGTCCGCCCCACTTCCGCGGCTCGTTGCCGAGCGTGATGTTCTCGGTGACGGTCATCGGGTCCACGAGCATGAAGTGCTGGTGGATCATCCCGATCCCGGCGTCGATCGCGTCCCGCGGGGAGTCGAACGCGTGGGGGTCCCCGTCGAGCCGGACCGTCCCCGACGTGGGTTCGTAGAGGCCGTAGAGCACGTTCATCAGCGTCGTCTTCCCGGCCCCGTTCTCGCCGAGGAGGGCGTGGACGGTGCCGCGCTCGACCCGCAGGTCGACGTCGTCGTTCGCCACGACGCCGGGGAACCGCTTCGTGATCCCGTCGAGGTGGACGGCTGAGGCCATTGGTCTACTACCCCCTGGTTCGAGGTCGGGTGAATATGTTTGGATATGGTTCGGTCCGCACGGACCGGCGAGCGGCCGGCGATCCGACCGGAGCGAGCGCCCGCTCCGTCAGACGTTCGAGGGCGACGAAGGAACGGAAACGTCCCCGGCGACGATGTCTTCGCGCGCGGTCGAGACCTCGTCCCTGACGTCCTGCGGGATCTCGGAGCCGAGCTGGTCGCCGTAGACGAGCGCGACGCCCTCGTTGTCGAGCCCGAGCGCGACGTTCGAGCCGCCGGGGAACTCGCTCTCGACGGTCGCCTCGATCGCGTTGTAGACGGCCGTGTCGACCCGCTTGACCATGCTCCCGAGGATCACGTCGGCGTAGTCGGGGCGCGTGATCGACTGGTCGCGGTCGACGCCGATCGCGAATCCGTCCTGCTCCTGTGCCGCCTGGAAGACGCCGGTGCCCGTGTTCCCCGCCGCGTGGTAGACGATGTCGGAACCGCTGTTGTACATCGCGGTCGCCGCCTCGCGGCCCGCCGCGGGGTCGTTGAAGCTGCCGGTGTAGTTGACGCTGACGTCGACGTCGTCGCTGCCGGCGGCGACGCCGGCCTCGAAGCCGGCCTGGAACTTCTGGATCAGGTCGGACTCGACGCCGCCGACGAAGCCGACGTTCGTGGAGTCGCCCGCGGTCGAGCCCGCGCCCGCCGAGAAGTCGCGGGTGGTGAGCAGGCTCGCCATCAGGCCCGCGAGGTACGACCCCTCGTGCTCCCGGAACGTGTAGCTCGCGACGTTGTCGGCCTGGACCACCGAGTCGACGATCATGAAGTTCTGGTCGGGGTACGACTCCGCGGTCTCCGACAGCGAGTCGGCCTGCAGGAAGCCGATACAGCACACCAGGTCGTAGTCCGGGTCGCTCGACTCCGCGAACTGCTGCTGGAAGTTACTGAACTGGGCCACCTCGTCGGGCTGTGCCTCCTGGAACGAGATGTCGAGCTCTTCCTCCGCCGCGAGGGCCCCCTGCTGGGCCTGGTCGTTGAACGACCCGTCGCCGAGGCCGCCGGTCGCGTACACCATCCCGACGTTCGCCGCCGGCTCGTCGCCTCCGTCGGACCCGTCGCCCGAGTCGTCGCCGTCGGAGCCGTCCGAGCCGTCTGAGCCGTCGGAGCCGTCCGAGCCGTCCGACCCGTCGCCGCTCGGGCCGCCGCTACAGCCGGCGAGCCCGACGAGGCCTGCTGCGCTTGCCGCCTTGACGAACCGCCGCCGATCGAGATCGGATACCATGTCACCTGTATTGGCGCGCGAACACGTCATAAATTCGTCGCTCTCGACGACGCGGTATCGGACGTTCCCGGAGCGCTTCGGCGGGAACGCCGCCCGCTCGCCCGGGTTTGACCCGAACGTGTTCACGTCCGTGGTCTCCGGGGGCCGACGGGAGCGGTATGTCGGATGGCCGACGGGAGCGGTATGTCGGGAATGATCGGTCGGCTACGCGTCGCCGGCCGCGGCCACCGCCTCCTCGACGGCCGCCTCGACGTCCGCGATCAGCTCGTCGACCGCGTCGCTCTCGGCGTACACCCTGACGTACGGCTCCGTGCCCGAGGGGCGGACGAGCGCCCACGACGCGTCCGGGAACTCCAGCCGGACCCCGTGCTCGGTGCTCGCGGTCGCGTCGGGGAAGGCCGCCGGGAGCGCGGTCTCCAGCCGCTCCATCGCCCCGGCCTTCGCGTCGTCGGGGCAGTCGACGCTGACCTTGCGGTACGGCCGCTCGGTGATCGGCTCGCGGAGCCCGTCGAGCCCCTCGTCGGCGACGAGCCGGGCGATCACGGCCGCCGACGCGACCCCGTCGATCCACTCGCCGTGAGCGACGTGGACGTGCTTCCACGGCTCGGCGGCGAAGACGACGCGGGTGTCGGTTCCCACCTCGCCGGCGGCGCCCGCCTCCCCGACCGCGCCCGCCTCGCCGAGGGCGCCGGCGTCGTCGGCGTCCGCCCGGACCGCGGCGATGCCCTCGTGGAGCGCGCCGAGCCGCACGCGCTCGACGCGCCCGCCCGCCTCGCGGACGCGCTCGTCGATCCGGCCCGAGGCGTTCGGCGTCGTGACGACCACGGGGTCGGCGGCGTCGCTCGCGCGCGTGTACCGCTCCGCGAGCAGCGCGAGGACGGTGTCCTCGTGGACCACCTCGCCGTCGGCGTCGACGACCACGATCCGGTCGGCGTCGCCGTCGTGACCGATCCCGAAGGCGAACCCCTCGGCCTCGGCGTCGCCGTCGCCTCCGGCGTCGCCCTCGCCGCCCGCGTCCGGACGCCCCGGCTCCGCGACGCCCTCGTTCGCGTCGGCGACGAACGCCCGGAGGTCGCGGAGCGTCTCCGGGGTCGGCTTGCTCCCGCGGCCGGGGAAGTGGCCGTCGACGTTCCCGTTGAGCGTGACGACGTCGGCGCCGAGCTCGCGGAGCACGGTCGGCGTCGCGGGGGCGGCCATCCCGTTCCCGCAGTCGACCGCGACCCGGAGCCCGTCGAGCGGGGCGCCGAACCGCTCGGCGTACGCGACGACGTCGGCGAGGTAGCCGCCGAGCGGCTCGACGCGCTCGGACTCGGTCCACGCGTCCCACGCCGCCGGCGGCGCCTCGCCCGCCACGCGCTCCTCGACGGCGCGCTCGGCCTCGCGGTCGAACTCGCTGCCGTCCCGGAACAGCTTGACCCCGTTGTCGGTCGGGGGGTTGTGCGAGGCGGTGAGCATGACGCCGTAGCGCCCCCGCGAGGCGTGCGCGAGCGCCGGCGTCGGCAACTGCCCGGCGCGCAGCACTCGCACCCCGCCCGACGCGAGCCCGGACTCGGTCGCAGCCGCGAGCGCGGGGCCGGTGACGCGGCCGTCGCGGGCGAGCACGATCTCGGCGGGATGCGCGTCGTCCGCGTCCGACCCGTCTCCGTCGCTCTCGGCGTCCGCTCGTATCTCCGCCGCGACGGCGCGTCCCACCGCGAGCGCGAGCTCGGGGGTGACCCGCTCCGTCGCGCTCCCGCGGATCCCCGCGGTTCCGAACAGGTCCATACCCGGCGTGTCGGCGGCCGTTCGTTAGAAGTCGTCGGTTGCGGACCGTCGTCGGTCTCTTCCCGATCGGCGGCCGCCGGCCTTCGGTTGAAACGGGCGATCCCTCGGCGCCGCGTTTAAGCCGGCGGCGGGCGCACGCTCTCGCGATGACCGACCGCACGCGAGCACACGTGTACGTCTCGGGGCGCGTGCAGGGCGTCTACTACCGGGCGACGACCCGCGACACCGCCCGCGAGAAGGGGGTCGACGGCTGGGTGCGCAACCTCGACGACGGGCGCGTCGAGGCCGTCTTCGAGGGGCCGGAGGACGCGGTCCGCGAGATGGTCGCGTGGTGCGAGACGGGGAGCAAAGCGGCCGACGTCGACGAGGTCGACGCGACGTACGAGCCGCCCGAGGGACTGGACGGGTTCGAGGTGCGGTGGTAGCTCGACCCCAGGCGACCGCTCCGCGCGGCTACGGCGCGACCGGGTCGTTCGGCGGGTCGCGGACGCCGAGCTCCTCCAGGGCGCGCAGCACGACGATCGCCTCGACCACGTCGCGCTCCTCGGTGTAGGGGTCGTCGACGGCGTCGAGCGTCGCCTCGGCCTCCGCGGCGAGCCTGGACTCCAGCTCCGTCTGGTCGGTCTCGCCCTTCACCGCCGACAGCAGCGCCTCGTGGTCCTCGCGGAGGTCGAGCGAGACGTGCGCCGCGTTACACCGCGAGAGCGGATGGGTGTCCATCTCGATGGCGAGGTCGCTCACGAGGTCCCAGTCGTCGGCGCAGAAGCGAAGGGTCACCGTCCCGACGACGTCGCGCCACGAGATGGGGTCGCCGTTCTCCATCAGCCCGAGCGCCCGCGGCGGCACCGCGATCCGGGTGTGGGTCTCGTCGCGACCGCAGAGGCAACAGGGGGTGTTCTTCAGTCCGGCGTACACGCCTGCTCGTACGGGTCGGAGGGTACTGTGCGTTTCGCCGTCGAGGGCCCTCTCCTCGAATACACTGTACAGGCTCTGTTGAAATCCTCAGATGCTGATAGGAACCAGCTGCTGAATACAGAGGGTATACTCAGCAAGATCTTGGCCACCACCCCCATATATAGAACAAAAAGTGGTGCTTCAACCGGAGATGGTGCACGATTTTAATATGCTTACACGTGTACTGGACTCATTATAATCGATGGATAACGATACAACCCACCGAGAGAATAATAATCACAAGCCAGAGTGGTATCGGACGCTCGTTGAGGAGGTAAATGATCTCGTGACAGTCGTCGATACTGACGGGACAATAACCTACGTTAGTCCGGCCATCACACGGATTCTCGGCTACGATCCCGGCGAATTGGTTGGCCACGAGGGATTCGAATTCGTCCATCCCGAGGATCGGGAGCGAAACGCCGACGCGCTGGAGGCTGTTCTCTCAAACCCTTCCGAATCCGAGACTGTTGAAGTCCGATTCCGCCACGCCGACGGCTCGTGGCGCTGGATTGAGGCCACAATGCGGAATCGAGTTGACGACGATATCATCGATGGGATTCTGCTTAGCAGTCGAGACATTACTGAGCGAAAAGAGCACGAACGCGAAGCGCGAGAGCTTGCCGAAGAGTACGAAGCCGTTTTGAACAGCGTGGAGGACGCCATCTTTCTGATGAATGTTGAGGAAGATGGGGATGGTGTCCGATTCGAGTTTGAGCGCCTCAGCCCCTCCTATGAGCGCCAGACTGGGATTACTACCGAGGAAGTACAGGGCCAGACACCACAGGCCGTGTTCGGTGAAGAACAGGGCGCTGAGTTAGCGGCGAACTATCACCGCTGTGTCAAGGCCGGCGAACCAATCTCGTATCAGGAGGAACTCCGGGTCAGCGAAGGAGCACGATTCTGGCAGACAAAACTTGCGCCGGTAGTCTCCGATGGTGAGATAACTCGCCTCGTTGGGGTCACTCGGAACGTGACTGAACGCGTCGAACGTGAGCGACAACTACGTCAGCAGAACGAGCGGCTCGGAGAGTTTGCGAGTGTTATCTCCCACGATTTGCGCAGTCCGCTCAACGTCGCACAGGGTCGCGCTGCACTCCTTGCTGAGCAGGGAGAAAGCGAGCATCTTGATCCACTACTACAGGCGCTTGACCGGATGGAGGCGATCGTCGAGGATACGTTGACGCTTGCTCGCCAAGGCGATATAATAAGCGAAACGGAGTCGGTCAGTTTGACTAACCTTGTCGGGAAATGCTGGGCGACAGTAGACACAGGCGAGGCAACTATTGAGATTGTCGACGAAATGACCTTTCAAGCAGACCCTGACCGGTTACGCCACGTGTTCGAGAACCTGTTCCGAAACGCTGTTGAACACGGTGGATCCGACGTGACCGTTCGTGTCGGCTGTCACAACGAACTTGGGATCTACGTCGAAGACAATGGACCAGGAATTCCAGTCGAAAAGCGTGACGAGGTGCTCGAACCGGGACACTCGTCGGCACAGGGTGGTACTGGTTTCGGGTTAACTATCGTAAAACGAATCGTGGAAGCCCACGGCTGGGAGCTGTCTGTAGCTAATGGAACCGATGGTGGAGCACGGTTTGAGTTCGAGATGTCTGAACAAGGAGAGTTCGTGTAAGGTTATGTATAATTCCCGACCCATGATTGAGAAGTGCGACCTCAACTACTGAGCGCAGCGTGTAGGAGATAAGCGCCCTGTACCTCGCACGACTATCCAGACACTCCTCTGAGTTGGCAGAATCCTCGACGATCAATACGCACTCTTCACCGGTCAGCTGTTTCAGTCGAGAATACATCTGAAGAGTGGGATTTCAACAGAGCCAAAACTTTAGTCTGCTTGGGCAAGTCGTTGTTTTGAGACCTGAGATGCGAGACAAATCATGAGTGAGACCCCGCCAACCAGACTGGTTCTCCAGAGCCTTCTTGACGCCACAGCCGAGGTTGCGCTTTTGATCGACTCGGACGGTCTTGTCGTTGAGGAACTCCGGAACGACAGCGATCACGAGTTACTCGACGATGGCGGCGAAGAGCTGACAAGCAAGACGCTGTGGAACGCGCTTCGGTCCTCTCAGCTTGAGCATCTCCGTACCACCATCGAAGAGGTATTCGACTGTGGAGAGACACGGCCGGCCGACATTCAGATCGGCGTCGAGGGAAAAACGAGACAAGTAGAGGGGACGGTGAGTCCAGTCGGTGACGGAGAGCCTCGCTTTGCGTTGTTGACGATCGAGGACACTACCCAGCAAATGAACAGACAGCGTGCTCGTGATCTACTCAGCCGGGTCTTCGAGGTCGCTCCCATTGGTATCGTTGTCGTAGAACCGTCTGGGAACATATCACGGGCGAATAGGCGTGCCGAAAATATTCTTAATCTAGAACGAGAAGAAATCACCGATCGGACGTACAAAGATCAAGAGTGGAA
The DNA here is from genome assembly GCF_024494565.1 of Halorubrum rutilum. The sequence continues at coordinate 13,118 of NZ_JANHDN010000007.1, forward strand.
TATAACCTATGACGACGGCACACCGATTGCTTCCGACGAGCACCCAGTGACGAAAGTCCTACAGACTGGAGAGCCAGTTCTCGGCTTAGAACATTGGATCGAATTGCCGGATGGGACAAAAAAGTGGCTCTCAAGCCACTCTGCTCCGGTGTTGGACGAGGAGGGTGACGTTGAGTGTGTCGTGGTCGGACTCGACGACATCACTCACGTGAAGTCTCGCGAAGAGCGACTGGAATGGCTGGTTAGAAGCGAGGAACTGGCGGACATCGGCGGTTGGGAGCTTGATCTCAACACAGACATCCTCAGGGGAACGGCCGGCATGAGCCAACTACACGGAGATGACGACTATCCCCTCCCACTAGAGGAGGTCATCACACTGTATCACCCTGATGACCGTCAAGACATACGTGACGCGATCACCGCTTGTCGGGAGGAAGGCTCTCCGTTCGAGATTGAGGCCCGACGGCGGACAGCTGACGGGTACGAACGCTGGGTCCGTGTGGCTGGAGAGCGTGTCGAAGAAGAGGGAACAGAGAAAGTCCGCGGTATCCTCCGAGACATCACGGTTGATAAGGAACGTGAGCAGCGACTCAGCGTGATGAATCGGGTATTACGGCATAATATCAGGAACCGTGCGAATGTCATACTCGGGCATGCTGATCTGGTGAAGGACGAGCTGGAGAAACTCAATGTCCCGGAAGAAATAAAAACAGAACGACAGGAACTACTGGACTCGATCGAGAAGACATCAAAAGAAGGTCGGGATCTCCAGTCCGAGGTTCGCCTGTTGGAGAATTTATTGGCTGACCTACAACAGTCGTCTGTAGAACGGGCTGAGACGGGTGTTGACATGATCAGGACTACCTCGGTAGACCTCACGGAGCTATCCGAGAAGGTGCGTGCTTTTGACGACGCAATTGACCGTATCGGCACTGTGGATAATGTCGAACTCAGCTCGGTCATCGGTGCCTTGGTCACCGAGTACGGCGAAGAGTTTCCCGAGGCCGAAATCAACGTTACCGGCGACGACGTGACGGTGACCGGTGACCGAGAGGTGCTTCGCGTGATCCTTCAGATGCCTATTGAGAACGCACTCCAACACTGTGAGGCACCGGAGCTGAGCATCTCAGTGACCGCGCCGTCGTCAAGATCGGACCGGGTTGTTGTCAGCATCAAAGACGACGGACCTGGAATCCCCGAGTTAGAGAAGCGCTCGTTAGAAAATGCTCAAGAGACACCAACGGCTCACAGCACAGGCATCGGACTGTGGACGATGCAGTGGCTCACCCGACGTATCGGAGGAGCAGTGTCCGTAGCCGAAAACACACACGGTGGAACGACGGTCGAATTGGAACTACCCATCTCCTTCGAGAGTAAACAGGCCCTCTCGTCGGAGTAGTGTATCACTTGTAGTAGGACTCGTGTCGGGTATGTACGCTCAGGGTTATTACAATCGGTTTTTGTATACTTTGGCGAGTATTGAGGCTACACCGCACATACTTTATTGATACGGAGCAATAGCCGGCACCTCATTTTTCGGGTGCCCGACACGCGCCCTCTATTCAGCACGGCTCCGAAAACATATCACCTACTGAGGATTTCAACAGAGCCACTGTACAGGAACGAACGGCCGCGTCGGCTCTGATGCATGGGAGGCGGTGCGGCGGCGCGTGCCGGTGAGCGGCCGACAGGCCGTGAACCGCACGCGCGAGGGAGTCGGTGGTCCGGAGCGAAGCGGAGGACCACCGACGAGGCTGGGGAGGCGTGAGGCTGCGGTGCTGTCCGGGACGGGACTCAAAGGGGCAGCCGTGAGGCGGGCGCAGGGAACGTAAGCACCGCAGGGAGCGAGTAAAACGAGCGACTGAGGAGCGCAGCGAGCGTGTGCCCGCCTCACGGCTGGGGCTTTGGAAGTGGTCAGCGTCGATCCAGCACCAGTCACGTATAGCCGAGCGGCTGTGATTTTAGAGGTGTTCACCGCGATTCCGACCGTTCATGAACAGAGGGTCACAGAATCGACTCTCAGTTACAAACAACCGACGTTCCCGCAACTGAGCTCCTACTATCCGCTACATTCGGCGAGCCACTCGTGCGCCCACTCGTCGATCTCCTCGAAGACGGGCGCGAGCGACTCCCCCTTTGGAGTGAGGCTGTAGTACGTCGCCACCGGCGACTCCTCCTCCAGCCGCCGGTCGACGAACCCCGTCTCCTGGAGGTCGTCGAGCACGCGCGAGAGCGTGCGGGCGTTCGCGTCCGTCTCGCGCTTGAGCTCGTTGAAGCGCGACTCGCCGTTCAACAGCTCGTGGAGGACGACGAGCCGCCAGCGCGAGCCGATCTGTTCGAGCGAGTCGACGACGGGACACGCGGAGGCCGGGGCCGAGGACGTGTCCGTCTCAGCCTCCGTATCGGTCGTTTCCGCCGGGTCGGAGCCGGCGAGTTCCTGCGATGACATCGGTGTTACCTACTTACCCTTTTGTCCGGGAAGCGATAAATAGGTTACGTCCGTATACGTAGTTACACGATGTTAGCTGAATTCACGACGCTACCGCTGCAGCTCGACGCCCCCCTCGCGGGCGAACTGTTCCTGATCGGTCGGATCCTGTTCGGCGCCACGCTCGCGTTCATGGGCCTGAACCACTTCATGGACCTCGACACGATGGCCGGCTACGCCGAGTTCAAGGGGCTGCCGGCGCCGCGCTTCTCCGTGGTCGCCTCCGGGCTCGTCCTGGTGCTCGGCGGGCTCGGGATCGTGGTCGGCGCGTTCCCCGTGGTCGCGGCCGGCGCGCTCGCCGCCTTCCTGCTCGTCTCCGCCGTGACGATGCACGACTTCTGGTCGATCGACGACCCCGAGGAGAAGCAGAGCGAGATGACGAGCTTCCTGAAGAACGTCTACGGCGCCGGCGCCGCGGTCGCGCTGCTCGCCGTCGGCGGCACCGCGTGGCCCTACGCGCTCGGCCTCGGCCTGTTCTGACCGGATGCGACCGTTCCGAACCGAACGCGACCGTTCTGATCGAACGCGACCGTTCTAACCGGACGCGACGCCTTCTGACCGTTCTTTCGACCCGCCAGTACCACTAACTGACTCCGCGACCACCCGACACACGACCATGACCGACGCCCCGCCCACCACCGGACTGCACCACGTGACGAACATCTGCACCGACATGGACGAGACGGTCGCGTTCTACGAGGACGCGCTCGGCTGGTACACGGTCAAGCGGACCCAGAACTACGACGACCCGGGGACGCCCCACTACTACTTCTCCTCCACGCCGGAGGGGGAGCCGGGGACGAACGTCACCTACTTCGAGTACCCGAACTCGCAGGGCGCGCCCGGCCCGGGCGCGAGCCACCACTTCGCGTTCGGCGTCGAAGACGAGGAGACGCTCCGCGAGTGGCAGGCGCACCTCCGCGAGCAGGGGGTTCGGGTCTCCGAGGTGAAGGACCGCACCTACTTCAAGAGCATCTACTTCAGCGACCCCGACGGGCTCGTCTTCGAGCTGGCGACCGAGGGGCCGGGGTTCGCCCGCGACGAGGAGGACCCCGGCAGCGCGGAGATCGACCCGTTCGCGGAGGGGTACGAGAACTGAGCGGGGACACGAGACCGAACGGCCCAGTCAGGACTCCACGAGCGTCGCGAACCGATCGAGCGCGCGCCGGCAGAGGGGGACGTACCACGCCGCGACAACCGGCACCTCGATGACGACGCGACTCCGGCCCGACTCCCCGGCGTAGCCGTCGACGCGGTGACCCGTCGCCGGCACCCCCGCGACCCGCCAGTCCCAGCGTCGGCCGTTGCACGCGGTCACGCGAAACGGGAGCCACGTGCCGCCGACCCGGACCCGCCCGGTCGTCCCCCGAGTCACGTACCGGTCGTCGCTCTCGACCGCCTCGATCGCCGGCCCCCAGTCGGGCCAGGCGCGGGTGTCGCGGAGCGCCTCGGCGGCGACCGCCGGCCCGACCCCGACGTCGCGACCCACGGCGAGCGTCGCCCCCTCGCGGACGACCGTCGACGCCGAGCCGCCGCCGCACCGGTCCGAACCGGAACGCCCGCCGACGTCGACGGCCCCGTCGGAATCGAAACGTTCGTCCGATTCCTCGCCCGAACGAGACCGGTAATTCACGGTTCGTTAAACGCTCCCGTCGCAGTTAAGCCGACGCATATTAATTCCTTAAATGGTATCAGGTCTCATTATCTCTTTCCACGAAGGGTTAATACGGGGATCCGCGCTATCGAGCGTCAAGATGGCCGACGACCGCGACACCATGAAAGACGTCTCGCACACGGCACCGCACGACACCTCGGCGAAGGGAGTCTGGCGACGGGGCCGAGGTCCCGTCGAGGAAGAGGAAGAAGAGGAGGAGTAACCCCGTCGCACCCCGCGGTTTCCCGATTTCCCCGACGCGGGTACCGGTCGGTTCGCCGTCCGCACTCCTCGTCCCGCCCTGTCTCCCGTCGTCCCGTTCTCCGCCGTCTCGCTCCTCACCGCTCCGGGCGGTCCGTCTCGCGACGCTCCCCGACCTCCGAGCCCCTCTCCCCGACCTCCGAGTCCGTCTCCGGGACGCCGAGCTCCTCCGCTTCCGTCGGCGCTCGGCCGAGCATGGCCCGCAGCGACGACCACGCCTGTCGCCTGTCGCCGCCCTTCGAGAGCGGGATTCCGACGAACGACGCCGCCGGGTGCGTCGTCTCCGGCCCGAGGTGGTCCATGTGCGCGGAGACCCACGTGAACACGACGGACAACGCCGTGAGCACGGCGAACGAGACCCAGGATTCGACCGGGGAGAGGCCCGCCGCCCCGACCGCGACGCCGGCGATGACGTAGACGAAGGCGACGAAGATCAGGAGGACCGTCACCGTCGCCAACAGGTCGTTGACCGCGGTGACGCGGGCGTTGTAGTCGATCCACTCGGCGTAGCTCCGGAGGAGCCGCTCGTCGAACCCGGCGTCCCCTCCGGGACCGTCCGGCCCCGGTTCCACGCCGGAGCGCTCGCGGGCGACCACGGCGTCGACGGCGTCTATCGACAGCCCGCCGCGGAGGTCGGAGGCGGTGTAGGTGACGGCGGCCAGTCCGGTCGACGCGAGCAGGAGGAGCCCGCCGACGACGGTGAAGGGGTTCAGGAAGACGGCCAGGTCGACCGTCGTCTGGACGACGATGGAGCCGCCGGTGACGACGATCCCGATGAGCAGCAGGTTCGCCTTCAGGATCTCGATCGCCTTGTTGTCGATCTCGCGGAGCCGCTCGACCTGGTAGTCGAACGTCCGCTGGAGCTCCTCGCGAGTCGTCCCCGCGACCGCGGGGTCGACGGCGGGCTCCGGGGCCCCCGCGTCGGGGGGAGCGACGGCCGACCCCCCGTCGGCCGCGTCGCCCGCGTCGGGGGCGTCGCCGTCGGCGGGGCGGCGCTGACGGTCGGTCGCGTCCCCTCGGTCGGTCATGCGACGGGGTTCTCGCAGGGGCGCCGTAAGGCTACCGGCGGCCGTGGGGCCGTGTCCCGGTGACGCGACCCGACCGACCCCCGCGGGACGCTGGCCCGTCTCCACGTGTGTCACGAGGCGCGACGTCCCGGCCAGCGGCGCGACACCCGCGTCCCCGACCGCCGTTCTCGCGGCTGATAGCCGCGGAGGTGGGTTTAACCCGGGCCGCGGCCGACCGCGATCCATGATCGAGGTGGCGGGGCTGCGGAAGGCGTACGGCGACTTCGCGGCGGTCGTCGACAGCGACTTCTCCGTCGCGGAGGGCGAGGTGTTCGGCATCGTCGGCCCGAACGGCGCCGGGAAGACGACGACGCTGAAGGTGCTCGCCGGGCTCGTCGAGCCAACCGAGGGCGAGGTCGAGGTCGCCGGCTTCCCCTCCGACGACCCGGAGATGCGACGGCGGCTCGGCTTCCTCCCCGAGGAGTCGCCCTTATACGAGGAGATGACCCCGCTGTCGTACCTGGAGTTCTTCGCCGACCTGTACGACGTGCCGAGCGACGTCGCCGACGAGCGCATCGCGGCCGCGCTCGACCGGCTCGAACTGGACCACCGCGAGCGCCGGCTCGGCGACATGTCGAAGGGGATGAAACGCAAGGTCGCGATCGCAAGGTCGCTCGTCAACGACCCGGACGTGCTCGTGTACGACGAGCCGGCCTCCGGGCTCGACCCGGTGACGACGAACTCCGTGCTGGAGTTCACTCGGGAGCTGCGCGCGGCCGGCAAGACCGTCGTCTTCTCCGCGCACAACCTCTACCACGTCGAGTCCGTCTGCGACCGCGTCGTGGTGATGAACGAGGGCCGGATCGTCGCCCGCGGGAGTGTCGACGGGATCCGCGAGCGACACGGCGAGACGACGTACCACGTGTTCACCGACGTCGCGCCCGCCGCCACCGACCGGCTGGGCGAGACCCTCGACGACCCCGAGGGCGCGACCGAGGCGGTCGGCGACCGGTTCCGAACCGCCGTGCCCGACATGGACGCGGTCGAGGCCGTCCGGGCGGCCGCCGCGGAGGCGGGCGGGGAGGTCGTCGACATCCGGACCCGCGAGCCGAGCCTGGAGGACGTGTTCCTCGACATCGTCGGGCGGCCGATGCCCGGGCGGTACGCCGCCGGGAGCGGGGCGATCGAGGGGGTCGAGGAGGGGGCCGAGTGATCGACCGGCTCCGGAGGGTCCTCCGGGTCGCGCGCTGGGAGGTCGCCCGCGCCGGCGGCGGGGTCGACCGCCGCACGCTGGCCGCGGCGCTCGCGCTCGTACTCGTCGCCGGCGCCGTCCTCGGCGGGGGGCTCGCGGTCGGCGCGGTCGGGCTCGACGTCGACCGCGACGTGTACCGCGTCGCCGTCGACGGCGACTCCCCGTACGCGGACGCGGTCGAGGCGGCGCCCGCGCTGACGCACGTGCCCGTCGACGGCGCCGCGCTCGGCGACACGGCGGACCTCGTCGTCCTCGACCGGCGGAGCGGGTCCGGCGGCGTCGAGACCGTCGCCGTCCGCGCCGGCGACACGCGGAAGGGCGAGGCCGCGGCCGCCGAGTTCCGCGAGGCCGTCGAGGCGCACAACGAGCGGCTGATGGCGGCCGAGGAGAACGCGACCGCCGCCTTCCCGGTCACCGTCACCCTCCGGTACGTCGGGCGGACGAGCGCGCTCGACGACGGCCCGACGCTCGGGGAGGGGGGTGACAGCGACGATGGCGGTTCGGGCGACGGGAGCGGGGGCGGTTCGGGAAGCGGCGACGGCGACGGGACCGACGCCGCGACCGGCGACACCGCGACCGACGACGCCGCGAGCAACGCCGGAAGCGGGGGCGGCGGCCTCGCCGTCCCCTCGGTCGGCGGCGGGACGTTCGGCGCCGACACGGTCGGCTCGCCGGGGTCGATCTCGCCGCCGTTCCCCTTCGTCTCGCTGCTCCTGGCGTTCGTCTTCCTCGTCCCGATGAACTTCATCATCCAGGCGTACGGCTCCTCGGTGCTCGACGAGCGCACGAACCGGCGGGGGGAGCCCCTGCTCGTCACGCCGCTCTCCCCGGTCGACATCGTCGCGGGGAAGACCCTCCCGTACGTCGCGGCCGCGCTCCTCGTCACGACCCTCATCGCGGTCGCCGTGGGCGGCGGCGCCCTCTCGGTGGTCGCCGTGCTCCCCGTCGCCCTAGCGTTCCTCGGGGCCACGTTCGTCGGCGCGATGTTCGCGCGGTCGTTCAAGGAGCTCACCTTCGTCACGGTCGGCGTCAGCGTGCTCCTCACGACGTACGCGTTCGTCCCCGCCGTCTTCACCAACGTGACGCCCGTCGCGCTGGTGTCGCCGCTGACGCTCGTCGTCTTCGACCTGCAGGGCGAGGCCGTCTCGGCCGGCGAGGCGCTCTTTTCGACCGCGCCGATGTCGCTGGGCGCCGCGCTCCTGTTCGGGCTCGGGCTCGGCGTCTACCGGGAAGAGGACATGTTCACCCAGAAGCCGGTGGCGCGGAAGCTCCTCGACGCGCTCGCGGTGCGGCTCTCGGCGGTCGAGGACGCCGGACTCGGTGACCTCGCCGACCGCCGGCGGCTCCGCGCGCTCGGCTCGGTGGCGTTCCTCACCGCCTGCGCGATCCCCTTCGTCTTCGTCGCGGAGCTGCTGGCGGTCGCGACGCTGTTCGCGCTCCCCGTGACGGTCTCGATCCCGGTGCTCCTCGTGACGATCGCCTTCGTCGAGGAGGTCGCCAAGAGCGTCCACCTCTACGCCGGCTTCGAGCGCGGCGTCTTCGCCCGGACCGACCGGGTCGCCGTCGCGGTCGGGCTCGCCTCCGCGGTCGGCTTCTTCCTCGCCGAGAAGGCCACGGCGGTCGTGCAGGCGGTCGGGCTCACCGAGCTGTACGTCGGCCGGGCCGCGTTCGGGAGCGTCGCCGGCGTGGAGGGGCTCCCGCCGGTCGTCCTCGCAGCGCTGCTGTTCGCGCCCCTCGTCCTCCACGGCCTCGCCACGACCGTCGCCGCGGTCGGGGCGAGCCGGGACCGGACGCGCTACGCGCTGACGCTGGCGCTGGCGACGCTTATCCACGCCGCGTACAACTTCGGGGTGGTGAGCCTCCATGGGTGACGCCGACCGGGCGGAACGCGACGGGGCGGAACGAGGCGACGCGACCGCCGGGCGGAGCGGCCGCCTCACGATCGCGGGCCGGGAGCTCGCGGGCCTGCGCGCCGAGAAGACGATCCTGCTGGCGATCGCGATCCAGCTGTTCATCGCCGCGTTCTCCTCGTTCCTCGTCGTCGGGCTCGTCTCGATGTACGACCCCGGCGCGCTCGGCGGCGCGGAGGTCGAGGTGGCCGGCGCGGGCGACGCCGTGAGCGACCTCGAACGCGCCGCGAGCGAGGTCGACGGGGCCTCGGTGACGCGCTACGAGGACGCCGCCGCCGCGCGCGTCGCCTTCGAGCGCAACGCCGCCGACGCGGTGGTGGTCGCGGACCGGAGCGACGACGGGCGGGTCGTCGCGAGCGTCACGGCGCCGGACGCGACGGTCGAGACGACCGTGATCGTCGTCCAGCTCCGGGCGCTGCTGCGGACCTACGAGCGACAGGAGCGCGCCGACCGGGCCGCCTCCCTGAGCCAGTCGCCGCTCCCCCTGCCGGACCGGACCGGCTCCAGCCCGTACTTCACGTTCACGTACACGGTGTTGATCCCCGTCCTCGTCTTCCTCCCCGTCTTCATCTCCGGGTCGCTCGCCGTCGATTCGATCACCGAGGAGATCGACGAGGGGACGCTGGAGCTGCTCCGGGTCGCCCCGGTCACGCTGGGGGAGATCGTCGACGGGAAGGCGCTCGCGGCGGTCGCGATCGCCCCCGGACAGGCGCTGCTGTGGCTGCTCCTGCTCCGCGCGAACGGGACGTCCGTCGCCAACGTCCCGCGGATCCTCGCGTTGATGACCGCGCTGACGACGCTCGTCGTCGCGCTCGCCGTCGCCGTCTCGGCGCTCGCGCCCGACCGGCGGGCCGCGCAGTTCCTCTACTCGATCGGCGTCTTGGTCCTGTTCGGCGGCGCCACGGCGATGGCGGGCGGCCCGGCCAACGCGGTCGCGCGGCTCGCGATCGACAGCGCTGACGCGGCGACGACCGCCCTCGTCGTCGCCTACGTCGGCATCGCGGCGGTCGCGTACGTCGGCGTGCGGGGCCTCGTCGCGGAGAACGGGTTCGAGGGCTGAACGCTCCGAGGGCGGGGCTCACCACTCGCCGGTGACGCGCTCCACGAACCGTTCGACCCACCCGGCGGTCGGGAGCCGCCAGCCGTACGCGACCGCGACCAGGCGCGAGCCCGCCCAGCGCGCCCAGCGCGCCGACGGCCCAGTACGCGGTCCCGCCGAGCACCGCGGGGCTCGCGTAGAAGTCGTCGAAGAGGATGAACGGCGCGCGGTCGAGGAGGATGTCCGCGAACGCGCCGCCGCCGACCGCGTTGATCGTCGCGATGGCGACGACGCCGAACGCGGAGACGCCCGCGTCGGTCGCCACGATCGCGCCGGTCGTCGCGAAGGCGGCGAGCCCGACGGCGTCCGCGACGAGGGTGACCGGGTGCGTGTCGGGGTCGGCGAGCGCGACGCTGAGGGCGACGGCCAGGCCGACGCCGACGAGGCCGAGGGCGATCTCCGCGGGCGACCGGAGGGCGAGCGGGACCCGGTTCACGAGGAGATCGCGGGTCACGCCCCCGGCGAACGCCATCGCCAGCCCGACGACCGCGACGCCGAACAGGTCGAACTCCTCCCGGATCGCCTTCGTCGAGCCGACAAGCGCGAACGCGACCAGGCCGATCGTGTTCATCGCGGCGAACGGGTCGCCGAACAGGGTCGCCGCGAGCCCGCCCGTCACTCCCCGAACGCCCCCAGGCTCGACTGCAGTTCGCGGTCCGGCACCTCGTCGGCCAGCTCGCGGCCGACCAGCTCGCGGGCGTCGACCGCGTACGTCGAGCCGCCGCGGTCGAGCACGAGTACCCGGCCCTTCCAGCCGCGCACCGTGCCGGCCGCCATCGTCTCCGCCACGGGGCGCTCGTCGAGGTCGAGCCCGTAGTCGAAGTCGAAGCGCTCGATCGGGTCGAACCGATCGAGGAGCGCCTCCCACGCCGACTCGTCGACCGCGCGCCCGAACCCGGCGAGCTTCGTCGGCACCCGGACCCGGTCGACGAGGTCGTCGCCCTCCGCCAGCTCGGCCTCCACCCGTCGAGCGACGCGCCCGTCGGGAAACGTCCGGACGTGGGCGGCCCGGTCCGCGCCCTGCTCGCGGAGCCGCGTCTCCAGCCGCCACAGCCGCGTCACGCCGACCTTCAGCACGTCGGGGGCGAACGCGGCGAGGTAGAGCGCGTGCTCCTCGTGGCAGTCCATCTCGTCTTTCAGGCACGTCCCCGTGCACCGCGCGCACACCCAGACGCTCCCGTGGGCGTCGCAGTAGGGGGCCTCCGGGGCGTCGCAGGCGACGTGCTCGCCGTCGTGGACGGTGCCCGCGCAGCGGCGGTCGTCGAGGCCGTACGCGAGTTCCGTTCCGGCGTCGGCCTCGACGAACTCCACCGCGCCGCCGCTGGCGACGTAGAGCCCTTCGCCCGACTCGTAGCCCACGACCTGCACGCGCTCCCGTACGGGGAGCCGCGACTTATGAGCGTCGTCGGAGAGCCCGGGGCGAACGCGACCCGCGACGGACGCGACCCGAGGCTATCGCCGCGACTCGGGGGACACCGGCGCAAGAGTCAACACCGTTCGAGCCTCCTAGGTGATCTTTGATGATGGACTCCGACGACCCGCTCGCGGACGTCTTCGTCGCGAACGTCATGACCGAACCGGTCGAGACGATCGACCCCGGGGCCTCGGCGGCGACGGCGGCGCGGCGACTGGTCGAGTCGGACATCGGCTCGATCTTAGCGGGCGCCGAGTCGCTACCGCCCGACGGCATCCTCACCGAGTCCGACTTCGTCGCTCTCGCCGCCGAGGGGCGGGACCCCACGACGACGACGGTCGAGGAGTGGATGAGCTCCCCCGTGATCACGGTGAGCCCGTCCGACTCGATCGGGGCGGCGGCCCGGACGATGGCCGACCGCAACGTGAAGAAGCTCCCGGTGGTCGAGCCGGAGACCGCCGGGCTCGTCGGGATCGTGACCACGACCGACGTGGCGCGGTACGTCCCGGTCCACGAGTTCCACCCGGAGGAGACCGGCTGACCGGTCCGACGCCGCGAGGCCCGCCCGGGCCGTGGGCGGGCGGCCGCGACCGAGTTCAGTCCGGGCCGTCGCCGTGGACCGCCGCCTCGACCGCCGCCGCGAGGCGCTCGCGCGTCCGGTGGCTCGACTCGGCGTCGGTCCGGACCTCGATCAGGTGGGAGCCGTCGGCGTCCCGCGCTCTCGCGCACGCCGCTTCGAGCTCCGCGGCGGCGTCGACCGGGTCCCCGACCGCTTCCGGCCGCGCGTCGATCCGGGCGTACGCCAGCCCGTGGAGGTCGGCCAGCGGCTCGAACTCGACGCCGTGAGGCGTCTTGAACGACTCCGTGAACTCGGGCTCGAACGACTCGACCGGGAGCGCGTGGAAGATCCCGCCGCCGTCGTTGTTGATCAGCACGACCGTCGCGTCGACGTCGCACCGGTCGATCGCGAGCAGACCGTTCGCGTCGTGGTACAGCGCGAGGTCGCCGACGACGAGGGTGAGGTGGTCCGTCGTCGCCGAGCCCGCCCCGAGCGCGCTGGAGACGATCCCGTCGATGCCCGAGACGCCGCGGTTGCCGAGGGCGGTGACGCTCGCCGTGGTCGGGCCGACGAACCGGTCGAGGTCGCGGACGGGCATCGAGTTCGAGACGAACAGCGTCGCCGGGTCCGGGAGCGCGTCGGCGACCGCGCGGAGCGCGTCGCCCTCGTGGAAGCCGACCGGACCGGACGAGTCGGGGAGCGCGTCTCCGCCCTCGCTCCCGGTCGCCTCCCGCTCCCGGCCGTGTATCTCCCGGGCGACGCGGTCGGCCTCCTCCCACTGCGCGCGCCAGTCCGGGTCGCCGCCGCCTCCGCCGACGAGCCGGGAGAGGCGGGCGCAGAGGCGGCTCGGCTCGGCGACGACGAGGTCGGTCGCGGCGAACTCGGCCTCGCGCCACCGGCCCGCGGGGTCGACTTGGTACTGGTCGGCGCCGGTCCCGGCGAGGTACTTCCGGAGGTTCTTCGAGGTGGGCGACGCGCCGAGCCGGAGGACGACCTCGGGGTCGGTCCACCCGGTCGCGGGGCCGTCGCCCACGCCCCCGCCGCCGTCGCTCTCGCCGTCGCCGGCGTCGCCCTCGCCCGCGACGTCCGCCGAGAGGTACGCGTCGTACGCGCCGATCACGGGGGCGACGCGGGTGTGGCCGCCGTACCGGACGTTCGAGAGCGGGTCGGCGACGATCGGGAAGCCGGTCGCGTGCGACAGCGCCGTCACCGACTCGGCGTCGATCCCGGGCGGGTCCGCGGGGCCGGCGACGATCAGCCCGCGGTCGGTCGCCCCGAGCTCGTTCGCGAGCGTCCGGAGCCCGTCGTCGCCCGGCTCGGGCGACCCGGGCGTCACGTCGACGTAGGGGCCGTCGCGACCGGCCTCGGCGACCGGATCGAGGTCCGCGGGCACGTCGCCCGGCACCCGCGTCGGCTCCAGCGGCTTCTCGAACGGGACGTTGAGGTGGACCGGGCCGGGGTCGGCGCCCTCGGCGGTCGCCACGGCCCGACCCACGGTGGTCCGCAGCGACCGGAGCGCGCGGTCGTTCGGCGCCGGCTCGGGGAGGTCCTTGTAGAAGCGGACGGCGTCGCCGTACAGCTTCTCCTGGTCGGCGGTCTGGTTGGCCCCCGAGTCGCGGAGCTCCGGCGGGCGGTCGGCCGTGAGCGCGAGCAGGGGGACGCGGCCCTCGCTCGCCTCCATCACGGCCGGGTGGTAGTTGGCGGCGGCGGTGCCGGAGGTGCAGATCAGCGGCGCGACGCTCCCCGTCCGCCGGGCGCGGCCCAGCGCGAAGTAGGCGGCGGAGCGCTCGTCCAGCTGGGAGAAGACGCGGAGGTCGTCGTGGCGGACGGCGGCCATCGTCAGGGGCGTGGAGCGGCTGCCCGGCGAGACGACGACGCTGTCGACGCCCGCGGCGACGAGCTCGTCGACGAGCGCTCGCCCCCACAACGCGTTCCGGTTCGGCGCGGTCATTGCCACCGCTTGGGGGTCGATATTTAAATACTCCCGCGGGTCGGCGGCGACACCGGCCGCCGCTCCGTTTCAAACTCGGTCGAGCCGCGAGATCCCGTGCCAGACGGCGTCGACGAGGCGGTCCTCGCCCTCGCCCTCGGCGTCGGCCCAGCCGCGGGCGATCGCGTCCTCCAGCACCGGGAGGGGGTGGTTCTCGAAGTTGTTCATCCCGCGGAACGTCTCCAGCGCCTCGCGCTGGGGCGCGCCGAAGGCGTCGACGCCGGTCGCGTCGCCCTCGTCGAGGAAGCCGAGGTCGGCGAGCGTCGCCGCGACCGCCGCGGCGGGGTCGCCCGTCAGCTCCCGGGTCTCGTCGGGCGCCTCGCGCTCCAAGAGGGTGACGTCGTACAGCTTGAAGACGCGCTCCAACTCGTCGATCGGGCTGTCGTGGTCGTCGACGCGCACGTCGATCCACCGGTCGTTGCGGCCGTCGTACCCGCCCTCTGGCTTGGCGACGTACAGCGCGGCCGACTGCTCGCCCCGCCTGTCGCCGCCCGCCTCGTTGCCGGCGTGGAGCGCGGCGATCAGCCGCTCCGGGAACCCGCCGTCGGTCTCCTCGAACGCGTCAGCCATCGCCGTGAGGGTCTCTTCGTTCTCCAAGATGTTCCCCTGTACGGTGTAGTCGTCGCCCTGCAGATCGCCCGCGTAGTCGTGGCACTCGTCGCCGGTGAACGCGGCCGGCTCGCCGTCGAGGCCGACGATCCCGACCTGCCGGGAGGGCGCCTCGTCGTCGGGGGCGGTGAGCTCGTCGATCGCGTCGGCGGCGTCGCGACCCTCGCGGAGGCGGTCGAGCCCGTCGGGGCCGTAGGCGACGTTCGCGAAGCTCTGCGTGGCGACCGCGCCGGCGTCCGCGCTCACGAACGGGACGAGCGCGCCGACACCGATGAACTTCGACTGAACGGCGACGCCGACGGCGCCGGTCCCCGGGTCGCGGGCGGCGATCGAGAACGTCGAGGGACGAGGTGGCATGTGGATGGCGGATGGGCGGCCGCCCTCATAAATCCGGTCGCGGCCGCCGAGGGGGGCCGGTGGCGACGGGTCCCGCCGGCCGGTCCGCCGCCCCGGCCGCGTTCTGCAACGCTTATGCCCGCCGACCGACTTCGATCGGGTATGAGCGACGACGACGCCGTCGACGTCGAGGTCGAGTCCCCCGACGACGCCGCGGGCGACGCGGCGAGCGCGAACGGCACGGCGGAGGCGACCGCCGAGGAGGCGAACGGCGAGTCGGCGGGCGACGCCGACGCGGGCGGCGACGCCCGGAGCGGCGAGGGCCGCGAGGCGCTGGCCGCCGAAGTCGCCGAGCACGACGAGGCGCTCGCGCGGGAGGTCGCGGCGCTGGAGGCGGAGCTCGCCGAGACGCGCGAGGAGCTGCTGGACGCCGAGGCGGAGGTCGAGGAGCTGACGAGCAAGCTCGCCCGCGTGAAGGCGGACTTCAGCAACTACAAGCAGCGCGCCAAGCGCAAGCAGGAGGAGATCCGCGAGCGCGCCTCCGAGAAGCTCGTCGAGCGCATCGCCCCGGTCCGGAACGACCTCCTGCGCGCGCTCGACCAGGAGGAGGGGAGCGACCTCCGCCCCGGCGTCGAGTCGACGCTGGAGAAGTTCGACGAGGTGCTCGCCGAGGAGGGCGTCGAGCCGATCGACCCCGACCCGGGCGACGAGGTCGACCCGTCCCGCCACCAGGTGATGCTTCGCGTCGAGAGCGATCAGCCCGAGGACACCGTCCACGAGGTGTACGAGCCCGGCTACGAGATGGGCGACCGCGTCGTCAGCGAGGCGAAGGTCACCGTCAGCGCCGACGAGTCGTAGTCCGCGTCCGACTCACTCCCCGTCGGCGTCGTCCGCCCCGTACCGGTCCGCGAGCTCGTCGAGCCCCGCGTCCCGCTCGGCGGCGTGGGGCACCGACAGCGGCGAGACCGACACCTCGCCGTCGACGACCGCGCGGCGGTCGGTGCCGACCGGGTCCGGCACGTCCGCCGGCGTCATCCGCCCCCAGATCGGGTCGGAGATGGCGACGCCGCCGTCGCCGTCGGCGGTCGCCTCCATGCCGTACCACTCCGAGGGGGCGGTGACGCGCATCGGCGCGGGGTCGACCGCGGCGTCGCTCGGGGCGGATTCGTCCGCGGCCGACGCCTCCCCCCCGTCGCCCGCGGCCGGCTCCGCCATCGGCGCGTTCACGTTCAGGTAGTCGGCGCGCTCGAAGGCGCCGGCCTCCGGGGCCTCGTCGACGAGGAACCGCGTGGCGCGGACGGCGTGCGCGAACGACTCGGGGGGCAGCTCCCGCTTCCACCAGTCGTCGCCGCCGGGCACGTACATCGACGCCGCGATCCCGGGGACGCCGAAGAACGCCCCCTCGACGACCGCCGAGACGGTCCCGGACCGCCCGAGCGTGTACGCGCCGAGGTTGGCGCCCTCGTTGCAGCCGGCGACCACGAGGTCGGCGTCGGGGACGAGCTCGTCGAGGCCGGCGACGACGCAGTCGACGGGCGTCCCGTCGACGGCGTACCCCAGCTCGTGCTCCGCGACGTCGACGTCGGCGGAGATGGCGCGGCCGATCGAGGAGCGGTCGCCCGTCGGCGCGACCGCAACCACGTCGTAGTCGGGCGCGAGCGCGTCGTACAGGGCGCGGAGCCCGGCGGCGTCGACGCCGTCGTCGTTCGTCAACAGGATCCGCTCGACGCTCATACCGCCACGTCGGGCGGTTCGGACAAAAGCCCACCGTCGGCGGGGGTCGGTTCGAGCGGGGCCGCTCCGTCCCGACCACCGCGAACGGAAAAGCCCACGTGTCCCGGGCCCCCACAACCCGATATGGGATTCGGGGACACGGCGAAGAAGATCCAGACGCTCGCCGACAAGGCCGAGCGCACGTACCAGAAGATCAACGAGCTCCGCAGCGAGGTCGAGGAGACGCAGACGACCGTGCTCGACACCTCCGAGCGCGTCCAGCGGCTGGAAAACGAGATGGCCGAGCAGCGGGCCGTCCTCGACGCGGTCGCGCGCGAGGTCGGCGTCGACTTGGAGAGCGTCAGCACCGAGGCGCACATCGCCGAGGCCGAGCGCGCTGCCGCGGAGGGTGCGCCCGAGGACGCGACCGACGACGCCGCCTCCGCCGAGAGCGACGGCGGGGAACCGACCGACGACGACGACGCGGCGTAACCGACGCCTCAGTCGACCCCGGCCGCCTCCTCGCCGGCCTCCTCACCGGCCCGCGAGACGACCTCGGCCGGCACCCCCGCGACCGTCGTCTCGGGCGGCACGTCGTCGGCGACGAGCGAGTTGGCGGCGACGCGCGCACCCTCGCCGACCGTGACGCCCGGCAGGACGACCGCGCCGGCCCCGATCATCGCGCCCTCCTCGACGACGACGTCGCCGAGGCGGTACTCGTCGCGGAGGAACTCGTGGCACAGCAGCGTCGCGTCGTAGCCGATTATCGCGTCGTCACCGACGGCGATCCGCTCCGGCCAGAACACGTCCGGCGTCGACTCCAACCCCCACGCGACGCCGGTTCCGACCGCGACGCCGATCCGCCGCAGCAGCCAGTTCTTCAGCCGCAGGCTCGGGCAGATCCGGGCGAGCACGATCGCGACGTAGTTGCGGACGACGACGAGGGGCGACTTCGCGTCCGGCCACGACCACAGCGAGTTGCGCGGTCCGGGCGTCGGGTGGCGGTCTAGCTGGTCGGTCCGAGAGCCGTCCTCCACCGCCGCGCCGCCGTCCTCGTGAGTCACGAGGGACCGTTCGGACGGCGTGGTTAAAAGGATCGCCGACGCGACGGTTCAAGTCGGATGCCGCGACCAGCACCCGTACGACCTGACGAGGGCCCACGGCCGGCCGAGACGGGTGCGCGGTCGACCGCCGTGCGGACGCGACCGACGACCGCCTGTTCGCCACGCCGCACAGGGTCCCGCTCGTCCGGCGGCCCGCTCGGTCGCCCGCCTACTCCCGCAGCTCGTCCATGTGTTCGATCCGCCGCTCGACGAGGTCGGCCTTCCCGACGTCGTGGCGGATCCGGAGCCCGTCGCCGGCGGCCGAGAGCCCCGCCTCGGCCTGTCGCTCCGCGGCGGCGATCGAGTCGCCCCGCCCCACGACAGCGAACGACCGCGAGGTGGTCGTGTACAGCCCGTCGTCGCGCTCGTCGACGCTGGCGTAGTAGAGCAGCGCGTCACCCACGCTCTCCTCGTCGACGGCGATTTCCGCGCCCGCGTCGGGGTCGACCGGGTACCCGTCCGGCACGGCGTACTTGCAGACGGTCGCCTCGCCGGAGAAGGTCAGTTCGGGGAGCGCGTCGCCGGACTGCGTCCGGCTGCCAGAGGCGCGTTGCGCCTCGCTGTCGCCGTCGCGAGCGGCCGTCAGCACGTCGATGAACGGCGTCTCCAGGACCGGCAGCGTGTTCATCGCCTCCGGGTCGCCGAAGCGCGCGTTGAACTCGACGACCTTCGGCCCCGCGTCGGTGAGCATGAACTGGCCGTAGAGGACGCCCTTGTAGTCGGGAAGCGCGTCGACGACCGCTTCCAGCACGTCGACGGCGGCCGCGTAGTCGCCCTCGGCCATGAACGGCAGCGACGGGCCCGTGTCCGAGTACGACCCCATCCCGCCGGTGTTCGGTCCCTCGTCGCCCTCGTAGGCGCGCTTGTGGTCCTGGACCGCCGGCGTCGTCCGCAGGTCGCCGTTCGCGACGAACGCCTGCACCGTGAACTCCTCGCCGACGAGGCGCTCCTCCAGCACGACGCGGTCGTAGCCGGCGTCGCGGAGGTACGCCTTGGCCTCCTCGCTCGTCACCTGATCGCCGATCACCTTCACGCCCTTGCCGCCCGTGAGGCCGGCCGGCTTCACCGCGAGGTCGCCGTCGTAGTCGTCGATGTAGTCGCAGGCCGCCTCGGTGTCGTCGAACACCGCGTAGTCCGGACAGCCGGGGATCGACGCCTCCTCCATGAACTCGCGCTGGTACGCCTTGTCCGTCTCCAGCCGCGCCTCCTCGGCCCGCGGGCCGAACGCGTAGACGCCGGCGTCGTCGAGCGCGTCGGCGACGCCCGCCGCCAGCGACGACTCGGGGCCGATCACCGCGAGGTCGGCACCCACGTCGGTCGCGTACTCCGCGACGGCCTCGGCGTCGGTCTCGTCGATCGCCTCGAACCCCTCCGCCAGCCGGCGGATACCCGGATTGCGATTGCTCGCGCAGGCGTACAGCGCGCAGTCGTCGGCGACCGCGCGGGCGATCGCGTGCTCGCGGCCGCCGCCCCCCACCAGCAGTACGGTGTCGGTCATACGGGACGGGTGAGTGCACGGTAGTGTAAGCGTTACTCTCTCAGGGCGGCGAGATACGCAGGGACGTGGATCAACCGCGGGAACGGATCCCGAAGACGCGGCTCGTGTGACGGCTTTTTGCCTCGGCGGGGCGAACCGGGCGTATGACACAGCCGACGTCGCGGAACCGCCTCGACGAGGAGGCGAGCCCGTACCTCCGGCAGCACGCGGACAACCCGGTCAACTGGCAGCCGTGGGGCGACGGGGCCTTCGAGCGCGCCCGTGAGCACGACGTCCCGGTGTTTGTCTCGATCGGCTACTCTTCCTGTCACTGGTGTCATGTGATGGCCGAGGAGAGCTTCGAGGACGAGGGAGTCGCAGAGGTGCTCAACGACGGGTTCGTGCCGATCAAGGTCGACCGCGAGGAGCGTCCCGACGTGGACAGCACGTTCATGACCGTCTCCCAGCTCGTCACGGGCGGCGGCGGCTGGCCGCTGTCCGCGTGGTGCACGCCCGACGGGAAGCCGTTCTACGTCGGGACCTACTTCCCACCCGAGCCGCGCCGCAATCAGCCCGGGTTCCGCGACCTCTGCGAGCGCATCGCCGACTCGTGGGCCGACCCGGAACAGCGCGAGGAGATGAAGCGCCGGGCCGAGCAGTGGACGACGAGCGCCCGCGACGAGCTGGAGTCCGTCCCCGACGCGGGAACCGGGCCCGACGAGGACGACGCCCACCCTTCCGGCGCCGACCTCCTCGACGAGGCCGCCGCGGCCGCGATCCGCGGGTACGACGACGAGTACGGCGGGTTCGGCAGCGGCGGCGCGAAGTTCCCGATGCCGGGCCGGATCGATCTCCTCATGCGCGCGTACGCTCGAAGCGGCCGTGACGCCGCGCTGACGGCCGCGACCGGCACTCTCGACGGGATGGCCCGCGGCGGGATGTACGATCAGATCGGCGGCGGCTTCCACCGGTACGCGACCGACCGGCGGTGGACGGTGCCGCACTTCGAGAAGATGCTGTACGACAACGCGGAACTCCCCATGGTGTACCTCGACGGCTACCGCCTGACCGGCGACCCCGCCTACGCCCGGATCGCGAGCGAGACGCTCGGCTTCCTCGATCGAGAGCTCCGCCACGAGGGCGGCGGCTTCTTCAGCACGCTCGACGCTCGGAGCGCACCGCCGGAGGGCCGGCGGGGAGATGCGAGCGACGGTGACGGAAGCGGGCACGCCGACGTCGAGGGCGCCTTCTACGTCTGGACGCCCGCCGAGGTCGACGCGGTCCTCGACGAGCCGGCCGCGTCGCTGGCGAAGGCGCGGTACGGGATCGAGCCGGGCGGGAACTTCGAGCGCGGCACGACCGTGCCGACGATCGCGGCGTCGGTCGCGGAGCTGGCCGAGGAGCACGACCTCGCGGTCGACGAGGTCCGCGAGCGCCTGACCGAGGCCCGCGTCGCGCTGTTCGAGGCGCGGGAGTCGCGCCCGCGGCCCGCCCGCGACGAGAAGGTGCTCGCCGCGTGGAACGGCCGGGCGATCTCCGCGTTCGCGAGGGCGGGGGGCGTCCTCGGCGAGGGGTACGCCGCGATCGCCCGCGAGGCGCTCGACTTCTGCCGCGATCGGCTCTACGAAGCCGACACGGGGGAACTCGCCCGCCGCTGGCTCGATGGCGACGTCCGCGGGCCGGGGTACCTCGACGACCACGCGTTCCTCGCGCGCGGCGCGCTCGACGTGTACGCCGCCACCGGCGACCCGGAGCCGCTCGGGTTCGCGCTGGAGCTGGCCGAGACGATCGTCGACGAGTTCCACGACGCCGACGACGGGACGATCTACTTCACGCGGGACCCGGAAGCGGCGGACGACGGGGAGGCCCCCGCGGGCGACGGCGCCCTGTTCGCCCGCCCGCAGGAGTTCACCGACCGCTCGACGCCGTCGAGCCTCGGCGTGGCGGCCGAGACGCTGGCGCTGCTCGACGGCTTCCGGACCGACCGCGAGTTCGCGGCGGTCGCGGAGGCGGTCGTGACGACCCACGCGGACCGGGTCCGCGCGAGCCCGCTGGAGCACGTCTCGCTGGTGCGGGCGGCCGAGCGCTTCGAGACGGGCGGGATCGAGGCGACGATCGCCGCCGACGCGGTGCCGGACGCGTGGCGCGAGACGCTCGGCGAGCGGTACCTCCCGGGCGCGCTCGTCGCGCCCCGACCGCCGACCGAGGCGGGGCTGGACGCGTGGCTCGACCGGCTCGGCATGGGCGAGGCGCCGCCGATCTGGGCCGGCCGCGACGCCGTCGACGGCGAGCCGACGGCCTACGTCTGCGAGGGGCGGACCTGCTCGCCGCCGGAGACCGACCTCGACGCGGCGCTGACGTGGCTGGCGGAGCGGCGCGAGCCGGAGTGAGTCGCGTCGCAGTTATATGCGTCCGACTCGACGCCACTGACATGCGCGATTTCGTCGTCGTCGGCGCCGGCCCGCCGGGCTCCCGGTTCGCCAGGCGCGCGGCCGAGGCCGGCCGCGACGTCGTCGTCTTCGAGAAGGGGACGGTCGGCGAGCCGCTGGCGTGCTCGGGGCACGTCTCCGACGACGTCTGGGGATACGTCCCCGACGCGGCCCGCGACCGGCTCCGGCAGAACCGGGTGTACGGCGCGCGGTTCCACGTCGGCGGTCCCGGCTCGACGGCGTACCCGTTCTACAAGGATCGACCCGTCTCGAACGTGATCGACCGCGTCGGGCTCGACCGGACGCTCGCCGACTGCGCGCGCGAGGCGGGCGCCGACGTGCGCGAGGGCCACACCGTCCTCGACGTGGACGAGCGGCCGGACCGCGTCGCCGTCGAGGTCCGGACCCCCGACGGCGACGTGGAGACAGTCGAGGCGCGGATGGTCGCCGGCTGCGACGGCCCCACCTCCCGCGTGCGCCGGTCGCTCGACCTCCCCGAACCGGACGAGCTGCTCCACGGCGTGCTCGCCTTCGACGACGCCCCGGACGACGGCGACCTCGTCGACGTCCACCTCACCGCGCCGACGTTCTTCGCGTGGCGGATCCCGCGGGGCGACGCGGGCGTCGAGTACGGGCTCGCGGCGCCCCCCAGCGACGACGTCACGGCGATGTTCGACCGGCTCACCGACGCGTACGGCGCGACGACCGAGCGCTTCTGCTCCGGAGCGATCCCGGTCGGCCCCCCGGACCGGGTCACGACCGACCGCGCGTTCCTGATCGGCGACGCGGCCGCGCAGACGAAGCCGTTCACCGGCGGCGGGATACTGTACGGGATGACCGCGGCCGACGTGGCCGCGGACGCGATCGATCCCGGGGACCCCGCCACCCTCGCCGACTACGAGTCCGGCTGGCGGGACGAGATCGGCCGCGAGATCCTCCTCGGAAAGGGGATCCGTCGGTGCTACTCGCTGCCGGAACCCGTACAGCGGCTCGGCCTGCGGGCGCTGTCGGGCGAGATCGGCGTCCACATGGACCGCCCGAGTTCCTTTTTCTCGGCGACGCACCTCCGGCGGCTGTTCTCGCGGAGCGACCCGCCGGAGTGACCGGGACGGTCTTCCAATTAACCGAAACGGCGTTTAAGACGGCGCCCGGACGCGACCGTTACTCCCCGACGACCTCGGCGAAGGAGACGTTCTCGCGGACGCTCGTGATCTCGACGGTCGGCTCGTCGCCCGGCTCGGAGTCGGGGACGATGACGACGTAGCCGCGCTCGATCTTCGCGATCCCGTCGCCCTTGTCGCCGAGCGTCTCGATCGTGACCTCGCGGACGTCGCCCTCGGAGACCGGCGGTCCGGCGGCCGCGTCGCCGGGGGAGCGCGCCGCGGAACTCCCCGTCCCGTTACCGGTGACGCCGCGGTCCGTCGACGATGCGTCGGCCGCGGAGCCGGTCGAGGCGGCGGCCTCGTCGCCCCCGCCTCGGGCTATCAGCGCGACGCGGTAGGTCCCGCCGGGCTCGACCGTCCCGTGCTCGATTTCCGAAGCGGGGACGGCGACGACGTGGTCGCCGTCCCGCTCCTCGACCTCTCCGGTGAACAGACACGCGAGCGAATCGGTGATCTCGACCATGGGCCACGTTGCGAACACGGTAATGAAAAGCTCCCTATTCGCGCTCCGGCGCACGGGCTTCCCCCGCGCGGATCCCCGGGGCGCGAGCGGGCCGAACGCGCCCGAACGCAAACGTTTACCCCGTTCCGAATGAATCGCGGGCCGTGAGCCGAAACTACGAGTCGCTCCACGACCCGAACGCGGAGTACACGATGCGGGAGCTCTCCGCGGAGACGATGGAGGTCACGGGCTCGCGGGGCGGGGGCCGCGACGTCGAGATCACGGACGTCCAGACGACGATGGTCGACGGGAACTTCCCGTGGACGCTCGTCCGCGTCTACACCGACGCGGGCGTCGTCGGCACCGGCGAGGCGTACTGGGGCGCGGGCGTTCCGGAACTCATCGAGCGCATGAAGCCGTTCGTCGTCGGCGAGAACCCGCTCGACATCGACCGCCTCTACGAGCACCTCATCCAGAAGATGTCCGGTGAGGGCTCGGTCGAGGGCGTCACCGTCACCGCGATCTCCGGCATCGAGGTCGCGCTCCACGACCTCGCCGGGAAGATCCTCGACGTGCCGGCCTACCAGCTGCTCGGCGGGAAGTACCGCGACCGGCTGCGCGTCTACTGCGACTGCCACACCGAGGCGGAGGCCGACCCGGACGCCTGCGCCGACGAGGCCGAGCGCGTCGTCGACGAGCTCGGCTACGACGCGCTGAAGTTCGACCTCGACGTCCCCTCGGGCCTGGAGAAGGACCGCGCGAACCGCCACCTCCGCCCGGGCGAGATCCGCCACAAGGCGGAGATCGTCGAGAAGGTCACCGAGCGCGTGAAGGACGAGGCGGACGTCGCCTTCGACTGCCACTGGACGTTCTCGGGCGGCTCCGCGAAGCGCCTCGCGGAGGCCATCAACGACCACGACGTGTGGTGGCTCGAAGACCCCGTCCCGCCGGAGAACCTGGAGGTGCAGGAGGAGGTCACCAAGGGCACGACCACGCCGATCGCGGTCGGCGAGAACCGCTACCGCGTCACGGAGCTGCGCCGGCTCATCGAGAACCAGGCGGTCGACATCGTCGCGCCCGACCTGCCGAAGGTCGGCGGGATGCGCGAGACCCGCAAGATCGCCGACGTGGCGAACCAGTACTACGTCCCGGTCGCGATGCACAACGTCGCGTCCCCGATCGCGACGATGGCGGCGACGCACGTCGGCGCCGCGATCCCGAACTCGCTCGCGATCGAGTACCACTCCTACGAGCTCGGCTGGTGGGAGGACCTCGTCGAGGAGGACGTCATCGAGGACGGCTACATCGAGGTGCCGGAGGAGCCGGGCCTCGGCGTCACGCTCGACATGGACACCGTCGAGGCGCACATGGTCGAAGGTGAGACGTTGTTCGACTGAGCGGAGCGAAGTCGAGCCGGATTGACGAGCGCAGCGAGTTTATCGGTGTTCGACTGAGCGGAGCGAAGTCGAGCCGGATGGACGAGTCGCCCGCGTGACGCGAACCGACCTCGCGGCGGACCCGTCCGTCGGCGCCGACATTTTCTACGACTGATATTCGTCCCGGCGACCCGCACCCGTCGCGGGAACCGGCGTCCGAAACGCGTCGCTACTTCACCGTTCCCGGCGCCGAACGCGACGATCCGAGCGCAACCAGCAATATATTCCGGTACACAACGCGTTCACAATTTATTCAGAAAAATTGTTATATTTTCCCGTTGACGGGTGCCGGTATGTCAGCGGGAACACAGCTCAGGGGACGGGTCGTCGACGGGGACGAGGAGCCGCTGTCGGGTCGTATCGTCGTGGGAGAGCGACGGGGGACCGACGCGCCGGTCGGCCACTGGACCACCGACGGCGACGGCGCGTTCGTGATCGAGTCCGACGGGGGCGTCGACGGGGGAGCGCTCGACCCCGACGAGGTGACGTTCACGGTGCGGAACCCGATGCGGGGCGGCGCCAAGGAGCGCGTCCGGCGGCGGGAGCGGGTCGACCGCGGGGACGGCCTCGGCCTCCGGCTCGTCGTCGCCGCCCCGTCCGTCGCGATGCACGGCGCGAGCGAACACCGCGGGATGAACGACGCGGCGTGCACCGAGATGGGTCCGATCAGGAGCCACCGCTTCTACACCCAGTTCCCCCGGCTCGACGTGTACGAGCGCGACGAGGCGCTGTTGCGGACGCTCGGCGGCGCGGGAGACGACGGGACCGACGCGCCGATGATAGAGCCCGCGGACGACCCGGTCGGGGACGCCGAGACGCCGGCGGCGTACGGGATATTCGCCCAGTTCGTCGACCACGACATCACCTTCGACCCGACCTCCGACATCGACCGGCGGAACGACCCCGCGGCGCTCCGGAACTTCCGGACCCCCGCGCTCGACCTCGACTCCGTCTACCGCCACGGGAGCGAGACGGCGCCGTACCTCTACGATCACGAGGGCGACGAGGCCCACCTGATCACCGGGGAGGCCGAGGGGATCGGCGACCGCCCCGACGGGCTGCCCGGTACCGACCTCCAGCGGAACGGGCAGGGGCGGGCGCTGATCGGCGACCCCCGGAACGACGAGAACGTCGTCGTCTCCCAGCTCTAGCTCGCGTTCGTGAACTTCCACAACCGGGTCGTCGACCACCTCCGCGGCCCGGGCGCGTCGCTGATCGAGGAGGGCGAGGGCGTGCTGGAGGCCGCACAGCGGCTCGTCAGGTGGCACTACCAGTGGCTCGTGCGCCGGGATCTGCTCCCGCGGATCTGCGACCGGTACGTGCTCGACGACGTCGAGCGGAACGGTCGGGAGTTCTTCCTCCCAGAGGGGTCCGACCCCGCCATCGCGGTCGAGTTCGCGGGGGCCGCCTACCGGTTCGGCCACAGCATGATCCGCCACGAGTACGACGTGAACGAGGCGTCCGGGAACGTCCCGCTGTTCCCGTCCGACGCGAGCGACGCGCCGACGCTCCGCGGTTTCGGCCCCGTGGAGAGCGACCTCGTCGTCGACTGGACGCGCCTGCTCGACACCGGGGACGGCGACTACCAGCACGCGCGCAAGATCGACCCGCTGCTCGCGCCGGCGCTGTTCGACCTCCCGATGCCGGGCGAGGACTCGCTCGCGCTGCGGAACCTGCTCCGCGGGGAGGCGCTCGGGCTGGCCTCCGGGCAGGACGTGGCGCGTCGGATGGGGATCGACCCGATCGGTAACCGGGAGTTCGGCGACAACTCGCCCATCGTCGAGGCGCTCCGGCGACACGAGCGCGGCGCCGACCCTGACGCCCCGCTGTGGTACTACGTCCTCGACGAGGCGCGCTATCAGGAGGACGGCGAGCGGCTCGGCGCGGTCGGCAGCCGGATCGTCGCCGAGACGCTGATCGGCCTCATGGAGCTCGACGAGACCGCCTACCCGAACGCCGCGCCCGACGGCTGGGAACCGTCGCTGCCGCGGCTCACCCCGACCGACGGGTACACGCTCGCGGACCTGACCGCGTTCGCCGACGAGCCGAACCCTGACGGGCTGGTGATCGAGTCCGTCGACCCCGGCGCCGCCCCCGCCGACGCCCCGACCGACGAGTCGGTGACCCTCCGGAACGACGCGGCCGAGCCGGCCGACCTCGACGGCTACGTCCTCGACCTGGGCGGCCAGCGCGACCCCCTCCCGGCGACGACGGTCGCGCCCGGCGCGACCCTCACGGTCCACGTCGGGAGCGGGAGCGACGGCGCGGGCGACGTCTACCTCGACCGGGGGGCCGCCGCGCTCAACGACGAGGGCGACGTCGTGACGCTCCTCGCGCCCGACGGCGAGCCGAGCACGCGACGGGTGTACGGCTGAGGTCAGTCGCCGTCGGCCAGCCCGTCGATCCCGACCGGGTCGAGCCCCCGTCGGTCCAGCTCCGCCTCGATCTCGCGGGCCCGCGGCGCGATCTCGTCGGGCTCGTGGCTGTCGGTACCCACGGTCACCGGGACGCCGGCGTCGACGAGGCGGTTGAGGAACGCCGGCGCCGGGTGGAACTCGCCGTAGTCGTCGAGCAGGCGCCCGGCGTTGATCTCCGGGACCGTCCGCGAGTCGCGGAAGGCGTCGGCGACGGCGGCGTAGTGGTCCTCGGTCGCGAACCCGCGGAGGTGCGGGTTGCGCTCGATCAGGTCCGGGTGCGCGGCGACCGCGAACAGCTCCGAGTCGATCAGCGAGACGAGCTCCTCGAAGTACCGGTCGACGAGCGTGCGCCGCTCCGCCGCCGGCTTGTCGGCGAAGTGCGACCGCGCGTGGACGTTCGCGCCGTCGAGCTCGTGGACGCTGCCGACCGCGTAGTCGAAGCCGGCCTCGTCGAGGAAGTCGGCGATCGCCGCCTCGTGCGCGGGGTCGTAGTCCATCTCCACGGCGTCGAACACGTCGATATCGGCGTCCGCGCGGACCTCCTCGATCGCCGTCCGGCGCCGCTCGTACGTCAGGTCGAGGTTGAACCCGAGCGCGCGCCGGTACCGCCTCGCGCCGGCCTCGGGCGAGACGTTGCAGTGGTCGGCGAACCCGATCCCGTCGAGGCCCGCGTCGGCCGCGGCCTCGACCATCCACCGCAGGAACGCCCCGTCCGAGTAGTTCGTGTGAGCGTGGAGGTCGTACACGCGGGTCCGTACGTCGCGCGTCGACTCGTAGCTTCGGGTCCGCGGGGCCGCTCGGCGAGGGGACTCCCCGTCCCTCGGCGAGGCTCAGTACCCAGTCCCGAGCGCCCAGTTCGCCGCGAGCACGGCGAACGTGACGCCGAACAGGGCCGCCAGGATCGCGAAGGAGACGCCCCACCCGAACAGGTCGGCCGCGAGCCCGACGCCGACGGAGCCCGCGGAGCCGACCACGGTGTACACCGTCCGGACGAGCCCGAAGCCGGCGCCGCGCTCCGCGTCGCTCAGCGCGTCCATGAACCGCGGGTCGATCGCCGAGAAGAAGCTCGCGCCGGAGCCGGCCAACAACACGCCGACCGCGACACCGGCGAGCCCGGGACCGAAGACGAACGCGGCGGTGCCGACCGCGCCCGCGAGCATCGCCCCGCCGATGGCCGTGTCGCGGCCCGCCAGGTCGGAGAGCCGGCCGAGCCCCACCTGCGCGACGGCGCGGACGACGAAGAACGCCGAGAACACCCCGGCGGCGGCCGACGGCGAGTACTCCCGGAACTCGACGAGGAACGTCGGGAGGAACGACATCACTCCCTGCACGACGTAGGTGCCGGTCATCGCGACGAACAGAGGGAGGAGGACGCTCGGCCGCGAGAGGACCTCGACGAGCGGCGTGAGCGCGAACCGCTCCCGCATCGGCTGGTCGGGGCGCCGCGGCTCGGTCGGTCGGACGCGCCACGCGAACAGCAGGAACACCGGCGCGCCGACGAGCGCGGCCAGCGCGACCGCGGGGCGCCAGCCGTACCGGACCCCCACCCACGCCGCGGCGACGGGCGCGACGAGCCCGGCCAGGGGACCGCCGACCGAGTGGAGCCCGATCGCGGTCCCGAGGTCGTCGAAGGTCCGCGAGAGCAGCGTCGTCGCCACCGCGTAGTGGAGCCCGGCGACGAGCCCCAAGAGCACCGCCGCCAGCACGAACGCGGGGAAGACGGGCGCGAGCCCCAACACGACGCTCATCGCCGCGGTGCCGCCGACGGCGACGAGGATCACGAGCCGCTCGCCGTACCGGTCCGCGAGCACGCCGCTCGGGAACTGGGCGGCGCCGTACGCCAGCCACATGCCGGAGAGCGCGACCCCGATGGCGGTGTTCGACGCCCCGAAGTCGTCGACGATCAGGGGGACGACGGGGCTGATCGCCAGCCTGGCGAAGTACGTCACGAGGAACGCGAGCATGCACAGCGACAGCACCGTGTGGCGGTACCCCCAGCTCATCCGACGCTCATTGGCACGTCGTCGGTCCGGTCGGCGGTCAACGCTTTCGGTTCCGGACGCGGCCGCCGGCTCCGGCTTCGGTCTCGCGCGCTCTCGCCCGCCTCCGGCGTCCTCGGGACGCCCCGCGACTCACCCGACCGCGGCCGGATCGACGCGGCTCCCGACCCACAGCAGGGTGGCGACGAGGCCGGCCGCCGACAGCGGGAGGAACCACCCCATCACCGCGAGCAGTCCCGCGGAGGCCTGGACTCCGATCGCGAGCAGCAGCGTCGGGCCGCAGCAGGCGAACCCGGAGAGGATCCCGGGGACCCCGGCGGCGGCGCCCGCCCCGGCCTCGAGCCGGCAGGCCGCTGGCCCGCGCCGCGCGACCACGGACACCGCGAGTGTCGCGCCGACGAGCGCGGCGAGACCGAGCCCGATGGCGGCGTTGACCGGCGCGAACAGGTACTCGACGGGCCCGACCGTCACCAGCGCGACGGGCTCGTACTGGAAGGGCCCGACCCGCCGCGTCAGGAGCGCGAGCGGGTCGCTCGCGACGGCGACGTCGACGACGGGCCCCGGACCGGTCGCGCCGCCCCTCGCGGCGCCCCGGAGCCCGAGGTGCCCGACGCCGACGCCGTACGCGAGGGCGTACGCGACCGCGACGACCCCCGCCGTGACCCGACCCTCGCGCCGACCGAGCGCCGCGCGGACGACGAACGCGGTCCGGCGGACGACCCCGATCGCCCGCGCCGTCGTCGACCCCGGCGACCCGCCGGTCTCAGCGGCCATACCCCGCCCCCGTGTGCTCGCCGACGAAGGCGGTGTCGGGGTAGAAGCCGGCCCACGCGAACCACATCGCGTCGAGCGCGAGCACCGGCTCCAGCGGGAGGTCGGCCGCCGCGAACCCGCCGCCCTCGGAGCCGACGCGGTACGCGTCGCCGTCCGGCTCGACCGTCAGACCGTCGGGGTTGCGGTAGACGTACCCCGTGAAGAGCCCCGGGTCCGCGACGGCGACGACGGGCTCCTCGCCGCCGTCGCCGTCGGGGACGCCGCCGGTCAGGACCCGCTCCGCGAGCAGCGTCTCCTTGTCGAACGCGACCGCGCCCGCCTCGGTCCGCGCGCCGATGACGACCGACTTCGGGTGGCCCTCGTCGGGCGACGAGAGCGGCGGGAACAGGGTCGGTTCCTTCGCGTAGTAGCCGCCGAGCGGGGCGTAGCTCCCGTACGGGTCGGTCTCGTAGCGCCGGATATACCCGGTCTCGTCGGTCATGACGAGCGACTCAGGGTGGCGCTCGGCCCACGCGTTCGCCGTCGTCCAGACCACCCGGAACTCGTCGAGCGTCTCCCCGGCCATCGGCCCGTCGATCCCCGTGGCCAGCATCTGCGGCCACCGGCTGTCGGTGGCCCGGTCGTACATGATCAGGTTCGAGTTGACGAGCCGACCGGACACGCCGAACGTCGTGTCGCCGCGGCGGAACCCCTGCGCCGTGCCGGTGAGCGGGCAGTAGGTGACCGCGATCGGCTCGCCGCCGATCGCGTCGTTGACGATCTCGTGACGCGAGAGCACGTGTCGCGGGTACGCCTTCGCCTCCCCGCCGCGCGCGACGCCGAACACCGGGATCCCCTCGGCGTAGTTCGCCTCCTCGATCGGCCGGAACGAGGGCTCGTCGATCGAGGGGATCCCGTCCTTCCCGACCCCGCCGCTGAGCGCCTCCGAGCGCAGCTCGTCGGCCTCGTACGCGAGGTGGTAGTCGGCCTCGACGGTCGGCGGGCGGCCGCCGGCGTTCGAGTCGTCGCGTCCGCCGTCGCCGTCGCTTCGGCCGTCGCCGTCGCTTCCGTCCCCGTTCGAGCCGTCGCCCGCCTCCTCCTCGCCGCGCGAACCGGCGCCGTCGCCGAACGAGTCGCGGACGACCCCGCCGAGACAGCCGGCGACCCCGGCGCCGCCGACCGCCGCGAGACCGGCCAGCGCGGACCGACGAGAGCGTTTCATGCGCCACGCTCCGGGTTCGACCGTCTAAAGATCGAAGCGCGGGTGTGATTTCCACACACACCCGAACGAGTCAGTCGGTCGCGCCGCTCGCGTCGCCGGAGGGGTCGGACTCGCTCTCCGAGCGCTCCCGCAGCCGCGCCGCGATGGCGTCGCCCGCCGTCCGCGGGTCCGGCTCCGCGACGGTCACCGCGTCGCCGACGGCGACGCGACCCGGCTCGACGACGTCACAGCAGAGCCCGCCGCGGTTCCGGAGCGCCGACGCGAGCCCCGCCTCGCCGGCCAGCGATTCGAGGCGCGCGCAGGGCGGCCGTCGCCGGGTCGGTCGCAGGCGCGCGTCGCCGACCGCGACGGTCGCCTCCAGCAGGTCGTCCATTCCGGCCCCGAACCCCTCGACGACGACGTTCCGGCGGTGGCGGCCGTCGGAGACGTCGGTCCCGGTCGCCGCGCGGACCGCGTCGAGCGCCTCGGCGGCGACGAGAGTGACGGCGCAGCCGTCGAGCTCGAAGTGCCCGTCGCCGCGGCGATACCGGTCTCCCTCGACGCCCCCGGACCGGATCGCGACCGCCTCCCGGCGCTCGGGCGGCGCGCCGGCCTCGGGCGCCGTGACGAGGCCCCGGACGACGCCGCTCACTCCCTCCTCGCCCGTCACGGGGCGCCCCCGAGGAGGTCCGGGTCGCCCGGTTTCAGCCACTCGCGGTGGGCGTAGTAGACGGCGCCGATCGGGGGCGCGACCAGCGAGGCCAGCGCGTAGAGCCACTTGAAGAGTCCGAGGTCCGCGACGCCGCGCTCGTCCAGCGACAGCGCGTCGAGGAGCACCGCGGCGGTCGCGAGCGGCGCGAGGAGGTAGCCGTGGGCGAACGCGACGGCGGCGCCGACCGGGGTGCCGGCCGAGAGGAGCGCCCAGTCGAGCGCGTAGAGGACGGTCCACCCGCCGGCGGCGACGGCGAGGACGAGGAGCCACGGGCCGTCGAACCGGCGGTCCGCCGGCTCGGCGGCCGGTCCGTCCGGGTCGTCGGCGGGGGCCGCGGCGTGCGTGCTCATGGCTTCGCTGAGGCCCCGACGCTACTCAACGTTCGGGTCGAGCGCGACCCGCCCCACCGCCCGACGCCTACTCGTCGAAGGTGCCGGCCGAGAGGTACCGCTCGCCGCTGTCCCAGAACACGGTGACGACGAGGGGCTCGTCGCCCGCGTACGCGCCCGACTCGCGGAGCTCCGCGGCGACCGCCTTCGCCGCGAGGTTCGAGGCGCCGGAGGACTGCCCGGCGAGGATCCCCTCCTCGCGGGCGAGCCGGCGGCACTCGGCCTCGGCCTCGTCGATGCCGACGGCGTGGACCTCGTCGATCAGGTCGACGTCGAGGTTCGGGGCGACGAACCCCGGTCCCATCCCCTGGAACGCGTCGTTCCCGGGCTCGCCGCCGGAGAGGACGGCGTTGTCGCTGGGCTCGACCGCGTCGATCCGCACGTCGGGGAAGGACTCGCGGAGGCGCCGACCGATCCCGGAGAGGGTGCCGCCGGTCCCGACGCCGGCGACGAGCGCGTCGACCGTCCGGTCGCCGACCTGCTCGACGACCTCGGGGCCGGTCGTCTCGTAGTGCGCCCGCGGGTTCGCGGGGTTCTCGAACTGGCGGAGCTGGACCATCCCCGCCTCGGCCTCCAGCTCGTCGGCGCGCTCCTTGGCCGCGGAGATGTCGCCGTCGACGACTTCGAGGTCGGCGCCGTACGCGCGCATGACCCGGCGGCGCTCCATCGACTTCCCGTCCGGCATCACGAGCGTCACGTCGTACCCCTTCACGGCGCCCACCATCGCCAGCCCGATGCCGGTGTTGCCCGACGTGGGCTCGACGATCCCATCGCCGGGCTCCAGCTCGCCGGACTCCTCGGCGGCCTCGACCATGTACCGCGCCGGGCGGTCCTTGGCGGAGCCGCCGGGGTTGCGCGACTCGACCTTCGCGGCC
Source organism: Halorubrum rutilum (assembly GCF_024494565.1). The sequence goes on from NZ_JANHDN010000007.1 coordinate 45,807, forward strand.
ACCGTCGTCGCCGGCGGGGAGTCGACCCGCACCAGCGGCGAGCCGAGCCCCTCCAGCACGTCGTCGTCCATTACGCGAACGAACGGGGCCGGGACTCAAATGCCCGACGGACCGCGGCAAGACGCGTCCGCGGAGCGGCGGGACCCCCCCGCGGCGCGCCGAGCCCCGCGCCGTTTCTCGCTCCGTCCCCTCCCGCCGCCCGTTGCCACCGACGCGCGGTTTACAAGCCCGCCCGACGTATTCGGGGGTATGACGCTCGAAACGCTCGCGCCCGACGCGGCCGGCGCGACCGACGGCGACGCGCTCGACGACGAGGTCCTGGCGGCGCTCGGGGCCGGCGACTACCGCTTCAAGGTGTGGGGCGGCGACTGGTGCGGGGACTGTCAGCGCCAGCTCCCGGCGTTCGCGGCCGCCCTCGACGCGGCCGGGGTCCCCGGGGATCGGATCGAGGACTTCCCGGTCACGAAGGGGCCGGACGGCAAGGAGGGCGAGGGGGTCGAGGCGTACGGGATCGAGCTGATCCCGACCGTCGTCGTCGAGGACGCCGACGGCGAGGAGCTCGCCCGCTTCGTCGAGGAGGCGGACGTCTCGATCGCCGAGTTCCTCGCGCGGGAGCTCAGCGAGGCCGAGGCGAGCGCCTGAGCCCGGCCCGGGCGGTCCCCCTCTACGACTCCAGCTCGGCGACGATCCGCTCCCGGACGTCCCCGGCGTCGACGGGCGCCCACGCCTCGACGTCGTACGTCACGTCGGCGAGGACCTCCAGCCGGTCGGCGTCGCCGTCGCGGATCGCCGCGACCGCGTCCTCGGAGAGCCGCGCGAGGACCGCCGCCGAGAGCGCCTCGCGGTCCACGCCGCGCTCGGGCACGTCAAGGATGTGCGGGAGGTCCGACGCCCCCTCGGGCAGCGACGGGAACGCGGCGGGCCCGACCGCGAGCGCGACCTCGTCGGCGTCGGGCCCGTCCTCCGGGTCGGCGACGTCGGTCGACCCGTCGCCGGCCTCGTCGATCGCCTCCGGCGGGGCGGGCACCAGCGCGTACTCCGCGACGGCGACGTCGATCGCGGCGGCGACGGCGGCGTCGTCGACCTCGGTCCGCCGCTTGAACGCGAGCTCCGAGAGCGCCCGCGCGAGCTCCGCGCGGGTGAGCCAGCCGAACAGGTCGACGACGCCCGCGAGGTCGTCGCGCGCGGCGACGCCGGGCGCGTCGGCGATGTCCCCCGCGGAACCGTCCGGTCCGTCGCCCTCCGCCATCGGTCACTCCTCCCCCGGCGCGGGGTCGGAGGGCGGATCGGCCGGCGCCCGGTGGCCGTTCCCGCGGACGTCGGCGTCGCCGAGCGCGGCGCCGGTCCGGGTCGTTTCGTCGCCCCCCGCGTCCGTCGCTTCGCCGGCCGCGTCCGCGAGGTCCGCCCGGGCCGCGGCCGCGACCTCGGCGGGCGTGACCGGCGCGTCGCGCCACGCCGGGAGGCGGGCGTCCGGGCCCGGCTCGCCCAGGGCGCCGGCGTACGTCGCGACCTGCGAGCGCTCGTCCTCGCGGTCGTAGTCGAGCCCGTTGAACGCGGCGTCGGTCTCGTAGCCGTCGATCAGCCGCTCGGCCGCCTCGCGGTAGCGGTCGGCGAGCCCGTCGTAGTCGACGGCGACGCCGCCGTCCTCGACCGCGCGGAGGGTCGCCTCGCCGACCGCCCGGCTCATGTCCGCGAGGCCGGTCGGGCCGTCGACGGAGCGGTGGTCGTGCTCGTAGCGGCCGAGGTCGACCTGCGCGCTCCCCTCGAAGCCGGCGTGCGCGAACGCCTCGCCGAGCGTGCCGACCTCAAGCCCCCAGCCGCGCTGGACGCGAAGCTTCGAGACGAGCTCGGTCGTCGCCGCGAACTCGCCGGCGAGCGCGTACCGGAACGCGTCGAGGTACTCGATCACGCCCGCCTCGCGGCGCTCGGTCGCGTCGGCGAGCGCGCGGACGAGCGGCCGGAAGAACAGCCGGAACAGCCGGCCGTACAGCGCGCCGTCCTCGACGCGGGCGTAGTACCCCTTCGAGAACGCGTGCCCGTTCGCGACCGGGAACAGCAGGCGCTCGACGAACGCGGGCGAGTACGTCTTCGTGTCGGCGTCGTGGACGACGACGTACTCCTCGTCCAGGGCGCGGCCGAGGCCGAGCCACACGTCCCGTCCCTTGCCCCGGTCGCCGTCGAGGCCGCGGTCGGCGAGCAGCTCGGCGAGCCGCGGGCCGCCGCACCAGAGCGTCTCCACGTCGACGTCGAAGCCGGCCAGCCACCGGGCGAAGGGACCGGCCCGCTCCGCCGAGGCTCGCAGGGGGACGATCACGCGGGCGGGGTCAACCGTTTCCAGCGCCGAGAGGACGCGCTCGGCCGCGAGCGTGCCGTACTCCCGCTCGGTCATCGGCACCACGACCGCCGCCCGGCCGGTGGGGGCGGCCGGCCGGTGGTCGGTCAACGCGTGCAGCGTCGTCACGCGCTCTTGGACGTACTCCATTATCACCGTACACGGGCGGGACGACCTAAATAGGTGCGATACCCGCGGTCCGTGCCGACGGGGGACGGCGGGCGCGAGGCCGTCGACCGCGGGGACCCGTCGGCCGCGGACGCGCCCTCGTCGCCGACCGCGGCGCTCACGCCGTCGGCTCCGCGCCCGCCGCGCCGCCCGGGACGCGACCCGCGCGCTCCAGGACGGCGTAGGCGACGACGACGGCCCCGAGCCCCCCGGCGAGCGCGAGGAAGACGGCGTCGTAGGCGACCCCGGCCTCGACCGCCTCGCCGACGGCCCACGAGCCGGCCGCCTGCGTCGACATCATCCCGGCGGAGTAGACGGCGTACGCCGACGCGCGGGACTCGTCCGGCAGCGACGCGAGCAGGTAGGTGTCCATCGCGGGAAACAGCATGTGGATCGCGAAGCCGACGGCGACGCTGGCGGCGACGACGGTCGCGAGCCCCCCCGAGACGACGACGAGGACGACGCCCCCGACGAACGCGGAGACGATCCCGAGCAGGTACGGGACGTGCGGGAGCCGGTCGGCGAGGTAGCCGGAGACGAGGAAGGCGGGGACGCCCGCGGCGAAGATCACCGTCAGGAGGTTCCGCGCGGTCGCCGGCGCGAGCGCCTTGTCGACCATGTACAGCTCGTAGAAATTGAACAGGCCCTGCCAGACGAACCCGGTGAGCCCCATCAGGACGACGGCCGTCAGGATGAGCTTCCACTCGGAGCGCGCGCCGCCGAGGAAGTCGGTGTCGCCCGCCCCGGCGTCGGGGAGGTCGGTCCGCGAGGCGAGCGCGACGAAGGCGACCGTGGTCGCGGCCGCGACGACCGCGAGCCCGTGGAAGGCGAGCCGCCAGTCGTACCACAGCGCGACCGTGACGACCGGCGCGGCGGCGACCGCGGCCAGCTGACTCGCGGTCCCGTGGATCCCCATCGCGCGCCCGACCCGCTCCGGGAACAGCTCGGAGACGAACGGGTTGGCGGCGACGAAGTAGACGCCGGAGGCCAGGCCGATCGCGAACGCGGCCGCCGTCAGCGTCGGCACGCCCGGCGCGAGCGCGACGCCGAGCGCGCCGAGCGTCAACATTCCCCCGGAGACCGCGATCACGAGCCGCCGGGGGAACCGGGTGAGCGCCCACCCGGCCGGGAGCCGCGGGGCGGCTGAGCCGAGCCAGGCGAGCGTGACGATGAGCCCCGCGGTCCCCTCGCCGATCGCGAACTCGGCGATGAACTCGCCCACGAGCGGCGCGAACACGACGCGCGCGAAGTTGACGAGGAAGACGAGGGCACACAGCGAGCCGAACAGCCGGGTCCGTGACACGGGCGGGCTTCACGGCGCCCGGAGACAAGCGTTGCGAAAGCGAGGCGCCCCGGGGCGCCCGGCTCGTCGCACCGCCGACGTCCGGCCCGTCGCACCGCCGACATCCGGCGCATCACACCGCCGACGCCCGGCGCGCTTCACCGCGAGGCGGGGATCCCCCTCTCGTCCGACTCGCGTCGTACGAGGTTTTTATACCCACACGCGATCAAGCCGAACACATGAAATCGACGCGCAAGGGGCTCCGCGACGGCGACCTGTTTAAAGACACGTACGAGCGCCTGAACTGCGCCGAGTGCGAGCAGGTGTTGAAAAAGCAGAACGACCCCGACGAGGTGTTCTCGGTCCGGGTGTGTCCCGAGTGCGAGGCGACCTACAAGGAGCTTCGCTAGGCCGACGCGCCGCCGTCGCCGGCGCCCGACGAGCACCGTCTCGGTCCCGACGCGTCCCCGCCCGTCCTCCTCCGACTCGTTTTCCCCCTCCTCGTTCGCGTCCGCGGAGCGGCGCGCTCACTCGAAGACGGCGTCGAACGCCGACGCGCCGAGCGGGTCGAAGGTGCCGGCGGCGACGTTCTCGCGGACGTGGTCCGGGTCGCTCGCCCCGACGAGCGAGGCGGTGACGCCCGGCGCGCTCCGCGCGAAGTTGAGCGCGCGCTGGGCCGGCGTCTCGCCCGCGAGGGTCGCGTCGATATCGGCGGGGATCGCGCCCTCTCGCGCGAGTTCGCCCTGACCGATGCTCGCGCTCGTCACCGCGGAGAGCCCGGCCTCGTGGGCGAATTCGAGGGCCGAGATCGGGTCGGCGTCGGCCCCCGGGTCGGCGTCCGGCGGGCGGTGGTTCCGCCGCGTGAACGCGTCCGCCATCGCGACGTTGAACGGGAGCTGTATCGCCTCGAACCCGTGGCCGTCGTCGGGGGCGACCGCCTCGCCCGCGGCCTCGGCCCGCGCGAGGACCTCGGCGAGCGAGAGGTACCGGTCGCCGCCCTCGGGGACGCGGAAGGCGTCCCACGTGGCGACGCCGTAGGCCCCGAGGTCGCCGGCGACGCGTCGGCGCTCCAGCGCCTCGAAGGCGGCTTCCAACCGGTCGTACACCGCCTCGCGGGAGCGGGCCGCGAGCTGGGTCTCCGGGTTGTGCACGTAGAAGCAGTCGACCGCGTCGAGCCCGAGCCGGTCGAGCGAACGGTCGAGCGACCACTCCAGGTAGCCGGGCGCGATCGCGTGGGCGCCGTTCGCGAGCTCCTCGGCGTCGACGATCCCGGTCGCGAGGAAGCGGTCGCGGACGTACGCCGCGGGGTCGCCGGGGCGCTCGCCGTCGAACGGGAGGAACCCCCCCTTCGTCGCCACCACGACGGCGTCGCGGTCGACCGGCGAGTCGCGGACCGCCTCGCCGACGACGCGCTCGGCCCGCCCGCAGCGGTAGTTGACCGCGGTGTCGACGTGGTTCACGCCGGACCGGAGCGCGAGCCCGATCGCCTCGCGGTAGGCGTCGTCGACGGCGGCGGTCGGGTCGCCGAGGTAGGTGCCGATCCCGACGCTGGAGGCCACTCCGGGGCCGAACCGCCGGAAGTAGGTGCGTCCGAAGGCGTCGCCGAACTCGTCGCGGTAGGCCCAGAGCGCGTCGCGGGTCGCCATGTGGGTCCGGGTAGTCGTCTCGGCGGGAAAAGTCGCGCGGGAAGTTGCCGCACGGCGCTTCACCCGCCCCCGTCGTCACCCGCCCTCGTCGTCACCCGGTAGCGTTCGTCTCGGAATTCGTACGTGCGAGCGTCGTCGAGCCCGAACGGCGGGATCGAGTTGCTGAACTCCTCCAGCCGGACCCGGTCGGCGTCGCGTTCCCGGCTCAGCGCGATCGCGTCGCGCAACTGGTCGTTCCGAACAACCTGTTCGACGATGACTCGTTCGGCGTCGGTCTCGGAGCCGTCGACGCGTTCGAGGACGAACGCGTCCGGTCGGTCGCCGTCGCCGTCCGGTTCGCCGCGCGTCGACCGCGCGACGAGCGTCTCGCCGTCCCGCTCCGTCTCCGCGATCGCCGCGGTCGGCCTCAACTGCAACGGGTCGGCCTCCAGCTCGAACCCCGCCGCGAGCGCGATGGGATCCTCGTAGGAGCCGGCCGCGAACCATCCGTCGGCCCCGAACGCGTAATGCCCGCCGCCGAGGCCGGCGAGCGTGAGCGATTCCGTCCCCTCTACGGGCTCGACCGAGTCCCCGTCGCCCACGCGACCGTTCGCGACCGTTACAGTCCACGTGTGTTCGTCGCCGGCCGCCAACGGTGTCAGCGGCTCCGGCCACGACTGCGGCGCGATGTAGTACCAGTCGCCGTCCGCGCGCTTGTACAGTTGCCAGTGATAGAAGTTGGTCTCGAACCGCTGTTCGCTTCGATTTCGGAGCGTGAACCCGGTCGATCGGTCCGACCGGACCGACCGGCTCTCCGGAGCGAGCACTATCGGCGTCGCCTCGGGATCGACCGCCTCGTAGCAGACGACCCGCTCGGCGCTCTCGAACGACGGGCACGCGTCCGAGGCGGTGTCCTCGGGGAGCTCCGGAACCGACTGGGTGGAGTCGGGCGGCGTCGTCTGACCGCCGTCCCCCGCCGTCGCGTCGCCACCGTCCGTCTCGTTCGATGCGTCGGGCTCGTTCACACAGCCGGCGAGGAGGACGCCACCGGTCGCACAGAGGGACGACAGGATCCGTCTCCGGGAGAGACGAACCCGCTTTCGGGAGGGCTGAACCATGTCCCTTCGCTCCCGGCGGTATCGGGATATGTCTTCCGTCGCTATCGCCGCGGGAGCGCCCCTCGGCGGCCGGTCGTTTCGCGCTTCGTTCCGTCGCGTCCGAGAAGCGCGTCGGACGCCCGCACGACGCCGACGCAACGACTATACGTCGGCCGAGAGTCAGTTCGGACAATGGCCTCGCTCACCGACCACCTGTCCGACCTCGTCGAGGACGCGGACGCCGCCCTGCTGTTCTCGCCGACGAGCTCCTTCCACGACCGGTTCGAGGACGACGAGGCGGAGATCGTCGTCGTCGCCCCCGACAACGACGTCGACGCCGACGTGTTCGTCGAGCTCCCCCTCCCGTTCGACAACGTGAAAGACCGGATCCGGTTCGGGATCGAGGGCGCGATGGACGCCGACCTGGTCGCCGAGGGCGACGAGGTCGTCTGCATCGCGAGCGTCTTCGACGGGGGGTCGGACGCGGTGGTCCGCGTCACCGTCGACGAGACGGTCCACACCGGGATCTACGACCTGTTCGTCAACTCCCGCGCCGAGCCGAGCGTGATCCGCGACGTCTTCGAGGTCGCGATCGAGCTCGGGCGGAAGGGACAGAAGGGGAAGCCGGTGGGCGCGCTGTTCGTCGTCGGCGACGCCGGGAAGGTGATGAACAAGTCCCGCCCGCTGTCGTACAACCCCTTCGAGAAGTCGCACGTCCACGTCGGCGACCCCATCGTCAACGTAATGTTAAAGGAGTTCTCCCGGCTCGACGGCGCGTTCGTCGTCTCCGACTCAGGGAAGATCGTCTCCGCGTACCGCTACCTCGAACCGGGCGCGGAGGGCGTCGACATCCCGAAGGGGCTCGGCGCGCGACACATGGCCGGCGGCGCGATCACCCGGGACACGAACGCGACCGCGATCGTGCTCTCGGAGTCGGACGGGCTGGTCCGAGCGTTCAAGGCGGGCGAACTCGTCCTGGAGATCGATCCGGAGGAGTACTGATCGCCCATGTCCGCGGTACCGAACGCGTTCGGGGAGCTCGTCGCGAGGGTCCCCGAGCGAGCGTGGCTCGCCCTGTTCGTGCTCGTCTTCGGACTGATCGCGGCGTACCTCGTCGGCGTGATCAACAGGCGGCTGCTGACCCGGGCCGGCGTGCCCGAGGCGATAGAGGGGACCGCCTTCGAGCGCACCGTCAGGGAGTTCGACACGTCGACCGTGCGGATCTTAGCGCGGCTGTCCAGCTACTTCATCCTCGCCGTCGCCGTCATCGTCGCCCTGACCGTCGCCGAGGTCAACTACCTCGACCGGTTCTGGTCGTCGGTCGCCTCCTTCCTCCCCCGCCTCTTCGTCGCCGCGGTCGTCATGATCGTCGGCGTCGTCGTCGGCGACAAGGCGGAGCTGCTCGTCGCCGAGCGGCTCCGCGGGATCAAGCTCCCGGAGCTCGGCGTGTTGCCCCCGCTCGTCAAGTACAGCGTCGCCTACGTCGCCGCGCTCGTCGCGCTCGGGCAGGTCGGCGTCCAGACGCTCGCCCTGATCGTGCTGCTCGCGGCGTACGCGTTCGCGGTCGTCCTCTTCGCCGCGCTCGCCACGAAGGACCTCGTCGCGAGCGCGGCCGCCGGGGTGTTCCTCCTCCTCCGGCAGCCCTACGGCGTCGGCGACGAGGTGAAGGTGGCCGGCGAGCGCGGCATCGTCCAGGAGGTCGACCTGTTCGTCACGCACATCGAGGCCGACGGGGAGGACCACGTGATCCCGAACCACTCGGTGTTCCGCGACGGGATCGTCCTGATCCGGGAGTGAGTCGGCGACGCGACCGCCGCGTTCGGAACACACTTAGGCGGCTGCGCTTTAGGCTCGCCTAAAATGAGGCGACAGGAGGAACAGCTCGTCGGCGCCTTGTTCGACGTGTTAGAGGCCGAAGGGCACGGGGAGGCCCGCCAGCGCCTGTTGGACGCGTACGAGTCCGGCGCGTCCGAGGGCCGCGACGAACTGATAGAGCGGCTGATCACGGAGCTCGTCGCCGTGCTCAACGAACAGCTCGGTCCCCGGGAAGGCGCCGCCGTCCTCACGGACGCGATCGAGTTCCTCTTCGACCGGCTGGTCTCGGTCGTCGAAGTCGCTCCGATCGCCATCGTCGTGGTCGACGCCGACGGCGCCGTACAGCTCTGGAACGCCGGGGCCGAGCGGCTGTTCGGCTGGTCGGAGGCGGACGCGCTCGGCGGTCGCCTCGTCGCGACGGGGAGCGACGCGACCGGTCCCTTCGGCGACTCGCTCTCGCGGCTTCGACGCGGCGACCGACTGACCGGCGTCGAGACTCGGCACCCTCACCGTGACGGGTCGCTGCTGGACATCCGGTACTGGGCCGCGCCGCTCCGCGACGGCGACGGCGGGTTCACCGGCGCGACGTACGTCGCGACGGACGTGGGGGAACGGAAGCGCCGCGAGCAGCGACTGACCGTGCTCAACCGGGTGTTACGGCATAACATCCGAAACGACGTGAACGTCGTGACGGGCCACCTCGAGGCGCTCGCGGCCGAGCGTCCCGACGGCGATCCACACGTCGAGGCGATGGAGCGGCGGCTCTCCGGAATCGTCGACCTGAGCGACGCGGCCAGACGCGTCGAACGGCTCCAGGCGTCGGACGACGAGGCGGGCCGGAGGGCGTTCGAGCTGTCGGAGCTCGTCGCCGACCGGGTCGAGGAGTTCGCGGCCGCGCACCCCGACGCCGCGTTCGACATCGACGCGCCCGACGGCGTCGAGGCCGTCGCTCACGAGCTACTGCCGTACGCGCTCGATAACCTGCTCGAGAACGCGGCCGAGCACTGCGCCCCGTCCCCTCGGGTGCGCGTGACGGTCCGCGCGGAGCGGGACGGCGCCCTGGTCACGGTCGACGACGACGGGCCCGGGCTCCCGACCCACGAGCGCGAGGTGCTGACGCGGGCGGACGAGACGCAGCTCACCCACAGCACCGGCGTGGGACTCTGGCTCGTTCGGTGGATCGTCCGCGCCTCCGGCGGCGAACTCCGGGTCGACGGCAACGACCTCGGCGGCACCGCGGTGACGGTAGCCCTCCGCGGATGACGTCGGCTCCCCGTTCCCACCGCGTGGGACCACCTGTCACGATATAACTCCGTCCGGGACCGAGCGACGCGTATGGACCACGACGGCCCCGCCGCCTGCGAGGGGTGGAACGGCAGCGAGTGCGAAGGGACGCCGCACTGCCCGCCGCGCTGTCCGCGGTTCGTGGACGAGACCGGCGACCGGTGGACGGTCCGACCCGCCGTCCGGGAGGACGCCGCCGCGCTCGCCGAGATGTACGAGGGGTTCGGCGGCGACGACCGCGCGCAGGGGCTCCCGCCGGTGACGCGGGAGCGCCGGGCGGAGTGGATCGAGTCGACGCTGGCCGACGGGTGCAACGTCGTCGCCGAGCGCGGCGGCGAGGTCCTCGGCCACGCGACGTACACCCCGACCGACGCGGCCCGCCCGGAGCTCGCCGTCTTCGTCCACCCGACGGCGCAGGGCCGCGGGGTCGGGACCGAGCTCTGCCGACACGTGATCGCGAACGCCGCCGCCGCGGGCGGGGACGGGCTCGAACTCCACGTCGAGGCCGGGAACCACGTCGCGCGCCGCGTCTACCGGAACGTCGGCTTCGAGCTCGTCGAGCGCCGCCACGCCCTCCGGATGGCGCTCGACCTCGACGACCCGGTCGCGACCGCGGTCCGGTGGCCGCCGCTCGCGCGCGAGGGGCCCGCGGCGCCGGCCGCCGGCGAGTCGCCCGCAGCCGACCGATCGCACGCGCCGGCCGACGACTGAGCGGTCCGAGTCGGAGTCCGGGGCTCCCCGTCACCGGCGCCCTCCGCCACCGACGCTCCCCGCCACCGACGCTCCCCGCCACCGCAACCGTTAGGCCCGCGCGTCCCCAGGGACCGATAGCCGTGGAGGACGCCATCGAGTGGCTGCGGGACCGACCGTTCTACGAGGGACAGATCGCGGAGCACCGCCGCCTCCCCGCCCGCGAGCCCGAGTTCGCCGACGTCGACCTCGCGCCGCGGATGGCCGACGCGCTCTCGAAGGACGGTATCGACCGCCTCTACCGCCACCAGGCCGACGCGATCGAGGCGGTCCGCGGCGGGGACGACGTCGTGCTCGCCACCGAGACCGCGAGCGGAAAGTCGCTCGCGTACACCGTCCCCGCCTTCGAGGCCGCGATGGACCACGGGGGGCGGACCCTGTACATCGGCCCCCAGAACGCGCTGATCGCGGACCAGGAGGAGTCGCTGTCGGCGCTCGCCCACGGGCTCGGCTTCGGGAGCGGGGTCTCCGTCGAGTCGTACACGGGCCGGCTCTCCCGCAGCGAGAAGCGAGAGGTCCGCGACCACGAGCCGACCGTCCTCCTCTCGAACCCGGACATGCTCCACTACGCGCTGCTGCCGTACGCCGGGCGGCTGTGGGAGTGGTTCTTCTCGTCGCTGGAGCACGTCGTGATCGACGAGGTCCACAGCTACCGCGGCGTGTTCGGCTCGCAGGTCGCCATGACCCTCCGCCGGCTCGCGCGGACCTGCGAGCGGTTCGGGTCGGATCCGCGGTTCGTCTGCTGCTCGGCGACGATCAACAACCCCGTCGAGCACGCCGCGGCGGTGACCGGCCGCGACCCGGACGGGATCGCCCTCGTCGACGAGGACGCGTCGGGGCGGGGCCCGCGCGACTGGGTGCTGTGGAACCCGCCGGAGTACGACGACGACTGGCAGGAGCGCGGCAGCGGCCGCCGGAAGTCGAGCCACACGGAGTCGAAGCGCCTCTTCTGTGACCTCGTCACCGCGGGGGCCCAGACGCTGGCGTTCACGCGGGCGCGACAGACCGCGGAGCAGTACGCGACCGACAGCGCGAGCGACCTCCGCGAGCGCGGCGAGCGCGACCTCGCGTCCAAGGTCGGCGCCTACCAGGCCGCCCTGACGGACGAGCGCCGCCGGGAGATCGAGGCCGACCTCCACTCGGGGGCGCTCCGCGGCGTCTGGTCGACGAGCGCGCTGGAGCTCGGCGTCGACGTGGGCGGGCTCGACGCCGTGATCCTCGACGGCTACCCCGGCACGCGGATGTCGGCGTACCAGCGCGCGGGGCGGGCCGGTCGGGGCGACGACCCCGCCCTCGTCGTGATGGTGGGCGGCGAGGACCAGCTCGACCAGTACCTGATGACCAACCCCGCCGACTTCTTCGAGGCGCCGCCGGAGGACGCGATCTGCGACCCCGAGAACGCCGAGCTACTCCCCGGCCACGTCGCCTGCGCGGCCGACGAGAGCTGGCTCTCGCCCGCCGACGAGCGCTTCTTCGGCGAGTCGTTCCCCGGCGTCGTCGCCGACCTGACCGACGAGGGGGTCCTCGACCGGCGGGAGACCGCCGACGGGCTGCGGTGGACCCACGCCGGCTCGTCGAGTCCGCAGCAGTCCGTGAGCCTCCGGACGGTCGGGGACCGCGAGATCGACCTGATCGACTCCTCGCGGAGCGAGACGGTGGCCTCGCTCGGCTTCGGCGACGCCCTGCGCGACGCGCACCCCGGCGCGATCTACCACCAGCAGGGCCGCACCTACGAGGTGACGGAGCTGGACCTCGGCCGCGACGTCGCCGAGCTGCAGTCCTCGTGGGCCGACTACTACACGCAGCCGCTCACGGAGAAGGACGTCGTCGTCAACGAGGACCTCGCGGAGCGGGAGCTCGCCGCTCGGCCCGACGTCCCGGTCCGGTTCGCGGACGTGACCGTCACGGAGCGGATTACGGGGTTCGTGCGGAAGGACGCCAAGACCGGGGAGTCGCTCGGCGAGTCGACGCTGGACCTCCCGGAGACGACGCTGCGGACGGAGGCCCTCTACCTCCCGGTGCCGGCCGACCTGGAGTCGGAGATGCGGGCGATCGGCGCCGGCGACGGCGACGCGGCCGAGGGGAGCGATAGGGACGGCGAGGCCGCCACCGACGGCGGCGAGGACACGCCCGACGGCGAGTACGCCTTCAACGGCGGGATCCACGCCGCCGAACACGGGATCATCTCGCTGTTCCCGTTCCACCTGCTCTGCGACCGCGCCGACGTGGGCGGCATCTCGACGCCGTACCACCCGCACACCGACGCGCCCGCGGTGTTCGTCTACGACGGCTACCCCGGCGGCGTCGGGCTCACCCGCCGCGGCCACGAGCGGATCGCGGAGCTGATGGCCCGCACCGCGCGGCTGATCGACGGCTGCGACTGCGAGGGCGGCTGTCCGGCCTGCGTCCAGTCGCCCCACTGCGGCAACGCCAACGACCCGCTCGCGAAGGCGCCCGCGGTCCGTCTGCTGGAGGCGTTGACCCCCGACGGGTAGGCAAAAACGACTTGCCGTCCCCGCGCGAGGTGGGCCCATGGCGGTCGACCTCGAAGACGCGACGGAGCCGGCCGCGGTGGCGATGGAGTGGCTGGTGCTCGGCGCCGCCTACTTCCTCCTCCTACTGTTCCTCATCGGCCTGTTCGACCTGTTCCTGTCGCTGTACGGGCTCGTCGTCAGCGGCGCGATCGCCGACCCGATCGCGGTCGTCGACCTGCTCGACAGCGTCCTGCTCCTCCTCATCATCGTCGAGGTCCACCGGACGCTCGTCGCGTACGCCAAGGGCGAGCCCGTCCTCCGGATCGTCGTCAGCGCGTCGATCATCGCGGTCGCCCGCCGCGCGATCAGCTTCCGGCTGGAGGACTACGGTACGGGCCAGGAGACGGTCCTCGCGGCGCTCGCGATCGCGGTGCTGGTCCTCGCGCTCACCGTGGGGTACTTCCTCCTCGACCGGGTGGACGTGCCCGGCAGGCCGGAGCTGTGAGCCGACCGGACGGCGGCGGTCCGTGACCCGATCGCCGTCGGTGCCGTGAAGCGACGGTCGCCGGTGGTTTCACGGTCCTCGCACCCGTGGCGATCCCATGGAGCTGTTCTGGCACCGGCGGGACCTCAGGCTCGCCGACAACGTCGGGCTCGCGGCCGCCGCCGACCGGAGCGCGGTCGCGGGCGTCTTCGTCTTCGACGACGACGTGCTCGCGCACGCGAGCGACGTGCGGGTCCGCCGCCTGCTCGACGGGCTCGCGGCGCTGCGGGACGAGTACTGCGACCGCGGCAGCGACCTCCTCGTCGCCCGCGGCGACCCCGAGACCGTCCTCCCCGGGCTGGCCGACGCGCTCGACGCCGACCGCGTCGTCTGGAACCGGGACTACTCGGGGCTCGCTCGCGAGCGCGACGCCGCGGTCCGCAAGGCGCTCAACGAGGCTGGAATCGAGCGCGAGGCGCACCACGACGCGGTGTTGCACACCCCGGACTCGATCCGCACGAACGCCGGCGACCCGTACTCGGTGTACACCTACTACTGGCGGAAGTGGACCGACCGCGAGACCGACCCGCCCGCGCCGACGCCCGAGGCGACCGACCTCGTCGACGCCGACGCGCTGGCGGCGACGCTGGAGGGTGACGACGGCGCGCTCGCCGACGGAGGCGTCGCGACCGACCGCGTCGCCGTCGGCGACCTGCCCGCGCCGGCGGACCTCGGGTTCGCGGAGCCCGACGCCGACGTGGGTCCCGCCGGCACGGCGGCCGCCCGCGAGCGGCTCGACGCGTTCCTCTCGGAGGCGGTGTTCGCGTACGACGACGAGCGCGACTACCCCGCCCGCGAGGCGACCTCGCGGATGTCGGCCTTCCTGAAGTACGGCGAGATCGGGGTCCGAGAGGCGTACGAGGCGACCGAGGAGGCGATGGCCGCGGCGGAGGCGCGGGCCGAGGGGGACGGGGGATCCGACGGAGACGGCGACGCCGAGGACGACGGCGGCCCCGTCGCCGCGGTCGAGGAGTACCAGCAGCAGCTCGCGTGGCGCGAGTTCTACACGCAGGTGCTCTACCACAACCCGGCGGTCGTCACCGAGAACTACAAGGCGTACGAGGAGGGGATCGAGTGGCGCGACGACCCCGAGGAGATCGCGGCGTGGAAGCGCGGCGAGACGGGGTACCCCATCGTCGACGCCGGGATGCGCCAGCTCCGCGAGGAGGCGTTCATGCACAACCGCGTGCGGATGATCGTCGCCTCCTTCCTGACGAAGGACCTGCTCGCCGACTGGCGCCACGGCTACGACCACTTCCGGGAGAGACTGGCCGACCACGACACCGCCAACGACAACGGCGGGTGGCAGTGGGCGGCCTCCACCGGGACCGACGCGCAGCCGTACTTCCGCATCTTCAACCCGATGACGCAGGGGGAGCGCTACGACCCGGAGGCGGAGTATATCAAGGAGTACGTCCCCGAGCTTCGGGGACTCGACGCCGACCTGATCCACGGGTGGCACGAGCTGTCGCCGACGCAGCGCGCGAACGCGGCGCCCGAGTATCCATCCCCGATCGTCGACCACTCGGAACGGCGGGAGGAAGCGCTCGCGATGTACAAGCGAGCGCGCGGTGAGGATCCGGAGGAATAACTGGAAGCCGGTGAGAGACACGTCGTCGTTCGCGTGACGAGACACGTCGTCGCTGCGACGACGAAGGCCTCCAAAGCCCCAGCCGCGAGGACGGCGCACGCTCGCTGCGGTCCTCGACCGTTCGCTTCGCTCACGGTCTGCGGTCCTTACGTCGCCGTGCTTCGTCCTCGCGGCTGCCCCTTTGAATTCCGCCCGCATAGCACCGCAACCACACCTCACGCCTCCCCAGCCTCGCCGCGGCCGCCAGCGGCGGCCGCGGGCTCCCTCGCACGCGCGGTTCGCGCCCGACGGGCGCTCACCGGCGCGCGCCACCGCATCGCCGATTCGGTTTAAAACAGCGCCTCGCTCTCGTCGAGGACGCGCGCCGGGCCGCCGACCTCCCAGACGTCGGTGTCGACGCCGATCTCGGCGATCCGGCTCTCGACCTCGTCGGCGTGGTCGGCCAGCGTGTTCACGTACACCGAGGCGCCGGTGTCCGTCGAGAAGTAGACGGGGACGCCCGACTCGCGGAGTTCGCGCACCGCGTTGAAGACGGCGATCGTCTCGGGCTGCCAGTACACCCAGCCCGCGGGGCCGGTCATCGTGGTGGCCGTCAGGGAGAGCGAGTCGTGCTCGGCGGTCTCGAAGATCCGGTCGAAGTCGCCGTCGCGGAGCGCGTCGGTCATCTCGACGAGCTGGTCCTGCACGTGGGCGGTCCGCGCCTGCATCATGTGGCTCGCCGCGGCCTCGCGGTGCGCCTCCTCCGTCTCTTTATAAGCGGGGACGTGTGCGGCGACGATCCGGAGGTCCTCCTCGGGGTCGAACCCGTCCTCGCTCACGCCGACGTCGAGCCGATGCGAGCGGCAGTCCGCGTCGTTGAGCCCGGCGTCGAGCCGGGAGTAGGCGCCCGTCACCGAGCGGGCCGCCGAGGAGGAGCCGCGGCGGGCGACCGTGGAGACCTCGGGGAGCGAGCGGTCGAGCCCCGCGGCCTCGACGAGGGCGAGCGCGGCGGCCGCGAACCCCGACGAGGAGGAGCCGAAGCCGATGTTCGACGGGAAGGAGTTCTCGCTCTCCAGCCGGACCGCGGCGTCGACGCCCGCGAGTTCGCGGACGTGGTCGACGACCATGTCGATGCGCTCGGCGGCGCGACCGTCGACCTCCTCGCCGCCGATGACGTAGGCGTCCTCGCTCGCGTCGGGCTGCCACTCGACGGTGGTCGTCGTCGCGGTCGGGGCGGTACAGAGGCTGATGCTGTCGTGGTACGGGAGCCGGAGCTCCGGGTCGCGCATCCCGTGGTACTTGACGAGCCCCTGGATCGGGTGGGCCCGCGCGGTTGCCTTCTCGGTCATACCTCGGGAAGCGTCCGGCGGGGGATTAGTCGTTGCGATGGGCGGGAGCCGAGTCGATCGGCGACCGGCTCTCGCCTCCCCATTCGGTCCCCGCGACGGCGACGCGATCGAGGGGAACCCTTTTTGACCGGTCGGCGGGTACTCCGCGCCATGACCGAGTACACCGTCGAGTTCGTCGGCACCGGCGAGACGATCGAGGTGGCCGACACGGAGACGGTCCTCAGCTCCTGTATCGAGGCGGGGATCGCTCAGGAGTACTCCTGCCGCGTCGGGATGTGTCTCGCCTGTTCCGCCGAGATCGTCGAGGGGGAGGTGACCCAGCCGGCCGCCCGCGGGCTCACCGACGAGGAGGCGGAGGGGTACGCGCTCACCTGCATGGCGCGCCCGCAGTCCGACCTGAAGCTCCGCCGCGGCAAGTACCCGCCGAGCATCGAGGACGAGGAGGCGACCGCCGCCGAGAGCGGGGGCGACTCGGGCGGCGCCGACGGCGCGGCCGCGGACGACGACTGAATCGGCTCGCTACCCCCCTCTCGGCTCCTTTTCTCGACTCCGCTACTCGTCGACGCGCTCGAAGCGGTGACGGACCACGTCGGCGTCGTCGTCCCAGTCGAAGCTCCCGCCGTGCGCGCGCACCATCCGCTCCTTGTACGCCTCCAGCGACGGCGACCCCTCGCGCTTCGCGTCCGCGTCGGTCATGTCGCCGAGGGTGCGCTCGGTGACCTCGGTCAGCTCGAAGGTCACGCCGTCGACCTCGAAGGTGTCGCCCTCCTCGCCGTACCGATTCCCGCGGTGGAGCTGGGTCACGTCGCCGTCGAGCGCGCTCCGCTTCACGCGGTCGTTCGGGAGCAGGTCGGCCGGGTCGTTCTCGGACATGAACGCTGGTAAGGCACGGATTGGCTTATAAGCGATGCCGGCAACCGTCGAGGGCCGAACCGCGCCGTCGCGCCCGGCGCTCTGCGAATCTCGAAGCCGCCAACCGCGGGGATCTCCACGGACGTGATCACCCGAGTCGCCGGCCGAGCCGAGGGATTCAAGACCGTGCCAATCCCCTTCTCCGACGATGCGTCAGGACCACCTCATCACCGCGACGCAGCTCTCGCGGGGTGACATCGAGGCGGTGCTCGACCGGGCACGGGAGGTCGCCGACGAGCCCGCCGCCTTCGCGGACCGGCACGCCGGGCGCGTGCTCGCGCTCTGCTTCTTCGAGCCGAGCACGCGCACCCGGATGAGCTTCGACAGCGCGGCCAAGCGCCTCGGGATGGACACCGTCGACATGGGCGACGTCGACTCCTCGTCGGTCTCCAAGGGCGAGTCGCTCTCGGACACCGTCCGCGTCATCGAGGGCTACGCCGACGCGCTCGTCCTCCGCCACCCGAGCGAGGGCGCCGCGACGCTGGCCGCCGAGAACGTCTCCGTCCCCGTCGTCAACGCGGGCGACGGCGCCGGGCAACACCCCTCACAGACCCTCCTCGACCTCCACACGATCCGCGAGAACCACGGGCTCGACGACCTCACCGTCGGGATCATGGGCGACCTGAAGTACGGGCGGACGGTCCACTCGCTGGCGGCCGCGCTCACCGAGTTCGACGCCAACCAGCACTTCGTCAGCCCGGAGTCGCTGCGGCTCCCGCGCTCGGTCCGGTTCGACCTCCACGAGACCGGCGCGCAGGTGCGCGAGCACACCGACCTGGAGGCGGTGCTCGGCGAGCTCGACGTGCTGTACGTCACCCGGATCCAGAAGGAGCGGTTCCCCGACGAGAACGAGTACCACCGCGTCGCCGGCGAGTACCGGATCGACGCCGAGACGCTCGACGACGCCGCCGACGACCTCACCGTGATGCATCCGCTCCCGCGGGTCGACGAGATCGCGCCCGACGTCGACGAGACGGAGCACGCCCGCTACTTCGAGCAGGCGCACAACGGGATCCCGGTGCGGATGGCGCTGCTCGACGCGCTGCTGGAGAACGCCGAGGCCGCCGAGGGGGTGGAGGCCGACCGATGAGCGACCACGAGCTCCGCGTCTCGAAGATCCGCGACGGCACCGTGATCGACCACGTCGAGGGCGGGCAGGCGCTCAACGTGCTCGCCATCCTCGGCATCGACGGCTCTGAGGGGTTCGGCGTCTCCGTCGGGATGAACGTCCCCTCGGACCGGCTCGGCCGCAAGGACATCGTGAAGGTGGAAGAGCGGGAGCTCTCGCAGTCCGAGGTCGACGTGCTCTCGCTCATCGCGCCCGAGGCGACGATCAACATCGTGCGGGAGTTCGAGGTCGTCGAGAAGAACCGGGTGACGCGCCCCGACACCGTCACCGGCGTGCTCTCGTGTCCGAACCGAAACTGCATCACGAACGCCGACGAACCGGTCGAGACCCGGTTCGACGTGGTCGCCGACGGCGTCCGCTGCGACTACTGCTCGACGATCCTCCGCGCCGACATCGCCGACCACATCGACGTCTGATCCGCACGGAGTCTCGCGGTCTTCGCTCGTCCGCTCGCCCGCCGCGTCCGACGCTCCGGTAGATTTTAGCGCCCGCCGCTCGACGTATCGAACATGAGCAAGAAAGTCAAGCTCGTCCTAGTCGTGTCGCTCGTCGCGCTCGCGTACTTCCTGTTCGCCGGCGACAAGGAGCCGGTGACCGTCGAGTAGCGACCCCGTCGACCCGGCACACCCCGATACCGGCGGCGAACTCGGCGCGGGCGGATGCCCGCCGTTTTTACCCCGCAACCGCGTAGCGACGGGTATGTACGGGGTCGTCACGCGCAACGCCGACGAGGTCGAGATGGAGCCGTTCGACCTCGGCTTCTACGAGGTGAAAGACGTCACGGGGCGGGCGGCCGCGCCGCTCGCGAACGCCGTGAACATGGTGTCGTGTTTCGGCGACAACGCCGCGGCCGCCGAGAACCCGGACCTCGTCCCCGTGGACGGGCGCGGCGAGCCGGCGACCCGCGACCGCGACTACTTCGACTGGGCGTACATCTGCCCGACCCACCCGGAGTACCGCGAGGGCCTGCTGGAGATCATCGAGGACTGCGCCGCCGAGAGCGACGACGTGCGGCTCGACGACGTGGGGTTCCCGCGCGAGGGGTTCTGCCGGTGCGACCGCTGCGAGCGGCTGTTCGCAGAGAGCGACCGCGACGACTGGACCGACTGGCGCGCCGACGTCATCACCGAGTTCGTCGCCGACGCCGCCGACCTGGTCCCCGGTCGCGTGCTGCTCACGCTGTACCCCGACCCGTACCCGGGCCACCTCCGGGCGCGGGCCGGGCTCGACCTCGACCGGCTCGCCGAGCACGTCGACGAGTTCGTCGTCCCCCTGTACGACACGGAGTACGCGACGACCTACTGGCTGGAGACCATCGCCCGCGGCTTCCGCACGCGGCTCGGCGGCGACTACGACGTTCACGGCGCGCCGCCGGAGACCCCGTTCTCCCTGGAGCTGTACGCGGTCGACGTCGCCGTCGACGACCTGATCCACGCGACCGAGGTCGCCGAGACGTACGCGAAGGACGTGTTCTTCGGCTACGACGCCAACAACGCGGCCGCCGCGCTCCGCCGGAAGGACGCCGACGGGCGCGACGGCGAAGTCCATCGGCCGGAGTGAGGGATCGCAGCGGCCCGTCCGACGGTCACGTGAACGAGGGTTTAAATACGGCCGCGGCGGACGCCTACTCGACCGGCCGCCGGCGTGCGACATCACCGGTCGTCTCGCGTTCGCGCGAGGCGGTCGCCTTTCAACGTCCGCGCCGTAGCGGCGGTCGCCCCACAGTCGCGAGCCGCCGGCTCGTCGGTCCCGTGAGGCGGTCGCCGTCGACACAGCGGGGCGGTCGCGCGTCGAAAGCGCCCGCATCGGGGCGCCCGCCGTCCGATCAGTGGACCGTCCGATCGTCGCTCGTGTCGATCTCCTCGATCGGGTCGGCGTTGCCGAAGTCGGGCGTCGGCCCGTCGCCCGGCGCCGCCCACTCGACAGCGTTCCGAAGCACCCGTCGAACGTCGTCGTTGTAGTATATCGGATACGTCTCATGACCCGGTCGGAAGTAGAACACCTTCCCGTTGCCGCGGCGGTAACAGCAGCCGGAGCGGAACGTCTCGCCGCCTTCGAACCAGGAGTTGAAGACGAGGGTGTCCGGTGCGGGAACGTCGAAGCGCTCGCCGTACATCTCCGCCTCCTCGACCTCGACGTGCTCGCCGATCCCGTCGGCGATCGGGTGGCCCGGCTCGATCGTCCAGAGCCGCTCCGTCTCGGCCGCCTCCCGCCACTTCAGCGAGCAGCTCGTGCCCATGAGCCGCTTGAAGATCTTCGAGTAGTGCGCGGAGTGGAGGACGAGGAGCCCCATCCCGTCGAGCACGCGCTCGCGGACGCGGTCGACGACCGCGTCGCGCACCTCGTCGTGGGCGGCGTGCCCCCACCACGTGAGCACGTCGGTATCCGCCAATACCTCCTCGGTGAGCCCGTGTTCCGGCCCCTCGTCGAGCGTGGCGGTGCGGACGTCGTGGCCCGCCGCCTCGAAGACCTCGGCGAGGACCGCGTGGATCCCGTCGGGGTACACGTCGGCGACGACCTCTCTCTCGCGCTCGTGGCGGTACTCGTTCCAGACCGTGACGCGTGCCATACGCCCCGTCTCCGCCGGACCGACTTGTAGGATCGTATCCGGAGCGAAAGCGATCTGTGCGGTGGCGCGCGCCTTCGAGCGCCCGAAGGGCGCGAGAAGCGCGTGCGAGGGACGCGGTGAGCGCTCGGAGAGCGCGAACCGCGAGGCTGGGGAGGTGTGAGGCTGTGGTGCTGTGTGGAGCGGGGTGGGAATCAAAGGGGCAGCCGTGAGGCGGGCGCAGGCGAAGCAAGCACTGGAACGAGGGAGCGAACGGAGTGAGCGACCGAGTGAAGCGCGCAGCGAGCGTGCGCCCGCCTCACGGCTGGGGCTTTGGAGGCGTTTGCCGCGGGTCCGCCAGTACGCATTTATAATCGAGCGGCTGGGGCTTCGGATCTCTTCACCGCCAGGTCTCGGTCAGTCACTTATAAACGAGAACAGTCAAGACTTCGGACCTGCTTACCGCGCTCCACGCTGAGCGAACGCTCGCCTCCACCACTTATCCCGAAAATTCCGACTCGCTCACCCGGACGATCACCGTCTCGTCGACGTCGCGGAGGTCGTACTCGGGCGTCTCGCCCTGCGTCCGCCGGACGTACAGCGGCTCGACCGGCCGCTCGTCGACGAGCCCGAACACCTTCAGGCGCTGGTCGGTCTCCTCGGGCGGGACCGCGCCGTCGCGCACCTCGCGGGCGAGGTCGCGCGAGAGCCACTCGTCGGTCGAAATCGACGGCTCGCGGACGAGCGCCTCGTCGACGAAGCGCGCGAGGTACCAGTTGAGGTCGTTCAACAGCGCCACGGCGGCGCCGAGGCTCACGGTGTCCACGGCGAGGCTGTTCGCGTACGGCTCCTCGATGTCGTACGTCGCGAGCGCGTCCCGGGCGGTCTCGCGGGACAGCAGCTCGTAGGTGAGGTCGACGTCCGGGTCGCCGAGGAGACACACCCGCGTCACACGCTACCGGACTCGCCGGCCCCCCAAATCGGTTGCGGTCGTCGGGGCGTCGAGTAAGGAGCCGACCGACGGCACGGCCGTCCTCGGCTCAGAACGTCGAGACGTCGCCGTCGATGACGCTGCGGGTCACGTCGGTGACGTCGGCCAGCTCGCGGTCGACGATCTCCAGGACGTCCGCCTCGATGTCGCCGATCGCGACGCCCTCCTCGGTCACCAGCTGCGCGTCGGCGACGTGCGGCTCGTCGATCGGGCGCCCGATCTGCGAGAGCAGCCGGACCTGCAGGTCGCGGATCCCGTCGACCTCGTCGGTGACCGACTCGGCGATCCGCGTCGAGAGGAGGTTGTAGATCTTCCCGATGTGGTTGACCGGGTTCTTCCCGGAGGTCGCCTCCATCGACATCGGGCGGTTCGGGGTGATGAGGCCGTTCGCGCGGTTGCCGCGGCCGACGGAGCCGTCGTCGCCCTGCTCGGCGGAGGTGCCGGTGACGGTGAGGTAGACGGAGCCCTCGTCGTAGTCGTCGGCGGTGTTGACGTCGACGCCGACCTCGCGGTCGGTGCGGGCCTCGGCGAGGTCGGTGACGAACTCGCGCACGCTCGCGACCGCGTCGTCGTACTCCTCCAGCCCGTCGACGTAGGCGTCGACCATCGCGGCCGCGACCGTGATGTCGATCCGGTCGCCCTCGCGCTTGCCCATGATCTTCACGTCGGGGCCGAGCTCGGGGTGGTCGTCGTGGTACCGGCCGTTGAGCGCGCGCTCGGCCTCGCGGACGATGGTCTCGGTCTCGGTGAGCGGCGCGTGACCGACGCCGAAGGAGGTGTCGTTCGCCATCGGCACCTGCTGGGTCTCCTCGCCGAACACGTCCTGGAGGTCGCCGGAGCCCTCGCCGAGCTTCGCGTCGATGACGACGTCGGTGCCGTACTCCAGCTCCGGGAGCGCCTCGCCGAGGTAGTCGCGGGCGGCCGCCAGCGCGGTCGAGTCGACCGGGAGCTGCTCGCCCTCGTACTCCTTCGTGGCGCGCCCGACGATGAGCACGTAGATCGGTTCGACGACCTCGCCGCCGCCGTACGCCGGCGCGGCGCGGCCGGCGACGAGCTGCGTCTCGTCGGTGTTGTAGTGGAGCACCTTGCCGACGCGGTCCAAGTAGAGCTGCGAGAGCGCCCGCGACACCGACTCGGCGATACCGTCGCAGATCGAGTCCGGGTGTCCGACACCCTTCCGCTCGACGATCTCGACCTCCTGGTCCTCGACGGCCCGCCGGTCGAGGCGGCTGACCTGAATGTTCCGGTCCATTACCCCTCGGTACTTCGTCGGTCGCAGTATAACTTGCGGAAACCTCTCGCCCCCGGCTAATGCCCTAGGGTTATTTTTCGGCGGCGCCCGACGCTACCGTACCGCCTCGTACGCCTCGCCCATCACGTCGAGCGCCTCGCGGAGCTCGCTCTCGTCGGTCGCGTACGAGATCCGGGCGTGGCCCCGTCCGTGCTCGCCGAACGCCTCGCCCGGGACGACGATCACCCCGCGGTCGATGCACTCGTCGACGAACCCCTCGGGCACGCGGGGCATCGCGTAGAAGGCGCCCTGCGGCGTGGGGCAGTCGAGCCCGATCTCGTCGAACCCCTCCAGCAGGAGGTCGCGGCGGCGCTCGAAGGAGGCGGTCATCTCGTCGACGATCCCGCGGTCGCCCCGGAGCGCGCCCTCCGCCGCGTACTGCGCCGGCGCCGACGCGCAGGCCTGCGCGTACTGGTGGACGCGCAGCATGCGCTCGACGCGCTCGTCGGAGCCGTACACCCAGCCGAGCCGCCAGCCCGTCATCGAGAACAGCTTCGAGGCGGAGTTGACGACGACGACGCTGTCCGTCTCCGCGAACTCCATCGGCGAGTAGTGCTCGCCGTCGAAGACCGTGTACTCGTACACCTCGTCGGAGAGACAGAGCACGTCGTGCTCGTCGGCGATCCGCGCGAACTCCCGCACGTCGGCCTCGGAGGAGACCGCGCCGGTGGGGTTGCCGGGCGAGTTCACCACGAACGCCGCGGTGTCGTCCGTGATGGCGTCCTCGATCGCGGCCGGGTCGATCGTGAGGTCGTCGCGCAGCGGCGCGGGCACGGGCTCGCCGCCCGCGAGCTTCGTGAGCGCGTCGTAGGAGACGAACCCCGGGTCCGGGATCACGACCTCGTCGCCCTCGTCCACGTGCGCCTCCAGCGCGACGTGGAGCGCCTCGCTCCCGCCCGCGGTGGCGATCACGTTCGCGGGGTCGAGGTCGACCCCCTGGTCCGCCCGGTGCTTCGCCGCGATCGCCTCCCGGAGCGACCGGATCCCCTTGTTCTCGGTGTAGGCGTCGGCCTTCCCGTCCTCTATCGCGTCGACGGCCGCCCGGCGCGCGTGCTCCGGCGTCGGGAAGTCGGGCTGTCCCAGCCCGAGGTTGATCGCGTCGTCGCCGGCCGCCTCGAACACCTCGCGGATCCCGCTGATGGAGATCCGCTCGACCCTCTCGGAGAAGTTCGGCATACCCGTTCGGGGGCGCCGCCGGGAGTTAGTTCTTGTCACGTTGGCGCCCGGCGGCGCGCTCGGCGGGAGCGGAGCGACGGCCGACCGCTACTTGCGGTCCCACACCGGTCGACGCCCCGCGCCGCCCGCACCGGAGCGGGGCGTCCCGTTCCCGTCGAGCGGGAGCGCGAACCGCCCGCGGAGCACGCTGAGCACCTCCGTCGGCTCGGCCCGGAGGAGCGCCTCGTCGACCGCCCTGAGCCGGAGTAGCGGCCGCCCCGGTCCGGTGGGGACCCTGATCGACTCGATCAGCTCGCGCTCGACGAGCGCGCGCCGGTCGGCCGTGAGCTCCTGTCCGGGCGCGACCGCGACGCGGTCCTCCCCAGCCGCGACCCGGTCCTCTCCGGACGCGACGCGGTCCTCCGCGCCGCGGTCCGCCGCGTCGCCCTCATTCCCGTCGCCCCGGTTCCCGCCGCCGTCGACCCACTGCCGGAGGTCTCGGAACAGGTGGTCGTGGCGCGCGGCGAGCGCGACCAGCAGGGTCCGGTCGGTGACGGTCCCGGTCCGCCCGACCGCCCCGTGGTCGAGCGCGTCGAAGATCGCGGCCACGTCGTCCGCGAACCGGTCGTCGAGGGTCTCGCGCGCCGCGTCCAGCAGGCGGGTGCGCGGGGGCATGCCGACGGTCGCGGGCGTCGCCGCGTCGAACCGCGCCGCCGCCGCGCCGAACGCCGCCGAGGCGGTCTCACCGCTCGTCTCGGAGACGAGCGTTCGGGCCGATCCCGGGCCCGCGACCGCGTCGACCCGATCGGGCGTCGCGAACGCGAGCGGGCGACCCGCGGTCTCGGTGTCGGCCGCGCCGCCTCGCCCCGCGTCGTCGGCGAGCGTCCGGAGCTCGAACTCCCCGGCTGCGACCGCCTCGGCGACGGCGGTGCCGAGGACGACCGCCCGGCCGAGCGCGTCGACGGCCCCGGGACGACAGGCGATCCGCCAGGGTTCGTCGTCGTCGGTCCGCCGACGAGCGGCGAGGACCGGCGGGAGCAGTCCGAGGGGGACGCCGACGGCGACGACGCCGGACCGGCCCGCGAGGGCCGACTCCAACGCGGACGAGAGCCCCTCGTCGTACTCGTCGACCGCGGCGGCGACCTCGGAGGGCTCGTCGGTGGATGCGTCGCCGTTCCCGCCTCCCGGGGGAGCCATACGCTCCGTGGCGGCGGAACCGGAAAGAACGTTGCGCCGGCTCAGGGCGCCCGCGCGAGGACGAGGTACCCGGTGTGGCCGACGCCGGCGGTCGAGGGGCGGGAGCCGCGCTCCGAGAACTCCATCTCGCGCTGGATCGTCTCCAGCGTCTCGATCCCGTCGAGGCCGGCCTCGCGGGCCGCGAGGACCGCCTCGCGCGTCCCCTCGACGAACGGGGAGTAGACCGCGAGACAGCCCCCGGAGACGAGCAGCTCGTCGGCGCGCTCGACGACAGTCGGCGCGTCGCCGGTGTCGAGCGTGAGGGCGTCGAACGGCTCGCCCTCGGCGAGCGCGTCGAGCTCCTCGGTGAGGTCGCCGGTCCGGACCTCGACGCGGTCGGCGACCCCCGCGGTCGCCATGTTGGCGCGGGCGACGTCGGCGAACTCGGCGTCGACCTCGTAGGTCGTCACGTCGGCGCCCGCCCGCCCGAGGTACGCCGCGAGGATCCCCGTCCCGGTGCCGGCGTCGAGGACGCGGTCGCCGCCGGACGCGCCGGTGTGGCCCATCACGAGCCCCACGTCGCGGGGCATCATCGGGGCGCCGGTGCGTTCGAGGTGGTTGAACAGGTCCGGCCCGCGGAGCTCGCGGACCGCGAAGGCGGTGCCGAGATGCGTCTCGACGGTGTCGCCGCCCTCGACGTCCTCGGGGACGTCGAGCACGCCGAGGTCGGTGCCGAACTCCTCGCCCGGCTCCAGCAGGTACTCCCGGTCGTCGCGAACCAGCAGGTACGCGGCGTCCGTCACGCCCGATCAGTCACTCCAGGGCCGCGATGGCGGCCGCGAGGTCGCCGTCCGCGTCTTCGAGGGCCTCGCGGGCCGTCGACTGCGGGACGCCGGCGCGCTCGGCGACCAGCGCCACGTCCTCGTCGGGGATCGCGTCGGCCGTCCCGTCGCCGTCGTCGGCCGCCTCGTCCTCGATCGCCGCCGCGCCCGAGTCGCCCTCGACCGCCGAGGGGGTCCCGCCGGCGTCGGCGACCTCGTCGGGCGAACCGACGATCTGGTAGGTCTCCTGACCCTGCGCGTCCATCTTGGTCACGTCGGCGCCGTCGAAGACGAGGTCGTCGCCGTCGGCCGTCTCGATGACGACCCGCTCGGCGTCGATCTCCTCGACGTCGATCCCCATCTGTTTCATCATCTGTTTCATCTTCCGCGGATTCATGCCGCCGCCTCCAAACATGGGAGAGCGTTCGGCCGGACGGCACAAAAAGGGTGGCGACACGGGACGATACCCCCGTCGACGGCCGAATCGGGCGAGCGGGACCGAGACGGCGAACCGCGCCGGAACGGCCGGGTTCATACGTCCCGAACCCCACCTCAGAGTATGTACCTCGCCGACCACACGTGGCCGGAGCTCGGAGCGAAACTGTCCGACGAGTCCGTCGCGCTGGTCCCGCTCGGCTCCACGGAACAGCACGGCCCGCACCTCCCGCTGGCCACCGACCACCTGATCGCGGAGGCGCTCGCGAGCGCGGCCGCGGAGGAGACCGGCGTCGTCCGAACCCCGACGGTCCAGGTTGGCGTCAGCCCGCACCACCGGCAGTTCCCGGGGACGATGTGGGTCGACCCGCCCGAGTTCCGGGACTACGTCGAGGGGTTCACCCGGAACCTCGCGTACCACGGGATCGACCGGGTCGTCTACGTGAACGCCCACGGCGGCAACGTCCAGCACCTCCGCGAGGTCGGTCGGCGGCTCCACGAGGACGGCACGACCTACGCGCTGGAGTGGATGTGGGACGAGTCGATCCCGGAGCTCGTCGACGAGCTGTTCGAGCACAACGGGCCGCACGCGGGGCCGAAGGAGACCGCGATGATCACCCACATCGCCCCCGAGCTCGTCCGCGAGGACCAGTTCGAGAACGCCCGCGACGACGGGCTGGTCCACCTCGACGAGTCGGACGCGGTCGTCCACGGCGCCCGGACCTTCTACGACTCGGTCGACAACTCCGCGAACGGCGCGTTCGGCGACCCGACCGACGTGACCCCGGAGAAGGCCGAGCGGCTGTTCGAGGCGGCGACCGACCAGCTCGTGCGGCTCGTCGAGTGGCTGGAGGCCCGCGACCGCGAGGAGCTGCTTCCGAAGGAGCGCGTCGAGTCGTCGCCCTACTGACCGCTTCCGGACAACGCCGCGTCGAGCGCCGCGTCGGCTGCCTCCCGCCGCCCGTCGAGGACCCCGAACCGCTCGCCCCGGCGGCGTTCGAGCCACCGCAGCAGGCGCGCGGCCCAGTCGAGCTTCCTCGCCTTCGTCGGGCCCACGTCCGGGTCGTCGAACGCCCAGCCCGGGAAGACGAGCCGCCCGGCGCCGACGTGGTCGGCGAGGAAGGCGGCGCGGTCGCCGTCGGTGAACCCGCCGAGGTTCGCGACGGGACCCGCCGGCGCGGCCTGCGTCGTCGCCAGCGTCCGCTCGTCGGCGAACCGCGGCAGCCACTCGCGGACCGCGGGGACGTTGTCGCCGTGGGCGTGGGCCGCGACCGGGACGCCCTCCCGCGTCAGCGCCGCCGCGGTCTCCGGGTTCTTGTCGAGGTCGGTCACCATGCAGTCGACCGCGACGCCGCGGTCCCTGAGGACGTCGGCGGCGGTGGAGGCGGCGACGACGACGTCGGCGTCGCGGGCGATACCGACGTCGTCGACGAGTCGCGGCGCGGCGCCCGCGACGGCGACGGTCTCGCCGCGCCAGTCCCCGAGGCGGTCGAGCGGGAAGGGGGTCGCCAGCTCGGCGGCGACGTCGCGGGCGCGCTCGTCGGCGGCCCGATCGAAGCCGAAGTCCGCGAGGATCGCCTCGTACAGCGGCTCGAACGCCTCGAAGTTCACGGCGTCTCCCCCGGGTCCGAACCGTCGGGCCTCTCGTCTCGGGTCGGCGCCGCGCGGCGCCGCCGCTGGCGGGGTGGAGTACGGTATGGACCGGAGTGGCACAGAGTACCCCTACCCGCGTGCCCCTCCGGCGTCCGGTCGATCGGTTGTCTGCACGACGGCATAAACTTTCTCTTACTTCCCACCGGCGCCGATCGTTTCGAGCGCGGCGTCGAGCGGGTCGGAGACGCCGGAAACGGCCTCCGTGAGGGCTGAGAGCCCGGCGGGCGTACAGACGAGGAGCCCGGTCGCGCCGGCCCCTCCGGAGTCGGCGGTCGCTCCGGAACCGACGGACGCCTCGACCCCGTCGTCGCCGAGCGCCCCGCCGTCGGTCGCAGAGGGCGGACCGGCGGCCGCGTCGACCGCTCCCGCGAGGGCGAACGCGGTTCCGTCGACCCCCTCGGACCCCGCGGTCGCGGCCCTGAGCGCCCCGACCGCCGGCTCCGGCAGCCCGGTCAGCTCGTAGGTGCGAACGACCGCGGCGCCGGCGACGTCGCGGTCGGCGCCGAGCCGGTCGAGGTGGCGCTCCGCCTCCCGCGCGGTCGTCACGTCCAGTTCCTCGACGGCGACGTCGCCCGCGTCGCGGCCCGACCGGACGCGGTCGCGGGCGAGCTCCGCGCCGACGAGCGCGGCGTCGCGGGTCTCCGCCACGTCGTGGGTACGGACCACGTGGGCGCCGCGCTCGACCGCCATCGACGTGGCGGCCAGGGAGACGGGGAGCGCCTCCTCGGTGGTCCGCCCCGCGATCGTCTTGAGGAAGCTCTTGCGGTTGATCGAGACGAGCAGCGGGCGGCCGTACCCCCGGAACTCCCGGAGGCGGCGGAACGTCTCGCGGTCGTCGGCGTGGGTCTTCGCCTCGGACCAGCCGCCGAAGGCGGGGTCGAGGATCGTCTTGTCGGTGAACCCGTTCATCGAGAGCGCCTCGTAGATCTCGTCCACGTCCTCGATCGCGCCCGGACGCTCCAGGTCCGGCGGCGAGGCCATCTTCGAGACGGCCGCGTCGTGTTCGCGGCAGACGCGGGGCATCTCCGGGTCGGCGAACCCGCAGATGTCGTTGACCATGTCGAACCCCCGAGAGAGCGCCTCGTCCGCGACCTCGTGGTAGCGGGTCTCGATCGACCAGACGGCGTCGCCGGAGGTCGATTCGAGGGTCTCGATCGCGGTGTCGAGCCGGTCCAACTCCTGTTCGGCCGAGAGCACGTCGAGGTCCTTGTTCGCGGATTCGAGCCCCACGTCGACGACGTCGGCCCCCTCGCCGATCAGCTCCTCGTCGACGTACTCGGCGGCCTCGCCGGGGTCGTCGTACACGCTCGGGTCGTACGGCGACTCCCGGGAGACGTTGAGCACGCCCATGATCCGGGGCGGGTGGTCGTCGCCGATCCCGAGCCCCGCGGCGTCCACGTTTCGCATACGCTCACCACGGGCGCGAGCGACATAAACGGGGCGAGTACCCGACGCCCTCGCCGGGAATTTGACGGGAAACACGGAGTGAATCCACGCCGACATACGATTCGTTCGAACCACCAGCCGGTCGTGATCGCCGCGATACCGGTGGCACACAACCGGTGGTGCTGAAGTACCCGACTGGGTTCAGACACACGCACCTCTCCGGTGAACTCGACCGGAAAAGACTGAAAACCCGAAGAACGGTTGCAAGAGTCGCGCTGTCCGTATAGAACCCCGCGGTGAACTATCATTTCTGCTACTGACGGTATGACTGGCTCTAAGACCGATTTCACCGGAGCCGCACCGTTGAGTTCGGAAGTATTAGCTGTTCGGCGACCCATTGCTACATCAACATGAGTGAGGAATTGCATCGCAAGCTTGTCGAAGAATCTTCGGATATTGCGACGGTCATCGATTCAGACGGGACGATTACGTATGTCAGTCCCTCCGTCACTCGGACTCTCGGACACGAGCCGGAGGAGTTGGTCGGAGAGGTCGGCTACGAGTATCAACAGCCGGACGACCGTGAGGCCGTCGCCGACGCTATCGAAACCATTCAGACGAACCCCGACGAGACCCAGATAATCGAGACGCGGTTTCGGCGAGCCGACGGCTCGTGGTGTTGGATCGAGGCAACGCTGCAAAACCGGTTCGACGACCCGGATATCGGCGGGATTCTCGTGAATAGCCGCGACATCTCCCAGCGGAAACGCCAGGAGCAACAGTTCCAGGGGCTCGCCGAAGAGTACAGAACGCTCCTCGAGACCGTCCAGGACAGTATCTTCTTCCTCTCCGTTGACTCGGCGGAGACGGGGTACGTGTTTCGGTTCGAACGGCTGAACCGGGCCTACGAGGAACAGACCGGAATCACAACGGAAGAAGTCAAGGAGAAAACCCCGACCGACGTGTTCGGTAAAGACCTCGGGGCGGAGATCCGAGCGAACTACCGTCGCTGTGTCGGAGCCCGCGAACCGATCTCGTATGAAGAAGAGTTACCCGTCGAGACGGGCGCACGGTTCTGGCAGACGGTTCTCACACCGGTTGTTACGAACGGCGAGGTAACCCAGATCATCGGGATCACGCGGAACATCACCGAGCGCGTCAAGCAGGAACGACAGCTCCAGAGCCAGAAGGAACAGCTCGACGAGTTCGCGGGCGTAGTGTCCCACGATTTGCGAAATCCGCTCAATATCGCACAGGGGCGGGCAGCGCTGCTCACCAACGACTGCGATAGCGACCATCTCCCACCCATCGTCGGAGCGCTCGACCGGATGGAGGAGATCATCACTGATACGCTCACGCTCGCCAGAGAGGGTCAAGTCGTTTCGGACCCGGAACCGATAGATCTGACCAATATCGTCGGCACGTGTTGGAAAAACGTCCAGACAGGCGAGGCAACCATCGAAATCGAGGACGACGTCACGATTACCGGCGACCGGAGCCGACTCCAGCACGTCTTCGAGAATCTCTTTCGGAACGCAGTCGAACACGGCGGGGAAGACGTGATCGTTCGTGTCGGCCGGATCGATGACCGCGGGATCTACGTGGAAGATACCGGTCCGGGGATTCCCGAAGACGCTCGTGAGACTGTGTTTGACCCCGGGCATACCTCAGCGAGCGGCGGAACCGGGTTCGGATTAACCATCGTCAGACGGATCGCCGAGGCCCACGGCTGGCAGGTTGCGGTCGTCGATGGGACGGACGGGGGAGCCCGGTTCGAGTTCACTGATATTAGTTTCGGTCAGTGAGCGAGATACGCGTCCTGTGTTCCGTGCGGTATCACAGCTCGAACGCCAGCACGTCTCCCGCCTCGACGCCGTGGTCGTCGGTCCATTTATAAGGGACCTCGAGCACGTACCGGCCCGATCCGGGGTACTCCTGCTCGCTCCCGTCTTCGTTCGGCCCCGGTTCTGGCGCGTGGTGGATCCGGGTGATCGTCCCTTCGCTATCGGCGTAGACGATGTCGATTCCGAAGTCCATCTCGCGCATCACGAACGTGAGCGACTCGCGCTCCGCGGGGAAGACGAACAGCAACCCGGCGTCCTCGGGAAGTGTCTCGGCGTCGCTGAGCCCGAGAAAGCGCTGGTCACCGGTCTCGGCGATCGCCGCGGTCACCGTCCCGAGTCGGTCGCCGTCGGCGGTCCGGACCGCGACGGGAGTCGCGTCGTAGTCGGCGTATGGACCGGACGGCCACTCGGTCGCCCCTCCCGAGTCCTCGCCGTCATTGCCGTCGCCGTTCCTGTCGCCGTCGTCGCCGTTTCCTCCGCCATCGCCTGCTCGCCCGTCGCTCCCGGTCGGTCCGAGCCCGGCGCAGCCGGCGAGAGCGCCGATCGACCCGGCACCGACCGCGCGGAACAGCTCTCGTCGTCGCATCGCTAGGTCTACGACCCGCTCGCGTATATGCCCCGCGGAGGGCGTCTGCGTTCACGGCGACTCGACGAGAGCGACGGGCTCGTCGCGTCGGCGGCGCTCGTTCCGGGAAGGACGCGCTTTTATCCGCGCCTCGTCTAGGCGCTCGCATGGCGAAAGTGAGCGTCGGCCTCCGCGGATGGCGGTTCGACGAGGAGGAAATCTTCACCGACGACGGCGAGCTCAAGCCGCTCGACGAGATCCCCGAGGGGCCGCGGGAGCGGCTCTTTCGGCTCGTCTCGCTCGTCGAGGAGCCCTGCGACGTCTGTTACCTGGAGCACGGCGAAAGCGAGGTCCACCGCTGTAACCAGGCCGAGATCGTCTACGGCGAGCCCGAGGGGGAGGTGCTGGTCTGCCCCGAACACGAGCCCGACCTGATCTACTGGTACCGCGAGGAGGGCGGCAGCGAGCACGCCGGCAGCCTGGAGTTCGGCGACCGCTTCCACGAGTGGGTCGCGGCCGGCAACGAGGCCCCGGAGGGGTACGGCTCGGTCGAGCACGTCGAGGAGGACCCCGACGGGCTCCCGGACCTGCCGGACCAACAGGAGGTCCAGGAGCGCGTCGAGCAGGACTTCGAAGGCGACCGGATCGACATCCTCGAACTCGCCGGCGAGGGCGACGAGGGAGACGACGCGGACAACGAGCTGAGCGAAGACGACTTCGAGGCCGTCGACCTCTCGACCGACTACCCGTCGAACCGATGAGCGGCGACGACGAGAGCGAGAGCGTCGAGCGCGACGACGCGACTCCTGAGGGCGACGCGACTCCCGAGGGCGACGATCCCGCCTCGCCGACCCGCCGGAAGCCGGTCGTCGTCGTCGTGGAGCCGGAGACGCCCGGCAACGTCGGCACGATCGCCCGGGCGATGAAGAACTTCGGCCTATCCGACCTCAAGCTGGTCGACCCGCCGGCGCTGAGGGAGGACGGCGAGGCGTACGGCTTCGCCGGCCACGCCCGGGAGGACGTGCTCCCGAACGCCGAGGAGGTGACGTTCGACGAGGTGGTGGCGAACTACCACACCGTCGGCACCACCGCGATCACCGGCGAGGACGACCGAAGCCACGAGCGGTTCCCGTTCAAGACCCCCGCCGAGCTCCGCGAGTCGCTGAAGGCCGTCGACGCGCCGACCGCGATCGTGTTCGGCCGGGAGGGCCGCGGGCTCAACAACGAGGAGCTCTCGCGGCTCGACGAGGTCTGCTCGATCCCGGCGGACGACGACTACCCGGTCCTGAACCTCGGGCAGGCCGCGACCGTCCTCCTCTACGAGCTCCGCGAGCTCACCGTCGACGAGACGCAGCTCCCGGACACCGAGGTCACGCGGGCGCCCGAGGGCGACGTGGAGCGCTTCCACGGCTTCTTCCGCGACTTCCTCGAAGCGACCGGCCAGCGCGACCACCAGGTCGAGAAGAACGCGCTGCTGATGCGCCGGCTGCTCGGACGCGCGCATCCCACGGAGCGGGAGGTCCACTCCCTGTTGGGGACGTTCCGGAAGGCGAACGCCAAGCTGGAGCACGCGGAGCACCTGGCCGCCAAGTACGACGAGCCGGTCTACCCGCGGGAGCGATAGCGTGCGCGACTCCCCCCTCGACGGCGACCTCTGGGCCGGCGTCCGCGACGTGTCGCCGCTCATGCTCGGCATCGTCCCGTTCGCCTTGGTCGCCGGCATCGCCGCGGTCGACGCCGGCCTCGGGCTCGCGGAGGCGGTCGGGATGTCGGTGATCGTGTTCGCCGGCGCCTCCCAGCTGGCCGCGCTCGACCTGCTCGGGTCGAACGCGCCGCTCGCGGTCGTCGTCGGCACGGCGGTCGTGATCAACGTCCGGATGGTGATGTACTCGGCCTCCATCGCGCCGCACTTCGCCGACTACGGCCGCCGCCTCCGGGCCGGCCTCGCGTACGTACTCACCGACCAGGCGTACGCCCTCTCGGTCGCGGAGTTCGACGAGAACCCCGACCGGAGCCGGTGGCGCTACTACCTCGGCGCGGGGGCGTCGCTGTGGGTCGTCTGGCAGGTCGGGACCGTCGTCGGCGTCGTCGTCGGCGCCGGCGTCCCCGACGCGTGGGGGCTCACGTTCGCGGTGCCCCTCGTCTTCCTCGCGCTCCTCGTCCCCGCGATGAAGGACCGCCCGACCACCGCGGCCGGCGTCGCGGGCGGCGCGGTCGCGGTCGTCGCGGCCGGGCTCCCGCTGAACCTCGGCCTGCTCGTCGGGTCTGTCACCGGCATCGCCGTCGGCCTCGCGGCGGAGGTGAGCGAGGCGTGACGGGCGCACCCCCGGCCGCGGGCTCGCTCGGCGTCTGGCTCGCGATCCTCGTCATCGGCGCCGCGACGTACGGCTTCCGACTCTCCTTCATCCACCTGTTCGGACGGATCGACGAGGTGCCGCCTCGGATCGAGCGCCCCCTGCGCTACGTCCCGCCGGCGGTGCTCGCGGCGCTCGTCCTCCCCGACCTGGTGACGCTCGGTCCCTCGGTCGGCGCGACGCTTCTCGACGAGCGGCTGATCGCGGGCGCCGCGGCCGGCGTCGTCGCGTGGCGCACCGAGAACGTCTTCGCCACGATCGCGGTCGGGATGGGCGTGCTGTGGCTGTTCCGGTTCGTCGTCTTCGCGTGAGGCGCTCGGCTCGACCCGGCCCGCCCAACCCCGTTTGATCTAACCTTGCCCAGCCCCAACCTGCACGGCGCCCTCACTCGATCCGGTCCGGGTACCGCCGGGCCAGGAGCGCGACCGCGACCGCGCAGAGCCCGGCGAACGGCACCGCGGTCGCGACGCTCACGAGGTCGCGAGCCGGGGGCACGGAATACGAGACCGCGGCGGCGACGAGGACCGTAGCCGAACGCGGCGGTCCCGAGCAGCGCCGGCCGCGCCCGCGGCGACCGCCAGAGCGACGTCCGCGTCGCGGCCCCGGCGACGACCCCCGCCGCGATCCCGACCGGGAGGCCGACGAGCGCGGAGAAGGCGATCCGGGCCGAAAGCGCCTCGGTGAGGGCTCCGGCGACGACGAGGAACGTCGCGATGGCGACGCCGACCGCCGCCGGGAGACGAGCGTTCATGCGCGGCCGAACGACGGCTCGCCGCTTAAACTTCGCGCCGGGACCCGACCGCGAGCGACGGCCTACCGGTCGCGCTCGGCGACGCGGTCCGCGGACGATCCCTCGCGTTCGGCGGCGGCCCCGAACCCGGACTCCCTCTCGACCTCGCGCTCCCGGGCGTCGGCGATGCGCTGGGCCGCGTCGGCGAGCGCGTCCAGGGCGGCGAACGTGCGGTACGAGAGGTAGAGGCCGACCGGGAGCAGGACCCCGACGACGACCCCGAGCAGGAACTGCGCGACGATCAGGACGGAGTAGACGAACGTCAGGAGGGCCACGGTCGCGACGACCGTCCCGATACGGGTTCGGAGGGCCTCGGCCGGCGAGAGCGGGTCGTGCGCCATACGCGTCGCTACCGGCGTGAATCACTTAAAAATGAATGCGAGCGCCGGCCGAGCGTCCGCGCCCGCGACGCGGTCGCTCAGTCGTCGGCCGGGGCCGCGGAGTCGCCGGCGGAGACGCCGGTGCCGGGTCCGACGTCGATGCCGAGCTCGTCGAGCTTCTCGTCGGGCACGACGCCGTCGACCCAGCCGCGGGTCTCGTAGTACTCGGCCTTCATCTCGTCGAGCTCGACCAGTTCGCCCTCGCTGGCGCCCGTGCCGGGGATGGCGTCCGGGTGCCCCTCGATGAAGCGGTTCGGCAGCGTGTCGTCCGCGCCGTCGAAGCCGGCGAGGTTGTTGTAGTAGCGTTCGAGGTTGTAGACGCGCTCGCCGGCCTCGAACAGCTCGTCCTCGGTGACGTCGCGGCCGGTCACGCCGTTGTACTGGAGCACGTACTCCTCGATCCCCTCGGCGAAGGCGCTGAACTTGCAGATGTCGAACGAGTCCGACACCGCGTGCAGGTCCTGGAAGGTGGCGGTGAGCTCGCCCTTGCCCTCCCACTCGTACGGGTCGACCTTCTCCGGAATGCCGAGGATCTCGGCGGCGGGCGTGTAGCCGCGCAGGTGACAGGCGCCGCGGTTGGAGGTCGCGTACGCGATCCCCATCCCCTTCATGCAGCGCGGGTCGTAGGCGGCCATCGTCTGGCCCTTGACCGAGAGCTTGTTGCCGTGCGCGTCCTTCGCGTCGGCGACGCGCTCCGGCCCCTCCGCGAGGAGGTCGCCGAGGTCCGAGGAGCGGTGCCCGATCTCGTCGATGAGGTCGATCATCGCCTCGGAGTCGCCCCAGTCGATGTGGCCCACGTCGTCGAGCTTGCCCTCCTCGCTCATCTCCATCGCCATCGCCATCATGTTGCCGGCCTCGATGGTGTCGACGCCGAGGTCGTTACAGCGCTGGAGCAGCAGCGCGATCTCGTCGCGGTCGGAGTGGCCGGAGTTCGGGCCGAGCGCCCACGCGGACTCGTACTCGTACGACTCCGTGCGGACGTTCATGTCCTGGCCCTTGTGCGTGACGTTGACGTCGACCTCCTTCTTACACGCCACCGGACAGGAGTGGCACGTCGGCTCGTCGACGAGGATGTTCTCGCGGACGTTCTCGCCGGAGACGCGCTCGGCCTCGATGTCGACGCCCTCGGCGTCGTGGTACGCCTCGGTCGAGGTGTACTTCGCGTTCTTCGACGGGAGGCCGTCCATCTCCTCGGTCGCGTTCATCAGGACGTTCGTCCCGTACATCGAGAGCCCGCCCTCGTTGGGCGCGGTGACGTCGGACTCGCGGATGACCTCCATCGCCTGCTGGTACCCTTCCTGGAACGTCTCCGGGTCGGCGGGCTTCGGCATGTCGGTCCCCGACTTCACGACGACCGCCTTCACGTTCTTCGCGCCCATCACAGCGCCCGTGCCGCCCCGACCCGAGGCGCGGTCGTCCTCGTTGATGACGCAGGCGTAGCGGACGCCGTTCTCGCCGCCCTGCCCGATCGCCATCACGGAGAGGTCCCGGCCGACCTTCCCGTCGACCTCCTCGCCGATCTGGTCGACCGTGTCGTGGACGCCCTGACCCCAGAGGTGCGAGGCGTCGCGCACCTCGACCTCGCCGTCCTCGACGAGCAGGTAGACGGGCTCGTCGCTCTCGCCGTCGAGCAGGATCCCGTCGAGCCCGGCCCACTTGAGCCGCGCGCCGGACCAGCCGCCGTGGTGCGAGTCGGTGACGGTCCCCGTGAGCGGGGACTTCGTCACCAGCGCGATGCGGCCGCTCATCACGGTCTGGGTCCCGGTGAGGGGGCCCGTCATGAACGCCAGCCGGTTGTCCGGTCCCATCGGGTCCACGTCCGGGCCGGCGTCGAAGACGTACTTGACGCCCAGCCCGCGCGCGCCGATGTACTTCTTCGCGTCCTCGTCGTCGATACCGCGGTACTCGACCGCCTCGTCACCGAGGTCGACCTGTGCAACTCGGTCCCTGTAGCCGCCCATTTCAGTCATGTAATGCTCGTTCATTATAGAAGGACCGTAGCCTGTTAGGTGTTCACCTCCGGATGAAACCGATATCAATTACGTCGGGGTGGCTCAATCGCTGCCCTGGTATATAAACGACGACCGCGACCGGCGGGGAGAAAAATCGGGGACCGAAGCGAGATCGAACAGTTTTAGGCCGGCCGAAAACGAGAGTACTTCCGAGCGGTTTCGACCGGACGACGGGCCGGACCGACGGTGTCGGGTCGGACGCGACGCCGCCGGTCCGTGAGCGCTAACCCCGCGGGGCGCGAACCGGTGCGCGTGACCGGGACCGACGACGACCGCGCCGAACCCAGCGCCGGCCGGGCCGCCGTCGGGTTCGCGCTGGCGGTCCTCGTCGCGTCGACGCTCCCGGTGTCGTGGGCCGCGCGCGCCGTCGACGCGGTCGGTCGCGTCGTCGGTGCGGTCGGCGGGGGTGACGCGGTGGGGCGGGGCGACCCGCTCGGCGGGGGCGGCGGAACGCTCCCCGTCGATATCGGCCTCACCGACCCCTTCCACCTCGTCGGCTACGCGGTCCTCACCGTTCTCGCGAGCCGCGCGATCGGCCGGGGACGGCGGGGACTCCCCCTGGCCGCCGGGGCGGCCGTCGCGTTCGGGTTCGGGATCGAACTCGTCCAGGCGCCGATCCCGTGGCGGTCGTTCGCGTGGGGCGACGCCGCGGTCAACGCGGTCGGCGCGGGGCTGGGAGCCGCGGCGGTCGTCGCGGCCGCCGCGCTTCGAGAGATCGCCGGCGAGCCCCGATGACGACACGGCTTTACGCGCTCGACCGCTTCTTCCGGTAATGAGTAAGCCGAGCCCCGACGCGTACGAGCAGGGGCGCGGGATGGACGCGCACAACGCCGTGATGCGCGACATCCGCGCCGAGCGCTCGGAGACGTACGACCCGACGCAGCCGACCCGCGTCTGGATCGACGAGGACAACACGCCCGACGGCGTGGTGAACTCCCTCACGATCATCCTCAACACCGGCGGCTGTCGGTGGGCCCGCGCCGGCGGCTGCACGATGTGCGGCTACGTCGCCGAGTCGGTCGAGGGCGGCAGCGTGAGCCACGAGGCCCTCATGAACCAGATCGAGGTCTGTCTCGACCACGAGCGCGAGGAGGCGGACGCCCCCGCCGAGCTGATCAAGATCTACACCTCCGGCTCGTTCCTCGACGAGCGCGAGGTCCCCGCGGAGACCCGCCGGGCCATCGCCGAGACGTTCGTGGACCGAGACCGGATCGTCGTCGAGTCGCTGCCGGACTTCGTGAGCCGGGAGAAGATCGGCGACTTCGCCGATCACGGGATCGCGACCGACGTGGCGGTCGGGCTGGAGACGGCCACCGACCGGGTGCGGCACGACTGCGTGAACAAGTACTTCGACTTCGCCGACTTCGAGGACGCCTGCGCCGAGGCGGCCGCGGCCGACGCCGAGTTCGACGCGGCGGTGGGGATCAAGGCGTACCTCCTCATGAAGCCGCCCTTCCTCGCGGAGCCCGAGGCCGCCGCCGACATGGTCGACTCGATCCGGCGCTGCGCCGACGTCGACGGCTGCCACACCGTCTCGATGAACCCGACGAACGTCCAGCGCTACACGATGGTCGACGAGCTGTTCTTCGAGGGCGGCTACCGGCCGCCGTGGCTCTGGTCGGTCGCGCACGTCCTCGAAGCGACGGCCGACGTCGACGCCATCGTCGTCTCGGATCCCGTCGGACACGGCTCCGACCGCGGCGCGCACAACTGCGGCGAGTGCGACGACCGCGTCCAGACCGCGATCAAGGACTTCGACAAGCGCCAGGACCCGAGCGTCTTCGACCAGGTCTCCTGCGACTGCGAGGCGACGTGGGAACACGTGATGGCGGCGGAGACGAGCTACAACATGCCGCTGGCGCGGTAGGGGGCCGATCGATCCGGAACGACGGTGACAGAACCGATCAGTTCGATTCGAATCCCTGAAACGGTCGTTTTCTTTCGGCACGAATATCGACGCGCTTCCGGGTTATAATTCGGAATATACCGAACGATCAGGCCGGACAAGACCCATATACGTCGGGACGGTACGGATAGGTATGAACGCAGTCGCCAGCGGTCCCCGGTCGTCCCCCCGGAAGTCGGTCCTCTTCTGTGCGGAGTGCAGCTTCCAGAGCCCCGTCTCGGAGGGGTGGCTCGTCGTCAGCGACGGCGACGCGCGCACCATCGTCTGCCCCGAGTGCGGTCACGTCGCGGACCACCGCACGGAGCGGTCCGCGCCGTCGCCGAAGCGCGCGGACTGAGCGGTCCCCGGTCGACGTCCGACGGTCGGTCGTCCTTCCTACCCTCGCTCCGGTGCCCGCTCCGCGAGCACCGGGATCTCGTCCAGCCGCTCCGGGTCGAGCGCGGTCCAGTCGATCCCGCTCGGCCGGTCGTACGGCGTCTCGGTCCGGACCGTTCGCTCCGGCGTGACGATCAGGTCGAGCGGTACGTCGTGCGCGTCCGGTTCGGGACGGTCCGCGCCGTCCGCCACGGGAGAGTCCGGACCGTCGATCACGGACAGCTCGTGGACCGTGGTCGCGACCGTCGTGTCGGCGTCGCCGGACTGCGTCCGGCTTTCACCGGGCGACGCCCGGTCGCCCGAGGGACGCTGTCCCTCGCTGCCAGAGGCGCGCTGCGCCTCGCTGCCGACGGCGTCGAGCTCGCTGAGCACGCCCCACTCCAGGTCGCTGTACCCCTCGCCCTTCCCGATCCGGGCGCCGTCGGTCGTCACGCCGACGGAGCCGGCGACCACGAGGTCGACGCGGGGAACGTCCCCGGGTCCGACCGGCGTGCCGTACTCGGAGATGCCGGAGACCGTCGTCGCGTCGTCGATCTCCTCGGGCGGTATCTCGGCCGGATCGAGACGGAGGAAGGGGTCCGGGTCGCGGAGCCGCGGCTGCGCGACGTACACCGTCTTGCCGGCGCGGAGCGCGGCGCGCCTGACCGGGAGCTGGGGCGCGTCGGGGTTGCACTTGAGCGTCTCGGCGCCGGCCCACTCGTCGGTCGCGGTCAGTCGCTCGCACGCCGCGTCCGCGCCCGCGAAGTTCGGGATCCGGTCGTGCGGCGGGAACGGGAACCGCGCCTGGTCGCCCGCCTCGAAGGCGTCCCAGACGGCCTCGCGGACGGCCTGTTTGTCCATGCCGGACGGAGGGCGCGGGGCGACAAGTAGGCGACGGACGCGAGGTCGACGCGGATCGGCCCCGATCTCGACTGACGCGACGGTGCGTCGTCGGCGAGACGGCGGGCCGTCGGCGACCGTGTCGCCGTTTTTATATATCAGATCGGTGTTGGGTCGGGATATGATCGAAGACGGGCTGTCGTATCCGATGCGCGAGGACTGGGTCGGGCGGATCGTCATCGGCGGCGTCCTGGGGCTGCTCTCGGTGCTCGTGATCCCGACGTTCGCCGTCTTCGGCTACCTCGTCAGGGTGCTGGAGCGGACCGTGGCGGGCGACGACGTGCCGCCGGCGTTCGACGACTGGGGCGACCTGCTGGCGAAGGGCGCGGTCGGGGTGCTCATCGCGCTCGCGTACTCGATCGTTCCCCTCGTCGCGTACGGGATCGTCGTCTCGGTGGTCGTCGGGATCGGGTCCGGAGTCGGCGGCGATCTCGGCGCGCTGATCGGCCTCACCGGCGCGCTGCTCGCGGTGGCCTTCATCCCCGTGCTGTTCCTCATCTACTACGCGGTCCCGGCGGCGCTCACGGCGTACGCGGTCCGCGGCGAGGTGAGCGCGGCCTTCGACGTGAGGCTCCTCAAGCCGACGCTGTTCAGCGCGGAGTACCTCCTCGCCGTGGTGATGCCGCTCCTGATCTCGGTCGGCGTCTTCCTCGTCTCCGTCGTGCTCATCGTGACTATCGTCGGCGCGGTGTTGGTCCCGTTCGTCCAGTTCTACGGCCAGGTCGCCGTGTTCCGGATGTTCGGGTCGGCGTTCGCGGCCGTCAACGACCGCATCGAGGGGCCGGCGGGCCCGGAGGACCCGGAGGGTCGGGCCGACGACGGCGGCGCGGCGGTCTGACCGCGGCGACGTCGGCCTCGCAGTCCGGGGGCGACACGGCCACGACGCGCCTTTTAAACCGCTCAGTCGCCCATGGACGCCTATGTTCGAAGACCGGCCGGACCGCGACGCCGAGGTCGTCCTCGTGGGGCGCTCGA
This sequence comes from Halorubrum rutilum, assembly GCF_024494565.1. The sequence continues at coordinate 87,671 of NZ_JANHDN010000007.1, forward strand.
ACGTCGGGAAGTCCACGCTGATGCGCGAGCTGACGGGCCACGACTTCTCGACCGGCGGGAAGCCGGGCGTCACCCGGCAGCCGAACCACTTCGACTGGGCCAGCGAGGGCTTCATGTTCACCGACCTGCCCGGGTTCGGCTTCATGTCCGGCGTCGAGGAGGCGCACCGCGAGCAGATCAAGACGGACATCGTCCATTACCTAGAGGCGAACGCCGACTCGATCCTGGCCGGCGTCGTCGTGATGGACGGGAAGGCCGCCGTCGACATCATCGACCGCCACGCCGAGCGCGGAAATCTCCCCCACGATATCGAGATGTACGGCTTCTTGGAGGACGTGGGCGTCGAACCGATCGTCGCCGTCAACAAGACCGACAAGATCGACGACCTCGACGAGCGCCTCGACGAGATCTGCGACCGCCTGGGGCTCTACCCGCCGTGGCAGCAGTGGTCGGACCGGATCGCGCCGATCTGTGCGAAGCGGGGCGATATCGAGGCGTTAGAGGAGTGCCTGCGAACGCGGTTCCACGAGCACAACCGCGACGACCTGCTGAAGTTCGTCTCGTAAGTCGTCGTGTCTAATCGCAGAGTTGGTTGCTCCGTGACTGCGATTGTCTGTTTGTAAATGGCCGACTGCGGATCGTCGGCGAACACCTCCAGAGCCCCAGCCGTGAGGGCGCCCCTTTGAGTCCCGCCCCGCACAGCGACCGCACCTCACGCCTCCCCAGCCTCGTCGCTGGCGGCTGATGCCGCCAGCGACTCCCTCGCGCGTGCTCCTCGGCCCCGAGGCGGCCTCAGAGGCACGCGCCACCGCGGTTGTACTGGTATGTCGTCGGTATCGATATCCGATCGAGATCGCGTCAGGTCAGAACTCGAAGCCGACCGCGTCGCGGTCGGGGCGAAGCGGGCTCATCGGGTACGGCGGCGACGCCTTCGGGTCATTGAACGGCCGGGGCGCCACGTCGTTCGGGCCGTCGGGGTAGAAGAGGGCGGCGAGCGTCTGGATCGCGTCCCGCCCGCTGGCGAGTTCGAACTGCCCGCCGCCGTACATCTCGATCCCCTGCTCCCGACAGTACGCGATCGTCTCAAACAGCGATTCGAGGGTGCCGAACCGGGACGGTTTGATGTTGCAGTACCCCGGGTCGATCGGGAGCGATTCGAGGCTCTCGACCCCGTCGATCGGGTAGTCGAAGGAGAGCCGGTCCGCCTGCGGCTCGACGAGCGCCCGCGTCGCCGGCGTGAGCGCCGGGTCCTCGACGACCGCGGCGGGGAACGCGGCGAACACGTCGCGGTACAGCTCGGGGTCGGCCTCGGCGTCCACGTCGGTGCCCTCGTACCAGCCCTTGAGGTCCAGGATCCGGACGGCGTCCGTCTCCCGGAGCGTCACGAACGCCTCCTCCGGCCAGTCCGGCGTCGGGTCGAGCTTGAACTCCAGCTCGTCGTCGAGCGCGAGCAGCTCCTCGACGCGGTCGGTCGTCGGCGGCTCGCCGAGGCGCGTGGAGACGACGAACCGCACCGGCGACGCCTCGACGCCGAGGAACGCGCCGAGCGACTCCTCCCGCTGCCTGAGCGCCAGGTCGAGCGCCGCGCTCTCGACCGCCCACCGGCGGTAGCTCCGCGAGTACTCGCGTTCCGGCGCCTCGTGCGCGAACAGATCCTCGTTGTCGAGCCGCGCCGACAGCTCGTCGATCGTCCACTCCCCCTCGATGTCGATCGGGTCGGTCCCCGCGAGCGCGTCATGGTCCTCGGTCTCGTAGGTCACGTCCTCGCCGCGTCCGACGACGCCGTCGCCGGCGAGCCGGAACTCGGTGGTGGTGCGCTCGAAGCCGCTGGTGGTCGCGCCGGTGTACCGACGCCGGTCGACGGACTCGATGGTCACGGACAGCTCCGCGATACGCTCGTAGACGCTCATGGATCGTCCGACGCCCTCGGTGAACTTAAATCAGGGACGCGGGCGGCCGCCGTCGGGACTCGCTCCGTCGCCCCCGGGTCCGTACCGCGTCCGGAGCTTCTCGACGTGGGTTCCGAGCGTCCAGAACAGCGGGATCACGGTGAGCACGACCGCGCCCGCGGCCGCGACCTGCAGCACCGTCGTGGTGAACCACGGCGTCGCGTCGGCGTACGGCAGCGAGGTGTGGGTCACGCCGCCGGTCACGGGGACGAAGTAGTCCATCAGGAGGTCGACCGTGTACCACGCGGTCGCGACGGCGACCGCCCCCGGCGGGAAGTCCGTGATCCGGTAGAGCACGAACGCCTGCACGACCATTCCGAGGTGGCTCACGAGGAGGAACGCGTACAGCGGCGGCCCCGACGTCTCGACGAACCGCGGCGCGAAGACGACGAGCACGTAGGGGGTCCACAGCCCGAGCTTGACGTTGCCGAAGAAGGCGAGCGTCGCGAGGGTGTCGCTCGACCGCCCGACCGCCCACGCCGCGAGCGCGAGCGCGATGAGCAGCGTCGCGCCCGGGCTGTCCGGGACGAACGCCCACATCTCGACGGGCACTTCCCGGAACTGGAACCGGTAGTACCAGAAGCCGAACGCGGTGCCGACGAGGTTGATCGCGACGATGACCCACGCGAACCGGAAGGCGACGTCCTCCAGCGCCTCCGGCAGGGGCGCGACCCACCGCGGCAGCGGCTCGCGCTCCGGGGGGTCGCGTCCGAGCGCGCCGACGATGTCCATACGCTCGGGTCGGCCCCGTCGCTCAAAGCCGTGGCGGTCGCGGATCGCCCCGACGCGAGCGCGGTCGGGCGTCGCCGGCGGTCGGGTCGGCCCCCGGCCGGACGAAAAGGGCTATGAGTCCCCGGCCGGAACGCTCGTGGTATGCGCCCGCGCACGCTGCTCGCGCTGCTGCTCGTCGTCCCCCTCGTGGACGCGCTGTTCCTGATCGTGGTCGCGACGCGGCTGGGGTGGGCGGTCACGGTCGCGCTGGTCGTGTTGACCGCCGTGCTCGGGATGCTCCTCCTGCGCGCCGAGGGGCGGGCGACGCTCGCGCGCGTCCAGCGCAAGCTGGCCCGCGGCGAGCCCCCGACCGACGAGCTGCTCGACGGCGGCCTCCTGATCGCCGCCGGCGCGTTCCTGCTCACGCCCGGGCTCGTCACCGACGCGGTCGGCTTCCTGCTCGCGCTCCCGCTCTCGCGAGTCCCGATCCGCATGGCGCTCAAGAAGTACGTCGTGGTGCCGTACCTCGACGGCGAGAGCGGGGGCTTCGCCTCCGGCAACGTGTACATCGGCGGCTTCCCCGGCGGCGACGGCGGCGGGGCCGGCTTCACGATGGGCGGCGGGGGATTCGGCGGCGACGGGTTCGACGGCCCCGCCGGCGACGACCCCGACGACTTCCCCGGTGCGGGCGGCGCCGGTGGGTCCGGTGGAGCGACGGACGGGGGAAGCGGCGGGAGCGGCGACGGCGGCGACCGTTTCGACGACCCGGACCGCGCCGACGACGTGGTCGACGTCGACTTCACGGTCGAAGACGAGGAGTCCGAGCGAACCGACTGACCGCGAGAGGATCGCGGCGCGGGACGTTAAAACCGCGAGACGGCGGCGGACTGTCGAAAGGAAACCCTTAAAATCCTACCCGCGCAACGACCGAATGCGCTCACCTGGGCCAATAGCTCAGTCAGGTTGAGCGCTCGGCTGATAACCGGGAGGTCCACGGTTCAAATCCGTGTTGGCCCACCTGCTTCGCGGGCGGCCTTCGGCCGCTCGGGATTGGTGGGCTGGGACTCCCCAGCCACCCAATTTCGTCGTTCTAATCCTCCAGCGACGCCGCTACATCGTCGAGAGCGCGTTCGAGGCGTGCTCGGTCGAAACGGTCCCGTTCTCCCGTGACCAGTCATTTGTAGGCCGCGCGCGAGGGGGTGGTATGGACCGATTGGCCTGTTACGACTGCGGCGAGACGTACGCGTTCGGCGACGCGGTCCGCTGTCGCTGCGGCGAGCCGCTCTGGTTCGAGCCCGACACCGCGTCGTTCGACTGGTCCGACGCGAGCGGAACGACGGGGGGCGACGCGACGCTCGGACGGGACACCCTCTGGCGTTACGACTCCGTGCTCCCCGCGGCGGCGCCGACCGGATTCGCCGCCGCTGCCGGGGGGACGCCGCTGTTTCGGGCGCCGTCTATCGAACCGACGGACGGCCCCCGGATCCATCTCAAGGTCGAGGGCGTCAACCCGACGGGGAGCTTCAAGGACCGGGGAACGGCCGTCGGTGTCTGCCGAGCGGACGGCCCGATCGGAACGGTCTCGCACGGCAACATGGCGCTGAGCGTCGCCGCTCACGCCGCCGCGGCGGACCGCGAAGCGGTCATCCTCGTGGCCGAGGACACCCCCGACTCCCGGCTCGCGATGATCGCCCAACACGACCCGCACCTGTTCCGGGTCCGCGGGGACTACGGGCGGCTCTACCGCGACACCGTCGACGGCGACCTCGGCGCCGCGTTCCTCAACTCGGACGCCCCGCTCCGCGTGGCCGGACAGAAGACGGTCGCGTACGAGATCTGCGAGGCGTTCGCCCCCGACGCCCCCGACGCGATCGTCCTGCCGGTCAGCAGCGGCGGGCAGGCGAGCGGGGTCTGGAAAGCGCTCCGAGAGCTGGACGCCGCCGGACTGCTCCCGTCGGTACCGCGGATCTACCTCGCGCAGGCCGCGCGGTGCGATCCGATCGCGCGGGCGTACCGACGCGGGAGGTCGCGCGTCGAGCCGGTCGAGGGGGAGCCGACGGCGGCCGTCTCGATCAACAACGCCGACCCGCCGAGCGGGAACCGGGCGCTGGCCGCGGTCGCGGAGACGGACGGGGGCGTCGTCTCCGTCGCCGAGGAGGCGATGATCGACGAGACGGACCGCCTCGCGGCCGACGCCGGGGTCTCCGTCGAGCCGTCCTGCGCCGTGGCCACAGCCGCCGTGCGGGAGCTCGCCACGGCCGGGGAGTTCGACGCCGCGGACGACGTCGCCGTGATACTGACCGGGTCGGGGTACAAGTACGGGCCGTCGGATCCCGACACCGCGTCGGTTCGGGAGGTCGACCGGACGGACGTCCCCGCCGCGGTCCGCGACGCGGTGTCGTGAGCCGCCGCAACCGGCCGCTGTCGGTCCTTCCGTCGGTCGGCGGCGTCGTCTCGCCGGACCAGCGCGCCGACGTACCGGAACTGCGGTCCCATCGAAACCGCTCCGGCGAGGCCGGCTCGGGAGGGGTCGCCGGGGATACGCGGCGACGAACGCGTACACCGAGACGGGGGCGCTGAGCGGGTTGAGCCGGCGGCGTGGACGTCGGGACCTCCGACCACCGAATATTTGTACCAGTCAGCAGTCATCCACGGACGCCCTCGAAACCATGCTCGACGAGATATTCGAGATCGTCTTCGACGTTATCCTGGAGTTGGTCCCCACCGTCGTCCTCAAAATCGTCCTCTTGCTCGCCGGTCTCGTGGCGGTGGCGATCGGCGTCCCGCTGCTCGCCGACTCGCCGCTCTTCGGCGGCGCGCTGACGGTCCTCGGCGCGGCGGCGGTGATCGGCGTCCTCGCCAGCTGGGTGCTCTGAGGCGCGGCGGCGCGCTCCGCGGTCGCCGCGGTCCGTGCGATCGCGGTCGCGTTCCTCCGGCGGTCGCCGAGGGCCCCACTACGTTTAACCGGTCCGGACGAGATGTTACCAACGATCATGAAGAAGCTGATCAACGACCCGGACGACGTCGTCGACGAGATGCTCGACGGGATGACCGCGGCGCACCCGGACCGCCTCCGCCGGCTCCCGGAGACGCAGGTACTCGTCCGCGACGACGCGCCGGTCGACGACAAGGTGGCGCTTGTGACCGGCGGCGGCAGCGGCCACGAGCCGACCCATGCGGGGTACATCGGCGACGGAATGTTAGACGGGGCGGCCGCGGGCGACGTGTTCTCCTCGCCGACCGCGGACGAGTTCGAGGAGCTGATCGGGGCCTGCGACGCGGGCGACGGCGTCCTCGCGATCATCAAGAACTACGAGGGCGACGTGATGAACTTCGAGACCGCCATCGAGCTCGCGGAGATGGAGGGGATCGAGGTCGAGAGCGTCGTGGTGAACGACGACGTGGCGGTCGAGGACTCGCTGTACACGTCCGGGCGGCGCGGCGTCTGCGGGACGATCCTCGTCCACAAGGCCGCGGGCGCGAAGGCGGCGCAGGGCGCCGACCTCTCGGAGGTTAAGCGCGTCGCGGAGAAGGTGATCGACAACGTCGGCACGATGGGCACCGCGCTCACCTCCTGCGTCACCCCCGAGAAGGGCGAGCCCACCTTCGACCTGGGCGACGACGAGATCGAGCTCGGGATCGGGATCCACGGCGAGCCGGGCACCGAGCGCACCGAGGCGATGCCCGCCGACGAGGTCACCGAGCACCTGACGGAGGCGGTCCTCGACGACCTCGACGAGGGGCAAGAGGTGCTCACGGTCGTCAACGGGATGGGCGCGACCCCGCAGATGGAGCTGTTCGTCGTCAACCGTCGGCTCCAGGAGCTGCTCGGCGAGCGCGGCCTGGAGACGTACGACGCGTGGGTCGGCGACTACATGACCTCGCTCGACATGGCCGGCGCGTCGATCACGGTGTGCGCGGTCGACGACGAGCTGAAGGAGCTGTTCGACGCGCCGGCCGACACCCCGGCGCTGACGACGAAATGAGCGACGACGGCGCTGCGACCGGAGACGACCCGGCGACCGACGACGGCGCGGCGGTCGTCGCGGCGGTCGAGGCGGTCGCCGAGCGCATCGAGGACGAGCGCGACCACCTGACCCAGCTGGACTCCGCCATCGGCGACGCCGACCACGGCGGGAACATGGCGCGCGGCTGGGCCGCGGCCGCCGACGCCGCGCGCGACCTCGACGACCCCGACCCGGAGACCGTCGCGAAGACGGTCGGCAAGACGCTGATGGGGGAGGTCGGCGGCGCCTCAGGCCCGCTGTTCGGCGGGTCGCTCGTGTTCGCGGCGGGCGAGCTCGGCGACGGGATCACCCCCGAGAGCGCGGTCGCGTTCGCGGAGACGTACCTAGAGAAGGTCGAGGACCGGGGCGACGCGCGCGTCGGCGACCAGACGGTGGTGGACGCGCTGACGCCCGCGGTCCACACCTTCAAGAAGTCGATCGAGGTCGACGACCTCCCGCCGATCGAGGCGCTGGCGAAGGCGGTCGCCGCCGCCGAGCGCGGCGTGGCGTTCACCGTCCCGATCCGCGCCCGAAAGGGCCGGGCCTCCTACCTCGGCTGGCGCTCGGTCGGCCACCAGGACCCGGGGGCGACGAGCGCGCTGTTCATCCTCGAAGAGCTGCTCGTCGTCGCCGCCGACCGGCTCGGCGTCGACGTCCCCGAGACGGACGCCGCGTCACCGACGATCCCGGACGACGATCCTGACGAGGCCGCGGAGGACGGCCCCGCCGGAGGGGCCGACTTGGAGGGCGACTGATGGTCGGGATCGTCGTCGTCTCGCACAGCGAGCGCGCCGCCGAGGGGATCGCGGAGATCGCCGCCGAGATGGCCGGCGACACCCGGATCGAGCCGGTCGGCGGCGACGGGAACGGCGGGATCGGCACCGTCCCGGACGCGATCGAGGACGCCATCGACGCGGCGGCCGGCGCGGGCGGCGAAGCCGGGGGAGAGGAGTCCGACGGCGTCGTCGTCCTCGTCGACCTCGGCAGCGCGGTGATGAACGCGGACGTCGCCGTCGAACTGAGCGACGCCGAGGCGGTCATCGCCGACGCCCCCGTCCTCGAGGGCGCGGTCAACGCGGCGGTCGCGGCCACCGACCCGTCGGCCACGATAGCGTCCGTCCGCGAGCAGGCGGAGGCGGCGCGCGACGTCGAGAAGCTCTGAGGCGGGGCCGTCCCTCTCTCCTCTCGGTTCGGGCTACGGCCCGCGGTCGTCGAGCCCCAGCACGTCGAGGACCTCGCGGCGCGTCTCGCAGGCGAGCGCGTCGCTCGCGAGGGACGCCGCGGCGTCGGCGTCGACCTCGCGCACCCGCGCCTTCACCTCGGGCGCCGTCACGGCGCTCATGCTGAGCTCGTCGAAGCCGAGCCCGACGAGCAGCTCCGTCAGCGCCGGGTCGCCGGCCATCTCGCCGCAGATCCCGACCCAGGCGTCGCTCCCCTCGGCGGCCGCCGTCGTGCGGTCGAGAGCACGCAGCACCGCCGGGTGGAGCGGGTCGTGGTACTCCGCGACGGCGTCGCTGCCGCGGTCGGCCGCCATCACGTACTGAGCGAGGTCGTTCGTCCCGACGCTCAGGAAGTCCAGCCGCTCCGCGAGCGCGTCGGCGAGGAACGCCGCCGCCGGCGTCTCCACCATCGCGCCCAGCTCCGGGACCGCGTGGTCGACGCCCTCGCTCGCGAGGTCGTCGGCGACCGACTCGACGGTCGCGACCGCGCGCTCGACCTCCTCGACCCGCGTCACGAGGGGGAACATCACGGCGAGCCCGTCGCCCGCCTCGGTCGCCGCGGCGCGGAGCAGCGCCCGGAGCTGCGTCTCGAAGAGGTCCGCGTGCTCGTCGAGCGACAGCCGGATCCCGCGCCGCCCGAGGAACGGGTTCGGCTCGTCGGGGAGGTCCAGGTAGGGAACCGGCTTGTCGCCGCCGACGTCGAGGGTGCGTACGACGACGCGGTCGTCCGGGTCGTCGAACGCCGACAGCGCGGCCGCGACCGCCTCGTACTGCTCGTCCTCGGTCGGCGGCGACTCGCGATCGACGAAGAGGAACTCCGTGCGGAACAGCCCGACGCCGTCGGCGCCGCGCTCGGCGGCCGGCCCCAGCTCGGCCTCGCCGCCGACGTTGGCCGCGACCTCGACCGGCCGGCCGTCGGCCGTCTCGACGCGCCCTCGGATCGCGTCCGGGCCCGCCTCCCGCGCCGCTTCGCGGCGCGCCCCGTCCGGGTCGACGACGACCTCGCCGGCCTCGCCGTCGACGAGGACGGTCTCCCCGTCCGCGACCGATTCGAGCGCCTCGCCGACGCCGACGACCGCGGGGATCGCGAGCGACCGCGCGATGATCGCGGCGTGGGAGGTGCGGCCGCCCTCGACGGTCGCGATTCCCGCGACCGCCCCGGGGTCGAGCGCGGCGGTGTCGCTCGGCGTGAGCCGCTCCGCCAGCAGGACCGTGCCCTCGGGGAGCGCGGCGAGGTCCGCGGCGCCGGTCGGTCCGTCTCCCTCGGCGTCGAGGAGCGCGCGGAGCAGCCGGTCGCGCACGTCGCGCAGGTCGTCGGCGCGCTCGGCCATCCGCCCCTCCATCCCCTCGAACTGCGCGACCGCCTCGTCGAACCGGTCCGCGACGGCGTGCGCCGCGGGGGTCCCGTCGCGGATCTCGGCCTCGACGTCCTCGACTATCGTCGGGTCGTCGAGGAACCCCTCGTGGGCCTCGAACACCGCCGCCTCTTCCTCCCCGACGCGCTCGGCCGTCCGGTCGCGGGCGTCGCGCAGGGCCTCCCGGGCGGCGTCCCGGGCCGAATCGTACCGCTCCAGTTCCGCCTCGGCGTCGACCGCGGCCGGGTCGGGGCGGTCGGGGAGCGTCAGGTCGGCGTCCGGCCGGTACCAGCGCGCCGCGCCGACGCCAGAGCGCGGCGTGCTGCCGACGCCGTCGAGCGTCCTCACGGCGCGTCCCCGGCGTCGCCGCCGCTCCCTCCGGCCTCGGATTCCCCCTCGACCGGACTCGCGAGCAGGTCGCAGACCGCGTCCAGCGCCGCCTCGGCGTCGGGGCCCTCGGCGACCACGCGGACCGACTCGCCGTGCTCGACGTTGAGCCCGCTGACGGAGAGCATGCTGTCGGCACGGACGAGGCCGTCGTCGCCGTCGTCGGCGCGGCCGATCGACACGTCGGCGTCGAATCGGTTCGCCGTCTGTACCAGCTTCGAGGCGGGGCGCGCGTGGAGCCCGGCCTCGGGTTCGACCGTGACGGTCCGTTCCATGGGGTCGGGTTGGACCCCGGCGGGTAATAGCTGATCGGAGTTCACGGCGGTCGCCGGGCCGGCGTCGCGTTCGGGGCGGCTACGGCGCAGCCTGCTTCGTGGAGACGAGCTCGATCACGTCGCGGTGGGAGAGCTCGCGGTCGGCCCCGACCTGGCGCCCGCTCCGACAGTCGGTGCCGTGGAGCAGCCCCTCGCCGATGTCCGAGTGGATGTGGTACGCGAAGTCCTCCGTCGTCGACCCCTCGGGGAGGACGAAGCAGTCGCGGAAGACGCCCTTCTCGTCTTTACTCCCGTTCGCGGAACCGGGGAAGACCGCGATACAGCCGAGCACGTCGAAGACGGCGGCTTCGAGCGCGCCCTGAACCCCAGTACCCTCGTACTCGGCGACGAACTCGGCGATCTTGTCGAGGCCCGCTTCCTGCTCGCCGGAGACGTCGCCGACGACGTCGAAGTCGCGCTCGCCGGGCGCGTAGTCGACGACGCCCGCCTCGTCCGCGGTTTTGAGGGCCTTCTCCGCGTGGGCGCTCGCGGGGACGAACGAGAGGTGGTCGTAGTCCGGGTCGGCCGTGATCTCCTCCCAGTTCGCCTGCGCCTCGGGCGTGTCCATCTTGTTGGCGGCGACGACCATCGGCTTCGTCCGCTTGCGGATCTCGCGGGCGAGGTCGGTCTTGTCGGTCTCGTCCCACGTCTCCGGGTCGAGCTCTAACCCCTCGGCGAGGATCACCCGCTTCATCCGGTCCTTGTCGATGCCGAACGCGGACATCTGGTCGGCGAGCTCCGCCTCGATCGCGGCGTCCGCACCGTGGTAGCGCGTCTCGAACTTCTCCAGTCCTTTCTCCAACACGTCGAGGTACCACGCGTCCAGCTCCTCCTCCAGGAAGTCGATGTCCTCGCGCGGGTCGTGGCCCTCGGTCGCCTCGCCCTCGATGTCCGTCTTCCCGGAGAAGTCGACGACGTGGATCAGCACGTCGGTCTCGTTGAGGTCGGTGAGGAACTGGTTCCCGAGCCCGCGGCCCTCGTGGGCGCCCGGGACGAGCCCGGCCACGTCGACGAGCTTCACGGGGACGAACCGCGTCCCCTCGCGGCAGACCCCCACGCTCGGCGTACAGGTCTCGCCGAACTCGGGGGCGGCGCAGTCGACGCGGACGTACGCCTCGCCGACGGTCGGGTCGATCGTGGTGAACGGGTACGCACCCTCGGGCACGTCGTTCATCGTCGCGGCGTTGAAGAACGTCGACTTCCCCACCGAGGGCTTGCCGACGAGGCCGATCCGATAGCTCATTACCGCCAGTGCGCGACCCGCGGTGAAAAGCGATGCGAGACGCTCCGTGACGTGTGTACGGGTGACGCGGACGGCGGGCGTGACCGACGGCGACGGATCCGACGCGACCGACGGGTCCGATCAGGCGTCGCCGTCGGACTGGCCGGGCTCCCCGACCGCCTCGACGGGGAGGACGTTCTGCAGCGCGGTGAACGCGTCTTCGGCGCTCTCGAACCGCGGTTGGTCGATCTCGGCGACGAGGTCGCCGAGGTCGGCGTCGCCGTCGGCGAACAGCACGGTCGTTCCGGCGCACTCGTCGACGAGCGTCTCGCGGCTCGTCGGGTACGACCGCTCGCGGAGTTCGCCTTCGACGCGTGACAGGTGCACTTCGTGAGTCATGCCACCACGTTAGCGCGCCGGGGGCTTAAACGCGCGCTCCGGCGTGGCCGGTGCGCCCGGTGCGGCCGGCGCGGCCCGCGCGGCTGCGAGAGCGATCGCGGCCCCCTTCGGGAGCGTTCGATCCGCCGGTGGACGTTTCGAAAGTCGGTAGACTCCGGCGCATCCGCCGTCTCAGGCCACGAGGCGGCTATATCACGGTAAATAACTACACTAAGTCGGCCTCAGTAGTAGCGAGTGTAAATTTCTATCCGTTATTCGACCCGGTGTTTTAAATTCGATTTTCATAGCAGGAATACTACTCGGCGCCGAACTGCGTTCGCGAAACGACTAACGAAATGCCGTATTATCGTGTGTACACTCACCGATTTCCTTATTAAACGCCCGAGTGTGCCTATGAGACGTGAAAGAAGCCATGTTCGACCAGATGTTTACCGGAAACACGCAGGCGCGTACCGTCTCCGTTCGCAGCGATCCGACCGCCCTCGCGGCCGACTTCGAGGTGACCGGCGCGTGAAGAGTCCGATCCGGATGACGAAGTACCGGACGCTGCTCCTGGCGACCGTCGGATTCAACTTCTCGTTTCTGATCTGGTTCTCGTTCGCGCCGTTCACGGGCGGGATGGCCGAGGAGTTCTCCCTCACGACGGCCGAGATCGGTATCCTCGCCAGCTCGGCGATCTGGATGGCGCCGTTCGGTCGCATCCTCACCGGGTGGCTCTCCGACCGGTTCGGCGCGCCGGTCATCTTCTCCATCGTGCTCGCGTACGTCGGCGTGTTCTCCATCGCCAGCGCGTTCGCGCAGGGATACGGCGTGTTCTTCGCGACGCGGCTGATCGTCGCCACGGCGGGGATCACGTTCGTCATCGGCATCCAGCACGTCGCCGAGTGGTTCGAGGAGGAGAACCTCGGACTGGCCGAGGGGATCTACGCCGGCGTCGGCAACGCCGGAGCGGCGGGCGGCGCGCTCGTGCTCCCGCGAGTGTTCGGCGCCGACTGGAGCGGCCCGCTGTTCCAGACCAACTGGCGGGCCGCCTTCTTCTACACCGGGATCGTCTCCATCCTCCTCGCGGGCGTCTACCTCGTCTTCGGCGAGGCCGCGAAGAGCGACGAGAAGCGGCAGGCGACCAGGGAGAACGCGACGCTGCGGGGCTGGCTCCACACGGCCACCCGATACGGGACGGTCGTGCTCGCGGCCGCCTACGTCATGTCGTTCGGACTGGAGCTGTCGATGAACGGCTGGCTGGCCACCTACTACCGCGAGGGGTTCGACACGCAGAACCTCGTGCTCGCCAGTACCTTCGCGGCGACGTTCTCCGTGGCGGCCGGGCTGCTCCGCCCGTTCGGCGGGTACATCAGCGACGTGCTCGCCCGCACGGAGACGAACATCCTCCCGGTGTTCGAGGGCCACTACCGCGAGCAGTGGACGTTCCTCGGGCTCTGTTTCATCGTGGTGACGATGGTCGCGATGACGCTCGCCGGGCTCTCCGGCGTCGTGATGAACGCCGTGATAGTCGGGTTCCTCGTCGGCGCGGGCTGTGCGTGGGCCGAGGGGGCGATCTTCGCACAGGTGCCGGCGATGTTCCCGGACAGCTCCGGCGCCGTGGCCGGGGTCGTCGGCGGCGTCGGCACCGTCGGCGGGATCGTCTACCCGCTGATCTACTCCGCGCCGTGGCTCGCCAACCTCCACGTGGGGTACTCGATAACGGCCGCCACGATGGTCCCGATCGTCCTGCTCGCGGCGTGGGTGTTCCGCCCCGAGATCGCGACGGTCGCGAACACCGCCGGACTCACCGACGCCGGTCCGGAGACGGGGTCGGTCACGCCCGGCGACGACTGACGGTCGGTGACGATTCTGTGGGGACAAACGAGGGACGAAGCGGGTCCGAACCGGTCCGGATTCGCCCCGAGACCGCCTCGCGGGGTCGGGGCAAAGCGTAAGCCCGTCGGCGAAATCACGTACTGTGTGATCACATGTCACTATACGACCGAATCCTGGTTCCGACCGACGGGTCCGCCGAGGGGGAGCGAGCGGTCGCGCACGCCGTGGACCTCGCCGCGGTCCACGACGCGACGGTCCACGCGATCCACGTGGTCGACTCGGCGCGGTACGCGGGGATGCCGATGGAGGCCTCGTGGGAGGGGGTCGGCGAGCTCCTGCGAGGCGACGCCGACGAGGCCGTAGGCGCGGTCGAGGAGCTCGCGGCGGGGACCGACGTCGACGTGGAGACGGCGGTCGTCGAGGGGTCGCCGAGCCGGGAGATCGTCCGATACGCCGAGGGCAACGACTTCGACCTCGTCGTGATGGGGACCCACGGTCGCGGCGGGATCGACCGCCTCCTCCTCGGGAGCGTCGCCGAGAAGGTCGTCCGGGGGTCGGCCGTGCCCGTCCTGACGGTCCGGATCGACGGCGACGTCCCCTCCGAGCCGGGCGTCGCAGAGGGCGCGAGCGAGGGGACGACCGACGAAGGGGCGGCGACCGACGGGGAGCCGGCAGACGAAACCGAGTCGGGAGCGTCGGGGCGGACGTAGTCCGCGGGGTCAGTCCCCGGCGTCGCGGAGGTGCTCGCAGTCGCCCGCGTGGACCCGTCGCGTCCCCTCGCCGGTGTCGATCACGAGCGCGCCCGGGGACTCGACGTCGACAGCGGTCCCGGTCACGGACCCGGTCGGCGTCTCCACCCGCACCCGCCGCCCGAGCGTGCTCGCCCGGTCGCGCCACGCCGAGAGGATCCGGTCGGGCTCGTCAACCGCCCCCGCGAGCGACGCGAACCGTTCGAGGAGCGTCGCCGCGAACCGGCGCCTGTCGACGTCGCCGCCGGCCTCGGCACGCAGCGAGGTCGCGTCCGCGGGCAGCGCCTCGGGGTCGAGGTTCGCGTTGACCCCGACCCCGACGACGAGCCACGACACCCGGTCGGCCTCCCCCTCCATCTCCGTGAGTATTCCCGCGAGCTTGCGCCCGCCGCGTCCGGAGCGCGCGCTCGCGTCTCCGGTCCCACTCTCGGTTCCCTCGTCGCCCCCGACGAGCACATCGTTCGGCCACTTGATGTGCGCGTCGACGCCGGCCTCGCGGCAGGCGTCGACCGTCGCGACCGCCGCGACGAGGGTGAACAGGGGCGCCCGGGCCGGCGGGACCGTCGGCCGCGCGACGAGCGAGAGCCAGACGCCGCCGCTCGGCGCGACCCACTCGCGGTCCAGCCGCCCGCGACCGCCGGTCTGCTCGTCGGCGACGACGGCGACGTCGGCGGCGCCCTCGGCCGCCAGCTCGCGGGCGCGGTCGTTCGTCGACGGGAGGCTCTCGTGGTACTCGACCGCGTACGGCGCGTCGAGCCCGAACTCGATCCCGGCCGCGCAGTAGGGGGGATCCGCGGGCGCGACGTAGCCGTCCGGCGTCGACTCGACGGCGAACCCCTCCTCGCGGAGCGCCTCGACCGCCTTCCACACCGCGGTCCGCGAGACGTCGAGCTCCGCGGCGAGCGCCGGACCCGAGACCGGTCCGTCCGCCAGGGCGTCGAGCAGCGCGCGGCGCGTGTCCATGTCGACCGGGTCGGGGCGGGCGCCGAAAGTCGTTCCGGGTCGCTCGCGCGGGGCGCCGCGTCGCCGGCGCGGGACCCGCTCACCTATGTGGCCGCGGACGTAATCACGGGCGTCGCATGACCGATGCCGAGGCCGAGACCGTTCCCCTGACCGTCGTCGACGGCGACGAGCGCACCGAGCTGTCGGTCGAGGTCGGCCGGAACCTGCGACGCGTCCTCCTCGACGCCGATCTGTCGCCGTATGCGGCCGCGACGCGGCGGCTGAACTGCGGCGGGCGCGGGATCTGCGCCACCTGTGGCGTGCGAGTCCGCGAGGGGCCGCCGGCGGACCACTGGCACGACCGGCTCGCGGCCCGGTTCGGCTACCCGCGGCTCTCCTGTCAGGTGACCGTCGACGGGCCGACGACGGTCGAGCTCGTCGACAAGCGCGTGTGGGGGTCGCGCGAGCCGGACGGTGAGGGCTGAGGTCCGGGACGGGGAGTCGGGACCGACCGCGAACGGGATCGGCCGCGGCCGCGCTCTCCGCGTCGCCGTCGCTCGCCCGCGAGATACCCCGTTTCCGGTGAAAACGGCCGGTCAGACGGTCGGACGGGATCCGACTCCGGGCACAAGACACAAGGTCTCACGGGCGAACGCTCCGGTATGCAACCCTCCAAGGAGGAGGAGTCGTCCGACGGCGACCCGATGGACGACCTCGACGACCTCCTCGACGACGACCTCGCCGAGGGCGGCTCGACCGCGTCGTCGGACGGCGCCGGGACCGACGCCGCGCCGAGCGAGTCGTCCGGGCGGGCGACCGCGGCGAGCGACGACGGCGGTCGCCTCGGGACGAGCGGTGGGTGGTTCTCGGCGAAGGCGTTCGCGCTCTCGGCCGCGGCCGTCGCGGTCGGCGTCTTCGTCGGCGGCGCGATCCCCTTCATCGGCGGGACGATCGGGTCGGCCGGAGGGGTCTTCCTCGCCGCGTTCCTGGTCGGGCTGGTCCTCTCCGCCCGCCGGTACGTCGAGACCGGGCTCGCCGGCGGCGCGGCCGGAGCGCTCGTCGCGGTGACGAACGTCCTCGGCGTCGGCTTCCTCCCGATCGGGATCGACTACCTCCGGCAGTGGGGGCTTCCCCTGCTCGCGGTCGGCGGCGGGCTCGGGCTCGTCGTCGCGCTCCTCGGTCACTACCTCGGGCGCGACCTCCGGGCCGGGCTGACCGCGGACATCGACGGCTGAGGGCGGATCGCCCCGACGGCTGAGGGCGGATCGTCCCGACCGCCGGCGGTCGCTCGCGCGGCCCCGTCACTTCCGACCGATCAGCGCGGGCCAGTGGTACGCGTCGAACCCGACGTACGCGGCGATCTCGCGGCGTTCCAGCGCGAGGAAGCCGGCGAGGATCGCGACGAACCCGACGACGGCCTCCGCCTCGATCAGGCTGCCGAGCAGGAGCCAGCTCCCGGCCGCGGCGACGACGGGCTCGGCGTACCCGACGAGGTGGAGCTGCGCCGGCCCGACCGCGTCGAGCAGCGCGAAGTAGATCAGGAACGCGAGGACGCCCGACAGCAGCGTGAGGTACGCGAGCGAGGCGATCGCGGTCCGGGTCCACTCGATCGCGGCCGGCGACTCGCCGAGCGCGGCGGCGCCGACGAACAGGAGCCCGGCGCCGATGACCATCGCCCAGCCCTGCAGGGCGGCGATCGGGAGGTCGGTCCGGAGCGGCCGGAGCAGCACCGCGCCCAGCGAGAAGGCGACGGCGCCGGCGAACGCGAGCCCGACGCCGAGCAGGGCGGAACCGTCGACGCCGGCCGCCGCGGGATCGGCGATCACCACCACCCCGAGGATCCCGAGCGCGAAGCCGCCGATCTCGACGGGGCCGAGGCGCTCGTTCGGGAGGAGGAGGGCGGCGAACACCGCGGTCAACACCGGCGCGAGGCTCACGACGACGGCGGCGACCGCGCCGGAGACGTACAGCTCGCCGACGTACAACAGGCCGTGGTAGGCGGCGATCACGAAGGTCGCCGCGACGGCGACGCCCAGCCACTCGTCGCGGCCCCGCGGCACCGTCCGGCCGGACGCGACCGCGGCGATCCCCAGCACGATCGCCCCGGCGATCGCGTACCGGACGCCGGCGAACAGCAGCGGCGGGAAGTAGTGCAGCCCGGCCTCGATCGCGACGAAGGAGGTGCCCCACAGGACCGCGAGGAGGACGAACGCGGCGACGACCGATTCCGAAGTAGAGAGGAACGTCCGTGACTTCATTGAGTGTCAGATCGAAGATTCTCGACGTGGTTAAACTATTCTCTTAGAATTGGAGGTATTTAGAATGAACAATCACACATACGAACGAACTGCAATACGGTCCCGGATCGAGCACCGTTCTTGGAGTCGAGTACAAGCCTGTCGGTCGGAATATACAACAGTCTCTCACGCGAAGGCGGGGTATGGACGAGCGCGACGTGCGGCTGTTGAAGGCGATCTCGGACCTCGGCACCGGGAGTCCCGAGCGGCTCCACGAGGAGACCGGGATCCCGGTGTCGACGATCCACTACCGGCTGAACAACCTGCGCGACGACGGCGTGATCGAGAACGACCTGTACGACCTCGACCACGAGGCGCTCGGGCTCGGCGTCACCGTGATCGTCGAGGTGCTCGCCGACTACGAGGGGCCGTACGAGGCGTTCGCAGACGAACTGCTCGCGGTCGAGGGGGTCACGGAGGCGTTCTTCACGATGGGCGAGACCGACTTCGTCGTGCTCGCGCGGCTCTCCTCGTCCGACACCGTCGAGCGGCTGATCAGCGACTTCGAGGCGATCCCGGAGGTCGAGCGCACGAACTCGACGTTCACGATCGCGACCCTCCGCGACGAGCCGCGCGCGCCGGCGACGTACGACCTCGACACGCTGCTGGCGGAGTTGACGGAGTGAGACGGCGCCCGACCACCGAGCAGCGCGAATCAGTCAGTGGTGATCGACGGCCCGATGGACCGCTCGACGAACAGGAGCGCGACGAGCCCCAGAACGACCAGCGTGTACGAGAGCGCGGCGAACAGCGCGTCCTGCGTCGTCGCGTACTCGGTGGTGCGGAAGATGATCACCTTCCGGACCATCGCGATGACGCCGGTGTAGATTACCAGCCTGACGATGCGACGGGTGTCGCTCTGTTCGATGTACGCGACGACCGTCTCGTACACCTCGACGATGATGAGCAGGAGGAGTCCCGTCTCGATGAAGCTGATGACGGTGTTCGGGTCCGTGATCTCGCCGGTGGGGACCGACTCCGCGATCTGGATCGCGAGGTCGACGACACCGATGCCGAACAGGAGCGCGAAAAGCGCCGCGGCGGCCAACTCGACGCCGTGAACGAACTGGTTTGTCACCTCCGAGACGCGGTCGCCGCGGGTGTGTGCGACTGCCGGATCGGGTGCGGGACCGGATCCGTCGGTCCGTGACGTGTCGTCGTCGGTCGGTGGCGGATCGTCCATCGAGTGTTACCTCTCGGATCGGGATACGGGCCGGCGACAAGTAAGTGACGGGGACGACCGGGGGCGGAATGTGCGACCGTCGGGCGCTACGACCGCTCGGCGATCTCCTCGCGGAGCACGTCGGAGACGACCTCGCCGTCGGCCTTCCCGCGGAGCGCCCCCATGGCCTCGCCCATCAGGCCGGAGAACGCGCCCATCCCCTCGGCCTCGACTTGGTCGGCGTTGCGCTCGACGACCTCGACGACCGCCTCGCGCACCTCGGCCTCGCTCACGCCCGAGAGGCCCGCCTCCTCGACGGCCGCCGCGGCCGTGAGTTCGGGGTCCTCGGCGAGCGTCGCCAGCACCTCCGGCACCCCCTCCTTCGCGAGGTCGCCGTCCTCGACGAGCGCGAACAGGTCGAGGAAGTGGTCGTCCGTCAGGTTCTCGACGGGCGCGCCGTCCCGACGGATCTCCGTCGTCGTCGACTCCAGCGTCGACGCGGCGAAGGTGGGGTCGACGCCGCGGTCGACCGCGGTCTCGAACAGCGGGAAGCGCCGGCCGAACGCGACCTGCTCGGCGAGTCCGCGGTCGAGCCCGAACTCCTCGACGTAGCGGTCGGTCTTCTCGTCGAGGAGCTCCGGGCGGTCCACGTCGGACGGGTCGGGCTCGACCGGCGGTACGTCCGTCTCGGGGTACATCCGCGCGGCGCCCGGCAGCGGCCGGAGGTAGCGCGTGGTCCCGTCGTCGTTGGCGCCGCGGGTCTCCTCGGGGACGCCCTCGATCGCGGCGGCGGCGCGGTCGGCGGCGGCCTCGATCGCGAGGTCGGCCGTCTCCGGGTCGGCGGCGACGATGGCGACCGCGTCGCCCTCGCCCGCGCCGACCGCGTCGCGGAGGGCGTCGACCTCTTCGTCCGTCACGCCGTAGGCCGGCAGCTCGTCGGTGTGGAAGATCCCGCCCGCGCCGTGGCGCTTCGCGTGGTCGGAGAGCTCCGTGCCGAGCCGGCGGTCGGGCTGGATCTCGCGGCCGACGAGCCCGTCGAAGCCGAAGAGGGGGACCGCGGTGACCTTCCCGCCCGCGTCGAGCGCGCCCCGGATGACGCCCGACTCGGTGTCGGCGAAGACGTCGGTGACGTCCGCGACGTCGCCCACGCTCGCGTCGCGGTCGCGGAGTTCGTCGCGGATCGCCAGGAGTTCGGCCTGCCGCCCGACCTCGCCGCGGACGATCTCCTCGATCCCCCGGAGGTCCTGAACCCCCTTCACCTCGACGCGGGCGCCGTCGGCGATGGAGACGTTCACGTCCTGCCGGATCGTCCCGAGCCCGCGCTTGACCGCGCCCGTCGAGCGCAGCAGCATCCCGATCCGCTCGGCGGCCTCGCGGGCGCCCTCGGGGCTCCGGATGTCGGGGCCGGTCCCGATCTCGACGAGGGGGACGCCGAGGCGGTCGAGGGAGTAGACGACCCCGTCCTCCTTCTCCTCGACGCGCTTGGCCGACTCCTCCTCCAGCATGAGGTCGACGATCGACACCCGGCCCTCGCTCGTCTCGATCTCCCCGCTCTGGCCGAGCAGGATCGAGCGCTGGAAGCCGGAGGTGTTCGATCCGTCGATGACGAGCTTCCGCATCACGTGCGCCTGGTCGACGACCGACACGTCGAGCAGGTCGGCGATCTGCAGCGCCACGGAGAGGGCCTCGTCGTCGACGCGGCGCGGCGGCTCGTCGTCCTCCTCGACGAGGCAGGTGGTGTCGTACGCGAGGTAGGTGAACTCGCGGTCGACGCGGCTCTCCTCCACCGCGGCGTCGTCGAGCTCGCCCAGCTCGCTCTTCGTCGGGTGGAGCCGCCGGGTGATCGACCGGTCGGACTCCTCGGGGTCGCGCTCGACGGTGGGGGAGTCGCAGAACAGCTTCGTCTCCGTGTCGAGCTGCTGGTGGATCTCCAGCCCGGCGACGAGCCCCAGCTCCTCGTAGTCGTACTCGGGGGTCGCGTCCGTACTCATTACGCCACACTCCGGCGGCGCGCGACTAAAAGGGTGGCAGTTCGCGCGAGCGACGAGAATCGTGATTACTGAGAGTGCTCATAAATGACTGGGAGGTGGCGCGTGCCTGCGAGCGGCCGCCGCCGGTGGCCGCGAGACAGCACGCGCGAGGGAGTCGGCCGACCGGAGCGAAGCGGAGGGAGGCCGACGAGGCTGGGGAGGCGTGAGGTGCCGTGCTGTGCGGGGCGGGACTCAAAGGGGCAGCCGCGAAACCGCAGTAGGCGACGTAAGCACCGCAGCGAGCGTAGCGAGCGAGGAGCGCAACGAGCGTACTGCGGTTTCGCGGCTGGGGCTTTGGAGGTGTCCGCCGTCGATCCGCCAACAGCAATTTATGACCGAGCGGGTGGGGCTTTGGCGGTGCTCACGATGTCGCTAGTCGGTACCCACCACAGAGTAGCCACTCGGCGCGTAACGTTCGAAAGGAGTTGTGCGTGGGTGCTGTCGTAGAGACAACACCGTGCATCGGTGTGGCGGGTGTGCCGCCGAGCGATGCGTGGGACCGGATTTGAACCGGCGGACCTCTACAGGACAGCGCCCTCAACGCTGCGCCGTTGGCCTGGCTTGGCTACCCACGCTCGCGGTGTTCTGTCGCGTACTCACCTACCTTTCCCCTAATTAAAAGCCCTTCCATTCGGGAGTACCGTGCCGGGGTTTCGCAGACGGCCGGGCGGCGGAGCCGGCCGTGACTCGGCGACCGCGACCGGAACGCGCCGACCGCAACCGGCACGCGTTTGGGGGTCGCGTCCCACCTCACGAGCATGTCCGACTGGGCCCGCGAGAACGTCCCCGTCCTGACCGCCGTCGCCTCCGTCGCCGCGCTCGCCGTGGTGTTCGGTGCCGTCGGCGGCGCGATCCCGAGTTCCCTCCTGCCGCGCGCGAGCGACGCCGTCCTCGCCGCGATCCCGCACTTCAACGCCGCCGTCTCCGCGACCGCCATCGTCACCATCCTCCTCGGGTGGCGGGCGATCTCGCGCGGGAACGTCCAGCGGCACCGGAACTTCATGATCGCCTCGTTCGGCCTCTTTACCGCCTTCCTCGTCGCGTACCTCTACCGGCTCATCCACGTCGGGACGACGCCGTTTCCCGGTCCCGAGCCCGTCTACACGTACCTCTACCTCCCCTTCCTCGGGATCCACGTCCTGCTCGCGATCGCCTGTCTCCCGTTCGTCTTCCACGCGCTCCTGCTCGCCGCGACGCGCTCGCACGAGGAGCTGTACCACACCCGGCACGCGCAGGTCGGTCTCGTCGGCGCCGTCCTCTGGCTGATCTCGTTCACGATGGGGATCGGCGTGTACGTCATGCTGTACCACGCCTTCTGATCCGGGCGATCCGTCCGGCACCGATCGATCCGAATTCGGGCCCCCGACCGCCGAGATCGACGACGAAGGTTGAAGCCGTCGTCGCCCGTACGGGCCGCCGTGCTGTTCCCGACCCACCTCCTCGTCGCCGGCTGGATCGGGTGGCTGTCCGGCCGCCCCCGCGTCCGGGAGCGCCTCCCGGGGACGCCGACGCTCTCGGTCGGGTGGCTCGTCGTCGGCGCGACGCTGCCGGACGCCGTCGACAAGCCGCTCGGCGCGCTGGGCGTCGTCGACGTCTACCACTCCGTCGGCCACTCCGCGCTGCTCGCTCCCCTCGCGGTCGCCGTCGCCGCGCGGCACCGACGCGGGCTCGCGGCGGCGGTCGGCTGGGGATCCCACCTCGCGCTCGACACGCTCCATATCGTCGTGAACGGACGGGCCGAGAACGCGGTGTCGCTGCTGTGGCCGGTGCTCGAACAGCCCGAGCCCCTGGGCATCCCGCCGGGAGATTTCGCGGCCTTCTACGTCGGGACGCCGTCGTTTTACCTCGAAGCGGTGATCTGGACCGCGGCGGTCCTCGTCGGGTTGCGGTCGCGGTTCGGCGTCGGCGCGGACCGGCGGACCGACGGCTGACCCGCGGTCGGCGTCGGCGCGGACCGAGGGGTACGCCGCGGTCCGGTCGCGTTACCGTCAGTCGTTCGCCATCTGGTGGGCCGCGTAGAAGAGCGGGACGAGCAGCGCGCCGGCGAAGCCGAAGCCGAGCGCGAGCGCGCCGATGTCGCCCGCAGTGAGGGCGCGGCCGCCGCTCCCGCCGCCGTCCCCGCCGTCGCCGCCTCCACCGCTTCCGCCGTCTTCGCCGCCGCTTCCGCCGTCTCCGCCACCGCTCCCGCCGTCGCCGCCGTCCCCGCCGGCGTCCGGCTCGATGAGGTCGTCGTCGACGGAGCCGACCGCGACGGCCCCTTTCATTCCGGCCGCCCTGTGCGGCGTGCAGTAGTAGTTGAACGTGTCCCCGTCCCCGGCGTCCTCGAAGGTGTACTCGAAGGTGGTCCCCGCCTCGGAGACCGTCTCGCCGCTGTCGAACGTCTCGTCCTCGGCGACGACGTTGTGCGCGCCGCCCTCGCCGGTCCACTCCCAGACGACGGTCGTCCCGGGGTCGATCAGGATCGCCGCGGGGTCGAACCGGAGCCCGTTGACCGCGCCGACGCTGACCGTGACCTCGTCCCGCCCGGTGTAGTCGACGGTGCCCTCGTAGTTGTCGACGTCGTCCAGGTACCCGCCGTACTGGGCGGCCGCGGTCCCGGACCCGGCGGCGAGACCGGTCGCGACGGCGGCGCCGGCGGCGCCGGCCCTGAACAGCCCGCGGCGACTCATCGTCGCGTCGTCGGCGTCGGATGTCATACGCGTACCTCCCGGCGTGGGCGTATTTAAATTCCCGATTCCGGGCTCGCGTCGCGAGAACCCGAGACGGCGGGGCCGCCGGGGGCGTGGCGGCGGGGACGAAGGGGGTTCGCCGGCACCGGAGAACGGGTCCGACCGGCCGACGACGACCCGATCAGTCGTCCGCCGGCGTGGGGTCGGGCGCGGCGGTATCGAGGTCGCGGTCGGTCTCCTCGCCCTCGACGTCGAAGGGGTACTCCCCGGTGACGCAGCCGAGACAGAGGTCGGCGCGGCTCTCGCCGAGGGCCTCGGCGACGGCGTCGATCGAGAGGTACGAGAGGGAGTCGGCGCCGACCTGCTGGCGGATCTCCTCGGTGGAGGCGTCGGCGGCGATCAGCTCCTCGCGGGTCGCCATGTCGATCCCGAAGTAGCAGGGCGCGACGATCGCCGGCGCGCCGATCCGGAGGTGGACCTCCTCGGCGCCCGCCTCGCGGACGAGGTCGACGAGCTGGGTCGACGTCGTCCCCCGGACGATCGAGTCGTCGATGATGGTGACCGACTTCCCCTCGACGGTCGACCGGATGGGGTTGAGCTTCAGCCGGACCGCGCGCTCGCGCTCGTCCTGCGTCGGCATGATGAACGTCCGACCGACGTAGCGGTTCTTCATCAGCCCCTCGGCGAACTCGATGCCGGCGTCCCCCTCCGGGCGGGGCTCCCCGTCCGCGGTCGTCTCGCCGGCCGCGTCGGCGTAGCCGGAGGCGAACGCGCGCCCGGAGTCGGGGACTGGCATCACCACGTCCGACTCGGTGCCGGACTCCGCCCAGAGCTTGCGACCGAGCTTGCGCCGCACCTCGTAGACGAGGTTCTCGTCGATGACCGAGTCGGGGCGCGCGAAGTAGACGTGCTCGAAGAAGCAGTGCGCGGTCGACTCGCGCTCGACGAGCTGGTACGTGTCGTAGCCGCTCCCGTCGGGGTCGAGGACGACCAGCTCGCCCGGGCGCACGTCCCGGATCAGCTCTCCGTCGAGGGTGTCGATGGCGGCCGACTCGCTGGCGAGGACGTAGCCGCCGTCGATCTTCCCGAGACAGAGGGGGCGGTTCCCGAGCGGGTCGCGCACGCCAAGCACCGTGTCGTCGTGGGTGATCGCTAGCGAGTAGGAGCCGTGGATGCGGTTCATCGTGTGTTTGACGGCGCGCACGAGGTCCTCTTCGAGGAGGTTGCGCGCGAGGTCGTGGGCGATCACCTCGGTGTCGCCGTCGGAGGTGAACGCGTGGCCCGCCGCCGCGAGCTCCTCGCGCACCTCGTCGGCGTTGACGAGGTTCCCGTTGTGCGAGAGCCCGAGCGAGCCGGACTTGAACGAGACGGAGAACGGCTGCGCGCAGCTCTTGTCGAGGCTGCCGGCGGTCGGGTACCGGACGTGGCCGATACCGGTCCCGCCGGACAGCGACGCCAGGTCCCCCTCCTCGAACGCGTCGCCGACGAGCCCCCGCTCGACGTGGCTGTGCTGTTGGAACCCGTCGTGCGTGACGATCCCCGCGGACTCCTGTCCCCGGTGTTGGAGCGCGTACAGCGCGTAGTACAGCGGCCGCGCGGCCTCGCGGTCAGCGAGCGAGACGCCGACGACGCCGCACTTCTCTCGCGGCCCGTCAGCGGTGTGGTCCCCACCGGCGTTCATGTACGCGAGGGTGAGGCGGGAGGCGATAAAAATCCTCGTGTTCGTGGTGCGATCGGGATTTATGACAGAATATATATCCACGAACGCGGATCGAACCGGGCGACCCCGCCGGTCGCTCCGTCTCGTTCACTTCCGCTCGATCAGCCCGTCCAACCGCTCGAAGTACGCCTCTCTCGGCACCTGGTAGGCCGCCCGGTAGTCCACGTCGCCGGCGGCGAACCGCGTCGCGACGTCGACGGCGGCGGCCGCGCCGGCCTCGCGGCTCTCGCGCGTCTCCGAGACCGCCTCGACCTCGGGCTCCAAGAAGAGGACGACGTGCCACTCGTCGGTCGCGTACTGACCGGATCCGGGGCGGGCGTTGCGCGCGCCGTTCGTCAGGTAGATCGTCGGGAGACACTCGGCCGGCAGGTCGTCGCCGTCGAACACGTCGGGCCGGTAGACGAGGATGGCGCGACCGCTCGGCTCCTCGTTCCACACGCGCCAGCCGTCCGGCAGCGCCTCGAAGCTCATGGGCGGAGTCGGGGGCGGAGGCTTGAAAGGGTCGCGCTCCGGCGGAGGCGCCGGGGCGTTTCCACCCGCCGTCCGCCCTCGGCGATCCTCGACCGCTCAGGCGACCTTCGGTCGGTCTTCAGTCGACGATGTCGGAGCCGCCCGGCGGGAGGAACTCCTGAAGTTGATCCGCGCTCGCCACCCTCCGGACGAACGACTGGTCCGCGAACCGCTCTTTCAGCTCTCGGTACACCATCATCGCGGCGTCGTTCTGTGCGTACATCCCCGGCTCCACCGTGATCGACGTCGCCGCGCGGTCGACGATCGCGGACGGCGGGCCGCCGATGGCCCGCGTCACGGGCTCGCACTGCACGCCCACCGCGATCCGGCAGGGCACGTCCTCGAAGTAGGTGCGGTCGCCGCGGATCACGAAGCTCCCCTTCTCGATGTACTCGCCGCTCTCGGGCGTCTTCGACACCTGGTCCGGCTCGACCATGTACGCGTCGCCCGCGCCGCGGCCGTCCTTCCAGTCCGAGGAGTAGGAGACGGCGAACTGCGCGGCCTCTCGGAGCGTCTCCTCGGCGAAGTCGACCGGATCGGCCGACTCCGAGGGCCCGGCGGCCTTCAGGAGCGTCACCGGCCCCCCGTGCGCCTGCGTGTGGAAGAACCGGTCGTGTTTCCCCATGTACTTCTTCACCAGCTCCTCGTTCTGGTCGGCGTTGCGCCCGCCGATGACGAGGTAGCCGGACGAGGTGTGGAACCACCGGAAGCGGTCGTACCAGTCGTCGGGGCTCCGGACCGGGATCGAGGAGCGCGAGAGCCAGTCCGTCTCGTACGCCTCGTCTCCGTCGTCCTCGCCGTCGCCCGCCTCGCCCTCGCCGTCTCCGTCGTCGGCCGCCCGCTTCGCCTCCCACTCGGCCTTGCGCTCCCTGACCGCCTCCAGCTCCGTCCGGGTCGACTCGATCGCCTCCATCGCGCCCTCCTTCTTCCCCTCGATGCGCTTGGCCTCCTGATACAGCCGGTCTGCGTTGACCTCCACGCCCGCGCTCGCGTCGAGTTCGACGCGGACCGAGTCGCCGTCTCCGTCGCTCTCGCCGTCCTCGTCGCCCTCGCGGTCGAGCGCGACCGTCACGGTCCCCTCGCCGCCGTCGACGTCGACGACGGCCTCCGCGGCTGGGATCCCGCGCTCGGCGCCCGCGTCGAGCGTCTCCGCGATCTCGTCCCACGGGACCTCGTCCGCTCTGGCGTCCTGCACCGTCGAGAGCACCTCGTCGACGAGGTCGTAGTTCGCGTACAGCAGCTCGGCGCGCTCGCGCTCCGCCTCGGCCTGCTCCTCGAACCCCTCGATCGCCCCCTTCTGCTGTTCGATGATCCGCTCCTGTTTGGCGATCTCCTCCTCGAAGTCGGGACGGGAGGCGCTCGCGTCCGACGGGGCCTCGCCCGCCTCGCTGTCGTCGCGGTCGAGCCGGTGGAAGTAGTCGTCGACGGCGGCGTTGAACGAGTCGAAGCCGACGCTCGGCAGCCCCTCGTGCTCGGAGAGCGGGAAGGGCGTGACGTCGACCACCCGCGGCTCGCGGTCGTCCGCCTCGCTCTCGGACAGCTCCTCCTCGTACACGCGGGGGTCGATGTCGCCGGACCGGAGCCGGTCGCCGATCCGTTCGAGCGCCTCGTGGAGCGCGCGGAGTTGGTCGTCGGTCGCCTCCTCGATCGGCGTCTCCTTCGGGACGCCGGCGCGGGTACACACCTCCTCGGCGTAGAGGCCGCCGAGGTTGAGCTGCGTGGCGAGGGTGCGCACCACGTCGCTGTCGGAGTCGCGCATGTGCCGCTCGAACCCGCCGAGGCTCACGTCGAGGGGGTTGAGCCGCGAGGCGGGGTACTCGTACTGCGCGCCGGGCGCGACCGTCCGGGACTTGAGCCGGACCGTCGACAGCGACCCGACGACCTCACCGGTCTCGTCCAGCGCGGCGACGTTGCCCTGGCCGAACAGCTCGGCGACGAGCGTCGTGTTCTCGTCCTCGCGCTCGAACTCGAAGGTGAGGATCCGGTCGAACTCGTACTGCTCGACCCCCGCGAAGTCGGCGCCCGACATCCGGTTTCTGAGCATCTTCGCGAAGTTCGGCGGGCGACCGGGCGCGTCCGCGACGTGGTCGGCGTCCGCGACGTGGGCGCGCTTGACGTCGCCCACCTCGATCATGAGCTCGACGCGGCCGCGGTCGAAGTCGCGGAGCTTCAGCCGGAGCAGGTCGTCGTCGTAGAGGTACGCCTTGTCGACCTTCGCGCCCTCGTACCGATTGAGCTCGGTGACGAGGGCCGCGAGGTCGATGCTCGACAGCTCCCGCTTCTGGTCCATACGCGAACGAGAGCGTCGGCCCGGAAAAAGGCGTGTCGTTGTGGGGACGGGCGGCCGAGCGGTCGCGTCCCGGGACCGGGCCGGCTACAGCCGCTTCGAGACGTACGGTCCGTCCTGGTGGTAGCCGAGCTTGTTCCGGTAGTACTCCCGGGCGCCGATCCCGGAGATGACGGCCAGCTTTCGGTAGCCGGCATCGCGGGCGATCGCTTCGGCGCGTTCGAGCAGTCTCCGCCCGTACCCCTGGTGTTGCCAGTCGCCGTCGCCGCCGATGGCGACCTCGCTGCCGTACACGTGGAGCTCGCGGATCAGCGCGGCGTCCGCCAGCTCGCGGCGGACCGCGTCGTCCTCGGTGCCCGGCGCCCCCGGCTGGTCGGGGGCGAACGAGGGGAACCGGAGGCGACAGAAGCCGACGAGCAGGTCGCGGACGGGGTCCTCGAAGGAGATGAAGTGTTCCGTCCCGCCGCCGGCCTCGTAGGTCAGCACGTCGAGCTCCACGTCGTCCGGGTCCGGATCCGCGTCGTTGTGGCCGACCTCCCGGGCGCGGATGTCGCGCTGGACGATCCCCTTCTCCTCGGCCCGCTGATCGGCGAGCTGCCGGAGGTTCGACTTCCAGACGCCGCCCTCGATGAAGTCGGCGGGGATGTCTCGCTGGACGCGCTGGAGCCGGGTGTACTTCGGGATCCGGTCCATCGCCTCGGCGACGACGTCGGCCGCCTCCTCGTTCGAGAGCGGCTCGAAGTCGTCGCGGCGCCACCGGTCGTATACCCGGGTCCCCTCGACGACGAGGGTCGGGTAGATCTTGAGGTAGTCGGGGCGCCAGTCCGGGTTCTCGAACAGCTGGCGGAAGTCCTCGACGCACATCTCCCGCGTCATCCCCGGCTGGCCCGGCATCATGTGAAAGCCGACCTTGAACGCGGCGTCGCGCAGTCGGCGGTTGGCGTTCCGGGAGGCCTCGTTGCCGTGGCCGCGGTGCATCTCGCGGTTGATCCGCTCGTAGGTGGTCTGGACGCCGACCTCGACCTTCGTCCCCCCCAGGTCGAGCATGCGGTCGATCTGCTCGGGGTCGCACCAGTCCGGCTTCGTCTCGAAGGTGGTCCCGATGTTGCGGATGGCGTTCGTCTCGTTGTCCGCGATCACGTCTTCGAGGTACTCGAACTCGCTCGCCTCGGGGTCGGGCGCGAACGACTCCTCCTCGGCCGGCTCCGGCTCCTTGTCGAGGTCGTAGTCGTTCATCGCCTGTAAGGCGCGCTTGACGAACCACTCCTGGTAGTCGTGCGAACGCGCCGTCATCGTCCCGCCCATCAGGATGAGCTCCACCTTGTCGACCGGGTGGCCGATCTTCCGGAGCTGTTCGAGCCGGAGCGTGACCTGCCCGTACGGGTCGTAGTCGTTCTGCTCGCCGCGGGCCGCGGCGGGCTCGTGGCCCGTGTACGACTGCGCCGAGGAGAACTCGGAGGCCGGCCCGCCGGGGCAGTAGAGGCACTTCCCGTGCGGGCAGAGCTTCGGCGACGTCATGATCGCGACCGGCGAGACGCCGGACGCGGTCCGGACCGGCTTCCGCCGGACGACCTCGATCACGTCGTCGCGGGCCTCCGGGGGCGCGTGGTCCAGTATCTCGGTGTTCTTCGGGACCTTCGGCGAGGAGAACTCCGAGCAGGCGTCGAGTTTGGCGGACTCCAGGTCGTCGCGGTCGATCTCCCCCGCGAGGATCCGGTCGACGAGGTGTTCGCAGGTCCGGACGAACGCCTCGGGCTCGTCGCTGCCGGAACTCTCCCCTCCGCCGCCGTCACCGGCAGCGTCCGCGTCACTCGCCGCGTCGGTACTCATTACGCTCCGATCGACGGGTTCCGGAGTTAAGCGTGTCGCACCGGGAGAACCCGCCGGTTTTAGGCCGGCGCTCGCGTAGTCGTCGCCGTGCTACGCAAGGACCTCCTGCGCGTCTCGCGGGCCGGCGGGGGCTACCGCCCGCGGTTCACGGGCCGCGAGCACCGGCCGCTCGCCGCGACGGTCCTCGGGACCTTCGAGTCCCGCGTCGGGGAGCGCCGCGGCGACCTCGACGACGCGCTGGCGGCGCTGGAGGCCGACGCCGCGGAATCCGGCGGCGACTTCAAGCTCGTCCGCGGGCTCGCCGCCCTCGTCGAGCGCGAGTGCGCCTTCGAGACGCGCGCGCCGGTCCCGCCGCGTCGCGTCCGGCGGGCCGCGTTCGAGGCCGCGGAGACGGTCGGCGTCGCGAGCGAGGCGGAGCGCGAGGCCGCCGTCGACCGCGCCGCCGACGCGCTCGGGATCGAGTCCGAGGCGGTCGAGGCGTCGCTGTACGCCGACCGCGACGTCAACGAGGTCCTCGTCGACGCCGACGTGCGGTGGGACCCGGACGCGCTCTTGGAGCAGTACGACCTCTCGCTCGCACAGACCGCCCTCTTCGACGCCACCGAGGTCCGTGTGCGGTCGAACGACCCGAAGCGGCTCGTCTCCGCCGTCAAGCGCCTGCGCCTGATGTACGAGCTGGAGAGGACCCTCGAGGGCCGCGAGCTGGTCGTCACCGGCCCCGACGCCCTGTTCTCGCGCACCCGTCGCTACGGGACCGCGTTCGCGCGGCTGCTCCGCACCGTCGCGGAGTCCGCGGAGTGGGAGCTCGCGGCGACGATCGACGACCGCGGCCGCGAGCGCACCATGCGCCTCTCCGACGGCGACGTGACCGTGCCGGGCGTCGAGCCGGTCGCGGAGCCCGACTTCGACAGCGGGGTCGAGGCCGACTTCGCCGGCCGGTTCCGCGGGCTCGACCTCGACTGGACACTCGTCCGCGAGCCGGAACCGCTCGAAACCGGGACGCGGGTGATGATCCCCGACTTCGCGTTCGACTACGCCCACGCCGACTTCCGGCTGTTCTTCGAGGTGATGGGCTTCTGGACGCCCGACTACGTCGAAAAGAAGCTCTCCCAGCTCGCGGACGTGGAGGACGTGGACCTGCTGGTCGCCGTCGACGAGAGCCTCGGCGTCGGCGAGGAGATCGCCGCGCGCGACCACCGCGTCGTCACCTACTCCGGGACGGTGCGGGTGAAGGACGTCGTCGACGTGCTCCGCGAGTACGAGGCCGAGTTCGTCGCGGACGCGGCCGCCGACCTCCCGGACGCCCTCTCGCCCGACGTCGACGCGATCGGGCTGGACGACCTCGCGGCCGAGCGCGGCGTGAGCGTCGAGGCGATCGAGGGCAAGGCGTTCCCCGACCACGAGCGGATCGGTCGGACGCTCGTTCGGCCCGCGGTACTGGAAGCGGTCGACGCCGAAATCGAGGCCGGGACGGCGCTCTCGGCGGCCGAGTCGGTCCTCGACGACTACGGTATCGACGACGCGAGCGCCGCGCTCTCGCGGCTCGGCTACCGCGTCGAGTGGGAGGGGCTCGGCGGCGGGACCGTCCGGGAGAAACCGGAGGAGAGTGTTTAAACCGATGCGGTGGCGCGTGTCTCCGAGTGGCCGCCGAAGGCGGCCGCGAGGGGCACGCGCGAGGGAGTCGCGGCCGGTTAAAGACGGCCGCGACGAGGCTGGGGAGGTGTGAGGCGCGGTCGCTGTGCGGGCGGGACTCGAAGGGGCAGTCGCGAGTCCCGCGAGTGAAACGACCGGAAGCACGGAAGTCGCAGCCCGTGCAGCGGAGCGAGCGGGAGCGACGTTCGGCGGTCCTCGCGACTGGGGCTTTGGCCGCGTTCACCGACGATCCGGCGTCGATCCCGTATCGCCGAGCGGCCGGGGCTTCGGAGATGACCTTCGCGTCGCCGACCGGTTCCGACGGAACGCCGTCTGATGGAGCGACGTTCGACGGGGCAACGCCGTCTCACTGCCGGCCCTCGTACCGCTCTCGCGTCGCGATCCGCACCCGCGTCTCTCCGCGCTCCGCGAAGACGGCGTCCGCCTCGCGGACGAACGCGACCCCCTGAAGGGCCACCGACTCGTTCGCCGCTGGGAGCCCGGCCCGCGCGGTCTCGCCCCCGTGAGCGACGCGAAGTTCGAATCCGCCCTCGACCGCCGCGACGGTCACGTTTCGCCCGTCGATCCGCGGCTCCGCCCGCGCCGGTTCGCTCGTGAACAGCGTCGAGCGCGTCTCGTTCCGGACCGCGTCGACCCGGTACGTCGGGCCCCCGTTCGCCGCCACCCACCCCACGCGATGGACCCAGACGGTCTCGCGCCAGCCGGTCCCGCCCAGGTCGACGGCGCGGTACCCCCAGAAGGCGAGGTTCCCGCGCGAGACCGCCGTCGTCCAGATCTCCCGGTCCGGGTTCGTCACGATCACCCCCGAGGTGTTGACGCTCGTCGACCGGCCGAACGCCTCGACGTCGACGGCGCTCACGGCCCGGTTCTCGACGTTCTCCGCGTACGTCAGCCGGTAGCCGTCGACCTCGATCGGGTCGCCGGGCAGGTCGCCGTCGTCGACGGCGACGAGGTTCGGGACCACGCCCGGCCCGGCGACGACCGCCAGCGCCGAGGCGAGCAGCAGCAGCCCGACCGCGGCCGGCGTGGCGGACCGGACGGCCCCCCGGACCGTGTCGGGCTCCGGGACGGCCAGATCGGGACGTAGCGGCTCGTCTCGCCCCGCGACCGCGAGGGCGACGATCGCCGCGAGGACCGCGAGCAGGCCGACCCCGAGCGCCCGGTACAGCTCGTACCGCTGGTTCCCGAGGTACCAGTACACCGCCCAGAGCCGGCGCGACGCGCCGAAGAGGAGGACGGCGCCGAACGCGACGAGGGCGGTCGTCCGCGAGTCGCCGGCCGATGCCAACGTCCGCGACCCCTCGGCCGCCGCGTCGGCGCGGCCCTCGCTCCCGCGTCGCCGCCGGACGAGCCAGGCCGCGGCGAGGATCCCGGCGATGAGTCCGAGCGCGTGGCCCTGGATCGCGACGTTCGCCCACCCCGGCGGGCCGTAGGACCCGCTCGCCTCGGCGGTGACGACCGGGTTCCGGAGGGTCTCGTAGGCGACGTCGACGAGCGTCGCGCCCGTGAGCGCCGCGATCGTCCCGACCGGGTGGAAGACCAGGGCGAACCCCCACAGCGCGAAGACGACCCCCGAGAACCCGATCACCGGTCCGAGCGCGAACAGCGCGGAGACGACGCCGAACACCGCCATCGCGCCGGGCACGACGACGAACGCGCGAACGCCCGGGTTCGCGGCGAGCGAGCCCAGGTCCGGCCGCGACGCGACCGTCGAGAGCGACGCGCGCGTCGAACGTCCGACCCGTCCGAGTCCGAGCGCGCCGAGCCCCTTCGAGCGGAGCCGTCGCACCGACGCGCGCGACGGGAGCACCGATCGGAGCGTCCCGGTCTCGTCGTCGACCTCGCGGCCGCCGGGGAAGTGGCCGTACGCGTACTCGGCGATCCCGCCCGCGACGAGCGCCGAGAGGAGGTTCCCCGTGAGGTGGCCCCGGCTCGCGTGCGCGAAGCTCGACCAGAGGATCCCCTCCGGGTAGAGGTACGACCACGAGCGGAACGGGATCACGACGGGCCGGTCGGGGGTCCCCAGCCCGCTCTGCACGAAGAGGTACACCCCGGTCACGCCCGCGACGGCGACGAGCGTTCCCCACGGGACCCCGAGCAGGAAGCGCGAGCGGAGCGCGCGGGTCCACGCGCCGCTCGGTCGGTCCGTCTGATACACGACGGCGAGCGCCACGGCGACGAGCGCGCCGCCGACGGCGAGGTGGGCGGCGTCGGACGTCAGCGCCTCCGCGACCATGTGAGGAAGGGAGCGGTCGGTCACATATCAATCCGCGGGTCGGGGGTGACGTCGCGTCCGGAGCGGACGAGGGGGTCGAGAGGTGACGGAAACGGGGGTCTCAGATCTTGTTCTCGGCGTCGTCCGCGAGCTCCTCCATGCGCTTACCGACGCGACCGGCGGGAGAGAACTCGTCCTCGCTCATCGCGTTCGCCAGCGCGTTGCCGAGCACGAACACGGCGTGTTTGTGCTCGCTCTTCGACTTGTGGACGTGCGAGGGGTCGACCTCGAGCTCGTCGTACGGGTCGAACAGCGAGCCGTCCACGGTCTCGTGCGAGCGGAAGTGCTCCATGATCGTCACCATCTGTTCGTGGAGTTCGAGGAGCTCGTCCTTGTGCATACCGCGTGATACGGGTCGTAGACCCTTTAAGCGTTGTTGAGGGGCATACGCACGGGTCGAGAGGGAGACCGACTCGAAAAGGGCCGTCAGCGAATCGCGGTCGACGCGGGACGGGCGGCGACGGCGAACCGCGGCGGCGGCCCGCTCAGAACACGTACTCGTCTTCGTGGCCCATCATGCCCTCGTCCTCGAATCCGCCGGAGTCCTCCTCGTCGTCTCGCGGACCGCTCGTCTTGAACGCCTTTATCCCCGTCGACAGGAGCTCTTCGACCGCCTCCTCGCGGTTGAGGAACTCTCCCTGCTCGACCATCTGAGCGATCTGCATCTCCAGATGCTCCGGCACGGTTATCTCTACTCGTGGCATTTCCTGCCCGGGAGTAATGGCAATGGGTATATAAATGTGGCGTCGCCGATACCGATATTTGAAATCTCACAGCGGTGTTTCAGAAACTCTCCTTTCGATCGATCGAATCTTATCTCTACTATATAAAATATATTATTGGTAACCGACACGTTTCGCCGAACCGAATCCGTTCCCCCGCTACCGGCGTCATCGGGGCCGGAGAGCGATACGCATAGGTGACCCCGAACCGTATCGGGGTTCATGACCGGATCCGGCGCCCCGAACGCCGCGGGCGAGACCGACGGTACCGCCGAAGGCGACGCCGACGCCGAGGGCGACACCGATATCGAGGGCGATACCGACATCGAGGGCGACACCGACATCGAGGGCGATTTCCAGGACCTCACGGGGCTCTACCGCGAGTACGGCGACGACCGACTCCCCCCTGGCCAGCGGGAGACCGACCGCTTCCCGGTGCTCTCGAAGGGCGGGACGCCCTCGGTAGAGCCCGAGACGTTCGCCTTCGAGGTCTGGGGCGCCGTCGACGAGCCGCTCGCGTACTCGCTGTCCGAGTTCCGCGAGCTCCCGGCCGTCACGCAGCGACAGGACTTCCACTGCGTGACGGGCTGGAGCAGGTTCGACTGCGCGTTCACCGGCGTCGAGTTCGGCGAGGTCGCCGACCGCGCCGGGATCGGCGACGACGTCGAGCACGTCCTCTTCCACGCGCTCGACGGCTACACCACGAACCTCCCGCTCGACGAGTGCACCCGCGAGGGCGTCCTGTTCGCGTACGGCCTCGACGGCGACGACCTCCCGGCGGACCACGGGGGACCGATCCGGGTCGTCACCCCGCACAAGTACGCGTACAAGGGGGCCAAGTGGGTCTCGGGCGTGGAGTTCCTCACGGAGAAGGAGCTCGGCTACTGGGAGAAGCGCGGCTACAGCGACTCCGCGAACCCGTGGAACGAGGAGCGGTACGGCTGACGGTCGGCCGTCCGCGTCGCCCCCCGCGATAGTCAGGGTAAAGGGGCCGCGGCACCGAACGAGGGGTAATGGAACGGGCGCGCTCGACGTCGGCTCCGCCCCTCGTCAGCCGCACGACCGCGGTCGACGCGCCCCCCTTCGCGGCCGCGTTCGACGCCCTCTCGGCGCCTCGCACGACGTGGAGCGCGCCGGACGACGCCCTCGTGCTCGGGAGCGGCGCGGCCGCGACGCTGACCGCGAGCGGCCCGGAGCGGTTCGCCGAGATCCGGACCGCGGCCGACGACCTGTTCGACGCCGGCGACGTCCACGCTGGGACCGAGGCCGCTCGCCCCCGGCTGTTCGGCGGTTTCGCCTTCCACGAGGGGGCCTGCGACGGCGACCCCTGGGGGCCCTTCCCGGAGGCGCGCTTCGTGCTCCCGCGGGTCCAGCTCACGTTCGCGGACAACGGGACCTGGCTCACGGTGAACGCCGCCGGGCCGGACGCCGCGGTCGAGGCGGTCGAGGCCCGGCTCGCCGAGGAGGCGGAGCGACTCGCCGCGGTCGACGGCGGCGACGCGGGCGTCCCGCCGCGGCCCGGTATCACCGAGGCCCGTCGGACCACGGGCCGCGAGGCGTGGCGCGAGAGCGTCGAGGCCGCGGTCGGCCGGATCCGCGGCGGCGAGCTGCGGAAGGTCGTCCTGGCGCAGGCGCTGGAGGCGGACCTGGCGTCCGAGTTCCCCCGCGCGGCGACGCTGGAGCGGCTCGCGGGCAAGTACGCCGACTGCCACCGCTACTGCTTCGAGCCGGACGGGGGCGGGAGCGCCTTCTTCGGCGCGACGCCGGAGCGGCTGGTCTCGCTGCGCGGGCGGACCGTCGAGACCGACGCGCTCGCGGGGACCACGGGACGGGGCGAGACCCCGACGGAGGACGAGTGGCTCGCGCAGGAGCTGCTCGAAGACGCCAAGAACGTCCACGAACACCGGCTCGTCGCCGACACCGTCCGCGATCAGCTGGAGCCGTTCGCGGCCTCGGTCTCCGCCGGCGAGCGCCGCGTCCGTCGGCTCGCGACCGTCCAGCACCTCCACACGCCGATCACGGCCGAGCTCAGCGACGACCGGCACGTGCTCGAACTCGTCGAGGCGCTCCATCCCACCCCCGCCGTCGGCGGGCTTCCGCCGGACCGCGCCCTGGAGACGATCCACGAGACGGAGCCGTTCGACCGCGGCTGGTACGCCGCGCCGGTGGGCTGGATCGACGCCGCGGGCAACGGCGCCTTCGCGGTCGCGATCCGCTCGGCCGTCGCGACGCCCCGGCGGGCCACCCTCTTCGCCGGGGTCGGGCTCGTCGCCGACTCCGACCCCGACCGCGAGTGGGACGAGGTCCAGCTCAAGTACCGCCCGATCCTCGACGAGTTGGAGACGGGCGGGGTCGGGACCGGGTCGAGCGCCGCGGCCGGGGACGAGTCGTCCGTCGCGGACGACGACTGACGGACCGCCGTCGCGGACGACGATCAAGGGGTCGGGCGGAGCGGCCGTCGCCTACTGGAACATCTTCAGCGGCTCGGCCTGCGAGCTCTCCTCGGTGGCCTGCTGCATCCGCTCGGCGAAGGCCCGCTTCGCCTCCCGGATCTCCTCGGCCTGTTCGACGAGCCCGTCGGTGGTCGTCTCGGTCCCCGCGATCGGGTCGATCCCGCTCCTGATGAGGACGCGCGCGGCCTCCGGATCGGGGAACTGCGGGTCCGACTCGACGACGAGGCCGACGGCGTCGCGGCCGCGCTCCAGCGACTCCGCGAGCATCGCGCCCGTCGGCCCGGAGACGAGGCCGGCCTCGGGCGGGTCCTCGACGTCGGCGCGGTCGAGCCGATCGCCGCCGTCGCCGGTCGCGACGCCGTAGATCGCCGGCGGCGCCTCTCCCTTCTCCTGACCGAGCCCGGAGAGGAACACCGGGAACGTCGCCGTCTCCGCGAACCAGCTCTCCAGGCAGCCGGCGACCTCGGTCGCGGCGCCGGGCTTCACCGGGACGTCGCTCCGGAGCGCGACGAGGTCGTTCTCCGCGTCGGCGTACAGCCGCACGGGCGTCGTCAGTGCCCGGTTCGCCTCGCGGTAGACGGCCACCCGCGGGAGCCCGTCGCAGTGGACGTTCGCGTAGTGGTCCATCCCGTGCGCCTCGATCATGTGGTCGGTCGCGATCTTGCCGACGAGTCCGACCCCGGGGAACCCCTCTACCAGCGTCGGCTCGTCCAGCGAGACGTCGTCGTCGACGACGGAGATGCGTGCCATGGCTCCGCCTACTCGGGGCGGCGACCTAAAGGTGGGGCGCCGGGCGGCGGCGCGGGAGTCCCGAAACCGTCTAACGGCCCGCCGCGAAAGGAGGGGCATGAACCCGCTCGACCGATACGAGCCGCTCGTCGACGACGTCGACGCGTTCCGGGCGGCGTGCGACCGCTCCCTCCCCTCGGTCGTGCGCACGAACCGGCTCGCGGCCTCGCCCGCTCGCGTCCGCGAGGCCTTCGACGAGGAGGGCGTGGACCACGAGCCGGTGGCGTGGCACGACGGTCTCTTTCGACTCCCGGACGGGAACCCCGGCGGCAACTGGCCGTACGTCCACGGCTGGACCCACGGCCAGGAGGAGGTGTCGGTGTTGCCGGGGCTCGCCTTGGACCCCCGCCCCGGCGAGCGCGTCTGGGACGCCTGCGCGGCGCCCGGCAGCAAGACGACGCAGATCGCCGACGCGATGGACGACGAGGGCACCCTCGTCGCCAACGACAACAACCTCGGGCGGCTCTCCGCGCTCCGGCACAACGCGGAGCGCCTCGGGATCACGAACGCGATTGTCACGAACCAGGACGCCCGCAACTTCTCGACCAAGCCGCTCGCGTTCGACGAGTTCGACCGCGCCCTCGTCGACGCCCCCTGCTCGTGCGAGGGCACCTGCCGAAAGAACCCGGACGTCGTCGACCAGTGGACCCTCGACCACGTCCACGCGGTCGCCGGGATCCAGAAGGGGGTCCTGGCGCGCGCGGTGCAGGCGACCCGGCCCGGCGGGACCGTCGTCTACTCCACCTGCACGTTCGCGCCGGAGGAGAACGAGGCGGTGCTCGACCACGTGCTCGGCGCGGAGGACTGCGAGCTGGTCGCGTTCGACCTCCCGCTCGACACGGTCCCCGGCGTGACCGAGTGGGACGGCGAGGCGTTCGACGAGTCGGTGACGCGCGCGCACCGCGTCTACCCGCACCACAACGACACGGGCGGGTTCTTCTGCGCGAAGCTGCGCGTGGGCGGGGAGGGTGACGAGAGCGCGAGCGACGGCGAGGTGGCCGCGTGAGCGACGACGCCGCCGCAGATGCCGCCGACGCCGCCCCCGCCAACGACGGGCAGCGGTTCGACCGACTGCCGGAGACCCCCGGGGACCGCGAAGTCGAGGGGCGCGCGAGCCGCGCGGAGGTCCTCGACTGGTGGGAGGAACGGTTCGGGGTCGACGGGGCGGTGTTCGCGGGGTACAGCTTCTGGGAGAAGGGCGCCGGGAAGGTCTGGATCTTCAACGGCGAGGCGACCGACCCAAGCGGGGTCGAGGCGATCGGGATGACCTTCCTCCGGACGCGACAGGAGCACTGGAAGCCGACGAGCCGGGCCGTCTCGCGGTTCGGCCGTCACGCGACGAGGAACGTCATCGAGCTCGACCCCGAGCAGGCTGTGACCTTCGTGGCCGGCGAGGACCAGGACCTCCCCGAGTGGGACGGGGACTGGGGATACCTGATCGCGACTCACGAGGTCGTCGGCGAGTCGGTGCCGATCGGCGTGGGGCTCTACCTCTACGACGAGTTGCGCTCCGTGGTCCCGAAGGGAAGTCGGGCGGACCTACCCGTCGTGGAGTGACGGACCGCTCTGTTGCTTATAGCTGCTCGACGCTGAGCCGGCGGTGAACGCCGCCGAGGCCACGGCCGCTCACTGACACATCGCCGCCGATGCGGTGAACACTTCCACAGCCTCGGCCGCTCAGTAATAGATGGCCGGTCGCGTATCGACGGGGCACGCCTTCGAACCACCGGCAATTCGTGTGTGAACGGCCGCCGGCGGCCCCCCGAAGGACACCGCCGATGCCCCAGTCGCGAGGACCGCCGAACGTCGCTCCCGCTCGCTCACTGCGTTCGCCGCGCGGGCTGCGACTTTCGTGCTCCCGCTCGCTCCCGTCGGTCGCTCACGAGACCGCGGCCTCACGCCTCTCCGGCCTCGCGGTTCGCGCTCTCCGAGCGCTCACCGCATCTCTGTCCGTGTGTTCCCGATACCCTTCGTCACACCCACTCGATCCGGTAGACCTCGGCGTCGATCTCCTCGGACTCCTCGGTGTGGTGGTCGAACTGCGCGTCGACCGCGAAGTCGGCGGCGAACGCGTGGGTCACCTCGCCGCCGTTGTCGGCCGCGAACGCCTCCACGAACGCCTCGCTGCCGGCGTTGTGGACCGAGTAGGAGACGGCCGCGACGCGGCTCGCCGTCGCCAGGAATCCGCGGTCGGCGTTCCGACTCCCGTCTCGCGCGCCGAACGGCGGGTTCATCACGACCGTCACGGGGTCCGGAACGTCGAGCGGGAGCCGCGTCGCGTCGGCTTGGATCCAGTGGACGGGCGCGCTCGCGGCCACTCGACGCTGATTGGCCGTCGCGGTGGTCAGCGCGTCGCGGTCGAGCTCGACGCCGAAGACGCGGGCGGGGCCGCGGAGGGCGGCGGCGAGCGCGAGCATCCCGGTTCCGGTGCCGAGGTCGAAGACGGTGCGGCCGTCGACGTCGCCGTGGAGGTCCGCGAGGTGGACGACGTGCGCGGCCAGGTCCGGCGGGGTGGGGTACTGTTCGAGCGCGAGGCTCGGCTCGTCGAACCCGGTGACGACGCCGAGCTTCGTCGCGAGCGAGCGCTTCGACGCCATCCGTCAGGCCGCCGTCGCGTCGCCGCCGGCCCGGACGAGTTCGACGCCCTCGCGGCGGGCGCGCTCGGCCAGCGCCGACAGCGCCGGCTCCGCGGCCGCCGGGTCCGAGACCTCGTCGACGCGGACCTCGATCCGGCCGGCGCCGAGGAACGACGCGGCGCGGACGAACTCGCGGAGCCGGTCGGCCTCGCGCTGGGTCGCGAGCGTGTCCTCGCAGTCGAAGCACGCCTCGACCGACAGCGTCGCCGGCTGGTAGCCGCGGGCCGAGAGCTCGGCCTTGAGGTCGCGGAGGTGCTCGGGCGCGGTGCTGTCGAGGTCGTCGGCGTCGATGACGATCGGGTCGATCTCGGCGGGGCGACAGCCGCGAAGCGTCCCCTCTATCGCGTCGGACTGCGTCGTGCTCATGGCGAGTAATATGTAATAGTTATACAAAAGTCTTTGTAAATGCTCAGTAATAATTATTTCTCGGCGACCGAGGCGCAAATGTGACCCTCCGCGGCGGTCACGTTTCGTATCCGAGGCCCGGCGGCGACGACGGCCGAGGGCGCGGAATCGACCGCGACCCGTCAGCGCGGACGGCCGTTTCAACGCCGGCTGTTCGGTTCGACGGCGGTTACGGCGAAACGGTGGGCGGCGGCGCC
This sequence comes from Halorubrum rutilum, assembly GCF_024494565.1. Next base: position 128,379 of record NZ_JANHDN010000007.1, read on the forward strand.
CTGCGCCGATCCGGGACAAAGGTTTAAATGCGGCAGTGACCAGAAACCTTATAATGGAACGTCCGAGCCGCCAGCGTCAACAAGAGCGGAACACCGAGCGAGAGTCGGACGAGACGGAGACGCTCTCCTGCCCGGAGTGCGACTCGGAAGAGATCGTCACGGACGCCGACCAAGAGCTCGTGTGCGAGGACTGCGGCCTGGTGTTGGACGAGCGCAACATCGACCGCGGCCCGGAGTGGCGGGCGTTCAACCACTCGGAGCGGCAGTCGAAGTCGCGGGTCGGCGCCCCGATCACCGAGACGATGCACGACAAGGGGCTGACGACGACGATCGACTGGAAGGACAAGGACGCGTACGGCCGGTCGCTCTCCTCGGAGAAGCGGTCGCAGATGCACCGGCTGCGCAAGTGGCAGGAGCGGATCCGGACGAAGGACGCGGGCGAGCGGAACCTCCAGTTCGCGCTCTCGGAGATCGACCGGATGGCCTCGGCGCTCGGCGTGCCCCGCTCGGTACGGGAGGTCGCCTCCGTCATCTACCGACGCGCGCTCAACGAGGACCTGATCCGCGGGCGCTCCATCGAGGGCGTCTCCACCGCCGCGCTCTACGCCGCCTGCCGCCAGGAGGGGATCCCCCGCAGCCTCGACGAGGTCGCCGACGTCTCGCGGGTCCCGCAGAAGGAGATCGGCCGGACGTACCGCTACATCTCCCAGGAGCTCGGCCTGGAGCTGAAACCCGTCGATCCGAAGCAGTTCGTCCCGCGGTTCGCCTCGTCGCTGGAGCTCTCCGAGGAGGTGCAGTCGAAGGCGACGGAGATCATCGACGTCTCGGCCGAGCAGGGGCTCCTCTCCGGGAAGTCCCCGACCGGCTTCGCGGCCGCCGCCATCTACGCGGCCTCGCTGCTCTGTAACGAGAAGAAGACCCAGCGCGAGGTCGCCGACGTCGCGCAGGTCACCGAGGTCACCATCCGCAACCGGTACCAGGAGCAGATCGAGGCGATGGGGTTCCGATAGCGCCGTCGTCGTGCGGTTTTTCGAACGATACCGCTCGTGATCGGGTTTTTAATCCGTACCGAGCGTAGCGGGCCACGTAATGTACTCGCAGATCCTCGTTCCGACCGACGGCAGTCCCGCGTCGGACGCCGCGATCGAACACGCGATCGATCTCGCCGGGCGGTACGACGCCACGCTCCACGCGCTGTACGTCGTCGACGGCGCGGCGTACTCGACGCTCGAAGCCGGCGCCGAGGTCGTCGTCGACGCCCTCGAATCCGAGGGGAAGGAGGCCACGCGACGCGTCGCGGGCGCCGCCGAGCGCGCCGGCGTCGACTGCGAGACGACGGTCGCCAGCGGGACCGCCTACCGCTCGATCCGCGACTACGTCGACGAGCACGCGATCGACATGGTCGTGATGGGGACGCACGGTCGGAAGGGGCTCGACCGGTACCTCCTCGGCAGCGTCACCGAGCGCGTCGTCCGGACCTCGGACGTGCCGGTCCTCACCGTCCGACACGCCGACGATGAGTGAGACGCCGCCGCGCGGGAGGTGACGCCCGTGCGAGACTGGCTCGCCCACCGGGTCGCGGCCTCGCCGGACGACGAGGCGCTCGTCCGCGCGGAGGACGGCGAGGCGTGGACGTACACCGACCTCGACCGCCTCGTCTCGGAGACGGCCGGCCGCCTCGTCGCTCACGGGGTCGAGGCGGGCGACAGGCTCGGCGTGCTCACCCCGCCGTACGTCGGGACCGTCGGACTGGTCCACGCGGCGATGCGGATCGGGGCGACCTTCGTCCCGCTCGGGCAGGAGCTCACGCCGAGGGAGCTCTCGGAGCGGATCGAGCGCGCCGACCTCTCGGCGGTCGTCTGCGCGGAGCCCACCGAGGACGACGCGCTGGCGGCCGTCGACGGGATCGACGACACGCCCCTGTTCTCCGTCGACGACCCGGCCGACGCGACCGTCACCGCCGTCCACGACGTCGAGCCGGCGTCGGTCGAGCCCCCCGAGTGGGAGTTCGACGACCACCTCTGCATCCTCTTCACCTCCGGCACGACTGGGACCCCCAAGCCGGTCCCGCTCACCGCGGGCAACGTGTACAGCTCCGCCGTCGCCTCCGCGTTCCGGCTCGGGGTCGACCCCGGCGACCGCTGGCTCGTCTCGCTCGCGCTCCACCACATGGGCGGGCTCGCGCCCGTCTACCGCTCCGCGCTCTACGGGACGACGCTCGTGCTCCGGGAGGGGTTCGACGCCGGCGGCACCGCCGACGACATCGACGCGTACGACGTGACCGGCGTCTCGCTCGTGCCGACGATGCTCAAGCGGATGCTCGACAGCCGCGGCACGCTCTCTGACACGCTCCGCGTGGTCCTGCTCGGCGGCGCGCCGGCGCCGGACGAGCTGCTGGAGCGCTGCCGCGACTACTCGATCCCGGTGTACCCGACCTACGGCATGACCGAGTCCGCCTCGCAGATCGCGACCGCGACGCCCCGACAGACGCGGGGCCGGCTCGGCACCGTCGGTCGGCCCCTCTTCGGCACCGACGTGACGGTCGTCGACGAGGACGGCGCGGCGGTCGAAGCCGGCGAGACGGGCGAGATCGTCGTGGACGGCCCGACGGTGACGCCGGGGTACCTGGAGCGTCCGCCGGCCCCCGACGAGGACGAGTCCGCCGCCGAGCTCGACCGCTCCGCGTTCGGTCCGCACGGGCTCCACACCGGCGACGTGGGACGGATCGACGAGGACGGCTACCTCTACGTGCTCAACCGGCTCGACGACCGGATCATCACCGGCGGACAGAACGTCGAGCCCGGCGAGGTCGCCGACGTGCTCGGGCGGTTCCCCGCGGTCGAGGCGGTCACCGTCGTCGGCCTCGACGACGAGACGTGGGGCGAGCGGGTCGCCGCGCTGCTCGCGGTCGAGGACGGGGACGAACCGCTGGACGAGGCGGCGCTCGACTCCTTCGCCCGGGAGCGGCTCAGCGGGTTCAAGATCCCCAAGACGGTCGCGGTCGTCGACGAGCTCCCCCGGACCGTCTCGGGCACCGTCGACCGGGCGGCCGCGCGGGAGATGCTCCGGGAGCGGGGGCACGCCCTGAACGGGAGCTCGGAGCCCGAGCTGGAGACGGCCGGGTTCAGGCCCGCCGACCCGGCCGAGCCGCCGGACGGCGGAATCGAGGGAGAAATCGATGCCCGGGAGGGTGACGGGGGCGGAGAGGACGGCGGAGAGGGGGAGGGCGACGCGGCCGATCGCGAGCCCGTCGACATCGCCGACGCCGAGGCGGTCGCGAGCGCGAGCGATCCGACCGGAGCGGGCGATTCGACCGGAGAGGAAACGGACGACTCGGCCGGGGAGGGGTCAGAGAGCGACATCGATGTCGACGAGGACGGAGACGGAATCGGCGAGGCCGACGCCGGGGACGGCGACGAGACCGACACCGAGGAGACGGAGGCTAACACCGAGGAGACGGAGGCCGACGAGTAAACGCTCCCGTCATTCCTCGTTGTTTCACGAACGTTTTGGTCGCGGGGGCCGCGGATCGGGCATGGATCTACTCGACGACGGCGTCGTGCCGGAGCGCGCGCGCGACGTGAAGGCCGAGGCCCGGGAGTTCGCGGACGAGCACATCGCGCCGAACGCGGCGGCGTACTACGACTCGGGCGAGTACCCGTGGGAGGTGCTGGAGGCGGGGATGGACGCCGGGCTCGTCGCGCAGGACATCGGCGAGGAGTACGGCGGGAGGGGGTTCGACCTCGCGCAGGTGCTCGCGGTCGCGGAGGAGTTCTACCGCGCCGACGCCGGCATCGCGCTCACGCTCCAGCTCGCGAGCTTCGGCGCCGAGATGGTCGAGCAGTACGGCACCGACGAACAGAAGGAGGAGTACCTGCGGCCGGTCGCCGAAAACGACCAGATATCGGGGCTCGCCGTCTCGGAGCCCGAGACCGGCTCCGACCTCGCGGGGATGACGACGAAAGCGGAGAAGGTGGAAGGCGGCTACGAGCTCACCGGCGAGAAGTACTGGGTCGGCAACGCGGTCGAGGCCGACTGGCTCACCGTCTACGCCAAGACCGGCGAGAGCGACGACCGCTACTCCAACTACACGCTGTTCATCGTCGAGACCGACTCGGACGGGTACGAGGCCGAGCACATCCCGGAGAAGATGGGCATGCGCGCCTCCAAGCAGGGCCACATCGTCTTCGACGACTGCTTCGTCCCCGAGGAGAACGTCGTCGGCAGCGAGGGCGGGGGCTTCTACGTACTCGCGGACTTCTTCAACCACGGTCGGGTGATCGTCGGGGGCCACGGCCTCGGGCTCGCGGCCGCCGCCATCGAGGAGGCCGAGGAGTTCGTCCACGACCGCAACGCCTTCGGCCGCACGGTCAACGAGTTCCAGGCGGTCCAGCACACCCTCTCGGACATGCGGATCGGCTTCGAGTCGGCGCGGGCGCTCAACTGGCGCGCCTGCGAGAAGGTCGCGAACGGCGAGGACGCCGGCTACTGGGCGGCCCTCGCGAAGACGAAGTCGACCGAGGTCGCCGCCGACTGCGCCGAGAAGGGGATGAAGCTCCATGGCGGCCGCTCGATCCTGACCGACCGCCGGATCGCCCGCGTCTACCGCGACGTGCGCATCCCGGTGATCTACGAGGGCGCCAACGACATCCAGCGGAACCTGATCTACCGGCAGTCACGGTAGGGCGGCGGGGATGGGCCGCGCGTTCGATTCCCTCAAATCCGCGCCGCGAGCGCTCCGAGCGCCTCGTCTCCCCCGGAAGCGAGCGGCTCGCCGTGGCCGACGCAGGCGATCTCGAACGGCGGGGCGCGGGCGGCGAGGTCGCGGACGCTGTCCAGTACCGCGTCCGTGTCGTAGCTGACGAACCACTCCGAGGGTTCGAGCGCGCCGTCGGACGCGGCGACGAGGTCGCCGAGGAGCGCGACGCCGAGGTCCTCGCTCACGTACGCGACGTGGCCCGGCGTGTGGCCGGGGGTGTGGTAGGCGGTGAACGAGCCGAGCCGCTCGCCGTCGGCGACCGCCTCGATGTCCAGGTCGGGCGGGGTGTCGAAGAGCCCGGCGAGCCGCTGGAACGCGCCCTTGTGGTTCCGCAGCGGCGGCGACCGCTCCCCCCGGAGGATCGCCGCGTCGAACGCGCCGGCGTAGACGGTCGCGTCGAGCTCCGGCGCCAGCGCCGCGAGCGTCCCGACGTGGTCGAGGTCGTAGTGCGTCAGGAGCACGCGCCCGACGTCTCCGACGCCGACGCCGGCCTCTTCGAGCCCCTCCCGGACCCGCTCCTCGTCCCACGGCGTCCCCGCGTCGACGAGCACGGGGACGTCGTCGTCGACGAGGTAGGCGCTGACGCCGCGCAGCTCGAACCGCCACACGCCGTCCGCGAGCTCGGTGGCCATGGGTGCCGGTAGCGACCGACGGGATTTGACGCTGGCGGCCGACCGGGGCCGCGGTCGCTCCGCGCCCGGCGCCCGTCCCGCCGCCGACGAAAACGCCAAGACGCCGCGCCCTCACGTCGGCGTATGCGACTCGAGGACTACTGGGGGATCGGCCCGAAGACGAGCGAGCGGCTCGTCTCGGCGCTGGGGACCTCGCGGGCGATCGAGGCGATCGAGTCGGCCGACGTCCGGGCGCTCGTCGACGCCGGACTTCACCGCGGACGCGCGACCCGGATCCTCCGTCGGGCCAACGGCGAGGCCGGGATGGACGTCCTCGCGACGGGCGACACCCGATCGGTGTACGACGACCTGCTCTCGCTGGCCGCGGGCCACGCGCTGACGGCCCACGCCGCCGACCGGATCCGGGTGTTGACGCCGCTGGCCGACCGCGAGGCCGTCGAGGAGCGACTGGACGACGTCGTCGCCGCGCGGGAGGCGTGGGAGGGGCTCGGCGAGGCCGACCGCGAGCGCGTCGTCGAGGCGTTCGACGCGTACGACGACGCGGAGGGCTCCGACCTCGCGGCCGTCGAGACGGCCCTCGCCCTGCGGGAGGCGGGACTCGACCACGGTCCGTTCGCGGCGGTCGGCGAGCTGGAGTCCGAGCGCCTCCGGGACGCCGCCGACGCCCTCGCCGACGTGCGCGGCTCGATCGACCCGACGGCGATCGACGACGGCGGCGAGATCGAGATCGCCCGCGGCGCCGACGCGGAGCTCGACCGCCTCCGCGACCGGCGCGACGCGGCCGAGGAGCTGGCGAACTCCGCGTTCGACGTGCTCGACGCGGTCCGAGACGGATCGCTCCGCGACTTCGAGGCGCTGGAGGCCGCGACCGTCGACCGCGTCGCGAGCGAGACCGGCGTCGACCCGGCGACGGTGCGGTCGGTCGCGCCGGACGACGCGCTCGACGCCGCCGACTTCGTCTCGGCGACCCTCCGCGACCTCGCGGCGGAGCTGGAGGCCGAGGTCGCGGAGCGCGAGGCGGCGGTCGCCGCCGACATCCGGGAGCGGATCGGAGGAATGCAGGCGAAGACGGACGAGGCCGGCGAGGCCGACGGGAATAACGGACGCGGAAGCGCCGTTACCCGCGCGGTCAACGCGGTCTCCGACGCCGCGTTCCTGCTCTCGCTCGCGCGGTTCGCGGCCGACCACGACCTCGTCCGCCCGACGCTCGTCGACGACGGGATCGCGGTGCGGAACGCCCGAAACCTCTTCCTCGCCGGCGAGGTCCAGCCGGTGTCGTACGCGGTCGGGACCCACTCGCTCGCGGGCGACGCGGGCGTCGCGAGCGCCGACGCGCCGCCGACCGGCGACCGCGTGAGCGTGCTCACGGGCGCGAACTCGGGCGGGAAGACGACCCTGTTGGAGACGATATGCGCGGTGGCGCTGCTCGCGTCGATGGGGCTCCCGGTGCCCGCCGAGGCGGCCGAGGTCGGCGCGTTCGACCGGATCGTCTTCCACCGCCGGCACGCCTCGTTCAACGCCGGCGTGCTGGAGTCGACCCTGAAGTCGGTGGTCCCGCCGCTCGTCGAGGACGGTCGGACGCTGATGCTCGTCGACGAGTTCGAGGCGATCACGGAGCCGGGCCGCGCCGCCGACCTGTTGAACGGGCTCGTGACGCTCACCGTCGAGCGGGGCGCGCTCGGCGTGTACGTCACCCACCTCGCGGAGGACCTGAGCCCGCTCCCCGACGCCGCCCGGATCGACGGGATCTTCGCGGAGGGACTCACGAGCGACTTGGCGCTGCGCGTCGACTACCAGCCGCGCTTCGGGACGATCGGCAAGTCGACGCCGGAGTTCATCGTGTCGCGGCTCGTCGCGAACGCGAGCGACCGCGGCGTCCGCGCCGGCTTCGAGCACCTCGCCGGCGCCGTCGGCGAGGAGGCGGTCCAGCGCACCCTCTCGGACGCGGAGTGGACGGGCGACGATGAGTGAGCGCGGCGAGGGCGGTCCCGACCGGATCCGGTCGATCGCGGTCCACCGCGAGGACGTCGCGAGCGCGCTCGAAGCCACGCTCCGGAGCGACCGCGAGGTCGTCCTCCGGGTGACGCCGCCCTTCTCGGGGCGGATGCGCGCCCGGCTCCACGCGGTCGACGCGGGCGCGTCCGACCCGCCCGGCGAGGATGCGGCCGCGAGCGGCGAGCGCGACGGCGACCCCCCGACCCCGATCCACGTCGATCCCCGCGAGCTCGTCGCCGAGGTCCCGCCGTACCCCGAGGTCGACGAGACGGCGGCGGCCCACCCGGACGCGGACCTCGAAACCCGCCGACGGCTCCACGAAGAGGCCGTCGAGTCGTGGCGCGAGCGCGTCCGCGACTCGGTCGTCGAATCCGTCGCGATCGAGGTCGACGAGGCGTCTCGCGATGTCGACGTGACCGCGCTCGGCTGACGCCGGCCGATCGTTAAAAGAACCCGCGGAGCCGCTACAGCCGGAGTCGCTCGACCGACGTGCCGGCGCCGGCGAAGTCGGCGAGGGAGTCGTCGCCGTCCGGCGAACCGTCACCGTCGGCGGTCGCCGCCGCGACGACCACCGTGTCGGCGTCGAGGTCGGCGTCCAGCCGGACCTCGTACGCGCCGTCGTCGGGGGTCGCCAGCGCGGAGCCGTCCGCGGCGTACACCGCGACCGCGTCGCCGTCGGTCTCGCCGGCGACGACGAGGTCCTCGCCCGCGTACTCGACGGCGGCGGTGAGGTCGGGGCCCGCGGGCCGGTCGCGCTCGACGTAGCGGTCTCGGACGACGGTCGGGGTCTCGACCGGCTCGCCGGCGTCGACGCCGTGCGCGAGCCGGATGTAGCCGGCCATCGACCACGCGAGGGGCGTCGCCCCCCCGGTGCCCTCGCCGAACTCCCAGCCGTAGTCGGTCGGGTGCTCGCGGTCCCACACCTGCTCCGGGAGCATCCGGCCGGAGTTGCCGAAGCCGGCCATCGTCTCCAGGAGGGCGTCCGGTTCGAGCGCGTCCTCGTCGGTGCCGCCGAAGGCGTCTGGGCCGTCGGCGCGGGCGCGCAACTCGTACTCGCCGCGCTCGCCGGTGAAGATCGGCCACAGGCGCCCGCGGCCGTCGCCGGTGCCGGCCCACGGCGCGCCCGGGTCGCCGGCGGCGATCTCGCCGTAGGCGTCGCCGACGTACCGGTACCACGCGGGGCCGTGCGGGGTGTCGACCCGGATCGAGTCGTCGACGACGGAGACGGAGTTCAGAACCGTCTCGTCGTCCGCCGGCTTCACGCCGAGCCGGACGAGCTCCAGGAAGCCGCCGTCGACGATCTCGCGCTCGTCGTAGGTCGGGCCGTCGTTGGCGATCGTCCGCGGGCGCCCGGACTCGGGGTCGCCGTCGGCGGTGACCCGGAGGTAGTACGGCGTCTGGGCGTGGCGCTCGGTCCCCGTCGCCGTCGCGCACCACTCCTCGACGCGCGCGGCCCAGTCGTCGGCGAGGCCGAGCCACGCGAGGGCGTCGGCGTGGAGCGCGTCGGGGGACTCCTCGGCGGTCGCGTCGCCGTCGCCCGACTCGATCCGGTCGGCCTCGGCGAGCGCGAGCGCGGCGCCGCAGACGAGCCCGGCGATCTCGGCCGCGATGCTCGACGGCGAGAAGCCGGCCTCCTCCTCCCAGCGCTCCTGGGCCGTCTCGGGGCCGTTCTCGGCGATGTAGCCGAGCGAGCGCCGGACCTGATCGTAGGTGTAGTCGGCGTCCGCCGGCGCCAGGCCGTGCTCGTACAGCTGCCACGCCATCACCGACGGGAACGCGATGTTGTCCATCTGCTCGCCGCCCCACCGGGTGCGGCCGTCGATGTAGGTGTTCTGCGGGAGGAAGCCGTCGTCGTCCTGCTGGGTGTTGTAGAGGTACGCGAGCGCGTTCGCGCCGCGCTCGACCTCGCCGACCTCGATCAGCGCGGTGAACACCTGGTAGAGGTCGCGCGACCAGACGAAGTTGTAGCCGTAGCCGCGGTCCTCGGCGGCGTACTCCGTCTCGCCCCACGGCACCGACGGGCTGGCGATCCCCGCGCCGTCGTGGCGCTTGTCCTCCACGGCGGCGAGCGTCATCAGCGCGAAGCGGTACTGGGTCGCGAGCTCCGGATCGCCGGTCACCGAGTCGGGGAACTCGCGGCCGGCGAGCCAGTCGCGCCACGACCCGACGTAGGCGTCGGCGACGTCGGCGAAGCCGCGCGAGATGGCGCCGCGGGCCTCGCCGAGCGCGGCCGCGGTGTCGGCGTTCTCCGCGAACCCGAGCGCGACCGTGTCCGAGACGTCGGTCCCGCTCCCGACGAGCCCGGCGAGCACGACGTTCCCGGTCGCCTCGGCGGCCCCCTCGCCGCGCTCGCCCTCGCCGAAGAGGGCGTCCGCCTCCTCGCCGCCGGCCGAGAGGACGCTGGCCCACTCGAACCGGTCGTCGGCGGCGAGCGCCAGGGCGACCTCGAAGGAGTCGCCGTCGTCGTCGACGAGCTTGCCCGCGCCCCGGTCGGCCGCGTCGTCGTTGCGCGCGAGCAGGTGGTAGCCGTCGCCGTCGCCGACCCGGTCGCCGCGGTCGTTCGTGCCGACGTTCGTGATCGTCGTGTCGACGAGGGCGTACACGTCGTACTCGCGGCCCCCCTCGAAGTCGACGTCGGCGAGGACCGCGTCGCCGTCGGTGTCGACCGCGTACTCGACGGTGAGCGTCCACTCGTGACCGTGGCCGTCGCCGGTCTCGCGGACCGTCTGCGTGTACGCGAGCGCGTCGTCGACCGTCGGTTCCGTCCGGCGCTCGACGGTCTCGGTGGCCGTCACGTGGCTCGTCTCGTCGAAGGTGCGGATCGTGTATCCCGTCTCCGGGTCGGCGACGAGGAAGTCGAACGTCCGGACGTTCATCACGTCGATCCGCGGGAACCGGGCCTCGGTGAGCGCCCCCTCCGTCAGCGTGAACCAGACCGGGACCGGGTCGTCCGCCTCGTGGTCGGCGGGCGTGCCGACGCCGAACTTCCGGCCCGTCGTCCAGTGCGGGGCCTCGTCCGGGCCGGTCGGCCGGTCGTGCGGGACCGGGAGCGCGCCGTGCCGGGCGAGCGTCACCGTGGCCTCGATCCGGAGCGCGTGGGACCAGCCGATCGGCGTCGCGCTGTCGAGGTCGCCGTCGTCGAACGCCTGCTCGGCGAACAGCCCGGCGTCGTTGACGAAGTGGCCGTCGGGCCCGCAGAGGGCGTACAGGTCGCGGGCCGCCCCGAACAGGTCGGCGCCGGCGTCGCGGTCGGCGCCGGCGTCGCGGTCGGCGCCGCCGCCGTCGCCGTCGCGCTCGCGGACGAGCCCGCCGAGCGAGGCGGCCGCCGTCGCGCCCCACAGGGTCGCGATCGACCACACCTTCGCGGCGCCCTGCTCGGCCGTGCGCCAGTCGTCGCCGGTGAACCTGACGAGCCCCTCGACGTCGGCCGTCTCGCGGCGCAGGGCCTCGATCGAGTTCCGGACGTGGCGCGCCACCCGGTCGAGGAACGCGTCGAAGTCGGCCGTCGCGACCGCCGCGCCCGAGCCGTCGGTGACCGCGCCGTCGACGCGGGCGCGCTCCTCGCGCAGGGCCGCGTACTCGACGGCGGCGCCGGCGAGCGCGAACGTGCTGGCGTCGGCGCGGTCGTCGCGGCTCTCCGCGCTCGCGCGCTGCGGGAACCGCCCGGTGTCCGGGTTCCAGCGCTCGTCGAGCCCGGCGAGCGCGTCGTCGGCCGCCGCGGCCGCCGCGACGCGCGTCTCGTCGTCGACCGGCGCGCGGGCGACCGCGGCGAACGCGCGGAGGTACGCCGCGCCGGTGTGGGTGAACCGCCCGAGGGCGTTCTCCCAGCAGTTCTGACAGCGACGGGGGAGCCCGTCGTCCTCGGTCGTCTCGCGGAGGAAGGCGACCGCGTCCGCGATCGTCGCGTCGATCCGCTCGCGCCACTCCGCGGGGAGGTCGGTCGTCCGGCGGAGCCGGGCGAGGAACGCGACCACCGAGGCGGGCTGGTCGAGCTGGTCGTTCGGGCCGGCGGTCCCGTTCGCGCCCTCGATCCGGGCGTTCGCCCAGCCGGGCGCGACCTTGCCGGAGTCGGCCCAGACGCGGTGGGGCCACGAGCCGTCCGCGTCCTGCGTGCGGCAGAAGAAGGAGGCGGTCGCGAGCAGCTCCTCGTCGGCGTCGAGGCCGAGCTCCTCGCTCGCGCTCAAAAGCGCCGACGCGGTCTCCGCCTCGTCGCGGAACCAGGTGTAGCCGTAGCCGCCGGACGTCGAGTAGAAGGGGTCGAACTCGGGGGCGGCGATCCGGGCGCCGGACTCGGCCGTCAGCAGGTCGAGTGCGCGGAGATCGCTCGCGATCACGCCCCGCCGCGGGACGTCCTCGGGGACCGTCGGCCCCCGGCCCGCGGCCGCCTCGCGGAGGTCGTCGGCGTCGGGGTAGGCGGTCGCGATCCGCGAGAGCTCCTCGATCCGGCGCTGGCGGTCGGGGCCGTCGGAGAGCGCGTCCATCGCGTCGTCGCCCGTCTCGCGCGTCTCCCGGCGGTCGACGACCGCCCGGCTCGCCAGGGTGACGCGCTCGGTCCGGCCGTCGCGCTCGAAGGGGGCGCGGACGACGACGTCGGGGGTGAGCCGCGAGTCCTCGCGCTGATCGATCTCGCCGCGGTGCGGGAAGCCGTTCTCGTCCTCGCCGAGCAGCTCCGTGATCGTGCGGAGCCGCTGGCCGTGCGCCGCCGAGAGCCCGGTCGACGCCGTGAGGAAGTCGTGCTCGGAGCGGTGGTACACCTCGACGACGCTCCCGTCGTCCGGCCCGGCCTCCTGGTGGACCAGGTTGCCGACGCGGCCCTCGACCATGTCCGGCGAGAAGGCGCAGGCGGCGACGAGCTCGGCGCCGGCCGGCGGCGCGCCGCGCAGCTCGACGTGCGTCAGGTGCGTGTCGCTCACCACGAGGTCGAACTGGTGGATCGTGTACCGCCCCGCGTCGTACTCGGTCTCGACGAGGGGGGTGTCGCCGTCGTAGTGCTGGCGCGTCGTCGCGAGGTCGTCGAACCAGCGGACGCCGCGGCCGGCCGTGATCCCCATTCGGAGCCGGTCGGCCCCGCCGACTCCCGACAGGGCGTACGAACAGTCGTGGACGGCGCCGTCGGGCCCGACGTGGACCAGACGGCCGTCGTCGCCCGTGAACGCGCCGGCGGTCGTGGGACGCTCCGCCGGATAGCGCTCGCCGCGCCGACGTTCGTGCTCCGTGAGAGCGGTTCGCAGTCGCATAGTCGCCCTGCGATTTCCGGGGTAAAAGCCTTGACGAACGAGGCGACCCCTCGGTCCGAGGGGACCGACCGAAGAGCAACACCGAAGACCCCAGGCGTCAATGGGTGCCACATGCACCACCCTGGACCCCCCCGATTCCTCTCGACCGGGGAGACGACGCAGCTCGCGCCGCGGGACCCGGACCCGTCGGCGAGCTACGAGTGGCGCGTCGCCGACGCGCCGCCGGACAGCGACGCGACCGTGGGCGAGCGGTCCGTGACCGACTTCACGCCGGACGTCCCCGGACGGTACCGGCTCGGGCTCGACGCGCCCGACGGCGACCACCTCCTGACGGTGCGCGCGTTCCCGGCGAGCTACGAGGGCGTCGACGTCGCCGGCGGCAGCGGGACCGCGATCCGCGACCGCGACGCCGACCGGGCCGCGATCGACTACGGCGCCGAGCGCGCCCGCGAGGGCGTCGGGCGGCCGCGCGTCCGGCTGGACGCGACCGTCGAGGAGGCGGCGGGCGAAGGCGGGGGCGCGGCGGGGCGAGACGAGGGCACGGCGGGCCGAGACGAGAGCGCGGCGGGCCGAGACGAGGTCGTCGTCCGGGCGACGCCGACGCCGAACCCCGAGTCGGCCCTCGACGCGTCCGAGCTGGCCGTCACCTTCGTCGTGGACGACCGCGACGTCGAGGCGGCGGTCGGGGAGGGGCGGCGGAACCCGCGAGACGCGCTCCGGACGACCGACGACGGCCGGACGCTCCGGATCCCGACCGAGGCCGTGCCGGACCGGCTGCGCGTCCACGGCGTCGCCGTCGCCCGCGAGCCGGGGCGCGAACGGCGGGTGAGCGTCGCCGACGCGGTCGCGGTCGAGCGCACCGACCGGAGCGAGCTCGCCGGGGACGACGGTCCCGAACCCGCCGAGCCGGAGCTGACGGCGCCGACGGGCCCCGACGGTCACGCCTTCGAGACCGTCCGGCTCAACCAGCCGCCGGAGTGGACGACTGACGCGACCGTCTACGAGGTGTACGTCCGGACGTTCGCCGACGCCGACGAGGGGGAGGCGTTCGCGGCGATCGAAGGGCGGATCCCGGAGATCGCCGACCTCGGCGTCGACACGCTGTGGCTCACGCCCGTGCTCGAACACGACGGGAAGCCGCACGGCTACAACATCGTCGACTTCTTCGACGTCGCCGAGGACCTCGGCGACCGCGACGACTACGAGGCGCTGGTGGAGACCGCCCACGACCACGGGATGCGGGTGCTGTTCGACTTCGTCGCCAACCACACCGCGCGCGACCACGAGTGGTTCCGAGACGCCTATCGGAATCCCGAGTCGCCGTACCGCGACCGCTACGAGTGGCAGGAGTCCGGCGAGCCGGGGACGTACTTCGACTGGGAGCTGATCGCGAACCTGAACCACGCGAACCTCGACGTGCGCCGCTTCCTCCTCGACGTGGTCGACGAGTGGGCGCCGCTCGTGGACGGGTTCCGCTGCGACATGGCGTGGGCCGTGCCCGACTCGTTCTGGCGCGAGCTCCGCGACCGGGTGAAGGCGAAGGACCGCGAGTTCCTGCTGATGGACGAGACGATCCCGTACATCCCCGGCTTCCACGAGGGGATGTTCGACGTCCACTTCGACGCGACGCTGTACTTCCAGCTCCGGCAGGTCGGGCGCGGCGCCGAGCCGGCCGCGTCGCTGCTCGACGCGATCGACCGGCGCCCGGAGATCGGCTTCCCCGACCACGCCGGCTTCCTCCAGTACATCGAGAACCACGACGAGACGCGCTACCGCGTCGAGTGCGGAGACGCCGCCGCGGCCGCCGCGGGGGCGGCGACGGTGACGCTGCCCGGCGTGCCGATGGTGTACGCCGGCCAGGAGATCGGCCAGCGCGGCCGCCGAGACGCGATCGCGTGGGACCACGCCCGCGACGAGGTCCGCGAGCGCTACGAGCGCCTGCTCGCGACCCGCGCCGACCACAGGGCGCTCGGTCCCGACGGCGACCTCGAACGGGTGGAGTACCACGTCGCCAGCGGCGACCTCGACGAGCGGCCGATCGCCGCCAGCGGGAACGTGCACCCCGACGACGTGGTGGCGTTCCGCCGGAGCGACGGCGAGGAGTCGCTGATCGTCGTCCTCAACTTCGCGCCCGAGACGGCGAGCGTCGCCGTCGACGCCGCCCACGCCGACCGCGACCTGGTCACCGGCGACCCCTGCGTCGTCGTCGACGGCGACGGGACCGAGCGGATCCGCGCCGACGAGGTCGCGGTCGTCCGGGAGACCGGCCGGTGACCCGTCCCCGCGGACGCAACGCTTGAGTCGGTGGGGGTCACAGGGGGACGCATGCGATTCGACCGCTCCGCCGGCGTGTTCTGTCACGTCACCTCGCTGCCGGGACGACACGGGATCGGCGACCTCGGCGACGGCGCCGAAGCGTTCCTCTCCTTCCTCGGCGACGCCGACGTCGACCTCTGGCAGATCTGCCCGGTCGGCCCGACGACGAGCGCCGCCGGGGAGTCGCCGTACCAGTCGCCGTCGGCGTTCGCCGGCAACCCCCTCCTGATCGACCTCGACGGGCTCGTCGCCGACGGCTGGCTCGACGAGTCCGACCTCGAACCGGTCCCCGACTTCCCGGACGACCGCGTCGACTACCCGGCGGTCAGGGAGTACAAGCTCCCGCTGTTGCGGACCGCCTTCGAGCGGTTCGACGAGACCGTAGAGGACGGCGGGGACGCCGGGGCGGAGGCGGCGGCCGAGCTCGACGCCTTCCGCGAGCGCGAGCCGTGGCTCGCCGACTACGCCCTGTTCCGGGCGCTCTCGGAGGCCCGGCCGGAGGGGACGTGGGTCGAGTGGCCCGACCCGCTCCGGACGCGCGACCCCGAGGCGCTCGCGGAGGCGCGCGACGAACGCGCGACCGAGGTCCGCTTCCGGGAGTTCGTCCAGTGGACGTTCGACCGGCAGTGGCGCGAGCTCCGGGCGGTCGCGGCCGACGAGGGGGTCTCGATCGTCGGCGACGTGCCGATCTACGTCGCGCTCGACTCGGCCGACGTGTGGGCGAACCCCGGAGCGTTCCGGCTGGACGAGGCGAACCGCCCCACCGCGGTGGCGGGCGTCCCGCCGAATCCGGGCGACGACGGCCAGCGCTGGGGGAACCCCGTCTACGACTGGGAGCGGCTCGCCGAGCGCGGCTACGACTGGTGGCTCGCCCGGTTCCGGCGCCTGTTCGACCTCGCCGACGTGGCGCGGCTCGACCACTTCCTCGGCTTCGTGAAGTACTGGGCGATCCCGGCCGACCGCGACGACCCGGCCGCCGGCGAGTGGCGCGAGGGGCCGGGGCGCGACCTGTTCGAGGCGGTGGAGCGCGAGCTGGGGCGGGCCCCGTTCATCGCCGAGGACCTCGGCTTCGAGGAGCCGAGGATGAACGAGCTGATGGCCGAGTTCGGCTTCCCGGGCATGCGCGTCCCGCAGTACGCCGACTGGTGCGAGGAGGGGAACCCCTACCAGCCGATGCACTACCCGGAGGGCGTCGTCGGCTACACGTCGACCCACGACACGGACACGTGGGTCGGCTACTACGAGGACCTCCCCGAGCGCCAGCGCGACTGCTTCCGGTACAACGTCGGCGCCGACGGCGACCGCGCGGTCGAGTGGGAGATCGTCGACGAGGTGTGGGCCTCCGAGGCGGTGATCGCGATGACGACGATGCAGGACCTGCTCGGGCTCGGCAGCGAGGCGCGGTTCAACGAGCCGGGGACCGTCGACGGCAACTGGGAGTGGCGCGTGACCCGGGACGACCTCGACGACGAGATCGCCGACCGGCTGTGGGAGCTCGCCGGGCGGCACATTCGCTAACGGGGCCGAGCGTCGACGAAGGAGAGGGCGGGCGGTTATCGCCGGCCGACGATGAAGTACAGCACGAGCCCGAGCAGCGGTGCGAGGAACGCGACGACGGCCCACAGGAACGCGGGCTGGTCGCTGCGCTGCTTCGCGTCCGAGTAGATCCAGACGATGATACCCAGCTGTACGAGCAGTACCAGTAGACCGAACAGGAGGGCGATCCCGCCGGCCAGCGCCTCCTGAAGCAGTATCGGGGACATCGGTCGAACTCACTCGCGGGCGTAATAAGTGTCTTTGGTATCGCGGTATCCCCACCTTTGGTATCGCGGTGTCCCCACCCACTCGCTCCCGCGTCGCGGCGCCGGTGCGGCGGGGAGTCTATCACGAAATATCTATATAGTAGCGATCGACGGATCGACGCGACTCGATCGGCGACGGCGATAGACGAGAAACCGGCAGCTACTATCGCCGTGACGCCGTGTGCGATGCGCTCTGCCGTCGGTTTTCGTTCTCGATATCGAAGCGAGGATTTAAATACGTTCGGTCCTTACCCGTTAGTGAGGAAACCAACCGAGAAGCGTCTCTCGGTCCCCTCGTTCCCTCCATTTGAACCAACCAATGAGCGAAAACGTTCGAACGTACACGGCGGAGCACGTCGGCGACGAGGAGGAGACCGAGTCGTCGGACGAGGAACTGCGATGTCCCGAGTGCGGCGGCCAGCTCGCGACCGACACCGAGCACGGCGAGACTGTGTGTGTCGACTGCGGGCTCGTCGTCGAGGAGGACGAGATCGACCGCGGGCCGGAGTGGCGCGCGTTCGACTCCAAGGAGAAGGACAACAAGTCGCGCGTCGGCGCCCCGACGACGAACATGATGCACGACAAGGGGCTCTCGACCAACATCGGCTGGCAGGACAAGGACGCCTACGGGAAGTCCCTGTCGAGCCGCCAGCGCGAGAAGATGCAGCGGCTGCGCACCTGGAACGAGCGGTTCCGCACCCGCGACTCCAAGGAGCGGAACCTGAAACAGGCGCTCGGCGAGATCGACCGGATGGCCTCGGCGCTCGGCCTCCCGGACAACGTCCGCGAGACCGCCTCGGTCATCTACCGCCGCGCGCTCGACGAGGACCTCCTGCCCGGCCGCTCGATCGAGGGCGTCTCGACGGCCTCGCTGTACGCGGCCGCCCGACAGGCGGGCACGCCGCGGAGCCTCGACGAGATCGCGGCCGTCTCCCGCGTCGAGAAGGACGAGATCGCCCGGACGTACCGCTACGTCGTCCGCGAGCTCAAGCTGGAGATCCAGCCCGCGGACCCCGAGAGCTACGTCCCCCGGTTCGCCTCGGACCTCGGCCTCTCCGACGAGGCCGAGCGCCGCGCCCGGTCGCTGCTCGACACCGCGAAGTCGCAGGGAATCCACTCCGGCAAGTCGCCGGTCGGCCTCGCCGCCGCGGCGGTGTACGCCGCCTCCCTGCTGGTCAACGAGAAGGTGACCCAGAGCGAGGTCAGCGACGTGGCGAACATCAGCGAGGTCACTATCCGGAACCGCTACCACGAGCTGTTGGAGGCCGAGGACGGCGTCGCGCTGAGCTGATCGGCGGCACCGCGCCGACCGCCGCGCGCCGACCGACGGACCGACGTCGTCGACGCTCCGCCGGTTCCTCGACCGACCGCGTTTCGGCTCCGGACTTTCCTGACGCACGCCGACTTTCCGAACGCACAAGCACCCGCGGGCCGAGCGACGCGTATGGAGACCACCCGTCACTTCACCGCGACGACGTACGTCGTCAACGACGGCGCGACCGCGCTCCACGCGCACGACCGGCTCGGGATCCGCCTCCCGCCCGGCGGCCACGTCGACCGCGACGAGCTCCCGCACGAGGCGGCGCTCCGCGAGGTCCGCGAGGAGACCGGCCTGGAGGCGGAGCTGGTCGCGACGCGGTCGTCGATCGAGGGGCCCAACACCCGCGGCCTCCCGGAGCCGGCCCACCTGATGCTCCACGACATCAACGTCCACGAGGACGGGTCGGTGGGTCACCAGCACGTCGATCACCTCTACTACGCCCGCGTCGGCTCCCGCGAGATCGCGCCGGGCGCCGACGACGAGGTCGACCCGGAGGCGTGGCGCTGGTACACCCCGGCCGAGCTGGCCGCGAGCGACCTGCAGCCGGACGTGATCGAGCTCGGCCGCGAGGCGATCGCGGCCGTCGAGGACGCGTAGTCGGTCGACGGCGCGACGGGCCCCTCGCCCGAAAGCGCCGGCCGGCGCGTCGACCGGTGACGGCGATCCCCGCCCGATCGGCGTCAGACGGCCGTCTCACGGTCCGGAAGGTATTTGGGTCGTTGCAGGCGACATAAAGCAAGATGGACGCAGAGCGACGATCGGAGATCGCCGAGTGGGACGCCCGCGAGTTCTCTGGCGGGTTCGCCGAGCTCGGTCGCCTCGTCGACGGCGGGTTCTCCGGCGCGGTGACCGACGGGGCGGCGTGGCTGTTCGTGTTCGAGGGCCGCGTCGTCGGGGCGGTCGACGGCGACCTCGACGACTTCGCGGAGGCCTCGGGGACGCTGTACGAGGCCCCGGAACCGGTCCTCCCGGTCCTGTTCGCGATGCAGGAGCGGGGCGGCGAGCCGCGGGCGCAGTACTACACGAACGACACCCCGCTCTCGGAGGCGGACCGGAAGCTCTCGCAGGGCGG
The DNA here is from genome assembly GCF_024494565.1 of Halorubrum rutilum. The sequence continues at coordinate 147,513 of NZ_JANHDN010000007.1, forward strand.
GTTCACCGGCTACGTCGAGCTCTCCGAGAACGTGCTCTCGGGCGACTACTACGTCACGTACACGGCCGGCGAGTCGATGGCCGCCGCGTACGTCGGCAACTCCCGACGGCTCGAGACCGGCGAGAAGGCGTTCTCACTGGCCGACGACGAGGTCGGTATCTACACCGTCTACGAGGTCGACCTGAGCGTCCGGGAGATCCCGTCCGGCGGTCCGGAGGCCGACGACGACGGGGAGGCCGACGACGACGGGGAGGCCGACGACGACGGGGAGGCCGACGACGACGCGGACGCCGGCCCGCCGGCGAGCGCCGGATCGGTGAGCGCCGGATCGACAGGAGACGTGGCTGGCGACGAAGACCCCGACGGCGAGGCGATCGACGCGGACCCGGCCGCCGACCGCGGCGACGGCGGCCCGACGGGCGACGAGTCGAACGGCGGGGGAACGACCCGGGACCCGGAGGCCGTCGGACGCGGGACGGCCGAGGGCGACCGGGACCCCGACGCTCGGAGCGCCGACGAGCCGGCCGACGACGACCGCCCGTCGCCCGTCGAGATCGACGCGGCGGGCGACCGCGACGAGGGGCGCGGACCCCGGAGTTCGGACGAGGGACCGACCGAGGGCGGCGTCGGCGCGGACGCGTCGACGGCGAGCGCCGCCGACGGCGCCGCGAACGTCGCCGACGCGCGGTCGGTCGACGCTCCCGACGGACGGGACCGCGACGCGCGGACCGCCGACGCCGCCGGTCGGGACCGCGACGGCGACGGGGGAGACGGGGCCCGCCCCGACGACGACGTGTTCTCCGAGGAGGAGCAGTGGCGCGAGCAGAAGTCCATCCCCGCGCTGGACCCGTCGGAAGCGAGCGACCCGCCGGAGAACCGCGACGGCGACGCGATGACGTCCGGAGGCTCGCGGCGGTCCGGCAGCTCGGACGGGACGGCGAACCGCGGCGGCGGGCCGGCCGCGAACACCGCGAACGAGTCGTCTCCCGAGCCGCGTTCGACCGGCGAGGGCGGCGCGAACCGGTCGGCCGTGTCGCAGCGCTCGCGCGATTCCGGCGGGTCGCGCGGCGAGGGGTCGCCGCGGGAGCGGCTCCGACAGCTGGAGGGCGCGCTGGAGGAGTCCGAGCGGGAGCGCGAAGAGCTGGCCGCCGAGCTGGAGGAGTCCGAGCGGGAGCGCGAAGAGCTGGCCGCCGAGCGCGACGAGCTGGCGTCCGAGGTCGACCGCCTGGAGTCCGAGCTCTCGACGCTCCGCGAGGAGCGCGACCGGCTGCGCGACGAGCTCGCCGCGGCCCGCGACCGGCTCCCCGAGAGCGACCGCTCGATCTCGCCCGCAGAGGCGCGGAGCGGGACGAACCTCTTCGTCAGGTACGACTCCAAGGGCGGCGCGACGCTGGAGGACGCCCACGACGGGGCGGTGGACCGCGACGCCCTCCGCGAGAACCTCCGGATCGAACACCACACGAGCTTCGAGACCGAGGGGCTCGCGGTCGACGGGCGACCGTACGAGGAGTTCCTCCGCGACACGATCGAGTACGGGTTCACCCGCTGGCTCGTCGAGGACCTCCCGTTCGAGGTGAGCGGGACGGGGAACCAGGGCGTCCTCCGCGACCTCTACGACGCGATCCCCGAGGTCGACCGCGCGGAGATCGGGGGGTCGGTGTCGATCGCGATCCGCGAGAACGGCGGGGAGACGCGCGAGCAGCGCACGTTCGACCTCGTCCTGCGCGACCGGATGGGGAACCCCCTGTTCGTCGCCGACCTCAACGACAGCCGGGACCCGACCGCGGAGGGGACCCTGGAGTCGCTCGTGGGCAACGGCCGCGACATCGCCGAGTCGAACGACTCGTTCGCGGCGGCGTTCGCCGTGACGGAGAGCTTCTTCGAGCCGGGCGCGTTAGAGACCGCGAGCGACGCCGTCGGCGGCGGGCTGTTCAGTCGGTCGAAGCGCGCGAGCTTCGTGAAGCTCTCGCGCAAGCGGGGGTACCACCTCTGTCTGGTCGAGGCGCGCGACGGCGGCTTCCACATGACCGTTCCCGACCTGTAGCCCGGGGCGTTCGCGCCGGGGCACGGGCGACCGAGACGGCACGAGTGACGGAGACGAGAGACGGGGAGCGAGCGGCGCCGGGGCTACCGTCCGTAACGCGCGACGCGACTGGGGGCGGTGACTCGAGATCAAAACGCGGACTCGCGGCCGGCGGTGCGGACGAACGTGGGCGTTCAGTTCTCGAGTTCTGCGGCGTCGTCGATCCGCATGGAGCCGAGCTTGTCGACCGTCTCGTCGAGCTTCTCGTCGAGTTCGTCGACGAACTCGTGGGTCCGCTCGGTGGTGATCGCGCCCTGGCTGGACGGTTCGATGAGGTTCTCCTCTTCGAGCACGCGCAGCGAGTAGCGGACCTTGTGGTGGGGGTAGCCGGTCTCGTTCGACATCTTCACGATGCCGATCGGCTCGTTCTCGATGACCATCCGCAGGACTTGGAGGTGGCGTTCCAGCATGTCTACCTCCTTCTCTAGTCGATCTATCATGGCACATGTTAACTCGTCATGCCCCCGTTTAAAAGTTGCTGTCGGCGGGCGGGACCGGGTGGGACGATCACACGCTTCGACGTGCCAGTAGTTAACGCGTTCGATCGGTTCGGCCGGTGAGGCCCCCGGTATGGTCCGACCGAAAGCGAACCGAAGCGCCGCCGCGGGCGAGCGCGTGCGGAGGGTCGACGGTGCGGACGAACGGATTTCGACCGCACGAACGGGCATATTTCGGACTGACGCGATGCGGTGTGATACACGTCCGTGGGGTGATCGCGTCCGCGGACCGTAATCGGTTTTACCCCCCGGCCGGAACCTCCGGGCCGTATGACACTCACCATCGTCGGCTCCCAGCTGGGCGACGAAGGCAAGGGCGCGCTCGTCGACCGGTGGGGAGGGGACGCGGACGTCGTAGTCCGATATCAGGGCGGCGACAACGCCGGCCACACCGTCGTCGAGGGGGGCGCGGAGTACAAGCTCTCGCTGGTACCGAGCGGCGCCGTCCGGGGGACGGTCGGCGTCCTCGGCAACGGCTGCGTCGTCAACCCGCGCACGCTGTTCACCGAGATCGACGACCTCCGCGAGCGCGGGCTCGACCCCGACGTGCGGGTCGCCCGCCGCGCGCACGTCATCATGCCGTACCACCGCGTGCTGGACGGGATCGAGGAGGAGATCAAGGCGGACGACGACGCCGGCGACGAGGTCGGCACGACCGGCCGCGGCATCGGCCCGACGTACGAGGACAAGGCCGGGCGACGGGGGATCCGGGTCGCCGACCTGCTCGACCCCGACGTGCTCCGCGAGAAGCTGGCGTACGCCGTCCCGCAGAAGCGCGCGCTCGTCGAGGACGTGTACGGGCTTGACCTCGCCGACGACGACCGCGCCGCGGCGTTCGACGTCGACGCGCTCCACGAGGAGTTCGCCGGGATCGGCGAGCGGCTCGCCGACGAGGAGATGACCGTCAACTGCTCCGACTACCTCCACCGACGCCACGAGGCGGGCGACGAGATCCTCTTCGAGGGCGCGCAGGGCACCCACATCGACGTCGACCACGGGAACTACCCGTTCGTCACCTCCTCGAACCCGACCGCCGGCGGCGCCGCGGTCGGGTCCGGCCTCGGCGTCACGAACGTCGGCGCGGGCGAGGTCGTCGGCATCGTGAAGGCGTACCTCTCGCGGGTCGGCGAGGGGCCGATGCCGACCGAGCTCGACGGCGACGCCGACGAGGAGTCGCTCGCCGACGACATCCGCCAGAAGGGCGGCGAGTTCGGCACGGTGACGGGTCGCCCGCGCCGGATCGGCTGGCTCGACCTCCCGATGCTGCGCCACGCCGCGCGGGTCTCCGGCTTCACGGGGCTCGCGGTCAACCACGTCGACGTGCTCGCCGGGCTCGACGAGCTGAAGGTGTGCACCGCCTACGAGCTGGACGGCGAGGAGCGGGATACCGTCCCGACCACGCCGGACCGGTGGGAGCGCTGCGAGCCGGTGTACGAGACGCTCGACACCTGGGCGGAGTTCGACTCCGCCGCGGTCGCCAAGGCCGGCTACGACGCCCTCCCGGAGGCGGCCCGCGAGTACCTGGAGTTCCTCGCCGACGAGACCGACACGCCCGTCTACGCGGTCGGCGTCGGCCCCGACCGCGAGGAGACGGTCGAGCTGACGAACCCGTTCGACGAGTAGCGCGGCGGAGCGGTTCTCCCTCCGGCTCGGCCGTCGCTACGCCTGCGGGTCGATCCCGTCCAGCGCGCGCACGTCCTCGCCCGTCAGCGACAGCTCCGCGGCCGCGACGTTCGTTTCGAGGTGCTCGACGCTCGACGTGCCCGGAATGGGAAGCGTCGCGTCGGAGTGCTCCAGCAGCCAGGCGAGCGCGACCTGCCGCGGCGTCGCGCCGCGGCGCTCGGCGACCTCATCGAGCACCTCCGCGACGCCCTCGTCGTCGACGGCGTACGTCGGCCCCCACGGGATGAAGCCGATGTCGTCGCGCTCGCAGGCGCGGAGCACGTCCTCGTCGTCGCGGTTGCCGACGTCGTACCGGTTCTGGACGGTGGCGACGTCGACGATCTCCATGGCTGTCTCCAGCTGCTCGACGGTGACGTTCGAGAGACCGACGTGGGCGACCTGGCCGGCGTCTCTCATCTCCGCGAACGCGTGGACCGACGCCTCGAAGTCGGTGTCGGGGTCCGGGCGGTGGAACTGATAGAGGTCGATCGTGTCGGTGTCGAGCCGGTCGAGGCTACACAGCACCTGATTCTTCAGGAAGTCCGGGTCGCCGTGGGGGAGCCAGTCGCCCTCGCGGTTGCGGAGCAGTCCGGCCTTCGAGGCGACGACGACCTCGTCGGGGTCGCCGAGCGCCTCGCCGATCAGCCGCTCCGAGACGCCCGGCCCGTAGGAGTCGGCGGTGTCGACGAAGTCGACGCCGAGGTCGACCGCTCGCCTGATGACCCGTTTGGCCGCCTCCTCGTCGGCCGGGCGTCCAATGATGTCCTCGCCCGTTACCCGCATCGCGCCGAAGCCGAGCCGGTTGACGGTTAGGTCGCCGCCGATGTCGAACGTGTCGCTCCGCCCAGTGGTGTCTGAAGCCATGGGCGACCGATCTCGCGCCACCCGGAAACTCGTGGGGATGGCGGAAGGAGACGATCGCGGGGAGGATGATCGAAGGGAATCCTCTCAGGGAGGAAGATGTCGATCGTATATGTTCCGACGGTGGCCAACGGCCTCGACACGGATGATCCCGGCACTTCGATCCCACGCGACGACGGCCCGATAGTCGCCGGCTCGCAGCTTGTAGTACGGATACCCGGAGAGCGGTTCCAACCGGTGTTCGGTCCATTCGGTCGCCTCGTCGATCTTGTTCATCATCCGATCGGCGGACTGTGGATCGAGAGATTCGAGATGGGAGAGCGCCTGTTCCGTGTACTCGACCTCAGTCATCTAGTCCCAGTCGCTCTCGGGCCTCGTCGGCCGACACCGTCTCGTCGCGCTCCGCCTGCTCGCGGCTCTCTGCCAGGTCAGATAACGTTTCCTCGGAGAGCGTCACCGACGGGTCCACCCAGTCACGTAACGCGTCGCGAATCGCCTCAGACTTACTCGCGTATCCCCGTCGCTCCCACTCCTCGTCGATCCGGTCCAGCAGGGACTTCGGAACGCGAACGTTGATCTTCTCCATCCGGTCGTCGCCGGTGTTCGCGTCGGTGCTCATACTGTGTGGTACAATGGTATCACTCATAAGGATTCGGGAGATTCAGGGCGTAACCCCGTTGCGTCGCGATCCAACCGCTCGCCGTTCGCCCGTCTTGCGCGCGTCGCTACTCATAAACCGCCCCCGTGCGATCGTTCGGTATGGACGCCGAGCGCGAGGTACTCGACGTGTTGGCGCGGAACGCCCGCGAGGACATCGACGACATCGCGGCCCAGACGGGCCTCGACGCGGCAGCGGTAGCGGACGCGATCGACGGGCTGGAGGCGGACAACGTGGTCCACGGCTACCAGGCGGTCGTCGACTGGGACCGCGTCGATGAGGGGAAGATCCGGGCGGTCGTCGAGATCAACGTCGAGCTCGACCGCGAGACCGGCTACGAGGAGGTCGCCGACCGGATCGCGAAGTTCCCGGCCGTCGACGCCCTCCACCTCGTCTCCGGCGACTACGACTTCGCCGTCGAGGTGCTCGGCGAGACGATGCAGGACGTCTCGCGGTTCATCTCCGAGCAGGTCGCGCCCATGCCGGAGGTCACCCAGACGGTGACCCACTACATCATGGAGACGTACAAGGACGGCGGGGTCCGGTTCGAGGACGGCGACGACGACGACCGCCTCTCCGTCTCGCCATGAGGCTCTCCGACCGCGCGCGCGACCTCCCCGAGTCGGGGATCCGGAAGTTCTTCGAGCTCGCGGAGGCGCGCGACGACGTGATCTCGCTCGGCGTCGGCGAGCCCGACTACTCCGCGCCGTGGGCGGCCCGCACGGCCGCGATCGACTCGCTCGAACGCGGCAAGACCTCCTACACGGCGAACCGCGGGATGGCGGCGCTCCGCGAGCGGGTCGCGGCCCACCACGAGCGCTACGACCAGTCGTACGACCCGGCCGAGGAGGTGCTCGTCACCACGGGCGCGAGCGAGGCCGTCGACCTCGCGTTCCGCGCGCTGGTCGACCCCGGCGACACGGTCGCCGTCCACGAGCCGACGTACATCTCCTACGGGCCGGGGATCGAGCTGGCCGGCGGCGAGCGGCTCACGGTCCCCACGCGGGCCGCGGACGACTTCGCGCTCACCCGGGAGGCGCTGGAGGCGTCCGGCGCGGCCGACGCCGACCTCCTCGTCCTCTGTTACCCGAACAACCCGACGGGCGCGACGATGAGCGGCGAGCAACTCGCCGAGGTCGCCGCCTTCTGCCGCGACAACGAGATCCGGGTGGTCGCCGACGAGATATACGCCGCGCTCACCTACGGCGCCGACCACGCCTCGATCGCGACGCAGCCGGGGATGCGCGAGCGCACCGTCGTCGTCAACGGCTTCTCGAAGGCGTACGCGATGACCGGCCTTCGGCTCGGCTACGCGCTCGGCCCGACCGAGGCGATCGACGCGATGAACCGGATCCACCAGTACACGATGCTGTCGGCGCCGACGACGCCGCAGTACGCCGCGTGCGAGGCGCTCGACCGCTGCGACGACGAGGTGGCGGAGATGGTCGACGAGTACAACCGCCGCCGGCGGCTGGTCGTCTCGCGGTTCAACGAGATGGGGCTCGACACGTTCGAGCCGGGCGGCGCGTTCTACGCGTTCCCCGACTGCGGCGGCGACGACGAGGCGTTCGCCGAGGCGCTGCTGGAGGCGCAGGGCGTCGCGGTCGTCCCCGGGTCGGTCTTCGGCGCGGGCGGCGAGGGCCACCTCCGGGTGTCGTACGCGACCTCCATGCGCGAGCTGAAGGAGGCGACCGACCGCATCGCGACGTTCGTCGAGAACCGCTGAGGCGGCCGCCACGGTTACGTGGCCGGTCGCCGATAGACCGTCCGACGCGAAACGATGATCGACAGGATCTGGCACGGGTGGACGACGCCGGCGAACGCGGACGAGTACGAGCGACGCCTCCGGGAGGAGATCCTCCCGTCGTTCGCCGACGAGGGGATCGACGGCTACCGCGGCGCCCGGGTGCTCCGCCGCTCCGACGGCGAGGAGGTCGAGTTCGTCACGATCATCCGGTTCGACTCCGTGGCGTCGGTGAAGGAGTTCGCGGGCGAGGAGTACCGGAACGCGCACGTTCCCCCCGCGGCTCGCGAGGTCCTCAAGCGGTTCGACGACCGCGCGAAACACTACGAGGTGCGCGAGGAACGGGAGTTCTGAACCGCCGGTCCGCGGTCGTTGGCGCGTCGAGCGTCGCCCTCGCGAGTCCGGCCCCGGTCTCGCCCTCGCGAGCCTCCCCTTCCCGAACGCCTCCACCGCAGCGGCTACCGGACCGTCAAACTGTAAACGGGGTTCGAATTCCCGACCGTTTGACAACCTCTATCACGGACTCCGGCGAAGCGCCGGCATGGAGTTCCAGCTGACCGATGAACAAGAGCAGCTGCGCGAGGAGGTCCGGAAGTTCGCCGACGAGGAGATCCGACCGGTCGCGACCGAGCACGACGTCGAGGAGGCGTACCCTCACGAGGTCATGGAGGAGGCCGCGGAGATGGGGTTGCTCGCGCCGCACGTTCCCGTGGAGTACGGCGGCGTCGGCTACTCCTCGCTGGAGAACGCGATCCTCACGGAGGAGCTGTTCGCCGCCGACCCGGGGATCGGTCTCTGTATCTCCAGCGCCGGGTTCGGCGCCGAGGCGCTGATGGAGTTCGGCACGGAGGCGCAGAAGGAGCGCGTCCTCCCCGAGGTGACCGCCGGCGACGCGGTGATGGGCTCGGCCATCTCGGAGCCGCAGGCGGGTTCGGACGTGACCTCGGTCGCGACCCGCGCGGAGAAGCGCGAGGCGCGGAGCGCCTCGGAACGGAGCGGCAGCGCCGCGGAGAAGGACGGCGACGAGTGGGTTATCAACGGCTCGAAGATGTGGATCACGAACGGCACCGTCGCCGACTACTTCGTCGTCGTCTGCGAGACGGACCCGGAGGTCGACGACCGCTACTCCGGCTACTCGCAGATCCTCGTCGAGGGCGACCGGGACGGGCTCACCCGCGACAAGATCACCGGGAAGCTCGGCATCCGCGCGAGCGACACCGCCGAGCTCAGGTTCGACGACGTGCGGGTGCCCGAGGAGAACCTGATCGGTCAGCGCGGGATGGGCTTCCTCCAGCTGATGCAGTTCTTCGACGAGACCCGCACCGCGGTCGCCGCGCAGGGGGTCGGGATCGCCCGCGGCGCGGCCGAGCGCGCCCTGGCGTACGCCGAGGAGCGCGAGCAGTTCGGGCGCCCGATCGGCGACTTCCAGGCGATCAAACACAAGCTCGCGGAGATGCACACGAACACCGAGGCGGCCCGCTGGCTCACCTACCGGTCCGCGTGGGCGGTCGACAACGAGTCGGGAGACCTCACGGCGCTGGCGTCGATGGCCAAGGAGTTCGCGTCGCGGGTCGCCGTCGACGTCGCCGACGAGGCGGTCCAGGTCCACGGCGGTGCCGGCTTCGTCAACGACCACGACGTCGAGCGGCTCTATCGCGACGCGAAGATCACCCAGATCTACGAGGGCACCACCGAGATCCAGAAGAACATCGTCGCCCGCGAACTCCTCGACGAGGGGATCTGAGGCGGTGGCGGTCGGCGCACCCGTCTCCCGCGACCGGCATCTAAAAACGCCGGGCGGGCGTACGCTCCCGGTATGAGCGAGGCCGACGTCGACCCGGAGGAGCGGCTCAAGCGACAGCGGGACGACCTCCGACTGCTGAACCAGGTGATGCGCCACGACATCCGCAACGACCTCCAGCTCGTCGGGGCGTACGCCGAGCTGCTCGACGACCACGTCGACGAGGAGGGCAAGGAGTACCTCGACGTCATCAAGCGGAACACGAAGAGCGCGGTCTCGCTCACCACCACGGTCCGGGACCTCGCGGAGGTGATGCTCCGGGAGGACGCCGAGCCGAGCCGCGTCTCGCTCGCTCGGACCCTCTCACAACAGGTCGAGGAGGTCCGGTCGGGGTACCCGGAGGCCGTCTTCACGGTCGAGGGGTCGTTCCCCGAGGCCGAGGTCGTCGGCGACGAGATGCTGAGCTCCGTGTTCCGGAACCTCCTCCGGAACGCGGTCCAGCACAACGACGAGACGCCGCCGAAGGTCACGGTGTCCGCGACGGTCGACGAGGCCGAGGGCGTCGCCGAGGTCCGCGTCGCCGACAACGGGCCGGGGATCCCCGAGGACCAGCGCGACGAGATATTCGGGAAGGGAGAGAAGGGGCTCGACAGCCCGGGCGCCGGGATCGGGCTCTATCTGGTTCGCTCGCTCGTCGAGATCTACGACGGCGACGTGTGGGTCGAGGACAACGAGCCGAAGGGCGCCGTGTTCGTCGTCAGGCTGCAGTTGGCCGAGTAACGGGTATGTGGATCGGGTCGACCGCCCCGCCCGCGTCCGACTCACGCCTCGTCGTACTCCATCGCGACCGAGTTGATGCAGAACCGCTTGCCGGTCGGCTCGGGGCCGTCGTCGAACACGTGGCCGAGGTGGGAGTCGCAGGTCGCGCACCGGACCTCGGTGCGGCGCATCCCGTGGCTCGTGTCGAGCGTCGTCGTCACGTTCTCCTCCTCGGCGGCGTAGAAGGCGGGCCAGCCGCAGCCGGACTCGTACTTCGTCTCGGCGTCGAAGAGGACGGTCCCGCAGGCCCGACAGCGGTAGTTCCCGTCGTCGGGGTGGTGGTCGACGTACTCGCCGGAGAACTTCGCCTCCGTGCCGCTCTCGCGGAGTATCCGATACTCCTCGTCGGAGAGGCGCTCGCGCCACTCCTCGTCGGTCAGCTCGCGCGGGTCGGTCGCGTCGGCCTCGCCGGTCTCGCTCATACCCGACGTAGGCGCCCCACGGGCAAGGGGGTTGCGGCGGTCGGGGTCACGCGTCGCCACCGGCGCAACCGGTTTCACCCTCGCGCCGGATCGGATCCCATGGCGCGCGAAGTCACTCACGAGGAGCGGGGCCCGGCGGTACTCGACGAGTCCGACATGGGCGACGACGATCTGATCTACGTCTGCCGGTGCGGGCTCTCGGACACGAAGCCGCTCTGTGACGGCTCGCACAACGCGACCGCAGACGAGGATGAGGGCGTCGTGTACAAGTACGAGAACGACGATTCCGAGGGGGAACGGCGCGAGGTCGACGAGATCGTCTACGCGGACGAGTAGGGGGCGGCGTCGGTTCGCCGTCTTCGTCCCCTCAGATCACGCCCATCTCCCCGAGCCGCTCGGGGAGGTAGGTGTCGGTGACGAAGTCGAGCCCGCGGCTCGCGAGCGACTGCTGTTCGGACTTCTTCCCGATGTCGAGCTGGAGCTCGATCTGCTCCTCCCAGTAGTCCGTCTGGAAGCGCGGGTCGTCAAGCTCGGATTCGAGGGCGTTCACGTCCGAGTCCGAGAGCGGGTCGGCCGGGAGGTCGTACTCGACGATGTCCTCGGGCTGGATCCCGACGAACTGCGCCTCCGGGGTCGCGAGGTACTTCGACAGGTGCGCGGACTTGATCGAGCCGTACGCCACGGAGCCGTAGATCCGGTAGGACCACGGGTCGCCGTCGGCGAAGACGGCGATCGGAACGCCGAGCTCGTCGTGGACGCGCTTCGTGATCCGGCGGGTCGCCCGCGCGGGCTGGCCCTTCAGGTGGATGACGAGGCAGTCGTACGCCTCGTCGAACCCGTTCTCGACGAGCCGGTCGCGCATCCCGCCGGTCTCGACCGCGAGGGCGAAGTCGATGTCGTCGTCGAGGAACTCGATCATGTCGGGGTTGTTCGGGATCTGGTAGCCGCCCTCGCCGACGTCCTCCTGGCAGTGGATCTCGCGCTCGCCCCGGCGGGTCTGCTCGCGGATCTCCAGCGGGCCCATCAGGGTCGCGCCCGACTCCTCCGGGCGCATGTGGAAGTCCTCGCGGGTGACGCCGGTCACGATTTCGAGGTCCTCCACGAGGTCGTTCGACTCGTCCTGCGACTTGAACTGCGCCTCGTCGTTGTCCCACGACTCGGAGAGGTAGTACAGCTCCCGGAGGGTCGACGACCGGTCCTCGTCGAGCTGGTTCGCGAGGAACTCGATCGTGTACGCCGCCTTCAGCAGCTTGCGCGCGCCCCGCACCGAGTTGGCGCTGCGCGTCGACGTGCGGTCGCCGTACGTCCACACGCCGCTCTCCGTGTCGTACTCGATGTTGCTCTTCGTCCGCGTGGGAAGCGTCATCTCCGGGATGTCCCCCGCGGCGAACTGGTCGTAGAAGTCCGCGGCCAGGTCGATCAGCTCGTCTCGTGCGTCGCTTTCGGTCGTCATTTAGGCGTTCACCGTGAGTTTCTCCGTCTCCACGCCGCCGACGCTGACCTCGAACTCGGCGTCCTCGTCGACCGCGTACGTCAGTTCCCGCTCGTCGCCCGAGGGCACCTCGGGCTTCCACTGCACGAACCACTCGCCGTCCATGTCGACCACCGTCCCGTCCGAGGGATCGGTCGGCTCGGCCGAGACGATGTCCGTTATCTCCAGCTGTTCGTTCACGTCGGAGTGGTTCTCGACGACCAGCGTCACGGTGCCGTCCGACACCTCGCGCTCGACGCTGACGTTGTTCATGATCCGCGCCAGGGCCCCGTCGATGTCGGGCCGCGGCCGGCCCGTCACCTCCGAGACCTTGTCGGCCATCTCCGGGAGGATCCGCCCGAGCACGTCCTGCTTCTCGCGTCGCTGCTGCATCGAGCGCCGCTTGTTGAGGAACGACTTCAGCTCCCGCGCGGCCTCCCGCACCGCGAGCTCGATCTCGTCTTCGATCGCCGGGACGTTCGCGAGCGCGTCCTTCGACTCGCTCGTGAACGGGACGTTCGTGGAGGCGACGTGGATCGATATCACGGCCGGCCCGTTCGGGAGCCCGGAGCCGCCGGGCTGGTCGAGGCCGTAGTTGCGCCAGCCGATCCCCTTTATCACGTCCGTCGTCGCGCAGGCGCCGCGCTGGTACACCAGGGGGACCCGGTTCGCGAACCGGAGCAGCTCCACCGACCCCTCGGACGGGATCGACCCGCCGTAGGCGATGCCGGCCTCGACGATGAACGGGTCGCCGCCGTGGACCTCGGCGTCGCGGGTCGCGGCCGCGTAGAAGTCGGCGTCGTACTCCTTGCGGAGCCCGGCCTCGACGAGCTCGGCCGTGATCGGCGCGAGGCAGTCGGTCGGCGGCGCGAGGATGTCGGTGGTCCGCATCGCGTCGAGCAGGTCGGCCGACGCGTCGCGGTCGCCGGCGATCGACCGCACCTTCGGCGGGTCGTCGGGCACGGTTCGCGCCCGCGACCAGAACGCCTCGACGACGTTCTCGCGGGCGGTCTCGCCGAACGTCGCGTCGTGCTGCTCGGCCACGAAGTCCGCCGCGTCGGCGACGAGCCGCTCCAGGTCGTCGCGGGCGATCCGGAAGGCGTCGCCGTCGAGGTTCAGGAACCGACGCGTCAGCGCGTCGGCCATCGCCCGCACGGCGGCGTCGTCCTTCCGCGTCGAGGTCGCCTCGTCGACGAGCGCGTACGCGTCGGCGACGAGGGGCGACGCTGCGGTCTCGTCGTCCTCGGCGTCGGCACCGTCCGCGTCTCCGGCGCCCCCGACCGCGTCGCCGTCGGCGTCAACCCCGGTGACCGCCCGCCACGCGGCGTCGACCGCGTTCTCGCGGACGGTCCCGCCGAACGTCTTGCCGGTGTCGCCCTCGACGCGGTCGGCGACGTTCCCGACGATAGTCGCGAGCTCGGACCGGCTGAGGCGGTCGTTGCCCGCGACGGTCTCGGCGACGCCCTCGGCGAAGTCGGCGGTCGCCGCCTTCCCCTTGTTGGCGACCGCCTCGCGCACCGCGGCGGCGACGTCGCCGTCGTCGTGGGCGCGCGGCGGCGTCCACGAGAGCTCGCGGCCGTAGTACACGTCCCGGAAGTTGTCGATGACCGAGTCCGCCGTCTTCTTGCCGACCCGGGTGAACTCCTCCTGGAGGAAACCGGAGACGGAGTACGACTCGGTCGCCTCCAGCATCTTGATCAACGCGCCGAGCTCGACCCCGTGGGGGTGCGGGCGGATCTCCGTCGTCTCCGCCGGCAGCTCGTCGGTCGCGCGCTCGAACTTCATCGGCTCGTCGAGCCCCGGCTCGCGTAGCTCGATGCGGGCGTGGGGGTTGACGACCGCGGTGTGTTTCACGTAGTCGTGGAGCTGCTGACGAGCGCGCATGTTGGCCTCCATCTCCAGCTCGATGCGGGTGCCGTGCGGGCGGTCCCACGTCGCCTCCTCGTCCGCCTTGATCTCCGGCTCGTTCGTGTCGGTGTCGATGATGAGCTCGAAGTACTGCGCCCGCGACTGCCCCTTCGGGCGCGAGGTGATCTTCGCCGGCTGGCCGGACGTCAGCTGCGAGTATAGCACGGCCGCTGAAATCCCGATCCCCTGTTGACCGCGGTTTTGTTCACGAGTGTGAAATCTTGAACCATACAAGAGCTTCCCGAAAACTTTTGGAAGTTGTTCTTTCGTGATACCGGGCCCGTTGTCCTCGATGACGAGCCGGTAGTAGTCGCCCACCTCCTCGATCTCGACGTAGATGTCGGGGAGGACGCCGGCCTCCTCGGTCGCGTCGAGGGCGTTGTCGACCGCCTCCTTGACGGCGGTGACGAGGCCGCGGGCGCCCGAGTCGAACCCGAGCATGTGCTTGTTCTTCTCGAAGAACTCGGCGATGGAGATCTCGCGCTGGCCCTCGGCCAGCTCCTCCGCGATCCCCTCCTCGTCGCCGATCGTCGACTGGAAGGACGTCATTCGGTGTCCCTCCCTTCCACCGAGGCAGTTAAAAACGCACCGCCAGCGCGGTGAACGTAGATACCGGCGTTAGACGCTGTCTCGTGTCGGTGTAACGTCCGGCCGCTCGCTCCGCTCCGGTCGGTATCCACCGGTTCGCCGGCCGACAGCTTTCTCACCGCGTGGCCCCTCCGAACGGTCATGTCAGGCTGGACGGCGGACGAGATGCCGCGGCTCGACGGGAAGACCGTCGTCGTCACCGGGGCGAACAGCGGGCTCGGTTACGAGGGGACGCGCGCCTTCGCCGAGCGGGGCGCGACCGTCGTGATGGCGTGTCGGAGCGTCGAGCGCGGCGAGCGCGCCGCCGACGAGATCCGACGGGAGAGCGCCGCCGACCGGGCCGACCTCGACCTCGACGTCCGCGAGTGCGACCTCGCCTCCCTCGACTCGGTGCGGGCGTTCGCCGAGGGGGTCGAGGACGGCTACGACGCGGTCGACGTCCTCTGTAACAACGCCGGCGTGATGGCGATCCCGCGGAGCGAGACCGAGGACGGCTTCGAGACCCAGTTCGGCGTGAACCACCTCGGCCACTTCGCGCTCACCGGGCGCCTGTTCCCGCTGCTCGACGACGCCGACGGCGTCGGCGGCGACGCGCGCGTCGTCACGCAGTCGTCGGGCGCCCACGAGCAGGGCGAGGTGGACTTCTCGGACCTCAACTGGGAGCGCTCGTACGGGAAGTGGAAGGCGTACGGCCGGAGCAAGCTCGCGAACCTGCTGTTCGCCTACGAGCTCCAGCGCCGGATCGACGACGCCGACGCGGGCGACGGGGAGGGCGCGACCGGCGACCTCGCAGTCCGCAGCGTCGCCTGCCATCCGGGCTACGCGGCCACGAACCTCCAGCACCGCACCGCGGAGGAGAGCGGCAACCCTCTCATGAAAGTCGCGATGACGGCCGCGAACGCGGTCCTCGGGCAGGACCCCGCGACGGGCGCGCTCCCCATGCTGTACGCCGCGACCGCCGACGTCGACGGCGGCGCCTACGTCGAGCCGAGCGGCGTCATGAACATGCGCGGGACCCCGACCGTGGGCCGGTCGAACGACGCCTCCTACGACCGCGCGGACGCCCGGAGGCTCTGGGAGTACTCCGAGGAGGCGACCGGCGTGGAGTTCCCGCTGTAGCCGCGGCCGACGCGGCCGGACCGCCGCCGGACGAGTCAGTGCAGCGTCCCGTCCCGGACGTGCGCGTCGTGCGCGAACAGCGCGTACCCCACGTCGACCGCCCGGCGGCCGGTCTCGTCGGCGATCTCGCGGATCGGCCCGATCATCGTCACGTAGTCGGCGGCGTCGAACGACTCCTTCCGCCCGTCGAGGTACCCCAGCCGCTCCAGCGACGCCCACACGCGGGTGTCGACGACCGCGTGGCGGTCGCCGTCGAGCGCGGCGACGACGCACGACGCGGTCGGCGCTTTGAACCCCGAGAGCCCCGTGATCAGGCGGAGCGTCGAGAAGTCGCCGTCGACTGCGCGGGCGTTGCGGGTCACCTCCCGGCAGCGCTCGGGCGGGTTCGCCTCGACGTGGTACGCGCTCCGCGTCGACGACTCGTAGGCGATCTCGTACAGCCCCTCGCGCGTCAGGTGTCCCTGCGACCGGTACCGCTCGCCGAACTCGTCGAGCCGCTCGGGGAGGACCCCCTGCGTCTCGGCGTAGCGGTCGAGGTTCTCGGCGACGAACGCGTCGAGATCGGTGACTTCCGGATCGCCGTCGCCGGTGCCGTCGGTCTCCATGTCGGCCCTCGCGGCGCGGCGACCAAAATTCCGGCGCCGCCGCTCGCCGAGTCATATACGCGGAACGCGTTTCGAGAGCTGTCCGCCGTCGCCGGTCGCGGGTACGGCCGAGCGAGCTACAGCCGAGTGAGGTTGGTCGCGCGCGGACCCTTCTCCGCCTCCTCGATCTCGAACTCTACCTCCTGGCCTTCCTCGAGGTCGGGGCCGCCGACGTCTTCCATGTGGAAGAACACGTCCTCGTCAGCCTCGTCGGTCTCGATGAATCCGTAGCCGCCGGTGTCGTTGAAGAAGTCGACCTTGCCTGTCGCCATCGCACCCGGAACCACTCCCGACTGGGCCATAAGTGTTGCGTGCGCGCCCAGCGCGTCCGGTTCGGACGCGTTTGGCCGGTAAAAACTTTGAAACGGTTTTTCCGGGTCTACGAGAGGAGGAACCCGACGCGTCGACACCGTCCCGAAGCGTTAGGTCGCGAGCGATCTCCCCCGAACGGGACTCGCCGTGGGAAACGACGACGCCCGGGTCGACATGACGGCGGGGGCGATCGCCCCGAAGCTGTTCGACCTCGCGTAGCCGCTGGTGCTCGGCAACCTCCTCTAGGCCCTGTACAGCCTCGCGGGCAGGTTCTGGGTCGGGCGGGTGAGCACCGAGGCCGTCGCCGCCGTCTTCGTGGCGGCGCTCGTCGCGCGGTTCGGCCCGGCCGCGACCGCGGCCTACGGGATCGGCGTCAGGCTGATGTCCGTCTCGTGGTCGGTAACGGGCGCGGTCGGGCAGGCGACCGCGACCGGAGTCGGACAGAACCTCGGGGCCGAGACGCCCGACCGCGCCGTCGCCGTCACCCGCGTCGCCACGCTCGGAACGATGGCGCTGCTGGGCGTCGCCGGCGGCGCGGTCTGGCTCTTCCCGGCGGCCGCGATGCGCGTCTTCATCGACGACCCGGCGACGGTCGGCGAAGAGGTCGTCTTCCTCCGCGTCATCGCGCTGTCGTGGGCCTTCTTCGGCGGGCTCATGGTGATACAGGGCGCGTTCCGCGGCGCGGGCCACACCAAGGCGGCGCTGGCGCTCTCCCTGCTCTCGCGCTGGGCGGTCCGGATCCCCCTCGCCGCCCTGCTCGCGTTCGGCGCGGTCGGGGTCACGCTCGGCGGTGTCGCGGTCGGTCCCGTCGACGTCCCCTCGATCGGGGTCGGCTACGTCGGCCTCGACTGGGGGGTCGTCGGGCTGTGGTGGGCGTACGCGACGGCCGCCGTGGCCTCCTTCGCCGTCGGCGCGGCGTGGTTCCTGCGCGGGACGTGGACGGAGGGCGTCGTCGGGAAATCCGACGGCGCCGCGGTCGCACCGGACGCGGACGCCGTCGACGATGACGGCGGAGCGGACCCGGACGACTCGGTCGAGGCGCTCGACGACTGAGGGGAGGCGAGGGCGCCGCGGCTACCGCTGCCGCTTCGCCATCTCCAGCGACAGGAAGAAGCCGAAGTACGCCGGGATCCCGGCGAGCATGAACATGTACAGTACCCACTGCGGGGTGTTCGCGAACGCGAAGTCGTACAGGAGCGACACGACGGTCACCCAAGCGATCGCGAACACGAGGTCCTGGAGCATACCGCCCCGGTTCTCGCTGACGTGCGATCGGACGCGGTCGACGGGGCCCTCCTCGTCCGGGTCGTCGATCGGATCTGTCTCGGTCATGGGCGAGCGTGTCGGTCGGAGTACGTGGGTGTACCGATAGCGGATCGGTCGGGGACCGGGCGAACGCGAGGCGGGGACGGGCGGCGGGCCCCGAGTCGGTCCCCGTCGAGGTTCAGTCCTCGTCGAGGTAGTCGACGACGAGGACGGGGACGTGCGTCGAACGCAGCGTCCGCTCGGTGACGCTCCCGAGCAGCGCGCGCCGGACGCCCGCGCGGCCGTGGCTCCCCATCACGATGAGGTCGATCCCGTTGTCCTCGGCGTAGTCGCCGATCACCTTGTGAGGCCGCCCGCCCGAGACGTGTTCGACGACGTCGATGTCGCGTTCGGCCCCGCGGCCGGCGACGACGCCGGTCGCCTCGTCGGCCTGCTCTTTCAGCTCGCCCATCTCGTCGAACCGGCCCTGCTTGAGCCGATCGACCTGTTCGGTCCCGAGGCTGAAGTTCACGGAGTCGATGTCGACCACGTACAGCGCGTGGACCTCGGCGCCGTACTTCTCGGCGAGGTCGAGCGCGTGGTCGACGGCGGCCTCCGCGACGTCGCTTCCGTCCGTGGGAACGAGGATGCGTTCGTACATGGATTACTCCTCCGCGCCCGCGTCGTCCGCTGCGCGGCCGCCATCCGTCGCCACGTCCTCACCGCCGTCCGCGGCGACGACGTCCTCGGCCGTCTGCTGTTGCCCCATCGGTTCGGGGCTGTGACACTGCCGGACGATACGCTTCGTTTCGAGCGACGGCTCGTCGGTCGCCATCGAGACGACGACCGTGACCACGATCACGATGGGCAGCGTGACGAGCGCCGAGCCGATGGCGGGCATCCACTGCGCCAGCCCCGCGGACAGCGGCGCTTCGAGCGAGCCGATGTACGTCGGGACGATCTGGTTGATCATCGGGATCGACCAGAGCGTCAGCCCGGTCGTCATGCCGGCGAGCGCGCCCTGCCGGTTGGCGTTCTCCCACCACATGCCGAGGAAGAACATCGGGAACAGCACGGAGCCGGCGAGCGAGAACGCGTAGCCCACGAGCGCCGCGATCGAGGAGGCGGGGTTCAGCGCGGCCAGCGTCGTCAGCGCGCCCAGCGCGACGATCGAGAGGCGGCCGACGAGGATCTGCTGGCGCTGCGTCGCGTCCTCGTTGATGATGTTGGTGTAGATGTCGTGGCTGATCGCCGAGGAGCCGGCGATGAACAGCCCGGCGACGGTCGCGATGGCCGCGGCGATACCGCCCGCCGCGACGATGCCGACGAACCAGTCCGGGAGCCCGGACAGCTGCGCCGCCAGCACGACGATGACCTCGCTGGCCGCGCTCGTCATGCCGGGGTCGCCGTAGGTGGCGCCGACGTTCTGCGAGTAGAGGTCGGTGCCGAACGCCGCGAACGCCGGGGCGCTCCAGTAGAGGATACAGATGAAGAACAGCCCCCAGACCGTCGACCAGCGGGCCGTCCGCTCGCTCTCGACCGTGTAGAACCGGACGAGGACGTGCGGGAGCCCGCAGGTGCCGACGATGAGCGAGAACGTCGTGGCGACCCAGAGGTAGTAGCTCGACGTGGCGAACGGCTCCGAGAACTCGCTGCCGAGCTGACTGATCAGCGCGCCGTACTCGAGCTGCGGCAGCACCGTCGAGTAACCGTTGGTGTAGCCGACGACGAACAGCCCGACGACGAACGCGAGGATGAGGATGACGTACTGGACCGCCTGGTTCTTCGTGGCGCCCAGCATGCCGGACAGCGTCAGGTAGCCGACGGTGACGACCATCATGGCGACGACCATCACCTGGTACCCGTCGAGGCCGGGGATGAGGCCGCCGTAGTTACCGAAGATGTACAGGCCGACCAGGGCCATCCCCTTCGCCTGCCCGATGGCGTAGACGAAGCCGATGAGGAACGTCGTCACGGCCGCGATGGCGCGCGCGGTGTCGGAGTTGAAGCGGTCGCCGACGAAGTCCGGCGCCGTGTACTTCCCGAACCGGCGGAGCTGCGCGGCGAGGAAGATGAGCAGGATGAAGTAGCCGGTCGTCCAGCCGACGACGAACACGAGGCCGTAGAACCCCGCGAGTGCGATCGACGCCGCCATCCCGAGGTACGACGCCGCCGACATCCAGTTCGCCCCGATCGCCATCCCGTTCTCGACGTTCCCGATGGACCGACCGGCGACCCACATGTCGTCGGTGTCGGCGACGCGGAAGACGAACCCGATCGTGAGGAACAGCCCCAGCATCCCGATCACGAGGAGCGCCGGCCCGATCTTGAACGAGATGTCGAGGGCCTCGGGGAGGAGGTCGCTCTGTAGGAGGAGCGAACTCGCCGTCATTCGTCGGTCCCTCCGTCGGTCGCCGCGACGTCAGCGCCGCTGCCCGTCTCCGTGACGGTCGCGTGTTCGATACCGTACTTCTCGTCGAGCGCGTCCCGCTTTCGCGAGTACCAGAACGCCAGGATCAGCGCGCTGGTCGGCGCCCCGAACGCGACGAGGAAGTAGTGGAGCGGGAACTGGAGGATCGGCATCTGACTCGTCATCGGGCCCGGCGCGAGCCGCGTCAGGGTCACCGGCCCCCATACCGCGAGGACCCAGGCGGCGAACCCCGTCCAGACGATGCGGAGGTGATCGCGCATGTACGGCGTGCTCGGGTTCAGGATGTTCACTTCCGCACCCAGGTAGTCGGTGTCGCTGTGCTCCTGTGCCGCAGTCGCGGCGACGCCGCCGTCGGTGGCCGCGTCGTCAGCTGCGCGACCCCCATCGGTGGCCGCGTCGTCCGCCGCGCGGCCACCGTCGGTGACTGCGCCGTCCGAACTTCGTGAGCTATCGTCTGTCATGTGTTGTGGTGTGTATTGTCGTGGTCCGTCTGTGCGATTTTATCGTGATATTTACGTCCGGTGTCGTGCGCTCCGTCTCTCGTTCGTCACTCGGAAAACGGGACGTCCTGGGCTACTCGCCCGTCGCCTTCTGCTGGATCTCCTCGACGATCTCCGGGTTCCGGAGCGTGCTCGTGTTCCCGAGCTCCTTGCCGTCGGCGATGTTCTCCAGCAGGCGGCGCATGATCTTCCCCGAGCGCGTCTTCGGCAGGTCGGGAGTGAACACGACCTGCTCCGGCCGGGCGATCGGGCCGATGGCGTCCTCGACGCCCGCGACGATCGCGTCGCGGAGCTCGTCGGTGCCCTCGTAGCCGTCCTCGGTCGTCACGTACGCGTAGACGGCCTCGCCCTTGATGTCGTGGTCGCCGCCGACGACGGCCGCCTCCGCGACGCCCTCGACGCCGACGATGGCGGACTCGATCTCCATCGTCCCCAGCCGGTGGCCGGAGACGTTGAGCACGTCGTCCACGCGACCGAGGACGGTGATGTAGCCGTCCTCGTCGATCTTCGCGCCGTCCTCCGGGAAGTACACCCAGTCCTCGGGGTCGTCGCTGTCGGTGTCGGAGTACTCCGCCCAGTACTCCTCGATGTAGCGCTCGTCGTTGTTGTACAGCGTCCGGAGCATGCCGGGCCACGGCTTCTGTACCGTGAGGTAGCCGGCCTTCCCGGGCTCTACCTCGTCGCCGAGGGTGTCGAGGATCTGGACGTCGAGGCCGGGCAGCGGCGGTCCCGCCGCCCCCGGCTTCATGTCCTTGATCCCGGGCAGCGTCGTCACCATCATCCCGCCGGTCTCGGTCTGCCACCACGTGTCGACGATGGGGCACTCCTCGTTCCCGATGTGCTGGTAGTACCACTTCCACGCCCGCGGGTTGATCGGCTCGCCGACCGTGCCGAGCAGCCGCAGCGAGGAGAGGTCGTGGCGGTCGGGGTACTCCTCGCCCCACTTCATGAACGCGCGGATGGCCGTGGGCGCCGTGTACAGCTGGGTCGCCTCGTGCTCCTCGACGATCTCCCACAGGCGGTCCTGTTCGGGGTGATCGGGCGTCCCCTCGTACATCATCGTCGTCGTCCCGAGCGCGAGCGGCCCGTAGACGATGTAGGAGTGCCCCGTGATCCAGCCGATGTCGGCCGAACAGAAGTACGTGTCGTCCGGCTTGATGTCGAGGACCGACTGCGAGGTCCACGACACCCACGAGAGGTAGCCGCCGGTCGTGTGTTTCACGCCCTTCGGCTCCCCCGTCGTCCCCGAGGTGTACATGAGGAACAGCATGTCCTCGGCGTCGCGGGTGACCGGCTCGACCGCCGCGCCCTCGTGGTCCGCGACGAGGTCGCCGTAGTCGAGCTGGTCGTCGCCGAGCTCGTGGCCGAAGTCGTCGCCGTTCGGGCCGAGCCGGTCGACGACGACGGTCGTGGTGTCGTGGTCGACGCCGGAGAGCCCCTCGTTCGCCTTGTCGAGGTGGTCGAGGGGGTCGCCGCGCCGGTAGTAGCCGTCGCAGGTGACGAGGTACTCCGAGTCCGCGGAGTTCATCCGCGTCGCGAGCGCGTCCGCCGAGAAGCCGGCGAAGACGACGCTGTGGGGCGCACCGATGCGGGCGCACGCCAGCATCGCGATCGGCAGCTCCGGGATCATCGGCATGTACATCGTCACGACGTCGTCCTCCTCGACGCCCTGCTCGCGGAGCGCGGCCGCGAACTCGTTCACCTCGCGGTGGAGCTCCGCGTACGTGTACGTGCGATCGTCTTCGTCGACCGGCTCGCCGACCCATTCGATCGCGGCCTCGTCGCCGCGCTCGTCGAGGTGGCGATCGAGGCAGTTGGCCGACGCGTTCAGTTCGCCGCCGGTGAACCACTCGTAGAAGGGCGGGTCGCTGTCGTCCAGCACCTGGTCGTAGTCGGACTCCCAGTCGAGGAGGTCGGCCGCGGCCTCCCAGCACTCCGGCCAGTTCTCGTCGAACTCCTCGTAGATCTCGGGGTCGGAGACGTTGGCCTGCGCCGAGAACGACTCGGACGGCTCGAACACCTCCTGCTCCTCCAGTCTCGCTTCCAGTTGACCGTCACCCTCTGTCATGGTACGGTCGTATCCAACCGATCTCGCCATATAAACGCTGGCGCTAAATACGAAAAATCGTGACGGATTCGCGGCGCCGCTCGCGGCCGTCTCGGGTCCGGATCGGGCGCCGCGGCACCCGCGCCGGGAGGCCCGGATCCGGCTTCAGGGCCGCTCCCGGTCGTCCCGCTCGAAGAGGCCGTCGAGGAGCGCGCGCTGGGCCTTCCGGAGGTGGTTGTGGAACGTCGGGGAGGAGACGTCCATCGCGTCGGCGACCTCCTCGGCCGTGCTCTCCCGGGGCCAGTCGAAGTAGCCGCCGTGGTACGCGGCCGACAGCGCGGCCCACTGGCGGTCGGTGAACCGCTCCGCGACCCCCTCGCGGAACGAGGACTCGGAGCGCGACGACCGGGCGACGGACTCCTTGCTCGCGAGCCGGGCGTCGTCGAAGGCCGCCCGGAGCCCGTCGGCCACCGGCCTGACGTCGGCGCCCTCGGGCAGATCGGCGACGACTCGCACGCGGCCGTCCTCCGCGGTCGCGTCGCGGACGGTCGCGCCGTGCTCCGTGAGCGTTCGCACCGCCGACCCGCCCTCGACGCGCACGGACACCGCGCAGCCGTCCTCTCTGGTCTCGATCACCCGCAGGTCGGAGACGCCGTCGGCGTCGTCGACGACGTCGGCGACGCCCTGCGGCCTCGCCCCGGCGGCGGAGAGGTACAGCCGAGAGGCCTCGTCGGTGACGCCGACGGTGGAGTCGAGCTCGATCCGACAGCCGAGGGCGTCGCTCGCGAGGGCGAGGAAGGCCCCGTCGTCTGCGGTGTGGAACTCGACCTCGGTGACGGCGTCGGAGTGGAGGAGGTCCCGCCACCGGCCGGCCGTCACCGCCCAACCGAGACACCGGCCGAGCGCGACCAGCTCCCGCCGCTCGGCCGTCGAGACGGGCGTTCCGTCGGCGGCGACGACGCAGAGCGCGCCGTGCGTCACGTCCCGGTAGCTCGCCGGGACGGCGATCCCCGGTCGCCCGTCGGCGGTCGGCTCGCCGTCCGTCAGGACCGGGTCGCCCGCCTCGATCGCGTCGAGCCACGGGCCCTCCCGCGTGACGCCGCGGTCGACGAGGACCTCCCGCTCGACGCCCGCGGCGCCGACGACCTCCGTCCGGCCGCCGTCGGTCGACCCGCGGACCACCCACGCCTCGGCCCACCGATCCGACTCGGCCAGCCGCTCCGGGACGGTCGCGAGCGGCGAACTCCGGTCCTCGCCGTCGGCGAGGGCCTCGAACCCGCCGAGCGCGGTCGGCTCTCCCCCGTCCGGGTCGCCGGTCGCCTCGGCGCTCTCGGCGGTCCCCGCCCCTCCGGCGGTCCCCGCCCCTCCGGCGGCCCCGCCGGTCCCGACGGCCCCGGCGGCGGCGAACGCCTCGGCGATCTCCCGCCCGTCGAGCGGGCCGAGGAACTCGTCCAGCGTCCCCATCGTCTCCCACCCCCCGGCCTCGCGCACGGCGTGGGGATCGACGCCGCGGTCGACGAGCAGCCGGCGCGCGAAGGCGCGGCGGAGGTCGCGGGGCGTGACGTCGGCCGGGACCGCGCCGCCGCTCCGCGCCGCCGCCCGCTCGGCGGTCCCGCTCACGATCATCTGGACGCGGCGGGGCGAGACGCCGACGAACGGCTCTCCCGCGCCGAGCCCCTCGCTCTCGGCGTACCGTCGGAGCTCGGCCGCCAGCGAGGCCGGGACGGCGGTCTCGCGGTCGATCGTCTCCCCCGTGTCGTCGGCCGGGACCGCGAGGAGACACACCTCCGAGGCGACCCCCGGGCCCCGGAGGTGCCGCGGCGCGACGCGGGGTATCTCGGCGGTCCGCAGCCCGGCCTCGCCGGCGAGTCGAACCGCGACCGCGGCGCGGTACGTCTCGGCGGCGGCCACGAGCGCGTCGTACGCGTCGGCGTCGAGCTCGGTGACCATCGGTTTCGTAAATACATAGAAACCCGAAGCAAAAGAGTTCCGCCCGTCTCCACTCAAACGGCTCTAAAGCTAATATACTCTCGACGGACCCGGAAAAACGGTGTTGAGCGGGTAATCCCGACCGCGTTCTGTTTCGGTTTTCGAATTATTTACGAAACGAGCTTCGCTCCGCCGGGGCGAGGACGACCCCCTCAGACGCCGTCGGCGATCCCCCAGGCGACGTGGTCCCACAGCCGCTCGTACGCGTAGTACGTCGCGGTCTTGACGACGTTGGCCACGAGTCCGATGTTCACGGCGGCGCCCGCGTCTCCGACGACCGCCCACGCCACGAGCACCGTGATCGCGACCATGAGCGCGCGGTAGCAGAGGGTCTTCGCGACCGCTCGCTTCCGGTCGTGAAGCGCGGAGCGGGAGACGAGCGTTCCCATACCGACGGGTCGGACGCGACGCTTAAGAAACCCATAGACGTTTCTAACTATCTTCAAAGAAACTATTTGTGGTTACTCCTCGCGAACCGACGACTCGATCTCGCCGACGACCTCGGGGTTCCGGAGCGCGCTGACGTCGCCGAACTCCTCGCCCCGGGCGATGTCCTCCAGCAGGCGGCGCATGATCTTCCCCGAGCGCGTCTTCGGGAGGTCCGGGGTGAACACGGTCCGGTCCGCGCGGGCGAGGTCGCCGACGGAGCGGGCCAGCTCGTCGCCGATCGCCGCCCTGAGGGCCTCGTCCGGCTCGACGTCGCTCCGGGTCGTCACGTAGGCGACGATGTCGCCGTCGCCGTCGCCGACGACCGCGGCCTCCGTGACGCCCTCGACGCCGACGATCGCCGACTCCAGCTCGGCGGTGTTGAACCGCCGCGCCCGCACGTTGATCACGTCGTCGACGCGACCGAGAATGGTTACGTAGCCGTCCTCGTCGACGGTCGCGCCGTCGCCGGTGCGGTAGCGCCAGCCGTCCTCGGCCTCGACCCAGTACTCGCGGCGGTAGCGCTCGTCGCCCTCGCGGAGCCCGCGCAGCATGCCGGGCCACGGCGAGTCGATCGTGAGGTACCCCGGTTCGCCCGGGTCGACCGGCTCCCCGTCCTCGTCGACGACGCGCGCGTCGATGCCGGGCAGCGGCGGGCCGACCTTCCCCGGTTTCATCGGCGTGACCCCCGGCAGCGTCGCGAGCGCGATGGCGCCCGTCTCGGTCTGCCACCACGTGTCGACGACCGGGGCCTCGCTCCCGCCGACGTGCTCGCGGTACCAGCGCCACGCCTTCGGGGTGATCGACTCCCCGACAGTGCCCAGCAGGCGGATCGACGAGAGGTCGTGGCGGTCGGGGTACTCCGCGCCCCACTTCATGAACGACCGGATCGCGGTGGGGGAGGTGTAGAAGACGCTGACCGCGTTGCGCTCGATCAGGTCCCAGACGCGGTCGCGGTCCGGGTAGTCCGGGGACCCCTCGTAGAGGACGGTCGTGGTCCCGACCGACAGCGGACCGTACACGCCGTAGGAGTGGCCGGTGATCCACCCGATGTCGGCGGCGCACCAGTAGGTGTCCTCGGGTCTGACATCGAGGACGTTCCGGGTGGTCCACGCGACGTGCGCGAGGTAGCCGCCGGTCGCGTGCTCGACGCCCTTCGGGCGCCCCGTGGTCCCGGAGGTGTACATGACGAAGAGGAGGTCGGTGGCGTCGCGCGCGACCGGGTCGACCGTCTCGCCGTCGTGCGCGTCGACGAGCGGCTCGTACCCGTGCTCGTCGTCGCCGAGCGACACGTCGAGCGCGTCCCCGAGCCGGTCGACGACGACCGTCGCCGCGAGGTCGGCGTCGGCCCGGAGCCGGGCGTTGTCCGCCTTCGACTTCTGGTTGAACGCGTCCTCCCGGCGGTAGTAGCCGTCGCAGGTGATCAGGTACGACGAGTCGGCCGCGTCGAGCCGCGTCGCCAGCGCCTCCGCCGAGAGCCCCGCGAAGACGACGTTGTGTGGCGCGCCGATCCGGGCGCACGCCAGCATCGCGATCGGCAGCTCCGGGACCATCGGGAGGTACAGCGTCACCACGTCGTCCTCCGCGACGCCGAGCTCCCGCAGCCCGGCCGCGAGCGCGTTCACCTCGCGGTGGAGGTCGCGGTACGTGTACGATCGCCGCTCGCCGCGCTTGCCGAACCACCGGATCGCGAGCTGGTTCCCGCGCTCGTCGAGGTGCCGATCGACGCAGTTGGCCGCGGCGTTGAGCCGGCCGTCCGGGAACCACTCGTAGAAGGGCGGATCGCCGTCGTCGAGCACCGTCTCGTACGGGCGCTCCCAGTCGAGGAGGTCGGCGGCCCGGCGCCAGGCCGCCGGCCCCTCGGCCGCGAACGCGTCGTACACCCCCTCATCGCTCGCGACGGCCCGCTCGCTGAACCCGGTCGGCGGCTCGACCGCGTCGTCGTCGGCGACGAGTCGGTCCCGCCGTCGGCCGTCGACTCCGGCGTCGTCCATGGTATCCGTTCGCAAGTGAAGGAATGTATACTTTGTCCGAAACCCCGGGAGATGAGAGGGGCCGACCGGGGGAGGGGGGCGCCGCCGAGTCGTCTACGTCGACTCCGCGGGCGCGAGCCCCGCCGCCTTCGACCGGGCGCGGGCCACGACCGAGGGCTTGGCCTCGAAGTCGACGGTCACCTGGTCGCTCGCGTACGACTCCTCGTCGACGTGGCCGTGGTCGTGGATCCACGAGACGAGGCTCATCGCCTCGTCGGAGACGGGAAGGACGAGCCGCTCGCGCTCCCAGTCGGGGAGCTCGGCCTCGACGCGGTCGCGCAGCTCCGCGACGCCCGCGCCCGTCTTCGCCGAGACGGCGACCGGGTCCGGCGCGACGCCCGAGAGCGCGCCGCGCTTGTCGGCGAGCTCGCCGGGCGCGAGCCGGTCGACCTTGTTGAACACCGTGACGACGGGGGCCTCGTTGCGCTCGTAGAGGGTGTCGTGGCTCGTGACGAGCTTCTCGCGCATCGCCTCGACAGGCTCGCTCGCGTCGACGACGAGCAGCACGAGGTCGGCGCGGTAGACGGAGTCGAGCGTCGACTCGAACGACTCCACGAGCCAGTGGGGCAGGTCCGCGATGAACCCGACCGTGTCGGTGAGCAGGACGTCGCGCTTCTCCATCTCGGCGCGGCGCGTGGTGGTGCCGAGCGTGGTGAACAGCATGTCCTGCGACTCGGCGGTGGTGTCGAGGTCGGGGTGGCGGTCGGCGTTCTCGTCGACGTCGATCTCGGCCGCGAGCCGGCGCATCAGCGTCGATTTCCCGGCGTTGGTGTACCCCGCGAGCGCGACCAGGTCGAAGCCGGAGTCGCGGCGCTGCTCGCGGCGCGCCTCCTCCTTCTCCGCGATCGACTCCAGCTCGTCGCGGATCTCGGAGATCTGGCGTTTGATGTCGCGCTCGACGCTCTCGTCGTACTCGCCGAGCCCCATGAACCCGGGGCGCTCGTCGCGCTTCGCGAGGCTCGCCTTCGCCTCGGCGCGCGGGAGCTCGTACCGGAGCTCGGCGAGCTCGACCTGCAGCTGCGCCTTCCGGGTGTTGGCGCGCTGGCCGAAGATCTCGAGGATGAGCGTGAACCGGTCGATCACCTCGACGCCCTCGGGGAGCTTCCCGCCGACGTTGAACGTCTGGTAGGGCCCCACGTCGTTGTCGACGATGACGGCGCCGGCGTCGGTCCGGCGGACGAGCTCGCGCAGCTCCGCGACCTTCCCCTCGCCGAACATGAACGCGGCGTCCTCGGTGCGGGTCTGCGAGAGCTCGCCGACGACCTCGTACCCCGCGGCCGCGGCGAGCTGGCGGATCTCGGCCAGGTCGGCGTCGCCGGCGTCGACGCGCTTGGCGACGACCGCCCGCCGCTCTCGGGGGACCGATTCGGCGTCCGCGTCGGCGTCCGCGCCCTCGACGCTCCCCGTCATAAGAGGAGGTCTCGGGCGGCGTACGCGGCGTGGTGTGCTGCCTGCACTGTTTCGCGCTCCCCTATGCTCTCGACGTATTTAAACTCGGGTCGGAAGCTCGGCCCGACCCGCTCGGCCGGCTCCTCGTAGAACTCGCCGTGCTCCGCGACGATCGGGCCGTCCGGCGGCTCCGGCAAGTTCCCGACCGCGGTCGCCACGAGCTCGAGCGTCGCGTCGAGCGAGGGCCCCTCGCGCGCGGCGGCGAACCCCGTCCCCTCGACCGACCGGATCCGGGTCGAGTCGATCCGGGCGCGGACCGCGGCCGCGACCATCAGGTACTCGCCGTCCTCCTCGTGGCGGCCGCTGATGTCGACGCCGACGACCTCAGGGACGGGCGCCGGCCACCTCGGTTCGCCTGGACCGCGACGCCGCACCGGTCGATATCGGTTCCATGGCCCCGCGTACGTCGCCCGCCGAGTTGAACGTTTCCGTGGCGTGCGCGCCGGTCGGGCGACTCCGGGCCGCGGACGGACGCCTCCCCGAGCTGACGGCACCGCCGCCCCCTCAGGCCGACAGCGCCGCGACCGCGTCGCCGATCCGGTCGACCGCCTCCTCGACGTCGTCCGCGTGGACGTCGAGGTGGGTCGTGAACCGCGTCGTGTGCTCGTCGAACTCGACGCAACCGACGCCGGCCGCCTTGCAGGCCTCCACGAGGTCGGCGGCCGGAATCTCGGCCTCGTCGGAGTGCGCGACGACGATGTTGGTGTCCGGCGCGGGCGCGTTCACCCCGTCGAGCGCGTCGAGCCCGGCGGCGAGCCGCTCGGCGTTCGCGTGGTCCTCGGCGAGCCGGTCGACGTTCTCCAAGGCGAGGAGGCCGGGCGCGGCGATCATCCCGGCCTGTCGCATCCCGCCGCCGAACAGCTTCCGGACGCGGCGCGCCTCCTCGATGAACCCCTCGTCGCCGGCGAGGACCGAGCCGACCGGCGCGCCGAGCCCCTTCGAGAGGCAGAAGGTGACGCTGTCGACCGGGTCGACGATCGCGCTCGCGTCGACGCCGAGCGCGACCGCGGCGTTGAACAGGCGGGCGCCGTCGAGGTGGACCGGCACGCCGGCGTCGCGGGCGACGTCGGCGGCCGCGGCGATCCCCTCGACGGGGACCGCGACCCCACCGCGGTAGTTGTGGGTGTTCTCCAGCGACAGGAGGCCGGTGCCGGGGCGGTGGAGGTCCTCGCTCACGAGCCCCTCGCGCACCTCCTCCGGGGTCGGGACGCAGCGTTCGCCGGCGTCGACCGTCCGTGTCTGCGCGCCGGAGAGCTTCGCCGCGCCGGCGAGCTCCCACCGGTAGATGTGCGACTCGCGCTCCAGGAGGAGCTCCTCGCCCGGCTCCGTGTGGACGTGGACGGCGATCTGGTTCGCCATCGTCCCGGAGGGGACGTAGAGGGCGGCCTCGGCGCCGACCGCCTCGGCGGCGCGGCGCTCCAGCTCGTTGACGGTCGGGTCGTCGCGGTACACGTCGTCGCCGACCTCGGCGGTCGCGGCCGCCTCGCGCATCTCGGCCGACGGCGCGGTGACGGTGTCGGATCGCAGGTCGATGGTGTCCTCGTCGATGTCCATCCGTTGCCGGCGGTTCGGCGGCCGGCCGGAAATAGGTCGCGCTCGGGGGCGGGCCGCTCCGAGGAGTCCGTGTTCGGTCCCTTCTTAACCGACGCGGCCGATCCATGGCGTATGGCAACGGAAGCCGCGGCCGACGACGCGACCGACGCCCCCGAGGCGTACGAGGCCCTCCTAGACCGCGTTCGCCGCTGGAACGCGGTCGGGAGCGCCGCCGGCGTGCTCGGGTGGGACCAGCAGGTGATGATGCCCGAGGGCGGCACGCCCGCCCGGTCGAAGCAGCTCTCGGCGCTCTCGTCGGTCCGACACGACATGATCACCGACGAGGAGACCGGCGAGCTGCTCGACGCGCTCGACGGCGCCGAGCTCACCGACGAACGAGAGGCGGTCCTCCGCGAGGTCCGCCGCGAGTACGAGCGCGCCGACGCCGTCCCGGTCGAGCTCGTCGAGGAGATCTCCGAGACCGGCTCGGAGGCGCTTCAGGCGTGGGAGGAGGCGAAGGCCGAGGACGACTTCGAGGCGTTCGCCCCCTACCTGGAGAAGCACGTCGAGCTCAAGCGGGAGTACGCCGAGCATATCGACCCCGACCGGGACCCCTACGCGGTCCTCTTCGAGGAGTACGAGCCCTGCCTCTCGATCGGTCGCGCCGAGTCGATCCTGGAGGAGCTCCGCGAGACGCTCGTCCCCATGATCGACGCGATCCGCGAGTCCGACGCGGACCTCGCCGTCGACACCTTCGAGGGGACCTTCCCCGAGGACGAGCAGGAGGCGCTCGCCCGCGAGGCGCTCGAACTCGTCGGCTACGACTTCGACCGCGGCCGCCTCGACGTCTCCTCGCATCCGTTCACGTCTGGGAACCAGTTCGACTGCCGGGTGACCACCCGGTTCGACGAGTCCGACCCGCTCGGCGCGATCGGCTCGACGATCCACGAGTACGGCCACGCGCAGTACGTCCTCGGGCTCCCGCGGGAGGAGTGGGGGACCCCGCTCGGCGACGACCGCGACCTCTCGGTCCACGAGTCGCAGTCGCGGCTCTGGGAGAACCACGTCGGCCGGAGCCGGGCGTTCTGGGAGCTGTTCCTCCCGCGGTTCAAAGAGCGGTTCCCGGAGACCGAGGAGGCCACGGTCGAGGACGCCTACGAGGCGGTCAACCAGGTGTACGAGGACAACCTCATCCGGGTCGAGGCGGACGAGCTCACCTACCACCTCCACATCGTCGTCCGGTTCGAGATCGAGCGCGACCTGGTCCGCGGCGACCTCGCGGTCGAGGACGTGCCCGAGGTCTGGAACGACAAGTACGAGCGGTACCTCGGGATCCGGCCCGACACCGACAGCGAGGGGTGCCTCCAGGACATCCACTGGAGCCACGGCAACTTCGGCTACTTCCCGACCTACTCGCTCGGCTCGGTCATGGCCGCGCAGCTGTTCGAAGCGGCCGAGGAAGAAATCGACGACCTCGACGCGAAGGTCGCCGACGGCGACTTCGACGACCTCCAGGCGTGGCTCGGCGAGAACGTCCACCGGCACGGCTCGCGCTACGAGACGAACGAGCTGGTGGAGCGGGCGACCGGCGAGGCGCTCTCGGCGGACGCGTTCACCGACTACGTCGAGGCGAAGTACGGCGAGCTGTACGGGCTATAGCTCAGACGCCCAGCCGGAACCCGGTCATCAGGACGATCAGCGCGAGCATGACGGCCGCCTCGAACAGCCCGACGACGAGGTTCTTCCTCTCGATCGATTCGAGCCGCGAGGCGTCGGGCTCCGGCGAGAGCGTCTCGTAGTACGCGCTGAGCTGGAGGCGGTGAGGCACCGCCAGCCCGAACGCGAACAGCCCCCAGCCGAGGCCGAGCGCGAGCCCGGACCACGCCCCGGCGAACCCGTAGCCGAGCCCGAGGCCGGGCGTCAGGAGGACGGTCCCCGAGAGCACCGTCGTGAGCGAGAAGCCGACGAGGAAGAAGACGGCCTTCGGAATGAGAGCCGCGTTCACCGCGGCCGACGCCTCCTCGTCAAGCCCGCCCAGCGTCGGCCCGATGATCGCCGGGAAGATCAGCGCGAACCCGAACCACACCGCGCCCGCGGCGACGTGCGTGTAGAAGAGCAGTTCGGTGCTCGCGAGCGCGAGGCTCGCGGCGAAAAACGCCAGCGGCACGAGGAGGCTCCCGGCCGCGAACGCCGGATTCGCGGCCTCCGCGAGGTGCCGAACCCGCTCGACGAATCCCAACTCCGCGACGCGACGACCGCCTTCGTTCGCGACTGCCATAGGAGCCGATCACGAACCGACGTGAAATGCGTTCTGGTCGACACGATCTCGGCCGCTTCTCGGCGGCCGGGGTTCGCTCGCTGTCGCGGTCTCGTCGGCGGTGGTCGCACCGCGTTCGCTCGGCCGGCTCGCTACAGTGGCCTCGCGTTCGCTCGGCCGCTCGGCTCGCGGTTTCACCGCTCCCCACGAGACCTCACGTCGTTCGGTCTCGCTTCTCGCCGGCGGAGGCCGGCTCGCTACAGTGGCCTCGCGTTCGCTCGGCCACTCACTTCTCGATGATGCTCTCCTCCACCGCCTCGCCGAAGTGCCGCGCCACGTCCTCGTAGTAGACGAGCGCCTCGTCGCCCTCCTCGAGGTCGGTGACCGCCTTCTTCCCGTCAGCGGTCGCGACCTTCACCGTCTCGGCGTTCTGGATCAGCGTCTCCACGCGGTCGACGCCCTCATCGGTCTCCACCTCGGCCTGGATCCGGAACATCGGCCGCTTCTCGATCTTCACGCGCCCGACGATCGCCTCGCGGGTGCGGCCGTCGGTGTCGACCACCTGCACCTCGTCGCCGCTGGAGAGCTCCGCGAGGTAGTTCGTGCCGCCCTCCGCGTTCCGGACGTACGCGTGGACGGCCCCGGCGTTCACCCGGAAGGGGCGCGACTCGACGTACGGCGACTCCGCGGTTTCGGCGTGCACGAAGAACAGCCCGCGCGACATCGACCCCACGAGCATCCCCTCGTCGTCGTCCATCAGCGAGCCGGTGTCGATGCAGACGCGGTCGGCCATCCCGGTGCGCTCGACCGCGGTCACCTCGGCGTGCCGGAGGTCGAGCGTCTCGCGGTCGGCGGCGTCGCGGGCGTCGACCGCGCCCCGGATCTCGTCGGGGTCGCCCGAGTCGAGGAGCACGCCGTCGGCGCCGATCTCCAGCGTCTCGAAGGCGGTCCGGGCCTCGGCGGCGGTGGTCGCGCCGGCGACGAGGTGCGTCTCCTCGCCGACCCGCGCGATCAGGTTCTCCAGCGGGATGATCGACCAGTCCTCGCCGACGACGATCGTGTACTCGGCGTCCGCGGCCGCCTCCTCGGCGAACCGCTCGTACTCGGTCCCGAGCACGCGGACGTACACGCCCTGCGCGCGGTCGTCGCGCCGGCGGACCGTCGTCAGGTCCGCCGAGCCGGAGAAGTCGTCCGGGAGGTCGATCGTCCCGTCGCCCTCGCCGCCCTTGCCGACGAAGTAGGCGTCGGCCTCGGCGTCGCTCTCGGCGTCGTCGATGACGTCCGCCTCGGAGCGGAACGCCGCGACCGAGATGTCGCCCAGCTCGCGGACGCGCCCCACGTCCGCCTCGTCGACGAGCACCCAGTCCGCGCCGGCCTCGATGGCGGCCGTGACCCGTCGCTTGCGCGCCTCCCAGTCGCCGACGCTCCCGTCGGCCTTCACCCAGACCGTGCGTGTCATTGTCGGAACCTCACGGCGGGCGGGCTTGAAAACTGCGGAAGGGTCGCGCGTTGCGGCCGACGCTGCGACGCGGTCGGACGCCGTGCCCGACGCCGCGCCTCCGGAGACGACAAAGCACTTATCGCTGAGATGGCACCTACGACCCGAAGCACCGAATGACGCCACTACGCGAGCGGCTCTCGAACGCGGCCCCCCGGGACGCCGCGACGCGCGACGCCCTCCGCGAGCGCGCCGCCCCCTGCCTCGGGGTCGACCCGCGCGCGCTCGGCGCGTTCCGCATCGCGCTGGCGCTCCTGCTCCTCGGGGACCTGCTCGTCTACCGGCTCCCGGGGCTGCGCGCGT
Source organism: Halorubrum rutilum (assembly GCF_024494565.1). The sequence continues at coordinate 181,753 of NZ_JANHDN010000007.1, forward strand.
TCTACACCGACGAGGGCGTCCTGCCGCGCTCGACGCTCGCCGAGGTGTACCCGACGCTGGAGGCCGTCTCGATCCACGCGGTGTCCGGGTCGGCGCGGGTCCAGGCGGCGCTGCTCGCGCTCGCCGCGGGCGCCGCCGTCTGCCTGCTCGTCGGCTACCGGACGCGGGCGTCGACGGCCGTCTCGCTCGTCCTCCTCGCGTCGCTGTACGCCCGGAACCCGTTCGTGATCAACGGCGGGAACACGATCCTGGTCGCGTTCCTGTTCCTGGCGCTCTTCCTCCCGCTCGACGCCCGGTGGTCGCTCGGCGGGAGCCGGCGGAGCGACCGTCGCGACCGGGACGAACTCGACGGACGGGGCGACCTTGACGAACGGGACGGCGACGAGCGGGGAACCGGAAGCGACCGGCGAGTCTGTTCGCTCGGGACGGCCGTCGCCCTCCTGACGCTCGTGTCGATCTACGCGGCGAACGCGGTCTCCAAGTACCGGAGCGACGCGTGGATGTCGGGCGTCGCGGTCCCGCGGATATATCAGGTGGAGGAGTTCGTGGTGGGACTGGGCCCGCTCATCTCAGAACGGACCGCGGTCCTCGCGGCGGTGAACTGGCTCTGGATCGCGCTCCTCGCGGCGTCCGTCCTGCTGCTCGTCCCGTCCGAGCGACTCAGGACCGGCGTCGTCCTGTCGTTCGTCGCCGCGCACCTCGGGATGGCCGCGACGATGCGTCTCGCCGTCTTCCCGTTCGTCATGATCGCGGTCCTCCTGCTGTTCCTCCCGCCGCGGGTCTGGGACGCCGTCGAGGGAGTCGCCTCGAAGGCCCGCGTCCCAGCCCGGCTCGCGGCCCCCGCGCTCCGGAGCGACGGCGGGAGCGCGGACGCGACCGCGTCGGCGCCGTCGGTCCCGTCGGGGGTTCGCCGCGGGGTCCGAGTGGCGGCCGCCGTCCTGCTCGTCGGCTTCTTCGTCGCGCTCGTGTGGTGGCAGGCCGCGGGGGTCGGGCTCGTCGACCTCCCGGCGTCGGAGTCGACGGGCGGCCTGTCGGAGGTGAGCTGGTCGTTCTTCGCGCCGAACCCGCCGGACACGTCCAGCTGGTACGTCGTCCGGGCCACCCTCGACTCCGGCGAGTCGGTCGACGCGCTCGGCGGCGGGGCGGTGGCGTTCGACCGGCCCCCGGACGCCGCTGAGACGTACCCGACGACCCTCTGGCACCAGTTCGGACACCGGACGCGGTACGCCGGCGAGACGCGGTACCGCCCGGTGGCGGCGTACGTCTGCGAGCGAGCGGACCGGAGCGTGGAGTCGGTGACCGTCTTCCACGTCGAACAGGAGGTCGGACCGACCGGGCCGGTCGGACCGCCGGAGCCGCAGAAGCGTATCACCGCCGCCTGCTGACGCGTCGTTCCCCCTCGTCGACGCGGAGCGATTCAACGCGTCCCGAGGCGTCCCTACGCCTCGATGAACCCGCCCGCCCGGAGCGCCTCGTCGACGCCGGCGTCGTCGTGGACGATCGCCGAGACGGCGCGGGCGATCCCCTCCGGGTCCTCGTGCTGGAAGATCGACCGTCCCATCGACACGCCGGACGCGTCGCCGTCCATCGCGCCGCGGACCATCTCGACGGTCTCGCGGTCGGTCCCCTTCGAGCCGCCGGCGATGACGACCGGGAGCCGGGTCGACTCAGTGACGCGGGCGAACGAGTCGCCGTCGCCGGAGTAGCCGGTCTTCACCACGTCGGCGCCGAGCTCCTCGGCGAGCCGGACCGCGTGCCCCAGCGACTCCGGGTCGGTCTCGTCGACGCCGGGGCCGCGCGCGTACGCCATCGCGAGCACGGGGAGCCCGAGACGCTCGGCGTCGGCGGTCAGCTCCGCCAGCTCCTCGATCTGGTCCGGCTCGTGGTCGGAGCCGACGTTGATGTGGAACGAGACCGCGTCGGCGCCCGCGCGCACCGCGTCCTCGGCGGTCGCCGTGACGCGCTTGTCGCTCTCGTCGGGGCCGATCGTCGTCGACCCGTTGACGTGGACGATGTAGCCCGCGCCGTTCTTGTTCGGGTGGACGCGCTCCGCGACGCCGCGCTGCGTGAGGACCGCGTCTGCCCCGCCGCGCGTGACGCCGTCGATCGTCGACTCGATGTCGACGAGGCCGTCGACGGCGCCCATCGTGATCCCGTGGTCCATCGGGACGATGAGGTACCGGTCGTTCGTGGAGATGCGGTCGAGTCGTGCCGAGAGTCCTGCTGTCATGGTGGGTTCGGTCGTTGTGTGAGAGTGTGGCAATCGCAGGTAAGTGGGTTTCGTTCGGGGTCGTATTGGCTCGAACCCCCGGTCACCGCGACTCGGGCGCGCCGACGCGGGCGGCGTGGCCGCGCTCGGCGCCCGCCTTCAGCTCCCGCGAGAGCGCCTCAAGCCGGTCCGCGACCGCCTCGGTCGACAGGTCCGCCTCGACGCCCTCGGCGACGATGTCGACGAGCGCCGAGCCGACGATGACCCCGTCGGCGCCGCCGGCGACGATGCGCTCGGCGTGCTCGCCCGAGGAGATGCCGAACCCGACCGCCTTCGGCACGTCGTACTCGGCGAGCCGGTCGAGGCTCTCCGTGGTCTGGTCGGAGACGTCGTCGCGCGCGCCGGTCGTCCCGAGCCGCGCCTGCACGTAGACGTACCCCGACACGCGACCCATGATCCGGTCGAGCCGGTCGCCGACCGTGGTCGGCGCGACGATGAAGATCAGGTCGAGGCCGAACTCGTCGCACGCCTCCCGCAGCGGGTTGGCCTCCTCGGCCGGGAGGTCGGGGACGACGAGCCCCTCGATGCCGGCCGCGGCGGCGCGCTCGACGAAGGGGCGGGGGCCGGTCTCGCTCGCGGTTTCACCGCTCGCGTCCGAGGCGCGCTGCGCCTCGCTATCCCCGTACTGATAAATGAGGTTGTAGTACGTCATGCAGACGAGCGGCGCGTCGACGTCGAGCTCCTCGGCGAACGCGAAGAACCGGTCCGGCGTCATCCCGCCGTCGAGCGAGCGCACGAGCGCCCCCTGGATCGTCGGTCCCTCGGCGATCGGCTCCGAGAAGGGCAGCCCGAGCTCGATGACGTCGGCGCCGCCGCGGTCGAGCGCGCGGACGTACTCCAGCGACGCCTCGTAGGAGGGGTCGCCGACGGCGAGGTAGGGGACGTAGGCGGGGCCGTCGGCGAACGCCTCGGCTATCGCGGCCGAGTTGCCCGTCTCCGCCATTCAGATCCCCCCCGTGAACATCGACATGTCCGGCGCCTCGTCGACGTCGCGCTTGTCCGTCTCCTCGATGGCGGCGTCGAGGTCCTTGTCGCCGCGCCCGGAGACGTTCACGACGACGCGCTCGCCGAGCTCCTCGTGGCGCTCCTCTAAGAAGCCGAAGGCGTGCGCCGTCTCCAGCGCGGGGATGATCCCCTCCGTGCGCGAGAGCCGGTGGAACCCCTCCAACGCGGCGTCGTCGTCGACGGCGACGGGGCTCACGCGCCCCTCGTCGACGAGGTACGCGAGCTCCGGGCCGACCCCGGCGTAGTCGAGCCCGGAGGAGATCGAGTGGCTCTCCATGATCTGTCCGTCGGAGTCCTGCAGGAGCTTGGTGCGCGCGCCGTGGAGCACGCCCTCCTCGCCGGTGTACAGCGAGGCGGAGTTCGGGGCGACGCCGGCCTCCTCGTCGACCTCCAGCGTCGAGCCGCCGGCCTCGACCGCGTGGAGCGCGACGTCCTCGTCGTCGACGAACGCGGCGAACGACCCCATCGTGTTCGAGCCGCCGCCCGCGCAGGCGACCACGTCGGTCGGGAGCTCGCCGGTCTTCTCGATCGCCTGCGCCCGCGCCTCCTCGGAGATGACCGCCTGGAAGTCGCGGACCATCACCGGGAACGGGTGCGGGCCGACGATCGACCCGATGACGTAGTGGGTGTTCTCGACGGTGGTCGCCCAGTCGCGCATCGTCTCCGAGATGGCCTCCTTCAGGGTGCCGCGGCCCGCCGTGACCGGGTTCACCTCGGCGCCGTTCAGCTTCATCCGGAAGACGTTGGGGCGCTGGCGGTTGATGTCGCGCTCGCCCATGTAGATCTCGCAGGGCATGTCGAGGTGGGCGGCCGCCATCGCGGTCGCGGTGCCGTGCTGCCCGGCGCCCGTCTCGGCGATGATCCGCTCCTTCCCCATGTACTTCGCCAGCAGGACCTGGCCGAGGGCGTTGTTCAGCTTGTGCGCGCCGCCGTGGAGGAGGTCCTCGCGCTTGAGGTACACCTCGCGGTCGTAGCGCTCGGAGAGCCGGTCGGCCCGCTGAAGCGGGATCGGGCGACCGCCGAAGTCCGCGAGCCGCTCGCGGAACTCGTCCATGAAGCCGTCCTCGTTGTCGAGGACGTACCGCTCGTAGGCGTCGGTCAGCTCCTCGATCGCCGGCATCAGCGCCTCCGGGACGTACTGGCCGCCGTAGCGGCCGAACTTCCCGTCCTCGCGGCCGCGCTGGCGGCCGGGGCGTCGCGACAGCTCTCCGGTCTCGATCGTCGTTGGCTCGGTTTCGCTCATGTGGGTGTCTCCGTGGTGTCTCGGTGGTCTCCGTCGTCCGCCTCCGCCCGCGTCAGCGCCCGCGTGTTCGCCTCGACGTCGCCGTCCATGATCGCGCTCCCGACGAGCAGGGCGTCGGCGCCGGCCGCCCGCATCCGGCGGACGTCGGCGGGCGAGCCGATCCCGCTCTCCGCGATCAGCGTCACCTCGTCCGGGACGTGGGGCGCCACGGACTCGAAGGTTCCGAGGTCGACGACCAGCTCCGCGAGGTCGCGGTTGTTCACGCCGATCGTCGTCGCCCCCGCGTCGAGCGCCCGCGTCAGCTCCTCGCGGTCGTGGACCTCGACGAGGACTTGGAAGCCGCGCTCGCGGGCCGCGGCGAGCAGGTCCGGGAGGTCGTCGCCGACGAACCGCGCGATCAGGAGGACGACGTCGCTCTCGACGGCGTCGAGCTGGGACTCGGCGACGACGAAGTCCTTGCGGAGGACCGGCACGTCGACGGCCTCGCGGACGCGTTCGAGCACCGCGACGCTCCCGCCGAAGTGCTCGGGCTCCGTGAGCACCGAGAGCGCCGCGGCGCCGCCGGCGACCATCCCCTCGGCGAGCGCGACGGGGTCGTCCTCGCGGGCGCCGTCGGTGGTCGGACTCGTCGGCTTGACCTCGGCGATCAGGGGAACCCGGCCGTCGGCCTCGGCGCGGTCGAACGCGGCCCGCAGGTCGCGCGGGTCGACGTCGACGCGGTCGGTTCGGCCCTCGGCCGCCCGGTCGCGCGCGGCCGACAGTATCGACCTGACCGCGGGGGCCAGCTCGGTTGTATCCTCCATTACTGTACACTAATGCACGTATCTGTTCATAAGACTTGCGGGGCCGGCCGTCCGCGGGGCGCGCCGTGGGCCGCACGGGCCCGACGCGGGATTCGCCCCCTCGTTTTAACCGTCGGGCCCGTCGTGTGACGGGTATGAATACGACGGGAACGTCGGGCGTCTTCGCCCGCGAGTTCGCGGCCCTCGACCGAGCGGTCGAAGTCGGCTTCGCCGGCGGGCGGGTCATCTCGGTGTCGTTCCCGGCGGACGTGCCGGCGGACGCGGAGCCGGACCACGAGCTGCTCGACCGGATCGGCGCGTACGTCCGCGGCGAGCGCGACGAGTTCGCCGACGTCGCCGTCGGGCTCACGGTGCCGACGGACCGGCGCGACGTCCTCGAAGCGCTCCGCACGGTCCCCTACGGCGAGGAGGTGTCGGTGAGCCGGCTCACGCGCCTGGCCGCGCTCGACGCGGACGACCCCGACGACCTCGAACTCGTGCGGAACGCGCTCGACGAGAACCCGGTCCCGCTCCTCCTCCCGGACCACCGGGTACAGGGCGGGCCGCACGCCACGCCGGGGGCGGTGCGGAACGCGCTCCGGCGGGTCGAGGGGCTGTAGCGGAGGCGGTTCGAAGCCGCGGTTCCGCCGGTCTACCCCTCCGGTGCCCGCTCTCGCCCGTGCTCCTCGATGTTCTCCCAGACGACCGTCATCAGCTCGCCGGTCTTCTCGACGAGGTCCTCGACCGCGCCGCCGGCGTCGGCGGGCGCGCAGCCGAGGTCGCGGATCGCCTTCGTCGCCGACGTGTGGTGGACGTGCACCCGGTCGTCGCCCTCGCGCTCGTAGACGATGGTGGTACAGGGGAGCATCCCGGCGAGCGTGGGGTCGATCTCGATCGCGTCGAACGCGATCTCTGGGTGACAGACGACGATGAGGGCGGTCCGCTCGACGTCGTCGTGGCCGAGCATCCCCTCGATCATCCGGTCCAACCGCGTGACGCGCACCGTCTCGAAGTCGGCGAGCTCGTGTTCGATCTGCACGAAGGGGACCGCGTCGTCGAACGGCATGTCGAGGGTCGTGTGGAGCGCCTCGTCGGCGGTCGGCGCCGGCGACCCGTGCTCGGCGTCGCTCATGCCAGCGACTCCGACCGCGGCGGCAAAACCCTCCGCTAGCCCGTCAACGACTGCCGCTACCTGTGACGGAGCGCGGCCCTTGCCGGTCGGGACGGACTTATCGGTCGGAGTCGCCTTCGCTCGGCCATGATCGAACTCTCGCGAGCGGTCTACGACGACATCGTCTACCACGCGTACGGCGGCGGCGAGGCGGAGGTCTGCGGCGTCCTCGCCGGCACCCACGGGACCGACGGCGAGCCGAGCGTCGTCACCGACACGTATCAGGCGGAGAACGTCGCCGACACGCCCCAGATCCGCTACCTCATCGACCCCGAGGAGCAGTTCGAGCTCATCGAGACGATCGAGGGCGACGGGCTCGACGTGGTCGGCTTCTACCACTCGCACCCCACGGGCCCGACCCACCCGAGCGAGACGGACGCCGCGCGGGCGACGTGGCCGGACCACTCGTACGTCATCTGCGCGCTCGACGGCTACCCGTTCGTCGGCTCGTGGCGCTGGCGGGGCGACGAGGAGGCGTTCGAACAGGAGACGGTCTCGGTGCGGAGCGAGCGGTAGGACGCGTTCGAACGCGACATCCGCGTGTGCGTCTCGGAGTCGGCGGTGTCAGGCTTCGCGGTCCCGACCGTTCGTTTATACGTGGTTGATTCCGAGTCGGCGGTGAAGACCGCCACGGTCCCAGCCGCTCGGCTGTACGCGGTCGACGTCGGATCACCGGTGAACACCTCCAAAGCCCCAGAAACGAGGGCGAGTTACGCTCGCTGCGCTCCTCGGTCGGTCGCTTTCGCTCCCTCCCTGCGGTGCTCTCGTCGCCTAACTCGCCCTCGTTTCTGCCCCTTTGAGTCCCGCCCGACTGCACCGCCCCGCAGCCTCACGCCTCCCCAGCCTCGTCGCTCCCTTCGGTCGCGACTCCCTCGCACGCGCTCCTCGCGGCCGCCGAGGGCGGCCGCTCGCAGGCGCGCGCCACCGCATCGTTTCTGGGTTAGCTCGCGTCGTTGACGCTCACGCTCCTTGAGTGTAGGTCGCGGCCGGTGCTTCGCTGAAAAGAAAATTTCGCCGAGCGTCGGGCCTCAGTCGTCCGCTTCGATCTCGGGCTCCGCCTCGTCGTCGCCGCCGACGTCGATGGCGCACGAGGCGTTGTACTCGACGTCCTGCACCGACTCGATGGCGGGGTCGTCGCCGCACACCGGGCAGTCGTCCTGCTTGGGGATCTCGACCTTGTCGAACTCCATGTCGAGCGCGTCGAAGAACAGCATCGAGCCGTCGAGCGACTCGCCCTCGCCGATGACGTGTTTCACCGTTTCGGTCGCCTGCAGGCAGCCGACCGTTCCGGGGAGCACGCCGAGAACCCCGGCGGTCGCGCAGTTCGGGACCATCCCGGCCGGCGGCGCCTCGGGGAACAGACAGCGGTAACACGGCGAGTCGTCGTCGCCGGCGAACGTCGTCACCTGCCCCTCGAACTTGAAGATGGAGCCGTGCGAGAAGGGGATCCCGGCGAGGGTGCAGGCGTCGTTGACGAGGTACCGCGTCGCGAAGTTGTCCGTGCCGTCGACGACGAAGTCGTAGCCGTCGATGAGGTCCTCGATGTTGTCCGAGGTGACCCGGAGCTCGTGTTTCCGGACGTCGATGTCGGGGTTCAGCCCCTCGACGAAGTCGGCGGCTGAGTCGACCTTCTTCCGGCCGACGTCGTCGTTCCCGTGGATGACCTGGCGCTGGAGGTTCGACAGCTCGACCTCGTCGTCGTCGGCGATTCCGAGCGTGCCGACGCCGGCGGCGGCGAGGTACTGGATGATCGGCGCGCCGAGCCCGCCCGCCCCGAGGACGAGCACCTCGGCGTCGAGCAGGGCCTTCTGGCCCTCCGGGCCGACGTCGTCCATGATGATGTGTCTGGAGTAGCGGTCGAGCTGCGTCGGATCGAGATCGAGGTCGCTCATTCGGCCGCCCTTATCGCCGCGAACGCATAAGCCGGCCGCCCACCGGCGCGTCCTGCCGGCATCTCGGAGGTGCGTCCTGTCCGCACGACCGGCGACGCGTTCGGGGACGGCCGGGGACGACACCGGCGACGGTTCCGACGACGCCGACCCGCTTCCCGTCGCCAACCCCCGCCCCGTCGCCGACGCGGGACCGTCGGTCGGAACCGGCGCGAGCGGACCGTGGCGGGACGCCGGTCGTGTTAGGCCGTGGCCGCGGTTGCCGTCGACGCGTCCCTTTTTGGACTGGGACGCGAACGTGACGTATGGCAACGATCAAGCTGCCGGCCGTCCTCGTCGGCGGGTCCGCGACCTCGGAGGTCGAGGTCAAGGGCGCCACCGTCCGCGAACTGTTCGACAACCACGCCGACGAGCACGGCCCGGAGCTCCGGGACAGCGTGCTCGAAGACGGCGAGATCAAGGAGTTCATCAACGTCTACGTCGAGGGGACGCCCGTCGACGGCGTCGACGCCGAGGTCCCGGCCGACGCGCAGGTCCGCGTCATCCCGGCCGCCTCCGGCGGACGGTAACGGTTCAGTTTCTTTCCTCGCGAAGACGGCCCGTTTATAAATAGTCCTCCCAGAGCGGGATGTCCGCGTACTTGTCGCCGCGGTCGCACAGCATGAACACGACCACGTCGTCGTCCGCGAGGTCGCCGGCCGCGTCGAGGTTCGCCACTACCGCGGCGCCCGCGCCCGCAGACGTGCCCACGACGAACTGGTCGCCGACGCGGAGGTGCTCGCGGACCGTCGCCTCGTCGTGCTGGCCGGGGTCGGCGACGGGGACCGAGTCGTCGAGGTAGCGCTCCCGGAGGGCCCGCGCCCGGTCGTAGGCGTCCGAGGTGGTGACGTACTCCGTCCGGTCGAGGACCGACTCGTCGTACGTCTCGGGGTGGTAGTGGTCGCCCGTCTTGAGGAATTTGAGACCGTCGATGGCGTGGAGCTGCTCGTCCGGCTCGAAGCCGACGACCTCGACGGCGCCGTCGCTCAGGTCGGTCAGGCCGCGGCCGGTCCCCGTGATCGTCCCGCCCGTGCCGACGCCGGCGACGAAGTGGGTCACGTCGCCGTCGGTCGCCTCGTAGATCTCGCGGGCGGTCGTCCGCTCGTGGGTGCCGGGGTTGTCGGGGTTCTCGTACTGGTTCGGGCGGAAGTACGCCTCGGGGTCGGCCGCGATGATCGCCTCGCAGCGTTCGATGACGGCGTCGTAGCCGAGGTTGGCGTCGACGAAGTGGATCTCCGCGCCCGCGTCCCGGACCGCCTCGACCTTCCCGCCGGCGGCGTTGTCCGGCATGACGATCTCGACGTCGTAGCCGCGGGCGGCCGCGAGCCGGGCCACCTCGCTGCCGGTGTTGCCGGAGGTCGGCTCGATCACGGTGACGCCGGGCTCCAGGTCGCCGCGCTCCTCGGCGCCGTCCAGCATCCCCTTCGCGATCCGGGACTTGATCGACCCGCCGCCGTGCGGGGCGTCGTAGAGGTTGAACCACTCCGCCTTCGCGTACACGTCCGCGTCGGCCTCGATGTCGAGGTCGAGCTCCACGAGGGGCGTCTCGAAGATCGTCGACTCGTCGACGACGTACTCGCTCATGGGTTCCGTAGGTCGCTCCCCGATAAGAGTCCGACGGAAACGGTCGTCTCGACGGCTATCGCGGTCGTGCGCCGCGATCGCCCGTCCGAGATACGGGAGAAGCCTGCCGCACACGAAAGGGGTTACCGGGCGAGACGCGTACCGGTCCGTATGAGTCAACCATCGTGGGACGACGTCGTCGAGATGCCCGACGAGCTCGACGACGAGACCGCCGAGTCGCTCCTGGCGGACGCGACCGAGGTACAGGACATGACCGGCGAGGTCTGCCCGTACCCCCAGGTCGAGGCGAAGAAGGCCATCGCGGGGCTCTCGCCCGGCGACGTGCTGGTCCAGAAGACGGACCACGTCCCGAGCACGGAGAACGTCCCGAAGGCGGTCGGCGACGACGCGACCGCCAAGGTGTGGAAGTCCGGCGACGGCCGCTACCGCATCTTCATGCGGAAGGAATGATCATGGTCGAGGAACTCACCCCCGAGGAAGTCAACGAGCGCGTCCAGCAGGGCGACGTCCGCGTCATCGACACGCGACCGCCCGAACAGTACGAGCAGGGGCACATCCCCGGCGCGATCAACGTGCCGCTGGGGGACCTCCCCTCCCGCGTCCCCGACATCGACTGGGACGACACCGACGTGGTCTGCGCCTGTCCGGTCGGCCAGTCGTCGAAGCAGGCCGCGATGCTGATCCAGAGCTACGAGGGCGTCGAGGACGGCGTGCTCGTCGCCAGCATGTCCGGCGGCTACGAGGAGTGGGACTTCGAGCTGGAGACCGGCGCGGCGGCTGACGCCTGAGCCGGCGGTCGAAGTTTTTGCTGGTATTCTCGTCTTTGAGAGGCTTCACGGCCGAGAGTCGTCGGCGCCGATTCGGTACTGACTATGCCGGTGCGGCGGCGCGCGCCTGCGAGCGGCCGCCCCCGGCGGCCGCGAGTCAGCGCGTGCGAGGGAGTCGGTGGTCCGGAGCAACGCGGAGGACCACCGACGAGGCTGGGGAGGCGTGAGGCTGCGGTTGCGGGGCTGTGCGGGGGAGGGACTCAAAGGGGCAGCCGGCTCCGGGAAGACGGGCGACGCCAGGACCGCAGAGAACGAGCGCAGCGAGTGATTGAGGACCGCAGCGAGCCCCTCGACCGGAGCCGGCTGGGGCTTTGGAGATGTTCTCCGCGGTGGTTTCTCAGAGGAGCGTGCATACGGCTTCAAGAGATACCACGTCCTTACAGATCGGCCCGTAGTCGTCCCGATCAGCGGCTTCGAATCCGGTCGAGAATTCCTCTTAGATCGCGCAGCCGACCTCGCGGTACATGTAGTGGGTCATCACGTAGACGCCGAGGATGATCCCCGCGCCGGCCAGGAATGAGTGAATCGACAGCAGCGCGACCCCCGAGAAGAGGTTCGCGATGTTGCAGCCGGCCGCGAGCCGCGAGCCGACGCCCATCAGGAGCCCGCCGACGGCGTAGTTGGGCACCCGGTTCAGCTTCGGCTTCCGGACCCGGAAGTCGCCGGAGGCGTACGCGGCGAGGAAGGAGCCGACGATCAGCGACGCGATCATGATCATGTCGATCGTCAGCGAGACGTCGCCGTCGCGGAACAGGATCGACCCCCAGTACTCGACGCTCGCGACGTCGAACCCGGCGCCCGCGAGCAGGTAGCCGGCCCAGCGCGCCTCGCTCCCGGTGATCGCCCAGTGGCCGTGCACGTAGAACCAGAGGCTCGCGACGAGCGCCATCGCCACGCCCGCGGTCCGCGCGTCCCACGAGTCGCGGAGCCGGACCGCGAGGGGCCGGTCGTCGTCGCGGAGCCCCCGGGCGTACGCGACGGTCCCGTCGGCGATGCCGCGCAGTCCGACCGAGACCGCCGAGAGCGTCCGGGAGGCGCCGAGCGCGGCCTGCGCGCGGGTGTCGGCCCCCACGCCGGTCCCGCCGGAGGGGTCGTCCGGGAGGGCGCTTCTCCCCTTCACGAACGCGTACGCGAGGGTGCCGACCGCGACCGCCAGCGCGCCCGTGATCGCCGGCGAGAACGGGAGCGAGAGGTACAGCGTCTGCCCCTCGAACGGGTTCAGGGTCTGGAAGTAGTACGTCTCCGCGACCGGGAACGCGAACGCGAAGAGGACGTAGCCGACGAACATGAACAGGAGGACGAGCCAGAACTGGAGGTACCCCTGCCCGGCGCGGTAGAGGGTGCCCGAGGCGCAGCCGCCGGCGAGCGTCATCCCGAGCCCGAAGACGAAGCCGCCGAACAGCGAGCCGAGCCCCCACGCGGGCGTCCAGAAACCGCGGAAGTAGCCGAACGTAGCCTGGACGCTCCAGAAGACGGTCATCACCGCGATGCCGGCGAGCAGTCCCTTCAACACGCGGGTGTCCTTGAACGCGACGAAGTCGCGGAACGCGCTGACGAAGCAGAACCGCGCCTTCTGTAACAGCACGCCGAACGAGAGCCCGACCGCGACCGAGATCCCGACGTAAGCGACGGGCGAGAGCATCATTACCGGAGCGGAGTGCGCCCGCACCTAAAACGTCGCTGAAGACGGTAACGGTGCGCACCGGTCGGAGGAACGAGCAACACTTGCTCCTATGTGACACACGGGGCAACGAAGCGCGCGTCCGAGAGCCCTTTACGCGCGAGCCGCGTCGTGGGCGTATGAGCGACGACTGCGGCTGCGGAGCGAACGACGCGGCGTCGAGCGCCTCGGCCGACGGGGGCCCCGGCGCGTCGGGCGGCGCGGGACCGCGCCCCGCGAAGGGGAGCGAGCTGGCCAACGACGACCGGCGGAACCCCTTCGCCGACGGGATCGACCGGCGGCGCCTCCTGCAGGCCTCGGGGGCCGTCGGCGCGACGACGGCGCTGGCCGGCTGCTCGGGGGGAAGCGACGGCGGGGGCGGCGACGAGCCCGCGCCGACGATGTTCGTCTTCAACAACGGGGACCGGACGCTGAGCGTCATCGACACGGAGAGCGACGAGCTGCTCACGACCGCGTTCCTCGGCACGACCGCCTCCTTCCCGGCCAACCAGTACGCCACGGGCATCGACGACGAGCACGACGTGCTCTGGCTGAACGTCTCGGGCGGCGTCCGGGCGTTCGACCAGCGCACGCTGGAGGAGCTCGCCTTCGTCGAGACGGGGTACGGCCCGAACTACCCGAACGTGACGCCCGACGGCGAGCACCTCCTGATCGCCTCGGGCGGGACGACCGGGATGGCGCCCGAGGGCGACGAGAACCACGCCATCTTCCGCGTCGACGCGGACCGCGACAGCGACGCCTTCGGCGAGGTGACCGCCGAGATCGAGACCGGCTACGTCGGTCCCTGCGACATGACGCTCGGCCCGGACGGCGACTACGCCTTCGTCGTCGACGTCGCCGACGAGGCGATCCGCGTGCTGAGCGTCGACCCCTTCGAGACGGTGACCCGGGTCGACGCCGGCGAGCCGGTCACCGAGGGCAACGTCCTCCCGTTCATGTGCACCGCCTCCTTCGACGGGGAGCTCCTCCTCGTCGAGAACGGCGAGGGGACGCTCGGCGGCGACCCCGAGGTGCCCCGCGAGGGCTCCGAGAGCGTCTGGGACATCTCCGATCCGGAGAGCCCGGAGGAGATCGCGAAGGTCACCCGCGACGACGGGCTCCCGGGCGCGCCGATCACGAGCGAGGTCGCCCCCGACAACACGGCCGCGTACCTCTTCATCCCCGGCGAGGGCGTCGGCGTGATCGACCTGGAGGCGAACGAGTACGCGACCACCCTCGACGTCGGCGGCAGCAGCATCGCCGGCGCCTGGGGGCCGAACCGCGAGAAGCTGTACGTCCCCGTGCAGGACGCGAACCAGGTCGCCGTGATCGACCACGCGAGCCGCGAGGTCGTCGCGACGGTCGAGGCCGGCGAGGCGCCCACCGGCGCGGTCGCCGGCACCGTTCGCCCGGAGGAGGACGCGGTGTCGCGGGTGCAGGCGTCGCTCGCCTCGCTCGGGATCACGTTCGGCGAGATGGAGGCCTCGTGGTGCATGGACGACCACTGCTACTGCGGATGACCCCCGATAGCGCGTCCGACGACGGGGACGTCGACGACGACCCCGACGACGGGAGCGCCGACGACGCCCGCGACGAGCGGGAGCCGGACCCGGCGTCGACCCGTCGCGGGCTCCTCCGGGCCGCGGCGGGCGCGACGGTCGCCGGCGCGGCGAGCACGGCCGGCTGCCTCGGCGTCTCGACCCCGGCCGACGTCGCCGCGCGGTACGAGGTGAGCGGGAACGTCGCCCACTTCGTCGGGCCGAGCTGGCTCGCCGACAACCGCGGGGACGTCGTCGTCCTCGACGCGCGGAACGCCGAGCGCTTCCGCGAGGAGCGGATCTACGGCGCCAGGCGCGTCCCGTTCGACGCGATCACGGGCCGGGAGTCGAGCGGCGCCGGCCTGGTTCCGGACGTCGAGGCGATCGCGGCCGCGTTCGGCGAGGTCGGCGTGTCGCCCGACGACGACGTCCTCGTCTACGGCGCGAGCGTCGGGTCCCGGGTGACCCGGACCGCGTTCGCGCTCGCGGCGCTGGGCCACGGCGGCTCGATCCGCGCCCTCAACGGCGGCCTCTCGGGCTGGAACGGTCGGCTCGGGACCGGTTCCCGAGACCGGGTCACGCCGACCGAGTACGATCCCGACCCCGCGGAGTCGGCGTGGGTCACCCGCGACTGGCTCGCCGATCGCCTCGGGACGTTCAACGGCGAGGGCCCCGGCCTCGTCGACGTTCGCGCCCCGGAGGCGTACCTCGGCGCGCCCGCCGCCGACGCCCTGAACCCCGACAACGACCGCCACGGGCACCTCCCGGGCGCGATCGGCGTCCACTGGGTCGGCAACGTCTCCGGCCGGCGGATGACCGACCCGGGCGAGCTCGTGGGGCTGTACGAGAACCGGGCCGAGCTGGACCGGTCCGGCACCGTCGTCGTCTACGGCGACGACAACGTCGACCCCACGTCGACGTGGCTGACGCTCCGGGCGATCGGCTTCGAGGACGTGCGCGTGTACGACGGCGGCTTCGGCGAGTGGGCGAACGTCGAGGGCGACCGCGGCCGCTACCCCGTCGAGACCGCGACGAGCGTCGTGATCGAGACGGAGGGGAGCGTCGGCGGCGACGACAGCAGCGGCGACTTCTCCTGTACGGGATGACGGGCGACGGGGCGGCCGACCGCGGCGACGCGGGCGACTCCGACCGCCCGCCCGACCGCGTCGTCGCGGTCCCCTGCGAGGGCGACGACGTCCTCGCGCTGTTCGCGCTCGCCGACGGCGAGCCGCTGGGCGAGGTCCCGGTCGGCAGCCACCCGGTCCACGCGACGACCGCCGCGGGGCGGACCTTCGTCGCGACGATGGGCGAGCGGGCGGTCACCGCGGTCGACCCGGACGGCGCCGTCTCGCGGGTCGAGACCGGCGTGCTCGGCCCCACGCATTTCGCGACCGCGAACGGCGAGCTGTTCGTCTCCTGTACCGCCGGCGACGCGCTCGCCGTCGTCGACCCCGAGTCACGGACGCTCGTCACCCGGATCGGGGTCGGCGCCGAGCCACACGAGGTCGCCGTCGCCCCGGACGGCGGTCGGCTCTACGCCGGCAGCCGGCGGGAGGGCGTCGTCGACGTCGTGGACCCCGTCGCCCGCGAGCGGCTCGGCGCCGTCGGCGTCGGGCCCGACGCCCGGGTGCAGGGCGTCGCGGTCGGCCCCGACGGCGACCGCGGCTACGCCGTCGACCAGGCGGGCGCTCGGATCGTCGCGTTCGATACGGACGGGGGTCTCGTCCGGCGCGACGGCGCGGGCGCCCCGACCGACGAGCCGGTCCTCGGGGAGGCCGCGGTCGGCGCGGACCCGTACGACCTCGTCGTCACGGCCGACCGGGTCTTCGTGCCCGGTCGCGATGACGGCGTCGTCCACGAGTTCGACCGCGACCTCGGGGTCGTCGCGGTCCACGAGGGGTTCGACCGCCCCGTCGACCTGTTCCGGATCGGCGGGGAGTGGTGGGTGCTCGACGCCGCCGCGCCCGGGCTCCGGTCGCTGTTGGGTGCCGTCGTCGAGACGCCGGCGCCGGGCCTCGTCGCCACCCGCGTCGGCGACCGGCTGGTCGTCTCGCACTACGACGACGACCGGGTCTCGCTCGTCGACGTCGAGGCGGGGCCGGTCTGGACCGCGGAGACTGGGGCGTACCCCTTCGGCTCCGTCGTCGTTTGACCGCGGACTCGCTCTCGCCGCGGGCTCGCTCCCGCTGCGGACCCGCTCCCGCCGCGGGCGACGCTCGACCCCCACCGGTGCGCCACTCGTCACAGACGGCGGGGAATCCTGCCGATGCCCGCGGAGCGATGTCCCGTCCCGTCGTCCCCGCGGTATGAAGGTCGCGTACGTCTTCGCGACGGCCGGACAGACCATCGACTACGTGCTCGGGGACATGATCCTCCCGCAGCTGGAGGCGGGGGCCCACGGCGCCGACGTGGTCGGGATGTTCTTTTTCCACGACAACACGTACGCGCTCCGCGAGGGTGATCCCCTGGGCCAGCGGCTCGCCGACGTGGCGGCCGAGCGGGACATCCTCCTCATGCTGTGCGACCAGTGCGCCACCCGCCGGGGGCTCGCCGAGTTCGACCGCACCGACGAGCACGGCCGGGACCGCTACGAGCCGACGAACACCGTGGAGGGGGCGACCGTCGGCTGCTTCCCCGACCTCTACGCGGCGCTCGGCGAGGTCGGCGTCGACCACGTGATCACGCTGTAGGCGCGGGGTCGCGGCCAGAAAGGCTACTCCCTAAATCTCGAAGTCGGGCGTGTCGAACGCGCCCTCGTCGGCCTCGACGTCGTACCCCTCGATGGCGGTGAGCGCGACGTCGAGCGTCGTCTCGACGTCCCACCGCCCCGTGTTGATCGCGAGGTCGTAGATCGACCGGTCGGAGAGGTCGATCCCGTAGTACGACTTGTAGCGCTTCTCCTCTATCACCTCGCGGACCTGCATCTCCGAGGTCATCTCCTCGCGGTCGAGCGTCCGGTCGGCGCGCACCTCGTCCGGCGCGTCGAGCCAGATCCGGACGTCGGCGCGGTTCCCGGCGATCCACCCGGCGAGGCGCGACTCCAGGACGAACGCCTTGTTGGCGGTCCCCCACTTCTCGGCGATCCGGCGGAGCCGCCGGTCGAGCGCGCGGTCGATCTCCTCCGACTCGCCGGTCTTCGCGATCAGCTGCGAGAGGCTCATGTCGCGCTCGGCCGCGATCTCGCGGAACAGCTCCCCCCCGGAGACGTAGCCGCAGTCGAGCGCCTCCGCGAGCCCCTCGACCAGCGTCGTCGCCCCGCACCCCGGCGGCCCCGAGACGGTGACGAACAGGTTGCGGTCTATCTCCCGCTCCGTCGCCGGCGAGGTTCCACTCATACGTGCGGCGCCACGGACGGACCGCGGATAAACGAGGCGGTTCGGTACGGTCGCCGACGCGGGCGAGCGCGCGACCACCGACGCAACCGATATCCCTTCGCGCGCCCACGTACGCGGTAGTGACGGAACTCACGGACCGCGGCGCGGAGCGCCCGTCCGCGCGGGCGCTCCTCCGCGAGGCGCTCGCCGGACGCGACGCCCCCGCCGTCGAGTTCGATCCGGAGACGGTGCCGCTCCCGGACGCCGACGTGCTGGACCGCCTCTCGCCGCCGGTCCGCCGCTGGTGGGTCTCGGAGTTCGGCGCGTACGTCGGCGAGAACGGCGGCTTCTTCACGCCGCCGCAGCGCGAGGCCATTCCCCACGTCGACGAGGGGAGAAACTGCCTCGTCGCCGCGCCGACCGGCAGCGGGAAGACGCTCGCCTCCTTCACCGCCGTGCTCGACGACCTCTTCGCCCGCGAGCGGGCGGGAGGGCTGGAGAACTCGGTGTACTGTCTCTACGTCTCGCCGCTGAAGTCGCTCGCGAACGACATCAAGCGCAACCTGGAGGCCCCGATCGAGGGGATCGCGGCGGAGCTGTCGAAGGCCGGCGAACCGGGCGACGACGCCGACCCCGACGTCCGCCAGGCGATCCGGCACGGCGACACGAGCGAGGCGGACCGGCGGGCGATGCTGGAGGAGACGCCGCACGTGCTCAACACCACGCCGGAGACGCTGGCGATCCTGCTCAACTCCCCGAAGTTCAAGGAGAAGCTCCGGACGGTCGAGTACGTGATCGTCGACGAGATCCACTCGCTGGCCGCGAACAAGCGCGGCACGCACCTCGCCGTCTCGCTGGAGCGGCTGACGGAGCTGGCCGACGGCTCGCCGACTCGGATCGGCTGCTCGGCGACGGTCGAGCCGCTCGACGAGGTCGCCGAGTTCCTCGTCGGCCGCGAGCGCGTCGCGGGCGAGGTCGGCGACGAGTCCGGGCTCGAACCGCGCCCGTACGAGCTGGTGGACGCGCGGTTCGTCCGGGAGTTCGACCTCGAACTGCGGACGCCGGCGGCCGACCTGATCCACACCCCCAGGTCGGTCGTCACCGACCGGTTCTACGAGTCGCTCCGCGAGCTGATCGAGTCCCACGAGAACACGCTGGTGTTCACGAACTCCCGGTCGGGCGCGGAGCGAACCCTGCAGGAGCTCCGCGAGCGCTTCGGCTACGACGAGTCGGACTCGGGCTGTCACCACGGGAGCCTCGGCGAGGGGCAGCGCACCCGGATCGAGGAGGGGCTGAAGGCGGGCGAGCTGGACGTGGTGACCACGTCGACGAGCCTAGAGCTCGGCATCGACATGCCCCACCTCGACCTGGTGGTCCAGGTCGGGTCGCCGAAGTCGGTCGCGGCGCTGCTCCAGCGCGTCGGCCGCGCGGGCCACAGCCCCGGCGAGACGGTCGAGGGGCGATTGTTCGCGCTCGACCGCGACGAGCTGGTCGAGTGCGCGGCGATGCTCGCCCGCGCCGAGGACGGGTTCGTCGACCGCGTCTTCCTCCCCGAGGGCGCCTACGACGTGGCCGCCCAGCACGTCTACGGGATGGCGATAAACCGGATCCGCCCCGACCGCGAGGTCCGGGAGACGCTCCGGCGCGCGCACCCGTACCGCGGCTTCGGCGAGGACGAGTACGAGCGCCTCATGCGGTACCTCACGGCGGACTACGATGGGCTCGAAGACAGGAACGTCTACCCGAAGGTGTGGCGCGACGAGAACGACCCGCCGGGCGGGGAACACCACCACGAGGGGCACCCGGTCGGCGAGCTTCTCGTCGGGAAGCGCGGCCGGCTGGCGCGGGTCATCTACATGACGAACGTCGGCACCATCCCGGACTCGTTCAGCTGTCAGGTGCTCACGCGCGACGGGGAGCCGGTCGGGACGCTCGACGAGAGCTACCTCGACACCCTGGAGTCCGGCGACGTCTTCACCCTCGGCGGCGAGCGGTTCGCCTTCCGGTACCGCCGCGGCTCGAAGGTGTACGTCGACCGGACGAGCGAGCGCCCGACCGTCCCCTCGTGGTACTCCGAGCGGCTGCCCCTGTCGTACGACCTCGCGCGGGAGGTGCTGGCGTTCCAGGGCGAGCTGCTCGACCGGCTCGAAGCGGGCGGGCCGCCGGCGGTCCGCGCGCGGCTCCGGGAGTTCCCCCTCGACGAGAACGCGGTCCGAGCGATCGCGCGGACCTACGACGAGCAGGTCGCGTACGCGGGCGAGGAGAGCGTTCCCACTCCCTCGCGGCTCGTCGTGGAGGAGGAGCTCGACCGCGCCGAGTACAAGCGCCGGTTCTACGTCCACTCGAACTACGGCCGGCGGTTCAACGACGGCCTCTCGCGGCTCGTCGCCGCCGCGGTCGCGGACCGCACGGACGCGAACGTCGCCGTCGCGGTCGCGGACCGCGGCTTCTCGCTCGCGCTCCCGCTGAACCGCAAGGTCGACGTCGCCGCGATCCTCCGCGGCCTCGACCCCGAGACGGTCCGGGAGGACCTCCGCGAGGCGGTGCGGGGGACGGACCTCCACCAGCGCTACTTCCGGATCGACGCGGCGCGCTCGCTGCTCATCTTGAAACGGTACAAGGGGTACGAGAAGACCGCGGCCGAACAGCAGGTGTCGGCCGAGATGCTGCTCTCGTTCGCGGACGAGCTCGACGAGTTCGCCGTCGCCGAGGAGACGTACCGAGAGCTGCTGGAGGACCGGCTCGACGTCGCGGGGATCCGGGAGGTGCTCGGCGCGGTCGCGGACGGCGACGTCGACGTCGTGCGCCACGCCGTCGACTCGCCGACGCCGCTCTCGTTCGGGCTCGCGACGCTCGTCGACTCCGACACGGTGCTCGCCGACGACGAGTCGGCGGTGCTGCAGGAATTCCACGCCCGCGTCATGGAGTCGATCGAGGAGGGTGAGGAGAGCGACGACGGCGACGGGTCGTGAGCGAGCGATCGCGACTGCGGCCCCCTCACGGCCGCGAAACCGCGGAGGGGATCACGTCCGGAAGCCCGTCGAGGATCAGCGTCGTGTAGTGGAGGAAGACCGCGAGCGCCGCGAGGGAGAGCAACAGGAGAAACAGGAGGATCAGGCGCTCGTCGCGCCCGACGGCGGCGCGGGCGTCGGCGGCGAACCGCGAGAGGGGACCGGTCGTCGACACTGTCGGTTCTACGCGCCCGGTGGTTTAAAAGGGGTCGAACGGGACGGCGGGTCGCTTCCGGCCGTCGCCGGTCAGTCGCTCTCGACCGGCGGCGTCCCGGAGCGAGACAGCGGCTCGCCGTCGACCGGCTCGTCGGGGTTGGCGTCGATCGCGGCCTCGCTGAGCCCGAGCTGGGCGTCGACGTCGGCGTCCTCGCGCACGTGGACCGTGCCGCGGTGGATCGCGATCGCGTCGGCGAGGTGGAGCCGGACGGCGTCGAGCAGCACGTCGGCCTCCAGCGGCTGCCCGCGGCGCTTGATCTCCGAGACCTCGGCGCCGGCGGGCACGTCGAAGGCGCGCTGGGCGATCACGGGCCCCTGGTCGAGGTCGGTCGTCACGTAGTGGGCGGTGACGCCCGCGATGCGGACGCCGGCGTCCTTCGCCTGCCGGTACGCCTCCGCGCCGGGGAACGCCGGCAGCAGCGAGGGGTGGACGTTGATGATCCGGCCCTCGTACCGGAAGACGACCTCCGGCGAGAGGATCCGCATGTAGCGGGCCAGCGCGATCAGGTCCACGTCGTACTCGGCCAGGAGGTCGAGCAGGCGCTCCTCGTCGGTGTTCCCGCTCCCGTCGCCCACGTCGTAGAAGGGCTTGTCGTAGCGCTCCGCGAGCGACCGCAGGTCGCCGCGGTTGCCGATGACGACCGGGATCTCGGCCTCCTCGCCGTCGTCGGCGAGGTCGCCGTTGGCCTCGGCCTCCAGCAGCGCCTCGGGGGCGTGCGTCTCCTTCGTGACGAGGAGCGCGATCCGGCGGGCGTCGCGGTCGCTCGGGAACCGGACCTGGATGTCGACGTCGAGCTCGCGGCCGAGCTCGGCGAGCGCGCGCCGGAGCTCGCCGCGCGAGGTGTCCATCTCGGAGGCGTCCACGCGGGTCGTCATCCGGAAGACGCCCTCGCGGACCGCCTGGTCGAGGTCCTCGATGTTGATTCCCCGCTCGAACAGCAGGGAGGTGACCCGCGCGATGAGTCCGGTCTTGTCTCCTCCGACGACCGTGATCTCGGTCAGTTCGCGGGTCATGCGACGATCACCTCCGCGGGTTCGAACGGCTGCATACGCCGGGATCAGATCGCGGAGGGGTTTGCCCCTTTCGTTCTGGACCGAGCCGCGTCTCGCACGATCGACCGATATGTATCCACGAATATGGATAGAAGGGCCGTTCCAAAACGGTTTTTACACACGACTCCGCAGTACCGGCCATGACGGCATACACCGCGACGGTGACGGTCCGGCTGAAGCGGGGCGTCCTCGATCCCGAGGCCGAGACGACCCAGCGGGCGCTCGAACGCCTCGGGTTCGAGCTGTCGGACCTGCGGTCGGCCGACCGGTTCGAGGTGGACCTGGAGGCCGCCGACGCCGACGAAGCCGCTGACCGCGCCGACGAGATGGCCGAGCGGCTCCTCGCGAATCCGACCATCCACGACTACGACGTCGCGGTCGCCGAGCGATGACGGTCTCGGTGGTTCAGTTCGGCGGTTCGAACTGCGACCGCGACGCGGTCCGCGCGCTCGACCACCTCGGGGTCGACGCGGAGCGGGTCTGGCACGAGGACGGGCTCCCGGACGACACGGAGGGGATCGTCCTCCCCGGCGGCTTCTCGTACGGCGACTACCTGCGCGCCGGGGCGATGGCCGCCCGCGCCCCGATCATGGCCGAGGTCCGGGCCGCGGCCGAGGCGGGCGTCCCCGTGATCGGCGTCTGCAACGGCGCGCAGATCGGCGCCGAGTCCGGGCTGACGCCCGGCGCGTTCACCACCAACGCCTCCGCGCGGTTCCAGTGCGAGCCGGTCCGCCTGCGCGTCGAGCGCGCGGACACGCCCTGGACCGCCGCCTACGACGAGGGCGACGTGATCGAGGTCCCCATCGCGCACGGCGAGGGGCGCTTCGAGATCGGCGAGGACGCGCACGCCGACCTCGTCGCCGACGACCGCGTGCTGTTCCGCTACTGCGACGCCGACGGGAACGTCACCGACGCGGCCAACCCGAACGGCTCCACCGACAACGTCGCCGGCGTCCTCGGGGAGCGCGAGACGGTCGCCGTCCTCATGCCCCACCCCGAGCGCGCCACGCTCCCGGACCTCGGTCGGAGCACGGACGGCGCGGGGATCCTCCGCGCGTTCGCCTGACCGGGCCCGCGCCGACCGCTCGCCGCTACCGTTCCCGCACCGGAGCAGAGCGTTCGGCGCCCGCGGGGTCGCCCCCC
>NZ_JANHDN010000008.1 GCF_024494565.1 Halorubrum rutilum
CTTTCTCAGCGATGGGAAGCGACGCTACATATACTAGCGAGCTAAACCGGCACGAGAACGCGCGAGACCCGACTCTCTGGTCCTGCGGAGTCGAGTAAAATTCAGATGGACTCGCGGGGATTTGAACCCCGGGCCTCTTCCTTGCGAAGGAAGCGATCTGCCGCTGATCTACGAGCCCGCACCCGGAATCAATCGCCGTTCGTATTTGTACCTTACCTTTCGACGACCCGCACGCGGGTGGTTCGCAGGCGACGGCGGGCGCCGCGGCTCGCGACGAAGGCCGCCGATACCGACGGAATTAGATAGCCGCCCGCCCGATGTGCAGTCGAAACGATCCGCCCGGTGGCCATCAAACCGAGCCTAAACCAGATTAACGTTTTTGGGACGCATCCCACATTCGTTACCCTTTTGCGTGCGGACGACCCAGATCCGGGCATGGCAGAAGCGACGGCGACGGCGGACCCCGACCCGGCCGCGATCGCGGCCCTGAAACACGTCGGGCTCGTCGGCGGCCTGACCGAGACGAAGGTGTCGTGCGCGGCGCTGGGCGACCGCCTCGACGCCTCGACGCAGACGGCGTCCCGGCGGCTCCAGACCCTCGAATCGGCGGGCTACATCGAGCGCGACGTGGTCGGCGACGGCCAGTGGGTGCGCGTCACCGACGCGGGCGAGGCGGCCCTCCGCGCGGAGTACGCAGACTACCGCCGGCTGTTCGAGAGCGAGGTGGAGCTCGTCCTCCGCGGCGCCGTCACCGGCGGGATGGGCGAGGGGCGCCACTACATCACCCTGCCGGGCTACGCCGAGCAGTTCCGCGAGCGCCTCGGCTACGAGCCGTTCCCGGGCACGCTCAACGTCGACCTGAGCGAGGAGAGCGTCCGGCGGCGCGGCGAGATGGCCGGGATCGAGGCGGTCCCCATCGACGCGTGGGAAGACGAGGACCGCACCTACGGCGCGGCCTCGTGTTACGGCGTCACCCTCGTCGCCGGCGACGAGCGCTACGAGTCGGTCCACGCGATCGTCCCCGACCGGACCCACCACGACGACGACCAGCTAGAGCTGATCGCCCCCGACCGGCTCCGCGACGAGCTCGACCTCGACGACGGCGACGAGGTCGAGGTCCGGGTGAGCGCGACGAGCCGCGCCGACGACCCCGCCGAGAGCGAGGCCCCCGACCGCGAGGACCGGGAGACGGAGGTGGCCTGATGCGCGCCGACGTCGACGCCGACGGGGACGCCGAGGTGGCCCCGGGAGGCGACGCCGGGGCGACGGCCGACGGCGGGGCGACCACCGAGGGCGAGGCGGGCAAAGCGGGTGACGCGGCCGACGCGTCCGAGTCGGTCGAGCGCGCGCTCGCCGCCTTCCGCGCCGGCGACCCGGTCTGCGTCCACGACTTCGCGGACCGCGAGGGGGAGACGGACATCGTCTACCCCGCCGGGGCGGTCGACGAGGCCGCGGTCGCGCACATGCGCAACGACGCCGGCGGGCTGATCTGCGTGGCCGTGAGCGACGCCGTGGGCGACGCGTTCGACCTGCCGTTCCTCGCGGACGCCATCGACCACCCCGCGGTCGACGACGACCCCGACTACGACGACCGCTCCTCCTTCTCCCTCCCCGTGAACCACCGCGAGACGTTCACCGGGATCACCGACGCGGACCGGGCGCGGACCGTCTCCGAGCTCGCGAGCGCGGCCGACCGCGTGCGGGACGATCCGACCGGCTACGGGCCGGAGGACTTCGCCGCGGAGTTCCGCGCGCCCGGCCACGTCCACGTGCTGCGCGGCGACCGCGACGGGCTCGGCGGCCGGACCGGACACACCGAGCTCGGGCTCGCGATGGCCGAGGCCGTGGGCGCCGCGCCCGCCGCCGTCGTCTGCGAGATGCTCGACGACGAGACCGGCGACGCGCTCGCGCCCGCGGACGCCGCCGCCTACGCGGCCCGCCGCGGCATCCCCTACGTCGAGGGCGCCGCCCTCGTCGAGGCGCTGAAGTAATCGACCGCCGCTGCGGTCGGCGCGCGCCTGCGAGCGGTCGCCCCCGGCGACCGCGAGCCAGCACGTGCGAGGGACGCGGTGAGCGCTCGCAGAGCGCGAACCGCGAGGCTGGGGAGGCGTGAGGCTGCGGTGCGGGGCGGGTGGGACTCAAAGGGGCAGCCGGGAGGGCGAAGCCCGGCGACGGAAGCACCGCAGCGAGCAATGCGAGCGAGGAGCGCACCGAGCCGCGCGAGTCCCGCGAGCAGCGCGAGCGGGACCACGAACGTCGCAGCCCGCGCAGCGAAGCGAGCAGGAACGACGTTCGGAGGTCCTCCCGGCTGGGGCTTTGGAAGTGTTTGTCGTTGTCCCGTTGGAGGAATCGAAACTCCATTCCTCGCGACGGACCCGGTCGGTTGTTACAGTTTTAAGACCGCCGGCCGCAACCACGAACCATGGGATTCGACGAGATGGACGTCGACACGATCTGGAAGAACGGGGAGTTCCTCGACTGGGAGGACGCGACCACCCACGTTCTGACCCACGCGCTCCACTACGGGAGCGGCGTGTTCGAGGGCGTCCGCTGTTACGACACCGAGCGGGGGCCGGCGGTGTTCCGCTGGGACGAACACCTCGACCGGCTGTTCGACTCCGCGAAGATGTACGACATGGACATCGAGCACTCCCGCGAGGAGATCACCGAGGCGACCCTCGAACTCCTCGACCGGCAGGACCTCGACTCCGCGTACATCCGGCCGATCGCCTACTACGGGTACGACTCGCTGGGCGTCTCGCCGAAGGACTGCCCGACCGACCTCGTGCTCGCGGCGTGGCCGTGGGGGGCGTACCTCGGCGAGGAGGCCCTCGAAGACGGCGTCGACGTGATGGTCTCCTCGTGGCGGAAGCACGCCTCCTCGCAGGTGCCGACGAACGTGAAGACCACCGGCCTCTACGTCAACTCCATGCTCGCGGGCGAGGAGGCCCGGCGGAACGGCTACGTCGAGGCGATCGTCCTCAACAAGGAGGGGAACGTCGCCGAGGGACCGGGCGAGAACATCTTCATGGTGAACGACGGCGAGATCTACACCACCGGTCCCGCGCAGTCCATCCTCGAAGGGATCACCCGCGACACCGTCATCACGCTCGCGGAGGAGCGCGGCTACGAGGTCCACGACGAGGCCGTCATCTCTCGGGGACAGCTGTACACCGCCGACGAGCTGTTCTTCACCGGCTCGGCGGCCGAGGTCACCCCGATCCGCTCCGTCGACGACACCGAGATCGGCGCGGGCACCCGGGGACCGGTGACCGAGGAGCTCCAGCAGGCCTTCTTCGACCTCGTCGAGCGGCGGACCGACGACCACGACGAGTGGTTCGCCTACGTGTAGCGGTTCACGGCGCACCGCGACCCGCGGGAAACCGCGATTCGCGGCGCACCGCGGCGCACCGCGCTCAGTCGGTCTCGCCGTCGGTCGGAGGGCGTTCCGTCTGTCCGGGCGTGCCGTCGGTGCGGACGCCGCCGACCCCGCCCGGGCGGTCGGCGTCGCCCTCGGGCGGACGCTCCTCCTGAACGGGGACCTGGTGGGCGGACTCGGCGAAGCCCGCCGAGAGGACGCGAGTCATCCCCTCCTCGACCGTCTCGCCGGTCTCCTCGATGCGCTCCGGCTCGACCTCGATGACGAAGCCGGTGGTGATGTTCGGCGCCGTCGGCATGAACAAGACGATCTTCCCGTCGCGGGTCTTCTTCCCGGTGCGGAACGCCGTCATGCGGATCCCGGGCCACGTCTCGATGTACACCGGGCTCTGGAGCTCGTCGGTCCCGGAGACGGCCGTCTCGATCGCGAGCTTGGAGGCGTTGTACACCACGCGCAGCGCGGGGATCCGGTTGATCGCGCCGTCGACGGCCGACTCCGCCAGCCGGCCGAACGTCGTCCGCATGAAGTAGCCGACCGCGAGGACGACGGTGGCGAACACCGCGAGCGCGATGACCACGCGGGAGACCGGTTCCAGCGGGCCGGGGATGATCGCCGGCTGGAGCCCCTCGATGAGGGGGATCGAGGCGATGTAACGGTAGATCCACTGAATGACGAGGAGGAGGACGAGGAGGGGCGCCAGCACGATGAGCCCGCTGGCGAAGTCGCGTTTCCACGTGGACATCTGTCGAGTTGGTATGTGGCGGCGACGCTTAAGAGGGCTTCCACGCGTCGGCGACCCGGAACCAGCCGGCGACCCGGAACGCTCGTCGTCGCCACCGGCGAGCGACCTGAAATGCTCGCCGCCACCGTCACCGGCCGGCGACCGCCCGGAGCGCGAACGTCAGGTTCTCCTTGCGCTCGCGGACGCGCCGGTAGAAGTACGAGAGCCACTTGTCGCCGAACGGCGCGTACTGGACCACGTCGACGCCCTGCGCGGCCAGGTCGCGCTGGGCGTCCTCGCGGACCCCCATCAGCATCTGGACCTCGTAGTCGGTACCGTGGTCCCGGGCGAGCCGGTCCGCCAGCGAGATCATCGCCGGGTCGTGGCTGCCGACGGCGACGCCGCGGTCCCGGTGCTCGAAGAGGACGCGGAGGTCCTCGCGGTACGCCTCGTCGACGCGGGCCCCGTCCGTGTACGCGACCGACGCCGGCTCGTCGTACGCGCCCTTCACGAGCCGGATCGCCCCGGGGACGTCGACGAGGCGGTCGAGGTCGTCGCGGGTGCGCCTGAGGTTCGACTGGACGCACTGCCCGACGCGCCACGGGTACTCGGCCGCGATCGACTCGAAGGCGTCGAGGGTGTCGTCGGTGGTGTCGGCGCCCTCCATGTCGCACCAGACGAAGGCGTCGAGCGCGTCGGCGCGAGCGACGATCTCCCGGTAGTGCTCCTCGAAGAGCTCGGCGGAGGCGTCGAGCCCGATCTGCGAGGGCTTCACCGAGATCCGGGCGTCGAGGCCGCTGTCGGCGATGTCGTCGAGCAGAGAGAGATACGCGTCGGCGTCGGCGCGGGCGGCCGCCGGGTCGTCGTAGTGCTCGCCGAGCAGGTTGACGACGACGGCGATCCCGTCCTCGTTGCACGCGCGGACGTGGTCGAGGGCCTCCGGGACGCTCTCGCCGGCGACGAACCGCCGGGCGATCGGGGGGAGCATACCCGAGATGGGGGCGGCGGCGACTTCACTGTTGCCGAGCCGAGGGCCGGCCCCGTCCGGCGCGGATCCGTGGTTTATAAATCGCCGACGCCTGTCCACCGCGTATGATCGGCTCGCTCGTCGCGACGGCGTTCTGGGCGATGGTCCCCGCGTACGTGCCCAACAACGCCGCGGTGCTCGCCGGCGGCGGCCGCCCCATCGACGGCGGCCGCGAGTGGCGCGGGGCGCGCCTGCTCGGCGACGGGAAGACGTGGCGCGGCACGGCGGTCGGCACCCTCGTCGGCGTCGCCCTCGCGCTCGCGCTCAACCGCCTCAACGACCCCGCGAGCGCCGCGCTCGGGGTCGACCTCCCGACGTTCGCGCTCCCCGCGGCGGTCGCGCTCGCGTTCGGCGCGATGTGCGGCGACATCGGCGCCTCCTTCCTCAAGCGGCGCTCCGGCCGCGAGCGCGGCGCCGCGTTCCCCGGGCTGGACCAGCTCGACTTCGTCGTCGGGGCGCTCGCGGCCGTCGCCGTCGTCGACACCGACTGGGCGCTGGCGACGTTCACGCCCGCCGTCCTCGCCGCCGTCCTCGTGATGACGCCCGTCCTCCACGTTGTCACGAACGTCGGCGCCTACCTCCTCGGCCTGAAGGACGAGCCGTGGTGAGGGAGCGCGGCCGCGACCGGCCGCGAGGCCGAGCGGCCGAGGGCGCCGCCGGATCCGACGGAGCCGGCGAAGCCGACGAAACCGATGGAACTGGTAGAATCGACGGAACCGACCGATCCGGCCGATTTCCTCGCGACGACCGATCGCGCGTCGACGTTTCTCCGGACTGACGGGAACGGTGAGAAGATATTTATGTTCGCGTGGTATTCGTTCACACGCATGTCTAGTAGTGCACCCAGCTCGGACGACGACGTGCTCGACGAGTTCCTCTCCGACCGCGGCCACGAGACGGAGATCGTACGCTGGGAGCGATCCTATAACAAGCTCCAGTGTCCGGAGTGCGGTGCACTCCACCCCGAGGGAACGGCGCGGTGTGACGTCTGCGACTGGCGCCCGACCTGACGCCGACGACGGCGCAGGGGGGATTAGCGGTTTTCTTTCGCCTAGACTCGGCGGCAGCATTATGTGGGATCAATCGATACAGTCGACCATGCCGACCTGCCAGAACTGCGGTTCGTTCGTCACGACCGATTACGTTCGGGTGTTCACCCCGAACGAGGTCGACCGCCCTCGCGTCTGCCCCGCCTGCGAGGACCTCGTCCGCGACGGCGCCGACGTTCGGGAGGCCCGCGCGACCCGAAGCAACTGACCCGTCGACGGAGGCGATCGCTGGGTTCCGACCGGAGCGGCCCCGAGCCACGGCGTTTAAGGAGAACCGGGATCACGGGTAGACAATGACCGATCCCACGGTGACGCGACTGTTCGGCGGTCCGGGCAGCGGGAAGACCACGGCGCTCCTGGACCGCGTCGAAGGGATTCTCGAAGACGACGACGCCGATATCCGCGACGTCCTCGTCGTCTCGTACACGCGCGCGGCCGCCGCCGAGATCCGCGAGCGCCTCGCGGAGCGGCTCGACGTCTCCCCGCGCAGCCTCCAGGGGAACGTGAGCACGATGCACGCGAAGGCGTACGAGCTGCTCGATCTGTCGCGCGGCGACGTCGTCGGCGAGGACGACAAGGAGGCGTTCTGCGAGGAGTACGGCATCGAGTTCGAGGACCAGCACGGCGGCGCCGGCCGCCGGACCGCGCGGTCGACGACCATCGGCAACAAGATCATCGCCACCTCGCAGTGGCTCCAGCGCACCGAGCGCGACGTGGCCGACTGGTACGACGTGCCCTTCCAGTGGAACGTCGAGGAGGTCCGGCTGCCGCCCGAGGAGGACCCCAACGCCCAGCAGGGGAACAAGTACACCCCGACGTGGCCCTCCGACGACGACCGGATCGACATCCCCGAGACGATCCGGGCGTGGCGCGGCTACAAGGGCGACAACGACCTCGTCGGCTTCGCGGACATGCTCGAACGCGTCGCGCAGCGCTCGCTCGTCCCGAGCGTCGACTACCTGATCATCGACGAGTTCCAGGACATCACGACGCTGCAGTACAACGTCTTCGAGGAGTGGCGCCCGCACATGGAGAAGGTGCTCATCGCCGGCGACGACGACCAGGTCGTCTACGCGTGGCAGGGCGCCGACCCCGACCTCCTGCTGGACACCGAGGTCGACGAGGACGTGGTCCTCCCGAACTCCTACCGGCTCCCCTCCGAGATCCTCAACGTCGTCAACGCCGAGATCCGCCACATCGACAAGCGCCAGGAGAAGGACCTCCACCCGCGCAAGGAGGGCGGCACCGTCGAGGCGATCCAGGCGCCGTCGATGATCGAGCTCGTCCGGAACGTCCGGTACACGGTCGAGGACGACGAGGGCGACATCATGTGCTTGTTCCGCGCGCGGTACCAGATGTTCGACTTCATCGACGAGTTCATCGACCACGGGATCCCGTTCACGATGCTCACCGACGGGCGGATGTGGACCGACCGCGTGCAGGACTACGTCAGCGCCGTCGAGAAGGCGGAGGCGGGCGATCCCGTGAACGGGCTGGAGGCCCGGCGGCTCGCCGACATGCTCCAGGACTCCGCGTTCGGCACCCACGACCGCGACGAGTTCTACGACTTCCTCGACGACCGCGAGGAGGCCGCCGACGCCGACGACGTCTCCCTGATCGAGGTGACGCCCGACGAGCTCGACGACCACATCCCCTTCATGCCGGACACCGCGAGCGCCGACGACATGGTCCGGAAGGTGACGAGCTTCCAGCGCAAGTCGATGGGGGCGTACTTCGACGGCGACTACGGGGAGACGGACCCGACCCGCGTCCGCGTCGGCACCATCCACTCCGCGAAGGGCCGCGAGGCGGACCACGTGTTCGTCGCGACCGACCTCACGGAGAAGGTCGTCGAGCAGATGGCGGCCTCCATCGACGACCCGACCGACGTCGACGGCGTCGACGAGTTCACGAAGGCGACGAGCCCCGTCCCCGTCCTCACGGACAACGAGCGCCGGGTGTTCTACGTCGGGATGTCCCGCGCCCGCGAGCGGCTCGTGATCATGGAGAGCCTCATCGGCGGGGCGCCGACGCTCCCGATCAGCGTCCTCCTCTTCAACGAGCTCCGCGACGAGACCCCCGAGGAGCTCGTCGAGGAGGTCCAGGCCGAGCTGGCGGTCCCCGAACCGGAGCCGTGAGCGACGGGGGCGAGGGGGACGGCGGCGACGCCGCGCTCGCCGGAGGCGACCGCCGGCTCCGACCCCTCCGAACCGACCTCACCCCGATCGCCGAGGCCGTCGCGGCCGCCGACGCCGACGCGTTCGTCGCGGTCGGCGACCGCTTCGACGACGACGTGCGGTACCTCACGCGCTTTTCCGGCCCGGACCGAGCGTCCGCGCTGGTGGTGGTTCCGGAGGACGGGGCCGAGGGCGACGACGAGGACCGCGACGGCGACGGCGCGGGCGGCCGCGGCGCGGTTGCCCGCGCCGTCTGCTGCCCGCCGAGCCTCTTCGCCGAGCAGGCCGAGCGGGAGTTCGTCGGGAGCGCGCGCGCTCGAAGCGACGGTGAGAGCGACGGCGACGCCGGCTTCCACGACGGCGTCGCCCGCGAGGTCCGGACCGAGAGCGTCGGCGACCACGCCGGGGAACGCGCGGCCGCGGCGGTCGCGGCGCTGCTCGGCGACGGCGACGCGACGGAGGACGAGGGTTCGAACGGCGACGGCGGGTCGAACGCCGACGGCGCCGCCGACCGCACCCTCCTCGTCCCGCCCGCGGTCCCCCACGACGCCGCCGTCTACCTCGAACGCGCCGGGAACGCGCTCGCGTCGACCGACGCGGTGACGACGACGCGGGCCCGGAAGACCGGCGCGGAGCTCGACCGCCTCCGCCGCGTCCAGCGCGCGGCGGCCGCGGGGATGGCGCGCGCGGAGACCGTGCTGGCGGGCAGCGAGGTCGACGAGGGCGACGCGGGGAGACCGATCCTCCGGTGGGCGGGCGCCCCCCTGACGACCGAGCGGCTCCGGCGCGAGGCGAACGCGGTCCTCGCCGCCCGCGGCGTCCGCGACGCCGGCAACACCGTGATCGGCGCCGGCCCGTCGGCCGCGGACCTCCACTACGTCGGCGACGAGCCGGTCCGGCCGGGCGAGACGGTGTTGCTCGACATCTCGCCGCGCGGCCCCGACGGCTACTACGGGGACCTGACCCGGACGTTCGTCGTCGACGGCGACGGCGGCTGGGAGCGCCGCGCGTACGTCGCGGTCGAGGCCGCCCGCGAGGCCGCGCTCGCGGAGGTCGAGCCCGGCGTGCCGGCGAAGACCGTCCACGGCGAGGCGGCCGCCGAGCTGGCCGCCTACGGCTTCGATCCGAACGCCGGCGAGGGCGAGGCGGGGTTCACGCACGGCACCGGTCACGGCGTGGGCGTGAGCCTCCACGAGTCGCCGTCGCTGTCGGCAGGGGGGGCAGGCAAGCTGCGATCGGGACACGTCGTGACGGTCGAACCCGGCGTCTACGACCCGGACGTCGGCGGCGTGCGGCTGGAGGACCTCGTCGTCGTCACCGAGGACGGGTACGAGCTCCTCGCGGAGTATCCGTTCGGAATCGTGCCGGAAGAGCGGTAGGGAGCGCGGCGCGACTCACTTCTCCGATGCATCCGTCGGCGCCGAATCGGTCGCGTCCGCCTCGGCGGCGTCCTCGCCCCGGAGCTGTCGCGGGAGCAGTCCCGAGATCAGCCCGCGGAGGATCCGGCCCGGGTCGAGGAAGTACTGGGGGAGGACGACCATCGCGACGGCGACGACGAGCAGCCCGGCGCCGAGCGCGACCTCGCCGGCGAACAGCCGGATAACGGCGTAGTTCGCGAGCGGCAGCGCGAAGACCAGCGACGCCGCCAGCCCGATCATGTCGGTCAGCCCGAGGTTCATTGGCGGCGGGTTGGCGCCGGGCGTTCAAAAGGGGCGCGGGAGGGAGGGGAACGGGCGCCGAGAGGTCGGCCGAACACCGAACCGATATGTGTCGCGCGCGCCCAGTTCCGGTATGTTCACCGGCATCGTCGAGGGCACCGGGACCGTCCGCGAGCGGACCGAGACCGAGGACGGGCTCCGGCTTCGGATCGGCGTCGACGGCTTCGACGACCTCCACCACGGCCAGTCGATAAGCGTCAGCGGGGTCTGCCTGACCGTCGAGGAGTACGATACCGGCGCCGACGCGAACGGCACCGACGAGGGAGGCGCCGACGGCTGGTTCGAGGTGTTCCTCGCGAGCGAGACGGTGGCGAAGACGTACCTCGGCGACGTCGGTGAGGGCGACGCCGTCAACGTCGAGCGCGCGATGCCCGCCGACGGGCGGTTCGACGGCCACGTCGTGCAGGGCCACGTCGACACCGTCGCCGAGGTGACGGGGATCGAGCGCGTCGGCGAGGACTGGCGGTTCACCTTCGCGATTCCCGAGGGCCACGCCGACTACCTCGTCGACAAGGGGTCGGTGACGCTCGACGGGATCTCGCTGACGGTCGCGGAGAAGCGCGAGGCGGAGTTCGACGTCGCGATCATCCCGACGACGTACGAGCTGACGACGCTCTCGAAGAAGTCGGTCGGCGACCCGGTCCACCTAGAGGTCGACGTGATCGCGAAGTACGTCGAGAACATGCTGGAGGGGTACGCCTGAGAGGTGATATGGCGAGGCGGCGATTCGAAACCTCGGGTAGATCGGCCGTGTAATTCCGGGGCCGAGACCGCAGTGGACTCCGTCAAACAATCAGTCGCTCTTTTATAAACCGGTGTCTACGGATCGGCGGCGAACACCTCCAAAGCCCCAGCCGCGAGGGCTCGGTGCGCTCGCTGCGCTCCTCGTCACTCGCTTCGCTCGTTCCTGCGGTCCTTGCGTCGCGCGCCTTCGCCCTCGCGACTGCCCCTTTGAGTCCCGCCCCGCACGGCACCGCACAGCACCTCACGCCTCCCCAGCCTCGTCACCGGACTACGTCCGGTTGCAAGCGAGAGCTTCGCTCTCGCCCTGTCGCTGGCGACTGGCGCCGCCAGCGACTCCCTCGCGCGTGCTGACTCGCGGCCGCCGGGGGCGGCCGCTCACAGGCACGCGCCGGCCGCATCGACGGTCCGCTCAGTCCGGCGGATCGACTGTCCCCCGCACAGAGCATCCGCGAGCGAAGCGAGCGGTTCACCGACGGCGAGGCGAACGCCGAGCCGTCGGATTTTTCCCTCCAGGTTTTTCGAGGAGAGGTTCCAGAAGCGAACGAAGTGAGCGAAGGAACCCGACGAGAAAGAGGTGGTCAGTCGTCGTGCGCGTCCTTCGCCCCGTTCACCGTCTCGCGGACGGCGTCGACGCCCTCGTCGTGGAGCAGGTCGCCGACGACGATCACGTCGCTGTGGGCGGCCATCTCGTTGGCCGACTCGTAGTCCGAGATTCCGCCGCCGTAGAAGAGCGTGGCGTCGTCGAGCGCGTCGTGGGCGGCGGCCACCTTCTCGGTGTCGCCGAACGTGCCCGAGTACTCGACGTAGACGATCTCCTGGCCGAACATGCGCTCCGCGACCTTCGCGTACGCGCCCACGTCGTCGGCCGCGAGGTCGCAGTTCGCGTCGGTCACCTCCGCGACCGCGGCGTCGGGGTTGAGGACGATGTACGCCTCGGTGTGGGTCCGGTCCCAGTCGAGGTCGTCGATGCGGACCCACTCCTTGTGCGCGCCCGTGATCCAGAACGGGCCGCCGGCGTTGAACACCGTCGGGATCAGGTAGCCGTCGAGCGCGGGCGAGTCGATGACGACGCCGGGGTTCGACGGCTCCTGGTACAGCGGGACGTCGTACTCGGCCGCGGCGTCGACGACGCGCGTCATCTTCTCCGCGGTGACGTCGAGGGTCCCGCCGATCTCGATCGCGTCGGTGCCGGTGCGGCAGACGTCCTCGAAGGTCTCGCCGTCCCGCAGTTCCTTGTCGGGATCGACCTTCAGCACGTGGTCCCAGTCGTCCCACGGGTTACTCATCGGCAACGACTCCACCGGGCGGCACCAAAAAGGTGCGGAACCTGCCTCGTCGTCCGTCCCTCGGCGAACCCCGCGCCGCTCACAGCAGGTCGTCGAGCTCGTCGTTGTCGAACGCGGACGCGGGGTCGACCCGCTCCTCCGCCTCGTCGCGGACCGCCTGCCGGGCGCGTTCGAGGAACGCCTCGACCCGGCGGGAGCGCTCGACGCCGCCGAGCAGCACGAGGGCCGCGATCCGGTCGGAGTCGAGCGGGAAGTCGCCGCCGCGCACCTGCGTCGACCCCGTCTCCTCCTGGAGCCACTTGCGCGCCTTCTCCGCGCCCTTCCGGGAGATCCGGTCCGGGTCGCCGGCGACGGCGACGAGGGCGGCGTCGGCGTCGGTCGCGTTCGGGAGCGACATGCCCGTCATCACCGCGCTCCGGACGGTACTCATCACGGTCGCGACGTTCTCCTCGGCGTCCTCGGCGGCCGGCGCCGAGGCGAACCCGACCGCCGCCATTCCGCCGGCCCGAAGCGTGTTGATCACCTCGCTCGTGTCGACGACGGACTCGCCGACGCCCTCGACCGCCTCGCCGGCGGCCAGGAGGAGGCCGACGCGCCGCGCCATCGACTCGTTGATCGCGGCGTAGCCGCCCTCCACCGACTCGCCCGCGGAGCGCCACGCGTCGTTGTCGAGCAGGAGCGTCGCGTCCGCCTCGCGGACGAGCGTCTTCAGCGAGCGTCCCGCGTTCACCTGGTACATCGCGCCCTCGTCGCGGCCGGGGAGGATTCCGATCGCGTACACCGGCACGTCGTACACCCGGCTCAGCTCGCGGACGAGCACCGGCGCGCCGCCGGAGCCGGTGCCGCCGCCGAGCCCGGCGACCACGAACAGCGCCTCGGCCTCCGCGGTCACCTTCGGCGCGAGCGCGTCCAGCACCTCGGTCGCGTCCTCGTCCATCACGTCGGCGGCGAGCTCGTTGTCGCCGCCGACGCCGTGGCCGTTCACCCGCGACTGCCCGACGAGGACCGCGTCGAGCGGGAGGGGATCGAGGTCCGCCGCGGCCGTGTTGACCGCGAGCGCGTCGAGCACCGCGCCGTAGCCGGCGTCGGCGTCGAACCGGGCGAGGGCGGTCGCGAGCTTCCCGCCCGCCTGCCCGACGCCGAGGAGGACTGTCTTCATGATCGGTGGATACCGGATCCGACGTATTACGCCTTCCCCCGAGTTTAAGTGCGAAATCGGGCCCAACGGGCGACATGTCGAACGCCACCGACGACGGGCGTCGGCGCCCGGACCGCGGAGAGCGATCGCACGCCGCCGGAACCGACGGACGGGGGGACCCGCGGATCGAGGACCGACTCGACGAGCGCCTCAGCGCGGTCGAGCGCGCCGTGACGGAGTCCGACGCCGCCGTCGCGGACCTCGGGGACAGCGCCGCGGCCGCGGCGGAACGCGAGGCGCTGGAGTCGCGCGTGGCCGAGCTCGAATCGCGCGTCGAGGAGCTGGAGGCCGCGACGCAGGCGATCAGGGGGTACGTGGGGTCGATCCGGGCCGTCAACCGCGAGGTCGAACGCCGGGCCGACCTCGCGCTGGCGAGGGCGAGCTGCGGCGGGGACGCCGCCGCGGAGACCGCACCGCGGAGCGAGGCCGACCGCGCCGGCGCGGACCCGGACGGCGCCGGTCCAGGCGACGCGGTCTCGGGAGACGCGTCCCCGAGCGAGGCGGTCCCGGGCGAGGCGGCGCTCGACGCCGCCGTCCCCGAGGACGCCGCCGCTCCGAGAGGTGCCCCCGATCGGGGCGACGGGGGAGGAGCCTCCGACCCGGAGGCCGTCGAGTCCGACGGGGAGGCGGACGGATCGTGGCGAGACGGGCCGTTGGACCGACTCCGTGAGTCGCTGTAACGCGGGCCGTCCGACGGGTTCGGAGGCGGTGCCTCGGAACGGGGCCCCGGCGGGAGGGACGCGGGATCCGTGATCCGCGTCGTGCTCACGGTCCTCGTCGCCGTCGCCCTCCTCGCGGCGGCGGCGCCGGCGCTCGAAGACGCCAGGGCGAGCACGACCGTCGAACGGCTCGACACGGAGGTGGACCGGATCGAGCGCGTCGTCGGCGATCTCACCGCGGGCTCCGTGAGCGTCGCGGACCCCGCGCTCGCCGCGCGAACGACCCTGACCGTCCGGGTCCCGAGCGGGTTCGCGGCCGCGCCGGTCGACGGCGTCGCGCTCGTGGAGACCGGGGGCGTCGACGAGAGCGGCTCGACGACGACGGAACGGGGAGCGACGGACGCCGCGGAAGCGGAGGCGACGGCGACGGACGCCGCGGAGGCGGCGGCAACGGTCGACGACACGGAAGCGAGCGTCGCGCTCCGGTACCGGATCGACGGCGGCCGCGAGCGGACCGTCCAGATCGCGCCGGGGGTCGCGGACGCGACCGTCGCGGTCGACGGGGGAGCGATCGCGCTCCGGCCGGGCGGCGAGAGCCGGCTGGTCCTCCGCCTCGTCGACGACGGCGGACCGACAGTCCGGATCGCCAGGATCGGGTGAGCGCTTATATGCGATGCCGGGGGCACGCCCGCCGTGAACCTCGATCTCCCCTCGCTGTCGCGGATCGGCGGCGGCGAGCCGCCGCTGCGGTCGCTGCCGTGGACCGACGCCGAGCGGGACTGCCGGTGCGAACCGTCGTTCCGGGAACCGGTCGGAACGGGCGTCGGCGACCGCGCCGTGCTCGCGGTCGACGCCGGCGACTGCCCCGGCCGCGGCGACCTCGCCGAGAGCCCGGACTGCCTGGCGACCGTCGTCGAGGCGCTGACCGAGCGCGACGCCGACGTGATCAGGACCCGTCACCGGGGGCGCGAGCGGGCCTACGCCGGGCGGGCCGCCGCGTGTCTCGTCGCGGCGGGTCGGTTCCGCGAGCGGATCGGCTTCCACGAGACCCGGCTCGCCGACCGCGTGACGTGCGACCCGGTCGGCGCCGCCCGGGAGGCAACCGGGCGCGAGGGGCCGCCGGCCCGGATCGCCGCGGAGACGGGCCTCTCGACGGTCGTCGAGGGCGCCGACGAGGTCGGGGACGTGTTGCGAGCGCACGTCGGACCGCGGATCGCGGCCGCGCGGGTCGCGACCGCGCCGCCGCCGGGCGCCGAACTCGTCGATCGCTGGGGGCTGGATACCGGCGCGACCGTCCGGTTATACGAGGGGTCCGGACCGCTCCGGACGTATCACCTCACGCCGCCGGTCCGGGACCTCGACGACGGGGCGGTCGGACGGCTCGACGACGCGAAGCGGCGCCTGCTCGACGACCCGACCGGAGGGGCCCGAGCGCCGGGGCGCGCCGCCCGCGCGGCCGCGGAGGACGGCGACCCCGTCTCGACGCTCGCCGAGGTACTGCGTCGGCACACGCGGGGCTACGGGGCGTTCGAACACGTGTTCGCCGACGACCGGGTGAGCGACGCGACGCTGTCGGCGCCGGTGACCGAGAACCCGCTCCGCGTCGTCGTCGACAGCGAGCGCTGTCGGACGAACGTGCGGCTCCCGCCCGAGGGGGCCGCCACGCTCGCGTCCCGGCTCCGCCGGACCAGCGGTCGGGGGTTCTCGCGCGCGAGCCCCACGCTCGACGCGACGCTGGAGACGGACGCCGGCCGCGTCCGCGTGGCCGCGACGACCGACCCCGCCAGCGACGGCCTCTCGTTCGCCTTCCGCCGCGGCGACCCCGACGCGTGGACCCTCGCGCGGCTCGTCGACGTCGGCACGGTCACCCCGGCCGCCGCCGGCCTCCTCGCCGTCGCCGTCGGGCGCGGCGTGACCGGGCTCGTGGCCGGCGGACGCGGCGCGGGGAAGACGACCGCGCTCGGCGCGCTCCTGTGGGAGCTCCCCGCGGAGACGCGGTCGATCCTGATCGAGGACACCCCCGAGCTCCCGGCGAGCGCCCTGACGGCCGCCGGGCGGGACGCGCAGCGGCTCCGCGTCGGCGACGGGGCGGAGCCGTCGCCGAGCGACGCGGTCCGGACCGCGCTCCGACTCGGCGGCGGGGCGATCGTCGTCGGCGAGGTCCGCGGCGAGGAGGCGCAGGCCCTCTACGAGGCGATGCGCGTCGGGGCGACCGGCGAAACGGTGCTCGGGACGATCCACGGCGAGGACCCGGCCGCGGTCCGGGAGCGGGTGGTCTCCGACCTGGGCGTGTCGCCCTCGTCGTTCGCCGCGA
The DNA here is from genome assembly GCF_024494565.1 of Halorubrum rutilum. Next base: position 16,273 of record NZ_JANHDN010000008.1, read on the forward strand.
CCGACCTGATCGTCCTGCTCGACGACCACCACGTCGACGTGATCGCCGAGGTCGTCGGACGCGACGACGGCGCCGCGTTCGACCCGCTGTTCGAGCGAACGGGCGAGGGGCTGGCGCCGACCGGACGGATCGACCGCGGCGAGAGCCGGCTCGTCGAGCGACTCGCGGGGACAGACGGATCGTACGCCGCGGCCAGGGCGGCCGTCGAGGACCGGGGGGAGCGGATCCGCGAGGCGGTCGCCGCCGGGCGGACCGACCCGGAGCGCTACGTCGAGTTCGTCGGCGCGGACGGTGAGACGGGATGACGGGACCGGTCGAGGGTCCGGCCGACGGCTCGGTCCGCGGGCGGGGAGACGGCGACGCGGCCGGGTCCGCGGAGCTCCGCCGCGCGATCGCGTTCCTCGGCTGGGAGACCCCGGCCGAGCGCGTCGTCGAGGTCGGCCATCGCGCCGGCGTCGGCGCCGGCCTCCTCTCCGTCGCCGCGCTCTCCCTCGTCGTCGGGCCGGTCCCGGGGGCGCTCGCCGGGCTCGCCTGCGGGCTGACGGCGACCCACGCGGTCCATCGGACGCCGGTGTGGCTCGGGGAACTGCGGCGGACGCGTGCGCTCGGGGCGGCGCCCGGTCTCGTCGGCCGGCTCGTGTTGCGGATGCGGCTGGACCCGTCGGCGGAGCGCGCCGTCCGGTTCGCCGCGCGCACCGGGGACGGGCCCCTCGCCGAGGGGCTGGCGCGCCACGAGCGCGGGAGCGCGAACGGGCCGACGAGCGGGCTCCGGGCGTTCGCCCGGGAGTGGCGCCCGTGGTTCCCCGCGATCGACCGCGCCGCGGCGCTGGTCCGGACGGCGGCGTCGGCGCCGGCGGAGCGGCGGGGGCGCTGCCTGGACCGCGCGCTCGACGCGACCGTCACCGGGACGACCGACCGGCTCGCGGCGTTCGTCGGCGAGGTCCGCGGTCCCGTCTCCGCGCTGTACGCCTTCGGCGTACTGCTCCCGCTTGCGCTGATCGCCCTACTGCCCGCGGCCGCGGCGTCCGGAGTGCCGATCGGGGCCGGCGTCGTCACCGGGCTGTACCTCGGCGTCCTCCCCGCCGGGCTGCTCGCCGCGTCGGCGTGGCTGCTCTCGCGGAGACCGGTCGCGTTCGCGCCACCGTCGATCGACGGCGACCACCCGGACGTGCCGGAGCGCGGGCGACGCGCCGTCGCGGCCGGCGCGGTCTCCGGGGTCGTCGCGGCCGCGACCGCCGCGCGGCTGGTCGCCGGGTGGACCGCGCTCGTGGCCGGAGCGGGCGTCGGGACGGGGGCGGCGCTCCTCGTCGGCGTCCGACACCGACGGGCGGTGCTCTCCGAGATCCGCGCCGTCGAGCGCGGGCTCCCGGACGCCATGACCGTCATCGGCGGCGACGTGGCCGAGGGCGTCGCCGCCGAGACGGCGATCGCGAACGCCGGCGAGCGGCTCGACGGCGCGACCGGCGAGCTGTTCGAGCGCGCCGGCCGTCGCAGCGAGACGCTCCGAGTGAGTGTGCGGGAGGCGTTCCTCGGTCGGGGCGGGCCCGCCGTTCCGGTCCCGTCCCCGCGGGTCCGCGGCGCGGTGGCCCTGCTCGCCGTCGCCGCCCGAGAGGGGCGCCCGGCGGGCGACGTGCTCCTCGAACTCGCCGACCAGCTGGAGGAGCTCCGCGCGCTCGAAACCGACGCCCGGCGACAGCTCGCGACCGTGACGGGGACGCTGACGAACACCGCCGCGGTGTTCGCGCCGCTCGTCGGGGGCGCGACCGTCGCGCTCGCGACGGGGATCGAGACGGTCGACGCCGGCGGGTTGGGAGCCGGGGCGACCGCCGGCGCGGACGTCCTCGGAGTCGGCGGCGGGGACCCCGCCGGCGCCGGAGGCGCGGGCACGGCCGAGGGAGACGCCGGCGGCGGCTCCGGAACGCTCTCCGTCCCCCTGCTCGGTCGGGTCGTCGGCGCCTACGTCCTGATCCTCGCGGCGCTGCTCACCGCGCTGGCGACGGGGCTGGAACGCGGGTTCGACCGGACGCTGGTGGCCTACCGCGTGGGGATCGCGCTGCCGACCGCGACGGCGACGTACCTCGTCGCGTTCGTCGGCGCGGAGGCGTTGCTGTAGCGACCGCCCCCCGACCGCTCCGTAGCGACCGACCCCCGACCGCCGCCCGCGTGCTTCGGGCGGTCGGTTAAGTATCATGCCGCGGCCAGCCGCTCCGTGTTCGAGACCAACCTCGACGCGACGTACGCGTGGCTCGGCCTCGCCGCCGTGAGCGTCGCGACGGCCGGCGTCGCCGCGACGCTCCCCGCGTCGCCCCCGCCGGACGCGGCGGGCGTCGCACACACGGTCGAAACGGTCGCCGACGGGGAGTACCCCGCGACGGCGGAACACGGCATCGCCGCCGACCGGATCCGCCTCACGCCTCGGTCGATCTCGCTGGGCGGGGAGGGCGGCAGCGCTCGGGCGCCGCTCCACGGACCGCGGATAACGCCGGTTCCGACGGGCCGACGAGGCGGAGCCGGCGACGACCGGCTTCGACGGGTACTGGAGGGGGTTCCACCGGGCGCGGCGTTCGACGGTCCCGACGCGCTGTCGGCGGCGGCTGAGCGCGCCCGGGCCGTCGACCACGGCTGGCGATCGGCACCGGAGCGGCTCACCGTGCGGCGCGTGCACTACGGAGGGGTACATGTCACGCTCGTCGGGTGAGGCGTTCGATCCGGGAGACGGGACCGCGGACCGCGCGGCGGTCGAACCCCTCGCCGCGCTCGTCGCGGTGGTGGCCGTCGGCGCGGCGCTGGGGCTGTACACCGTCGCGCTCGACGACGCGACGGTCGACCGGGAGCGACCGGGCGCCGAGACGGCGCTCGACCGGACCGAGCGGGCGGCGACGGTCGGCGGCGTCTTGGAGCCGGACCGACTCCGCGACGCGGCGCCGTTTCGGTATCCGACGACGGTGACGGTCGAGGCCGACGGGACGACGTGGCGGGTCGAGTCGGGCGAGGACGCGCCCGGTCGCGCGGCGGTCGAAGCCGCGGACGCGGTCGCGGTCGCCGAGCGACCGGTGACCGTGCGAGTCGGGCCGGGCCGGAACGTCCGCGGGACGCTTCGCGTGGGGGTCCGCCGGTGACGAGCACCGTGCTCGACGTGACGGTCCTCCTCCTCTGCGTGTCCGCGGGCGTCGTCACGCTCTCCGGCGTCGGCGGCGACGTCGGGGTTCGAGGCCCGAGCGCCGGCGAGACGGCCGACCGACTGGTGACGGAGACGGTGACCGTGCGGTACCGAGCGCCCGCGGCGGCGAACGGTACCCGGGGGATACGGGCGACGCGGGCGGAGCTGCTCGCGCTGCTCGTCGCCGACGTCGGAGGTTCGAACGGCGAGCGGGGCGCCGCTCAGGACCGCGACAACGGGACGGCGGAGGCGTTCGAGTCGCGAGCGACGGCGGCGGTCGCGGCGGGGCTCGGCGAACGGACGCGGATCGACGCGACGGTTCCGACCCCCGCGAACCGGGGGCGCGGAACCGGGGGAGCGACCGCCGGCCACTCCGCACCGACTCGCCGCGACGTCCGGCGGGGAGCCGAGCCGAGGGCCGTGTTGGAGGCGTCGAACGCGTCGGAACCCGCTCGGCGAGACGATTCCGGTCGTGGCTCGAATCGAAGCGAACCGGCCCGGTCGGCGGCGGCCGAGCCGACGGCACCGGTCACCGTCGGCGCCGAGCCGCCGCGGGGCGCCGACGTCGTGACCGCGGTCGTCACGCACCCGATGCCGAGCGGAACCGAGGCGGACGGGGCGATGCGAATCGTCGTGAGGCGGTGGTGACCGTGCCGGATCGCGGAGCGCCGAGGCGCCGGCGCGGGCGCGGCGGATCGGACGAGCGAACCGGGAGGCGGTTCGCCGTCAACGAGCGCGCCCGCGTCCCCTTCGCGCTGATCGGCGTGCTGCTCCTCGTGACGAGCACGGCGTACGCCGCGGGGATCGCGGACCAGGGGCTCGTCGGCGAGGACCGGAGCGTCGAGCGGGCCGTCGAGCGCGTCGACGCCGACGCCACGGCCGCGCTGCGGGCCGCGGCGCGCGAGGCGGCGCACGACGCGGCGCGAGAGCCGGTGACGCGGGCGCCGACCGGCGGTGCCGGAGCCGAGGCGGTACGCGAGGGGTCGGCCTTCGCCGACGCGTTTCGGATCCGGTTCGCGGTCGCCGGCGCCGACGCGCTGTCCGCCGTCGACGCGGAGGTCGGATCGGTGACGGCGTCGGCGTCGCTGCCCGCGGTCGACGAGCGGGAACTCTCGGCGGCCCGCGACCGCGTCCGCGTCGAGCCGGCCGCGAACGGGACGGCGACGCGCGTGACCTTCGAGGGGGTGGAGACGACCGCGACGCGGGACGGACGGACGCTCGTGAACCGCAGCGCGGACAGGACCGTCGTGGTGGCGGTGCCGACCCTCGCCGCCCACCGGCGGACGCAGCGGTTCGAGGCGCGGCTCGACAGGGGACCGGTCGAGGGACCGGGGCTCGGCCGACAGCTCACCGCGAGCCTCTATCCGATGACCTGGGCGCGCGGCTACGCCCAGTACGCCGGGGCGCCGGTCGAGAACGTCCTCGCGAACCGCCACGTGGAGCTGTCGACGAACGCGGGGCTCGTCCGGACCCAGCGGGCCGTCTTCGGAACGAGCGACCCGGACGCCCGCGGCGGGGTCGCGCGGGCGACCGCGCGGACCGGGCTGACCGACCTCCTCGCGCCGACCGGGCTCAAGGAGGGGTCGTGGACCGACACGGTGCTCGGGGCGCCGACGCCGACCGGTTCCGGCGGCGTCGCGGCGGGGTCGCGCGCCGGAACGGGCTCGAACGGGGACGCGAGCGAGGACGCCGCGTTCGAGACGGAGACGGACCGGACCGACGAGGAGACGGCGGTCCGGATCGGGCACGCAGCCGACGTCGGAGCGACCCGCGTGCACGGCGACCTCGACGAGGTGATCGACGGGTCGTACCGGGTCGAGGCCGAGGTGGAGACCGCGACGGTGCAGGTCGCCGACGGGGGGCGACTCTCGCCCCCGTCACCCGGCGGCGACTGGCACCGCGTCGACGAGTCCCGGTCGGAGGGCCTAACCGGCGTCTCGGGGAGTGACGTGCCGGGAGGGGTCCCCGCGGGGCTCGTCGCTCCCGGCGAGCCGGTCTCGTTCGGCGACGCGAGCCGCGAGGTGACGGTCGAGCGCACCGCGACCGCGACGTGGGAGCGGGAGGTCGTGGAGCGGGGTCCGAACGGCAGCGTCGTCGACCGAACCGTGTACCGGACGACGACCGGCGACGAGGCGACCGACCGCTACCGCGTCGCGATCGCGGTGACGGGCCGGCACGCCCCCCGCGACGACGCCCCGGACCGGCCCGCGGCGACGTTCGGAGCGGGAAGCGCGGCCGAGGCCACGGATCTGCAGGGAACGCCGGAGGCCGCTCGATCGGCGCTCGACGTCGGTACGGCGGCCGAGGTGGACCGGCTCGCTCGCGACGCCGTCCGGAGCGGCGACGTCGGCGACGCGACGGTCGTCCACGGGTCGCCGTCGGCCGGCGAGCGGGACCGCGCGGCGGCCGACGTCGCCGCGCTCGCCGCCACGGTCCGGGAGTTCGAGACCGACGCGTCGATGGAGTCGGCGGCGGTCGGCGAGGCGGAGCCGTACGCCGACCTCGCCGACGCGGTCCGCGACCGCCGGGCGGGGCTCGTCGACGCGCCGGCGACGTACGACGGGGCGAGCGACCGGGCGCGGACCGCCGCCCGCGCCGCGTACGTCGACGCCGTCGTCGCGGAGCTGGAGGCCGCCGCGGCCGACCGCGAGACTGCGACGGACGGGTTCCTGGACCGGGTGAACGGCGCGTTCAGCGGTCCCTCGGTCGGCGACGTGATCGCCGCCCGCGAGGCGGCGAAGGACCCGGGTACCTACACCGTCGACGGCGGTCCGGGCGGATCGGTGACGTTCTCGCCGCGGGGGGCGCCGGGGTACCTGCCGCGGACGGCGGTCGACGGCGAGCGGCTGGCGGGCGTCGAGGAGGCGTCGACCCGGCCGCTCGCCGTCCGCAATCTCAACTACGTCACCGTCCCGTACGGCGACCTGTCGAGCGGGATCGTGGACCGGATCCTCGGGGCCGGCGATACGGTCCGGATCGGCACCGCCGGGCGGGCGCTCCTGCTCGCCGAGAAGGCGCTAGCCGCGAGCGACGACCCCGGCCTCCGCGACGACCGGGACGCCCTCGCGGATCGGGTTGACGAATCGCTGCGGGCCGTCGATCGGGACCTCGAGGGCGTGCTGCGGGACCGGACGTCGCTCTCGGGCGAAGCGCGGCGCGGAGCGGTCGACGAGGCCGCGGCATCCTACGATTCGGCGGGCTACCGAGCGGCCGCGGTGGGCGACGGCGAGTACGCGGAGCGCGTCGCCGCCGAGGCCGCGACCGCCGGCGGGCTGTCGACCGCGGCCGAGGCGTCGCTGGCCGCGCACCTCCGCGTCGCGCTCCGGCGGGCGGCCGGCGGGGACGACGCCCGCGTCCCGACGCGGTTCGTCGAGCCGCCGACCGAGGGCGCGCGGCTCCTGCTCAGGGACCGCATGGAGAAGGCGATCGAGCGGGAGGCCGCGCGCGCCGGCGAGGCCGCGACCAGGGAGCTCGGCGAGCGGGCGGCCGAGGAGTTCGGCGAGAAGTGGTCGCTGAAGCCCGCCCGGAGCGTCGGCGCGGGGCTGCCGGTCGCCCCGGTGCCCGGCTACTGGGTGACGACCGTGAACGCCTGGCGCGTGCAGGTCCGCGGGGAGTACCCGCGGTTCGCCCTGCGGGCCGACGTCGGCACGCCGGGGAAACCGTTCGAGTACGTCCGACGGGAGGGCGACGTGACGCTCGACGTCGACGGGGAGTCGGTCCGCCTCGGAGCGACGGAGCCGATCCGGTTCGAGACGGGGACCGTCGTCGTGCTCGCGGTGCCCGCCGGCCCGCCGGGGGTCGGCGACGTCGACGGCGTCCGCGACGAGACCTCGCCCGGGTGGCCGTGTCCGGGCGCGACGGCGGCGTCGGAGGGAGGGGAGGCGAGCTGCGCCCCGCCGTGAGCCGACCGCAGCCGTTTTGAGAGACGGCGACCGAAGGCGACCATGTTTCACGAAGTCGTCGAGGACGGGGCGGTGGCCGGGACCGCCGGCGCCGACGAGACCCCCGACGCCGACGAGGTGACCGCGACCGCGCTGCTCGCGGCGTTCGAGTCGCTGGTGAGCGAGGCGGTGGCTGAGGCCGGCCGCGGGCGCGTCGGCGACGAGACCGACGTCGACGAGGCGGCGATCGAGGCGGCCGCCGACGGCGACGCCGCGGGACTCAGCGTGACCGACGCGGCGGCGATCGTCGCCGTGACCGCCGACCGCGACGCCGACGCGGTCGTCGCCGAGCTGCGCGACCACCTGCTGATGGGGATGGCGACGGCGGTGCTCGACGTCGACACCCTCGCGGCGGGGATCGACGCGGACCTCACCGGCCAGGAGGTCCAACAGGCGCTCGAGGGACGCGCCGGGATGACGCTCGGACAGCTCGCGGAGGTCATGGCGGTCATCGAGCGCCGGAAGCGATGAGGGTCGCGATCGTCGGCTGCGGCTACGTCGGCCTCGAACTCGCGGCGCAGCTCGCGGCGCGCGGTCACGCGGTGACGGGCGTCCGCCGGTCGGACGCCGGCCTCGACGCCATCGAGGAGGTCGGGAATCGGATCGACGGCGACGGCAGGGTCGACGCGGTGCGCGCGGACGCGACCGACCCCGCGTCGCTCGACGCGCTGCCCGACGCGAACGCCGTCGTCTTCGCGGCGAGCTCGGGCGGCCGCGGGGCCGACGCGGCCCGCGAGGTGTACGTCGACGGCCTCCGGAACGTGATCGAGGCGTACGCCGGGCGGCCGTCGTCGCCGGACCGGCTCGTCTACACCTCCTCGACGGGCGTGTACGGCGACCACGACGGCGCGTGGGTGGACGAGGGGACGCCGATCGACCCGACCACCGAGAAGACGCGGGTCCTCGCGGAGGCGGAGCGGATCGCGCTGGAGACGGCCGGAGACGCCGGTATCGACGGGACCGTCGCCCGGTTCGCGGGGCTGTACGGCCCGGACCGGTATCGGCTCGAACGGTACGTCGAGGGGCCCGTCACCGCGGGGTACCTCAACATGGTGCACCGGGACGACGCCGCGGGGGCGGTCCGGTACCTGCTGGAGACCGATCGCGCGCGCGGCGAGCCCGTCGTCGTCGTCGACGACGAGCCGGTCGACAAGCACGCGTTCGCCGACTGGCTCGCGGACGAGTGCGGCGTGCCGCGGCCGGAGAAGCGGTCGAAGGCGGAGCGGATCGCGGCCGGCGACCTGTCCGCGGCCGCCGAGCGACGGGTCCGCACGAGCAAGCGCTGTTCGAACGACCGGCTGCGCGCGCTCGGCTACGAGTTCGCCTACCCGACCTTCCGCGAGGGGTACCGCGACGCGGTGCGGTCGTTCCGGGCGGCCGGGGAGTGAGTCCGACGCGCGGTCCCGTCGTCGGCCGGTCGGAAGGGTAACGAACCTTCATGTGTCGGGAGGGAGTGTCGGGGACACATGTGGAACCAGATCGCGGCCGACGAGCGCCTCGCGCGGGCGGAGGCGTTCGTGCGGGAGAATCCGGAGCTGACGGCGGTCGCCGTCGCCGTCGCGCTCGTCGCGATCGCCGGCGGATACCTCCTGTTCCGCGCCCGCTGGACGTCCGGGGTGCGGTTCCGGCGTCTGCTCGCCGAACAGGAGGAGATCGCGGTGCTGATGCACCCGAACCCCGACCCGGACGCGATGTCGGCGGCGCTCGGCGTCGCGTCGCTCGCGTCGCAGGTCGGCGTCGACGCGACGGTGCAGTACCCCGGCCAGATCCGCCATCAGGAGAACCGCGCGTTCCGGACGGTGCTCGACCTGGACCTGGAGCCGATCGAGCACGTGAGCGACCTCGCGGCCGAGTCCGTCGTCCTGGTCGATCACAACGAGCCGCGGGGGTTCGCGGGGGCCGACGGCGTGCTCCCGGCGGCGGTCGTCGACCACCATCCCGGCGACGGCGCCGGAGAGCTGTTCACCGACGTCCGCACCGACTACGGCGCGACCGCGTCCGTCGTCGCCGAGTACTTCGAGGAGAACGACGCGACGCCGGTCCCGCCGGACAAGCACGCGAGCGAGACCGACAGCGACCTCACGCTCCCGACGGACACCGCGACCGGGCTGTTGTACGGCATCCTCGCCGACACGAAACACCTCACGGTCGGCGCGAGCGAGCCGGACTTCGCGGCCGCCGCGTACGTGTACCCCGGCGTCGACCAGGACCGCCTCGACCGGATCGCGAACCCCGCGGTCGACGCGGAGGTGCTGGAGGTGAAGGCCCGGGCCATCGCCGGGCGCCGCATCGAGGGGTCGTTCGCCGTGGCCGACGTCGGCGGCGTGAACAACGTGGACGCGATCCCGCAGGCGGCCGACGAGCTGATCCAGCTCGAAGGGGTCAGCGCGGTCGTGGTGATCGGCGAGCGAGACGGGACGGTCCACCTCTCCGGGCGCTCCCGCGACGACCGGGTCCACATGGGCAACGCGATCGAGTCGGTGCTCGCGGACGTCGAGAACGGCGACGGCGGCGGCCACTCCCGGATGGGCGGCGGGACGGTCGCGCCGCGGATCGACCCGACGAGCGACGATGCCCCGGAGACGGTCGACCGGGACGACCTCGCCGACTCGCTGTTCCGAGCGATGGCCGGCGACGTCTGACCGCGGGAGAGCGGAGAGGGACCCGACGGCCGGTGCCAGTTTTTAATTACCGGGCCGCGGAGGAAGGGGTATGAACCTCGACCTCCCGACCGACGACGGCTGGCGCGCGCTCGCGGGCGTCGGCGTCGGGTACGCGCTCGCGACCGGACTGATCTTCGTCCTGCTGTTCGCGGTCCCGTACCTGATCGTGCGAGCGCTGTGACGGCGGCGGAAAGAGCGGACTGGAGCGGGGGCGTCGCGGCCGCGATCAGGCGAACGCGAGCGAGTCGTCGGCGCCGCCGTCGTCGTCCTGCTGGAGCTTCTCGTGGGCTTCGAGGAAGTCGTCGAGCGTGACCTCGGTGCGGTCGTCGCGGATGGCGAACATCCCGGCCTCGGTGCAGATGGCCTTGATGTCGGCGCCGGACGCGTCCGGCGTCATCTCGGCGAGCTCGTCGAAGTCGATGTCGCTCGCGAGGTTCATCTTCCGGGTGTGGATCTGGAAGATGATCTCGCGGCCGTCGGTGTTCGGCTTGGGGACCTCGATGAGGCGGTCGAACCGGCCCGGCCGGAGGATGGCGGGGTCGAGCATGTCGAAGCGGTTCGTCGCGGCGATGATCCGGACCTCGCCGCGCTCGTCGAAGCCGTCCATCTCCGAGAGCAGCTGCATCATCGTGCGCTGGACCTCGGCGTCGCCCGACGTCTTCGAGTCCGTCCGCTTCGAGGCGATCGCATCGATCTCGTCGATGAAGAGGACGGCGGGCTGGTTCTCGCGGGCGACCTCGAAGAGGTCGCGGACGAGCTTCGCGCCCTCGCCGATGAACTTGTGGACGAGCTCGGAGCCGGCCATCTTGATGAACGTCGCGTCCGTCTCGTTGGCGACCGCCTTCGCGAGCATCGTCTTCCCGGTCCCCGGCGGGCCGTACAGCAGGACGCCGCTCGGGGGCTGGATCCCGACGTCCTCGAACATGTCCGGGTGTTCGAGGGGCATCTCCACGGTCTCGCGGACCTCCTGCATCTGGTCTTCGAGGCCGCCGATGTCGGCGTAGGTGACGTCGGGGGAGTGCTCGACCTGCATCACGCGGGCGCGCACGTCCGTCTCCTTCTCCAGTTTCTTCACGACGGACAGGGAGTTGTTGACCGCGACCCGGTCGTCGGGGTCGAGCTTCTCTCGCATCTCCTGCGTGATCTCCGTCAGCGCCTCCTGATTGTTGCCGTGCTGCTTGATCACGGCGCCGTCGGGCGTGATCTCCTGGACGGTCGCCACGAACAGCGGGGACTGCTTCAGCTTCTTGTTCTCGTGGGTGAGCCGTTCGAGCTTCTGCTGGTACTTGTTGTTCTCCGCGTTCGCGTCGAGGAGCTTGTCGCGCATCTCCTCGTTCTGCGACTCCAGCACGTCGAGCTCCTCCTGGAGGGACTCGATCTTCTCCTGTCTCGACGCCGACCCCTCGTCGTAGGGCATCTCGACGTCGTCGACGGTGTCAGTCATTGTCCGTAATAAGGCGTCTCGCGCGTAAGAGGTTTCGGGTGGGGGAGAGTCGGACGGGACGAATCCGGGTTTGAATGTCCAATAGTAATTAAACAGGATAGTAAATATTATCTAACGGCATGAGATATGGGAAGGTACGCATGAGCACCACCGACGCCGTCACCGCCGACGAGGACGTCACGGACCGCTGGAGCGCCGTCCGCGATCTGCCCCCGAGCGCGAAGCTCGTGGCGAAGGTACTCGACTACAACGACACGCTGACGCAGAGCGAACTCGCCGAGGAGACGCTGCTGCCGCCCCGGACCGTCAGGTACGCGCTCTCGCGGCTGGAGGAGGAGGACGTCGTCGACTCGCGGTTCTCCTTCACCGACGCCCGGAAGCGGCTGTACACGCTCGCGGTGTAAACCGGTGAGCCCGGCGGCGACCGCTAAGCCCGCCGGCGACCGCTGACCTGCCGGCGATCGCCGAGCCCGACCTTATGACCGATGCCGACGCAGGGACGCCGTGGTCTCGACAACCGCCGTCAAGCGGGCGCTGGCCGCGCTGGCGACGCGCACCGACACCGCGACCCGGCCGTACACCGCCGTGATCGACGAGGCCGAGGCCGCGCGGACCGACCTGCGGCGCGCCGCCGGCTTCGTCGGTTCGGTCGGCCTCGACCGACTGGAGGACGCGGTCGCGGCCGCCGAGCGCGACGGCGACGAGGCCGCGGCCGAGCGCGGCCGCGCGGCGCTCGCGACCTACCGAGCGTTCCGCGAGGCGGCGGCCGGCGGGGAGTGAGGCGACCGGGGCGCCGACCACTTCCGCTCCGGCCCCGGAACCCCTAAACCCGGCACCGGCCAACACCCGGGCAGATGACGCGGGTGATCCACACCGGCGACACCCATATCGGGTACGCGCAGTACCACTCGCCGGTCCGACGCCAGGACTTCCTCGACGCCTTCGCGGCCGTGGTCGACGACGCGGTCGACGGCGACGTCGACGCGGTGGTCCACGCCGGCGACCTCTTCCACGACCGGCGGCCCGAGCTCGCCGACCTGATGGGCACCATCTCGGTCCTCCGCCGGCTCGACGACGCCGGGGTCCCCTTCCTCGCGGTCGTCGGGAACCACGAGTCGACGCGAGGCGGCCAGTGGCTCGACCTCTTCGAGCGGCTGGGACTCGCGACCCGCCTCGGCGACGAGCCGACGGTCGTCGGCGACGCGGCCTTCTACGGGCTCGACCACGTCCCCGTCTCGCGCCGCGACGACCTCGACTACGCGTTCGCGGCCCACGACGCCGACTACGCCGCCCTCGTCGCGCACGGGCTCTTCGAGCCGTTCGGCTACGCCGACTGGGACACCGAGGCGGTGCTCGCGGAGAGCGACGTCGACTTCGACGCGATGCTCCTCGGCGACAACCACACGCCCGGCGTCGCCGAGGTGAACGACACGTGGGTCACCTATCCGGGGTCCACGGAGCGCGCGAGCGCGAGCGAGACGGAGGGACGCGGCTACAACCTCGTCACCTTCGACGCCGACGCCGCCGGGGGCGACGATCGCGTGGAGATCCGACGGCGCGCGCTCGACACGCGCCCGTTCGTCTTCGTCGAGGTCGAACTGCGCGAGGGCGAGGGCGCGGCGCGGGTCCGCGAGCGCGTCCGCCAGCACGACCTCGACGACGCCGTCGTGCTCGTGAGCGTGACCGGCGACGGCGACCCGGTCACGCCGGCCGCGATCGAGGAGTTCGCGACGGAGGCGGGGGCGCTCATCGCCCGGGTCACCGACCGCCGCGAGGTCGAGACCGACGCCGAGGTCGACGTGAGCTTCGCCGACCCCGAGGACGCCGTGCGGGAGCGGATCGAGGAGATGTCGCTCTCCGAGGCCGCCCGCGACGTCGACGAGGCGGTCCGCGCCGAGACGCTCCCCGACAGCAACGTCAGGGAGACGGTGAAGGGGCGGGTCGAGGAGCGGATCGACGACCTCGACGCGTTCGACCGAGGCGGGGCGGGCGGTAGAGGCGAGGAGAGCGACGCCGGGGGGGATTCCGAGGGCGGCGACGGCGACGCCGGAGACGACGAGACGGACGGAGACGAGGACACCGCCGACGACGAGGTGATCGACGACGACGCCGACGAGACCGACGACGAGGCGGTCGACGGTGACACTAACGCCGACGACGAACCGACCCCCGAGACGTCCGCGACCGACGGCCAGGTCTCCATGGAGGACTACCTGTGAACTTCGACCGGGTCCGGCTCTCGAACTTCAAGCCGTACGGCGACGCCGACCTCCGGCTGACGCGGGGCGTCACGGTCATCCACGGGCTCAACGGCAGCGGGAAGTCGTCGCTGCTGGAGGCCTGTTTCTTCGCGCTGTACGGGTCGAAGGCGCTCGACGGCACCCTCGACGACGTCGTCACGAAGGGCGAGGAGGAGACGGAGGTCGAGCTGTGGTTCACCCACGACGGGAGCTCGTACCGCATCGAGCGCCGGCTCCGGGTGTACGACGACCGGATCGACCACCAGTGCACGCTCGAATCCACCGACGGGAGCGACGTGAGTCGCGACGGCGCCCGGGCCGTGCGCGAGTTCGTCACCGGGCTCCTCCGGATGGACGCCGAGGCGTTCGTCGGCTGCGCGTACGTGCGGCAGGGCGAGGTGAACGAGCTGATCGACGCCACCCCGCGCGAGCGGCAGGACACGATCGACGACCTGCTCCAGCTCGGGAAGCTGGAGGAGTACCGCGAGCGCGCCGGCGACGCGCGGCTCGGCGTCGAGGACGTGCTGGGGAACCGTCGCGGCCGGCTCGACCAGCTCGACGAGCAGATCGCGGCGAAGGAGGAGCGCGACCTCCACGAGCGGCTCAACGGGCTCGAAAGCGACCTCTCGGAGGTCACCGACGAGATCGACCGCTACGAGGACCAGCGCGAGCGGGCGAAGGAGACGCGCGAGGCGGCGGCGGAGACGCTCGCGACCCACGCGGAGAAGCGCGAGGAGCTGGAGTCGGTCGAGGCGGCGATCGACGAGATCGAGGCGGCGATCCGCGAGGCCGAGCGGGAGCGCGACGAGCACCGCGAGGCGATCCGGGAGGCCCGCGAGCGGATCGCGGAGATCGAGGCCGCGATCGACGACCGGCTCGACGACGCGGGCCTCGACGCGGCGAGCGAGGCGGCGATCGCGGCCCGCCGCGAGGCGCTCGACGACCGGGAGGAGCGGCTCCGCGAGGAGCTCGACGACGAGCGGGTGAGCGCCGAGGCGTTCCGGAACCAGGCGACGAACCTCGCCGGGAAGGCCGACGACCTCGCCGACCGCGCCGCGGAGCTGGAGGGCGAGGCCGACGATCTCGCCGACGAGGCCGAGGCGGCCGCCGAGGAGGCCGACGAGCGCGAGTCCTCGGTCGCGGAGCTCCGCGAGGAGGCCGAGGGGCTCCGCGAGCGGTTCGCGAGCGCCGACGTCGACCGCGACGGCGTCGCCGACGAGCGGGAGGCGCTCCGGGAGCGGCGCGGCGAGGTCCGCGAGCGGATCGCGGAGCTGTCCGCGGAGCTGAAGAACGCCCGGGAGCGCGTCGAGGAGGCCGAGGCCCTGCTCGCGGCCGGCAAGTGCCCCGAGTGCGGCCAGCCGGTCGAGGACTCGCCGCACGCGACGGGGATCGAGGAGGACCGCGAGCGCGTCGACGAGCTCGAGACCGAGCTCGAAACGGCCAGAGAGCGCGAGACGGAGCTCGACGAGCGGGTCGAGGAGCTGGACGAGCTCGCGGCGGCCGCGGACCGGCTCGACGAGATCGAGGAAACGACCGAGACGCTCGAAGAACGGGCGACGGAGAGGCGCGAGGCGGCCGAAGCGAAGCGGGAGGCCGCCGCCGAAAAGCGGGAGAAGGCGGAGGCGAAGCGCGCGGAGGCGGAGGAGACCCGCGAGGTCGCCGCCGAGAAGCGCGAGCAGGCCGAGTCGACCGCGGAGCGGGTGTCGGCGCTCGAAGAGGCGCTCGACGAGGTCGACGACGCCAGGGCGGCGGTCGACGCGGTCGAGGAGCGGCTCTCGGCGGTCGTGGACGCGGAAGACGAGATCGAGCGCCGCCGCGAGAAGCGGGAGAGCCTGAGAGAGGTGAACGACGAGCGGCGCGACCGGCTCGCGGACAAGCGCGAGCGGCGCGACGAGCTCGCGGCCGCGGTCGACGAGGCCGCGGTCGAGGAGGCGAGAGAGCGGAAGCAGGAGGCTGAGGAGTACCTCGAACGCGTCGACGGGGAGCTGGACCGGCTCGCGGAGCGACGCACGGAGCTGGAGAACGCGATCGGGAGCGTGAACGGCGAGATCCGGGAGCTGGAGGCTCTCCGCGAGGAGCGCGACGAGCTGGCCGCGACCGTCGAGGCGGTCGAGGGGCTCCACGAGGAGACGAGCGAGCTGGAGGCGATGTACGGCGACCTCCGCGCGGAGCTCCGACAGCGCAACGTCGCCGAGCTGGAGCGCACCCTCAACGAGACGTTCGACCTGGTGTACGGTAACGACGCCTACTCGCACATCGAGCTCGACGGCGAGTACGCGCTCACCGTCTACCAGAAGGACGGCGAGGCGCTCGACCCCGAGCAGCTCTCCGGCGGCGAGCGCGCCCTGTTCAACCTCTCGCTGCGCTGCGCGATCTACCGGCTGCTCTCCGAGGGGATCGAGGGCGCGGCGCCGACCCCGCCGCTCATCCTCGACGAGCCGACCGTCTTCCTCGACTCCGGCCACGTCTCGCGGCTCGTCCGCCTCGTCGAGGAGATGCGCGGCTTCGGCGTGGAGCAGATCCTCATCGTCAGCCACGACGACGAGCTGGTCGGCGCGGCCGACGAGCTGGTGACCGTCGAGAAGGACCCCAGCTCGAACCGGTCGACGGCCCGCCGCGCGGACGCCGCCGAGCTCGACGTCGCGTCGCTCGCGGACGACTGACCGCGGCCGCCCCTCAGGCGTCCTCGGAGCGGGCGTCCTCGGCGTGGGCGTCCCCGGCCGCGGCGTCCTCACCCGCGTCGTTCCCGTCCGGTCCGCCTCGCAGGAGCCCGATCGCCTCGGTCGCGGCCGCGGTCGCCTCGTACCCGCGTCGTCCGTCGACCTCGACCTCGTCGATCAGGCCGGCCGCGCGCAGTTCGGCGACCGTCCCGTGCAGGTCGGACTCACAGAGGTCGGTCGCGTCGAGCAGCCCGATCACGGGGAGCGGTCCCTCGTCGACGACCACCGCGAGCAGGCCGAGCGACCGGTCGTCGTGGACCGCACGCATCGTCCGGCGAACCGGCGCGGGGATCCCGGAGGCCGCGGTGGCGAGCGGCGACTCGCCGTCGACGACCTCCAGCTCGTCGTTGTCGACGTAGCGCTCCGCGCCGGTGGCCGGGTCGCGGACCCGGCTCGACTCCGCGGAGCGCTTCACGAGGAGGTACGTGTCGCCGTCGGCGTCGCGGACCGTCTGCATGGCCGAGGAAGGGAGACCGCGAGACATTACGCTTCCGGGGATGGGGGGTCGTCGTTCGCGGGCGCGGAGTCCTCGTCCGTGGGTGCGGAGTCCCCGTCCGTGGGCGCGGAGTCGTCACCGGTCTCGGCCGCCTCGTCCCGCGAGCGCTTCCAGGCGCGATACGTCTGGTACGTCCGGAGGCCGGCGAGGAGTCCGAGGGCGAACAGCCCCGCGCCGACCCGCGCCCGTCCCTCGAAGAACCACAGCATCGGGCCGAGCGAGACGAGGAGGACCGCGGCGTTGGCGTAGATGACGGCGGCGACGAACGCGCGGAGGGTGTCGGAGTCGACGTCGCTCGCGCCCTCGAAGTCGCCGTCGTCGTCGAACGTCTTCACCGAGGGGGCCTTCGGGATCTCCGGCGTCATCTCCCGTTCGGCGTCGGAGCTCTCGCCGAAAGAGACCTCGCCCTCGTCGTCCTCGTCGAGACTGAACACGACCCTTCGTAGGCGGGGGCGGGGCAAAGGGGTTCCGTCCGGTCGGCGTCGAGGCGTCGCGAGGGAGTCGGCGTCGGCGAGCCGGACCGTGAACGGGCGTGGGTCCGGGCCGTCCCGTCAGACCGCGTCGGCGAGCCGGACCGTTCGGCTCGCCTCGACCCACGCGAGGGGGTTCGCGGCGTCGAACAACACCACGTTCCCGTCGTCCTCGTACGCCTCCACCTCGGCGTCGACCGCGTCGCGACCGGTCGGGCGAACCGCCTGGGGTTCCGAACGTGGGTCCGAAGACATGGACCGTGGTAAGTCGTCACACATTAAATGCCTTTCCGTGGCGGGACTCCTCGCCGCACCCGAAAGCCGAGTTTTTTAGCCCGGTGCCGCCGAAGGACGGGTATGACTCAGTCGGGGCTGTCGGACTTCTCGTCGGACGCGGACGGCGAGGGGAGCGACGGCACGGAAACCGAACGGGATGACCTCACCGCGCAGGAGGCGGCCGTCGTCGCCGGCGGCGGGCGGGGCCGCGTCAGCGACGTCGTCGACGTCGACGAGGCGAAGTTCCCAGCGTCGACCGGGACCGTCGAGCTGATGATCACCCAGATCGACTACGCCGTCGAGGGGTACGGGAGCGACGAGTACCCCGTCGTCCACGTGTTCGGCCGGCGACCGGCCGAGAACGTCGACGGGGACGCGGACCACCTCGACGGGGACGCCGACCGCGACGTCGTCGAACACCTCCGCGTCCTCGGCGTCGAGCCGTACTTCTACGTCCCCACCGACGACCTTGACCGCGACCCCGTCGAGGCGTACGACGTGGTGATCGGGACGCGTGAGGAGGGCCCGGACGGCGAGCCGTACGAGAGCATCCGCGGCGAGCCGCTCACCCGGATCGTCACCCGCACGCCCCGCGACGTGGGGAACATCCGCGACGACTTCGAGACCACCTTCGAGGCGGACATCCTCTTCCCCAACCGCTTCCTCATCGACAACGGCCTCAACGGCGGGATCCGCGTCGAGGAGCGCCGGTTGGACGACGAGGAGGGCACAATCCAGGTCCACGAGGGCCACCTCGAACCCGCCGAGGTCGACGCCGACCTCCGCGTGAACACCTTCGACATCGAGGTCGACGACCGCCGAGGGTTCCCCGAGGACGGCGAGGAGCCGATCATCTGTCTCACCAGTCACGACTCCTACGACGACGAGTACGTCGTCTGGCTGTACGACGCGCCGGAGGCCGAGATCCCGCCGCCCGAGGACCTCCCCGACTACGAGGGGATCGTCGGCGACGAGGGGTCGGAGCTGGAGTTTCGGGTCCGAACCTTCGAGGAAGAGGCCGCGATGCTCGACGCGTTCGTCGACTACATCGACGAGACGGACCCGGATCTCTTTACAGGGTGGAACTGCCTACCGGCGGACAGTCAAATTCTCAAAGCGGACGGGACCGAACAACGGATCGAGGACGTGTCTGTCGGAGACGAGGTCATAGGGAGCGACGAACAGCAGACGACGACCGCGGAGGTCACGAACAAGTGGGAAAGCGAGAAGGATATTCTTCGATATAGACTCGCGGACGGAACTGATCTCCGCAGTTCGGAGGACCACCGTGTGATGGTCGGTGACGACGATCAAGTCGACTGGAAGGAGGGAAGCGAGATCGACGTCGGGGACTATCTCCTCAAGCCGCGAAAGTTGAACGTCGACTCGGAGCGTGTCCCGACCCTGAGTGACCTCGTCCCAATCGAATGCCAGCGGTTCGGAAGTAGAGAAGCAATCAAATCGTTCAAATCTGGACTTCCTTACGGTGCCGTTTCTGAACTCGCAGAGGAGTTCGATCTCGCCACAGGAACCTTACATCACCCGAAAACAGATGTCTGGACTCCGGAGCGCTGTCTGATCGCGTCTGACCGGTACGACGTTGCGCTCCCTGACGGCGGGCGGGAGTACCGCCGCACGCGGAACGACCTCGACAGGGAACTTACCGACCACGAGATGTATCTCGCGGGACTGGTCCTCACGGACGGAACGATGTCGCCCGATGACGGAGTCCGTTTCTACAACACGCGCGAGGAGTTACACGAACAGTTCCCCGGTGAAACGCATCTCGAACCCGATGGAAAGGGATGCTACAAGCAGAACGTACTGGACTACGCTCGGATGTACGCGTTCAACGGGCTCGGGATTCCATTCGGCAATAAAAACGATGGAGAAGTCGATCTCTCGACAGTTTTCGAACTTCCAGAATCGTATATAGAACGGTTCTTAGCGGGATTGATCGACGGAGACGGGAACATCTCATCTTCAGTGACCGTTGCGGCCGAAAATCGGTCTATCGGAGAATGGTACGTGAAGTTATTCCGCCGGCTCGGCATCTATGCAGAACAACGTGAGGACGTGGTTCGGGTCCCGGACGCAGAGCGTGAGATTCAGCGGCTCAGGGATCGGATCCTCCCGCATCTGTCTCACTCCAAAAAGCGAGAGGCGCTAAAAGCGCTGGACGGCGGAAAGAGTGGACGAAGCGAGAACATCCCGTACGCGCTCTTTGAGGCTGACACCGGCACTGACGAGAAGCGGATCGGCCGGAACAAACACCGCCGAGGAATTAATCTCAAACGCCACGAAACGACTCTCGACGAGTGGCAGGAGTACGTGTTTGTGGAGGTTGAGGACGTGGAGCGTGTCGGTACGGAGACGACCTACGACATCGAGACGACCACGCACAACTTCTTCGCAGATGATTGTCTCGTCCATAACTGCGAGGACTTCGACGTCCCGTACTTCTTCGACCGGATGGAAGAGCTAGATCCGGGAAGCGAGTATAATCTCTCGGTGGATCGATTCTCCCGGATCGGCGAGGTGTGGCGCTCCGGCTGGGGCGGCCCGGACATCAAAGGCCGCGTCGTCTTCGACCTGCTGTACGCGTACAAGCGCACGATGTTCACCGAGCTGGAGTCGTACCGCCTCGACGCGGTCGGCGAGCGCGAGCTCGGCGTCGGGAAGGAGCGCTACGCCGGCGACATCGGCGACCTCTGGGAGCGGGACCCCGAGCGGCTCCTGGAGTACAGCATCCGGGACGTGGAGCTGTGCGTCGAGATCGACCGGGCGCAGGACGTGATCGCCTTCTGGGACGACGCCCGGAAAATCGTCGGCTGTAAGCTGGAGGACGCGACGACGCCCGGCGACGCGGTCGACATGTACGTGCTCCACATGGCGTACGGGAACTTCGCGCTCCCGTCGAAGGGCCAACAGGAGGCCGAGGAGTTCGAGGGCGGCGCGGTGTTCGACCCGATATCGGGGGTCCGCGAGATGGTGAGCGTGCTCGACCTGAAGTCGTTATACCCCATGTCGATGGTGACGATCAACGCGTCACCCGAGACGAAGGTCGACCCCGCGGAGTACGACGGCGAGACGTACCGGACTCCGACGGGCGTCCACTTTCGGAAGGAGCCCGACGGTATCATCCGGGAGATGGTGAACGAACTGCTCGACGAGCGCGAGGAGAAGAAGGCGCTCCGGAACGAACACGATCCCGGAACCGAAGCGTACGAGCAGTACGACCGTCAGCAGGGAGCTGTCAAGGTCCTGATGAACAGCCTGTACGGCGTTTTCGGCTGGGATCGATTCAGGCTGTACGACCGCGAGATGAGCGCTGGCGTCACTTCTACCAACCGAAAGGTGATCGACTTCACCGCCGACGTGACCGAGGAGCTAGACAGAAAAGTTACATACGGGGATACCGATTCGGTCATGCTCTCGCTGGGGGATCTATCGAAAGGGAAGGCGATCGAGACCTCCTTCGAGATCGCGGACCACATCAACGCCCGGTACGACGACTTCGCGCGCGAGGAGCTCAACGCCGACTCGCACCGCTTCGAGATCGAGTTCGAGAAGCTCTATCGGCGGTTCTTCCAGGCGGGCAAGAAGAAGCGGTACGCCGGGCACATCATCTGGAAGGAGGGGAAAGACGTCGACGACATCGACATCACCGGCTTCGAGTACAAGCGCTCGGACATCGCCGGCATCACGAAGGAGGTCCAGCAGAACGTCATCGAAACGATCGTGACGGGCGACGACATCGACGAGGACATGGAGGAGGTGAAGGCGTACCTCGTGGACGTCATCGCCCGCGTGCTCGACGGCGACGTCGACCTCGAAGAGATCGGGATCCCCGGCGGGATCGGGAAAAAGCTCGACGCCTACGAGACGCCGACCGCGCAGGTCCGGGGGGCGAAGTACGCCAACCTGATGCTCGGCACCAACTTCGGGAGCGGGTCGAAGCCGAAGCGGCTGTACATCGAGAAGGTCCACCCGGACTTCTGGGAGCGGATGGAGGAAGACGAGGGCCTCGACCCGCAGCGCGACGGGCTGTACGGGGAGTTCAAGCGCGACCCGGACGTGATCTGCTTCGAGTACGCCGACCAGGTCCCGGACGAGTTCGAGGTGGACTGGGAGAAGATGCTGGACAAGACGCTGAAGGGACCCATCGAGCGCGTGATCGAGGCGCTCGGGATGTCCTGGGAGGAGGTCAAGACCGGCCAGGAGCAGACCGGACTCGGCTCGTTCATGTAGCCGAGTCGTCTCGGAGAAAGCTCTTTTCGATCGTTGGAAAAATTCTTACCGAATTCAAGAGTTTTGACGGGGGAATGCGTAACCATTAACCCCCTCAACCACCACCGTAAACGTACGAGGCACGAGAATACACATGGCTACTCTCGAAATCAACGATCTTCACGCACGAGTGGCGGAAGAGGGCGGCGAACGCATCCTTCGGGGGGTCGACCTGACCGTCGAGTCCGGGGACATCCACGCGCTGATGGGACCGAACGGCTCCGGGAAGTCGACGCTCGCGAAGGTCATCGCCGGCCACCCGGCGTACGAGGTCACCGACGGGGAGATCCTGCTCCACCTCGACGAGGCGGACGTCGCCGACGTCGACGCCGACCTCGACGACGAGGACTACCACTGGGAGCTCCTGGAGCTGGAGCCGAACGAGCGCGCCGCGCTCGGCATCTTCCTCGGCTTCCAGTACCCGGCGGAGATCGAGGGCGTCACCATGACGAACTTCCTCCGGCAGGCGCTCAACGCCAAGGCGGACGAGCGCGAGGAGCTGTTCGAGGACGAGGAGGCCGAGGAGGCCGACGCCGACGAGGACGACGAGGGGTACGAGACCTCCCCGATGGAGGGCCCCGCCGACGACGGCGAGATCGGCGTCGCCGAGTTCCAGCAGATCCTCTCGGAGAAGATGGAGCTGCTCGACATGGACGAGAAGTTCATGCAGCGCTACCTCAACGCCGGCTTCTCCGGGGGCGAGAAGAAGCAGAACGAGGTCCTGCAGGCCGCGATGTTAGAGCCCGCGATCGCCGTGCTCGACGAGATCGACTCCGGGCTCGACATCGACCGGCTCCAGGACGTCTCGAAGGGGATCAACGCGCTCCGCGACGAACAGGGCACGGGCGTCCTCCAGATCACCCACTACCAGCGCATCCTCGACTACGTCGAGCCCGACCACGTCCACGTCATGCTCGACGGCGAAGTCGTCAAGAGCGGCGGCGCGGAGCTCGCCGAGAAGCTCGAGGACAAGGGGTACGACTGGGTCCGCGAGGACGCGTTCGAGGCGGCGTAACCATAAATGGTCACGCGACAGGAATAAACGGGGAAACACGTAACATAAAATCATGAGTTCACAACAAGACGACCTCAAGGAGACAGACACCGAGGCCCGCTTCGAGTTCAAGAAGGAGGAGAAGTCCGCCTTCCAGACCGAGAAGGGCCTCACCGAGGAGACGGTCCGCGTCATCTCGGAGGACAAGGACGAACCGGAGTGGATGCTGGAGCGGCGCCTGCGCGCGCTCGAACAGTTCCAGGAGATGCCGATGCCGACCGACTGGCCCGGGCAGCCGGACCTGAGCGAGGTCGACGTCGACGAGATCATCCCGTACATCCGGCCCGACGTCGACGTCCGCGCGGGCGTCGACGACTGGACGGAGCTCCCGGACGAGATCAAGGACACCTTCGACAAGCTGGGCATCCCGGAGGCCGAGAAGAACGCGCTCTCCGGCGTCGGCGCGCAGTACGAGTCGGAGGTCGTCTACCAGAACATGCAGGAGCGCTGGGAGGAGAAGGGCGTCATCTTCTGTAACATGGACGAGGCCGTCCAGGAGCACGAGGAGCTCGTCCGCGAGCACTTCATGACGAAGTGCGTCCCGCCGAGCGACAACAAGTTCGCGGCGCTCCACGGCGCCATCTGGTCCGGCGGCTCGTTCGTCTACGTGCCGGAGAACACCACGGTCGACATGCCGGTGCAGGCGTACTTCCGGATGAACTCCGAGGGGATGGGCCAGTTCGAGCACACGCTCATCATCGCCGAGGAGGGCTCCGAGGTCCACTACATCGAGGGCTGTTCCGCCCCGAAGTACTCGGCGTTCAACCTCCACTCCGGCGGGGTCGAGGTGTTCGTCGGGGAGGACGCGCACGTCCAGTACTCCACGGTGCAGAACTGGTCGAAGAACACGTACAACCTGAACACGAAGCGCGCCATCGCCGAGAAGGGCGGGCGCATGGAGTGGATCTCCGGGTCGATGGGGTCGAAGGCGACCATGCTGTACCCCTCGACGATCCTGAAGGGACGCGGCGCCTCCGACAACCACATCACCATCGCCTTCGCGGGCGAGGGCCAGGACATCGACACCGGCGCGAAGGTGTACCACAACGCGCCGGAGACGAAGTCGACCGTCGAGTCGAAGTCGATCGCGAAGGACGGCGGCCGCACGAACTACCGCGGCCTCGTCCACATCGCCGACGGCGCCGAGAACTCCTCGACCGCCGTGGAGTGCGACGCGCTGATGTTCGACAACGAGTCGACCTCCGACACGATGCCGTACATGGAGATCAACGAGTCGAAGGTCGACGTCGCCCACGAGGCGACCGTCGGGAAGATCGGCGACGAGGACATCTTCTACCTCCAGTCGCGCGGCCTCGACGACGACGACGCCAAGCAGATGATCGTCTCGGGCTTCATCGAGCCCATCACGGAGGAGCTACCCATCGAGTACGCCGTCGAGCTCAACCGGCTCGTCGAGCTGGAGATGGAGGGCTCGCTCGGATAACATGAGCACGAAGCAAATCGAGAGCCTCTCGGAGGACACGGTACGACGCATCGCCGACGAACGCGACGAGCCCGAGTGGCTCCTCGAGACCCGTCTGAACGCGCTCGCCGCGCTGGAGACGGCCGATCTGCCGGACGTCATCCAGACGCCCGGCCGCCGCTGGACCGACCTGGAGGCGCTCGACTTCGAGTCGCTCGTCGACCCGCTGAACCAGTCCGACGCCACGGAGCGGGCGGCCGGCGACGACGAGGTCGTCGTCCTCCCGTTCACCGAGGCGTTCGACGAGTACGGCGACGTCATCGAGGCGAACTTCGGCTCGGTGCTCGACCCGGAGCACAACTACCTCACGGCGCTGTCGGTCGCGCTGTTCACCACCGGCACGTTCGTCTACGTCCCCGAGGGCGTCGACGTCGAGGACGTGACGGTGCGCGCGGAGATGAACTCCCGCTCGCTGTTCAGCCAGACGCTCGTGGTCGCCGAGGAGTCGTCGTCTGTGACGATCCTCGAATCGATCACGTCCGGTGACGGCGAGGCCGCCGTCGACGGCGACCGGTACTTCTCGAACCTCGTCGAGATCGCCGCAGGCGAGAACGCGAACGTGCAGTTCGGCTCGCTCCAGAACCTCGACGACGACTCGTACACCTACTCGCTGAAGCGCGGCGTGACGGACGCGTACGCGACGGTCGACTGGATCGAGAGCAACTTCGGCTCGAAACTCACCCGCTCGGACGTCGAGACCGAGCTGAACGGCGACGGCTCCGAGAGCCAGATCGTCGGGACGTTCTTCGGCACCGACGACCAGCACTTCGACCTGAACGCCCGGGTCTGGCACCAGGCCGAGCACACGACGGCCGACCTCGTCACGCGCGGGGTGCTCGACGACGTGGCCCGCTCCGTCTACGAGGGCGTCCAAGACGTCGGCGAGGACGCGTGGAACACGTCCAGCTACCAGCGCGAGAACACGCTGATGCTGTCGGACGACGCCGAGGCCGACGCGTCGCCGAAGCTGATCATCCACAACCACGACACCGAGGCGTCGCACTCCGCGACGGTCGGGCAGGTCGACGCCGAGGACCTGTTCTACCTCGAGAGCCGCTCGATCGACTCCCGCACGGCGCGGAACATGCTCGTCGAGGGCTTCTTCGTGCCCGTGTTAGAGGAGATCGCGGTCGACGAGTTCCGCGACGACGTTCAGGAGCTCGTCTTCGAGCGGCTCCAGTAGACGGCCGGCCGCGTTCGAACGCGTGTCGCCGCGGTTCTCGTTTTTTGTGCCGCTGACGTCCCGGGTGAAGGGGAACTCCTTAAGTCGGACTACGCCTGAGCACGAGTGTATGCGAACGGGCGTATCGAGCGGCGACGGGTGGTGGCCGTGAGCGTGAGCCAGCGGATCGGCTCCGACGACCAGCTCGCCCGCCTGTTACAGATCGGGATCGTGTTGGAGGAGGTGGTCGAGGCGCGGGCCCACCACCACTACCGCGGGGTCGACGACGAGCTCGACGACGAGATCGAGGCGCTGCTCGCGGACGCGGCCGAGGAGTCGGCCGACCACCGCGAGCGGCTGGAGTCGCTGATCGCCGGGCTCGGGGTCGACAGCGTCCCGTTCGACGAGATCGAGTCGCTCGTCGACGCCCGCTACGGGCGGACGAAGCCCGAGGACTTCGACGGGATCCTGTACGACCAGCTGTGCAACGAGGAGACGGCCTACAAGTTCTACGACGACCTCATCGAGGCGATCGAGGCGTCCGACGCGGCGTTCTCGATCGACCGGGAGCGCCTCCTGGAGACGTTACGGACGATCCGGGAGGAGGAGGCCGAGGGCGTCAGCGAGGTCACGGAGGTCATGGAGCGAC
Source organism: Halorubrum rutilum (assembly GCF_024494565.1). The sequence continues at coordinate 42,321 of NZ_JANHDN010000008.1, forward strand.
GATGAACCGGCGTATCGAACCGACGACGAGCCCCGACGGAGGAGAGCCGTGAACACCGCAGACCAGTACCTCAAGACGATATACGTCGTACAGGAACAGGAAGACGGGCCGGCCTCGACGGGGTCGATCGCCGACGCCCTCGACGTGAGCCCAGCGAGCGCGAACGAGATGATCGGGAAGCTGGAGGAGCGCGGGCTCGCCGAGCACGAGAAGTACAAGGGCGTCCGGCTCACCGACGACGGGATCGTCCGGGCGCGGGACGCGCTCCAGACGTACTGCATCATCGAGCGCTTCCTCGCGAACGTCCTCGGCGTCGAGGAGTTCCGCGAGGAGGCGCACGAGCTGGAGGCCGTCATCGACGACACCGTCGCCGAGCGGCTCGACACGATCATCGACCGGCAGCCGGAGTGCCCGGACTGCTTCGACCCCGAGACCGACGCCTGCGCGTGTCTGGAGGTCGCGATGGCGCCGGTCGAGTCAGACTGAGCCAGGGGCCCCGAACCGTCGGGAGGTCTCTGCGATCCTCAGACGCCCGTCGAGTACCGCAGGATACCCGCGATACCGCCGAAGGCGTCCATCAGCTGTTCGCCCTTCTCGAAGTCCGTGGAGATAAACTTCGTGTCCGTCCCGCGCTGTTCGGCGATGCTCATCAGGTGTTCGATGGCGTCCTCGCGCTCGTCGACGTCGGCCGGCTCCCCGCACTCGGCGCACTCGTGGTCCGGCGTGGAGTGCCGCGAGTCGACCACCTCGTACTCCTCGTGGCCGTTCGGACACTCGTAGACGACGACGTCGGAGCGGAGGTCCTCGGAGATGAGCAGCCGGTCGACCGACCCCATGATCAGGTTCCGGCGGGTCTGCTCGAAGCCGTACGTGGCCTCCTCGCCGGTGTTGAGCTTCTCGAAGAACTCCTCCATGTGGCGCTTGTCCTCGACGATCTCCTGGTCGGCGAGCGCCTCGCTCGCGTTGTCGACGAGGTCCTTCAGCCCGGACTCGTCGGTGTACGCCACGTCGAACTTCCCGAGCACCTTGTCTTGGAGCTCGTGGTGGAGGTAGTCGCCGTCGAGGAACTCGTCTTTCGTCGGGGAGGGGCCGCCGACGAGGATGCCGTCGAGCTCGTGGCGCTTGTCGACGAACAGGTCGTTGGCCATCCCCGCGACCTCCTGATAGAAGTTGTCGATCGCTTCCAGCCGGAGGCGGGCGAACCGCTGCGCGGACTGACCCCCCTTCCGCTGTTTGCCGGGGACGAGCGAGGAGGCGGACTTGACGGGTTCGACGCGCTTGCCCTTGAGCCAGCCGACGTTGGCCTCGCGGCGGTCCAAGACGATGAGCCCGAACAGCCCGGAGTCCTCCAGCATGTGTTCGAGCGGCTCGGTGAGGAACTCGGAGTCGCAGTGGTAGCGGAACGACTCGACGGGCTGCGGGGGCGACTCCAGCGTCCGGGTGACCATGTCGGTCTGGCCGCCGCCGGCGTCGATCGCCCCCGAGAAGATCACGATCCCGTTCTCGGGCGGATACGTGTCGTAGTAGCGGAGGCGGTCCTTGATCGAGGTGAGCGCGTCCTGTACCGCGGTCCGGGTCTGCTTGGACTTGATGTTGGACGCTTCGCTGTGTTCCTGGGTGACGTGGGCCACCACGTCGGAGATCTGCCGGTCTTCGGGAATGTAGATGGTGACGAGCTGCGTGCCGGAGCCCTCGAACTCCTTGAGCTCCTCGATGACCTTCCGGAACTCGTACTTCCGTCGGTCCTCGCTCGCCGCTTGGGCGTCGCTACTCATTACCCGAACTACGGCGGCGTGCGTGTAAGTAAGCTTTGACCTCCCCGTTAGGAAGGCGGTACCGAGTCGCACGGGCCATCAGATGCGTGGTTGTTTATAACCCAACTGCGGTGGCGCGTGCCTCCGAGCGGCCGCCACCGGCGGCCGAGGAGCACGCGCGAGGGAGCCGGTGAGCGCTCGGAGAGCGCGAACCGCGAGGCTGGGGAGGCGTGAGGTGCAGTTGCTGTGCGGAGCGGGGTGGGATTCAAAGGGGCAGTCGCGAGGGCGAAGCACGGCGCAGCAAGTACCGCAGCGAGTGAGCGAAGCGAACGAGCGAGGAACGCAGCAAGCCGCGCGAGCTCTCGCGGCTGGGGCTTTGGGAGTGTTTGCCGCCGAGTCATCGGTCACGTACTACAGAGCGGCTGGGGATTTAGAAGTGTTCGCAGCAGCGTCAACAGCGATATCCCGATCGAAGAAAGCCGAACGACAACCTCGATAGTACCGCTCCTACATCGACTCTGGCGCCTCGACCCCGAGCACGTCGAGCGCGTTCGCCATCGTGTGCTTCGCGGCCGCGACGAGCGCGACGCGCGCGGCGCGGAGCTCGTCGTCCTCGGCGGTGACGACCGGGCACTCCCGGTAGAAGGCGTTGTACGCGTCGGCGAACTCGCGGGTGAACGTGGCAACCGTGTGTGGCTCTAAGTCGTCGGCCGCCGCCTCAATGACGGCCGGGAAGCGGGCGACCTCGCGGAGGAGCTCGCGCTCCGCCTCGGTCTCGAAGACCGCGGCGTCGACGTCGAGGGCGTCGGCGTCGACGGTTCCCGCGGAATCGGCCGTCACGCCCGGCACGTCGACGCCCTCGGCCGCGGCCTCGTCGAGGATGCCGGCGCAGCGCGCGTGGACGTACTGGACGAACGGCGCCGACTGCGCCTCGAAGTCGAGCGCGTCCTCCCACTCGAAGGTGATCGCCTTCGCGGGCTGCTTCGAGACGATGTCGTACCGGACCGCGCCGATCCCCACCTGATGGGCGATGCGCTCGACGTCCGCCTCGGTGAGGTCGTCGTCGCGGATGCGGTCGTCCATCCGGCTCTCGACCGCCTCGCGGGCGCGGTCGATCGCCTCGTCGAGCAGGTCGTCGAGCATCACGCCCGTCCCGCGCCGGGTCGACATCTTCCCGTCCGGGAGGTTCACGTACGAGTAGATGACGTGGCCGAGCCGGTCCGTGTCGTTGCCGAGGAGTTCGAGAGTCGCGTCGAGCTGGTCGGCCTGCAGCTTGTGGTCCTCGCCGAGCACGGTGACGGCGCGGTCGTAGTTGTCGAACTTCCACTCGTGGTGCGCCAGGTCGCGGGTGGTGTAGAGGCTCGTGTCGTCGGAGCGCAGGAAGACGAGGTTCTTGTCGATCCCCCACTCGTCGAGCTCCAGCTGCCACGCGTCCTCCTCGTAGACCGCCTGCTCGGTCTCCTTGAGCCGGGCCGCGATCTCGTCGGTGGAGCCGTCGCGCATGAACCGCGTCTCCTTGACGAACTCGTCGAACTCGGCGGGAAGCCGGGCGAGACACTCCTTCATCCCGCCGAGAACGGTGTCGACGACCTCGCCGACGCGCTCGTACGTCTCGTCGTCGCCCGCTTCGAGCCCCTGCAGGATCTCGGCGATCTCCGCCTCCGCGGCCTCGACCGCGGCGGGCTCGGCCTCCTCTAAGAAGGCGTTCCCCTTGCGGTAGTACCGCACGAGGTCGTACTCGGCGCGGTCGCGGGCGGGCTCCGCGTCGAGGTCGGACTCGTCGAACCGCTCGTACGCCCACGTGAACACCGCCATCTGGCGGCCGGCGTCGTTGACGTAGTAGTGGCGGTCGACGTCGTAGCCGGCGTACTCCATGAGGTTCGCGACCGCGTCGCCGACGATCGGGTTGCGCGCGCGGCCGACGTGGACCGGGCCGGTCGGGTTCGCGCTCGTGTGCTCGACGACGACCGACGCGTCCCGGTCGGGGAGCGCGCCGTAGCCCGCGTCGGCGGCGGCCGCGTCGAGCGCGTCGACGAGGTAGCGCTCGCCCGCGTGGAAGTTGACGTACGGCCCGGCGGTGTCGACCGAGTCGAGGTAGTCGTAGCCGGCGACGGCGACCGCGTCGGCGACCTCGCCCGCCACCTGCGGCGGGGGCGCGCCGACCTCGCCCGCGAGCCGGAAGGCGACGCTGGAGGCGAGCGTCGCGTCCATGTCGTCGGGCGGGCGCTCGATGCCGAGGTCGTCGGTCGGGAGGTCGAGCGCGGCGAGGGCGTCCGCGAGCGCCGCCTCGACCTCCGACCGGAACTGCCTGAACATACCGACCGTTCGACGGGCTGATTAAAAGGGCCTTCCGAAGCGACGCGGTGGAGGAGCGGGCGCGTGGGAGCGGCCGCCGTGACCGCGCGACCGATACGGAGGGCGGATTCCGCGCGCGTCAGTCCAGCGCGTCGACCGCGTCCCGGGGCGTGAGTTCGACGCGATCCGTCTCGTCGGCGCGGATCCGGATCGTTTCGACGTTCCCGTCGGCGAGCTCGGGGAGGGACTCGACGAATCGGCGATACTGTTCGGATTCCGCGTGGGCCTCGGCCGCGGCGGCGTCCTCGTACTGTTCGAAGAAACGCACGACGTCGGGGTCGCCGACGTCGGTCATCGCGCGGTAGCGGACCGTCCCGTCTTCGGTCCGCGAGCGGTCGACGAGGTCGTCGACGAGCGCCATCGCTTCGGCGCGCTTCGCCGGATCGAACCGAATCGTCGTGTGGTTGATCAGCATGTCGAGAGACGAGTAGCCGCCGGAGGTACGTATGTGATGGGTGAATTCGCCGCCGCGTTGACGCCGCGTACGGAGCGGTACCCGCGGGACCCGCTTGCGCTCGTCCGTTCCCGACGCCGAGATACCGTTCGGACATAAAGAGGCTAACTGGGCCGTGGAAACTGACCCACTCGTGGCCCTCGTACGGGCACACATGGGTCGCCGGGAGACGGATAACCGCGCTGCGGAAGGATCGACGGAGACCGCCGCCGACGGACCGGGCGTCCGTCGGACGTACCCCGAGCGCGGCGGTATCGACGTCTTCGACTCGCTGCTGGTCCGCCAACCGATCGCTGACGGACGGACCGGAGCCGTCAGGGATCTGCTGGCGGACTGGGCGGGCGACAGCGCCGACGGTGACGTTCGCACGCTGTTACCGGTCGACGGCGCGACGCTGGTGACGCTGTTCCTCGACGATGGCGGGTTCGGCCTGACCGACAATGCCGGACGCGATCCGAGGCGCGGCGACGCGGTGCTGTGGTACGTCGAGGTGGTCGACGACGACGCCGAGGCGTGGACGACGCCGGACGAGACGATCCGAAGCGCGTCACCGCTGTTCGAGCGCGGACTGTCGGACCTGCTCACGGGCGAAGCGACGGTTCACGCCGACGGTCGCGGCGACCACCGGTACGTCACTCACGTGACGAACCCGCACCGGCAGGAGCGGTACGTCGACGCGGTCGGACGGTCGCTGGTCGCCCCCGTCGCCGGTGACGAGCTCCCGATCCCGGTCGCGGTCGTCTCTCTCGGGGTGAAAGCCGGCCTCACTAGCACCCTCGTCGCACGCGCCGTCGACCTCGTTAACCAACTCAAACGGTTCGACCGCGTACGGGCCTGGGCCCGTGAGGAGACGGAGACGGTCGAGGCGGAAGCGGTGTACACCGAGTCGCTGCTGCTTGAGGAGGTCGGCGACCGTCAGGTGGTCCACTACTATATCGAGACCGAGGACATGGACCGGCTCTACGAGGCCTTCCGCGAGTCCGACGACTGGGAGGCACGCCTTTCCGAGTGGGTGCTGCGGCGGGTGCTAGCGACCCCGGAGACGTTCCTCGATCCGCCCCTAGAGACGGATTGCGAGGTCCTGATCCACGCCGTCGACCCCGAGCGGCCCTGAGCGCTATGTCGGTCCGGCCCACAGGCACCGGTATGCACGCCGCGCGCGTCGCGCTGGAAATCCCGGCCGAACACCTCCACCCGATGCATCGGTTCGTCTGTGAGTCTCCGGCGGTCGACCGAGAGACGATACTCGAACGGGACGCCGGTGGCGAGATGACGACGCTGTTGCTCCACGTTGCGGGCGACCGTCAGCGCTACGAGCGGACCATCGACGAGGTCGCACGGGTCGAGGAGTGGACGACCACCGTCGCCGAGGAGGGGTTCTACGTCTACGTCCGGACGCGGTTACGCGCCCGCGAACGGCGGTACCGAGAGGCGCTGGACCGCGACGCCGTGCTCGTGGTACCGCCGGTGGAGCTGCGCTCGGACCGGACCGTCAGGCAGACGATGGTCGGCCCCGGCGACGCCCTCTCCGCGGCCATCGAGGCGCTCCCGGGCGGCGTCGACGTCGAGGTGCTCCGGACCGGCACGTACGACCGCTCGCGCGGCGTCCGGGTGAGCGACCGCCAGCGAGAGGCACTTGCCGCGGCGTGGGACGCCGGCTACTACGAGATACCCCGCGAGGGCGACATCGAGGCGGTGGCCGGCGCGCTGGACTGCGCGACGTCGACGGCCTCGGACCTGCTCCGACGGGCCGAGCGGCGGGTCGTGGCGGCCGCGCTGGACGAGCGGTCGTGACGCGCCCCGCGGCGAGCCGTCTCCGGACGGACGCCTCCCTATGTCACGATCTCGTCGATGAGTTCGCGCGCGCTTCGCCGCACCGCCTCGTCGCTCTCGATCGACGGCTCCCAGCCCAAGTCGGCCAGCCGCTCGATCGACAGCCGCATCTTCGGCACGTCCCCGGTCCAGCCGCGGTCGCCGCCGGTGTACGCGTAGTCAGGGTCGACCCCCAGCTCGTCGCTCACGATGTCGGCGATGTCGGTGACCGACGTGGTCGTCCGCGTGCCGAGGTTGTAGACGTTGTACGCGTCGTCGGCGTGCTCGACGACGTGCTGAATCGCGTCGACGCATTCGGTGACGTGCATGTACGACTTCTCCTGGCGGCCGTCGCCGAGGATCTCCAGCCTCGTGGGGTCGGCGTCGAGCTTCTCGATGAAGTCGGGGATCACGTTGCCGCGCTGGCGCGGCCCGACGATGTTCGCGAACCGGAACACCCACGACCGGATCCCGTAGGAGTGCGCGTGCGTGGAGATGAGCCCCTCGTCGGCGAGCTTCGAGGAGCCGTAGATGGAGATCGGTTCGAGCGGCCCGTAGTCCTCGGGCGTCGGGCGCGGCGCCTCGCCGTAGACGGTCGAGGAGGAGGTGAACGCGAAGCGGTCGATCCCGACCTCGCGCATGCGGTCGAGGACGTTGTACGTCATCTCGGTGTTCTCCTCGAACAGCTCCCGGTCGTCGTCGTAGTTCGTGTCCGTGTACGCCGCGAAGTGGAAGACGATATCGAGGTCGCCCGTGACCGCCTCGGCGACGTCGCCGGGGTCGGTCAGGTCGGCCGCGACGAAGTCGGCGCCGTCGGGCACTCGGTCGCGGGTCCCCTTCGAGAGGTCGTCGGCGACGCGGACGGTCGCGCCGCGGTCGAGCAGGCCCGCGGCGAGGTGGCTGCCGACGAGGCCGGCGCCGCCCGTGACGAGCGCGCGTGAATCGGCGAGGTGCATGCGTACCCGTGTGACGGTGGTGGGTAAGTACGTGTGGAATCGGAACGGGACGCGGTCGTGAGGGATCGCTGATAGATCGCTGTTGCCGACACAGTGAGCGCTTCCGGAGAACCGGCCGCTCGGCTATACTTCGGTAACCACGAATCTACCACAGACACCTCCAAAGCCCCAGTCGCGAGGGCTCGCGCGGCTCGCTGTGGTCCTCGTCACTCGCTCCGCTCGTTCCTGCGGTCCTTGCGTCGCCGTGCTTCGCCCTCGCGACTGCCCCTTTGAGTCCCACCCGCACAGCACAGCGACCGCACCTCACGCCTCCCCAGCCTCGCCGCGGCCGCCATCGGCGGCCGCGGGCTCCCTCGCGCGTGCGGTTCGCGGCCTGCCGGCCGCTCACCGGCACGCGCCACAGCAGCCTTCGAAGCGCCTCTCTCACAGCCCCTCTTCGCCGCCCTCCTGCGCGAGGATGACGACCATCGAGAGCCCGGAGATGACGAGGAGGATGAGCGTGGGGACGACCGCGTACTGGTACAGCGCCGTCGCCTGCGCGCGCCAGATCTGCGTGACGATCGTCTCGAACCCGGACGGGCGGAGGACGAGCGTGACCGGGAGCTCCTTCATCGTCGTGAGGAAGACGAGGGCGGCGCCCGCGACGATCCCCGACCGCACGAGCGGGAACGTCACGCGCCTGAACGTCCCCGTCGGCGACTCGCCGAGCGTGCGCCCGGCCTCGACGAGCCGCCGGTCGACCTGGAGGATCGACGTGCGGGCCGACCCGACGGCCTGCGGGAGGAAGCGGACCACGTACGCGAACACCAGGAGCGGCAGCGTCTGGTAGAGCCACGGCACGTACCCGGAGCCGAAGTAGACGAGCGCGAGCGCGAGCACGATGCCGGGGACCGCGAACCCGACGTACGTGGCGCGCTCGAAGACGGTCGCGAGCGGCGAGTCGTGGTTCGCCGCGAAGTACGCGATCGGGATCGCCGCGAGCGCGGCGGCGACCGCGGCCGCCGCCGAGACCGACACGGAGTTGAGCACCTGGACCGGGTCGAACGCCATCGAGGGGCGGCGGCCGGACTCCGATCTGACCAGCCACAGCCCGAGGATCCAGAGGGGGACGAGCAGCGCGAACCCGGAGACGCCGGCCGGCAGCAGCGTCGCCGGCCAGCGCAGCCACCCGAGCGACACCCGGTCCTCGGTCCGACCCGCGTCGTCGCCGCTCGTCTCGCGGTCCGAGCGGACGGCCCACTCCAGCGCGAGCACGAGGACGACCACGACGAGCAGCTGGAGGGAGAGCAGCGCGGCGTAGTCGCGACCGAACGCGTTGTACTCGACGTAGATCTGGCGGGTGAACACGGGGAGCCGCATGATCGACGGCGTCCCGAAGTCCGAGACCGCGTACAGCGCCGCGAGCAGGGACCCGGCGGCGATCGCGGGGCGGATCGTCGGGAGGGTCACCCGGCGGAACGCCGACAGCCGGCCGTGGTTCAGCGTTCGGGCGGCCTCCAACAGCGTCGTGTCGAACGACAGCAGCGCGGCGCGGGTCGTCAGGTAGACGTACGGGTACGTGTACAGCGTGATGACGAGGATCGTGCCGGAGAGCCCGTAGATGTCGGGCACCCGCTCGACCCCAAGCGGCGCGAGCACCTCGTGGAACTCGCCCTGCGGTCCGAACGCGGAGACGAACGAGAAGGCGCCGACGTAGCTCGGCACGACGAGCGGGAGCGCGACCGCGACGGACCAGAACCGGCGGAACGGGAGGTCGGTCCGGGCGGTGAGGTACGCGAGCGGGACGCCGAGAACGATACAGGAGACGGTGACGCCGCCCATCAGCAGCAGGCTGTTGACGAGCACGTCGGCGGTCCCCGCGCTGAAGAGGAGGTCGACCGCGCGCTCGCGCTCGACGGCGACCGCCTCGATGACGAGCCACGCCAGCGGGAACACGAGCGCGGCGGCGATCGCCGCGCACAGCAGCGTCAGCCCGATCGGAAGCCGGTCGTCGCCGTCCGTCAAGCGGTCGCGGATCCGGTGTCGCAGGGTCATTGTGCGGGGGGCGGTGTCGCTCTGTCCGAGGGTGGCCGCGCCCGCCGTTAGGGGTTCCGATCCCCCGGCGAGCGCGCTCCGACGGATATAAGAATTTAGGGATACCTAAAACCTTCCATGGAACTGACGCGACGCGACGCGGCGGCCGCGCTGGCCGCGATCGGCGCCACGGGCGGCGTCGCGCTCGGCGTCCGTCGAGCGGGCGACGGTGCGGCGCGACGGGACGGGACCGCGGGAGACGGCGAGGGGACCCCCGACGACGAGGCGGTCCGCGAGACGATGACCGCGGTCGCGCCCGTCGTCTACCCGGAGTCGGTGACCGGCGTCGAGGCGTTCGTCGAGGGGTTCCTCGACGGTCGCCTCGACGGGTCGGCGCACGGCGAGGGGATCCGAGCCGCGGTCGGCGAGGTCCGGTCGGCGTCGCGGTCGTGGTACGACGCGCCGGTCGCCGAGCTCTCGGCGACCGAGCGCGACTCGCTGCTCCGCGAACTCGGCGCCGACACCGCGGAGGAGGACCCGCGCGGGTCGGCGGCGGAGCGGGTGCGCTACTACGTCGTCAACGAGCTCCTCCTCGCGCTGTACGCCTCGCCGACCGGGGGCGAGCTCGTCGGGATCGAGAACCCGCAGGGGTACGCGGGCGGCGCGGAGAGCTACCGGGAGGGGCCGCGATGAGCGGCGCGGAGAGCGTCGGAGACGGGCGGTCGGACGCCGGCGACGGGGGGGCCGACGACGTCGACCGCACGCCGGTCTCGGACGCCGACGTCTGCGTCGTCGGCGCGGGGCCGGCGGGCGCGCTCGTCGCCGACCGGCTCGCCGGCGACCGCGAGGTCGTGGTGCTCGACGCGGGCCCGCGGTTCGACCCCGCGGACCGGCTGGCGCGTCAGGAGCGGGCGATCCGACCCTTCTACGGCCGGCCGGACGTGTGGGGCGTCGGCGGTGAGCGCGACGCGCACGAGAACGCCGGCGACCGGTTCTACCCGCTGAACCACGCCCGCGTGAAGGGCGTCGGCGGGTCGACGCTCCACTGGCAGGGGATGGTGATGCGGCTCCACGAGGACGACTTCAACTCCGGGTCCGTCCGCGGAGTCGGTCCGGATTGGCCGATCGAGTACGGCGACCTCCGGCCGTACTACGCCGAGGCCGAGCGCGAGCTCGGGGTCGCGGGCGCCTCGGACAACCCCTACGCGCCGCCGCGCGAGGAGCCGCACCCGATGCCGGCGTTCGAGCCCTCCTACAGCGACTCGCTGTTCGCCGAGGCCTGCGAGGAGCTGGGGATCGACATGCACTCGGTGCCGAACGCGCGCAACTCCGAGCCGTACGACGACCGGTCGGCCTGCGTCGGCTACGGCACCTGTCAGCCCGTCTGTCCGAGCGGCGCGAAGTACGACGCGACCGTCCACGTCGAGCGCGCCGAGGAGCGGGGCGCGACCGTCATCGACCGCGCCCCCGTCCGGCGGCTCGAACACGACGGCGACGACCGGGTGACCGCGGCGGTGTACGCGACGCCGGACGGCGAGGAGCACAGGCAGGAGGCGGACGCGTTCGTCGTCGCCTGCGGGGGCGTGGAGACGCCGCGCCTCCTCCTCATGTCCGCCTCGGACCGCTACCCGGACGGGCTCGCGAACCGGAGCGGCCACGTCGGGGAGTTCTTCATGGACCACCTGTTCGCCGGCGCTGGCGGGACGCTCGACGAGCCGACCCGGCAGAACCACGTCGGCTTCTACACCAGCGCCTGCGACCAGTTCTACGACGAGGCCGACGAGTCGCAGGCGCCGTTCAAGCTGGAGTTCTTCAACTACGCCGGCCCCTCGCCGGTCGAGATGGCGCTGTCGGGCGACGACTGGGGCGACCCGCTCTTGGAGCGGCTCCGCGACGGGTACGGGGACCACGTCGCGATGGGCGGGCTCGTCGAGCAGGCCCCCGACGCCGACAGCCGCGTGACGCTCGCCGACGACCAAACCGACGGTCACGGCGACCCGGTGCCGCGGATCGAGTGGACCGTCGGCGACCGCGCGCTCGATACGATCGAGCGCGCCAACGAGATCCAGGTCGGGATCTTAGAGGAGCTCGGCGCCGACGTCGAGTGGGTCGCCGGGCCGGACGCCACTGGTCCCGCCTACCACCACATGGGGACGACGCGGATGAGCGACGACCCCGACCGCGGCGTCGTCGACGCCGACTGCCGGACCCACGACCTGACGAACTGCTGGATCGCCTCCAGCTCCGTCTTCCCGACGAGCGGCGCGATGAACCCGACGCTCACCATCGCCGCGCTCGCGCTCCGCGTCGGCGACGACGTCGCCGGGTGGCTCGGCGACGGGAGCTGACGCCTCGACGATATTATTTTAGGTAAACCTAAAAGTTCAAGTGCGTGCGAACGGAGAGACGGGTAATGAGCGACTCAGCACACGCGACGAACGGGTCCGCGGCCTCGATCGAGACGGATTCGGCCGACGAGACGGGCTCGCGCGACGGAACGAACGCCGCCCCGACCGGGGAGGCGGACGCGGCGGTCGGCGCCGCGGACGGCGACGGGTTCACGTTCGATGACCTGAGCGTCGTGATGGGGACGTACAACGAGGAGGAGGCCATCGCGACGGTCCTGGAGGACATCGACGAGGTCACCGACGGGAAGGCGGAGGTCGTCTGCGTCGACGGCTCCTCGGACCGGACGGCGGAGATCGCCCGCGAGCACGGGGCGACCGTCGTCGAGCAGGAGCCGCAGGGGTACGGCGTCGCCGTGCGCGAGGCGATCCTCACGCCCGACCGCCCGGTGGTCGTCACAACCGACTGCGACGACACCTACCCGATGGAAGCGCTGCCGGAGTTCCTCGCGGAGATCAACGACGGCGCGGACGTGGTGAGCGGCGACCGGCTCTACCACGGCGCGGAGGCGATGCCGGCGTTCAACCGCCTGGGCAACCACGCGTTCGCGGCGGTCGCGAGCCTCCTCATGGGCGAGCGCGTCCACGACACCACCACGGGGATGCGCGCGTACCGCCGCGAGATCGTCGAGGAGATCGGGTGGACGGAGAACACCGGGCTCTCCGCCGAGCTCCTCATCCGCCCGCTGATGCGCGGCCACGACGTGCGCGAGCGCCCGATCGCCTACGCGGAGCGGCTCGGCGACACGAAGCTCGACCCGATCGGGGGCGGCGCCGCCATCGCGAAGTCGATCGTCACCGTCTGTCTCGAAGAGCAGCTCCGACGGTTCTGAGGGCGCTTCGCCCTCGATCCGTCGTCGGACGGCGGTCCGGAGGTACACTGTGGGCACAGTGGACCGCCGCCGGCGACGTTTTCCACGACCCCAAGCGACGGCGCTACCCAGTCGTCATCGACCGCAACTGTGCGGTGGCGCGTGCCTGCGAGCGGCCGGAGCGAAGCGGAGGCCGCGAGTCGGCACGCGCGAGGGAGTCGGGCGCGACGAGGGCGACCGAAGGGAGCCCGAAGGACGCGCCCGACGAGGCTGGGGAGGCGTGAGGTGCGGTCGCTGTGCGGGGCGGGACGTGACTCAAAGGGGCAGCCGCGAGGCCGCAGCAGGCGTTCACGAGAGCTTTGCTCTCGTGAGCCAATCAGAACGCGAAGCGTTCTGATGACGACGTAAGCACCGCAGGGAGCGAACGAAGTGAGCGACCGAGGAGCACAGCGAGCGTACTGCGGCCTCGCGGCTGGGGCTTTGGAGGCGTGCTTCGCTGTTCGAGAGCTAATTATATATAGCCGAGCGGCTGGGGCTTTGGAGGTGGTTTTCGCTGGTCTGCTAGCGACTATTTACAAGAAATCGACGTATCAGTCGCTTGTATCAGCGTCCGTCTCGAAGACGACCCACTCGGGGTGGGTGTCGGGCTCGTCGGGAAGGTACGTCCCCTCGTTGCCGCACTCCGTGACGAGCCGGCAGGTCGAGCGCTCGGGCGGCCAGACGGCCTCGACGCGCTCGCCGTCAACGCGTTCGCCCCCGGCGTCCGCCCCGTCGCCGCCCGTCACCCGGACCGTCACCTCCTGCCGATAGGTGTACGTCGCGCCTGCGGGGTCGACGAGCGTCACCGTCACGGCGACCACGTCGCCGTCGGGGTCGAAGGGGACCGGCGCGCTCGCGTTCGCGTCGCCGCCCGCCGTCGCCGCGCCGGGCAGCCGGACCCCCGCCGGCGTCACCGCCCAGTCGACCGCGAGCGACGCACCGGGGTCCGACACGGTGTAGGAGGCGCGCTCCGGGCCGCCGGCCGCGCCCCGCCGCGGGTCGACGCGGACTCGGGCGCGGGCGACGCGGTCCGGGACGCCGACGGTCGCCTCGGCGTCGATCCGCTCTCCGGACCGCCGGTCGAGCGACTCCAGCTTCGGCGTGACGCGGGCGTCCGGGTCCGCGGTCCAGACGCCGTGATAGCCGTAGCGGTAGAGCGTCCGGTCGGGGTAGGCGTCGAGCACCGCGAAGTTCTCCTCCGGGTCGCGGTCGAGCGCGTAGACGACCTCGCCGTCGAGCCCGGGGCCGTTCCGGAGGTACTGGAACGGGTGGTTCTGCCACTCGCCGTACGGCGTGGGGACGAACACCAGCCCGTCCTCGAACGTCGTCTCGTCGAACGGGGCGTACGCGGCCTCGTGTTTCGCGTCGATCTCGGCGTTCCGCTCGATCGGCTCCGCGGCCGCGTCCGCGGCGGCGACACCGGCGACGACGACCGCGCTCGCGACGGCCAGCGCGAGCGCGACGCGGGCGACCCGGGGAGAGCCGATCCGCGCCCCGGCCGCCGAGGCGGTCAGCCGGTCGCGGACGACGGGCAGCGCCCGGGCCACGGCGGCGACGCCGAGCCCGCCGAAGGCCGACAGCGGGACCAGCAGGTCGAAGTGGTAGAACGGACCGAACAGCGACGCGAGCCCGTCGGTCGGGTCCGAGAGGTCGGCGAGCGCGTTGTGCGTCCCCCAGAAGTACAGGTTCCCGACGACGACCGAGACCGCGACCCCGACGAGGAGGAGGGCGGCCGTCCGCCGGAAGGCGGGGGAGCCGGAGGCGTCGACGGTCCCGTCCCCGCCGTCGGCGGCCGGCTCGGCCCGGCGCGGATCGCCGCGCGCCAGCCATCGTCGGAGCGCGACCCCGCCGCCCGCGAGCGCCGCGAGCGTCCCGAGCGGGCCGGCGGCGAACCACCGCGTCGCGACCTCCTGGAGCGCGTACCGGTTCGACTCCAGCGCCAGCCCGAGCGTGTAGTCGACCGAGTGGCCGAGGATGCGCCGCTCGCCGAACCCGGGGCCGTCCATCGGCGCGAACACCTGGTACGGGAAGACGAGCGGCGACCCCGTCATCCGGGCGTTGTACGCGAGCGTGACGCCGACGAACAGGGTGCCGAACAGCGCCGTCAGCCCGTGGCGACGGATCGGGTCGGGAAGTCCGCGGGACCCGCCGACCGGGAGCGCACGGCGGCCGAGGGCCGCGAGCGCGCGCGGCGCCGACCGCTCCGTCTCGGCGCCGAAGCGACGGACCGCCGATCCCACCCGCCACAGCGCGTGGCCGATGAACGGCGCGGCGAACAGCACCGCGGTGTACGGCCGCGAGAAGAAGGCGATCCCGATCGCGACGCCCGCGACCCCCGCGGCCGCGAGCGACCGGTCCCGGACGCTCCGGAGGTACGCGACCGCGAAGACCAGGTTGAAGAACGTCGTCGGCGCGTACGGGAGGAACGCCGACGACGTCGCGATCGCCATCGGCGACGCGGCGAAAAGCACCGCGGCCGCGAGCCCGGCGCGGCGGCCGAACGTCAGCGAGCCGAGCAGGTAGACGAGGGCGGCGTTGCCGGCGGCGACCGCCGCGAGCGTCACGCGCGGCTCGCCGAACAGCCCCATCGAGACCGCGAACATCGCGGCCGGGACGGGGTTGTACTTCGGGTAGAGCCGCCCGCCGTCCTCGATGAAGAACCACGGGTGAACGGCGTCCGCGAGCGGCCCGGCGTGGAACTCCAGCTGCCCGCCGAGCAGGAGCGCGGCCTGCGTGAGGTAGACGCCCTCGTCGTGGTTCGCCGAGTGGTGCGAGAAGACGGTGGCGGCGATCGCGAACGTCAGGACGCCGGCGGCGACGGAGACGAGCGCCGCGGCGAGCGTCGCCCGGTCGGCGCGGGCGAGCCGCTCGCGGAGACGCGTCGCGAGCCGGCGGGGACGAGCGAACGGGGGAAGCACGGCCACGGGCGGCGGGTGAGCTCAGATCTCGACGCCGGCCTCGCGCATGAGGTCGATCGTCGGTTCGAGGTTCGACAGCTCCGAGAGGTCGATGTCCGGGACGTCGAGCTCGTCGATCGTCGGGAGGTCGCCGATGGGTTCGACGTCGGGGATCAGCGGGTACTCGAAGGTGGACCGCGCGAAGTAGTCCTGCGCCTCCGCCGACAGCAGGTGGCGCACGAAGTTCGCGGCGAGGTCGGCGTCGGCGGCGCTGTCGACGACCGCGGCGCCGGCGACGTTGAAGACGGCGCCCGCGTCGCCCTCGGTGAACGAGGTGGCGATCGGCGCCTCCGGGTTCCCGTCGAGCACGCGCTGGATGTAGTAGTGGTTCGTGAACGCGGCGTCGATCTCGCCGTCGGCGATCTCCTGGCAGGTGACGAACTCGTCCGGGTACGTCGCGGCGCCGCGCTCGACCATCGCCTCGAGCCACTCGCGGGTGGCCTCCTCGCCCTCGAGGAGCCGCATCGCGGTGATGAACGCCTGCGCGGAGCCGTACGACGGCGCCCAGCCGAGGTCGCCCTCAAACTCGTCGGGGTACGCCATGATGTCGTCCGGCAGGTCCTCCTCGGAGAACTCGTCGGTGTTGTACGGGACCGTCCGGGCCCGCCCGGAGGTGCCGACCCACTGCTCCGTGCGGAACTCCTCGCGGACCAGCTCGGCGATGTCGTCCGGGAGCGCCTGCGTGCGCCCCTCGTCGGCCAGCGCGCCGAGCGCGCCGGCGTTGACCGAGTAGAACACGTCGGCCGGCGATCCCTCGCCCTCGTTGGCGATCTGGTTGACGAGGTCGGTGGACCCGCCGTACCGGACGGTCAGGTCGAGGTCGTCGTACAGGCCGTCGATGTAGCTGACGAGCTCGCCGACGAGGAACTCCCCTCGGCCGGAGTAGACGGTGAGCTCGCCCTCCAGCGGGGGCATCTCGGCCATCGGCGTGCCGCCGGGGGCGTCGCGCCCCGCGCGGCCGGAGCCGATCTGGCCGACGGCCCCGCCGCCGGCGCCGCCGTCGCCCCCGTCGTCGGTCTCGTTACAGCCGGCGAGACCGGCGATACCGACTCCCCCCGCCGCCGCGAGGAACTTCCGTCGTCGCACGTTTCGCCCGCCGATGTCGCGTTCGTCGGATTCGTGGTTCGTCATGTGTTTTAGGCTTACCTAAACAGTTTTAATCGTGTCGGTTCAGTCGTCCGCGACCGCCGGCGTCCGCCGGATCCCGTCGAGGCAGTCGAGCCAGTCGCGCATGTACTCCCCGCAGTGGTTGAGGAACGCGCCGTTGTTCCACTCGGAGAAGTCGCCCTCGGCGAGCGCGTCGGCCATCTCCCCGAAGACGGCCGCGTACGAGTCGGCGTCGGCGCCCGCCTCGTCGATGACCTCCCAGACGTGCTCGTTCAGCTCCAGCCCGGCCACCTCGTTCGCGAGGTCGTCGAACGTCGAGCGCGGGGCCTTGTTGTGTTCGCACAGCGGGTCGCCGTTGTAGATCCGCTTGCCGAGCACGTCGCAGGCGCGTTTTAAGAACAGACCCGACCAGATGTCGTCGAAGCGGCCCACGTCCCACTCGTTGTCGTCCATCGGGAGCTGGTAGAACGCCGGGATCACCTCGCGGCGGAACGCGAGGTTCATCGAGCAGACGGTGAGGTAGTCGCCGCGCGCGGCGACGAAGTCCTCGCCGAAGTCGTCGGCGGTCGTGCGGGTCTGCGCCTGGCCCTCCAGGTCGCCGTCCATCAGGATCCGGACCGCGTCGAGGTCGGGGACGTTCGTCCACAGGCCCTGCGAGGCGACGACCTCCCCGGCCTCGACCTCGACGGCGTCGGTCTCGACCGTCTCGTCCATCGCCGAGTACGGGTAGCCGCGCGGGTAGAGCCCGTGCTCGTCGGCGTTGTCGTAGAGGACGTTCACCCAGTTCTCGTCCGAGCTCACGCGCTCGATCGAACCGCCGAACGCGAGGTTCTCCATGTGGCGGCCGAAGTAGTCGACGTCGTCGTGCGGGAGCGTGTCGTCGTCGATGAACACGCCGTAGTCGAACGAGTCGTCGGCCCACATGTACAGCAGGCCGAAGCTCGTCTCGGCGTGGCTCGCGGCCGGGACGACGTGGCCGTACTCCGCGACCCCGTTGGTCTCGTACCACTCCTCGCGGCGCGTCCCGTCGAACACATCGCCGGAGACGTCGAGGTCGTCAAGCATGGCGCGCATCTCGTCGACGTCACAGAAGTCCTTGGTGACGAGGACGAAGTGGAGCCGCGAGACGTCGAACCCGTGGTCGCGGGCGTTGGCGACGTACTCGCGGAGGCACTCGTACTCTCGGATCGTGGGGACGATCACGCAGATGTCCCCGCTCGCGGCGTCTGGGCGGCGTTCTTCCATACTCCGAGGTTTTTAGGCTAACCTAAAAGTCTGACGGTCCGGGACCCGACGACTCGGCTTCCGCGCTCGCGTCCGGCGCCGCGTCGCCGCGCGCCCCGCCCGTCCCGGGCTCGCCGGCGACGCTCCCCCCGTCGGCCTTCACCGAGGGGTTCGGCTCGCCGTCCGACGCGGGGCCGGCCGTCGGCGAGAGGCCGAGCGCGAGCGCGGCGACGCCGCCGCCCGCGAGCGTGACGGCGTTCTTCAGCGCGTGGTCGAGGATCGCCGCCGCGAGCGCCGTCTCGACCGGGAGCCCCGTCGCGCTCACGACGAGGCCGGTGAACGCGGCCTCGTACAGCCCGATCCCGCCCTGCGAGAGGGGGAGCACCTTCGCGAGGTTGCCGACGCTGACCGCGAGCGTCCCGACGACGAACAGGGTCGGCGTCGGGACGGCCCCCCCGATCCCCCCGGTGAGCGCGGCGAGCACGAGCACCGCCGTGAGGACGTCGAGCGCCCAGACGAGGACGCTCCACAGGAACACCGCACCGAGGCGGCGGGGGTCGGCGGCGACGACCCGGACGGACGCCCCGAACCGGACGAGGGCGTCGACGGCGTCCGAGAGGCGCGGGCGGTCGGTCTCCGAGCGCGCGAGCCGGTCGCGGAGGGCGGGTCCGAACCGCCGGTCGCTCCGGGCGACCGCAACGGTCGCGACCGACGCGGCCGCGGCGACCGCGGCGATACCGCCGGCGGCCGCGAGCGCGGTCGACGGCGCGACGGCCCCCACCGAGTCACCCGAACCGGGCGATCGCCCGGTGAGGAGCAGGAGCGCGAGCCCGGTCCCGCCGAGGACGCCGATCGCCACGAGGTCGAAGGCGCGCTCGACGGCGAGCGAGGCGACGCCGGTCGGGTACGGGACGTCCCGCCGCTCCTTGAGCAGGTACGCGCGGACACCGTCACCGGCGCGCGCGGGGATCGCGAGGTTCGCGGTCTGGCTGGCGAAGACGGTCGCGGTGAGGAACCCGGTCCGGCAGCGGCGGCCCATGGCCGCGAGCACGTCGCCGTACCGCCGCCCCCTGACCGGCCACGAGAGCAGGTAGACGCCGGTCGCGACGGCGAGGAGCGTCGGGTCGGCCGTCGCCATCGCCGCGACGGCCGCGTCCGCGTCGAGGCCGCGCGCGACGAACGCCGCGCCGACCCCGAGGACGAGGAGCGTTCCGACGAGGGTGAGGCGCTCGCGGGAGACGCCGGCCCGGAGTCGGGCCCGGAGCCCGGCTGGGGTCACGGTCGCGACCCCTCGCTGCGGACCGGACGCGGCCGGCCCGCCGTCGCTCCGAGACGACGGCGTTCGAGGCGCGGTTCGACGGTCATACGTTGATTTAGGTCACCCTAAAACATATAACGCTGACGGTTCGGGACACGGGCTCCCGGCGGCGACGCGGCCGCGCTTAAGTCGGTCCGACGCGAACGGGAGACCGATGCGCGCGACCCTCGAAACCCTCGCGGCCGCCGCGCTCGTCGGGATCGCGCAGGGCGCGCTCCGGCTCGTCGGCCTCGCGGGGCTCCTCGCGCTGTCGACCCCGCTGTCGGCGGCGCCCTGGACGGTCCTCACCAGCGTGTACGCGCACGGGTCGATCGGCCACCTGCTGGCGAACGGGCTCGTCCTGCTGCTCGTCGGCCCCCTCGTCGAGCGCCGGACGACCCGGCTCCGCTTCCACGCGTTCGTGGCGACGACCGGGGCGCTCGCCGGGATCGCGCAGGTGACGCTCGGCGGGCTGTTCGGCCCGCCGACGGCGGTGTTGGGCCTGAGCGGCGCGGTGTTCGCGCTCGGCGGCTACCTCCTCGCCGGCAACGTGGTGACCGCGACCCTGTTCGACCGGCTGCGGCTCCCGCCGCGCGCGCAGTTCGCGCTGTTCGGGCTCGCCGCCGTCGCGCTCACCGCGACGACCGCCGCGCCCGGCGTCGCGCTGATCGCCCACGCCGTCGGCGCGTTCTGCGGCCTCGTCGCGGGCCGGGTCGGACTGCTGGACGTGCGGTGAGAAACGGGAGGCGAAGCGCGGCGCCGCCGCTGGCGGCGGGAATAAAACGGAGAGAGCGAGGGACGCCCTAGCGCTTAGTCTTCGAGAACGATCTCGATGCTGACGTCGTTCGGCACTTGGACGCGCATGAGCTGGCGGAGCGCGCGCTCGTCGGCGTCGATGTCGATCAGCCGCTTGTGGACGCGCATCTCCCAGTGCTCCCACGTCGCCGTCCCCTCACCGTCCGGGGACTTTCGCGACGGGATCTCCAGCGTCTTCGTCGGCAGCGGGATCGGGCCCGACAGGGCGACCCCCGTCGAGTCCGCGATCTCGCGGACGTCGTCGCAGATGTCGTCGAGGTCCTCGGGGCTCGTGCCGGCGAGGCGGACGCGTGCCTGCTGCATCGATTATCGCTCGTTGACTTCGAGCACCTTGCCGGCCGCGATGGTCTGGCCCATGTCGCGGATGGCGAAGCTGCCGAGCTCCGGGATCTCGCCGGAGGGCTCGATGCTGAGCGGTTTCTGGGGGCGCACGGTGACGACCGCGGCGTCGCCGGACTTGATGAAGTCCGGGTTCTCCTCGGCGACCTCACCGGACGAGGGATCGATCTTCTGGTTGATCTCCTCGATCGTACAGGCGACCTGCGCCGTGTGGGCGTGGAAGACCGGGGTGTAGCCGGCCGTGATGACCGACGGGTGCTGCATGACGACGACCTGCGCCTTGAACGTCTCGGCGACGCTCGGCGGGTCGTCGGCGGGGCCGCAGACGTCCCCGCGGCGGATGTCGTCCTTGCCGATGCCGCGGACGTTGAACCCGACGTTGTCGCCAGGCTCGGCCTTGGGCACCTCCTCGTGGTGCATCTCGACCGTCTTCACCTCGCCGCCCACGTCGGACGGCTGGAAGGAGACGTTGTCGCCGGTGTTGAGGACTCCGGTCTCGACGCGTCCCACGGGGACGGTCCCGATGCCGGAGATGGTGTAGACGTCCTGGATGGGGAGTCGGAGCGGCGCGTCCGTCGGCGGCTCGGACTCCGGCAGGTCGTTGAGCGACTCCAGCAGGGTGGGGCCGTCGTACCACGGCGTGTTGTCGGAGGGCTCGGCGACGTTGTCGCCCTCGAACGCGGAGATCGGCACGAAGGTCGTGTCGTCGGTCGCGAAGCGGACCTGGTTGAGCAGGTCCTCGACCTCGCCGATGACCTCCTTGTAGGTGGACTCCTGGTAGTCGACCAGGTCCATCTTGTTGACGCCGATGATGAGCTCGTTGATCCCCAACGTGCGGGCCAGGAACACGTGCTCTCGGGTCTGGGGCGCGACGCCGTCGTCGGCCGCGACGACGAGCACCGCGTTGTCGGCCTGCGAGGCGCCCGTGATCATGTTCTTCACGAAGTCACGGTGGCCCGGGCAGTCGACGATGGTGAAGTAGTAGTTGTCCGTGTCGAACTCCTGGTGGGCGATGTCGATCGTGACGCCGCGCTCGCGCTCCTCGGCGAGGTTGTCCATCACGTAGGCGAACTCGAAGCCGCCCTTGCCCTTCTCTTCGGCTTCCTCGCGGTGCTGCTCGATTACGTGCTCGGGGACGCTCCCCGTCTCGAAGAGGAGGCGACCCACGAGCGTGCTCTTGCCGTGGTCGACGTGGCCGATGATGGCCAGGTTCTGGTGCGGTTTGTCACTCATGGGGTAATCACGCGCTAAGGCGCTCTGTGAGTAAGTTTCGGTAGATTCCACTAAAACGGTTTCGATACGGCTCACAGAGTTTCGCGCCGCGGTCCGGCGATTCTCGACAACGCGGGGCACGGCACAGCGGCGCACGGGCGGGGGCGCGGTCGGCGTCACCGGTGGGGCTGCGGTCGACGTCGCCGCGACGCGGTCCGGGCCGAGGGCGACCTACTCCAACCGCCCGACGTCGCCGAGCACCGCGCTCGCGGTCTCCGGCCCGCCGGCGCCCCGGCCCGAGATGTTGAGCCGGCCGGCGTGCTCGGTCTCGATCTGGACGATGTTCTGCGTGCCGGAGACCGCGAGCGTCCCGTTCTCGGGGACGAGCCGCGGCGCGACGCGGACCGTCTCGCCCGTCGCCTCGCCGATGAGCCGGACCGTCCGGCCGTCCTCGGCCGCGAGCCGCAGCGCCGAGCCGGGGACGTCGCGGATCCCGGAGACGTCGGCGTCGTCGAGCGTGAACTCCCGGGCGGCGGCCGGGTCGTCGGCCGCGCCGAACGAGAGCACGTTCGCGAGGATGACGCACTTCAGCGCCGCGTCGGTCCCGTCGACGTCGAACGAGGGGTCCGCCTCGGCGACGCCGAGGTCCTGCGCCTCCGCGAGCACGTGCTCGTAGTCGAGCCCCTCGGCGGCCATCCGCGTGAGGATGAAGTTCGCCGTCCCGTTGAGCACCCCCCGGACCGCCGTGACGTGTCCGGGCTCGATGTCCTCGACGGTCGAGACCGCCGGGATGGCGCCGCCGACGGTCGCCTCGAACCGGATCTCGCCCGCGCTGTCGGCGACGGCCCGCCGCAGGTCGCCGAACCGCTCCGCGACCGGGCCCTTGTTCGCGAGCACGGCGTGGCGGTCGCGCTCCAGCGCGCGGGTCACGTGCGAGAAGCCGGGCTCGGCGTCGCCGAGCGTCGTCGGCGTCGCCTCGACGAGGACGTCGTAGTCGGCCGCCAGCGCGTCCTCGGGGTCGCCGTCGCCGACGATCCCGCGCTCCGCCTTGCGGGCCACCACGGCGTCGGGGTCGACGCCGACGCCCCGGCCGCCCGTCCCGTCGGCGACGGTCGCCGACGCGGAGTCCGCGACCGCGACGACCTCGTGGCCGTGTTCGCCCGCGAGCTCGACGACGGAGCGTCCGACCGCGCCCGCCCCGATAACGGCGAGTCTCACGCCTCCACCCCCGTGAGCGGCTCGACGAGCCGCAGCTCCTTCTCCTCGGCCAGCTCCCGGACCGCCGCGAGCGCGGCCTCCGTCTCGCCGGCGCGGGCCTCCAGGCGGAGCCGGGCGCTCGACGCCTCCTCGGTGCCCTGCGGCGCCGCGAGCGACACGTCGGCGACCGACGCCGACTCGCAGGCCTCGATCCGCGAGAGCGTGTCGGAGAGGTCGGTGTCGATGAGGTGGCCGAACAGGAGGAGGGTCACCTCCTCGGCGTACCGCTCCGTCCCCGCCTGCATCACGTTCACGCCCTCGGTCCGGAGCGCCTCGACGATCCCCTCGAACCGCTCCTGGGTCGCCTCGAAGTCGACCTCGACCGGGATCCGACCGCGCGGGGTCTTGTTCCCCCGCTCGTGGTAGATCGAGAGGAGGTTGCCCCCGTTGTCGGCGATCGGCCGGAGGGCGGCGAGCAGCTGGCCCGGCTCGTCGACGAGTTCGAGCCGCACCGTGTGCGTCGACGGCGTCGCCGAGGCGTGCCCGCCGTCGGGGCTGGCGTCCTCGTCGTCCGCCGCCTCCTCGGGGACCCCGTCGCGGGCGTCGCTCACGCGGCCACCTCCGCGAGGCCGGCGGAGTCGGCGTCCGCGACCGTCGAGGGCGGTGCGACCGGCGGTGTGGTCGCGGTTCGGCACGGTCCTGTCGGCGACGCGGAGCGGTCGCTTGCTGGCTCCGTCGCGGTGCGCCGAGCGGGAGTCGTGCCCGTCTGCATACCAGAAGGAAGTCGGGGGATCGGGTATAAGCCTTCGGCGATGGCAGGCGTTGCCTCGCTCGTCGGCGTGTGAACTCACGGCACGGAAAGCGGCGGGGGTGGTCCGACGGGGAGCGGCACATTTCGACGGAGCGCGCGGGCGCAGCGTGTGTTACGGCCCTCGAAGCGGGCAAAAGACATTTTCCACCGCCCGCGGTACCGTCCGCAGCGATGCCCTCCACCGACAGGCGAACGGCCCTGAGATACGTCGCGCTCGCGATGACGGGACTGATCGGGGCGGACCTGGCGATGGAAACGGTCGGATCACCGGACGAACCGCCCTCGTGGGGCCCTCCCGTCGAGGGCGGGCACGGGGACTGGGCGATCATCGACCGGGACACCGATCGGTTCGACGGCGAGGCGGTCGACGCGACCCTCGTGTTGACGGTGCAGGGACCGAACGACGGCTCCGACCGGTTCGACGACGACGGGACCCGCGTCGTCAGCTACGAGGCGACCGTGGACGACGAAAACCGGGAGTGGAACTACGTCCTCGGCCGACCGCGCCTCTCGCTCCGCCTCGGACTGGACGGAGACGGTGCGGGGACGGTCTTCTTCTCGAACGCCAACGCGTACGGGGACACGCCGGACGACGACGTGGCCGGACACAGCGAGATCAGCCACGCGTTCGACGCCGGGAGCGGCCGAGGGGCCGTGAATCCGCTCCAGAACTACTCGAGGTCCGCCGACGGCGACGGGACCGAAGTGGACGCGACCATGGAGTCGAGCGTCACCGTTCCGGTAGTGAAGACGTGGCTGCGAGGGGTCGGCGGCCGGATCGAGACCGGGACCTTCGGTGCGAGATCACGGAGACGGTCACCTTCGTCGGGTGACTGCAACCGCGAGGATCCGCGCCGGATTCGAGGGGCGAGCGCTATCGATTACGGGGAGACGCCGCAAAACGGAAGACAGCTAAACCGAGGCAGACCGCGGACCGCGTCGTCGACTTAGAAGTAGTCGATCGACGACGGCAGTTCGAGCTTCATCCCCTTGCGCTCGCGGATCTCCATGATCTTCTCGCGCTGGAGGTTGTCGACGAGGACGCGGAAGCCCGCGTTCTCGGTGTTCCACGAGGCGCGGCCCTCGGTGGCCGAGCGGATGTCGGAGGAGAAGCCGATCATCTCCTCGACGGGCGCGATGCCCTCGACGACCATCAGGTCGCCCTCCTGATACATGTCGTCGACGCGGCCGCGGCGGCCCTGGATCTCGCCGGACGCGGCGCCCATGTGCTCCGAGGGCACGTCGATCCGGACGTCCTGAATCGGCTCCAGCAGGCGGACCTCGCCGTCGATCAGCGCGCGGTGGACCGCGTCGCGGACGGCGGGGATGACCTGCGCGGGCCCGCGGTGGATGGTGTCCTCGTGGAGCTTCGCGTCGTGCAGCCGGAACAGCGACCCCTGGACCGGCTCGGCGGCGAGCGGCCCGTCGTCGAGCGCCTCTTGGAGCCCTTCGAGGACGAGCTCCATCGTCTCGTTGAGGTGCTGGATCCCCTTCGTGTCGTCGATGAGGATGTTGGTCCGGTGGATGTCCTCGACGTTCTGGGAGGTGTCCTTGTCCATGCCGGCCTCCTGGAGCGCCTCCCGGCGCTCAAGCTCGGGCATGTCCATCGAGACCTCGCCGAGCTGGATGGCGTCGACGATCTCCTGGGCCATCGGCTCGACCGTGAGGTAGAACTTGTTGTGGCGGTTCGGCGACTGCCCCTCGACCTCGCGGGACGCCTCCTGGGGCTGCTCGCGGAAGACGACGATCGGCTCGCCGGTGATGACCGGGATGCCCTGGTTGTCGCGGATCCGCTGGGTGATCACTTCGAGGTGGAGCTCGCCCTGCCCGCTGATGAGGTGCTCGCCCGTGTCCTCGTTGATCTCGATCTGGATCGTCGGGTCCTCCTTGGCGACCTGCTGGAGCGTCTCGATGAGCTTCGGCAGGTCGTCCATGTTCTGGGCCTCGACGGACTTCGTGATGACCGGCTCGGAGATGTGCTCGATCGACTCGAACGGCGTCATCTCGACCGAGGAGACGGTGGAGCCGGCGATGGCGTCGCGCAGTCCGGTGACGGACGCGATGTTCCCCGCCGGGACGCGGTCCACCTCCTCGCGCTCGGACCCCATGAACAGGCCGACGCTCTGGATCCGGTTCTTCCCGGCCGTGCCGGAGACGTACAGCTCCTGGCCCTTCTCCAGCGTGCCGGAGAAGACGCGACCCGTCGCGATCTCGCCCGCGTGCGGGTCCATGGAGATGTCGGTGACCATGAAGACGACCTCGCCGTCCTCGTCGACCAGTCGCATCGTGTCGGCCAGCTCGCTGTCCGCGTCGCCGCGCCAGATGCGCGGGACGCGGCGGGGCTGGGCGTCGACCGGGTTCGGGAAGTGCTCGCAGACCATGTCGAGCACGACGTCCGAGAGCGGCGTCCGCTCGTGGAGCTCGTCGCGCTTGTCGGCCCGTTCGAGCTCCATGATGTCGCCGAAGTCCATGCCGGTCCGCTGCATCGACGGCATCGAGACGCCCCACTTGTACAGCGCGGAGCCGAACCCGACCGTGCCGTCCTCGACGGAGACGGTCCAGTCCTCGGGGATGTCGTCCATGTTCTCGGCCATCCCGCGGATGAGCTCGTTGACGTCGGCGATGACCGACATCAGCCGCTCCTGCATCTCCTGGGGCCCCTCCTGGAGCTCCGAGATGAGGCGGTCGACCTTGTTGATGAACAGCGCCGGCTTCACGCCCTCGCGGAGCGCCTGGCGGAGCACCGTCTCGGTCTGGGGCATGGCGCCCTCGACGGCGTCGACGACCACCAGCGCGCCGTCGACCGCGCGCATGGCGCGGGTGACGTCGCCCCCGAAGTCGACGTGGCCCGGCGTGTCGATGAGGTTGACGAGGTGGTTGGTGTCGCCGTACTCGTGGGTCATCGAGACGTTCGCCGCGTCGATGGTGATCCCCCGCTCCTGTTCGTCCTCCTTCGTGTCCATCGCGAGCTGCTCGCCCGCGGTGTCCTGGGAGATCATGCCGGCGCCGGCCAGCAGGTTGTCGGAGAGCGTCGTCTTCCCGTGGTCGACGTGGGCGGCGATGGCGATGTTCCGGATGTTCCCCGGCGTGTCCATCAGCCGCTCGCACTCTTGAACGATCTTCTTGCGTCGGCCCATTATACCGCTTGTTACCGATAGCAGGGTCAAAAGGGTAGTGTTTCTCCGCGGCCGTTTCGGCGCGGATCGCCCCGATCACCGGCGATTTCGTGCCGATCGGTCGCACGGTCCGACGGGGACCACCGAGGCGGACGACCGCCGTTGCGCGGCGGCCGTCTCCACGCGGATTTAAGTGCTCGGTGCGGGACCGAGGCGTATGAACGAGACGCTCTCTCGGCTCGCCGACACCGGCGTCGTCGCGGTGCTGCGCGGGGTCGAGGCCGATCGGCTCATCGAGATCACGGAGGCGCTCCGCGAGGGCGGGGTCACCACCGTCGAGATCACCGCGGACACGCCCGACGTCGCCGGGAAGCTCGGCGAGGTCGCGGGCTCGTTCGGCGACGAGGTCGTCGTCGGGACCGGCACCGTCCTCGACAGCGAGACCGCCCGGACCACGCTGATGGCCGGCGCGGAGTTCGTCGTCTCGCCGAGCCTCCACGAGGACGTGATCGAGACCTGCAACCGCTACGGCGCCGTCACCGCGCCCGGCGTGATGACGCCGACGGAGGCGATCCGCGGCTACGAGGCCGGCGCCGACTTCGTGAAGGTGTTCCCCGCGAAGACGGTCGGTCCGGACCACCTCGCCGCGATGAAGGGCCCGCTCGGCCAGATCCCGATGATGCCGACCGGCGGCGTCGGTCCGGACAACGCCGGCGACTACGTCGAGGCCGGGGCGTTCGCGGTCGGCGCCGGCGGCGCGCTCGTCGACTACGACGCGGCCGAACGCGGCGACTACGACGAGATCACCGAGACCGCCCGGGAGTTCACGCGGGTCGTCGCGGAGGCGCGGACCGACGACTGAACGGGAGCAGCGTCGCGTCGGTCTCCGGAATTTCAATGGCATGCCAGACCATGCCAAACAGACAATAGCGCGAGAGGCCGACGCCGAGACGGCTTCCAGCCCGCCCGCACGACGAGAGGCACACCGCTGGGAGTCGTCCCGAGAACCCTGTCGGCACCCGTTTCCGAGCCCGCCGGCGGAAATCCCCCCTCTCCCCTCCTCCCCCGGCGGGCCGGGTCACGCCGTCACGGTCCGTGCCGCGGCGGCGGTCGCGGCGCGTCACATGAAGTCCGCGATGCCCGACTGCTTGTTGGTGTCGTCCTCGAAGATCGATTCGAGCGACTCCTCTAACACCTTCAGCCGCTGTTTCGTGTAGGGCCGACAGCCGAACCGGTCGGCGACCTCGATCGCCGTGTCGACGTACTTGTTCACCGACCCCCGGTGGACGGTGAGGTTCACCCGGCCGCCGCACTCGCGGCAGTCGCCCGAGAGTGGCATCCGGCGGTACTTCTCGCCGCAGTCGAGACACCGCGTCTCCTGCCGCGAGAACGCCCGGAGGTTCCCGATGATGTCCGGGAGGAAGTGGTACTCGATGACCCGCTCGGCCACGTCGGTCTCGTCGACCGCGCGGAGCTTCCGGGCCAGCTCCAGCTGCGCGTCCATCTTCTCCATCATGTCGCCGAGCGTCTTGTACGCCGATAGGTCCGGGCCCATCGCGATATCCGTCGTGTCGTGGGTGTGGTCGAACCCGTGGTACTCGTCGTCGGTGCCCAGCGTGTCCTCGCCGAGCTGAATGCGGTCCGCCAGCTCCTCCGGGTCGGTCAGATCGAGCGTCGCCTCGTAGAACTCGCGCGGGTACTCGCGCACGATGTCCATGTTGTGCGCCTCGTCGTCGATCTCGGAGGGATCGATCCGCGAGGACATCACGAGCGGGGCGTCCATGGAGTTGTGAGCGTACAGCCAGTTGGCCGTGAACACCGGGTCACCGCCGACCTGCAAGTCGTAGAGGTGGCCGTCGTAATCGATGCGATCTACGTCGGTAACCCGGAGATACGCGAGGTCACCGTCAACGAGCGGACGGATCGCGTCGAGATTCTCGCGTGCGACGGGTGGGAGGTCGCGCTCGTCGAGCGTCCCGACGATCGACTCCAACTGTTCGAGACTGATGTTTTCACGTCGCTTGAGGTATTTCGGGATGAGCTCGGTGATACCCGAGATGTCCATGCGCCTGATTTCGAGGAGCTCCTCAGGAACGCCGACCGTGAGACTCTTCGGTTGATATGGATCCTCGCCATTGAGGACGCGTCGAAGCGGGTTGTCCGATGCCCCGCCGGAGACGGTCACCGTGTAGATCCGTTGTCGAGGCGTCTCTCTGTCGCGCGTCGAGACGTTGGCAACGATGCCGAGTCGGTGGAGCAGGAAGACGATCCCGTCTTTGAGGTCTTCACTCGTCGTATGGAATCTGATCGACGTGTGATTTTCGTCGGTCGTTTCGCTCCCGTCTCCAGTAATGAATCCACGTAAGAACGACCGTACCACCGATCGGTCGCCGCGGCGGATCGGTTCGGGAACGACCTTTTCGCTCGAATCGTACGACTCCTCGTCACGGAAGCCGAGTTCGAACAAGACGTCCTCGAACACGGCCGGGAACCCGATTTCGTACGCCTTGTTCGACCACCGTACCGACGGTTCGACGCCGAGCGTATCCGTGATGATGCGCTCGGCCCGTCGGACGACCTCCTCGTCGGCGTTGGTGATAGTTGGTCGAACGGACGAGGTCGATCCCTCAGCGGCGAACAGTCCGAGAAGCCACGAGAAGTCCTCGTTCATCGGGATATACCGCGAGACGCCCTTCGAGGATCCCTTGCGACCGATCTGCGGGTTCCACTCGGCGCGCCAGTTTCGTGATACCCCTTCGATATCACGGAGGGTTCGCAAGGCGACCTTCTTTTTCGAGAGTCGATACGAGAGTCCGCCGTCGAAGGCAGCGCGAGCGTCACTTCCCCACGGCGCCTCGTCCCACACCTCTCGGAGATAGGATTCAACCGATTCGTCGATGAACACGTAGGGGTCGTCGACGCACTCCGCGACGTCGACGACGTTGCCGGCCTGCGGCTCGACGTCGAACTGCTGTGGTGCGACGACGAGGTCGCCGACTTCGAGGTCATCGCCGGCGACTTCTTCGATACCGTCATCGTACCGAAACAGACTGTGATTCGGCGTGATATCGAGCGATCGTCCGAACTGCGTCTCGACCCTGAGCAGGGTCTCGTCCTCGTCGGCGCGGTATCGGATCGCCTTCTCAATCGGTTGGAGACTCGACTCGTGACCCTCGTCGAACGTGTACGTCTGCCAGCCTTCGTGTACGCACGTTCGTTTCTTGAACTTTCCATCGACTTCGACGGGCGATTCGAGCTCGTTCCAGAACTCCTCGAATGTGAGGTATCGGATCCGCCCCTGTGGATCGCGAGCGACGAGTCGGGAGTCCTCGGCGACACTGCCGCCACGCTGATCGGGGAGGTACTCCTTCGAGAAGTTGAGA
Organism: Halorubrum rutilum; assembly: GCF_024494565.1. The sequence continues at coordinate 72,380 of NZ_JANHDN010000008.1, forward strand.
AGTCCGTCCATGAGCAGCATTACGCAATCCTCGTCGCCGTCACACTGAGCGACCAGTAAATCGTTCGCCGCGAGCGTGTGCGTCTCGGCGACCGTGAGATTGTAGGTGTATTCAACGTCGCTTTCGAGGAGTTCGATCGAATCGACTACGTCCGGCTTAATCCCTCCGTCCGCAGTCACATCAGCGGTGACGGCCGCCGACGTCTCGTAATCGACAGTCGTCGCTGGAACCAAATCACCGGACTCCAGTTCGTTCGCGGCGACCTTCTGAACACTTCCGTCCTCGACTCGCAGCATCTCGTGGTCGGGCGTCACGCGAATAGAGCGTCCACGCCGAGTCTCGACCCGAACGAGATGGTCCTGACTCGGGTGTTTCGAGATAGCAGTCACCGACTGTGTCGACCTGTTTCCGCATTCGTCGATCGAAGGGACTTCGATTGAGCCATCGAGTTCGTCCACGAGCGTTCCGAAGTCGTCTGTCTCAGGGTCATCCAACCAATCCTCAACGAAGGTCTCGATACTCTCGCGCTGCCAACCCGCTTCGTCTCGGTACTTGATCTCCGTCTCCGGGTGGAAGCAGTTCCGCCGTTTCGCGGCGTGAAAGTACGGATGAGCGTATCCGACGGCGGCCGACGTGAATCCCACCACTCTCCCGACAGTCGCGGCGCTCGTGTGGGGGGCCATCCCGAAGACGAGCTCGCCGACGAGGTCGTCGCGCTCGTTCACCTCGTAGAAGCGGGGGAGCCCGTAGAACTGTTCGAGGAGGTCGTCGACGAAGTCGGCGGTCCGCAGCATGTGCTCGGCGGCGCCGTCGGAGAGGACGATGTCTTGGACCCGGAGCTCGACGAGCTGGTCGTCGTGGCGCAGCGGCTCGCCGTCGATGTCGGTCTCGTAGCCGATCTCGCGGAGGTGGTCGGCGGTGACGTCGAGCTCCTCGGGCCGGACCGACGTGACCGGGAGGTCCGTCATGTCGTATCTGACCGTGCCGTCCTTGAACGACGTGACGCCGTTCTTCGCGCGGAGGATCCCCTTCTCGATCGGCTCGGGGGTCTTGTTCCGCGAGGTGAGCCCCTGGACCCCCTTCAGGATCTCGAAGGAGGCCTCGCGCTCGCCGACGGTCTCCAGCGCGGAGCGGTAGGCGTCGTTGAGGTCGACCTCCTGGTACGTCGCCGCCCGCACCTCCCACTCGCAGCGCGGGCACTCGACGCGGCCGGCCTCGTCGGGCTCGCAGACGGTGCCGCAGTCGTTGCACTCGTAGTGGGGCTCGGTGTGGACCTCGCAGTCGGGACAGCGCGCCTTGTACGTGTGCTCGCCGCAGTCGGGACAGACCCGGTCGGAGACCTCGACCTCCAGCCGGCCGCGGTGGCCCGAGTCGTCCATCACGCTCGCGGCCTCGGCGACGTCGCGCTGGGGGCCGCCGGCCTCGTTGATCGGGAACAGGGTGTGGACCGCCGGGGAGAGGTCGCGGCTCTCCGACTTCTCGGGCCGGCCCATCCGGTTGCCGATCCGGGTCGGCGCGCGCTCTCGTATCTCGAACGGCGCGACCTCGTTGACGGCCTTCACGGCGTTGTCGCCGTCGGCCCACTCGCGGGCCGCCGCCGAGAGGTCGTCCGCGCTCCACGTCTTCCGGAGCCCGTCGTCGACGCCAAGCGACCGCGCGAGCGGGCGCCACGTCGGGATCCGGAGCGCGTCGGGCGTGGCGGTGTGCTCGACCAGCAGCGCCTCCAAGGCCGTTTGCGTCGCCTCCGTGCGCTCGATCGCGAGGACGCCCTCGACCACGTCGCCGTCGGCGACCGCCTCGGCGAGGGCCTCGAACGCCGCGACCGACACGTCGTGCCAGAGGTAGGTGTACTCGGGATGGAGCGGGCAGTCGTACTCGCGCGCCCACGCGAGTGCCTCGTCGACCTCGGGGTGTTCGAGGTCGACGTGGGGGTCGTCGCGCAGGGCCTGCACGTCGGCGCCGGCGTCGGCGAACTCCTTGACCCACCACTCGGAGACGTACGAGGCGGGCGCGAGCGGGTGGTTGTTCTCGACGAACTCCCCGTAGTTGACGAGGTACTCGCCCAGGTCGAGCACCTTCTCGACGCCGTTGCGGACCTCCTTCGCCTCTTCGGGGTCGTCGATGCGCCGGACCTCGCCGTTCGCGAGCCGGACCGTCGGCCCCTCGATGGAGTCGACAGGGACGACCCCGTGGGCCTTCCCCGGGCGCTCCGTCTTGATCTGCGTGCCGGCCGCGAGGAAGTCGTCGACGAGGTGCATCGTCGCCGGGTGGACCCCGCCGGTCGCGAACCCGTGGTTGCGCGCGCGACCGTACCGGAGCCGGAAGCCGCCCGCCTCGCTCGGATGGGTGAACACGGGCCGACCCGCGATCAGGTCGCGGAGGAACTTCTGCGAGGGCTTCGCGCGCGGCGGGCCGTCGGGCTCCTCGCCGCCGGACTCGCCTCCCTCGTCGCCGGCGTCTCCGGCGTCGTCCGCGTCGGTCTCACCGCCGTCCGCTCCCGGTTCGCCGTCATCCTCACCGGACGCCGCCGCGTCGCCCTCGCCGGCCCCGTCATCCCCGATCGTCCCGTCGATCAGGTCCTGGAGCCAGGGCCAGTCGACCTCGTCGAGGTCGCGGGTGTACCGCTGGATCTTCGGGGCCTTCAGCGCGATCCCCTCGGCGGCGACGAGGCACATCCCGCCGCGCGCGGAGTTCGTGTCGACGCGCTCGAGGTCGCGGAAGCCGGAGACCTCCTCGTCGCTCGTCGCCTCCCCGTCGAGCATGACGGGGATGTGCTCCGCGATGAACTTCGACTCCTTGTCCTTCGGCGTGTACTGGAGCCCGGTGTCCTTGTCGTAGAGGGCGATCTCCTCGGCGTAGCGCTCGACCTCCACGTCGCGCGGCTTGTACCGATCGATGCCCAAGAGCGATCGGGCGTAGTCGGCGACGAGCACCGACAGCGCCTGCGCGGTCCCGCCCGCCGACCGGATCGGTCCGGCGTAGTAGACGTTGACGAACTCGGTGCCGTCGTCGTTCTCCAGGAGCTCGACGCGGTCGATCCCCTCGATCGGGGCGGCGACGACCCCCTCCGTGAGCAGGGCGACCGCGGTCCGGACCGCGCCCTCGACCTTCCCGGCGCGGGAGTCGTAGTCGCCGACGGTCCCCTCGACGAAGTCGGTGACGAGCTCTAAGGCCGCCTCCTCGCGGGACATCTCCCCTTCGAGCTCGCGGACGCGCTCCGCGACGCCGTCGATGCCGAGGATGTTCTCGACGCGGTCCGCCATGTCGCGGGCGACGGGGATCTCCACCTCGGGCTCCGGGTCGTACCCCTGCCCCTTCGCCGTCTCCGCGAGCTCCAGCGCCTCGTCGAGCCGGTCTTCGATCCGGGCGAAGTAGCGCTCGTCGTCGGGCCTCATCGCCGCGAGCGCCGCCTCACAGCCATAGGTCGAGGTCGGTCGTCTCGTCGTGCGACCGCTCCAGCGGCTCGTCGAACGCGCGCAGGTGACACTCGCCCGCCCAGACCGTCCCGGAGTCGAGGTGCCCGGCGAGCGCCTGCCCGCTCGGGCGCGACAGCACGGCGTGGGTGTGCGCGAACACGTCGCCGTCGAGCAGCGAGACGTTCCCGACGCATGCGGCGACCTCCAGCGGCTCGTCGAAGGTCACCGACCGGTACTCGGTGTCCTCCTGGTCGTAGAACCAGACGTCGGCGTCCTGCACGGCGCCGAGCGCCGTGAACCAGCCCGCCTCGACGTCCTCCGCGCGGGCGAGGTCCTCGATCTCCTCGCGCCAGTCGGCGCCGGTTTCGAATCGGGCGACGTACTCCGCCGTCGTCTCGACTTCCCGGTGGTGCATAGGAATCGCCCACGGTCGCCGAGGGCAAAAAGGCTTCAGTCGCGGTGTCGCGGCCGACCGGATCCGAATTGGTATAGCGAATACGGGTTTATTCTTCGAACGCGGCTTCACAGCGGGAACGCACAGATCCGTCGCTAGGGGAGCAGAGGCGTCGGAAACGAGGAATCGAGAGGCGACGCGCTTAGAACGGGGCCTGCGGACCTTCGTCGTCGCCGCCGTCGTCGGTCGTCTCGCCGGGGAACGAGGGAGACATCCCGCCGCTGCTGGTCCCGCCGAGGTCGCCGTCGGCGCCCGAGTCCATGCCCGTGTCGGCGTGGACCGTCTCGATCTCCGGGATCTCCTTGACCATCCGGGACTTGATCGCCTGGATCGTCATCGGCGAGATGCCGCAGCCGGAGCAGGCGCCCCCGAGCTGGATCGTGACCTCGCCGTTCTCGCGGTCGAGGTGGCTGATCGCGGCGCTCCCGCCGTGCATCTGGATCTGCGGGAAGTTGCGCCGCAGGAAGTTCGTGATCCGCTCGCGGAGCTCGTTTTCCCCGTCGGCCGTGTCCGTGCTCATGCCAGCGAGTTGGCGGTCGGCGGGCTTATGCCTTTGGTTCGACCGAACTCGAACCGCGAGAACCGGCGTCTCGAACGACGAATCGGGGGGAGACGCTACTCCGGCCGGTCGACCTGGAACGTCCGGTGGAGCTCCGCCTCGATCCGCTCGACGTACTCCTCGAGGGTCTCCTCGAACGTCTCGTCGTCGACGAGGACGCCCTCCAGCCGATCGCGGGGGTTCTCGGGGAGCTCGACGCGGAACTCGCCGTCCTCGTAGAACGGCTCGGACTCGTTGAGGATGGTCTGGTCGATCCCGTGGATGAGCTGGGAGTCGTGACGCTCGTTCATGTGGTTGAACGCGTTCTTGTACGCCCGCTGGAGCTCGTTGAAGTAGTTCGCGTACTTGTCCTCGAACTTCTCGGGGTCGAACTCGTCGGCCATGTCTCGTCGGACGGCCCGACGAGGAAAAAGCCGGTCGATCGCGGGCGGGACGCCGGAAAACGACGGCAAGCGCCGCCTCGGAGCGCTGAGAGGCGCCGTTACCGAAAGGCGGAAAATACGGGGACGAGCGCTTGGTGAATTGTATAGCGCTATATCAAAACCGCGCGAGTGCGGATCCGCCGCTCGACCGAGGTCGACGGAGACGCGCGAGAGACCGCGTCCGCAACGGCGACTACCGCAGCCGGCCGAGCAGCCGGTAGTCGCGGTCGGGGTCGTACCGGCGGAACAGCAGGCTGTTCGTCAGCACGCTCACGCTGGAGAGCGCCATCGCCCCCGCGGCCAGCGCGGGCTGGAGCAGGCCGAGCGAGGCGAGCGGGATCATCAGCGTGTTGTAGCCGAGCGCCCAGACGAGGTTCTGTTTGATCTTCCGAAGCGTCGCGTCCGAGACGCGGATCGCCTTCACCACGTCGAGCGGGTCGTCGCGCATCAGCGTCACGTCGGCGGCCTCGATCGCCACGTCGGTGCCGCTCCCGATGGCGGTGCCGACGTGCGCGACCGCGAGCGCCGGCGCGTCGTTGACGCCGTCGCCGACCATCATCGCCTTCCGGCCGTCGGCCTGGATCGCCTCGACGGCGTCGGACTTGTCCTCCGGCAGGACGCCCGCCCGGACGTTCTCGGGGTCGATGCCCACCCGCTCGGCGACGGCGCGGGCGGTGCGCTCGTTGTCGCCGGTGATCATCATCACGTCGATCGCGCGGTTGCGGAGGGCCGCCACGGCCTCCGCGGCGCTCTCCTTGACCGTGTCGGCGTCGGCGACGACGCCGATCAGCTCCCCGCCGTTCGTGTCAGCGGGCGCGCGAGCGACGAGCATCGCCGTCTTCCCCTCGCGTTCGAGACGTTCCATCGTCTCGGTCGCGGCCGAGGCGTCGACCCCCTCGTCGGCCAGCAGCTTGCGGTTCCCGACGAGGACCTCGCTCCCGTCGACCGTCGCGCGGACCCCCTGTCCGGGGACGTTCTCGAACGTTTCCGGCTCGGGGACCTCTAGGCCGCGTTCGCGCGCGCCCTCGACGATGGCGCGGGCGAGCGGGTGCTCGCTGTCGCGCTCCGCGGCGGCGGCGAGCCGGAGCACCTCGTCCTCGGCGTCGCGCTCGGCGTCCGGAGTCGCGGGGTCGGGATCGGCGTCCGAAGTCGCGGCGTCGCCGTCCTCGGACTCGGCTCGCCGCGCCGCGCCGCCGTCGGGGACCGGGTCGCCGTCGCGGTCGAACGCGACGACGTCCGTCAGCTCCATCTCGCCCTCGGTGAGCGTCCCGGTCTTGTCGAAGACGACGGTGTCGACGTCCCTGGCGCGTTCGAGCACGTCGCCGCCCTTGAACAGGACGCCGTGGCCGGCGCCGATCGCGGTGCCGACCATCGTCGCGGCCGGCGTCGCCAGCCCCAGCGCGCAGGGGCAGGCGATGAGCACCGCGGAGGCGAAGACGACGATCGCGAACTCCGAGACGGAGACCGCGCCGCCGGCGACCGCGGGGCCGCCCGCGACGAGCCCCCACAGCGGGAGGCCGTTCACGAACGCGGCGAGCGCCGCGGGGAAGCGGTACCAGACGGCCCCCCACAGCAGGGCGTTGACGATGACCGCCGGGACGAAGTACGCCGAGATGCGGTCGGCGAGGTTCTGGATGTCGGGCTGACGCGACTGCGCCTCCTTGACGGTCCGGACGATCCCCTGAAGCGCGGTGTCGGCGCCGACCTTGGTCGCCTCGACGACGAGCGCGCCGTTCTCGTTGATCGTCGAGCCGATCACCTCGTCGCCCTCGCGCTTCTCGACCGGGACGGCCTCGCCGGTCACCATCGACTCGTCGACCGCGCTCCGCCCGTCGACGACGACGCCGTCGGTCGGGATCTTCTCGCCCGGCCGGACCTTCATTCGGTCGCCGACCTCGACCTCGTCGACCGGGACCTCCTCCTCGTCGCCGTCCTCGTCGATCAGGGTGGCCCGGTCGGCCTCCATCTCCAAGAGCCTCCGGAGCGCCTCGCCGGCCCGGCCCTTCGAGCGGGCCTCCAGGTAGTTGCCGAGAGTGATGAAGACGAGGATGAGCGCCGCCGTGTCGAAGTAGAGGCTCCCGGCGATCGCGCCCGAGAGCGCCGCGACCGAGTAGGCGTACGCGGTCGTGGAGCCGAGCGCGATCAGCACGTCCATGTTGGCGCGCCCGTTCGTCACGAGCGCCTTGTAGGAGTTCTCGTAGAACGGGCGCCCCAGGACGACCTGCACGGGCGTCGCGAGCAGGAACTGGACCCACCCGATCCGGATCCCGAAGACGGTCTCCGGGAAGAGCGCCCCGTCGAACAGGAGGTGGTCGGCCATGAACAGGAGCAGCGGCGCCGCGAGCGCGGCCCCGAAGAGCGTCAGGCGGAGCTGCCTGCGGACCTCCTCCTCGCGGGCCGCGTCGCGGGCGTCCCGTGGGGCGTCGCTCTCGCCCGTCTCCGCACCGGACTCTCCTCCGTCGGCCGCGTCACCTCCTCTCTCCCGGACCGGCGAGTAGCCCGCCGACTCGACCGCGTCGTAGAGGTCGCCGGGCGAGGCGTCGGCGGGGTTGTACCTGACCCGCGCCTCGTCGGTCGCGTAGTTCACGTCGGCCTCGATCACGCCCGGCGTCGATTCGAGGGCGTCGGCGTTGGCCTCCGCGCAGTTCGCACACGACATGTCCGTGATCGCCACGGTGACGGTCTCGCTGACCGCGCCGTAGCCCGCGGCCTCGATCGCGTCGAATATCTCGCCGAGCGACACCGCGTCGGGGTCGTACTCGACCGACCCCTCGTCGGTGGCGTAGTTGGCGTTCGCCGAGACCACCCCGTCGAGGTCGCCGAGTGCGTCCTCGATCGTCGCCGAGCAGTTGGCGCAGGACATCCCCGTGACGTTCAGATGGGCTGTTCTCGTTGGCATATCTATTACTACGTGTCCCTCCCTTAGGCGGTTTTCTGCTTCGCGATCGGGGGTTCAGATGGGTCGAAACCTTCGAATGCAAAGCGGCTACCGATCCCGAGAGACCGAGGAAAGGGAAGAGGAGAAGTCGGAGCGATTGAAGACCGTATTTAAAAAGAGGGCGGTGGCGCGCCGGTGAGCGCCCGTGAGGGCGCGAACCGCGCGCGAGGGAGTCGCTGGCGGCGCCAGCCGCCAGCGACGAGGCTGGGGAGGCGTGAGGCTGCGGTGCTGTGCGGGGCGGGTGGGACTCAAAGGGGCGGCCACGAGAGGCGCGGAGGCGACGTAAGCACCGCAAGGAGGGAGCGAAGCGACTGACTGAGGAGCGCAGCGAGCGTGCGCGCCTCTCGCGGCCGGGGCTTTGGCGGTGTTCACCGACGATCTTTCGATGGGCCCTTATAAACGAGCGATTGGGGAGTTTCAGGCGTTCACCGACGATCCGCGGTCACCCACTCATGCAGCGTATCACGCGCCCCCCTCCAGTCGCTGGTACCGCTCTCTGAACCGCGACAGGCAGGACGGACAGCAGAAGTGGTACACCTCGCCGTCGATCCGCGCCGTCTCGCCCTCGCTGTCGACGGTGTTCGAACACTCCGCGCAGGTCAGCGCGAACTCCACGCCCTCGACCGAGGGCGTCCACTCGAACTCGTCGACCAGCGTGACGGCGTAGTCGTCGACGGCGACCCCCTCGAACAGCCCGGCCACCCACTCCCTGACGTTCCGCCCCTCGACGCGCCCGTACACCCGCAGATCGCCCTCGGCCGTGACGAAGACGTGTCCGACCGCGTCGGCCTCGCGGGCGCGCTCCCGCGCCGCGTCGAGCGCCTCGGGGCGGTTCGGCGGCAGCTCCGCGTCTACCAGCACGGGGACACCGGCCCGGAGCTTCGTCCGGTCGACATCGACCGTGAACCCCTCGATGACGCCGGTCTCCTCCAGCCGCGTGACGCGGTCGGAGACTGCCGGTCCCGACAGCCCCACGCGCTCGCCGATCTCGCTGAACGGGCGCCGGGCGTCCGCGGCCAACAGCGACAGGATCTCCAGGTCCGTCTCGTCGAGGTCGCGCATGGGGTCGGGTACGGGCTCGCGATACAAGACGGTTGCCCGGGTTCGCTTACGATTCCAAAGCGTGTGCCGCGATTGAACCGGACTCGCGAAGCGGAAAGCGACAAACGTCCGCCGGCCCTATCGTCACTCGTCATGGGCCGAACGATCACGGTCGAGGGAATGTCGTGTGGACACTGCGAACGGAGCGTCGCGGAGGCGCTCGAAGGCGTCGACGGCGTCGAGCGCGCGACCGCCGACCGCGAGAGCGCGTCCGCGACCGTCGAGGGCGACGCGGACCCGGACGCCTTGGTGAGCGCCGTGAGCGAGGCAGGCTACGACGCGTCCGCTTGAGCGGGACGTAGCGGTCGACTCGCCCGCCGCTCGCCTACCGGTTCAGCGTGTGGATCGCCTGGCCGCGGGCGTTCTCCGCGGCCTCCATCACCGCCTCCGCGAGGGTCGGGTGCGTGTGGACCGTCGCCGCCACGTCCTCCAGCGTCGCGCCCATCTCGATCGCGAGCGCGACCTCCGCGACCAGCTCGGACGCCTCCGGCCCGACGATCTGCCCGCCGAGCACGAAGCCGGTCTCGTCGTCGGCGACGAGCCGGACGAACCCCTCGGCGTGGCCGGTCGTCAGCGCCCGGCCGGAGGCGTTGAACGGCATCTCGCCGACGACGGGGTCGAACCCCTCCGCCTCGGCCTCCGCCTCGGTCAGCCCGACCGTCCCGATCTCGGGGTCGGTGAAGACCGCCGCGGGGATCGCTTGCTGATCCATCGCGGCCGGCTCGCCCGCGATCACCTCGGCGGCGACGATCCCCTCCTTCGAGGCCGCGTGTGCGAGCATCGGGTCGCCGGCGACGTCGCCGACGGCGTGAATGTGGTCGACCGCGGTCCGGGTCCGGTCGTCCGTCTCGATGAACCCGCGGTCGTCCGTCTCGATCCCGGCGTTCTCGGGGTCGAGCCCGTCGGTGACCGGCTGGCGGCCGACCGCGACGAGGACCTTATCGACGCCGTACGTCGACTCCGCGCCTTCCTCGGTCTCAGTGTGGAGGAGGTAGCCGCCGTCGGCGGCCTCCGACCACTCGCTCGCGCCCTCGCCGAAATTGAACTCGACGCCGAGCTCCTCGGCGCGCGTGCGGACGATCCGCTTCACGTCGTCCTCGTACGGCTGCAGAATATTGTCGAGCATCTCGACGACCGTCACGTCGGCGCCGAGCTTGGCGTAGGTGGTCGCCAGCTCCATCCCGATGTACCCGCCGCCGACGACCCCGAGCCGGTCCGGGACCGTCTCGGCGTCGAGCGCCTCCGCGGAGCTCCAGACGTGGTCCTCCGCGAAGTCGAAGCCGGGGATCTGTATCGGGCGCGACCCGGTCGCGACGACCGCGTGCTCGAACTCGATCGACTCGGAGCCCTGCCCCTCGCCGCCGTGCGCGACGCGCGCGGTGTGCTCGTCAACGAAGGAGGCGGTCCCCTCGATCAGGTTGACGCCGTTCGCCTTGCAGAGCTTCTCGACGCCGCCCGTCAGGCGGTCGACCACGCCGTCCTTCCACTCGACCATCTTCCCCATGTCGACGGCGGGGTCGGCGTGGACGCCCATGAACTCCGCGTTGCCCGCCTCGTGGGCGAGCCCGCTCCCCGTGATCAGCGCCTTCGAGGGGATACAGCCGCGGTTCAGACAGGCGCCGCCGTAGGCGTCCCGCTCGACGAGCGTCGCGTCGAGCCCCTCCTGTGCGGCGCGGATGGCGGCGACGTAGCCGCCCGGTCCGCCGCCGATGACCAGTACCTCCGTTCCGGTTGCGATGTCTCCGACGACCATTATTCGTTGAGTAGCAGCAGGGGGGTTTCTAAGTGTTCCATCACGGTGTTCGCGAACTCGGCCGCGACCGCGCCGTCGACGACCCGATGGTCGATCGAGAGTGACAGCGGGAGCGTCGGCGCCGGGACGACCTCGCTCGTTCCGTCGCGCTCGCGCACGACGGGGCGCTCCTCGATGGCGCCGAGCCCTAAGATCGCCGTCTCCGGGTAGTTGATGATCGGCGTCGCGAACTCGCCGCCGACGGCGCCGAAGTTGGTGACGGTGAACGTGCCCCCCTTCATCTCCGCGGGCTTGAGCGACCGGTCGCGGGCGCGCGCCGCGAGGTCGCGCACCTCTTCGGCCAGCTCGAAGAGCCCCTTCTCGTCGACGTCGTCGACGACGGGTACCATCAGCCCGGCGTCGGTCGCGACCGCGATCCCGAGGTTGTACTCCTTCTTCAGGACGATCTCCTCCTCGTCCTCGCGGAGCTCGCTGTTGAGGTACGGGTGCTCCTTCAGCCCCGCGACGATCGCCTTCATCACGAACGGCATGTAGGTGAGCTTCACCCCCCGCTCCGCCGCCGTCGGCTTCAGCTCCTCGCGCGCCGCCACGAGGGCGTCGACCTCGGCGGTGTCGTGGTGGGTGACGTGCGGGGCCGTGAACTTCGAGCGCTCCATCTGCTTCCCGATGGTGCGGCGCACCCCGCGGTACGGGACCGTCTCGTCGCCCGACTCGGGCGCGCTCGTCTCGTCGCCGCCCGCCTCTGTCGCGCCGGCGGGAGCGGGCTCCGCGTCGCCGGCGGCGTCGCTCGCGGCGGGCTCCGCGTCCGCGCCGACGTCGACCGGCTCCGGTTCGGGCGTCGGTTCGGCCGACCCGCCTCCAGTCGACGCGGTCGCGGCGGCCGACTCCAACGCGTCGGCGTACGCCCGCACGTGCTCGCCCGTGACGAACGCCTCGCCGTCGCGGGTCTCGTCGGTCGGCACGTCGTCGACGTCGACGCCGCGGTCGCGAGCGAGCTTCCGCGTCGCCGGCGTCGCGAGCGTCGTGTCGCGGCCGGCCGGCTCCGGGGCGTCGCCGGACCCGTCCTCGCCGCGCTTGCGCACGGCCGATTTCCGGTCCCCGGAGCCGACGTCGGTCGGGGTCGGCGCGGGCGCCTCGTCGGATTCGGCGCCGCCCGCGTCGGCGCCTCCCGCGTCGCCCGCGGCGTGCGCCCGCACGTCGGCCTCGGTGACGCGACCGCCGGGACCGCTCCCGTCGACCGCGGCGAGGTCGACGCCGAGTTCGCGCGCGAGCCGGCGGGCCGACGGGGGCGCGAAGGTGCGGCCCGAGGGCGTCTCCGGTTCGGCGTCGGCCGCGGCCGGTTCCGGCTCCGCGTCGGCGGTCCCCGGCTCGGCGCTCGCCTCGTCGGCGGCGGCCTCGCTCTCGGCGGCGGCCGCGGTTTCGTCGCCCGCCTCGTCCACCGCGTCCGCCTCACCCGTCTCATCCGCCTCACCTTCCTCGTCGACGCGGAACGAGATGATCACGTCGCCGACGGGGACCATCTCACCCTCCTCGACGAACAGCTCCTCGACGGTCCCGTCGTAGCTCGACGGCACCTCGACGAGCGCCTTGTCGGTCTCGACCTCCGCGACCGGCTGGTCCTCCTCGACGCGGTCGCCGGGGGCGACGAGCCACGAGACCAGCTCGCCCTCGGCGACGCCCTCGCCCACGTCGGGCAGTTTGAACTCTTTGACCGCCATGGTCAGAACTCCACCGCCTCCCTGATACCCTCCTCGATGCGGGTCGCGGTCGGGAGGTAGTAGTCCTCCAGCGCGTACAGCGGGTAGGGCACGTCGAAACCGGTGACGCGCTTCACGGGCGCCTCCTGGTACAGCAGCGCCTCCTCCTGGACGATAGCCGTGATCTCCCCGGCGAGCCCGCCCGTCTTCGGGGCCTCGTGGACGACGACCGCGCGGCCGGTGGCCTCGAACGCGTCGACGATCGCCTCGCGGTCGAGCGGGGAGACGGTGCGGAGGTCGACGACCTCGCACTCGACCCCCTCCTCGGCGAGGCTCTCGGCCGCCTCCAGCGTCGGGCGCGTCATGGCGCCGTAGGTGAAGACGGCCACGTCGTCGCCCTCGCGGCGGGTCGCGGCCTCGCCGATCGGGACCGTGTACGGCTCCGCGGGCACCTCGTCGCGGAACGCGCGGTAGATGAGCTTCGGTTCGAGGAAGATCACCGGGTCGGGGTCGCGGATCGACGCCGCGAGCAGCCCCTTCGCGTCGTACGGGGTCGAGGGGATGACGACCTTGAGCCCGGCCTCGTGCGCGTAGAACGCCTCCTTCGACTCGGAGTGGTGCTCCGGCGCGCGGATCCCGCCGCCGTACGGGGCGCGCAGGGTCATCGGGAGCGTGAACCGGCCGCGGCTCCGGGCGCGGAACCGCGCCATGTGAGAGACGATCTGGTCGAAGCCGGGGTACATGAACCCGGAGAACTGGATCTCCGGAACCGGACGCAGCCCCATCGCGGCCATGCCGACCGCGCAGCCGACGATCCCCGACTCCGCCAGCGGGGTGTCGACGACGCGGTCGCCGCCGAACTCGTCGAACAGGCCCTCGGTCGCCCGGAAGACGCCGCCGTTCTTCCCGACGTCCTGGCCGAGCACGAGGACGTCGTCGTCCTCGCGCATCTCGCTGTACAACCCGTCACGTACCGCCTGAACGACGGTGAGATTCTGTGTGTCGCTCATTTACTCCTCCAGGAACGCCTCGTCGCCGTGCGTCTCGCGGAACGCCGCGAACTCCTCGCGCTGTCGCTTCAGCTCGGGCGGGAGCTCCGCGTACGCGTGTTCGAACAGCTCGCTCGGTTCCGGCCGCGCGACCGCCTCCGCCGCGTCGATGGCGTCGGCGACGCGCTCCTCGACCGCGCTCTCGATCTCGGCGACGCGCTCGTCGTCGAGGATCCCCTCCGCGCGGAGGTACGCCTCCAGCCGCGGGATCGGGTCCTTCTCCTTCCAGCGCTCGACCTCGTCGTCGTCGCGGTAGACGGTGGGGTCGTCGGCGGTCGTGTGCGCGCCGAAGCGGTACTGGACCGCCTCGATCAGCGTCGGGCGCGGGCGGTCGGCGTCGGGGTCGCGCGCCTTCTCGACGGCCGCCTCCGTGACGCTGTACACCGCGAGCGGGTCCATCCCGTCGACCTGCACGCCGTCGATCCCGTACGCCTCCGCCTTCTGTGCCAGCGTCGCGCTCCGCGTCTGCCGCTCGCGGGGCACGGAGATGGCCCACTGGTTGTTGTTACAGAAGAAGACGGTCGGCGTGTCGAAGACGCCGGCGAAGTTGACGCCCTCGTGGAAGTCGCCCTCGCTGGTCGCGCCGTCGCCGAAGTAGCAGAGGAACACCTCGTCGGTGCCGCGGAGCTTCGACGCCCACGACGCGCCCGTGGCGTGGGGCACCTGCGAGGCGATGGGGACGGCGACCGGGAAGACGTTGACGCCCTCGGGCGCCTCGTTGCCCGCCTCGTGGCCCATCCAGTAGAGGAGGGTCTGTTTCAGCGGGAGCCCGCGGACCAGCGCCGCGCCGTGCTCGCGGTAGGAGGGGACCATCCAGTCGCCCTCGGCGAGCGCGGTCGCGGAGCCGATCTGCGCGCCCTCCTGTCCCGACAGCGGCGGGTACGTCCCCATCCGCCCCTGTCGCTGGAGGCTCACCGCCCGGCCGTCGAAGTGGCGGGCGAGCCGCATGTGACGGTAGATGTCGACGAGCGCCTCGTCGTCGAGGTCGGGGACGTCGCCGACGACCTCGCCGTCCTCGTCGAGCACGCGAACCGGATCGTCGTACGCCCTGTCGAACACGCTCACGGTCGGACCCACCTGTTCATGTTCGAACAGTCCGCCGCCCGGGTAATATCGTTTTCGTAGGTAGTTTACGATGCTCAGAAATCGGTCGGCGCGCTGAGAATCCGTCCATCAGACCCCGGGAGAATCGGACGTCTCTGAATAACCCGCGCCGAGCCCGGCAATATTTTCGGCGACTCGGCGGTTTCCTCGAACAGTACCGGACAAACCGGACGGTTTCCCGAGGGATCGAAACCGCGGCGGGAGGCGGCACCGCGACTCGACGGGGTCGATCGGAGCGCGGGGAACGGCGGGCGGGACGCGGCCGGACGCCGGTCACCCGAGCCGGAAGGAGGGTTCGTCGGGCTCGCCGCGATCGTCGCGGTCGCCGTCGAGGTCCTCCAAGTGGATCACGTCCTCGTCCTCGTCGTCCAGCTGCTCGCGGAGGTGGTTGATGTACCGCTTGTGCTCCTCGAGCTGCTCGCGGAGGTGGTCCGCTTCGAGCTCCAGTCGCTCGTGCTCGCGGACGAAGCTCTTGGGGACCTCGACGCGCGGGGGGAACACCTCCCCGGTCTCGGTCTCGCTCTGGAGCTCCGCCTCGGGGACGGCGCGGACCTGTCCGTCGTGGGCAACGAGCGTGTCCACGTAGTCCCGGAACACCGCTGACAGCGAGATGTCCCGCTCCTCCGCGATGTCGCGGAGCGCCTCGAACGCGTCCTCGTTGACGCGGAACGAGATCGTCTTGTTCTTGTTGCCCATCACCGATCGGCTCCTCGCGCGAGCCACTTAAGCGTTCGTCAGACGGTGGCACGGAACGAGTGAATACCGGGGATTACGGGCGTGAGACGCCCGAGGAACGCCGCGATCCGAGAGACCGGGGCCCGTCAGGGCTCCGGCGTTCCGGCCGGGTCCGCGGCGTCGCCGAGGTCCTCGTCCGCGGCGTCGCCGGCGAGCTCGTCGCCGTCGCCCTCGTCGAGGTCCTCCAGCGCCGACAGCGCGGCGGCCTTGTACGTCTCGGGGTCGAGGTCGTACTCCTCGCGGGCCATCCGCGCGTACTCGTTCCCCTCGTCGTCGAACGCGGCGACGCGCTCGATCGTCCGCGTGGCCGTCTCGGCGACCCAGCGGTCGCGGGTGGCGGCGTCGACCTCGGTGATCGACTCGGGGCGGACGGAGACCCGGACGGTGCCGTCGTCGGTCTCGTACGTCCGGGGCTTCCCCACGACTGCGACGTACGCCGGGGGCTCCGTGTCCCGGAGCTTGGAAGCGGCTTCCGGCTGGTACTGGCCGGCGTACACGAAGAACGTGCCCGTCGGGTCGACGATGCGGCCGCGCCAGTACTCGCTGTCCTCGCCGACGTCCTCCTTCTCCGTGAGCGTCCCCACGAAGAAGACGCGGTTCGCGGACTCGCCCGTCGGCAGCAGCGCGTAGACGGGGGCGCGCTCGTCGTCGGACTCGGTGAACGTGTAGCCGGCGTCGTTGAACTCGCTCGCGAACGCGCGCCGGGCGACCTCTCGGGTGGGTGCGGATTGACTCATATCAGATCGACCTCGCTTCGATCAGCGCGCTTTCCACGTCGACTTCGCCGGGGTTCTCCATCTCGTCGGCCAGGACGTACCGGCCGAAGGTGGGGCCGGTGACGCGGTAGTACCGCCCGAGCACGTCGTCGGCCATCTCCTCGGCGACGACGGTGGTGTCGAGCGCGTCCATCGCCATGTCCTTGGCCTCCTCTAAGCCCATCCCGGTGAGCTCCTCGGTGGCCTCGCGGTCGAAGATGACCTCGGTGACGGTCTCGCCGTCGTCGAGGACGCCCTTGATCCGCAGGTCGAACTCGCCCTCGACCTGCCCGTGCTCGGAGCAGCGGCCGTTCTGGAGGACGCGCGTGCAGTCGTCCTCGGGGCAGCGCTTGATCAGCCCGGAGCCGGACTGGATGTCCACGAGGGCGCCCTCGACGGTGTCGGCGTTGTCGCCGACCTCGATCTCCTCGTCGACCTCGGTGATACCGGTGGTCCGGTTGAGCTTCACCGAGTAGCTGCCCTCGTACTCGTCGGTGACGACGTTCGAGAGCTCGTACGCCTTCCCCTCCTCCAGCTCGGGGAGGTCGGAGGTCTCGAAGGCGACGAACTTGATCGTCCCCGACTCGTCGCCGAGGAGCCCGACCTGCGAGATCGAGTCGCTGCGGGGCTCCCAGAGGTCGACCAGCTTCACGCGTAGGTCGACCCACTGTTCGTCCTCGTCGATCTCGTCGACCAAGACGGACTCGCTGCCGCCGCGGCCGAGCTCGTCGCGCTCCATCCCGGCGTCTTCGAGGTAGCCGTTGGTGACGCTCCGGCGCGCCTCGTCGAGGGGCACGCGGTACTCGTTGACGAGGTTCTCCAGTCGCTCCTCGACCTCGTCGGCGTTCACGTCGAGGTGGTCCGAGAACTGTTCCGCTATCGCTTCCGCTTCCTGTCGCAGTTCGCTCATGGGGTGTCTCCGCCTCCGGTCGTGTTTCAATGGGAGGCGTACGACGGTTGGTTCCTCACGGTATTAAAAATCCCGTAACCGCGGTGAAAGTGGTCCGTTCGCCGCCCTCACGGACGCTTCCGGCGGTTCTCGGTATTCGACGGCCGGCCGCGTCAGACGCCCGTATGCCACGCGCGGGCGCCGTTTCAAGTGGAACCGTACCACGCGAGTCGTCCGCACGCAACGTTCAGATGTAAATAGAGTCCGGTGGCGTGCGCCTGCGAGCGGCCGGCGGGCCGCGAGCAGACCGCACGAGGGAGTCAGTCGTCCGGAGCGAAGCGAAGGACGACTGACGAGGCTGGGGAGGTATGAGGTGCGGTTGCGTTGCGGGGTGGGACTCAAAGGGGCAGCCGCGAGGCGGGCGCAGGTGACGCAAGTAGCGTGGCGCTGCGCGCCACGGAAAGCCGCCGGACGCGCCGCCGGCGACACCGCAGGGAGCGAACGAAGTGAGCGACCGAGGCGCGCAGCGAGCGTGCGCCCGCCTCGCGGCTGGGGCTTTGGCGGTGTTCACCGCAAGGCGATCGATCGCGTACCGCCGAGCGGCTGGGGCTTTGGCGGTGTTCACCGTCCGTCCGAAATCAACCATTATAAACAATCGACCGGAGATTCGGAGAGATCCACCGCGACGGCGACGGTATATAAATCACTCACGCCGGGCCCGTCAACAGCGAACCGATCATCCGCATATCGCCAACGGACCTATATCCCGCGCGCCGGTACGACTCCCATGGACGACCGACTCGAACGCGTCATCCGCCAAAAGCTCCGCGAGGCGGGCAAGCAGTTCGAGGAGGCGAAGCGGGCGTACGCCGAGGCGAGGGACGACCCCGACGGCGACGCCGCGGGGGCGGACCGGTACGACCTCCCGACCGACGACGACGGGCGCGCCCGGATCGTCTGCCGGCGGCACGCGGAACGGCGGGCGGTCGCCGTCGACGCCGAGGGGCGCCCCTCCTGTTTCGACGCCGGCCACCCCGACTGCGAGGGCTGCGCCGAGGACGTCCGCGACGGGGTCGTCGAGACCTGGTGAGGGCGGATTCGGCGGGCCCCCGTCGAGGAGGGCGGTCCCCCCGGCCACCCGGAAGGCGTTTTTAGACGGGCGTCCTCGGAGCGGTCATGAGGCGAGCGACGGTCGTCGGGCTCCTCCTCGTCGTCGGGGTCGGCCTGGCCCTCTCCGGCGCCCTCGCCGGGCCGCCAGGAGGGCCGCCGGGAGGGCCGTCGCCCGCGGAGGAGCCGGAGGCGGCGACGGTCTCCGAGGGGTCGCTCATCGCGGTCGACGGCGACTACCGGCTGTGGCCGTACACGAGCCGGAGCCGGTCGGTCGAGGGGCGGACGCTCGCGATCAACGTCGTGGTGCACGCCGACGCGGCGGCGACCCGGACGGCGATCGAGCGCGGGACGGCGGCCGACTGGGAGGAGACCGACCGGGCGGAGTCGGCGGCGACCGCCGACGCCGAGCGGGTGCGGGCGCTCGTCGAGCGCGACTGGGCCGACGCCCGCAGCTCGACGCGGTACGGCTACGTCGAGGGGCCCGGGGGCGGGACGTGGCTGACGGAGACGTTCGAGCTCCACGACGGGACGTACCTCGGGGTTCGCGACCACCTCCGGGCGTACGAGTCGCCCGACGGGGCGTACACCGCGATCCAGGCCCACGAGGAGTACTACGACTGGTTCCGGCTGCGTCACACGGTGCCCGGGATCGACGACCCGGCGGTCCGGCTGGAGGACGAGTTCATCCGCGGGGCGGTGGACGCCGAGGTCCGCCGCGAGTACCGCGGGATCGAGGGCGGCTGGAGCGACGGCTGGCTCTCGGTGATCGAGCTGGCGTCGCTCGCGACCGTCGCCGGCGCCCTGCTCCGGCGCCGGACCCGGGCGGCCGCCGTCGACCTCGCGGGACGGAGCCGTCGGGAGGCGGCGCGGCACGCGGGCGCGGCGCTGCTCGGGGCCGCGCTCGGCGCCGTCGTCGTCGGCGTGCGGGCGGCCGGGGTCGGGCTCGAACTCGCGTACCCGGCCCTGCCGCCGAAGGCGATCGCCGGGCCGCTGTACCTCGTCCTCGCGGTCGGGCTGCCGGCGCTCGTCGTCGCCCGGTCGCGCGAGTGCGACCCGACCGCGGTCGCCCTCGCGGTCGTCGTCGGGGTCGGCGCGGGGTTCGTCCTCGACTTCGCCGCGCTCGGGGTCGCGGTGCCGCCCGCGCTCGTCGTCCACCGAGCCGCGCTGCTCGCGGCGCTCGGCGCGGTCGCCGCCGGACGCGCCGCCGGCGACCGCCCCGTCCTCGGCGCGGGGCTCGCCGCGTGGGCGGTCGGGCTGGCGCTCCCGCTCGCGGGCGTGATCTGAGGCGGTCGGTGCCCGAATCGCGGTGATCGCCGCCCGAATCGCGGCCGAGTCCCCCGGTCGCCCGGGCGGCGCGGCGCGAGGACACCACAGAAGGGATATACCTCGGCGCCGAAACGGTACGGAGGAATGAACGGGTGCGTCAGCCGGCGGACGGCGCTCGCGGGGATCGGTCTGGGGGCCCTCAGCGCCGG
Organism: Halorubrum rutilum; assembly: GCF_024494565.1. Next base: position 91,837 of record NZ_JANHDN010000008.1, read on the forward strand.
CTGTCTGGGCCGAACCCGCAACATCGCGGGGCGCGACGGGGCGTCCCAGCTCACGCTGCGGATCGACGCGGCGCCGGCCGACAGCGACCCGAACGCGATCCGGATCGCCAGACACCTCGCCGAGAACCTGAACGCGGTGGGAATCGACGCCCGGATCAACACCCTCGGACGGACGGACCTCTGGCGGAAAGTGTTGATCAACCGGGACTTCGACGTGTACGTCGGTCAGTTCCTGGAACACGAGCCGTTCGACCCGGACGCGATGTACGCGTTCACCCACTCGCGGTTCGTCGCCGAGTCGGGCCGGCAGAACCCGTTCGGGTTCGCCGACCTCAACGGCGTGGACGAGCGGCTCGAACGCCAGCGGCGGGCTGAGGGCGACGCGCGGGCCGACGCCGTGGCCGCCCTCCAGCGCTCGCTGTGCGAGCTCCAGCCGTTCACGGTCGTCGCGTTCCCGGACCCGCTCACCGCGGTCCGCGGGGACCGGTTCGCGGGGTGGACGAACCGGCGGCCGGTCTCCGTGGCCGGACTGCTCGGGCTAGAGCGTGAGGAGGCGGTCGACGGCGCGGAGTCCGGGGACGCGACCGACGACGGCACCGGCGAGAACACGACCGACGACGGTGCGATCATCAGCGACGCGACCGGAGATGACACGGAGGCCGAGATCGCGCTCGGCGGCGACGCAGCGCGCGGAGACGACGGCGCCGTCCTCCGGCTGGTGACGACCGACGCCAACGTCACGGAGAACTGGAACCCGATCGCGGCCGAGTACCGGCGGGAGGGGACGTTCACCGCGCTGCTGTACGACCGACTCGCGCTGGCGGACGGCGACGAGGTCGTCCCGTGGCTCTGCTCGGGGTGGGAGCGCGACGACGGGACCGTGACCGTCAGGCTGCGCGACGCGCGGTGGCACGACGGCGAGCCGGTGACCGCCGGGGACGTGGCGTTCACCTACGAGTTCCTCCGGGACACCTCGATGGGGGCGCTGGAGACGGCGGTGCCGACGCCCCGGTTCCGCGGCCGGAGCTCGGTCGTCCGGGCCGCGAGGGCGGTCGACGACAAGACGGTGGAGCTCTCGGTCGGCGACGTCAACGACGCGGTCGCGGCGCGCGCGCTCCGGGTGCCGATCCTGCCGGAGCACGTCTGGGCGGACCGGACCGACCCCGCGACGATCGCCGGCTTCGAGTTCGACGTGGCGACCACCGAGGCGGTGGTGACGAACAACGAGGACCCGGTCGGCAGCGGGCCGATGCGCTTCGTCGAGGCGACGCCCGAGGAGTCAGTCGCCTTCGAGCGGAACCCGGACCACTTCCTCGCCCGCGCGGGCGACGGGGAGTCGGGGGCGGATCCGGCCGCCGGGATCCCGGAGCGGTTCCGCGGGAAGCCGGCGTTCGACCGGCTGGAGGTCGCGGTGATATCGTCCGACATCGCCGCGGTGCAGGCCGTCGGCGACGGCCTCGCGGACGCGACCGTGTCGAACCTCGGCCCGGACGCCGTGCCGCGGATCGGGCGGGAGGCCGACGCGCGGCTCGTGACCGGACGGGCGGGCGGCTTCTACCACGTCGGGTACAACGCCCGGCGTGCGCCGCTGTCGAACCCGCGGTTCAGGGCCGTCCTCGCGTCGCTGATCGACAAGCGCGCCCTCGTCGACGACGCGTTCGACGGGTACGCGCGGCCGGCGGCGTCGCCGCTGGCGACCTCGCCCGAGTGGGTGCCGAGCGACCTCTCGTGGGACGGTCGGGAGGCGGACCCGGTGTACCCGTTCGTCGGCGACGACGGGTCGCTCGACGTCGAGGCGGCCAGGGAGCGGTTCCGCGACGCGGGGTATCGGTTCGACGGCGAGGGCCGGCTCCTCTCGAGGGGCAAATGAGCTGGCTGCCGTCGGTGATCGGGTCCGTCGCGCTGTGGACCGGCGGGGCGCTGCTCCTCGCGGCCGCGACGGTCATCGGTCCGGACCGACTGCGCGGCCTCCGGGGCGACCTCGGCCGGCGGCTGTGGCGCTCGCGCCGCGCGCTCGCCGCGCTGGGAGTCGTGCTGGTCGCGAGCGCGGTCGGCCGGAGCTCGCTCCACGTCGTCTCGCGGCTGTGGGGGCTCCAGCTGACGGGCCTGATCTACGCGATCGAGGGCGAGTTCGTCGGCCGGCTGCAGGCGACGCTCGTCGCCCCCGAGCTGACGGCGTACTTCTCCGCGATATACGTGTACGGCTACGCGTTCCTGCTGTCGTTCCCGTTCCTCGCGTACCTCGCGCTCCCGCGGACGGTGGCGCTGCGGCGGCTGCTCGTCGCGTACACGTTCAACTACGCGATCGGGCTCGCGATCTACACGGTCGTGTTCGCGCACGGGCCGCGGAACCTGAACGTCGCGACGTCGCTGCTGTTCACCCACAACCCCGAATTCACCGCGCTCACGAGCGAGATAAACAAGCCGACGAACGTCTTCCCCTCGCTTCACACGTCGCTGTCGGTGACCGTCGCGGCGTTCGCCCTCCTGACGCGCGAGGAGTACCCGCGGTGGACGCCGCTCGCCCTGTGGATCTCGACGTCGGTGGTGATCGCGACGATGTACCTCGGGATCCACTGGCTCATCGACGTGATCGGCGGAATCGCCCTCGCGCTCGGCGCCGTTTCCCTCTCGTACCGGATCGTCGAGCCGGACGACGAGGCGGGGGACGGCCCGGGCGATAAAACCGACGGCGACGAGGTCGCCGGCGACGCCTAGCTCAGGCCCCCTCGACGAGGCGTTCGAGCTGCTCCGGCGGCACCGCGCCGCGGGCCGCGTGGCCGTCGTACGCGAACGTCGGGACCCCGGTGATACCGCGCTGCCGCGCCGCGTCGAACATCGCCGTCACGCGCTCGCGGAGGTCGTCGTCGCCGAGCGCGGCGTCGACGACGTCGGCGTCGAGCCCCTCGACGTCCCCCGCGACGTCGACGAGCACCTCGCGGTCGCCGATGTCGCGCCCCTCCCGCCACAGCGCCGCGAACACCGCGTCGTCGAAGGCGGGCCACGCCTCGGGCGCGGTCTCTTTCACGTGCACGGAGACGAGCTGGGCGGGCAGCGAGTCGACGTCCGTCGCGATCTCCTGGGCCATCTCGACATCGTACTGCTCCTGGAGCCGGCGGACGTTCTCCTTGGCCTGCGCGTAGTACTCCTCCCCCTTCCCGTCGTCGGCCTCGTGGTCGATGCTGCCGTCGGGGTTGCGCTTGCCCGCCCGGAGGTCGAACGGGTGCCAGTCGACCGCGAGCGGCTCGTCGCGCGTCGCCTGGTACTCGGCGAGCGACCGCCGGCCGAGGTAGCAGAACGGGCAGACGTAGTCGGAGTAGACGGTGATCGATTCCGTCGCGTCGCCGGCCGACTCGCCGCCGGCAGCGTCGTCGGAGTGAGCGTTCGACATACCTCCGGTTCGACGGCGAGCGGCAAAGGCCGTTCGGCGGCGGCGATCGCCACGACTTAGTACAACCGAGTGGTATTACCAGAGTATGACACGCGAGCGCGAGCCCGTCTCTCCGCCCGTCGCACTGACGATCGCCGGCAGCGACAGCGGCGGCGGGGCGGGGGTCCAGGCGGACCTGAAGGCGATGACGGCCCACGGCGTCTTCGGGACCGCGGTCGTGACGGCGACGACGGCGCAGAACACCCGCGGCGTCGAGGACGTCCACGCCGTCCCGGCCGATCACGTGGCGAGCCAGTACGACGCCGTGATCGAGGACTTCGACGTCGGCGCGGTCAAGACCGGAATGCTCGCCACGGCGCCGATCGTCGAGACCGCGGCCGGGCTGCTCGCCCGCTGTCCGGCCCCCGTCGTCGTCGACCCGGTGATGGTCGCCGCGAGCGGCGACCGGCTGCTCTCGCCCGCGGCCGAGGACGCCTACGAGGGGCTGATCGAGCGCGCGACGCTCGTCACCCCCAACGCCGACGAGGCGGCGGTCCTCGTCGACGACCCGGTCGAGACGCCCGCGGACGCCGCGGCGGCGGGCCGGGAGCTCGTCGCCCGCGGCGCCGGCGCGGCCCTCGTGAAGGGCGGTCACCTCGACGAGGACGGCGAGACCGTCGTCGACACGCTCGTGATCGGAGACGCGGGCGGAGACGAGCGCGGCGACGCCGACGCGGCCGAGGCCGACGCCGCGGGAGGGACCGAACCGACCGTCGTCCGCTTCGAGAATCCCCGCGTGGCGACCGACGCGACGCACGGCTCCGGCTGCGCGCTGTCGAGCGCGATCGCGGCGCGGCTGGCGCGGGGCGAACCCCTGCGCGAGGCGGTCGGGAGCGCTGTCGGCGAGATGGGGTCCGCGATCCGCCGCGGCTACGACGTCGGCGAGGGACCCGGGGCGGTGAACCCGACCGCGTTCGACGGCGGGATGTGAGGGGGGAACCGAGACGCGGTCAGACGAACGCGAGCGGCGTCATCAGCGCGGCGCCGGCCGCGATCCCGGCCGCGAGCACGGGCTTCCCGCCGCGGGGGAGGTCGGCGCCGGCCGCCAGCGCCTCCGGGACGAACTCGGTCGCGACGAGGTAGATCATCGCGCCGGCCGCGAACCCGAAGCCGTACGGGAGGAACTCGCGGGCGTACCGGACGAACGCGAAGGCGATCACCGCGCCAACCGGCTGCGGGAGGCTGGAGAACACCGCCCACCAGACCATCTTCCACCGGGAGACGCCCATCGTCCGCAGCGGGATCGAGATGGCCGTTCCCTCGGGGACGTTGTGGATCGAGATCGCGACCGTCATGAACGCGGCGAGCAGCGGGACGGTGAACCCGAACAGCTCGGTCCCGCCCGCCAGCCCGAGGTCGGCGAAGGAGACGCCGACGGCGACGCCCTCGGGGAAGCTGTGAACGGTCAGCACGCCGAGGATCAGGACGAGCTTCCTGAAGTCCGCCTCCTCGTACTCCCGCGGGTCGATGTCGGCGTCCAACAGCACGTCGTGCGCGACGACGACGAGGACGACGCCCGCCGCCAGGCCGACCCCGATCTCGACGGGCGTCCCCTCGGCGAGCCCCTCCCCAACGAGTCCGAACAGCGACGCCGAGAGCATGATCCCGGAGGAGAACCCCCACAGCGCCACGTTCCCGCGGTCACTGATCGTGTCGAAGAGGAAGAACGGGAGCGCTCCCACGCCGGTCGCGAGCGCCGTGATCAGCCCGGCGACGAAGACGAAGGCGAACGCGTCGAGGGCGACGGCGTCGAGGCCGAGCATACATTCGTCGTTCGCGGAGCGCGGCGATAAACACGACGGGCGGAACCACCGATCGGGAACGGGAAGCGGCCGCCCTAACTGAGTCCGCGGACGAGACCGAAGAGGACCCCGAGGAGGAACAGCGCGAAAAGCAGCAGGAGGACCGTGAGCTTCGTCCCGGGAGACAGCGAGCGGTCGTTGGCCTGCTCCGGAGGGGACGGCGGTCGAATGGACAGCGTCACGGGATCGTCACCGCGGCGAGCGAATCCGTCGACTCGCCCGGCTGGGCAGCGGGGGCGTCCGACCGATCGTCGTCGTCGGGCCCGTCAGAGGAGGGGTCGTCCTCGACGTCACCGCCGTCGGCGGGAGCGGTGTCGCCGACCGCACTGTCGTCGCCGTCGGCGTCATCGCCGTCAGGGGAATCGTCGTCGGGAGCGTCCGACGGCGAGGGCGCGGGTTCCGGGGTCGGCGCCGACTCCGGCTCCGAATCGGGGTCGGTCGGTTCCGGACTGGAGTCGGTCGGCTCCGAATCGGTATCGGTGGATTCGCCGTCCGATGATTCCGAGTCCGACGATCCCGCGTCTGCCGGGTCCAAACCTGTCGGTTCCGGCTCGGAGTCGGGCGATCCGGAGTCGTTCCCGTCGGCGTTTTTGCCGGGCGAGTCGGACTCGGGGTCTGCCGAGTCGGGGTCGTCGCCGGGGGACTTCGATTCGGTACCGACGGCCGTCTCGTCGCCGACCGGGTCCGAGCCGTTCGGGCCCGGATCCGACCCGTTCGCCGACGGGTCGGCGGTGGGCGATTGCACCGCGTCCGGACCGAATCCGTCGGTTTCCGGCGGGATCCCGGTGAGACCGATCTCTCCGAGTTCCCCGGTCGTCGAGTTCTCCGGTTCGAACTCCTGCGCCTCAAACTCCTGCGCCTCGAACGTCACCGTCACGTCGGCCTCGGACGAGAGCACCGCGAGGGTGTACCCGCCGCCGAACGCGACGCTCCACACCAGCAGCGCGGCGACGAGCGCGACGGCGACGCCGCGGGGGGCCGCCATCACTCCGCCTCCCCGGCGCCGTCGGTCTGCGCCGGGCCGACCGCCGAGCCGTTCGGCGCCGGCGAGGGCGACCCCTCCGCGGGATCGTCGGCCGCCACCGTCTCGCCGTCGGGTGACGCGGGGGCCGTCGGCGGTTCCGCGGTCGCGCGGTCGAGCACGCCGCTCGCCGGGACCCAGGTCGCGAGTCCGCCGAGCAGGACCGTCGTCGCGGCGACCGCGACGGCGATCGTCGCGGCCGTCCGGAGCTCGATCGCGACGTAGATCGCGTAGGGCGCGAAGACGGCGAGCACCCCGACGGCGCCGCCGACCGCGTCGACCGACACGCCGCCGGCGTCGGTCGCCGACGTCGCCTCGGCCTGTGCCGGCGGTTCGGTCGCTGTCTCGGGGGGGATCGCCGGCTCCCACTCGGCGGTCGGCGTCGCATCGGCGGACGAGTCCAAGTCGACGGACGCGTCCGTCTCCGCGACCGAATCCGCGTCGGCGACGGTCGCCGCGTCCGGGGCGCCGCCGTTTCGCGAGCGGGCGACCGACAGCAGCTCGGACGCCGCGAGCAGCCCGAACGGGAGCACGACGAGGGCGACGAACCCCGCCGGCGTGCCGGCGAACTGGATCACGTACCCGATGTACGGGATCGTGAGGACCACGACGCCGACGAGGTTCGACCCGGGAACGAGCCCGGGGTCGGGCCCCTCGTTGGCGTCGCCCATCGTCTCGAAGGCGAGGGCGCCGCCCTCGTCGACGACGTCGATCACGCGGTGCGTCACGGGCACCTCGCTCGTGCCGCGCACGAACGTGATCACGTCGCCGGCGGCGACCGCGGCCGGGTCGCGCTCGGCGACGATGACCACGTCGCCCGGCGCGATGGCGGGCGTCATGCTCGCGGTGAGCACGACGAAGCTCTCGTCGGCGCCGACGGCCTCGGGGGCCGCGAACACCGCGAACGGGGCCACGAGGGCGATCAGCAGGACGATCCCGAGTACGTTCGCCGCGCGTTTCGCCCGTGGTGATGTGAGTATGGTTGTCATCAGTTCGCCTCCGAGCCGCACAGCGGCTCGCCGTCCGTCGTCGTTCCGGCGACGATCTCGAAGTCGCCGTACGCGTCGCCGACCGCGAGCGGCTGCGAGCAGCTCACGTGGATCGCGACGGTCTCGCCGCCGACGCCGATCTCGACCTCCGGGCCGAGCCTGTCGGCCCCCCGACCGGGGCGGTCGACGTCCTTCCCGTCGAGGGTGAAGACGTCCCCCTGTGAGACGGTCCCGGCGAACAGCTCGCCGCTCGTGTTCCCCTTCGTCGAGACGACCGAGACGGTCGCGTCGTCGGCGCCGAGGTAGCGGACGTCGAGGGTCGCGAGGGAGACGCCGGTCCCCTGGTCACAGACGGCGCACTCGGGGCCGGGCTCGGGCTCGTCGTCCGGCGTGTCGCCGCCGTCACCGCCGGTGCCGGTCCCGCAGACCTTCTCGTCGTCTGTCGTCGTCACCTCGACGACCTCGAAGTCGCCGTAGACGTCGCCGGGACCGAGAGGCACCGAACAGCTGGTGTGGATATTGGTCTCGGTACGCTCGTTCCGCGACGCGCCGCCGCCGGAGTCGAGGTAGATGTTCGGCCCGATCCAGCCTGGCGTGTTCGTCCTGGAATCCGCACCGTCGAGGGCGAACTCCTCGTTCGGCCGGACCGTGGCGTCGAATATCGTCGTCGGGGGGTTGTTGCCGTTCCCCCGTCCGTTCCCGCCTCCGCCGCCGCCGGCGGCCCGGACGACGAGCGGGTCGATGGTCTCGTCGCCGAGGTATTTGAGCCTGAGCCCGCCGATTTTGACCTCGTTTTCGTCCGCGCAGGGGACACACCGATTCTCGTCGCAGACGCGGGCGGCGAAGGGGTTCGCCGCCTCCGCGTCCGCTTCGGTGGTGTGGCGGCACTGCTCGGCGTACAGCCGGAACGTCAGATCGGCGGTCTGGCCGCCGACGTCCGTCGCGCCGGCCGGGAGCCGCCAGTAGACCGCCACGCGGATCGCGTCCTCGGGGTCGAGACAGCCGTCGTCGATCCGCTCGCCGTCGAACAGGTCGTCCCGAACGGCGGCGAGAGGTCTGTACCTCCCGGTCACCGACGTTCCGTCGACGCGAACGTCGACTTCGAGCTCGCGCGCGAGACCGTTGTTCGCCACGCACTCCGTCGCGAGCCAGACCCGAACCGGGTTCGTCCGAGCGCCGATTTCGAACGTCTCGTCGCCCGAGTCGCCGCGGTCGATGTCCGACACGTCGACGGCGACGGTGCCGTTCGTGAGCTCGCCGTTCACCAGGAGCTCGACCGTGCCGGCGCCGAGGCCGTTGTTCGGGAAGGTCTCGCGGTCTGAGAGATACGCTCCGGTACCGAGGCCGCTCGCCATCCCGACCGCGCCGACGCCGCCGATACCGGCGAGCAGGCGGCGGCGGCTCAGGCCGCTCGGACGCCCCGCTCCGTCGTCTCCGTGAGTCATGCGGACCCCCCGGCGTTCATTTCGAACGGATTCCCCTCAGAACCGCACTCGTCCGCGATGAACTCCACGAGAAAGTCCACCGTGCCGCCCTGGCCGGCGTTGCCGCCCTCGGCGGTAAACTCCCACTCGAAGGTCAGACAGCGTTGCTCGCCGGGGCCGAGGCATCCGTCGCCGAGGAGCCCCGGTCGTAGCTCGACGCCGTCGGCGAGGGCGGACCCGTCGATGTCCGCGAGCGTCCCGTCGGCGATCGTCGGTCCGACGCCCGCGAACTCGCCCTCGGCGCCGCCGCAGCTACCGATCCCGAAGATCCCCGTGTCTTGCCGGACCGTGAGTGAGATGCGCTCCGCGAGCGCAACGCTCGCGGGGTCAGAAGTACTGAGATCGGGCTTGATCCGCAACCACACGCGGGCGGTGTCATCTGGATCTTCGAGCCGGAGGCCGACGCTCGCGGTCCCGTAATCGTGCGGCAGCGCGTTGGCGACATCAATGAGCCGGATTCCGGCAATTTCGACATCGTCCACCGCACCGACCGGGGTCGAGTCGACTGCGGTCCCGTTCTCCGTGCGCCGCCAGCCGACAAGCAGATTCAGCGGCGTGTCCGTCTGGGCGTACGTGTACGCCGAATACTCGTCCCAGTTGCCAGTCCCCGTCCGCCGTCCGGAGGCGGCCCCGAGGGCGGCGAAGCCGACGGCTCCGGCGCCCGCGAGTGCCTCCCGCCGCGTAAGTCCTGATTCCTTCTGTGTCATTGTCTGTCGTCGCGGCTCCGAACGGCCGTGTCGTCGATGACTGTCTAACGCTGCTCCCCGACCTATATATGCGCTCCCTACCGGCAGTAACAATCGCCGTCGCCATCCGGTATGTGTCCCGTACCGAGCGGTACGACACCCCTCCGGTACGACATCCCCCTCGGGGTGAAGGCCCGCCCTACCGACCGGGAGAGACCCCCTTTCGGGGTCTCATGATCTTATGACTGCCGGTCGTCGACCTCCGCCTCACATCACCGCCTCACTGAGCCGTGCTGTTGCCCTCGGGGACGGTCAGGAAGGGGCTGTCCGGTGACTCGTTGTGTCGCTCCTGTTCCGCGTGGAACGAGAAGTCGAACGTCACGGCGTCGGTCTGGATCTCGTTTTCGACCGACGTCGGAACGTTCCAGTCGATACAGAGGCACGGCCCGGCCTGTTCGCCGAACTCGGAGCTGGCTGGGTACGCCCCCGAGTCCGTCCCGGCGTCCAGCAGGAAGCCGGACTCCAGCTCGGCTGCGAGGTCGCCGAGGGTGTAGTCCTCGGGGTTGTTGAGCGTCCGAATCGTCTCGAAGGACTCTGTTTCGTCATCGAACTCGCAGTAAGACACGGTGACAAGGATCGCCTCACTGAGGTCGCCCTCGCCCGCGCCGTCGTTCGGCGAGCCGACGGTTCCCGCGTCCGCGGGATCCGTGTCGTCGACTTCCGCTTCGGGTTCTGTCAGCCCGTTCTCGTAGTCGGTGAGGCCGTTCTCGGTGCCAACCCACAGCCACGCCGGGTTGTCGACGATCTGCGGACAGAACACCAGCCGCCCGGAGTCGCCGGGCTTGACATCGTCGATGACGTACTCGTACCCGGTGGGGTTCCCGTTGATCGTCCCGGAATCGCCGCCGGACCCCGCGCTGCCCTGCTCGTAGCTCGTCTGGTATTCGACCGCGAGGTCAAGTTGCCCGGCGGTGAGTGTGTTGTTCTCGAACGTTTCGCTGTCGTTGAAGTACGCCGTGGTGCCCAAGCCCGCGCCCGCCGAGGCCACGCCGACTGCGCCGAGTCCGACCAGCATCTTACGCCGCGATAGTCCGATTGTGTCGTCGTTCATGGTTGTGTATCCCTTATTGGGAACTCCCGGCGGGGGTCGCGAACCGCCCTGTTGGCCGCCCGAGGGCGCCGAAACGGGATGGACGAGCGAACGGCTCGTCTGGGTCGTTCAGTGGGCTATTCGAGCACCTACTCGGCGACCTCACAGACGCCGAACGGGTTCTCGTTGTGGCGGGCCTGCTCGGCGCCGAATCCGATATCGAACACGATCGAGTCGGTCTGGATCTCGTTGCCCACCTCCTCGGGGTCGATCGACCACTTGAAGCCGAAGTAGTACGTGGAGCACGCGCTGAACGGCGTCGCGTTCACGTCGGGACAGCTGACCGTCGGTCGGGTCTTGTCCGTGTCGTTCCCTCCCTGTCCCGCGGCGTCTGGCTCGTTGAGCGTCAGGAGCGGCTCGGCGTCGAGCAGCAGTCCGTCGCCCCCGAGGAACTCGCTGAGCTTCCCCTCGAACAGGCAGACCTCGCCCGCCTTGTGGAGAGCAATATGCTGGAACGTGCCGGCCACGTTGTTCGGTACCGTGCCGAAGCTGAGCTTCTCGCGCGGGCCCGCGGTGCCGTTCGCGTCGGAGGCCATCTCGCGGAGCAGCTCCCGCGCTTCGAGGATCGTGTCCTCGCTCGTGGCGTCGCCCGGAATCGGAACGAGGTCGTACTGGACGGTGTACACCGTCACGCCATCGTCTTTCGCCGCTTGTGCCTCGTCTTCGGCTGCTTGGACAGGGTCAGACCCTCCGCTCGTCGCAACGCCGTCACCGAGGATCACCATACACTTGCCCTCGGCGTCGCCGCCGTCGAGAACGTCGCGAGCCTCGCTAATGCCGTCGGCCATGTTCGTCCCCTCCCGATTCGAGGAGTCCTCGTCGAAATTCGGGCTGTCCGGGAGTCCTTCGAGGTAGTCCCGAGCCCCGTCGTAGTCAGTCCCGAGCGGGACATCGACCCGGCCGTTGTTGCCGAACGTGACTACGGAGATGTTGATCGGTTCCGGCGCGTTCTCGCTGGCCGCTTCCAGTTGGTCCACGAGACTGACGGCCCCGTCGACCGCGTCCTGGAGCTTCTGCGGGTCGTACTGATCCGTCGAGCCCTGGAGCGACGGGTCGGTCTCAACCATCGAGTACGAGCGGTCGAAGACGATGACTGTGTCGTGGTCGCCCATCAGCCCCTCGAAGGCGTTGTCGCCGTCGTCGTACCAGAACTTCACGTCAATGGAGTCGGCGAGCTCGCCCTGGTCTTCCCCCGCGGTACCGTCGATCTCCATCTCGGGCTCAGTCCGGCCGTTCTCCTTGTTCTCGATCAGATCGCCGCCGACCCGCAGGTAACCGGGGTTGTCAAACAGGTGCGCGCTGAACGTCACTTCGCCGTGGTCGCCGGGCTTGACGTCGTCGAGCTCGATCAGCGGGCCCGCGAAGTCGTCCGGCAGGTCCGCGAAGTACTCGCCCTTGTACTCGTCCGTGGCCGCGCGGATGTCGTACTCGTCGTTGTCGATGACCCAGTCCGAGAGGTACTCGCCGAAGTCCGGGATTATATCTTGGTCGTTGTCACCGTTCGAGTCCGGGTACGCGCTGATCTGTTCGAGGCCGTTCGGGCCCGTGTATGTCTGTTGCCAGTCGAGCAGGAGGTCGAACTGCCCGGCGGTGAGCGTGTTGTCCTCAAACGTTTCGCTGTCGTTGAAGTACGCCGTGGTACCGAGTCCCGCGCCCGCGGACGCGACGCCGACCGCGCCGAGGCCGGCGAGGACCTTGCGCCGCGAGAGTCCGATTGTGTCGTCTGTGTCTTGGCTCATGCTTTCTCTCCCGACCCGCCCCCGTCCGCTGCGGTCAGCCGAATCGGTTACTCCCCTCTCCGTGAGGTACCCACCTAGTTACGCGCAGCCACGTCACCGTCGAACGAGGGGTTCGATTCGGTGGAACGATCGGTTCACGCGGTCAAACGCCGCGTTCGACCGGCGGTCCGGGGCCCCTACTTCGGGCAAAAACGGCGGCAAGAACGCCGTACTTCGGTCGAAGTGACCGGTATGGTTCCCGTGTCGCCTCCGGGACGGCGACGGTCGCGGGCGAGGCGGGACCGAGCCGCTCGTCCCGGTGCGGGCTATCGGTTTCCCGACCTCGAATCCGGGGCGGCGAGCTCGTCGAACGCGAGGGTAGCCGGCGCATACATATGCCCCGAGCGGAAGATGTAGCGTCAACGACCGGTCTCCGTGCCGTGCGGAGTTCGGATCCGCGATCATGAAACTCAGAACAGACGTCCTCCCGGCGGAACAGGTGTATTCCATCCTCGCGAACGAGCGTCGTCGGCGCGCCATCCAGCAGATCAGAGACGTCGGCGGGACGGTGACCGTCCACGAGCTGTCGGCGCTGGTGGCGAGTCACGAGAGCGGCGAGAGCCCGCCGCCGAAGCGGTGCCGCGAGAGCGTGTACACGTCGCTCGTGCAGACGCACCTCCCGAAGCTGGAGGAGCTCGGCGTCGTCGAGTACGACCGGGGGACGCAGACGATCGAGCTGTCGCGGCACGCGCGAGACGTCTCGCTGTACACCGAGATCGTCGCCACGGGCGGGGTGACGTGGTCGGAGCTGTACCGCGCGCTCGGCGTCGTCTCGCTAACCGTCCTCCTCGCGGCGCTGCTCGGTGCCCCGCTCGTCTCCGCGGCCGATCCGGTCCTGTTGACGAGCCTCGCGCTCGGGCTGTTCGCCGCCGCGAGCGCCTACCAGCTCTGGCTCAACCGCTTCTCCGTGCTCCGGCAGTTCCGGATCGGACGCGACGGCCTGCTCTCGCGGCGGCGGAGCTGAGACGAACGCCGACGTCTGCGATCCGTCGGGTTAGTTGATAAACAAGCCACCAGTGATTCGGAGGGCTTCACCACGAAACGACCGGTCGCGGCGTGTTATTCGGCCGCGAGCGACGGCGGCAGGTCCATCTCGAACAGTCGGGCGTCGCAGGCGGTACAGCGGCCGGCGATCACGTCGCGGGTCGTACAGCAGGACTCGACGACGCGCTCTTCGAGCCGCACGGCCCCCTCGCAGACGGGACACGCCTCGGCGAACAGCCGAAGCGCGCCGAGCACGCCGCTCCGCGCCGCGAGGGGGAGCGACGGCCAGTCGTCGAGCCGCTCGGTCAGCGCGCGGTCGGCGGCGACGTCGGCGAGGAACGCCGCGCGCGACTCCCAGTGGCCGATGCGTTCGTCGTCGGCGAACGCGAACCCGGTCCCGCCGCGCCAGTCGAGCGAGAGCGACTCGGCGTCGACGCCGGTGAGCGACGCGAGCGCCGCCAGTTCGGCGTCGCCGCCGGCGTCGATGCGCGTCTCGCGGAGGGCGGCGTCCCACGCGGCCGCGAACCACGGGGCGAACTCGAGGTCGGCGCCGTCGGGCGTCTCGACGAGCACGTCCGCCGACAGCAGGTACGACTCCGCGTCGACCTCGGCCGGCGGCGCGGGCTCGGTCCCCTTCCCGAACAGCCGGAGGACGCGCTCGGGGAGGTAGCGCTTCGTGAGTTCGGGCGTCCCCGGGACGAGGTAGCCGCGGAGCCAGATCGCGGCGAGCGCGGCCCCGAACCCGGCAGCGCCGAGGGCCGGGCCGGCGACGGCGGCCGCCGCCGTCGCTCCGGCCGCCGCGATCGCGACGTTGACTCCGGTACACGGGAGACAGCGGTTCTCGCCGGTGTACTCCGGACGGCGGAAGCGGTCGAGGGGGCGGCGGTCGGCCTGCCCCGCGTCCGGGTCCGAGACGGTCGTGTCGTGTGTGATCGTCATGACGCGGTCTTGGCGCGGAGCGGTCGTATGTATGCAGCGCCTACCGGCCGCGTTCCGGCCCGAGACGAGCGCTCGCCGCGAGTTCGCGGGCGGTGCCACGCGGACGGGGAGACGGGGCGCTTCGGTCCGCCTCGTTTCGCGATGAAATTAACTATATCTGGTAATTGTACCGAGACGTCCTCTATCAAAGCACGATAATAGACGCCTCAGACGATCAAATACGTTTTGTATGAAATAATAGACATACTTAAAGTGACAAGTTATATGTGCTTCGGTGTCAATTGGCAATCGGAGCGGATCCGCGGCAGAGAGCCATGACACCCCAACTTGCCGGCACGACGGAGAGAGAGCGACGACGGGGACGGACCAACGCGGGACGAGATATTCACGATGCTGAGCAACCAGCGGCGACGGAACGTGATAACCTACCTGAAAGAGCGCGGGGACGACGCCCGCGTGAGGGACATCGCCGAACAGCTGGCGGCGTGGGAGAACGACCGCGAGATCAACGAGGTCACGTACAAACAGCGGAAGCGCGTCTACACCGCGCTCCACCAGTCGCACCTGCCGAAGCTGGCGGAGGGCGGGTTCATCGACTACGAGCCGAACAGGGGGATCGTCTCGCTGACCGAGGAGAGCCGAGAGCTGGAGGTGTACCTCGAAGTCGTCTCCGAAAACGAGATCCTGTGGAGCGAGTACTACCTCGGCCTCGCCGTCGTCTGCGGGCTGCTCGGCGGCGCGGCGTGGATCGGGACGGTCCCGTTCGCGGGCGTCTCCGGCTACGCGTACGCGGTCCTCTTCGCGGTGCTGTTCGGCGTCTCCGGGGCGGTGCACCGCACGGTGACGCGCCGGAACCGGGTGTAGGCGCTCGGGACGCGACACCCGCAGGGTTTTAGCCGCCCACGGCGGGAGTACGGACATATGCCAACGGGGATCGTCGGGGAGTTCCTCGATCTCAAGGCGGAGACGGACGCGGACGTCCTCGCGATGCAGTGCGGCGACTTCTACGAGTTCTTCGCGGACGACGCGGAGCTGGTCGCCGACGAGCTCGACCTCTCGATCTCGCAGAAGTCCTCGCACGGCTCGTCGCACCCGATGGCGGGCGTCCCGCTCTCGGAGCTGACCCCCTACGTGAAGGCGCTCGTCGAGCGCGGCTACCGGGTCGCCGTCGCGGACCAGTACGAGACCGACGACGGCCACGCCCGCGAGATCACCCGCGTCGTTACGCCCGGGACCCTCCTCGAAACCGCCGACGACGACGCGCGGTACCTCGCGGCGGTGGTTCGCGAGGAGGACGAGACAGACGGCCCCTACGGCCTGGCGCTCGCGGACGTCACCACGGGCCGGTTCCTCGTCACCGAGGTCGACGACGAGAGCGACCTCCGGGCGGAGCTGTACCGGTTCGACCCCGCGGAGGTGCTCCCGGGGCCCCGCGTCCGCAACGACGACCGGCTGCTCGGCGCGGTCCGCGAGGACCTCTCCGGGTCGGTCTCGCTGTTCGACGCGGAGGCGTTCGCGCCGGGGCGGGCGAGACACGCCGTTCGGGAACAGTTCGGGCGGGAGACCGCCGACAGCGTCGGGATCGACTCCGACCTCGCGCTGCGCGCGGCCGGCGCGGTCCTCGGCTACGTCGAGGAGACGGGCGCGGGCGTGCTCGCGTCGATGACCCGGCTCACGGCGTACGGCGACGGCGACCACGTCGACGTCGACGCGACGACCCAGCGCAACCTCGAGCTCACGGAGACGATGCGCGGCGAGGGGGAGGGGTCGCTGTTCGAGACGGTCGACCACACCGTCACCGCGGCCGGCGGCCGGCTGCTCCGCGAGTGGCTCACGCGGCCGCGACGGGACCGGGCGCGGCTCGACCGCCGGCTCGACGCCGTGGAGGCGCTGGCGTCGGCGGCGCTCGCGCGCGACCGCCTCCGAGAGACGCTCGGAGCGGCGTACGACCTCGAACGGCTCGCCTCGCGGGCGACGAGCGGGAGCGCTGGCGCACGCGAACTCCTCTCGGTGCGCGACACCCTCGCGCTGGTGCCGGAACTCGTCGACGCCGTCGAGGGGACCCCGCTCGCGGACTCGCCGGTCGCCGAGGTGCTGGACGGCCTCGACCGGGAGCGCGCGAGCGCGCTCCGGGGCGAGCTCGCCGACGCGCTCGCCGAGGACCCGCCGAAGGCGAAGACGCAGGGGGGGTTGCTGAAGCCGGGGTACGACGACGAGCTCGACGAGCTGATCGAGAGCCACGAGGAGGCGGCCGAGTGGCTCGACACGCTCGCGGAGCGGGAGAAGCGGCGCCACGGGCTCAGCCACGTCACGGTCGACCGCAACAAGACGGACGGCTACTACATCCAGGTCGGAAAGTCGGTCGCCGACCGGGTGCCGGACCACTACCGCGAGATCAAGACGCTGAAGAACTCGAAGCGGTTCGTCACCGACGAGCTCGAAGAGCGCGAGCGGGAGGTCCTCCGGCTGGAGGAGGCCCGCGGCGAGCTGGAGTACGAGCTGTTCGAGGAACTCCGCGAGCGGGTCGCCGACGACGCCGCGCTGCTCCAGGACGTGGGGCGGGCGGTCGCCGAGGTCGACGCGCTCGCGTCGCTCGCGACTCACGCCGCCGGCAACGACTGGACGCGCCCGGAGCTGACCGACGAGCGCAGACTCGACGTCGAGGCCGGTCGCCACCCCGTCGTCGAGCGGACGACCGACTTCGTGCCGAACGACCTCCGGCTCGACGGGGAGCGCGGCTTCCTCATCGTCACCGGCCCGAACATGAGCGGGAAGTCGACGTACATGCGGCAGGCCGCCCTGATCCAACTGCTCGCGCAGGCGGGGTCGTTCGTGCCCGCCCGGGCCGCCGAGGTCGGGCTCGTCGACGGGATCTACACCCGCGTCGGCGCGCTCGACGAGCTGGCGCAGGGCCGGTCGACGTTCATGGTCGAGATGCAGGAGCTGTCGAACATCCTCCACTCGGCGACCGCGGACTCGCTCGTCATCCTCGACGAGGTCGGCCGCGGCACCGCGACCTACGACGGGATCTCCATCGCGTGGGCCGCGACCGAGTACCTCCACAACGAGGTGCGCGCCCGCACCCTCTTCGCGACGCACTACCACGAGCTGACGGCGCTGGCGGACCACCTCCCGCGCGTGGCGAACGTCCACGTCGCCGTCGACGAGCGCGACGGCGAGGTGACGTTCCTCCGGACCGTCCGCGACGGCCCGACGAACCGGTCGTACGGGGTCCACGTCGCCGACCTCGCGGGCGTCCCCGACCCGGTCGTCTCCCGCGCCGACGCGGTGCTCGACCGGCTCCGCGAGGAGAAGGCGATCGAGGCGAAGGGGTCCCGGACCGGGAGCGAGAGGGCCGGAAGCGGGGGCCCGGGAGACGGGAGCGGCGGTCCGGGAGACGGCGGCACGAAACAGGTCGTCTTCGACCTCTCGTCCGGGTCGTTCGCGGGCGAGGGTGACGCCGGGCCGGCCGGGGCGTCTGGGTCCGCCGAAGCGGGCGCCGACGGCTCCCCCCCTGAAGAGGGTCGAAACGGGGCGGTTCGGGAGTCGGCGTCGGGCGGCGCGGCGGAGGCCGCCGAGGCCGACCGCCTCGATCCGGAGACCCGCGCCGTGATCGACGAGCTGAGCGACGTCGACGTCGCGGAGACCGCGCCGGTGGAGCTGCTCGCGCGAGTGCAGGAGTGGCAGGATCGGCTCGACGACGGGGACTGAGACGCGGGACGCGGGGCGCGGGACACGGAGCGCGCCCGGGTGCGTCTGACGTAAGAACTAATGTCCGACCTCGACGTGTGGTGTGTATGGGCATCATGAGCAAGATCCTCGGCGGGGGCGGCAACCGCTCCGTCGACGACTACGTCGAGCTCGACATCGACGACTTCGCCGAGGCGCACGCCGAGACGGGGATGCAGGTACACATCGCGGAGATCGGCGACCAGAGCGACGTCATCCCGATCAAAGACGCCGTCTACGACGGCGACTTCGTCATCGCCGACATCACCCGGCACTCCACGTCGGACCGGACGATCGAACACATCATCGACGAGCTGCGACAGGTCGCCCAGGAGGTCGACGGCGACATCGTCCAGAAGGGCGACGACCAGATCGTCGTGACGCCGACGGGCGTCTCGGTCTCGCGGGAAAAGCTGTAGCCGGGACCCGTCCCGTCCTCGGGGTCACCGTGTTCTCGGGCTCACCGTGTCCTCGGGACCCCCTCGCCTGCGCGCCGATTGTACGACGTTCGCCCGTCCGTCCGCCGTGACCGTCGGGTACGGGGTCGAACCGTGTGTTATATGCCCGTCTCCCGCCCACGTACGACCGAATGGACGAGCCGGTCCTGCTGACGGGCGCCGGCGGACGGGTGGGCCAGGCCATCCTCCGGGGCATCGGCGACGACTACGACTGGCGGCTCCTCGACAGGGAGCCGCTCCCGGCCGCGAAGGTGCCCGACGGGGTCACCGACGCCGACCGGTACGTCGCGGACATCACCGACGAGCGGGCGGTCCGGGAGGCGATGCGGGACGTCGGCGCCGTGATCCACCTCGCCGGCGACCCGCGGAAGACGGCGCCGTGGGACTCCGTGCTCCGCAACAACATCGACGGGACGCAGGTGGTGATGCGCGCGGCCGCCGAGGCCGGCGTCGAGCGGTTCGCGTTCGCCTCCTCGAACCACGCGGTCGGCGGCTACGAGACCGACGACCGGACCCCCGACCTGTACCGCCCGGACGACGGCTACCGCCTGGACGGCACCGAGCTCCCCCGGCCCGGGAACCTCTACGGCGTCTCGAAGGCGGCCGGCGAGGCGCTCGGCCGGCTGTACCACGACGAGCACGGGATGAGCGTCGTCTGCGTCCGCATCGGGAACCTCACGAAGGACCACCCGCCCCGCGAGTACGAGCGCGGGCAGGCGATGTGGCTCTCGCACCGCGACTGCGCGCACCTGTTCGACCGGTGTCTCCGGGCCGACTACGGCTACGAGATCGTCTACGGCATCTCCGACAACGACCGGCGCTACTACTCCCTCGAACGCGCCCGCGAGGCGCTCGGCTACGACCCCGCCGACAACTCCGCCGACTACACCTTCGAGGGCGAGCCGAAGGAGGGGGCCGCGACGGGCGGCGGGGAGGGGGATTCCGACCGGACCGCCGCCGACGAACCCCCCGCGGAGCCGAACTTCCCCTCGGACCCCGACACCCCGACCGACGGCGCCTGACGGGGGGTTAGAAGAGGTCGTCGACGTCGCGCCGCTTTCGCTCCGCCAGTTCCACGTGGTCCGCGAGCCGCGCGGCCACCTGCGGGCGGGCGTCGGGCTCGCGGAGGAACGCGAAGAGGAGCTCCGCGAACCGCGTCCGGCCGGTGCCGCGCTCCTCGCGCGCCAGCGCCGCCGCCGCCTCGAACGTCGCCGGGTCGCCGCGGTCGACCGCCTCGGCGAGCGCGGGCGCCGCGAGCAGCGCGGCCGAGAGCGTCAGGTCGTCGAACCCCGGCGCCGCGCCGCCGATCCGGATCGGCGGGGGGGCGACGCGTTCGACCGTTTCGGGGTCGGCCGCGAGCCGTCGGCACCACTCCCGGACGGTCGCGACGTCGACGCCGTGGGCCCCGCCGTCGGCGTCAGAAGGCGTCTCCTCGGCGAATCCGGACAGGTACCGCGCGCCGTTTCCGGCGCAGCCGGCCGCGCCGGACCAGTTGCCCTCGGTCGCGTGGCGGGTGGCCGCCGCGGCCGCGATCAGCCCGTGGAGCAGGCGCTCGTCGTCGCCCTCGTCGAGCGGGAGCCACGCCGCCTCCCACGGGTCGTGGGCCGCGAGGACGTGCCCCTCGTTGAACAGGGCGGCGCCGGCGGCGAGGGCGGCCGAGACGGAGGGGGGGCCATCGGCGTCCTCCGCGTCGTCGGCGGCGTCGCGGACGCCCGAGTCGCGGTCGGTCATGCGCGGGTGTCGACGACGGCGACGTAAAAAGGGCGAGACACGCGTCCGGGTCGGCTCACCGCTCCCCGGGACCTACCGCCGAGTCGCCGCCGGGAACCGGCAGCGCCCGGTCGACGACGGCCGGGTAGCGGCGCCAGAGGGTCGCGCCGGCGACGACGCCGACGGAGAGGGCCAGTACGAACGCGGCCGCGACCGGGAGAGAAGCGGCCGCGACGGTCGCGACCGGCAGCGTCGCGAGGACGGCCAGCGCGCGCGGCGACGGCGGCGCGGCGGGGCGGGGACCCGCGTACGGGTCGAGGTGTGCGGTGCGTCCGTGGCGGGGTCGGTCTCGTGTCATCGTTGGAGGGGAAGCGGCGCGAGGCCCTCGCGCCGCGGTCGGCGGCCGTGCGGCGGGGACCGTGTCGGGTCCGAAAGGCGTCATCGGCCGTGAGAGCGTCTGAGGACG
Organism: Halorubrum rutilum; assembly: GCF_024494565.1. Next base: position 112,463 of record NZ_JANHDN010000008.1, read on the forward strand.
GGAGGGGACGCCCGATACGGGGGTTCGCTCGGGCGCGTCCTCACGCAGGGGAGGAACCGAGGTAATAGTTTCCCGAGTGTGCGGATCAATGGCGTGATTCGGCGCTCCGAGGGGATGTCCGCGGATCACCGCCGGCGGAGCGGCGCGGCCGGGCGGCCCGGTCTCGCGCCACCAGTACACTAAGGAGGGCGGCGCGCGTACGAACCGTAGACGTGTCCAGCCTGTTGCCGGTCATCGCGGCGATCCTCGTGTCGGGGCTCGTCGTCCAGCTGGTCGCTCACCGGCTGAAGGTGCCGAGCGTCATCTTCTACCTCCTCATCGGCGTCGCGCTGGGACCGGAGGCGTTGGGGCTCGTGACGCTCGAAACGTTCGGGAGCGGGCTCGAAATCGTCGTCGGGATCAGCGTCGCCATCATCGTCTTCGAGGGGGCGTTCGCCCTGCGGGTCGACCGGATCCGCGGCGCCTCCACGGTGTCGCTGCGGCTGGTGACGGTCAGCGCGCTCGTGATGTTCCTCGGGACGGCGGCCGCGGTCAGGCTCTTCGAGGGCGCCAGCTGGGAGATCGCGCTGCTCATCGGCGCGCTGCTCGTGGCGACCGGGCCGACCGTCATCACGCCGATACTCAACGTCGTCCGGGTCCGGGACCACGTCGCCACCGCGTTGGAGACCGAGGGGATCGTCAACGACGTGACGGCCGCGATCGTCGCCGTGGTGATCTTCGAGACGCTGCTGCTCGACGACCTCGGGGTCCCCGCGACCGTGTTCTCGTTCGTCGAGCGGCTCGGCGTCGGCGTGCTCGCGGGCGTGCTCGCGACGGTGGTGATCTACTACCTGCTGGAGAGCGACCTGGTCCCCGAGCGCGACGTGCAGGCGTCGCAGTTCCTCGTGTTGGCGGCGGCGGTCGGGGCGTTCGCGGCCGCCGAGGCCGTCGCCGCCGAGGCGGGCATCGCGGCGGCGGCGACGAGCGGGATCCTGCTCGGCAACCTCGACATCGAGAACAGGGAGGAGATCGAGCGGTTCGCGGAGAACACGACGCTGGTCGTCCTCTCGTTCGTGTTCATCTCGCTGGCCGCGCTGATCGACGTCGAGGCGGTCCTGCAGCTCGGCCTCGGCGCCGTCGCGCTCGTCCTCGTGATCATGCTCGTGCTCCGCCCGCTCGGGGCCCTGATCGCCACCGCCGGCGTCGAGCGGTTCACGCGCCCGGAGCGGCTGTTCATCGCGAGCGTGGGGCCGCGCGGGATCATCCCGGCGAGCGTGGCCACGCTGTTCGCCATCGAGCTGGAGCTCGCGGGGAACGTGGCGGCGGGCGAACTGCTGGTCGGGACGGTGTTCGCCGTCATCTTCGCGACGGTCGCGATCGAGGCGGGGCTGGCGCGGCAGATCGGCGACGCCCTCGGAGTGTCACCAATGCGCACGATAATCATCGGCGGCGGCCGGGTCGGCCGGGCGCTCGCCACACGACTGGAGCGGCGGGGCGAGTACGTCGTCGTCGTCGAGACCGACGACGAAGCGATCGAGCGGGCGCGCTCGGAGGGGTTCACCGTCCACGACGGCGACGGCAGCGACACCGAGACGCTGCGCGACGCGGGCGTCGAGGACGCGAAGCGCGTGATCGCGGTGACGGGCGACGACGACATCAACCTCCTCGCGTGCCAGCTCGCGATCACGAAGTTCGACGTCGATGCCGTGTACGCGCGGGTGAACGAGTCGGACAACCTCGACGCCTTCGAGAGCATCGGCGTGAAGGGGATCGACTCGCCGACGGCGACGGCGGTGGCCATCGACGACGAGATCGAGCGGCCGGCGATCACCCACTGGATGAACGAGCTCGGCGACAGCCACGACGTGCAGGAGGTGGAGGTGACCGCGGAGGAGCTCGCCGGGAAGACGATCCGCGACCTCAACGCGCAGATCCCCGACGGCACCTTCGTCGCCGTCGTCAGCCGGGACGGGGAGAACCACGTCCCGTCGGCGGACAGCGTGCTGGAGTACGGCGACCACGTCACCTTCATCGGCGACTCGGACGCGGTCAGGCGCGCGATGGAGCGGTTCCACCCGCACGACTGAGCGCGGTCGCTCACAGCCGTCGGCGTATGCACGACTCGCGGTGCTCACCGTGTTCGCCACGTGGTGCGTCTGAAAGCGTCCCGATCGTCACGTGTTGTGTCCGAAAACGTCCTGACGGAGTCCTGCGCGAGCGAAGCGAGCGCAGGGCACGTCAGGACGCGAACGCCGAAGCAGGCGCTCCGCGACGCGGAGCGCCTGCGAGAAGTGAGCGTCCTGACGGAGATTTGAACTCCGGTCCCTGGCTCCGCAAGCCAAGAGGATAGTCCACTACCCTACCAGGACTCAAGCAGACGTACCGCGGTGGAACTTAAGACGGTTACGGTCCGGAGGCCGCGTGGCGGAGGGTCGCACGCGACGCGGCGGGCGAGAGGCGACCGCGCGCGAATTGCACACCTTTTGTATCGAGGGGACCGATGAACGGATATGACTGAACCTCGATCCGCGGCGTCGCCGCCGCGGAGCCGACGAGCGACCGCGCCTCGGGCCGGCCCAGCGGCGGGCGCGCGTTCGGCCGCGGAACCCCGGCAAGGACAACGCTTATCCGCGGACTCGACAACCGAGGAGGTACGCGTATGGGAGCCATAGAGGACGTCTACGAGGACCTCGACACCGACGTCGAGTTCGAGGAGTTCGAGGCGGCGGTCGAGGACAAGGTCGAGCAGATGGGCGGGCTCGCCGACGAGGAGACGGCCGCGATGCTGATCGCCCACGAGCTGCGCGACGAGGAGGCCGACACGATCGCCGACATCGAGCCGGGGATGAACGAGGTGAAGTTCCTCGGGAAGGTGACCTCCATCGGCGAGGTCAAGACGTTCGAGCGCGACGACGAGGAGGCCGAGGAGGGGCGCGTCTGCAACGTCGACGTCGCGGACGCGTCCGGCTCGGTGCGCGTCGCGCTCTGGGACGACATGGCCGCGGCGGCCGACGAGGAGCTGGAGGTCGGCCAGGTGCTCCGCGTCATGGGCCGCCCGAAGGAGGGGTACAGCGGGCTGGAGGTGAGCGCCGACAAGGTCGAGCCGGACGAGGACGCCGAGGTCGACGTGCAGGTGCTCGACACCTACCGCGTCGAGGACCTCTCGCTCGGCGCCGCCGACGTCGACCTCGTCGGCCAGGTGCTCGACACCGACTCGATCCGGACGTTCGACCGCGACGACGGCAGCGAGGGGCGCGTGGCCAACCTCACCGTCGGCGACGAGACCGGTCGCGTGCGCGTCACCCTCTGGGACGACAAGGCCGACCTCACCGAGGAGTTCGAGCCCGGCGAGGTCGTCGAGGTCGGGGACGGCTACGTCCGCGAGCGCGACGGCGACCTGGAGCTCCACGTCGGCGACCGCGGCACCGTCGAGCGCGTCGACGAGGACGTGGAGTACGTCCCGGAGACGACCGACATCGCCGACCTGGAGATCGGGGAGACGGTCGACATCGGCGGGGGCGTCATCGAGACGGACCCGAAGCGCACCTTCGACCGCGACGACGGCAGCGGGGGACAGGTCCGGAACGTCCGCGTCAAGGACGACACCGGCGAGATCCGCGTCGCGCTGTGGGGCGACAAGGCGGACCGCGAGATCGAGCTGGCCGACCGCGTCGTCTTCACCGACGTCGAGATCCAGGACGGGTGGCAGGACGACCTGGAGGCGTCCGCGAACTGGCGCTCGACGGTCACCGTCCTCGACGAGGGCGCGGAGACGGCGAGCGGGGCCGCCGGCGGCGCGGCGGGAGCGAGCGGCGGGAGCGGCGACGGGGGCGACGAGCGCGGCGGGGAGAACGCCGGGCTCGGAGCCTTCGCGGAGGACGGACAGAAGGCGGCCGCCGAGGCCGTCGCGGGCGAGACCGGCGACGGCGGAAGCGGCGGCGAGAGCGCCGGATCCGGCGGGGCCGCGGCCGCGACGGCGGAACGGTCGGCCGAGGACGTCGAGTTCACGGGCACCGTCGTGCAGACCGGCGACCCCGTCGTGTTGGACGACGGCCAGCGGACGAAGAGCGTCGAGACCGACGCCGGCCTCCGGCTCGGCGAGGAGGTGACCGTGCGGGGCGCGGAACGCGACGGGACGATCCACGCGGACGACGTGTTCTGATCGCCGAGAGGCGGCTCCGGACTCCCGCTCGTCGGGTCCGGGATGCGGGAAGCGACGCGTCGAGTCGCCGCGACGCCAGCGCTCGGGCGCGGAGACGGCGGTAACGGAAAGCGTTATACCGTGCACGGACGCGACTGTGTGTATGAGTGTCGAGTTGCCGTTCGCGCCGGTGGACGGGATCATCCGGCGGAACGCCGGGGAGCTCCGCGTCAGCGCCGACGCCGCCGAGGAGCTGGCGCGCCGCATCCAGTCGCACGGCGCGGAGCTGGCGATCGACGCTGCCGAGCGGGCGACCGAGGACGGGCGAAAGACGCTGATGGCGTCGGACTTCGGCGTCGAACAGGTGATCGCTCGCGAGGACCTCACCCTCCCGGTCGCGCCCATCGACCGGATCGCGCGGCTCCGGATCGACGACCGCTACCGGGTCGGCGTCGACGCGCGGATCGCGCTGGCCGACATCTTGGAGGACTACGCCGACAACGTCGCGAGCGCGGCCGCGACGCTCGCGCGACACGCCGACCGACGGACCGTACAGGCCGAGGACATCGAGACGTACTTCGCGCTGTTCGAGTAGATGCGGTTCGGCTACAGCGAGCGGTGTCTCGCGCACGACACGGGGGAACGACACCCGGAGAACCCGGACCGACTGCGCGCGATCCGCCGCGGGCTCACCAAGCGCCACGGCGTCGAGTACGTCGAGGCGGACCCGGCGGCCCGCGAGGAGGTCGTCGCCGTCCACGACGCGGCGTACGTGGACGAGCTCGAGGCGTTCGTCGACGACGGCGGCGGGAGCTGGGACCCCGACACCGTCGCGAGCGAGGGGACCTGGGACGCCGCGCTCACGGCCGCCGGCCTCGCGCAGTGGGCGGCCCGATCGGCGCTCGACGGGGCCGACGGCCGGAACACGCCGTTCGCGCTCGGCCGCCCGCCCGGACACCACGCGGTGCCCGACGACGCGATGGGGTTCTGCTTCTTCAACAACGCCGCCGTCGCGGCCCAGACCGCCCTCGACGAGGGCGCCGCGGATCGGGTCGCGATCTTCGACTGGGACGTGCACCACGGGAACGGCACCCAGGACGTGTTCTACGACCGCGGCGACGTGCTCTACTCGTCGATCCACGAGGACGGGCTCTACCCGGACACCGGCGACCTCGAAGAGATCGGCCGCGACGACGGCGAGGGGACCACGGTGAACCTCCCGCTCGGCGCCGGCGCCGGGGACGCCGACTACCGCTACGCCATCGACGAGGCGATCGGACCGGCGATCGACCGGTTCGACCCCGATCTGCTGATCGTCTCGGCGGGGTTCGACGCCCACCGCCACGACCCGATCTCGCGGATGCGCGTCTCGTCGGAGGGGTACGCGATGATGACCGATCGGATCCGGTCGGTCGCCGACGACGCCGGCGCGGTCGAGGCCTACGTGCTGGAGGGCGGCTACGGGCTCGACACCCTCGCCGAGGGCGTCTCGATGGTCCACGAGACGTACGACGGCCGAACCCCGGTCACGGACGACGAGGAGCCGGACGCGAAGACGGAGTCGCTGGTGGCGGAGCTGCGGGAGCTGCTCGACCTGTAGGCGGCCGGTCGCCCGACGAACGGCTCGCTTCGCTCGCCGTGTCGTTCGTCGGAAACGCCCGGAGCGGGATGTGAACCACGGTCGTTCCGCTCGTGTCACTCGCTTCACTCCCTGATTCAAATCCCTTCGTCTGCGTTCGTCGACGCCGGACTCGCTCGTCGCTCCGCTCCTCGCTCGTAATCGGCGTCGACAGAAGCGCCCGGAGCGGGATTTGAACCCGGAGGACTTCGCTCACTGCGTTCGCTCGTCCTCAGATTCAAATCCTTTTGCGACCGTTTTCGACGAACGGCTCGCTCCGCTCGCCGTGTTGTTCGTCGAAAACGCCCGGAGCGGGATTTGAACCCGCGTCACGACCGTGACAGGGTCGTATGATGGGCCACTACACCATCCGGGCAAACAGCGACAGAAGCCCCGAAACGGGGGACGCCCGGAGCGGGATTTGAACCCGCGTCACGACCGTGACAGGGTCGTATGATGGGCCACTACACCATCCGGGCTTGTCGCACTCGTTCGTACCCCTGTCTGGCAAATAAGGCTTGTCATCGCCGGCGACGGTGGGGACGGATACCAGGGACGAGACGGCCGGCGACGGGCCGATCGCGGCGGTAGCCTTTTGTATGATAACCGCGTGAGTGAGAGTATCGTACGCCCGTCGTCGTGAGCCGCGCGCGGCGGCGCCGGTTGGCAAGTCTTATGCCGCTGGCCCATATAGCGATCTGTAGTATCTCGTGATAGCTTCTCTCAATAACCACCACCCATGGTAGACGTAAGCCAACACGAACTCGTTCCGGACCACGTCCTCCTCGACGACGACGAGGTCGACGAGGTCCTGGCCGAGTACGACGTGAAGCGGACGAACCTACCGAAGATCAAACGCACGGATCCCGCGCTCCCCGACGAGGCCGAGGTCGGCGACGTGGTGAAGATCGTTCGAAACTCTCGCACGACGGAGGAGGCCGTCGTGTACCGACTAGTCGTCTCATGAACAGGCAAGACCGACGCGTGGTCTCACGCGAGTACTTCTCGGACGAACGGCTCGCCGAACACCACTTCCGCTCGTTCAACAACTTCCTGGACCGCGGCATGCAGGAGGTCGTCGACGAGAAGGAGACGATCGAGACCGACATCGGCGACAAGGAGGGCCAAGAGCCCGTCTACGTCGAACTCGGCGACGTGCGGATGGTCACCCCCCGCGTCCGCGAGGCCGACGGCTCCGAGGAGCTGCTGTATCCCCAAGAGGCGCGGCTCCGGAACATCACCTACTCGGCGCCCGTCTTCATGGAGATGTCAATCGTGCGCGGCGGCGAGGACGAGCCCGAGCAGGTCGTCGACACGACCGAGACGAAGGTCGGTCGGATGCCGATCATGGTCGGCTCGGACAAGTGCAACATGGCCGGCTTCTCCGACGAGGAACTCATCGACATCGGCGAGGACCCCGTCGACCCCGGCGGCTACTTCATCGTCAACGGCTCCGAGCGCGTGCTGATGACCTCGGAGGACCTGGCGCCGAACAAGATCCTCGCGGAGTACGACTCGAAGTACGGCGACGAGATCCAGGTCGCCAAGACGTTCTCCCAGCGCCGCGGCTACCGCGCGCTGGTCCTCTGTGAGCGCAACCGCGAGGGGCTCCTCGAAGTGTCGTTCCCGTCCGTCTCGGGCTCGATCGACTTCGTGACCCTCGTCCGCGCGCTCGGGCTGGAGTCGGACGAGGAGATCGTCCACCGCGTCTCGGACGACCCCGAGATCGTGAAGTTCATGCTGGAGAATCTGGAGGAGGCCGACGTGCAGACGACCGAGGAGGCCATCGAGACCCTCGGCGAGCGCGTCGCCTCCGGCCAGGGGAAGAACTACCAGCTCAAGCGGGCGAACTACGTCATCGACCGCTACCTCCTCCCGCACCTCCACGAGGAGGGCGTCGAGGAGGAGGACGTGCGGATCAACAAGGCGTACTACCTCTGCCGGATGGCCGAGGCGTGCTTCGAGCTCGCCTTGGACCGCCGCGAGTCCGACGACAAGGACCACTACGCCAACAAGCGCCTGAAGGTCTCCGGCGACCTGATGCGCGACCTGTTCCGGACCGCCCTGAACAAGCTGGCGCGCGACGTGAAGTACCAGCTGGAGCGCGCGAACATGCGGAACCGGCAGCTCACCGTCAACACGGTCGTCCGCTCGGACGTGCTGACCGAGCGGCTCGAACACCCGATCGCGACGGGCAACTGGGTGGGCGGCCGCTCGGGCGTCTCCCAGCTCGTCGACCGGACGGACTACATGGGCGTGCTCTCGCACCTGCGGCGCCTGCGCTCGCCGCTGTCGCGGTCGCAGCCGCACTTCGAGGCGCGGGACCTCCACGCGACCCAGTGGGGTCGCATCTGTCCCTCCGAGACGCCGGAGGGGCCGAACTGCGGGCTCGTGAAGAACTTCGCGCAGTCGATGGAGCTGTCGCAGACGGTCGAGGACGAACAGGGGCTGAAACGAGAACTGGCGTCGATGGGTGTCGAGGGGATCCCCGGCATCGAGGGCGTCGAACGACAGACGGCGGACGACTGATCATGGCACAGGCAGAACGCGAAGCGAAGGTGTACGTCAACGGGAGCCTCGTCGGGACCCATCCGGACCCCGAGGCGCTCGCCGAACAGATCCGCGAGGCGCGCCGCCGGGGCGACGTCTCGGACATGGTGAACGTCTCGGTCAAAGACCGGACCCAAGAAGTGATCGTCAACGCGGACGCGGGGCGCGCCCGCCGGCCGCTGATCGTCGTCGAGAACGGCGAGCCCCTGCTGGGCGACGAGGAGGTCGAGGCGCTCGAACGCGGCGACATCGAGTTCGAGGACCTCATCGACCGCGGCTACGTCGAGTTCATCGACGCCGAGGAGGAGGAGGACATCCTCGTCGCCGTCGACGAGGAGGACGTGACCGAGGACCACACGCACCTCGAGATCGACCCGCAGCTCGTGTTCGGTATCGGCGCGGGGATGATCCCGTACCCCGAGCACAACGCGAGCCCCCGGATCACGATGGGCGCGGGGATGATGAAGCAGTCGCTCGGACTCCCCTCGGCCAACTACCGGATCCGGCCGGACACGCGTCAGCACCTGCTGCACTACCCGCAGCTGGCGATGGTGAAGACGCAGACCTCCGACCAGATCAGCTTCGACAAGCGGCCGGCGGCGCAGAACTTCGTCGTCGCCGTGATGTCCTACGAGGGGTTCAACATCGAGGACGCGCTGGTGATGAACCAGGGCTCCGTCGACCGCGCGCTCACCCGCTCGCACTTCTTCCGGACGTACGAGGGCGAGGAGCGCCGGTACCCCGGCGGCCAGGAGGACCGCTTCGAGATCCCCGAACAGGACGTGCGCGGCGCGCGCGGTGAAGACGCGTACACGCACCTCGACGAGGACGGCCTCGTCAACCCCGAGACGAAGGTGGACGAGTCCTCGGTCCTGCTCGGCAAGACCAGTCCGCCGCGCTTCCTCGAAGAGCCCGACGACATGGGCGGGCTCTCCCCGCAGAAGCGCCGCGAGACCTCGGTGACGATGCGCTCGGGCGAGTCGGGCGTCGTCGACACGGTGACGCTGATGGAGGGCGAGGACGGCTCCAAGCTCTCGAAGGTGAAGGTGCGCGACCAGCGCGTCCCCGAGCTGGGCGACAAGTTCGCGTCCCGACACGGCCAGAAGGGCGTCGTCGGCCACCTCGCCCCGCAGGAGGACATGCCGTTTACCGAGGAGGGGGTCGTCCCCGACCTCGTGATGAACCCGCACGCGCTCCCGTCCCGGATGACGGTCGGCCACGTGCTGGAGATGCTCGGCGGCAAGGTCGGCTCGCTGCGCGGCTCCCGGGTCGACGGGACGCCGTTCCAGGGCGAGGACGAGGAGGAGCTCCGCGAGGGGCTCGAAGAGCACGGGTTCAAGTCCTCCGGCAAGGAGGTCATGTACTCCGGCGTCACCGGCGAGAAGATCGACGCCGAGATCTTCGTCGGGACGATCTTCTACCACAAGCTGTACCACATGGTGTCGAACAAGCTCCACGCCCGCTCGCGCGGGCCGGTCCAGGTGCTCACGCGCCAGCCGACCGAGGGGCGCGCCCGCGAGGGCGGCCTGCGCGTCGGGGAGATGGAGCGCGACACGATCATCGGCCACGGCGCGTCGATGGTGCTCAACGAGCGGCTGCTGGAGTCCTCGGACGCCGAGACGGTCCACGTCTCCGCGGAGACCGGGCTCGTTGCCGTCGAGGACCGCGAGCAGCGCCGCGTGTACGACCCGGTGACGGGCGACGAGGACGACATCCACGAGCTGGAGGTCAGCTACGCGTTCAAGCTGCTGCTCGACGAGATGATCGCCCTGGGAATCCGACCGAAACTCGAACTGGAGGACGCGATTTAGATGTCAATGCAAACACCGAAAGTGCTCGGCGGGATCGACTTCGGCCTCATGGACCCGGAGACGTACCGGGACATGTCGGCGACGAAGGTGATCACGGCCGACACGTACGACGACGACGGCTACCCGATCGATATGGGGCTGATGGACCCGCGGCTGGGCGTCATCGACCCCGGGCTTGAGTGTCGGACCTGCGGCTCGCACTCCGGCTCCTGTAACGGCCACTTCGGCCACATCGAGCTGGCCGCGCCGGTCATCCACGTGGGCTTCACCAAGCTCATCCGGCGGCTGCTGCGCTCGACGTGCCGCGAGTGCGGCCGGCTCGCCCTGGACGACGCGCAGCGCGACGAGTTCCGCGACCGATACGAGCGCGCGAAGGAGCTCGGCGACGACGAGCACGACGTGCTGAAGGCCGCCGTCCGGCAGGCCCGGAAGGCGTCGACCTGCCCGTTCTGCGGCGAGCCGCAGGCGGACATCAAACACGAGAAGCCGACCACCTACTACGAGGTCCAGGACGTGCTCTCGGGCGACTACTCCGAGCGCATCGCGGCCGCGATGCAGCCCGACGAGGAGGCGGACGATCCGGGCACGTCGCCCCAGGAGCTCGCCGAGAAGACCGACATCGCCCTCGACCGGGTCAACGAGATCATGGCCGGCGAGTTCCGCCCGCGCAAGGAGGACCGCCGCGCCATCGAGACGGCGCTCGACGTCGACCTCACGGAGGAGGACATGAACAAGCTGATGCCCTCGGACATCCGCGACTGGTTCGAGGACATCCCGGACGAGGACCTGGAGGTCCTCGGCATCGACGCGGAGGACTCCCGACCGGAGTGGATGATCCTGACGGTCCTCCCCGTTCCGCCGGTCACCACCCGCCCGTCGATCACGCTCGACAACGGCCAGCGCTCCGAGGACGACCTCACGCACAAGCTGGTCGACATCATCCGGATCAACCAGCGGTTCATGGAGAACCGCGAGGCGGGCGCCCCGCAGCTGATCATCGAGGACCTCTGGGAGCTGCTCCAGTACCACGTCACCACGTTCGTCGACAACGAGATCAGCGGGACGCCGCCGGCGCGCCACCGCTCCGGCCGCCCCCTCAAGACCCTCAGCCAGCGGCTGAAGGGCAAGGAGGGTCGCTTCCGCGGCTCGCTGTCCGGGAAGCGGGTGAACTTCTCCGCCCGGACCGTCATCTCGCCCGACCCGACGCTCTCGCTGAACGAGGTCGGCGTGCCGGACCGCGTCGCCAAGGAGATGACCCAGACGCTCAACGTCACCGAGCGCAACGTCGAGGAGGCGCGGCAGTACGTCCGGAACGGCCCCGAAGCCCACCCCGGCGCCAACTACGTGCGCCGCCCCGACGGTCGCCGGCTGAAGGTGACCGAGAAGAACTGCGAGGAGCTGGCCGAGAAGGTCGAGGCCGAGTGGGAGGTGAACCGCCACCTCGTCGACGGCGACATCGTGATCTTCAACCGGCAGCCCTCGCTCCACCGGATGTCCATCATGGCCCACGAGGTCGTGGTGATGCCGTACAAGACGTTCCGGCTCAACACCGTCGTCTGTCCGCCGTACAACGCCGACTTCGACGGCGACGAGATGAACATGCACGCGCTCCAGAACGAGGAGGCCCGCGCCGAGGCGCGCGTCCTCATGCGCGTCCAGGAGCAGATCCTCTCGCCGCGGTTCGGCGGGAACATCATCGGCGCGATCCAGGACCACATCTCCGGCACCTACCTGCTCACGCACTCGAACCCCGAGTTCACCGAGACGCAGGCGCTCGACCTGCTCCGGGCGACCCGGGTGGACGAGCTGCCCGAGCCCGACGGGGTCGACGACGACGGCCGCGACTACTGGACCGGCCGGACGCTGTTCTCCGAGCTGCTGCCCGACGACCTCACGCTGCACTTCTCGTCGTCGACCGGCGACGACGTCGTCATCGAGAACGGCCAGCTGGTCGAGGGGACGATCGACGAGGACGCCGTCGGGGCGTTCGGCGGCGAGGTCGTCGACACCCTCACCAAGGAGTACGGCGAGACGCGCTCGCGCGTGTTCATCAACGAGATCGCGGCGCTGGCGATGCGCGCGATCATGCACTTCGGCTTCTCGATCGGGATCGACGACGAGTCGATCCCGCCGGAGGCCGAAGAGCAGGTCGACGACGCCATCGAGAGCGCCTACGACCGCGTCCAGGAGCTCATCTCGACGTACGAGGCCGGCGAGCTGGAATCGCTGCCGGGCCGCGGCGTCGACGAGACGCTGGAGATGAAGATCATGCAGACGCTCGGGAAGGCCCGCGACTCGGCCGGGGAGATCGCCGACCAGCACTTCGGCGACGACAACCCGGCGGTCGTGATGGCCCGCTCTGGCGCGCGTGGCTCGATGCTGAACCTCACGCAGATGGCCGGCTCCGTCGGCCAGCAGGCGGTCCGCGGCGAGCGGATCAACCGCGGCTACGAGGACCGGACGCTCTCGCACTACAAGGAGAACGACCTCTCCGCGGAGGCGCACGGCTTCGTGGAGAACTCCTACCGCGGCGGACTCACGCCCGAGGAGTTCTTCTTCCACGCGATGGGCGGCCGCGAGGGGCTCGTCGACACGGCGGTCCGGACCTCGAAGTCCGGCTACCTCCAGCGCCGCCTCATCAACGCGCTCTCCGAGCTGGAGGCGCAGTACGACGGCACGGTCCGGGACACCTCGGGTCGGATCGTCCAGTTCGAGTTCGGCGAGGACGGCACCTCGCCGGTGAAGGTCTCGTCCGGGGAGGGCGACGGGATCGACGTCGACGACATCGTCGACCGCGTCGTCGACTCGGAGTTCGAGTCCGACGACGAGAAGGAGCGGTTCCTCGGCGAGCGCACGCCGCCGACGAACCTCTCGGAGCACTCCGGACCGGGGCTGAACAAGGCCGCGGGGGTGGAGTCGGATGACTGAGTACGACCACGTCACCGACGACATGGAGGCGGTCGTGGAGGCGACCGAACTCCCCGCCCGCCTCAAGGAGGAGGTGTACGAGGCGCTCGAACGGAAGGCCGAGGAGACCGGTGAGATCACGGTCGAGCAGGCCACCGAGGTCGCGACGGGCGTCGAGAATCGATACGTCGAGACGCGGGTGGACCCCTTGGACCCCGTGGGGACCGTTTCTGCACAATCGATCGGTGAGCCCGGTACGCAGATGACAATGAACACCTTCCATTACGCCGGGGTTGCGGAAATTGACGTCACCCAGGGGCTCCCCAGGCTCATCGAGCTGGTGGACGCCCGGAAGACGCCGGACACGCCGATGATGACCGTCCACCTGGAGGGCGAGTACGCGACGGACCGCGAGAAGGCCCACGAGGTCGTCTGGTCCATCGAGGCGACGCGCATCCTCGCGCTCGGCGACGTGTCGACGAACGTCGCCGACATGCTGGTGCGGATCGACCTGAACGACGACACCCTCCTCGAACGGTGGCCGACCCACTCGGACCCCTCGGAAGTGGCCGGTATCATCGCCGAGACCATCGAGGACTCGCTGGGCGTCGACGCCCGGCAGTCGGGGACCGTCGTCGAGTTCGGCCCGAGCGAGCCGAGCTACCGCGAGCTGCTCCAGCTCGTCGAGCGGCTCCGCGACATCGTCTTCAAGGGGATCGAGGAGATCGAGCGCGTCGTCATCCGGAAGGAGGAGATCGACGGCGAGGAGGAGTTCGTCCTCTACACCGAGGGGTCGGCGTTCGGCGACACCCTCGACATCGAGGGCGTCGACGCCTCGCGGACGACGTGTAACAACATCCACGAGATCTACCGCAACCTCGGGGTCGAGGCGGCCCGCGAGACGATCATCGACGAGACGAAGAACACGCTCGAAGAGCAGGGGCTCGACGACGTGAACGTCCGCCACCTCATGCTGGTGGCCGACATCATGACGAACAACGGCGAGATCGACTCGATCGGTCGCCACGGTATCTCCGGGAACAAGGACTCCGTGCTCGCGCGCGCGGCGTTCGAGGTGACCGTCAACCACCTGCTCGACGCCGCGATCCACGGCGAGTACGACGAGCTCGACGGCGTCATCGAGAACGTCATCGCCGGGAAGCCGATCTCGCTCGGCACCGGCGACGTCGACCTCCGGATGGGGTCGCGGGTCGTGGGCGACGACTGATGCACGTCGAGCTCTCCGACGAGGCGCGGCGCTACATCGGTCGCTTCGACGAGCTGACTGGGGTCGCGCCGAAGGACTGCCTCGTGGAGGGCGACCGGCTCGTGTTCCTCGTCCCGGCCGGCGAGATGGCCGCCGCGATCGGGCAGGCCGGCGAGACCGTCGAGGAGGCGGAGCGGCGGCTCGGGAAGTCCGTCGAGCTGGTCGAGGACGCGGACACGCCGGAGGCGTTCGTCGCGAGCGCGCTCGCGCCCGCGGCGGTCAACGCCGTGACGATCTCCGAGCAGAACGACCGGGTGGCGTACGTCGAGGTGCCGGAGCCGGACCGCGGCGTCGCCATCGGCGCCGACGGCGCCAACATCGAGACCGCACGGATCCTGGCGAAGCGGCACCACGACATCGACGACGTACAGCTGACCTGAGCGTCGGCGACGAACGACGGACGCTCGCCACCGTTGAGCCGATAAGCCGTCGCGAGCGCCCGTCGTTTCGGCACCCTGATTTCGCAAAACTCCCTCAGATCGTTCGAGCGGTGCCTCTCGGCCGTTCTGAGGGCGTTTCTCCGCGTCGAAAGACGACGCTTAAGTAGCTCCGTTGGGAAGTGGGAGTACGATGGCGAACGGCAAATACGCGGCCCGTAAGCTCAAACAGGACCGGCAGAAGCGCCGCTGGTCCGACTCCGAGTACGCTCGGCGAGAGCGCGGGCTCAAGAAGAAGTCCGACCCCCTCGAGGGCGCCCCGCAGGCCCGCGGGATCGTCTTGGAGAAGGTCGGGATCGAAGCAAAGCAGCCGAACTCGGCGATCCGAAAGTGCGTCCGCGTCCAGCTCATCAAGAACGGGAAGCAGGTCACCGCGTTCTGTCCCGGTGACGGCGCCATCTCGTTCATCGACGAGCACGACGAGGTCACGATCGCCGGGATCGGCGGGGCCAAGGGTCGCGCGATGGGCGACCTCTCCGGCGTCAACTACAAGGTCGAGAAGGTCAACGGCGTCTCCATGATCGAACTCGTTCGCGGCAACGCGGAGAAGCCCGTCAGATGAGCGGCGAGGAGACCGAGGCGCCGTCCGACGGGGACGTCGCCGCCGACGAGCCGGAGCCGGACGCGCCCGCGAGCAGCGAGGCCGCCAACGAGAACGCCAAGCTGTTCGGCGTCTGGGACGTCACCGAGATCGCCTACGAGGACCCCTCGACGAAGCGCTACATGACCGTGACGCCCATCGCGCACACGATGGGCCGTCACGCGTCCAAGCAGTTCAAGAAGAGCGAGATCTCGCTGGTCGAGCGGCTGATCAACCGCCTGATGCAGACCGACGAGAACACGGGGAAGAAACAGCAGGCGACGCGGATCGTCCGCGACGCCTTCGACATCGTCCACGAGCGGACCGAGGAGAACCCGGTCCAGGTCCTCGTCCGGGCGGTCGAGAACGCCGCGCCCCGCGAGGAGACCGTCCGCCTGAAGTACGGCGGCATCTCCGTCCCGAAGGCGGTCGACGTCGCGCCCCAGCGCCGCGTCGACCAGGCGCTGCTGTTCATCTCCGACGGCGTCGCCAACGCGACGTACAAGTCGACGACCTCCGCCGCCGAGGCGCTCGCCAACGAGCTCGTCACGGCCGCGGACTACGACGCCGACCGCTCCTACTCCATCGCGCAGAAGGAGGAGCGCGAGCGCGTCGCCGCCGCGGCCCGCTAACGCCGGTTCGGAGTTCGGACCGACGGGACGCGTTTCGCGGATTTTCCGTTTCGATCCGACGCGGAGAGCGGCGGCGCTATATCGGCACGGGCGCGTGTCGTGACCGGAAAAGTCGCGATCGACAGCGGGAGTGGGTATAGTACGTTGTGAGAGAGATCGTTTATAAGTCAGAACGTGGTGTTGCTGTTGGTGGTTTATACGTGATCGACGCTGCTGCGGAGAAGACCCCCAAAGCCCCAGCCGCGCTCGGCGAACCCCAGCGACGAAAGGACCGCAAGGAGGGAGCGTTAGCGACCGACTGAGGACCGCAGCGAGCTGTGGGAGTCGAGCGCGGCTGCCCCTTTGAATCCCACCCCCCGCAACCGCACGGCAGCCTCACGCCTCCCCAGCCTCGCGGTTCGCGCTCTGTGAGCGCTCACCGCGTCCCTCGCACCGTCGGCTCGCGGCCCTTCGGGCCGCTCGCCGGGGCGCGCCACCGCCACGTCTATTTATAAGTGATCGTCGCCGTCGCTCACGGCTATTTAAATACCGAACCGGCACCGCCGATCTGCAACACTCACTCCCGCCATCGCCCACGGCCGACAGCATCAACGTTGCATCGATCGGATGGCCGCCGCTACGAGGGCGACCACGTCGAAAAATGTGAATTCGGATGTCCGAACCGCGGGTCTTCAAGGGCGCGCTCAGTCGTCGGCCGGCGCCGCGCCGGAGCCGCCGTCCGAGTGCTGCTGTTTGACCCACGAGAGCTTGCCGCCGGCCGCGAGGATGTCGCGCTCGCGCTCGGAGGCGTCGAGGTCGGCGGTGAACTCCCACTCGCCGTTAACGCTCACGGTGAACTCTTCCTGCCCGGAGCGGACGCCCGCGGGCACGTCGTCGACGATCGCGAGGTCGTCGCCCTGCTCGATCTTCTCGTACGTCTCCGCGTCGATCGCGAGCGGGACGATCCCGAAGTTGAAGAGGTTCGCCTTGTGGATGCGGGCGAAGCTCTGCGCGAAGACGGCCTCGATGCCGAGGTACATCGGACAGAGGGCGGCGTGCTCGCGCGAGGAGCCCTGCCCGTAGTTCTCGCCGGCCACGAGGACGCCGCCGTCGGCGTCGAGGGCGCGCTGCGCGAACGTGTCGTCGACGCGAGAGAGCGTGAACTCGGAGAGCTTCTCGATGTTCGAGCGGAACTTCAGGATGTCCGCCGTCGCCGGGATGATGTGGTCGGTGGTGATGTTGTCCTCCATCTTGAGGAGGGCCTCGCCGCCGTCCACGTCGATGTCGTCTTTCAGCGGCACGTCGCCGATGTTCGGCCCCTTGACGAGGCCGTCGTCGATCGCCTCGTCGGGCGAGATGATGTCGGAGTCGTCGCGACCCATCCCGGGGCCGTACTTGTCGCCCATCTCCAGCCCGGGCGCCTCGAGGTCGCCGAGGTCGTCCGCGAGGTCGCGGGGGTCGACGATCTCGCCGGTGATGGCCGCCGCGGTGGCGACCTCGGGCGAGCAGAGGAAGACGGAGTCGTCCTCAATGCCGGAGCGACCCTCGAAGTTGCGGTTGAAGGTGCGCAGGGAGACGGAGTCGGAGGCGGGCACGTGGCCGATACCGATGCACGCGCCGCAGGTCGCCTCGGAGAAGTTGACGCCGGCCGCCATCATCTCCGCGGTCCAGCCCTCGCGGGCCAGCATCTCGGAGGCCTGCTTAGAGCCGGGCGCGACGATCATCTCGGTGCTCTTGGCGACCTCGCGGCCCTCCAGCATCTTCGCGCTGGGGAGGATGTCCTCGTAGGCGCCGTTGGTACAGGAGCCGATGATGACCTGCTCGACGTCGGTGCCCTCGTACTCGCTGACGGGGGCGACGTTGTCGGGCATCGAGGGCGCGGCCACGAGCGGTTCGAGGTCGGAGAGGTCGACCTCGATCGTCTCGGCGTACTCCGCGTCGTCGTCGGGCTGGAGGTCGACGTACTCCTCCTCGCGGTCCTGGCGCGCGAGCCAGTCCTTCGTCTTCTCGTCGGTCGCGAAGATCGAGGAGGTGGCGCCGAGCTCGGTGCCGAGGTTCGTGATCGTCGTCCGCTCGGGGATCGAGAGGTTCTCGGCGCCGGGACCGGTGTACTCGAAGATCTTGCCGACGCCGCCCTTGACGGTCAGCTCGCCGAGGAGGTGGAGCGCGACGTCCTTCGCGGTCGCCCACTCGGGGAGCTCGCCCTCGAGGTGAACGTTGACGACTTCCGGCATCTCGACGTAGTAGGGGCCGCCGCCCATCGCGACGGCGATGTCGAGGCCGCCCGCGCCGATCGCGAGCTGGCCGAGCCCGCCGGGGGTCGGCGTGTGCGAGTCGGAGCCGAGGAGGGTCTTCCCCGGCGCGGCGAAGTTCTCCTTGTGGACCTGGTGGCAGATACCGTTGCCGGGACGAGAGAAGTAGGCGCCGTACGTGCCGGCCGCGGAGCGGAGGAAGCGGTGGTCGTCGGTGTTCTTGAAGTCGAACTGGTACGTCTGGTGGTCGCAGTACTGCGCGGCGAGCTCCGTCTGGACCTCGTCGAGGTCCAGCGCCTCGAACTGGAGCCACACCATCGTCCCCGTGGTGTCCTGCGTCAGCACTTGGTCGATCTCGATGCCGATCTCCTCGCCGGGCGTCAGCTCGCCCTCGACGAGATGGTCATCGAGGATCTTCTCCGTAATCGTTTGTCCCATATCATCCGCACGTGGCCCTCCCGTGGATATAAAACCCGCGAGTTTCCCGAAAGATCGACCGTGTTAGACCCGCCGAACCGGCAGTTCTTGGGGGATTGTCGGCGGGGTACCGCCCCTCGTGTGAGGGGTAGACGTAACGAGAGTATAAGGCTCATAAAGGCCGTTACCGGCCGAATTGACCGGATTCACGACGCGAAGGCGAACGGGCCGCTCGCCCCCCGGCGGCGTGCGACACCGTTTAGGCTCGCCCGCGGGTTCGGTCGAGCATGTTCGACTCGGGAGCGACGGTCGCGGCGGCGCTCGAAGCCGGCGACGCCGACCTCGACGGCGCGCAGCGACAGCCGAACGGCGTCGACCTGACGGTCGGCGAGGTCTTCGAGCAGACGACTCCCGGGCGGATCGGCCGGGACGGCAAGCGCGTCGGCGAGCGCGAGCCGGTACCGACCGAGGACGGCGCGTACCGGCTGGAGCCCGGGACGTACGTGGTCCGGTACGGCGAACCGGTGCGGATCCCGGACGGGCGGATCGGGTTCGTGCTCCCGCGGTCGACGCTGTTGCGGAACTCCTGTACCCTCGACACCGCGGTCTGGGACGCCGGCTACGAGGGCGTCGGCGAGGGGCGCCTCGACGCCGGCCACGCGATCGAGATCGAGCCGGGAGCGCGGATCGCGCAGCTGGTGCTCGCCGAGGCCGACCACGACGGGACGTACGAGGGCGCGTACCAAGAGGAGAACCTCTGAGCGCGTCGCTCGTCGGCGTGAAAGGAACGAACGCCGCGCCCGTGCCGGAAAAAGTGGCGCGGGCGCGGCGTTCAGTAGGTCCCCGCTGACGCTTCGGCCCTCCAAGCGAAGCGTCACGTGATGGAAGCGGTGGAACGCACTTAAGCGTAGCGGGGGCGGCAGCGCTGTCGGATTCAGAGTCGATGAAGTCGGGTCGAGATCAACCGACGCGACCGCGCTACTGCTTCGCCGGGTGGTCCTCGCGGAGCCGGGACTGCCCCGGACCGAGCAGTCGCTCGCGGAGGGTGCCGTCGCCGCGAGGGGCGTCGCCGGCGTCGGCTGGATCGGGAACGAGCCCGCGCTCGCGCAGCTCCGGCACCACGAGGTCGACGAAGTCCGTCAGCGAGTCGGGGCGGACGACCTCCTTCACGTTGAACCCGTGGACGCCGACCTCCTCGTGCCAGTACGCCAGCTCGTCGGCGATCAGTTCGGGGGTTCCGACGACCTTCGGCGAGGTGGTGCCGAGCCCGCAGAACTCCGCGACCTCGCGGACGGTCCACTCGCGGTCCGGCTGCGCCTTCGTGAACGCGTTCATCGTCCCCTGGATCGCGTCCGTCTCGATGTGCTCGACCTTCTGGTCGGGATCGAGCGCCGAGAGGTCCATGTCGAGGAAGCCGGAGAGGAGCGCGAGCGTCGCCTCGACGTCGACGTGACGCTTGTACTCCTCGTACTTCGCCTCCGCGAGCGCCTGGGTCTCGCCGACGACGGGGACGAAGCCGATGAAGAACTTCAGGCTCTCGGGGTCGCGACCGTGGTCCGCGGCGCGCGACTTCACGTCGGTCATGTACTCGCGCACGCCCTCCTCGGTCGGCTGGCTGGCGAAGACGGCCTCGGCGTTCGCGGCCGCGAACTCCCGCCCGCGGTCGGAGGAGCCGGCCTGGTAGACGACGGGGGTCCGCTGCGGCGAGGGCTCGCAGCCGTGGGGGCCGGGCACCGAGAAGTGCTCGCCCTCGTGGTCGATCGCCGACACCTTCTCGGGGTCGGTGTACCGGCCCGCCTCGCGGTCGATCTCGACCGCGTCGTCGTCCCACGACTCCTCCCACAGCTCGTAGCAGACGTCGAGGAACTCGTCGGCGCGGTCGTAGCGCGTCTCCTTGTCCATCCGCTCGTCGAGCCCGAGGTTCTCGGCCGCCGACTGCAGGTAGGAGGTGACGACGTTGATCGCGACCCGGCCGTCGGTGAGGTGGTCGAGCGTGGAGAACTCCCGCGCGAGCTGGTACGGGTGGGTGTACGTCGTCGAGCGCGTCACGGCGAATCCGAGGTCGTCGGTCACCTCCGCCATCGCCGGGACGACGAGCTGCGGGTCGCTCGCGGGCGTCTGGACCGCCTTCTCCACCGCGGTGTGGCGGTCGTCGCCGTAGACGTCGTAGATCCCGCGCACGTCGGCGAAGAACACCGCGTCGAAGCCGCCGCGCTCGGCGGTCCGCGCGACCTCGGTCCAGTACTCCCGGTCGGTGTACTCCGGCGAGCGGTCGCCGGGATAGGTCCACGACCCCGGCGAGACGTGCTCGACGGAGGCCATGGTGAAGAGGTTGAGATGCAGGCGGTCGGACATGGGGCCACGTACGCGGGGGCCGCGTAATACCCCACAGAAAGGGGCGTCACTTGTCGGGGTCGGGGACGCGCCCGGCGGCGACGGGGATTCCGGCGAACGCCTACGGCGACGTCGTCTCCGGCGATGAGACGTACGCGGCGAAGTCGGAGGTCGTGATGATGCCGATCGGCGTGTCGCCGTCGACGACGGGCACGTGGTGGAAGCCGTGTTCGACCATGAGCGCGGCGACCGCGGAGACGGAGTCCTGCGCGCCGGCCGTGATCGGGTCGCGCGTCATGTACCGCTCGACGGTCGTCTCCGCCTTGGGCTGGCTCTTCGCGACGATGTCGACGAAGTCGGTCGTGGTGAGGATGCCGACCAGGGCGCCGTCGTCGTCGACGACCAGCGCCGAGCTGACGTCGTTGTCCAGCAGCACGGCGGCCGCGTCCTCGACCAGCGTGTCGGGCGTTACCGTGTGGAGATCGCTCGTCATCAGGCGCGCGACGAACACGTCGTCGATGTCGTCCATGGCCGAGAATCCGTCGCTCGGGGTATAAGGATTCCCACGCGGCGCGGCGGCGGACCCGGGTCGACGCGGGGGGAGCCTCACAGGAACCGCGAGAGCCCCGACTGCCGGCGCGGGCCGTCGCCGTCGGGGTCGGCCGTCCACGCGGTCCGCTCGTCGCGGAGCCCGTCGCGGTCGACCGCCGGCGGGTCGGCGGGGTCGTACGCCTCACACCCCGCGCCGCAGTCGCGCCCCGGGTCCACCACGCGGTCGAAGCGCTCGCAGTACGGCCGGCCGTCCGCGGTGCCGGCGGCGTGGGCGCACTCCGGCGGGGCGGGGCGCCATCCCTTCCCGTAGGCGCGCTCCGCGATCCGGCGCCGCTTGCGGGCCAGCGCGTCCGGCCCGACGAGGGACACGTCGGTGCGGAGCGACCGCTCCTCGCGGATCTCGACCCCGGGGGCGTCGGGGTCGAGCGGGGAGGGCTCCCGGACCACCTCGCGCTCGCCCGTCTCGGGGTCGAACCGCCAGACGCCGACCGGATCGGGAATCCGGTTGAGGTGCGCGCGGGTGACGTACGAGGCGGTAGCGAGAACCGCCTCGTCGAACAGCCCGAGGGCGGCGTCGTACCGCAGCTGGGCCGCCAGGTCGCCCGGCGTCCCGAGGTCGGGCTTGTTCTCGACCGCGGTCAGCGAGCCGACCCAGTCGTCCGGGTAACGGGCGGTCGCGCGCACGACCGGGCGCCCGTCGCGGCGCTCGCGTTCGAGGTAGCCGACCTCGACCGCGCGCTCGACGACCGCGGCCGCCCGGTCGGGCGGGAGGTCGAACGCCTCGGCGACGGGGACCGCCTCGCCGGGACCGACCGCCGCCTCGATCGCGGGGTCCGGGATCCGCTCGGGCGCGATCGCCGCCCGGCGGTCGAACCCCGGCCCGGGCTCCAGCACGCAGACGTCGACGATCCGGCCGCCGGGGTTCGTGACCCCCGCGCCGAGCTGGCGGGCGACGACCCGGTCGGGCGATTCGAGCGCGGCGCACAGGGCCAGCTCGAACCGGAACTCCATGTGGGCGGGGAGGGGCGCCGACGAGTAAAGCGCGTCGGCGCGGTGGGGCGTCTCGGCGCGAGGGCGCGACGGCGTCGGCGGGGAGAGCGGCGGCGCCGCCGGGGGGAGCGCGACCGCGCCGCCGCGGTCGAAACCGGTATTCCCCGCCGGCGTCAACGCCGACCATGCGCCGGGTCACCCGGAACCTCCTCGTCGCCATCGCCCTGGTCGCCGTCGCCCTGCTCGCGCTGGGCGCCCTCCCGAGCTACCTCGGGAGCGGCGACCCCTACTACCTGACCGCCGAGCCGATCGAGACGGACGAGTCGGCGATAGACGTGAACAACGTCTCCGAGCGTCGGTACCCGTTCCTGACGAGCGCGCTCGCGAGCGACGACGGCCGATCGGACCCGTACCTGGCCGACTCGTACGGGATCAAGGAGTGGTTCACCCACACGCCGTTCGACGAGGTGGACGCGCTGACGCGACAGCTTCCCGAGGCCGCGACCGACGACGGGGTCCGCGTGCGGTACGAGGGCGCCGTGTACCGCGTGGAGGTGGTCCAGCCGTGAGCGACGACGACGGGCGATCGAGCGGCGAGGGCGACGCGGCCCGTCGCGACGACGCCCCGGCCGCCGACCTGCGCGACCTCCCGGCCTTTTCCGACGGGCGCAACCACTCGCTGCCGGGCGAGCCGGAGTGGCCGGTCAGGGAGGTCGCCGTCGAGTACGACCCCGGCTGGTTCGTCGGGGGGTACGACCGCGTCGAGCAGCCGGACGGGTCCGAGAAGAACTACTACTGGGCGGAGCTGCCGCCCGCGACGGTCGTGATCGCGGTCGCCGACGACCGGGTGCTGTTCGTCGAGCAGTACCGGCCGACGGTCCGGAACACCCAGCTGGAGCTGCCCGCCGGGATCGTCGAGCGCGGCGAGTCGTACACCGCGGCGGGGGCGCGAGAGCTCGCCGAGGAGACCGGCTTCGCGCCCTCGTCGACGTCGCTGCTCCAGGAGGTGTGGTGCTCGACGGGCGTGCTCCGGCACAGGCGCGGCTACGTGTTCGCCGAGGGGCTCGACCCGGTCGACGTCGACCACGACAGCAACGAGTTCCTCGTCCCGCGGACGGTCCCGGTCGACGAGGCGCTCTCGGTCGCCCGCGAGCCGCCGACGAACGACGCGACGCTGGAGGGGCTGCTGCTCGCCGAACACGAGGGGGTACTGTAGGCGGGCGACCCCGGCGGCCGGGCCGGCGACGCGAAATCCGACGAACGTCCAGTTCGCCCGGACGAAGCGGAGGTATTAGTCGTCTCGGCCCCTGTCTCCGTTCATGAGCCAGACCTCGGAGCAGTCGGTGTTGCTGTCGGACGACCCGCCCCTCGACCTCCGGCTCTCGGAGTCGGAGCTGGAGGCGACCCGCGAGCGCATCGTCTCGTTCATCGCGGACGTCGTGGACGACGCGGGCGCGGAGGGCGCCGTGCTCGGCCTCTCGGGCGGGATCGACTCGACGCTGACCGCGCACCTCGCCGTGGAGGCGCTCGGCGAGGACGGCCTGCACGGGCTCACGATGCCCTCGGCGGTCAACGACGCGGACGTGATGAGCGACGCCGAGCGCGTCGCCCGCGACCTCGGGATCGAATACGACGTGATCGAGATCCAGCCGATCGCGGAGTCGTTCTTCGACGCCGTCCCCGAGGCCGCCGAGGACCGGACGGCCGCGGGCAACGTCTACGTCCGGACCCGCGCCGTGCTGAACTACTTCGTCGCCAACGCGGAGAATCGGGTCGTCCTCGGGACAGGGAACCGCGCCGAGGCGATGACCGGCTACTACACGAAGTACGGCGACCAGGCGGTCGACTGCAACCCGATCGGCAACCTCTACAAACAGCAGGTGCGCCAGCTGGCCGCGCACGTCGGCGTCCCGCGGGACCTCGTGATGCAGGAGCCGACCGCGGGGATGTGGGAGGGCCAGACCGACGCCGAGGAGCTGGGCCTCGACTACGACGTCGTCGACGCGATCGTAGCGGTCCACGTCGACGGCGGCCTCTCCCGGGCGGCGACGGTCCGCGAGCTCGACGTGCCCGCGGAGGCGGTCGACCGCGTCGTCGACCTCCACGAGCGCAGCGCCCACAAGCGGTCGATGCCGCCGGCCCCGGAGCCGTAGGAGCGTCAGCGGGGATGAGGAGAGTTTCGAGGACGGAGCCGACCGGTCAGGCGTCGTGCGCGCGCTGTTTCGTGACCTCCGCGATACCGGCGTTGGCCGAGCAGTTCGGGCACGCGTGGATCCGGCCGCGCGCGTCCGAGAACACGCGGGCGAACCGGTCCGAGACGTGCGCGTCGCAGTGTTCACACGTGGGCATGGCAGGGGCTCCCCTCGTGTGAGGTGGCGTCGTGTATCATGGTTCTCGTGCGCGTGAGAGTTGGTCACGAACGCCTAAGTGAGCTTTCCGAACTCCGTCCGAAATTACCCCAAAATCCAGGGGACCCAGAAAACGGTCGCCGCGCGTCGGGACCGAGGCGCACGGCCCCGGTCGCGCTCCCGGTCCACGCCGAACCCGTCAGAACGCCCGCAGCGCTTCGAGCACGTCCAGCGCGGAGCCGTCGTCGATGGCCTCGCGGGCCGCCGTCAGCCCGTCCTCGATCGAGTCGGCGTCCTCGCGGGCGTAGATCCGGAGGGCGGCGTTGACCGCGACCGCGTCGGCGAAGGCGCCGTCGCGCTCGCCGGCCAGGACCGCCTCGGTGATGGCGGCCGACTCCGCGGCCACGTCGTCGACCGCGAGGTCCGCCTCCTCCAAGTCCATCCCGTAGTCGGCGGTCTCGATCTCGAAGTCGTCGAAGGACGCGCCGTCGCTGCCGGCCTCGGCGTCGCCCTCGCCGTCTCCGGCGCCGTCGCTCCCGCCGGCCGCGTCCCACTCGGCGACCTTGGTGTAGCCGGGACGCACGTCGTCGTACCCCTCCATGCCCTGGAACATCAGGACGCGGTCGAGGTCGTGGAACTCGCTCGCGACGAACGTGTCGACCACCTTCTTCGCGAACGCGAGGTGGTAGAAGGAGCCGAGGTGCGTCGAGGCGCCGGCGGGGTTCGCCAGCGTCTCGATCGTGTTGACGAACGTCCGGACGCCCATCATGTCGCGGCGGTCGAACAGGTCGTCGATCGCGGGGTTGAACGCGGGTTGGTAGTAGAAGCCGAAGCCCGTCTCGTCGACCATGTCGGCCGAGTCGGCGGGCGTCAGTTCGGTGCGGACGCCGAGCTCGTCGAGGACGTGCTTGTACGCGTCCTGCTTCTGGGTCGGGACCCGGTCGCCGGAGTGGACGACGACCGGGGTGCCCGCGGCGGCCGCGACCGCGCCCGCCGCGACGCCGAGGATCGCGGACCGTCCCTTCCCGTCGTAGTTGGCACCGCAGTCGACGGGGTCGGCGTCGGGCTCGGCGTACTCGACGCGCTCGCACATCACGTCGACGTACGCGCCGAGCTCCTCGGCCGTGTTCCGCTTCCAGCGGTTCGCGAGCCAGAACGCCCCGAGCGTCGTCGGGTCGGGCTCGCCCGCGAGGATCCGCTTGAACGCCTCGGTCGCCTGCGCGCGCGTCAGGTCGTCGGCCGACTTGTGGCCGGAGCCGCAGACCTCGGTCATCAGCCGCTTGAGGGGCCAGTCGCCGAACTCCTGGGTCGCCTGAGCCATACGCCCCGTTCGGGTCCTCGAACGAAAAGTCCCTCGCTCGGCTCCCGTGCGGTGGGAACGACCCGGGCGGACCGGCGCCGATCGGAACGCGCGCGAGCCGCGGGACCCGTCGACCGGACGCCTCGTGCCGGCTCCGTGCCATTCGTTCGCACACAAAAACAGATCGGTCGCGTAGTTTCTGACGTGTTTAATTCAGTTTTGTCCAGTATTTGTTCTCAGAAGAACTGTGTTAGAGTGCAAAAAGCGTTAGAACTATATGTGCGTCCATCTATTGGAGAATCGTACCCGATGACGTCCAAATCCGTCGCGACCGCGCTCACGCTGTATCGCTCCCGCACCCTGACGCTCGAACAGGCCGCCACCGTCGGCGGCTGCTCGGCGGCGCAGTTGGAGGAGAGCGCCCGGGCGTTCGCGCCCGCCTCGGGCCGGGCCCCCGCGGACGACTGACGGCGGTCGGCGGTCGTCACGACGCGCTCGCCTCGACGGGCCGGACGCTACGTCGCGAGGCGAGCGTCCGTCGCCGTCTCGTTTCCGCCGCTCGTCGCGTTGCCGCCCGCGGAACCGCCGTTCCCCGCCCCGGCGTCGTCGGTCGCGTCGTTCCGGTCCCCGGTCACGAGGAACTCCACCACGCCGGCGAGGAACTCGTCGTTGTCGCCGACGTTGTAGCGGTCCGCGGCGATGAACCGAGCGTCGCCGACCGCGAGGACGTTCCCGTCCCGCAGCGCGACCGTGTGCTCGCGCTGCGCGTCGCTGTCGGCCGTCCGGGCGGTCGGGCTCGTCACCAGTATCGGTTCGGCGTCGTCGGTCGAACGCACCTCGGTCGGGGTGTACAGGACGACGTCCTCGGCGTCGGCGATCGACCCGTTCCCGTCGGTCAGCGAGGCGCCCTCCGGCGGGCGCACGAGCACGTGGCGGTAGTTCCCGTCGTTGCGCTCCTGGTCGTACACGTACCGCGTGTCGAAGTAGAGGTCGAAGCGCCCGCCGAGCTCGCTCAGCTCGCTCTCCTGCTCGGAGAGGGACGAACCGAGCACGCCCGCGGAGACCTCGAATCGGTTCGGGTTGCCGAATATCACGACGCGTCCCCCCTCGTCGGCGAACGTCTCGATCGCGTCGAGCTCGCGCTCCGAGTAGGCGGTCTCCGGGTCGACGATCACGAGTCCGTCGGCCCCGTCGAGCGAGTCCGCGAGGCCCTCGGACGGGTACTCCACGTCGTGGTTGGCCGCCGATATCGCCTCCGCCAACGGTCCCAGTCGGCTTCGACTGTCGGGCCCGGCGTCGACCACGACCGTCCCGCCGGCCGGGACGACGGGGGGTTCGGGCTCGATCGACCCCGTGGACGGCAGCCCCGTGGTGACCGTCCGATCGGGGTCTAACGCCCGGAACTCCGGCTCCGGCGCCGTATCGACGAACAGCGTCGGGACGACGGCGGCCGCGACCGCGATCGCGGCGGCGACGGCGACGGTGACGAGCAGCCCCCTCGCGACGGTGCCGCGCCGCCCCGCGAGGAGGCCGCCGTCGCCGGACGCCGCCTCGGACCCGTCGCCGGAGGTTCCGGGGTCGTCGCCTCCGGACGTTCCGGGATCGCCCGCCTCGGGCCCCTCCGAGTCGTTCTCGTCCGGCGTTTCGGTCACGGGCTCACCTCCGGGACGCCGCCGAGGCGCTCGGCGTCGGGGAAGTCCTCATTGGTCGCGTTTCCGGCGTCGACGGCGGCGCCGAGGTCAGTCCGGTCGGTCCGTCGCTCGGCTCCGCCGGGAGGCACCGCGGCGGAACCCCGCGAGTCGAGCCGCACCAGCGTCTCGTCGCGCGCCTCGACGGCGCCGGGGTGAGCCATCAGGACCGTCGGGAACGACCCCCGACGCGTCGCGTCCGCGGTTCGGATCGGTTCGAACCGCTTCTCGTCCGCGTTCCCGGCGTGGTACGTGGCCCTGAGCGCGTAGGTGGCGGTCCACTCACCCTCGCCGACGTCGGTCGGCGTGATGACCTCGACCGCGGGGCGGTCGAGCCCGGCGCGGTCGGCCGCCGCCGCGACCGCGGTCCGCCGGTCGCCTATCGCGTCCGCCATGCCGTTGTCGACGGCGGTCGACCCGCCGAAGATCGTCGCCGCGGCGACCTCGTTCTCCGTGAGTTCGAGCCGGTCGCCGCGGTGCTCCGCGACCGACCCGACGAAGGCGTTCCGCGACGTTTCGAGGGTGGTGAAGAACTCGCGCTCCCCGAACCCCTCGACCTTGTCTGGGCCGGTCGCCCCGAGCACGGCGTTGGGCTCGACGTCGGGCGGGACGGTCCCGAGCACGCCGACGCTCCCCACGAACGAGCTCGGCTTCACGTACACCTCGTCGGCGGGAGCGATCGCGAAGTAGGCCCCGGAGGCCGCGACGCCGTCGACCGTCGCGACCACCGGCACGGACTCGCGTAACCGCAGCGTCTGCATGTACATCGACTCGCTGGCCGCGGCCGACCCGCCGCCGCTGTTGGCGACGATCACGACCGCGTCGGCCTCGGCGCGGGCCTCGGCGAGCATGGCCCGGTACTCGGTCGCCTGTTCCCCGTCGATCGTCCCCTGGATCGGAACGACCGCGACCGTCCCGTCCGGACCCGTCGCCGTGTCCACGGCCGCGGGCGCGAGCGCCGCCCCGAGCAGCACGCCGAGGACCACGAACAGGACGTAGCTGTCGACGGCCCACGAGAGCGCGGACCGCGTACGCTCGAACATCGTGTGATATGCACACGCACAGCATGATAAGTGCCGCGCCGGGCGTCCCGAAACGCGTAGGTACGCGCGTCACGTAGCGGTCTCAATGAGTCTGGACGCCGACTGGCGGGCCGACCTCGACGCGGTCGACGCGGCCCTCATCGACGAGTACCAGAGCGGCTTCCCCGTCGCGGAGCGCCCCTTCGAGCGGGTCGCCCGCGAGGTCGCGGCCGAGACGGGGAGCGAGGTCGACGCCGAGGAGGTCCTCGACCGCGTCCGCGGGCTCCGCGAGCGCGGGGTGTTCCGGCGGTTCGGGGCCGTCCTCAACCCCCCGGTCATCGGCTCGTCGACGCTTGCGGCCGTGCGCGCGCCGGAGGACCGGTTCGACGAGGTCGCCGAGGTGATCAACGGCTACCGGCAGGTGAACCACAACTACCGGCGCGACCACGAGTGGAACCAGTGGTTCGTCGTCACCGCGGGCTCCCGCGAGACGCGCGACGCGATCCTCGCGGAGATCGAGGAGCGCACCGGCTGCGAGGTGCTCGCGCTCCCGATGCTCACGGACTACTACATCGACCTGGAGTTCCCCGTGGTCAACGGCGACCGATTCGCGCGGGAGTCGGGCGAGGCGCGAAGCGCCTCGAACTCCGCGAGCGGGGAGCGGAGCGACCCGCGAGCCCCCGACCACACCGCGGTCTCCGCCACCCGCATCTCGGAGAGCGCCCGCGGCGACCTCGCCGCGCTGGAGGCCGACCTCCTCCTGGCGATCCAAGACGGCTTCCCGCTGTCTTCGACCCCCTACGCCGACGTGGCGAGCGAGGTCGGGGCGCCCGTCGACGACGTCCTCGCGGCGGTCGAGCGCCTGCTCGCCGACGGCTGTATCAAGCGGATCGGCTGCGTCGTCAACCACGTCGTCACGGGGTTCACGAACAACTGCATGGTGGTCTGGGACGTGCCCGACGACGAGCTCGACGCGCGCGGCGAGGCGGTCGGGAGCCTCCCGTACGTCACCCTCTGTTACCACCGGCCGCGCCGGCCCGATCAGGGGTGGGAGTACAACCTGTTCACCATGATCCACGGGCGGGAGGCCGAGGCGGTCGACGCGAAGATCGACGAGCTGGCGGCCGAGCACCTCCCCTTCGCCCACGAGCGGCTCTACTCGACGGAGACGCTGAAACAGACCGGCGCGCGCTACGAGGACCTCGTCGCCGACGGCGACGGCTGAGGGGACCGGAAGAAGTGGGAGAGCGTCGGAGGAAGCCGAAGAGACCGGTACGTTCACGGGGGTCGCGACCCCCGGATCGGTATGTCCGACGCGTTCGACCGGCTCGGGTACGGGACGTACGAGCTGCGGCACGGCGAGGAGTGCGTCTCGGGGGTCAGACGCGCGATCGAGACGGGGTACCGGCACATCGACACCGCGCAGGGGTACGACAACGAGGCGTCGGTGTCGGCGGCGATCGACGCGACCGACGTCGACCGCGAGGAGCTGTTCGTCGCGACGAAGCTCTCGACGGACAACCTCTCGTACGACGACGCGGTCGCGACCGCGCGGGTGAGCCGCGACCGCCTCGGCGTCGACTCGATCGACCTCCTCTACGTCCACTGGCCGATACACACCTACGACCCCGCGGAGACGCTGCCCGCCCTCGACGCCCTCGTCGACGAGGGCGTCGCCGACCGGATCGGGCTCTCGAACTTCCGGCCCGACCAGCTGGCGGAGGCCGTCGACCGCCTCGACCACGACGTGTTCGCCCATCAGGTCGAGTGTCACCCGCTGCTCGGACAGGAGGAGTTACGCGAGCTCGCGGTCGAGCGCGGCCACTGGCTCGTCGCGTACTCGCCGATCGCGCGCAACCGCGTCGCCGACGTGGACGTCCTGCGGGAGGTCGCCGCGAAACACGACGCGAGCCCGGCGCAGGTGAGCCTGGCGTGGCTGCTCTCGAAGGAGCGCGTCGCGCCGATCCCGAAGGCCGCGAGCGTCGGTCACATCGAGGAGAACTGGGCCGCGCGCGACCTCGACCTCGACCCCGAGGACGTCGAGCGGATCGACGCGATCGACCGGCGCGAGCGCGTCGTCGACGTCGAGGGGGCGTCGTGGAACCGGGCGTGACCGGGGCCCGGTCCGGGCGGATATATAGCCGTTCGGAACCGAACCGGCCGGTACGTCCGCCTCATAGTCGGTTTTAGGGGGCGTCCCGCCGATCTCCCGAGCGTGATCGATCCCGACGATCCGTCGCGACGGCCGGCGCTGATCGCCGCCACGCCCAGCGCCGAGCGGGTCGCCGAGTGGGTCCGGACGCTCGCGCTGCTGGCCGGCGTGCTCGGGGCGCTGATCGCGCTGTTGACGCTGGAGTCCCTCGTCCGGCTGTGAGCGAGGCCGCGGTCGGCCTCCGCGTCGCCGCCGGCGAGCCCGGGGCGCGACCGGCGCCGGGCGAAACTGAACGCCGTTGGGCGCCGGACCGGAGGCGTGACGTCCCGTCCGGCGCGGTTTCACTTCCGCTTTCGGGCGCGTTTTTAAACCCCGTCGGGACGAGATGTCGGATATGAGCCAGTCCACGTTCGACGACGACGACCTGTTCGGGGAGGCGGCCGCGGAGACGCGCGCGGAGGTCGAAGAGCACCTCGCGGCCGCCCGGGCCGAGCTCCCCGACCCGGACGACGTGTGGGAGACGGACGCGGACAACGTGCTCGGCGCCCTCAACGGGCTGAAGTCGGCCCTCGACGTCGGCGACGCGGTCGACTCCGTCCGGTCGGCGAAGAAGGCGTACGTGCTCGGCGAGCGCGCCGACGCCTTCGAGGACGCCGACGACCTGAAGGCGGAGATCGAGGAGCTGGAGTCGCTCGTCGGCGACATCGAGAGCGCCGCCGAGGCGGTCGGCTCGCTCACCGGCACGGTCCCCGCGATCCGCGGGGCCCTGCAGGACGCGGCCGAGGCGGGCGACGACGAGTAGTCGGCGTCTCGGTCGCGACGGAGGGAGCGACGTTCCGACGGGTGATCCGAGCGGCGCGCCGAGCGCGGGGGCTGCCGGGGTACCAACGTCGCTTTAGTCGTAGGGGGATTACTCGCCGTATGGACTGTCCCGTCTGCGGAACCGCGGTCGTGGCGTTCAGCGAACTGCCGGACGAGCTGCGGGAGCGCCTGGAGGCGGACCCGGGGCG
This sequence comes from Halorubrum rutilum, assembly GCF_024494565.1. Next base: position 144,429 of record NZ_JANHDN010000008.1, read on the forward strand.
ACAGCGGCAGTCGGTCGAGCACCGGCGGGAGAAACACACCGCGTGTCCCGACTGCGCGTTGGAGATACACGGGTGCGGCCAGCCCTACGCGATCCCCGAGGACGCGACGCCGGCGCGCTGAGGGTTCCCGATGGCTTTTTAAGTAGACTCCCGGTCGACGACCGCCCTCGCGAGCTCCGCGAGCGCGTCGCTCGCGAGCCCCAAGAGCGCCTCGCCGCGCGCCGCGTCGCCGGCGGCCGGATCGCCGACGGCGCCGTTCTCGGTGAACTCGTCCGAGTCGTGCGCGAGGTTGACGCCCGAGACCCACTCGCCCCACCGGTCGGCGGCCCCCTCGCTCGCGGCCGCGACGCGGTCCTCGCGGACGAGGTCGGGGTTGGTCGCGCGTAACAGCGCCGTCTCCAGCGGACCGGCGTGGCCCATGTCGCCCGCGTGCTCGCCGACCGCCTCGAACCAGGTGAACGCGACCGCGTAGCCGTCGTGGGCGTCGTCGCGGGAGAACCGGCGGGCGACCTCCGCGAGCGCCTCGACGTTGCCGCCGTGCCCGTTGACGAACACGACCCGGTCGATCCCGTGGCGCGTCAGCGACGCGGCCGCCTCGCGGACGTACGCCCGGAAGGCGTCGGGCGAGACCCACATCGTCCCGTCGAAGGCGCGGTGCTCCTCGGCGACGCCGACCGGGATCGGCGGGGCGACCGCGACCGCGCTCGGGGTCTCTTCGGCCCCGTTGCCGTCGGCGGTCGCATCCCCCTCCTCATACGCCGCCGCGCCCGCTTCCGCGACCGCGACGGCGTTGAGCGTGTCGGTCCCGAGGGGCGCGTGGGGGCCGTGCTGTTCGGTGCTGCCGACGGGGACGAACGCGACGTCGACATCGGCGTCGCGCACGTCGGTCCAGGTGGCGTCCGCGAGTCGCATACCGACCCCACGGTGGGGCGGGCCGTATAGCCGACGGTCTCCGGGCGGGAGCGGGGCGGTCAGCCCGCCAGACTCGGTCCCGACCGAACCGAAGGGGGAGCGGATCGGCCCGGGGAGTTATTCCGCTCGCCGACGACGCGCCACGCATGAGCAACGAGAACGAGGATCACGGTCGAACGGCGGGGGTGACGTTCGGGCCGCTGAAGCGGGCGCTCCGCGAGCACCGGTACCCGGTGTCGGTCGGGGAGCTGGTGGAGCAGTACGGCGGCTTCGAGCTGGAGACCGACGGCGGGGGCGAGCGGCTCGAAACGGTGCTGGAGCGGTGCGAGCGGACGCGGTTCCACGAGCCGCGGCAGGTGCGCGACGCGGTCCTCGACGCGCTGGGCGAGGAGACCGGAGACGGCGCGGCGACAGAGGGAGCCGGAGGGGAGGAGCGCGGGGACGGCGCCGCGGACGGCTGGAGCCGGCTGTCGACGTGAGCGGTCCGGGGAACCCGAACGGACCGGCCCGCGCGCCTCAGTCGTCGTCTGACTCCGCGTCCTCGATCAGGCGCGCGGTGCGCTCCTGGGCGCGGTCGATGAACTCCTGCGGGAGCTCGTCGATCTCGCCGGCCTGGACGCCCCAGAGGTGGGCGTACAGCCCGCCGTTCTCCAGCAGTTCGGCGTGGGTCCCGCGCTCGACGACCTCGCCGCCCTCCAACACGAGGATCGCGTCGGCGTCCTTAATCGTGGAGAGCCGGTGGGCGATCGCGAACGTCGTCCGGTCGGCCGTGAGCCGGTCGAGCGAGCGCTGGATCAGCATCTCCGTCTCGGTGTCGACGTCGGAGGTCGCCTCGTCGAGGACGAGGATGTCGGGGTCTTTCAGCACCGCGCGCGCGATGGTGACCCGCTGGCGCTGGCCGCCGGAGAGCTTCACGCCGCGCTCGCCGACCATCGTGTCGTAGCCGTCCGGGAGGTTCTCGATGAACTCGTGGGCCTCGGCGGCCCTGGCGGCCTCGCGGACCTCCTCGTCGGTCGCGTCGAAGGTGCCGTACGTGATGTTCTCGCGGACGGTGCCGTAGAACAGGTACGACGACTGGCCGACGTAGCCGATCGACCGGCGGAGCGACTTCAGGGTCACGTCGCGCACGTCCTGCCCGTCGATCTCGATCGACCCCTCGTCGACGTCGTACATCCGGAGCAGCAGCTTGAGGACGGTCGACTTCCCGGCGCCGGTCGGGCCGACGAGGGCGAGCGTCTCGCCGCCCTCGACCGCGAAGTCGACGTCGGAGACGATCGTCTCCTCGTCGTAGCCGAAGCTCACGTCGTCGTAGACGACTTCGCCCTCGTCGACGACGAGGTCCTCGGCGTCGGGCTCCTCGGCGAGCCGGGAGGGCTCATCCATCAGCCCGAAGATCCGCGCGGAGGAGGCGCGGGCGCGCTGGTACATGTTGATTATCTGTCCGAACTGCGCCATCGGCCAGATGAACCGCTGGGTGTAGAGGATGAAGACGACGAAGTTCCCGACGGTGAGCGTCCCGGTGAACGGGCCCGGCGGCGTCTCCCGGAACACCCAGAGCCCGCCGACGACGAACGTGAGCACGAAGCCGATGCCGGCGAGCACGCGGAGCGCCGGGAAGAACTTGATCCGGGTCCGGATCGCGTCCCAGTTGGCGTCGAAGTAGTCCATCGAGACGTCGTCGACGCGGTCGGACTCGTACGGCTCCGTGTTCGACGACTTGATCACCTGGATGCCGCCGAGGTTGTTCTCCAGCCGCGAGTTCATCTTCCCGACCGACGAGCGCACCTCGGCGTACTTCGGCTGGATGGTCCTGATGAACAGGTAGGTGAACCCGGCGATGATCGGGACGGGGAGGAGCGCGACGAGGGCGAGCTGCCAGTTGATCCACACGAGCAGGAACCCGATCCCGAGCACCATCACCGACAGGCGAAACAGGGAGTTCATCCCGTCGTTGAGGAACCGTTCGAGCCGGTTCACGTCGTTCGAGAGGATCGACATCATCTCGCCCGTCTGCTTGTCGGAGAAGAACTCCATGTTCAGCCGCTGCATCTTGTCGTAGGTGTCGGTCCGGACGTCGTGCTGGATGTTCTGCGCGAAGCCGTTGAACCCCCAGTTGCGGACCCAGTGGAACGCGGCCCCGAGCCCGAACGCGCCGCCGATGACGGCGACGGTGAACCAGAACTGCGCCGCCTGGCCGGTCGGGAGCCACGCCTCGGGGAGGAGGACGAGCGGGATCTGCTCGCTGAAGACCGCGTCCTCGTAGAACACGGCGTCGATGGCGATCCCTAACATTAGCGGCGGGAGCAGGTCGAGGAGGCGCGCGAAGACGCTGGCGACGACCCCGACCGACACGTGCGGGAGGTAGTCGCGACCGTACGCGAGGAACAGGCGTTTCATCGGGTTCTCGATCTTGTCCCGCTGTTCCTCGAAGGGGTCGTCCTCCTCCCACTCGGCGCTACTCATTACCGGATCCTATCGGACCGGGCGGCAAATGGGTTTCCTTCGGCCCGGAATACACCGGCGGAAATCGCCGGTATCGGGCGTCGAAACCGGCGATCGGGCGAGATCGGGGTCAGACCGTGCGGCGCTCCGCGTCGGGGTCGACCCCGGCGGCGTCGAGGTCCTCGCGGATGCGTCGTCGGAGGGGATCGGGGATCTCCTCGCGGGGGACGGGGGCGGCCGTGGCGGCGGTCGCGTCCGAGTCGCCGTCGGTGGTCGCCTCTCCGTCGTCGGGGGAGGCGTCCGGATCGTCCCCGGCGGTCCCGTCTGGGTCGGCCCCGGCTGTCGCGTCCGGGTCGCCGGCGGGGACCGTCCAGTAGAGGACGCGCTCCGGCCCCGCGTAGAACTCCACCGCGAACCGGTCGCCCCCGCCGTCGTAGTGGACGCGCGCCGCGTCGCCCTCGGCGCGCCACCCCTCTCGTCCGACCAGCGCGGCGATCGAGTCGTGCACGGTCGGTTCTGGGCCGGCGGACACATGTCGGTGTCGCCGGCGGACCGCGGCGGCCGGGGGTCGCTAGTCGCGGGCGCGCTCCGTCGCCCCGTCGCCGCGGCCGGCCCGTCAGGACCGCCGACTCCCCACCGTCATCGACACCGGTTTACAACCGCCGCACCGACGAACGGGCATGTCCCTTCGCGTCACGTTCCTCGGCACGGGCGGCGCCGTCCCGACCACCGAGCGCGCGCCGAGCGCGCTGTTCGTCAACCGCGAGGGCGATCGCCTCCTCTTCGACTGCGGCGAGGGGACGCAGCGCGGCATGATGCGGCACGGCACCGGGTTCGGGATCGACCGGCTGTTCGTCTCGCACCTCCACGGCGACCACGTCCTCGGGATCCCCGGACTGGTCCAGACGCTCGGCTTCAACGACCGGACCGAGCCCCTGACGGTCCACTGCCCGCCGGGGACCGAGGGCGACCTCCGCGACCTCGTGCACGCGGTCGGCCACGACCCCGCGTTCGAGGTCCGGATCGAGCCCGTCGCCCCGGGCGAGGTCGCGCTCGACGCCGACGGCTACGAGGTCCGCGCGTTCGAGACGGAGCACCGGACGGTCTCGCAGGGGTACGTCCTCGACGAGGACGACCGGCCCGGGCGGTTCGACCGCCCGAAGGCGGAGGAGCTCGGCGTCCCCGTCGGCCCGAAGTTCGGCCGGCTCCACGAGGGCGAGCCGGTCGAGGCCGAGGACGGGACGGTCGTCGAGCCGGACCAGGTCGTCGGCCCGCCGCGGCCCGGGCGGACGCTCGTCTACACCGCCGACACGCGCCCCCGAGAGCGGACCGTCGAGGTCGCCGAGGCGGCCGACCTGCTCGTCCACGACGCGACCTTCGCCGACGACATGGCCGACCGCGCCCGCGACACGGCCCACTCGACCGGCCGCGAGGCCGGGGAGGTCGCCGCGCGGGCGAACGCGAAGCGGCTGGCCTTGGTGCACGTCTCCTCGCGGTACGCGGCCGACGCCTCGCCGATCCGCCGGGAGGCGCGGGAGGCGTTCGGCGGCGAGGTGCTGCTCCCGGACGACGGCGACCGCGTCGACGTGCCGTTCCCCGACGCGGACGGGTAGGGCGAGGCGGGGCTCGGACCGACCGCTCCCCTCCGGGAAACCTTGATGCGTCGCGCCGCCGATCCCTCGCGTATGTCCGACGACTGTATCTTCTGTTCGATCGTCGCCGGGGACATCCCGGCGCGGACCGTCCACGAGACCGACGACGTGCTGGCGTTCCTCGACGCCAACCCGCTCGCGCGCGGCCACACCCTCGTCATCCCGAAGTCGCACGCGCAGCACCTCGGCGACCTCGACGAGGACCTCGCGAGCGACCTGTTCGCGGCCGTGGCGGAGCTCACCCCCCGTATCCGGTCGACCGTCGGCGCCGACGGCGCCAACGTCGGGATCAACGACGGCGAAGCGGCCGGCCAGGAGGTCCCGCACGTCCACGTCCACGTCATTCCGCGGTTCGAGGGCGACGGCGGCGCCCCCCTCCACGCGGTCGGCGGCGAGCAGCCCGACCTCACCGACGACGAGCTGGACGCGGTGGCCGAGGCGATCGCGGAGTAGGCGGGCGGCGTGCAACAGCGTTAACAGCGGACCGCCGAGTAGCCGAGCGCATGCAGGCGAGGACCCTCGCGCTCGTCGGGGCGACCGGCGGCGCGGGAACGACGCGAACCGCGGTCGAACTGGCGGCGCTCGGCGCGCGCGACGGCCGCGACGTGGCCGTGGTCGACGCAGCGTTCACGACGCAGGGGCTCTCCGAGTACGTCTCGGGGCGGATCGGCACCGACCTCACGGCGCTGCTCACCGACGAGACCGACGCGTCGCTGTCGGCGGCGACGTACCCGATCGATGTCGGCGGCGGCGCCGGAGGCGATCGGGGGGACGAGAGCGGGAGCGGCGACGGAAGCGCTCCCGAGGACGCGACCGGGCTCCCGGGGCGCGCCGACGCGGTGCCGGCCCGGGCGCCGTTCGAGCGCGTGGCGCGCGCCGAGACGGCAGAGGCCGGGCGGAAGCTGGAGCGGCGGATCGACGAGGCGGCGACCGCCTACGACGCCGTCGTCGTCGACACCGCCCCCGTCGGGTCGAACGCGGCGGTCGCGGCGGTCGCGGCGGCCGACCGCGTCGAGGCGGTGACGCCCGCGACGGCGCACGGGCGGGACGCGCTCCAGCGGCTCCGCGGCCGCGTGGCCGACGTCGGCGGGAGCGTCGACGGGACGGTCGCGGTGGCCCGCGCGGGGGAGAACGACGCCGAGCGCGACGGCGGCGGCGCCGACAGTCGGCTCCCCGCGGTCGACCCCGGGGTCGGCGACGCCCCCGCGGCGGCGAGCGGGACCGGGGCGTACGTCGAGGCGCTGGCGGGGACGTACGAGCGCGCCTTCGACGCGGCGCTCGGGATCGAGTTCGAGGAGTCGGGGCTAGTCGATCGGATCCGCTCTTGAGGGGCAAGACGGGGTCGGAGAGGGAACGATCGGGTCGCGACTCAGCGCAGTCCGTCGGGCGAGCCCAGCGCGCCGCCGGGGGTGTCGCCGTCGCCGCGGAGCCCGTCGCCGAGCGGGGCCGCGCCCGCGACGTGGGCGTCGACGGCGTCGGCGACCGCGGGGACCGGGTCGTGGGTCTCGACGTACGTCGCCAGCGCGAAGTCCGCCTCGTCGCCCCCGGCGAGCGCGACCGCCTCGCTCCGGGCGGTCCGGCCGTCGAGCCAGTCGCGGACGACGCTCCGGCGGCTCGGGGCGAGCGGGCAGACCCCCTCGACGCCGCAGCGGTGGAGCGCCTTCGCGCCCGTCATCGGCGTCACGCCGGCCTCGCGGGCGGCGTCGCCGACGCTCCGCCCGGCCGTGTACGCGTCGACCAGCGTCGCGGTCGCGGCCGGGGTACACGGCAGGTCGTCGGCGTGGTCCGCGAGGCGGTCGACGAGCGGCGTCTCCGTGTCGTCGGCGACGGCGACGCCGCGCTCGCGCTGGCTCGCGGTCACCTCCAGCCCGTCCGCGATCTCCGACAGCGTCATGCGAACGCATGGCTCGCTCATCGGGTTAAAACCACGGTACCCCAGCGCGACGAGAGCCGAAATCACCGACCGGTTACCGGTCGGTTTGGACGCCGCGATCCGGGCGGTCGCCGCCGAATTCTCCCGGGTTTAAGTAAGGGATCGGGCCCGAGTTCGACGTGTGATGAGCCGAGCACGCTCGACCCGCGCCCGTTCGCACCGCACCGAGACGACCGACCGCGCCGAGGAGGCGACCGCGACCGCAGACGAGGAGTCGACGAGCGCTGCGACCGCCGAGGAGGCGACGACGGCCGTCGACGAGTGCCCGGAGTGCGGCGGCCGGACGCGGGTCGATTCGGCCGAGCGCGTCTGCGACGACTGCGGGCTCGTCGTCGAGGCCGACCGGATCGACCACGGCCCGGAGTGGCGCTCGTTCGACGACGACGACTCCGATCCCAAGCGCACCGGCGCCCCGCTGACGCGCTCCCGGCACGACCGCGGGCTCTCGACGGAGATCGGTCGGTCGACCCGCGTGAAGGGGCGCAAGCGCCGGCGGCTGGCCCGGATGCGGACCCAGCACAACCGCGCGCAGATCTCGACCAAGCGCGACCGCAACAAGGTGTACGCGTACACCGAGATCCGGCGGCTGACGGGCGTGCTGGAACTCCCCGACAGCGTCCGGGACACGGCCTGCGCGCTGTTCGACTCCGCGCAGGGGGAGAGCCTGCTGCGCGGCCGCTCGCTGGAGGGGTTCGCGGTCGCCTGCGTCTACGTCGCCTGCCGCACCGCGGACGTGGCCCGAACCGTCGGCGAGGTCTGCGCCGAGGCGAAGGCGACCGAGGACGAGCACCGGGCCGCGTTCGACGCGATGAACCGCGAGCTCGGGCTCCCGATCGGACCGACCGGCCCGGCGGAGTACCTCCCGCGGTTCGCGAGCGACCTCGGCTGCGCGGCCGAGGTGGAGCGCCGCGCCGGCGAGCTCGCGGAGCGCGCCGTGAGCGAGGGGATCGCGAACGGCCGCAACCCGGTCGGCGTCGCCGCCGCCTGCCTGTACACGGCGGCGCGCGAGCTCGGGACCGACTGCACGCAGCAGGAGGCGGCCGACGTCGCCGACGTGACGCCCGTGACGGTGCGGCGGACGTACGTGGACCTGACCGGGGAGTGAAGCGGGAGCGCGGGGCGGACGGGTGGGGCGGCCCGCCGCGCGGTAGCGTCGCTATCGACCGTTCGAGGACGCATCGAGGCGAGCCGTCCACCGCTCCCGCACCGCGAGGTGCGCCTGCGCGATGACCCCGAGGAGCGGGAGCTCCAGCAGCGGCCCGATGACGAGCGCGAGCGGGATCAGCGGATCGTTCGGGAAGGCGACGACCGCGATGGCGAGCGCGGTCGGGGAGTTCCGCGAGAGGATGGTGTTGTTGAAACAGACCATCTCGGCGTACGAGAAGGAGAGCAGGCGGCCGGCGAGAAGCCCGACGACGAGGTTGACCGCGTAGAACAGCGCGACCGGAATCGCCATCAGCGCCAGCAGCCGCGGGTTCTCGACGATCGCGTCCCCCTGCGACGCGAACATCGCCCCGATGGCCAGTGCGAGGAAGCCGATCTGTATCGGACTCAGGCGGGGCAGGAACCGCTCGCGAAACCACGCCGTCCCCTTCGTTCGGGTGAGGGCCCACCGGGCGGCGGCGCCGACCGAGAGCGGGCCGACGAGGACGAGGAGGACGCTCTCGGCCAGCAGCGCGAGCGGCAGGTCGACGAGCGTCCCCGCGAACGCGTAGAGGTACACCGGGAGCAACACGAGCTGGAGGACGAGGTTGTACGGCAGCACGGAGGCCGCGAGCGGCACGTCGCCGTCGGCGACGTCGGTGAACACGAGGTACCAGTCCGTACACGGCGTCACCAGGAGCATGACGAGCCCGATCCAGAGCGCGGGCTGGGTACGGAGGAAGAGGGCGCCGAGCCCGACCGCGAGCAGGGGGCTCCAGACGAAGTTGACCAGCAGGCTCGACCCGACCACGCGGCGGTTGCCGAACGCCTCCCGCAGGCGGGAGAGCGGAATCCCGACGAACGCGGCGAACAGCATGACCATCAGGAACGGGACGATGAGCCGGTCCGCGACGGGAGCGACCCCGTCGACCTGCCCGGCGGCGAGGCCGAGCGCGACGGCCGCGAAGACGAGCGCCGACTGGTACTTCTCGACGAGGTCCATCGTCCCGATGCATCGCCCGAGCCGTGCTAAGGCTGTGGGTCGGCCTCGGAGAGAAGGGAGAGGCGACGGCGGGGCCGTCGCTTCGTGACGACCCGTCCGGCGGACGGGGCGGCGTCAGCGGGGAGTCACCGCCGGCCGGGAGACGGCGACGGCCGGTCGCCGCGACCGGCCGACGGCGACCGACAGCGGACAGGCGGTGTGGAGGGCAGGGAGGGCGCCCCGACCGCCCGGCGGGCGCCACGCATCTAGGTCGAAGAGCGAGAGGTGATTCTACGTTAGCCGTTAACAGTACGGATAAACCGAACAGCACGTTCGAATCGGACAGGTTGCGCCATGCGTGTCGACTAGGTTACCCGCCGAGCTTGTGCTGGAACGCGAAGAAGACGCGGCGGCCGGTGTCGGTGAGCCGGACCGTGTCCGAGCGCCCGACGTCCTCCAGCTCGACGTAGCCGCGGTCGCGCAGCGGCGCGAGCACGTGCGTCTCCAGCGCGCGGTACTTCGCGGTCCGGCTCTCGCCGGCCTCGCGGAGGAACGACAGGCCGCGCTCGCGGGCCCACTCGATCAGGTTCCACTTGTCCGTCGTCAGGTGGTCGTCGTCGCGCTCGTGGAGCCACCCGAGGATCGCGACCTGATCGGTCGTCGGGGCGTCCATGGGGTAGAGCGGGAGGTCGACCGTCGCCGCGACGCCCGCCGTGAGCGGCTCCTCGCGCACGTCGTGACGGTGGGTTTCGGGCTCGACGCTGTAGGGGCGCGCGCCGACGATCATACAGGCGATGGCGACGCCGACCGCAGCGACCCGCGGCCCGGTCGAGACGTTGGCGAACAGCCGGTCGCCGTCGGGCTCGCCGGCCCCGTGCCTCGCGGCGATCGTGGTCGTGACGCCGAGCACGTCGTACACGTCCGCGAGCGCGACCGGAACCGCTCGCACCGAGGCGAACTCGGCGGCCTCCGCCCACGCGTCCCGCTGGTAGTCGGTGAGCCCGTCGACGTCGACCCGGCCGCCGTCCGGGCCCGCGGCCGCCGCCTCGAAGTCGACGGTACCGCGGGCGGCGTCGCGGTCGGGCGCGTCGGCCAGCAGGTAGACGACGTCGGCGCCGTGGTCGCGGAGGGGCTCGACGATGCGGTCGCGCTCGTGGCCGAGCGGCGCGACGTGAACGCGGCGTTCGGAGACGCGGGGGACCGTCGTGTCCATATCACCGTTGTCCGCGGCGGTCGATTAAAACGTGCGCCGCTCGGGAGCGCTCCCGGGCGGTCGGTACCGATCGCGTGACGTGGGGACTCACGGCACGAAAACCGTTAAGCCCGGCTGTCGCCTACGAGGACGCATGAGCGCTGACCGGTCCGCCCTCCGGCGGGCCATCGAGCGCGGCGAGCGCGACGGGGGCGCGATCGAGTTCAAGGAGCGACTGACACGCGAGGTCCACCTGGCGGAGGGGCGGATGGAGTCGCTCGTGGCGCAGCTCCGGCACCGCGTGCTCTCCGGCGACGGCGAGGCGACGTACGTCCTCGGCGTCACCGACGACGGCGGTCTGGCCGGGATCGCCCCCGACGCCTTCTCCGAGACGATGGACGTCCTCTCGCTGCTGGCCGACGAGGCCGACGCTCACATCGCCGACGTGGAGACCTGGAGCGCCGGCGTCGGCGACGACGCGACCGACGCCGGGCTCGTCGGGCTCGCCACCCTGCGCGACGGCGGGATGTTCGAGACGGACGACGACCACCTCGTGGTCGGGACGGCGGGCCACGTCGACCACGGGAAGTCGACGCTCGTCGGCACGCTCGTCACCGGCCGGGCCGACGACGGGCAGGGCGGCACCCGGGGCTTCCTCGACGTCCAGCCCCACGAGGTCGAGCGGGGGCTCTCCGCCGACCTCTCGTACGCCGTCTACGGCTTCGAGGAGGGAGGCGACGAGCCGGTCCGGATGGACAACCCGCACCGCAAGTCCGACCGCGCGCGGATCGTCGAGGAGGCCGACCGGCTGGTCTCGTTCGTCGACACGGTCGGCCACGAGCCCTGGCTCCGGACGACGATCCGGGGGCTCGTCGGCCAGAAGCTCGACTACGGGCTCCTCGTCGTCGCCGCCGACGACGGGCCGACGAAGACGACGCGCGAGCACCTCGGCATCCTGCTGGCGACCGAGCTGCCAACGGTCGTCGCGATCACGAAGGCGGACGCCGTGAGCGACGAGCGGCTGGCCGCGGTCGAGCGGGAGACCGAGTCGATGCTGCGCGACGCCGGGCAGACCCCGCTGCTCGTCGACCGCCATGGGATCGACGCGGCGGTCGCGGAGGTCGGCGACGGCGTCGTCCCGCTCCTCCGGACCAGCGCGGTGACGAAGGAGGGGCTCGGGACGCTCGACCGGCTGTTCGAGACGCTCCCCAAGCGCGCGACCCCGGAGCGCGAGGAGTTCCGGCTGTACGTCGACCGGAGCTACAAGGTGACCGGCGTCGGCGCGGTCGCGTCCGGCACGGTCAACTCCGGCACCGTGGAGGCCGGCGACGAGCTCCTGCTCGGCCCGATGGCCGACGACTCCTTCCGCGAGGTGGAGGCCCGGTCGATCGAGATGCACTACCACCGGGTCGACAAGGCGACCGCCGGCCGGATCGTCGGGATCGCGCTGAAGGGCGTCGACGAGGAGGAGATCGAGCGCGGGATGGCCCTCGTGCCCCGCGAGAGCGACCCGGAACCGGTCCGCGAGTTCGAGGCCGAGGTGATGGTGCTGAACCACCCGACCAGGATCCAGGAGGGGTACGAGCCGGTCGTCCACGTGGAGACCGTCTCCGAGGCGGCCGTCTTCGCGCCCGAGGGCGGGCGGCTCCTCCCCGGCGACACCGGACGGACGCGGATCCGGTTCAAGTTCCGGCCGTACCTGATCGAGGAGGGCCAGCGGTTCGTCTTCCGCGAGGGGTCGAGCAAGGGCGTCGGGACGATCCGGGACGTCGACCCGGCGGAGTGAGTCGGTCGGCGAGGAGCGGGTGACGACCGGGCGGTTCAGTCGTCGGCCACGGAGACGACCTCCATCAGCGGGTAGCCGTCGCGCATCGCCATCCGGGTGCGGACGGCGACGCCCTCGCGTTCGATCCGCATCTCGACGTCCATCAGCGAGCCGGTGAGCTCGGTGTAGCCGTTCTCGTGGTCGATCGCGTCGGCGACGCGGTCGTCGCGGATCTCGACGGTCACCGACTCGCAGAACGGCTGGTTCTCGATCGACTCGGCCATCGCGGCCTCCAGGCTCCGCGCGCTCGACGGGCTGACGGGCGTCCCGGCGAACTGGTGATACAGGGAGCCGAACTTGATCCCGGCCTCGAAACACGCCTCCTGGGCGTCGGTTGCCATGCGCGCACTCGGGCGGGAGCGACCTAAGGGGCTTCGGAGGGGGCCGACGCTACCGGCGGCGCGAGGGGAGGACCGAGCTACTCGGCGGCGCGGGGAGATCCCCCGAGGAGCGCCTCGGCGGGGAGCGGCTCGATCCCCGTCTCGTCGAGGTACCGCTCCAGCCGCGGGACCCGGTCGGCGAAGTCCTCGGGGTCGTGCGAGTCGGTGCCGACGACGAACCGGACGCCGCGGTCGCGGAAGGCGTCGACGAGCGGGTCGGTCGGGTGGAACAGGTCGAACTCGCCGCGGTCGCCGGCGCGGCCGGCGTTGACCTCCGGGACGGTTCGGGAATCCGCGCAGGCGGCCGCGACCCGCTCCCGGTGGGCGGCGGTCGTGAGCCCGCGGAGCGCCGGGTGGTTCTCGACGAGGTCGGCGTGCGCGAGCACGTCGAACAGCTCCGACTCGACGAGCGAGACGACCGCGTCGTAGTAGTCGTCGACGAACGCCCGGCGCTCGGCGTCGCTCGCGTCGTCGAACGACTCGAACGGGAACACCTGCCTGCCGGCGACGTAGTGGACGCTGCCGACCGCGTAGTCGAAGTCGGCGTCGGCGAGGAACGCCGCGATCGCCGGCTCCAGCTCCGGCTCGTAGTCCATCTCCACCGCGTCGTAGAGGGTCAGGTCGGTGCGGTCGGCGGCGATCGCGAGCGCCTCGCGGCGGCGCTCGTACGTGCGGTCGAAGTTGCGGTTCCACAGCAGGCGCTCGTCGCGCCACGCCTCGCTCAGGCTGCAGTGGTCGGCGAACCCGACCGCGTCGAGCCCCGCCGCCTCGGCCGCGTCGACCATGAGCGGGATCCCCGACCCGTCGGAGTAGGACGTGTGCGCGTGGACGTCGACGGTCACTCGTGAACGGAGGGGCCGGAGCGGCCTAAGCCCGTCGCGAGGGGCGGCGGAGGGCCGGGGAGCCGGAACCGAAGCCGTTTGGTTCGGGGGGCGGAATCCCTCCGTATGAACGCGCTACGCGTCGCCGGGGGGCGCGTCCTCCGCCCGGACGGCTCCGTGACCGACGCCGACGTGACGATCGACCGCGACGCGGGGCGGATCCTCGCGGTAGGGGAGGCGACCGCCGACGGCGAAGCGGGGGGACGCGTCGAGGACGTCCCCGACGCCGACGAGACGCTCGACGCCGCGGGGTCGCTCGTGATCCCCGGCCTCGTCAACGCGCACACCCACGTCGCCATGACGCTGCTCCGCGGGTACGCCGACGACAAGCCGCTGGACGCGTGGCTGCGAGAGGACATCTGGCCGGCCGAGGCCGAACTGACGCCCGACGACGTCGAGGCCGGCGCCGCGCTCGGCGCGCTGGAGATGGTCCGATCCGGGACGACCGCGTTCGCGGACATGTACTTCGCGATGGACCGGGTCGCCGACGTCGTCGACCGCGCCGGCCTGCGCGTGCGGCTCGGCCACGGCGTCGTGACGGTCGGGAAAGGGGAGGCCGACGCCCGCGCCGACGTCGAGGAGAGCCTCGCGGTCGCCCGCGAGCTCGACGGCGCCGCCGACGGCCGGATCCGGACCGCCTTCATGCCGCACTCGCTGACGACCGTCGGCGAGGAGCTCCTGCGCGAGGGGGTCGCCGCGGCCCGCGAGGCGGGCGTGCCGGTGCACCTCCACGCGAACGAGACGGTCGACGAGGTCGAGCCGATCGTCGACGAGCGCGGCGAGCGACCGATCGCGTACGCCGCCGACCTCGACGCGCTCGGCCCGGACGACTTCTTCGCGCACGGCGTCCACGTCGACGGCTCCGAGATTGAGCGCCTCGCGGCCGCCGGGACCGCGGTCGTCCACTGCCCGGCCTCGAACATGAAGCTCGCCAGCGGGATGGCGCCGGTCCAGCGCCTCCGCGAGGCGGGGGTCACGGTCGCGCTCGGCACCGACGGGGCGGCCTCGAATAACGACCTGGACGTCTTCGACGAGATGCGTGACGCCGCGATGATCGGGAAGCTCGCCGCGGACGACGCCGCGGCGGTCCCGGCCGAGGCGGTCGTCGAGATGGCGACCGCGGCGGGCGCGGACGCCCTCGGCCTCCCCGGCGGCCGGATCGAGCCGGGCGCGGCCGCGGACCTGGCCGTCGTCGACCTCGACGCCCCGCACCTCACGCCGGTCCACGACCCAGTCTCCCACCTCGCGTACGCGGCGCGCGGGAGCGACGTGCGGCACACGGTCTGTGACGGAGAGGTACTCATGCACGACCGCGAGGTGCTGACGCTCGACGCCGAGCGGGTGCGGGAGCGCGCCGCGAGCGCCGCGAGCGACCTCGTCGAGCGCGTCGACGGCTGAGCGCGAGGCCCCGTGGCGGCGGAATCTCGCCGAGACGAACCGGAGAGTCGAGGCGGACGGACAGAGTTAATCGGTCGCCGACCGACGGGTCGGTCGTGATCGACCTGCCCGTCGTGGTCGCGTTCGTTCCGGCGGTGATGGCGGTCGTCGTCTCGCCGGGCCCGGACTCGATATACACGGTCACGCGGAGCCTCAGCGAGGGGCGCGCGGCCGGCGTCGCCGCGGCGGTCGGGACCGCCACCGGCGTGCTGGTGCACGCGGGCGCCGCGGTCCTCGGGCTGTCCGCGCTGCTCCGGACGACCGCGGAGGCGTACGTCCTCATGAAGTACGTCGGCGCCGCCTACCTAGTTTATCTCGGCGTGCGGCTGCTCGGGGACGACGAGACGTTCGAGATCGACGAGCCGGTGGAGTCCGGGGACGGCTCGCTCGTCGACTCGTACCGGAAGGCGCTCACGATCAACGTCACCAACCCGCAGGTGGCCGTCTTCGTCCTCGCCTTCTTCCCGCAGTTCGTCCCGGCGACCGCGGACGCCGCCCTCCAGCTGTCCGTCCTCGGACTGGTGTACGCGGGGCTCAGCCTCGCGTACCTCGCCGCGGTGGCGCTGTTCGCCGACCGGGTCCGGCACCTGCTGCTGGAGTCGGCGACGGGGCGGCGGGCCGTCCGCTACGCGAGCGGGAGCGTCCTGATCGGGTTCGGGCTGAAGCTCGCTCTCGAGGAGGGTCGGATCTAGCGAGCGGCGAGGGTCGGACTCCGCGGGAGGTGGGACGGTGGGAATCCCGCAGGATGTGAGACGGACGCGAACCCCGCGGGATGTGAGACGGAGGTGACGGCCGTCGCGCGCGAGCCGCGCCCGAGCGCCGATCCGGACCGGACCGCCGCTCGATTCGGGGCGGGATCGGGGGTTCGACCCGCGAAACACCAAATGCGCCGCACAGGCCCGTTAACCCGGATAAAATCCGGATTAAACCGAGTTAAGCGAACTCCCGTTTTATCCGGTAACGGCGGTACGACCCGAGTGGACAATGAGAGGACGCACGACAGCACTCCTACTGGTCGCGGTCGTCGCGCTCGGCGCGATGACCGGCGTCGCCGCCGCCGACGGTCACCTCGAAGTGGCCGTCGACGACGCCGACGGGGAACCGACGGTCACGGTGACCGAGAACGACACCGCGGTCGAGAACGCCACCGTGGTCGTGAGCGCGGTCGACGCGGAGAACGAGTCGTACGCGGGGACGGGCGAGTACGAGACGGACGCGAACGGCACCGTCGAGCTCCCCGCTCCCGAGGAAGACGTGACCGTCGAGGTCACGGCCGCCGCCGACGGTGAGACCGCGTCGACGACGGTCGACCTCGAAGCGCCGGACGGCCTCGAACTCGACGTCGAGGACACCGAGGGCGAGCCGGTCGTCACGGTCACCGAGAACGACACCGCGGTCGAGAACGCCTCGGTGAACGTCACGACCGCCGACGGCCAGGACGTCACCTACGTCGGCGAGGGCGACTACGAGACCGACGAGAACGGCACCGTCGAACTCCCCGCCGCCGAGGAGGACGTGACGGTGAACGTCACGGCGACGGTCGGGAACGACTCCGTCTCGACCGCCGTCGACGTCGAGGCCCCCGAGGGGCTCGAACTCGACGTCGAGGACACCGACGGCGAGCCGGTCGTCACGGTCACCGACGACGACGAGCCCGCGGAGAACGCCTCGGTGAACGTCACGACCGCCGACGGACAGAACGTCACCTACGTCGGCGAGGGCGACTACGAGACCGACGCGGACGGCACCGTCGAGCTCCCCGCCGCCGAGGAGGACGTCACCGTCGACGTGACCGCGGAGTACGAGAACGACTCCGCCTCGACCACGGTCGACCTGACGACCGGCGAGGACGCCGAGGTGCGCAGGCCGTTCGGCCTGCAGGTCCGAGAGTTCATCGCGAACCTGGACGACCGCGAGGGCGGCATCGGCGCCGCGGTCTCGGACTTCGTGACGGAGAACAACCCGGGGAACGCGCCGGACCAGGCGGGCGGCCCGGGCGAGGCGGACGACGAGGACGCGGGCGATGATGATGGAGACGCGGACGACGAGAACGAGAGCGACGCTCCCGGGAACGGGAACGCGCCCGACCACGCCGGCGGCGACGGCGAGCGCGGACCGCCGGACCACGCCGGTGACGACGACGCGGACGACGACGAAGTCGAAGAGGATGAGACCGAGGAAGACGACGTTGACGATGACGATGCGGACGAAGACGAGGCCGAGGAGGACGACGCGGAAGAGAACGAGGCCGATGAAGACGACGCTGACGACGATGAGGCCGAAGACGACGACGCGGACGACGATGACGACGAAGACGACGCGGACGACGCGGACGACGGCGAGCGCGGACCGCCGGACCACGCTGGCGGTCCGGGCGGGAACTGACTGCGCGACCCGACGGCCCGGGGGATCCGGGCGGTGACCGACGGCTGGAACGGCTTTTTTCCCGGATCGAGTCCGGTGTCGGCAGGGTTTAGTGCGCCGTGAGCGAACCGGTGGGTATGAGCGAAGCCGCGTATCCGCCGGTGTCACAGCACCTCTCGGACGTCGAATCGGCCCGAGAGGAGGGGCGCCGGAAGATGGACTGGGCGCTCCAGCACATGCCGATCCTGAACGCCCTCCGCGAGGAGTTCGCCGACGAGCGGCCGCTCGCCGGCGAGACGGTCGCGATGGCGATGCACGTCGAGGCGAAGACGGCGAACCTCGTCGAGCTGCTCGCCGACGGCGGCGCCGAGGTCGCGATCACCGGCTGTAACCCGCTGTCGACCCACGACGACGTGTCTGCCGCGCTCGACGCCCACGAGTCGATCACCTCCTACGCGGTCCGCGGCGTCGACGACGACGCCTACTACGACGCGATGCACGCCTGCGTCGCCCACGAGCCCACCATCACCGTCGACGACGGGATGGACATGGTGAAGCTCGTCCACGAGGAGTACCCCGGCCTGATCGACTCCATCGTCGGCGGCGCCGAGGAGACGACCACCGGCGTCGACCGCCTGCGCGCGATGGACGCCGACGGCGAGCTTCACTACCCCGTCTTCGCCGTGAACGACACGCCGATGAAGCAGCTGTTCGACAACGTCCACGGCACGGGCGAGTCGTCGCTCGCGACCATCGCGATGACGACGAACCTCTCGTGGGCCGGGAAGGACGTCGTCGTCGGCGGCTACGGGCAGTGCGGGAAGGGCGTCGCGAAGAAGGCCTCGGGCCAGAACGCGAACGTCGTCGTCTGCGAGGTCGACCCCCGGAAGGCGCTGGAGGCGCACATGGAGGGGTACGAGGTGCTCCCGATGAAGGAGGCCGCGAAGAAGGGCGACGTGTTCGTCACGACGACCGGCAACCGCGACGTGATCACCCGCGAGCACTTCGAGGAGATGAGCGACGGCGTCCTCCTCGCGAACGCCGGCCACTTCGACGTGGAGGTGAACCTCGACGACCTCGACGACCTCGCGGTCGACCGCTACGAGGTCCGCGACGGCGTCGAGGGGTTCGAGATGGCGGACGGCCGCGTCCTGAACGTCATCGCGGAGGGGCGGCTCGTCAACCTCGCCGCGCCGATCGCCCTCGGCCACCCGGTCGAGGTGATGGACCAGAGCTTCGGCGTCCAGGCGGTCGTCGTCCGCGAGCTCGCCGAGAGCGGCGACGCGTACGACGCCGGCGTCCACGACGTGCCCGACGAGCTCGACCGCGAGGTCGCGGACATCAAGCTCGCGGCCGAGGGCGTCGAGTACGACGAGCTCAGCGACGAGCAGCGCGAGTACATGGACAGCTGGGAGCACGGGACCTAATCGGCGAGTCGTGGCGGGCCGGTCTGACTCGGCGGAACCGATTCCCCGACCGCACCGGTCCGACCCGCTTTTGTGCCGCGCGACCGTACCGACTCCATGAACCTGACCGCGGTGTTACACGCCGGATTCGGCGTCTCGGTGTTGGCCGGAATCATCGTCTCCGACACGACGCTTCGGATCGCCGCCTTCGCGCTCGGGGTCGTCCTCTTCGTCGCCGGTATCGTCGTGTCGCGGCGGGGCGACTGAGGGGGAAAGGCCGCGCGCCCTTTTTGAGTCGCGACCGCCTACGGGGGTTAGTGACAGTCACGAGCGTCCACGACCCGAGCCACCGCGAGGCGCTCTGGGAGCTGGAAGACGCCTTCGAGCGCGGCGACCTCGTCAGCCTGTTCGGGCGCTGCACCGTCGCCTACGAGGGCCGCGCCGCCTCCGACCTCGGCCCCGGCGACCGGCTGCTCGTGTTGAAGCCCGACGGCGCCGCCCTCGTCCACACCGACGAGGGGCGCCAGCCGGTCAACTGGCAGCCGCCGGGGTCGGAGCACCGCGCCGCGGTCCGCGAGGGGCGACTCCGGGTCGTGTCGACGCGGACGAACCCCGCGGAGACGCTGACGGTCCGCTTCTCCGACGTCCACCAGCTCTCCGGAATGGCCGTGACGGGCGGCCGCGACCTCGCGCTCCACGGCAGCGAGGAGGACCTCCGGACTCGAATCCTGGAGCGCCCCGAGCTCGTCGAGCCGGGGTTCGAGCCGAAGGCGACCGAGCGCCCCTCCGGCGCCGGCCCGATGGACGTGTTCGGCGTCGACGCCGACGGCACCCCGGTCGTCGTCGAGCTGAAACGGCGGCGCGTCGGGCCCGACGCCGTCGGCCAGCTCGCCCGGTACGTGCGGGCGCTCCGCGAGGAGTTGGGGGCGACGGAATCGGCGGGGGACGACGGCGACGGCGTCGGCGGCGGCGACGGCGAGACCGAGCCCGCCGTCCGCGGGGTGCTCGTCGCGCCCTCGGTCACGGACCGGGCCGCCGAGCGGCTCGCGGACCGCGGGTTCGACCACGTCGCGCTCGAACCGACGCCCGAGGAGTGAGGCGGGAGCGCGGGAGGGAGCGGCCGAGAGCCGACCCGCCGGCGCCCGAATCGCGGGCGGGCGGCGTCGCGGTATCGAAGGGTTTATCGCCGCAGCACGGGCTACATCGGACAAGTAGCCATGTCTGACAAACCCGCCTCCATGTATCGGACGATCGACAAGCCGTCGTACACCCGCCGCGAGTACATCACGGGCATCCCGGGCTCGAAGATCGCCCAGCACAACATGGGCGACCTCTCCGCGGAGCCGGACGACTACCCCGTCCAGATCAGCCTCCGCGTCGAGGAGGAGCTGCAGGTCCGACACGGCTCGCTGGAGAGCGCGCGCCTCTCGGCGAACCGCCACCTGATCAAGGAGCTCGGCGAGGGCAACTACAAGATGACCCTCCGCAAGTTCCCCCACCAGGTCATCCGGGAGAACAAGCAGGCGACCGGCGCCGGCGCGGACCGCGTCTCCGACGGGATGCGCCAGGCGTTCGGCAAGCCGGTCGGGACGGCCGCCCGCCTGAACGCGGACGACATCGTCTTCACCGCCTACTGCGACGTCGAGCAGGCGCCCGCGGTGAAGGAGGCGTTCCGCCGCGCGTACAACAAGCTCTCGCCGCCGTGCCGGATCACGGTCGACCGCGGCGAGAAGCTCCTCGTCTCGTAGTCGGGCCGCCCCTTTTCGAGGCGTGGTTCTCGCAGCCGTGAGCCGCGCGGCCGCGAGACCGTCGCGCGGCGAGCCGAACTCCTGAAATACCTTCCTCCCGTACCGAACGACAGTGTCACAGCAGTTGGCCGAGGTCGAGACGCTGTTCCTCCACGAGGCGCGGAGCGACTACACCGTGGTCGCGAACCGAGACGGGAAGCGGGTGCTCCGCGGGCGGCTCGAACTCAAGGAGACCTCCGCGGGCCCGCGCCCGGGGAAGTTCCGGGTGATCCGCGACGGCGAGGACCACCCCCGCCAGCCGGACGAGTTCGTCGACCTCGCCCGCGCGGCCGAGCGGATCCGCATCTCGGAGCAGACCTCGCCGGAGAACCGGACGCGGCTGCAGGCGATGCTCGACGGCTACCAGCTGGAGGCGACGGCGGTCCGGACCTGCCGGCGCTGCGCGAACGACGGGCGGTACGGCCCGATCACGAGCGAGAGCGCGGTCGAGCACAACGACGAGCTGATCTGCCGCGACTGCGCCCGCAGGGAGCTGGAGCGGGAGCTCTCGTACAAGGGGGAGTTCACGGGCGCCGCCGAGGAGCGCCTCGAAGAGCTGCTGTACGAGTCCGGCGACCTCGACCGGATCGTCAACCTCCTGCAGGGCGGGCTCGACCCCGACCTCACCAAGTACGACGAGGTCTCCGCCAACGTCGACGACGTGAGCCCCGTCCGGACCGAGGACCTCGACCTGCATCCGGACCTCTCCGCCCACCTCCAGGGGCGCTTCGAGGAGCTACTTCCGGTCCAGAGCCTCTCCGTGCGGAACGGCCTCCTGGAGGGCGACGACCAGCTCGTCGTGAGCGCGACGGCGACGGGGAAGACGCTCGTCGGCGAGCTGACCGGGATCGACCGGGCGCTGAAGGGGGAGGGGAAGCTCCTCTTCCTCGTGCCCCTGGTCGCGCTCGCCAACCAGAAGCACGAGGACTTCGAGGACCGCTACGGCGACCTCCTGAACGTCTCGATCCGGGTCGGCTCCTCGCGGGTGAACGACGACGGCAACCGTTTCGACCCGAACGCCGACGTGATCGTCGGGACCTACGAGGGGATCGACCACGCGCTCCGGACCGGGAAGGACCTCGGCGACGTCGGCACCGTCGTCATCGACGAGGTCCACACCCTGAAGGAGGGCGAGCGGGGCCACCGGCTCGACGGGCTCATCTCGCGGCTGAAGTACTACAGCGAGGATCGGATGGAGACGCACGAGGGGTACGGCGGCACGCAGTTCGTCTACCTCTCCGCGACCGTCGGAAACCCGGAGTGGCTCGCCAAGAAGCTCCGGGCGACCCTCATCGAGTACGAGGAGCGGCCCGTCCCCATCGAGCGCCACGTCACCTTCGCAGACAGTCGGGAAAAGGCCGACATCGCCGACAAGCTCGTGAAGCGGGAGTTCGACACGAAGTCGTCGAAGGGGTACCGCGGCCAGACGATCGTCTTCACGAACTCCCGGCGGCGCTGCCACGAGATCAGCCGAAAACTGAGATACGACTCCGCGCCGTACCACGCCGGCCTCGACTACAAGCGCCGGAAGAAAGTCGAGCGCCAGTTCGGGAACCAGGACCTCTCCGCGGTCGTCACCACCGCGGCGCTCGCGGCCGGCGTCGACTTCCCCGCCTCGCAGGTGATCTTCGACTCGCTGGCGATGGGGATCGAGTGGCTCTCGGTCCAGGAGTTCTCGCAGATGCTCGGCCGCGCCGGGCGGCCCGACTACCACGACCGCGGGCGCGTCTACCTCCTCGTCGAGCCCGACGGCGTCTACCACAACTCCATGGACCGCACCGAGGACGAGGTCGCGTTCACCCTGCTCAAGGGGGAGATGGAGGACGTCGCGACCCACTACGACGAGGCGGCCGCCGTCGAGGAGACGCTGGCGAACGTCGTCGTCGCCGGCAAGAAGGCCAAGCGGCTCAACGACCGGATGATCGGCGAGGTGCCGACGAAGCACGCGGTCGGGAAGCTGCTGGAGTGGGAGTTCATCGACGGCTTCGAGCCGACGCCGCTGGGCCGCGGGGTCACGCGGCACTTCCTCGCGCCCGACGAGGCGTTCTTCGTCCTCGACGCGGTCCGGAAGGGGACGGACCCGTACCAGATCGTCGCCGACCTCGAACTGCGCGACGACGAGGAGTGAGGGGAGGCCGTCGCGGGGGCGGCCGAGTTGGGTTCGGAGCGCCGCCGCAACGAAACGCTTTACCGGCCGATACGGGTACGTATGGACGCGGGACCGTGGGTTAGTGGTATACTCCGGGCCTTGGGTGCCCGTGACCCCGGTTCGAATCCGGGCGGTCCCACTTTCGCGGCGCGAGCAGCAGGTGCCCCGGGTGGCGTTCGAAACGAGGCGGCGAGAGCGGGATCGCTCTCGATCCGCCTGCCGCCTTTCGAAATCCTTTTGTCTCGATTCGGCGTTGGTTCGAGTGCGAGCCGCCTTAGCTCAGACTGGGAGAGCACTCGACTGAAGATCGAGCTGTCCCCCGTTCAAATCGGGGAGGCGGCATATTCTGAATCCGCGAGCGACAGCGAGCGGATGAAGAAACGACACCGAGCCGATTTGAGCACGGAAGTCGCAGCGCGCGAACGGAGAGAGTGCGACCGTCTTCCGGAGTTCAAATCGGGGAGGCGGCATTTTCCTGCGACCAACGGGAGCAGTGAAAATGCTCCTGACCCGATTTGTGCAGACGAGTCGCGAGCCCGAGCGGGGCGAGGGCGAGCGTCTCGGCGAGTTCAAATCGGGGAGGCGGCATATTCCGAATCCGCGAGCGTAGCGAGCGGCGAGAGCTTCGAAGCCGGGCGAATACTCATTAGCCGCCCGTCGTTACCTACGCGAATGAGCGACGAGACGGAGTCCGACGCCGACTCGGCCGGCCCGCTCGCGCGGCGAAAGCGCTCGCTCCGCCGCGTGATGGGCGCGGTCTACGTGGTCGCGGGCGTGAGCCACTTCCTCGCGCCGGAGTCGTTCGCGCGGGCGGTTCCGCCCGAGTTCCCGCGGCCGCGGGCGCTCGTCTACCTCTCGGGGGTCGCCGAGGTGCTCCTCGGACTCGGGATGCAGTTCGACCGCACGCGACGCGCGTCGGCGTGGGGGATCGTGGCGCTGCTGGTCGCCGTCTTTCCGGCGAACGTCTACATGGCGACCGACGACGTCGCGGCCGAGTTCGTTCCCAGCCGATTCGCGGAGGTCGCCCGCGCGGCGGCGTGGGCGCGGCTTCCGCTTCAGGCCATGCTAGTGCTGTGGGCGTGGTGGCATTCGCTTCCGGATCCGGGAGCCGGAGACGGTGTCGACGGCGACGTAGGACCCGGAGCGGAAACGGGGACCAAGACGGCGGCGAGGACCGGGACGGAGACGAGGACGGCGGGCTAGGTGGCGGGACCGAGCGGCGCCGCACAGCGGCGGCAGTAGTCGAAGCCGGACTCGTTGTCCGCCCCGCACTGCGGGCACGTCGCGGTGGGGGCGTCCGGGTCGCCCGAGTCGCTCGGATCGGTCGTCCTCCCGTACTCGTCTTCGGGGCCGGCCGGGGGTCCCGGGTCGTACTCCTCGTCTTCCGGGTACGTCTCCGCCTCCCCGGCGCGGCGGCGCCGGCGGAGGTCGCGTCCCTCGCGGACGATGCCGCGCAGCACGTGGAGTCCGGCCCCCAGCGCGACGAACAGCAGTACCCCCGTGACGGCGAGGTAGATCGAACTGGCGTCGACCATGCGAACCCTACGGACCGGAGGCTTAGGTATTGTGGGGTGATCGCACGGGACGCGGTCGGGGCGCCCGCGGGACCCGCGCGGAGCGACGCTTATGTTCGTCCGCTGCGATCGGCCCGTCGTGTTCAGGTCCCTTCGCGAGAACGGCCCGGCGCTGCTCGTCCCGGCCGCCTGGATCGTCGCCGCCGCGACGGTCCTCGGCGTCGTCTCGACGCGCGCCCTGCTCGTCGCGCACGTCGTCATGAGCGCCCTGCTCGTCGCGTTCGTCGCCGCCTCGTGGCGCGACATGGCGACCGGCGTGCTCCGCGCGTGGAAGGTCGTCATCGTGGCGGGGACGCCCGTGACGCTCGCGGGCGTCGGGGGGTTCCTCGCGCTCGGCGCCCCCGCGATCCCGCCGGATGCCCTGCTCGCGGCCTCGCTGTACGGCTGGGCGCTCCTCCCCGCGGCCGGCTTCGCGTACACCGGGCGGCGCGTCGAGGCGGGCGCACGGATCTACGACGTCGGCGTCGCCTGCTGCGTCGCCGGCGCGGTCGGCGTCGCGCTGGCGCCCTCGGCGACGTGGACCGCGGTCGCGCTCGCGGTCGTCGGCGTCGGCCAGACGGCCGGCATCCTGGACGCCGCGCTCCGGTACTGACGCGCGGGCCCGCGAGCGCGGAACCGACGGAACGGTCGGTGTGAGCCGCCGGGAGCGGGCGGACGGTCACCGATCGACCCGATAACCGCCCACAACGAGAACGATCGGTCGCCGTCCGCCGTGGTAACTGTACACTCGCAATCCTTATCCCCCGACGGGGCGTCCGTTGGGATGCAATGGCGACCGGAAAGGTTGATTTCTTCAACGACACTGGCGGCTACGGATTTATCGAGACTGACGACGCTGACGACGACGTGTTCTTCCACATGGAAGACGTCGAAGGGCCGGACCTCGAAGAGGGCCAGGAGCTCGAGTTCGACATCGAGTCCTCGCCCAAGGGGCCCCGCGCGTCCAACGTCGTTCGGCAGTAAGCCGATCCGATACGGTGGGTCGGTCCGGCTGACGCCGAACGCGACTCTGACACGCGACAACGAGACTTCTGCCCGCCCCCGGACTCACGTCCGACGCGGGTTCTTATCACGACACCGAGCGTCGCTGCCGCCGATCGGTCACGGTCCGCGACGGGCGGTCCGGTCCGTGACGGGCAGTCCGATCCGTGACGGCCGGGCGACGGCGCGACGACGACGACCGACGGGTCCGGACGCGCGTCGGTCGAGAAGAGAAGAGCGGCCGCGACGGCCGGCTCAGATGTGCTGCCCGAAGAGCCCGTCTCCCTTCGTCACCTCGACGTCGCCCTCGACCCTCGTCTGACAGGCGAGGCGGACGTCGTGGCTCGGGTGGTGCGGCGGGAACCAGAGGCGGAGCGTCTCCTTCTTGCTCGGCTCGCTCACCTCGCCGTCGACCTGGACCGCACAGGAGCCGCACGACCCCGCGCCCCGGCAGTTGAGCTGCTTCATCTTGCCGTTGTACACGGAGAGGCCGGCCTCCGCGAGGACGTCGCGTAACACGGCGCCCTCCTCGCACTCGATCTCCTCGCCCCGGTAGGATACGGTTGGCATGTCGGTGAGAGGTACAGGGCCGATCCACAAAGAGGCTGTGTCCGCGGCGCGGGCCGACCGGGGCCGAGCGTGTCGGGGGGAACCGGGAGCGTCGCCGTCGCTCGGCGCGTCGGCCGCGTCGTCCCCGAAACGGTCGTGTGCCAGGCGTCAGACGCCGGACGGGGCGTTTTTTACCTTCGGCACCGCAGACCTGACGTAATGGGACTCAGGTGTCTGCTCGGGCACGACTTCAGCGAGCCCGAACTACGGCGCGAGCGCGAGGAGGACGGGAACGAGGTCGTCACGACCGTCACCGAGGTGAAGACCTGCGCTCGCTGCGGTGAGACGCAGGTCGTGAGCGAGAACACTGAGGTCACGACGATGGCGCAGCTGGCCGACGAGGCCGCCGCGGGCGCCGAGGCGGCGGGGCCCGAGTCGCCGGGCGCGGGGCCGGACGGCGACGGCGACGACCGCACCGCGACCGACGACGTCGGACCCGACGCCCCGTCGACGGGCGCCGGAACGGCGGACGCCGGATCGACGGATACCGGATCGACGGACCCGGAGGCCGTCGCGGCGTCGGCGGACGCGGGCGCCGACGCGGACGCCGACGACGCCGTGATCATCGACGACGAGCCCGCGGCACCGGCCGGCGACGGGACCGGAGGCGAGGTCGCGAGCGGCGGGCCCGCGGGCGCGGCCGGCGGGGACGGCGCCGCGGCGGACGAGACGGGCGACGGGACCGCACCGGACGGGGACGAGGGCGCGGAGGTCCTCGAATCCGAGGCGGCGGAGGACGCGGGGTCGCTCGGGGGCGGCGAGGAGTACGCGGAGTACCCCGAGGTCGAGACCGCGGAGTCGCCGGCGACCGACGAGGGCGACGCGGCGGCGGACGACGGCGTGATCCTCGACGAGGAGGCCGAGGCGGCGACCGACCGCGAGCGCGGGGCGTGGCCCGAGGTCGACGAGGCGGACGGCTCGGAGGCGACGACCCCGTGGCCCGAGCAGCGCGGCGAGGACGAGGGGTTCAGCGCGGAGGTCGGCGAGGGCGGCGCCGGCGACGTCGAGTTCGGCGGCGGCCTCACTCCGGAGGCGGCCGAGCCGGCGGCGGACGACGGGGACGCGGAGTACGTCGAGGCGCCGGACCGGGACGCCGACGAGGTCGACGGGACCGTCGAATCGCGGGACGACACGGCGGAGTCGGCCGACGTGGGGACGGAGATCACCCGCGCCGAGAGCCCCGACCTCTCGACGTCGACCGCGGAGGCGACGACGGAGTACCACTGCCCCGAGTGCGGAATGAGCCGGGACGCCGACGGCAACTCCATGCGCGCGGGCGACATCTGTCCCGAGTGCAAGCGCGGGTACGTCACGGAACGCCCGGTCTGATCGGTCGAGGGGGTCGCTCAGCCGGCTGGAGACCCCGTGACGAAACTGGTTTACGCCCCCCTGTCGAACGGTCGCGGCATGAAGGAGTACAAGATGCGCCGCGGCGAGCATCTGGACGATCGCATGCCCGACCTGAAGGGCTCTATCGAGGAGTACTTCGGCGAGGTCTCCGGGACCGAGGAGTGGCAGGGCCACGAGCTGTACGTCGTCGAGGACCCCGACAACCCCGTCTTCGAGCGCATCGTGGCGGGCGCCGCGGAGTACGGCAGCAAGAAGGACAAGCTCGCGGTCCACTTCGAGGAGCGTCCCGCCGAGGACGTCATCGCCGAGGGGAACGCCGACGCCGCCGCCGACGCCGTCGACGCGAAGAACGAGTTCCTCCTGGAGGCGACCGGGCGCGACGCGAAGTCCCGTCGCGACTCACTGAAGCGCGAGGTCGAGGACGACGCGCCCGACTACTGAGCCGGACACCGGCCGTCGACCGCGACGCCGCCCGCCGAACCGCCGCCGCCCGCCGACGCTACTTGTACGACCGGTCGTTCGCGCGGACGACCGCGCCGCCCCCGTCGACCTCGGTCACCGAACAGTTGTCCGCCGAGAGCTCCGTGAGCGACCGGACGACCGGGAGGTCGCGGCGCTCGCCGACGACGAGCCGGATCGGGTTCACGTGCGTGACGGCGACGACGGTCCCCTCGCGGGCCCGGAGGTCGGCGGCCGCGTCGAGGACGCGGTCGCGGACGGCGAGCCAGCTCTCCCCGCTCTCGGGGGCGCGCTCGGCCGCCGCCCGCCCGCTCTCCAGCAGGTCGAAGTCGGGGAAGCGCTCGAAGAAGTCGCCCGACGGGAGCCCCTGAAAGACGCCGAAGTCGCGCTCGCGGAGCCGGGGATCAGTCTCGAGCTCGACCCCGGCCGCCGCGGCGATCGGCTCGGCGGTCTCGACGGTCCGCGCGAGGTCGGAGGCGACGACCGCGTCGATCGCGTGACGGCCCGCGAGGTCGTCGGCGACCGCTTCGGCCTCCTCCCGTCCACGGTCGGAGAGCCCGACCGGCGCCCACCCCTGGATCCGGGCCGCCTCGTTCCACTCGGTCGTCCCGTGTCTGACGAACAGCGTGCTCACGGTCGAGCCTCGGGAGCGGGCGGCAAGGAGGTTTCGCCGGGTCGGAGGCGACGGGAGGCGGAGACGGCTTCGGTCGACGACAGGCTATTGACGGCCGGCCCGGTAGGGGAACCGAATGCGACAGGACCCGATCCCGGCCGCGCTCGCCGACCGGCTGTCGGTCGCGGCCCGTCGCCTGCGGGCGGCCCGGCGGAGCGCGCTCGACCGCGTCGCCGTCGAGGAGACCGAGTGGGAGTACGCGGGCCGGACCTGGTCGTGGCCGGCGGGCGAGGCGCGGACCTACTTCCGCGAGCTCGCGCCGGGCGAACGCGAGGTCCTCGACGAGCTGACCGCGGCGCTCGGGGAGCGTCGCTCGTCGGACGGGCCCGGACCGGGAGCGGAATCGGGGGCCGAGGTCGTCGGAGTCGGCACGGGCAGGGTGGCCGTCGCGATTCCCGGGGCCGTCGGTGAGGGGCCGGGAGCGACCGACGGCGGGCGACCGGACGCGACCGGCGGCGACCCCCTCGTCGCGAAGCTGGCGCGGTACGGCCCCTCGGCGGAGATGGGCGACGGCCGCCCGCAGAACCGCCGGGAGCGCCGGATCTGGTCGGCGGTCGAGTCGCACCCGTTCCTCCCCGTCCTCGACGGCGACGCCGACGGCGACTGGATCGCCATGCCGCGCGCCGACGTTCCCCCGGACGAGGCGGTCCGAGAGGCCGCGCTCGACGGCGTACGGACGGCCCTGGCGCCACACCGCGACCGCTTCCACTTCGATGAGCTGAAGCCGGAGAACGTCGGCGCGTACCGCGACCGGTACTGGATCGTCGACTACGGGCGCCCGGTCGGCGAGCCGCTGTTCGCCGAGCCGCCGGACGCGTCCGCCGGGGATGCCGACGGGACCGCCGATATCGCCGATACTACCGACACCGCCGACACGCCGGGAGGAGGCGCCGGGAAGGACCGTCAGGATCGATCGAGTGAAAATTAATTCAGAATTGAGTTAAAACTTCGACAGAGTTAAGCGGACGGGCGGCGAAGGGGAAGTATGAGCATCGAAACAGTGCTACTGGCGGTCGGAACCGAAGACGAGAAGCGAACCGAGCAGATCGCGAGGGAGGCGATCGCGGTCGCCGAGCCCACGGGCGCGGAGGTCGTGTTGACCCACGTGTTCGACGACGATGAGTTCGACGGGGTCCGGACGAAGCTGGGCGTCGACCCGGCGAGCGAGGGGTCGACGCCGGACGCGGTCGCCGAGCGACACACGACGACGCGGGCGGTCGCGCGGGCGCTCGACGAGGCGGGCGTCGCGTACTCCGTCCGCGGCGCGGTCGGCGACCACGCCGACGAGGTCGTCGCGGCGGCCTCGGCCGTCGGGGCCGACCGCGTGGTCGTCGGGGGGCGGCGCCGGTCGCCGACCGGGAAGGCCGTCTTCGGCAGCGTCGCGCAGGAGGTCATCCTCTCGGCGCCGTGCCCGGTGACCTTCGTGCGGGAAGTCGCCGCCTGAGCGCGGGCGGGGTTCGAGGCGAACCGCTCGGGGAAGCGTCCCGCTTAAGTGATGCCGGTCCGCGACTCTAGCCGATGTACTACGTTGGCGTCGACCTCGGGGCGACGAACGTCCGGGCGGTCGTCGGCGACGAGACGGCGGCGATCCTCGGTTCCGACACGCGGGGGACCCCTCGCGGGCCGAACGGAATCGCCGTGACCGAGGCCGTGCTGGGCGTCGTCCGCGGCGCGTGCGCCGCCGCCGGGATCGACCCGGCCGAGGTCGCCGCGGCCGGGATCGGCTCGATCGGCCCCCTCGACCTCGCGGCCGGGGTCGTCCAGGGACCGGCGAACCTCCCGGACACCGTCGAGCGGATCCCGCTCGTCGGGCCCGTCTCGCAGCTCCTCGACACCGACGAGGTCCACCTCCATAACGACACCATCGCGGGCGTCATCGGCGAGCGGTTCCACTCCGAGCGCAACCCCGACGATATGGTGTACCTCACCATCTCCTCGGGGATCGGCGCCGGGGTGGCCGTCGACGGCAACGTGCTCTCGGGGTGGGACGGCAACGCCGGCGAGGTCGGCCACATGACCGTCGACCCGCACGGGTTCATGACCTGCGGGTGCGGCCACGACGGCCACTGGGAGGGGTACTGCTCGGGCAACAACATCCCGAGCTACGCCCGCGAGCTCCACGCGGAGGACCCCGTCGAGACGTCGCTCCCGATCGAGGACC
The DNA here is from genome assembly GCF_024494565.1 of Halorubrum rutilum. The sequence goes on from NZ_JANHDN010000008.1 coordinate 174,721, forward strand.
CGGAGTTCTCCGCGGTCGACGTGTTCGAGGCGGCCGGCGAGGACGTCTTCGCCGACCACGTGATCGACCAGGTGGCCCACTGGAACGCGATGGGCGTCGCCAACGTGATCCACGCGTACGCCCCGCTCGTGGTGAGCGTCGGCGGCGCGGTCGCGCTCAACAACCCCGAGCGGGTGCTCGACCCGATCCGCGAGAAGCTCGCCGACATGGTGTTCATCAACGTCCCGGAGGTCCGGCTCACCGAGCTCGGCGACGAGGTCGTCGTGAAGGGGGCGCTCGCGAGCGCGCTCACCGGCGGCACGGGCGACCGGTCGCGGGTGGAGTCGCCGCCGGGGTGAGCGGGGCGAGACCCGCTCCGGGTCAGTCCTCGAACTCCGTAAGCTCCGGCTCCACGCTCGGGTCGACCGCGTCCCGCGTCTCTAGGTACGCGTCCCGGTAGCGCCAGATCTTCCGGAGGAGGACGTAGCCGAACGCGCCCTGAAAGAGGAGGACGAAGAGGAACAGCGCCGGGAGCCGCGGGATGGGGGTGAGCGCCGGGATCACCGAGGTGACCGGGCCGACCAGGGTGTTGTACAGGCCGTGGATCGCGGCGGCGATGACGAGCCCCTTCACGACGATCGGGCCGCGGTGCTCGGGGTTGAACTTCGCGAGGCCGAGGTAGTAGCCCGCGAACGCCGAGTAGACGACGTGACCGGGGCCCGCGAGCGCCCGCAGCGCCGCGATCCCGTCGCCCGCGCCGAGGACGGCGACGCCGATCGTCAGCTCCGACATCTCGACGGTCCGGGCGATGTAGACGAGGTTCTCGATGACGGCGAAGCCGAGCCCGGCGATCGCCCCGTACACCGCGCCGTCGACGACGGCGTTGAACCGGTCGTCGGTGTACGCGTACAGCCGCACCGCGAGCAGCTTCACCGTCTCCTCGACGGGACCGACGACGAGGAAGAAGAAGAGGACGAGCCCCGGGAAGCCGAGCGGGGAGAAGAGCGGCTGGAGGCGGCCGTTGAGCACCGCGGCGAACGTCGCCGTGAGGATCGAGAGCAGGAACGTCGCCACCAGCAGGGAGAGCGGTTCCGCGGTCGTGACGTCGGAGACGTACACGTACGCGGCGAGGCCGAAGGCGGGGATCGCTGAGAGCCCGACGAGCATCGCGACCGCGGGGTCGAAGACGAGCCCGAGGCCGAACGAGCCGAGGATGGCGAGCAGGCCGAGGAAGGCGACGAACACGACCAGCCCCTTCGCGGAGCGGGTGATGAGCCAGTGCAGCGCGACCGAGAGCCCGTCGAGGGAGGTGCGCTCCTCCCACGTGGCGATGTCGTAGAGGTCGCGGTCGTCGTCGGCGCGGGACTCGACCGGGTCCGACCGGGATGGCATACGCCCCGGTTCGGACCGGGGTGACTTAAGCCGTGGCCGGACGGGTCCGGTCGAGGGCCGGTCGATCCGCGTCTCCGAGCGAGACGGGCCGGCGCCGAGCCGGTGGAATTGAAACCGCGGCGCCCGAAGGGAGGGTATGCGCTTCGATTCACGGACCCGGCGGACCCTCCGCGAGGCGGGGCTCGACGCCGACGCGACCGCCGACCTCGACCTGTTCAGCCACGGGAGCGAACGGCCCGTCCTCGCCGGGCGCTCGCTCGGGGAGACGGTCCGCGACCGGGTTCGCCTCGCGGGCGGCCCGGAGGGGCTGTGACCGCCGCCGTCCGCGTCCGAGGCATCTACGCCACGGCGCTGACGCGGCTCGCGCTCGACGCGGGCCACGAGGTCGTCGACGCCTCGCCGCCGATCCGGCGGCGCTTCGACGCGGCGTTCGGGGACGCGCCGCCGGACGTCCGGATCGGGACGACCGGCGACCGGCAGGGCGTCGGCGTTCACGGAGACGCCGAGGCGGTGGCCGCGCTGCGGGACCGGCTGGCGGGGGTCGGTCGCGACGCGCTCGCGTGGGACGACCCGACGCCGCCCGGGACCGTGCTCGACGGCGAGGTGACCGAGACGCTCGGCGGCGGGGCGGTGGTGGCGCTCCGCGTCGGCGGCGAAGGGGACGACCCGGGAAGCGACGAGGGGGCGAGCGACGGGAGCGTCGAGGGGTACCTCCCGTACGGGAGCGTCGACGACCGCGTCGAGACCGGCGACCCGGTCCGGGTCCGCGTCGACGCGTCCGCGGCGCCGTGGACCGACCGACGCCCCGAGCTCGACGGGTCGCTGCGCGCGGGCGGCGCCCTCGTCGCGCTCGAACCGGGGTCCGGCACCCGCGTCGACGTCCGGGACGACGAGGCCGCCCGGGAGCTGTCGGGGATGCTCAACCTGCTCGGGCTGGAGCCGCCGGACGGGTGGCGGGCGGCCTGGAAGCCGCCCGCGGTCGACGCCGGGACGGAGGCGCTGGAGGCGGGGCTGGAGCGCGCCGTCGCGGCCGCCGAAGATCTCGACGACGCGGTGGACGCGGCCGGGGGGATCGGCGTCCTCGGCGACCGCGGGCGCCTCCGCGACGAGCCGGTGGCGTCGCCGAACGCGGGCGCCTGGGTGTGGTTCGGCCGCGAGAGCCGGTTCGCGCTCGACGACCGGCGGCGGGAGGCGACCGCGACGATGCCGGGCCACCACCGGGTGAAGGCGGGGTCGGCCGACGCCTCGGCCGGCGTCGACCTCGCGGAGGCGCTCTGCGAGCCCGACCCGGACGCCGCGTTCCCGTTCGGCGTCGTGACGGACGCGTTCGGCCCGCGCGAGGGCGACGCGCTCCGGATCGACCACGGGAAGCCCGACGGTCGGGTAATAACGCTCGGCGAGGGCACCGTCACCGAGGTCGACCCCGACGGCGCCGTCACCGTCGAGCGCGAGATGACCGGCGGCGGCAGCTACGACGGCCTCGGGACGCCGCGGGAGGCGGGCGACGTCGCCGAGACGAGCCTGAAGGAGGGCCGGTGGTGGTACCCGACCACCTACCGCGGCCGCGACGGGACGGTCCGCGGGACCTACGTCAACGTCTGTACCCCGGTCGAGGTGTTCCCGGACGCCGCCCGCTACGTGGACCTCCACGTCGACGTGGTGAAGCGCCCGGACGGGACCGTCGAGCGCGTCGACGACGACGAACTGCGGGACGCGACGGCGGCCGGCGACGTGCCGGAGCCGCTGGCCGAGAAGGCGCGGAGCGTCGCGTCCGCGCTGGAGAACGCGCTGTAGCCGAGGGCGACGCGCGAGCCGCGCGGAACGAGAGCACTCGACGGTCGGTCGGTTATACGAGAGAAATAGCTCGTATCTCCCGCGATTCGATCCGTCTATTACGGCATATAAGGTTCTCCAGATTAATTTCACACAATCGTTATTACTACCGCATGGCACGGAGAATCATGATCGTGAATAGCACGCACGACGGTGCGAACGTCAACCGCCGGCCCGACCCGCCGGCCGTCGGACCGTGACCGGTGGCGCCGCCGAGGGCGCGACGTCCGAGACCGGACCGATGCGGCGGAGCGTCGAGGTGGAGTACTGGGTGGTCGACGAGCGCGGTCGGCTGACCGGTCCGGGCGGGCTCGTCGACGCGTCGCCGGGCGTCGAGCGCGAGTTCGTCGAACCGCTGTTGGAGATTAAGACGACGCCGTGCGAGTCGACGGCGGAGCTCCGCGAGGAGCTGTTCGGTCGGCTCGGCCGGGTCATAGAGCGTGCCGAGGAGCTCGGGAAGGGACTCGTGCCGCTCGCGACGCCGCTCCGCGACGGCGACGTCGCCGACCTCGGGAGCGAGCGGGCGCGGATCCAGGACCGCGTCGTCGGGGACCGGTTCGAGTACGTCCGGCACTGCGCCGGGACCCACGTCCACGTCGAGCAGCTACCGGGGCGCGAGGTCGACCAGCTCAACGCGCTCACGGCGCTCGACCCGTCGCTGGCGCTCGTCAACTCCTCGCCGTACTTCGGGCACGAGCCGCTCGGGGCGGGCGCGCGGTCGCTGCTGTACCGGCGGATGGCGTACGAGCGGCTCCCGCGGCAGGGCGAGCTGTGGCCGTACGCCGACGACACCGAGGAGTGGGCGACGCGGCTGGAGCGTCGGTACGAGTCGTTCGTCACCGAGGCGGTCGTGGCCGGCTGCGACCGGGATGCCGTCGAGGCCTGTTTCACCCCGGAGAGCGCGGCGTGGACCCCGGTGAAGCTCCGAGGGGAGTTCGGGACGGTCGAGTGGCGCTCGGCGGACGCCGCGCTCCCGAGCCAGGTCGTCCGGCTGGCCGACGACCTCGTCGGGGTCGTCGAGCGGCTCGGAGACGCCGAACTCCGCGTCGGCGACGAGCCGCACGGCGTCACGGACGAGGCCGTCGTCCTCCCGCCGTTCGAGACGGTGCGCGAGCGCGTCGAGGACGCCGTTCGCGACGGTCTCGACTCGGACGCGGTCCGGTCGTACCTCGAACGGATGGGGATCGATCCGGGACCGTACGAGCCGCTGTCGGCCGAACTGCGAGGGGAGGGACCGCTCACCGAGGACGGGGCGAGGGACGTGCGCCTCGACTACGCGGAGCGGCTCGCGCGCGACGTGCGCCGACGGCGACCGGTCCGGAGCGACTGAGCGCCGGGCGGGCGGACGGCCGGAAGGTCAGAAGTGGTTCGCGGACTCCGTCTCGTGTTTCAGCTCCCCGCCGCGGCCGCCCTCGACCGTGGAGGCGCCCTGGTCGCCGGAGGAGGCGGTCCGCACCGTCACGTTCTCCACCTCGTCGAAGTCCATGATCAGGTCGCGGCGGATGTTGTCGGCCGTGATGTTCGAGATCCCGCAGCCCGAACAGGTGCCGCCGAGCTCGACGACGACCTCGCCGCTCTCGGGGTCCGCCTCGCGCACGACGCTCGTCCCGCCGTGCATCTGGATGATCGGCATCTGTCCGACCATCCACTCTTCGACTCGGTCCGCGAGGCTCTCGTCGCTCATTGTCGACCGTTGGCACCCGAGCCTATGGAAGCTTGCGGTTTCCGAGGCGACCCGAGGAAAGAAAGGAACTGTGTCACCGTCGATCCCGCGGGATGGAAGGATCGGAACTGGTTTCGGTTACGCCGACGGTCACTCGTCGGGGTCGTCCGCCCGCTCCGACTCGCTCGGGAGCCGGGTCGGATCCGCGGGGTCGTCGCCGTGCACGGTGTCGTCGCGTTCGAGCAGGTAGAGGAGCGGCCCGAGCGCGGCCAACACGAGCACGCCGGGGAGCGGCGCGTCCGGGACGAGCAGGGCGGTGGTCAGGGCGGCGCCGGAGGTGACGACGAGGAGGGCGGCCCACAGCGACGGGGAGCCGAAGTCGACGCCGACGCGGGCGGCGTCGCGGTAGACGAGCGCGGCCGCGCCCGCGACGAGGAGCGCGGCGCCGCCGCCGAGGACCGTGGTGACTGCCATACCGACCGTTCGGCCGAGACGCGAAAAAGGGTGTCGCGAGCGGGCGGCCAGGATGGAACGACTACGGCGCCTCGCCCGTCTCGATGCTGAAGGAGTCGCGCGGGTACGCGACGCAGGTCAGCGTGTAACCGTCGTCGAGCTCGGCCTCCTCTAACATCTGCTGGTTGTCGTGCTCGACGAAGTCCTCGGAGGGGCCGTCCGTGATGTGACCGGCACAGGAGACGCACTGGCCCTGCCGGCAGGCGTACGGGAGGTCCCACCCCTCGTCTTCGCCCTGTTCGAGGATCGGCTCGTCGTTCGAGAGCTCGACCGTCTTCCCCTGCTTGACGAACTCGACGTCGAAGTACTCGACCTCCTCCACGTCGGCGGGGCCGGCGCTGACGGCGCTGCCGTCCTCCAGTTCGCCCTCCTCGCCCTCGGCGCCGCCGGCGGGGATGGCGCCGCCGCCGCCCCCGCCGCCGACCGCGCGGTTCCCCGGCTCGGGGAAGTCGGTCTCGGGGACCGCGGACGCGCGGCGTTCGAGCACTTCGTCCGAGATGTCGGTCGTGGGCTCCCACCCCGTCCCCTTCAGGCTGGTAACGAGGACGACGGTCAGCGTCGCGATCACCCCGAGAACGATCGCCGGCGCGTTCGCGACGTTCGCAATGAGCGGGTTGAGCATACGAGCAGATATGGAGAGGTGGCTTAAGGCCGTTTTGATCGGTCCGATCGCACGAGAACCGCGGGGCGCGGCGTCCGAGTCCGCGCCGCGCCGCGGAACGGACCATTTATCGGCCGAGCGGTCGACGTGGCGCCCATGGAAGTGAAATCGCGGCACCACCTCCGGAGCGACGACATCGCGGCGATCCGCGAGGCGGTCGCCGACCACCTCGGCATCGACGTCGACGGCGAGACGTTCGAGCTCGTCGAGTTCGTCGACGCGGGCTACGAGCTCGTCCTGGTCGACGGCGACCCCGCGGTCTTCTACGTCGACGACGACGAGCCGTTCCTCACCGTGCGGGGCGCGAACGACTACGAGCCGGAGACCGGGGTCGTCACGGTCGACGCGGGGGCGATCTCCTTCGTCTCCGACGGCGCCGACGTGATGCGGCCCGGCATCGTCGAGGCCGACGCGGCGATACGCGATGGCGACCTCGTCGTCGTCGCCGAGGAGTCGCACGGGAAGGTGCTCGCGGTCGGCCGCGCGATGGTCGACGGCGACGACATGGTCGGGGACAGCGGGAAGGTCGTCGAATCCATCCACCACGTCGGTGACGAGCTGTACGAGTTCTCGGCGTAGACGACCTGGAGCGAGAGTGGTTTATACGCAGAGTGACCGCTACGGTAGCCGTTTACCGTCGAAAGACTGCGGTGGCGCGTGCCTGCGAGCGGCCGACAGGCCGCGAGTCAGCACGCGCGAGGGAGTCGGTGGTCCGGAGCGAAGCGAAGGACCGCCGACGAGGCTGGGGAGGCGTGAGGCGCGGTTGCTGTGCGGTCGGGGGGGACTCAAAGGGGCAGCCGGGAGGACGGCGTAGGTGACGCAAGCACCGCAGGGAGCGAACGAAGTGAGCGACTGAGGAGCGCAGCGAGCGTACGCCGTCCTCCCGGCTGGGGCTTTGGCAGTGTTCACCGCACCAGCGATAGCGACGACATACAGCCGAGCGGCTGGGGCTTTGGCAGTGTTCACCACTGGCCCGGAACCATTTCACTATCGCTCCGCGTCTTTTAATCGCCTCGCCCGTGACCCCCACGGTAATGACCGCGATTCGGGTGCTGAGCTACAACGTCCGCTACGCCAACCGGGGCGATCACCACGACGCCTGGCACGACCGCCGCGACGCGGTCGCGCGGCTCGTCCGGTTCCACCGCCCGGACGTCGCCGCCTTCCAGGAGCCGCTCCCGGGACAGCGCGAGGACCTCCGGGAGCGGCTCCCGGCGTACAAGTTCGTCGGGCGCGGGCGGGAGGCCGACGGCGAGGGCGAGGGGTGCCCGATCGGGGTCCGAGCCGACCGGTGGGCGATCGCCGACGGCGACACGTTCTGGCTCTCCGAGACGCCGGACCGGCAGTCGGTCGGCTGGGACGCCGCCCACCCGCGGATCGCGACGTGGGCGCGGGTCCGCGCCGCGGACGGCGACGCCGAGTTCCTCCTCGTCAACACGCACTTCGACCACGTCAGCGCTGACGCGCGGCGCGAGTCGGCGCGGCTGATCCGCGAGCGGCTCCCGGAGCTGGCCGACGGGGGCGCGGGACTCGGCGGCGGCGAACCCGCCGGGTCACCGCCGGTCGCGCTCGTCGGCGACCTCAACTGCACGCCGGGGTCGGACCCGCACCGGATCCTCCTCGGGGACGGTCCGGATGCGGACTCCGGAGGCCGTGAGAAGGGGGGAGGCGACGGACTCGCGCTCCGCGACGCCGCCGCGGTCGCCGACCTCCGGCACGGCCCGGAGACGAGCCTCACCGACTTCGCGCGGCTGATCGACGGCCGCCGGATCGACCACGCGCTCGTCTCGCCGGCGTTCGACGTGGCGGCGTTCGCGACCCTGGCCGACCGCGACGACCGGGGACGGTACCCATCCGACCACCTTCCAATCTTGGCGCGGCTGTCGCTGTAAGGGGGCGGTGGATCCCCCGGAGCGAAGGGCTACTCGTCCCCGCCCGCGTCCATCTCGTCGGCGTACTTCTCCAGCACCGCCTCGTAGCCGCGCTTCGCCGTCTCGTACGTCTCGCGGAGGTCGGCGACCGGGGTCTCGCTCGCGTCGACGCGGAGGTCGTCGTAGTACGGGTCGTCGGCCTCCTCGGTGTTCCGGACCAGCAGGGCCGCGGACTGCACGTCGAGGTCCTCGCGCCTGTCGCCGCCGGCGGCGTGGCCCGCCGCGAGCGCGTCGATCAGCCGCTCCGCGAGCGGGGCGTCGCCGTGGGCGGCCGACTCGTAGGCGGCCGCGGCGTCGTCGATCACGTCCTCGCCCGTCAGGAGGTTGCCGGCGACGGTGTAGTTCTCGCCCTCGACGTGGCCGTACCAGTCGCGGCACTCGTCGCCGGAGAACGCGAAGGTCCCGTCGGCGTCGACGCCGTGGAGCTGACGCTCCGGCTTCCCCTCGTCGGCGTTCAACAGGGCCTCCAGCGCGTCGTCGACCGCGAGCCCGTCGCCGAGGTACTCGATCCCCTTCCGCCCGAGCTCGACGTTGACGAGCGACTGCGTCGCGACCGCGCCGTCCGCCGACGCGAACGGACACAGGGCGCCGACCCCCGGCAGCCGGGTGGTCACCGCCACGCCGTACCGGACCCGATCGCCGCCGTCGTCGTCGGTGTACCGCTCGCGGACGCAGATGCTGAACGTCACACCGGCCGTGGGTCGGCGACCGGCAAAAGGCTCCGCCTCGGGGGCGACGTTTCCGGTTCCGGACGGCGGTGCGCCGGAGCCGGTCCGACGAGCCCGTACGCCCCGGTTTTATGACCGCTCCGGGGCGGTTCCGGGCGATTTACGCGAGAGAAAAACCGCAGATCGCGGCGGGATCCGCGGTCGCGTGGCACGTGTGAACCGGCGACACACTTATGACTGAGAATCCCTCCCATACATATAGCCTCGGTTACGGGCGAAACGGCGACCCGCGGCGGGTCCCCCTCGACGACAGCGGCGTTCGCGGCTCGACGAGCCGTCGTTCCGGCACGGAGAGCCGCGCCGCCGCTCGGCGCGCGTCCGAACGCGCGGTCCGGTCGCGAGGCCCCTCGCCCGTCCGAGAGACGTGATACGATGACAGACCGACACACGCTCGAACGGCTCAGCGAGGAGTACCGGACGAACGTCCCGGACGACCTCCGGGAACCCCGCTCGTTCGACTGGTACCTCGACGCGCTGTACGAGGAGCCGCGCATCGCGCGGAACGCCCACCAGCGCGTCGCCGACATGTTCGACCACTACGGCACCCGATACGACGAGGAACGCGGCGTCGTGGAGTACGCGCTCGCCGCGGACGACCCGCTCCACGACGGCGAGAACGTCTTCTACGGCCGCGAGGTCCACGAGTCGATCCACGAGTTCGTCAACAAGGTGAAGTCCGGCGCCCGCGGGCTCGGCCCCGAGAAGCGGATCAAGCTCCTCCTCGGCCCCGTCGGCTCCGGGAAGTCGCACTTCGACTGGCTCACGCGCCGCTACTTCGAGGCGTACACCCGCGAGGAGGCCGGCCGGATGTACACCTTCCGCTGGGTCGACCTCTGCTCCGTGATCGACGACCAGGACCCGGCCGACGACGCGGTGCGCTCGCCGATGAACCAGGACCCGCTCGTGCTCCTCCCGCGCCCGCAGCGCGAGGAAGTCATCGAGGACCTCAACGAGCGGCTCGACGCCCCCTACAGCCTCCGGAACGACCAGCACCCGGACCCGGCCTCGGAGTTCTACCTGAACGAGCTGCTCGCGCACTACGACGACGACCTGCAGCGCGTCCTCGACGAGCACGTCGAGGTCGTCCGCCTCGTCGCCGACGAGAACCGCCGGGAGTGCATCGAGACCTTCGAACCGAAGGACAAGAAGAACCAGGACGAGACGGAGCTCACCGGCGACGTCAACTACGCGAAGCTCGCCGTCTACGGCGAGTCCGACCCGCGCGCGTTCGACTACGCCGGCGCGTTCTGTAACGCGAACCGCGGCCTCTTCTCCGGCGAGGAGCTGCTCAAGCTCCAGCGCGAGTTCCTCTACGACTTCCTGCACGCCTCCCAGGAGTCGACGATCAAGCCGAAGAACAACCCCCGGATCGACATCGACCAGGTGATCGTCGGCCGGACGAACATGCCGGAGTACCGCGAGAAGACCGGCGACGAGAAGATGGAGGCGTTCAACGACCGCACCAAGCGGATCGACTACCCCTACGTGCTGGAGTACGAGAGCGAGGCGAAGATCTACGAGAAGATGCTCGACAACGCGGACGTGCCGAACGTCCACGTCGAGCCGCACGCGCTGGAGATGGCCGGCCTCTTCGGCGTGCTCACCCGGTTGGAGGAGCCGACAGACGAGACGGTGAGCCTCCTCGACAAGGCGAAGGTGTACAACGGGGAGTTGGAGGACGAGGAGATCGACCGCCGGAAGCTCCGGGAGGACGCCGCCGAGCAGGCCGACGTGAGCGAGGGGATGGACGGCGTCTCCGCGCGGTTCATCGGCGACGAGATCGCCGAGGCGATCATGGACGCCACCCACCGCGAGCGCGGCTACCTCTCGCCGCTGTCCGTCTTCGACCACTTCGAGGCGAACCTCGGCGGGCACGGCTCCATCGCCGCCGAGGACCTCGACCGCTACGAGCGCCTCTTAGAGACCGTCCGCGAGGAGTACCGCGAGCGCGCGATCGAGGACGTGCGGCACGCGCTGGCGTACGACGTCGACGAGCTCCGGCGGCAGGGCGAGAAGTACATGGACCACGTGATGGCGTACATCGACGACGACACCGTCGACGACGAGCTCACCGGACGCGAGACGGAGCCCGACGAGACGTTCATGCGCGCGGTCGAGGAGCAGTTGGACGTCCCCTCGGACCGGAAGGACGACTTCCGGCAGGAGGTGTCGAACTGGGTGTCGCGGCGCGCCCGCGAGGGGCGCGACTTCGACCCCCAGGAGAACGACCGCCTCCGGCGCGCGCTGGAGCGCAAGCTGTGGGAGGACAAGAAGCACAACATCAACTTCTCCGCGCTGGTCTCGGCGACCGACCTCGACGACGAGGAGCGCAGCGCCTGGGTCGACGCCCTCGTCGACCGGGGCTACTCCGAGGACGGCGCGGCCGAGGTGTTAGAGTACGCGGGCGCCGCCGTCGCCCGCTCGGAGATCGAGGACGGCGGGGACTGAGATGAGCGAGTCCGACCGACCCGACGGCGAGGGGTTCGTCCGAGCGGCCGACGAGACCCTCCGCGGCGCGTACGACCCGCCGATGAGCCTCGACGAGTACGTCGACCGCGTCCTGGAGAACCCCGTCGCGGCCGCCTCCGGCGCGCGCTACGTCCTCGCGGCGATCGAGTCCGAGGGCACCCGCGAGGTCCGCGAGCGCGGCGAGCGGCTGGAGCGGTACCGCTTCTTCGACGACCCGTTCAACGACGGCGAGCACGCCGTCCTCGGCAACACCGCCGCGCTCAACGCGTTCGTCGACGACCTCCGGGCCGCCGCCGCGGGCCGCGGCAACGACGAGAGCATCGTCTGGATCGACGGCCCCACCGCGACCGGGAAGTCGGAGTTCAAGCGGTGCCTGGTGAACGGGCTCCGGGAGTTCTCGAAGACGGAGGCCGGGCGCCGCTACACCGTCGAGTGGAACGTCACCGGCGCCGCCGGGGGGATCGGCGGCCCGGGGAGCGGCCTCTCGTACGGGGACGGCGGCGACGCCTCCGCGTGGTACCGCAGCCCGGTGCAGGCGCATCCCCTCTCCGTGTTCCCGGAGGCCGTCCGAGAGTCGATCGCCGACGCCGTCGACGACGACGCCTACCCGATCGCGGCCGACGTCGACCTCGACCCCTTCAGCCGCGAGGCGTACGACCACCTGGAGTCGGCGTACCGCGACGAGGGGCGCCGGGACCTCTTCTCCGCGATCACCGACCGCGACCACCTCCGCGTGACGAGCTACGTCGTCGACGTGGGGGAGGGGATCGGGGTGCTCCACGCCGAGGACGACGGCACCCCGAAGGAGCGCCTCGTCGGCTCGTGGATGGGCGGCATGCTCCGCGAGCTCGACTCGCGCGGCCGGAAGAACCCGCAGGCGTTCAGCTACGACGGCGTGCTCTCGCAGGGGAACGGCGTCGCCACCGTCGTCGAGGACGCCAGCCAGCACGCCGACCTGCTCCGGCGGCTGCTCAACGTCCCCGACGAGCGCCGCGTGAAGCTCGACAAGGGGATCGGGATGGACCTCGACACCCAGCTCATCGTCATCTCGAACCCCGACCTCGACGCCGAGCTCGACCGCCACGCCGACCGCGAGGGCGCCGACCCCCTGAAGGCGCTGAAGCGCCGGCTCACCCGGCACGAGTTCCGCTACCTGACGAACCGGCGGCTGGAGGCGGAGCTGCTGCGCCGCGAGGTCGGCGGGGTCCGGGGCGTGCCGACCGTCGACGGAGTGGACGAAGCGGCCGAGTCGGAGACGGGGGAGAGCGGGGGCGACGGTCCCGCCCGCGACCCGGCCGACGAGCCCGGCGCCGCGGCCCTCGCGGTCGACGTCCGCGACGAGGACGGGACGGTCACGGAGCGCGAGCTCGCGCCCCACGCGGTCGGCGCGGCGGCGCTGTACGCGGTCGTCACCCGGCTCGACACCGAGGACCTGCCGCCCGATATCGGACTCATCGAGAAGGCGGAGCTGTACGAGACCGGCGAGCTCCGGCGGGAGGGCGACGACGAGACGGTCACGGTCGACGACGTCGAGTTCGGCGACGGCGACGGTCGGAACGGGATCCCGGTGACGTACACCCGCGACGTCGTCGCCGACCTGCTCGGGAGCGACGCCGACCGGAGCCACCCGGAGCTCCCGGTCGAGCGCGTCGTCACGCCGACCGACGTGCTCGACGCGATGGCCGAGGGGCTCTCGGCGGCGCCGCTGTTCTCCCGCTCGGAGGTCGCGGAGTTCGAGAGCCGGAAGGCCCCGGTCGCCGAGCGGGTCCGGGAGCGCCAGCGCGCCGACGTGATCGACGCCGCCCTCGCGGAGGCGACCGTCTCGGAGGAGACGGTGGCCGAGTACGTCGAGCACGTGTACGCCTGGGACGCCGACGAGCCGGTGGAGACGGAGCGCGGTCCCGAGGAGCCGGACGCGCTCGCGATGAAGGTGTTCGAGACGGAGACGCTGGGGCGGTTCGACGAGGACGACTACTACGGCACCGACCCGACGCGGGCGGTCGCCGAGTTCCGCCGCGACCGCGTGATCCGGGCGCTCACCCGGTACGCGTGGCGGAACCGCGGCGACGAGTTCAGCGTCGACGACGTGGAGCTCCGGGAGATCCCCGAGCTGCGCGAGGTGCTCGACGCGAACGACCTGGCCGACCTGAAGCGGCGCTTCCCGGAGCTGGACCCGGCCGAGTGGGCCGACCCGCCGGCCGACACCGAGACGGAGCGCGTGAAGGCGGCGACGGTCGAGCGGCTCGTCGACCGCGGGTACAGCCCCGCGTCGGCCGAGCTGACCAGCCGCGCCGTGATGCGCGGCGCCCGCGACGAGTGGGCCGACCTCGCCGCCGACGGCGGCGACGAGGGGCGGCGCGGCGGCCGCGACGGCGGGAACGGGGGTGGCGTCTCGTGGGACTGACCGACGACCGCGAGCGCTTCCGCGAGGTCGGCGAGCAGCGCCGCGAGGACCTCTCGGAGTTCATCAGCCACGGCGACCTCGGGCGCTCCGGCCCCGATCAGGTCAAGATCCCGGTGAAGATCGTCGACCTCCCGGAGTTCGAGTACGACCAGCGGGAAGCCGGCGGCGTCGGACAGGGACAGGGCGGCCAGCCGCAGCCCGGCCAGCCGGTCGACCCCGATCCCGACGGCGACGGCGACGAGGAGGGCGACCCCGGCGAGGAGGGCGGCGAGCACGAGTACTACGAGATGGACCCCGAGGAGTTCGCGCGCGAGCTCGACGAGGAGCTCGGGCTCGACCTCGAACCGAAGGGGAAGCGCGTGGTCGAGGAGGTGGAGGGCGACTTCACCGACACCGCGCGCGCCGGGCCGCGCGGGACGCTCGACGTCGACGAGTTCTTCAAGCGCGGGCTGAAGCGCTACCTCGCGACCGACTTCGACGAGGCGTACGTCCGCGAGGGGCTGTTCGTCGCCGGCACCGATGTGGACGACGTGTTCGCGTGGGCGCGTGACCGGGGCGTCCCCGTCTCCCGCGCGTGGATCGCCGACGCCGCGGCCACCCTCGCCGAGGAGCGCGGCGAGCCGGTCGAGGCGCTCGACCGCTGGGAGAGCTTCGAGGCGCTCGACGACGAGGTGGACCGCGAGCCGGTGAGCCACCGGATCCGGCGGGAGGGGCTCGACAGCGTCCCGTTCCGGCGGGAGGACGAGCGGTTCCGCCACCCGGAGGTGATCGAGAAGCGCGAGCGCAACGTCGTCGTGGTGAACGTGCGCGACGCCTCCGGCTCGATGCGCGAGACGAAACGGGAGCTCGTCGAGCGCGTCTTCACCCCGATGGACTGGTACCTGACGGGGAAGTACGACGCCGCGGAGTTCCGGTACGTGGTCCACGACGCGGAGGCGTGGGAGGTCGACCGCGAGGAGTTCTTCGGGATCCAGTCCGGCGGCGGGACCCGGATCTCCAGCGCCTACGAGCTCGTCGAGGAGATCTTAGAGGAGTACCCGTACAGCGAGTGGAACCGCTACGTCTTCGCGGCCGGGGACTCTGAGAACTCCGGCAGCGACACGACCGACTCGGTGATCCCGCTGATGGAGTCGATCGACGCCAACCTCCACGCGTACGTGGAGACCCAGCCCGGCGGCGCCGCGCCGAACGCGCGCCACGCGGACGAGGTGGAGGAGGCGCTCGGCGACGCCGACGACGTCGCGGTCGCGCGCGTGTCGGACCCGGACGACGTCACCGACGCCATCTACGAGATCCTCAGCACGGAGGCGGACCGCGACGACGCGGCCGTCGGCGAGGCGGCGAGCGGGCGCGCCGACGGGGGTGACCGGCGATGAGGGACGAGCGCGTCGAGGCGAAACGGGAGGCGGAGTCGCTCGACGAGCCCGCCGCGGAGGCCCGCGAACTCGCGGAGCGGCTCGGGCTGGAGCCGTACCCGGTCCGGTACTGGGTCGTCGACCACGACGAGATGAACGAGCTGATCGCCTACGGCGGCTTCCAGCGGCGGTACCCCCACTGGCGGTGGGGGATGAACTACGAGCGCCAGCGCAAGAAGGACCGCCACGGGCTCGGGAAGGCGTTCGAGATCGTCAACAACGACGACCCGAGCCACGCGTTCCTCCAGGAGTCGAACTCGACCGCCGACCAGAAGGCCGTCATCACCCACGTGGAGGCCCACGCCGACTTCTTCGCGAACAACCGGTGGTTCGGGCTGTACGCCGACCGCGGCGAGGGCGGGCCGAACGCCGCGGCGCGGCTGGAGCGCAACGCGGACCGGATCGCGTCGATCGCCGACCGCCCCGACGTCGACCGCGACGAGGTCGAGCGCCTCATCGACGCCGTGAGCGCGCTGGAGGACACCATCGACCAGCACAGCCCGGTCGACGCCGCGCGGTCGGTCGAGGAGCCGGGCGTCTCGGAGGACGTGAGCGATCCCGACGACGACCCGCTGGCGGCGGTCGAAGAGCGGATCGCGGAGCTCGACCTCTCCGAGGAGGTGCGCCGCGACGTGTTCGACGACGAGTGGCTCGACGAACACGGCGAGGGGGTCGAGCCGGAGGAGCCGCGCCCGGACGTGCTCGCGTTCCTGCGCGACCACGGGAAGCGGTACGACGCCGAGAGCGGGAAGGCCGTCGACCGCGAGCCGTGGGAGACGACCGTCATCGACGCGCTCCGCGAGGAGGCGTACTACTTCGCCGGTCAGAAGCAGACGAAGGTGATGAACGAGGGGTGGGCCACCTACTGGGAGTCGGTGATGATGGGCGGCGAGGGGTTCGCCGGCCCCGACGAGTTCCTCACGTACGCGGACCACATGGCCCGGGTGCTCGGCTCGCCCGGGCTCAACCCCTACAAGCTCGGCTTCGAGCTGTGGACGCACGTGGAGCTGCGCGCCGCCCGCCGCGACGTGATCGACAGGCTGCTCCGCGTCGAGGGCGTGACGCCGGAGAACTTCCACTCGCGGATCGACCTCGACGAGGTCGCCGAGGCGCTCGAACCCCACCCCGCGATCGCCGGCGCCGGCCCCGCGACGCTCGACGAGCTGGCCGAGCTCGCCGCCGACGGCGACCCGCGGGTCGACGCCGAGGCGGTCGACCGGGCGCTCTCGGCCCGGAGCGATGAGGCGGACGGCGACGACGCCGAGACCGGTCCCGACGGGGGCCCGGACGTCGAGCGGTACCCGTGGAAGCTGCTGACGCGCGAGGGGCTCGCGGAGCGTCACTACGTCCTCGCGCGGCCGGAGCACCGGGGGGCCCTCCGCAACGTCTCGCGGGAGACGCTCGACGAGCGCGCCCGGTACATGTTCGACGTCGACCGGTACGCGACCGTCGACGAGGCGCTCGCGGACGTCGACCGCGCGGCCGGCTGGGACCGGATGGTAGAGGTACGCGCGAGCCACAACGACGTGACGTTCATCGACGCGTTCCTCACCGACGAGTTCGTCCGCGAGGGGAACTACTTCACCTACGAGTACAGCCGGGCGGCCGAGGAGCACCGCGTCGCCAGCGTCGACGCCGACGACGTCCGGCGGAAGCTCCTCTTGCAGTTCACGAACTTCGGCAAGCCGACGGTCGTCGTGCTCGACGGCAACTACCGGAACCGGGGCGAGCTCCTGCTCGGCCACCGGTTCAACGGGGTCGCGCTCGACGAGGAGTCGGCGAAGGAGACGCTGAAACGCGTCTTCGAGCTGTGGGGCCGCCCCGTGAACCTCGCGACGATCCGCGTCGAGTACTCCGACGAGGCGATCCGCCGGGCGAAGCGCCGGGGCGCCGAGCCGGAGGGCGAGGAGGTCGGCGTGCGCTTCCAGTACGACGGCGGCGAGGTGACCGAACACGACCTCGACCCGGAGATCCGCGAGCGGATCGAGGCCGACGAGGTCGACTACGACACCAAGCCGGACGACTGGCTGGCGTGAGAAGCGGTCGGTCGCGCCCCGATACGAGCGGGCGCGACCCTACGACAGCGCCGCGACGAGGTCGGCGACCGCGTCCGTCTCCTCCTCGTTGATGCCGTGGCCCATTCCCTCGTAGATCCGCTCGTCGACGTCGGCGCCGAGCGCCTCCAACACCGCGGTGGTCTCGCGGACGCGCTCCTCCGGGATGTGCGGGTCGACGTCGCTACACCCGAGGAACGCCGGCGTCCCGTCGAGCGCCTCGGCCGGGTCGCCGTCGACCGCGGCCGCGGCGTCGGAGCGGTAGTCGTCGACGGCGATCGACTCGCCGATCAGGCCGCCGCTCAGGACCGCGAGCCCGCCGTAGCGGGTCGGGTTCCGCGCGACGAACTCGCTCGCGAGGCAGGCGCCCTGCGAGAAGCCGCCGACGAGGACGTGCTCGGTCGGGACTCCTGCCTCCGTCGCCGTCTCGACCGCGCGGCCGACGGCGCGGAGCCCGGAGCTCCGGCCGGGTTCGTTCTCCGCGACGGGCGCGAGGAAGGAGTTCGGGTACCAGGTGTTGGCGGCCGCCTGAGGAGCGAGTAGGGCGACATCGCCGTCGCCGGCGACCTCCTCGCCGAAGCCGACGATGCCGCGCGCGGTCGCGCCGCGACCGTGGACGAGGACGACCGCGGCGTCGGCCGCCTCGACCGGCGTTCCGGCCGTCACCAGCGCCTCGTCGGCGTGGGGGTCGTCGCCCGCGTGCGGGGCGCGCCCGCTCATACGCCGACGCCCGCGTCCGCGTCCGGCAGGTCGTGCTTCTTCACCGGGAGCCCGAGCTCTTCGAGGGCGCCCTCCATG
The DNA here is from genome assembly GCF_024494565.1 of Halorubrum rutilum. The sequence goes on from NZ_JANHDN010000008.1 coordinate 192,561, forward strand.
TGGCGGTCCTGGGCGAAGTCGGCGCCGTCCTCCTCGCGGAGGCGCTGGGCGGTCGCGAGCACCTCGCCCTTGCGGTCGTCCGGGATCTCGTACTTGTCGGCCGAGAGCTCGATGACGAGCCCGTTGTTGTCCTGCGTGTAGATCGAGTGGAAGATCCCCCGGTCGAACACGTTGTACCCCTTGCCGGCCTCCGCTAACGCCGCCATGATGTCCTCGTACTCGTCGGGCTCGACGCTGAAACAGAGGTGGTGGACCGCGCCGGTGCCGGCGCGCTGGCCGCGGGCCGAGGGACGGTCGTCGCTCACGAAGAACGTCAGGATGCGACCGTCGCCGGTGTCGAAGAACAGGTGCGTCTGCGACGGGTCGTCGAGGTTCGGCTGCCGGAGGACGAGGGGCATCCCGAGCAGGTCGCGGTAGAAGGCGATCGTGTCGGCCTCGTTGCTCCCCCAGACCGTGATGTGGTCGGTGCCGCTGGTGTGGAACGGTGCGTCCGGAAGCTCCGTCGTGACCGGAGCCGGGCTCTCGTCGCTCATACCGGTCGTACGTGACGAGTACGTATAAAAACGAAAGGGACCCCCGGGTGATCGACTGACATCGGTGTTATCGGCTCGGGAGGGTCGCGTCGGCGGCCGGCGCCGACGAAGCGGTCGATTTACCTCACCGACGGCGGATCGACGGGCATGGAGACACTGTTTCACGCCGGACTCGAACATCCGAACACGCTCTGGATCGCCGTCAGCGCGGTCGTCGCCTTCGCTCTCGGGGTCGGGGTCGGCGCCGCCCGACTGGGACTCGGATCCGCGCTCCGCGACGCGGTCGACGACTGAGCGACACGGAGAGCGAAGCGAGTCAGGAGCGCCGCCAGACCGGCGGCGCGACGCCGAGCGCCCGGACGGCGCAGGGGTAGCCGATCGCGACGGCGACGACGACCCCCGCCGAGGGGAGAAGCCCGGGCGCGCCGACGACGCGCTCGACGAGCGACAGCGCCGCGACCATCAGCAGGAACATCGCGGCCCAGTGCGGGGCGAGCTGTCGCACCGTTCCTCGCGTCGAACTCACGTCTCGCACAACGAGCGCGACACGTATAGGCTGTCGCCCGCGGTCCCGGTCCGCGACGGGGATCGTCTCGCGGGAGAAGGCGGGACGGACGGCGAGGCGGGAGGACGGAGACCGAACGGCTCCATCAAAAACGGGTCCGACCGACTGGGCGGCGAGATCAGTACCGCGAGGGGATGAACGCCGCGCCGAGCAGGAGCAGCGAGGAGAGCAGAGCGAGGACGAGCACGCGCGTCAGCCCGCTGTTGTACTGCTGGAACTGGTCGATCTGCGAGACCTGCGCCTCGTACCCCTCGATGTCGCTCGACAGCTGCATCGTCGAGGCGTCGGAGAAGTGCGCGATGAACTCCGTCTCGCCGACCGTGACCCGGGAGTGTTGCTCTATCTCGATGCTCTCGGTCTCCGTCGCCTCCCAGAAGACCACCGCCTGCTCCGCCGTGACGTCGTCGACGGTCACGGTGTTGCCGCCGTACTCGAAGGCGTCGCCCGCGGCGTACGACCGCTCTTCGGGAGCCGGGAAGTACTCGCCCGCCGGGACGAGCGTCGACTCGCCGTCCTCGGTGACGACGACGTACTCGCCGTCGTCGCGCTCGACGGTCTCGTTGTCGGCCTGTGGGTCGTTTTCGAGGATTGCCTGCCGGTCGAGCACCTCGACGAGCGTGAACTCGCTCGGATCCTCGCCCGAGATCGTCACGCGCCACTCCCGGTCGCCGACCTCGACGGTCGACTCGTTCGCCCAGGCCTCGGACTGTTCCACCGTCATCTCGCGCTCGATCGTGGCGACGATGGACGTCGAGGCGCCGCCGCCACCGTGACCGCCGCCACCACCCTCCTCGACCTCGGCGATCTCGGCGACGACGTACTCCTCGCCGTCGACCTCGATCGTGTCACCCTGTGAGACCTCGAAGTCGGGGTTCTCGAAGCCGACCTCCGGGGTGTCGGCCGTCGCGGTGAGAACGCCCGCTCCGCCCGCGATCAGCACGAAGAGTGCGACGTACACGGCCACAGCGCGTCGTTGCATGGTTTCAGCATGGGTCACCCCGCGTATAACGGTTACTAAGGCGAGCGACCGGGACGACCGAACCGGGCCACCGCTCCGCCTCCGCGCCACGGTGAACGGCGAGCGCGAACGGGAGCGAAACGGAGCGTCCGACCGCACGACGTCGTCCGCGCGGCGCGCGAGTCCACGGAGATCCCGGCGAGTACCACGGCGCGGCGGCCGCTATCGGGACGACTACCAGTAAAAAAGCCAAGGGCCGGATTTGAACCGGCGTTGGGCGGCTCTGCAGGCCGCTGCGTCTGACCAGACTCTGCCACCTTGGCGCTATCGAAGGTACCGCGGTCGAGCGTTTAAGCCTAGCGGTCACGACGGGGCCGCTCGCCGGTGGGCGGTGTGTTTTCGCGGAGAGGCGTCTGGAGGTGCTGGAAAAACGTATGAGGTGGGGCGATCGCCCCGGTATGAATGGGCAGGCGGCGACCCGCGGTTCCCAGAGGATCGCTCACTCCAGTACTTCCCGGTACGCTGGCGGGCTTAACTTCCGTGTTCGGAATGGGTACGGGTGTTC
>NZ_JANHDN010000009.1 GCF_024494565.1 Halorubrum rutilum
CTACGACAAGCGGTCGGAACGCGAGCGCATGAAGGTTCGCCGTCGCGTCATCCGCGAGGTGACCAAATGAAGGCCGTGCCGTCAGTGGATCCTTCCGCGCGGGTCGATCGGTCCCCCGCGAGTCCATAGCAGCCCCTCGTTTTTGCGGAGGTGCTCAAACGGCGAGAGGAAAGGCTATTAACGACGTTTCGCACCGGATTTTTTGAAAAAAGAAGATCCACGATCTGAGTGAAAGATGTCGTTCGGGCAATCGCTAACAAAACAATCTCAGACTCTCCAGAGGGAATTCGGTGAACACCGCTGAAATGTAGCTCTCAACACGATCTCCTAATATTTGACATGGACGCTTTTGATTCTGCAATCTACGCACCTCCCTTGGATTGACCAGTGTGTGAGGTATGTGAATAACCCCAGATTGCGGTTGATATTAGACACGATTGTGGTCAATTTGGTGGTGCTAGTTTAATTCGAGCCAGTTCAGTTACTTTAGAATGATTAGATCACCTCGGTACATGCAGTATAGAATAAGTCACCTGTAAAAATATGCTCAATATTACCAGAGGGCATGAACGCTATTTCAAAAACGTGAGACTCTAGCGGGTGGTATCAATGACTATCGCAGTTGACGCCGCGCTCATGAACCTGATCAGTCCAAAATTATTTATAAATTATCATGAATTAGATCCTGTAACCTCATACTAGTTCAACACCGATGTAATCAGCCTTTACTACAGAATGAGAATAAAGCCGACTAATAAAGTAAATAAACTACTTGACTAGCTGAAGTCGTAATTCTGTTCTAAGATTACGTTTCCGCTCGGGTCATGGATTATCCGGACTACCACTTCCCCACTAGGAGAAGTAATACTACTGTAGTCTAGTGATTTTTGCTCTCCAGTCTCCCAAGTCCCCTGATCAATGCTACTACTTGCGACCTGACCATCTACGGAGAGCGTGAGATCTGCCGTGTCAATTGTCTGTCCGCCGGTCTTTGTTACGTTGATGACCGACGAATTGTTGCCATCGATGGTGAAACTCGCCTGCGGTGCGGTATCACTTACTTGATCGCCCAGTCCGAGCACGAACGTCCCGATGACGGCGGCCAGAATCACAGTGATCGCGACCATGAGGATGACTCCGATCACGGGACTCACCGCGCGGTCGTCCGATTTGAATAGGTTGCTTGGTTTCATTGTTTGAACCCAGCGATCCACCGACGAAACGGCCGCTCCGTTCCGATCGGTTAGCTGGTTACCATACTGTACGTCGGAACCACTTATGTAGTTACTGGCATAAATATCAACGCCGAAAATTAGCTACGCGCGGACGCATTCGCGGATACGTCCGTAGGGTCGTGCGATTCACGTTCCGAAACTACCGGCGTCGGGTTCCCCCGATATTCGGGGATCGCAGCGGCTTCGTTTCGCGTGGGCTTCCGCGGATGTGCCGCCTCGCGCACGTCGAGCGGTAGCCCCCGCGAACCGCCGGTCTCGGTCCGTTGAAAGCGATTAAATACTCTCGGCGAATCGGTCGGGACATGGGCGTCTCAGAGATACTCGAGGGAACGAACCTCTCGCATCGCCAGATGGGCGCGATCATGATCGGCTGGCTGGTGCTCGTCACCGTGGTCGCCGTCGGGCTGCTGGTGTACACGTCGCTCAACTTCGCGTAGCCGCCCTCGCGGCAACCCCGTCGCCAACCCCCGAAGCTATCACCGGGCGGGGGGAACGACCACGCGATGGACCCCGCCGAGCGACGGATCGTGGCGTTCACTGCCGGGTCGCACGGGCTCGTTCACACGTACGAGCTCTCGATCCCGATCCTGCTGACGGTGTGGATCGCCGAGTTCTCGACGACCGCGGCCGCCCTCGGACTCGTCTCGACGGTCGGCTACGGGCTGTTCGGCGTGGGCGCGCTCCCGGGCGGCATCGTCGTCGACCGGTTCGGCTCCAAGCCGGTCATCCTCGCCTGCCTCGCCGGGATGGCGGGGTCGTTCCTCCTCGTGAGCGTCGCGCCGAACCTCGTCGCCCTCGCGCTCGCCGTCGGCGTCTGGGGCGTCACCGCGAGCGTCTACCACCCCGCGGGGCTGTCGCTGCTCTCGAAGTCGGTGGACCAGCGCGGGACCGCGCTCGGCTACCACGGGATCGGCGGCAACCTCGGGATCGCGCTCGGCCCGCTTGCGACCGCGCTGCTCCTGTTGGCGTTCGACTGGCGGATCGTCGCGGCCGCGCTCACGCTGCCGGCGGTCGCCGTCGCCGCCTACGGGGTCACCGTCGACGTTGACGCGGCGTTACCGGACCCCGCGGCCACCGACGGCGGGGAGGGAGACGACGAAAACCCGGACGCCGCCGGGAGCGGCGGCGCGAAGGGCGAGGTCTCGCTGTCGACGATCGCCGACGACACGCGCGTGCTGCTCGCGGGGGGGTTCCTGATCGTCTTCGCGTTCGTCACCTTCAGCGGGCTCTACTACCGGACGTTCCTCACGTTCCTGCCGGACCTCCTCGGCGACGTCCTCGGCGGACTCATCGACGTCCAGCTCATCGACCCGGAGAGCCCGTACGCCGAGGAGTTCGACGTCGCGCGGTACCTCTACGTCGCGATCCTCACCGTCGGCGTCTTCGGCCAGTACCTCGGCGGCCGGATCGCGGACCGGATGCCCCCGGAGCGCGGCCTGATCGTCCTGATGTCGGTGTTGGCGGTCCTCGCGCTGCTGTTCGTTCCCGCCAGCGGCGGCACCGCGACGTTCCTCGCGGTCTCGCTCGCGCTCGGCGTCGCGCTGTTCACGGTCCAGCCCCTCTCGCAGGCGACGGTCGCGGCCTACTCGCCGAGCGAGGCGCGCGGGATCTCGTTCGGCTACACCTACCTCGGGATCTTCGGCGTCGGATCGCTCGGCGCCGCGCTCGCCGGGACGGTCCTCACCCGCGCCGGCCCCCGCGAGCTGTTCCTCGTCCTCGCCGGGATCGCGGCTATGGGCGCGCTCTCGGCGGCCGCGGTCGCCCGGTTCGCGACCCGACCGGATTAGGATCGCGCGTCGCGCGTTCGGATCATCCCTCGGATCGGTCGTCGCTGTGATCGTCCTCGTGGTCGCCGCCTTCCTCCCTGTCGATTTCCTCGTCGCGCTCGTCTCCGTCGGTCTCCTCGTCGACCGCGTCGTTTCCGTCGACGTCGCCCTCCTCGCCGACCTCGATGCGGACCGGTCCGTCGTCCCCGTGCTCGCCGTGTGATTCCCCCTCCGGCACGTCCGCCGCGTCCGCGTAGTCGTCGAGCGTCGTCTCCCGGGGTTCGCCGCGGTTCCCCTCCAGTTCGCTCAGCGCGTAGCCCACGGCGTAGCCGGTCGATCCGCCCAGGAAGGCGCCGATCCCGGCGCCGACCGGGCCGCCCCGAGCGCCGAGCACGGCGCCGGTGAACCCCCCGAGGGTGGCGGCCCGCTCCGCCTCCCGTTCGGACCGGGTGCGGTCTCGGTCGGCGATCCGATCGGCGGCGCGGCCCTCGTCGCGGTCGTGAGCGGTCATACCGGCGGGTAGGGGCTCCGGCGGTCTATACGCTTCGCCGGCCGGGGACAGGGGGAGAAACTCGGCCCGGTCGGTCTCGGCCGCTCAGACGGTGTGTTTCGCCTCTTCCTCGTCGTCGACGACCTCGACGCCGCGGTTGTTCACCGCGTGGGGGTCGAGCCCCTGCTCCTGGAGGAACTGCTTGTAGAGGCGCTCGACCGTCTCGCCGTCCTTCTGCCGGTCGCTGGCGTGGTCGCACAGCTCGACGAGGTTCTCCGGCACGTCGTTCTCGTGGACGATCCAGTGGTTGATCGTGTCCGAGAGCCGGCGGATGGGCGAGGTGAAGTGGCCGTAGATGTCGAAGTTGAGCGCGTGGTGGCCCCCGAACGGGTCGTTCATGTACTTCGCGCGGGGCATCACCTTCAGCACGGCGCGCTGGATCTTGTCGAGCTGGCGGCCGGGCGACTCTTCGAGGGCGGCGTTGACCGCCTTCCGAGGATCGTCGCCCCACGCGCTGCCGGGGATGGAGACGGAGTCGAGCTCCTGGATCTCCTTCAGCGCCTCGTTCCACTGGTCCGGCGTCGGCTGCGGGTGGACGCGGTACATCGCCTCGACGCCGCGGTCCCACATCAGGGTGTGCGTCACCGCCTTGTTCGCCTTCAGCATCGACTCCTCGATGATGGTGTGCGCGCGGTCGCGGCGCGGGTTTAACACGAGCGAGCCGTCCTCCTTGCGCTGCTCGTGCATCCGGTCGGCGAGCTCGAAGGCGAGCCGGTTCTCCTCGCCGAGCGGGAGCGAGGGGTCCTCTAACCGCTCCTCGCACTGCTTGTAGGTGAGCCGCTCGTCGGAGTTGATGACGGACTTGTAGATGTCGATGTCCTCGAACGAGAGGGTCTCGTCGTCGATCTCCATCTCGACGGTGTGCGCGAGCCGGTCCTCGTCGGGGACGAGCGAGCAGACGGTCTCCGCGAGCACCGGCGGGAGCATGTGGATCGTGTAGTCGGGCAGGTAGACGGTGTTCGCCCGCTTCACCGCCTCCTCCCACATCGCCGTGTCGGGCGTGACGTAGTGGGTGACGTCGGCGATGTGGACCCACAGCCGGTAGGCGCCCTCCTCGCGCTCGATCGAGATCGCGTCGTCGAAGTCCTGCGCGTCGATCGGGTCGGTGGTCCACGTCGTGAGGTCCCGGAGGTCCTCGCGCTCGTTGATCTCGGCCTCGATCTCGTCGTAGACGCCCTCCGTCCGCGTCTCGGCCTCGCGGAGGACCTCGCTCGGGAACTCGTCGGGGATCTCGAACTCCTCGAACAGCTCCGTCCGCTTCTCGGCGAGGCGGTCCGCGAGCTCCGGCGTTATCGTCACGGGACCCTGGTCCTCGGCGGACCCCGGTTTCGGCTCGTCGTCTGACATACCGGGACCAACGCGGGTCCGTTAGAAAGGCCTGTCGGGGTTAGCGGCGCGTCGAGGCCGGACGGACGGGGTGCCCTGTCGAGACGGGGCGGAGAGTCGTCGAATACGCGCGCTAGCGGTCGCGGTCCGACGGCTCCCGATCGCGGTCGGAGCGGTCGGAGCGGCCGCGAGACCCGGTCGCGCCGGCGCCGCCCTCGTCGGCGCCCCCGTCGCCCGCGACCGCGTCGGTATATCGGGCGAGGAACTCCTCTCGCGAGAGCCCGTCGGCCTCGATCGAACAGACCAGCGACTCCAGCCCGTCGCGGGGCTGGTGGCAGAGCTCGTCGTCGCAGTCGGTACAGAGGTACTCGAACTCCTTGTCGCGCCGGTTCCAGCGGTTCCCCTCCTTGTCGTACTCGCGCGCGTCCTCGCGCAGCAGCGAGTCGCCGCACGCGATACAGGTCACCGACCGCCGGTCCCGGCTCTTCCGGGAGCGCCACATGATAGCTCCCTCGGACCCTCCCCACTTAGCGTTTGGTGCGAGGGACCGCGCGGCGCGCTCGCGCTGCCCGGGCGTCGCGGGACGCGTACAGCTATACGTCGGGCGTCGCTCTCCCCGGTATGACGATCCGCGAATCCGACCTCCCGGGCGTCGGGAAGAAGTTCGAGATCGAGCTCGACGACGGCGAGATGGTCGTCGTCATCCACAACACGGGGAAACGCGAGGTGTTCCGCCGCCCCGACCCGGACGCCGACTCGGAGAAGGCCTTCGAGTTCTCGGACGACCTCGCCCGCAAGATCGGCTCGATCATCGAGGGCGCCTACTTCCAGCCGGTCGAGCCCGACACGCAGGAGACGACGCTCCCCGGCGGAATCCTCCTGGAGTGGTACGAGCTCCAGCCGGGCTCGCCGCTGATCGGCGAGACGCTGGCGAGCGCGGACGTCGGCAACCGCACCGGGCTCGCGGTCGTCGCGATCCAGCGCGACGGCGAGGTCATCGACAGCCCGACCGCCGACACCGCGCTCCGCGAGGGCGACACGGTCATCGGCGTCGGGACGCCGGAGAACTGCGCGGCGTTCGAGGCGCTCCTCACCGAATGAGCGGCCGCGCCTTCCCCGGACCGATCCCACCGGTCGGCCGTTTCGAGGGTGACCGGTAGTGGCGCTGCTCGACGTCGGCGTCATGTTCGCCGCGGTCGCGGTCGCCGGCGCGCTCGCGAACCGCCTCGGCCAGTCCGTGATCCCCTTCTACATCGTCGCCGGGATGCTCCTCGGCGAGTTCGTCCTCGGACGGGTCGCGCTCCCGGCGGTCGGGACCGTCCACGTCCCCGAGACGGAGTTCATCGCGCTCGGCGCGGAGCTCGGGATCGTCTTCCTCCTCTTCTTCCTCGGCCTCGAGTTCAACCTCGACCGCCTGCTCGCGCGGCGGCGGCCGATCGGGGCGGCGGGGACGATCGACCTCGCGAACTTCGGCGCCGGGCTCGTCCTCGGGTGGCTCGTCTTCGGCGCGCCCCTCCCGGCGTTCCTCGTCGCCGGGATCGTCTACATCTCCTCGTCGGCGGTGATCACGAAGTCGCTCATCGACCTCGGCTGGATCGCCAACGACGAGGCCGAGCCGCTGCTCGGCACCCTCGTCTACGAGGACCTGTTCATCGCCGTCTACCTCGCCGTCGCGTCCGCCTTGGTGCTCGGCGGCGGCGACGTCGGCGCGGCCGCCGTCGACGTGGGGATCGCGATCGGGTTCATCCTTGCGCTGCTCGGGGTCGTCCGGTTCGGGGCGCCGGCGTTCGACCGGCTGGTGGCGACGGACAACAAGGAGTTCGTCGCGCTCCGGTCGATCGCGACCGTGGTGCTCGTCGCCGGCGCGGCGCTCGCGCTCGGCGTCAGCGAGGCGGTCGCCGCCTTCTTCGTCGGGATGGCGTTCGCCTCGACCGACTACGCCCACGAGATCGAGACGCTGCTCGAACCCGTCCGCGACACGTTCGCGGCGGTGTTCTTCTTCTGGATCGGGCTCGTCACCGACCCGCTGCTGTTCGGCGGCGTGGCGGCGCTGGTCGCGCTCGCGGTCCTCGTGACGACCCCGACGAAGCTCGTCACCGGCTTCCTCGCCGGGCGCGCGTTCGACCTGAACGCCAAGCGGTCGACCCGCGTCGCGCTCGGGATGACGACCCGCGGGGAGTTCTCGCTGATCATCGCGACGGTCGCCGTGAGCGGGGCGAACGCCGGGACGTTCGACCCGGCGCTGGCCGCGACGATCAACGCGTTCGCGGTCGGCTACGTGCTCGTGATGGCGGTGCTCGGGACGACGCTGATGCAGTACTCCGGGCCGTTCGAGTCGGTCGCGGTCTCGTGGTTGGATCGCGACGTGGGCGATAGGGGTGGCGAGCGTCTGTAAGCGACCGACGGCGGATCGGCGGAGAACGTCTCCGAAGTTCCGACCGGTCGGTTATCCGTGACCGGTTTCTCTGCGGTGAATCATTCCAAAGCCCCAGCCGCTCGGCTATACGGTGTTGACATCGGCTCTGTGGCGAACACGTCCAAAGCCCCAGCCGGGAGGACGGCGCACGCTCGCTGCGCTCCTCACTCGGTCGCTCACTTCGTTCGCTCCCTCCCTGCGGTGCTTGCGTCGCCTGTGCCGTCCTCCCGGCTGCCCCTTTGAGTCCCCACCCGCCCAGCACGCCACCGCAGCCTCACGCCTCCCCAGCCTTGTCGGTCGGCCGTCGCTTCGCTCCGGCCGACCGACTCCCTCGCGCGGCGCTCCTCGTGGCCGCCGGTGGCGGCCACTCGGAGGCGCGCGCCACCGCACCGGCTGTTCGCGCTATACGTCGCTCCCGACGCTCTCAGCAACTATCGGTAATCGCGGAGAAGCCGTCTACTTCTCTCCTTCCGCCAGTTCCTCGAACACGGCGTCGACCATCTCGCCGGTCTCCGCGACGATCGCGTCCATCTCCTCGTCGTCGACGGGCATCCCGAGGAGACGCGCGATCTTCATGATCGAGACGTGGTAGACGACCTGTTCGCCGGGCGACACCTCCCAGACGATCATGTTGCAGGGGAACAGCCCCCCGATGCGCTTGTCGGTCGCGTCGAGCGCGCGGTCCGCCATCCTCGGGTTGCAGGCGCCGAGGACGTAGTACGGGTCGCGGTCGGCGTCGACCTTCTCGTTCAGCATCTCGGACGGGGAGAACTCGACCGGGATCCCGAAGCCGGCGTCGAGACAGACCTCGCGGACGCGCTCGATCGCGGACTCGTGGTCGGTCGACAGCGTCGCCCGCGTCTCGCCGTACTCCTCGGGGTCCAGCTCGTGCGGATCGAAGGGGATCGCCATACCGCGACTGCGCTTCGCCGGAACAAAAAGGCCGCGGCGGCGCGGGAGCGGCGCGGAACGGAGCGGGGCGGAGCAGTGCGGGGCGGAGCAGTGCGGGACGGAGCGAGGCGGGACGGAGCGGCGGCTACTCGGTCGCGACCGGGCCGCGACCGACGAGCTCCTCCACCTCGGCGACGAACTCGCTGCGACTCTCGAACAGCGGCACCTCGGACGCCGCGAGGACCTCGTCGAGGTCGCGCGGCCCCTCCGGGCTTCGAACCGTAGCGTCACCCTCCTGGGCCACCACGTCGCTGCGCTTCGCGGGCCACGTGAGCCGGGACGCGACGCGGGCGATCGGCTCGCCCGCCACGTCCGGCCCCTCGCCGAGCTCGACGACCGGTTCGCTCTCCTCGCCCTCGTCGGTGTCGCTCATGCCCCGCGGTTCCGCTCCGGCGACACTAATGGTTTCGATGCGGACCGGCCGCCCCCTCGTCCGGCGGCGCCTCTCGCACCCGAAATAATTCGGTGTTAGAATTATCCGATCCGACACGGATGTCCGACTGCGGCGTAGGCACACGATTCCCGTGTTTCCCCTCGGGCTCCGGTCTCCCGGTGTCGGAGCCCTCGCGCTCCCCCTCTCCCGTCGTTTTCGCGCCTCCGGTTCGCTCTTCGCGCGCGGAGCGCCTCGACTCGCGCCGTGCGGCGCCGACGGTCACCGCCACCCGCGGTCGGTGTCGTTCAGCCGCTCCCGACCGTCGGCCGTGACGGCGACGAGGTCCTCGATCCGACAGCCGAACCGCCCGTCGAGGTAGACCCCCGGCTCGACCGAGACGACCGTCCCCGGCTCCAGCTCGCGGTCGTTGCCCGCGACGAGGTACGGCTCCTCGTGGACGTCGAGCCCCACCCCGTGGCCGGTCCGGTGGACGAACGCGTCGCCGTACCCCGCGGCCTCGATCACCTCCCGCGCGGCCCGGTCGACCGCCCCGGCCGCGACCCCCGGCTCGACCGCGTCGACCGCGGCGGCCTGCGCCTCCCGGACCGCCTCGTGGACGCGCTCGTACTCCGCCGGGGGGTCGCCGTCGAAGACGAGCGTGCGCGTCTGGTCGGAGGGGTAGCCGTCGACGCGCGTGCCGAAGTCGAGCACGACGGGCTCGCCCGCCCGGATCTCGCGGTCGCCGTGGCCGTGGTGCGGCTTCGCGCCGTTCGGACCGGACCCCACGATCGTCTCGAAGGCGACGCCCGTCCCGCCGTGCGCGGCCAGCCGGTCGGCGATCCGCTCGGCGAGCTCGCGCTCGGTCATCCCGACCGCGTCGGCGCCCAGGTCGCGGAGGTCGCGCACGGTCGCGTCCGCGGCGGCGGCCGCCTCGCGCAGCGCGGCCAGCTCGGCGTCGTCCTTGCGCGCCCGGAGGTCGGCGAGGGCCTCGCTGGCGAGCCCCCAGGTCGCGTCCGGCGCCGCCGCGCGGAGGTCCTGCGCGAACGTCGCCCACATCGTGTCGTCGACGAGGAGCCGTCCCCCGCGCAGGCCGCGGTCGGCGAGGAGGTCGCGGGCGGCCGCGACCGGGTCGTCGCCGTCGGCCCACGTCCGCACGTCGGCGACCGTCGTCTCCTCGCGCACTCGCGTCTCGTACAACTCCGGAACGAGGAGGGCGGGCGCGCCGTCTCCATCGTCTCCCGCCGCCGGCACCGCGAGCAGGAGGTGCCGCTCGCTCGGCTCCGCGTCGAACCCGGTGAGGTACCGGAGGTTCCGGCTCGGGAAGCAGACGAGCCCGTCGGCCTCGACCTCCCGGAGCCGCGCCGCCGCCCGGCCCCGTCGGTCGGCGTGAACGTCGTCGGTCATGGACGCCATCGGCGCGGCGGCCGCTTATAAGTAGGGACTCCTTGACGGCGCGGTAAGCTGCGCGTAACGATATACCTGGCCGCGCTACGGGAAGCCATGAGCACCGAGAACGCGTCGACGTTCGACTGCCCCGAGTGCGCCGTGACCGCCCCGTCTGCGTCCGTCCCGTACGACGCCCTCGGCTACGCGGTCTGTCCGGTCTGCTCGCACGCGACGGGCCCGGACGGAGACCGATCGGACGGGGCCTGATCCGCCGGCGCCGACCCGCCCCACGGCCCGCCCGAACCGGGTCGCTTTAGCCGCCGGGTCCGTCCTCTGTGGTATGAGCTGGGCTCTGGGACGCGACGACGAGGCGATCACCGAGTGGGAGCGCGCCGACGGCTACGCGACGGTCCGGGTCCGCGAGCGCGCCGACGGCGGGTTCGTCGTCCGGCTCGACGTGATGGAGCAGGCCGCCGACGCGTCGGCCTACGAGCGCGAGCGCTTCGCCGACCGCGAGGCCGCGCTCGACCGCGCCGCCGAGTGGCGCGAGGAGCGGGCGCTCGACGACTGAGCCCGGTCACCGCTCGGGGTGGACCGGCGCGTCGAACCCGCCCCTGACGAGCGGCTTCGCGACGTGACGGCGGGCGCTCGGGGGGACCTCGTACCAGCCGGGCGCCAGCTCGCGGTCGAGCTCGCGGGCGACCTTCCCGGGCGCGGCGGCCCCGCAGTCGCGGCAGCGGTACCCCTGCCCCCGCCCCGCCGACGACATCGATCGCCCGCAGTCCGGACAGGTCGGCACGGCCGGCTCGGTCCGCACGAGGTCCCGCACGGCGAACTTCTCCAGCTTGAGCGTCGCGGTCGGCTCCTCCGCGCTTCCCCCGTCCGGGTCGCGCCGCTCGTGCTCGCCGCACAGCGTCACCCGGTCGCCGGGTCGGAGGGCGCGCACGCGGTCGCGGAAGCGGCCGGTCGGCGCGAACGCGACGCACCGGAGGCGAACCGCGTCGCCTCCGGTCGTCCCCGCGTCGCCCCCGGCCGCCCCCGCGTCGTCCCCGGCCGTCCCCGTGTCGGTCGCCGCCCCGGGCGGCGCGACGTCGACGTGGACGTGCCCCCCCCGCCTCGTCTCCGGGTCGCTCGCGACCGCGCCGGCGACCCGGTACCCCGCGCCGTCGCGGAGGTCGCCGATCCGCCCGGGCGCGAGGTGGGCGTCGGTGCCCTGGTTCGTGAGGAAGGTCGCGGCGCGCTCGACCGGCTCGCTCTCGATTGCTTCGGCGACCTCCCGACACGCCGCTGGGTCGTCGCCGCGGATCCCGTGGAGGATCGGGCCGGGAGCGTTCGGGACGCAGACCGCCTCGCCGGTCCCGCGGTCGACGGTGTCCCAGACGGTCGGATACCCCGCGTCGGCCGCGGCGAAGACGCTCTCGACGTCGACCTCGCGGGGCGTCCCGCAGCGGTCCAGCTCGCGGTACGAGATCCGCTCCGCCGTCCAGTCGTCGAACGCGGCCGGGGCGCCGACCGCCGCGAGCGCGCCGATCCGACCCCGACCGGCGACGGCCGACGCCTCCGTCTCTCCCCCGGTCCCGAACGCGGCGTGGCGGTAGCCGTGCGCCTCGGCGAGGTCGAGGGCCTCGTCGAGCGCGAGTCGACGCCGGAGCGCGCGCCGGGCGAAGTCGGCGACCGCGTCGGGAATTCTCGCCGCCGAGGTCGGCGGTGCGTCGCCGCCCTCCTCCGGGGTGCCCGTGAGAGCGCCCGGCGCGAACGGGTCCCCGGCGACGTCGACGTCGGCGACCACGAGGCCGGGCGAGGTCCGCGGGTCGTCGGCGGCGGCGAACTCCCGGACCGCCTCCGCGGCGAGGTCGAACGCCGCCCCGCCGTCGACGCCGGAGACGTGGACCGCGACGGCGGCGTTCCCCCGCGTCTTGTGTCTCACGGCGGGGTTCAGCCGGACGAGGAACCGGCGGCGGACTCGCCCTCCGGCGGCTTCGAGCCGCTCCGCGAGCCGCGCGCCGACGTACGTCGTGCACATCCCCCGCTCGCGGGAGTCGGTATCGTCGACGGCGACGATGGGCATACGCGCCCTTGTCCGCTCCCCGACAAACCGGTTTCGCCCGGCACGCCCTTTCGCCCGGTCGCCCCTCGTCCCCGCCCCTTTCGCCTCGCCCGCGCCGGCCGACCGGCGCCGAGTCGACCGTCGGTATTTAATCGCATCGCCGGGTATCTCCGGAAAACCGCAAGCGGGCGACGGCTTCGAGCGCGCGCAAAGTGACACAACGCATATATACGGCGAGCCGCTTACTTCGGGTATGTCCCGGACTGCGCTGATCGAAAACGTCACCGCGATGCTGGAGGACGCGGGCTTCCTCGTCAGCGACCGGTGTGCGGTCCGGCCCAAGAGCTTCGACGTGGCGGCCCGGCGCGACGAGGACCTGCTCCTCCTGAAGATCCTCGGCAACGTCGACGCGCTCGACGCGGAGACCGGCGCGGAGATGCGCCGGCTCGGCGAATACCTGCAGGCGACGCCGATGGTGATCGGGGTCCGAACCCGCGACGAGGAGCTGAAGCCCGGCGTCGTCTACTTCCGGCACGGCGTCCCGGTGATCAACCCCGACACGGGGTACGACCTGTTCGTCGAGGGGATGCCGCCGCTCATCTACGCGGCGCCCGGCGGGCTCTACGTGAGCCTCGACGGCGACCTCCTCGCCGACGAGCGCGAGGAGCGCGGCTGGTCGCTCGGCCGGCTCGCGACCGAGCTCGGCGTCTCCCGGCGCACCGTCTCGAAGTACGAGGACGGGATGAACGCCTCCATCGAGGTCGCGATCCAGCTGGAGGAGCTGTTCGACGAGCCGTTCTCCAGCCCGGTCGACGTGCTGGAGGGCGCGGACGAGGTGCGCGACGCGGAACCGACCCCCTCGGCGCCGGACACCGACCCCGACGACGAGCACGTCCTCGGCGTGCTCACCAACGCCGGCTTCACGGTCCACCCGACCGCCCGCGCGCCGTTCAAGGCCGTCTCCGAGGACGACCAGCGCGCCGAGACGCGGGTGCTCACCGGCCACTCGGCGTTCACTCCCGCGGCGGAGAAGCGCGCGCGGATTATGTCCTCGATCGGCGAGGTCGCCCGCACGCGGTCCGTCTACTTCACCGAGGAGGAGGAGAAGCGCGAGTCGGTCGACGGCACCGCCCTCGTCTCCTGCGAGGAGCTCGCGGGCATCACCGACCCCGAGGAGATCCGCGAGCTCATCCGCGACCGCGCCGCGGCGCCGTCCGAGGCCTGAAGACCCGGGACGACGCTCCGCCGTCGGCGGCCGAAAACAACCGTCGGACGGACGTTATCGACCGAACAGCCGACTGAAGAAGCCGCCGCTCTCCGCCTCCTCGCCCTCGGACTCGTCGCCGCTCGCTGCCTCTCCCCCGCTCGCCGACTCGTCGCCACTCGCCGCCCCGTCGCCGCTCGCCGTCTCCTCGTCGCTTCCCGCTGTCCCCTCACCGCTCGCAGCGCCCCCGTTTCCGTCTCCGTCGCCCTCCGCGAGGACGGTGTTCATCGTCCCGGTGTCGTCGTCGCGGAACGGGACGCTCCCCGCGAGTTCGTCGTCGTCCGCCGGCGCGGCCTCCCCCGTCTCCCCCGGGGAGGACTCGTCGCCGGCGGCGTCCGAGTCGGTCGATTCCCCGCCGTCGGCCCCGTCGCCCTCGGACTCCGCGCCGTCGAACGCCCCCGCCTCGTCCGCCTCGTCCGCCTCGATCATCGCTTCGAGGTCGTCGCCGTCGACGCGCCCCTCGCCGACGGTCTCCGTCTCGCCGGGCGTCGCCGCGTCCCCCTCGGAGACGGGGTCCTCGTCGGCGACGATGATCTCCTCCTCGTCGCCCGGGTCGCTCAGCCCGCCGGACTCGGCGTCGGCGACGATGATGTCCTCGTCGCCCCCGGCGTCCCGGTCCCGCCGCGCCCGCTCCTCGTCGTTCGCGTCGCCGTCGCTCGCATCGTCGTCTCCCTCACCGTCGTCCGACTCGGCATCGTCCGCGTCGCCGCCGGAGTCACCGACGCCGTCGCCCTCGACCGCCGCGCCGGTCAGCGCCCGGGCGAGATCCCGGTAGGCCCGGGTCGCGGGCGCGTCCGGCGCGAACGTCGGGAGCGGGCGGTTCGCGGCCGCCGCCCGCACCACCGCGTCGTCCTCGGGGATCCGGCCGAGGACCGTCGCGTCGAGCACGTCGGCGACGTCGTCGGGTCCCCCGGCGCCCGTCCCGTCGGGGTCGGCGTCCGGGTCGACGCGGGTGATCGCGGCGCCGGCGACCGCGCCCCCGAGCCGCTCGGCGAGCTGCCGGGTCTTCTCGGTGTCGCCGAGGGCGCTCCGCTCGGCGGTCGAGACGAGGAGGGTCTCGTCGGCGACCGCGAGCGGGAGGCTGGAGTCGTGCGAGAGCCCCGCGCCGGCGTCGACGAACACGTAGTCGGCGTCGTCGAAGGCCGCGACGACGTCGGCGAGCCCGGCGGGGTCCGCCGACGCGTAGGCGTCGAGGTCGGTCGCGCCGGGGACGACGCGGAGCCCCTCGGGGCCCTCGTGGACCGCGTCCAGCGGCTCGGCCTGCCCCGCGAGCACGTTGTGGAGCGTCGTCTCGCCGGGCGTCACGCCCAGCGCGCCCGCGAGGTTCGCCATGCCGATGTCGGCGTCGATCGCGACGACGTCGGCGCCGGCGCCCGCCAGGACCGTCGCCGTCGCCGCGGTCGTGGTGGTCTTCCCGACCCCACCCTTCGCCGACGCGACCGCATACACCGTTGCCATACGGTGACGGTCCGGCGACTGGTACTTAAATGTGGGCGGCGGGCGCCTGACCGGAGAGCGCTCGGTGCCGGGGATCCCCCTCGGATTCCCGGCGAGATCACCGGCGACGCCCGCCAACTTTCGCAAACACCTTATACGTCGCTTGTAGAGTTTCAGGCGATTAGTAGCATGGCCAGACCAGAGGTGCTCGACCGGATCAAAGAGGCTGAACGGGAGGCGGACGAGATCATCGCGGAGGCGGAATCGGACGCCGACGAGCGCCTCGCCGAGGCTCGAGAGCGCGCGGAGGCGATCCGCGAGGAGGCCGAGGAGGAGGCGGAGTCCGAGGCCGAGGAACGGCTCGAAGCGGCCCGCGAGGAGATCGAGGAACGCCGCCAGGAGATCCTCGAAGCGGGCCGGTCCGACCGCGACGAGCTCGAACGCGAGGCCCGCGAGCGCGTGGACGCGGCCGTCGACTACGGGGTCGAACGGTTCGAGGAAGCGGTGAGACAACAGGCCGAGGAGGCGGTGGATGCTCAGGCCTGAGCGGATGAGCAAGGTGTCGGTGACGGGCTCGAAGCGCGTCATCGACGACGTCATCGAGGCGGCGTACGCCCACCACTCCCTGCACGTCACCGACTACGACGAGCGCTACGAGGGGTTCGCGCCCGGCGAGTCGCTCGACGGCGCCGAGGCGGTGAACGAGCGGCTCGTCACCGTCCGCTCGCTGGAGAGCGTCCTCGACGTCGAGGGCGACGAGGTCGACGCGGCCCGCGCCGTCGACGACGAGGCGCTCGAACGCGAGCTCGCCGACGTCCGCGAGCGCGTCAACGCGCTCAACGACCGACAGGACGAGCTCCGGGCCGAGATCCGCGACCGGGAGGAGGAGATCGACCGCATGGAGCCGTTCGCCGACCTCGGTATCGACCTCGACCTCCTGCGCGGCTACGACTCGCTGGAGGTCGTCGTCGGCGAGGCCAAGCCCGAGGCCGTCGAGGCGGCGCTCGCCGACGCCGAGGGGATCGAGGCCGCCGAGGTGTTCGCCGGGAGGGGCGTCGTGGCGGCCTTCGCGAGGCCCGCCGACGGCGCCGAGGCCGGCGTCCTACAGGAGTCGCTCATCGGCGTCGACATCGCGCTGCTGGAGGTGCCCGAGGCCGACGCCACCCCGAGCGAGTACGTCGCGGAGCTGGAGCGCGAGCGCGAGGGGCTCCGCGCCGACCTCGACGAGGTCGAGGCTGAGCTCGCGGCGGTGAGAGAGGAGGCGGCCGGCTTCCTGCTCCGCGCCGAGGAGCAGCTCACCATCGAGGCCGAGAAGAAGGAGGCGCCGCTCTCGTTCGCGACCACCGAGAACGCGTTCGTCGCCGAGGGGTGGATCCCCACGTCGGTCTACCCCGACTTCGAGGCGACCATCGCCGACGCCGTCGGCGACCACGCCGAGGTCGAGGAGCTCGAACGCGCCTCGTTCACGCCCGACGGCGACCACCACACCGAGGCGGTCGGCGGCGACTCCGGGGACGAGGGCGACGCCGCGGTCGCGACCGACGACGAGACCGACGCCGCGGACGCGACCGTCGAGAAGGCGGCCGCCACCGACGGCGGCCACGCGACCCACGGCGACGACGACCCGCCGGTCGTCCAGGACAACGGGGACGCGGCGGGCCCCTTCGAGCTGCTCGTCCAGGGGTTCGGGCGGCCGCAGTACACCGAGTTCGACCCGACGCTCCTCGTCTTCCTCACGTTCCCGCTGATGTTCGGGTTTATGATCGGCGACGTCGGCTACGGCGTCCTCTACGCCGGGATCGGCGCCTTCCTCTACAACAGGTACGAGGGGGCGTTCCGCGAGCTCGGCGCCGTCGCGATGTGGGCCGGCGGCTTCACGATCCTGTTCGGGATCTACTTCGGGATCGACGTGTTCGGCTACCACGCCTACCAGCTGTTCGGCCTTCACTGGCCTGTAGACGGGAAGGGCCTCTCGCCGGCGGACATCGACTGGGCGCTGTCGTTCCTCGTCGTGAGCGTGCTATTCGGGCTCGTCCACCTGAACGTGGGACACGCCCTCTCGTTCGTGAGCAACTACCAGCAGCACGACCTCAAGCACGCGCTGTACGAGGGCGGCTCGTGGCTGCTGATCCTCAACGGCGCGTGGGTCTGGATCTTCAGCCAGCACGTCCCCGGCCCGAAGCCCGACTTCCTCTTCGAGTCGTTCTCGATCCTCACCTTCGGGGCGGTGTCGTTCGGCGGCTTCCCGGTCGCGGTCGGCTACGCCGCCATCGCGGCCGTCCTCGCGGGGGTCGTCCTGCTCGCGATCGGTGAGCCCCCGGAGCTCGCGGAGGTGCTCTCGCCCATCGTCAACGTCATCTCGTACGCCCGGATCATGGCGGTGCTGCTCGCGAAGGGCGGGATGGCGCTCGCGGTGAACCTGCTCGCGTTCGGCGCGTACATCGACGGCGGCGGCGACGGGAGCTTCCACTTCATCTTCAGCGCCGACTACCTCGCCGAGGTGCGGAACACGGCCGACTACGAGCTCGTCTTCGCGGGGATGACGACCGCCTTCGACCCCGCCTCGATCGGGCTCGTCGGCGTCGTCGCGCTCGTCGCCGGCGTCGTCGTGGCCGTCGTCGGCCACGTCGTCGTCCTCCTGCTCGGCGTCACGTCCGCCGGCATCCAGGCGGTGCGCCTCGAATACGTGGAGTTCTTCGGGAACTTCTACGAGGGCGGCGGCGACAGCTACCTCCCGTTCGGCTACGACCGGGAGTACACCACCGAGGAGTAGGCGGTCCGGCGGCGACGTCCCGCCGGCCGTCCCGCTCGCTTCGGACCCGCGCTCGGCGCCCTCGGCCCGGCTCACACCGGCCGCCGTCCGCGGGTCCGCGCCCGCTTTAGCCGCGTTTCCGTCCCCGACTGCGGCCGCTCTATTCGGTCGTTTTGGGAAGCTTTATGACTACTGTGGCGGCAACTACCTACCGTTCGGAGACGAGCAACCGCAACTACTACCAATGCTTGAAGCTACCAACGCACTCGGGAACGCCGTACTGTCCACCGCCGGTGGAACGCTGACCAACCCTAGCGCCGCAGCCGCCCTCGCGGTCGGGCTCGCGGCCCTCGGCGCGGGATACGCGGAGCGCGGTATCGGTTCGGCCGCCGTCGGCGCGATGGCCGAAGACGACGATCTGTTCGTCAACGGGCTCATCCTGACGGTGCTTCCCGAGACGATCGTCATCCTCGCACTCGTCGTCGTCTTCATCGTCTGAGCGGCATCCCCTTTCCACACAATGAGTTTGGACACTGTCGTTGAGGACGTTCGAGACGAAGCCCGCGCGCGTGCAGAGGAGATCCGCGAAGCGGCGGAGTCCGAGGCGGACGAGATCGTCGCCGAGGCGGAGGCCGACGCCGAGCGCATCCGCGAGGAGCGGCTCGCCGAGGTCGACCGACAGATCGACCAGGAGCGCGAGCAGGCGCTCTCGTCGGCCAAACTCGAGGCCAAGCAGGAGCGGCTCGGGGCCCGGCGCGACGTCTTGGAGGACGTCCGCGACGACGTCGAGGCGGCGATCGCCGACCTCGACGACGACCGACGGCGCGAGCTGACCGAGACGCTGCTCGACGCGACCCTCGCGGAGTTCGACGACGACGAGGACGTCGCCGTCTACACCCGCGCCGAGGACGTCGAGCTGCTCGAGGAGCTCGTCGCCGACCGCAACGCGCAGGTCGACGGCGAGATCGACTGTCTCGGCGGCGTCGTCGCCGAGAGCGACACCTCTCGCGTTCGCGTGAACAACACGTTCGACTCGGTCCTGGAGTCGGTCTGGGACGACGAGTTGAAGAGCATCTCGGAGCGACTGTTCGACCAATGAGCGCCGCCGGGAGCTCGAACCCAGAGTACGTCGTCGCGCGGGTTCGTGCCCGCCGCGGCAGCCTCTACGGCGACGAGGAGTACCGCAAGCTGACCCGCATGACCCCGGCGGAGATCGCTCGGTTCATGGAGGAGTCGAGCTACGGCCGAGAGATCAACGCCCTCGGGAGCCGCCACGGCGGCGTGGACCTCATCGAGTACGCGCTGAACCGGAACCTCGCTCAGCAGTTCGAGGGGATCTTGGAGTGGAGCGAGGGGCGGCTGTACGACCAGATCGCCCGCTACCTCCGCAAGTTCGACGCGTGGAACGTGAAGACGGTCATCCGCGGCGTCTACACCGACGCGGACCAGTCCGACGTCGAGGTCGACCTGATCCGCGCCGGCGAGTTCGACGACCGGCGGATCCGCCGCCTGCTGGAGGCGGACTCGATCGACGCCGTCGTCGAGGCGTTGGAGGACACGATCTACGGGCCGCCGCTCCGCGAGGCGTACGCCGAGTACGAGGAGACGGACGTGCTGGTCCCCCTCGAAAACGCCGTCGACCGCGCGTTCTACGAGCGGCTCCTCTCCGGGCTCGGCGACGACGAGCCGACCCGGCAGTACGAGGCGTTCCTCAAGGCGGAGGTCGACTTCCGCAACGCGACGAACGCCCTCCGGCTCGCCCGGTCGGGCGCGGACGTCGACCCCGCGGCGTACTTCATCGAGGGCGGCGAGCTGTTCACCCGCGGGTCGCTCGCGCGGCTCGCGCGGAACCTCGACGAGCTCGTGGAGTACATCGCGGACAGCCAGTACGCCGACGAGCTCGGCCCGGCGCTGCGCGAACTCGAGGAGGCGGACAGCCTCATCGCGTTCGAGCACGCGACCGACCGAGCGCTGCTGGCGTACGGCGACCGGCTCGGGACGGTCCACCCGGTGTCGATCACCCCGGTCATCTCGTACATCCTCGCGAAGGAGCGCGAGGTGGAGAACATCCGGGCGATCGCCCGCGGGAAGGAGGCCGGGCTGTCGCCGGACGAGATCGAATCGGAGCTGGTGATAACATGAGCCAGGAGATCGCCGTCGTCGGCAGCCCCGAGTTCACCACCGGGTTCCGGCTCGCCGGCGTGCGGAAGTTCGAGAACGTCCCGGACGACGAGAAGGACGAACGCCTCGACGACGCCGTCGAACGGACCCTCGACGACGAGGACACCGGCATTATCGTGATGCACGACGACGACCTCGACCACCTCTCGCGGGGGACCCGCGAGGCGGTGGAGGGGAGCATCGAGCCCGTGCTCGTCACGCTCGGCGGCGACGGCGCCGGCAGCGGCGGGCTGCGCGACCAGATCAAACGAGCCATCGGGATCGACCTGATGGAGGAGGACGACTAACATGAGCAAAGCAGAATCCACGGAGACCACCACGGCCGAAAACGGTGTCATCCAGAGCGTGAGCGGTCCGGTCGTGAGCGCCCGCGACCTCGACGCCCGCATGAACGACGTCGTCTACGTCGGCGACGAAGGCCTCATGGGGGAAGTGATCGAGATCGAAGGCGACATCACGACCATTCAGGTGTACGAGGAGACCTCCGGGGTCGCCCCCGGCGAGCCCGTCGAGAACACGGGCGAGCCGCTGTCGGTCGACCTTGGTCCGGGCATGCTGGACGCCATCTACGACGGCGTCCAGCGTCCCCTGGACGTGCTGGAGGGCAAGATGGGCAGTCCGTACCTCGACCGCGGGGTCGACGCGCCCGGCATCGACCTCGAAGACGAGTGGGAGTTCGAGCCGACCGTCGAGGTCGGCGACGAGGTCGGCCGCGGCGACGTGGTCGGCGTCGTCGAGGAGACGGTCACCATCGACCACAAGGTGATGGTGCCGCCGGACGCCCTGGAGGAGGGCGAGACCACCGAGGTCACCGCCGTCGAGTCGGGCTCGTTCGACGTCACCGAGACGGTGGCCGAGCTCGCCGACGGGACGGACGTCTCGATGCACCAGGAGTGGCCCGTCCGCGAGGCGCGCCCCTCCGCGAACAAGAAGACCCCCCGGACGCCGCTGGTGTCCGGGCAGCGCATCCTCGACGGCCTGTTCCCCATCGCGAAGGGCGGGACGGCCGCGATCCCGGGCCCGTTCGGCTCCGGGAAGACGGTCACCCAGCACCAGCTCGCGAAGTACGCCGACGCGGACATCATCGTCTACGTCGGCTGCGGCGAGCGCGGCAACGAGATGACCGAGGTCATCGAGGACTTCCCCGAGCTGGAGGACCCGGCCAACGGCAACCCGCTGATGGCCCGCACCTCGCTCATCGCGAACACCTCGAACATGCCCGTCGCGGCGCGTGAATCCTGCATCTACACCGGGATCACGATCGCCGAGTACTACCGCGACATGGGGTACGACGTGGCGCTGATGGCCGACTCCACCTCGCGGTGGGCGGAGGCGATGCGCGAGATCTCCTCCCGGCTGGAGGAGATGCCCGGCGAGGAGGGGTACCCCGCGTACCTCGCCGCCCGGCTGGCGCAGTTCTACGAGCGCGCCGGCTACTTCGAGAACGTCAACGGGACGGAAGGGTCCGTCTCGGCGATCGGCGCGGTGTCGCCGCCCGGCGGCGACTTCTCCGAGCCGGTCACCCAGAACACGCTGCGCATCGTGAAGACGTTCTGGGCGCTCGACGCGGACTTGGCGGAGCGCCGCCACTTCCCGTCGATCAACTGGAACGAGTCGTACTCGCTGTACAAGGACCAGCTGGACCCATGGTTCGAAGCGGAGGTCGCCGACGACTGGGCCGAGAAGCGCCAGTGGGCGGTCGACGTGCTCGACGAGGAGACCGAACTGCAGGAGATCGTCCAGCTCGTCGGGAAGGACGCCCTGCCCGACGACCAGCAGCTCACCCTGGAGGTCGCCCGCTACCTGCGCGAGGCGTACCTCCAGCAGAACGCGTTCCACCCGGTGGACACCTACTGTCCGCCGGAGAAGACGTACCTCATGCTGACGACGATCGAGACGTTCAGCGACGAGGCGTTCAGGGCGCTCGACGCCGGCGTCCCCGTCGAGGAGATCGTCGACACCGAGGCCGCCCCCCGGATCAACCGGATCGGCGTCCAGGAGGAGTACGAGGAGTACGTCGAGGAGCTCAAGGCGGACATCACCGAGGAACTCCGGAGCCTCTACTGACCATGAAAGAGTATCAGACCATCACCGAGATCAGCGGCCCCCTCGTGTACGCCGAGGTCGACGAGGCGATCGGCTACGACGAGATCGTCGAGATCGAGACGGCACAGGGGGAGACGCTGCGCGGACAGGTGCTCGAATCCTCGGAGGGCGTCGTCGCCATCCAAGTGTTCGAGGGCACGAGCGGTATCGACCAGAACGCGTCCGTCCGCTTCCTGGGCGAGACGATGAAGATGCCCGTCACCGAGGACCTCCTCGGGCGGGTGCTCGACGGCTCCGGCCGCCCGATCGACGACGGCCCGGAGATCGTCCCCGAGGAGCGCCAGGACATCGTCGGCGCGGCGATCAACCCGTACTCCCGGGAGTACCCCGAGGAGTTCATCGAGACGGGCGTCTCCGCGATCGACGGGATGAACACCCTGGTCCGCGGCCAGAAGCTCCCGATCTTCTCCAGCTCCGGCCAGCCGCACAGCGAGCTGGCGATGCAGATCGCCCGACAGGCGAGCGTGCCGGAAGAGGAGGAGGGCGACGACGAGGAGAGCTCCGAGTTCGCCGTCATCTTCGGCGCGATGGGGATCACCCAGGAGGAGGCCAACGAGTTCATGGAGGACTTCGAGCGCACCGGCGCCTTGGAGCGCTCGGTCGTCTTCATGAACCTCGCGGACGACCCCGCCGTCGAGCGGACGGTCACGCCGCGGATGGTGCTCACCACGGCCGAGTACCTCGCCTTCGAGAAGGATTACCACGTCCTCGTCATCCTGACGGACATGACCAACTACTGCGAGGCGCTCCGCGAGATCGGGGCGGCCCGCGAGGAGGTCCCGGGTCGCCGGGGCTACCCCGGGTACATGTACACCGACCTGGCGCAGCTGTACGAGCGCGCCGGGCGGATCCAGGGCCGCGAGGGGTCGGTGACGCAGATCCCGATCCTCACGATGCCGGGCGACGACGACACCCACCCGATCCCGGACCTGACCGGGTACATCACGGAGGGGCAGATCTACGTCGACCCCGACCTCAACAGCCAGGGCCTGCAGCCCCCGATCAACGTCCTCCCCAGCCTGTCGCGGCTGATGGACGACGGGATCGGCGAGGGGCTCACCCGCGCCGACCACGCCGACGTGAAAGACCAGATGTTCGCGGCGTACGCGGAGGGCGAGGACCTGCGCGACCTCGTGAACATCGTCGGCCGCGAGGCGCTCTCCGAGCTGGACAACAAGTACCTCGACTTCGCGGACGCCTTCGAGTCGGAGTTCGTCGACCAGGGCTTCGACACGAACCGCGACATCGAGGAGACGCTCTCGATCGGCTGGGACCTGCTCTCGATGCTCCCGAAGGACGCCCTCAACCGGATCGACGAGGAGTTCATCGAGGAGCACTACCGCGAGGAGGACTCCGAGCGCAAGGTCGTCGAAGCGGCCGACTGACGCGGCGTTTCTCCACTTTTCGCTCCCCGGCTAGCGGCCCGCGTCGACGTCGGCGGGAGCCGACCGCGCGCGGGCACGCGGCGACTGAAAAGAATTAACCGCCTCGGAGCGGAACGATTCCCCAATACGATGGCCAAGGACGTCAAACCGACGCGGAAGAACCTGATGGCGATCGAGGACCGCATCGAGCTCTCCGAGCGCGGTCACGACACGCTCGAACAGAAGCGTGACGGGCTCATCATGGAGTTCATGGACATCCTCGATCAGGCGCAGGACGTCCGGTCGGAGGTCTCGGAGAACTACGAGACGGCCCAGCGCAAGATCGACATGGCCCGGGCGATGGAGGGCGACGTCGCCGTCCGCGGCGCGGCCGCGGCGCTGAAAGAGCACCCCGAGATCACGACCCAGTCGAAGAACATCATGGGCGTCGTGGTCCCGCAGATCGAGTCCTCGAAGGTGAAGAAGAGCCTCGACGAGCGCGGCTACGGGCTGCTCGGCTCCTCCGCCCGCATCGACGAGGCGGCCGACGGCTACGAGGAGCTGTTGGAGAAGATCATCCTCGCGGCCGAGGTCGAGACGGCGATGAAGAAGATGCTCACGGAGATCGAGACGACCAAGCGCCGCGTGAACGCCCTGGAGTTCACGCTCCTCCCGAACCTCTACGAGAACCAGGAGTACATCGAACAGAAGCTGGAGGAGCAGGAGCGCGAGGAGATCTTCCGCATGAAGAAGATCAAGGCGAAGAAGGAGGAAGAGGAGAAAGAGGAGGAGGAAGAGGCGGCCGCCGCCGAGGCCGCCGCGGCCGAGACCGAGGAGCCGGAGCCCGCGGACTGACGGCTCTCCTCGGACCGCGCCGTTCCGCGCTCGCCCACCGACCCCGCGTCTCATCCATCGCTTCTCATGTCCTGTCCCCGCTGTGGCGCCGACCTCGTCGCCTTCGCCGTGCCGCCCGCGCTCCGCGAGCGCGCGCCGGCCGCGACGGCGGCGATCTGCACCCGCTGTCTGCGGACGTTCGCGGCCGACGGGAGCGGCGAGGCGGTCGCCGCCGACGTCGACGCGGACGCCCCCGATCCCGACGCTTCGCCCGCCGACCTCGACTTCTCCGCCGTCGACCCCGCGTTCCCCGACGGCGAGGCGGGCGCGGCGCTCGCGCTGCTCTGCGGCGAGCTGGAGTCGTTCGCGCTCAACCGCGCCTCGATCGAGGCGCTCGCCGAGCACGCGGAGCGGTCGGGGGCCGACGTCTTCGCGTTCCTGGAGCGGCTCGACGCCCCGGACGCCGCGTTCGACCTCGACCGGCGGCGGGCGGCGCTGCTCGACGCGCTGTGAGCGCCCGTCGGCGGGAGCGCCTCAGGAGTCGTCGAGGTCGACGCCCGGCGGGTCGTCCCACTCGTCCTCCTCGTCCGTCTCGTCGTCCGCCTCGGTGCCGGCCGGGCCGAGCGACCGCTCGCCGCGCCGCCGCTCGTGGACGGCGAGGCCGGCCTTGCGCGCGTCGCTCCCGCCGGCGTAGGGGTCCTCGGAGGGGTCGTACGATTGCTCCTCGCGCTCGAAGAGGTACGCGAAGAGGCCGAACAGCGGGACGGCGAAGGCGATGAGCGCCCACTTCCGTCGGTCCATCCCGCGTTTCGGCGCGTCGACGTAGACGTACGCCGCGAAGCCGACGAGCCACGCGAGCGGGACGCCGACGAGGATGGCGACGACGAGCGGTTGCATACCCCCGCTTCGGGCTCGTCGTCTTAAGTGCACGGGTGGGGTTCGGGTGAGGCGCGGTCGCGCGGCGGTCGCGGGGGCGTCGGTCTGGCGCCCGCGTCCGCGCTCGCGAGGCCGGCGCTCGGAGGCCGGCGCTCCGCCCGGCCGAAGGACACTATCCGGTGGAGCCCGTACCGA
This sequence comes from Halorubrum rutilum, assembly GCF_024494565.1. Next base: position 25,060 of record NZ_JANHDN010000009.1, read on the forward strand.
TCCCATGCAGCTGTTCTGGCACCGACGCGACCCGCGGACCAGGGACAACGCCGGGCTCGCGGCCGCCGCGCGGGCGGGGACCGTCGTCCCCGTCTTCGCCTACGACGCCGACCTGTTCGAGACGGTGGGGGCGCGCCAGCGGGCGTTCCTCCTCCGCCACGTGAAGCGGCTGGAGGCGCGCTACCGCGAGCTCGGGAGCGACCTCGTCGTCCGCGCGGGCGACCCCGCGGAGGTCCTCGTCGAGGTCGCCGACGAGCACGACGCCGAGACGGTCTTCTACAACGAGTACTACCGGCCGGCCCGACGCAACCGGCAGCGCGCGGTCGAGGACGCGCTCGCGGGCGCCGGGGTGGGGACGGACGCGCGCACCGACGCCGTGCTCGTCGACCCCGGCCGGCTGGAGGAGCGCTACGCGAACCACAGCCGGTTCCACGACGACTGGGGGACCGTCCCCAAGTCCGGGCCGTATCCGGAGCCCGACCCCGAGTCGCTCGCGGCCGTGCGCGACGGGAAGACGGTCCCCGAACCGGACGCCGACATCGACCTCCCCGCGGCGGGGTACGAGGCCGCCCGCGAGCGGTTCGACGACTTCCTCGACTACGGGATCGCCTCGTACAACGACACCCGCGACGACCTGCGGCGCGCCGTCGAGGCGCCGACGCGCGCGGTCTCGCGCATGTCGCCGTACCTCGCGACCGGCGCGATCGGGATCCGAGAGGTGTGGGCCGGCGCGAGCGACGTCTACGAGGCCGTGACCGGCGGCGAGCGCCGGAACGTCGACAAGTACCGCTACGAGCTGTCGTGGCGCGAGCAGATGTACCACCTGCTCTACTACAACCCCGACCTGGCGGTGTCGAACTACAAGTCGTTCCCGAACGCGATCGCGTGGCGCGACGACGACGCCGACTTCGAGGCGTGGGCGCGCGGCGAGACCGGGTACCCGCTCGTGGACGCCGGGATGCGCCAGCTGAACGCGGAGGGGTACATCCACAACCGCCCGCGGCAGGTCGTCGCGAGCTTCCTCACCAAGCACCTCCTGATCGACTGGCGGCGCGGGGCGCGCTACTTCACGAAGCAGCTGATCGACCACGACTACGCGTCGAACCACGGCGCGTGGCAGTGGACCGCCTCCACCGGCACCGATTCGGTCGACGTGCGCATCTTCGACCCGGTGAGCCAGATGAGCAAGTACGACGACGGCGCCCACTTCGTCAAGGAGTACGTCCCGGAGCTCCGGGACGTGCCCGCCGGGAAGGTCGTCGACTGGCCCACCCTCTCGCGGCGCGAGCGCGAGGAGCTCGCGCCCGACTACCCCCACCCGATCGTCGACCGGAACGAGGGGTACGAGCGCGCCCAGCGCGTCTTCGAGGAGGCGCTCGGGAAGCGGTGAGAGGCGACTATACATACACACAAGAGCAGTCGGCGCGCGCCTCCGAGTGGTCGCCGAAGGCGGCCGCGAGTAGAGAGAGACCTTCGGTCTCTCTGACAGCCGGCGGCTCCGCCGCCGGCGAGAGCGCGTGCGAGGGAGTCGGCCGTCCGGAGCGAAGCGGAGAGCGGCCGACGAGGCTGGGGAGGCGTGAGGTGCTGTGCGCTGCGGTGCGGGGCGGGACTCAAAGGGGCAGCCGCGAGGACGAAGCACGGCGACGGTAGCACCGCAGCGAGCAACGCGAGCGAGGAGCGCACCGAGCCGCGCGAGTCCTCGCGGCTGGGGCTTTGGAGGTGTTCTCTACGTCACCGACAGCAACGACTTATAAGCGAGCGGCTGGGGCTTTGGAGGTGTTCTCTACGTCACCGACAGCAACGACTTATAAGCGAGCGGCTGGGGCTTTGGAGGTGTTCTCTACGTCACCGACAGCAACGGCTTGTAAGCGAGCGGCTGGGGGTTCGGAGGTGCTCGCAGTCGACTCACGATCAGTCCTGGCTAATTATAAACACACAACCGACACGTCCGAGCGTTCATCACCGTCCCCTCGCCCGATCCGACGGTTTAAAACGCTCACCGTAGCAACGACCCGCTAATGAGTCTCGTCGTTACCGACACCCTGGCAGACGAGCGCGTCGAGTTCACGGCCGACGGCGACGTCACGCTGTACGTCTGTGGGCTGACGGTGTCGGACGACCCTCACCTCGGCCACGCCCGGCTGTGGTTCCACGCCGACGTCCTCCACCGGTGGCTGGAGCACCTCGGCCACGACGTGCGCCACGTCGAGAACGTCACCGACGTCAACGAGAAGATCGCGGCCCGCGTCGGCGAGCGCGACGCGTGGGCCGCCGAGCGCGACGTGGCCGAGGCGTTCACGGCCACGACGTTCGACGCGATGCGCGGGCTGAACCTCCTGCGCGCCGAGGTGTACCCCCGCGTCACCGAACACGTCCCCGAGATCCGCGAGCTCGTCGAGACGCTCGTCGAGAAGGGGTACGCCTACGAGTCGAACGGCTCCGTCTACTTCGACGTCACGACGTTCGAGGAGTACGGGAAGCTCTCGAACCAGGACGTCGACGAGCTGGAGGCGCAGGGCGAACCGGACGAGCGGTCGGAGAAGCGCAACCCCGCTGACTTCGCGCTGTGGAAGGCCGGCGGCGTGAGCGAGGCCGCCGCGCGCGAGCACGCGAAGCACGACCACGGCGACTCGGTTCCAGAGGGCGAGACCTGGGAGTCCCCGTGGGGCGAGGGGCGACCGGGGTGGCACGTCGAGTGCTCGGCGATGTCGACGACGCACCTCGGCGACACGCTCGACGTTCACATGGGCGGCCGCGACCTCGTCTTCCCGCACCACGAGAACGAGATTGCCCAGTCGGAGGCGGCCACCGGCGAGACGTTCGCGCGCCACTGGCTCCACGTCGGCCTCTTGGAGATGGCGGGCGAGAAGATGTCCTCTTCGATCGGCAACTTCTGGACCGTCCCGGACGCCCTCGACGAGCTCGGCGTCAACGTGATCCGGACCTTCTACGCGGGCGCCGCCTACCGCTCCGAGCAGGCGCTCACCGAGGAGACGATCGCCGAGGCCGAGGAGCGCTGGGAGCGACTCTCGCGCACCTACGACCGCGCCGTCGACGCGCTCGACTCCACCGACGCCCGCGCGAAGGCCGAAGACGACGAGCTCCGCGAGGCGGTCGCGACCGTCCGCGACGACTTCGTGGCCGCGATGAACGACGACCTGAACCTCCGCGAGGCGACGGCGGCGCTGTTGGACCTGACCGACGCCGTGAACCGACACGTGGACGCGGTCGACGAGGATGACGCGGACGCCGAGGCCGCCTACGACTACCGCGCCCTCCGCGAGGCGGTTGAGGCGTTCGAGGACCTCGCCGGCGACGTGCTCGGCCTCCAGTTCGGGAGCGAGACCAACGGCGACGTGGACCTGGCCGGCGAGCTGGTCGAACTCGTGCTGGACGTGCGCGAGGCCGAGCGCGAGGCCGGCAACTACGAGCGCGCCGACGAGCTCCGGGACGCGCTGCGGGAGGTCGGCGTCAAGATCGAGGACGGCCCGGACGGCGCGACGTACCGGTTCGAGTAGGGCGGGGCTGTCTTCTTTCGAGCCCGTGAGTACCGCACAGGGGACAGTTTCGAAACTCCGGCCGCTCGGCTGTCGGTTCTTGATACCGGAGCCACGGTGAACACCTCCAAAGCCCCAGCCGCGAGGCCACCGTACGCTCGTTGCGCTCCTCGCTCGCTCCGCTCGCTGCGGTGCTTCCGTCGCCTACGGTGGCCTCGCGGCTGCCCCTTTGAGTCCCCACCCCGCCCAGCACGGCACCGCAGCCTCACGCCTCCCCAGCCTCGTCGGTCGTCCTCCGCGTTGCTCCGGACGACCGACTCCCTCGCACGCGCTGTTCGCGCCCTCCGGGCGCTCACAGGCGCGCGCCACCGCACCAGACGGAGAAAGACTCCCTACTCAAGCACGTGCTGCGTGTCGTACGATCCGAGCACTTTGACCCACCCGTTGTCGGCGATGGCCTCGACGTCTCCCACGGCGGCCGCCATGTGGTCCTCGTAGAGGCCGGCGTCGACGTCGAAGTGGAACAGGTAGTCGCCGAGGCGCTCGCCGCTCGGGCGCGACTCGATCCGCGAGAGGTTGAGGTTGCGGTCGGCGAACGCCTCCAGCAGTTCGAGCAGGAGCCCGGGGTAGTTCGCGTTCGGGTAGACGATGAGGGTGGTCTTCCCGCCGGCGTCCGAGCGCGCGGACGTGGGCGCGACGACGAGGAACCGCGTCGCGTTCGAGGTGCGGTCCTGGATGTCCTCCGCGAGGATCGTGAGGTCGTCGCCGGCGTTGTCCGGGTGCCCGATCCCCGCGATCCGGGCGTCCTCGCGGGCGCGCTCGACCCCGCGGGCGGTGGAGGCGACCGCTTCGAGCCCGGCGTTCGGGTACTGCTCCTCCAGCCAGTTGCGGCACTGCGCGAGCGCCTGCGAGTGGCTGGCGACGACCTCGAACTCCGACCCCTGCGCGAGGAGGGCGTGCCGGATCGGAGTGACGACCTCGCGGGTGACGGCGACGTCGAAGTCCGCGAGGGCGTCGAGGCTCTCGGTGACGGAGCCCTCGATGCTGTTCTCGATGGGGACGACTCCCCGCTCGAACTCGCCGGCCGCGACGGCGTCGACGATGGCGGTGACCGACTCGCGGAACGACACCTCGGCGGCGACGGCCCGCGCCGCACGGTGTGAGTACGTGCCGGCGGGACCGAGCGTGACGGCGTTCATCGCCACTACCTATCAGAGCGCGTTAGAAAAACGTGCTGGGTCCCGCCTGGCCGGGCGAGCGATGGAGGCGACGGGAGCGACGGGAGCGGCGGGAGCGACGAAAACTGCGAGGGCGCCTCACGCCGGGACCCCGCCCGCGAGGAGCCCGGCGTCGACGAGCAGCAGGGCCGCGAGCCCGGCGCTCGCGAGCAGGTACGGGCGCGAGAGGGCGGCGAGCCGCGCCGCGGTCGGCTCGTCGCCGCCGAGCGCGTCGACCGGGAATCCCTCGGCCATGTACGTTCCCCAGCCGATATCGGGGTCGACCTCGCGGCGCATCCGGAGGACGCCGAGCTCCACGAGACCGTTCATGACGCCCCACAGCGAGAGCATCGCGAGGACGGCCCATCCCCTCGCGCTCGCCGCGAGGAGGTCGAGCGGCGTGTATAGCCTCCAGATCATGTACGCGCCGGTGACGGGGAGGACGACCCCGGTCCACCGCGTGACCATGAGGAGGCGGTGCGCGGCGTCGACGAAGGCCGCCCGGCCGAGCGTCCCGTCGGCCGCCCGCGGGAGGGTCGCGTAGGCGACGTACAGCGTCGCGCCGGTCCACAGCGCGCCGGAGACCACGTGGAGGACGAAGGCGGTCGTGAGGAGCACGCGAACCGATCCGGGCGCCCGGGAAATAAAGACACGCCGGCGTTCCCGGCACGTAGCGCCGCGACCGACGACGGGGACCGGACGGACCCCGACGACTACGGGAGTCGGAGCGTCCCGACGTACCGGTGCCACCCGTCGACCGTCTCGGCGTACTCGTACGCCTCCGGCGGCTCGATCCCCCAGGCGCGGAGCCCGTCGTCGACGCCGTCGACGTACGTCGCGAGGAACGACCCGCGGTCCCGGAGCGTCGGCGGCGCCCGCGCGTGCTCGGTCTCGAACCGACAGCGCGCCGTCCGGCCGTCGCCGGTCGGGTCGATCCGGAGCCGGAGGTCCGAGCGGAGCCGCTCCCGGACCGGCGGCGGGTCGCCGCGGAGGTGTCCCTCGCCGAACGCGTCGAGCGCCGCGAGCGCCTCGTCCGGGACGTGGTTCACGTCGGAGAGCGGGGCCGCGGACACCTCAGTCGTTCGGCACCGCGGCCAGCGCCCCCTCGACCGTCCGGACCGCGGTCGCGCCGTCGCGCCGCCCCACGACGACGACGAGCGCGTCCCCGGCGACCCCCGCGGCCGCGACGTCGACGTCGACGGCTGCGAGGCGGCGGAGGACGGCCGCGAGCGCCGGGGCGTCGACGTCGCCGGTCCCGAGGACGGCCGTCCGGCGCCCCTCGGGGACGACCGCCGCGCCGCCGACGACGAGGAGGGGGTCGACGTCGGCGTCTCCGGAATCGGGACCGCCCCGTCCCTCGACCACGCCGACGCCGCTCCGCATCGACACGCTCGCCGCGCGCTCGGCGGTCGCGTACGCGGGGAGCTCCTCGCGGAACCGCCGGAGCGCGGCCGCGATCGCGTCCGTGTCGGCGTCGCCGTCGCGGCCGAGGTCGGCCTCGTCGGCGAGCCACGCGGCGGCGGCGCTGTGGTTCAACACGCCGGCGCGGAGCGCGTCGAGGACGAACGGGCGGGCCCGGGCCGCCTCGCGGGCGTCGGCTGCCAGCGACATGGTTCCCCCTGCGGCGCGGGACGCCATGGCGATTTCGGTCGCCGGACGGCGGACCGGCGGCGCCCGACCGGTTTCCCGCGATCCCGGACGTGCCGAAGTCCCTAAGAGCGGCGCGCCCCCAGCGTGGGTATGCAGTCGCTCGTCATCGTCGCACACGGCTCGCACCTCAATCCGGAGTCGAGCGCGCCGACGTACGACCACGCGGACACGATCCGCGCGACCGGCGCGTTCGACGAGGTGCGCACCGGGTTCTGGAAGGAGGAACCGCACTTCCGGGAGGTGCTCCGCACCGTCGAGGGCGACGAGGTCTACGTCGTCCCGCTGTTCGTCTCGGAGGGGTACTTCACCGAGCAGGTGATCCCCCGCGAGCTCCGGCTCGACGGCTGGGACGTCTCGGAGTGGGACTCCGACGGCCTCTCGGCCGACCAGGCCACGCTCGTCGCCGAGGACATCGACCGCGAGGTCCACTACTGCGGGCCGGTGGGGACCCACCGCGCGATGACCGACGTGATCGTCCGGCGCGCGGAGTCGGTCACCGGCGACCCCGACGTGGGCGACGGCTTCGGCCTCGCCGTCGTCGGCCACGGCACCGAGCGCAACGAGAACTCGGCGAAGGCGATCGAGTACCACGCCGACCGGATCCGCGAGCGCGACCGCTTCGACGAGGTGGAGGCGCTGTACATGGACGAGGACCCCGAGGTCGACGACCTCCCGGAGTTCTTCGAGAGCGACGACGTCGTCCTCGTTCCCCTCTTCATCGCCGACGGCTACCACACCCAAGAGGACATCCCGGAGGACGTGGGGCTCTGTGAGGACCACACCGAGGGGTACGACGTGCCGACCGCGGTCGACGGCACCCGGATCTGGTACGCCGGCGCCGTGGGCACGGAGCCCCTGATGGCCGACGTGATCTTGGAGCGCGCGGCCGACGCCGGCGCCGACCTCGGGACCGCGCTCGACGACGTGCGCGAGACCACCCGCGTCGCGGCGGGGGACTGACCGTGGTCGACTCCGCCTCCGACGCGACCGTGAACGAGGCCGCCGCGGCCGACGGCGCCGAGGGAACCGAGCCCGAGGTCCCCGAGATCGACCTCCCCGGCGACGCCTTCGACGCGGTGCTCGACGCGCTCGCCGACCGCGACCCCGACGACCCGCTCCGGTTCGAGGGGTTCGGCGTCGCCCGCGACGCCGGCGCCGACGGCGAGGACGGTGACGACGCCGCGGGCGGGTACCGCCTCGACCCCGCCGACGGCGACCCCCGCACCGGGCTGACGGAGCGCGAGCTCCACGCGGCGCTCGCCGATCGCGCCCCCGCGGTCACGGACTGGTACGCGTTCGAGCGCGTCGTCGGCGAGTTCGGTCCCCGCCGCGCGTTCCTGCGCTGGCTGGAGGACGCCGACGGCGCGACCGTGGCGACGCGGTACGCCGCGCTCGCGGAGGGGATCGAGCGCGCGTGGGGCGAACTGAAGATCACGGCCACGGTGACCGACCGCGGCGAGCGCCGGTACGACGTGCGCCACGCCGACGACGCCGGCGTCCCGGTCGACGAGCTCGACGCCTACGACGACCCGCTCGACGCCCGCGACCTCGTCAAACGCGACGCGAAGGGGCGCTACCGCCCCCTCAAGACCGCGCCGTCGCTCGCGGGCGGGTGGGTCTTCCCCGACCTCGGCCCGCGGGACGCCTACGAGGCGGTCGAGACGATCTACCCCGCGACGGTCGCCAACTGGCACCGCGAGCGCGAGGGCGAGCTCGACGTGAACCACTGGCGCGAGACGATGGCGCGCCAGTCCGGCATCTACGGCGTCGTGAAGACGTGGGACCGCGGTGAGGGGTACGAGCACGTCAACTGGGTCGCGGAGGCCTGCTGCGACGACTCGCAGTGCCTGAAGCGCCGCGAGTGGGAGTACGACGACGACACCGACCTCGACGTCGACGGCGGCGACGGCGCCTTCCCCTGCCGCGAGCCCTGTTCGGTCGTCGTCTCGGCCGCCCGCAAGTGGACGCGTCTGGAGAGCGAGCAGCCCCGGACGTACGAGTTCGAGCTGACGCCGAGCGAGAAGGAGCAGGTCGAAGACATCATCGACGCGGTCGCCGACGGCCGGATCGACGAGATCCGCGAGGCCGACACGAAGGAGGGGGCGAACCGCTACCGGACCCGATTCCTGCGCGCCAAGCTGTTCGACGACGAGGGGAACTTCGCGGGCGTGCCGACCGATCCGGACGAGGACGACGAGGGGTAGCCGCGCCGCGCGTCGACCCTCCCGCATGCGGGCGATCTTAAGTTGTGTCACGAAACCTTTAGACGGGAGAGCGGCCTACCCCGGTGCAATGAGTCGCGGCCCCGAGCTGATAATCACGGAGAAGGACAACGCGGCGCGCCGCATCGCCGACATCCTGAGCGGCGAGTCCGCGACGGCGGAGCGGCAGAACGACGTGAACGTGTATCGGTGGGGCGGCAAGCGCTGCATCGGCCTCTCGGGCCACGTCGTCGGCGTCGACTTCCCGGCCGAGTACAACGACTGGCGCGACGTGGAGCCCGTCGAGCTCATCGACGCGCCGGTCACCAAGGAGCCGACCCAGGAGGGGATCGTCGCCGCGCTGCGCAGGCTCGCGCGCAACGCCTCCCGGGTCGTCATCGCGACCGACTACGACCGCGAGGGCGAGCTGATCGGCAAGGAGGCGTACGAGCTGGTGCGCGAGGTGAACGAGGACGCCCCCATCGACCGGGTCCGCTTCTCCTCGATCACGAAGAACGAGGTGCGGGAGGCGTTCGCGAACCCCGACGAGCTCGACTTCGACCTCGCGGCCGCCGGCGAGGCCCGGCAGGTGATCGACCTCACGTGGGGGGCGGCGCTCACCCGCTTCCTCTCGCTGTCGGCCCGCCAGCTCGGCGACGACTTCATCTCGGTGGGCCGGGTGCAGGGGCCGACGCTCAAGCTCATCGTCGACCGCGAGCGCGAGATCCAGGCGTTCGACCCCGAGTCGTACTGGGAGCTGTACGGGGACCTGACCAAGTCCGGCGGCGACCCCTTCGAGGCGCGCTACTTCTACCTGAACGACGAGGGCAACGAGGCCGAGCGCGTCTGGGACGGCGACGTCGCGGAGGTCCTGACGGAGGCGCTGGCGGCGGCCGACGAGGCGGTCGTCGACGACGTGCGCCGCCGCACCCGCACCGACGACCCGCCGACCCCCTTCAACACCACGGCGTTCATCCGCGCCGCCGGCTCGCTCGGCTACTCCGCCCAGCGCGCCATGTCGCTCGCGGAGGACCTCTACACCGCCGGCTACGTCACGTACCCGCGGACCGACAACACGGTGTACCCCGACGATCTAGAGCCCCGCGAGCTGATCGAGGAGCTCTCGGCCGCCTCGACGTTCGGCGCGGACGCGAAGAGCCTGCTCGACCAAGAGGAGATCGAGCCCACCGAGGGCGACGAGGAGACGACCGACCACCCGCCGATCCACCCGACCGGCGAGCTCCCCTCGGCGTCGGACCTCTCGGAGGACGAGTGGGAGGTGTACGAGCTGATCGTCCGGCGGTTCCTGGCGACCTGCGCCGAGCCGGCGACGTGGGAGCGGCTCCGCGTCGTCGCGCTCGCGAACGGCGAGGCGACCGCGATCGCCGAGCGCGCGGACGGGCTCGCGGCCCTCCGGGACCCGGCGGACGCCGACGGCCCCCCCGACCTCGTCGCCGACGGCGGGCTCCGGCTGAAGGCGAACGGGAAGCGCCTCCTGGAGGCCGGCTATCACGACGTCTACCCGTACCGCTCCAGCGACGAGCGGATCGTCCCGGACGTCGAGGTCGGCGAGACGCTCGCGCTCACCGACCGGCGCACGGACGCGAAGGAGACCCAGCCGCCGCGCCGGTACGGCCAGTCCCGGCTCATCGAGGAGATGGAGAAGCGCGGCGTCGGCACGAAGGCGACCCGCCACCGCACCCTCGAAAAATTGTACGACCGCAACTACGTCGAGAGCGACCCGCCGCGCCCGACCCGGCTCGCGGAGGCGGTCGTCGAGGCCGCCGAGGAGTTCGCGGAGCACATCGTCAGCGAGGAGATGACCGCGCAGTTAGAGCGCGACATGCAGGCGATTGCGGCCGGCGAGAAGGGGTACGACGAGGTGACGGAGGCGTCCCGGGAGCTGCTCGACCGCGTCTTCGACGACCTCACCGAGTCGCGCGAGGCGGTCGGCGACCACCTCCAGAAGTCGCTGAAGGCGGACAAGACGCTCGGTCCCTGCCCCGAGTGTGGGTCGGACCTCCTCGTCCGGAAGTCCCGGCAGGGGTCGTACTTCGTCGGCTGCGACGGCTACCCCGACTGCGAGCACACGCTCCCGCTCCCCTCGACGGGGAAGCCGCTCATCCTCGACGAGAGCTGCGAGGCGCACGACCTCAGGCACGTGAAGATGCTCGCGGGCCGGAAGACGTTTGTCCACGGCTGCCCGCAGTGCAAGGCCGACGAGGCGGACGACCAGGAGGATGAGGTGATCGGGACGTGTCCCGACTGCGGTGAGGGCGCGGCTTCGCCGCGCGACGGAGGCGGTGAAACCGCCGACGCCGGCGGCGAGCTGGCGATCAAGCGCCTCCGCTCCGGCTCCCGGCTCGTCGGCTGCACGCGCTACCCCGACTGCGACTACTCGCTGCCGCTCCCGCGCCGCGGCGAGATCGAGGTCACCGACGAGACCTGCGAGGAACACGACCTCCCGCACCTCCGGGTCCACTCCGGCGACGAGCCGTGGGAGCTCGGCTGTCCGATCTGCAACTACCGGGAGTTCACGGCCCGCCAGGAGGGCTCCGAGCTCCAGACCGTCGAGGGCATCGGCGAGAAGACGGCCGAGAAGCTCCGGAACGTCGGCGTCGACGGCGTCGACGACCTCAAGTCCGCGGACCCGGACGACCTCGCGGCCGACGTCGACGGCGTCGGCGCCGACACCGTCCGGAACTGGCAGGCGAAGGCGGACTGAGCGGCGCTCCCCCCTCTTCTCCTCGCCCTCGACCGCTCCACCCACAGAGACATAAACGCGGGACGCGTCAGTCCGATTACGTATGGGTCGCGATCGCGAGGCCGACGGCGACGCGGACGGGGGCCTCTCGGCGGGCGAGGGGAGCGACGCGACCGGCGAGCGCCGGCCGGACGCGTCCGTCGGCGATGCGGCCCCGCCCGTCCTCCGCTCGTTCATCGACGCGATTCCCACCCCGACGCTCGCGTGCGACCCGGACACCCGCGCGATCCGCGCGGCCAACGCCCCGGCCGCCGACCTGCTCGACCGCGACCGCGGGGCGCTGACGCTGACGGGGCTCGACGACCTCGGCGAGGCGGAGCGGACCGTCGCCGGCGAGCCGATCGGGAAGGCGGTCGCCGACGCGCGCGACGCCGGCGGCGTCGCTCGGTTCGAGTGGACCGTCTCCGACGCCCCGCTCTGGCGCCTCGAACTCGCGGTCCGCGCGGCGACGATCGCCGACCGGGAGTGGCTGATCGTCGGCCTGACCGACGTCACCGACCGAGTCTCCGCCGAGCGGCGGCTCCGCTCGCAGCTCCGGGTCACCGACGCGATCGCCGCGACGGTCCCGGCCGCCCTGTTCGAGTGCACCGCGCGCGGCACCCTCTCGCGGTGGAACGACCGGCTCGCCGCGGACGTCGGCTACGGGGGCGAGGCGCTGTCGGCCACCGCGCTGCCGTCGCTGTTCGACGAGGAGACCCGCGACGCCGTCGCCGACGCGCTCCGGTCCGTCTACGGCGACGGGGCGGGCGCGGAGTGCGAGGCGACGCTCGTCACGCGCTCGGGCGAGCGCGTCCCGTACCGCCTCTCGCTCGGACCGGTCACCGACGGCGACGAGGTCGTCGGCGCGGTCGGGGTCGGCGAGGACCTCACCGAGGCGTCGGTCCGCGAGGAGCGGCTCGCCGTCCTCACGCGGGTGCTCCGCCACAACTTCCGGAACGACCTCAACGTCGTCACGGGGTTCACGGAGCGGGCGATCGCCGAGGTCGACGACCCGGAGCTCGCCGCCGAGCTGGAGCGCGTCGTCGACACCGCGGAGCGGCTGTTACGCGTCGGCGAGACCTCGCGACGGGTCGAGCGGCTGCTCGCGGACCGCCCGGCCCCGCGGCCGACCGACCTCGCCGACGCGGTCGAGGAGGCGATCGCCATGCTCCCGCCGGCGCTCCGCGAGCGCGCCGACGTCGAGGTCGACGTTCCGACCGGGATCACGGTGTCGGCCGTGGGCTACCTCGCCGAGGCGATCGCGGAGCTCGTCGACAACGCGATCCGACACGGCGACGCGGCGCGTCCCTCGGTGAGCGTCACGGCCGCCGAGCTCCCCAGCGAGTCGTGGGCGTCGCTGGTCGTCGCCGACGACGGCCCGGGGATCCCGCCCGCCGAGCGCGCGGTGCTCACCGGCGAGGAGACCCCGCTGGAACACGCCAGCGGGCTGGGGCTCTGGTACGTCAACTGGATCGTCACCGCCGGCGGCGGGAGCTTCGACATCGGCGAGACCAAGACCGGCGGCACGCGGATCGAGATCGAGCTCCGCACGCCGGACGGGGAGTAGGACCGACCCGTCTCCGACCGACGCCCCGATCAGTCGACGAGCCGGACCTCGTCGCCGACGGCGACCCCGTCGGCCGCGCCCGCCGGGAGCTCGACGACCGCGTCGGCCCGGCCCCGACCCAGCCCGACGAACGGGGCGAGCCGCTTCCGCTCGGTCACCTCGCCGTCGACGAGCCACAGCGCGTCTATCGCGAACGGGACGAACAGCATGTGGAGCCACCGCGCGTCGACCCCGTCGAACGGGAACACGAGCGCGTAGCCCTCGGGAACGGAGCGTCTGAACATCAGCCCGCGGGCCTGCCGGAGCGTCGACCGGGCGACCTCGACGTCGCTCGCGAGGACGGTCGGGTCGCCGTCGTCGACTGCGGAGTCGCCGTCGCCGGTCACGGCGTCACCGGCGGTCGCGGCGTCGTCGGACCGACCGCTGCGGTGGACGAGTCGCACGCTCCGCACGTGGCGGGCGTCGGATAAATAGCCTCGCTATCGACCGGGGCCGCGGACCGCCGCCCGAGAGACGGTCGTCGTCGCCGGCGCGCCCCGGTCGAGGAGTGCCCCGCCGCCTCAGCTCGCGCTCCCGTACGTCTCCTCGAGGTACTCGACGATGTCGTCGCTCTCGGGCATCCCCTCGACCCCGTTCGCCTCGTCGACGAGGACGGGCACGCCGGTCTGCCCGCTGACCTCCTCCACCTCGGTGCGCTCGGAGTGCGAGCGCGGCACCATCACCGACTCGTACTCTAAGTCGAGGTCGGCCAGCTTCGTCTTCACCTTCGCGCAGTACGGGCAGCCCTCCAGTTCGTAGAGCGTCAGGTTTGCCATCACGCTCCCTACGGCGTAGACGCGTAAAGAAGTACGGTGGACGGTGCGCGCGCCGCGCACGGGCGGCGGTCCGGTCCGCCGCCGCGCCGTCCGTGCTACAGGATGTAGCCGGCGGTCGAGAGCACGTAGTAGGCCGCGAGCAGCGCCGCGATGACGTACTGCCCGAGGGCGACGTCGTCGGCCTCGCCGATCGCGACCTTGATCAGCGGGAACGCGACGATGCCGGCCGCGAGCCCGTCGGCGATGGAGTAGGCGAACGGCATCACGGTGACCGTGAGCCCGGCGGAGACGGCCCACGCCGGGTCGGTCCAGTCGACCTCGACGAGCCCCTGGAGCATCATCACGCCGACGACGATCAGCGCGATGAAGGAGGCGTACGCCGGGATCGCGGCGACGACGGGGATCGCGGCGAGCGACAGCAGGAAGAGGACCCCGACGACCAGCGCGGTCAGCCCGGTGCGGCCGCCCTCCTCGACGCCGGTCGACGACTCGATGTACGTCGTCACCGTCGAGGTGCCAAGCACCGCGCCGAACGTGGTCCCGACCGCGTCGGCCATCAGCGGCCGGTCCATGTCGGGGAGGTCGCCGTCGTCGTCGAGGAAGTCGCCGAACTGCGAGACGCCGATGAGCGTCCCGGCGGTGTCGAAGAAGTCGACGAAGAAGAACGTGAACACGACCAGGACGAACGTGAGCGGGTCGATCCCCGAGAGCCCGTCGACGAACGCGCCCGCCAGCGGCGTGATGTCGTACTGCGCGGCGGGGAGCGACTCGGGCGTGACCGTCCCGCGGGCGAACACGCCGCCGAGCGTGAGCGCCCACCCCGCGAGCGCGGTGGTGAGGACGCCGACGATGATCGCTCCCGTCACGTTCCGCGCCCACAGCACGAACGTGAACACGAGGCCGAGCACGCCGAGGATCGCCCACGGGTTCGCGAAGACGTTCCCGAGTGCGACGAGCGTCGCGTCGTCGTTGACGACGACCTGTAGCTCCTGGAGGCCGATGAACAGCAGGAAGAGTCCGATCCCGGCCCCGACCGACCGCTTGACCGGCTCGGGGAACAGCCGGATGACGTACTCGCGGGCGCCGATCGCGGTGAGCAGCATGAAGAGCACGCCCTCGACGAAGACGGCGGCCAGCGCCGTCTGCCACCGGACGCCGAGGCCCAACACGACGGTGAACGCGAAGAAGGCGTTGAGGCCGAGCCCGGGCGCGAGCCCGAACGGCCGGTTGGCGTAAAAGGCCATCACCAGCGTCGCCACCGCCGAGGAGAGCACCGTGGCGATGGCGATCATCTGGATCACCTCCCCCTGGCTGTACCCCTCTATCCGGATCGCGTTCGAGAGGATCGTGGGGTTGACCACGATGATGTACGACATCGCCAGAAACGTCGTGACCCCGGCGACCAGCTCCGTCCGGACGTCCGACCCGTGCGACTCGACGTCGAACCGCGCCGCCAGCGCGTCTGAAAGGCCCATGTACGGACATGGCTCGTCAGTATCTCCACATAAGCCTTGCTGAACGAAATCGGGATGTATCCACGTATATGCGTATTTTCATCGGTTTCTCCCCCGACGAACCGAAAAATACTGGTCGAACGTGCCTACTCGAACGTCGTCAGCGCGCCGACCGGGGCGTCGGTGATCGCCCTCGCGCGCTCCATCCCCTCGTCGCCGACGGCGATGAGGGTGAACACCCCGGTGACGTCGGCCTCGGCCTGGAGGGCGATGTCAAGGAGGAGCTCCTGGGTCTCGCCTGACCGGATCAGGTCGTCGACGACGAGGACGGTGTCGCCGGCGTCGACCGCGCTGGCGGGGAGGTAGTAGGTGAGCTCGATGCCGGAGGCAAGCCGCTGGCGCGACTCGATGAACTCCTCGACGGCGGTCTCCTTCGACTTCTTGGCGTACGCGAGGCGCGCGTCGAAGAAGGAGGCCATCGCCGCGCCCAGGGTGATCCCGTCGGTGGCGGCGGTGAGGACGACGTCGGGCGACTCGAACGCGAACGTCTCCGCGGCGACCGGCGCGACGAGGTCGAGGAACGACTGGTCGAAGACGACGCCGGAGTTGTCGACGTACCCCTCGTCGTCGAACTCGACGCGGGCGATCAGCTCGTCGGCGAGCGCGTCGCGGCCGACCGCCTCGACGACCTCGCTCGCCCGGTCGGCGCCGGGGAGCACGTGGCCGTTCACGTACCGGTTCAGGTCGCCCGACGGGAGCCCGGTCACCGCGGAGAGCTCCTCGTACGTGCGCGTCTCCTTCAGCATCCGCAACACGGCGACCGCCTGCAGCTGGAGGGCCGCCTTCTCTGCGCGGTTCATGGGAATGATCGCGATCGCACAAGTATGAATACGTCGAAGTCGATCGCGGTATCGATACCCACGTGCGTGCGTCGCACGACCGCGGATCCGGACGCCGGGCGGCGCCCCTCGACGCCGACCTCCGCGCCCGTCTCACTCCGCCGGCGCGTCGAAGAACGCCGCGGGATCGTCGATCGCGATCTCGACGCGGTCGCGGTCGTCGAGCGGTCGCAGCCGGACGGTGAGCGACCCGGACGCCTCGGCGGCCGCGCGCAGCGAGGCGAGGTCGTCGTCCCCGAGATACGTGGGCACGCACAGCGCCACCTCCGCCGCGTCGTCGGTGGCGACCACCAGGCGGTACGCGACGCCGCCCGCGGCGCCGGCGTACACGTCGACGCCGTCGACGGCCGCCTCGTCGACCGCCTCCAGCGCCGCGTCGAACTCCGACCCGGGCAAGAGCACGTCGATCCGGGCGGCGTCGGCGACGGGGTTCACCTGCCCCGGGTGGCCCGCGACCGCGGTCCAGCCGCGCTCTCGGTACGCCGCCGCCGTCGACTCCGCGTCCGCCTCGACCGCTCCCCACCGCGGTCCGAGATCGGGTGCGTCCATGTCGCCCCGCTACCGCCGGCGCCCCTACATAGGCGTCGGTTTCCGCTCGCGTCGGGGTTTCGTGCCACGGCGTCGCACGACAGGGATTCGCGACGCCGTTCTGTCGCCGGATCGCCGGCAGGCGGGGCCGACAGCCCCTGTGTCGGCCGGTAGGTTCATAACGTTCTGCTGTCTGGGATCGGCTATGCCGACTGACAGCGACGAACACGTCGACAGGCGGACGGTGCTCAAGTACGCCGGGACGGCCGGCGCGGTCGGGATCGCGGGTTGCACGGGCGACGACGGCGACGGGTCGGACGGCTCCGACGGCGGCGACGGCACGGACGGCGGGGACGGTTCCGACGGCGAGGACGGCTCCGACGGGGGCGACGACGCGTTCGAGCTCGGCGTCACCATGGGGCAGATGGACTCCGGGCTCGACCCGCAGGACCACGCCGAGACGAACACCGAGATCATCACCGGGCAGCTGTACGAGGGCCTGCTCGACCGCGACAAGGAGGGCGGCATCATCGCCGGCCTCGCCGACGAGTGGGAGCGCACCGACGACGGCAGCGTCCGATTCACCCTGCGCGACGGCGTCACGTTCCACAACGGCGACGAGCTGACCGCGGAGGACGTCCGGTTCAGCATCCGCCGAATCGTCTTCAACGACGTCGGCATCGCCAGTCCGCAGACGAACGACCTCGGCCCGGTCTCGGAGGTCACGACCGGCGACGGGGAGGTGACGGTCTCCTTCGAGGGGTACAACCCGATCGCGTTCCAGCTGTTCGCGACGAACGGCGACGTCATGCAGCGGTCGTGGGTCGAGGAGCACGGCGGCGACTACATCAACCGGAACGCCAACGGAACGGGACCGTTCCGCCTCACCGAGTACGACTCCGGCAACGAGGTCGTCTACGGGCCGAACGAGGAGTACTGGGACGGCGCGCCCGCGGTCGACGAGCTCAGCATGACCGCCTCCAGCGAGTCGAGCACGCGGGTCAACCAGCTGCTCGCCGAGGAGACGGACATCGTGACGAACGTCCCGCCGAACGAGGTGTCGCGGGTGAACGGCTCCGACGTGGCGACGATCAACTCCGTGCCGAGCGCGCGGATCATCTTCCTCCAGATGCGCTACGACGTGGAGCCGTTCTCCAGCCGGCAGTTCCGGCAGGCGATGAACCACGCGGTCGACGTCGAGAGCATCATCGAGAACGTGCTCAACGGCTTCGGGAACCTCACCGCACAGCCGACCCTCGAAGGCCACGTGGGGTACAACCCCGACATCGATCCGTACCCGTACGACCCCGACGAGGCCGAGCGGCTCGTCGAGGAGTCCGGCCACGCCGGCGTGGAGATCACGCTTCAGACGCCGATCGGGCGCTACCTCCGCGACGTCGAGATCGCGCAGGCGGCGGCCAACCAGATCGACTCGCTGTCGAACGTCTCCTGTGAGCTACAGCAGCGCGAGTTCTCCTCGCTCGTCCAGGACGTCACCGCGCCGAACATCGAGGACCGCCCGCACTTCACCCTCCTCGGGTGGGGGAACGCCGAGTTCGACGGCAGCCAGACCCTGACGCCGTTGCTCTCCTCCGAGGGCGCGCTCACGATCTTGGAAAACGACGAGCTCGACGGGCTCCTCGACGAGGCGGAGTCGACTCAGGACCCCGACGAGCGGGCCGACATCCTTCAGGAGGCGAACCAGCTCGCACACGACCTCGCGCCGTGGGTGTTCATGCACCAGCAGTTCAGCGTCTACGGCGTCTCCAACGAGATATCGTGGGAGCCGCGGGCCGACGAGTTCATCGACCCGGACACGGCCACCCGACAGTAAGGCGACCGCCACCTCTCCACACCGCTATTCATGTCACTCGGCAGATTCGCACTCAAAAGAAGCCTCCAGGGGGTCGGCGTCGTCTGGGGCGTCGTCACCGTCGTGTTCGCGCTCCGGTTCGTCACGCCCGGCAGCCCGATCAACGCGGTCGCCCCGCTCGACGCGTCACAGGAGACCCGACAGGCGATCGCGGCGGAGCTGGGGCTCGACCAGCCGCTGTACGTCCAGTACGGGCGGTACGTCTTCGAGCTGCTTCAGGGCGACATGGGGCGGTCGTACATCCGCGGCCAGGAGGTCACGACGCTCGTGTTCGAGCGGCTCCCGGCCACCGTCGAGCTCGCCGTCGCCGCGAGCGTCGTCGCCGTCGTGCTCGCCGTTCCGCTGGGCGTGATCAGCGCGACCCGGCGCAACGAGCCGGTCGACTACGGCGCGACGCTGCTGTCGCTCGGCGGCATCTCGACCCCGAACTTCTGGCTCGGGATCATGCTCATCCTCGTCTTCGCCGTGGAGTTCAACATTTTCAACACCAGCGGTCGCGGGGTCGCCGTCGGCGACGTCGCGCTGTCGCTCGTCACCGCCGAGCCGTTCGTCGGGACGCTGCTGACGTGGCTCGCGTACATCACGCTGCCCGCGATCGCCCTCGGCACCTACTTCATGGCGCTCATCACCCGGCTGACGCGGTCGGGGATGTTGGACGAGCTGAGCAAGGGGTACGTCCGGGCCGCGCGGGCCAAGGGGCTCCCCCGGACCCTGATCCGGTACAAACACGCGCTCCGGAACACGCTGATCCCGGTGATCACCGTCCTCGGGCTCCAGCTCGGGACGCTGATCGGCGGCGCCGTCATCACGGAGGCGGTGTTCTCGTGGCCCGGGCTCGGCACGCTCGTCATCGACAGTATCAACCAGCGCGACTGGCCGGCGCTCCAGGGCAGCCTGATCGTCATCGGGACGAGCTTCGTCCTCGTCAACATCCTCGTCGACGTGGTGTACGCCTACCTCGACCCCGAGGTGGTGACCGACTAACATGGTCTCTTCACGTGTCATACGCAATCTCAAGAAGGAGTTCAGGGGCAGCGGGCTCGCGAAGCTCGGGCTGGCGCTGGTGGCGGTCATCCTGTTGACCGCCGTGTTCGCCCCCTTTATCGCGCCGCACAACCCGACCGAACAGCAGCTCGACCAGAGCGAGCTCCCGCCGATCGGCTTCTCGCAGACGGAAGAGCGGACCACCTCGCAGATGGTCGACGGCGAGATCCAGACGGTCACCGAGGAGGTCGAGATCACCGCCGACCCCGACCACGTGTTCGGCACCGACGGGCTCGGCCGCGACATGTTCTCGCGGGTGGTGTACGGCGCCCGCACGTCGCTCGTCGTCGGCGTCCTCGGCACGCTGCTCGCGGCGTCGATCGGCGTGCCGGTCGGCCTGCTCGCCGGCTACCACGGCGGGCGCGTCGACGACACCCTGATGCGGATCGCGGACGTCAGCCTCGCGTTCCCCTCGCTCGTGTTGGCGGTGGCGCTGATCGGGCTCTGGGGCCGCGCGGCGGTGGCGGTCCCCGACCCGTTCGTCGCCGCCGGGCTCGCGCCGGAGATGCCCGAGAGCTTCGTGTTGCCGATAACGGTGGTGATCGTCGTCGGCCTCGTCAACTGGGTGTGGTTCGCTCGGGTCGCCCGGGGGGAAGCCCTCTCGCTGCGCAGCCAGGAGTACGTGAAGGCGTCGCGCGCGCTCGGCGCCGACGACAACGCGATCATCCTCCGGCACGTCCTGCCGAACGCGATCACCCCGATCATCGTCCTCGGCACCGTGCAGGTGGCGGCGATCATCCTGTTAGAGAGCTCCCTGTCGTTCCTCGGCTTCTCCGGGACGACGCTCTCGTGGGGGTTCGACATCGCGCAGGGGCGCGACTACGTCTCCTCCGGCCAGTGGTGGATCGCCTCGATCCCCGGGCTCGCGATCATGCTGTCCGTGATCGGGATCAACCTGCTCGGCGACTGGCTGCGTGACGCCTTGGACCCCGGCATCGAGGGCGAAGGGGGTGCGGCGTGACATCCTCACCCGCCGTGAGCGGCGGGGCTTCCTACAGTGGAAGGCTCGCTACGCGAGGAGGTTTCGGAACTGTACGCCGAGAGGGTCATTTGTCGGGGGTGTCGACTCGCCGCCCGGTGTTCCATGGTGGTGTCACAGCCACTCCCGTCCCCTGGCGAGTCATCGCCTGCCGGTTTCCAAGCCAGGCTCTCTCCCCACGGGTTGAGGCGACCGGCAATGTTGGCCGCCGCGTTGATATCTGCTTGATACTCAGTCACCCAACACTCGTCGTTCGTACATCGGAACGCCGCCTGCGACGACCGCGAGCCGAGATGACCACAGGCATGGCACGTTTGGCTCGTGTATGCCGGGCGCACTTTTTGTACCGGGATGCCCGCGTCGAGAGCTTTATCCTCGATACGGCCGGTGAGACGGGCAAACGCCCAGTTGTGGAGCCGCCGGTTCATCCACGCCCCATAGTCGAGATCCTCGCGGATATCGGTCAGGTCTTCGAGAACAATAACTGGGTTCTCAAAAGACCGGGCGTACTCGACGGCTTCGCGGGAGGCCTTCTCAACGATATCTGTCAGGGCGTTTTGGTAGTGGCCAAATCGGTCATCTATCCGCCACTCGGCGGCGTCACGCTCTTGGAGACGACGGAGAGTTGTGAACATCTCTTTGCGGAGGTGTCGCGCTCGACCACCATCGTAAATGTATGGTTGGGTTGGGGTACCACTATCCGTCAGGGCACAGCCCGTCAGGAGCTTGGATTCACCGATGTCAAAACCAACTGGCGTCGGATCGTCCGGCTCTGTCGGTTCTGCGACTTCGTACTCGACGGTGACGTGGAGCACCCAGCTGGTGGGACGGTCTTGCAGTCGGAACTCGCCGACTGTCAGGTTGCCGTCGAACAGGTCGTCCCACAGTTCCCGCTGAGCGGGGTTGATGCGGAGCGGAATCCAGAAAGCGTTGCCACGGCCGGCCTGCGGAACGCGCCAGCAGAACCCGTGCTCTCGCTCTTCAGAGTGATCGATCTTGAATCCCCGATTCGTGAAACGAATCGGGTGGTCTTCGTCCAATTCCTCGGCGTTATACGTGTTCAAAAGTTCCGGGACGTAATTTTTCAGCGCGTCTTTCGCATAAGACGTAAGAGTATATCTGGTGACAATATTATTAACAGCCGATTGCGTATCCGCCCCGCTCTCGAACGACCGAAAAAGAGCACGACGATACGTCGCCACAGTACGCTGAAGCCGACGCTCTTTGTGCGCCGTCGGCGGCGCGAGTGTGGCTTCAAGTGTTTTCGTGACCGTAGCGGTCATCCAACAATACCACATACCCTCCGAAGGTTCATAAGAATATATAATACAATCTTCATGAATATCAAAAAACATCCATCTCAAGATCGAGGAAGACCAGTACGAGGCATTAAGTGGGTTCAAAAACCGACACGGTTACTCGTGGAAGATTCTTCACCTCAAGGACTACCGTACACTCGACACCAACGAGAGGCAGTAGATGGACAGCCGAGTGTCGCAACTTTCCCTACCCCAAGCAGCAGGATCTCGTGCTCACAAAAAGATGAGTGACACTACCCCCCCAGAAAATGTGACCGTGCCCGCTGACGCCGTCCGCGGGGGCGACACTGCGCTGACCGGGACGCTCGGGCCAGACAACGTGCTCTCGGTCGAGGACCTCTCGACCCGCTTCTTCACCGAGGAGGGACAGATCAACGCGGTCGAGTCGGTCTCGTTCGACCTCCGCGACAACGAGATCCTCGGGATCGTCGGCGAGTCGGGCTCCGGGAAGTCGGTGACCGCGCTGTCGCTCATCGACCTCGTCGAGTCGCCGGGACGGGTCACGGAGGGCGAGATCTGGTACCGCAACCCCGACCTCGCCGACGAGTTCCGCGCGGACGACGCGGTCGGCGTCGACGGCGACCACGTCGACCTCCGGACGGTCCCGCCGCGCGTCCGCCGGTCGCTCCGCGGCCCGTCGTTCAGCACCATCTTCCAGGACCCGATGAGCAGCTTCAACCCCTCGATCACGGTCGGCGAGCAGATCGCCGAGGCGGTCGAGGTCCAACGGCGCGCGGACGCGAACCCGCGGTCGACGCGCTCGCGGACGCAGGGGTACGGGCTCGGTCGGTTCCTCCTCGACGGGATCGTCCCCGGCGGCGGCTACACCAGCGACGAGAGCACCGAGCGGGCGATCGAGCTGCTCGAACGGGTCGGGATCCCTATCCCCGCCGAGCGCGTCGACGAATACCCCGGCGAGTTCTCCGGCGGGATGCTCCAGCGCGCGATGATCGCTCAGGCGCTGGCCGGCGAGCCCGACGTGCTGATCGCCGACGAGCCGACGACCGCCCTCGACGTGACGATCCAGGCGCAGATCCTCAACCTCCTGCGCGAGGTCCAGGCGGACCGCGGCATGAGCATCGTTCTCATCACCCACGACCTCGGCGTCATCGCGGAGATGTGCGACCGGGTCTGCGTGATGTACGCGGGCGAGGTCGTGGAGCGCGGGACGCTCGACGCGGTGTTCGACGACGCCGTCCACCCGTACACGGAGGGGCTCTTGGGGTCGATCCCCGACCTGGAGGACCCGCGACCGCGCCTGCAACCGATCGAGGGCAACGTCCCCGGACTGGTCGACGCCGAGATGGACGACCGGTGTTACTTCGCCGACCGCTGTCCGAAGGCGATGGAGTCGTGCCTGGCGAAGCCCGCGGAGCGCGTCGTCGACGCCGACGCCGAACACGGGGCGAAGTGCGTGCTCGCGGACCGCCCCTACGACCCGAGCGAGGCGCTTCCCGAGGACCACTTCGGGGGTGACGGGGAGTGAGCGATCCCCTCCTCGCCGTCGAGGGGCTCCGGAAGCACTACGCGGACGAGGGGTCCCTGCTCGACCGGCTGCTCGGCGCGGAGACGGAGAGCGTGAAGGCCGTCGACGGCGTCTCCTTCGAGGTCGCCGAGGGCGAGACGCTCGGGCTCGTCGGCGAGTCCGGCTGCGGCAAGTCGACCACGGGCGAGACCGTGCTCCGCCTGCGCGAGGCCACCGAGGGCCGCGTCGCCTTCGACGGGCGGGACCTCTCTGAGCTGACCGACGCGGAGCTGACGGAGTTCCGCAAGCGCGCGCAGATCGTCTTCCAGGACCCGTTCTCCAGTCTCGACCCGCGCATGACTGCCGGCGATATCGTCACCGAGGGGCTCCGTATCCACGGGCTCCCGCGGAGCGACCCGAACGTCGAGACGGTCGCCGACGTGACCGTCGAGGGCGACTCCCTCGACCCCGGCGACGTCGCGGTTCGCGTCGACGACGACGTCGATCGCGTCGTCGACGCCGAGGAGGGGATCGCGCGCGTCGCCGTCACCGTCCGCGAGGACGCGGAGGGCGTCGCCGCCGAGGTTGACCGGCGGCGCGACCTGCTCGGGACGACCGTCGAGACGACCGAGGACGGCGTCGTCGCGACGGTCTCCGTCGACGCCTCCGACCGGCGGATCCGCCTGGCTCGCGCCGGGAGCCTGCTCGAACGCGTCGGGCTCTCGGCCGACCAGACCGACCGCTACCCGCACGAGTTCTCCGGCGGCCAGCGCCAACGGATCGGGATCGCGCGGGCGCTCGCGGTCGACCCGGAGTTCATCGTCCTCGACGAGCCCGTCTCGGCGCTCGACGTGTCGGTGCAGGCGCAGATCCTCAACCTGCTCGACGACCTCCAGGCGGAGTTCGGGCTCACCTACCTCTTCATCGCGCACAACCTCGGCGTCGTCCGGCACATCTGCGACCGCGTCGCGGTGATGTACCTCGGCGAGATCGTCGAGGTGGGGCCGGTCGACGAGCTCTTCGCGGACCCGGCGCACCCGTACACGCGGGCGCTGCTGTCGAGCGTCCCGCGGGTGACGACCGAGGAGCGGGACGGCGAGTTCGAGACGCTCCGCGGCGACGTGCCCTCGCCCCGAAACCCGCCCGCGGGCTGTCGGTTCCACACCCGGTGTCCCGAGGCGCGGACGGCCTGTCGCGAGTCGGCGCCGCCGGCGTACGACGTCGGTGAGCGCCGCTCGGCGGCGTGTTTCCGCGCCGACGCGGACCACCCGTACTGGGAGAGCGAGCCGATCGGAGAGAACGCCCGCGACGCGGCCGAAGAGGCGGGCGACTGAGCGGTTCCGCGGGGGATCCCCTTCTCGGCTCGCCCGGCACCCGGTAGCGAGCGCCCTCCGCGTCCCCCGAGCTCTCCTCCCCGCGCTCGGAGCGCGTTCAGCTATCGGGTTCGATAACTGGCGCACTACAGTTAAGCGTCGACGAGGCGACCGGACGCGTGTACAGGCCGAATCGGCGGCGACCGGCGCCCCGATCCGGCGACTCGCCTCACATGATCCCGGACACGACCCCGTCGAACCGCGCGCTCCGTACCGCGCTCTGTCTCGCCCTCTGTCTCTCGCTCGTCGGCGCCGGCGTCGGAACGGGACCCGCGACGGCACAGGCGGCGCCAGCAATTGATGTGATGATTGGTGGTGAGTCATTTACCGACAACAGCGAAATCACTGTCATGACGGATCCAACCGCCAACGTCACCGTCAGCTCGAACGGAACGATCGACTTAATCGAGATTCGCGTTAACGGAGTGATCCGTCACTCGTACCACCCTAACTCTCAGTCGTTTAATCGAAGCATCGCGCTTGATCTTGACCCAAATAAAAATACCGTGGAGGTGATTGCGAGAGGAGCAGAGGTCGCTTCGTCGGAAACGACAGTTATCAAACACACTGCCGCGCCGTGGGTCCGCTACAGCTCGCCGTTCTCTACGAGTGTTGTAGGTGGACCCCCCAACGAGACGAACGTCTCTGGAGGCCAGGTGACGCTCGCCGGCACGCTCCATACAGCATCAGACGTTGAGTGGATCTGGATTGAACGCACACATTTTAAATACGCTTCTAATCAGTCTATCCCAACTGAGCGTAACGTCTACCGGCTCCCGAAACCGGGCGACTCGTTTTCACAGGATCTGTTGCTTGCGAACGGAACAAACAGAATTGTGGCACGGTATGCTGACTCAACCGGTCGGATACGAAAGGACTCGTTCCGATTGATCGTCGACGATGTAACTGACCCGACTATCACGCTTCACGCACCGAACGAGAGCTACACCGATTCAGTACGTGTCCGGGGAACCGTTCGTGACGAAACAAAACTCCACCGGGTGACACTCAGTCGCACCAGCAACGGCGCATCGCAGGTACTGTTAGCCGGCGACGAGCCTGGACCGGAGCCGGAGCGACTCACCTATGACGTTAACACGACGATCGATCTGTACGATACCAACGAGGATAACGAGTTCCGCCTTGTCGCCGAAGATTCCTCTGGCAACGTTGAAAATCAAACATTCAGCGTTGCGTATGATCCAACCCCGCGTGTGACCGTTACGGAGAACGTGACCAATGTGACTGCCAAGACGGTTCACGTTGCCGGCAATGTCTCAGAAGCGCAGATTCGCCGTGTGACACTCGAATCGATCGACACGCGGTCCGGCGAACGGCTCGACATCGCTCGAGTGTACGAGGCAGACGCGCCGCCAGCGACGACCGTTGATCTTAATCATACGCTCACGGCCGTCCCCGGTAAAACCGCCGTCAATCTCATTATTGCGTATGAACACGGACAGTACTCTCGGTCGATCACGCCGGCAGTCAGTACGCCACCCGAGTCGGCCGACGAGGAAGCGACGGACACCTCCGCCGCTGACGGAGCTGGAAGCGACAGGAACGAGGACAGATCCGGATCTGACGACGAATCGAGTGGCAACGCGAGCATGGTGACCGGGGATGGTGATACGCCGGTAACCGGTGACGAGAACCCGTTAGATCGAGCCGGTCCCGTGTTCGTCCCCATCCGAACCCGCGAGGCGCTCGGCGGGGTCGCAGTTGTGGGAGCGACATATCTGCTCGGCCACCGGATTTGACCGGAATCGTCGCGAAACGGGGCCCACTCTCCTTGTGGTGGTGTTCTTTGCATCCGTCCCGAAACAGTACGGACGCGGAGCATCGAAGCAATCTCGGCCGAACCAAGACGACGACCAGAGGAGTCCGTTAATTGTACTCAGTCGGCCCGGCGATGACGGAGCCATCTCGCTGAATCGAGACCTCGATGTCGAAGTCACTCGCAGACCTCGAGAGGTCGAACTCGCAGCCGACAGCGCCGTCAGATTCTACTGTGGCCACGCAGTTGAGCACCTGGCTGATACCGCCGCCCGACTCGTCGGCCTCCACGCGGATGATCACTGACCCCTCCGGCGCGAGGTTGGTGTCCGCGGTCACGGAGAGCTGCTCGTCGTCACCCACAGAGCGGTTGGTAAACTCGGCGGTGGGCTCGACGACAGTGAACGGCTCGCGCAACGAGACGCGCGGCACCGGCTCCGGAGCGGCCTCGCCGACCGTCAGCTCCACGGCGTACTCCTCGGTCGCGAGCGCGTCCGTGTCGATCATCGCGACGAGCCCACCATTGTCTATGTCGTATGCGGTCTCGACCGCCGCGAGCGGCGCGGTCGGCCCCTCGCCGTCCGCCGTCGTCAGACGGAGGTCGACGCCGTACCCAAGTGTCCCCTGTCCCGCGGGCCCGTACAGCACGGTCCCGCGCTCGTGATGGGTCGTTCGCTCGCCGTCGAGCGCGACGCTTACAGCCTGTGGCCCGGTCACCTCGGGGTTCTCCATCGCGTAGGCCAGCCGGAACGTCTGATTGCTCGCGATGGTGACCGACCGGTCGAACGTAATCGTCATGCGACCGTCGGTGCTCGTCCGAGTGTTTTGGATCGCGATCCCCACCGAGCGGTCGATGTAGCCGTCACCCGTCTCATCGATCCCGATTGCCTCGATGTCGCTCCGGGTGAACTGGTGGACGGTCCGCGGCGGGACGGCGTCATCAATGCCGTAGTCGATCGTCACTGACCGCACCGAGACATCCTCGTCAGGTGCCGTCTCAATTGTGTGAACTGTCTGTGCGCTAGGAGCGCTGTTAGCGGGAAACACGAGGTTGTTCGCGGGCGCAGGTGATTCAAGAATTCCGCCGATTCCGCTGACGGCGAACGCCGTCCGCACCTGGTCACTGCGGGCGGCAGAGAGCGGATCGGCTGCGTCCGTCTCGCTCGTCCCGTCATCTGCGCTCGCGTCGCCCGAGCTGCCTGCTGTCGTCTCGGAGTCGCCCGCTTCCGGATTGAGTGAGGCGTCTGGAGCGACGACGGTCGCGTTGCTGCTGCTGGCGGTCGGCTCCTCAACGGCGAGCACGGCCGCGACGCTTGTCTCGGCGGTCGAGACGATCAGGTTGTAGCGCCCGGTGTCGAGGACGGCCCCCTCAGGTGGGTTCGCCTCAGCGAGGAGCCGGGCCTCGTCTGCGTCGCCAGCCGCGGTGAATCGCTCGTCGCCGTCGACACCCTCGCCGTGGAACGTGTTGGCGCGGACCTGGACGGTCCCGTCGCCGTCGCCGTCGTGTACGCGAAGCGTCGCCCGGTATGGCAGACTAGCTGCATTGATCTGGAGGGTTGCTCGGTCGGCGTTGCGCAGCTGCAGATCGATCGTTGCGACGTCACCCTGCGCCACCGTCGTCCGAGCGTCGCCGAAGCCGACGGCGGGCTCGGACTGCGCCGCCGCGGGGGCGGCCAGCGGCGCGGCGATCCCCGCGACACCGACGAGGAGGACCGCCGCGAGGGTGAGACGTGTGTCCATGTATGCCCTGATCTACCGCCGTCGCGGGTAAATACTTTCTGTGACGGGGTTTCGAGAACGGTGGCTACAGACGTTCTACCGTGGTATCGGGGAATCACGCACCACGGCACAACTGGACTAGTCGGAGGTATCGAGCGCGCTCACGGCGAGTTCGCGGTTTGGAACGGCTCATCGTTATAAAATACAAGGAGAATACCCGCGCCTTCAGGCGCGGGATGAATCCGACAACTCTGACACACCCTACTATCGATAGCAAGTTTGGATATTCCACCGTTCTCAGCCAGATCTTTTATTGATGACCTAACTATAACTTGTTATAGGGTGTTTCAGATGCTGGAAGTCCACCGCACCCACCAAGCGAAAATCCTCAACCACGGTCAGGTAGTGGAGTCGCTTGACAGGCACGGGTGGTCAGCCAGCAAGCTCTGGAACGTCGCTAACTACTACTCCCGCGAAGTATGGGATGAAACAGGTGAAATCCCCGATCACGGAGACCTCAAAGACGAGTTGAAGACCCACAACAAATACAAAGGGCTGCACAGTCAGTCCAGTCAGCGCGTTCTGGAGGAACTCGCTGAAGCCTTCAACTCGTGGTACGGCTCCGATGATGACAGAGATAACCCCCCCGGCTACCGCAAAGAAAACTACTACGACCAACAGGGTCGTCGCGTCCACGAAGAACACCCGCGTAGCACGGTGACGTGGAAACAGAAAGGCATCCGTCACGACTCAAAGAACGATCGGGTTCGCCTCTCAAAAGGTCGAAATCACAAGGAGTATCCCCGAGCGAGAGAGTACATCCTCGTTGAGTACGAAACCGCACCCGGCGTCACCGTCGAAAATCTACAACAGGTTCGCGCCGTCTACGACAACTCAAACGGGCAATGGGAACTACACCTCGTCTGCAATGACGAAGTTGAGACTCCTGACGCTCCCGGCACCGAGACGGCAGGTATTGACCTCGGTATCTGTAACTTTGCCACCGTTGCGTACAGTACCGAGGAAGCTGACCTCTACCCCGGCAACCGGCTGAAACAGGACGGCTACTACTTCCCAAAAGAGATTGCCAAGTGCGACGACTCAGGTGGCGAAGAAGCCACCCGTCTACACGCGAAATGGTCGGAGCGGCGCACTCACTTCTTCCACAGTCTCGCCAAACATATCGTTCAACGGTGTGTTGAAAACCAAGTTGGTCGTATCAACGTGGGGGACTTGGGGGGTATCCGAGAGGACGAAGATGGTAGCTCAAAGAACTGGGGTCGGCACGGAAACCTCGACTTGCACGGGTGGGCGTTCGACCGCTTCACGGACCTGCTCGAATACAAGGCGAAAGTGGAAGGCATCAAAGTCGTAGAAGTGTCCGAGCGCGACACGAGCAAGACGTGTTGTATGTGTGGGAGAGAAGACGGTAGTCAGCGTGTTGAGCGTGGTCTATACGTCTGCGAGGAGTGTGATGCGGCGTTCAACGCAGACGTGAACGGGGCGGAGAACATCCGTCTCAACATGAACGAAAGTAACTCCGAGTCTTCGGCCAGTTTGGACGAGGATAGGAGTACCGGCTGGTTGGCACAGCCCGGAGTCTACCTATATGATTTGTCCAGCGGATTCCAACCGCAGGATCAAGTGGTAGACTGCAAATCCTAATATCCCAAACCAGCGGCGCGGTGCCGTGGGATTCCTCCGCCTTCAGGCGGAGGAGGATGTCAACTCCGCGGACCGTCGATCACGGGATGAGCGAAATGAGCGACTTTTTCACCAGTCTCCGTCCCGCCTCCGTGAGCTCACCGCTCGTACTCCCGTTCGCGATCGTTCTCGGAGCGATCGTGTACAGCGCCCACGGCATGAGGTACGAGGCGTCAGCGAACGAAATCCCGTCGAGGTGTTCGTCTTCGAGTTCCGGAGTCGTTTGCTCGTACGCTCCCGCACTCGTTCCGATACACATCACGGTGCAATCGGTAGCGCTGAACGGATGCGTCTCGTGAGCCAAGACGACGACCGGTCGCTGGGGATGCGCACCCGTCGGATCCCGCGCCCAACAGACGGTTCCCGCAGGTAGCTTACTCATCGGACTCGTCGCGCTCCGCTTCCAGCGCGTCGAGTTCCGCGTCGAGTTCGTCGTTGGTACGATCCTCACCGATCCGCTTCTCCGGTTCCTCGGGCGTGACGTCGTCGTCGCGGTGGCGACCGAACAGCCGGTCGACTTGGTCGAGGCTGGCGACGTACCGCCGGACGTCGGACCGGTCGTCGATGGCGTGATAGTAGCCGTCGTCAGTCTTCCCGACGAGGCCCTCGTCGCGGAGGCGCGCGAGCGTGGTCGTGGCGGTCCCGCGAGGGACGTCGAGCTCCTCCGTGACCTCCTGCGGCGAGTACCCCCAATCGGGGTGACGGTAGAGAAACGCCGCGATGTCCGACTTCGTGGTCCCCGGTCGCAGTGGAAGGTCGGCGTCGTGATCGTCGAGGAGTACCGGCATGGTGTAGCCGACTGTAATCGGTTGTACCATATGACTGTTGTGCCCGATCACGGCAACGCCGGAGCGTTCGTCACGGTCATCCGGTCGCCCGAGGAGTGGTGCGTCGGCGAGCGTGGTGTACCAGTCACTACGGCGTCGCGTCGGCGGCGACCGCGAGACGGATCGCTCTCGAAGCGTCGAGACGCGCGAAAAAATGGAACCGCGAACCGCGTGGGCCGAACGGGAGATCCGTTCGGTAGTTAGTCGGCGTTAGTTGTCGCGACGGGTCGCGAGCAGGGCGGCCGCGATGAGGGCGACTAGAGCGACGAGCGCGCCGAAGCCGGGCGTGCTGTCGTCCGTGCCGCCGTCACCGCCATCGTCGGTACCGTTGTCAGCGCCGTCGTCACCGTCAGCGCCGTCGTCGGCACCGTCCTCGCCGTCGTCGGCACCGTCGTCGGCACCGTCCTCGCCGTCGTCGGCACCGTCGTCGGCACCGTCCTCGCCGTCGTCAGCGCCGTCTTCGCCGTCGTCAGTCTGGCGCTCTTCGACGATTTCAACGTTGACACGGTCCGTACTCTCGCCGTCGTCGGCTTCGATAATGTACGTCCCAGTCTCAACGTCAGAGGTGTCCATCGTAACGCTCCACTGACCGTTGCTGCCCCACGTGTCGGTCGAGACCGACTGGATGGAGTTCTCGTCCTGCGTCAGGAGCTCAACGGTGATGGCTGCGTTGTCAGGCTGGCGGTTCGTGTCGCCCTCGACAACAACCGTCTCACCAGTTGCGACCGGGTTGAGACCGCTTGCCTCAGCCGCTTCGGGGTAGACGTTGTTAACCGAGAGCGTCGGGTCGTTAATCCGGAACGTCGTCGAGACGATCAGGTCGTCGCTCCCGGTTTCATCAACCGTGTTCGCGAGGATCTGACTCCGGATCTGGTCACCGGTACTGCTGCCCTGACCGAGACCCTGAATCTCGTTGACGACCTCACTAGCAGTGCCCCAGTCGCCGCCATCGCCGAACTGGCCGTCACGAGACGGCGAGATGACGTGACCGGAGACCGCACCCTGCGAGATGTCGACAAGCGAGATATCTTCTTCTTCGAACGTGTCGTCGTTATCGACGGTGATCTCCTGGGCGTACGTGTCGCCACGCTCACCAACGAACGCAACCACAATCGTATCCTGACCGGTTGCGGTACCGTTCACGTCGATATCTTCGTCAACTTCGTCAGCAATCTGACCGTTGATTGTGGCGAAGTTGGCGCTCAGGTCGCCGCTCTGGGCCGTGATCGTCTCACGGGTGCTCGATGCACTGCTGAAGTCAGAGTTGGACAGCTGGTCGAACTCATCAGCGTCGTCCGGGAGGTCCGCAACGTCGACGGCACCGATGCCGTAGTTCCCCTCGAACGCGAGGATGTTACTGGCACTGCGCAGGTTCACGTCCTCCTCTTCGAAGCTGTCGTCCGAGTCAACCGAGATGAAGTCGTCTTCATCCAGCTCGCCATCGTCGTTGACGTCGAGCAGCTCCCACTCGTTGTTGTCACGAGCGTAGATGGCAACCTCATCGGCGCTTGCGGCCGTCCCGTTGATGTCAGCCTCGGACCCGATGGTGTACGTCCCGGTCGGGCTGTCGAGGACGATTTCGCCCTCCTCAACGTCGAAGCTCACATCGTCAAGCGATTCGAGGCCATCAACGTCCGGCGTCGAGGCGTCGGTCGCC
Organism: Halorubrum rutilum; assembly: GCF_024494565.1. Next base: position 57,367 of record NZ_JANHDN010000009.1, read on the forward strand.
TCGTACACCTCGACCTCAACCGACGAATCGTCAAGCGCGCCCGTGTTGATCGAGCCGACACCGGTCGTGCCGTCGATCTCGACGGTAGCGTACGCGTAGTCGAAGTCGCCGTTATCCGAAACGACGCCCGTATCCTGGACGTCCTCGACGTTCCGGAAGATGTCTTCCGCAGTGTCTTCGTCGATATCGTCACGGAAGTCGTTCGCGTCGATCGTAACCGTGTGGAAGTCGTTGTTCGTGCCGCCGCTCACGGTGTACTCGACGTTGTCACCCTGCGTGACACTGTCTTCCGCCACGTCGATCGAGACGGAGTCCTGGCTGGTCGTCTCGATCGTGTACTCCTGGACGACGTCGTCCTGGTCCAGATCGTCGTTGCCCTCGAAGGTGACGGTGTACTCGCCGGCATCCTCGGTGCTCAAGTCGAGCTCAACGCCAGTGCCACTTTCGGTGAGCACGTCGCTCCCCTGAACCACTTCGCCGGTAATCTCGGAGCCGCTGGGGTCTTCAACAGACACCTCAAGTCCCTCAGCGTCGTCGAAGTTCCACTCAGCGAAGATCTCGAGATCGCCCGAACGCGAGGAGGCAACCTGGTCGATGTCGTCACCGTTGAGACGGACCTCAGAGGTGGTGATCCGCGGCTCGACAACGGTGGTGCTGAAGCCACCGTCACCGGACTCCGGCCCGTTCAGATCGTAGGTACCGGTATCCTCATTCTCCGGGATGGGCATCTGGAGCGGGGTACCCTCACGGTTGCCGGAGGTACCCGACAGCTGGCTGGCCGAGTAGACCTCGTTGGTCGCCGGGTCAATGAAGGTTATTCCTTCCTCACCCTGGTAGACAGTGTTCCCGCTAGTGACGAGGACGTCACCCTCGGAGACACCGTCAATCTCGGCGTCGGTTTCGTCGGCAACGTCGCGGTTCTCGATGGCGCCGTCGCCACCGTCGGAGCCATCAGAGCCGTCCGAGCCGTCGCCGCCGTCACCACTACCATCAGTGGTAGTGAATTCTGTCTCGCCACCCACGCTCGTCTCCGAGTTCGGACCGTTCGTAGCCGTCCCGGAGATCGTGTGCGTGGCGTTCGTCTGGTTCAGGGCGGTGACGGTGTACTCGACCGTGACCGTCGATCCGTCACTCAGTGCACTGGAACTAAGACCAACGGTAGCGCCGGTTCCATCGGCGCCCTGGCCCGTTAGGTCAGTAGGACTGACTGCGGATCCGTCAACCTGAATTGAATCAATCGATGCATCTTGGAAGTCCGGACTGAACGTCTCACTCAGTCCGAAGTTCGCGCTTCCGTTATCAACTGTGACCTGTGTCGTGACAGTCACATCAGCGCCGGGAGCCGGACTCTGGTTACCGATGTCTCGATTGGAATCCGAGACAGCGGCGGAACCAGTGCCCGCAACCGCGAACACTGACATGACCATAAGCACAGACAGCAGGATCGCTCGAATCTGCTTGCTGCGTGTCATATTTAGTAGTGTGTTTATCATACCGAACACGTGGATTCGCTTGCCCACAGTTCGGCACGATACATACTCAAGACGTAATGGGTGAGGTAAATACTTTGTGTGTTATCTTGTTCACGCCATTGTGTTATAGACAAAATAATTGCAAAAAACTGTCTGACAGGCACTGGGGCCTAATTTGGATAGCTGGGGGGTAGCAAGGTTATCTCTTGTGAACCCCGCTGAGGGTATCTCGTCGGGAGTGCAAACAGCAGCTGGGGAGTGGGTGGATACACACGCTGCCACCAACAATTGCATTTTCATGATATGTGAGTGCACACCACACATTTTGATTGACTTCTATACACAAGTTCTGCCGCCGGTTACCTCAAAATGATCACAACAAGCGATGCAGAAACCCATGTCCTGAGATCAAAGGGCGCGTCCATGCCTGCTAAAATCCCGTAGGAGGAGGATTCTCCCGGGCTCACGTGGCAGATGTTAAGACACGGTATCCAACGCCGTATAATAGAATACTCAAAATATAGCTGAAAATTCCGAACCCAAAGCCGTTGACGCGGGTTATCAGTAGTGATATAATCGACGGTACTGACTGTGGGACTGTCGGCGACTGGGAGTCTGTGGGAGGCTGCACCGTGGTGGTTTTTGGCGCGGAATCGACTCCACGCGGACGGGCTGATTGTGTCATCGTTACTGTTGTTGTCTGGGCTGTTGTATTGAGTCTGAACCGCTGGCGGTCGTCAGCGTTGATGGTTTCCGCGACAACAACGTAACGGCCAGCAGACAAGTTGCTCGTGTCTAATGAGACGTTCCAGCGACCAGCCGCCCAGGATGACACCTGTGTGCGCTGTCTGATTTCTGTATTCTGACGGAGTGTGACAAGAAGCGATGTCTCAGACGGCCGGTTGTTTGTACTGCCTCGAATACGAAGCGCTTGACCTGTCTGGCCTTCTGTCGTGACGTTTGTAATAGTGATACGCGGTTGAGAAACCTGAATGCGTTCGGTAACAACTCGGTCATCACTCCCAACATCTGCCCGTGTCTGTGAGAGGATCACATCAGCCGCTTGAGCCGGCGTCATTCCGCCGGTCACACGCTGATTTAGATACGCAGCTACCCCGGTAAGTGTCGTTTCGGTATCGGTATCGGCGCCTGGTAGCTGACCATCACCAACAATCCCGTCACGACCGGTTGAGATTGCATACAACGTCGCCTCTCCCGCTGCTACGTCTCCAACAGTAACCGTGTCAGTGAACGTTGGCCCGTCAGTGCTGATAATTTCGGTTTGGATCGTGCCGCGCGCGCCTACGAGGGCAACGAGAATCTGTTCGGATCCAGTAGCCTGCCCTGCCACGGACAGATCCGTTGTCGTGGTCGCTATCGTCTGGTTTTGCCCAGCTCGGGTGAGGGTAAGATTCCCATTCCGAACCGTGAGACCTGTCGTGTTTACATTCCTATTTAGAAATACCGGTGCCGGGACTCGCGTCGGCAGTGATTCATTTGACGTGGTGCGTTGTACTGCAGCCACAGGTACAACCCCAACTTGATACTGACCGGGCAGAGAGAGGATGTCATTCCCCGGCAGATCGCCAGACGAAATTTTAATTTCGTCGGCGGAAAATGAACTCCCTGAGACGTCGATCTGGGCGTCTCTTTGGCCATTTTCACCGTCAAGATCAATAAGCTCAAAGCCACGCTCTGTGCGAACATACAGTGCCACGGCGTCGACGCCGGCGCTTGCTGTGCCGGCGATCGTTGTCTGAGCGCCCGTGGTGTAGACTTGTGGCTCACGAAGAGAAACAGATGTATCCATGACAGTGAGCGTGGCCGTATCGAAGCCAGTTGGCGTCGGTTGCGGCTCCCGTGAGAGGAAAACGTCGGCAGTATCGGCCAGGAAGCGCGTCCGAATTTCGGTTGCCCCGGCTGCGTCATCCGGATCAATTTGGACGGTCGCATACACCGCGCGAACAGCTTCATCGGGCACAGCACCGTCAGTATACGTTTGCTCGTCTGTAACCAGACCAATCTGTTCGGTATCGCCAACGTTACGGAAAATCTGATAATAGTCGTCTTTCTCAACCTGCGAGCGAATATCAGCTGCTGGAATAGCAGTCGTGTAGGTTGCTCCGCCGCTACCGTTTTGGACGGTAATTCCAGTTGTGGTGCCTCTCGAAGCTGACGCTGATTCGAGTGAGAGAGACGGCTCGCCGTCAGTAATACTGACTGTAGATTGGACTTGCGCGTCGTCGGTCTGGAGATCATCTGATCCAGTTACAGTAATCTGTAGGGCGGATGCCTCAACGGAATCGAGCGCGACATCCCAGCGAACAAACCCCCCGGCAGAGATTGTTCCCGACGTCCCAGTCCCAGCAACAATTGTCGTTTCCTCAAGCTCGATTTCCTGTGAGCCTGAGCTGACCTCCCCGGTTATCTCGTAGGTCTGATCGTTATCTCCCACACCGAGGGTGTACTCAACCGTAACTGTATCCCCGGGAGTAAGATCTTGGTACGCAACAGCCACTCCAGTTTCGTCTGCAGCAGCGACAAGCGGCACAACTGACTCATCGTTGACGGTTAACGACTGGATTTCCGCGGAGCGAACAGCGGGCGAGAATTCCTCACTAATCCCAATCCGTCCAGCTGATCCGACAGTTGCAGTAATCGTTACTGTCGTTGAACCACCTTGCTCCAGGTTAGTGTTGGTGACAGTTCGACTGGCCTCAATCGGTGTTTCTGTCTGAGTCTGCGTCTCGATTGGGGTAGCGTGTAGACCAGCTAACCCTGTCGCTCCATGGTTGCTTTTTGATTGCGTGGAGCCGTGGATTCGGGTAGCGGCTGGTCCTCTCGGCTCGTGAGCGCGATTCGTCGCTGTTTGGACAGCAGCAGGTTCGCCGTTATCAGTTTCCTGTCGGACGCGTGGTCCGTCAATGACCTCATCTGTGATATCAAGCCCTGCTGGCGTTTCGACTGTCAGTTTCAGCTGTTCAGCGTCCTCAAAATTCGACTGTGCAATTACAGGGATCCGGTCGGTTTCAGCAGTGCGGACAAGCCCACCGCTCACGTCAGCACCTCGTCTGTTTTCAATACGGAACCCCGTTATCTGTGGCTGTCGGACCGTGATGTTTGGCGTTGCATTCGTGCCATCAGTCGAGTAGCTGCCAACCGGTGCGTCAGACCGAATTGGCGTCTCGACGAGAGTGCCTGCAGCACTCCCTGTGGTACGAAGCAGCCGGTCGCTAAGATTGCCCCTAAATGAGATATCGGCTTCGCCTTGGTACACAGTCGCACCGCTGTATACGTACCCTGATCCATTAGCCCGATCAAACGATCCGGACGGACCAGCCCGTCGGGTAGGTCCGATCGGCTGAATCGTGTATCCAGTCAGCACAGTCGCGTTTCCAGCGGCCGGCGAACCATCCGGCGGTACCATCCGGAGTTGTTTTTGTGTCACGTTTGAACGGGCCGGATGTGACAATCGAAGGTCAAATCGTACAGCCTCAATCGGCTGTTCAGTACGCAACCGGAGGATTACTTGTCCCGTCGCGGTTGTCTCAACCGCAAATTGTGGGGAGACGTTCGCTTCGGTTCTGACCGCAGAAACTGTTACGTCAGCTGTCCGGTAGGGGGTCGGCAAGAGAACGCCAGTCCTGTTCGGAAGGGGGCTCTCAGAATCAATTGTTATTTGATGCGCGATGGTTGTGGCTGCTGGCGGCGTCTGAGGCGTTATCTGACCCGTGACCGTTGGCAGCGCCGTACTGTCCTGTGTCACGATGGTGGTTTGATTCCCACCTTGATCGGTGGTGGTTTGATTCCCACCTTGATCGGTGGTGGTTTGATTCCCACCTTGATCGGTGGTGGTTTGATTCCCACCTTGATCGGTGGTGGTTTGATTCCCACCTTGATCGGTGGTGGTTTGATTCCCACCTTGATCGGTGGTGGTTTGAT
>NZ_JANHDN010000010.1 GCF_024494565.1 Halorubrum rutilum
ATTCCCACCTTGATCGGTGGTGGTTTGATTCCCACCTTGATCGGTGGTGGTTTGATTCCCACCTTGATCGGTGGTGGTTTGATTCCCACCTTGATCGGTGGTGGTTTGATTCCCACCTTGATCGGTGATCGGAACCGTCGCGCTTGCTGTCTCTGTGCTAACGTGAGCGCCAATGAGTGGCAGACTCACGAGACAGAGCACAACCACAAGGAGTCTGAGAGAGCGATAATCAGATGACTGCACGTGAATACTCTCACGACGGGTGGCAACCATACTAATTATTTCGCATTCAGTCTGCTCACGAATCACAGGTCTGTCTGTTCTGCTGTCCACAACCATGAGGTCGGCTGTGGAAATAGGCGCTGGGCTCCCACCACCCTCAACGGAGCGATCGAACGGATCGGAGTCCGATCTGGTCGTTCACGATTGTCCGTACGCAGTGACAACGTCACCGAGTTCGGCAGCAGAGAGGTTATTCTGACCATATGCGGTGACGGCGTCACCAAGCTCGGCAGCCGTGATTGACCCATCGCCGTCAGTGTCGTATCTCCCTGCCGTGCCGTCAAGCGGTGAGGTGACCGTCCGAAACTCCGTATCCCCACCGATCTCAATTGTCGTGTCTGGCCCGTTCGTAGCTGTGCCGGCAATCGTTACTGCTGTCCCGTTTGTCTCAGGCGCGGTCACCTGATACGTTATTGTGACGTTTGTCCCGTCGCTGAGTGCGGTTGCACGGATCGCCGTGGTCACGCCTGTTTCGTCGGCGGCACTAGCCGTCAGGTCGGTGGGCGTAGCTGGCTCGCCATCAATCCGCACTGCTTCGATCTCGGCCCCGCCAACTGTCGGCGTGAAGCTCTCGCTCACCCCAAGATTCGCGCTCCCATTACCTACTGTTACGTCTGTGGTAACCGTTACGTTCCCTCCCGGCGTGGGGTTTTCACCGATGGCCCGAGTTGCCTGGAACGTCGCGTCGCTGTCAGTTGTGTTTTCGGTGAGCTGGGCCGTGACCGCGGTCGCATTCACGACGCCGGCCCCCGACTCGGTGTCACGTCCCGATGGACCAACATCCACTGCGGTTGTGTCCAGTGCCGACGCCAGTGTATCAGCCGTCACGTCAGGGCCACCGGCATCGGCCGCTAGGGCGGCCACCCCGGCCACCTGAGGCGCAGCTGCTGATGTCCCAGTAAATACCGTGTTACGGACCTCCACGTTCGTGTAGCCCGCCACGTCAACGACATCCTCTTCAGCGTCGTTCGGGCCGACCGAACTGTATGACGCGATCTGCTCATTATCACGACGGTACGCCGCGACACTCACAACTGATGGGACATCCGCCGGCGGCTTGACGGATGACCGAGCGACCGGGTCCTCAATCGTCGGTGCTCCGAACACGGTGATTTCGAGTTCGTCATCGGCTGGACCACCGGTGTGTTGAACAACCAGGTCGATCGGCTGCTGGGGAACGTTCGTCCTGATCCGCTCGAAGCGCTCATCAGGCTCCGATATGATCGTGGTTGAGCCAACTAGGTACTCCTCTCTAACCGGATTATAGAGATAAACCCGGTAGCTGCTGTCGTCACCGTCGGCATCCCAATGAAGATTCACCTGTAGACTGCCACTGAAAACCGTCTCACAGTTCGGGACGCAGGCCGTCTCGTCAGCCGGATCGAACTCATGGAGGCCATCACCATCAGTATCGGTATACTCACCCTGCCAGTGTCGTTGGCGGTCATTTCCCGCACTGTTGATCACAAGAATTCCGTCCGCCCGCGTCTGATCGACATCGTCGGTCAGCGGATGGTCGCCGTCATCGTCGAAGCCTGGAAAGGAGAGTGGCGCCACAACAACATCAACATCTTGCTCACGGAAATACTGGAGCGCGGCCGCAAAATCCGTCGCTGTCTGAATCGTCGCAAGTGAGAGCTGTGCGTCTGGTGCTGTTTTCACCACCGTCGCAGCAGCGTTCGTCCCGTGGTCTGTGGATCCGGTGGCGGCGAACTGCTCGGTGTTAGCAACGTTCTCCGCAATCGCCGGATCTGTGGGATCGAAGCCACCATCGATCACGCCGACAGTGACATTGTCCCCGGTGATCCCCTGCTCGTGGAGGCCACTCACCCCGAGCGTGTCAGCTGCCCCAGGCCCCGAAACATCAGCAGGTTCTGCCGACTGAGCGAGATGGACCTCACTCACCCACGAGAGGTTTCGAACTGCAGATATCTGGTCGGGCGTCGTCGTTAGCTCCACTTGCGTCTCCACCTGCGTTCCAACAGTGCCGTACGCTTCGAGCTCCTCGATGTCCATGGCAGTACTGTTGGTGGCGACGACGGTGTACTGTTGTGACTCGTCACTAACCTCCGTCTCAACTGCCGATGTCGTCGTGTCGGCTGGCGGTGAGATATTTGCGTTCTCCGGCCGCTCTGCCTCCTGTGAGAGTACTGGTGCTACAGCCGCCACGCTGACGGCCACTACCACCACGACAACCACAAGAGCAAGACGAGACCGGCTGAGCGAATTCATTATCAGTATCATCAATGCCGTCGCAAAAGTATTACGGGAAAAACACATCTGCGGTGCGTGACTGCAAATCCTCATACGCTACCGCTCATGATTCCTCCATTTTCAGGCAGAGGAGAATGTCAAGACTGACCGAACGCCGTGACGACCTCACCAAGCTCACTGGCTGTCAAGTCTCCCTCTCCAAACGCCGTAACGGCGTCGCCAAGGTCATTGGCCGTAACTTCTCCGTCATCGCCGCTGTAGCGGGCGACGACTGACTCAAACTCGTCGATCATTTGTTGTCGGTGAAACGCGAGAATATCGTTGGTCACTGAAGGGGGAGTCTCATGTCCGACTCCATCGTACACACTGAACTCGGCTGCAGCCCCGACATTCTCAAAGATGTCGCGACTCGTTGCGAACCGCTCGTCAACCTGCTCCCAGCCAAAAACATCCACGAGAAGCTGCTGTCGCCGGTCTCCCCAGGCGTTATAGCTCTTCGCGTGGATATACTCATTATCGAGATCTGATTTGTCGGGATTCCCTTGATCTTCGCCGCCAATATACCGGTACTGATCGATATCAAGCCACGCTTGCTTCTTAAACGCTGTCCCGGTAAGCTCAGCGAGGTCTGCTGTCCCTACCGGCCACGGAAGCGTGGTGGTGTCAGGATCGGTTCGCACAGGGATCGCTTCATCTAGCTGTGCCTGCGGGATCGTGGCGAATCCGTTCCCACCACTTGAGACTGCGTTGACCCGATCAGGATGCAGAATCGTGAACTGGTCGTTGAACCGGCCGCTGTTTGAGAACCCGTACAGCTGGACCGTGTCTGCGACAGTGTATGGTTCATCATTAAGTCGGCTTCGAGCGTCATCGATCATCGCGAGCAACTGCTGATCAAGCCGGTCGTACGGCGGTTCCGCGTTGCGGAGCGAATTCTGATCGAGCAGTTCGAATGAACCGTCTGGGGGACTGCTCGGAAGCAGCGCAACCACAGCAGGCGTATTCAACTCATCCGCGATTGCGCGGCCACGCCCTGACTGGATCTCTGCCCGCCCATCCGCAATCTGTTGATCGCGTGGTTCTGTTCCCGCTCGCAGTACGACACCGACGACCAACGGTCGGGTCTCAATGCTGTCTAAGACCTGATCCCCGCTGTTCTGTACCGTCTCCGCTGGAGGCGTATACAGGAAATACGGGAACCGGAACCCGGCCTCCGAATCCGCGCTAATTAATTCGAAGTTGTACGTATACTGCTGTGGATTCGATACCGTGACCTCAATCTCGGTCGCGTCGGTCACCGTGATTGTCCGGAGCGATTGTACTTGATTGGGATCTGCTGGTGATTGCACCTCAATTTCCGTTTCGCCGGCGAGTTCGACACCCCGACCGGCCGCATCGAAGTAGGTGACGTACCCATCAGCATCGGTAGTGAACCGGCCTGGCGGGAGTCCCGTTCCGTTTGCAGCCCGAAAATTGACCGGGAGACTTTCGATGGGGTTGCCCTCCGTATCAACACACTGTATCAGTGTTCGGTATCCTTCGGGTAGTACAAGCTCCCTGATATCTCCATCCGTCGTAATCTCAATATTGTCAAACGAATAGATGGCTGGAATCTGGTTTCGTTCTCCGCTCTCATCGATAGTCGTCACTCTGTATGTCCCAACGGTAAGTGACAGCTCGATGCCCCCATCTGCGCCGACCGTATACTCGATCTGCTCTCCCGTCTCGACATTGCTGAACTGGATCACGGTCCCATCAACGCTTGTGTCTGCCTCTGAGCTGAGGCGCCCTGTAGCTGTGACCTCCTCTTGTCCAGCCGCGGTTCTAACGGTCGTAGCCAGCACCCCAACCGCCCCGGCAAGACAAAACTGACGGCGAGTTACCATGTCACATGATACTGAATCTTCCCACTAATATTGTGGGTTGCGCTGAAACTCTCGAATTAGTTGCCGACACGTCTCTCGATGGAGGTCAAACTCCTCACGGTGGAGGTCGGACGGCTCACGCCGACGCAGGGCGACCGCACGCGGCTGTGGACCCACAAGAAAGATCGGCTTGGAGACAGCCCGTGCGGCGCCACAACGCTGTCGGCTGGGACGCTGACGCGGGCATTCGCGAATACGCGACGCTGTTCGCAAGACGAGCAGTTCACGCCGAGCGAGCAGGCTGTTGAGCCGCTCTCGACAGTGTAGTCACTGAGTCATGAAGCCGTCCAAAAAATGGAGCCGCAAGCCGCAGCCGCACTGCAAGGAACCCGTGTGGGAGCGGGTGGTTAGTTACGACTGACCGAACGCGTTGACGACGTCACCGAGTTCGGCAGCGGTCAGGTTGCCCTGGCCGAACGCATTGACGGCGTCACCGAGTTCGCTGGCGGTGATGGTGCCGTCACCATCATCGTCGAACTCGCCAGCCGCACCGTCAAGCGGCGAGTCGGTCGGAGCGACGACCTCTGCGTCGACAGTGAGTTCGTCATTGTCGGACGCGAACACGTGAGTGTAGTTACCCGTGTCGAGACCGGCCGTCGCGCTGGCCGGCACCTCGAAGGTGATCTCCGTCGAGTTGCCCGCGTCGAGGGAGACCTCCTGACTGGCCGAGAGCTGGCTGATGCCAGTCTCGTCCTCGAGATCGTACGTGATATCCTGCGTGGTCGCAGCGTCACCGACGTTGGTGACGTTCAGCGTTGCGCTGAAGGACTCGTTCTGGGTGATGGTCGTCGGACCCTCAACCAGGTCGAGCGTGAGGTTGGCCGCTGCCGGCTCAACCGTACTAATCTCGACGTTGTCCGCGTTGTTGTTGGAGCCGTCGATGCCGGTCACGGTGAACGTTTCACCGGCCGTCTCGGCGGTCACCGTCAGCGTGGCCTGACCGTTCGCGTCAGTGTTCGTGTCAGCGCTGACACGCTCGACGCCAGCGGCCTGGTTGTTATCGATCGACCAGCTGATGTCGCCGTCTGTGAGACTCCGCGGAACGGGGTTCCCGTCGCTGTCGACCAGCTGAAGGGTCACGTTCGCGGTGGTCTCGCCGTCAGCGGCGAGGTTGGTCGTGTCTGTGGTCACGTTGACATCGGCAACGGCGCCCGAGAACTGCTGGACGGCCGAGCCACTGTCAACGGCGTCCTCAGTGTTGACCGCCTGGATCTCGTAGTCACCGGGCGTATCACTCTGAGGAACGATGCTATCAGTACCGAACGTCGCGGTACTCCCATCTCCGTCAGTACCGTCTGGCACAAGCAGCGGACTGACTGCGCTTAACTGACCGTTCACCGCGTTTTGTCCAAGAGATTCCTCACTGCCAGCAGTGTCAATCAGGGTGTCGGGCCCGTCAACGACGAAGGTCGTACTACCCGGATTGACATTGGATTGACCGGCAAGGTCATCATCAAGAACGGCCACAAGCACCAGCGCACCTTCGCCACCAGTGGCGTCAGCGGGCGGTGCGGTCGGATCCGTGACGACAACCATGCGGTCCTGCGGAAGCTCCGTGTAGGAGCTCGTCAACCACGGCCGGAGTTCAGCGTCTGTCCGGGCGAGGTTGTCAGTGTTGCTGACAAGGATATCAGCATCTGCGCCAGTTTCTTCAGTGATGGTCGGGCCATCTTCGCTACCCCACCAGTTGGCCTTTGCGCTGAAGGCGGCACTGGCGTCAGCAAATTCAACACCCACCTCGTTGCTAACGATATCGTTGAAGTGGATGACGTGGTCGTTGTCACCAGTATCCTGGATGTTCACGCCGAGGGTATTCCCAGCGATCTCGTTCCGGACAAGCTGCACCGACTCTCCAAGCCCACTCTGGAGCGTAACACCGGTTTCGCTCCCGGTGATGACGCTGTCTTGGACCGTAGCCGAGCCAGTAACGCCACTGACTGTGATGCCTGTGGCGTAGTTGGAGACCGTAACGTTACTCACTTCAGTCGTATCGCCCTCACTATCAGAGATCGTGATTCCGACTCGGTCCGTAGTGCCAGCCCCTTCAAGTGTGCTGTTGAGGAGCTGGGCATCCGCACCGCCACTAATCGTAACGTCAGACTGGGCACTATCAGTAGTTGACTGGAAGGTAAATCCGTCAACCTCGTGACCGCTGTCGATAGCGAGGATTGTGGATTCCGCGTCGGTAGTCAGCACCGTCTCATCTGCCGAGCCGGTCGAAACTACGTTCGCGCCCGCATTATCTCCAGTTCCGACTCCAGACTCAACGTAGGTTCCGGGGCGGACCTGCACGTAGTCTCCGGCAGTACTACCGGTTACACCCACATCACCAACACCGCCCCCAACAGTCCCGTAAATCCGCTGGGTGTTAACGAGGCTATTGGTGAAGTCATCCTCTTCGTTACTGGTGATGTAGACGAAGCTATTGAATTCGTTGTCAGACTCGAGCGCCTCAGCTCCGTTGGAAGCACCATCACCAGCTCCAACGTCAGCGTCAAAGTCGATGTGAACGTCGTTATTGTCGAAGGTATTGTCCTGGACAGTCGCTCCGGTACCTTCGTCTGCAATCACGAGACCGATGCTGTCATGATTGCTCGTCGTCAGCCCGGAAATATCGTTCTCGGTTACTTCGACGCTGTCACCTTGGTCCGTTGAATCAACACTGATCCCGGTGAGCGTGGTACCAACGGTGCTACTGTCGTCAGCTCCGAGAATCGTATTACCCGAGACTACAAGTGACTGAACCGTGTTCGCGGTGGCCGTGATTCCCGTGCCGTAATTCACACCGACAATTTCGTTGTCAGTGATTTCGACGGCCGCACCGTCATCATTCACACCAGCGAGATCGATCCCGGTGAAAGCACTCGAGACGGTGCCATTGATGGTATTGCTATCGACGGTGACAGTCGCGTCCTCACCGACGAGGTTGTCACCGAGATCAATGGCGTTGTAGTCGTCATTACTCGGATCAACTGCCTCGAACCCATTGTTGCTGAGTTCAATATCGTTGATCGTACTGGCACCAGTCAGGTCCACCACGGTGTCGCCACCAGCCGCTTCGAAGTCAACGTTCGAAACGGTCAGACCGTTCAGGGTCCCGAGATTGTCACCCGAGCCTTCAGCTATCGTGCCCTCACTGTTACTGTTGTCATCGTTAATGAGGGTCAGCCCATCAATCGTCACATCGGACACGGTGTCAGTGTCGGTGTTAGTACCAAGCTGGACGCTCGGTCCACCGCTGCTACTTGCGAGAGTCACATTCGTCGTATCGGCACCAGCACCCTGCACAGTGACAGCATCCGGCTGTGCGCCGATACGGAGTTGGCTGGTCTGCGTGAAGTCGCCTTCACTCAGCTCAATCGTGTATTCACCAGATGTGGTGACTTCAGGAGTGACACCGACGTCACCATCAGCAAAGGCGCTTCCAGCTAGTGTGTCACCACCAATTCCGAGGATGAGGCCTCCAGCTTGACCGCGCACGGTCTGGCCGTCCTCGTCGACAGTGACAGCCGTCTGATCGAATTCATTGTTTTGGAAGATTGCGCTCAGATCTAGCGACGGATCTCCGGTGACATCACCGTATTGGGAAGCTATGTCACTAATGTGGTAGCTGTTACTCTCGAAGGTGTTTCCGCTGAAGTCAGCAACATTACGGAACGCACCACTCTCGGACGTCTGTACCGCGTCATTCAGGTTCGTGAATGTGTTGCCCGTGACAGTGAGCTCAAGACCCTCATCACTGTCGACAATCTGGACACCATCGACGGACTGGTCATTACCCTCGAAAGTGTTGTCCTCGAGAGTCAGCGCGTCGTCAGCACCGCCACCGACATCTGCATCTATAAACGGTGCGCCGGGGTCGGTGAAGTTACTCCCGGAGACAGTCAGCTGAGCATCATCGTTCACCACAATCGCGTCGTTGGCATTGCCAGCCTGATCGAAGGTGATGTCACTGACCTCGACGCCGTCATTATCCGTTTGGAGAGTCGGAGCAGCGCCGTTGTTCTCGAAGGTAACATCCGCACCATCAGCCGTGATACGCGTGTTGTCCGCGTTGATGTCAAGCGCAGTATCGATGGTGTACGTGCCTGAACCAGGACGGATCTCAATCTGATCCGAAGCTTCCCCGTCAAGATCAGTGGGGTTGTTTGCCTCATCGATTGCGTTGCTCAGGCTACTCTCGGTGACGACGGTCCCAGTGTCAATGTTCTCGACCTCAACCGTGGCAATCGAGAATGTGGGCGTCTGGGAGATTGCAGCGGTTTCGAAGTTCGTGTTGAAGTCACCGCTGTTTCCATCGTCCACACGGATCGTATACCGTAGCCCTGAGGCGGTCGACACACCGCTGGTGCCAATGCCGCTCAGTTCAAGCGAATCGATGACAATGTTACCACTACCATCATCAGTCACAACGAGTTGGATTTCCTCATCCTCAGCGTCGACGTTTTGGAAATTAACAGTCCCAGTCCCGGCGTTAACATCCGAGATGGTGACATCACTCAGATCTGCCCCCGCGTTTTCAAGCTCACTGAGGCTGATCCTTATGGCGTCTTGATCTCCGCTAGCCGACAGACCAGTAATGTCGATATTATTGCCTGAGTCCGCAACCAGCTTCTGGGACGTGTCGGCGTTGTTGCCAGCGATATCAACAGGACTGCCGCTCCCGCTTTCCGCAAACGACTGTGCTGCCGCCGTTCCAGCGAACGCGGCACCTCCAATAGCCACCATGGAGGTGACCATCACGAACGCGAAGAAGACGGCACCGAACTTCTCGCGGATATTCTTTTGACCGCCTGTCATGCGATTCCTCCGTCCGTATACCCGAACGACCGGGCTTGCTTATCTACCATTATAAGTTGGTTACGCAGTGTCATCCTCGAGCTCGACATGGTCCCGAAGGATCTCCTCGAGCTTTTCGGAGACGTTTTTGCCTTCACTCACGGCCTCGGCGCGCACTTGCCGCCACACCTGGCGGTCGACCTCGATTGTCGTCCGCGCCATCGGGCCGTTGCTATCCTCGTTTGTCATTGCTTCACTCATACCGCTATCATCCGGCTATCATTTTTGTGGTAGTTCAGTGTAGCCTGTCGGCACGCTACGACTTGCACGTCGGGCGCACCTGTGTTAATGCTAACGGTGACGCGAACGTGTGCCGCAAGCAACATATGAGGGAAATAGAGCGGCTGTACCTCGCAATTCGTTACCGTGACTCCCTATTCATGTGAGTCGATCACACGGGCTCTGAGAATCAGTCGGCATCCTCGTCTTTCTCCTTTGCCACGTCGTGTCGCCTCCTACTCGTCGTCTCTCCAGCTCCCCCACACTTCTCGGTACTTGCCGAGTTCGCGGTACTCCTTCTTCCGCTCGAAGGCGTCGATGGCGTAGATCACCTCGTTGTCCTTGTCCCAATCGATCAGCACGCGAAAGTCGCCGACGCGAAGCTTGTAGCCGGGATGGTTCTTCAACCGGTCAAGGAAATGGTCCGGAAAGTCGCCGATGTCCTCCAGCTTGGTGATGATCCGCTCGGCGTCCTCCGTCTCAAACTGTTCCAGCGTTTCGACCAACGTCTCTGTCAGAACGATCTCGTGAGCCACCGTTTAGCCCTCAGTCGTCGATGCCGAGGCGTTCGCGGGCCTCGTCCGTGGACATCGTCCGCCCCGCTGCAACGTCCGCGTAGCCCTCCGAGACGCCCTCCTGCGCGCCGGGCGTCAGAATCGGCTCCGTGGTATCGCGCAGAACCTCACGGATGAACTCCGAGCGGTTGGTGTAATTCAATTCCTCAGCCAGTTCGTCGATTTCTTCGAGAAGCCGCTTCGGGACTTTGACGTTCAATTTGACCATGTCTCCGTCGCCGTTGTCGCTCGCGTCCGTACTCATAATGCGTGGTATGCGGGTGGTACTCAAAGAACTGTCGCTCAGTCGTCGCGCGGATCGGCGACCGCCCGGTGGAGACCGCGAAGAACGGCCTCCAGCGGGTCGGCTCACACTCCCGATACGGCTTCGGAGAGCTTCGAGTGAAGCCCGTCGAACCCCGGTCAGACCAGTGTAAGAACTCAGAGAAGAACGGCGAAACAACGGAGTGAGAAATCCGACTGATGACAGGCGAATCGGCGACTAAACATCACGCGGTTCCGTGAATAAAAAATCGTATTCACAACAACTGCTAACTGGCCATCAAACACCAGAATAAAGAAATCGTATTACCAACAACTGTCAACCGTCAACTGTTAGAGGGTGCTTTGTTCGAAGATGCGCTTGGTATCGTCGTGTGGCGTGGTGTCGTCAGCCTCGGCGAGTTGCTCCCGGCCGGCCGCGGTCAGCCGCCAGTGATTTGTTTTCTGGCTATCGTCGCGCTCGACGAGCTCGTCGTCGTGCATTCTTATCAGCCGGACGCGAATCGTCGATTTCGCGTATGGGAGCGCATCGTACAGCATGCTCGTCGGCGTCCACTCGGCTTCATAAATCGCAATCTCGTGGAGGATGGTGTTCGGGTTAAGGCTGGTCTGGCGTCCGGCGAAGTACTCTTCGAGATCCACCTTTTCGATCGGCGGGAGATCGGCCTCGTCAACTACGGCGCGACCAGCATCAGTCAGCCACCACCTGAAATCGCGTTGTGGGGGTTCCTCGTGCTCGACGTAGGTGCCATCAAACCGTCGCAAGCGCATGTAGGCGCCCTTGTATGAGGTTGGGAGGTGCTCGGCAATCTCACGTGTACCCGCCGGGCCAAGCCAGTCGAGGACCCAACAGAACTCGGCTTCGGTGACGAGAGAATAAGACATGCTACATGATACCACCGGCTGACTGATAACGCTATCGGCGAGAAACACGCTTCTGGCCGGCGAGCGAGCGTGTCTCCGCCGCGAGCGGCTTTTATTTCTGGATTTTGTATGCGCGTTCGCATGGCGCGCTCGCGAGAAGGAAGATGTTGAGGCGAGCGAGTAGCTTTGCTTTCTGCTTCGCCCACGTGCGCGGCCTCTCGCTCTCACATAAGGCGCTGGCTACCGCTCCCGTCATTCGTCGACCGCCTCGATATCGACCGAGAAGGTGACACCCCACGAGTAGTGGACGCCGATCGTGCCGTCGTGATCGGTCATCGGCCTCTTCGTCGTGCCACAGCCCGGACAGTCGACAGCGAAAGTTTCGGCCATACGGGCTGTCTATCCCAAATCGAAAAGAGCGTGTAGGATCGTTCTCTATTGTTACGAAGCGAAGTATTTTGCCACGTGGTGTGATACTGTCTTCTGCTGGCACCCACCTCCGAGATGGAACGAGACATGTCACGCACACGCGGCAGCCCATGAGGGCCCGGGTGCCAGCCCCCTGCTGTAGGGGCTCTCTGGTATGATGGCAACTAGTTACGACTCCAACTGCGAACAGAGGGATGTCGTGTCGCAGTACTTCGAAGAGCGATTCGTCCGGTCGGAAGTGGACCGCTCAGACGGCTGAATCCCATCTCGGTCGCTCATGGCAGAATCCCAAGACGGAACGACATCAACACTGTGATACACATATGTATTGTATTATTTCAAAACTGTCAGATGTCACCTAATGTTTAAGCCACGGTAGTGTCACATGGAGTTGAGATGAGACTAATTGTGATCACTCTCCTGGTGATTGTCGCTACAGTGAGCGGCGGTGTCGTGGCTGCTGACGGTGCAGCTATTGAGACGAGCAGCGACATGAACAGTGTTCAAGATGCTAATGCCGTCTCTGAAACGCAGTCCCTACAGGAAACTACCGGAGCGAGAGAAACAACGACTTCTCGTGATCTGAGCGGTTCCAGCTGGGATCTCGCTCTCGGAAACGGCGCGCTAGTTGCCGACACAGCGAATCAAACCGCTGGCAACAACAGTTCAAGTAGTGAGCCCGCTGCTGAACGCACACTGAGCTCTGACCAGGTCGTCCCTGGTGGGGAGGTAACCGTTACTGTGGAGGCGGAGGCACAAGGTGACACGTTTACCGTCTCTGAGAACTTCAATCCGACTGTTGATGACGCGTCGATCGAGTCAATTACTGTTAATGGAGACCCGCCGATCCCCATTGCGAGCGCAGCAGATTCAACTGGTGCAACCGTCGCGCTTGATGGACTGAATCTCGGTGACAATATTGTCATCGAATACCGTATTGGAGTGTCTACTGATGCAGAAGTTGGGACAAACTACTCAATCACAGGCGATGTCACAAATGATGGCGAAGCGTCCCTCGGTACTGATAAGATTGATGTGACAAAGTACGCTGTTGAGCGCAACCTGAGCTCCAATCAGGTGGCACCTGGCGGAGAACTGACGGTCACTACGCAAACGGAAGCGCGAGACAGTACGCTTACGATCAGTGAAGTAGTTACGCCTGCTGTCAACGAGACGGAAATTGAGTCAGTGACTGTCGGTGAAGATTCTGTCACGCCAGCAACTGAAACAGCAAATGCAACTGCTGTCACGGTCACAGTTGATGACCTCAATTCTAGTGATAGTGTTAGAGTGGAGTACACGCTGAATATCTCGACGGATGCAGACGTTGGAACGAACTACTCGATAACAGGCACGGTCGCAGACAGCAATATAGAAACGTCCACAAAAAGGACTGAATTTACTATCAAGGATGCATCACCACTCGACGGCGCTGCTGGCGAGTATGATGAGGACAATGACGGTGATGTAACTGCAAGTGAGTTGGGGAGCGCAGTCGCCGACTTTGGACAAGGAGACGTGTCTGCGAGTGAACTCGGTGAGGTTGTCACTGCGTTCGGTCAGTCATAGGTGTGTGAGTCGTGTTCCGGCGAGTGAGGGCGTGCGGCGCCCTCACCAATTGCGGCGAGAGATTTACGTTGACATCCTCCTCGCGCTAAACAGTAGTTGCCGAATCAAATCTTGTTCCGTAGTGAACTACCCCTGCCTACTCGCCGCCTTCGGCGGCTCCTTGAGGCAGGGGCTTCCTGTTTCCACGACGCGCTTTGCAGACACAACCGCAGTGTCCACAGCGAGCGCAGTCTCCACAGGCGGTAATTCGGAGTGTCCCACTCCTAGATCGGTGAGTCCGCGAGAAAGAATGTTCCACGCTGCGTTTGCGTCTCTGTCCGCCTTGAAGCCACAGGCAAGACAGGAGTGCTCACGCACCCACAGAGGTTTATCGGTTTCGACGCCACACTGGGCGCACTCTTTGGTGGTTCCTTCGGGTTCAACTTCCGCGAAATACGTGGCTTCCCGCTCGCACTTCGTTTCGAGCATGTCGGTGAAGATATTCCATGCTGCTAACTCTGCGATGACGTGAATTTGGTCGAATCCACGGTCGAGGTAGGCGTGTCGAATCGAGACGTACTGTTTGGCTGTCTCGGGCAAGGAACGAACGGCTTCGCGCTTGGCGCGAAAGCCGTTCGCGTCCATCGGGACCACCGCAAGCGTAAATCGCGTGCGAGGAGCGACAATATACAGTGTTGCGAAGCAAAACGCTTTGTTCGTTCCGAGATCTGGATACGTGGTTAGGACGTGGCCTGTGTCGGCAGACCCGTAGAAGCGCCACTCGTGGAGATCGATGGCAACATCGACGAACGCAGGAAGTTGGCGCTGAGACTAGGGGACTTCGAACACTCGATCTCGGACGCCATCGAACTAGTCAGTGACGGCGTCTGGTGAGGGATTGCGCAAGTGGTACAGCAGCGATTTAGCGAGCGAATTTCGAGCGTAGCGGTGATATCGACGTGCTCGTCACGATCAAGCTGGAGCGTTTTCCCACCCGTATTTGCGAGCTCCTGATCAAAAGCAATCCGAGAGAGGATTTCTTGGAAATCCTCTCTCGTGTACTTTCCACACGGTTTCACGCCGAATTCGAGCTCTGGGAACAGCACCGCCGACGCAGCACGGCAAACCTGTTTCGCCTCAGCTGTCTGGATCATCTGTTAACCAACACAGCCCAGCATCAAGAGCCTCAGTCAGATTCGGCAACTACTGTAAAGGGCGTGGCGTTCTCTTTGCACTTCCATAACAATCATATCCCCGTTCTTAATCCCACACTGATCGTAGCCTGTTTGAAAAAAAATATATTCACTCTTTTCATGTAGTTAGTGGAAATGGAACTCGCATTCGAGTGTTCATGCGGGGAGTCGGTGGTAGTAACATCGACGGATGAGCGATCGGTTACTGATAGACCCGTGTGTCCACACTGCGGGACTACCTTCACTGTCACCGTCACCGAGATGCAGCGGCCGCGAGATCGCAACTAGGTCTAGCGCGACCCCCACCCTGAAAGTACACCCTCGTTTTACCATGTATCAACCCTTCGCTCCGGGTATGCCCTCATAGGCTACGCGGATGACGGTCGACCTCCCAGAGCTCGGCTTCGACGCTGACGACGCCGTCGCGGTCGCGATCGACGAGCGTGACGAGACAACGGTGGTTGAGGTCGAACACGACATTGACGACTGGACGCTCACGTTCAACGAGGACGGCGAGCTCACGTGGCCGCCCGGCCAATCGGCGCCACGTTGGCTCGGTCTCGTGATCAAGACGGCGGCACCCGAGCTGCGGGTGACGAGAAATGGGCATCCACGTCGATCGGTCAGGCGTGCGTCGATGGCGCTACACCTGTCCGCGCATGTTCAGGACACCAGCAAAATAGGAGACACGGCTCAGAAGTAATACAGCAGAAACCCCACGGTTTTACAGTAGTTGCTGAAGTGGGAGAGAATCGATTGTCGTCGCGGTCGTTGTCTCGATATGGTCGAGACAGCCGAGGCGAACTAGGTGAGTCGTGCCGCTTCGTCGATGCTGTTCCCGGAGCTGAATTTCGGTGTTGCGGACAACGGCACCCATCCGAGCGAGGACTTCCAGCGAGTCCTCGCTCGGATTGCCTTCGACAACGAGTTTGCTAACGCTGGCGCGAAAGCGTATCAACTTGCTCGTGGTGATGACATAGATGTTGGAGCTAAGTCACGGAATTCACTGGCGAGAGCCCTGCTGTACCATCTTCGTGGACTGGAAGCGGAGGCGGTCAACGCTCAGTTTGACCGCGTCCGCGATGCTGTTCTCACTGAAGCAACTCGCAACCGGCTGTTCACACAGCCAGTTGATGTTGCAATCGACGTTCACGACTGGCTGTATTACGGCGATAGCGACACATCGCACGTCTCGCGGACTGATCCTGACCGAGGAACCGACTGTGCCTACAAGTTTGCCACCATCTGTATCGTCGATCCACGTGTCCGATTTACACTTGGATGGGTCGCGCTGGACGGTGATGAGACCGACGAGCTGGCGGAGGCGCTCCGCCAACTCATCTCACAAGCACGGGAGTACGTCGAAATCAATCGTGTCTACCTCGATCGTGGCTTCTACCGCGTCCATCTCGCGTTGGCGCTAGAAGAACTGGGCGTTGAGTTCGTCACGCGTGCGCCACAGACGCGGAAGGTACAGCGATTTATCGCCGACCACGACGAAGACACATTCGTCTCGGAGTACGAGATGGCACGGTCGAATCCACCGACGGGCCGGACGACAGTCCGGCTCGTCGTTGTCCCGCATCGCTCCCGTGAGGACGATCACTTCTGCCTCGTCACCAACCGCGAAGTCACGCGTGACCTCGCTCAACCGCTGGCAGAAGCCTATCGTCATCGGTGGGGTATCGAAACATCCTACCGAAAGGTCTCGGAGTTTCTCCCGAAAACGTCCTCACCGACATTCTCTGTCCGGTTATTCTACTTTCTGTTTGCTGTAGCTCTCTACAATCTGTGGGTATTAACGAACTTGCTACTCACACCAGACCGGGCGGTCGGGAGAACACCAGTCCTCCCGACCGCCCTCTTCCAGCAGTTTCTCGGTCCAATTCCAGATGGATAGCGTGTCACTCGGCGGCTGACTCGGGTCGTTTGCCCGAGTCAGTACGCCGCTGACTACTGGCGAGACTGCCAGAACACTCCTCGTCGGAGGTTCTTGGCCGGCAGAGACTCATCAATTCCCGCTCAAAATAGAACCAACCCTGAGAGGCGGAGATAGATCGAAGTTTACTCCGCAAATCTCTCTGTCGAATCAGCAACTACTGTTTAGCGGTGGGTAGCTCAAAACACGTGTCTACGACTGCCCGAACACAGTAACAACGTCTCCGAGTTCACTCGCAGTCAACTCGCCCTGCCCGTAGCTATTGACTGCGTTCCCGAGCTCGCTTGCGGTGATCGTCCCATCACCGTCATCGTCGAACTCGCCGGCGCTCCCACTGAGCGGCGAGCCGGGCTGACTCTGATTCCCGACAGGGCCACTCACGCGCTGCTCATCAGTGATCTCGAGTAAAAAAGGACTAATCACCAAGTCGTCCGGCGCAAACTCGTCAGGCCCGGGCTCGTCTTTATATATTCCTATCCCGAACGTTCGGCTTTCATTGAACTCTGTGTTCTCCACTGATGCTACAAAATAATCAGTGCCACCCTGGTTCCTAAATTCAAGAATTTTTTCATTCGCAGCGCTCCCGCTCACATTCTGTTCGAGTTCAACGTACCAGTCTGGATTTACTTCTGGGTCACGAGAGATGGCAATCGTCGAGCCATTGTACTCGATATCGACCTCATACAGGACTCCACGTGTTCGTGGCTCTGTTGTGGCGACAGGATTTCCGTTCTGATCCACGATTTGGACTTCATACGCAGCGAACGTTTCACTCTCAAACATGCCAAGATCGCCTTGAACCGAGACATCTGGGAACGCAGTGGTCTCGGGACCAGAAACCGTCATCTGCGTCTGGCCCTCAATCAGATTACCCGGGTTGACCGACAGGTCACTAACAGTGTATGTCTGTGTCGCATTCTGGAGCGGTAGCGTCACTTGTTCGCCTGTGGCGGGTTTGACGACTCGGACAGTGTACTCTGATTCTGGCCCGAGTTCGAATGTCTCACCGTCAACTGTTTGGACACTCAAATCCTGACTGAACGGCGACGGGCCATCTGTCCCACTACCGCTATACTCAATCTCAAATTGGCTTCCACTCTGTGCAGCCGTCGTACTCACCACAACAGAGACAGCGCCAATGGCAATGATGAGTGTGAGCAGCCACACCAGCCATCGCCGCGATGATCGCTCGTTGGTAGACGTATGGGAACTAGTATCAACCACACCACAATGTTCCCGTACATTTCAATAAATCTTATTTTTATTACGGATAATAGACGCCACGGTACATGACCCACGACGCCTCCGTGACTCCAGTGGACGCATTCCGGTGTTACGTGTTGGACAGGACACAGACCGACACGCCCACACCGCACTTCTACCCAGCTAAGCATTGGGCCCTCTAATCTCCCACCTGAGAATCCCAATACCAGACTTCTATACCTGGCAGACAGTCTTTCTGTATGGCGTGAATTCAGACGCTCTCTCTTATTATCGGTTTCCCTGTTCTTGCGATATGCATCCACGAAATAACACATTTAGTGGCTGCTCGGATGGCCTACCCAGTTTCAATCGAACAGGATTCATGGATTCCATTTCGGATTCGGCTTGATTTCGATCAGCTGCCCTCAAAGGCTACACTTCGGACGATTGCGCTCGCTCCGCTACTTGTTGGGTGTATGGCTGCTATTATCGCTGTTCACACCGGCGTCTGGACACAACTTAAAGCCGCTGACCCGTACTACCTCCACTACCTTGCAGCCGCATACTGGACTCTCTATAGTATCCCGAGCCCCGCGGATCTTCGACTCGCGCTACGGCCGCCGACAGATCGGATGGCGGACGTGCAGCTGAACGCACAATGAGCCCACAGCCAATCGCCCCGGCATGGGGTGACGACGGCCGTGCTGTCGCACCGGTAATTGGAGTCGTCATTCTCTTCGGATTCCTGATTTTGACACTCTCGGTGTATCAGGTAGAGGTTGTTCCACAGCAGAATGCGGAAGTTGAGTTCCAACACTTCGAGGACGTCCGGAACGACCTTATCGAGCTAAGAGCGAGTATTCTGCAAGCCGGGAGTATTGACCAGCCACAGTACCAGACAGTTCAGCTGGGGACTTCCTACCCAACCCGTGTCTTCTCGGTGAATCCACCAGCGCCAGCCGGAACGATACGGACGACATAGTCGTATCCGATCACGATCTCGAACGGGAGTGACACACCAGACGGGACGATAACGGTTCCAACGCGGTTTATTCTGTATCGGCCGGGCTACAACGAGCTTGATCGGCCTTCGACGTGGTATGACGCATCCGTACTGTACGTTGACGCTCGCGGTGAGGGGGTGGAATCGCGGTGATTGAAGATCAGGCGATCGTTGAAAGTGGAGAGGTACAACTTACGGCTGTTCAACGAGAGTTTCAACGAAGCGGGACCGGTCGGGTGACGCTTGAACTCCGCCCAGCTCAAAATGACATTGGTGAGATCCCTACTGGGGATCTCACCGTCACTATCCCGACGCGATTGAGTGAGAGCGACTGGGAAACGAAGACTGATCTTCCGACCAACGATAGTGTCTACGTCGGCGTGACGGACACAGGCAACGACGGTGTCGATGGCTTCAATATATATAACCTAACCCTCAATACAACATCTGATAAGCTAACTGTGGATATCGTTGGCGTGCAGGAAGACCCTGATGAGCCGACGCAAACAGATAATGCACGCATCCCCGATGGCTCAGGTAGTGATGGTGGGCCGGGCAATGATGGTGGAACTGGTGGCGACGGTGGGACCGGTGGCGATGGCGGGACTGGTGGTAATGTGGGTGAGGACTTTCAGGTTACGTTCAAGCAGTTCGATGGGGACAGTATTTGACTCACATTCCGAAATGAAAACAACGTTGAGGTGGATGTTACGCGGATCCGTCTTGACTCGTACTCCGATGCAAGTGGGGGAGGGAACCCGATCGACCGGATTGTATTCCAAGGTGATAACTCAAATACTGTGCTTATACAGGATGGGCAGCTCAGGAGTGTTGATGTACAACCGTTCGGCAGCGGCAGCAGCCAGGACTACACCGTCTCTGTACGGCGTCCTTCGGGTGGATCTGGCGGCTCAAAGGCGGAGCCGATCGAGAGTGGTGACCAGTTTATGATCACTCTTGAATTTGGAAACGGTGATATGCAGCAGTATACCATCTCGGTTACCTAGTAGCGAGAATTGCTGGGTTCGGTGTGTCCAAGCCGAGGGGGCCGGAAGTACAACCTCGGCGGCGTCAAGCTTCTCGTCGAGATAGGCGTGGCCGTCGCGGTGAGACAATCGAAGTCACGAGAAATGCGCTCGAAAGATCGTAACCGGTCACGCATTCAGCCGTTAGTCACCGAAGATCTTTGTACTGTGTACCGCACTCTGGACACGTGCGAAGGTCAAACAATTCGTCCGGATCGGTTGTCGTCTTCAGCACCTTCTCACAATCTGCACATTTAAGCCGCCCGTAGGTATCCTTAAAAAGATCATCGTCTCGAAGTCCCTTTCGTGTAGATTTCATCTGACTTTGAGGTAGATCAACATAGAACAAAAGCCTGCTCCTCTGGTTGCTAAGTATTCGAAATTGTCACTTGTGTCGTTTATTAAACGTGGTCAAGGATTAGTCAATTCGCAACTTTTGAGCAGCGTCTGCGGAGATCGTAATCCCGCCTCACTACTTATGATGGTTCTATCACACACCGCATCGAAGAGCTTCCGAAGGTCCGCGATGTATGACTGCGGCCGTTTGGTCTGTATTCGTCTCGTCGCTTTGTCCGTATCGTTGAGCCATCTATGACGGACGTAGATGTTCGCGAACGAATATTGACTCTTCGGGGGAACTCACAAATCACGGGTGGGAGGTAATCAAGATCTGTTTTTTTTTTTTTACCGCGGGGCACGTCTATAGCGACAAGACACCCTTGTCATCATCGGATTCAATAGAGTATTTTAATCACCCCACCTAATATAAAATTCGTCTGATCTGTTGAATCCCTGACTGCACGAGATTACGATCTCTGGAGGCGAATTTATTTTCTTCTTTTGCCGCAATGAACTGAACTAACCCGCCTAGTGATCTCGATATTCTTGCCTTCTGTCATGATCTCCTCCCTAAATTCTCTCGGCAGCGGTCCTGAACAGAGTACAGGAAGACCCGATCCCGACGCATTCCACGGATTCAACAGCGCGCTCAATTTAGTAAGATACAATCTGCTCTCCAATCGAGGATTTCAACAGCGCCGAGTAAACTTGATTACTCTGTTTGTAGAAACCGCCGAGTATGAACGCAAGTCCTCCTAGACGGCGGATCATACAGGGAGTGGGAGTGGTTTGCATTTCGACGACAGCTGGGTGTTTCTCTCAACTTGAAGCCAGCGAGGGACAAACATGGCCGGAGGCAACCCGAAATACACTCACCCAGCCCGAAATTGAAGTGATCACTGAAGCAGGCTTACCCCCTGAGGAGATCGACACAGAAACTGACGCAATCAGGGCGTGCAGGATCGTAGGATGGTTTCGAGCTCTTGAGTCTGTGGAGGACTCTGATTTACAACCGGTCGAATCGTTTTTGCAAACAGCCTCGGAGACAGAGCAAACGCTATCTGAAGTAGAGTCGTCACTCTCTGAGATAAGTCAGCTGATATCAGAGCTCAAAGAGACTGAATATGGAGGTATTTCCGCGTGGGACATTGCGACCAGTATTAGTTCATCTATGCGAACCTTCGACACTGCTGTCGATACGTCGCTGCGTGAAGTCCGATACTGGCTTCAGCTGTTTTCCGCTGTGAACGATACTCTTTCGGCGAGTCTTGAAATCATCCGCACACAGCTGGAGTCTGGACCGCCAGAGGAGATCTCCGAGTTAGATACCAACATTGAGGATTCAATTGAAAATCTTAATGAATTGGAAACGGAATCGAGCACTATTCGGCAGAACCTCTCTTCATTCGCAGAGACGACTGGAACAGTAGCAGCCAACAGTAATGAGTTTCGAGATTACAGTAGTCAGGTTGAATCTGTCTTTGGAGCGGCCAGCGAGATATTCGCAGATGCTGGATCGGACCTACAGCAATTTATTGAAGACCTTCGTGAGGCTCGGTCAGTGCTCTCAGAACTGGAGAGCGAGGCACAAGAGATCCAGACTGAGAATCTCAATGGGATTCGCGGTCGGTTCTCACCTGGGTAGGTAGCTCGTTACTGTCCAACAACTGGAGGAGAGTTGGACGCGATCAAGAGCTTCTGCAACTAGATCGATGATCAGTAGTATAAGATTTTGAACACAATACTGCCAATATGACGCCAAATTCCAAATTTCGCTCTTATGTAGAACTGCGGAAAGACCCGATAACGAGACACTCAACCGCTGTCTCGACAGATCCGCCGGCAAGAGTGAATGATCGAACGATACCGAAGGTGTGAGCAGCCTGTTCCAAGCCCTGCTTGGACAGGCCGCGGAACTTCCACAACCACGGCTGGACGATCGAAAACAGGCACTCAGCTTGATTGATGTGGACTCCGTCGGGCGATACGTACCTCTCTTTGTGGATGACTGTTCGGTGGATCCGATCCATCTCTCGGTACGCTTGGAGTCTATCGGTCCATACCTCCCCCAGCGGCTGGGAGAGGTCTTCAGCCTCCTGAATCACTGGCTCAAGATCGTCTTGGTAGTCGGCTCCACGGTGTCCATGAATCACGCGCAGTGAGTCGCGGCACGCCGCGACGAGCGTCAGCTGATCAGCTGGTCAGGAACGTGGACCGTCTAGGCGGCTACTCAGCCTCAGCCCTGTTCGGACTCGGTGGCGTCGTCGCCGGGGTCGCGCTCGTCGCTGGTGAAGCGCCCCCGATCTGAATTTCAAGGAAGTGAACGACGTTCATGCGGCAGTCGCCCGGCGAGTTCGTCTATCATTCTCCAATGCGGGAAGCAGAACTCGGGAGCGACCCGGCTAGGAGCCGAAGACAAGTGTCAAACGACCCGTCGCCACACCACGGCTCACCCGTCGGTCGTGTTACCGTTGTCTTCCTGCTGGGTGGCGATCTGTTCTTGGATCTGCTGTTGCTGGATATACTGATCGTAGTACTCACTGGGCAGGACCGCGCTCACATCGCCATCTTGAAGCCCCCTGACGAACGTCGCAGCAGGCGCGTTGACACGGAGAAGGCCGTACTCCGGTCCCGCGTCCTCAACGGAGACGCCGTCGGCGTCCGCCGCGGTTTCCTCGTAGGCCCTTACCGCTTCCGCCGTCAATTCCGCTTGTGTGCTCTGAAGCTCTTCTTGCGCCTCTTGTCGGGTGAGTTCCCCCTCCTCGATTTGTTCCTGAAGATTCTCTTGAGCGGTCGTCAGTGCCTCTTGATCCGGTTGGACCTGGAGCGTCAGTGTCGCTTGCGTCGCTTCCGTCGGGTCTGTCGCTTCTGCCTCGGACTCGTCGTCATTCTCTGTCGTCTCGTTACCGTCATCGGTTTGGGGCGGCGACCCTCCAGAGCAGCCGGCGAGGGCTGCAGCGGTACTCGTCCCAGTTGTAGCGAGGAAAGATCGGCGATTTGTCCCGTCTGTCATTGCTCGTGTACCATCGTCTCCCTCCGAGGTATAGCTCTTCTGTACGCTCTTGCGTAGCACATTGTTGATTTCAGAGAGTGGCTTTGACGGCGTGTTTGAGCGCTTCTCGTCCGGGTTTGCGGTAGAGTTCTCGTCTGAGTTGGAACGCGCGGAAATACTGTGTGAGACGATCTTTTGAGATGCCTCGATGCGGCGAGAGCCACCGTCGCGCCAGCGACGCGTGGCTCTCGCAGGTGTTCACGTGGACCGTCTCGGCGGCGTATTCACCGTCTCCGTGAACGACGTATTCGCGGTCGAATTGGGCGTCTTCTGTAAGCGGATCGTACGCGCAAAATCCGTCGGTATAGACGGTGAGAGGCTCCTGCTGGCGGTCAGCCAGCAGGAGCCGGATCGTCGATTCGTCTGCGGATTTCGCTGGCACAACGTACCGCTGCTCGGTGCCACGATCCACGAGAACGAACACAGGCGGTTTGTCTTGATCATACGTTCCGCGTCCGCGTCGAGAGAGGCCGCGAGAGCGCGACCAGCGGTCGCGCTCGCGGCCTTTCAATCCGGCAGAGACGTAGAACTCGTCAATTTCGACTGGTCCAACGAGGTCGAGTGACGGCGCGTCGAGCGCTTCGGCGAAGCGCTCGACACGCCTGTGGATCGTCTTGTAGGTGATCTCAATTTCGCACTGTAACTGCCTGAGGCTCGTGTTAAACCGCAAAAACGCGTAGATCGAAAACAACCATTTGCGGAGTGCGATCTTCGAGTGAGCGAAGATCGTGCCGGTCTTATCGTTGAACGTGCGGTCGCAATCCTTACAGAGATACCGCTGAAACTGCTGATAGCTGCCGTTTCTGACCGTTCGGTCAGAACGGCAGCGGGGACAAGTCACACCGTCACGCCAGCGAACCTGTTGGAGCAGGTCCGCTGCGACCGATTCCGACCCAAACACATCCAGCGGAATCATTCGTGTCGGACACCGCTGACGCGGTTTCCTTGTCCTCTTCGACTCAACAGCGGCAGCTCAGCAGTATCAACAATCTCCTACAGAAGAGCGCTTCTGTACATTCCCGGCCAGTGGCCCGTGCTACGGGGGGCATCTCCGCCAACGACGACTCCGCGAGAGCGACTGCCGAAACAGCCGCCGAACGCTGGCTGAGCAGGAGACATATTGCCAGATTAGAACCGTCTCAGTGTGATTATACGGGCTTTCCGCGTTTCTACATAAGAGCCAGGGCGACACTGAACATGCGATTCACCACGACGGATGTGGTGGTCTCACAGAGGTATTAAATGATATATTAGGCTCTGTTGAGATCCTTTGGGGCTGATAGAAGCTACGTGCGAGATACAGAGGGTGAGTTCTTTTGTTGCCCGTCAATAGAGCGATGAAGTTCCAGTTCCTATGATGAGCGAAGAACAGGCACGCATCCTCGGTATCATCGGTATTATCCTGTCCGTTCTGACCTTGAGCTATACCGGTCTCTGGTTCGCTGGAATCGTGTGTACTGTCTGACCGACTCGCGCCCTGTATACAGCGTGACGTAGACGAACTATTACGCGGAGGAGGATGTCAACTGTAGAGACACAATCACTTGCAGTGTCGTTCCCTCAACAGTATTAATATCGCACAGTCGTGTTTATGTTTCACATACGTCAACCCATCAATGTACGTGAATATGGTGTTGCCCACATGGTTCGGTGTATCGACAGTAGCCAACTCAACCATCACACACAAGTTTCACACTAAGAGTACGAATGACGACGACACGTAAGCAAGCTAGTGCGATTATTTGGTCCGCTCTCATAATTACCGCCATGATCGGCGGATACGTTGCAGTTGGGGGGGCCGCAGCAGCTGATCACTCCGTAAACTCAGTACATGCAGACGTAGACCCGAGTGCATTGGAGGGAGACGGAACCGAGGCCAATCCGTATCAGATTACTAACGTCTCCGAGCTGCAGGCGATGGAAGATGATCTTGACGCTTATTATGAATTAACCAGCGATATTGACGCTTCAAACACGGCAGAATGGAACAATGGAAGCGGGTTTGACCCAGTGGGAGAGTTCACTGGCACATTACACGGAAACGGATATAATATAACTGGGCTTACAATTGACCGGGCAGATGAGTTCGGTGTTGGACTTTTCAGCCGAACTGACAGGGCTACCGTAACAGCGGTTTCGCTGATCAATGTGACAGTCACCGGACGTGACCGGGTCGGAGCACTCATCGGAGGGAACGATGGGGGAACGGTGCAAAATGTGACAGCCAGGGGGAGTGTGTCTGGGACTGACCGCGTTGGCGGGCTTATTGGAACAAATAGACCTGGATCAGTGGTAAATAATTCATACGCCACAACGACGGTTACAGGTGCGGGTCAAGATATCGGTGGCCTTGTCGGAACAAATGGACGTGAATCGGTGATTGATAGCTCATACGCAACAGGAGCGGTCACAGGCGATGATACCGACGTAGGAGGTCTTGCCGGGAGAAATATCGGCAGAATAATTGACTCTCATGCCACAGGCGATGTTGAGGCTAATATTAACGGCTCTCAGTCTCGATCTGGGAATCGTGTGGGAGGGCTTACTGGATACAATCAAGGGAACATCGTAAACTCATACGCAACAGGTACTGTCACGGGTAGTAGCCGAGTTGGCGGGTTAGTTGGCGTGAACTTTGATTATAATGATACTGAAACAGTCGTGAGGAACTCATACGCCACGGGTGATGTCACCGGAGATAACGGGAGCATCGGAGGACTTGTCGGAGGGAATTTTGAGGGAGCTCCTGTGGGAGATCTTGTGCCGTCTCTCGAAATACGAGTGACCAATTCATACGCGACGGGTGACGTATCTGGGGACATCAATACTGGCGGATTGGTTGGGTATAATAACGGAAGCGTTGACCAGTCATTTGCAGTTGGTGATGTCGAGGGCGATAGCGATGTTGGTGGACTTGTTGGTCAGAATGACGAGCAGGTTGAGAAGTCATACTGGGATACCGACGCAACCGGACAACCCACCTCTGCTGGCTCCGCGACTGGACTAACAACTGCTGAAATGGAAGGCGAAGCCGCCCAAGTGAATATGGACGGATTTGATTTTGAGGCGATATGGATGACAACCGAGTCGTATCCCACGCTCCGTGATCTTCCCAACCGACCTACTCAAGGTGAACAGTCAGTTGCCTCCATCATTGCCCCACCTGACGCCTCTTACACCCCATCTGCTCCATATACCATCGGAACCTTCCACAACGCTACGGGAACAATTGACAGTAACGACGTTGGAATTAGACTGGTGAACGCTACCGCTGACAACGGAACCGTGGTCGTACTCAACGATGCGGTGCCGGTTACCGGTAACGTAAACACCACCATTCCAGCTGGTAGCCTATCAGGTAACGTAACAATTGCTGCGCAACTCTACAACCTCTCGAGCCAACAGGTGGTTGCAAGCGATACGGTTAATCTAACGGCCGAGACATCTGTTGAACAACCTGGGCCGTCGGTGACGTTCGATGACCAGACGGTCGAGAACGGCTCCAGTACTGTGACCGTCGACTCGGCGACTCTCCCTGATGGCGGTTTCGTCGCCATCCACTCGACGCCTGTCGTGCCCGACTACGGTACGGCCGTCGACAGTGTGGTCGGCGTCTCGGAGTACCTCGAGAACGGTACCTCTGAGAATATCACAGTCACGCTCGACGAGCCCGTGACGGAGAGCCAGACGCTGGTTGCAATGCCGCACCTCGACACCAACGGCAACGAAACGTACGACTTCGTCACGTCGAACGGTTCGGCTGACGGCCCGTACATCGCTGGTGGTGAGGCCGTGACCGACAGCGCGTCGGTCACGGTAGACGCGGGCTCGCCGCTCGACGGTGCAGCTGGCGAGTTCGACAACGATGGTGACGGCACTGTTTCGGCCAGCGAACTCGGTGACGCCGTCAACGCGTTCGGCCAGGGCAACCTGAGCGCTGCCGAACTTGGTGAGGTCGTCAACGCGTTCGGCCAGTCGTAACCACCCGCTCTCACACGGGTTCGTTGTGGTTTGCGGCTTGCGGCTCCATTTTTAGCTGTCTCGTGGCTCACACGCTGAGTCAAGCGATCCGACTTGTAGTCCTCTCGCGGAACCGCGTCCCGATCCTGATCGAGCAACAGCGAGACGAATCTGAGCAAACTGAACCAGTTTCACTTTCAGTTCACATAGCTGATTGATTTATACCGCGGAGAAGACGGTGAGCTATGACCGATCTCAGCGTCCTCGATTCCGAACGGATTCCGTCTCATCTTCCAGATCAAAGTACTGAACTACAGACAATCCGGTCGGCCTCAGGCGGAGTTCAATATGGCGATCAAGGCCATCCGTCTCTTGCTTACTCATCCAAGATCACCGAATGGATTAGAGTTCCGGCAGACATGCCTGTGAACCAGCCAAACAAAGCAAAGAAATTGGTTCCAGGTGCTTTGTTGAATCCGATGATGGCGTGGGGATCACTGTTTGAGAGCCTGTTCGAGGTTGTAGACTGTGGCGGTCAACACGAGCTCGCGGAACTCGCGGTACCACGCGCGAGGGTGGACAGCGGGGCCTAACCGACGCTTGATGGCCGAAAAGGCGGTCTCGGCCATCCAGCGCTGGCCGTATAATTCGCTGTCCAACCGTGCGTTGTGGGCGTGATCGTACGCAGCAAACAGCCGGTGACGCAGCAGTGGCCGGACGCCCTCTGATCGGAGGGCGTCCCGGAGAGATTGGTCGTCATAGCCTTTGTCGCCGGCGAGACTTCCGATTTTCTCGGTGTTGCGAAGGGCAACTCGACGGCCAGTTTGGGTGTCGTGAGGCCAGTGTGCCGAGCAGTGAAGATCGAGGATGGCACACGAGTCTGCTCTGATGGGATGAAAGCCTGCTAAGTCCCCAGCGTGCGTGAAGAGGTACTGGGGTGGTCAAAGGCCGATGATTCAACAGCGTCATAGAACGCGTGGCTCTGATTGGCCTACCTGCCAAGGAAGCACTATCATGCGAGGCCGCCCGGATGCCGTCAGCATCCGGGCGGCGAGCCCGAATAGGTGTGGCTCCCTTCACGCACAAACAGCCTCACAGGAACCATGTACTACCTCGGAATCGATCTTCATAAAGATGAGTCGCACGTCGCTGTTTTGGACGACGATGCCGAGGTCGTCGAAGAGATTCGCGTCACAAACGCGAATCTCGACGACGTTGCCGAAGAATACGCTGGAGCCAAAGCGGCGCTCGAAGCAACCAGCAACTACTACACGGTCTACGACACCCTCGACGAACACCTCGACGTGGTTATCGCAGATCCCACACAAACCAAGGCGATCGGCTATGCTGAGGTGAAAAACGACCGGCTCGACGCGAGGTTGCTCGCGCAACTTCGCCGAGTCGGCATGATCGCTGAGAGTTATGTCCCGTCCGAAGAGCTCCGAGAGCGCCGCGCACTTGTGCGCGGCCGAAAGAGACTCGTCGAAAAGCGTACGGACTTCAAAAACGAAGTCCACTCTCTCCTCGACAAACACGGGATCACCTACGACTGGGATCCATTCAGCGTGAACGGGCGAGAAATCCTCGCCGGCGAGGATTTCTCGCTCGGTGTGGTCGGCGATCAGCTGATGGAGTCGTTCCTCTCGATCATCGACGAGCTAACCGCTCAAATAGAGGAACTTGAAACGTTGATCGAGGAAACCGCTGCGTCTCTTGAGGAGACGCAGCTGTTGATGACGATTCCGGGCGTGAGTTTCTACTCGTCGCTGCTAATCACCTCGGAGATCGGTGAGATCGATCGATTCGACGAGGCGAAGCAGGTGGTAAGTTACGCGGGACGGGATCCGGTCGTCCGCGACTCAGGCGACTCGCGGACGGAAGGATCGATCTCGAAGCGCGGAAGTGGAGACTTACGCTGGATCCTCGTTCAGTGTGTTCAAACGGCGGTTCACCGGTGTAACGATCCGTATCTTGGACGGTTTTACGCTCGACTGAAACAGCGGAAGAACCATCAGATAGCGATTGTCGCAACAGCGCGAAAACTGCTCGTGTCGATCTTCCATATGCTGGAGCGTGAGGAGGTGTACGATCCACCAGAGGTGAGTGCCTGAGGGCCGCCGGCTCGGCGGCCCTCATCGGCCGGTCGCAGCGGGTGTGAGCTACAGCTAACGCGTTCACGTTCTGACCGCCTGCCGGCTGGTTCCTGAGCCATCTCCGTGTCTGCGTGTGGTTTCTCTCTCGTGACTAAGCTCGGATCGATCTCGGCGAAAAATATAGTATCGCAGACGTGGTTTGTTGCGCCAGCAGGCTTTCATAGGTGTTGAATCCGATGACGGCACGGAGATTACGATCTCTGAAGGTGCGTTTATTTCGCTCTTCGTCGTTGATACATTGGATCGATCCACCTAGAAATCTTGATCTTCTCTCTCCGCCAAGATTCCATCTCCAAATTCTCTCGGTAGTGGTTTTAATCGAGTACAGAATGACCCGAACCCGACGCTTTTTGCGGATTCAACAGAGCATTTTTTCCAATGTTCGTCGCACCGTTTTATCATCGTTGTCGTCCAACCCACACTCGTCACAGAGATGCCGACCTTTTGTCCTGATTCTGGACGTCTTCAAGATGCCCGATGATGATGATAGCATTCCGCTCTTTAGCGTCCTCGACAATCTGTCGGCTAATCTTGTGGAGTCGGTCGTCAATCGCTCACCACTCGTTATCCTTGGCTGACACGAATGTATCGTACGCTCCCTTCTCTTGTTATGCTGTACTGCGTTTCTGTGGCTGTATCGGAATAGCGTACGGCTGTATCCCGCCATACTGCGCTACTCACTCGTTTCGCTCGTTGCGTTGCTCCTTGAGGACGAGGATTTAGCCTGCAAAAATTAAAAAGCGAATCTGAAACTTGTAGAGAGATTAGCTGGAGTCGGCGACCTCGAAGGTCCGCACCACTGTTTCTCTCCCATTCTCCTCATTAATTGCAACAGCTGAATACGAACCCCCAGAGTTAATTGTGGTACTGTTACCAACAGTCTCTAGCGATATACCATCAGTAATGTCACCCCCTCTAACTTCAAGATCTGTCGACGTACCTTGAGCTGTGTAAGTGACTGTCCGGGAAGTGGAATCATCGGTACCGTTGATTGTAACACCAGCATTCACTTCTGACTCAATGCTGTCGCCGAGCCCAAGCACGAACGTGCCAATCACAGCCGCTAAAATTACAGTTATTGCGACCATGAGAATAACCCCTATAACGGGGCTGACGGCCCGTTCGTTGTCCTGAAACGCTGTTTTGAGATTCATAGTTTTGTTTTGTCTCCAACAACACAGATGCGAAGGTTGACTACAGTTGAACGCTGAAAGACGGACGCCTATTAGGGGCATCCTGCCTTGCGTAGCCGAGATGGGTGGTCGAGCCACCCTACCCTCGCTCTGTTTGCTGGTATGAATATACATTCACTGTGTACAGTCATAAACTTCGTGGTTCGAATATCGGTTTTGAAAATAAGTGCCCGCAAAGTGTATTCCCCCGTCCAGTTAACACACGATTTATGAAACCGACGGCGCGCTCAATAGCGCGGACCTACTCCGACCGCGTCTACCCTGATCCGTGGGAGAAGGTCGAGGACTACCAGCGCGTCCAATCGTATGCTGCAGAACATCCCAACGCTGGCCGGACGGCTGTGGGGACGGCACTTGAATTACCGGCCGGTCGGGTTCGGCCGTGGCTCAATGGCGGACGGCCCGATCCGGTACGTGGGATCGAGACGGCAAGCGCGAACGGGTGGCTCGACCCCGACTGTGAGATGGCTGGCGCGCTCGTCGAGTTGCTCGCCCACATCCTCGCGGGCGGAAGCATCAACGAAACGTTTGTCCCCGCGATCTCGGTTGGGCGTCGGATTGATCGTGAAGCGATCGAAACAGCGTTTCGCGCGGTCGGCGTTGATACACACTGCCGGCATCTGGACAGTGGCGCGCGCGCGACTGAACTGTACCCAGCAACGGACGCCTCGGTACTTGGGCGGTGTCTCGTCGCGATGGGTGCCCCACAGGGCACAAAGACAACTCTTGATGCCCTTCCGGCAGTCGTCAGGGAAAGCCCCGAGTCAGTCCAGCGTCGGTTCGTTGAAATCTACGTTGCACACCGTGGTGCGCATTTCGACACGAAGGCGACAACACGCATCCAAGAGGAGCGCCCACCATCATATGTCGGTGATCTGTATACGCTCATCAGCGATACCGTCTCCGGCAATGTCACACGCGGAGAGCGTGGGATTACGATTTCGGCGGATGCGGCTCGTGAACTTGGGTTTAATTGATCAAGCTTGCCCGACTCTTGCTCACCCAACATCTTCCACCTCCTCGTCAGGGTTGAGCCACGCTAGAATCAACGTGACTCGCAGGGTGGCGACTGCAGCGCCAGTTACCCCTAGTTTCGACCTGTCGGTGTGATTCAGCGAACTCCATTGCGGTCGTGCCGGTGAACCAGAGTCTGGCCAATAAAGCGCACGTTCCTCCGCTGATTAACAATACCGCTGCGAATCCACAACGTGGCTGTTGCTCAGCGTGTGAAAATTGACATCCTCCTCCGCGTGAACGCGGGGGAATCTGCCCGCTGTCGCGCGCCGCACCGTGTTGGTGCGGCGTTTCACGACCGTCTAGCGTCGTTCTCCCAGGCAACTCTGGACAAATGTAAATAATCGAACAGTTGTCTTGACTGACCAGATAGTCACAACTGTCCCCTCTCTGTCTCCCACGGACCCGCGTCCGTCGTCAGTGCGGCGTTTTTTGTGTTTCGCCCCTGACAAATCGGCGCGCAATCGGCAGCACCTCCTCAACCGCCTCCGGTGGGTTGGGATCACCAGCAGCGCGTTCGACTAGCGCTGAACACGACCAGACATCGTAGCTGTACAATGCTCTTCCGAGCTGCAGGAGATTTATTTGGTCTGTCGGCGGCGCCTCTGTCGTGGCCTCAAATTCCGCTTGAAGCGCCGCAATAACCCCTTTGCCGGACGGTGGCTGTGGCGCTGGGGGAACTGCTGTGGCTTCTGTGTTGGAAGTCGTGGATGCAGCCGAGTCGCATGTAAGTGACTCAGCACGTGCCCGCGCAGGTCTGACGTCCGTCTCAAATTCAAAGTTGTGCTCTGCAGGCATGGGACACACAAGTTCCGACGTTTACTTGTCTCCAACTTTGGCAGGTACCAGCATAGATGTTTTGCCGACGCTGTTGTGTCCAGCGGGCGGCTGCCGTACTCGCAGCACTGGAGAGTACAGTCATCCAAGGAGAAACCTCACAGCTTCCGCCGGCGGCGGGTGTCAGGACCGGGTTCCTCGGTTGTGGCAGGGAGTGTTCAACCCTAGGACGCTTCGCGTCCACAGCCCGCCCGATAAACCGCTGGGAAAGCGCGTAATCCTGAGTTCCTCTCTGGAGGGTCCCACCCCCAACTGGGCGAGAGCGGGTTGAGAGACACCCGTCGATAACGAACGCACCTTGTTGGTGATAAAGAGCGACGAAACCATTTCCCCGCTACGAGCGTATTGGATTCTGTACGCGTGTATGACACGGCAGCACAACCATTCCGCAATGCCTGTTACCATGCGACGTCGAGCGCCGCTGGGATGCGTCGGCAGGCGTGTCACCCAGCTAACCCCGGTATTCATCGTCGGGATGATTTTGATCGGCCTCGTTGCGTTTGCCGGAAGTGGTGTTTTTCTCACGGCATCGCCAGAAACACCGCCTGTAGGCGCCGACACACCGGTCGCCACAGCCGATACGTTCGAGCACGCACCGGCAAGCATCTCGATCACGGCTGTCGGTCCAGTTGACAACGAGACCGCTGTTGAACAGCCAACGACCAGCGCGACGATACGGCCAAACGAGACGACTCCCGTCCGTGGGGAGACGAATCTGGCCCCTGATGACACCGTCGTGATCGTCGAGTTGCGGACTGAAAATGGCACGTTCATCGCCAGCAACACGACCGACGAGTGGGGCGCTGACGGAGCGTGGTCAACAGCGCTCAACACGAGTGGGCTGACACCGGGCATATACGTTCTGGAGGTTGAAACGACCGAGACCACCGACCAAGTTGAGGTTGCGGTGGTACCATCAGACTCGGCGTCGACTACGACCAGCGAAACTCACTCGACTGCAGCCACAACCCAGTCGAACACGACCTCTCCTGAGACCGAAACAACCGTGACGACCGCCGAAGAGCCGTCAACCAACAGTTCACCAGCGGTTACTGAAGCTGGCGGCTCGGATGCCGACGGTGGTTCGACAAACGCGACAGCAACGACAGAGGGGAGTGACCTGTCGACGCCAGGATTTGGATTCCTCACCGCACTTGT
Source organism: Halorubrum rutilum (assembly GCF_024494565.1). Next base: position 33,226 of record NZ_JANHDN010000010.1, read on the forward strand.
CGCGGTCGTTATCGTCTCAGCGGTCGCGTCGAGACGACGGTAAAGTGGCTGATAGAGCGGTTTTATACGAAATCGAGGAGAATACCTGCGGCTTTAGCCGCAGGATGAATCCGACAACTCGGACGCAATCCACGTCCGACCGCTAGCTGGGATTTCTACCCAATAGTTTCAAGCGGCAGGCAACCAACTCTGTAGATAGGAATCAGGCTGGGAACGGAGCGATTCCGCCTACTCCTACGATGGCGGCCTGCCCGCCCCAAGCAATCAAACAATAATCGGAACCAGTCGATAACCGGCGAATCCTCACAGGATTCGACCGGAGTTGACTGCTGTACGCACGAAAAAAGTAACTCCGAGTCCGTTGAGGTCTGCCGGACTCCCCGAGGCAAAAACAACTCTGGGAGTCCGAAATTGACGGAGGATAGGAGTACCGGGGGCTTGGCACTCCCAGCAGTCCCACCCGCCACAGTCCATGAGCATCCCCACGGATTCTCACCGAGGTGGATGCTTGGTGGTTCTGCAAACCTGAAATCTCCAACGCTCAGGATTCCTCCGCGTTCACGCGGAGGAGGATGCCAAAAATGAATCGTGGTCCTGGCAACTGAGTATAATATGGAGATCACCTCGCCCACGGCAACATCTCGATCGCTATCAGCAGCTAGCGTCGCTCTCGCCGGTGAATTAATGTAATTTCAGCTGTTAGCATATGCCAGACAATGAATCGGATCGTCACGCTGCTCATGGCAGTTGCTGCGGTGGTCGTTTTGACCGGTACCGCTGCCGCTTCGGGTTCTAGCGGGCCTGGAGTTGAGGTAGTCCCAGTCCTCGAAGAACTCATTTCGTTTTTTGAGGGACTGTTGGATGTGTTCTCCCAGTTTGGCTCCAACACAGCCGCGTGAACTACCCTACTCGCTCACGGTTTCGCAGAGGAACAGGGAGGAAGCCCATGGCTTCAGCCGTGGGAGGAATCCGACAACGGCAGGATGGGGGGGGGAGAAGAGGTGGACGCTCCAACAGGCGGAGGGAGCTGTCCACCTCCTGCAGGGACCAATGGTCCCTACAACTGCGTCCAATTTCAGGCATAGAATATTTTTCGATTCCGTCCAAGGAAAACTCGGTGGTCGTCCACACGGAGATCAGCAGGAGGCAGACAGATGCCACGACAGCGAACACAGACGCGAGCCCACGAGGTCAGTCGTGAGAGGTGGTCAAGCCTCTGATGTCTCTGTCCGCGCCAGTTCCCACGTCGTTCCATCGGAGGCGCCACCGCGGCGCTCCATCTCGACACGAGGGTCGTCGCGCTCGATCCGAGACAGAACATGCCCAGCCCGCTTCGCTGAGATATCCAGATCGGCCGCTACATGTCGACTCTTCACGAACGGGGTGCCGTCAGCAAGGCGGTCGAGAAGGTAGGTGACAACCCGATCTTGGACGGTGTCGCGGTCTGTAGCAGGCATTGGTTGGCAGGTAGGTGTCCGTTGTGGCTCCGTCGGTGTTCGAGCCGCCCGATCGCGCCGGAGGTAGGTATACACCTCACAGCGGGCAGCCGCCCGAGCCGCGAGCGGTCAGTACAGTTCGACGGTTAGCTCAACCGTCTCTGCCGTCTCCGCGGCACTGTCTGTCTCACTCGTATCGGCAGCGTCGTTTGCGGCGGCCCCTGACACAGAGAGAAGTGATGCGCTACTGCTCCCCGCAACAAGCATCAAGAGCTCACGTCGGTTCATAAGCCGCCATTTAATGCAGGGTGATAAACGCTTTGTGGTCTCAACACAGTAAACTACCCTACCCTACTCCCTCGTCGCTACGCGCCTCGGTCCTTGAGGGTAGGGCTTTGATGTGGACTCCCGGCAATCAGTCGCCAGCAAGAGGCTGGTAACTCTCGCCGTTCAACGTCCCACCATTCACACGCACGTCTACTGGTGCGTCTCCGCTCCCCGACTTGGGCGAGGAGCGGAGTTTGTGTTGTCGCTTCCGAGCGTACCGCACGCCAGTATTCTTTGCAGCGTTGTAATCCGCGTTCACCTCGTACCCGCATTTCTGGCACTCGAAGTGTTCGCCGTGGCGGTTGCCGTCGTGCGTAAACCCACAGTCTGTTCGAGAACAGCGTTGGGATGTGTGGGTCGGCTCGACCTGCTCTACGGAGACCCCCTGTTCAGGGGCTTTGTAGGAGACGTATTCAAACAGGCGTCGGAACGCCCAGACGTGGTGCCACTTCGCGTGTGGAAGCCGCTCTCGAATGTCGCTCAACTCCTCGAACGCGATTACGTCGCAGTCGTGTTCGACGGCTTCCGAAACGATCTCGTTGGCGATCGTGTGGATGTACTGTTTGCGCCAGGCGTCCTCTCGCTTCCCGAGGCGAAGAAGCGCCTTGTGTGCGGCCTGCGTGCCGCGTTGTTGCATCTCACCACGTCGCTTCTCGAACTCACGACACCAGTGGTCGTAGTCGTCCCCCTGCCAAAACGTGCCAGTTGAGGACACAGCAAGGCTGTTGACGCCGAGGTCGATACCGAGGACCGTTTGGTCGGAGTGCCCGGTATCTTCCGAAACCCCATCGTCACCGTCTGTCCGCCGCGTCGAAATGTTGAGGTGGAACTCGTCAGTGGCCGCGTCGTACCGAAGCGTACTCTCGCGGAACTCGTAGTTCTCGGAGAGTACGTACCGCTCGTAGGGCGTCGGACTGTCTGCCGGGAGAACGAACGACGGTTCAACTCGGCCCTCAACAGTTGCCAGCGACACCGTGTTGCGGTAGAAGGTGGCGCTCCGTGTGTCGTAGTCCATCGTTTCAGCGGTGAACGTCGGTTGAGAGACGCGCTGTCGTTTTTTCCACCGTTCGACACACGCTTTGACGGCTTCGACAGCGCGTTTGATAGCGGCTTGGACAAGTTGGGCCTGTAGGTCTGTCTCCTCTCGAAGGTCGGCGTAGAGCGCGTCACGAACCTCTCGCTTGTTGGTTTTACACTCCGTGTGGGAGGTGTCGGACCAACAGTAGTCGGCGGTTCAGTTCGCGCAGTACAGGTATTGCTCGGCGGTTCGGTGGAGTGCGTCGCGTTGCTCGTCGGAAACGGCGAGTTTCACGACGGCGGTTCGACGCACGCCCATAGTTTCAGAGGATACCCGACGGTACTTATAAAAGGCAAGGAGAATACCCGCGCCTTTAGGCGCGGGATGAATCCGACAACCCATTCCACAGTCTACCGTCGATAGCACCGCTAGATATTCCACCTCTCTCATCTCGAACTTTTACAAGAAAGTGAGTATAAGTGATTATACAGGCGTTCAGAATGCTGGAAATCCACCGCACCTATCGAGCGAAAATCCGCAACCACTCACAGGTTGAGGAGTCGCTCGATCGGCACGGGTGGAGTGCCAGCAAACTCTGGAACGTCGCCAACTACCACTCCCGCCAAGTCTGGGAGGAAACCGGCGAGATTCCCGACCACGAAGAGTTGAAAGACGAGTTGAAGACTCATCCAAAGTACAAGGGACTGCACAGCCAGTCCAGTCAGCGGGTTCTGGAGGAACTCGCTGAAGCCTTCAACTCGTGGTACTCCAGTGATGATGACAGGGACACTCCGCCCGGCTACCGCAAACAAAACTACTACGACGACGAGGGCCGCCGCGTCCACGAAGAACACCCCCGCTCGACGGTCACGTGGAAACAGAACGGCATCCGCCACGACACCAAACACAATCGTGTTCGCCTCTCAAAAGGGGCGAATCACAAGGAACACCCGAAAGCGTGGGAGTACATCCTCGTCGAGTACGAGATACGCCCCGGCGTCGAGGTTGAAAACCTGCAACAAGTCCGCGCCGTCTACGACCAAGCAAAACAGCGATGGGAGTTACACCTCGTCTGTAAGGATGAGGTCGAGACGCCCACCGCTCCCGGCACCGAAACAGCGGGTATCGACCTCGGCATCAGTAACTTCGCCGCTGTCGCCTACAGTACCGAGGACGCCGACCTCTACCCCGGCAACCGCTTGAAACAGGACGGCTACTACTTCCCGAAGGAGATCGCCAAGTGCGACGACAGCGGTGGTGAACGAGCCACACGTTTCCACGCGAAGTGGTCGGAACGTCGCACTCACTTTTTCCACTGCTTAGCGAAACACATCGTCCAGCGGTGTGTCGAGAAGGGTGTTGGCCAGATTAACGTCGGGGATTTGGAAGGCGTCCGTGAGGACGAGAACGGTGAGTCGAAGAACTGGGGACGGCACGGCAACCTCGACCTGCACGGGTGGGCATTCGACCGCTTCACCTCGATTCTCGAATACAAGGCGAAGGTCAAGGGAATCGAGGTCGTGGAAGTGTCCGAGCGCGACACGAGCAAGACGTGTTGCGCCTGCGGTAGAGAAGACGACAGTCAGCGCGTTGAACGCGGGTTGTACGTCTGCAAGACGTGTAATGCGGCGTTCAACGCGGACGTGAATGGAGCGGAGAACATCCGTCTCGACCTCAACAAAAGTAACTCCGAGTCTTTGTCCGAATTGGCCGAAGATAGGAGTACCGGCTGGTTGGCACAGCCAGCAGTCCACCTCTATGACCTCTCCCGAGGATTCCAACCTCGGACAGAGGTGGTGGACTGCAAATCCTAATATCCCAACCTCGGGATTCCTCCGCCTTCAGGCGGAGGAGGATGTCAATGCTCATAGATTTCGGTCACCTCGGTTTGGAAGTCGTCGACCAGGTCGGAGATGCCCGTGAACTCCAACGCCGTGATATCGCCCTCGGGAGGATGTCGGTGGTGTCGTCAGACGTCCAAGTGATAGGGCGAGTTATCGTACCGCAGGAGCGTGTTGCCGTCAGCGTCCATATACCGGAAGCTGTACTTGAGCCCCTGTGGGACGTCTTCGGTCGCCGGGACCTGCCACGCGATCATCTCGTACCTGCTGCCGTCTGGTTTTTCGCCTTCGTCGCGGTACACGACGTTGGCAGGCATTCTTCTCCTATGTTGGGGTACGACCCCAACTGTGTTAAGCCTTAGCGTTGAGAAGCGATATCTTCCCCGCAGTGAACAGTTGTTTACCAACTACTGTGAAGCCGTGGGAGGAGGTCAAAGATGCGACATCCTCCCACGGCTGAAGCCGTGGGCTTTCTCCCTGTTCCGCTGTGCGCCGCCGCGTGGGTCGACGCCACGGCTGCCAACCCGAATTTCCCCGCGAGATCGGCCATACCGCCGCATAAACGGCGATGATCAGGGAATCTTCCCACCGCAATAGATCGTGTGACAACGAGTGAAACACTGCGGCGGCACACGTCACCAGCCGCCGCCGCGCAAACGCAGGGATAACCGCTGTGCCGCGGTGGCCACACACACCAGCAGATCGCCAGACAGCAGCCGGATCACAGCGCTGCGGTCCCAGACCTGGTGTTGTCGCTGCTCGCCGTCTCGGTGCAAACAGTTCACTAACCCGATATATCGAATCGCCCCTACCACCCCCGGTGTGTCCGGGGTGGTTGCCGGAAGCGCGCAACACTCATCAGTACGTTGAGTATCCGTACGCGCCCGATGATTGTTTGGTGGCCCGGCTTGCCGACGCGTCGCTTGTCGTGGGTTCCGCTTCGTCCCGGAACCCGGCCACGCTCTCACACGGTGCCCTGAGCGTGACACACAGACTACGAGAGCAGTATCGCTCTCGCTGTGTTCGTTTCACACGTTGTTCGTGATAGTGTTGCGGCAGGGCGCATGCCTGAAACACACCGAATTTGACCTCTTCCTCCGCATGAACGCGGAGGAATCCCACCACGGAATTTTAGGTCGTGATCACTGCCGCATCGTCAGATTCCGGATCGAAAGGAAGGGTGATGACGAGTTCGTCGAACCAGACGACCGGGCGCTTCCGCCGGCCGTCCTCCTCGAAGAAGACGAGACCGAGCCGGGAGCTCCCCGTGGACGTTCTTCGCGTCCCGGTCGACGACCCGCGCGGTCTCGTTGCTGCTCGCCGGCTCCTCCCGACGGACGGCCTCGATGAGATCGAGGACGCGTGGCGTCAGCGTCCCCATGAGTTCGTCGTCACTCGCGACCGAGAGCGTCGGCGTGGACTCCGCCGACTCGCCCCGTTCGAGGGCCTCGATACCGTCGGTACCGTCATCGTAGAGCTCGCCGGACGATTACGGAGAATCAAGGAGAAAGCCTCGCGCTTCAGCGCGGGAATGAATCCGACAATTCTCTACAGCAACCACAAACTTCTGTCCGGGTGTTTTAAGTGAGTAATTGTCGTACCAATAGTTATCCGAGGCGGTCTATCCGCCCACCTAATCGGACAATATCGGGATTCCCGACTACACACAGAAAACACCCTTTCTGTTGTAGTGTTCGGGTACAGTAAGAAGTACCTCTGAATCCCATGCCGGGATAGGAGTAACGGCTGATTGGCACAGCCAGTAGCCGTCACCGGGACAGCTACAAACCGTAAACACCCCAAACCAGCGGTGCGGGGCCGTGGGAATCTTCGCCCTTCAGGACGGAGAGGATGTCAAGGGAGCAGATCGTTCGGGAGATACTCCGAGCAATCGACCGGAATCGCGTCCCACGCCGCCTGAATCGCTTGATAGCCAGTCCAACCTTCCCCTCGAAGCATCTCCCCACAGGCCTGACAAAACTCCGCTACGGTACACTCTCCCTCGTCGAGTAACAGATACAGCAGAAACGTCGGAGCAACGGCTCTCCCGGTTGTCGCTCCCGTGTCACCGAATACTCGATTGATACTCTGACGCCCGCGCGCGTCCATCAAGATAGCGAACCGATATCGCTCCGTGTTCTGTTCGATCTCCGTCTTCACGGACTTCTCCCCGGCATCTTCTCCGTGCGGTCGAGGAACACACGGAACCGTGGTAAACGAGTTATCGTCGTCGTCGAACGGCTCAAGAGCCCTCTCGCTCCCGTCGTGAACCCATTGCTCTTTCGTCCCGTCACGCGCGTACTCAGACAGCTCCCGAACGTGACGCTTGAGCTCGTGCTGACATGTAGCGAGCGGAAGCCCATCCCATTCAGAGGTGGGTGCAAGCGATAGGCACACAGAACTAACCCACAGGCGACACTCTATCCGTAATTCCCACGTTATGATTCGTCGGTCGGCCACCAGACGACAGCACGACTGCCAACTTTCCATCGCTCAACCTGTCCCTCTTCTTCTAACTCCTGTAATCGTCGGAGTACTGTCTGTTTCGATACGTCCAACAGTCCAGCCAATAGTGTCCCAGTCGCCACTGGTTTGTCAACATCGTCAAACGCTGTCAACACGTCCTCAGACGTCACATCTCTCGGTCGTCCGATCCCGTCTTTTGCCATATAGTACTGTATCCATCCCTCGAACAAAAACACCAGTATCCCACAGGACTTATAATTCTGGAACACAAGTAACAAAACACGACGATGGCGGCCACAAACGAGGAAAAGAGAACGCGAACGAACACCTTCGCACTCGCTCCGAAGGCGGAGTGGAAGAAGGTGTGTCTCATTGAGTTACTGGACTCGGCAGCCGCCCTCGTCAACATCGTCACCTACTACCGCCGCCAAGCTCACTTCGACGGCAATCAGACGCGAACTGACGTGTGGAGTGCCATCACAAAAACCGAGATCCGTAACCGCTTCCAGTCAGTTCTCGGTCGAGCAATCACTGACAAGATGCTCGATAAGTGTGATGAACAGTGGAGAGCGTTTTTCGAGCAAGTCGACAACTATGAAGGCGGTGACCGTGAGAACAAACCCGGCGTCCCCGGCTACTGGAAAGACAATAATAAGCGAGTACTGAGGGCGTGTATTCGCAACGACGCTTACACGGTTGAATGGGGCGAGCACAGCCGGATCGAGCTTGCACTTGGTAGCGACTTGAAAGAGAAGTACGACATTCCACTCAATCAGCGGATTCGCATTCAGATCAAGGGCAATCCACAGTACGACGGTCACGGTGGGCGCTTGGAACTGGGATACGACAGAACCACCGAAGCATTCACGGCAAAACAGCCGGTCACGTTTTCCGACGACACAACACGGGCTACGGATTCCAGCGACGAGGAATGCGTAGCCGCTGTGGATGTCGGTGCTAACAATTTCGTCGCTGTCACTACAACCAACGGCCACCAGCGCGTGTTCCACGCCCGTCCGTTGTTCGACCGCTTCCACCACTACACTGAACGGATCAGTGAGTTGCAGTCCCAGCTTCCCGAACAGATGGACAGCAGTCGGTTGATAGAGAAGGTGTATGCGAAGCGCACGAGACACCGCAATCACGCTCAAGACGCTCTTGTTTGCCACCTTACACGTCTCTTCTCAGAGTGGGGTGTGAAAGCAGTTTATGTCGGGAAGCTAGACGATGTCCGTGAGAAACACTGGTCAGCAACGGTTAATGAGAAAACGGATCTGTTCTGGGCGCACGGCCGCTTCCGTCGCAGGATGCAGACCGTCCTAGAGGGGCAGTATGGCATCAGTGTCGAAGAAAAGTCAGAGGCAGGTACATCCAGTCAATGCCCACGCTGCGATGAAGGGGCGCACGTCGCGCGCAACGGCGACGTGTTCCAATGTGGTGGATGTGGCTTTGAAGGTCACAGCGATGTGGTGGGAGGCGAGAATTTCCTGCAAAGCGTGGTGGATGACGATGTTGATTTCACCGGAAGAAGGCCGATGGCACGGCCTGTGGACTCAGGTCAGAACGGGCCTGAGAGGGGACACCAGACAGTGCCCCGCCTTGAGTGGGACGATCACTGCTGGCGACAGCGTGGTCACGCGACCAAAGAGGAGCCCACAAACCAAAGTACCCGCAAGGGGAATCTTACCTCAGAGGCAGGGTCGGCCTGAATCACCCACCGAGGAGTCCCACGGCTGAAGCCGTGGGAGGATGTCAAAGACGTTCGTCGTCGTCAACTGTATGTTGTCCGTAATTCGCGCGTCCGTATCGACGATAATTGGATGGCGCACATCATCGTCCGCCATCTTCACCTCTGGAACACGTCACTCGTGTCGAGCTCCGCGGCCTCCTCGAAGGCCTCCCGCTCCCGCTCAATTTCGTTCAAACCGTCGCCGAGAAGGATCTCTGCGACTTCCTCGGAGAGCTCTCCCCGCTTGTATCGCTGATGGAGAGTGATTTTCTCCTCGTCTGAGAGGACTTCACGGAGCTTCTCTCGGAGACCCCGCCGAGCAAGCTCACTGACGTTGATCCCACCGAGACGCATCTGATCGACGATTTGAGTCGCTTCCTTTTCCGTTTCGCCTCGGAACTGGATCTTGTCGCTATTCGTGGCCATCTCGCCATATATCCTCACTCTATGGTAATAGCTGTTGTGACACGCCATCCGTGTCAGTACGATACATTGTACCAGGCACTACCATGACGCTTCGACGATGCTAAACGAAGCGATCACAGTACCGTATATCAGTGATCGCCATGGCCTGCCGAGTCGGAGTCCGCGACGGTCACTCCTCAGTCGTCTCGTCTCCTGCGAACAGCCCGGCGACGACCGTCTCGATCAGCGTCTCCTCGACCGCGTCGTAGGTCCCGTCCGGGACGACCGGCGTCTCCCGCGCCTGCGTGACGAAGAGCAGCGACCGCAGGAGCCCGCGAACGATCTCCGGGTCGTCGATCCGGAAGTCGTCGCGGGCGACCCACTCTTCGGGCTGCGGGAGCACCCGTCCGAAGCCGGTCCTGCTGTCGCCGTCTCCGCTGTCCCCGCCCGTGCCGTCGCCGCCCGCGGTGCAGGCTCCGGCGTCGTCACCCTCGCCGGCGTCGCCGAAGCCCGTCCCGTTCAACTGCGCCTCGACGCGCCGGATCTCCCCGTCGACGAACAGCCGCCGGATCAGGGGGTTCGACCGCACCTGTCCGAGCGTCGTCCGCAGGACCGTCTCGGCCTCCGCCCGCGGGGTCTCCGCCTCGGCGACCGCCGCTTCGAGCTGGTCGAACAGACGCTCGCGCTCGGCGACCAACACCGCGAGGTACAGCTCCTCCTTCGAATCGAAGAACTGGTAGAACGTGCTCGTGCCGATCCCCGCCGCGTCCGTCACGTCGCTCACGCGCGTGCGGTCGAAGCCGTGCAGCGCGAACAGCTCGTGGCCCGCCTCGGTCAACTCGCCCCGAATGCGCTCGCGGTCCTCGTCGGAGAAGCGCGTCACGACGCCCCCCGCCGAGCCGGCCGTCGACCGGGCCCGGCGTCTCGGTTTCTCTGTCTCATACTCGGCCATGCGACTCCACGAAAGAAACGTTTATTGATTCGTGAGCTAAGGTGCGAACGTGCAACGAGCCTGCTTCCTCTCGCCGACCAGTCCCGCTCCGGAGTCCCTCCGACCCCGGAGCGCGAACGCCTCGACCGCCGCGACCGCCGAGGCGCGGTAACGCATGCGGACGCGACAGCTGTCTGTCGTCCTCGTGAGCGTCCTGCTCGTCGCGAGCGGCGTCGGCGTCGGCGCCGTCGGGGCGTCGCTCTCCGGCGGCGACCCCGTGGACACCGCCGGCGCCGATGCCGCTGCGAGCGTCGCCGGCGACGCGCCCGCGCAAGCGGGGAGTAACATCGGCGGATCGCCGGACCTCGACGTGTTCGCGCCGAACCCGAACCTCGTACCGGGACGGACGAACGAGGTCACCCTCCAGATCGCCAACGACGGGAACTTCCGGTTCGGGAACGCCGCGAACAGCGAGCTCGTCACCACGGCACGCGATGTTCGCGTCGATGTCGAGGCGAGCGGTCCGCTCTCCGTCGAGTCCGGCGAGACGTCGATCGGCAGCGTGACGACGAACGCGCCCGGTGAGCTACCGGTGAGCCTGAACGTGCCACAGGACGTCGAGCCCGGCACGTACACCCTCGACCTCGACCTCACGTACGGCTACATCTCCGCCGGTGAGAGCCGGACCGTGACGGTCTCCCGCGATGTTGACGTGCGCGTCCGCGACGACGCCCGCTTCCGCGTCGTCGGCGTAGAGACCGACGCGCAGGTCGCCGACTCAGGGATGCTGACGGTCGAACTCGAAAACACCGGGTCGGAGCCGGCTACCGAGGCGGACGTCCAACTCACCTCGGCCGCCGGGGTGCTCACCTTCGGCGGCACCGGGTCGAGCACGGCTCGAATCGCCGAGCTGGCGCCCGGCGAGACGGCAACGGTCACCTACGACGTCGAAGTTGCCCCCAACTCGGCCGTCCGGTCGTACGTGGTCACGGGACGGGTCGCGTTCAAGGACCCCGACGGGATCAGGCGAACCGACGAGACGATCTCGCTCGGAGTCCGCCCCCAGGGCGAACAACAGTTCTCGATCGGCAACGTGAGCGCGGATCTCCGCGTCGGTGAGGACGGAGATGTCTACGGGACGGTGACGAACGACGGCCCCGCGACGGCGCGAAACGTCGTCGTTCAGTACGCCGAGGAATCGCCGAGTCTGATTCCGGTCGAGGAATCTGTCGCCGTCGGGACGCTTGAACCCGGTGCCTCTGCCGACTTCCGACTGCCGCTCGCGGTGAGCGGCGAGGCGGAAGCGGTCGCGCGCACCGCCGACGTGGCGGTTCAGTACCGCAATGCCGAGATGGAGCGACGCAGTTACCAAGATCTCGAGCTGTTGTTCGACATCGCTCCCGAGCGCGATCGGTTCGACGTCGCGGTCGCGGACCGGACCATCCAGGCGGGCGGCGAGCGCACCATCTCCGTCGAGGTGACGAACAACCTCGACGAGGAGGTCAGCGACGTCGAGGCGCGGCTGTTCGCCGACGACCCGGTCGCGACCGGCGACACCGACACCGGCTACGCGCAGTCGATCGCGCCCGGCGAGAGCGTGACGATGACGTTCGACCTGTCCGCGACCGGGTCGGCGACGCCCGGCAGCACGTATCCCATCTCGTTCGACTTCCGGTACGACGACGCCGACGGTAACAGCCAGCTGTCGGACACCGTTCGCGTCCCCATCGACGTGACGGAGTCGGAGGGCGGCGGGCTACCGCTACCGGCCCTCGCGGTCGTGCTTCTGGTCGTTGTGGCCGGCGCCGCGGTGTTCTACCGACGGAGGGAGTGACCGATGAGCCAGCTCGGCGATCGGATCGAAAACGCGACGATCGCGCTCAGCGAGATTGTCGTCGTCCGTCGAAGGGCGGTCATCGTCGCCTTCCTCCTCGTCACGGCGGTGTTCGCCGGCGGGATGACGATGGTCACGACCGAGTCGGACGCGACCGACAGCTTCACCCAAGACGTTCCAGCACAGAACGCCCTCGACGCCGTTGAAGAGGAGTTCGAGGCGCCGTTCGCCCCCGACGACGAGTCCACGCAACTCGTTCAGACCGGCACGAACGTGCTCTCGCGAACGGACCTCCTCGCGAACCTCCGCGTACTCGAACGCGTCGACGAACGCGAAGAGCTCCGGATGGCGTCCGCGAACGGTCCGGCGACCCTCGTCGCACAGCAGCTCGACCCGAGCGCGACGACGCCGACGGAGCAACAACGGGCGATCCGAACGGCGACCGACACCGAGCTCCGAGCGGCGATCCGGGCGGCGAACGAAGGCCCGCGGTTCGACAGCCTCGTGTCCGACGACTTCAATCCGAACGAGGCGTCGGCGTCCGCCTCGGTGACGGTGATCACGCACGACGTGCCACAGGGGTTCTCCGACGGCGACCTCCAGACGGTACAGACGACCATCGAGACGATGGCGGCGGACGAACCGGCCGACATCCGCGCGTTCGGCAGCGGGATCATCAACGCGGAGACCGGCCAGATCATCGGCGACTCGCTGGCGCTCGTGATGCCGATCGTCGCCGTGTTGCTGCTGGGCTTTCTCATCATCGCCTATCGGGACCCGATTGATCTCGCGCTCGGGCTCTCGGCGCTGGTGATGACGCTGATCTGGACGTTCGGATTCCTCGGCTTCTCGGGGATTCCGTTCACTCAACAACAGATCTCGACGCCGGTGTTGCTCCTCGCCGTCGGCGTCGACTTCGGGATTCACATCATCAACCGGTACCGCGAGGAGACGGTCACCGGCCTCGAGGCGGTCCCGTCGATGCGGATCGCGACGCGGCAGCTGATGATCGCGTTCGTCATCGTCACGGCGACCGCGGTGTTCGGATTCGGCGCGAACGCGCTGTCTGACCTTCCGCCGATCCGGAACCTCGGCATCATCTCGGCGGTCGGGATCGTGTTCACGTTCCTCATTTTCGGGCTGTTCCTCCCCGCGGCGAAGCTCGAAGTCGATCGACTCCGGGAGCGGTTCGGCGTTCCCGAGTTCAACTCGGAACCGATCGCCTCCGAGGAGTCCTCGCTCGGGCGGCTGCTCTCGGTGTTCGCAACGGCCGGCGATCGCGCACCGATCCTCCTCGTCATCGTCATTCTGCTATTCGGCGGCGGTATGGCCGCGTACGGCACCGGCGTCGACACCTCGTTCTCACAGGAGGACTTCCTTCCCCCGGAGGAGGAACCCGCGTACGTCCAGTACGTCCCCGAACCGTTCGCCCCCGGCGAGTACACCGTCTCGTCGACGCTCGACATCTTGGAGGATCGGTTCGCCACGAATCAAGACGAGTCGATCACGATATACGTCGAGGGGCCGATGGAACGCGACGACGCGTTGGAAGGGTTGGTACGGCCGAACGACGACCCGCCCGAAACGCTCGCTCTCGGCGACGAAAACCGGGTCCGTGCGGAGAGCATCGTGACGGTGATTCGTGACCGCGCGGACCGCGATCCGGCGTTCGCCGCGCTCGTCGCTCGGAACGACCGGGACGGAGACGGGATTCCCGACCGGAATCTCGACCGCGTCTACAGCGCCTTGTTGTCCTCGCCGTCCGGCGACCGGGCGGAGCGGTATCTGACCGAGGACCGTCGCAGCACACAGGTGGTTTACAGCGTCGAACCGGACGCCGAACAGGGGGTGGTGACCGCCCAGAGCCAGGAGTTCGCGACCGAGTTCCGGTATACGGCGACCGCAACGGGAAGTATCGTCGTCTTCGACGCGATCTCCGGGATCATCTTCGACTCGGCGATTCAGGGGCTCCTGTTGTCCCTGTTGCTCACGGCCGTGTTCCTGATGATCGTGTACGGAGTGCTCGAGTCGAAACCGCTGTTGGGGATCGTGAACGTGTTTCCGATTCTGGTGTCGGTGGCGTCGCTCGTAGGTACGATGCGACTGCTCGGTCTCGCTCTCAACGCGCTTACGGCGACGTTGCTGTCGATCGGCGTCGGGCTCGGGATCGCGTACTCCGTACATATCACCGCACGGTTCGTCGACGAGTACGACCGACGTGGAGACGCGCTCGACGCGATCCGCACGACGCTGACCGGCACCGGCGGCGCGCTCCTCGGGAGCATGCTCACCACGTCGCTCGGCACGGGAGCGCTCGCGCTTGCGATCACGCCCGTGCTGGGTAACTTCGGGTTGTTGATGGGGTTGAGCGTCGCGTACTCGTTCATTATTTCGGTCGTCGCGCTGCCGCCGGCACTGATACTATGGGACCGAGCGTCCGGGGCCGAAGCGCGAGCCATGGCGGCGCTCCGAAGCTGAATCCGGGTCGGCGAGGAGCCGTGGGGTCCCGCTGCCCGCCGCCGCCCGCCCGGGCGTCCCGTTACGGCGGATTCGCGCGCCGGACCGCGATCTCCAGGTCGAACTCGGCCGGGTCGGTCGAGTCGTTCGCGTCCTCGGCGTCGTACCGCACCACCACGTCCTCGAACGTCCGCGTCCCGGAGTCGAACGACTCGAAGTCGCCTTCGACGTAGGTCCGCCCAACCGCCGTCCGCTCGTCGACCCGCGGCGGGTGGTACGTCCGGTCGTCCTCCGGCGGCTCGTAGTAGGCGTCGACCCGGAGTTCGAGGGTGCCGTACGCCTGCTCGCCGGTGTTGCGAACGGTCACGTCGGCGACGATCTGCGACAGGAGGTTCGACTCCACGATCCGAACGATCTCGGTCTCTTCGACCGTAACTCCGGCCGGACCGGGCGACGCGTCCCCGTCGCCGTCGGCCGCGTCCGCGGTCGGTTCCGCGTCGTCGGAGCCGTCGGTCGCCTCGCTCGCAGTCGACTCGTCGTCCGCCGCCGGCGCCGTCTCCCCGGACTGGTCGCCGCCGGCCGTCTCTCCGGTCTGGTCGGCCGCGTTCGATCCGTCCTCGACGAGACACCCCGCGAGCGCGATCGGGACGGCGGCCGCGAGGAACCGCCGCCGCGAGGGCGGTCGGGTCACGCCGCCACCCAGGCGTCGGGAAGCCGACCCTGCCAACGGGGGCGCTCCTCCCACGCGTCGCCGGAGAAGCCGGTCGCGAGGACGAACTCGCCGGCCTGTAGCAGGTAGCCGTACTGCACGCCGGCGAACTCGCCGAGGTCCGTCCGGTCGCTCCCCACCTCGCGGTGGTAGTAGCGGTGCCACTCGACCGCGTCGTCGGCCGCCTCCGTCGCCGGCGAGATCGGCTCGCGGCCCTCGGTCGCGCCCGCCGCCAGCGCGTCGGCGAGTCGGTCGCTCGCGGTCTCTGCGTCGGCGTACCGCTGGACGTGGAGCGGCGCCCCGTCGAGCTCGCTCGGCGGCCCGCGGAACGCGTCCCCCCGACGGTCGGCCGGCTCCGGACGGTCCGCGAAGGTGAAAAACAGCTCCGCGGTCCGGCCGTCCGGCCGGACGACCGGGCCGAGCCGCTCGCGGAGCGACTCGCGGCGCGCCGCGGGCAGCGCGTCGTCGGTGAACGTCGGCGGGTACGTCTCGCCGTCGTCCTCGTCGTCTCCGTCCGGGTACGGCCGGTGCGCGAGCGTCGCGAACCGGCGGCGCTCCGGGACCGCGAGCTCGACGACGACCCCGTCCGGGTCGCCGGGGGCCAGCCGGTCGAGCAGGCGGTTGTGGATCGGGTCGCGCGAGAACCGCCGGCCGACGTAGATCGGCGTCCGGATCTGGAAGAACGACAGGCGCATCCGTTCGAGCTCCTCCGCGAAGCGGTCGGCGTCGTTCCGCCGGGCGAACCGATCGAGCACCGGCACGTGTCTGTCGGTCCGCGAGCGGAGCAGTCCCGCGGGGTAAAAGTGCGGTTCGAGCGCGGCCGCCGCGCGTTCGGCCGCGTCGTACCCGGCGGCTTCGAGCCGCTCGGCCATCCCGACCGTCGGATCGGTCGCCTCGCGGACCGACTCCCGGACGGCGTCCACGTCGGCGAGCACGTCGGCGGTCGCCTCGCGGTAGACGCGGATCGCGGCCTCGTACGACGTCGCGAACCACAGCGCGTCGCCGACGACGCCCCGCGTCGCGGCGGCGAGCGCGGGGTTCGGTCCGGACCTGCCGTCGTCGTCGGATCCGTCGTCGTCGGATCCGTCGCCGTCGGACCCGTCGCCGTCGGACCCGTCGGGCGCCGTCCCGCCGTCGGCGTCCCCCTCCGAGTCCGGCTCGTCGGGATAGGTGACGCCGTCGACGCCGAGACAGCCGGCGAATCCGGCGGCGACGCCGACGCCAGCTAGGAGGTCGCGTCGCGTCCGTTGCACGCACTCCACTCCGACGGGGGAGAACTTAAATTGCCCCCGCCGACGACCGGGCCTCACTCCCCCCGGTCGTCGCCGGCGGTGAAATCGAATCCGTGGACCGATTCGTCGCCGTCCTCGCTCACCGAGTTGTCCGTCTCCGCCGCCGCCTCCGAGTTCGCCCCGTCGGGCTGCGCTCCGGTCACTCCGTCGGTCGGATTCCCAGTCTGTACCTCTTCGGACGCGGGCGAGTCGCCCGTCGCGTCGTCGCCGGCCGCGCCGTCGGCCGGATCGGCGGCGGACCGCGCGGCGGCGTCAGCGGCGCCGTCCGCCGCGTCGCCCAGCACCGTCGTGCCGTCGTCGCCCGCGTCCGACGCGTCCAGCGCGGCGACCGCCCGGCGCTGGATCTCGTCGATCCGGGGCACGTCCGTGACGTTCGAGAGCACCACGGTCGCGGTGACCTCCGTCGCGCCGGGGACCGGCTCGTCGCCGGCCAACACCTCGACGGTCCCCGTCTCCTCTTCGAGGAGGTACCGCCCCGTCTCGAACCCCTTCCGCGAGATCGCGTCGGGCGGCCCGGAGAGGATCACCAACACCCGGTCGGCCGAGTCGACCGAACAGGGGAGCGTCAGCGTCGATTCGAGCGCCCGGCGCACCAGCCGCTTCACGGTCGCGGCGTCGGCGTCCGCGCCGTCGCTCTCCGGCGCATCGGCGATCCCCAGCAGCCGGAGCAGGCGGGTCACCACGCCCGCGTCGTCGGGCGTGAGCTCGCGCGTCGCGTGGCCGATCGAGGCGACGCCCCCCACTTCGAGCGTTCGGGTCACGTCGGCCGGGTCGATGCGCAGCTCCGAGACGGACTCGGGGTCGCGCTCGCCGGCCCCGAAGAGCGCCAGCACGCGGGCGGCGATCGCGTCGTTGATCGCGTCGTACCGCTCGGTCACCGGGTCCCCCCGGCGCCAGGCCTCGTTGTCGACCGGGAAGACGGCGTCCGCGAGCGGCACGACCGTCCGGATCCCGCGGGCCGCGGTCAGCGCCCGGCGGTCCGGCTCGGTCGCGGCCGGCAGGGCGCCGAGGACGTACACGGGCGTCTCGTAGATCGAGTCGAGCTCTTCGAGCAGGACGCTCCCGACGCCGGTCCCCGTCCCGCCGCCCAGGCCGGCGACCAGCATCGTCCCGGCCACCTCCGTCTCGTCGATCCGGTCGAGCGCCCGGCGGATCTCGGGCCGCTCCGCCTCGGCGACCGCCGCACCGGTCTCGGGGTCCCCGCCGACGCCGAACGGGTCGATCTCGCTCGTGTACGCCTCCGTCTCGTCGACATCTCCGGCGCCGTCGGCGGGCTCGGCGCCGTCGACCGCGTCGGCCTCGGCGGGATCGGGACGCCGTCTGACCGCGGGGTGCGTGTCGCCGAGCAGGACGCGCCTGTCGTCGGGGACGGCCGTCGCGGCCCGAAACGCGGCGTCGTCCGTGTTGAACACGAGGACATTCCCGTCGCTGACCGACCGCCCGGAGGCCCGCTCGGCCCGGACCAGCCGGTCGACGATCCGGGTCCCGGCGTCGCCGACGCCGACGAACGCGAGCTTCATGCGACCACCGGCGGCGACCGTCCACCGGCGACCGAGCCGGCGCCGTGGCCCCGGTCGGAGCGCTCGCCGAGGGGACGGCGCCTCGGACGCTCGGTGACGCGAGCGCCGTCGGGGCGCCCGGCCGCTCTGGTTCGGGGCATTCAGACGATCGGGTCCAGGTCGTCGTCGTCGTCGGTGATCAGCGACTGGATCTCCTCTTCGCGGACCGCGTCCTGCTCTCTGATCTTGTTCTGCGCGTCGACCGCCTGGCTCTGGATCTCGTCGATCCGGGGCGTCTCCGTGACGTTCGAGAGCAGCACGACCGCAGCCAGCGTCGACGAGTCGGGGCGCGGGTCGTCGCCCGCGAGCACGTCGACGGTGTCGGCCGCGTTCTCCAGCCACTCGCGGGCGGACTCGACGCCCTTCCGCGAGATGACCTCCGGGGGTCCGGCGAAGACGATGAGCGCGCGGTCCGCGCTGGATATCTCGCAGGGGACGGTGAGCCGGGAGTTGACCGCCCGGCGGACGAGCCCCTTGATCTTCGCGGCGTCGGTGGACTCGCTCTCGGGCTGGTCAGACTCGTTGAACTTCGACAGCAGGCCCTGTTTCGCGGGCGCGAGCTCGGTCGACGCGTAGCCGATCGAGGAGACCCCGCCGACCTCCAGGGTCCGCATGATGTCGCTGGAGTCCATCGCGTTCTCGCCGACCTCGCTCTCGTCGACCTCGCCGGCCGCGAGCAGGGTGACGATCCGGGTCGCGAGCTCCTCGTTCATCTCCTCGTACCCCTGCTCTATCGTCTGTCCCCGCGAGCGCCAGGCGTCGTTGTCGAACGCGATGAAGTTGTCGACCTTGGTGACGAACGACTGGAGCGAGCGGGCGGCGTTGAGCGCCGGCCGACCGCCCTCGTACTTGCCGGGGAGCACGCCGAGCCCGTACACCGGCTCGTCGTACATCTTCTGGATCTCCTCGATGACGACCGGCGCGGCCCCGCTGCCGGTGCCGCCGCCGAGCCCGGCCGCGACGAGCACCGCGTCGACCTCGTGGATCTCGACGTCGTCGAAGACGCGCCGGATCTCGTCGATGTCGGTCCTGGCGACCTCCGCGCCGATCTCGGCGTCGCCGCCGACGCCGTGACCGCGGGCCTTGTGGTGCGTGTCGCCGATGAGGACGCGGCGGTCCTCGGGGATGTTCTGCGGCTTGGCGAGGTCCGTCCGCGCCGTGTTGATGACGAGGGCGTGCCGACAGAGGTTCCGGCCGGTCTCGACCTCGAACTCGATCATCCGGTCGATGAGCTTGCTGCCGGCGTTCCCGACCCCGATGGTCGCGAGCTTCATCGGTTCGCCTCCGGTCGCGGCTCGACGGTTCCGTGCGATCGCGGCCG
The DNA here is from genome assembly GCF_024494565.1 of Halorubrum rutilum. Next base: position 52,551 of record NZ_JANHDN010000010.1, read on the forward strand.
CGTTCGGGTCCCGACGGTCCGCGCGCGAATCTCGGTTCTCATGTGATTGTCCGGTCTCTCGGGCTCGACGGGTATTAAGGTGTGTCAGACGCGGGCGGCGCGGTCGCCCTCGGAGACGAGTCCCGTCCGCCCGGAGACGACCGACTCAGCGCTCCCGGACGACCACGAACTCCGCGAGGTCGCGGAGGTACTCGATCGCCTCCGTCTCCGGCGGGTCGGCGTCGTCGAGCGCCGACAGCGCCAGCTCGGACTGCTCGCGGGCGCGCTCGTCGATCTCCGCCGGCGACAGCGACGTGACCTGCACCACCGAGGGGCGGTCCATCTCGGCGTCCTGCCCCGTCGGCTTGCCGAGGTCGCCGGCGTCGGCGGTCGCGTCGAGCACGTCGTCGCGCATCTGGAACGCGACGCCGACGCGCTCGGCGTACTCGCCGAACGAGTCGATCGCGTCGGGGTCGGCGCCGCCGGCGACCGCGCCGAGCTCGGCGGCGGCCCGGAACAGCGCGCCGGTCTTCCGGCGCGCGAGCTCCATGTACTCCGCCTCCGTGGTCGGGCGGTCGGCGAGCTCGGTCGCCTCGCCCTCGCCGAGCTCGACCATCGCCTCGGCGACGGTCCGCATCGCGCGCGGCTCCGCGGAGAACAGCCCGAACGCCTCGCCGAGCAGGCCGTCGCTGGCGACGATCGCGGGGCCGTACCCGAACTCCGCCCAGGCAGAGGGAGTGCCGCGTCGGACCGCCGAGCGGTCGATGATGTCGTCGATGACGAGCGACGCGTTGTGGACGAACTCGATCCCGGCCGCGAAGTCGACGGCGTCGTCGGGGTCGCCGTCGAACGCCTCGCAGGCGAGGATCGTCACCGCCGGGCGGACGCGCTTGCCGCCGGCGAGGACGACGTGGCCGACCTCGTCGGACAGCTCCTCGGGCTCGACCTCGTCGATGACGGCCTCAAGCCGGTCCTCGACCAGCGCGACCCGGCGCTCCAGGTACTCCATCTATCGTCCGGAGGCGCCGGTCGCGCAAAGGCCTAACGGAACGGCGGTCGCCACCGCCTACTTGAACTCGATCCCGAGGTCGTGAAGCCCGTCGTTGTTGCTCGCGACGTTGATCAGGAGCGGCGTGAGTCCCTCGATCTCGGGGGCGTTGGCGAGCCCGCCGGCGTCGAGCGCGCGGAGCCCGTCGATCCCCTCGGCGACGTCCGCGACGGTCCGCTTCGCGTCCTCGTCGTCGCCGATCACGAGCGTGTCGATCCCGAGGTCGGCGTCGAGGTTCGCGAGCCGCGCGGCCGCGAGGTTGTGGAACGCGCCGACGACGGCGACGCCCTCGGGCGCGGCGTCGGCGACGATCGCCGTCACCGAGCCCGCGCCCGGCTTGTGGTAATGAAAGCCCTCCTCGTCGCGTTTCATCCCCGTCGCCGGCGAGACGAGCACGTCGCCGTCGTCCAGCGCGTCCGCCACCGCCTCCGCGGTGTCGCCGACGTGGTACGGCGGGACCGCGAGGACGACGATCCGGGCGTCGGCGGCCACCGCGGCGTTCTCGCCGCCGGTCACCGCGGCGTCGAGCCCGCGGCTCTCCAGTTCGGTGGTGTACTCCTCGGCCTTGTTCTCGGCCCGCTCCGCCTCGCGAGAGCCGATCGAGACGCGGTGGGACGTGTCGGCCGCCAGCCGGAGCGCCAGCCCCTCGCCGATGTCGCCGGTACCGCCGAGTATCGCGATTTCCATGGGATCGGATGGGTCGCTCGCGTCTTGAGGGTTGCGTGACCGGCCGTCCTCGCCACCGTTCGGGGCGCCGACCGGAACGAGGACTTTTTGCCGGACCGCGCGGAGGCGACCCCCATGGACGAGCAGGACCGCGTCGCCGCGTTCGTCGCCGAGCACGGGTTGGAGACCGACCTCGCGTACCGCGTCCTCGACCTGGAGAGCGAGGTCGGGGAGGTCGCGAAGGAGGTGGCGACCTCGACCGACTACGGGAGCGACCCGGACGCCGCCGCGGTCGCGACCGACGAGATCGGCGACGCGCTGTTCGCGCTGCTCGCGCTCGCCGAGGCCGCCGGCGTCGACGCCGACGAGGCGCTCGCCGAGTCGCTGGCGAAGTACGAGGCGCGGATCGAGTCGTCCGGCGACGCCGGGTCCGGGCGGTAGGGACGCCGCCGAAGCGTCGGTTCAAGTGTGTCGGCCGCCTACTCCACCCATGGCCGACGCCCCGTCGCTCGCGCTCCGCTACGTCGCCTGCGACGCCTGCGGGACGGTGTTCGCGGTGCCCGACGATCCCGACGAGCCGACCGCCTGCGGACGGTGCGGCGCCCGCCCGCTGCGGGAACTCCGCGGGGTCCGGAGGCCGGACGCGTACTTCGCGCCCTAAGACCGGCTCTCGGGCCGCGGCCCTCGCGGCGCGACCGGCGCGTCGCCCCTGCCGATTCACCGCAGGTCGTCCATCTCTAGCTCCCCGGCCGCGATCGCCCGCAGCTCCGCGTCGGAGAGGCGCTCGATCACGAACTCGGGCATCCCCTCGGGGAGCCCGGGCGGTATCGAGGGACCGCCGTCTGTCAGCGGCGCCGCCCGGGACCCGGCCTCGGCGCCGTCGACGGCCAACCGACGCACGGTCCGCTCGACCTCCCCGACCGCCGCTGACTGCCGCTCGCTCTCTTCGGCCACCTCCCGCATCCGCTCGCTGATCCGGTTCGACTGCTCGACCACCCCGTCGACCGTCGCGGCGATCTCCTCGGCCGCGGCGGCCTGCTCGTCGGTCACGTCCGAGACCTCGTCGATCCCGTTCGCCGTCTCCGTCACCGCCTCGGCGATGGCCGCGAGGCTCTCGGTCGCGTCGTCGACGCGCTCGCTCCCCTCGTCGACACGGACCGTCGTCTCAGAGAGGCTCTCGACGGTCTCCTCGGTGTCGGTGCGGATGCCCTCGACCATCGCCTCGATGTCGCTCGCGTGGCCCTGCGACTCCTCCGCGAGCGACTTGATCTCGTCGGCGACGACCCCGAACCCGGCGCCGGCCTCGCCGGCGCGGGCCGCCTCGATCGAGGCGTTCAGCGCGAGCAGGTTCGTCTGGTCGGCGATGCCGTTGATCGCGTCGACGAACTCGTCGATCTCCTCGACCCGCCGCTGGAGCGTCTCGACGTCCTCCGCCACCTCGTCGACCGCGGCGCCGATGTCGTCCATGGCCCCCGCGGCGTCGTCGGCCGCGTCCGCCCCGTCCTCCGCGAGCGTCTCCGCCCGGCTGCTGGTCCGCTCGACCTCGTCGGCAGTCGACGCCACCTCCTCGACCGTCGCCGAGAGGTTCGCCACCTCCGAGGAGACCTCGGCGACCCGCTGCGACTGGTCCTCAGCCGCGTCGCCGACCTCGGCGGCGCTGTCGGCGACGTCGCTCGCCGACTCGCGCAGGTCGGCGATCGGCTCTTCGACCTCCGCTTCCACGTCCGCCATCAGCCGCTCGTTCCGCTCGACCGCCGCCGAGAGCTTCTCGCTGTACGAGTGGATGTACGTGTCCGTGACGACCTGCATGTCGAGGTTGACGATCCGGAGGATTGAGAGCAGGTCCTCGACCGCGCCGTCGACCTCCTCCTCGACCGCCGCCGCGGTCGCGTCGTCGACCGTCTCACCGGCGGCGTCGGGGGCCAGCCGGTCGGTGAGCGAGTCCGCGAGCCGATCGCCGACGATCGGCAGGATGAGGTCGTAGTACACGCCGTACTGGCCGAGGTAGTGTTTCATCGGCATCTCGAGCATGTCGTGGATCTTCCCGATCCGCGCCCGGTCCTCGAAGTACTCCTCGCCGTACTCGCCGCCGGCGAGCGTCACGAGGTACGCCGACTGCGTCCGCTTGAGCTGTTCGATCCCCTTCTCGGACCGACCGATCACGTCGACCGTCTGCTGGTGGCCGGTGAGGTTCTCGTAGAAGTCGTCCGCTATCTGGTCGGCGTTCTCCGCGAACGCGTCCTCGTACCGGCTCAGTCGGCGCTCGTCATCCGCGTCGAAGCCGACGAACTCCTTCCGCCACGCGATCTCGTCCGCGTTGAGCCCAATCTCGTCGACGAGCTCCGACGCGTCGAGCCCCTCGTTCAGGCCGCCCTGGCCGAAGTCGTCCCGGCCGTACTCTCCAGATGTAGCCATACTGAGGGTTCTCCACCTGGATTATATAAACAATAACCCGTGCTTCTCACCGGTGGTAATCGGGGTCAGCGGCGATCTTCGGGGACGGACGGCCCGGAACGCTGCGTCGGCGAGTTCAGTCGTCGCCGGCCGCCTCGCTTCCGTCGGCCGCATCGGCGGCGGGCTCGACGGCGACCGCCGAGTGCTTGAACTCGGGGATCTTCGCCGCCGGGTCCAGCTCGTCGCCCGTCAGCGCGTTCGCGAGCGGCTCGGCGTAGTGGAACGTACAGAAGACGACGCCCTCGCGGACCGCCGGCGTGACCTCGGCCGTCGCCTCGACGGTCCCGCGCTCGTTGGAGACGGTCACCCGGTCGCCGTCCTCGACCCCGCGGTCGTCGGCGTCGCTCGGGTGGACCTGCAGGACGTCCTCGCCGCGCATCGCGGTGAGGCGGTCCGAGCGCCGGCTGAGCGCCCCGCTGTTGAAGTGTTGGAGCACGCGGCCGGTCGTCAGCGTCAGTTCCCCGGCGTCGAGCTCGTCGGCGGGCGGGACCGGGTCGACGACCGCGAGCGGCGCGGCGCGCTCGCCGGTCAGGAACGCCTCCTCGTGTAACACCTCGGTGCCGCTCCCCTCGTCGGCGTCGAACGGCCAGCGCTGGTAGCCGTCGCCGATCCCCTCGTAGCTCATCCCCTCGTAGATCGGGGCGACGCGGGTCAGCTCGTCGAACGCGTCCTCCGGACCGTCGTAGTCGAACGCCTCGGGACGGTCGGTCAGCCGCCGGCCGAGGGCGGTCAGGACCTCGAAGTCGCGCCGGGCGTTCCCCGGGAGGTCGGCGTTGGGGCGCATCCGCATCACGCGGCGGTCGGTGTTCGTCACGGTCCCGGCCTTCTCGGCCCACGCGCTCCCCGGGAGGACCACGTCCGCGTGCGCCGCCGTCGCCGTCTCGAACAGGTCGACGACGACGCAGAAGTCGAGGTCGTCGAACGCCGACCGCACCGCGGTCGCGTTCGGCTCCGTGACCGCGGGGTTCTCGCCGAAGACGACCGCCGCGCGCACGTCGTCGCCGAAGCGGTGGGTCGCCTCGACCTCGGTGAGCCCGGGCTCGGCCGGCGGCTCGACGCCCCACTCCTCCGCGACGCGCTCGCGGGCTGCGGGGTCCGTCACGGGCTCGTAGCCGGGGAGCACGCCCGGGAGCCCGCCGACGTCGCTCGCGCCCTGCACGTTGTTCTGTCCCCGGAGGGGGTTCACCCCGGTCCCCGGACGGCCGACGTTGCCGGTGAGGAGCGCGAGGTTCAACAGAGCGTGGACGTTGTCGGTGCCGCAGCGGTGCTGGCTCGTCCCCATCCCCGTCACGATCGCGGCGCGGTCCGCCTCGCCGTACGCCCGGGCCGCCTCGCGGAGGGTCCCCGGCTCGACGCCGGCCGCCTCGGCGTTCGCCGCGACGTCGACGTCGGCGAGGCGCTCGCGCAGGCGGTCGAACCCGGTCGTGCGCTCCGCGAGGAACGCCTCGTCGACGAGGTCCTCCTCGATCAGGACCGCGGCGACCGCGTTCGCGACCTCGATGTCGGTGCCGGGCCGCAGCGGGACGTGGACGTCGGCCGCCTCGGTCGTGTCGTTCGCGCGCGGGTCGACGTGGACGAGCGTCGCGCCGTCGCGGACCGCCGGCAGGACGTACGACCGGAACGCGACGGGGTGTTGCTCGGCCGGGTTCGCGCCGTTGACGAAGACGCAGTCCGCCTCTCGCAGGTCGTCTAAGCTGTTCGTCATCGCCCCCGCGCCGAGCCGCTCGCTCATCGCGGCGACCGTCGAGGCGTGACAGAGCCGCGCGCAGTTGTCGACGTTGTTCGTCCCGAGGACGCGCGCGAGCTTCTGGAGGACGTAGTTCTCCTCGTTCGTGCAGTTCGACGAGGCGAAGAACTGGACGGCCTCCGGGCCGTGCTCGTCGATCACGCCGCCGATCCCGTCGACGACGCGGTCGAGCGCCTCCTCCCACGGGGCCGTGACGAAGCTCCCGTTGTGCCGGACCAGCGGCTCCGTCAGGCGGTCCTCGTGGTCGACGACGTCGAACGCGGCGGCCCCCTTCGGGCAGATCTCCCCGCGGGCGTTCACCGGTCCCTCGACGCCGGTCGCGCCCCCGCGGCCGGCGTACTCTATCGTACAGCCGACGCCGCAGAACGGGCAGACGGTGGGGTTCGGCTCGAAGCTCCGGTCTGGCGTCTCGCTCGGATCGGTCATCGGGCGTGAGTAGGGGTTCCACGGCCCTCCCGATGGCACCGCCGTAGCGTGGTGTTTTAAATACTCGTCCCGCGCTCCGCGGCCGCACCGGGGAGCCGCCGGTCCGCCCCTCGGCCGCGCCGGCTCACCCCGTCGCGGCGTCGCCGCCGACCGGGGCGACGGCGCGACCGAGCGACAGGAGCCCCGCGGTGACGAGGCAGGCGGCGAAGGCGATCGTGCCGAGCTTCCCGCCGAAGCCGACGAAGTGGGGCGCGGCGCCGACGAACGCGACGCCCGAGACCCCGCCGGCCAGCAGCATCGCGCCGGGGCCCGGGATCCGCTCCGGCGTGGCCATCCCGGCGAACGACGCGCAGAAGGCGACCGCGGCGACCGCGTCCCCGGCGGCGAACAGCTGGGGGCAGACGACGCCGGCGGCGAGCCCGACGACCGCGCTCGCGACGACCGGGCCGTGGTCGAGCCGGACGCTCACGAGGAAGGTGACGAGCGCGGCGACGGCGGCCGCGGCGACGAGCCCCGCCGCGACGGTCGGGGCCGGGACCGACCCCGTCCCGGGGGAGAGCCCGCCGAGCGCCGCCACCGACAGGCAGCCGATGAACGCCGTCGTCCCGAGCTTCCCGCCGAACCCGTTGAACGCGCGCTTGGCGGCCACGAAGACGCCGCCGGCGACGAGCCCCGCCGCGACCACCGCCGCGAGGTCGGCGCCGGCCGCCGGGGTCGCCATCCCGACGAACGAGCCGCAGTACGCGGGGGCGCCGTACGTCTCCGACAGGAGGTACGCGCAGAGCCCGACCAGGGCGGACGCGACGACCGGCCCGATCCCGACCCAGACGGAGAGCGCGTAGGTGACCGGCGCCCCGAGGGCGACGGCGGCCGCGTTGCCGAGGTCGGTGCGCGTGACCCGGAACCCGTCCGCCCGCAGCGCCCACCGGGCCTCCCTGACGGCCGTGCGGCCGAGGCTCGTCGCGGCGACCGCGAGGACGACGGCGACCGCCAGCAGCTCCGTGCCGCCCCCGAGACCGGGGCCGCCGCCGGCCGCCAGTCCGGCGGCGGCCGCGACGCTCATTCCGGCCCCGGCGCCGGCCAGGGCGACCGCTCCGACGGCGTGGATCGCTCGGTGCACGGCCGCGTCTCCGGACCGCGTACCGATACCGATCGACCCACAGTATTGCGGGTGTTCTCGGGGGGCTGTGTTGAATCGCCATACAGCAGCGAGGTAGGCCACTAAATCAAAGGAGTTGAAGCGGGAAGATTCGGTTGCCTATGACACAAATCTCCCGCTTCATCGGGGAGGTTGTGCCGGTTGCTCAAAG